>JAUCEP010000002.1:575000-2975000 GCA_030348875.1 Ureibacillus composti
ATCGTTAAGTGGAAAAGGATGTGGCGTTGCTTAGACAACCAGGATGTTGGCTTAGAAGCAGCCATCATTTAAAGAGTGCGTAATAGCTCACTGGTCGAGTGACGCTGCGCCGAAAATGTATCGGGGCTAAACGATTCACCGAAGCTGTGGATTGACATCTACGATGTCAGTGGTAGGAGAGCGTTCTAAGTGCGTTGAAGTCAGACCGGAAGGACTGGTGGAGCGCTTAGAAGTGAGAATGCCGGTATGAGTAGCGAAAGATGGGTGAGAATCCCATCCACCGTATGACTAAGGTTTCCTGAGGAAGGCTCGTCCGCTCAGGGTTAGTCGGGACCTAAGTCGAGGCCGATAGGCGTAGACGATGGACAACAGGTTGATATTCCTGTACCACCTCCCCGCCGTTTGAGTAATGGGGGGACGCAGTAGGATAGGGTAAGCGCGCCGTTGGTTGTGCGCGTCCAAGCAGTAAGGCGTGGAAGTAGGCAAATCCGCTTCCTGTAACGTTGAGCTGTGATGGCGAGCTCGTATGAGCGAAGTTCCTGATTTCACACTGCCAAGAAAAGCCTCTAGCGAGGCGGGAGGTGCCCGTACCGCAAACCGACACAGGTAGTCGAGGAGAGAATCCTAAGGTGTGCGAGAGAACTCTCGTTAAGGAACTCGGCAAAATGACCCCGTAACTTCGGGAGAAGGGGTGCTCTTGAGGGTGAAAGCCTTCGAGAGCCGCAGTGAATAGGCCCAGGCGACTGTTTAGCAAAAACACAGGTCTCTGCAAAACCGTAAGGTGACGTATAGGGGCTGACGCCTGCCCGGTGCTGGAAGGTTAAGAGGAGTGGTTAGCGCAAGCGAAGCTGCGAATTGAAGCCCCAGTAAACGGCGGCCGTAACTATAACGGTCCTAAGGTAGCGAAATTCCTTGTCGGGTAAGTTCCGACCCGCACGAAAGGCGTAACGATCTGGGCACTGTCTCAACGAGAGACTCGGTGAAATTATAGTACCTGTGAAGATGCAGGTTACCCGCGACAGGACGGAAAGACCCCGTGGAGCTTTACTGTAGCTTGATATTGAATCTCGGTACAACTTGTACAGGATAGGTAGGAGCCTGAGAAACGTGAGCGCCAGCTTGCGTGGAGGCGTCGGTGGGATACTACCCTGGTTGTATTGAGGTTCTAACCCGTACCCCTTATCGGGGTAGGAGACAGTGTCAGGTGGACAGTTTGACTGGGGCGGTCGCCTCCTAAAAGGTAACGGAGGCGCCCAAAGGTTCCCTCAGAATGGTTGGAAATCATTCGTAGAGTGTAAAGGCACAAGGGAGCTTGACTGCGAGACCTACAAGTCGAGCAGGGTCGAAAGACGGGCTTAGTGATCCGGTGGTTCCGCATGGAAGGGCCATCGCTCAACGGATAAAAGCTACCCCGGGGATAACAGGCTTATCTCCCCCAAGAGTCCACATCGACGGGGAGGTTTGGCACCTCGATGTCGGCTCATCGCATCCTGGGGCTGTAGTCGGTCCCAAGGGTTGGGCTGTTCGCCCATTAAAGCGGTACGCGAGCTGGGTTCAGAACGTCGTGAGACAGTTCGGTCCCTATCCGTCGTGGGCGTAGGAAATTTGAGAGGAGCTGTCCTTAGTACGAGAGGACCGGGATGGACACACCGCTGGTGTACCAGTTGTCTTGCCAAAGGCATCGCTGGGTAGCTATGTGTGGACGGGATAAGTGCTGAAAGCATCTAAGCATGAAGCCCCCCTCAAGATGAGATTTCCCATTACATTAGTAAGTAAGATCCCTCAAAGACGATGAGGTAGATAGGTTCGAGGTGGAAGTGTGGCGACACATGGAGCTGACGAATACTAATCGATCGAGGACTTAACCAAAATTTTGAACGCAATCAATGTCTTTATCCAGTTTTGAGAGAACAAGCTCTCAAGTTAATATGTGTAGTGATAATGGCAAAGAGGTCACACCCGTTCCCATACCGAACACGGAAGTTAAGCTCTTTAGCGCCGATGGTAGTTGGGGGCTTCCCCCTGTGAGAGTAGGACGTCGCTACGCAATTCAAAGTCTAAGCATATCGCTTAGGCTTTTTTTATTTGTATAAATCCAAGAAGATTGAATTTATTCTTTCCCATAAGAGATAAATAAAAAAAACACTGTAATAAATGTGTTACAGAAATATATATAGTTTTTCTTAAGTAATCACGATTTTTCAATGTTGAGGAAAAATTGCTCATCTAAAATAAAGGTAAATAATGCAAGATTTAAACTCACAAAACTGTACATTTATTTAGAGAAGTTAACAAATAATTAATTCATCTAATAAATTAGGGGAAGTGTTTTTATGAAAAAAGTGATATTTTCTATATTAGGCTTATTCCTTATAGGTGTAGCTATATTTTATGTAAAAGACACTAAGAATGAAAGCATTTCAGCAGATCGTGGACGAAAGTATTATGAAGAAGCAGGACAGATAATTTGGGACATAAAAACAACAGAAAAAGTAGTTGCTCTTACATTTGATGATGGCCCACATCCAAAATACACTACTGAAGTTTTAGATTTACTTGAACAATACGATGCAAGAGGCACTTTTTTTATTGTTGGTGAACATGCAGAAAAAAATCCAGATATTATATTACGAATGTACGAAGAGGGACATGAATTAGCAAATCATACTTATACACATCCTTTCAGTACGAATGTTTCGAAAATCATGAAAGAAATTAAACAAACAAATGACACCATTTACAGCATAACTGGCTTTAAGCCATTTCTATTTCGTCCTGTCGAGGGACAATATACTGATGCAATGATTGATGAAATTTCAAAAGATGGTTTTAAAGTTGTCATGTGGTCGTGGCACCAAGATACATTAGACTGGAAGAATCCTGGTGTGAATGCAATCGTGAATAATGTTTTACAGGGAACAAAAGAAGGAGATGTTATTCTGTTCCATGATGGTGGCGGAAATCGAGAACAGACTGTGAAAGCATTGGAAAGTATTCTACCTGAACTTCAAAAACAAGGTTATCACTTTGTGACGATTACAGATTTAATAAAGATACAAAAGAATGAAAATAAAAAAGATCTTCATGAAACAAAAAAAGAATGAAGAAGATTTAATAAAACCAATTATAGAATAGCTTTAGGTCATGCGTAACGAGGAAAGGTGGCAAAACTTTTGTATCGATTTATGATTTACTTCATTACATTATCTTTAGTATGGAGCTTATTCCCTAGTAAAGGCGAATCTGCAGAAAAAGAAGTCCCATCTAGGGAAGAAATCTTAGAAAAACGAATGCACTATTATTTTAAGTATCAAGATGAACTTGTCCCTTGGTACTATCTAGCCGCAATCGATCAATATGAAAGAAATGTACAGGATGTTCGCAAGGATATTCCTAAAAGAGAAAGCGTTGTGGCAATTCAATATTCTGATGAATTTTGGTCAGGCGCATTAAATCCCAAGTTGAATGATACCTCCATTACGACCATTAAATATTTTGGTGGTTTAGGCCTTGATGGAAATAATGATGGCCTAGCAGATGCAAATAATGATGATGATATATTGTTTACAATGACATCTTTTTTAAGTAAGTATGGAACACATGAGGATGATTACCAGTTGGCTTTATGGGATTTTTATCAAAATGAGCAGACTGTGAATCAAATTGCTACGATTGCTAAACTTTATAAACATTATCAAACAATTGATTTAGATGAACATACATTCCCCGTAGCACTTGGTTATAACTATAGCTATCGCGGTACTTGGGGTGCTAATAGAGGGTGGGGCGGTCGAAGAATACATGAAGGGACAGACGTTTTCGCAAGCTATAGTACGCCCGTTCTTTCAGCCTCTTATGGTGTAGTCGAAATAATGGGATGGAATCAATTCGGTGGGTGGCGTATAGGAATACGTGATAATCATAATTCCTATCATTACTATGCACATCTAGCTTATTTTGAAAAAGGTTTGAAAGTAGGAGACGTTGTTGAACCCGGACAAGTCATTGGTTATGTAGGAAGTACGGGGTATGGAAAAGAAGGGACTTCGGGAAAGTTTCCACCACATCTCCATTATGGAATTTATAAATTTAACGGCATTAATGAATGGGCATTTGATCCATATCCATCACTTGTCCAATGGGAAAAAGAAGCAAAAAAGAAGAAAAAGTAGACACAAGGAATGCATGTCTATTTCTTGAAGCACCTATGACCTAGGTGCTTTTTATATGACTACAGTAATAACAATTCATAAATAATGCATTTACTCTGGTGAGAATATATGGTAAACTCATGTTTAACAATATATTGTGTTTGTTTTATGAAGGTACTACTATATGTAGTTTAAAAGGGAAGTTCGGTGTAAAGCCGACGCTGTCCCCGCAACTGTAATGCTAACGATGATTCAAAGCCACTGTGCGTACGCATGGGAAGGGAATCGGAGGAAGAAGCAAAGCCAGGAGACCTGCCTTATAAAACAGTTACAACATTTCTTCGGGGATTGGGAAATGGAGACGTCGCCATTTTTCAATTTTTGAACGTTTCCATTTCAGGCTATCTCTTTTCGAAGAGATAGCCTTTTTATTTTGCATAAGGCGAAACAATTACCGAAGTTTTACTTTTAGAAAAGAGGGATTCAAATGAAACTTTATACGAAAACCATTTGTCCAAAATGTCTTTGGGTGAAATCAGAATTACAACGTGCAGGAATTGATGCAGAAGTCATTAATATTGATCACAATGAACAAGCAAGACAAGCAATTGTAGATGCAGGATTTTTATCGGTGCCTGTACTAGAAAAAAACGGTCAATTTGTAGGTGACGTAAAGGAGATTGTTTCTCAAATTGAGCTGATTACACAATGATTGCATATGCAAGTCGTACTGGAAATGTGAAGTATATCGTTTCTAAATTAAAAGTGAAATCGATAGAAATTTCAGAGGGATTAATGCTAACTGAGCCTTACCTATTATTTACTTACACAGATGGGCTGGGGGATATTCCAGTAAAGGTAGCTCGCTTCCTTGATCACAATGCCAATCATTGCAAAGGGGTCGTCGTCAGTGGCAATAGTAACTTTGGACATGCGGTATTTGGTGGTGCAGGAGATAAAATTGCCACAACCTATCAAATCCCATTAGTCCGAAAATTAGATTTACGCGGCTACCAAGCAGATTATGAAGCTATTCAACAGTATTATGAGACGAGGGTGACAGGATGAAAACCTACTTAAAGTTAAATAATGATGTCCTCAATCGATATAGCACTACGGGACAATTAGAGCTAGAGAAGGACCGAGAAGCAACACGTCGTTACTTTTTAGAATATGTGAATGTACGGCTACGTTACTTTATAGATATTGAAGAGAAGATTCGCTATTTAGTAAATGAAGGCTACTATGAAAAAGAGTTTATTGAGCAATACGACATGGAATTTATTAAAAGGTTGTACAAAAAAGCATATGATTATCATTTCCGCTTCCCATCGTTTATGAGTGCGAGTAAATTTTACGATAGCTATGCTATGAAAAGTCGTGATGGGGAAGAGATTCTAGAAAAATATGAAGACCGTATTGTTATTATTGCATTGTATTTAGCACAGGGTGATTCCGTGCTTGCGGAACGTGCCGTCGAAGCCATGATGGAAGCCTATCAACCGGCGACACCGACTGCTTTAAATAGTGGTAAAAAAGCGCGTGGTGAACTAGTCAGCTGCTTTAAATTATCGATGGATGACTCAATGAATAGTATTGCAGAAAACATCGGCTACTGTTTAGAATTATCCCGACTGGGTGGTGGAGTAGGGGTAAACTTAACAGATTTACGTCCATTAGGTGATCCAATCAAAGGAATTTTGAATCGGGCAAGTGGTGTAATCCCGGTGGCGAAATTACTAGAAAACTCTTTCTCTTACTCGAACCAACTTGGTCAGCGTAATGGTTCAGGTGTGGCTTATTTAAATATTTTTCACGCAGATATCGAAAACTTCATTTCAAGTAAAAAACCAAACGCTGATGATAAAATCCGTCTTGCTACGTTATCAACAGGGATCATCATTCCAAGCATTTTCTTTGAGCTGATGCGTCGTGATAAAGATATCGTGCTATTTAGCCCATACGATATATACAAAGAGTACGGTAAACGGATGTCTGAGATTTCGATTACAGAGATGTACTACGAGCTATTGGACAATCCGAACATTCGCAAAATCAAACGCCTCAATGCACGTAAACTCTACACAGAAGTGAAAAAGGCGCAATTTGAATCGGGTTATCCCTTTGAAATTTTCGATGATAATGTGAATGATGTTCATCCACTTAAAAATATTGGTCGCGTAAAGATGTCAAATCTGTGCACAGAAATACTCCAAGTGCAGCAAACTAGCATGATCACAGACCAAGACCAACCAAATGAATACGGCCTAGATGTTTCTTGTAATTTAGGTTCGATTGATATTCATGCGGCAAGTAAAGTAGAAGATTTTGAGAAATTAATTGATACTTCCATGAGATTGCTCACAAACGTTTCGCTCATGACAAATATTAAAAACGTTCCCTCTGTCGCCAAAGCGAATAAATTAATGCACTCCGTTGGTTTGGGGGCCATGAATCTGCACGGCCACCTCGTAACGCAAGGAATACAATATGGATCAAAGGATTCTGTAGAATTTATCGATTGCTTTATGGAAGCGATGAACTATTACTCATTGAAATCTTCAATGGAAATCGCGAAAGAACGAGGAGAGGTATTCTACCGATTCGAGGACAGTGATTATGCATCTGGGGTTTATTTTGATCAGTATGTAGAAAAGACAAATCAAGAATTATCCGTCGAAACCTTAAAAGCACTTGGGAACATTCCCATCATCACAAAAGAGATGTGGCAAAGACTGAAAGAAGATGTGATGAACTATGGATTGTTCCACTCCTATAGATTGGCAATCGCTCCGACGGGTAGCATCAGTTATATCCGTAGCAGTACGGCCTCCATCGCACCGTGTACAGAAAGGGTGGAAGTACGAGACTACGCGGATAGTCGCACGATTTATCCAATGCCACACTTAACCAATGACAATGCCCATCTATATGTTGAGGCGTATGATGTGAATCCTTATGACTTAATTGATTTATATGCTGCGGCTCAAAAACATGTGGATCAGGGTATATCCATGACGTTGTATGTGACCGATGCTTGGACAACCGAGCAATTAGCAAAAATCTATATTTACGCTTGGACGCGTGGAATCAAATCGGTGTACTACGTTCGTCAACGATTACAAACGCTAGAGGAGTGTGTAGCATGTCAAATTTAACCTATGAAGCAGTCAACTGGAATAAACCAACAAGTGAGCTCGCACAAATCTTTTGGGATCAACAATGGAAACAAATTTGGTTTCCTGAAGAAATTGCGGTCAGTAAAGATGTGAAGCAATGGCAAACATTCGAACATCAAGATACATATAAAAAAGTATTTGCTGGACTCACGTTACTCGATACCGTCCAAACAAATGTTGGGATGAACCAAATTGCCGCATTCACACCGGATTTACAAGAAAAGGCTGTACTCACAGTCTTTGCGTCATTTGAAGCGATTCATGCGAAATCCTATTCTTATATATTTACTACGCTATGTACGAATACAGAAATCGATGAGTTATTTGAATGGGTAAAGAAAAATGAATTTCTTCAATATAAAGCCAATAAAATCGGTGAGCTGTATCAGGCCATTGAAGAGGGGAATCCGGAAAGTCTATGGAAAGCGATGTTTGCTTCTGTGATGCTAGAAAGCTTCTTATTCTATAGTGGATTTTTCTATCCGTTATATTTAGGCGGACAAGGCTTCTTGCGTAACAGCGCGGAAGTAATTTCCTTAATTTTGAGAGACGAATCAATCCACGGAGTAGCAGTAGGATTCTTTGCTCAAAACATATTCAAACAGTTTTCGCAGGAAAAGCAAGATGAATTAAAAGTTTGGGGCTATGAATTATTACTAGATTTATATCAAAATGAAATGAACTATACAGATGATGTCTACGCGGAAACTGGATTATCTCCGGAAGTAAAAGCGTATGTCCGCTATAATGCCAACAAAGCATTAATGAACATTGGCTTTGAATCCATGTTTCCAGAAGAAGAAGTAAATCCGATTGTGATGAATGGTATTCGTAATGAAGGTTCAACATACGACTTCTTTTCACAAAAAGGCTCTACCTATGCGAAAGCAAAGGTGGCCCCAATCACTGATGAAACCTTCCAATTTAACCGATAAAGAAAAAGGACAATGCCCACATTGCGTCATGGCATTGTCCTTTCTTCTATGAAATTCTGTTTATCCACATGTAATCTTAATAGGCTTTACGTATCTGCCGAGTTATCAACAGATTACATACCGTCAAGATTTAAAAACTCTTTAACTCCCTCAACATATTCATCTTTCGGATACCCTTGATAAAGCTCGCTGGACAAGCGAAAAGGGTCTCCGAAAAAGTAACGCTCATATTGAGTCTGTCTTGTGCCAAATGCGCTCATCGTTAAATCCCATGCTAAGCGGAAAATCTTCACACGCTCCTCGGCATGCGTATTCTTTGCTTGCAAATACTGATCCAAATCAGGTCGAATTTCAGATTGAAATGCTTTTTCTGTTGGTAAGGCTGTCATGCCACTCGCCCCCATTATTTGAAGGATTTCTGTAAAGCGAGGATATAGTTTAGGGTAAATATTACTTGCCACTTTAAGTGGAGTTATGCTCGGTCGCATAATGCCGTATTGATCTAATGCCGCATCGTTTTCGGCTTTTTCAAGCAATGCTTTCATTGTTTCAAGACCGATGATAATTTCAGAGATTTTTTCTTGAATATGTTGATAGCCATTGACATTAATCGTCTGTGTCAATAACTCAGCAAGGCCTAATATAAATTCTGTTTTTACAATTTGTCTCGTTAATACTTGGTGGATAGCAAAGTGATGAAACGAACTTTTTGTCACAAATTCCTCAGCAACATCTGCATTGTTGTAAAAAAATACACGATCCCAAGGTACTAATACATTATCGAACACGACAATAGAATCCATTTCTTCATAGCGTGAACTTAAAGGATGATCAAAAGTCGATTCTCCGCCAACGAATGTATCTCGGCAAATAAATTTTAACCCCTTTGTATTGGAAGGAATGGAAAAAGCAAATGCTTCATCTTCATTAAAGAGGAAACGACCGATACTAAAGACTAATACCTCATCGGTTAACCCACCTTGCGTTGCGAGTAGGCGAGCACCTTTTATGACAATGCCTTCATCATTTTCATCAACAACTTTTGCAGCGATTGGTTCTTTTGTCGTTTCAATATAAGTAATAGAGCGATTGACCTGTGGTGTAATAAAAGTATGAGTGAAGGATAAATCGTTTGCCTTTGCTCTTTCATATAGGGCTCGTAGGTTGTTTGGAAAACAATTTTCTTCTCCCTCAAGGAAAGCTGCTGTAGAGGCAAAGCTCATAAGTACTGTACTCAAATAGTCTGGACTTCTCCCCATAATACCATTCGTCTGCTTAGCCCAATGCTCAATCATCTTACGTCTTCTCTTTAAATCTTCTTTCGTTTTTGGTTGTAAAAACGAAAGCCCAATTGGTTCTCCTGATTCAGGGGAGACATAGGTCATCTCATCTTTAATTTTTGGGTCAAACTGCAGATCATAGAGGGAAGCTTTTGATTGCAGTATTCCTTTAAATGCTGGATGTTCAGAAATGGGACCTTCAATTTTTTCACCATTAAACCAAATTTCATTGTTCAGTTGATTTAACCGGTTAATGAATTCTTTTCCATTAATTGCTCCCATGATAACACTCCCTAAACGAACAGATTATTTACTTTTATCTTATGGAGGAAAAAAATTTTTGTACTTGATGAAGGCAAATTGAAGTGGTGTTTTTTGGAAAATGCCGATTTTGAAAAGTTAATGCAAAATTCCACGTTTGCCCCAGTTCTATTTGGATGGAAGCCATAAATTGTATCGAAAGGTTAAACAAATCCCTCGGAGGTGACGTTTATGTCATGTGAAAACGTTGGTGGAAGTTACGACCGTAAAGACAATAAAATGGAGTTTGTATTACTAGTAGTATTGTTTATTTTATTAATTATTGTGGGTACTCACTTTTGTATGAAAGGCTACTAATCTTAATTTAAAAATTAAATGATCACACCTATTTAGTAAGGTGTCTTTTAATATGACCGGTAGATGTAAGGCTTTAAGGTGGTTTAAAAGTTAAATATAAAATTTCGCTTGAAATTAAACGTTTGACCCTACAACTATTTTGTAAGAGACATAAATTAAAAGGTAGATACACTTAAAGGAGGTGAAAAATATGGGTTACGGAAACGTAGGTGGTGCATACTGCGGTAATGGTGGAAACGTAGGTGGAGCTTATGACCGTTGTAACAACAGTAAAGAGTTCGTTCTTCTTGTAGTTCTATTCATTCTATTAATTATTGTTGGTACTGCTTTTATGAAAGATAAATACTAATTCTTGTACCTTTCTGGGTAACTTAGAAAATAGTCGCCTTTAAGATACCAATCGAAAACACCTAAAAATCGAATGGAGACACCTAATAAATTATTAGGTGTCTTTTGCTTTTTAAATGGAATAGAGATACAATTCTGGAGCCAATATCAATCCAAAAATAAGGGAAAAACCGTTATATAATTAAATATTGATTTCTAATTTTCTATAAATTGTGACGAAAAGCGTAAATTTGGTCATAAAGTAGAATAAATAAGGGATTTGTGAATAAGTTATCAATAAGCTCATATCACAACAGCTTGGGGTTTTCTAAATTACTCCGGGCTGTTTTCTATTTATCCCACATTTCGGACAGGTTGATTAAAGTCGCTACGTCCATTGGGAAACGTTACATTAGCAGTTCGAAACGACTACTGATGGAGTTTTACTGCGCATGTTAACTAGAGCAATCCACACGGAGTGGATAAATTGTCTTAAAGAGGGGGCTAATCATGAAGGGTCATTCCTTCATTTACCTTATACTTGCAATCTTCGTTGTATTGATGGTTGGATGCTCAAACAAAGCAACCCAACATGACGATGAGTACTACAATGTAAAACTTGTTGCTTGGGAGTTTTTAAAGGAAAAGGGGTGGGATGGACGAGCGAAGGAGAATTGGGAGACAGCGGAAGTATTTGAGGTAATGACAGATGACGATTATAAATTAATTGATCCGAGTTATAAAGGGAAATTGGTATTATCGGTCATTTTTGAAGATAAGGAAAATGCAGTTATTGGCACACCCATAGTGCTCGTCGACCCTGAAAAAAATGAAGTGGTCGGCTTTATGTATGGAGAATAAACTAAATTCATGTTAAGTGCAGTTCGACTCATCCTATTTGAGATGCATAAAAAATTCCCAAAAGCATGTTTCGTGTACTTTTGGGAATTGACTAATTCATTAACTTAATTCTCAAACGGTGTTTGGCTAGATGCATTTTTTGAATTAGCATTCTTTTGGGGAGCAGGATGATGTTCTTCTGCAAATTCTTCACGAGTATGTTGAATAGAATAATCGATGGTTTTGGATTTCGTTTTTTCCACTTTTGGTCTGTCATCATAATTTGAATAGGCATCAAAGTCCTTATTGTCTGACACGTTTTCATCTCCTTTCGTTACTACTAGGAGTATGAGAAATTTGCTTTTGGATTATGTAAGGGAAATCTGCTTACCTAAATAAAAAGAAGCTATTGCTAGCTTCTGGACAATTGTTAGTTGGATGAAAGCATTTCTTCTGCGATCAGTTTATAGGATGTGATTCGGTCCTCTGGATAGTGTGTAATGGTAAGGATCATGATTTCATCAGCTTGATATTTCTTTTGTAGTTGTTCAAGTGACTGCCTGACTTCTTGCGGATTACCTTTAATTAACCTTTGTTTCATGACCCTTAATTTCTCATGTTCTTTTTCATTCAGTTCGTATTCTTTAGCTTCCTCAATGGAGGGAACAGTTTGTCCCAATCCCTTTTCTTTTTGCAACGACCAAATGAGAGAACTCAGTGCAACTTCTTCTGCTTTTTCCGTCGTTTGCGCACAAATCACGGGAACAGTTAGTAAAACTTCCGGAACTTGACCGTGTTTCTTAGGTTGAAAGGCATCTAAATACTGATTAATCATAGCGACACCATCTTCTTCACTCATGAACAACCCAAAGGCATAAGGCAACCCATTTTGCGCGGCAAGTAGAGCACTCTTACTACTTGTCCCAAGAATCCAAGGCATTGGTTTAACTTTTGGCATAGGGGAGGCGGTGATTTTTGAAAACTCATGAGTGGTTGGAAAGTCATCATCCAAAAAGTGAAGCAGTTCATCTACTAACTGTGGCATTTTAAATACCTGCTGTAGAAAGTTATCCGATAAGGCATTGGTTGCTTCAGCAGAACCACCAGGGGAACGGCCAATTCCAAGGTCAATTCGACCAGGGAATAAAGTTGCCATCATATTGTATACTTCTGCCACCTTATACGGCTTATAATGAGGTAATAAAACAGCCCCAGCACCAATTCGAATCTTCTTCGTATGTGCCCCGATATACGGAATCATCACTTCGGGTGCTGAGCAGGCAAGTCCAGGCAAATCATGATGCTCCGCAATCCAGTACCGTGTATACCCTAACGCTTCACCAAATTGCGCTAATTTTAAAGATTCATCTAATGCATCCTTGGCTGTTTGATTTGAAGCAATAGGGGATTGATCTAATATACTTAATTTTACCAAAATACGCTTTCCTCCTATTGCTTCACTTCAAGTAAGCATACGTGATAATCTCCAACTTCACCTTTGTCGTATAAGTTCGTAATGGAAGTAGAGTATTGCTGAATCGTTCCTCTGAAGCTAAGGTTTCTGTCGGGAACTTTTACATCGAACGTCCCCTCATATAAAAGAACGGCAATGTCATGATAGTCCTCACTTGTTACTTTAAAATCAAGCACCACTTTTCGTAAATCGTTCACCGTTTCTTCTTTATAATTCTCTAACTGAATCACAGTATCATTTAAGACTATTTCTTTAACCAAAAAATCGTCTCCTTTTAACGTCGTTATGAAAAGAATAGCATTTGCAAAATGGTGGGGCAATTCATTGAACACTTTCTAAACGAATATGTTAAATTGAAACCAAATAAATGATGGGAGATGGCATGGGCTATTATATAACGGTAGAGCCGGGAGTTAATATTTATATTGAAGATGTGAACCCTGGTGGAGAGAAGACAATTGTGTTTATTCATGGTTGGCCGTTAAGTCATAAGCAATTTGAGTATCAGTTTAATATTTTGCCCACATTAGGTTATCGCTGTATTGGAATTGACTGGCGAGGGTTTGGTAAATCAGATAAACCGTTTTCTGGATATACTTACAATCGACTTGCAGAAGATCTCCATCATATTTTCAATGCACTGGATTTAAGTGATGTCACACTAGTCGGCCATTCTACTGGTGGAGGTATTGCTATACGCTATATGTCGCGTTACCAAGGACAGGGAGTTTCTAAATTAGTCCTTGTTTCAGCAGCAGCACCTACTGGCTTCACACCAGAAAACGCAAGGCAACTTTTACAAGAAACGTTAAGTGATCGGCCAAAAATGATGCAAGGTGTTACGGATCAATTCTTCTTCCAATATATCACGAAGCCCTTTTCAGATTGGTTTAACCAAGTAGGTTTCGAAGCTGCAAGTTGGTCAACGGCAGCCGTCATTATTTTACTAAGAGATGAAAAGTTGCATGCGGATCTTCAAAGAATCCAATGTCCAACATTAATTATTCATGGGCTTCATGACAAGGTGATTCCTTTTCCACAGGCGAAAGAAATGAATATGATCATTAGAAATTCCCAACTAGTACCTTTTCAATATAGTGGTCACGGTACTTTCTGGGAAGAGCAAGACAAGTTTAACCAGGTATTACATCAATTTATCTCAGGATAATAAAAGAGGGAAGGCTCTGAGTCTGAGCTTTCTCCTTTTTTTGTTTGAGAAATTATAAGGATGTTAACAGGATAACTTTCATAAGTCGGTAGAAATTTCTGTAAATTCCTCTTGACGTTTTTGTTACTTATAGGGTTACATAATACAGTAGAGGAGTGGTCACATGATCGGCACAATAATAAATACCGTAGCCATTATCATTGGCAGTATTGTAGGTAGCGTTTTAAAAAAGGGAATTAAAGAAGAATACCAATCGGCTTTATTTACGGCAATGGGTTTTGCTGCCGTTGCACTAGGCATAAATGCAGTGGTACAAAATATGCCGAATAGTAATTATCCAGTATTATTTATCGTCAGTTTAGCCATTGGAGGATTAGTGGGAACGATCATTAATATTGACGCTAAATTTCAACAGATGGTTAGTCGATTTTCGAAGTCAGATTTAAGTAAAGGCCTATCAACGGCGATTTTACTTTTTTGTATAGGAACATTATCCATTTTAGGCCCTGTAGAAAGTGCATTAAATCAAAACCATACATATTTATTTACAAATGCTACGCTGGATTTGGTAACTTCGATGGCATTAGCCGCAACATACGGTATAGGAATTGCTTTTGCGGCAGTGGTGTTATTTATATGGCAATCGTCCATTTACCTTAGTGCTCAATATATCGAGCCATTTTTAACAGACGCCTTAATGACGGAAGTATCCATCGTTGGTGGGATATTAATCTTAAGCTCAGGCTTATCCATTTTAGGGATAAAAGATAGCAAAGCATTAAATATGCTACCTGCGTTATTTGTACCCGTTCTTTGGTTTATTGGAGTAGCTTTATTTACATAAATTGTCCCAAAATGCAGTTTGTATGTGTTCATTCTTTTTCGTTAAACAAAAGGGAATATCCATCGCTATACAGGAAAAACTGTTATAGATGATAACGAAAGGAGTGATCACCATGGCAAAACCAAAAAAGCCACATGAACAACTGACTACAAATGATAATGGGCTAACAACGATGCAAGAAGTCACTTATCGAAAAGAATTTAAAAAGGCAGATAATGCAACAGGCAATCAAAAACGAAATAAAAAGTAAACGAAACCCCTCGGAATTCATTGGTCCGAGGGGTTTGATTCGTTCAATTTTGTCCATATTATTAAAGAAAAACTTAGTAAATACATAAAGCATTAAGGAAAACCTAAAATAAAGAGAGCTCAATCTTCACATTCATGTTACAGTAAGGAAGAACATAAATGAGTGAGTAGGTGAACAATATGATTGAAGTAAAAATGTCTCCAATCAGTGATGGAGAATTTAATAGAGGGGTATTTGCAACCCAAGATATCAAAAAGGGGGAGCTTTTCCATGAAGCACCCGTTATTGCATATCCAAACGAGCAACATGAACACATTGAGAAAACCTTACTTGCGGATTATGCTTTTGAGTATGGAATTAACCATACTGCAATCCTTCTAGGGTACGGAATGCTATTTAACCATTCTTATAAACCGAATGCAACTTATGAAATTAATTTTGATAATCACACATTCGATTTCTTTGCTTATACAGATATCAAAGCAGGAGATGAAATCCTCATCAACTATAATGGAGATGTAGATGATCAAGAACTATTGTGGTTTGATAAGGAAGAAAATGAATAAATAATAGTAAAACTCCCTTGGATATCCGAGGGAGTTTTGGTTTTTATGCTAATATATTTTTCTGTAGATCTCTTTTAAGATGTCTTTTAAGATGTGAGTTCTAATGAAATTCTAATAAAGTGTATGCGAAAGAGTGGGCTAAGCACACAAGCAGAAAAGCCATGTTGAACATGTCTTTTCGACTTGTCTATGAGGCCAACACGACGTTGGTCATGGGGGCAATGCTCGCGCGTGTGGCGTTTTTGCCCCAGGCTTTGTGAAAGGCCCGCTCACATTTAGTATATCCTTCTAAACGTTCTGGATAGTTTGCGCGGCTTACAGTGGTAGGCCGCGTTAATTTATAAAGGCTAACTGTTTTTTAAATGAAATGGACAGCATTAGATATAAAAATATTGAAAGTATCTACACGCGTTTCATTTTAACCTTTTTAGATTATATATAGTAGGATTAATTATTATAAACTTGTTGTTCCACCATAGCTGTGTTGATGTGGAGTGAATCCGTCTACAGTCGTGTACCCACTAAATTCGTGGTAATGGCCTCCGTTCGGAAGAGGGATCGCTGGACCAGTAACTCCACGTATCTCATGTCTATGTCGATCATCAACTGAAGTGAAAGTAAAGTATCTGTGCATGTGTGGGACGCCGCTTGGAGCGGGTTCAGTCGTTCCAGCATATCTGTGATTATGACCTACGTCAAAAGAAGTAACGCCTTTAAATTCATGGATATGGGTAGGGATTGGTCTACCATCCCATGATGTAAGGAACAGCTGATGGGAATGCATAGGGTCTGTATCGTCTGAATGAAACATAAATCCGGAAACAGGGATTTCCAATTGTCAAACTCCTTTTTGCCTTTTTTAATACTATATGTAAGGAGGGCAAATAAGGATACCAGCCTATAAAAAAAGCAGGTGCTTAAATATGCTTATGTTTCCCTTCGACACTAGGACGTAACGTTTTAACAGATCGAAGCTAATGGTCGTTCTCCGCGTTTCTTGGTGTCTAGCTTCGCGCGTTAGCCGCTCGGTCGCTTCACGGGTGTGAACGAGCCGCCTTCACATTTCTTGTTAAGCTTCTTCTTGGAAGTAGATTTTATAGAACTTTCGGTTGGTTGTTTCATCGAAGCCCACTTCAATGAGTTCATCGACTTGTTCAATATCACGCACGTTCACTTGAATTTCAATATTGGAATCGAGTTTTATTTTTCGTTTATATGTTTTTTCTGCTTTTTCAATCGCGCTCTCAGAAATAACCGTTTCGTAAGGCTTTACTGTATTGACGATCACATCTTTCTGAACGGACTCCACTTTTTGAAAGACCGAGTCGATATAATCATTGACCTGGAATTCTTCTTCATTACGGAAATAATCGAGGGTTTTATTGAGTAATCCTAATTTCTCCGTATTACTAAAATTCTCTTCTTTTAAAATATATTTTTTTACTTCTGTTAACGCTAAGTTCGTTTTATGATAATGTTCATCTGCCACTTTAATTTTTAAGAATCGCTCCTGCCAATAAACGACATCTTCCTTCTTTTTCGTTTTGATAAAAACAGCAGGGGGCTCGTCACTTCCCATGTCTACGATCACAGCCATATTATTAAGTTTCTTCACATTAATGCCATCGATCCCACTTACCGTCAGATGATTTTGGTCGTTTTTCACATCTAGGAACATTTCCTTTTCATCAATTTTAACGATAGCTAAAACCTTTTTCACTTCTGTAGACATGACACATTGATCGAATAAGCCAATAAACAATTCACCACATTTAATATTTGGGTGTTGGGATGAACTCTGTAGGTGTTTGGCTATATTTTTTGACTGTTCAAGAAAACTACTTTCCTGATCAAAAATAGACTTCGCATATGTATAGACTTCATTTAAGCCAAGATCTGTTTCGTGGAAGAATTCATATTGCTGCTCTAAATCAATTTTATGGAACGCTAATTGGGTAAAGGCTGCTTCGAGCATAACCTCTGGCTGAGAGAAAGCCTCTTCACCAAAAACTAGCGAATCGCTTACATAATGAAAAACATACTGTGCTAATTTACTTTCACTAACATCTAGCAAAATCTCACCTTCTCATCAAAGTTGTAGAGTCTATACCTTATCATAAGTAGCACAGGTTTTTCATGTCTTTTTTATAGCTCCTTTACTAAGTTATACCATTCAATGCCACCGTGTTCTGAGTTAGATTTTCCTTCATTTTTGTAGCCCAATTTTTCGTAAAATGAAATAAGTTCTGCGCGGCATGTTAAAGTAACAGTTTCGCGTTTAGCTTTGCGAGCTTCATCCTCTAAATGCTTCAATAATTTGCTTGCAATACCTTTACCTTGTTGTTCTGGTGCCACAGCTACACCTAGAACTGTTTGATGCCCACCGAATGGGGGATTAGGGAGTACCGTTTCAAATAAATCATCCGAAATATATCGAACATTCACAATCGGTCCGTTAATTAGCCCGACTACTTGGCCATCTTCAACAGCAACGAAAAACGTATCAGGAATATTGGCAATCCGTTCTCGAAAAGCAGCCTCTGTTGCCGCTTCCTCTGGTGTAAACCCGGCATTTTCAATTTCTAGCAAAGTGGGTAAATCTGTAATTTCTACTTGACGAATCATCATCAAATTCACTCCATTCCAACTATTGTTATAAAAAATGATAACATGGTCATTTATGTAAAAGAAGAGGATTTCAAGTGTCTAAGAAGATAAGTTATGGACTAACCTTATACTACATATTGAATGCAAGAGGGGAGTAAGGCTGTCATGGAAGAACAAATGAACTCAAGTTTGGCGAACAACCACGATCATCGAGGTCCATTGCCAAAACTACCCTGGGTCATGAAGCAAACGTGGCGTCATACGTTGTTTGCTCATTATCCTGTGAAACGTGAAATTCTCCGAAAATTAGTCCCAGCTATTTTGCCTTTAGATACGTATCAGGACACGTGCTGGGTGAGCGTCGTTCCTTATATTACTACTTCGATGCATTTACGACTCTTACCGCCAATCCCTGGAACAAGCACATTTGCCGGATTTAATGTTCGTACGTATGTCACATTAAATGGAAAGCCAGGCGTGTATTTTTTTAGTTTGACAGCCGCAAATTGGCTAGCCGCAAACTCAGCAAAAACCTTCTTCCAATTACCATATCATCATATGGAGATGAAATTAAAAAAGGGAGATGAATACGTAACTTTTGAAAGTAGAAAGAGAGATGGCTTACAGTTAGTCTGTGATTATAAGCCAATCTCTGAACCATATTTCCCGAAGAAAGGATCTTTCGATGCTTGGTTAGTTGAACGATATTGTTTTTATAATGTCAGTAAAATTGGCATTCCAATTCGTTGTGATATATTACATCAACCATGGGAATTACAAAAAGCCGAGGCAGTTTTTCATAGAAACACGACACTATCGAAATACGAAATTACAACGGAAAATAAGGAGCCCATCCTGCACTACGCAAAGGAGAGAGAAGTCAGTATCTGGCCAATTGTTCCGGTTAAGAATTCAAGGGGATGAAGAGGGTTTCGCCCCAAAACCACGTGCAAAATCCCGTTCATCAAGGGGATGAAGAGAGTTTCGAACCAAAACCACGTGCAAAATCCCGTTCATCAAGGGGATGAAGAGAGTTTCGCCCCATCCCCACATACAAAATCCCCCTCATCAAAGCTATGAAGAGGATTTACGACCAATTTCACTCTCGAAATCCCTTTCATCAAGTAGCAGATCGCCAATTTAATCTCCGCCCCAAAACCTCTAAAAACACAATCCATCCTAATCAGAAAACGATAAAAATGAGCTTCTAAAGAACGTACGTTAATTGAATGGAATTTTCTTTCAATAGGTAACAATGGTAATAGTAAAGCTAATTGGAGAGGTGAGATAATGAAAAAACTGTTTTTAGGAACTATGTTCACAATGATATTCATAGCAGGTTGTACAGAACAAAAACCAATCCCAAAGAATGTAGGCCACAACCAATTATTAGAGGTATCTGTCGTTCCTACAGAAGAGATTGAAATCGTCGCAACACAATTAAGCATTCCGTGGTCTATTGAAAAACAAGGAGATACATTTTATATATCTGAAAGAACGGGAAGCATAGCAAAAATCGAAAAGGGGCAAGTTGAGCGGCAACGTATAGAACTAACTCAACCACTAGCGACAGCAGCAGAAGCGGGTTTACTTGGTTTTGTCCTTGCTCCTGATTTTTCACAGTCCAACCAAGCCTATGCCTATTACACATACCAAAATAATGCCGAACAATTTAATCGGATTGTTACACTGAAATTGGAAAATGACGTTTGGAGGGAACAACAAGTATTACTTGACCAAATCCCGAGTGGTCGTGTCCATCATGGAGGGAGACTTAAAATGGGGCCGGACCGTAAACTTTATGCAACAGTTGGTGATGCTGCAAATTCAGCATTAGCACAAGATCGTAATTCATTAGCCGGGAAAATTTTGAGGTTAAATTTAGACGGAACGGTACCGAATGATAACCCGTTTCCCAACTCCTACGTGTATAGCTATGGTCATCGGAATCCACAAGGAATCACGTGGGCGCCTGATGGAAAGTTCTATGAAAGTGAACATGGAAACCAAGCGAATGATGAAATTAATGAAATTGTAGCAGGCGAAAATTATGGTTGGCCGATTATAGAGGGATTCCAACAGCGTGAAGGCATGGTTACACCTATATTTACTTCAGGTATTAATGTTACTTGGGCACCTTCCGGAATGGATGAACATGAGGGGAGGTTATATGTCGCAGCATTAAGAGGAAATGCAGTTTTGGAATTTAACTTGGAAACAGGGCAATATCGTGAAATCATAACTAGCCTTGGCAGAATTCGGGATATTTACATTGAGGATGACTCGCTTTATTTCATTAGCAATAATACAGATGGCCGCGGCGAACAACAGCAAAATGACGACAAGTTGTATCGAATTACATTATCCCAATTAAATAATTAATTAGAACAATTGAAACTATATCCCCCCTTAATCGTAAAAGAGATAATAAGTTTTACAAAAGTGAGGGGAATAGGAATTGGATAAAGGGTGTATTAAATGCGGAAGTAAAGATGCTGCTCAAAAAGAAGTTGCTATGACTGGAACTGGTCTTTCCAAAATATTTGATCTTCAGCACAATCAGTTTATTGTCATTTATTGCAAAAACTGTGGGTACTCAGAGTTTTACAATAAACAGTCGTCCACAGGGTCAAATATTCTTGATTTATTCTTTGGATAAAGAATGTATGTAAAGCATTACTGGATGACCCGGTAATGCTTTTTTTAGGTAACAAAATGACCTTAAGAAGTCTTTTCATTAAAAAGTTCGTCTTGATCAAAGCCTGCAACATCGTAATCTTCAAGCATTGTACTGTAGTCATAGCCTTTTTCATCTAACTCGTTTTCTAAATATGATTTACATTGGTTTAATTGTGCTTGCATCTTGTTCAACATGGCATACATATTGAGCAAAAACGTTTTATCATTCATGGTGTGTCCTCCGAAATTGTGCCTTTTCATAATTAAAGTACCCTCAACTACTAGCTTCTATGTGTGTAAACAGGTATAGCCCTTCATCCCATTGTATGGTAGCAAGTAAAAAAACAGATACTACTTGTGAGAGATAAGGAGTGATACTGATGGCTGTATGCCCTTTATGTAATTCATTAAAAGAATTAGAGGTTCATTGCCCAAATTGTCATAAGAAATTGGACGACTCTGGGAAGGTATCCGATTTTTTAGATCCTTATGGTCACTATAATGATGAAGAAACCGTAAAAATGGGGGATGGATATCCAAACACGGCAAAAGATCAAATTTGTCCTCATTTAATGGTTTGCAGTGACTGTGGATATGATGAAGTTAAAATGATTCAAGAAGAGTAACAAGCCAAAAAGGAGGCAACACCGGAGAGGGGAGTTGCCTTTTTTGCTTTAATGCATGTTAGTATTTGTCTTTTTATGTGTATTTGGTTTGCCATCTGTCTTCGGCTGTTTATGTTGTTTTGCAATATCATTATTCATTTGTAACGTTGCCGCATCCAAGTTATTATTTAGAGCCGCTTCCTCGTTCAGTCTCTCATCCTTATGCATATCAAGTTTCCTCCAATCTATTAAGTCAATTTATTTTGCCCATTAAGATGAAATCAAATTCAGTTAAATACATCCACTCAATCGATTTAAGAAACAATGACAAATTTTCAACGGTTCTCTCATCATACTGTTTTTTCCTTTTAAAAGGAGTATTATAAACATGTAAGAAAAATACTTCTTTAAAGTTCGACTGAATACTCAACACAGTTTTTCACTAATTTTAAGAGCTTCATTCTAACTATTTGGAGGCGATCAATATGATGGAAACAAATGAAAAAGCTGCTCGATTACAAGTGATGCTACAAGAAGCATTACAACCGATGATTGATAAAATTGACTCGTTAGAACAAGAAGTAAAAAAGTTACAAGAAGGCCAGGAAAAACTACAAAAGTTATTATCCGAAAAGGAATAATTGAAACGATATTTCATATACTCATTACGAGACTCAAGACTCACAATCCTCTTTCAAAGAAAAAGTCGATTTCCTAACCAGCTGGGAAATCGGCTTTTTTCTATTAGAACAGAACCAAAAAATACTATTCGATTTCATATTTTAAATTGGCCTACTTTCCTATAAAATAAATATATTGAACTGATAAAAAAGACTTAGTTAATATATGTATTTTTTAGTGCTTTTTGATTAAATAAAGGAGCCATAATAATGAACCGAATCCATGAAAAAACTGCAGATGATCAATCCTCTCACTGCAATAGCACACAACAATTAAAGAATTTTCGTTCAATCGAGCATGCTTTAAATTTAACAGCGATTGTAGCAATTTTTGATGATCAAGGGATAATTACATATGTAAATGATTTATTTTGCGAAGTTAGCCAATATCATAGAAGTGAATTGCTAGGGCAAAATTATCGCATCTTAAACTTTGATGAGTACCCAGAATCTTCTTTTAATAATGCGTGGAAACAAATTGAATGCGGTCAGATATGGAAGGGTGAAATTAAAAATCGTAAGAAAGATGGAACGAGTTTCTGGGTTCATGCAGTGATTGTTCCGACTTTAAATGAAACCAATAACCCCTATCAATATATAGCCATCCAATCTGAAATCACAAAGCAAAAAGAGTTAGAAGAAGCGATCATTAAAAGTAATGAAAAGTATCAATTAATCGCAAATAACTCAGTTAACTTAATCTCATTAGTAGAAATAAATGGGGCGTTTCAATATGTCTCTCCAACATTTCACAAAATTTTAGGGTATGAACTTCCAGCATTAGAAAAGGGTAACTTTTTTGACCTTATTCACCCAGATGATGTGGAGATGGTGAAGCAAAGTATTCATACCTATTGTAGGAAGAAAAAAGAACCTTTACAAATTGAAATGCAAGTTCGACATGCAAATGGAGATTATATTGACGTTGAGGCAAATATTGGTGTAACCAATAATCCGACTTGTTCGATGGGTAGTGAATTAATGATGGTGGACATGAGAGATATTCGAAACCGAAAAGCTATCGAGCAAAAAATTTATCATTTAGCCTATCATGACTCTTTGACGAATTTCCCTAATCGCCGCTCATTTATGAATGAACTTCGCAGTGAAATAATGAGTAAAAGTAAATCTAACAAAAGGCTTTCCATCTTATTTATTGATTTGGATAATTTTAAATCGATCAATGATCAATGGGGCCATGATGTAGGAGATTTAGTATTAAAAGAAGTTGCTAAAATCATTCGTTCAGAGATTCGACCATCCGATTTCCCAGCTCGATTAGGCGGCGACGAATTTACGGTAATGCTAAGGGATGTCAAAAATGAGCAAGAAGCTATTACAATCACACAACGAATTTTAGAGAAACTTCAATCGCCCATTATGCTTGCTGGTCAGGAACATTTAGTGACATGCAGTATAGGCGTAGCAAATTACCCGGAACATGGAAAGTCATCAGAGGAACTTCTTAAAAATGCAGACGATGCACTGTACCATGTAAAGCAACGGGGAAGAAATGCATTTATGGTTTTCAATCAATCCATCGAAAATAAAACTTTAGAGAGACGATTACTTGAAACTGCCTTAAGAACAGCCATTAAAGAACAACAATTTTATTTGGAATATCAACCGAAGTTAAATATTACTAAAAATGAGCTTATTGGGGTGGAGGCGTTAGTGAGATGGAATCACCCGGATTTAGGAAGAATTCCCCCACTAAAGTTTATATCGCTAGCAGAAGAAACTGGGTTAATTGTTCCTTTAGGCGAGTGGATTTTAAGAGAGAGTTGTCATCAGTTACGTATTTGGCAAAATCAAGGCTTAACGAATTTAACTATGGCAGTAAATGTTTCAGTTCGTCAGCTTGAAGATCCATATTTCGTACATAAAGTTGAAGAAATTCTAAAAGAAACGAATCTTCATCCCAAATTTTTAGAGCTTGAAGTGACAGAAAGTATATTTGCTGATGTAAAAAATACAGTGTCTGTTTTAAATGAAATCAGACAAATGGGCATTCAAATTTCTGTCGATGATTTTGGTACAGGATATAGTTCGCTTAGTTATATAAAGGAATTTCCAATCGATACCCTAAAGGTCGACCAATCATTTGTAAAAGATATCCATACAAATGAAGAGAGTAAAGCAATTGTCAAAGCAGTGCTGAACCTTGCAAAAACAATCGGAATCAATGTCATTGCTGAAGGAATCGAATTGGCAGAACATGTAGAAGAGTTAAGCAAAGATGGATGTCATTTTGGACAAGGCTATTACTATAGCAAACCATTAAGTACAACGGCTTTTGAAGAATATGTAACGAATATGCAAACATTGAAAAGTTAGCCTAAGAAAAGACTGTCGGTGGGCAGTCTTTTTTTATGGAGTAGAGTATCTGAAATGAACCCATCAAGGCGACGAAGTTCAAAAAGCGAACCGACTACCACCAAAATGAACTTCATAAGGCCGATGAAGTTCAAAACGCAAACCGACTACCACCGAAATGAACTTCATTGAAATTCAAAAATCCATGAAAAAGCACCAGCACCCTGAACAAAACTTCAACACAACACAAGCCTAATATCCACAAGTTCCATCTGAATGAAAAAATAAATAAGAAAAACCAAATACGGACATCATAAACACACTGAAACAAAAAAATTAGAGGTGTACCAAATTTGAAAAAAGCAGTCTTTTTAGATCGTGATGGTGTCATTAACGAAGTATTAACGAAACGCGTAAAATTCGTGAACAAACCAAAAGATTTATATTTCTTACCGGGTGTTCCAGAAGCAATAAAAAAATTAAATGAACACTTTGATTACATATTTGTTGTTACCAATCAAGGTGGCGTCGGCTTAGGCTATATGAAGGAAACACAGCTTCAAAAAATCCATGATCACATGATTGCAGAGTTAAAAAAGCATGGTGCCATCGTGGATGAAGCGGTTTATTGTCCTCATAAGCCGAAAGCAGGGTGCGAATGCAGAAAACCAAATGCTAAATTAATTGAAGACCTTGCGGAAAAGTATAATGTAGATGTATCTAAATCTTATATGGTGGGAGATACGGACACAGATATAATGGCAGGGAAGAAAGCAGGAACAAAAGGGGTCTTCCTTGGAGAGCATGACAATCTAGCAGATGCTGTATTTCCCGATTTAATTTCCGCAATCGATTGGATCATTAAAGATGCAAATCGTGCGTAGTTCACTGTCCAATAAGGTATAATCATAGGGCAGACGAAAACACTAACTTTGAAGAAAAAATAGAGAAGAGGAACAAAATGAAATCAGGTTGGAATTTCGATAACAGTTATTCACGCTTACCGGATGCCTTTTTCACAAGCACCAATCCAACACCTGTTAAAGATCCAAACATCGTGATATTAAATGAACCTCTAGCAAAATCGCTTGGATTAAATGTAGAAGCACTTCAATCAGAAGCCCCTGTTTTTGGTGGAAATGAAATTCCTGAAGGAGCATCACCATTAGCACAAGCTTACGCAGGCCATCAATTCGGTAATTTTACAATGTTAGGAGATGGTCGAGCGATTCTACTAGGTGAACATCTAACACCAACAGGAAACCGAGTAGATATTCAGCTGAAAGGGTCCGGTCGTACGCAATACTCTAGAGCCGGTGATGGTCGTGCAGCCCTAGGGCCAATGCTTCGCGAATATATAATTAGTGAAGCTATGCATGCGTTAAATATTCCAACGACAAGAAGTTTAGCGGTAGTGACAACAGGTGAAGGAACGATCCGTGAAACGATTTTACCTGGTGCGATTCTCACGCGAGTAGCTGCAAGTCACATTCGTGTTGGTACATTCCAGTATGCAGCAGCGGCTCGACCAGTCCAAGAGTTAAAAGAACTAGCAGATTATACAATCAACAGACATTATCCAGCAATTGATGATCAAACACAAAATCGTTATCAACAGTTTTTACAGGAAGTCGTAAAGCGTCAAGCTAATTTAATCGCAAAATGGCAGTTAGTGGGCTTTATCCATGGGGTAATGAACACCGATAATATGACAATTAGTGGAGAAACCATTGATTACGGTCCATGTGCATTTATGGATACGTTTAATCCTGAAACGGTATTTAGTTCAATCGATACGCAAGGTCGTTATGCTTATAAAAATCAGCCAAGAATTGCGGTATGGAACCTTGCACGCTTTGCGGAAAGCTTACTTCCATTATTACATGAAGATGACGATCAAGCTGTTCAAATTGCACAAGACTCAATATCAAAATTTAACGATTATTATAATGCGAACTGGATTAAAGGGATGAGAGCAAAACTTGGTTTATTCACAGAAGAACCGCAAGATGAAGCACTCATTTATAAGCTCCTTCAACTAATGGAAGAAAATCAAGCGGACTATACAAATACATTCCGCTCATTAACGCTAGGTGAGCTTAAAGGATCGCCATTATTTGGAAAGCCAGAATTCGATGAATGGATGAACGAGTGGCAGGATAGACTGAATCAGCAACCACAGTCAAAGGAAGAAGTGGCAGAGTTAATGCGTGCTAATAATCCTGCTGTTATTCCACGAAATCATCGAGTGGAAGAAGCTTTGGATGCTGCGGTAGAAGGAGATTACAATGTAATGCATCGATTATTAGACGTGTTGTCAAAACCGTTTGATTATACAAGCAATCATGCAGAATATTGCTCACAACCCGAGCCATCTAACCGCCCATATAGAACTTTCTGTGGAACATAATTAATGGTTTTTATAAAAGAGAGGGGAATTTGAATTATGGAGAAAATTGAAGTAGGCGAGATCTTTACAATTACGGATGACGATGATATTGAACAAGAAGTAGAAGTATTAGCGGCAATTAATATTGAAGGAACTGAATACGCAGCCGTCGCTTTTGTAGAGGACCTTCAAGAAGAAACAGAAGAAGACATTGATATTTTCTTTTTAAGATTAGATGAAGATGGTGACTTTACTGCAATTGAATCTGATGAAGAGTTTGACAAAGTTTCAGCTGCATTTGATGAAATCATGGAAGATGATGACGAATAACTGATTGAAAAAGAAACTGTGCCTCTGTGCATGGTTTCTTTTTGTTAAAGTTACTTCTAATGAAGATTCTAATAGAGTGTCTAGTGAGAGCGGTCTAAGCACACAAGCCGCAAAGCCATGTTGAAACATGTCTTTTCGACTTGTCTTTGTGCTTTGTGTAAGGACCGCTCACATATAATGTGTCCTTCTAAACGTTCCGGAAACTTTGCGCGGCTTACAGTGGTAGGCCGCGTTTCCAGGAGTATGGCTAACACTTATTAATAATCAGTCAAAGTAATCTCTCATAATTCAATTAATAAAGTGTCAGAATCGTATTATAGGAATTATAGGCTTTAAAAAGATCTACTTATGCTTCAGACTTTTTTTGATAGTACATCAATCTCGACCGAATTGTTTCTAAGCATTATACTTAAGAAAATTGTAAGGAAATAGAAGGTGAAGTGCGTATGAAAATAGATCAACCTAAAGTACCAAAACAATTAACCCAAAGATGTTTTGAAGATATTGTTCGCGAGGAGGATCCAGAGCTTTCAAATTGTCAGATCACTAATTCAGCATTTGATGGAGAGCATCTGGATAGAGTGAGCTTATCTAGTATGATTGTGACGAATTCAAGCTTTCAAAATACGTCATTTCCAAATATTCAACTAACAGATGTAGTATTTGAGAAATGTGATTTTTCAAATGCAGATTTAAGTAAAGCGAGTATTCATCGTGTGCAATTTAAAGAATGTAAATTACTTGGCATAAATTTCGCAGATAGTCGCTTTGGAAATGTTTTATTTGAAAATTCCATTTTAAGCTTCAGTACGTTCGCTGATTCTAATTTAAATAAAGTGTTATTTAAATCAAGTCTATTAAAAAATGCGGATTTTTATCATTGTCAGTTTATAAAAACTAAATATCAGACATCAAACATTGATGGTGTGAACTTTGAGGAAACTTCATTAAAAGGAGTAGATTTTAGTACTTCAGAGTTTCAAGAATTAACGGTCACAATGGAAAGTCTAAGAGGTTGTGAAGTCTCCGCTCAGCAAGCCATTACATTTGCCTCATTAATGGGACTTATTATTAAAGAGGACGAATTAAACCTGTAATCATTACATGCCTCATGATTACAGGTTTTTTTCATATAGAAATAGTCAATATTCCGAGCTTTGAAATATAACATTTAAAGTATTATACATAATATGGTAGTCTATAAAAACAAAGTGATAGAAACGAGGTTTGAACTGTGCATATAAAATCAATTAGTTTAGTAGCTCTCTTAAGTGTATGTGGTGCATGGTTATTTGTTCTATTACATTTACCTGTTCCTTGGATGCTTGGTCCACTTTTTACGGTCTTAATTAGCCAATTCTTTATAAAGGTTGAAATGTATTGGCCAGTACAATTGCGAAATGTTGGGTTAGTTGTGGTCGGTACCTCGATTGGTCAAATGTTTCTCTTTGAAATTTTTGTTAAATCAGGGTGGCTAATTTTATTTATGGTCGTCATCAATGTTGCATTAACAATTGCTTCAGTTATTATGGCAATAGGTGTTCAAAAAATGGGAAATATATCATTGAAAACGGCCTTAACTTGTACGGTTCCTGGGGGATTAAGTCAAATTGTTATTTTTGCAGAGGAAGAAAAAGATATTGATATTGCGGTTGTCACATATTTTCATGTAATCCGTGTAATCAGTATCGTCTTACTCATCCCGTTTATTCTTTCAGGTCATGTAGTACAAGGGGAAAGAAGTTTTTTCTCTGTTGAATCAATAGGTCCACTTGCTTTGTTGCTCCTTGCTACCTGGGGATCGGTTTGGTTTGGGAAAAAGATAAAGTTGCCGGTTGCCTATTTTTTATCACCTGTATTATTGGTCATAATTTTAGAAATGTTCTCCATCGACACACCTGAAATACCAGGCTTATTATTGCACATTGCCCAAATATTAATGGGGGCATATATCGGTCTATTATTAAAACCCAAAATGCTTAAACTTGGGACAAGGGTTTTATTTTTGGGTATTGGGAGTGCGTTATTATTACTTGCCATTACTTTTGGACAAGGTTTAATTATGTCACACTTACTCGACTATTCATTATCTACAGGATTCTTAAGTTCAGCAGCAGGGGGACTAGACCAAATGAGCTTAATCGCCACTGCCATAGGAGCAGACGTTTCCGTTGTAACCGTATTTCAGATTTTCCGAATGCTGTTTGTGTTTTTATTCATACTGCCACTCTTGAAATATGTCTGTGTGCTCATTGATCGAAGAAATGGGATGAAGTCAATCGGAAACAAAAGCTTTGAAGTTGTTCAAAGAAGTGACGGTGAATGAAAAAAAGTAAGAGAATGCCTTAGAAATAATGTAGCCTGCAGGTCTAAGTGTGATATGAGGCTGGGGCAAAACTAAAAAGCTCCATTTCTAATACAGATATCATTCTAATTAAAATACTATTAAAGTATATGCTGAGAGCGGGCTGAGCACACAAGCCGCAAAGCCATGTTGAAACATGTCTTTTCGACTTGTCTTAGTGCTTTGTGTAAGGCCCGCTCACATAGAATGTTGTCCTTCTAAACGTTCCGGAAACTTTTCGCGGCTTACAGTGGTAAGCCGCGGTTTCTGGAGAATGGCTAACACTTATTAATCTGTTGGGTCCAAATTATAAAGTATCAGAATGTATTATAGATATTAAACGTTTTTATTAAAAATTTACTTATGTCAGAGCTCTACCTTTATTCCTACATAGTGCACATAAAAACGTCCCCTCCGTTAAAGGTAGGGGACGTTTATTAGTTAAATTAAACTCTTGCAGAAGCAAATCCACTTACTTGTTTCCATGTGTTTTCTAGACGTTCAGTAATTTCGCCATCAATCACGTATACATCATCCACGCGTGTTACGAGTTTATCGACTACATAAACCGGATTTGTTACGTGTGTAGCTCCTAAAATAGATACGACTGGTTTCAACGCATAATCCACAGATAATAAATGAGCAATTGATCCACCGATTGCAATTGGAATCACCGATTTGTTTTCAAATCCTTTTTGAGGAAGTAAGTCTAAAAATGTTTTTAGAATGCCTGAGTATGCGCCTTTAAATACAGGAGTTAATAAAATGACTACATCCGCATCTTCAACTTTCTTCACATTTTCCACAATCACTGGATTCGCATAGTTTGCTGTGATCAATGCTTCAGCTGGTAACTTGTGAACAAGGATTTTATCATAAGTTGTATTAGTTTTCGATAAAAGCTTTTCAACCTCTACCTCAATTCCAGTAAGTCTTGAATTCACACTATATCCACCATTTATAATAACTGCTTTCATTTTATCATCTGCTCCTTAACTTCGTCCGTATGAGAGGGGGCCTCATGAATGGACGTTTATTTCAAAAGATTAAGCCTAAATATTCGAAGTAACTGACTTCGTTAATTTCTCGCAACACCTGTATTACTATAAGCTGTCACTTTTTTCTCAACAAAGTGAGCAATTAATTCTATTAACACTGTGACACCCCAATAAATAATACCGGCTGCAATAAATGCCTCTAAGAACTTTAAGTTACTAGAAGCAACAATGTTTGCAACACCTGTTAATTCCTTAACCGACACAAGGAAGGCGATGGATGTTGCGTGTAAAAATCCGATTAAAATATTCGTTAAATTCGGGATGGCTGAGGCAAAAGCTTGTGGTAACACAATTCGCTTTAGCATTTCAAAATTTGTCATGCCAATCGAAAATGCCGCATCAATTTGCCCCTTTGGTACACTTAAAATCCCTGAACGAATGATCTCAGATAAGTAAGCACCAGCATTTAATGTCAACGCGATAATGACGAAAATGCCGATTGGTACGAGGTTTAGTGAGATCCCAAATAACGATTCGAAGATCACTGGTACACCAAAATAAATGATAAAGATATGCATGATGACCGGGGTTCCTCGATAAAACGAAACATAAAAGTTTGCAAGAGGGGCGATCACCTTGTAATTGTTAATACGAATAAATGCCACCGCTATTCCGATGATTAAACCGAGTAAGATCGGTGTAAAGGCAATCAACAATGTCAGTGGCAATGCTTTAATGATCTCGGTAAATGCCGTCCAAATGAATGGTATATCCAGTTGCATGATCGTTCCTCCTTTACAACGATGGTTCCTCTTTTAAGATATAGCGATTTAAATAACGTTCAATCCATTTAAAGCAGCGTTCAAAAATAAGAACGATGACATAATAAATGACAGAAAGGGCGATATAAATTTCTAATGCATGGGCAGTTGCTGAAATCAGTGTGTCACCGCGACCCATCATATCCATTACGCCAATGGAAAAGGCGAGGGAAGTATCTTTTAACGAACTAATGGAAGTGTTCGCGATATTCGGGAAGGCAACACGAATGGATTGTGGAAACACAATTCGGTAAAAATTTTGCCAAGCAGTAAACCCAACTGAGTATGCAGCCTCTGTTTGCCCATAATCTACGGACTTAATCGCAGCGCGGAAGATTTCTGCAAAAGCAGCAGCGTTACTAAGTGTGTAGGTGATAATGACGAAATAGAACGGATCCATCCGTGTAATATCTACGCCAAACAATCCAACCACGACTGGTAAACCGTAAAACACTAAAAACAATTGGATTAAAATCGGCGTCCCCCGGATAAAGGAAATATAGACAGTCATTATTTCCTTTAAAATAGGGACATTGTAAAGCTTTGGCACCGCAATTAGGATGCCAAGCAATAGACCTAACGCTACAGATAATACTAAAATCTCAATGGTTATATGCAAATAGGATAATAGCTTTGGAATTGATGTGAAAATCAGTGTTGGTTCAAAAAAATTTCCCATTACGATGCCTCCTTTCTATTGTAGAAATTAGATGTTTGAATAGTGTGGAGCCTGAACAAGTATCCTCCGCTTTTTCTATAATTCTACTGAGTAGTCAGCACCTAACCATTTTGTACTTAATTCTTTCACTGTGCCGTCTTCAATTAAAGCCTTTAATGCTTCGTCAACAGCATCAGCTAATTCTTGATCTTCTTTATTGAACATGAAGAAGATATCTGTGAATAGAAGTGGATCGCCTACGATTTGTTGTTCAGCATCGGCAGAGCTGTTATTAATGTCAACAGCAAATGGGAAGCTGAAAATTGCATCAATTCGACCATTTTTTAATTGGCTATTCATGTCTGGTGTTTGTGTAATATAAGAAATTTCAGTATCAAAATTATGATCCTTTACATATTTCTCTACAAAAATTGATGCATTACTTGTTGGTGCAACACCAACCGTTTTCCCGTTAATGTCATCAATGGATTTAATTTCTGTATTACCTTCATGTACAACAACATGTAGAGGCATCGCGTTATATGGTTGTTTATTGAATAAGAATTTAGCTTCACGCTCTTCATTTTTAGCCATGTTATGTGCTAGAAGATCAATCTTTTTCGTCTCTAAGCTTAATAGTAGGTTGTTAAAGTCCATTGTTTCGAATTCAAATTCATAATCTTCAAGACGATTATCAATCTCTTTTAACAATTCAATATCGTAACCTGTTAAATTACCATCTTCATCGAAGTAACAAATATTAATAAATTGTGACCCTGTACCGATAATAACTTTTTCAACATCGCCTTTAGCTGATGAAGATCCTGTTGCCGCTTCTTTTGAGTCTGAATTACTTGTGCTTCCGCATGCTGTAAGAAGTAGGGAAGCTGCTAGTGTTAGTGCGATGCCTGCTTTTTTCATGATGTTAAACCTTCCTTTTGATTAAATTCTGCAATTGCTTTTTGTAAATGTTCAATACCTAATTCTGTTACACCTTGATACGTATTGTTGCGACCGATTTCTACAACTGGTACATAACGAACGCCATATTTTACTTCTAAAATATCGCGGAATTCATCGTGTTCTGTTACATCGACTGTTTTATATGGAATTCCTTCTTGTTCTAAATAACCTTTTACCTCTGCGCAATATGAGCAACCTTGTTTTGACCAAACGATAATATCTAAATTTGCTGACATGTTAATTTCCTCCTATACGTTTAATGATGCTTCTAATCTTTGAAAATTTAATGGACTTAGTAGTTCAAATGACTCGAGACGAGCTTCAATATCTTTGGCAGGTGTATGATAAATAAATTCATCAATTCCGTATTTTGCATGTAGTTCATCTAGCTTTTCTTTAATTTGAACAGGTGTACCACTAATCACATTTGGCACAACTTTTTCAATTGTGTAAGACTCGCCAGATTCTTTTCCGAATTTATCAGCTTGTTGTTCTGTTACGAGTGTTAATCGCTTACCACTAGCGAGGTGTACTTTGTAAAGTGTTTGACCTGCAGCTAATTCTTTCGCTTTTTGTTCATCTAGTGAGGCAATGACATTTAAGCCAAGAATAAATTTCCCAGTAGGGTAGTGTTCACGATATGCTTTCACAGCTTCTTCTAAATCCGAGTCTGCGCTGTTGAAAAACTGTGCATAAGAAAATGAAATGCTACGCTTTGCTGCTTCGATAGCACTGCCACGACTTGCTCCAAGTAAAATAACTTCAGGTTTTACTTTCGGAAGCGGGGAAGCTTTTAACCCAGCTAATTCATGATCCTCTGGTAAATTGTTGTTAATGAATTGATTTAACAGGTTTAAGCTTTCGTAAAAGTCATCACTCGCTGGTACTTTTTTGTACTGTAATGCTTTTGTTGAAAGGGGAAGACCACCTGGAGCTTTCCCGATGCCTAAGTCAACGCGATCTCCTGCTAAACTAGCTAGAACATGGAAGTTTTCTGCTACTTTGTAAGGGCTGTAGTGTTGAAGCATAACACCACCAGAACCTACACGGATTCTTTCTGTTTTTGCTAGTAAATAAGAAACAAGTACTTCAGGAGATGATCCCGCAACATCTTGAGAATTATGGTGTTCAGATACTAAAAATCGATGGTAACCTAATTTATCTGCTTTTTGAGCAAGTTCAACTGTGCGATTTAATGCCGATTCGTTCGATTCCTCGTTGAACAAAGGGCTTTGATCTAATATAGAAATTTGATAGGTCATTGTAGGTATTCCTTTCACTTTAGATTTCGTAAGTGTACTCAGGTGTTAAGCGGCGTAAAAATTGTTTTGTACGATCGTGTTTTGGATTATTAAACACGTCTCGTGGTGAGCCTTCTTCCACGACAACGCCACCATCCATAAATACAATACGATTCGAGATGTCACGGGCAAAGTTCATTTCATGTGTCACGATAATCATCGTAATGCCTTCTTTAGCAATTTTACGAATTACATCGAGTACCTCACCGACAAGCTCAGGGTCAAGTGCGGAAGTAGGTTCATCGAATAAAATGACTTCCGGATTTAATGCAAGTGCTCGTGCGATCCCAACTCGTTGCTGCTGTCCGCCAGAGAGGGCACTAGGGTAAGCATCTGCTTTATGTTCAAGTCCGATTTTAGCAAGCATTGTTTTGGCAATTTCAATTGCTTCCTTCTCACTTTTCTTTTGAACTACAATTAACCCCTCAGTGATGTTTTGCAACACAGTTTTATGTTGGAACAGATTGTAGCTTTGGAAGACCATCGCTGTTTTTTTGCGAAGCGCTACGATGTCTTTTTTGGTTGCGTGCTTTACATCTAAGGCAATATCATCGATTGCAATTGAACCCTCATTGGCTTTTTCTAAAAAATTGATACAGCGTAATAACGTTGTTTTTCCAGAACCACTAGGGCCGAGAATGGAAATGATATCTCCTTTATTCACCTGCAAATTAATGCCTTTTAACACTTCAGTTTTACCGAAGCTCTTATGAATATTTGAAAGCTGAATCATTGAAGGGTCTCCTTTCTTGTCTAGCTGCAAACGGGCGTTCTCCGCCTTTCATAGTATCTTTACAAAAATACTAAGATTTATAGCCGAAAATTAAACTGTTTGAGTTGATTTAGCTTTTGTATAGCGATTTTCCACAAATGGAATTCCTAAGTTTCCACGTAATGTATCAGCAGGGTATTCCGTACGATAGCGACCCTCTTTTTGAAGAAGTGGAATTACTTTATCTACAAAATCTTCAAGTGTATGTGGAGCAGTTGTAGCAATTATGAATCCGTCTGCACCTTCTTCATCAACCCAACGAGTGATTTCATTTGCAATTTTTTCTGGTGTTCCAGTGAAAGGTGAACGTGGTGTTGCTTCACGTAATGCAACTTCACGCAATGTTAAGTTTTGTTCTTTAGCATATTTCTTAATATGGTCTGTTGTGCTTCTAAAGCTGTTTGCGCCAATATCGCCTAGTTCAGGGAATGGTGCATCAACGTCATATTGTGTGAAATCATGGTGATCGAAGTAACGCCCTAGATAAGCTAGTGCTTTATCAATCGATACTAGATTTGCAATTTCCCAATATTTACGTTCTGCATCTTCTTCTGTGTCTCCGATAATTGGAGAAAGGGCTGGGAAGACAAGAACCTCATCAGGATTACGACCTTCTTCACGAACAGCAGTTTTTAATTTTTTATAATATGCCTGAGCTGATTCAAGAGATGCACCGTGAGCAAATACTGAATCTGCTGTTTTCGCTGCTAGACGAATACCTGCTTCAGAAGAACCTGCTTGGAATACAACTGGCTGACCTTGTTTTGAGCGTGCAACATTTAATGGTCCACGAACAGAGAAATATTTCCCTTTGTGATCTAGAACATGTAGTTTTGATGGATCAAAGAATTGGTCATTTTCAACGTCTGCGATAAACGCGTCATCTTCCCATGAATCCCATAAGCCTTTTACAACTTCCAAGTATTCCTCTGCAATTTCGTAGCGAACTGGATGACTTGGATGCTCCTCAATTGTTTTGTTGTAGTTTAGTGCAGTACTTTCTAAAGGAGTTGTAACAACGTTCCATCCTGCACGGCCATTACTGATTAAATCAAGAGAGCCAAGTTGACGAGCGACTGTAAAAGGCTCGCTATAGGAAGTTGAGATTGTACCTACAAGACCGATATGTTTAGTCTGAGCTGCTAACGCAGACAAAATCGTTACAGGCTCAAAACGATTTAAAAAGTGAGGAATTGATTTTTCGTTAATGTACAATCCGTCAGCGATAAACACTACATCAAATTTACCTTCTTCAGCTTTTTGTGCTTGTTGTGTATAGAACTCAAGGCTTACACTTTGATTTTTCTTCACTTCTGGATGACGCCATCCTGAAATGTTTCCACCTACACCATGAATGATGGCACCAAAATGAACTTGTTTTTTATTTGTCATATAGAACATCCTCCTTTTTATTTGAAAGAATACTAATTTTTTAGGTAATGCGAACTAAATACAAGTAACTCACTATGAATTGTATGAATTGATTTGAAGTGTAACACTTTTCTGATTATAAGAGCAATACCGTTACTGATAGAAAAATTCTATTAGTAAAAAATATCCAACTGCGGCATAGGGTGAAGACTGATAGAAAAAATTTATTAGTGGAAGGGAATTGTAGGGAGCGTTGTATAGGGGGGAATCGGACGTAATTAATACGGGAAAAGTCACATTTTATAGAATGGAAACGAACGTAGCTGAGAAGGGGAGAAAGTAGAGAGGGGGAAGTCGCACGTAACGAACTCGAAAGCGCACATAAACAGGAGAAAGTCGCCCGTAATGAATTCGAAAGCGCACGTAAAAAGGAGGAAGTCGCCCGTAACGAATTCAGAAGCACGTAAACAAGAGAAAGTCGCCCGTAACGAATTCAAAAGCGCACGTAAAAAGTGGGAAGTCGCCCGTAACGAATTCAGAAGCACGTAAACAGGAAGAAGTCGCACATAACGAACTCGAAAGCGCACGTAAACAGGAGGAAGTCGCCCGTAATGAATTCGAAAGCGCACGTAAACAGGAGGAAGTCGCCCGTAACGAATTCAGAAGCACGTAAACAGGAAGAAGTCGCATGTAATGAATTCAAAAGCGCACGTAAATAGGGGAAAGTCACACGTAAGTCACTTCAAGTCGCACATAAATTCCGGCTGACCAACTAATTTGGATCCGAAAAATGAATCAAAAAAACGAACATGTCTTAAACATGTTCGTCTCCAAGCAGTAAATCACGATTGAGAAACTTTTTACTTTCGTAAAATGAATCGACTATTGTGGTTGCAAAAGGAATAAACTCTTTACCACGATCTGTTAGTGATAAACTGCGGCCTTGGCGTATGAATAGCTGAGTTTCTAGAGATTCTTCTAGCGCCTTAATGCGAGCAGATACAGTGGGTTGTGTTAAATACAGGGCACTAGCAGCTTTATGAATACTCTTATATTTCACAACGTAAAGAAACGACTCAATATGTTCGATATTCATATTTCACCCCTCAATATCACTAAATACCAACTTATTCTATATGTTTTGTATTATATTAAACTATGCAGAAAAATAAAGCAATGTTAGAAATTTTTTTCGACATTAAAAAGTCATAATTAGTCAGGAATAATGCTACTGTTAATTATTCCTTGTCAGTGGTATGATACTATAGTAGAGCAACCACAATAATTCGTGGTTTGCCTATTGATGAGAGGAATATGAAATAATGCAAAATTATATTGATTTATGGGCAAAAACTGTAAAGACTGGAATCATCAAATCGAACTTGATTCCGATGATTGCCGCTTTAATGCTTGCCTTATATACCTACGAGTTAGATTTTGTTGAAAATATACCGAATCTCATCTACGCAATTATCGGTTCTGCTTTTATCATAGGAGCAGCTGGTACATTTAATAACCTATATGATCGCGACATTGATGCGATTATGCAAAGAACAAAAGAAAGACCTACTGTTACAGGTGAACTGAACACGAAATTAATTTTGATTGTCGCTATTATTTTATTAGTAGTGGGAATTGCCATATTAGCATTAACAACACCACTTGCTGCTTTTTTAGGGTTTCTAGGTGTGTTTTTCTATGTCGTGCCCTATACAATGTGGACAAAAAGACGTACCATTTGGAATACGGAAGTAGGAAGCATTTCAGGTGCAGTCCCTCCACTAATTGGGTGGGCAAGTGTGGCGCCAGATCTTTGGTATCCTGCAGTTTGGGCATTATTTATCATCATGGTAATTTGGCAAATGCCTCACTTTTACGCTATTGCCATTCGTAAACAGGATGATTATGCTATAGCCAATATTCCAATGTTACCTGTTGTAAAAGGGCAAAGAAGAACGTATATCCAATCAAATGTTTATTTAGTTCTTCTAATGCTAACTAGCTTTCTATTTCTACCCTTAAGTATCGGATTAACGCTTGCCTCAATAGTTCTTGGGGGAATTTGGCTATGGATTAGTTTCGTAGGGTACCGTCAAATGGACGGGAAGAAATGGGCTAATAAAATGTTTGGATATTCATTGATTTACATGACAGTATTATTTGCAACGGTTATTATCTATGCGGTAGTCGGTATGTTTATTCAATAATTGAAAAAGTTCGTCTCGAAAGTGAGGCGGACTTTTTTGTGTTTATTATCTAAGGTGGTATAGGAAAAATCTGAATGGGAAAATAACTAAAGGACTTTTAAACGCATTTTCAGTAAAGCATTTAGAGAAAGCACCTGAATATGATCAAAAACTGGGTTTAGTTGTTAGCTGTTAATAATACACTCTCTCCAAAATAAGAATTTCGCTTTCGCTTATAAACAGGAAAAAAGCCGTCTCTCGGGAGACGGCTTTTTTCGGATTGACCTTTTAAAAGCATTTTTTATATATAAACTAGGGGAGGTTATATATCTTGTCGAACAGCTTTTATGAGGGTTTGATATGAGCTTAACTAACACTATTACTAAAGAGCGATTATCATGAAGAGCAACCTCATGACTTTTTTAGTTTATCATCCTTTTTAAGAATATGGGCAACTTGTATGTATATGTCACATTTTTATCACATTTCTGTTCACAGTTTCGCAATAATTGTTATATTACAATTAAGTTATCTCTAATAAAACAAATGAATTATCACTAAAAAACACATGTTTAACAACGTTTTTTCTTGATATTTGAAGATGTGGTTTGTATTGATACAGTTTATCTATAATCTTTATTTTGTTAATTTTATATTATGTTAATGTCGAAAAATTATAAAAATTTTATACCGTTTTCTTATCTGGAAAAGAAAAAACTGTGACATGGTTTACTGTCACAGTTTTACTAAATTACTATTTAAAATTCAACGTCGCCACTTCATGTAAGTAATCTCCAAGAACTCGTAACCCTTTATCGAAGTTTTCTAAATGGAAGTGTTCGTTTGGCGCGTGGAAGTTTTCACTATTTAATCCAAATCCCATTAATACAACAGGCAACTGCAATATTTCATCGAATGCAGCGACAATTGGAATTGAACCGCCACCGCGTGTAAAAGCAGTAGGGACGTTGTAAACACGTTCATATGATTTGCCTGCCGCTTGAATTAAAGGATGGTCAAATGGTGTAATCCATGGTGCACCTTTATCGAATTCTGATACTTTCACTTCAACACCAGCTGGCTTATGTTTCTCAATATGTTTGCGAAGAAGAGCCACAATTTCATTTGGTTCTTGGTCTGGAACTAAACGACAAGTAATTTTTGCACCGGCCTCAGCTGGAAGCACCGTTTTAATCCCTTCACCTGAAAAGCCTCCGAAGATTCCATTTACTTCTAGAGTAGGGCGAGCCCATGTTTGTTCTAAGTAAGAATAGCCTTTCTCACCAAATAATTCTTTGACCCCAACTTCTTCTTTTAATGCTTCTTCATCGAAATTTAAATCACGGTATGCTTTTCTTTCTTCATCTGATAATGGACGAACTTGATCATAGAAGCCTTCCACTTGGATTGTACCGTGTTCATCATGGAAGGAAGCAACAATGTCTGCTAGGGCATGGATTGCATTTTGAACCCCACCACCGTAAAGACCTGAGTGAAGATCGCCTTTTGCTCCGCGTACATCTATCTGAACCCCAGTCAAACCTCGTAGTCCATAACATACTGCCGGCTTTCCTGGTGCATACAAGCCGGTATCCGAAATGACAATTAAATCTGCTTCAAGCTTCTCTTTATTTGCTTCAACGTAAGCTGGAAGGTTCGGGCTTCCGATTTCTTCTTCACCTTCGTAAATAAATTTCACGTTAACAGGAAGGGTACCTTCTGTTGCAAATAAAGCTTCAATCATTTTTAAGTGCATGAAAACTTGACCCTTATCATCTGAAGCCCCACGAGCAAATAATTTGTTGTCGCGTATTTCAGGGTTGAAGGGTTCGCTCTCCCAAAGATTTAATGGATCAACAGGTTGTACATCGTAATGCCCATAGAAAAGAATAGTTGGTTTACCTTCAGCATGTAGCCATTCTCCATACACAACCGGATGTCCGGGAGTTTGGTCTACTGTTACATTTTCAATCTTTAATTTTGTTAGCGCATCTGCTAACCAGTTAGCGCCCTTTTGGATGTCTTCTTTATGCTCTGAAAGTGAGCTAATACTTGGAATGCGTAAAAACTCCAAAAGTTCATTTAAGTGTTTTTCGCGGTTATTTGAGAAGTATTGATCGAGTGCTTGTAAATGACTCATACGGATCCCTCATTTCATAATTTCAGTAGCAGAATCAGTATAGCACAATTTGGCAAAAGTCAGTCAATTGAGGAACAGTTGGAAGAGGGAACCAGGAATTTGATGTTTTTAAGTGCTCACTCCCTGATATTACAAAGAAAAAATCCAAATCTTACATGAATGTAATGAAATTGAAAGCAAAAGCGATAGAGTGTAATCTTTTTTTTTGTGAAAATGGAAACATAAGTTAGTCAGACGGAGGATTTAATTATGAATAAAAAATTAACAGACGTTTATGAGGAATTTCATCGATATATATATCATTTATGTTTAAAGCTTACACGTAACACAACTGAAGCAGAAGACTTAATGCAAGAAGTTTGGGTAAAAGTTGTGCGTAATGAAAAGCAAGTAACTCAAGTGGAACATGTCAAAGCATGGTTAACAACAATTACAATGAATACTTTCCGGGACCGCTATCGTAAAAAAGTTCGTCGAAGCAAGTACATGTTGAGTCAACCTGAAACATTAGACGTACCGATTTTAGATTTGGTTCCCAATAATGAAATTTCTACAGAAGAACAAGTAGAAAAAGTGGCTGTCACAAAAATCGTACAAGAGAAAATGCAGCAGTTAGATGGCATTTACCAAAAAACTCTTTGGTATTTCTACGTCGATCAATACTCATTAGCAGAAATCTCAAACTTAATGAAAGTCTCAATCGGTACAGTAAAATCACGCTTATTCCGCGCTAAAGCACGCTTAAAAGAAATTTTACTAGCTGACTCTTCATTATCAGAAGTTGTATTAGCATAATTGAATAAAATGAAAACACATGGTGCAGGAGAGGTGCATCATGTGTTTTTTTATTGTTAATAAACTGTGGATACTTATCGCTAAAAAGTTCATTTAAAGTGTATGTGATAGGAGAAAGTTGACGAATGGGATATTGGAACAGACGATATTCACGGCTAAGCGGACGAAAGGGGGCCTTGAACGGACGAAACACAAAGCTAAGCGGATGAAAGGACTCCCAGAACGGACGAAACACAAAGCTAAGCGGACGAAAGGGCCTCCGAACGGACGAAACACAAAGCTAAGCGGATGAAAGAGCTCCCTGAACGGACGAAACTAACGGCTAATCGGATGAAAGGGCTCCCTGAACGGATGAAACTCACGGCTAAGCGGACGAAAGGGGCCAGAACGGACGAAACTCACAGCTAAACGGACAAAAGAACTGCTTACACCAATAAAACAGCTACAGGAAATATCTCTTTTGTAAGGAAGCATTTTAACCCATAAAAAAGAGGGAACAAAAGTTGCTCCCTCATTTTGTCGATCCATTCAATTTGTCAAAGATGTTATGTAAAGTTTGGATTTCTTCGTTTGATAGCATACCGAACATTGATTGCGCCATTGCAGTCACTTGTGCCCGAGATTCTTCAAGAATCTTTTCACCTTCAGTGGTTATGGCGATTTGTGAGGCACGTCGATCGGCATTATTTTGTGTCTTTTCAATAAAACCACATTTTAATAGCTTGGTGGTCAAAACAGTAACTCCACCAGTTGTCACCTTTAAGCGTTCAGCGATAGTAGAGGGACGTTTTGGACCCTCCTTCGCCAAAAGATCTAGCAATAATATATGTGATTTTGAAAAGCCTAGTATATTGTGTTGATTCCATTCATTCGCCCATTTACGTTCTAATGAAGCGACTACTTCAAACAGAGAATTAAGGTTTTCAAGTTTTTGGTTATCCATTAAGGTCAGCTCCACTTACTTGCTTTGTATTGTAACGTCAATGGCTGTCTTTGCGGCGATGTGAAATCACAGAAAGGGGGATAGCCACTCTTATTTACAATGACTAAACTTGGCTAGCAAGCTTTTGCATTGCGCTCAATTCATATGCACGTACTTTACGTGGAATGAAGCGGCGAATATCCATTTCGTTATAACCAACCTGAATACGTTTCTCGTCAAGTAAGATAGGGCTTCTCAACATACGTGGATGTTGTTGGATCAAGTTGAATAAATCTTGAATGGATAATTGATCGATATCAATGTCAAGATTTTTGAAATCATTTGAGTTTGTAGCGATGATTTCATCTGTCCCATCTTCTGTCATACGTAAAATATTTTTAAACTCAGCTAACGATAAAGGCTGAGATGTAATGCGTTTTTCATTATATTGAATTTCATTTTCTTTTAACCATTTGATAGCTTTTCGTGAAGAGGAACAGCTAGATTGTGTATAAATTGTAACTGTCATATAAACTCCTCGCTTTCGTTTGTTTGATAATTAGCTTATCAATAAATTATTAACTTTATATTAATATCTTACTTGTAAGATAATGATAAGTCAATAGTTATTGGGTAAATCCTTTTTTGTGGAACCTTATTAATATTTGTAACCTTTTCTCTAAAAATATATACGTTTTGCCCAAGAAAAAGTTTCAATTATACGAAGAAAAATCCGATTTTAAATCGTTGAATTGGCGCAAAATTAGAATTTCTAAATTTGATAAAAATTAATCATACAAATTATCATTTTTATTGAGGGATTTGTGACAAGGGTTTCATGATGAGTGCTAGGGCCTGATAATTTTCAACATAATAAAAGGAGGGGAACGATGCTTTTATTAACAAGAAGGGAACCGAGCGAAATCGCAATACTCCAGGGAATCTTGCATCGATTAGATAAAAATGCTTTGAATTTCAAGCAATTTGAGGATCAATTAGCTCGAGCGAAATCAGGCTTTATAGGAGAGCAAAGGGTAGACCGAGAATGGCTAGACTTTCAGATTAATAAACCATATATATTGTTACATAGTTTGCACATGAAGAAAGATGCTGAATTCACACATCAAATTGATTCATTATTCATTAGCCAATATTTCATTCTTATTATTGAAGTTAAAAATTATTCAGGTCGCATTGAATTTGATGAAAACACACACCAATGCACACGTACACGTCCTGATGGGGGAGTTGATGGATTTGGTAATCCTATTGATCAAGTGAGGCGACATGCCGGTTTTATCAAGTCTCAGTTATCAAGGTTAGGTTATCAGCTACCTATTGAGCGTGCAGTGATTTTCTCACATCCTAATGCAGTGTTAGGAAAGGTTAATACAGATGTACTTATATTCCACGTGACAGGCCTTCGATACAAACTAGCAAGGCTTTTTGAAAAGCACCAAAAAGCTTTTATTTCAAAAGATGAACTACATTTAATCGGGCAAGAGTTCATTGCTCGACAACAACCCCGAAAATGGGAGCCGAAAATCGATTTAAGCAAACTACGAAAAGGAGTCTTATGTAGCCAGTGTAACTACAGTATGCAAATGATTTACGAGCATGGGAAATGGATTTGTCCACGCTGTGGGAGTGTGGATCCAAATGCTTTTTACGAAGCCTTAAATGAATACCGTTTACTGTGGAGCAATCGAATTAGTAACAGTGAGTTTCGGGAATTTATGGGGATAAAATCGCAGAAGACCACATACCGGATCTTATCTGGATTAGATTTAGAAACGGAGGGAAAGTTAAGACATATGAGATATATTATTCCACCTAATATTCTTGAAAACTGAAAATGTCTTATAGATTGGAATAGATGTCCTATAGAATAAAAAAAGCGTCTTATAGAATTAAGTAATTGTCCTATAGAATAAAAAATGTGTCCCATAGGAAATAGAATTGAGAAAAATACAAATCGAGCGCTAAGCTCAATTTGTATTTTTTTATTACTTTCAATATTTATTTGATATTAAAATAATCCGAAATTTAATTTTGGAGTTTTTCATAAAACTGCGAAAACTTTATTTTGAAAAGTACTTTTCAGAAGCAATTATTTACTAAAAAAGCAATGTTTTTAATATGGAAATCTGATCAGAAGGAGCGTGTCCTATAGAAAATGAGAAGTGTCCTATAGAAATCAAAAAGTGTCCGATAGAATCAAAAAAATGTCCTATAGAAATCAAAAAATGTCCGATATCATTCCACACAAAAAAAATCGAGCCCCTTAACAAGGGCCCGATCACCATCACTAAACTTCTCTTATAAATCCGTCTTCCCACTAGTAAACCAATCCTGAACGTTCCAAACTTTTGTTACTAAGCCTTCATAAAACTCAGGTTCGTGGGATACTAGTACGATTGTTCCTTTAAACTCTTGCATCGCACGTTTCAGCTCACTTTTAGCGTCTACGTCTAAGTGGTTTGTCGGTTCGTCAAAGATTAACCAGTTTGCTGGGTCCATCATTAATTTACATAAACGCACTTTTGCTTGCTCGCCCCCTGATAGGGAGTTTAAAGGACGTGTAATATGATCCGTTTTAAGACCTGCTTTTGCTAAAGCTGCTCGAACTTGAGCTTGCTCCATACTTGGGAATGCATTCCATACATCATCGATTGGCGTAATTTTGTCTGCTTTTACTTCTTGTTCGAAGTAAGAAGGAGCTAAATAATCGCCTAAAATTACTTTTCCACCTAAAGGTTGTACTTTACCTAGCATTGTTTTCAGTAGTGTAGATTTCCCTACACCATTCATACCGACTAGGGCAATTTTTTCCCCACGTTCAATTGTAAACGTAAGTGGTGGTAATAATGGTTTTTCTTTATCGTATCCAATGACTAAGTTATCAGCTTCAACAATAAAACGACTTGGTGTACGTGCTTCTTTAAATCCAAATTCAGGTTTGACAGCTGTTTCAGGGCGATCAATACGCTCTAAACGATCTAATTGTTTTGCGCGAGATTTTGCACGACCAGTTGTGGAGTATCGCGCTTTATTTTTTGCAATGAAATCTTCTTGTTTCTTAATAAACTCTTGTTGCTTTTCATAAGCATCAATATGTTGACGTTTATTAATTTCCGCAAGCTCTAAGAATTTCTCGTAAGTCGCAGTATAGCGAGTTAATTTTGAGAATTCTAATTGGAAAATGACATCTACAACTTCATTCATAAATTCTGTATCATGTGAAATCAATAAGAAGGCATGTGGGTAGTTCTTTAAATAATTTTTCAACCACGTAATATGCTCTTCATCTAAGTAGTTTGTCGGCTCATCTAGTAACAATACTTTTGGTTTTTCAAGTAATAGTTTTGCGAGCAATACTTTCGTACGTTGTCCACCAGAAAGGGCGGCTACATCTCGTTCAAGACCAATAGCATCTAAACCAAGTCCACGTGCAACCTCTTCAATTTTCATATCTAAAGAATAGAAATCGCCTGCGTCTAATGCATCTTGTACTTCTGCCATTTGCTCAAGCAAATCCTCTAATTCTTCAGGAGTTGCTTCTGCCATCTTCCCAGTAATTTCATTTAATTCTTCTTCTTTTTTGTAAAGAGGGAGGAAGGCGTCACGTAATGCATCACGCATTGTACGACCTGCAGTTAACACAGTATGTTGGTCTAAATAACCGTAATGTGTACCTGGAAGCCACTCAACACGGCCAGTATCGTGAATAATTTGTCCTGTAATAATCCCCATTAATGTAGATTTCCCAACACCGTTTGCACCGACGAGTCCGATATGATCGCCCTCAACAAGACGGAATGACACGTCTTTAAAAAGAGTACGGTCACCAAAAGAATGACCTAAATTTTCGACTGTTAAAATTGCCATTTATATATGATCCTCCAATAATTTAAATTAAAATGGGATAAAATCTAGTAGCTTGCAAGCGTCATGATCTTGATCACTCGTATATATCCATAAAAAAACTCGCGGGCTTACAACGCCGCGAGCTGTTTATTCAGTTCTGCTAGTTGTTTTTCCATTCTTTCAAGGCGTTCAACTGCTTGTGCTACAGAACCTGCATGACCTGTTTGTTCAAGTTTTTCCATATCACCTTGTAAATTTATGTAATCCATTTTTAGTTCTGCAATTTTTTGCTGAATCTCGGATTTACTTGTCATCAAAAGACGCTCCTTTAAACGTTAAATTCTTATTTTGCTACGAATATTGTATCATACGAAAGGCGGTTATACATTAATTTGATGAAGTTGAATATTTCAGAAATGAAAAAATGGCTAGAAACTTCAAGATAGCTTTCTATTAACTAAACTTCAATGTAGACCTGATGTTATTCACATTAATGAGACCTTTGCTTTAAAAAAGAATAAAAGATGCTTGAGCTGATGTGAAATTTTTAAAGAAAAGTCACTAATATCTATAATAAGATTTTGATAATTTATAGTTAGAAAAATGAGTTTCCATTCCGACCCCTGTTAAGTAAGTGTTAGCCATTCTTCAGAAATCGCGGCCTACCACTGTAAGCCGCGTAAAGTTTCCGGAACGTTTAGAAGGACACATTATATGTGAGCGGTCCTTACACAAAGCACGTAGACAAGTCGAAAAGACATGTTTTAACATGGCTTTGCGGCTTGTGTGCTTAGACCGCTCTCAGCAAAAACTTTATTAGAATTTCTATTAGAATGTTTACTACTTTATTAAAATGGAACGTAAAAAAACACCATTTTTCTCTTGAGAAATGGTGTTTTGGGTTTGTCCTAACCTCTTCATCTATTCTATAAATCTATTAAATATAAAGTCCAAAAAAAGCCTAATATAAACCAGCAATAACCACTTAATTCATCGAGATCCTGTCCAACCGAAAAACCTGAATTTTCTAGTTCGCCTTAGAATGACACAATGTTGTGACGCTCATAGGCAAAGTCTAATATTAAAGTTTTTAGCACATCATTGTTTTCTGTAATTTCAAGTTCAATTTGTTTACGTACCGCACGTTCGCGCCTTGCCTCGTGTAGTAATAACTCCATAACCGCATTTTGGATATTCGATTGTTTCATTTTACGACCAAGGCCTAAATTAATGAAACCATTGTGTTCCCTTGCAAAGGCATTGTTTAACTCGCGTTCATTTTGAGCAGCTGTAATACATGGGATACCAACAGCAGCCACTTTGTACGGCGTGTAGTTTGCGTTACAGATGACAATATCCGCTTCACTTAACAATTTTTCAAGGGCTTGGTCATCTTTAACAATTTTCGTATTACGTCTACTTAATACCATCATTTGTAGGTCTTCAACAGAATGACGATATTCGCGATCAATTGCAACAGATACCTTTAGAGGTATTTGCAACTGTGTTAAATGACGTAAAGTACGATATGTTAAGTTATTTTCATCGCCATCTTCATAAGCCACAACAATATGTGGTGGGGAAGACAATTCGTTTGAAACGCGAGCCTCCGCAATCGCTTTAAGCTTGTCCGTAACAGCAAAGGCATAACTGCCAGATAAAATATTCTCTGCTGTTGTTTCACGGACTTCTTCAAATAATGAGATCACATTACAATCTGCTAGTAGTCCACCTTCACCAAAATCATCAAAATGAACAAGCATTTTACAATGTGGACGTAACTGTTCCACTTGTTCAACCAATGTATCTTTACCATCCTGAACAATCAAATCGGGTTGAAGTGAACGAATCTGTTTTGCTAACTCCCCAAGGTGATCGTAAAGAATTGGTGATAATTGCGCATCAGTAAAGATTTGAATGGCTTCATCAGAAGATGTCTTTAAAAAGATATATACGTTTTCTTCGCCAAGTAGTAGTTTAGCGAGTGTTGCGACACGTTCGAGTGGATAAAATCCTCTTACAGAATCATGTTCCACAATAAAAGCGATTTTCTTCTTCGTAGTTGGTGTTTTTAATTCATTCTGCATATAATCCCATCCTTTCCCAGGTCCAATACTAAAATATGGTGAAAAATTAGAAAGTATGTGTAAAAATAAACATTATTACGTCTATGAGATAGACTTAGTTTTTGAATTGTATGCAGTCAGTTGGGAAAAAATGAAAGGTTGTGCGAAATTAGTGGAAATGCGTTCAGCAATTGTGGTAGGAGCTACAGGGTTAGTCGGTTCAGCGTTAGTGAAATTGCTATGCGAAAGTGAAGAGTACGTAGCTGTGACAGCTATTGCTCGTAGAAAACTAGACTATGAACATCCTAAACTAATAGTGAAAATTTGCTCTTTTGATCAATTAGAAGAGGCACATATTGAATTTGCCGATGAACTATTTTGCTGTTTAGGGACAACCATAAAAAAAGCAGGTACACGCGAGGAGTTTGAGAAGGTTGATGTTGAGTATCCTCTAAGAATTGCATCACTTGCTAAAAAAAGAGGGATCGCACACACTATCGTAATTTCTGCAATGAGTGCCAATGAAAACTCTTTATTTTACTATAATCGGGTAAAAGGAAAACTTGAAAAAGAGTTAATAGAATTGCAGCTACCTAAACTTTCGATCGTTAGACCTTCCCTATTAGTAGGGGAACGAAGTGAATTTCGCTTTGGAGAAAAAATGGGGGAAGCCCTTTTAAGTGTCATGAATCCACTTTTAGTTGGTCCTTTAAAAAAATATCGTTCCATCCAATCAAACCAAGTTGCCCTTGCTATGTTAGCAATTGCGCTACACGGCAAAAAATCTCCGGTAACCATTTACGCATCTCATGAATTAGCTATATTACATATGCCACAACCACAAGAAGAACAACCTATTACCAGAGAACAACTCTTTAATTGGGATAAATTTAAAGAAGAAGAAATACCACCTATTGATGAAGAGATAGTGTTTGACCAATCTAAATTACAAAATATTAAAAGGTTCCACGATAGGAAAGAAGAATAGGAGTTTCATCTCGTTTTTGGAATGAAAGCACGACAAACGCAAATACTAGCATCAATACTTAGTGATTTTGACGTTAGTCTTGTAAGAAGGAGATGGATTATGCTTGACTCCGTATTATTTCAAATAGCTATGATTATAACGATTGGGGTTTTATCGCAATGGATTGCATGGCGTTTTCGTCTCCCAGCGATTGTGATTATGTCCCTGGCCGGATTAATCATTGGACCTTTCTTAGGATTATTTAGTCCTCAGGAAACATTCGGAGAAATTTTTAGTCCTATTATTTCATTAGCTGTAGCCATCATTTTATTTGAAGGAAGTTTAAGTCTTGACTTCCGTGAAATACGGGGGTTTCGGCATTCTATCGTTCGTATATCAACAGTAGGAGCCTTAATTGCTTGGCTTTTAGGTTCCTTAGCAGCCCATTATTTGGCTGGGTTATCATTAGATGTTGCTTTTGTTATTGGTGGTCTATTTATCGTAACAGGTCCAACCGTCATTATCCCATTGTTGCGCCAAGCAAAATTGAAAGAACGACCAGCAACGATTTTAAAATGGGAAGGAATCGTAGTTGACCCATTTGGAGCTTTAGTTGCGCTCTTTGCAATGGAAGTAGTTTTTTTTAGAAATGAGATGATATCTGGAACGTCACTTCTTCTGTTTTTTGGTGCATCTGTTCTTGCAGCAGTGATTGGAGCTGGCGTCGGCTTTTCAATTGGATCGTTACTTGAACGTGGGTACATTCCAGAATATTTAAAATCACCAATTGTTCTTGGCAGTGTTCTGTTGGTATTTGTACTATCAGATGCAATTATGCATGAGACAGGACTCTTGGCTGTAACTGCAATGGGGATCGTAATGGCCAATATGCATCTTTCTTCATTACGAGACTTATTACACTTTAAAGAAAACATCTCTGTCCTCCTAATCTCTAGTGTATTTATTATGCTAACTGCATCCTTATCCATCGATACGCTACTTGAAATCTTAAATTGGCGTATGCTTGCCTTCGTATTAGCAATGATGTTTGTTGTACGTCCATTATCTATTTGGTTATCGACAATTGGAGTAGGGTTAACGAATAATGAGCGTACATTAATTGGATGGATTGCTCCGAGAGGGATTGTAGCTCTAACCGTTTCAGGTTTCTTTGCTGATGTGTTAGTTAAATCCGGATTTGAAGGTGCTGAAATTATTACAGCATTAACGTTAGGCCTAGTATTTTCGACCGTCCTCGCACATGGATTTTCAATTGGATGGTTAGCTAAAAAATTGGGTTTACAGGCAACCGAAGAATCGGGAGTGATTATCGTTGGTGGAGGTTCGTTCACGGCTATTTTTGCTGAAGCAATTCAATCATTCGATAAACCTGTACTCATCATGGATCGCGAGTGGGGAAGGCTATATAAAGCAAGGCAACTAAATATAAAAACGGCAGTAGGAGATATTTTAAGTGAACATACCGAATTCTCGGTGGATTTAACCCCTTACGAAACCTTAATTGCTGCGTCAGGAGAAGATGCATATAATGCACTAATTTGCCATCGTTTCCTTCCTGAATATGGGCGTGAACATATTTACCAAACGCCGATGCATACGGGTGACCCGAGTGATTACAGTAAAACACTCGGTGGGAAGACATTCTTGGACCAGGGTTACGATATTCATACGTTAAACCGTTTGGTAGATGAAGGCTATACGATTCGCAAAACGACATTAACAGAGCAATATACTTATTCTGATTATGAAGAAGATCAAAAATCGCAAACAACTATTCCTTTGTTTACTGTCGATCAAGACAATAATCTTTTCTTCTTAGAGGACAATAAGAAACGATCCTTGGATGGAGTAACGATTGTGAGTTTAACATCGCCAATAAGAAAAATTATAAAAGCGATTGAAAAGGCTGGGAACAATGAAGTTTCACCATCAACCGACGAAAATGTCTAAATTCCGACAAAAGTATGAAATTTACTCTTTTTAATCCTAGTTGTCTACTACACAAAAGTTGCATCTGTTACAATTACGGATGGAATTAGAAATAGATGGAGGAATCAGCATGAAAATTCTACTCGTTGATGGGACGATGTTTGGCGCAAAAACTGGCGCAGTTTTGCGACAAGTTGAACAATATATAAAGGAATTTAACAGTGACTTAGAGCTTGAAATTCTATATTTTTCGGATTTAAAACATCAAATTTTGGATGGCAGTCAGTTAAATGAAGATATGAAAATGATGATTCAAAAATTTGAAGAAGCAGATGGCTACATCATTTCAACACCAATTTTCCAAGCATCTATTCCAGGGGTGCTAAAAAATGCTTTTGATATGATTTCGCCAAAAGCTATGCGATATAAGCCAGTTTCAATCGTAGCAAACGGTGGCACTTATCAACATCATTTAGTCGTTGAGAATCAATTAAAACCGATTCTTGATTACTTCCGTTGTTTAGTCACACCAAACTATGTATATACACAAAATTCTCACTATGATGAAAACAATCACATTATCGATCAAGATATTCACGAACGTTTAAGAGAATTAGCTCGCGTATTCGTACAATACTGCAAATTAAGTGAATCCTTACCGAAAACACCAATCGATAATCATTAATATGATGAAAAAGGGACTACTCTTCCAGTGACGAAGGGTAGTCCTTTTTTTCTAAAGAAGCTGTTAATTCTACTTAATTGTTAAGCCAGTGTAAATATTAGGTTAAGTAATCTTGAATCTTATTGAATAGATGATAGATATTGTCTATATTAACCTGTATATACATTAAGTCTGGCCATTAAAAAAATATTAATGGAGTCTTGTAACTATTGTTGAGGCGGTGTAGTAAAATTGAATTTGCAGCAATTAAAAGTATTTGTTCAAACAGTACAATTAGGAAAACTGAGTGTAGTAGCCGAACAACTAAATATAAAACAGCCTACTGTCACATTTCATCTAAAATCTTTACAGGAAAAGATTGGGGTTCCGCTATTTGACGATACACAAAGTAAACAATGGCTGTTAACAGATGCAGGAAAAGACTTCTATTATTATGCATTGAAAATTGTGCACCTGCTAGAAGAGTCAGAGCAGGTAATTGACCAATATCGCAATAATAAAAAAGGGAAGCTTCAACTTGGAGCTAGCCAAATTACTGCTTCTTATTTATTACCACCTGTACTTGCACAGTTTCAAAAAGAAAACGAGGAAGTTTATATTTCATTAGATGTAAACAAAACTCCGTTAATTATTGATAAAGTGAAAAGTTATGAACTAGATTTAGGAATTATTGCATTTGGTGACTTATATGACCGGGATTTAAGTGTAGAACGGTTAATTGAGGATGAACTCGTTCTTGTTATGCATCCTGACCATCCATTAGGAAATCAGGAAATAATGGCACCTGAGGATTTAACGAACTATCCTTTTATGCTTCTAGAAAGGCAATCTGTTAGTCATCTTCTAGCTGATAAATGGATGTATGCCAATAAAATTGAATTAAACGTAAAGATGGAAATCGGATCAATTGAAACAATAAAGGCAGCCGTAGAGATTGATAGTGGACTAGCAATCTTGCCAAGGATTACAGTTGAGAAAGAATATAGTGAAGGACGACTAAAGATCAGGCCTTTACCTAATTACGAAAATGAAAAACATATTTATCTAATTTATCGTAATGAACAACACATGAATCCTATGCTTCAAAAATTTATTAATTATTTTAAGGAAATGTTCAAACCAGTAGTAGGTGTCAATTAGAAGAGAGGCCGGGACATAAGTAGAATTTTTAAGGAAAGCCACTATTATCTTTAATAAGATATTGATACTTTATAGTTTGAGAGCAATAAGTGGTTAGCCATTCTCCAGAAACCGCGGCCTACCACTGTAAGCCGCGCCAGTTTCCGGAAAGTTTAGAAGGACAAATTTTTATGTGAGCGGACCTAACAGAAAGCACAAAGACAAGTCGTAAAGACACGTACAACGTGGCTTTACGGCTTGTGTGCTTAGTCCGCTCTCACCGGATACTTTATAAGATTCAGTAATAGAATTAACAGCAAAAAAACATCAGTTTTCTCCTTTTGAGAAACTGATGTTTTTTGGATTTGTCCCAGCCTCTTTCTTACGATTAGTCAAGTATATTTATTTAAATTCTTTTATGTTTTATGATTTAGTTGTAGTTGGGAGGGGTACCCCTCCCAACTACAACTAAATTTTCGCATACCAAAAAGACCTAACGTTTTTTCATTTTTTCGAAAGGTCATTTATGCTATAGTAAATGTATTCGATTATATTTAGTTTGTGGCTGTTTCATAATCGTAAAGAATGCCATGTGTCAGTAACTGAAACGTCACTTTCAGAAACTTATTGATACATGCGATAATCGCAACCTTATGAGGCTTTCTCTGAGGTTGCGTTTTTAATTTATAATAATAATCCACAAAATGATTATGTTTTTGTTTTAACATAAGCATCGCTTGTATCGTAAAATATAAAATTTTCCGCAGATGTTTATTCCCTCGTTTATTGATACGGTCACGGTACTGGGTATTCCCCGATTGATAACGCATAATATCTATTCCTACATACGCATTTAATTGTTTCGCATTTTTAAAGCGACGAATATCACCCATTTCACCAATGATTCTACAAGCAGTTGAATCGCCAATACCAGGAATCGAGCGTAATACGAGATATTCTTTACGTTCTTTCGATAATTCTGCCATCAATTTTATCAGTGCTTCCTTCTTTTCTTTTAAAGCTGAGATTCGAGCTGCGTAATCTCGTACTTGATCACATCGAACATCTGTCGCCTTAATCGCCGGATAACTATTTTCAGCTGTTTCTAATAACGTGATTGCTTTTTTCTCTGCACGATCTAAAGATAGATTTTTTTGCGTATTTGCCTTTAATCGATTTTTAATAATTGTTTTCGAATGGGCTAATACAAGTGCTGGATGAGGGTAGAGTTGCACGATGTTTAAAAACAGTGCTGAATTCGGTGTCAGTAACTTTTCTAATTCTGGAAAACTCATCTGTAAAATCGAATGCATTCGACTTTTTAGTAAAATCATTTCTTCATCGATTTCATCGTAATATCTTGTCAGTGCACGCATCTGTTCGTAGTACTCTTCTTGTATATATGTAGATTCACGTTCCATTTTAAAATGCGTTTTCGCAAGCTCATGAGCATCACTCATATCCGTTTTATGTCGTCGCATCTTCGCCATCTGTAAATTCGCTTCAAGTGGATTCATGCGGCTGTATGTATATCCATAATCTTTGAAAAACGCTTCGACAGGTTTTGAATAGACACCCGTTGCTTCAAAAACAATCTCCGGTGCTTGTCCATCTAGCTTGATGATTTCTTCGATACGTTCATGTAATCGGTCAAAATCTACACGTGTATGATGTAATTCACCTTCAAATTCACAGCGACAATAGCGATCGTAAATGACCATTGTACTTTTTCCTTTACTGACATCTAATGCAATGACATGTTTCATACATATCCTCCTTTTTAGCCAATCATAGAAGTCTTCACAGTGCCTTATCGATTCCACTTTCTTATACACGATCTCTTGGACCCAACATACTAAACTGATTCACATAAGGGTATGAAGTTAGCCGGTTTTTAATACGGATTCAAAATGATCCCAGAGGCTGGTCGACTTTCCTTCACTTCTACTATAAAAAATAGTAGCACAAACCATGGCCTCGGTTTGTGCTACTAATGTTAGTATGTTTACTATGAAAAAAGAGCGCCTAATTAGCGCTCTAAATTTTTATATTGTAGCCTCAGTGGACTCTTTTTCCTTTTCAGATGTCACAAGTGCAAAACGTTCCCATTTTCGACTCTTCCATCTAAACAATACAATAATTGCACGTGTCCACTCATCTGCAGAAATCGCTAGCCAAACCCCGACTAATCCTAAATCAAAGACGAACACCAATAAATACCCAAGTGGTAAGCTCATACATACCATCGATAAAAATCCTATTTTCACAGGGAATCGAGCATCCCCAGCAGCACGCAATGTATTGATAATTGTAATGTTAATGGTACGTCCTGTCTCAAGAAAAATACTTAGTAACAGAACAGAAGCACCGATTTTAATTACTTCTGGACTATTAGTAAACAGGTCCATTAAAGGTACACGGAACACGATGACAATCGCTACCATCACAAGTGTTGCAATAATCGCGATTTTTACACTAAGCCATAGTTGTTTGTATGCGGCATCTTTTTCACCGGCTCCAACATAACGGCCGACAATAATGGAAGTACCCATCCCAATTGCCATTGCAAAGAGATACGTAAACATAGAAATATTATTTGCATACTGTCTAGCAGCAAGTGCTTCTGAACCAAGATATGTTACGTAATATAAGAACACGATCTGACACACTTGATATAGAATTTGCTCAAGGGCACTCGGTAGACCGATGTATAAAATTTTCCGAACATATTCTTTTGATAATGTTAAGAAATCGTTCATTTTTACTTTTATCTCTAGCGCTTGATAATAGAGCCAGAAGAACACAAATACCGCAATTAATCGGCTTACAACTGATGAAATCGCTGCACCTTGAACACCCAACTCAGGCGCACCGAAATGTCCAAAAATTAATACATAGTTTCCAACAACGTGAATAATGTTCATCCCAAGGGAAACATACATCGTTTGCTTTGTAAGTCCATGTACACGGATAACCGCAGCTAAAGAATTAATCACGGCTTGAAGGAAAATCCCTCCACCAACAATAATTAAGTAGCCTTGCGCATATGTAAGTACGTCACCTTGTAAATTCATCATTACCATGAGTTGGTTCGAAAAGACAAGAAACACAATCGACATTAGTAAACCGACACATAAGTTTAACGACACGGCTAATGCTGAAATTTTAGTTGCCTCCAAGTATCGTCTAGACCCGAGATATTGGGATACCACAATTGCAGCACCATTCCCAACAACTTCTAAAATTAAAATGGCGATATGAATGTATTGGTTGGCAGTACCAACACCTGACACAGCATCATCCGATACGGCACTTAACATGAATGTATCGGCAATACCCATCAACATAAATAAGAAAATCTCTAAAAAGATTGGCCAAGTTAAATGAAACAAACTTAACCGATCTTTAGGATTTTGAATTGCTTCGCTCATGTTACTCCCGCTTTCTTCTATAACAAATTTCTCCAACTCTTCTATACTAGGCTTTCAACAATAAGATAAGCTCCAATATTAAACACAAAAAATCCGAGTACTCCAACTCGGTAGTTTTAAATGCTCTGCTTGATTTACATGTGATCAATATAGTCAAAAACAAAGCAATAAAGGATTTGAAAATAAAAACTATATTATCACAAGAGTAGTGGGAAAAGGAGATTTTTTTTACTTTTAACAAAGATAATAAATTATTTACAATTTAAAACCCTTATACCCATTATTCCTGACATCAGTAAGTATTTTTAGTGGTGGTAGGGAACTAATTTGGATAGGTGTTTGTATAATATGGATGAGGGGGTGGGGGAAATCGGATTTCATTTGTACGATCCTGTTCATCTTGGATGGATCGTCGGTATTGGGATTATTACGTTCATAACGGCCTCATGTTATCTTCGGACATCGAATGAAAGGTTAATAGGAATGAATAAAGTATTTGCTATTACACTAATTGGTTTAGAAATGACAAAGAATATTCATCTTCTAATTGTAATGGATACGTTTAGCATAAAAGATTTGCCCTTGCATTTATGTAGTTTCTCCATGTTAATAATTCTTTTGAATGCATTTAAACCTTCCACACTCAATTTTGAACTGTTATATGCACTCGTACTTCCAGGTGCACTTGCAGCATTGTTGTTTCCAAATTGGACGACATTACCTACATTTTCTTACCTTCATAATCACAGTTTTATTTACCATGCAATGTTAATCATATATCCTCTTTGCTTACTCTTCTGCGGGCGTATAAAACCGAATTATCGCCAGTTGCCGAAAGTCTCACTTTTTTTAATAGCGCTCGCGACTCCTATTTATATTTTCAATAAGCTATTTTCTGTGAATTTTATGTTTCTTAACGCTCCATCTCCTGGTTCACCACTTGTTTATTTTGAACAGTGGCTAGGGAATCCAGGATATTTACTTGGCTTTGCGGGATTGATTGCCTTTGTCTGGTTTCTTATGTATGTACCATTTTTCTTTAAAAATCGAAAAGATTGAAGCAATAAATGCTCCTCCAAGAAGGAATCCAATTGAGACTGGAAGCCAAGCCGGAAGACTTCGAGTTTCCGCCATTTCTAGGGCAGGAGAAAGTAGGGACCAGAAACTAGCAGCAATCATAACTCCTCCCGCAAACCCTAGCATGCCATCTAAAAACTTTTGATTAAACGTTTTTGTTGTGAATACTAAGGCTGCTCCGAGTGCTGTCATACCCCAAGTAAATAACGTTGCAATGATTACTTGGAAAATTGGATCAAGTCCTAAAATAAAATCAATCATAAAAACACCCCATTTTTACTACGCAATTTTCTGTTCTGACAAAGAGTTTCCTTAGGTAAAAATATAACTCCATACTATGTAATAGTCAAAATATGTTTTTTATATCAGGATTAGTTGTCCTTTTACATAACTTTTACAAATGATAATTAGCTTTCTTGTTTGATAAGAAAAAAAGAGGAGGCAAAATTTTTTATCTCCATATTTTTTCTAGAGATTGGTTATTACTAGAAAAGATAGGAGTGAGTTTTAGTGAGCAGATATCCAACAAAAGTAGCGACAAGCTTTTTTGTTGTTGTTTTCATTTCAGAGTTATGTTTAATTTTCTATTTATACCAGATAACCATGAACCTCATGATAGAAGAAGAGTATTCACGTTTATTAGAATATGGTGCAAATCATCGAGATGTGCTTGTCGAAAATTATTCCCCTCAAACAATCCGGCATATTGTTCTGATGGAAGAGGAAAAGGACCGGGATATCATCATCACGGATCAGACAGGAGAAATCATTCGTAGTTCAGAAAACATTAAATTACTCGAAAACAACCTTCCATTAGTAAAAGAAATAAAAGAAGAAAAAGATCAAATGCTGATTTCTGATTGGAAAACCTCCCCGTATCTAGTGAGTGTGCACCCATATGAAGTTGATGAAACAATATCAGGCTATGTGGCCATGTTTCTAGGAACGAGTTCTATTCATCAAATGGTGAAAATGATCAATACTCATTTTGCAATTGCTGGGGCATCTAGTTTAATCATTCAATTGATGATGTACATTGTGTCATTAAAATTATTAGCACGTTTTACAAAAAGGGAAGATGTAAATGAATGAAAAGTTCAATCCCGCGAATCTGTTAGCATCGCCTCTAAAAGGGGAAGTGCCATTCAACTTCCACCATTTAATTGAAAAATGGCTTATTCTACTAAATCCTTGTTACAATTAAACTTAATATAAAGCTTTGTATAACTCTCTCCTTCTAAGCGTGGGGGATTTGCGCAAAGCTGAAATGAGGTAGATCTTTTGTTAAAAGCAACAATTTTATTTGTGCTAGCGGGGTTAGCTGAAATTGGTGGGGGTTATCTTATATGGCAGTGGCTAAGAGAAGATCGGCCAGTAGTTTGGGGGCTTATTGGAGGAATTGCTTTAGTATTGTATGGAGTCATCGCAACCTTCCAGTCATTCCCATCCTTTGGCCGAGTATACGCTGCCTATGGAGGAGTCTTTATTGTCCTGTCAGTTTTATGGGGCTGGGGGATCGATAAAAAAACGCCTGATTTATATGATTGGCTTGGCGCCGCAATCTGTTTAGTTGGAGTAGGGGTAATACTTTTAGCACCAAGACAATAATTAGTCACTACATAATTAAATTGAAGAAAGTATATATTAATTTGAGCAGGAAAAAATATTATTTCAAATGCATTGACATACCCCTTGAGGGTACCATATACTGTGTGTAAGAAGTGGAGGTTGATGTAACTGGAGAACGAAATTCAAGAAACAACAGAGTCTCAAGCGAATTGTAGAAAAAGTCATCATCCAGAACCAATTAAAAAAGATTTAACAAATCGACTGAATCGAATTGAAGGTCAAATTCGTGGAATAAAAGGCATGATTGAAAAAGATGTATATTGTGATGATATTATTACACAGTTAGCTGCGACTCAATCCGCATTAAACAGCGTAGCCAAAGTTCTTTTACAAGGGCACTTAAAAGGATGCGTTGTGGATCGTCTATCTGAAGGCGATGAAGAAGTACTTGATGAATTACTCGTAACTATTCAAAAATTAATGCGTAAATAGAGGAATTTAAAAGTAGGGCAAAAATTTTTTAATTAAAATATACCCCTATATAGTATAAAATCATAAAAGGAGAATTCGAATATGGAGAACGTAACATTAAACGTAAAAGGTATGTCATGTGGTCATTGTGTGAAAGCGGTAGAAGGTAGCGTAGGTGCATTAAAGGGTATTGAAAAAGTTGCTGTAGACCTACAGGCAGGTAAAGTAAATGTTGAATTCGATCAACAACAAGTAACAGTTGATCAAATTAAAGAAGCAATCGACGATCAAGGATATGACGTTGAATAACTTGATGTATTAAGAAGAACTTTCACGTCCCACGAGGGGGCATATTTTTAAAGTCTCCATAATTGTAAATTATTAACTTAAGTGTTATGAATAGATGGTAATCATCTATCAATAACACTTTCTTTTACAAATTCCATATACCCTTACGAGGTATATTTTAATAGAGGTGTAATTCTATTATGACAAATATGGCAAAGCAAACAAAAGAAGCGAGTCTCCAAATTACCGGTATGACTTGCGCGGCTTGTGCAACGAGAATTGAAAAAGGCCTCAATAAATTGGAGGGTGTAGAAGAAGCAACGGTGAATCTCGCCCTCGAAAAATCGACAATTAAATATGACCCGGAAAAGGTAACGGAAAAAGAGTTTGAAGAGAAAATCCATCATCTTGGATACGGGGTCGTCAAAGAGAAAAAGGAATTCGCTATTACAGGGATGACCTGTGCAGCCTGTGCGACAAGAATTGAAAAAGGCTTAAACAAAATCGAAGGGGTTTCCCTTGCTACAGTTAACTTAGCACTCGAAAATGCAACAGTAGAATATAATCCTTCAGATGTATCCGTATCAGATATTATCGCGCGTGTAGAAAAGTTAGGATATGGGGCACATATTAAGGATCATGAACAAGATGCAATCGATTATCGGGAGCAAGAAATCAAAAAGAAAACACGTAAATTTATCATATCAGCTATACTTTCTTTACCACTGTTATGGACGATGGTTGGGCATTTTTCATTTACTTCGTTCATTTACGTACCCGAATTATTAATGAATCCCTGGGTTCAAATGATTTTGGCTACACCAGTTCAATTTATTATTGGCTGGCATTTTTACGTGAGTGCCTATAAAGCTTTAAGAAATCAAAGTGCAAATATGGATGTTCTAGTCGTGATGGGTACATCTGCAGCTTACTTTTATAGTGTCTACCAGGCGTTCCTTGCAAATGGTGATCTTCATCATATGCCACAGCTTTATTTCGAAACAAGTGCGGTATTGATTACCTTGATTTTATTAGGCAAACTTTTTGAGGCAAGAGCAAAAGGGCGATCATCAGAAGCCATTAAAAAATTAATGGGCCTACAAGCAAAAACAGCACTTGTACTTCGAGATGGGGTGGAGAAGGAAATCCCACTTGAAGAAGTAGTGGTAGGCGATACTATTCTCGTTAAACCTGGTGAAAAAATCCCAGTTGATGGCGAGGTTATTGAAGGAAATACAGCGATTGATGAATCAATGTTAACAGGTGAAAGTTTACCGGTCGATAAATCAATTGGTGATATTGCTTTTGGTTCAACGATTAATCGTAATGGTTTTATAAAAATGAAAGCAACAAAAATTGGTCGTGACACAGCTTTATCTCAAATCATTAAAGTGGTGGAAGATGCACAAGGCTCTAAGGCTCCAATACAACGTTTAGCTGATAATATTTCGGGGATCTTTGTTCCAATCGTTATTGGAATTGCATTAGTTACGTATATGATTTGGTTGCTATTTATTACTCCAGGTGATTTTGGTGCTGCTTTAGAAGCGTTAATTGCGGTCCTTGTTATTGCGTGTCCGTGTGCCCTTGGTTTAGCAACACCTACATCCATTATGGCTGGTTCAGGTCGTGCTGCAGAATTCGGCATTCTCTTTAAAGGTGGCGAATATCTAGAACAAACTCACCACATTAACACCGTCATAGTGGATAAAACTGGAACAGTGACAAATGGTAAACCGGAGTTAACAGACGTATTAGTTGCTGAAAATTTAAGTGAACGTATTTTCCTATCATTTATTGGATCAGCTGAGAAACAATCTGAACACCCGTTAGCAGAAGCAATTGTAAAAGGAATAGAGCAACAGGGCATCAAACTTCGTGAAGTAAAAGAGTTCGAAGCTCTTCCAGGCTACGGAGTAAAAGCAAAGGTAAACCAAAAGGAAATATTAGTAGGAACACGAAAATTAATGGATATCTATGGAATAGATATTTCACAGGTTTTACCTGTCATGGAAGCATTTGAAGCGGAAGGGAAAACAGCCATGGTTGCAAGCATTGATGGAGAATATGCAGGCTTAGTCGCTGTAGCTGATACATTAAAAGAAACGTCGAAAAAGGCAATCCACCGACTTCAAAATATGGGAATCGAAGTGATTATGATGACAGGTGACAACGAACGAACTGCTCGAGCGATTGCTGAACAAGTTGGGATCTCGAAGGTCATTGCGGAAGTTTTACCAGAGGGGAAAGCGGAAGAAATTAAAAACCTTCAAGCTTCAGGTAAAAAAGTAGCTATGGTCGGAGATGGCATTAATGATGCACCAGCCCTAGCAGTTGCCGATATTGGGATGGCGATTGGTACTGGAACTGATGTTGCTATGGAAGCCGCTGATATTACATTAATTCGGGGCGACTTAAATAGTATTGCAGATGCCATTATTATGAGTCACAAAACAATGAGAAACATTAAGCAAAATCTATTTTGGGCATTCGGCTACAACGTACTAGGCATACCAATTGCAGCGGCTGGTTTCCTCGCACCGTGGGTAGCTGGTGCAGCAATGGCTTTTAGTTCAGTATCTGTTGTATTAAACGCCTTACGTCTGCAAAAAGTGAAATTAGATAAATAAAAAGGGAGAAACGATGAGCCGTGAACTGCTCATCGTTTTTTTACGTTCTTTAGGTGTGATGAAGAGGAAAATGCATGTGAGATAAGATGAAAACCCTCTTTATCGGCTGATTGATGAAGACCTGATTGTTCCTAATCTAAGCGAATTTGCGTCTTCAACGGCTTGATGAAGACCTGATTGTTCCTAATCTAAGCGAATTTGCGTCTTCAACGGCTTGATGAAGACCTGATTGTTCCTAATCTAAGCGAATTTGCGTCTTCAACGGCTTGATGAAGACCTGATTGTTCCTAATCTAAGCAAGTTTGTGTCTTCATCGGCTTGATGAAGACCTGATTGTTCCTAATCTAAGCGAATTTGCGTCTTCAACGGCTTGATGAAGACCTGATTGTTCCTAATCTAAGCAAGTTTGTGTCTTCATCGGCTTGATGAAGACCTGATTGTTTCTAATCTAAGCGAATTTGCGTCTTCATCGGCTTGATGAAGACCTGATTGTTCCTAATCTAAGCGAATTTGCGTCTTCAACGGCTTGATGAAGACCTGATTGTTACTAATCTAAGCAAGTTTGTGTCTTCATCGGCTTGATGAAGACCTGATTGTTTCTAATCTAAGCGAATTTGCGTCTTCAACGGCTTGATGAAGACCTGATTGTTCCTAATCTAAGCAAGTTTGTGTCTTCAACGGCTTGATGAAGACCTGATTGTTTCTGTTCTATACAAGTTTGTGTCTTCATCAGGATAATGAAGACACTTTTCCTTAGCTTCTAGCCGATTTTTGGTCTTCATCAGCTCGATAAATTTCGAAACACTCAACCAAGACACTCAAAATGAACTTCATCAAGCAAATAATAGGCAGCATAGTAAGTGAAATTGCATTGCATTTTCCCCAACCAACTAGAAGCTCACATAAGAATACGCCATACGTATTTCTCCCAAAAATAGGCGATGCCCTTTAAACCCTTTTTATGAATAGAATGAATTTTTATGCTCATCCTTTAAATTAAAGCATGGATTTTTTCGAACTAATTATTCAGGAAAAAATCTCGACATGTAACATTAGGAGGATTCGGATGACAAACAAATTTTTGATGATTGCAATGTCACTCATTGCAACTTTTACACTTGCGGCTTGTGGGACTAATGATACGACTAAAGGTGATACAACAGAAAATGGTACGGATGCCACTAATAATAACGACGAGATGAATAAAGAAGTCGGAGAAAATATGGATGGGAATAAATATGAAAATGGACAAGCTATTGGCACTACATCGGGTGACATTCCAGAAGGATTAAAGGAAGCGGAAAACCCAAAATTTGCTATAGGCGATAAAGTCATCATCAATGCTGCACATATGGATGGAATGGAAGGGGCAGAAGGAACAATCGTTGGTGCATATGAAACAACAGTTTATTCAGTATCCTATACTCCGACTACAGGCGATGACTTTCAAGAAAACCATAAATGGGTCGTGAAAGAGGAAATAGATCCAGTAGACGATAAAGATGTAGAAACGCTTAATCAGGGTGCAGAAGTTATTATTAACTCCGATCGTGAAGAAGGAATGCTAGGTGCAAAAGGAGAAATCGATACGTCCGAAGACACGATCGTATATATGGTTGATTTTAAAGAAACAACGGGTGAAGAGGTAAAGAACTACCAGTGGTTAAAAGAAAGTGAATTATCAGCTCCATAAACAATCAATGTCCATTTAGATGAATTTATTCTGAATGGGCATTTTTCTTTAAGATAAATAAAAAAGTCGGCTTTATTTTGCCGACTGCATTGATATTAGCGTTGTGAGCTAATAATTGGCTATTGAATTGATCCTGTACTTTTAATACCGGCCATAACTTTTATATTAACTTTCGAATTTTTGTATGCTTCATCCCATTCGCTAGGACTCATTCGCTTGTTATGAAGTGTATTAGACTTATAAGCTACACCAAATCCGATCGGGTCATACCCCGCATTCAGCATCTTTGTAAAAAAGTCGGAAAATTTTTCTTTGGTCTCAGCTTCTACCATTTCGCTATACTGAGGTAATTGCTGATTTGACATTGTATTTTTAGATTCTGAAATATACCCGAATAATTCAATATCTATATTCAATTTAATTTGTTGCTGAGCATCAACCTTCACTTTATATGTTGAATTGATATTATCAATTTTTGCAATAAAATGTTGATTGTCTTCATCAATAACTAAATCAGTAACATCTAAATTCCGTGTCAGCATGTTAAAAATCAACGTATCTAGTGAACTAAGTTCGTGGGGCTTTTTGTCATGATCCAATACAATGGATTTATTTACTTCGAAATGTTCCTCTTCCTTATTAATTTCAATAAGTGGTAGGATTGGATCGATTCCACTTTCCAACATCTTTCTTCGGAAATCAAATAAGTAAGTCGTTACAATGTATGGACTATCCGTCCCGTTATGATCAAAGTAGTTGAATAATGCAGGATATGCAGCTGTTTCGCTTTGAGGGACCAATTTTACAATTTCTTCTGCTGAAGGTCTCCCTATTGCAAGCCAAGAAATCATTTGAATATCAGGCCTTCTTAGTAAAAAATCCATAATTTCTTTACTTTTGTTGGCATTTAGTAGTTCTTCACCAATTACTATAAGCTTTGAATGACCAAAATCTACTTCTTTGTCAGAATGCGTTTCCAATATACGAATCGCTTCAGTTAGTGTTTTCCCATTTTGCGTGAGGTAAGTATATTCAGGCTTAGGTGATTGTTTAAAAGAACTAGTTGGCACATAAAGCTTTAAGGTTACTTTATACGGCTTTTCAGGGTCATCCGAGAGGTCGATACCAATCATAGAAACAAATACATCTTTATCGATATCTTTAAATTCACCACAACCAGATAGCACAGAAAGGATTAAAATGATTAGCAGAAAAAACTGCTTAATTTTGTTCCGCTTTTTTAACATTTTTCATCCTCCTTTTTATAAAGAAAAACAAAATGAGCATCATTGGGAAGAAAATAATTAGTATATTGTAAAAAATGCTGGAAAATCGAAACAATTGATACTCATCGAGTAGACGGACAAAATATAAAGAGACTCCAATATAAAATGGAATTGGAAGGAAAACTCCAAATTTAAATCCTTTAAATTTGAATTTTTCGAAGTTGAATACATATTTCAGTAATTCAATTGATACATGCCAGTGAATAAGGATACTTAAAAATGCAATCCCTAAATAGAACAGTAAAAAAATGAATAGAACACGTTCAATCAAAGAGAATTTCATTCTTAATGAGTCGCTTGTAGTAATCCAAGGGTAAACAAGTTCACCGATACCTTCAACGCCATTAAAACCAATAGGAATAAAATAAGTGGTGAATAATGTCATAATAGAGATCGCAACAATTAACGTGAGCTGCTTAAATCCAAAATTTTGTTTGTTTTTAAAAAAACGGTTAAAGATAATGAGATTAGCGCTCCCAAGAAATAAGAAGAAGCAAGCGGAGAAGGCATTCAGATTGGGGAATTGATTAAAATATAACGCTGCTTCTTTTACAAATTCCCATCTCAAATTTTCATTCGTGTAGGCTTTTATGAAAACTAATATTGTTAAAGGAACGGTTAACAACAAAATAATTTCAATTGTATAGAACACTCGATCCGTTTTCATTAGACATCCAAAAATTACAGCAAGGAGAATGGTTAAGCTAATTTGAATAATGGGCATTTCTGGTGTCAAATAACGGATGAGAAGAAATGTATAAGTAATTAATGTAATCATTCCAGCGATAAACCACGTAATCGCTAAAAATAAAATGAAAGGATTATAGAACCATTTTGCGGTAGTTTTTTGCAATAATTCCGGTAATGTCATTCCAGGAAAATGATTAAAAAAACGTGTAAAGTAAAATACAAGTATGGGACCTAATACTACCGCAAAGATCATCGCAGAAACAGCCCCATCATCATGAAAGTGCAAGAGAATTGCAGGGACTGAAGCAATGACATTGGCAATCATATTAATTAAAACTAAGTAGTAATAATATCTACTCAAGCCTGTCCCTCCGAACTTTTCTTGGCTTTCTGGTAATTGAATAATCTAAGATAGGGTTCTCCAAAACTATCCAAATAAACCAAATACATGATTAACCCATATAATCCTAATGTTAGACCAGCCAAACCAAATACACTTGTGATTAACAATAAAATTAATCGCACAATACGTATAGTAAATGCCAATTCATTGACAGGAATAACAAATGTTGAAATGGCCACTGCTGAAACGATTATGACCATAATATTCGATGCAAGTGCTGCTTCAGTAACAGCTGTTCCTAGGATTAGACCACCTACTGTAGTTGCTGTAGCACTAACGACTTTAGGTAGTCGGATACTCGCCTCTAATAAAAGTTCCATAAAGAACAACATAAAAAGCACTTCGACAAAGGAAGAAAATGGTACGCCAATACGACTTCCAGCTACGGTTAAAGCCAATTCAGTTCTAAACACTTCCGGTGCGAAAGATGTAATACCTACATACAATCCTGGCAGAAGAATGCTGACAAATAATCCAGCATATCGGAGGATCCTTACAAATAGTGAAATGAATAAGGTGTGGTAATTATCCTCCATGGTAGTCATGAAGTCGAAAAATACAGCAGGTGCTATCAAAGATTGGGCATTACCGTCCAAGATAAGGGCGATTTTTCCACCAGCAATATTATAGACAATACGATCAGGACGTTCTGTCATCAGCATTTGAGGGAACAAGGAAAAACGCTTATCATTTAAGTAATTATTCAATTCAGTGGATGCAGAAATCACTTGTTGATCGAGCTGTTGAAGTTTTTGTTTAATAATTTCTAATGCCTTCTTATTCACATGCTCTTTATCGTAAATAATCGCGATCTTTTGTTGATTGACTTCACCTTTCGTAAAATATTCGATGGATAAAGAAGCTTGATGATAATAGGAACGTATTAAATTAATATTCGTCATTAAATTTTCACTTAGTGCTATATTCGAACCATGAATGGTCGTTTCTACTGAAGTAGTTGAAACTTGATTGTTCGTGGCTAATTGCAAATCGATTAAATACAAGTCATGTTGAATGACAATCAACGTATGTCCATTTGTCACTTCTAATACAGCTTGTTCTTTTGACTCAGCCTTTTGAAACTGCGGTAAAGCAATTAAATAAGCTTTGAACTGATTTTCGTTAGCCATTTCAAAAAAAGGCTTAATAATCAACTTTTGAAGTAATTCCTGATCTATAAGTGACTTTACATAAAATAGCAAGGCATATTTATTATCATAATCTAAGGTCTTTTGTGTTAATTCAGTTGTATTCTCGAATTGCTTTCTAATCCACAAAAGAATCTCCTCTGAAGACATTTTTTACCTCCGATCATGCAAAATATTTAATAACTTTATTAGGTTATCCAATAATGGCTATACAATTCATTACTACCAATACAATCTAAATGAAAGCCAATTTAACCATATAATTCAATATTAAAGTAACCACCCATAAATAAACGCCAACAGTCTGATTGAGTATTTTCTTGAAAACTACATCTTGAAATGTTTAAATTTTTTGATAATATAAAACATACTGAATCGATTGAAAGGAAAATCACTTCAGGGAGTAAAAAAGAAAAGAAGGTTTTGCATGATGAAGTACTCAGACAGAATAGTAAATACACCACCATCGTTCGTACGAAATATTTTAAAGGTTACGGGGAATCCTGAAGTCATTTCCTTTGCAGGTGGATTACCAAATCCAATTTCATTTCCAATTGATGAATTACAAAATTCAATTCAACATTCAATAGAAGAAAATGGTCCAAAACTATTCCAGTATTCTACAACAGCAGGATACCTACCTTTACGTGAATATATAGCAAATAAATATAATAACGATTTCGGTTATGAGATTGAAGCCGATGACATCATCATTACAACAGGCTCACAAGAAGCATTAATGTTAATTGCACAAGTGCTAGTGAATAAAGGTGATGGCATTGTAATGGAAGAGCCAGGGTATTTAGGGGCAATTCAAGCGTTTAATTTAACTGAACCGACATTCCATTCGGTAACGTTAGAAGATGACGGTTTAAATGTAGAAGAATTAGAAAAGGCGCTTCAAAATCCAAATGTAAAATTTATTTACACTGTTCCAAACTTCCATAACCCGTCAGGTATTACATATTCAAAGGAAAAACGTGATGCAATTTATGAGGTAGTAAAGAAATATGATGTAGCTTTAATTGAAGATGATCCATACGGTGATTTACGTTGGAATGGTGAGAAATTGCCTTATATCGGTGCAGGTCGTTTAGAAAATTCAATTTTACTTGGGTCATTTTCTAAAACCGTTACACCTGGATTCCGTTTAGGATATATCGTATCTAAAAATAAAGAATTGATTCGTCATATTAATACAGCCAAAGAAGCAGTCGATTTACATTCAAATATTTTTGCTCAATACGTAATCCATGACTACTTAGTAAACAACGCATATCAAGAACATGTTGATAAAATCATTAACCTTTATCGTGAGCAGGCATATGCAATGCTAAGTGCTATGGAAAAGTACTTCCCATCTACAGTCAAGTACACAAAACCAGATGGCGGTATGTTCATTTGGGTGACGTTAGAAGAGGGCATGTCTGCTCTAAAATTATTCGATAGAGCAATGGAAGTGAAGGTTGCCTTTGTACCAGGTGATCCATTCTATACTGATAAGACAAATGTTAATACGTTACGATTAAACTTCACAAACTCAGAACCCGCTGTCATTGAAGAGGGCATTAAACGTTTAGGCAAAATTCTTCACGAAGTGTCAGCTAAAGAGCTTGTTTAATAATTTGTCAGTATACATGCTGATGGAAGAATCGTTGTGAAAAGAAAAGTACGCCAGCAAATCATTGCTTGGCGTGCTTTTTACTTTGTATCGCTTGATTCTAATGATCAATTTTTCTTTCCTAAGAATAGGGGGAAATAGGATTTTATCAATAACTGGCGTGATTACGGAACAAGAAAGGCAAGTCCGTAATTCATCGTCTCACCTAAGTTATTTCGTGTTATCTTCTTTTTTTGTTCTACCGGTACTTACGTTTACATGAATTAAATCTTTCGTTAATATTGCAACCCCTGTAACGAGAACCCCTTCAACAAATGACTGTATCATAAAACCATAATAGAACAAACACGACACAACGCTAATTCCCATTGCAATCCATGCATGAGTCCATGTAGGAATATGCGGCGTTTGCCGAAGAAGAAAAATAATTATATATAATACAGGAATTAATACATAGGATCTTGTGTCAATAAAGGATGCAAATAAATCGAACTCCATTGTATTGCCTCCATAAGAATAAATATTTATTAATATAATTTATTCAAAGAGAAGCTATAGGAATAGACGAAGGAAATACTCGAAGTGACAAAAGTTTCAATTACATAATTATTATTTTAATTTTTGGTTCAATGTACTAATTCCTATTCCCAAAACTGAAAGACAGTCCTTGATATGCTATATTTAGCTTACGGGAAAGATGAAAGGAAGTTTTACGTATGGCAAAAAGTTTAGTATTAGCTGAAAAACCATCAGTAGCACGTGATATTGCGCGGGTGCTGAATTGTAATAAAAAAGGAAATGGTTATCTTGAGGGTAATCAATACATCGTCACATGGGCACTGGGTCATTTAGTAACATTAGCGGACCCTGAAAGCTACGATGTAAAATATAAAACATGGAATTTAGAGGACTTACCAATGCTACCAGATCGTTTGAAACTAACGGTTATTAAACAATCTGGCAAACAATTCAACGCGGTTAAATCCCAATTACTTCGTGGAGATGTTAGTGACATCATCATTGCAACAGATGCCGGACGTGAAGGGGAGTTAGTGGCACGTTGGATTATTGACAAAGCAAAAGTGAAAAAGCCAATTAAACGTCTTTGGATTTCATCCGTAACCGATAAAGCAATTAAAGACGGCTTTAAAAACTTAAAACCAGGAAAAGCTTATGAAAATCTCTATCATTCAGCTGTGGCTCGTTCTGAAGCAGATTGGTATATTGGATTAAATGCAACCCGTGCTCTCACAACGAGATTTAATGCTCAGCTTAATTGCGGACGTGTACAAACACCAACAGTGGCGATTATTGCTGCACGAGAGGATGAAATTAAAAATTTTAAACCTCGCGATTACTATGGCATTGAAGCACAAACAAACCAACAGTTAAAACTAACGTGGATTGATACGAAAACGAACAACACACGCAGTTTTAATAAAGAGAAAATGGAATCAATCGTCAATCGCCTTGGTAAACAGCAAGCAGTTGTTTCGGAAATTGATAAAAAGCATAAAAAATCCTTTGCCCCTGGCTTGTACGATTTAACTGAACTTCAACGGGATGCCAATAAACTGTTTGGCTATTCTGCAAAAGAAACATTAAATATTATGCAAAAACTTTATGAACAACATAAAGTATTAACGTATCCAAGAACAGACTCACGCTTTATTTCACAAGATATTGTTGCTACGATCCCTGAACGATTAAAAGCGTGTGGTGTAGGCGAATATCGAGCACTTGCAAATGAAGTGTTAAAAAAGCCAATAAAAGCGAACAAAGCATTTGTAGATGATCAAAAAGTAAGCGATCACCATGCAATTATCCCAACAGAGGGCTACGTAAATTACTCTGCTTTTAGTGATAAAGAACGTAAAATTTATGATTTAGTCGTTAAGCGTTTTTTAGCTGTACTTTTCCCACCAGCTGAATATGAGCAATTAACTTTAAAAGCTAAAATTGGTGATGAAACGTTTATAGCAAAAGGGAAAACGATCCTTTCAGCAGGCTGGAAAAAAGTATATGAAAATCGCTTTGATGAAGAAGAGCGAGATGAAGATGTAAAAGAACAACTTTTACCACAGATTAATCAGGGTGATACGTTGAATATTTCCTTGATTGCTTTAACTGCAGGTCAAACCAAACCACCAACAAGATTTACTGAGGCAACATTATTATCTGCGATGGAGAATCCTACAAAATATTTAGAAGCACAGGATCAAAAGATTGCAGAAACCCTAAAATCAACAGGTGGACTTGGAACGGTTGCCACACGTGCTGATATTATTGAGAAGTTATTCAATTCATTTTTAATAGAAAAACGTGGTGGAAAAGAGATTTATATTACATCCAAAGGTAAACAACTTCTAGATTTGGTACCTGAGGAGTTAAAATCACCTGCACTAACTGCAGAGTGGGAAATGAAACTCGAGCAAATTGCCAAAGGAAAGTTAAAAAAAGAAGTATTTATCGGGGATATGAAAAACTACACGAAAGAAATCGTGAAAGAAATTAAAGCAAGTGATAAAAAATATAAACATGATAATATTTCAACAAAAAGCTGTCCTGATTGTGGGAAACCGATGTTAGAGGTGAATGGCAAAAAAGGAAAAATGCTAGTTTGCCAAGATCGTGAATGTGGTCATCGAAAAAATGTTTCTCGTACAACCAATGCGAGATGCCCTCAATGCCATAAAAAACTAGAGTTACGAGGAGAAGGAGATGGACAAATATTCACATGTATTTGTGGATATCGTGAGAAATTATCTACTTTCCAAGAACGTCGTAAAAAAGAGTCCGGTGGTAAAGTGGACAAACGCTCTGTTCAAAAATATTTAAAACAACAAGAAAAAGTAGAAGAGCCAATTAACACAGGACTAGCAGATGCACTAAAAGGATTAAAGTTTGACTAAAAATTAAATAAAGCAAATCAAAACGACTGAATAAATTTCAGTCGTTTTTTTATGGATCAAATTATATTAATCACAAATATAAAACTTTTTTGGGACAATATTCAATTAAAATGTAGGAATATATTTACAATTCTTACACACTGTCAATTATTTCTTAATAAATTTACAAAACCTTTACAAAAGTACCGAAGTAAATTTACAAGCCCTTTGTATTCTATAGAAGTCGCCAATACAATCTTGGAGGTTTATATATGACACTTATAAAAAAAGCGTTATTGGTACTATCTTTAACAACTTTATTAACAGCATGTAATCAAACTAATGAAAATACTACTAACTCATCAAACGGTGATAATTATACATTAGCTATTTCAGGATCTACATCAGTTGGTCCTTTAGCTGAAAAACTAGCAGCAAAATATGAAGAACAATCTGAGATTAATATAGAAGTTAATCAAATTGGTTCTTCTGCTGGAATAACAAATGCAACAAGTGGTGTATCGGAGATTGGGATGTCTTCCCGTGATCTAAAGGAAGAAGAAATAGCAAATGGCTTGGATGAGAGTGTCATTGCTTATGATGGGATTGTCGTCGTCACACATCCTAGCAATAAGGTAAAAGACCTGACAATGGAACAAGTGAAACAGATCTTTACTGGTGAAGTGACAAATTGGAAGGAGCTTGGAGGCGATGATTTGGAAATCGTCGTTGTATCCCGCGAGGATGGCTCTGGTTCCCGTGATGCTTTCCAAGAAATTGTAGACTATTCTTCTGGTGAACTAGTTAGAAGTGCGATCGTTGCGAGTGGTAACGGAAATATTAAAACGACTGTTGCGACAAATAAGCATGCAGTAGGATTTATTTCCTTTGAATACATTGATGACTCTATTTCAACTATGAAAATTAACGGAGTCGAAGCGACAGCGGAGAACGTTCTAAATAAAACCTATAAGCTATCCCGTCCATTCTTATTTGTTCATAAAGAAGAGAACCTTAGTGAACAAGGACAACAATTTATTGATTATATTTTAAGTGAAGAAGGACAAGTAATTGTATCAGAAGCAGGAGCAATACCTTTACGATAAACAATCTATGAAACAAATTTTCAATTCTTTACATCATATGTTTATGCATTCTAGGAGGAATGAACATGGTCACCCCACCTATTGAAAAAGCAAATAAGAAGAAGTATATGCTAGAAAAATTATCAGGAAGAGTTTTTCTACTATGTGCGCTTATATCGGTAATAAGTTTAGTTTTAATTATAGGCTTTGTATTTTATAGAGGCTTCCATCCATTTGTAGCGGAAGGTTATAGCTTTATAGACTTCCTTTTAGGAGTGGATTGGGTACCAAGTGAAGACAAATTCGGCATTTTACCAATGATTATAGCATCTATATATGCTACTGTAGGGGCCTTAATTATTGGGGTTCCAATCGGACTGTTTACAGCTATTTTCTTAGCCGAAATAGCACCGAAACAATTAGCGAGAATTATTTCTCCTGCAGTACAGTTACTGGCAGGGATTCCATCAGTATTATATGGTGTTTTCGGTCTTGCGGTCATCGTTCCATTTTTACAAAATAATTTGGGATTAGCGAAAGGACAAAGTTTAATTGCAGTTATTCTTGTCCTAGCCATTATGATGCTACCGACAGTTGTGACAGTTTCAGAAACAGCGATTAGAGCAGTACCTAAAACTTATCGTGAAGGCTCGTTAGCATTAGGTGTTTCTCAAATTGGGACAATCTTCAAAGTAGTGGTACCGGCAGCTAAATCAGGAATTATGACTGCAATTGTTTTAGGAATGGGTAGAGCAATTGGGGAAACAATGGCTGTTATTTTAGTAGCAGGAAACAGTCTGATTATTCCGACGAGTTTAACAGATAGTATACGTCCATTAACAACGAACATTGCACTAGAAATGGGATACGCTGCAGGAACACATCAAGGTATGTTATTTGCAACGGGGATTGTGTTATTCTCGTTTATCTTAATCTTGAATTTCGTATTAGCAAAGATCAGCTCGAAAGGTGGTAACTAAATTGAGAGAGTTTAAAGATAACTTGTTACGTGGACTTCTTTGGTTTTCGGCTTTCTTAACAGTTGCCGTCCTCGTTACGATCGTTGGATATATATTTTATAAAGGAATTGGGTTAATTAGTTTTGATTTTATCTTTGGTGATTATTCCCCAACAGGTGGTGGTGGGATTTGGCCAATGATTGTTACAACAATCTATACAATTGTCATCTCATTAGTCATTGCTACGCCAATCGGTATTTTGGCTGCAGTATATTTACAAGAGTATGCGAAACAAGGTCGATTAGTTAGAATCATTCGTTTTGCGACAGAAAGTTTAACAGGGATTCCATCGATTATCTATGGTTTATTCGGGGCCGTATTCTTTGTAACGACTTTAAAATTGGGTATGTCTATTATTGCTGCTTCATTGACATTAACAATTATCGTGCTTCCTGTAATTATCCGAACAACGGAAGAATCGTTAAAAACGGTTCCTCGCTCATATCGTGAGGGTTCTCTAGCTCTTGGAAATACTAAGCTTCAAACTTTATATAAAGTAATTTTACCAAGTGCTATGCCTGGTATTTTATCCGGTATCATTCTCTCCATTGGACGTATCGTAGGAGAATCAGCTGCAATCTTTTTAACAGCTGGAACAGTAGCGGCGTTACCAGAAAGTATTTTCTCTTCTGCAAGAACATTAACAGTTCATTCTTATTTAGTTACACAGGAATCTGGTGATATTGAACTTGCTGCTGCAATTGGAATTGTCTTAATTGTGATCATTCTGATATTGAATTTGACGGCAACATATATTTCGAAAAAGTTAAATAAAGCTGACTACTAGAAGAGGAGTATGATTATGACTACAACAGTGATGGAACGTAATAATACAGCGAATGAACAACATAAAACAATGAAGATGGAGCGACTACAGATGATGGAGCAACTAACAGAAACACCAAAAATAAAGGTGAAAGATTTAGACTTGTTTTATGGTGATAATCAGGCACTATATTCTGTATCAATGAATATCCAAGAAAAAGAGGTTACGGCTTTAATTGGTCCATCAGGCTGTGGTAAATCTACCTTTTTACGAACACTAAACCGTATGAATGATTTAATTGATGGTGTAAATATTAACGGTGAAATTATCATTGAAAACGAAAATATCTATCAAACTAATGATGTTATTAAATTAAGAACAAAAGTAGGGATGGTATTCCAAAAACCAAACCTATTCCCTATGAGTATTTATGATAATGTAGCATATGGTCCTAGAGGGCAGGGAATTAAAAACAAAAAAGAACTAGATAAAATTGTCGAAGAGAGCTTGCGTGGAGCAGCCATTTGGGATGAAGTAAAAGACCGCTTAAAAACATCAGCACTTGGGTTATCAGGTGGTCAACAACAACGTGTTTGTATCGCACGTGCCATAGCTATGAAGCCTGAAATTATTCTAATGGATGAACCTACTTCGGCACTAGACCCAATATCAACTTTAAAGGTTGAAGAATTAATTTCAGACATGAAAAAAGACTATACGATCGTAATCGTTACTCATAATATGCAACAAGCAGCACGTATTTCAGACAAAACAGCTTTCTTCTTAAATGGGGAAATTGTTGAATATGATGAAACAGATAAAATCTTTTCAGTACCAAACGACCAAAGAACCGAGGATTATATTACTGGTAGATTCGGATAATAGTAACTGAATAAGTTTAATTAGGGTGGTAGTCACCTAATCATAAAAGAACGTAAATGTGTGCACTTTTAACCCGCAATTGAATTGAGAATGATGAAAAGGCGCCTCAGGATTAGATGAGCGCCTTTTTTTCGTGGTAATAGAATGATAGGTCCAACCGAATACTTTTCAAAAACTCATAAAGAGTCAATCAAAGTTAATGACAAATACTAACTGCATTTTATGGGAGTTTGGAAAAATTAAGGGTCAGATTTTTGGCATAAAATTTATTATAAGATTTTTATATTGTGGTAAAGTAAAGTTAATATATTTTTTGTAAATTTAATATAAATTTTATTTCCGTTATGTAAATTTCATTTACATTCTTTGGCGAATTATAAATAATAGTGTCGACAACTTGCGAGAGTGAAGGTGTATAAATGGATTGGCAATCAATGATATTTCAGTTTCTAGGGGGATTAGGTCTATTTTTATTTGCCATTAAGTATATGGGAGAAGGCTTGCAAAAAGCAGCTGGCGATCGTCTTCGAGATATTCTTGATAAATTTACTACAAACCCTTTGATGGGTGTATTAGTAGGGATTGTTGTCACAGTATTAATACAATCTAGTTCTGGGACAACTGTTATTACAGTTGGTTTAGTGAGTGCAGGTTTCATGACACTGCGTCAAGCAATTGGTGTCATAATGGGAGCCAATATTGGTACGACAGTTACCGCCTTTATCATTGGTTTTGATGTTGGTATTTACTCTTACCCCATTTTGGCTGTTGGTGCTATACTGTTATTTTTCTTTAAGAAGAGCTCAATTCAAAATCTGGGACAAATTTTATTCGGCCTCGCAGGATTGTTCTTAGGTTTAGAAATGATGGGTAATGGTATGAAACCTTTACATAATTTGGAATCCTTTATTGACTTAACTGTAAGACTTAGTGAACACCCTATATTAGGTGTAATGATAGGAACAGTAATGACGGTAATTGTTCAATCATCTTCTGCAACAGTAGGAATCTTACAGGGCTTATATGCTGAGAGCATAGTTTCATTAGATGGGGCAATACCTATATTATTTGGAGAAAATATTGGTACAACAATCACTGCTTTATTAGCAAGTATAGGGGCATCTGTGGCAGCTCGACGTGCAGCAGCATCACATGTGTTATTTAATGTAGTTGGAACAATAATCTTTATGATTTTACTACCACTATTCACAAATTATGTGGTGTGGATTGCTAGTGTATTAAATCTTGAACCAAAAATGCAACTAGCTTTTGCCCATGGAACATTTAACGTAATTAATACAATAATTCAATTGCCGTTCATTGGGTTAATCGCATACGTGGTAACAAAAATTGTGCCTGGAGAGGATGCAACGATTGGATATGCTTCGAAACATTTAGATAAAACATTAATTGATCAATCTGCATCAATTGCTCTTGGACAAGCAAAACAAGAGGTAGTACGTATGGGTGAGTTTGCAGTAAGTGGTCTTCAAGAATCGTTGGACTTCTTATTAACAGGTGAAAGAAAACATGTAGACATAACAATTCAACTTGAAGAAGTAATTAACAATCTAGATCGTGAAATAACAGAGTATTTAGTTGAATTATCGCAAGGTTCTTTTTCTGAGACAGATTCAAAAGTACATTATTCACTATTGCAAAACATTCGCGATATTGAGCGTATTGGTGACCACTTTGAAAATTTAGTAGAGCTAATACAGTCACGAGAAGTAAACAGGGTGAAATTTAGTGAAGTAGCAACTCAAGAATTAAACGAAATGTATGAGTTGGTTTTAGATACGGTTAGTTTAGCTGTTCTTGCCTTAGATAGACAAAGTAAAGACTTCGCGAGAGAAATCATTAATAACGAATATCGAATCGATGAATTAGAACGCGTACTAAGAAAACGACATATTTATCGTGTCAATAACGGTGAATGCTCTGGTTCGGCAGGCATTTTTTATGTTGATATTATTTCCAACTTAGAGCGTATTGGAGATCATGCCGTTAACATTGCTGAAAGTATATTAGAAGTAAATTCAAATGAATCCTATCATTAAAAATAGTCATGCAAAGAATCACTTTGCATGGCTATTTTTATGCCCCAAAACCTAATAGATTGAAAAATCATAATATTGGATTTACTATATATTGTAAATATGTGTGAATGAATGGGGGGTCTCTATGCAAATAACTCGTTCCATGAATAGACTTGATTTTGGAGAACGTAAACGAATACGTAAAGAAACAGAAGAGGCTTACAATAAAACAAAACAGTATTCACTAGCCAATAAAAGTGAGGTCATAAATGCTTTGCTAACCTTTATTACTGAAGGAACAGATGGAGGGATTAATGAAGCAATTGAATCGAAAAAAGACTTAAATCACTCAACTTTGGCTACCCTCAACCAAATTCAAGAAACTAAATTACAAACTGCAAGCGAGGAATTTCTAGGTGATGATGGTCTATTCGAATTTAATCGGTTTGAAATGGATGGACAAGGATCGAGTCGATTTAATTTAGAGGCTAACCATCCCTCAATTTTTGAACTAATTAATCTTCGTATTTATAATAAAGCCATTTCAAAGTATTCTTTTCAAATGGAACTAGCAAACAACGCGCTCGAAATGAATGGGCCACGATATAACTATAGTATTTAACTTTAGTTTTTTACTTAACGTGTAACAAGGACAACTAATGCCAAGTCACAATTAATCTTCTTTTTTTAAAAAGTCCTAGCGATTTGATAAAAATCTGCTATTATAAGAAATGAAATCGACATGAAATGGAATTTATTGGGGTTGTGATGATGGTGGCAAAACATAAAATACCAAAAACAAATGCTGTTCGTTTATTAGATCAACAAAAAATTGCATATAGCTTAATGGAATATGATACAACTGATCAACAAATAGATGGAGTGTCAGTTGCGAATAAAGTCGGACTCCCGGCTTCTAATATTTTTAAAACGCTTGTAACGACTGCGGGAACTGGTAAGTATTTTGTTTTTGTGATCCCAGTTGGAGCAGAGCTGAATTTAAAAGCAGGTGCGAAAGTAGCAGGAGAAAAGAAAATTGAAATGCTCCATGTAAAGGATTTGCTAAGTACAACTGGATATATACGAGGCGGTTGTTCGCCAGTCGGCATGAAAAAGTTATTTCCAACATTTATTGATGAATCAGCCTCTACACTTGATTACATCGTCGTAAGTGCAGGGAAAATCGGTATGCAAATTAAACTTAATCCCAATGATTTAAACCGCGTAACGAACGGTAAATTCGCACAACTAAAAGTTTAGTTTCATAGATGAAGACTAACACTTAGTCAAATCGCGGACGAAATGTCTATTAGAATTAAATAAGGGGATCCATTCCTTTTAACATTTTGAAAGAAGGCTTTGTAATGAGAAAAGAATTAAAATGGCGTTGGCTGTTTTTCGTCGTAGGAATTGCAGTCATGTCATTTGGGGTAGCGATGACGATTAAAGGAAAGGTTGTAGGAACTGCACCTTGGGATGTACTACATATAGGATTATTTCAAAGACTGGGTTTATCAGTTGGTTCATGGGGAATTATCCTAGGATTGTGTATTATCCTATCGACATCATTGATTTTAAAAGAATGGCCAAAGATTACAACTTGGATTAATATGTTGCTTTGTGGTTTATTTATTGACCTCTTTAATTGGCTGCTACCAACTACCGATGTACTGATTTATGAAATAGCTTACTTTATATTCGGTGTAATTATTTTAGGGGTAGGTTGCGCATTATATATTTCACCTAATTTAGGAGCAGGACCTCGTGACACTATTATGATCCTCATTGTTGAAAAGCTTGGGGGTTCGATTCGAATGGCCCGCTTAACGATGGAGTCTGTAGCAACAATACTAGGATGGTTGCTAGGTGGCCCAGTAGGTATAGGAACAATTATCATTGCCCTATGTTCAGGATATATAATTCAAGCTGCACTACCATATTTCCAAAGATTATTGGAAAAGAAAATTGCTGGACCGGAATATGATAAAATTTCTACAAAACATACAAAACCACTAGCTAAAGAGGCATAACACTCTTTAGCTAGTTTTTTTATTTAATAAAATTCCTAACATAAATTGTTTTATCACCTAAATATCGAAAAAGTGGAGAGTATGCTAAAATCTAACTAACTCGAAAGTGAAAGGGAGATGGGGGACATGTCTAAAATTTTAGATACATTTCTTAACGAAAACTTACAAGCACTTCATGATCAAGGACTTTACAATGAAATCGAGACATTAGAGGGCGCAAACGGACCAATCATCCAAGTGAATGGGAAAGAACTTATTAACTTATCTTCAAATAACTATTTAGGGCTCGCTACAAATGAAGAGTTAAAACGAGTAGCAAAAGAAGCAATCGACAAGTATGGAGTTGGATCCGGGGCAGTTCGTACAATTAACGGTACACTTGACCTCCACGTAAAATTAGAAGAAAAGCTAGCGGAGTTCAAAGGAACGGAAGCAGCGATTTCGTATCAATCTGGCTTCAACTGTAACATGGCCGCGATTTCAGCAGTAATGGATAAAAATGATGCGATCCTTTCTGATCAGTTAAATCATGCCTCTATTATTGATGGATGCCGTTTATCTAAAGCAAAAATTATTGCGTATAATCACTCAGATATGGACGACCTTCGTGCAAAAGCAAAAGAAGCGAAGGAATCTGGTTTATACAATAAAGTCATGGTTATCACTGATGGGGTATTCTCAATGGATGGGGATATTGCAAAACTTCCTGAAATCGTACAAATTGCCAAAGAATTTGACTTGATTACGTATGTGGATGATGCTCATGGCTCAGGTGTTACGGGAAAAGGAAAAGGGACAGTTAAGCATTTTGGCCTTGAAAAAGAGGTCGACTTCCAAATCGGGACACTTTCAAAAGCAATTGGGGTAGTTGGTGGTTACGTGGCAGGGAAGAAAAACTTAATCGACTGGTTAAAAGTTCGTTCACGTCCTTTCTTATTCTCAACTGCTAAAACACCAGCCGATGTTGCTGCCATCATCACGGCATTACAAATGATTATGGATTCAACCGAATTACACGATCGATTATGGGAAAACGGAAACTATTTAAAAGCAGGCCTTAAAAAGCTTGGATTTAATATCGGTAATTCTGAAACACCGATTACTCCATGTATTATTGGCGATGAAAAATTAACACAAACCTTCTCGAAACGACTTGTGGAAGAGGGCGTCTATGCAAAATCAATCGTCTTCCCAACAGTACCAAAAGGAACTGGCCGTGTTCGCAATATGCCAATCGCTGCACATACAAAAGAAATGTTAGACGAAGCACTTGCGATTTATGAAAAAGTAGGTCGTGAATTAGGCGTTATAGAGTAGAGGGAATTAAAAAAATTCGAACGCGAAATTGATGCGTTCGGATTTTTTTCTTTTTAAGATGTGAGTCATGCTAGTGTTAACACTGTATGTAAAGTAATCGCAGACGCTTGGTAAGTAGATGTTCTTCCGCTTCTATGCTGTTTTAACCAATTAGGCGAATGTGCATATGATAAAACGAAATGTGCTTTAGGTTCCGCCTTAATGTAATCTTACTATTATGAAAAGCACACAATGCTACTCGCGTATTGCTGTTTATTAACATACGGAAGGATGAAGACTTGAGTGCAACAATAACAAAGTACTTTGGGCATGCAATGACTGGTCAAGGAATGAAAAATGTTTATCAAGACTTATTAAATGAATCATCAACAGTGTATTTTTTTAAAGGTCCACAAGGGTTTAAACTATCCTCGTTATTACAAGAAATTGGTGATAAGCATTTAGAAAAAGGTTTTGATGTGGAATTTTATTATGACCCTCTTTTTGAAAACACAGTAGAAGCAATCTTCGTTAGATCTAAAAACACGTTATATTTAGGTGCAACAAAACCTTCAATTGAGCCCACTCTACTCGGCACACGAGACCAAATCATCTCCCTTTATGAATGCTTCAATAAAGAATATATTACTGCAAATGGTGAAAAGATTTCACAACTCGTGAAAGAATCTGAGAAATGGCATAATCAATGCTTTGGATCCCTTGCTTCAGCGCTACGAATTCATGATGATTGGGAAGTAGAAACTCAAAGACATATGGACTGGAAAGGTCTAAATGCACAAATTGGGACGTTCTTAAATGACTTGTTTGGTGCGATGGAATTAAACAAAGAAGGAACACTAACTCATCGCCTTCTAGGTACTTTAACACCAAATGGGGCTCGAGATACCCTACAAGACATTACGAAAAATTTAGAGCGTCGGGTTTTCATTAAGGGCTACCCTGGTACGGGGAAATCTTCATTGATGAAAAAAATTGCAAAAGATGCGTTAACTCGTGGGTTTGACGTACAAATGGTATGGTGTGGACTTGATTCAAAATCAATCGATATGGTCATCTTACCAGAAATTAAATTCTGTATTTTTGACAGTACTGAGCCCCACGTATACTTCCCAGATGAATCCCGAAAAGGGGATGAAATCTTTGATATCGCTAAACATTGTAAATTAACTGCCGTGGAAGAGAAAAATATAATGGAGATCGTCAGCCAATATCGTAAATCCATGAACAATGCAATTGAATATGCAGGCCGCTACGCAAGCGCTATTAAGGAGCTTCGCGAGCTTGTGGATGATGCGATTGTGGAAAACGAGTGGGAAGTCCGCACTGCCTCTTTATTGAATGAAATCTAGGTTTTCATGGACTATGGTTTTATGAGCAGGTGGAAAGGACTTATGAGTAGCAAACGAGAGTATATGAGCGCGAAGAGGCTTTTTATGAGCACTCAGAGCTTATTATGAGCAAAATTATATTATTACATTATTAAAAAACCAGCTGAAAGGAGTTGAGATCCTTTCAGCTGCTTTAATTCGTGAGATTGATTTGAATCTCGACACTTCATTTTGTTAATATCGCCCCAACTTGTGAAGATATCGCCTCATTTTGTGACAAAATCGGCCCAACTTGTGACAATATCACCCCTAAATGTGAACTTATCGCCCTATTATCATCAACTAACTTCTCAAAAGCCAGACCTTAAACTTAATATTATCTTTCTCCAACTTTTACCCATCTACCTGTTTTGCTAGACTCTCTTACGGCATCGAGGACAAGCATGACTTCATAACCATCTTCTGCTGGAACAAGGAGCTCGCTATCATTAATCACAGCAGTAATAAAACGCTCTACAATATCCGTAACTTCTACTACACTTTGAGGAAGTAAGTCAGGGTAGTTAATGACTGTTTTTTCTTTCGTACCTAGGTCAACTGCAACCGCACTCGATTCACCGTATAACGTGATCGTCCCTTTTGTTCCATAGAAAATTGTCATGCGATCACTTTCACCAAGGCTTGTTCTACTAGTAATCAGCGTTCCGGTAATGTTGTTTGTATGTTTTAAGATTACGATTCCGTTATCGTCCATCGTTTCACCAGGATTAAACACATTGAACAAATGACCGAACACCTCAGTTATTTCTTCACCAAGAATATAGCGCATTAAATCGATACGATGGGAGCCTACATCACCAATTGCATTTTTCCATTCTGGCTCAATTCCTGGCTTTGGTCGTGTAGGGTTTCCTAAAAGTGTTCGATAAGTTAAAATATCGCCAATTTCACCGCGTTCAATTAATTCCTTTGCCTTTTGATGTGGGCGATATAGTCGTTGGTTATGAGAAATCATTAATTTATATCCAGTCTTTTTCGCTGTCTCCACCATGAGCGCAGCTTCTTCTGCCGTTTCAGACATTGGCTTTTCCACAAGGACATGCTTCTGATGTTCTAGCGCTGCAACTGTAATTTCACAATGTGAATCTGGTGGGGTACAGATTATTACCGCATCTACATGTTCATCCTCGTAAATCTCTTGTAAGGATTCGTAAAGCTTGCAATGATATTGTTCGGCTATTGTTTTTGCTTTCTCAATTGTTCGATTATATACTCCATACAGATGAGCATTCTCGCTTTCAACTACACTAGGAATATGTCTAGATAGCGCAATACTACCTGTACCAATAACAACTATATTTAACATGACCACAGCTCCTTCTATCTTTCATACAAAAATGACTAGATTTATCTACTATTATAAAATATACCAATTGAAATACTCTGATTCTATGATTATTTGTGTACTAAGTCCTAATTACCAAAATCTCACCTTGTTATTAGTTTAATAATAATTTAATATATTTAGAATAATTACTCTACATTATATTCTAATGAGGTTGACAATTTAGTAATTTAGATATATTCTGATTAATCATATCACATTAGTTGGATTATCGTCGAAAATATCGACCGGTAAGGAGAAAATGTATGCTTGAATTTCAAAATATTTCAAAAATCTATCAATCTAAAAATAAACAGGTAGTCGGTGTTGATAACGTATCTCTAACTATACATAAAGGTGACATTTTTGGGATTGTTGGATATTCCGGAGCAGGGAAAAGTTCTTTACTTCGTTGTGTTAACTTACTTGAAAGACCAACAAGTGGGAAAGTACTCATTGATGGAGTTGACTTAACCAAACTTTCTAGTAGTAAACTACGAACTGCTCGATTAAAAATCGGGATGATCTTCCAGCATTTTTATCTTATTAGTCAAAAAACAGTAGGGGAAAATGTTGCATTTGCGTTGCGCGCGGCAAAGACGCCAAAAGATAAAATCGAATCACGTGTCAATGAACTGCTTGAAATGGTTGGCTTGACTGATAAAAAAGACGTGTATCCTGGCCAACTTAGTGGTGGTCAAAAACAACGTGTTGGGATTGCAAGAGCACTCGCAAATAACCCATCGATCTTACTTTGTGATGAAGCAACATCTGCACTTGACCCAAAAACGACACTTTCCATTTTGCGGTTGTTGAAAAAGATTAACAAACAACTTGGAATTACGATTGTTTTGATCACACACGAAATGGATGTTGTGAAAGAAATTTGTAATCGAATGGCCATTATGCAAGATGGCCGTGTCATTGAAGAAGGCGAAGTTTATGACATATTCGCACAACCAAAAGAACCTTTAACACAAGAATTTATCAATAGTGTGGTTTCTTTTGACATCCCTTCTGAAATTTTAAAGGATGTAAATGGGCAAATTATTAAAATTCTATTTAAAGGCGAAGTGGCAGGAGAAGGCGTCATCTCTGACACGATGCAACGTTTTGACGTTAAAGGGAACTTCTTACACGGAACGATTGAGTATATTCAAGAGCGACCACTTGGTATTTTCATTATGGAATTACAAGGTGAACAAACTGCAGTGAAAGAAGCAATCGGCTACATGGAACAACGTGGCGCAATCGTGGAGGTGGTAGAAAGTGTTTGATTTCGCTTATTTCGTCAGCATGCTACCAGATATTTGGAAGGCATTTAAAGAAACGTTAACTATGATTGGGATTGCACTTTCAATCTCACTTGTGATCGGTTTACCATTAGGTATTTTGCTATTTGTAACAGATAAAGGATTGTTTTGGGAAAACCGACTAATTAAAAATATTTTCGGGTTTGTTGTAAATTTAGTTCGCTCCATTCCTTTCATTATTTTATTAGTTGCATTATTCCCACTAACGAAATTAATTGTAGGTTCAACAATTGGTCCTGTTGCAGCGAGTGTATCACTATCTGTAGCAGCAATTCCGTACTTTGCTCGTCTAGTTGAGTCTTCGTTACGTGAAATTGATAAAGGTGTAATAGAAGCAACGATTGCAGTTGGTGCTACACCTTGGATGCTGATTAAAGATGTTCTTATCCCAGAAGCAAGAACGAGTATTATTCGAGGGGTCACACTAACGGTTATTAGTTTAGTCGCTTACTCTGCTATGGCAGGGGTAGTAGGTGGCGGAGGAATTGGGGATTTAGCAATTCGCTTTGGCTATTATCGTTATGACAATACAATTATGGTTTCAACTGTCGCTATTTTAATAATTCTTGTTCAATTAATTCAATTGGCTGGCGAACAGTTCGCAAAATCAATCGACAAACGTTAAAAGGAGAGACAAACATGAAGAAGTATTTATTAGCATTTCTTACACTTGCATTAGCTGTAGTATTAGCTGCATGTGGCGGTAGTGAAAAAGAGACGTCGACTTCAAATGATGAAGGAAGCGCTCCAGAAGCAAAAAAAGAAATTAAATTAGGGGCTACAGCTGGTCCTTACAGTGATATGTTAACAAAAGCAATCATTCCTCAGTTAGAGGAAAAAGGTTATACAGTTGAATTAGTTGAATTTGGTGATTACATTCAACCAAACATCGCATTAGACAATGGTTACATTGATGCGAATCTTTTCCAACATACAATTTACTTAGAAACATTTGAACAACAAAATAACATGGACTTAGAACCATTAATCATCGTGCCTACTGCTCCAATGGGCTTCTTCTCTGAGAAGTTTACTTCTGTTGAAGAAATTGCTGACGGCGCAACAATTGCACTTCCGAATGACCCATCAAATGCAGCACGTGCACTTTCATCTTTACAAGAACAAGGTTTAATTGAATTAGATCCTGAAATCGATCAATTAACTGCATCTGAAAAAGATGTTGTGAAAAACGATAAAAACTTAGTGTTCCAACCTGTTGAAGCAGCATCATTGCCACGTCAAATTGAAAGTGTTGATATCGCGGCAGTTCCTGGAAACTTTGCTTTAGCAGCTGGTTTAGATTTAATGGATGCAATGTTCTTAGAAAACATGCCTGATCAATACCGTAATACTGTTGCGGTAAAAGCAGAAAATAAAGATAGCCAACTTTCAAAAGATCTTAAAGAAATCGTTGAATCTGCAAAGTTTGAAGAAGTAATCGATGCAGAATTCGAAGGTTTCGGTAAACCAGAATGGATGGTAAACCGTTAAGCGGGATACTTAACATTGGATGATAATCAAAACGAATTCACTCAGAGCGTATTACGTTTTAGTGAATTCGTTTTTTTATTTGGTGGAGGGGAGTAGTTACCAATTATAATTTCGATTGTATAGGATATTTATTTTCCTATAAGACATTTTTTGAGTTTCTATCGGACAATTCACTATGTCGACGTTCAGATTTAAGTAATCAACTCTAATAAAAAAGAGGACACTAGATTTCACATCTAGGTCCTCATATTAAAACTTTATATTATTTATTCACAGTTGAAGCAGATTTAAATATTCCAAGCTTCTCAATGCGTTGTACCGCTTCTCTTAGTCGCTCTTCACTTACTAATAAACCTACTCGGATATAGCCTTCACCATATTCACCAAAGCCGTTACCAGCTGCTACAGCTACATCTGCCTGATCTAATAATAAATCGGCGAACTCTTGGCTTGTGTAGCCGTCAGGAACGTTTAGCCATGCAAAGAATGAACCTTTTGGGGCTAAGATGTTCCAACCAATACGTTTTGCTTCTTCTACAAGGACGTTTCGTCTGCCTTCATAGATAGCACCTTGTTCATCTACACATGTTTGATCCCCATTTAGTGCCTCAATAGCTGCATGTTGAACAGCAGGGAAGATACTGCAGAAGAGATGATCCTGAATTAAGTTAATGGCTGCGATCATGTCTTTATTTCCTACAGCAAAGCCTACACGCCAACCTGCCATATTGTATGTTTTAGATAATGTGTAAAGCTCAATCCCGACTTCCTTCGCTCCTTCAGCTTGTAGGAAGCTCACTGGCTTGTCACCGTCAAATCCAAAGGCGCCATAAGCAAAGTCATGTACAACGGCAACTTCATTTTCTTTAGCAAACTGTACTGTGTCGTTGAAAAACTCTAAGTTTGCTGTACCGCCAGTTGGATTGTTCGGATAGTTCAAATACATTAACTTTACGCGTTCCTTCACTTCATCTGATAAATTCTCGTAAACTGGTAAGAAGTTATTTTCTTCAAGAAGTGGCATCGTATCAAAGTTTACATCACCTAAAACAACACCAGATAAATAATCAGGATAGCCTGGGTCGGGAAGTAGCATATGGTCTCCAGGATTTAAAATTGCCATGGGAAGCTCCACTAAGCCGATTTTCGAACCACCGATAATCGCTACCTCTGTATTTGGGTCAATATCCACGTTGTATTCACGTTTGTAAAAGTCGGCAGCTGCTTCTTTGAACTCTTGTATGCCCTGGAATGGGGAATACTTATGTGTTTGTGGATCCTCTGAAGATTGCTGAAGTGCTCTAATAATATGGGCTGGGGTTGGACGATCTGGATTTCCTTGTCCTAAGTTAATAACATCGCGTCCCTCGGCAATGGCAGCATTGACTTTGTTAACAAGTGCTGCAAAAAATTGTGTAGGGAGTTTCTGTAGCTTATTTGAAAAGTTCATGTTGATTCCTCTTTTTCCAATTTAAGTTTTTCTTCAGTCTATCAAGCTAGTTTACCTAGCTATAATTCTATACTTTTGCAATGATTTCAGAATATAATTACAATTAGATATATGTAACAAATAATATTACTTTTACGATTAAATGTCTAGGGGAGTGGTCGGAATGAAAATCGGATGTATTCAATTAAATGTAGGTTTCGGAAAAGTAGAGGAAAACTATGAACGTGCTGAGAGTTTTATCCGCGAAGCTGCAAGTCGTGGGGCAGAACTTATTGTACTTCCGGAAATGTGGAATACAGGTTACGCACTTGAAAAATTAGGTGAATTAGCAGATGAAAACGGAGAACGTACGAAAGCATTTTTAAAGAATTTAGCACGTGAATTAAACATACATATCGTCGGTGGATCGGTTGCTACAAAACAAGGCGATAAATTCTTTAACACGATGTACACATATAATCGTGAAGGTGAGCTTGTCGGAGAATATAGTAAAGCGCATTTATTCCGTTTAATGAATGAGGACCAATATCTCGAGGCAGGCGATGGAATGAATCGTTTTGCATTAGGTGATATTGAAGCGGGTGGAGTGATTTGCTACGACATTCGTTTCCCAGAATGGCTTCGTGCACACGCATTAGATGGTGCCAAAGTTTTATTTGTTCCCGCACAATGGCCAACACCACGGATTGATCATTGGAAAACTTTATTACAAGCACGTGCGATTGAAAATCAATGTTTTGTTATCGCAGTTAACCGAATTTCCCGCAAAGTCGAAAACTTCAATGGCCAATCAATGATTATTGAACCTTGGGGCGAAGTGCTATGGACAGGGGCAGAAGACGAAGAACTTGCGATTATTGATGTAGACTTCTCGGTAGTGGATGAAGTGCGCGGTCGTATTCCTGTGTATGATGATCGCCGTCCAAACCTTTACGCTAGCGTTGTAAAGGAATAGCGTGTTCGTCTGAGGGGATTTAATTGTAAATTGAATTTTTAGACTCTTTACAAAAAATTTACGCTATCTCATGCAACAAATTAATCATTTCACATACAATAAACACGACCTCTTGGGGCTGTCAGGCAGCTTCGGGAGGTCTTTTTTGTTTATGTTTTTTGTGGAGTGAGCCTAATAACTCCATTATTTATCTGCCTTTTCACAAACTAACATGAGTTTTTAACATCTTTCCACTTCAATATCCAAAAACTTCTATTGCCGTCTCACTTGTCTCATTTTAAAATGAATATAGGAACGTGTGTTCGAATATAATAATACTATGATTTTGGAGGTGTGAGTGATGTACGGAAATGCACTGAACGAATTTAAATCTAACTCGGGCAACGCAAATGATTTTGCAATTTATGAAGATGCACCGAATCGGCCGATTATTTGTATTGATATGCGTTGCTTCTATGCAAGCTGTATGGCAATGCTAGAAAATCTAGACCCGCTGCAAGTGCCAATAGCCGTGGTTGGTAACTTTCAAAACAAGGGGAGTATCGTGCTTGCTGCATCGCCGCCGATGAAAAAACAATTTGGTATTAAAACCGGCTCGCGACTATTTGAAATTCCAAAACACCCCGATATTAGGCTTTTTGAACCGAAAATGGAGTTTTTCGTTAAAATGTCGATGGAGATTACGAATTTAATTAATCAGTTTGTCCCAAAAGAAGCGATTCATGTCTATAGCATTGATGAAAGCTTTGTTGATTTATCAGGCACCGAAAAACTTTGGGGACCGCCTGAAGTAACAGCAAAATTCATTCAAGAAAGTATTTATCGTCAATTTCAAATTCCAAGTGCAGTCGGGATGGGACCGAATATGCTCATGGCAAAGCTGGCTCTTGATTTAGAGGCGAAAAAAGATGGATTTGCTAGATGGACGTATGATGATGTCCCCAAAAAATTATGGCCCATTGCACCACTATCAGAAATGTGGGGAATTGGCCGTCGCACAGAACGTACATTGAACAATATGGGGATTTTTAAAGTAGGGGACCTTGCACATGCCGATTTAAAAACATTAGAAGAGCGTTTCGGTATTATGGGCAATCAGCTATATCACCATGCATGGGGGATTGATTTATCGCCTCTTGGTGCGCCACTTGCGCAAGGACAGATTAGTTTTGGAAAAGGGCAAGTATTAATGCGTGACTATCGAAGTCGTAGTGAAGTTCTCGCCGTTCTTCTTGAAATGTGTGAAGATGTGGCAAGAAGAGCCAGAGAAGCCTTTCAAGTTGGTCGAACGATTTCATTTGGTTTGAGCTATAGTCGAGACGCATTTGGCGGAGGTTTTCTTCGCTCTCGTACAATCGATGAGCCAACAAATGATACGATGACCATTTATAAAGTCTGTAAGCAATTGTTAGATGAGCATTATGCAGAAAGACCCGTCAGACAATTGTCGCTTAGTATTTCAAACTTAGAGTCAGAACGCTCCATGCAGCTAAGTTTATTTGATCATAAAAAATGGAGACGACGAAAACTTGGTGCCACAATGGATTCCCTGCGCACTAAACATGGGTCAACAGCCATTTTGCGTGCCGTCTCCTATACAGATGCTGGTACAGCAGTTGCGCGGGCTCAATTAGTAGGCGGTCATAAGAAATAACGAGTACAGCCTTGTGGGAAAAAGACGAGGAAATGGCCGTTCTGAAGGACAAGAGGTGATGGTAAATGATTCGAGACCGTGGAAATATTAAATGGAATGCCATGATGCTTCCTGAACATGTCAAAATGCTACGTGAATGGCACGCACAGGATGATTATGTACAAAAACCAGAACTTGATGAATGGGCATTACAAGAGCTTAGTGACCAATTACAAATTGCTTATGAAAATAAACTAGAAGTGGAACTCAGCGTTTGGGAAGAAAAACATCTTTTTAAAGCAACAGGAGTTATTGCAAAGATAAATGGTTACAATTCAACACTCTATTTTGAAGATGGACGAAAATTTAATTTATATACAATTTATGGTGTGGCTTTTACAATCTAAATGTTGAAGATTAAGACAATCCAAAAATCCATAAATCAATAAAAAACTAGCCAAGCTTAAGTTAAATGACCTAAGTCTTGGCTTTGTAATGGAAAAAAGATGTTTAAGCATTATAATGTTTCTTTAAAAACTCTAAAAATAAATTAACATGCCGTAAATTTTCAACATAAGGATTATAGTATAAACTTGTCTCGCGATAATAGATAGATTCTCCGAATTCATTCAAGGAAATTTTATATAAGTCTTCTCCTTCTATGCTGATACCGGGTAGCACTGCAATACCAAGATTATATTTCACCATCTCTTTACAAGTAGCAGCCTGATCTGTTTCAATGCTTGGACGTATAGGTAGTTGGAAATTAGCGCGCCACCATTTATCAATCAGATGACTTAATGAAAGATCGGTTTTATAAGTGATAAATGGTAAGGTGGGGATATCCTCTTTTTTAAACGGAGTTTTCGATACGACAAATAATTCTTCATTACAAAGTGTATATTTTTTTGCATTTAAAGAATAATTTCCACGAATAATTGCTAAGTGAATATCCTCCGCGTTAAGTGCTTCTTTAATTTCACTACTCCATCCCGTTTTGAGTTGTATATAAATATTAGGGTAAAGTTCTTTAAATTCATTCAAGATTTTTGGGAGGTGATATAACGAGAACAAACCTGAAGCACCAATTGAAATAGTTCCTTGTGTATCTTTAGCTAGGTTCGCTAATTGATCAACTAGTAACCTTTCGTTATGTAATATTTGTACGGCATGTTCATATAGAATTCGACCTTCCTCCGTAAAATCAATCCCTTTTGATCCTCTTACTATTAATTCTATTTTATATTTTTTTTCTAGTTGTTTAATACGATAGGTAAGCGCGGGTTGTGATATGTATAGATTATTAGCTGTATGAGTAATATTTTTCGTCTTATACAAATCTATTAACAATTGGCAATCATTTAAGTTCATAGAAACTCCCTTTCTATTTGAAATAAAAAATTTTTATAGGTAGTGCGGATAACTATCTATTTTATTTATTTGAATTTATCATATATTCTGAAAAAAGAGCAATATAAAACGCTTTCAATACTTGTTCAAAAAAGGAGGAGGTCAATGTTAGCTACTTTAGGTTTTACAATGATTATTATATTTACCTATCTCATCATGAGTAATCGTCTATCACCAATTGTTGCATTAATAACAGTACCTATCATTTTTGCTTTGTTTGGGGGATTTGTTTCGAATCTTGGTGACATGATGTTAGATGGAATGAAGCAAGTATCATCAACGGCTGCATTATTATTATTCGCCATTTTGTATTTTGGCGTAATGATCGATGCGGGGCTATTTGATCCATTTATAAGGCGCCTGTTAACGGTTGTAAATGGAGACCCAGTGAAAATTGCAATGGGAACAGCAGCATTAGCACTAGCTGTTGCATTAGATGGAGATGGTACAACAACGTACATGATTACAGTGTCTGCATTACTACCATTATATTTAAAGATTGGTATGAATCCATTAATATTAGCAACCATAGCAATGTTATCTTTAAGCGTGATGAGTGGCATGACACCTTGGGGAGGACCTGCAACAAGAGCGATTGTAGCAACTGGTGTAGATCCATCTGAATTTTTTGTACCACTAATTCCTCTAATGATTATTGGGGCTATATGGGTGCTGTTAGTAGCTTACTTTTTAGGTAAGAAGGAACGTAATCGAGTAGGGCTTCAGAAGATCTCAATTGATCATGTAATTCATACTGGTAAGAAAGATGTAGTTAAACCAACTCTACTTCGTTGGTGGACAAACTTAGTATTAACAGCCGCTGTAATGGTAGTCCTGGTAAAAGGAATTTGGCCGCCTTCTGTTATTTTTATACTAGGCTTTGCCATTGCGTTAATGATTAACTTCCCAAAAAATAAAGTTCAAAAAGAAATTATCATGAAGCATGCAGGGAATGCATTAATCGTTACTGCACTTGTTTTTGCTGCAGGGGTTTTCACAGGAATTTTATCAGGAACAGGGATGGTAACGGCGATGTCAAATGCCCTTATTTCATTAATTCCCGATTCTTTAGGTTCCCAATTACCATTAATTGTAGCTATTACAAGTATGCCTTTTACATTTGTCATGTCAAATGATGCTTATTATTTTGGTGTACTGCCTGTCTTGGCAGAAACAGCCACATCATTTGGAATAGATCCAATTGAAATAGCGCGGGCGTCTGTACTTGGTCAACCCGTTCATCTCTTAAGCCCATTAGTTGCTTCGACTTTTTTATTAGTCGGGATGATTTCAAAGGAATTAGGAGAATATCAAAAATATGCATTTATTTGGTGCTTCTTAACGTCGATTGTGTTAATTATAGCTGCAGTCATTACAGGAGCAATTAGTGTTTAACGATAGGGAGGGGATTCAATGCGCACAATTTACCCTATTGCTACAGTAATAATTGTAGCAATGGTAGGTGTAGCAATTTTTCAACTACTTTCCTTTCCCATGCCTTGGATGTTAGGTTCATTATTTGGTGTCCTGATTACGCAACTGTTATGGAAAGTTCCTATGAAATGGCCTGTCATTATGCGAAATATTGGATTGCTTATAGTCGGAACGGCCATTGGACAGCTTTTTACTTTAGATATTTTAGTTGCAATGAAAGATACACTGTTATTTATGTTATTATTTAACGTCATTTTAAGTGTATTTTGCCTTGCGTTAGCATATGGCCTACAAAAGTGGGCACAGATTCCATTCGCCACAGCATTAACAGCTAGCATTCCTGGAGGTTTATCACAATTGGTTGTTTTTGCTGAAGAACAGGAAGATATTGACGTTGCAGTTGTAACATTTTTTCATGTGATTCGTGTACTTTTTGTAGTCGGTTTAATTCCGATTATTGTTTCACTAACTGATAAAGTTCCAGGGGCAGTAGACTCCGGCACCACAAATTTAGTTCATAACATCATCTTAATTTTAATTGGTGCCATTGTTATACCGGTTGGAAAGAAATTTAAATTGCCTGTACCTCATTTTTTAACGCCTGTCATTTTAGGACTTTTATTGAGTTTAATTAAAATAGACATAGAACCTATCAGTAATAATTTATTGCATATAGCACAGCTTTTTATTGGTGCATATATAGGTTTACTTCTACATCCAAAGTCCTTACGGTTACCAATTCGTGTATTAATTGGTGGTATAAGTAGCGCCATTTTATTATTAGTATTAACTTTCTTTATCGCTGAAGGAATGTTGTTATACTTTGATATGGATTTTGCTACAAGTTATTTGAGTACGGCTCCAGGTGGTATGGATCAAATGGGGCTAATTGCAACAGCCTTACAAGCGGATGCAACACAAGTAACTATTTTTCAATTATTTCGTATGTTATTTATTTATATTGTGATTTTGCCAATATTAAAGTGGAAATTGCTTAAGGTATAAAAGATTTTTATGGAAATTAATAAAAAATGAATATTTTATTTATTTCATAGAGTTTTTTATAGTTATCGTAACAACAGAAAGGGGAAATGATTTATGTCAAAATATGATGTAGTTATTGTAGGGGCGGGGAATGCAGCGTTATGTGCAGCTATTTCTGCAAAAGAACAGGGGAGCTCAGTATTAGTATTAGAAAAAGGACCAGTTGAAAAACGGGGAGGAAATTCATTCTTTACAGATGGTGCAATTCGTGTAGCGTACCAAGATTTAAATGCCATTACTAAAGTGATTGATTTAGATCAAGAAACAATTAATAAAATAGAAATGCCAGTATATTCAGCTCAAGACTTTAATGATGACATTATGCGCGTTTCAAAAAATCAAAGTAAACCAGAATTAATTCGTCAATTAGTCACTCAATCATTTCCAACTATTGAGTGGATGAAGTCACATGGTGTTGAATTCGAGCTGAATTATGCAAATCAATCGTTCGAAAAAGAAGGGAAAGTTCATTTCTGGGGCGGCCTGCCAATCAAAACCGTTGATAAAGGGATTGGCTTAATGCGTAGTTTATTTAATCGCTGTGAAGAACTAGGTATTGATGTATGGTATGAAAGTGCGGCAACAAACATTGTAACGGAAAATGAGGCGGTTGCGGCAATTGAAGTTCAAACAAAAGATGGACTAAAAACGGTAAAATGTGAAAGCGTTGTTTTAGCATGTGGAAGTATTGAAGCTAACAAAAAGAAACGTGCTGAGGCTTTAGGAGAAGAGTGGAATGAAGCATTAGTTCGCGGTACGGAATTTAACACAGGTGATGGAATCGATATGGCTGTAGCAATTGGAGCCGGGACATTCGGCCAAGTAAATGGTTGTCATGCGATTGGTACAGATGCAAATGCACCACGCGTTGGAGATTTCCGAAAACCTGGTGATATCTATAAAAAACATTCATACCCTTATAGTGTGATGGTTAATGTGGAAGGGAATCGTTTCGTAGATGAAGGCGCAGATTTCCGTAACTACACATATGCAAAATACGGTAAGGAAGTATTAAAACAGCCGAAAAATATTGCTTATCAAATTTATGATGCAAAAGTTCGTCCAATTTTACGTGCGGAATATGACTTAGAAGAAGCGACTGTATTTGAAGCAACAACATTAGAGGCGCTTGCAGACCAATTAGATATTAATAAAGAACAATTTTTACAAACAATTGCAGAGTACAATGCAGCAGTACAAGAAGGTGAGTTTAATCCTTCTGAAAAAGATGGAAAAGGTACAAAAGGGATTACACCACCAAAATCTAACTGGGCACAAACAATTAGCGAAGGACCTTTCTACGCTTACCCTGTTACATGCGGAATAACATTCTCATTCTGGGGCTTAGCGACAACTCCAGAAGGTGCTGTATTAAATGAATCAAACGAAATAATTGAAGGTTTATATGCTGCTGGAGAAATGATTGGTGGTATTTTCTATGAAAATTACCCTGGTGGTTCAGGTTTAATGTCTGGTTCAGTATTTGGAAAATTAGCTGGGGCAGCAGCTTCAAGACATGCTCAAAAAGTAAAATAACACTTTTAACTCATGTATTCCTATATGTTTTAAACACAAGGTAATCCCTCTACCTTGTGTTTTTTATTGAAGATAGGGGAGTGTCTAATAATGAAAGATGGCCATTCTCCGGAATGCATCCGCCTGGAATGGAAATCCATTTTTCTAATGCGAAAATCCACCATTTTGAAATGATGGACAAAATGGTGGATTTCCACATATAAGACAGCCTCATGACATCATTAAAAATTTGAACTTAGGTTAAAAAGGTGATATCGATTATTGAAAGAGTAGGGTTTTTACAGTTTCGTTAGCGATATCATTGTGTGATGATTGCTCTAGTTTTTCTAATACATAAAATGTAGAAGGGATGTATTGAACGGATTCTTGATTTAATAAAATGGATTTCATTGATAAAATGAAACTTATTTTTTCTTGTTCGGTAAGCTGTTTCCATAGCTCATTGTTCATTTGTTCTTTTTGCTTATACGGCATTGTATACAGATGCCAGTCACCATATTTGCTTTGTGCATGCTCATTTTCATATAGATTCGATAAATAAGCATCCACGTAGAAATCAGCCGTATAAAGATTTCTATGATAAATAGCACTTTCTAATTGAACAAGCATAGTTTGGGCCTGTTGAATTAGGGAGTGATCCAGTTCTGTAGCAAGAGTTAAATCATTTTGAAGTTGTTGAATTTTTAATAGTTCATTTTTGATGTCAAACTCATTTTTATCATCATACATTTCTACATAGTTTGTTTGCAAGTATTGATTAATCGATTGAATTACATCAGCTTCTTTGTTTTCATTATTTGCTAGTGGCGATATTGTAAAGCACATTAAGACCATTGTTACTATTAAGAAACTGATCAACACATACTTTGAAAAAAATTGAACAATATTCATCATTTTAAACTCCTTATTTGTAATCTGGACAAGATTTAAATGATTGGAACTAATCTCAAAAGATTGTTATATTAATTGGTATTTTATCCTCTTTAGTCGAGCTAATACAAAAATAATAAAACATTAAATAATTAAATATTAGATTTAATTATTTGCGAAGTTTTTAGGATTAATCAAAAATAGGAGGGAAAGTGGATGACTCATTTCAGTCGAGTCATCCACTTTTTTTACATGTCTAGAATACGTTGCATATGATAGATTGAAACCTCAAGGAGCTTTGATGTTAAACAAATTTGAAAATAATATTGTATTTTATAAATGAACACAGTATAATTAATTTCAATTTAATAGCCGTATATCAACGTTTGTAGTGGTTTTTGTGTATTTTTGAGGAGTACGATTGTTTTTCAACAGAGGAGGGTGCAGAAATGAAAAAAATAATCGTGACGGGGGCATTAGGTCAGATTGGTTCTGAACTGACAGTGATGTTAAGTGAGTTATATGGTCAGGAAAATGTATTAGCAACTGATATAAGAAAAGTGCCAAATACAGTGGGTCCTTTCGAAGTATTAGATGTAATGGACGGTAAACGAATGTATGAATTAGCCAAGGATTTTGGTGCAGATACAATTATTCATATGGCAGCATTACTTTCTGCAACAGCAGAAAAAAATCCACAGTTTGCTTGGAATTTAAATATGGGGGGACTAATGAACGCGTTAGAAGTTGCTCGTGAGTTAGACTTACAATTTTTCACTCCAAGTTCAATTGGTGCATTTGGTCCTACAACACCAAAGGACAATACACCGCAGGATACGTTACAAAGACCGACAACTATGTATGGGGTTAATAAAGTAGCAGGGGAGCTACTTTGTGATTATTATTTCACTCGATTTGGAGTCGATACAAGGGGAGTTAGGTTCCCAGGATTAATTTCATATGTAACGCCTCCTGGTGGTGGGACGACAGATTATGCGGTAGAGATCTATTACAAAGCGATAGAGGAAGGACGCTACACCTCTTATATTGCTGAAGGGACATACATGGATATGATGTATATGCCTGATGCGTTACAAGCAATCGTTGATTTAATGGAAGCAGATGGTTCAAAGTTGAAACATCGTAATGCATTTAATATTTCGGCAATGAGTTTCGAACCATCTCAAATCGCAATAGAAATTCAAAAACAAATTCCATCATTCAAAATAGATTATAATGTAGATCCTGTACGTCAAACTATTGCTGACAGTTGGCCAAACGCGATTGATTCATCTGCAGCAGTAGAAGAGTGGGGCTTTAAAACTCAATTCGATTTAGAAAAAATGACGATTGATATGTTAGATCAATTAAAACGAAAATTGAATAAAAGAGCAATTTCGTAAAATAGGTTTTGTTAAAGTACTATGTTGATTTCCGTTACAGCGGACGCTTATCCAGGGCTAAGCCTGAGCCTCCTCGGTTTGCTTAGGCAAGCCTGTGGGGTCTCGACTTTCTGGCTATTCCCGCAGGAAGCTTTGCTCTGTAGCGAAAGGCAAAGCTGACAGCTACACTCGCCACCTTCACTTCAATCAACAATTGATGTAATTATTAACAGTGAATGATAACAAATCCAATCCAAAATAAAAGGCTAGGGGAAAGAAAAATTTCCCCTAGCCTCTTTTCGCTTTTTTATTTACTTAACAAGTGCTGTCTTTGAAGCTTTTACAAGTGTTTCAATAGTTGCCCAATCGTTCTTCGCTAAACTATCCACGATTTTACTACCAACAATAACACCGCTACAAAATGAACCAAAATTCTTCACTTGTTCAGATGTTGAAATACCAAAGCCAGCTAAGACAGGGGTATCTGTATAAGTTTGAATCGTTTTAAAATGTTCGGCAAGGTCTTTTTGGAATGAAGAGCGAGCCCCTGTAATCCCATTAACCGTTACTGCATAAATAAAGCCTTCACTTGCCTTTGTTAATCGTTCAATACGCTCCGGTGTACTTGTTAAAGAAACAAGTTGGACAAGGTCAATCCCTCCATTTTTTAAGGCAGGGTGGACAATATCACGTTCTTCAAGAGGCATATCTGGAATAATGACGCCACGGATTCCAGCGTTTTTTGCATCAATAGCAAATTTTTCAGTTCCATATGCAAGAATTGGGTTAAGATAAGTCATTGCTACAAGCGGAACAGTAATTTGATCGGCAAAGCTTGAAAGTGTTTCGATCACCTTTCGTAATGTCGTACCTTCTGCTAATGCGCGTTCACCAGCAGCTTGAATCGTAGGACCATCTGCAACAGGATCTGTAAATGGAATCCCAACCTCAATTGCAGTTACACCTAGCTCTTGTAACTTAAGAATTGTTGGTTGTAAGGTTTCTAAACCACCATCGCCCGCCATAATGTAGGGAACAAATGCTTTATCGCCTTGAGCTGTAGTAGCAAGTACTGCTTCTTTTAATTGACTCATCCTAATTCACCTCCAAATGCTTCGTGAAATGTATGCACGTCTTTATCTCCACGACCTGATAAACAAACCACAAGAATCTCATCTTTTGACATTGTTTCTGCTAGTTTAGAAGCATAATAAACTGCATGTGCACTTTCTAACGCAGGGAGAATGCCTTCAGTGCGGCAGAGCAACTTCACACCTTGTAATGCTTCTTCATCTGTTACAGTACCGTATGTTGCGCGGCCGATTTCATGAAGGTAGCAGTGTTCTGGTCCAACACCAGGGTAGTCAAGGCCTGCAGAAATTGAATGTGCTTCTTGAACAAAACCGTCTTCATCTTGTAATAAATACATAAAAGCACCGTGTAGGACACCAGTTTGCCCGCCTTGAATTGCCGCAGCGTGTTTACCTGTTTCGATTCCTTTTCCGGCAGCTTCCACACCGATTAAACGGACGTCGGAATCCTCAACGAATGGGTAAAACATTCCAATTGAATTACTTCCTCCACCAACGCAAGCGACAACCGTATCTGGAAGGCGATTCTCTAATGCTAAAATTTGTTCTCTTGTTTCATCACCAATCACACGTTGGAAGTCACGAACAATTGTAGGGAATGGGTGAGGGCCCATCGCTGAACCTAAAATGTAGTGCGTATCTTCAATATTTGTTACCCAGTGACGAAGCGCTTCATTGACAGCATCTTTTAAAGTGGAAGAGCCAGAATCAACTGAAACTACTTTAGTACCGAGTAACTCCATACGGAAAACGTTTAACGCTTGACGTTTGATGTCTTCTGCTCCCATGTAGACGATACATTCTAAGTCTAGCAATGCACAAGCTGTTGCTGTAGCCACACCATGTTGTCCTGCACCAGTTTCAGCGACAATCTTTTTCTTACCCATACGTTTTGCAAGTAATGCCTGACCAAGGGCGTTATTGATTTTATGTGCACCAGTATGATTTAAATCTTCACGCTTTAAATAGATTTTTGCACCGCCACAATGTTCTGTTAAACGTTCCGCAAAGTAAAGTGGTGTTTCGCGACCCACATAATTTTTCAAATAATAACGAAGTTCGTTTTGGAAATCTTCGTCGTCTTTATATTGATCATAAGCTTCATCTAGTTCCTTTAAAGCTGTCATTAATGTTTCTGGAACAAATTGACCACCAAATCGGCCAAATCGACCTTTTACAGTTGTTGTCATGTAATTTTCACTCCTTTTTAATTGTTGTTACGCTTTTAATGAAGAATGTTCTTTTTTTGCTGCTAAGATAAATTCTTTAATTAACTTACTGTCTTTCTGTCCATTACTTTCTACACCGCTTGAAACATCAACACCAAAGGGGCGGACTTGCTCGATTGCACGACCAACATTTTCGCTATTTAATCCACCTGCAAGGATGATACGGTCTTTTGAAATCGAAAGTTGCTCTAACAATGACCAGTCAAAAACGTTTCCGCTTCCACCTGAATAGTCAGTTCCAGGTGCATCAAATAAATAATAATCGACATCATATTTACTTGCTTTTTCAACATCCTCATAGCCACGAATAGAAAACGCCTTAATGGACGGGTAGCCCAATTTTTTAATAAACTCAGCATCTTCTGTACCGTGATATTGAACGTAATCAAGTCCAACTTTTTCTACCGCTTCACGTACTTCCAGTTCTGTTGGATTAACAAAAACTCCAACTCTTTTAACGTGAGGGGGAACTAGTATAGCTAGATCTTCAGCACGTTTAACTGAAATTCTCCTTTTACTAGGGGCGAACATAAAACCAATCCAAGTGGCACCGGCTTCTACAGCTGATTGCACATGTATTTCTTCTTTTAAACCACAAATCTTTACATTTACCATTACTTACTTCACGACACTTTCAGAAAGGGGAACTTGGAAGGCTCTTAATGTTTCCTCTACTGTTCCGCTTCGCATTAGGGATTCGCCAACTAGTACTCCACGCGCACCGACACTAGCTACACGAGTTGCATCTTCCGAATTCCAAATACCACTCTCACTAATAAAGGCAATGTCGGGAATAGAGTTAATGCGCTCAGCTAGTTGTTCCGTTTGAGCTAAGTCTACATTAAATGTTTTTAAATCACGGTTATTAACACCGATGATTCTTGGTTGAATGGCTAATGCGCGTTCAAGTTCTTCGGCATTATGTACTTCAACTAGAACGTCTAACTCTAAATTTGTTGCGTAGTCGTAAAGTGATTTTAGATTTTTATCATCCAGTGCTGCGACAATTAGAAGTACAACTGATGCACCTGCTGCTTTTGCATAATCAATTTGAACTGGATCCATTACAAAATCCTTACAAAGAACCGGGATGTCAACTGTATTTGCAACGTTGGCCAAGTCTTCAAAAGAACCTTTAAAGAACTTTTCTTCTGTCAATACTGAAATACAAATGGCACCTGCATTTTCATATTTTTTTGCTTGTTCTATTGGATCAGCACCTTCAGCGATGAGTCCTTTAGAAGGCGAAGCGCGTTTCATCTCTGAAATAATTTGAAGCGTATTAGATTTCCGCAATGCATCATATAAAGAAACACGTTTTTTTGGCTGAATATTAAATTTAGGCTCATTTTCTTTCATTGAAGGTAGAAGTGTTGCTTTGTGATCTAAGATTGTTTGTAAGATAGTCATAGTGCTGTACGCTCCTTTAAAAGTTCTTGGCTAAATTCAATCACTGCATCAAGCTTTGTTAGTGCACGGCCTGATAGAATACTTTCACGTGCGATATCAACACCGTCTTTAATTGTTTCGGCAATACCATATGCAAAGAAACCTAGCGCTGAATTTAATAACACCGCATCAAAGTATGCACTTTCTTTTCCTTTTAATAATTCTCTTAAAATAACTGCATTTTCCTCTGGTGACCCTCCACGAAGTGCAGACACAGGGGCAGGGGATAAACCAAGATCGTCAAGATTTAATGTGAAAGGTGTAATTTCACCATTTTCAAGTAGAGCTAATTTATTGCCATGATCAAGAGAAGCTTCATCCATGCCTTGTGTTCCCGAAACGACAACTGCACGTTCTCGACCTAAAATGCGTAATACGTCAGCGTAATCACTAACAAGTTCAGGACGATTAATGCCAACAATTTGTGTTGTCAAGTTCACAGGGTTTGTTAATGGACCTACCATATTAAAAATTGTTGTTTTTCCGATTTCTCTACGAATTTCACCAATTCGTTTTAGTTTAGGATGTACGTTCGGCGCATAAAGGAAAGTGATTCCTTCTTGCTTAAGTAAATTGATTGAATCCTGGGTAGTGAATTCAGTATGAATACCTAACGCCTGTAACACATCTGAACTACCTGAACTACTTGAGATTTTTCGATTACCATGTTTTGTAACAGATACACCATTCGCGGCAAGGACAATTGCAGATGTTGTACTAATGTTAAAGGTTTTTAATCCATCTCCACCTGTACCGCAGTTATCAATATATTTTCCTTCTGGAACAGGTACAGTTAAGGCATGTGATTTCATAACAGTTGCAAGTGCTGCAATTTCATCAGCCGTTTCACCTTTAGAACTTAAAGCTAGTAAAAAATCTTTAATATCTTCTTTTGGCGTTTCTTCGTTAAATACTAGTTCACATGCATTAACCATTTCTTCAAAGGCTAAATTTTCATTTTGTTTCACTTGATTTGTAAAGAATTGAATATTCATCTCTTTTATCCTCCTAAAAGTAAAATAGAGGTTTAGACAAGTGAGAAAAGTGGAGCGCGTTTGCCCAGCCGCGACAAGCGCTGGAAACTTCCGAGAAGCATGCTTGCATGCGTAGGAGGAAGTTGAAGCGACCTCAAGCGGCTAACGCGCGCAACTAGACAAGTGAGAAAAGTGGAGAAGTGGTCAATTTTTGGATAAAAAAAGTCCTCTACAAAAGGGATCACCTTTTGTAGAGGACGATTTGCTACCGCGTTGCCACCTCTATTGAAGTAAGACTAGTTACTTCCACTTGGTGTGTTTAACCAAATAGATATCAGTTAAAACACTTCCTTATAACGTAGGAAAGACGTCAGCTAACAAACGCCAGCTGCTCTCATAAGACCCATTCACGAAAATGAATGCACTAGTTTCCACCATCCACTAGCTCTCTTTGCCATTCACTTTTCGCTACTATTCTTATTCATCAATTTTTCTCAGCTATTCTCATCTAAACTAGGCTCATCTTGCTCAAACGGTGGTTACGCTACCGTAACCTGCTACCGTATCCGAACAATTTATTAACTATGATTGTAAACTTAAATTTTTTCGTTGTCAATGTTTTCAGAATATAATTAACCCTTGCTAATTAATCTATGAAGTTGGGGTTATAGATATGTGCGTACCATTTAAATGAAAAAACCGAGAACAAAATTTGCTCTCGGCTTATACGTTAAATTAAATCTTTGAAATTTAAACGTTTATTTAATAGGTGGAAAATTGGTACACCTACAGCTAACACAACGAACTCACCAACAGCACATGTAAACCATGTCCATAAGAATGGTAATTCAAGTGCAAGGTTTAGTTCAAACGCAATGATAAACATCGTACAAGTAAATAGGAATGAATTGATGATCATGCGTAGTACTGTGTTTTTCACAAACTTACAAATCAAAATAAAGATTGCAAGAGTGATAATGGAATGCCCGACCCCAAACACTAAATCGTATAGCCCGAGTGGGGAAAATAGATTCGCAATAAAAACACCTAATACAACGCCCAGCATGTAGCGTGGGTTAAATGCAACTAAATGGTTAAACATTTCGGATACACGAAATTGAATCTCTGTAAAACCAAATGGTGCTACAAGCATTGTAACGGCGATATAAAGGGCTGCAATGATCCCTGTTGTTGCTAAAAATTTTACCTTCATATTATATACTCCTTAGTTTTTTTTCGTGGGATGGTTTCGAACCACGGCGCAAGCACACAAGAGATTATATTAACATAGCTATATAGGTATGTCAAAAAGACTAGTGGAACTGGTAAAGAAAAATAATAATATGATGAAATTATTGAGAATAAGAAATAATTCAAAAAAATTCACAGTATTTTCATTTTATTAAAATAACTTTTGTTTACTAGAGTTCCTAGCTGTTTAGCGATTTAAAGTGACAAATTAATATTGTAGATGTAGTAAAACATAAATCTAGTATTCAGAACATTCTTATTGTTATTGACTACGAGACTTTAGACATGTATTATAGCGGTAAACTCGCACTTTTGTAAGAATAGTTACACAATTCAAAACTATTCGACCAGGGTTGTAGATTTATAGGATTATATGGGGGGAAAAGAATGAAGAATAATATGAAAAAATTATCATTTCTACTATTCGGTTTAGTACTTTTACTAGCTGCATGTAGTGGCGGCGGTTCTGAAACGTCAACTGAAACAGAAACTGAATCAAATTCAACAGGTGGCGAAGCAACAACTGAGGAATCTAAAACATTTAAAGTTGGGATTACACAAATTGTTGAACACCCATCTTTAGATGCAGCAACTGATGGTTTTAAAGCAGCTCTTGAAGAGTCTGGATTAGATGTAGAGTTTGTAGAAAAGAATGCTCAAAACGATCAAAGTATGAATACAACAATTGCACAAAACTTAGTAAGTGAAGGAGTAGATTTAATTTTTGCCAACTCAACACCTTCTGCCCAAGCTGCTAAAAGTGCAACAGCAGATATTCCAATCCTATTCACATCTGTAACGGATGCTGTAGGTGCTGAGTTAATTGAATCAATGGACGCACCAGGTGGAAATGTTACAGGTACAGTTGATTTACACCCAGATACAATTGCTAATACAGTAGCGTTCTTAAAAGATGAGTTAGGCGCTAAAAAAGTAGGGACAGTTTATAACACTGGTGAGCAAAACTCAGTAGCACAAGTTAAACAAGTGAAAACATTATTAGAAGAAGCTGGCATTGAACTTGTAGAAGCTGCGGTTTCAACATCAGCTGAAGTAAAAACTGCTACAGAATCATTAGTAGGTCAAGTAGATTCATTCTACATCATTACAGATAATACAGTTGTATCAGCTCTTGAGTCTGTAATTGATGTTGCAAATTCTAATCAACTTCCAGTAATGGTAGGAGAATTAGACTCTGTTAAACGTGGTGGATTAGGTGCTTATGGTTTTGAGTACTATGATATCGGTTACGAAGCAGGTCAAATGGCTGTCAAAATTTTAAAAGGGGAAGCTACACCTTCTGAAATTCCAGCTGCTTATCCAGCGAATTTAAAATTATTAATTAACAAAGCGACTGCAGATACTTTAGGTCTTGAAATAAAAGACACTTGGAACGCAGAAGTAACAGAATAAAACAAAGCCTCAGGTTATGTGACAAAAGTTATAGTACACAAATTCAGTAAGCAAATTAGATTAATAAATTAGGAGATGATTCAACATGTTGTTTACAGCATTGTTCGGTTCAGTTGAGCAAGGAATCATCTATGCAATTATGGCACTCGGAGTGTACCTAACATTCCGAGTGTTAGATTTTCCGGATTTAACGGTTGATGGCAGCTTTGTAACAGGTGCAGCTACAGCAGCAATGATGATTGTGTTAGGCTACCACCCGATACTAGCTACTATAACGGCAATTGTTGCTGGATTTATTGCAGGATGTATGACTGGACTTTTACACACCAAGGGAAAAATAAATCCACTTCTTTCAGGGATTTTAATGATGATTGCTTTATATTCGATTAATTTAAGAATTATGGGGTTAACTGCAGAAAATGCAATTGTACGCCCAAACATTCCACTTTTAAATTCTGATACAGTTTTTACACAGTTCCAAAGTTTTTGGGGCAATCTTGGGATCGATACAGCATTAACGGATTTTTTTAAAAATACGTTAGGATTAAAAACAGCACCTTCAACTTGGGGGACTATTATAATAGTGTTAATCATAACGCTAGCAATTAAATTTATTGCAGATTGGTTCTTAAAAACGGAAGTTGGGTTAGCGATTCGTGCAACTGGTGACAATAAACGAATGATTCGAAGCTTCTCTGCGAACACAGATACTTTAATTGTGTTAGGACTCGGACTATCAAATGCCTTAGTTGCATTTTCTGGAGCTTTAATCGCTCAATATTCAAAATTTGCCGATGTTAATATGGGGATTGGGATGATCGTAATCGGCCTAGCATCTGTTATTATCGGTGAAGCCATTTTCGGAACAAAGACGATTTTCCGTACAACATTAGCGGTTGTAGCTGGGGCGATCATTTATCGTATTATTTACGCTGTTGCATTACGTATTGAATGGTTAGATACAGGGGATATGAAATTAATTACGGCGGTCATCGTAATCTTAGCTCTTGTAATACCTCAAGTTTTAGAAAAACAACGTGAAAAGAAACGTAAAGCAAAAAGACGAGTTGAACGACAACATGAAATAGCGCAAGGGGGGAATCACCTTGCTTAAGTTAGAGGGAATCAACAAAATTTTTAACGAAGGTACACCAGATGAAAAAATCGCTTTAGATAATATTAATCTTCATCTAGCACCTGGCGACTTTGTAACAATTATTGGTAGTAATGGTGCTGGTAAATCAACTATGATGAATATGATTTCAGGTGCATTAACTCCTGACTTCGGAAGCGTAACGATTGCCGATCAAGAGGTTACAAGATTACCAGAGTATAAGCGTTCAAAATATATCGGACGCGTATTCCAAGATCCAATGGCCGGTACAGCACCTACCATGACCATTGAAGAAAATTTAGCGATTGCTTATTCTCGAAATACAAAGCGTGGGTTACGAGGTGGAGTAAGTCGTTCGAGAAAAGATTTCTTTAGAACTTCATTAGAAAAACTGCATTTGAATTTAGAAAATCGCTTGAACGCAAAAGTTGGAATGTTATCTGGAGGTGAACGACAAGCTTTATCTTTACTAATGGCTACGTTCACAAGACCTGCCATTCTATTACTAGATGAACATACGGCAGCGCTTGACCCATCTCGTGCAGAGTTAATTACAAACTTAACGAAACAACTAGTTGAAGAAGACCAACTAACAACGTTAATGGTAACGCACAATATGCAACAAGCAATTGACTTAGGAAATCGCCTCATCATGATGGATAAAGGCCAAATCATTCTATCAATTGATGAAGAGAAGAAACCAAGCTTAACCATCCCAGACCTAATGGCCGAATTCGAAAACATTCGAGGAGAAAAAATGAACTCCGACCGAGCGTTACTGGGCTAACAACATCAAGACTAGAGACCACATTTGAAATGGTGGTCTCTTTTTTATTTGGCGGTTAGGACAGTTTATATTAATAAGGATTACCTCTCTGGCCAACACGAAGTTGGTCACAAAGTCGTTCCCGCAAAGTATTTTGCAACGACTAACAGCAAGAGGGGGAAGTGGCGGTTTAATCGTTTTACTATAGAAAATGTGAAAGTTTTATTTTGAAAGCGAGGGGGATTACAAGTTAATCGTGCCTCTGTTAGTTTTATTAGGAATTTAATAGTTGGAATGAAAATAAAAATAGAATTTTCGGTGTGGTAAATGGTTGCAAAACTAACTTTTATGAATTTGTAAAGAAATGATAATGGGTATTAAAATTTGGGGCAAGGAGGGGGTTTAATGATTGCTTTAGAAAGAAAAAAGTCCAGTAAACTAATTGGACTAGAGTCGCTGTTACGTAGACTTCCACAAAGCGAAGTAGAGTATGAATATTTTAATAAAGTATATATTCAATTAAGGACAGGATATGAGGGTGAATTACAGGCTGATAGAGAATGGTTAGAACTTTCATTGTCTGATTCATATTATTTATTTCATAACTTTGAAACAGTCAACTCAGCAGGGAACACACATCAAATTGATACATTATTACTTACACCGAATTTTTTATGGCTATTAGAAATAAAAAATATGACAGGTCGAATAGATATTGATCAAACTAAAAATCAATTAATTCGAACAAGTTTAGATGGGAAAATAGAAAGTTTTAAGAACCCAGTAGATCAAATAGAACGACATGTCCATTTCCTAGCGAGAAAAATGCATGAATGGAAAATAAATATCCCAGTAGAGTATGCTATTGTTATCGTTAGGGACTCAACGATAATCGGTTCTATACCAGCAAATGTTACAATTTTTCATTTAAGTGGCTTGCAGTCAAAAATCAATCAACTATATAAAAAACACTCAAAAATAAATATCGAATCAAATCAGTTAGAAAAGATTAAGTATAGTTTGTTAAACATGTATCACCGAAAAAATTGGAGTCATAGTGTGAATGTTAGTAAATTAAGAAAAGGTGTTTTGTGTGAAAAATGTTCATATAAAAGTGTAATGAAATTTGAATATGGTAATTTTATATGTCCAGTTTGTGGTAATAAAAGTAAAGTCTCATATTATGAAGCCTTGTTAGATTATCGGGCATTGCATAGTGAGTGGATTTCAAATCGTGACATAAGGGATTACTTAGGTATTGATTCTCGTTATGCGGTTATTAGACTACTAAAAGAGTTGAATTTGGAGTTCGAAGGAACTTATCGAAATCGTAAATATAGAATTCCAGAGTTTATTGATGTTTAGAATTTTAGCTCGTATAAGACGTGAGAGTTATATGGAATAAGTGTAAAACGTGCGCAAGTACTGAGGGGAAAGTGGCACGAAAAGCAAGCCCGCGCACGTAAAGGAGAAGAAGTCGCACGTGAAGCGGTGGACCCGGCACGTAACCTGACGAATCCCGCACGTAAAGAACCAAAGTCGCACATAAAGAGGTGGACCCCGCACATAAAGAGGTGGACCCCGCACGTAAAGCGATGAAACTCGCACATAAAAGAACCAAAGTCGCACGAAAAACAAGCCCGCGCACGTAAAGGTGAAGAAGTCGCACGTAAAGAGGTGGACCCCGCACGTAAAGCGATGAAACTCGCACGTAAAAGAACCAAAGTCGCACGAAAAACAAGCCCGCGCACGTAAAGGAGAAGAAGTCGCACGTAAAGAGGTGGACCCGGCACGTAACCTGACGAATCCCGCACGTAAAGCGATGAAACTCGCACGTAAAAGAACCAAAGTCGCACGAAAAACAAACCCGCGCACGTAAAAGTGAAGAAGTCGCACGTAAAGAGGTGGACCCCGCACGTAAAGCGATGAAACTCGCACGTAAAAGAACCAAAGTCGCACGAAAAGTAAGCCCGCGCACGTAAAGAGGTGGACCCCGCACGTAAAGCGATGAAACTCGCACGTAAAAGAACCGAAGTCGCACGAAAAACAAGCCCGCGCACGTAAAGGAGAAGAAGTCGCACGTAAAGAGGTGGACCCCGCACGTAAAGCGATGAAACTCGCACGTAAAAGAACCAAAGTGGCACGAAAAACAAGCCCGCGCACGTAAAGGAGAAGAAGTCGCACGTAAAGAGGTGGACCCGGCACGTAACCTGACGAATCCCGCACGTAAAGAACCAAAGCCGCACATAAATTCGCGAAAGTCGCACATAAACTTGTGAAAGTCGCACATAAACTTGTGAAAGTCGCACATAAACTTGTGAAAGTCGCACATAAACTTGTGAAAGTCGCACATAAATTCGCGAAAGCCGCACATAAATTCGCGAAAGTCGCACATAAACTCACGAACCCCACATATAAACTCACTAAAACCCGCAAATAAACAAAAACCCCTCGCACCAAAGCACGAGAGGGAGCAACTGCATTAAACTAACAAATTAAATAATTGGCTATCTTTATTGATTTCAGTGAATTCGAAGCCGTTGACACGCATGCGGTCGATGAGGCCTTCGTAATCTTCAGGTTTGCTTACTTCGATTCCGACTAATGCAGGGCCACTTTCTTTGTTGTTTTTCTTAGTATATTCAAACGTTGTAATATCATCGTTTGGACCAAGAACAACTGTTAAGAATTGGCGTAACGCACCTGCGCGTTGAGGGAAGTTCACGATGAAATAGTAAAGTAATCCTTCGAATAATAAAGATTTCTCTCTAATTTCTTGCATGCGGCTAATGTCATTGTTCCCACCAGTAATGACAACAACAGCCGTTTTACCTTTAATTTGATCTGCATATAAATCAAGTGCAGCAACTGGAAGCGCACCAGATGGTTCAGCTACGATTGCATGTTTATTGTATAAATCTAAAATCGTTGTACTTACTTTTCCTTCTGGAACCAGCACAATATCATCTAAATATTTGTGGCAGATTTCATAAGTTAAGCTTCCCACACATTGTACAGCAGTGCCATCACAGAATTTATCAATTTTTTCAAGTGTTGTTGGGCCGTTGTTTTCGAATGCTGCTTTCATACTTGCAGCACCTGCTGGCTCCACACCGATTACCTGACTTGTAGGTGATAAATTCTTCACATAGGCTGCGATCCCTGACATTAGACCGCCTCCGCCAATACCTCCGAAAATAAAGTCGATTGGTGCTTCGATATCGTTCATTACTTCAACAGCTACCGTACCTTGTCCAGCGATGATATCTAAATCATTGAATGGATGAATGAAAATCATTTCATGCTCATCGCAATATTCCATAGCAGCTGCAGCTGAATCATCAAAAGTATCCCCAGCTAAAATAATTTCTACTTTATTTCGACCAAACATACGCACTTGGTCAATTTTTTGTTTTGGTGTAGTTAAAGGCATAAAAATCGCGCCTTTAATATTTAAGTGCGCACAAGCAAAAGCCACACCTTGTGCATGGTTGCCTGCACTTGCACAAACTACACCGCTTGTTCTTGCTTCGCTTTCAATTTTTTTTATTTTATAAAAAGCCCCACGTAATTTAAATGAACGGACATGTTGTAAATCTTCGCGTTTAAAATAGATGTTTGCGCTATATTTTTCAGATAAGTATTCATTTTTGATAAGTGGTGTATGTAATACAACATCTTTTAATAGATGATGTGCTCTTAAGATGCTTTCAACAGCTAAAGTTTTTGTGTCAGTGACTTCCATCGTGTCGTAACCTCCAATATAAATTAAAACATTGATTAATTCTAACACAAAAAAAGCGCTTTTTTCACAAATATTTACCTTATTCTAAAAATTTCATCAATAAACAAATTGAAATGGCGAATCTTGGAATCTTACGTCGAAGTGGAAGTCCAATCTGTTAATTTGTTGAGTCTAAAATCGAATAATTAATTGATCCTAATAGAATCGATTCGTTACCATAGTTAATAGCACTATGAACAACTATCACTTTAAGATAGCAAAAAAGAGCCAGCAACAGGCTAGCTCTTTTGATCCTTCTTGTACATCCCAAGTCCGAGTCGGAGAAGGGCTTTGTATAATTAGAATAGAATATGTGCAATCAATGCAATAATTGGCATTGAAATTAATGTGCGGATTAAGAAAATCATAAATAAATCCCAAATTTTTAATGGAAGTTTAGTACCTAAAATTAAACCACCGACTTCTGACATATAGATTAATTGCGTTACAGAAATCGTCGCAATGAAGAAACGAGTCATTTCAGATTCAATTCCGGCACCTAAAATAGAAGGTAAAAGCATGTCAGCAAATCCAACAATCATCGTTTGTGCAGCCTCATCAGCGTGTGGAATTTGTAAAAGAGTTAATAGTGGCTCAAAGGGCATACCTAAAATTTTAAAGAAATCAGTGTATTCAGCAAGAACTAATGCAATCGTACCGAACGCCATAATGACAGGCGTGATTGCAAACCACATTTCAAGAACGTTTTTAAATCCTGATGAAATTACTTTTCCTAAATTTTTATTGTCATCTGCTTTTGTTAAAGCATTGTGTAGGCCAAAAGATAATGCATTATAGCCTTCAGGTACGTCCTCGCTATTTTTATTTGGTACAGAACCATCAAAGTTTAAATCGGCTTTACCACGTAATGGGAAAATACGAGGCATAATTACAGCTAAAATAATACCGATTAAAATAACTGAACCGTAAAATTGTAAGAAATAATTGTTAAGACCCACTGTATCTAACACAACAAGACAAAAAGTAATAGACACTACAGAGAATGTTGTTGCAATCGTTGCAGCCTCACGTGCAGTATAGTTACCTTCCTCGTATTGTTTACTTGTTAGTAAAACCCCGATTGTGCCATCTCCAACCCAAGAAGCCAAACAGTCAATAGCTGCTCGACCTGGAATTTTGAATAATGGACGCATAATTTTCACCATCATGGAGCCAAAAAATTCAAGTAATCCAAAGTCCGTTAATAAAGGAAGTAGCAAACCTGCAAATAAAAATAGTGAAAACATCATTGTAACTAAACCACCATCTGGAGCGATTAATAGTCCTGCAGTATCATCACTTGTAAAGCTTTCTGGACCTACTTGGAATAAATACATTGCCGTAAAAATAACAGCTAAAATACGCATAACCGTCCAGAACCAATTCACACGGAATAAAGAATCAACGAGTGAACGTTCTTCTTTCTCTGGTGTGAATTGCATAATTACAGAACCTACTGCTGCAATAATAAAGACAACTAATGCAAACCAATGAATAAATGATGTTACATTTGCTGCTAAAGTATTTGAAAGTATTGCGATGGGAACCTTTAAACCGTCAGATGTATTAATTGGGGTAATAAATAAAAATACCCCGAAGATCGAAAGAACGATGAAAAGGAACCATGTATAGGGAGTGAATTTTTGTGTCATATTGATAACCTCTTCTACTTAGTGTTTCAAATTGAATATTTATACAATATAATTGCTTTAAATTTAGATGTCTATATACAATAAATAAGAAAAACAATTCAGAAACTTCTAAATGTGTAGGGGTTATAAACATTGCTACCTAATGTCTGGTTTTTCGTTCGTTAACCAGTTTTTTTGTTAAAATGGTGTATATTTTGAGAATAGGAAAAGGAGTAGGTAAATGTTACCTACCCCTGAATAATAAGGCGAAAAACTAATAATTATGCAATATTAATCTTTGAATTCATAATTGTAGTATGGTTCGAAGTTTAACCAACTTTCGCTCATTGGTCTACCTTCTTCAACGCGTTTTGTTGTTTCCTCCATCATCCATGCAGTTTGAGAAGCATGCGCCTGAAGTGCTTTTATTTTATCCTGTTTTACACTACTAACATCGTTTTTAAATGTTGGTTCACCAATGTTTGCAATAGTGTTATTTGCAAAAGCAACTGCAGTAATACGAGGACGGTCATTTTTTGGTATACGACGAACGGCTTCAACAACAGCACGAGCAGTTGCTTCATGATCTGGGTGTACAGCATACCCAGGGTAGAATGTAATGATAAGGGAAGGGTTTAATTCGTCTATTAAATCTGTTACGAGTTTAACCATTTTTTCATCATCTTCAAATTCAACTGTTTTGTCGCGTAGTCCCATCATACGTAAATCTTCAATCCCCATAGCAGCACATGCATTAATTAATTCTTTGCGACGAATCTCAGGTAGTGATTCACGTGTTGCAAAGGGTGGGTTACCTAAGTTACGCCCCATTTCCCCAAGAGTTAGGCAGGCATATGTAACTGGGACCCCCATGTTGCGATACAATCTAATTGTTCCAGCAGATGAGAAGGCTTCATCATCTGGGTGAGGGAAGACAACTAAAACATGACGTTCAGGTTGTAAAGACATCTATTTTTCACCCCTTTAATAAGTAAATGGCGTTTCGCTAATCTCTAAAGCGACCGCTAATTTTCCTGTATAGTCTAATCCGGCCATTAATAATCGACCTTTTTCATCTAACTCATAGTGAGTAATTCCTTGGGCATATACCCATCCGTGTTCCATTTTTAATCCTACTCTATGTGGTGTGTCGTCGACTACTTTTCCAAGTTCGAATCGAATTTTCACATTACGGATGAAAGCGCCAGCGTTAAATACGTTTTCGTTAAAATGGGTTGCATATGATCCATTCGTTGTTTCTAGATGAATATAGACGTCTTTGTTAGCAAAAGAATTAAGCAATTCTTGGACCTTGTTCACTTCAACCTTTTCCATCCTAATTCTCCTCCTTTCACATCTATGTACTTTATAGTATAGTAAAAAACTTGAATTAATGAAAAGAAAAAGCAAAGTACCTGTCACTAACAATTCTAAACTCTTAAAATTGTATAGTGATGGGACAGTAAAAATTCATCCTTGAAACTTTATCAATATTCAAGTACGTTGGAAAGGAAAGAGGTGTCATAGGTGAAAGATGCTTTAAAAAATGATTGGCAAGAAATTTTATCAGCAGAAATGAATCAACCATATTACGGGGAATTACAAAGCTTTGTTGCACAGCAATACAACATATCAACAGTTTATCCACCAAAGGATGAAGTGTTGAGCGCTTTTAATTCGGTCCCTTACAAAGAAGTGAAAGTTGTCATTTTGGGACAGGATCCATATCACGGTCCTGGTCAAGCACATGGTATGTGTTTTTCAGTAAAGCCAGGCGTACCGCATCCACCAAGTTTACGAAATATATTTAAAGAATTACAACAAGATATTGGTTGTGAAATACCAAAAGAGGGCTACCTAATGGGGTGGGCGAAACAAGGAGTCTTCCTTTTAAATACTGTATTGACCGTTCGCCAAGGTGAAGCAAATTCACATAGAGGAATGGGATGGGAACAATTTACCGACGCAGTGATTGCTAAGTTGGCAGAACGTCCTGATCCCATTATTTTTGTGTTATGGGGACGGCCAGCACAAACAAAACGCACAATAATCGAAAAACACGGTGCACATCATTACATATTACAAGCACCTCATCCAAGCCCATTAAGTGCACATAGAGGTTTTTTTGGAAGTAAGCCATTTTCACAAATTAACGCAAAACTAAATGAATGGGGAAAGCAACCAATTGAATGGTGTTTAATAGAGTCGTAGAAAAAAGACCTTATTTGTTTGCTTTTCACCTCCTATGAAATCATGGTAAAGTGTTATAGAAAGTGAGGGGAGCTTTTGTTGAAAGTGAATTGTTTTAATTGTCAACATTTCCGTGTAACTTGGGATCAACATAACCCTCGTGGTTGCAGTGCGTATCAATTTAAATCAAAACAGGTTCCTTCATTAGTTGTGAAGCAATCTTCTGGATTAGAATGTTTGAAATTTAAGCAAAAGCAAATGCAGGGGGTTAAACGATGATTTCCTATGAAACTCTACTTAGAGAAATTGAAAAACATTTAATAAGTGCAAAAAATACATCGCACGAACAACAATTACGTGAACAGCTTATTGCGATTAAAGCCCTTTGTGATGTAGCACTAGCAAATAGCATAGAAATACAAGTGAACCAAAAAGTCTTCGAACATCAAGTAAGTCAGCCAGTGGTAATGGAAAATAAAAATATCTCACTCTCTTCATCGAAACTACAAGAAAACGATGCAAATGGTGATTCGATTTTTGATTTTTAATCATTAAGTGAATAATTTTCCTTATGATCTAAAAGTCGTTCCATAGATTTTTTTCTTTGGGAAAGAGTTAAAACATATTTTAAGGAGGCTTTATATATGAAAGGAGCCATTATTTCGGGCGCAATCCATGGATTCCTAGCGGTAGCGTTCGGTGCGTTTGGAGCACATGCATTAAAAGAAATACTTAATGAATACAGTTCTGGTATTTGGGATACAGCAGTTCAATATCAAATGTTTCATGCTTCTGCGCTGCTTTTAATTGGTATTTTAATGAGTTCAAAATTGTTTGGTGACGTCAAACAATTAAAATGGGCAACTATTTGTATGAATTTGGGAATTGTCTTTTTCTCAGGTAGTTTGTTTATTCTAGCAATTTCAGGGATTGGTATACTAGGTGCGATTACACCAATTGGTGGTGTTTTATTTTTATCCGGATGGATTTTGGTCATCGTATCAGCAACTAAATATGCGAAATAAGAAAAACCCAAAAGAATGCCTAAGTGCATTTCTTTTGGGTTTTTTTCTGCCCATGCATTAGAAATTACAACTTTTCAATGAAATTCACCTATTAATCTATTAATTTTCATACTATTCTTTCTACTTTTCGTGTAACATTAATTTAAAGGCTAGTAACTTATCTACATATGTATGAGATTACTGTTTAGGTTCAACTAGAAAGGGGTTAATGATTTGGATAATTTATTTTCAACATTACAAAATTATTTTGAGGAAATGGTTTCGATCCGTCGTTATTTACATGCGAATCCAGAACTTTCTTTTCAAGAGGTGCATACACCCGCTTACATCGCAAACTACCATCGTGAATTAGGATTAGAAGTACGCGAGGGGGTTGGAGAACGTGGGGTTGTGGCCACATTACGTGGTGGAAAACCAGGGAAAACGGTTGCCTTACGTGCTGATTTTGATGCACTTGCGATTCAAGAATTAAATGAACTTCCATATAAATCAAAAGTAGATGGTGTCATGCATGCATGTGGACATGATGGCCATACAGCTACCTTATTAGTACTAGCAAAAGTTTTATCGGAAATACGTGAAGAGATCGCAGGAAATGTTGTCTTCATTCATCAACATGCAGAAGAAATTACTCCAGGTGGCGCAAAAGCGATGATTGAGGATGGTTGTCTGGATGGAGTCGATGTAATCTTTGGTACTCACTTATGGGCACCAACACCTCTAGGAGACATATGGGTAAGAAGTGGACCAATTATGGCAGCTGCAGATGGTTTTGAAATTACTATTCAAGGGAAAGGGGGGCATGGTGCAGAGCCTCATAAATCAATTGATGCAGTTGTCGTTGGTTCTCAATTCGTAACGCAATTACAAACGATTGTATCTCGTCGAGTAGATCCTTTAAAATCAGCTGTTGTTTCAGTTGGACACTTTGAAGCATTAAATCCGTTTAATGTAATCGCAGATCAAGTTGTGCTAAAAGGAACAGTTCGTACATTTGAGGATGATGTTCGTTCGTTGATTGAAAAAGAAATTGAAACCTTAGTTAAATCGGTGTGTGACGGCTTCCATGCTACTTATGAATTTAATTATTACCGTGGATATCCACCGGTTGTGAACCATAAAAAAGAGACGCATTATCTTGCGGAAGTGGCTTGCCAAATACCAGAGGTTCGGAATGTCGTTGAATGCCAACCGTTAATGATTAGTGAAGACTTTGCTTACTACTTAGAAAAAGTACCTGGCACATTCTTCATTACAGGAGCAAAAAATCCAGAATGGGAAACAGCATATCCACATCACCATGCTAGATTTGATTTTGATGAGAGTGCGATGTTGATTGCAGCGAAAACATTAGGACTTGCCACATTAAATTATTTAAATCAAGGTAAATGTTTGATGAAATAAACTGATTTACTAAGATTATGATTATGGCTACAATGGCAAGGATGCCTATATTACTACCTTTTACAATGAGAAATACAGAATTTTCATCCCATATAAAAATTAAACCCACTTCATGGAACTGTTTAAATCCATGAGGTGGGTTTTTAAGTATGTTTATCTTCTAGTAGGAAGGCCAGGTGTTTGGTTAAAATAAGCCAATTCTTCATCAAACTCAGCAAAGTCAAAATAAATCATTGGGAATAAGAAACGATGACCAGTACTTGAATCGCTAATGATCGCGTGGTCACGCCCTGCTGCTTCTACATAGCCACGTACTACTTTAGTATTTCCTTGGCCATTAATACCTGCTGCTTCTGGGACAGTAAAATAGAAGGTCCCAATTTTCCCACGGTTTAATCGTAAAATGTTTTCGATATAAGACTCTTCACGTTGTAAGGCCGGAGTCCCTGGTGGTGCCATAGGTGTAGTACCCGGTAATTGAGTAGGTGTCTGAGGAGTCTGAGGTGTTTGTGTCATAGGAAACTGATAAATTGGTTGTTGTTGAGCAGTTGGATTCCAATAATAATAAGCCACAAAAACATCCTTTCATTTAAGTTTAATCAATATCAGGGCAAACCCCTACAGCAGGTGAGAGAAGAAACAATGTGATTTAGAGCCCCCTGTACTCCCTAGGTAAACCTCTGAGCTAGACATGAGCAACGTGCATGTAAGAAACCTGAGCTTAATTAGCTCCTATAACCGCGTTTTTACATACCTCCTTAAAACAATGTATGCATCAGGACGATAAACAGAATAAAAAAATGAAAAAAGTATCAAAAAATGCCAAGATTGTTCGAATGGTGTCAGCTAAAAGTGTTTTAAAGTGTATAAAATTATTTGAATGTCAATAAAATATAATAATGTGTTTGGTAAAATTTTAGCATGTAATTAGAGTTTATTGTTGGAGTGCTCAAATTGTTACAACTTTTTAGTGGTGGTCGAATAGTTAATTGTTAAGGTGAATCATAATGAAAAAGCGGCGATTGGGATATACTACTAGACATCATTTAGGGGTTGGTTTTATGCAGGTTGGAATCTGGATCGCGATTATTTTTAGTGCTGTTTTGTCATTTCTTTTAGGTAATTTTTTTAATCAACCATTGCATTGGTATTTGTTTATTTTGCTCATCTTTATTGGATTTTTCATCAATACGATTATATTAATTTTAAGAGCAAATGATGATTAATGATAAACAAAAAAGACATGAGTCGTTAAAAATGACTCATGTCTTTTTGTATGGATAAGCGAATAATCCAATACTCAAGTAGTTAAATATAGTCCACAAAAGCAGCTAGACATACTCGCTCCTCTTTTCTTTTTATTTATTAACTGAAAGGAATTTTGCTAGTTTTTCGTTGTCTAAAACGTTTCCAACTAAAAATTCACCAAATTCGCCGTAACGTGCTGATACTTCGTCAAAACGCATTTCGTAGACGATTTTTTTGAATTGAAGCATGTCATCCGAGAATAGAGTTACACCCCATTCATGATCATCGAAACCAACAGAACCAGTAATATATTGTTTTACTTTACCAGCATAACTACGACCGATTAAGCCGTGTGAACGCATTAACTCACGACGCTCGTCCATGCTTAACATATACCAGTTATCATTACCTTCACGACGTTTGTCCATTGGGTAGAAGCATACATATTTTGTACGTGGAAGTTCAGGATATAAACGTGCACGTACATGCGGATTTTGATATGGATCCTCATCCGATTCTTTTGACAAGTAGTTAGAAAGCTCAACAACTGAAACATATGAATACGTAGGAATTGTGAAATCTGCAATAGCAAGTTTATTGAACTCTGCTTCTAATTCTTGCAATTCTTCAGGTGTTTCACGAAGAATCATTAACATGAAATCAGCTTTTTGACCAATAATCGAGTAAAAAGCATGAGAGCCTGTTTTTGCAACATGTGCTTCATTTAAGTTTTCTAGGTACTTTAAAAATTCTTCTGTAGCTTGTTGACGTTCCTCAGCGGATACAAGTTTCCAAGAAGCCCAATCAATTGAACGGAAATCGTGTAAACAGTACCAACCATCTAGGGTCATTGCTGCTTCGTTCATTTAAAACACTCCCTTAATTGATAATCATTCACAATTATCTTAGCATAAGTTGTCTAAATTTCCTTATCTGAGAACTAACAATTTAATGAACTTCATTTATTTTACATCTTTCTTAGACAACGCCAGGCAATGAAGGATAAAAAGATTCCAGATAAATTAAACAACATTATGCGCACTTTTATTCAAAATTAATTTCGTGTATGCTAAAAGTTAGAATTCATTTGAAGTAGGGAGTTATCAAATTATGAACCAGTTACTAACTCAACCAACATGGCGATTTATAGATCAGTCCATTAGTGCTAAAAATCGTTCACCACTCGAGTCTTTTGCAATGGATGACACACTATGTCATTTAGTAGGTCAACAAATGACATCTCCTACTATTCGAACTTGGGTGCATGACCATACCGTTGTATTAGGTATACAGGATCACCGCTTGCCGTTTGTACAAGAAGGAATTGAGTATTTGAAATATGGCGGGTATCATTCGATTGTACGTAATTCGGGGGGACTAGCGGTAGTCCTTGATGAAGGTGTATTAAACGTTTCTATTGTTCTTTCAGAAAAGCAAAATGCAATTAATATTAATTCGGGTTATGACGTAATGGTTGATTTTATTAAATTACTTTTCCCATCTGTAGCAAATCAAATAGAAGCTTATGAAATTGTAGGATCTTACTGTCCAGGAACTTATGATTTAAGTATAGGAGGTAAGAAGTTTGCTGGGATTTCCCAACGACGTTTACGTGACGGGGTTGCGGTACAAATTTATTTATGTATTGAGGGAAGTGGCAGTGAACGTGCCCAATTAATTAAAAACTTCTATGATAGCAGTTTAAAAGGGGAAGAGACAAAATTCTCATATCCTAATATTCAGCCTGAGGTAATGGCCAGTTTAAGTGAACTATTAAATGAAAAGATAACTGTTCAAGAGACAGTTCTCAACCTTCAAACATTATTACAAAACTTATCAAGTAATTTTCACCCCATCCAATTAAATGATGAGGAAACAGAACTTTATACCTTTTATTTAAAACGCGTGTTAGAACGTAACGAAAAAATGTTAGCAAGATAGAAAAGCGGAGGCGGCTCGTTCAGCTGCGCGTCTGCGAAAACGCCACGTCCTGTGGCATCGCAGACATGACTCACATCGTGTGAGCCCCAGGCACTGGAGACTTCCGAGAAGCATGCTTGCATGCGTAGGAGGAAGTTGAAGTGACCGAGCAGCTAGCCGTCGGAGCTAGACATCGAGAAAAGCGGAGCGCGTTCGTTTAGCCGCGACCAGCGCTGGAGAGCCCTAATCGAAAACATCATTTTAGTTTTCGACCGAGGGATCGAAGCGACCTCGAGCGGCTAACGCGCGCAGCTAGACAAAAGAAAAGCAGAGGCGGCTTGTTCAGCTGCGCGTCTGCGAAAACGCCACGTCCTGTGGCATCGTAGACATGACTCACATCGTGTGAGCCCCAGGCACTGGCCGCAAAAAACGCCACGTCCTGTGGCATTTGCGGCACTTGTACCTCCTTGTACTTCGGAGACTTCCGAGAAGCATGCTTGCATGCGTAGGAGGAAGTTGAAGTGACCGAGCAGCTATTGCCGGAGCTAGACATCGAAAAAGCGGAAGCGGCTCGTTAAAGAAAAAACGTGAATGTGCTTAGTTAGGCACATCCACGTTTTCTTTCTCTGGATTACTATTAGAATAGTTGGCTACAAGATTACCGTTCTTCTCCATTTTAAAAACTGGGGCTACACGTTGTTCATCATCATCTAGTGTTACTAATCTACGAGCACGATTCATAATTTGAACGAATTGTTCATAGTCTTCGCGAATCTCTTTATTTTCTCTTTCTAATCGAGCTAACTCTCGTTCTAGTTCTTTTACTTTTTCAGTAGAAGCATTTGCAACATGACGCCATTTTGTAGCTTCATTATCAGATCCACCTTGTAAGCGAATTAAGTAAGCTATGACAATATCAAGTGAAAGTGCTGATAAAGGAATAGATTTAGCTGTTGTTTCGTCATCTTGTGATGGTAATAAATACACACCTTGATTGCGACGTCTACCATTCATTCCTAATAATCGCATTCTTTCTTTTCTTTCTTTTTTTGCTTCTGCCAAGTCTTTTTCATATAATTTGCGTACAACTGCATTCCAACGGAAACCACATGCTGCTGCAGTTCTATTAAGCTTGTCACCGGCTTCTTCAAAAGCATTTAATTGTGTACTACCTTCCTTGACATGTCTAATAACCGCTTCAGCTAGTAATTCATCATTTTCTTTTAACCACGCATCTTGTCTAATTTTGACCATTTTAAAACCTCCTACCATGTTTATAGTTATTTGTTTAACTCTAAACATATCATGTCCAACATGTTCCAATTTTAATCATATAATTCATTTAAAATAGAGATTTTTTATAGTAATTTGCTATTAAAGTTCAGACCTTTGAAGGAAAATTACTTTTTTGCTTGTATGACGGATGATGTATAGGCTAAAATAGCAGATAGATTAAAATTTTGATTTTGTAAATAGATTCTATTTAGAATATGAAATTATACAAATAGAAGGGGTTGTTGACAAAATGGCAAACGAATTTCGAGTTTGCGATGAATGTCAGGCCGTTAATTTAAAAACGTTAATTCCAAAATTAAAAAAACTAGATCCAGATGCAACGATTGAAATTGGCTGTCATTCATATTGTGGTCCAGGACGCAAAAAAACATTTACTTTTGTAAACGGTCGACCAGTAAATGCCTTAACTGAGGAAGAGTTAATGGAAAAAGTAAAAGCAAAATTAAAAGATAAATAACAAGTAAGCTATCTTCTTAATATGAAGATAGCTTTTTTATTATCTATCGAATTTGAAATCTCAAAAACGGTGCTGAATAGGAAGTTACATTCATATTAATAAATCGGAAGTATTTGAGGAATGAGCAAAGACTAATCCATATCTAGATAAAATTTTCGCATTAATGACTGAAGATGAATACAAATTTTTATTTTGGAAGTTCAAACTTTATTCGAGGAATCTAGTGACTAATAGAAAAGCAACGAGTTGTATCTATATTATAGTAGAAATCACGTGTAAATAAGTAAAATCTCTCATATAATAAGAGGTAAGATTTTGGGTGTAGGGGAGTGATCATTTGCAAAATTACGGGAAAGCTAAATTAGTAGAAGAGAAAGTATTTAAAGATCCGGTTCACCGTTATATACATGTACGTGATCAAGTGATTTGGGATTTAATAAGCACTAAAGAATTTCAACGATTACGTCGAGTTCGCCAATTAGGCACTACATATTTAGTGTTTCATGGAGCAGAGCATAGTCGTTTTAACCATTCGCTAGGCGTCTATGAAATTGTGCGTCGTATTGTAGATGATATTTTTTCGGGTCGACCAGATTGGGATGAAAACGAACGTCTCGTTGTATTATGTGCAGCTCTATTACATGATTTGGGGCACGGGCCATTTTCACATGCTTTTGAAAATGTATTCCACACTGACCATGAGTATTATACAAGACAAATCTTACTTGGAAATACCGAAGTCAATGCTGTTTTAAACCGTGTTTCTGAAGGATTTCCTGAAAAAGTTGCTCAAGTGATTGAAAAAACGTATCCAAATGAAACGGTCGTCTCGTTAATTTCTAGTCAAATAGATGCTGACCGTATGGATTATCTCCAGCGTGATGCCTATTATACTGGAGTAAGTTATGGCCACTTTGATATGGAACGCATACTAAGAGTCATGCGACCAAGAAAAAATAAAGTAGTCATTAAAGCAAGTGGTATGCATGCAGTTGAGGACTACATCATGTCACGTTATCAAATGTACTTGCAAGTTTATTTCCACCCAGTATCAAGAAGTGCTGAAGTTGTTTTGAATCACATTTTAAAACGAGTGAAACAACTTAGTATAGAAGGATATCAATTTGCAGTTGAACCAACTCATTTTAAGCCTTTCTTTAAAGGGCAAATCTCATTGGAAGATTATCTTTCATTAGATGAGTATATTTTGTACACCTACTTCCAATCATGGATGAAAGAAAAAGACCCAATATTAAGTGACTTATGTTCACGTTTTGTAAATAGAAATTTATTCAAATATGCTAATTTAAACCCTGAAGAAGATCCTGAAAAGTTTAATCAGATAAAAAATCTTCTAGTAGAAGCAGGGATGGATCCTGATTATTATTTATATCATGATTGCACTTCTGATTTACCTTATGATTTTTATCGGCCAGGTGAAGAGAGCACACGAATTCCAATCTTTTTAGAAAAGCCAAATGGCGAGATACGTGAATTATCTCAGGAATCTCTCGTAGTAGATGCCATTGCAGGCAGAATTAAAACAGATCATAAAGTTTATTATCCAAAAGAATTATTAAATAGGGGAAAAGGAAGCCATATTAAACAAGAACTATTAGAAGCTTTACGTTCTAAATAGGTGTTTCCTTTGCTTTTTAAAATGAAAAACAGTAGACGCACTCATTATACTTCTCACGAGTTGGTCTACTGTTTTAGGGCTTTAAATTTTTTCTAACTTATTATTTATCGATTTGACGTACGCCACCAGTAGCGTAATGTGACTTCGACATTTCTTCAATCACAATTGTTACTGCCTCTGGTTTAGTGTTAACTGTTTCTACAACAGCTTCTGTTACTTTTTCAACTAATGCTTTTTTCTGTTCTTCTGTACGACCTTCAAGTAGTTTAACTGTTACGATTGGCATCTTGCATCCTCCTTAGTGGATAAGAGTAGTGTATATTCATTATAATAGGCATAAATGGAGGTATTTACAATATGGCAAATGAAGAAAAACCAAAACAAAAGATGGGCTTTACCATTATTAAAGATGATCCAACTGATGGACATAAAGGATATGGGATCGGATCATTGTCTCTTGAAAACGTATCACCTGTATTTATCGATATAGAAGAGAAGCGTGCATTTATTGATATTGGTGCAATGCATGCGAAAAGTGACATTGAACGCGGAATTAAATTTACCATGAACCGTGAAGACTCAGAAGGTGGAAAACCTTACTGGCTAGTATGGGTTACGATTGATTTCAATGAAGCAGGCCCATACTTTGCGGGAGTTACAGCTTGTGAAATGGTTGTAAATCGTGAAAAACGTCGTGGATATAAAATTTTAGCTGACCATGTTAATAGAATGGATAAGTCAATGAAGCGAAGAATTCTTGTAGATAATATGGATGATTCTTCTAAAAAAGTTTTAGCTGAATTTTTGCAATCTCATAATCAAGAAATGTGGAACCGCAGCAGTGAACAGTTAAAACAAGAATTAGCTGTTGAATAGTTGATTAAGGGTTGAATTAGAGGTTTTAGATAAAGATTTATTTGTGGTAAAATGTGGTTTTGCTGTGACGTCAATACCATTTAGGTAAAAATTTATTATATGTGGATAATTTGTGACAATTCTTTGTTGCATTTAGAACCTTATTGAAAGTGTTTTCAAAAAAAAGTAAACTGAGACTAAGCTTGCAGTAGTAAGCTAGGACAATTGGCGGAACGATAAGCTTGAGAGTTAAGCGGCATTTGATTTTCCCAAGCCAGATGCCCCATGATTCTCGGGCTTAGCGCTCGCCATAAAAAAGCTCTTTCTTATCTCCGGATTTCTCCGGTTAAGAAAGAGCTTTTTTAATGTTATATAAATTGTTTTCAGATCTTGTTTAGAACTTTTAGATGAAAGTGGCACTTCATCTTTTAGAAACCTTGACTGAGTTATCCACCGAAAAATCCATTAAACGACTCAAAAGGGAAGAGGTCTAAGAAATTTCCCCAACCACGATCTTCTTTAAAGAACTCGATGTCCGTACATTTTTGAGTAGGTACTTCTTCGGCTTTCACGTAAACAAGTCGTTGTTTAGGACATGCATCCGTTGCAAGTTTTCCTGTTTCGATGTCCACTACAACCCCTTCAACCCCTTCTGGAGCTTCAAAATTCTCATTGGCTGTCCCGGCATTTACCGTTTCCATAAATTCAATCCAAACTTTTTTAGCTGCAGACATTTCTGAGGAGACAGATAACTGTTTCCCTTGATCATAGCCATTCCAAACACCTGCCGAAATACTAGGGGAGAAGCCAACAATCCACTGATCGCTTATCGTAGAACCAGATTTTGCAGCATACGTGTGCGTCATACGTGGGCGAATGGATACACCAGTAGATGGTGAATAATCACTAAACACAGGATCGAACATTCCTGTCATTAGTTCAGTTAAGATGAAGGCATTTTCCTCAGAAATGATTTGTTCCTCAGAAGGTCCTTCATATTCGTAAACAACATCGCCATTTGAATCCTCAATGGATAAAATAGTCGTTGCTTTACGTTCCTGACCACCCGCAGCAATGGTATTGTAGGCATTTGTTAATGTATAAAGTGAATTTTCAATTGTTCCTAATGCAATAGATGGATTATCTTTTTCCGTAGAGTTTAAGTTAAAGCGTTGTAACATATCTCGGAATGAATCATATCCAATTTCCTCTAAGGTTTTCACAGCATAAATATTATCTGATATAGCAATTGCTTGAGCCATTGACATTGCGTTATCAGCGAATTGGCCGTTTACGTTTTGTGGTTTATAGGTTGATCGACCATTATCATACGTAAAGATAGTTTCTCCCACATCTAAATAGGTAAGTGGAGAAAAACCTTTTTCAAGAGCTGCTGCATATAAAATTGGTTTAATGGATGAACCCGGTTGGCGTACTGCCTGAGTTACTCGGTTAAAAGGGCTAGTCCCATAATCACGGCCGCCAACTAAAGCGGTAACTTGACCTGTCTTAACATCCATACTGACAAAACCAACTTGTAAATCACCTTCTGGCATATTTTTTGCGACAGCTTCTTCAGCTGCTTTTTGGTGGGCTTGGTTTAAGGTCGTCTTGATGACCCATCCACCTTCACCGATATTCATATGTTTTTTTTCTAAAATGTCAGTTGCTTCTTGCCAAACAACATCTAAGAAATATGGAGCTATTGTTTTGGAGGATAAGAACTCCTCGTTTTTCATTACAATTTCCTCTGTTACAGCACGTTCTTTTTCAGCTGAAGAGATGATTTTCTGATTTTCCATTAATCCTAAAATTAGTTGTTGTCGGCCTGTAGCTTTTTCTAAATCAATAATAGGTGAATAAATGCTAGGACCTTTTGGAATACCAGCTAAAAGGGCTGATTCTGCTAATGTTAAATCACTTGCTGATTTCCCGAAATAATAGCGACTCGCTGCCTCAATTCCGTACATTCCATGACCATAGTTGACGGTATTTAAATAACCTTCAAGTATTTCATCTTTGTCATAAAAAATTTCAAGACGATATGCATAGAGTGCCTCGTAAATCTTTCGAGCCCAAGTTTTTTCATGAGTTAAATAAAGATTTCGTGCATATTGTTGTGTAAGTGTACTGGCACCTTCTGCCATACTTCTTGTTTTTATATCTTTAAGTATTGCACCTGCAATACGCGAAAAATCAAAACCATTATGCTCATAAAAATCCTTATCTTCAACAGCGATGGTTGCTTTAACCAAATAAGGTGAGATATCATCGAGCTCTGTCCAATAACGTCTCTCAGAAACGAAGTGATCACCTATGGCATTCCCATTACTATCTAAAAAAACAGATGCTTTCGGGACAGTAAGAGGTGGGGCACCAGCAATTTGAGCATATAAGCGTAATGATATGAATGACACAACAATTGCAGAAATTATTGCAACAACTGTAAAAGCAATATTCCTAATCCGCTTTTGCCGCTTCTTTTGACGTATATAGCTTTTTCTTTTCAACCGAAATCACCTCTAATCCTCGAATTACCCTATAGTATGTACTTATAAATAACCGTTTAATCGAAATTATACATAAAAAAACTGTTGCACTTTGTCTAAAAACATCTATACTTTTTTCGTACTGCATAAAACAATTACGTAATAGCGCAAATAAGGTTTCAAAAGCGCTCTGTGGCAATGATTGGGATATTCAATCTTTCCGTTTATTTAAATGGTTAGAAACAAAAACTAATGATGCCAATAATCATTCGTTTCGGAATTTACTATAATTATGTAAATGAACAACGAAAATTGTTAAATTTTGCACTGTTTTTGAAATGAATAGGATATGATGTTTTTAGCATGTAATGAAAAATAAATGTTGTAGGTGAATGAAATGAGATTTGATGAAACATATTCTGGTAACGTATTTATTAAAAGTCATCCTAATTACGAAGAATCTAAGGCAGTTCTTTATGGAATGCCAATGGACTGGACAGTAAGCTATCGACCTGGTTCTCGTTTTGGCCCAGCTCGTATTCGAGAAGTTTCAATTGGGTTAGAAGAGTATAGTTTATATTTAGACCGTGAATTAGATGAAGTGAAATACTTTGATGCAGGAGATATTCCACTTCCGTTTGGAAATCCAGAAAAATCATTAAAAGAAATTAAAGAGTTCGTAAGAAAAGTATTAGCTGATGGAAAAGTTCCAATTGGGATGGGAGGAGAACACTTAGTTTCTCTACCTGTCATGGAAGCGGTGTATGAAAAATACAATGACCTAGCTATTATCCATTTTGATGCTCATACAGATTTACGAACTGATTATGAAGGTGAACCATATTCTCATGCGACACCTATCCGAAAAATTGCAGACCATATTGGGCCGAAAAATGTATACTCATTTGGGATTCGTTCAGGAATGAAGGAAGAGTTTGAGTGGGCAAAAGAAAACGGAATGCATATTTCACCATTTGAAGTGTTAGAGCCATTGAAAGAAGTATTACCAACATTAGCCGGACGAAATGTGTATGTAACGATCGATATCGATGTATTAGACCCTGCACATGCACCAGGAACAGGTACGGTAGATGCTGGTGGTATTACATCGAAAGAATTACTAGCCTCTATTCATGAAATTGCACGTAGTGGTGTGAACGTAGTTGGATTTGACTTAGTGGAAGTTGCACCAGTTTACGACAACTCAGAAATGACTGCGAATACAGCGTCGAAACTTATAAGAGAAATGATTCTTGGTTGGGTGAAATAACACCATTTAAAAAGAGGTTCTTGATATCGCCACGAAAGCGTAGCGCCAGTGGTGAATACGGCAAGTAAATTAATTCGCGAGATGATTCTTGGTTGGGTGAAGTAAGACATTAATCCTTCAATTACTTGAAGAATTCTCGCTTAATAAAAAAGCATGGAAAACATAAACGTTTTCCATGCTTTTTTATTCTAAAAGAAACTTAATTTGGAAAGCCTTCTATTATTGATTCTAAAAAGCTACACGTTCTAGAAAAATAAATTGATTGATTATTAATGGATTACTTTGAATTTATTCTGAAAATTCGCTCATATAGTTGTATCTTGATAAATATGGAGGAATCATCCTATAATATAAAGGTTATAGGAATGCACGAAGGAGTAGACCACTTAAAATGAACACCGCACAGAAAAATGTAAAAATTAAATTAAATTCAACGATTCATCCAGTTGATGGAGAACTTGAATCATATGAGTTGTGGCTACAAGGATCCTTAATCCAAAAATCCGGGAAAACTTTTTTGAGATACGAAGAAGTTTTGGATGAAAAAACAATCCAAACAACAGTAAAAATGGATAAAGAAAATGCGCTTATTTTGCGAAGTGGTGGAGTAAAAATGCGCTTACCATTTAGTTCGATACAAGATGAGCACGGCCACTATGATACTCAATTTGGGGCACTACCAATCGTTACAAAAACACATCAATTAAGTCATGAGCATCATGAAAATGATTTATTCAATGGTCAATTTAACGTTAATTACGATTTAATTATAGGCGGACAATCTGTTGGAAACTATAAGTTGGAAATAAATTATTCGGAGGTACGAGTATGAACGCGGTAGAACAATTGCAACAATCTATTAAAGAGGTTCTTGCAGCTGCAGTAAAAAAAGCAGGCTTAGTAGATGATGGAGCAGAGTATAACATTCACATTGAAACACCGAAAGATAAAGCAAATGGTGATTTTGCAACAAACTTAGCAATGCAACTAACAAAGCTTGCAAAAAAACCACCTAGAGCAATTGCTGAAGCTATTTTAGAAAATATTGAAACTGATGGGACAAGCATTGAAAAAATTGAAATTGCTGGACCCGGTTTCATTAATATAACAGTAAAAAAAGACTTCTTAGCTGATGTGGTAAAAGCAGTTAAAGAACAAGGCGAAAATTATGGCCGTTCAAATACTGGAAACAGTGAAAAGGTTCAAGTGGAGTTCGTATCTGCTAACCCAACAGGAGACCTACACTTAGGGCATGCACGTGGGGCAGCTTACGGTGATTCATTATGTAACGTTTTAGACTTTGCAGGTTTTGATGTCTCTCGTGAATACTACATTAACGATGCTGGAAATCAAATAAACAATCTCGCATACTCACTAGAAGCTCGTTATAAACAAGCATTAGGGTTAGATGCAGAAATGCCAGAAGACGGTTACCACGGTGCGGATATTATTGAAATTGCAAAAAAATTAGTTGATGAGTTCGGCAATAGCATCTTAGAAAAATCAAGCGAAGAACGCTTCGAGTTTTTCCGTAAACACGGATTACGTTTAGAACTTGCAAAACTTCAAAATGACTTGGAGAACTTCCGTGTGAAATTTGATGTTTGGTATTCTGAAACGTCATTATATGAAAACGGGAAAATTGATGTAGCATTAGATAAATTAAAAGCAAATGGCCATGTTTATGAAGAAGACGGCGCGACTTGGTTCCGTTCAACAACATTTGGTGATGATAAAGACCGCGTACTTATTAAACAAGGTGGTTCTTACACTTATTTAACACCTGATATTGCTTACCACGAAGATAAAATTAACCGTGGATTTGATAAATTAATCAATATTTGGGGTGCCGATCACCACGGATACATCCCACGTATGAAAGCGGCAATCCAAGCACTAGGTTATGACCGTGACAAACTAGAAGTTGAAGTAATTCAAATGGTTCAACTTTATAAAAACGGTGAAAAGTACAAAATGAGTAAACGTACAGGAAACGCCGTAACAATGCGTGAATTAGTAGAAGAAGTGGGTCTTGATGCGGTTCGCTATTACTTCGTGAAAACAGCTTGTGATTCACATATGGATTTTGACTTAGATTTAGCTGTATCTCAATCAAACGAAAACCCAGTGTATTATGCACAATATGCACATGCGAGAATTTGTTCAATTATTCGTTCAGCTTCAGAACAAGGATTTGAAGCATCAATAGAAAATTTAAACTTACTAACTGCTGAAAAAGAAGTAGAAGTATTGAAAAAGGTAGGGGCGTTCCCTCAAATTGTTGCAGAAGCAGCAAAACACCGTACGCCACACCGTATTGCAAACTATATTCAAGAATTAGCGGCGTCATTCCATAGCTTCTACAATGCAGAGAAAGTAATTAATCCTGACAATAAAGAACTAACAGAATCACGTTTAGCATTAATCAATGCGGTACGAATTACTGTTGCAAACGCATTACGCCTAATCGGTGTTTCAGCTCCAGAAAAAATGTAATAAACAAAAATACAACCAGTCTCCTTTAAATGGAGGCTGGTTTTTTCGTATGGGCTTAAACAAAGTATCTTGGAATGTTAATTACCCCAAATTGCCCATCTTTAACCGGTAATTTTATGAGAACCCGTACTCGTAATAAATTGCAAGTCGACAAATTTCATGCTTTTTTTGAATTTTCATTTTTTGTTAAAATAATTATTTATCCCTTTGAAAGCCCTTCGTATCAACGTTTGTAAGGGATACCATACAATTCCTACAAAAAAACTTTGAAATTAACTATTGACTATAAAATTATGAAAAAGTAAAATTGACTCATAGAAAATAGTAATTAAGTTGGGTTTTTTAGTAGGGATTAAAATTCATCCCTTATGATTGAAAGGTAGGTAAGTTTTTGTGAAAGACTTATTCATAAAAAATGAACAACAACGACAATGGTTGGAAAAACTAGCGACATTAGAAGAATCATTTAAAAATAATGCCCAACAGATCGATGAAGAATCTGCATTTCCACATGAGCATATTAAAGCATTACGTGAAATTGGATATACAAAATTAACTTTACCGAAAGAACTTGGTGGTGAAGGATTTAATGTTTATGAAGCAATTCTACTTCATGAAACATTAGCAAGTTATGATGGTAGTACAGCGTTGGCCGCTGGATGGACATTACTTACAGTTGGTGAACTATTTGAAAATAAATACTGGGATTCAGCTAAATTAAGCGAGTTTGCTAAAGAAGTAGAAAAGGGTGCAATCATTAACCGTGCAGTTAGTGAAATTGCAACTGGTAGCCCAATTCGTGGTGGACGTCCTGGAACAACTGCAAAAAAAGAAGGAAATACGTGGGTAATTAATGGCCGTAAAAGCTACACAACTGGTTCACCAGAGCTTGATTATTTCTTAACTTCTGCCTGGATTGAAGAAGAAGAGAAAGTTGGTTTCTTCTTAATTCATAAAGATCGAAAAGGCGTATCAATCGATGAGACTTGGGATGTTATTGCAATGCGTGGTACTGGTAGTCATGATTTAGTATTAGAAAACGTGGTTGTTGATGAGTCAGACTTAGTTGAACTACCAAACTACAATACTGGTTTTAAGTTAAATGGATGGCTATTACTAGTTCCAGCAACTTACTTGGGTATTGCACAAGCAGCTGCTAATTATGCAATTCAATTTGCTAATACACATTCACCAAACAGTATTAAAGGAACAATTGCAACATTACCAAATGTTCAAGCTTTAATTGGTGAGATTGAGTTAGAACTTACAAAAGCTCGCTTTGCACTTTATGGAGCAGCACAAAGCTATATCGATTCACAAAACAGCAGTGAAGAAATTAACGCTGAAAATGGTGCTAAAATCGTCAATGCAGTAAATGTTGCAAAACATATTGTAACAAATGCAGCTATTAATGTAGTTGATAAAGCAATGCGTGTCGTTGGAGCGAAAAGCTTACAACGTACAAACCCATTACAACGTTATTATCGCGATGTTCGCGCAGGTCTTCATAATCCACCTATGGATGATTTAACAATTAAAAAACTAGCCGAAGAGGCTTTAAAACTAAAATAAAACATTGAAACAGGGGAGAAATAAAAATGAAGTTTAACAAATTACTAAAGTTTGCAGCAGTAGGTTTTGCATCAATCTCAATTTTAGCAGCATGTGGTGGGAATGAAGAAGATACTTCAACTTCAGAACCAGCAGATAACAAGGATGCAGCGTCAGGTGAAGTTCAAAAAATTAAAGTTGCCTATGCAATCGGAACAAAACCAATTACTTATCAAGACGAAAATGGTGAAGCACAAGGTTACGATGTTGACGCAATGCGCGCGGTTGATGAAAAATTAGAAGACTATGAATTTGAATTTGTTGGAACAACAGATGATGATTTATTACTTGGTGTTGAACAAGGTAAATATGATGTAGGGATTAAAAATGTATGGTACACAGATGAACGTGCACAAAAATATATTTTCCCAAAAGAATTCTTAGGTTTAAGTAGTGTTGGTTTACTACTTAAAAAAGAAGATGAGAACATTAAAGACTTATCAGATTTTGCATCAGCTAACTTAGAATTAGCACCAATTGCTGCGAATAACGCTCAATACACAATTGTAGATGAGTACAATAAAGCAAATCCAGATAATAAAGTAAAACTTGTAGCTGGTGACGAGTTCACAGTTGACCAAGTACAATGGGTGAATGAAGGACGTTCAGACGGAGCTATTTACCTTGAAGGTCAATATAATGCACAAATTTTAGCTGAAAACGGTCCTTACCATGGTTTTATTGACGATGTAGTTTATAACGAATTTATGGTTGTTAAAACATGGCCTTTATTCAACAAAAAACAACAAGAATTTGCTGATGCGTATGATGAAGCAATGGCAGAAATTAAACAAACTGAAGAGCTAAAAGAGTTAATGAAAAAACACTATGGTAGAGATTTATTTGAAGTTCTAGAAAAAGTAGAACGTTAATTAGTAGAGAATATAAAAAGAAGGCTGTTAGGTCGCTATTCATACCTTTCAGCCTTACTTTTTATTTAGGTTCTATAATATTTGTTGGGGTTTTACTACAATTTAAAATAAAAAAGCACGTAATCACCCATTTCGATATACTTGAATTGTCGAGAAACAAGCAATGAAAATGAAAGGTGATACGTGCAATATGAATTTTAACAGAAATATTCCAGGATTAAAAGATGTAACTATTCATAAGGTGGAGGAGATCGGGGAGCGTATCGCTCTATACGTTTCAATTCCAAAGAAAGAACATCAGTGTCCTGCTTGTAAGAAAATGACCTCTAAAATTCATGATTATCGAATTCAAAAAATTAAGCATTTAAAGTGGTTTGAACGATTAACCATCCTTTTCTATAAACGCCGACGTTATGTATGTGCGTGTGGAAAACGGTTCTCGGAAAAATCCCCTTTCGTGGATAAATATCAACGCTTCACGAAGGAATGGAACCAAGTGGCTGGAATCCGTTCTGTGAAGGCAAAGACATTTAAGGAAGCAGCGGAAGTCCTTGGCGCCTCCAGTTCTACACTCATTCGTCGTTTTAAAAAGCTTGTAAAAGAGCAGTTAAATGAAGGAGTACATTTACCAAAATGTATTGCGATTGATGAATATAAAGGCGATACAGATGCAGGAACTTATCAACTAATCATTGCCAACGCTGAAACACATGAACCCATTGATATTCTACCGAATCGAAGAAAAGAGACAATTAAGGATTATCTAATGAAGTATGGAGCAGATGTAGAAGTTGTCGTAATGGACATGAATCCGAGTTTTAAAGCAGCTGTTAGAAAAGCATTAAATCGCCCCATCATTATTGCAGATCGATTCCATTATTGTCGCTACATTTATTGGGCCCTAGATGAGGTACGCCGTAAAGTGCAGAAGGATTGGCATCCATATGATCGAAAAAAGTGCAAAAAAATGCGCCATGTTTTATATAAACGTTTTGACAAGTTAACGGAAAAGAATAAATGGTATTTAAATCGCTATACAAGGATGTCTAAGGAATTAAAAGAAGCATATGAACTGAAAGAAGCCTATTGTGAATGGTTTGATTGGGCAAAAACGGCTAATAATATAGCAGAAGTAAAAAATAGATTAGAAGCTTATTACCGTAAGGTAGAAGAAGCAAATATCCCAGCATTTTTAAAAGCGATTCAAACTTTTAAGAATTGGCAAGTAGAGATCTTGAATAGTTTTAGTTTTGGTTATTCAAATGGATTTTTAGAGGGAATTAATAATAAATCGAAGGTAATGAAGCGTAATGCTTATGGTTTCAGAAGTTTTAAGCATTTTAAAGCGAAGATTTTATTGAATGATTTATATAAAGAAATCGGTGTTCATTTAGGTTAATTAGGGTGACGTGCAAAACACATCACCCCAACATTTGACTAAGAACCTTTATTTATAGTCGTCATTACATACATAGTAGAAAATATACTTACGTTTATAAATGCTTTGTGGTTACTAAATATTAGATAGGAAAGCGGTGAGAAAAGAAATGGAGAAATATTTCGATATAGAGTATATATGGAGTTCTCTTCCACAACTATTACCATTCTTGAAGGTAACCTTCCTTGTAGTAGGTCTTTCAGTTTTTTTTGGTACTTTAATTGGTCTAGTATTGGCATTTGCAAAAATGAGTAATAGTAAACTTTTACGGGTTTTTGCAAATGGTTATACAACTGTAATGCGTTGTACGCCTTCCATAGTTTTATTATTCCTAGTGTATTATGGAGTGCCGGCTTTTTCAGAAGGGTTATTTGGCATAGACTTACAAGATATTCATACAGGTGTATACGTAATCGTAACCTTCACATTGCAATTTGCTGCGATGATGTCTGAAGTAGCTAGATCAGCCATTCAATCTATTAATAAAGGGCAATATGAAGCTGCTGTTAGTGTTGGGTTAACACCATTTCAAGCTTATCGCCGTATCATCTTCCCACAAGCATTCGTAGTAGCTTTACCGAACTTTGGTAATGGATTAATTTCCATCTTACAAGAAGGTGCATTAGCTTACACAATTGGATTTGTTGATGTTGTGGGTAAAGCAAATTTAATTATTGCAAATAACTATAATACACACCAATTAGAAATATATATCGCCCTAGCAATCATTTATTGGGTATTAGCAATTGTCATCGAGAAGATCTTTGAATTACTAGAAAAAGCATTTAGTAAAGGTTCTCGATCATTAAAAGTGTCATAGGAGGTGGCTGTAATGGATACAAGTTTAATTAACGTTCCTTTTTTAATCGATACATTCTTTGTTGCGTTAAGTGGTGTACCAGTTGCTTTACTAGTAACGGTTGTTTCATTACTGATTGCCGTTCCTATTGGGTTTTTCCTAGCATTAACACGAATTAATCAAATTCCTGTTATTAATACGATAGCAAAGATTTACGTTTCCTTTGTTCGTGGAACGCCAATCATCATTCAAATTTTCGTGTTATACAGTTTTATTCCACTTATCTTGAATGGAATCTTTAAAAAGTACAATATTGAATATTCGGTATATGATATTAATCCATTGTGGTATGCATTTATCATTTTCGCGTTTAATACAGCAGCTGTTTTAGTTGAAGTTTTCCGTTCGGCATTAAGTACTGTCGATAAAGGACAGCTTGAAGCGGCACAGTCTGTTGGGTTAACAAATGCACAAGCTTATCGTCGTATCATTATTCCACAAGCTTTAGTAACTGCACTACCTAATCTATGTACTGCAACAGTAAACTTAATTAAAGCAACGTCTTTAGGTTACGCAATTTCATTATACGAGATTACGTTAAAAGCGAAAGTCGCAGCAAACGTTGGTTATAACTATGTTGAAGCGTATATTGATATTTTCATAGTTTATTTAATCCTATGTATCGTCGTAGAACAGCTATTTAAATGGTGGGAAAAACGTTTAAGTCGCTACAAATATGCTAGTGCTTAAGGAGGTAGAGACATGTTAGAAATTACAAATGTTCATAAATCGTTCGGTAAAAATGAAATTCTAAAGGGCGTCGACTTAACAATTGAAAAAGGTGACGTAGTTGTTATTTTAGGGCCAAGTGGATCAGGTAAAACAACACTTCTGCGATGCATTAACTTTTTAGAAAGAGCCGACCAAGGAACTGCAAACTTTGGTGATCTTAAAGTAGATTTAAAAGGTGCATCTAAAAAAGAAGTTCTCGATGTTCGTAAAAAAACAGCTTTTGTGTTCCAAAACTATAATTTATTTAATAATAAAACAGCATTGGAAAACGTGGCTGAAGGGTTAATCATTGGACGAAAAATGCCAAAGGAAGAAGCTTATAAAATCTCTCGAGAAGCACTAGATAAAGTAGGCTTATCAGACAAGTACGATTTTTATCCTGTTCAGCTATCTGGTGGTCAGCAACAACGTGTAGGTATTGCCCGAGCAGTAGCCTTAAACCCAGATATCATTTTATTTGATGAACCAACATCAGCTCTAGATCCTGAATTAGTTGGGGAAGTACTAGAAACAATGAAAGAGATTGCTCGAGAAGGAACAACGATGCTTGTTGTAACACACGAAATGGGCTTTGCGAAAGACGTTGCAAAACGAGTAATCTTCATGGATGGCGGCGTTGTGGTGGAAGAAGGTACTCCACACGAAATCTTTGTCACGCCAAAAGAAGAACGTACAAAACAGTTTCTACGCCGTGTATTACCAGGCCAATACGATTACGAGATTTAATATTAATGGACCAGTCCTTTTTGAGGGCTGGTTTTTTAATGTCGAGACGCACTTGTTCCAAAGTCTACTGAACACTGCTAAAATTAATTAATAAAATAAAGTAATACAATTGAATATTAAAGGGGAGAACCTAGAGATGAAACTTTACACAAAAACAGGTGACAAAGGGAAAACGAGTTTAATTGGTGGTCGTGTTAGTAAAGATGATCTGCGTGTAGAAACATACGGAACGATTGATGAGTTAAATTCATTTATTGGAAAAGCTGTAACTGAATTAGAGCGACCATTATTTGATGATATCATCGCAGACTTAGAAACAATTCAACATGAATTATTTGATTGTGGTGGCGATTTAGCAAATGTAATGAAAGAGCGTAAATACAAACTTGAAGAAGTATCGATCGAAGCTTTAGAGAAACGAATTGATGCGTTGTCAGATGAGGCACCGCCGTTGAAAAGATTCATTTTACCTGGGGGTTCACAAGCTGCTGCAACACTTCATATTGCGAGAACAGTCACTAGAAGAGCAGAGAGACAAATGGTAACTCTTATGAATGAAGTAGAGGATGTACCAGCGATCATTCAAAAATACTTAAACCGTTTATCTGACTATTTCTTTGCAGCAGCTCGTGCAGTAAATGCGCGTTTAAATGTGAAAGATGTTGAGTATGTTCGCGGTGGAGATGTGTTTAAATAATAGAAAGAATCCTAAAATGACTAAAAATAACTTTAGTTGTTTTAGGATTTTTATATTTTTCACCCAAATTTTCCTTTCGGATTATTAAGTTTAATTAAGATTTGTAAATTATTATAAAAAGGGTTTTAAAAGTCACACCTCGGGTAAGGAACTATAATACAATAATCGTCAAATTTCTACTTAACACTGACTATATTCCCAAAGTAGTATAACTATAATGCTCTAAAAATACTAAATATTCTACAATATTACTAAAAATCTACATTTTAAATTTTCGGAAATTTCAAAACAATCGTTGACTGCATGCTCATTCATCTTTTACAATAATCATATAATGGAAATTGGAAACGTTACCAATAAAATCTATTAGCATTTTTACAAAAATATTAGAATATCTATTAATAAACTAACACATTGGGGAGAAGGATCAGGGGGGAGAAGCATATGAGTCCGTTACTTATTGCAAACTGGGTATTCTTTATTGGTGTTGTGCTTTATGCATTGGGGTTATTTTCATATTTATTAAAAACTAGATATGAATACGTAAAACTAGGGAAAAAAGAAGAGTTTAATGAAAGTGTCAAAGAACGGCTTGAAAAAGTATGGGTGAATGTGTTTGGACAGAAGAAATTATTAAAAGATAAAAAGAGTGGAATTATACACGTATTATTCTTTTACGGTTTTCTTCTCGTTCAATTAGGTGCTATTGATTTAATCTGGAAGGGGTTAGCACCAGGATCACATTTACCACTAGGACCATTATATGAAGTGTTTACATTTTTTGAAGAAATCGTAGCGGCTGTCATTTTATTTGCAGTAGTCTGGGCATTCCATCGTCGTTACATAGAAAAACTTGTCCGTTTAAAGAGGGGTTGGAAAAATGGACTTGTTTTAATTTTTATTGGTGGGTTAATGGTCTCCACATTAATTGGAAATGGTATGGGCCTTATTTGGCACGGGGAAGGATTTTCTGGAAGTGAGCCAATTGCCTCCAGTATTGCAGCAATCTTTGGCTTTTTATCACCTGAAGTGGCTGCAGGCGGCTTCTATGCTATGTGGTGGGTGCATTTACTAATTTTATTGACGTTCTTAGTCTATGTTCCACAATCTAAGCATTTCCATTTAATTGTGGGTCCAGCAAACGTCTACTTCAATCGTCTTGACCGTGCGGGTACTTTACGTCCGATTAATTTCGATGTGATGGAAGAGGCTGAAGATGAAGAAGAAATGCCGTCTTTCGGGGTAGGGAAGATTGAAGATTTTACACAAAAGCAATTAATTGATTTATATGCTTGTGTAGAATGTGGACGCTGTACAAATATGTGTCCTGCAACTGGTACTGGTAAGATGCTGTCACCAATGGATTTAATCGTAAAATTACGCGACCATCTAACAGCAACAGGTGCTGTCACAACAAAACAAAAGCCTTGGGTACCATTTACAATGTTTAGAAATACACAAGGAAATCAACTTGCTGTGGCAGCTGGTGCTGAAGGAGCAGTGATTGAGGATATTTATAGTCCATCATTAATTGGAGATGTCATTACAGAAGAAGAGATTTGGGCATGTACAACTTGCCGTAACTGTGAAGATCAATGTCCAGTGATGAACGAACATGTTGATAAAATTATCGACCTTCGACGTTACTTAACGATGACAGAAGGAAAAGTGAATACAGATGCACAACGCGCAATGAACAATATCGAGCGCCAAGGAAATCCTTGGGGGCTTAACAGAAAAGAAAAAGAAAACTGGCGCGAGCAAGACCCATCAATCCAAATCCCGACAGTAAAAGAAGCGAAAAAATCGGGTGATGGCTTCGAATACTTATTCTGGGTTGGTTCAATGGGGTCATTTGATAGCCGCTCACAAAAAATTGCCTTATCCTTTGCTCGTTTATTAAATGAAGCTGGTGTCAAATTTGCTATTCTCGGAAATAAAGAGAAAAACTCAGGGGACACACCTCGTCGCCTAGGAAATGAGTTCTTATTCCAAGAATTAGCGACTGCAAACATTGAAGAATTTGAGAAAAATGAAGTCACAAAAATCGTAACGATTGATCCACACGCCTATAACATTTTCAAAAATGAATATAAAGACTTGGGCTGGGAAGGTGAAGTATATCACCATACAGAACTATTGTTTGATCTGATTGAACAAGGACGTTTAACAATGAATCATCGAGTTGAGGAAACGATTGTTTTCCACGACTCTTGCTACTTAGGTCGATACAATGACGTATACGATGCACCACGAGAAATTTTAAAAGCTATCCCTGGTGTCAACTTAGTTGAAATGGAACGTAACCGCGAAACAGCAATGTGTTGTGGAGCAGGTGGGGGCTTAATGTGGATGGAAGAACACGTTGGGAACCGCATTAATGTGGCACGTACTGAACAAGCATTACAAACAAGTGCATCGATTATTTCATCTGGATGTCCATACTGTTTAACAATGCTTTCCGATGGTACGAAAGCAAAAGAAGTTGAAGATCAAGTAGGAACATATGATATTGCTGAGCTACTAGAACGATCTGTATTTGGAGAACAAAAATCTTCGGATGAAACAACTGAGCCTACTAGTGAAACAATTGCAGCAACTGAAGAATAAAAATTTGTTTAAAAAGTTCTAATTAATGAATGCTGTTCATATGATAAAGGTGGATGGATTTTGTAGAGGTGAAAAGAGGGTGTGATAACTAATCACAGCCTCTTTTAATAAAAAAGTGGCGAGCGAGCGTTCAGTCAACGGCCAATTAATCTATAAATCTCGCAACAGAAACAAAGGGGTAGTACATAAATGAAGGGATGGGGAAATATGAATCGTACTGTAATTTTAGATGGGGCAAGAACACCATTTGGAAAATTTGGTGGTGACTTAGCTTCACTTTCTGCAAGTGACTTAGGAGGAAATGCAATTAAGGCTGCTTTAGCTAAGGCAAACATTAATCCAAATGAAGTGGATGAAGTAATTATGGGGACTGTCTTACAAGCAGGGCAAGGTCAAATACCTTCTCGACAAGCAGCTGCAAAAGCAGGAATTCCATGGTCTGTAAAAACAGAAACAGTTAATAAAGTGTGTGCTTCAGGAATGCGAAGTGTTACGCTAGCCGATCAACTAATCCGCTTGGGCGATGAAGAAATAATTGTTGCTGGTGGAATGGAATCCATGTCAAACGCTCCTTATTATTTACCGAATGGACGATGGGGATTACGCATGGGGAATGCTCAACTAGTTGACGGAATGGTGTATGACGGTCTTTCTTGTGCATTTGATCTAAAGCATGTGCATATGGGTACTTACGGAAATTCAACAGCTAATGAATATGAAATTTCACGAGCTGCTCAAGATGAGTGGGCTGTTCGTAGTCATCAACTGGCAGTTAAAGCGATAGAGTCAGGTGTGTTTGCACAAGAAATTACGTCAGTTGAGGTTCCGCAAAGAAAAGGGGAGCCTTTGATTATCAGTGAAGATGAGGCGCCTCGTAAAGACACTTCTTTGGAAGCGTTAACAAAACTACGACCTGCTTTTGATCGAGACGGAACGATCACGGCGGGCAACGCACCAGGTGTGAATGACGGAGCGTGTGCACTTGTACTAATGAATGAGGAAAAGGCTAAACAAGAAGGGCGAACACCTCTTGCAATCATTGTTGGCCATGCAGAAGTAGGAGTGGAACCAAAAGATTTCCCTCAAACACCTGGGCTCGTTATTAATAAATTACTTGAGAAGACAGGTAAATCTATTGAAGAAATAGATTTAATCGAAATCAACGAAGCTTTTGCAGCTGTTGCATTAGTAAGTAATCAAATCGCAGGGCTTGACCCAGATAAAGTAAATGTAAATGGTGGTGCGGTTGCATTAGGTCATCCAATTGGAGCATCGGGTACAAGAATCATCTTAACTCTTGCATATGAGTTGAAGAGACGTGGTGGAGGATTAGGAATCGCTGCTATTTGTTCTGGTGGTGGCCAAGGAGATGCCGTATTAATCGAAGTACCTAAGTTTTAGTTCACAAATGTATTCATCGATGTCGTGATAAATAAGACGTTCAATAGGGGGATAAACGAGATGGCGATTCAAAAGGTAATGGTAATAGGGGCTGGACAAATGGGTTCAGGCATTGCCCAAGTTTGTGCGCAAGCCGGGTATGATGTCATTCTAAACGATATTAAACAAGAATTTTGGGACCGAGGAATCGGAGTGATAACAAAAAATCTTTCTCGCGACGTGGCAAAGGGCAGAAAAACTGAAACAGAGAAGGAAACTGTTTTAAATCGAATTTCCAAATCACTTGATCTTAGAGATGCAGTAGACGTTGACTTGGTAATTGAAGCGGCAACTGAAAATATGGATATTAAACAATCAATCTTTAAAGAGCTTGATGCAATTGCACCGCAACATGCTATTTTGGCAACGAATACATCTTCATTACCGATTACAGAAATTGCTGCAGTTACAGAACGTCCAGAACAAGTAATTGGTATGCACTTCATGAATCCAGTACCGGTAATGAAACTGGTTGAAGTCATTCGAGGGCTTGCAACAACGGATGAAGTATATAAAGAAATCGAGCAAATGACTATTCAGTTAGAGAAAACACCTGTAGAAGTGAATGACTTCCCAGGGTTCATTTCAAACCGTATCTTACTTCCGATGATTAACGAAGCAATCTATGCATTGTATGAAGGGGTCGCAACGAAAGAAGCTATTGACGATGTAATGAAACTGGGAATGAATCATCCAATGGGCCCACTAACATTAGCAGACTTTATCGGGTTAGATACATGTTTATATATTATGGAAATCTTGCATGACGGATTAGGAGATAGTAAGTATCGCCCTTGTCCATTATTACGAAAATATGTTGCAGCAGGTTGGTTAGGAAAAAAATCAGGACGTGGATTCTACGTATACGAATAGAGGGGGCTGACAACATATGAATCTGCAATTTACGGAAGAACAATTGATGATGCGAGACATGGTACGTCAATTTGCAGAACATGAAATTGCTCCTTTCATTGAACAGATGGAAGCTGGTATTTTTCCACGTGATATTTTAAATAAAATGGGGAAAATCGGGCTAATGGGAATCACTTCCCCTGAAAGTCTTGGCGGATCCGAAATGGATTTCACTTCTTACATTTTAGCTATTCACGAGTTATCGAAAGTAAGTGCATGTATTGGAGTTATTTTATCTGTTCATACGTCAGTTGGAACAAATCCTATTCTTTACTTCGGTACCGATGAACAAAAGAAAAAATATATTCCGAAGTTAGCAAGTGGAGAGTATTTAGGTGCATTTTGCTTAACGGAGCCTAGTGCAGGTTCCGACGCCGGCGCATTAAAAACACGAGCAGTCCTTGACGGGGAACACTATATTTTAAATGGGTCGAAGGTATTTATTACGAATGGTGGGGAAGCAGATGTTTATATTGTATTCGCTTCTACAAACCCAAATAGAGGTTCCCGTGGGATTTCAGCTTTCATTGTTGAAAAAAATACCCCAGGACTCATCATCGGAAAAGACGAAAAGAAAATGGGACTTCACGGTTCAAGGACAGTGCAACTAACCTTTGAAAATATGAAAATACCAAAAGAAAACCTTTTAGGTGAAGAGAATAAAGGGTTCAGTATTGCCATGGCGAACTTAGATGTAGGCCGAATCGGGATTGCTGCTCAAGCGCTTGGAATTGCTGAAGCAGCATTAGAAGCTGCAACAAAATATGCGAGCGAACGAGTTCAATTTGGAAAACCCATTAATTCAAACCAAGGAATTGCTTTTAAACTAGCAGATATGGCAACAGCTGTGGAAGCAGCTAAACTACTTGTCTATCGTGCGGCTGATTTACGCTCTCGAAACTTACCTTGCGGGATCGAAGCCTCGATGGCAAAATTACATGCATCTAAAACAGCTGTTCAAGTGGCAATTGATGCTGTACAGATTTTTGGTGGGTATGGTTATACAAAAGAATACCCAGTAGAACGTTATTTCCGTGATGCCAAAATTACAGAAATCTACGAAGGAACAAGTGAAATTCAAAGAATCGTAATTAGCAAACACCTTTAAGTACCAGGTACACAAACAATTCAGAACAGTTCAAGTACCAGGTACATAAACAATTCTAACAATTCAAACAAAGGGGATATGAAAATGAACTTTCAATTAACTGAAGAACATGAACAATTAAGAGAAATGATTAGAGACTTTGCGTTAAATGAAGTTGCTCCGACTGCAGCCGAACGTGATGAAGAAGCACGCTTTGACCGTGCCATATGGGATAAAATGGCTGAACTTGGGTTAACAGGGATCCCATGGCCAGAAGAGTATGGAGGAGCTGGATTCGACTTTTTAGCCTATGCAATTGCGGTAGAAGAGTTATCACGTGTTTGTGCTTCAACAGGAGTGACATTGTCTGCACACACGTCTTTAGCTGGATGGCCACTATATAAATTTGGATCAGAAGAACAAAAACAAAAATACCTTCGTCCAATGGCAGAAGGGAAAAAAATTGGTGCCTACTGCTTAACGGAAGCAGGGTCAGGTAGTGATGCAGGTGGCATGAAAACAACAGCAAAACTAGATGGCGATGAATATGTACTTAATGGTTCAAAAATCTTCATTACTAATGGTGGCGTTGCAGATATTTATATTGTTTTTGCAGCGACTAATCCAGAAGAAAAACATAAAGGAACAAGTGCATTTATAGTTGAATCAAGCTATCCAGGATTTGCTGTTGGGAAAAAAGAAAATAAACTTGGAATTCGTTCATCACCTACAACTGAAATTGTTTTTGATAACTGCCGAGTGCCTAAAGAAAACTTACTTGGGGTAGAGGGGCAAGGCTTTAAAATTGCCATGCAAACACTAGATGGTGGCCGTAATGGAATTGCCGCTCAAGCAGTTGGAATCGCTCAAGGTGCTCTAGATGCTGCAATCGATTATTCAAAAGAACGTGTACAGTTTGGGAAACCAATTGTTGCAAATCAAGGGGTTTCGTTTAAACTAGCGGATATGGCAACAGGGATTGAGGCTTCCCGTTTACTAACATATCAAGCTGCGTGGCTGGAGTCGAATGACTTACCTTATGGTAAAGCTAGTGCAATGGCAAAATTATTGGCTGGTGATACGGCAATGTCTGTCACGACAGAAGCAGTTCAAATTTTCGGTGGCTATGGCTATACAAAAGATTATCCGGTAGAGCGTTATATGCGTGATGCGAAAATTACACAAATCTATGAAGGAACGCAAGAGATTCAGAGATTAGTAATCTCTCGCATGCTAACGAAATAACCTATGCCAAAAAAAGAGGATCATTTTTTCGTTCAAACATCTGTGAAGGATGAAAGCTTAATCGAATTACGACGTCAGCAAATCATTAAAGGGGCAGTCAAATTATTTAAAGAGAAGGGCTTTCATCGGGCAACAACTAGAGAACTAGCCAAAGCTGCCGGGTTTAGTATTGGAACTCTATATGAGTACATTCGAACGAAAGAAGACGTGCTCTATTTAGTTTGTGATAGTATTTATAAAGAAGTAACGAATCAATTATCTAGTATCTCAACGAATGCGGGAACAATTGATGAGTTGAAAGAAGCGATTAGTCAATATTTTTTATTAATTGATCGAATGATAGATGAATTTACCATTATGTATCAGGAAACAAAATCTTTGCCTAAAGAAGCGATGAAGTATGTTTTGAAAAAGGAAATAGAAATGGTTGCATTGTTTGAGAAAATCATAAAAAATTGTGTTGAAACTGGGGAGTTAACTCTTTCCGATAAAGAAATTTACTTAGCGGCAAACCATGTAGTTATTCAAGGGCAAAGTTGGGCATTCCGAAAATGGGTGTTCCAAAAGCATTATTCCATTCACGACTATATTCAGTTGCAAACGAAAATGGTGTTATCTGGGATGACACATTTTCAACTCGAGAAATAGTTAAGAGGGAATATTTTACACTTTGGAGAACGCTGAGATGATGTGTATTCAAGATTCTAGACACCGCAAATAGCATACTTTTGCTACTCCGCGGTGTCTTTCGTTTTATATCAAGTGGATTTGAATTTAATTTTTCGGTATTGATACACTTAAGCAAACTACTTGGAGATTAGTAGGATTTGAAAAGCGTAATAGTAAATAAGGGGGAAGTAATTATGGTAAAAGTTGAACAATCAGAAAAAGTTAATCATCAGTCAGGAGTTTATCGCCCAAAGCATCATGTTCGTTTTGTCACAGCTTCCAGTCTTTTTGATGGTCACGATGTTTCGGTTAATATTATGCGCAGAATCTTACAGGCTAGTGGAGCAGAGGTAATTCATCTTGGACATAATCGCTCAGTAGAAGAAGTGGTAAATGCGGCTATTCAAGAAGATGCTCAAGCAATCGCAGTTTCATCTTATCAAGGTGGGCATATGGAATATTTTAAATATATGTATGATTTATTGCGTGAAAAAGGAGCATCCCACATTAAAATCTATGGTGGTGGTGGTGGAGTTATATTACCTCGTGAAATCCGAGAACTACATGAATATGGAATCGCGGGGATTTTCTCTCCAGAAGACGGCATGAAGATGGGCTTACAAGGCATGATCAATGCTCAAATACAAGGCGCGGACTTTTCTACATTAAAGGGCAACTTCTTGCCAATGCTTGAAAAGCTTACAACGAAAACACCAGGTATTTTAGCAAATCTCATCACAGCTGCCGAAGAAGGTGGAAACCAAGAAGTAGCGCAGTTAATAGAAGAAGCGAAAAAGAGAACGAAAAATACGCCGGTATTAGGTATAACTGGAACTGGTGGGGCAGGTAAATCATCATTAACGGATGAATTAATCCGTCGATTCCTTCGTGAGTTTCCTGATAAAAATATTGCGATTCTTTCAGTTGATCCAACAAAACAAAAAACTGGTGGGGCCTTACTTGGGGACCGTATTCGCATGAATGCAATATTTGATAATCGAGTATACATGCGGAGTCTTGCAACTCGCGGGTCGAAAACAGAACTAACATCTTCAATTGGAGATGTGTTACAAATCGTGAAAGCAGCAGGTTACGATTTAATTATTGTTGAGACGAGCGGAATTGGGCAAGGGGATGCGGAGATTACAAACTATACAGACTTATCTATGTATGTGATGACAAGTGAGTTTGGTGCACCGACACAACTAGAAAAAATTGATATGATCGATTACGCAGATTTAATTGCCATTAATAAGTTTGAAAGAAAAGGTTCAGAAGATGCCCTACGCCAGGTGCAAAAGCAGTATCAACGCTCCCATGAATTATGGAACGCAAACTTAGATTCAATGCCAGTTTACGGAACTATTGCGAGCCAATTTAACGATAAAGGAACGAACTCTTTATTTGCTGCATTGATTGCAAAAATTAATGAGAAGTGTGGACTTAATTGGGAAACATCCTATGAACAGTTTGTAAAAACACAAAAGCAAAACGTCATTATCCCAAATGATCGACGTTATTATTTACGTGAAATCGTGGATACGGTTCGAAACTATCATAAGAAGGCAACTCAACAAGTAGAACTTGCCAGCAAGCTTTATCAACTTGAAGGTTCAATTGTGACAATTCAAGAAAAAACGCCAAACGATGCCCTAATTTCTTCATTACAATCATTAGCTGATGGCATCAAAAATGAGCTAACTGAAGAGTCAAAACAAATTTTATCCAATTGGGGAAAACTAAAAGAATCATATTCAGGCGATGAACTCGTTACAAAAATACGTGATAAAGAAATTCGTACGTTGTTAAAAACAACTTCGTTATCAGGAACAAAAATTCCAAAAGTCGCTCTTCCGAAATTTAAAGATTATGGAGAGATATTACGCTGGGTTTATGCTGAAAATGTACCGGGTCAGTTCCCATATACAGCAGGAGTATTTCCATTTAAACGTCAAGGGGAAGATCCAAAACGACAATTTGCTGGTGAAGGAACACCAGAACGTACAAATAAACGATTCCATTATTTATCGAAGGATGATGATGCGAAACGTTTATCTACTGCTTTTGATTCAGTAACTTTGTATGGAGAAGATCCAGACATTCGTCCAGATATTTATGGAAAAGTGGGAGAGTCAGGTGTAAGTGTTTGTACGTTAGATGATATGAAAAAACTATATGCTGGATTTGATTTATGTGCCCCATCTACATCTGTTTCGATGACAATTAATGGTCCAGCACCAATCATTTTAGCGATGTTCATGAATACGGCGATTGACCAACAAGTACAGCAACTTGAAGCTGAATTAGGACGACAGTTAACCATTCAAGAATTTACAGATGTACGAGAAAAAACATTGCAGGTTGTGCGCGGAACTGTTCAAGCTGATATTTTAAAAGAGGATCAAGGTCAAAATACATGCATCTTCTCCACTGAATTTGCCCTTCGAATGATGGGAGATATTCAACAATATTTTATTGATCAAAAAGTGCGTAATTATTATTCGGTTTCCATTTCGGGTTATCATATTGCAGAAGCGGGAGCAAATCCGATTTCCCAGCTTGCGTTTACACTTGCAAATGGTTTTACGTATGTTGAATACTATTTAAGCCGTGGAATGCATATAGATGATTTTGCACCGAATTTATCGTTCTTCTTCTCAAATGGATTAGACCCAGAATATACAGTGATTGGTCGAGTGGCCCGTCGTATTTGGTCAATCGTTATGCGTGATAAGTATGGGGCTAATGAGCGTTCGCAAAAATTGAAATATCATATTCAAACTTCTGGTCGATCTTTACATGCTCAAGAAATTGATTTCAATGATATTCGCACAACTCTACAAGCACTTATGGCATTGCAAGATAACTGTAATTCACTTCATACAAATGCATATGATGAAGCCATCACAACTCCTACTGAAGAGTCTGTTAGACGTGCGATGGCAATTCAAATGATCATTACGAAAGAGCTTGGTTTATCCAAAAATGAAAACCCATTACAAGGTTCTTTTATTATTGAGGAATTAACTGATTTAGTGGAGCAGGCTGTTTTAGAAGAATTTGAGCGTATTAATGATCGAGGTGGCGTTTTAGGTGCGATGGAGACACAATATCAGCGCGGCAAAATCCAAGAGGAATCCATGTACTATGAGCATCTAAAACACTCAGGTGAGCTACCGATTGTTGGAGTAAATACTTATTTAAATCCAAACCCTCCATCATCAGAAGAAATCGATCAAATGGAAATTGCCCGTGCTTCGAAGGCTGAAAAGGATTTGCAAATTCACAATTTACAAGAGTTTCAAAAAAGAAATAAAGAAAATTGTGAAGTTGCGTTAAATAAATTAAAGCAAGTTGCCCTAGTTGGTGGTAATATATTTGAGGAACTAATGGAAACGGTTAAAGTAGCAAGCTTAGGACAAATTACAAAAGCGTTATATGAAGTTGGCGGACAGTATCGAAGAAATATGTAGTTGATAGTTGATATAAAATGAGGGGGTTTTATTCTAACAGTCCATATACATTCATACAGTGTATAGTTTTCGTAATTTGTATCAATTTCATCTACTTTAGCAAAACAAATTTCTCACATATAGGAAATTTCCTACAAGAGAATACTTGATAATGCTAATTTTTGGTATTATCTTTAAAAAAGTTAGATATAATGATGGATACGAGAAACAGAAAGGATTGCATTAGGATGAAACAACATCTTCATTATATTTTTATACTGGTCTGTTTAATTGCAATCTTCTTTCTGTATAATAAACAGCTAGGTTCCGTTCCATTACTAATATTATCGATATACTTTTTTGTTTTAGGTATTAGAGAAATATATATAATAAAAAACGATAAATCAAACTAGCATAGTAAACATTTCTTTGTATATAATGGGTATTATGCTAACTTTGTTCAGGTAAAGGATAAAATCCTAAATGGTTTTTGGAACAAAGTCAAAAGCCTCTAAATAGGTTCCACAGATGATGCATACTCAAAATAAAATCTGTACCAAGGCAATTGATGAAAATATGGAATGAATATAGAAAGGACGTGCACGAGTTTGAATATTCGTGAATTAACAAAAGAAGAATTAGCAGAGGAATCATTAATCGATTTAGCATTTGCAATTCTAAACGAAAGAAAAGCACCACTTCAATTTCATGATTTATTGAAAGAAATTCAAAATTTGAACGGTTTGTCTGATGAAGAAATTCAAAGTAGACTAGTTCAATTTTATACTGATATGAACATTGACGGACGTTTCTTAGTAAACACTGAAAACGGTTGGGGACTTCGTGAATGGTACAAAGTTGAAACAATCGAAGAAGAAACTGCTCCTACAGTTAAAACACGTAAGAGAAAATCTAAAGCAGCTGCTGATGATGAAGACGATTTAATTGTTGATGAGGAAGATTTAGTATTTGAAGAAGACTTTGATGAGTTCGTTGATGAGGAAGAAGTCGAGGATGATGAAGAAGATCTAGACTTTGAAGAAGACGAAGACATTGACACCCTAGATGTAGATAGCGAAATTGATGATGTTGAAGACGAAATCATTGATGAAGATGAAGGTTTCATCATTGAAGATGATGAATTAGAAGAAGACGAAGAAGAGGACGAAATCGAAGAGGAAGAAGACGAAGACCTACGTTAATATGGGCTAAAAATGTTCTATTGGACATTTTTAGTATTGAATAGGACTTGACTTCTTTAATGGTTCGATATAATCTTTTATTTGGGCTCCTAAAAAGGAGAATATCCGTGTTAATTCACGCTCCCTCTGCAATTTTTGCAGGTGGAGCGTTTTTTTATTTTAAAAGAAAAGAAAATAGGAGAACATAACGTATAGCTATAATACTTCATAGTAGGTTGCTCCGAAATTTTGCAAATAGAGAAAGCGATGTTTTAAATTTCTAGAGAGGCCAAGCCTATTAAATATTTAGTTTCTCAAACTTTTCTTAATGCTTATGGGAATTGCGTATAAGGAGGAAAAATGTAATGACAAAGTATATTTTTGTAACAGGTGGGGTTGTATCTTCTCTTGGAAAAGGGATTGTAGCGGCTTCTTTAGGACGTCTGTTAAAAAATAGAGGTTTACAAGTAACAATCCAAAAATTTGATCCGTATTTAAATATTGATCCAGGTACAATGAGTCCATATCAACATGGTGAAGTGTTCGTAACAAATGATGGAGCAGAAGCAGACTTAGACTTAGGTCACTATGAGCGTTTTATCGATATTAACTTAGGAAAACATTCAACAGTAACTTCTGGTCGTGTTTATCAATCCGTTCTAGCAAAAGAACGCCGAGGCGATTACAACGGGAAAACTGTTCAAGTAATTCCTCACGTAACAAATGAAATTAAAGACCGTATCCAACGTGCTGGACGTGAAACAAACGCAGATATCGTAATTACTGAAGTTGGTGGAACAGTAGGGGACATCGAAGGACTTCCATTCTTAGAAGCAATCCGCCAAATGAAATCAGATTTAGGACATAACAATGTTATGTATGTTCATTGTACGTTAATTCCTTACATTGCTGCTGCTGGAGAATTGAAAACAAAACCAACACAGCACTCTGTAAAAGAATTACGCTCATTAGGGATCCAACCCAACATTATTGTCGTTCGTACAGAGCAACCGGTTTCTGACGACATGAAAGATAAATTAGCATTATTCTGTGATGTAACGCCTCGTGATATTATCGAATCTCGTGATGCAGAACATCTTTATGAAGTGCCATTAAATCTTCATGCACAAGATTTCGATGATATCGTATTAGAACATTTCCGTATTGATGCACCAGAAGCGAATATGTCTGATTGGAAAGAGCTTGTAGGTAAAGTGAAAAATCTTCAACACAAAACACGTATCGCTCTTGTTGGTAAATATGTAGAGCTTCCAGATGCTTATATTTCTGTTGTTGAAGCATTAAAACACGCTGGTTATGTATATGATTCAGATATCGAGGTAGATTGGATTAATGCAGAACACGTAAACAATGAAAACGTAGCAGAACTATTAGGCACTGCTGATGGAATTTTAGTTCCTGGTGGATTCGGCGACCGTGGTATTGAAGGTAAGATTTCTGCAATTCAATATGCACGTGAAAATGACATTCCATTCCTAGGAATTTGTTTAGGTATGCAATTAGCTTCAATCGAATTTGCGCGCAACGTATTAGGTTTAGAGGGAGCACATTCTACAGAATTAAATAAAGAAACGCCTTACCCAATCATCGACTTTTTACCAGATCAAAGCGATGATATCGACTTAGGTGGTACTTTACGTCTAGGTTTATATCCATGTAAATTAGTAGAAGGTTCTCGTGCTGCTGAAGCTTATAACGATGAATTAATTTATGAACGTCACCGTCACCGTTATGAATTTAATAATGAATTCCGTGAAGCAATGGAAGCGGAAGGTCTTGTATTCTCAGGAACAAGCCCAGACAATAAATTAGTTGAGATTATTGAATTGCCAGAGAAAAAATTCTTTGTGGCATGTCAGTTCCACCCAGAATTAATTTCTCGCCCACAACGCCCACAACCACTATTCCGTGAATTTGTAGGTGCAGCTTTTAATAATCAATAATATAAATGAAATTCAAATGGGTTCATTAGCACACGCGTTAGCCAAAATCTAGTTTGTGTCGCTAATCAACTCAATTAGAAATAGAAAAGGCAACTTGACGTCAATATTTGACGACAAGTTGCCTTTTTATCGATATTAGAGTGATGAAGTAAAAATGGTTCTATAATATTTGTTGGGGTTTTACTACAATTTTGAAAACAAAAAAGCACGTAACCACCGATTTCGATATACTTGAATTGACGAGAAACAAGCATTGAAAGGTGATACGTGCAATATGAATTTTAACATGAATATTCCAGGATTAAAAGGTGTAACAGTTCATAAGATGGAGGAGTTTGGAGAACGTATTGCTTTATATGTTTCTCTTCCGAAGAAAGAACATCAGTGTCCTGTCTGTAATAAAATGACTTCTAAAATTCATGATTATCGAGTTCAAAAAATTAAGCATTTAAAATGGTTTGAAAGATTAACCATCCTTTTCTATAAACGCCGTCGTTATGTTTGTGAATGTGGAAAACGCTTCTCCGAAAAATCCCCTTTCGTGGATAAATATCAACGTTACTCAAAAGAATGGAATCAAGTGGTTGGAATCCGTTCAGTAAAAGCGAAGACGTTTAAGGAAACTGCAGAAGTCCTTGATACATCTAGTTCGACTGTCATTCGTCGTTTCAAAAGAGTTATAAAAGAACAGTTAAAAGAGGGTGTACATTTACCAAAATGTATCGCAATCGATGAATACAAAGGAGATACGGATGCAGGAACCTATCAACTAATCATTGCCAATGCCGAAACTCACGAACCAATTGATATTTTACCGAATCGCCGAAAAGAAACAATTAAAGATTATTTAATGAAATATGGAGCAGATGTAGAAGTTGTCGTAATGGACATGAATCCGAGTTTTAAAGCAGCTGTTAGAAAAGCATTAAATCGCCCCATCATTATTGCAGATCGATTCCATTATTGTCGCTACATTTATTGGGCCCTAGATGAGGTACGCCGTAAAGTGCAGAAGGATTGGCATCCATATGATCGAAAAAAGTGCAAAAAAATGCGCCATGTTTTATATAAACGTTTTGACAAGTTAACGGAAAAGAATAAATGGTATTTAAATCGCTATACAAGGATGTCTAAGGAATTAAAAGAAGCATATGAACTGAAAGAAGCCTATTGTGAATGGTTTGATTGGGCAAAAACGGCTAATAATATAGCAGAAGTAAAAAATAGATTAGAAGCTTATTACCGTAAGGTAGAAGAAGCAAATATCCCAGCATTTTTAAAAGCGATTCAAACTTTTAAGAATTGGCAAGTAGAGATCTTGAATAGTTTTAGTTTTGGTTATTCAAATGGATTTTTAGAGGGAATTAATAATAAATCGAAGGTAATGAAGCGTAATGCTTATGGTTTCAGGAGTTTTAAGCATTTTAAAGCGAAGATTTTATTGAATGATTTATATAAAGAAATCGGTGTTCATTTAGGTTAATTAGGGTGACGTGCAAAACACATCACCCCAACATTTGACTAAGAACCGTAAAAATAAGTAAGAAAGCCATTTAAAAGAATACGCTATTCTAATTCATCATCATCTGAAATCATTTCATCGTAGCTCATTTTGATTGCTTCATAAATGAAAAGGGCAGCCATTAAATGAGGAATGACAATTCGTTCACCCAATTTAGTTGGATGAGGTAAAATACCACCACGAATTTTCATAGAAATATACGTATAAGCAAGTTCACTTAGTTGATTTGATTCACCTGAAGGTTCACTTGCTATTACAGCAAACGGAATGAATTCATCATATAACTTTTTGGCTAATGAAATTGCATCCTGATGATCACTATTTCGCGTAAATATACAAACGCGGTCAACATCAGTAATCAATGTATCTGGTGTCCATTTTGCAAGTTTAGAAAACGGCTCTGCACCAAATAAAGCATTTAATTCTACCGCTTGAAGTTCGTCAAAACATGCGAAATAAATAGTTCCTTGTCCAATGGCAGCTTGTGCAAGTAATCTTGCTGTCTCTTCTATTGCTTCTTCTTCGCTTTGGACAATTCTTTGAAATAGACCATTTAATTGGGTTGTAAGTATTTTAGACATAGTTCCACCTCATTTGTATTATAAGTTTGATATAATACAAATGTAAAATAAGAACATTTTATCTTCATTCAATTAAATTTTTTGTAACGAAAGCAAAGTAAGGTGTCTAGGAAATTCCCGTCTCCATTTTTAGTCAATGTGAATGAAGAGATCCTCAGGCGAATCATGCAATTTTGTTTGGAATTATATAGTTGAGATTGGCTGAAATGTCGATTCTATGATAAAGGCCAACTTGATCTTGGCTGTATAAGAACGCATTATTCCCTGTGCACATACTACATTACCGACACAGGCTAAAAGTACAATTCAAATATCGCACGTAAAAACGTCGAGGTTATTTGATAATTAGATAAAGGGTTTTTCCTTACAAACAGCGAAATATATGTTTAGAAAATGGAAAAAATGGGAAGTGTTTTTCTAACTAAGGGGATTAAGGGGTAAAAAGCTGTGGAAAAAATACTAATAGTAGATGATCAAAAAGGAATTCAACTTTTATTACAAGAAGTCTTTAAAAAAGAAGGTTATAAAACATTATTAGCTTCTACGGGTGTTGAAGCAATTAGACTACTTGAGACGGATCGTGTTGGTTGCGTTTTACTAGATATGAAAATACCAGGCATGAATGGTATTGAAATTTTAAAGCGTATGAAAGATATGAATATTCATTTACCTATTTTTATGATGACTGCTTTTGGTGATGAGGAATTAATGAATCAAGCCTATGAGTTAGGTGTTTCAAAGTTTTTTACTAAGCCATTTAATATTTTTGATGTTCGTGATGAAGTGAAAGCAGCAATGGCGAAATAATTACAGCTCTTATACTTTCTTTTTTAATACTTTCAAAAGGTTCAGTAAGGTCAGACGTCTCGTTAAAAAGAGATGAGTCTACTTGAGAGACTGAATTATAGTGACAAAAAGGAATTATTATACATTTGCCTTACTATAAAGGGATTTTGAGCCTGTCGTATTTAGGCTTTCGCCGCAGAAAAGAGAGGAGTCACTTGAGTGACTCGATAAGAATAAAAGCTTCGCAGAATAGGATTCATAATCATTTACCTTACGTATTGAGTTGTTTTTGCGGCTGTCGCTTTTGGCTTTCGCCGCAGAAAAGAGAGGAGTCACTTGAGTGACTCTTGCTGGATAGTAGGTACGCAGAACGGGATAAATAATCATTTGCACTTACGTATTAAGTTGTTGTTTTGCGCCTGTCGTTGCTCTTTCGGCGCAGAAAAGAGAGGAGTCACTTGAGTGACTCTTGATAGAGAGTGGGTACGCAGAACGGGATTAATACTCATTTGCCTTACGTATTAAGTGTTTTGCGGCTGTCGCTATGGCTTTCGCCGCAGAAAAGAGAGGAGTCACTTGAGTGACTCCTCTCTTTTTGCTATGATGATATGGAATATTTATGATTTTCAACTTAATTCATCCTGAGGAGGATTTTAATAATGCCGTTAGTATCGATGAAAGAAATGTTAGAAAAAGCAAAGGCTGAAAAATACGCAGTAGGTCAATTTAATATTAATAACCTAGAATTTACTCAAGCGATTTTATTAGCAGCTGAAGAGGAAAAGTCTCCTGTAATTCTTGGAGTTTCTGAAGGTGCAGGTAAATATATGGGCGGATTTGTGGCTGTTGTTCATATGGTTAAAGGTTTAATGGAAAGTTATAAAATCACAGTTCCAGTAGCAATTCATTTAGACCATGGTTCAAGCTTTGAAAAATGTAAAGAAGCAGTTGATGCTGGTTTCACTTCTGTCATGATTGATGCTTCTCACCATCCATTTGAAGAAAACGTTAAACTAACAAATCAAGTAGTGGAATACGCACATTCAAAAGGTGTTTCAGTTGAAGCTGAGCTAGGTACTGTTGGTGGAGATGAAGATGGTGTTACAGGTGGTATCATCTATGCTGATCCACAAGAATGTAAAGCATTAGTTGAACAAACTGAAATTGATTGCTTAGCGCCAGCATTAGGTTCTGTTCACGGTCCTTACAAAGGTGAACCAAATCTTGGGTTCAAAGAGATGGAGGAAATCTCTAATCTTGCAAACCTTCCACTTGTATTACATGGTGGGACAGGTATTCCAACGAAAGATATTCAACGTTCTATTTCTTTAGGAACAGCGAAAATTAACGTAAATACTGAAAATCAAATTTCAGCAACAAGAGTAATTCGTGAAATTTTAGACAATGACAAAAAAGTTTATGACCCACGTAAATATTTAGGGCCAGCACGCGAAGCAATTAAAGAAACTGTAATTGGTAAAATGCGTGAATTTGGAAGTTCTCAAAAAGCTTAATACTTTAAAATATAAGAAAGCAGTAGCTTAAGTGTATTGGAAACTTAATAAGTTGGGGCTAAACCCCAACTTATTAAGTTAAAGCCTCCGGCGGATGCCACAGATTTTTAAAGGAAATGAAAGAGGAAGTTAGCCTAAGAGCGTCACATCGTGTGACAACGGCTAACTGACCTGCATCGTGCAGGCCTCAAGCTCGATAAAATCTGGGCGCATATGTTTTGACTGTGACGAAAGCTTAGCGACAGTCACAAATACGCCAAGGCGAATTTGATTAGATTTATACAACCGTAGACAATCTAATATTTCACTGCTTTTCTTGAGTCAAATAATGATTTCGGAGGAGAAGTGTCGGATTGTTTCAAATCCACCTTCTCTTCACTTGTATATAGACAACATTTTTAAAAATATTGATGTACCGGAGGAAAACATAATGAAATTTTTTATTGATACAGCTAATTTTGATGAAATTAAAGAAGCACATTCTTGGGGAATTATCTCAGGTGTAACAACTAATCCATCGTTAGTTGCAAAAGAAGAAAAAATCTCATTCCACGATCGTCTTCGTGAAATTGCTGAGTTAGTCGATGGATCTGTAAGTGGGGAAGTTATTTCATTAGATGCTGAAGGTATGATTAAAGAAGGTTTAGAACTAGCTGCAATTGCTCCCAATATTACAGTGAAATTACCGATGACTCCGGATGGTTTGAAAGCTTGTAAATTCTTTTCTGAAAAAGGAATTAAAACAAATGTAACGCTTATTTTTAGTGCAAATCAAGCACTTATGGCAGCTCGTGCAGGTGCAACATATGTATCACCATTTGTTGGACGTTTAGATGATATCGGTTACAACGGTGTCGACTTAATTTCAACAATTGCAGATATTTTCACAATTCATGATATTAAATCTGAAATTATTGCAGCTTCAATTCGTCATCCACAACATATTACTGAAGTTGCCTTAGCAGGTGCACATATCTCCACAACGCCGTTCAAAGTATTAAAGCAACTATTTAGTCATCCTTTAACTGATAAAGGGATTGAAGGATTCCTAGCAGATTGGAAAAAGCGTCAAGAACAATAATCCACTATATGGAATATTCCCTAAAAACCTATCTAAAAATGGAATAGGTAATCGGTGAATAAATTCTATCAGGTTGATGAGAATGTAAATACAACGAAGTATTCTTTCGGCATCGTAAGATCAGTGGGAAATGTAATAGCTCTTTGCCATGAAAAGTAAAGTTCAGTGAGTTACTTTTTTACATTTTCACGCTTAAAGACACAAGAAATTGGGAAGTCGAATAGTAATAGAACATACAAAATCATTGATGTAAAATTTTCGCAAAAATTCCACATCCTGAATTGAAAGAAAAATAATAGATGGAAGCGAAATTGACAATACTAAATGAAACTTTCCAATCATAAGGGAGAACGCGTTATGGATGTTTATAAAATCATTGGCGAAAATCGTCTTGAAGGTACGGTAAAAGTTAGCGGAGCCAAAAATAGTGCAGTTGCTTTAATTCCAGCGTCAATCCTAGCGAATTCTTCAGTGACAATTGGTGGTATACCAGAGATTTCTGATGCTTGGACGTTAAAAGCATTACTAGAAGAAATTGGCGGCGAAGTTACTTTTGAAAATGGTCAAATGACGATCGATCCGACGAACATGGTTGCGATTCCTTTACCAAACGGTAATGTCAAAAAACTGCGTGCATCTTATTATTTAATGGGTGCGATGTTGGGGCGTTTTAAAAATGCAGTGATTGGGTTACCAGGTGGATGCTTTTTAGGTCCACGTCCGATTGATCAACATATTAAAGGTTTCGAAGCACTCGGAGCAAAAGTAACAAACGAGCATGGTGCAATTTATCTTCGCGCCGAGGAATTAATCGGTGCAAAAATTTATTTAGACGTAGCAAGTGTTGGGGCTACGATTAATATTATGTTAGCAGCGGTGCGTGCAAAAGGACGTACAGTAATTGAAAATGCCGCAAAAGAACCGGAAATCATTGATGTTGCCACATTATTAACGAATATGGGGGCAAACATTAAAGGTGCTGGAACAAGTGTTATTCGTATAGAAGGTGTAGATGAATTACACGGTACTAAACATACAATTATTCCTGATCGAATTGAAGCAGCAACATTTATGATTATGGCTGCCGCTATAGGTAATGGAGTTACAATTGATAATATTATTCCATTCCACCTTGAAGCCGTAACAGCAAAACTACGTGAAATGGGTGTCAAAGTCCAAGAGGGCGAAGAAAGTATTTTTATCTCTAGAACGGATTCGCTACAAGCCGTTGATGTAAAGACCCTTGTTTACCCAGGGTTCCCCACAGATGTTCAACAACCACTTTCCGTTTTAATGACACAAGCAGTAGGTGCTTCAAAGGTAACTGACACTATATATTCTGCCCGTTTCAAACATATTGATGAATTACGCCGCATGAATGCAAGTGCAAGAGTGGAAGGGAATACAGCTATTATTCAAGGGCCGACAAAACTTCATGGATCCAAAGTGACTGCAACAGATCTTCGTGCAGGTGCGGCACTTGTTCTTGCAGGACTTATTGCAGAGGGCGAAACAGAAATACAAGATATCCATCATATTGAGCGTGGCTATAGTTCGTTAATCGATAAACTATGTGCATTAGGTGCTAATATTCGTAAAGAAACAATCACTGTAAGCTCGGCTGATAAAACAGAATAAATACTAAAAAACATATTGATAAATTTATGGTACAATGTTATTACATGTACATGAAAGATTCGGTTTACCGAATGCAGGAGGCAATGAGGAACAATGGAACGTAGTTTAACTATGGAAGTAATCCGCGTAACAGAGGCAGCAGCAATCGCTTCAGCGAAATGGATGGGACTAGGATTAAAAGAAGAAGCAGATGACGCAGCAACGACAGCAATGCGTGCCCTATTTGATACAATTCCAATGCACGGAACAGTTGTAATTGGTGAAGGTGAAATGGATGAAGCACCAATGCTTTATATCGGTGAAGAATTAGGGTTACGTAATGGTGGACCAAGTGTTGATATTGCAGTAGATCCACTAGAAGGAACAAATATTGTGGCTAAAGGTACAAATGGTGCAATTACAGTTCTAGCAATTGCAGACAGAGGAAATCTTTTAAATGCACCAGATATGTATATGGAAAAATTAGCAGTTGGTCCTGAAAGTAAAGGTTTGGTTGATATTAACAAATCAGTAACGGAAAATTTACACGCAGTTGCTAAAGCGAAAAATAAAGATATTTCAGATGTAGTGGCTATTCTTTTAGATCGTCCACGCCATCAAAAAATTGTTGATGAAATTCGTGCAGCAGGTGCCCGTATTAAATTTATCCAAGACGGTGACGTTAACGCAGCAATCAGTACTGCATTCGATGAAACTGGTATTGATATTATGTTCGGTACAGGTGGTGCACCAGAAGGCGTTATTTCTGCTGTTGCTTTAAAATGTCTAGGCGGAGATTTCCAAGCAAGATTAATCCCTGAAGATGAAGCACAAGAACTACGTTGTGAAAAAATGGGCATAGATGTAAATCAAGTACTATACTTAGAAGACCTAGTAAAAGGTGACGATGCAATATTTGCAGCTACTGCAGTTACTGATAGCGAATTATTAAGAGGTGTGCAATATAAAGGTGAGTATTGTTTAACACACTCTGTAGTAATGCGTGCAAAAACAGGTACGGTTCGCTTTATTGAAGGTCGTCATAGCATCGAGAAAAAACCTCGATATGTAAAATAACTTCTACGTGTCCTTTATATTAGGATACTGCATTTCCAATTACGCAGAGAATCTCTTTTTAGGTATTAAAATCCCCAATCTAAAAGTGAAAATTCAATATGAAGAAGCTCCCGCCACTATGGTGGGAGTCTTCTATACTGATGTGAATCATTTACAGTAAAAAGATTATCATTGCGTTGGCGCTATAGATGTGATAAATTACCTCTAATAAAAACGTTTCGGCAAGTTTTTAGGCCGGCTCTATGTATTTAGAGCCGTCTCTTTTTCCTACAATACTTTCTTACTCTAATACCCTACGGCTTAATATTCCAAATTAATAGTAAAGTGAAAATTTAAAAGACTGGAGAAATGCTATGTCGGCTCTAACTATAGCTCAATTAGAAAATATGACGCTAAAAGAGTTGTATGCTCTTGCGCGTGATTACAAGATTTCATATTATAGTAAATTAACAAAAAAAGAATTAATCTTTGCAATATTAAAATCTCGTTCAGAACAAGAAGGTTACTTCTTTATGGAAGGTGTACTAGAAATTGTATCACAAGAAGGTTTTGGATTCCTTCGACCAATTAACTATTCACCATCAAAAGAAGATATTTATATTTCTGCTTCTCAAATTCGACGCTTTGACCTTCGAAATGGGGATAAGGTATCAGGTAAAGTGCGCCCTCCAAAAGAAAATGAACGTTATTTTGGATTACTTCAAGTTGAAGCGGTTAATGGAGAAGATCCTGAAACTGCAAAAGAACGTGTTCACTTCCCAGCATTAACACCACTTTATCCGGATCGACAAATTAAACTTGAAACACAATCGAATAAATTATCAACTCGTATTATGGATTTAGTTGCTCCTGTTGGGTTTGGTCAACGTGGATTAATTGTGGCTCCTCCAAAAGCGGGGAAAACATCATTATTAAAAGAAATCGCTAACTCCATTACGACAAACTATCCAGAAGCAGAGTTAATCGTATTATTAATCGACGAACGTCCGGAAGAAGTTACGGATATCGAGCGTTCTGTTAATGCAGATGTAGTTAGCTCTACGTTCGATGAATTACCTGAAAATCATGTAAAAGTTGCTGAGCTCGTGTTAGAACGTGCACGACGTTTAGTAGAACATAAGCGTGACGTTATTATTTTAATGGATTCAATTACACGTTTGGCTCGTGCTTTTAACTTAGTGATCCCTCCAAGTGGACGTACATTGTCAGGTGGTATTGACCCAGCAGCATTCCACCGTCCAAAGCGTTTCTTTGGTTCTGCTCGTAATATAGAAGAAGGTGGTAGCTTAACGATCCTTGCTACTGCTTTAGTGGATACAGGTTCTCGTATGGATGAAGTCATTTATGAAGAGTTCAAAGGTACAGGTAACCTTGAATTACACCTAGACCGTAATTTAGCAGAACGCCGCGTATTCCCAGCGTTGGATATTCGTCGATCTGGTACACGAAAAGAAGAATTGCTTATTCCATCAGAACAACTAGATAAATTATGGGCAATTCGTAAAACGTTTTCAGATTCTCATGACTTTGCAGAACGCTTCCTGAAAAAGCTTCGTAGTACAAAATCGAATGAAGAGTTTTTCGAAAAGTTAAATGAAGATATGAAAAAAGCAACAAAAGGTAAAGGATTACTGTAATATTTACCAGATTAAAGTGCTTATATTTTTGTTGCGCGGTAATTAATTTCTTGCTATAATCTTTTAGGTATGTAACGTGTGCATATGTAACTGGCATATTCGGGTTATGTAAGGCACGGTTCGAATAATAACTCTGTTCCAGATGGTTCAGGGCGAGAGGAGAAACGAATATGAAACCAGGAATTCATCCAGATTACAAAACTGCAACAGTAACTTGCTCTTGCGGTAACACTTTTGAAACTGGCTCAGTAAAAGAAAAAATCGTAGTAGAGTTCTGCAACGAATGTCACCCATTCTATACTGGCCGTCAAAAATTCGCGTCTGCTGACGGACGTGTGGATCGTTTCAACAAAAAATACGGTCTTAAATAAGAACTTAAAATGCCTGCCGGTCCATCTGGCAGGCATTTTTAGATTATAAGGTAATTTTGAAATGAACGTTATCATTTGAAAAAATAGCTATAAATTTAGACATCATATAAGCATTGTTGAAAAGAGGGACGCAAGAAGAAATGGCTCAATTATTTTTTAAGCATGGCGCAATGAATAGCGGGAAATCTATTGAAATCTTAAAAGTTGCACATAACTATGAAGAACAAAATAAACCAGTACTAATCTTCACATCAGGAATCGACACAAGAGATGAAGTAGGGTATGTTTCGAGCCGAATTGGTCTTCGTCGCCAAGCGATTCCGATTTTTGATGACACGAATATTTTTGAATATGTACAACAACATCACGAGAAGTTGTTCTGTGTATTAATAGATGAAGTACAATTTTTGAGAAAAGAACATGTGCTACAATTAACACATATCGTCGATGAATTAAACATTCCAGTCATGGGGTTTGGATTAAAAAATGACTTCCAAAATGAACTTTTTGAAGGTAGTCGATATATGTTAATTTACGCTGATAAAATCGAGGAAATGAAAACGATTTGTTGGTTCTGTCACAAAAAAGCGACAATGAATTTACGTGTTGATGAGCATAAAAAACCTGTGTACACAGGAGAACAAATTCAAATTGGCGGAAATGATACATACTATCCAGTTTGCCGCAAATGCCACGCCAATCCACCACTATAATATTTAATATCATTTGTTAATAGTTTAGAAATTAAGATTAAATATATTAAGTGAAATCGCAGCAATCGCAAAATACTTGCAAACAGTCATAACAAAGTTTCAGAATTCACCTGTGCTTGGGCGGGGGTAAGTGGAAAACTTGTTGTGCTAGATGAAGTTAAAATTTATACTAAAAAAGGCATTATTTAGTGACTTATTAGGAACTGATTAACACATCCTATAGAGTACTACGATATAATAAAGAGCGAAATTAAATTAGAGGTGAATGCAATGTTCGATCGTTTACAAGCGGTTGAGGACCGTTATGAAAGATTAAACGAATTACTAAGCGATCCAGATATCGTTAGTGATAGTAAAAAATTACGCGAATATTCTAAAGAACAATCAGACATTCAAGAAATGGTTGAAGTCTATCGTGTATATAAAGATGTGAAACAACAATTAGCAGATACAAAAGAAATGCTAGAAAACGAAAAAGACCCTGAAATGCACGAAATGGTCAAAGAAGAATTCAATGAGCTAAATGCGCAAATCCCAGAATTAGAAGAACGTCTACGTATTTTATTAATTCCTAAAGATCCGAATGATGATAAAAACGTAATCATGGAAATCCGCGGTGCAGCTGGAGGAGATGAAGCCAATATCTTCGCAGGTGACCTATTCCGTATGTATTCAAAATACGCAGAAACACAAGGTTGGAAAATTGATATTATGGAAGCCACTCCAAATGAGATGGGTGGATATAAAGAAGTAATTTTCATGATTAATGGACAAGGTGCGTATTCAAAATTCAAATTTGAAAACGGTGCTCACCGAGTTCAACGTGTACCAAAAACGGAATCACAAGGTCGTATTCATACGTCAACTGCTACAGTTGCATGTTTACCTGAAGTAGAAGAAGTAGACGTAGAAATTCACGAAAAAGATATTCGTGTTGATACATTTGCTTCATCTGGTGCAGGCGGTCAGTCAGTAAACACTACAATGTCAGCAGTTCGTATGACCCACTTACCAACAGGTGTAGTTGTTTCGATGCAAGATGAACGTTCACAAATTAAAAACCGTGAAAAAGCATTGAAAATCCTTCGTGCACGTGTAGCGGATATGTATATGCGTGAAGCGCAAGCGGAAGTTGACGCAACACGTAAATCTGCAGTTGGTACTGGAGACCGTTCAGAACGTATCCGTACTTATAACTATCCACAAAATCGCGTCACTGATCATCGAATTGGGTTAACAATTCAAAAATTAGACCAAATCATGGAAGGTAAGCTTGATGAAATAATCGATGCATTATTATTAGAAGATCAAGCTTCCAAACTTGAGCAATTAAATGATGAAGCTTAATACTATTTTTGAGGCCCTTAATTGGGCTTCTTCTTTTTTAGTCGATCATGGTCGTGACGAAAATGCAGCAAGGATATTACTTCAACATATATTACAAACGAATTATTCAGGCTTAATGATGCGTATGCACGATAAAATTACTGATGATCAATTTGAACAGTTACGACAGAATGTTGAAGAACATAGTAAAGGACGTCCGGTGCAGTATATTACTGGCGTGGAAGAGTTTTATGGACGCACATATACAGTTGACGAGTCAGTATTAATTCCTCGACCAGAAACAGAGGAGCTAATCGAAGGGGCGTTACAGCGAATACATCGATTGTTTGGTGATCAGCCCAACATTAAGTTGGCGGATATTGGTACTGGTAGTGGGGCAATTGCAATCACAATGAAATTGGAATATCCACAGGCGCTTGTAACAGCAACGGATATTTCAGAAGCAGCCCTACAAACAGCGCAGAAAAATGCAGAACACTTACAGGCAGATATTGATTTTCGTTTGGGTGATTTAACTGAACCGATTTCAATGGAAAAGTGGGATGTGATTTTATCAAATCCTCCTTATATTGCATTTGATGAAGCAAAGGAAATGTCTGATGTGGTGCTTGAACATGAACCGCATAGTGCACTATTTGCAGAAGAAGATGGATTAATTCTTTATCGTAAACTTGCAGAAACCCTACCGAATCTATTAAATAAACCTGCATTAATCGGTGTTGAAATTGGTTATACACAGGGTGAAGCAGTGGCGAATTTCTTTAAAACTAGTTTTCCACAGGCTAAAATAGAAATCGTAAAAGATATTAACAAAAAAAATCGAATAGTTTTTTGTGAGATTCGTGTATAAAAAATTCCTTTCCTGACAATTATGATTTCAGGGAGGGATTTACAATGTTAAATGATTACGAGATTATCAGAGTTGAAAATAAAAAGAAAAAATATAGTGAAAACCTTACAAGCTTACTAAAGTTGGTTGCGTGTTCTTTAGCGGTATATTGCTCGCTTCTATTAATTCCAGACTTTTTAGAAGAAGTCTATGAAACTAGAGAAAGCTTTGATGATAGTTCTTTAAAAGTACGAGTCATTGCAAATAGTAATACAAATGCAGATCAAGAAGAAAAGCTAGAAGTAGTAGAAAGTTTAGCGCCAGTTTTTAAAGAAATGAGACTAAAAAACCTTACACCAATGAGTAATGAGGAAGTTGTTCAAGAACTATCAACATTTCTAGGTCAAACTTATCCAAATTTAGATGTTAATGTGAAAATTGGCGATCACTTAACTCCTCCAAAAATGGAGATGAACAAATTTTATCCACAAGATTATTATCAATCACTTGTGGTAACAATCGGTAGTGGACGCGGTGATAATTTCTGGTGTACGATTTTTGCAAATGTTTGTGATCGTGCAAGCGATCAAGATAAAGATGGCGAGTTAGAAGTAGCAGTTAATGATGAAAAAGAAGATGAAGAAAAAGAAGTAAAATTCATAATTTGGGAATGGATTAAGAGCTTCTTTGCTTAACAGTTACTCACAATTTTCTGAAAGTTATACACAAATTAAAGTAAGTTGTCCACAAAATGTGCATAACTTTGCGAAAATTCAATAAAAACAAGGAGGTGGAAGGATGGAAACCATTCGAGTTATTGTGGATAACGATATGCAAACTGAAAAAGCTTATTCACAAGCTGTTGATATTTTGAATAATGGAGAGGTTGTTGCTTTTCCAACTGAAACAGTTTACGGACTTGGAGCAGTTGCAACAAATGATCAAGCAGTAAAAAAAATATTTGCAGCAAAAGGCCGTCCTTCAGACAATCCATTAATTGTACATATTGGAACAAAAGAAGAGGTACCCTATTATATAGAAGAAATCCCTGAAAACGCGAAGAAATGTATGGATGTATTTTGGCCAGGTCCATTAACACTTGTCATGAAAGCTAAGTCTGAAATATTAGCTCCAAGTGTAACTGCTGGACTCTCAACAGTTGGAATACGAATGCCAGATCATGAAGTTGCTTTGCGATTACTCAGAAAATTAAAAAAACCAGTGGCGGCTCCAAGTGCAAACCGAAGTGGGAAACCTAGTCCGACAAAAGCAACCCACGTTGAAGAAGATCTCGAGGGGTTAATTCCATTAATTCTTGATGGTGGCACGACTGGTATTGGTCTGGAGTCAACAGTTTTGGATATGACAGTCGATCCTCCTGTCATCTTGCGTCCAGGTGGTGTTACGAAAGAAATGCTTGAACAAGTCATCGGACAAGTAATTCAACCAACGAAGGAACAACAGAAAAATGCGTCGACACCAAAAGCTCCTGGAATGAAATATACACATTATGCACCTGAAGCTCCTGTATATTTAATCGAAAAGAAAAAGGAATATATTGAAACAGCCATCCAAAAATTAAAAGAAGAAGGTCAGAGAATTGCCTTGTTAGCACCTTCTGATTATTCTGATGTACAAGCAGATTATTTCTTCCCATTTGGTCATGAAGGTAATCAGGAAGAAATGGGTGCGAATTTATATGATGCCCTAAGAGCGTGTGATAAAACCAATGCAACTATTATTTTAGCAACAACCACTTCGGCTGATGGAGTAGGGGCAGCGATTATGAATCGCTTAGAGAAAGCTGCCGGTGGTAAATGGATTTCGATAGATAAATAAATTTCTATATATTGTAAGTGAGTTATTAATCCTCCGAGTTATTTGGAGGATTTTTTTTGATAAGAAATTTTATAAAAATGTGAATTACATAACTTGCAGTTTTTAACGAATAGGTAATATTGCATCCATAAACAGTGGAAGACAAGAATAGACATGCTAAACAATGTTGTTAAGGCATAGACTAGTAGAAATCTTATTAGGAAAGAGGAGCATTTTGCAAGAAATAGTAACAGGATTTATTGTGGCACTTGATGTGGTTGCTCTTTATTTATTGCTACCAGCTGTAAAACAACGATTTTTACTAGCCTTATGGACTGCGATATTACACATGGTTTTTCCGATCATTGGGTTTACATTAGGGAATTGGATGGTCAAAATTCTTTTGCAATGGTCTACGTTAATTTCGAGTATCTTACTATTTTGTATTGGACTCCAGTTAATTTTATCGACTAGAAATCAGAAAGCTATTACTATACCAATAACAATTTTAGCGATTACTGCGAGCTTAGATACCTTTTCAGTTAGCATTTCTTTTGGTATGCTTAACTTACAAAAATATCTATTTATAATAAGTGCAGGGGTATGGACTTTTATTTTATCCTACCTTTCTTTAACTGTGGCAAGGAGTCGTTTTTCGATTCGAGGAGATTTCCTGAAATGGATTGCAGGAATAGCGCTCATACTGCTCGGCGCTTATACTTTCATTAATTACATCGATAACTAGTAGAAAGAGTGAAAAACGAACATGAATATTTACTTTGTTTGTACTGGAAATACATGCAGAAGCCCGATGGCAGAAGCAATTTTAAAGCATAAAAATTTAGAACATATTAATGTTCGATCTGCTGGAATTTATGCGTTAGAAGGTGGGGAGATTTCTGTAAATGCAAAAGCAACACTAGAAAAAGAAGGCATCAAATTTCAACATATTTCAAAACAAATTTCAATAGAAGATATAGAGTGGGCAGATTTAATTTTAACGATGACTTCGGCACATAAGAATTTAATTCTCCAGTCGTTTGTTCAAGCAAATGGGAAAACATTTACACTAAAAGAGTATGTAGCACCCTATACTTCAAAGGATGTTTCTGATCCATTTGGTGGGGACATTTATACGTATCAGTACACTTATCAAGAATTGACTAGACTAATTAACGAACTAGTAAACAAACTAAGTGGAGGTAGCGCTAATTAATGAAAAATAAATCATTTGGCCTTCGTCTCAAACTCGTATTATTTGTTGGAGTGCTAGCTTTAGTTACGTATTCAACAAGTTTTGTTTTTATTCATTTTATACATGCATACTTTTTCTCTCAATTTGAATTTTTATCAAATAAAGTTTTCTTTGAAATCCTTACATATGCATTAGGTATTACTTGGTCTTGTATTTTAGCTGCCATCTTTAGCGTCGTTTTAATCAAGCCGTTACAACGTTTAGAAGAAACCGCAACACGAGTGGCTGAAGGTAAAATTGGACAAGATGTGGAGATGCCAAAAACAAACGATGAAATTCGTTCTGTCGCAGAGGCTTTCCAATTGATGCTTGTAAATTTACGTCAAATGGTTGATAGTATTGAACAAAATTTCGAAAAAACAAATACCACAATTCTTGATTTGTCAGAGCAAACATCAGCAGCATCAAGAAAAGCTGATGGAATTGCTAGAACGGTAAGCCAAATATCTCAAGGTGCAGAAGGGTCAGCAGTTGCCGTTCAAGAAACTGTTGAAGCAATAGAAGATGTACGTCTTTTAGCAACAGAAGTAAATACGAAAGCTTTAAATTCAGCCAATCAATCGAAACAAATAATTTCAAATTTAAAATTAACAACAGATTCAATCCAAGGATTAGTCGATAGTATTCAAAAAGTTGCAGCTGGTAATCAGAATGCCCTTGAAAACATTCATCATTTAGAAAAAAATGCAGAACAAATTGAACGAATCATCAGTTTAGTTGGCGACATCGCAGCGCAGACAAATTTATTGGCACTAAACGCTTCAATTGAGGCTGCACGTGCTGGTGAGCATGGAAAAGGATTTGCTGTCGTTGCTGAAGAAGTTCGTAGTTTAGCAGATGAAAGTGCAAAAGCAGTTAAAGGAATTACAACGCTCATTAAAACAATGCAAGAAAACGTGACGATTGTAGTAAAACAAATGAATGAACAAGTGACATTTGCGGTACAAGAATCTTCAAAAGTATCGGAAACAACTGCAACGGTTGAGGATATGGCTAACAGTGTCCGCGATATGGCTGATGCGGTTGTAGACATTTCGGCATTAGTTGAAAAACAAATGGTCAACATTGAAACAACTGCTCGACAATCACAAGAAGTTGCAGCCATTGCGCAAGAAACATCGGCGGGAGCTCAAGAAGTTCGAGGTTCTACTGAAGAACAAGCCTTTGCAATTGAACAGGTTGAAAAATTATCTCAGGATTTAAAGCGACAATCAGAAGAGTTATATAAAATGATCCAACAGTTTGACCGTTCAAACTAACCTTTCCCTCGAATGCAAAATTAGCATTCGAGGCTTTTTATTATTCGGAATTGTTTGAGTACCTGGTACCTGCACAATTTAGCATTTTAAATATAATGAATTACTATAATAGATAAGACTAAATTCCGAACTATTATGACTTAATAATTGATTTTTTAGCATTTTCTAAACGAAACATGAACAATGTATCTCGATTTAACTAAAATATTCGTCTATTATAAGATATAAATTATATTTTTCTTTGCAAAATACGTGTTTTTCTTGTGCGATAAGTGGTAAACTGTTTTTAACAACATGAAGTAGGAGGGAAAATAGTGAAAATTGCTATTTCTTCAGATCACGGTGGGAATAATTTAAGAAAAGAAATCATGGCTCTACTAGATGAGCTAAATATAAGCTATGAAGATTTCGGTCCTACATCTTCTGATTCCGTTGATTATCCTGATTTTGCAAAACCAGTTGCAGAAGGTGTTGCAAGTGGTAATTTTGATCGTGGAATTTTAATTTGTGGTACAGGCATTGGCATGTCGATCGCAGCTAATAAAGTAAAAGGAATTCGTTGTGCATTAGTTCATGACGTTTTTAGTGCAAAAGCAACGCGTTGCCATAATGATTCAAATATTTTAGCAATGGGTGAACGTGTAATTGGTCCAGGGCTTGCAAGAGAAATTGTACAAGCTTGGTTAAATACAGACTTTGAAGGCGGACGTCATACACGCCGCGTTGAAAAGATTTCTGAACTTGAAGGGTAAGTGTCTATATGAATTCTTTACAAGATATACAAAACCAATTGTCTCAGTTACTTAGCGAATTTGAGGAACAAGTTCAATTTTTCCCAAAACAACTCTTAGTTATTGGTTGCTCAACATCGGAAATTGCAGGATCTAAAATAGGGACTGCAGGAGCAATTGAAATTGCAGAAGTGCTTTACAAAGAGTTAAAAGAGTTTGCAAAAAAACATGAGCTTTATTTAGCATTTCAAGGCTGTGAACATATAAACCGTGCATTAACACTTGAATACGAGGCAGCACTACATTACTCTTTAGAACCAGTAACGGTAGTACCTGTGAAACATGCAGGTGGTTCAATGTCAGCATATGCATTTACTCAAATGGAAAACCCAGTTGTTGTAGAGCATATCCGTGCACATGCAGGAATTGATTTTGGTCAAACACTTATTGGGATGCATTTAAAAGAAGTAGCAATCCCTGTACGTACATCTGTTCGTCAAATCGGTGATGCAATTGTAACGATTGCCAAAACACGACCAAAGCTAATTGGTGGAGAAAGAGCTGTTTATACAAGATAGTGGAGTAAACAGCCACTTCTTCTAATAGTAGTTTTCAGAAAAGTTTGATATAAATCCGAAAGATGGGTTTTTGTCATAGATAAATACTTAATAACTTAGGGGGATATTTACAATGGCTTATGAAAAACTAGCAGCACAAGATCAAGCAGTACTAGCGGGGATTTTAGCGGAGAAAAAACGACAACAAGCTAATATCGAATTAATTGCATCAGAAAATATAGTATCTCAAGCAGTAATGGAAGCTCAAGGTTCTGTTTTAACAAACAAGTATGCTGAAGGTTATCCAGGTAAACGTTACTATGGTGGATGTGAGCATGTAGACGTTGTTGAAGATATCGCTCGTGATCGTGCGAAAGAGATTTTTGGTGCAGAATATGCAAACGTTCAACCACACTCTGGTGCACAAGCTAACATGGCTGTATACTACACAATTCTTGAACCAGGCGATACGGTTTTAGGTATGAACCTTTCTCATGGTGGTCACTTAACACATGGTTCACCAGTTAACTTCTCTGGTGTACAATATAACTTCGTTGAATATGGTGTTACAAAAGATACAAATGTAATCGATTATGAAGATGTACGTGCAAAAGCTTTAGAACATAAACCAAAGTTAATTGTGGCTGGTGCTTCTGCATACCCACGTGAAATTGACTTCAAAAAATTCCGTGAAATCGCTGACGAAATCGGTGCATATTTCATGGTGGATATGGCGCACATCGCTGGTCTTGTTGCTGCTGGTGAACATCCATCTCCAGTTCCATATGCTGACTTTGTAACTTCAACTACACATAAAACATTACGTGGTCCACGTGGTGGCTTAATTTTAGCTTCAAAAGAATGGGAAGCGAAATTAAATAAATCTGTATTCCCTGGAATTCAAGGTGGCCCATTAATGCACGTGATCGCTGCTAAAGCTGTAGCATTCGGCGAAGCATTACAACCTGAATTTAAAGAGTATGCTCAACAAATTAAAGCGAACGCTAAAGTATTAGCTGAAACTTTAAGCAGCGAAGGATTAGAAATCGTATCTGGTGGTACAGATAACCACTTATTATTAGTTAACGTAAAATCAGTTGGTTTAACTGGTAAAGTGGCAGAACATGTACTTGATGCAGTTGGAATTACAACAAACAAAAACACAATTCCTTACGATGAAGAAAAACCTTTCGTAACTTCTGGTATCCGACTTGGTACAGCTGCTGTAACAAGTCGTGGGTTCAAAGAAGAAGACTTAAGAGAAGTTGGTTTAATTATTGCAAAACTTCTTAAAAACCCAGAAGACGAAGCAACAAAACAAGAAGCTACAAACCGCGTTAAAGCTTTAACTGACAAATATCCAATTTACGAAGATTTAGTGACAAACTACTAATCCGTTAGTTTTAACAATTGTCGAGTAAAAAGTAATTTGATATAATCGAATTCAACATAAGCTCTGATAATTAAATAAAGAGGTTGTCAATTCAACCTAAATTATGTTTTCTAGGGTTCCGTAACATTCGTTAGTCTGGACCGAGAGAAAACTCATGGAATGCATTACTCAAATTTGTAATTGCTACCATGCCACGGAGGGATAAAAGCCTGGGAGATACATTAATGTGTCTCTTAGGCTTTTTTTATGTTGAGAAATTATTTAGGAGGATAAAAGATTGAACGCAAATTGGATTCAAGTCGTTATTGGTGCTGTTTTTGAAGTGTTTTGGGCGATAGGTTTAAAGCATGCCTATGACTTCTGGACATGGACTGGGACGTTCATCGCCATAATATTAAGCTTTTATTTTATGTTAAAGGCTAGTAGTAAACTTCCGGTAGGGTCGGTTTATGCTGTTTTTGTCGGGTTAGGGACAGCAGGAACAGTTATAGTAGATTTCCTCTTTTTCGGAGAACCATTTAGTCAAGTAAAAGTATTCTTACTTTTACTATTACTAGTAGGTGTAGTTGGTTTGAAATTATTGAGTGGGGAAAGTGAAGTGGAACAGGTTGAGGAAGGTGAAACAAAATAATGGCATGGGGATATTTAATTGTTGCTGGTTTATTTGAAATGTTTTCTGTAATCATGATTAACAAAATGTACGTTGATCGTAATTGGAAGCCTGCAGTTATGATGATTTTAGGCTTTTGCATGAGTTTCTTCTTACTTTCCTTAGCGATGCAAACCTTGCCAATGGGAACTGCTTATGCAATTTGGACAGGAATTGGTGCATCAGGAGGAGCAATCTTTGGCATGCTATTTTATAACGAGTCCAAAGACTGGAGAAGAATTGCCTGTATAGCACTGATCATTAGCGCAACAATAGGATTAAAATTAGTTTCCTAAAAAGTTTTTTGGACCGATCATTATTAGGTTATTTAAGTTCACTAGAGTTTTTTAATCCTGCGGTTACTCGTCGCAGAAATGATTTTGCTCCTGTGGTTTGTTAAAGTTAAGAGTTTGTCTTAAATGGCTTTTCAAGAATCCATACCACATTGTTAAAACTATTCGTAATTTTGTTTTATGTTGTCGAAATTTCTGCTATACTATTTTGGATACATTGGGCTTTTACTGACGATTCTTTAATATGAATTGTCATTTTTCAAGCAAAAGATTTAGTAACGGTTAGGAGAGAACCATTTTGAGTAAAGTTTATGTTTTTGACCATCCATTAATCCAACATAAGTTGACGTATATTCGTGATAAAAACACTGGTACAAAAGAATTTCGTGAGCTTGTAGATGAAGTAGCTACATTGATGGCGTTTGAAATTACACGAGACATGCCTCTTGTAGAAATTGATACTGATACACCAATCCAAACAGCAAAAACAAAAGTATTAGCTGGTAAAAAGTTAGCGATCGTTCCAATCTTACGAGCAGGTTTAGGAATGGTAGAAGGTGTATTAAAACTAATTCCAGCCGCAAAAGTAGGACATGTTGGTTTATATCGTGATCCAGAAACGTTAAAACCAATTGAATATTATGTGAAACTTCCTGCAGATGTGGAAGAACGCGATTTTATCGTAGTTGACCCAATGTTAGCTACTGGTGGATCAGCTGTAGAAGCTATCAACTCATTGAAAAAACGTGGTGCAAAACACATTAAATTTATGTGTTTAATCGCAGCTCCAGAGGGTGTTGAAGCAATTCAAGAGGCACATCCAGATGTAGATATCTATATTGCAGCACTTGATGAGAAATTAAACGACCACGGTTATATTATTCCAGGGCTAGGCGATGCAGGAGATCGTTTGTTCGGAACAAAATAATTAAGTGTTAACTATATGACGTTAGCCTCAATATAGCTTTATATAATGAAGAACATAGACGTCTTTAAAGTTTATTGAGGCTAACAAAACATTCTAATAATGCCACTCTATAAAGGGGCGGCGATAGTTATTTTTTATTAAAGATAAGGAGTGAGATTTCCATTGAGTAAAAAGTGGAAAGTAATGACGATTTTCGGTACAAGACCTGAAGCAATTAAAATGGCTCCTCTTGTTCTTGAACTAAATAAGCATACAGATAAAATCGATTCGATTGTTACTGTAACTGCTCAACATCGTCAAATGCTTGACCAAGTTTTAGAAACTTTTGAAATTACCCCAAATTATGATTTAAATATAATGAAGGATCGTCAAACATTAATTGACGTTACAACCAATGCGCTTCAGGGACTAGATCGTGTTATGAAGGAAGCTAAACCGGATATCGTGCTTGTTCACGGAGATACTTCTACAACTTTTGTAGGAAGCTTAGCTGCTTTTTATAATCAAATAGCGATTGGCCATGTAGAGGCGGGACTACGAACTGGTAATAAATATTCTCCGTATCCAGAAGAAATGAACCGTCAGCTTACAGGTGTAATGGCTGATTTACATTTTGCTCCAACAGAACAATCAAAACAAAATCTCCTAATAGAAAATAAAAAAGAAAATTCTATTTTTGTGACAGGAAATACTGCAATTGATGCATTAAAAACGACAGTTCAGGAACAATATAATCATCCGGTTTTAGAAAAAATAGGTGATGATCGGATGATTTTACTAACAGCTCATCGACGTGAAAATTTAGGTGAACCTATGCGTCATATGTTCCGGGCAATTAAACGATTGTTACAAGAACATGATGATGTACAAGTTGTATATCCGGTACACTTAAATCCGGCAGTTCGTGAAGTTGCAAACGAAATTCTAGGAAATGACCAAAGAATTCATTTAATTGAACCTCTGGAAGTATTTGATTTCCACAATTTCGCTGCCCGTTCTTATATGATTCTGACTGATTCTGGTGGCGTACAGGAAGAAGCACCATCATTAGGGAAACCAGTTCTTGTGCTTCGAGATACTACAGAACGACCAGAAGGTATAGCAGCGGGAACTTTAAAACTTGCTGGAACAGAAGAAGAAACAATCTATCAATTAGCAAAAGAATTGTTAGAAGACGAACAAGCATACTTAAATATGTCTCAAGCATCAAATCCATATGGAGATGGTCATGCATCAAGAAGAATCGTAGACGCGCTGATTAGTTTCTTTGAAAAAAGTAAATAATACTCATATAGTTTCTTAGAAAAGCAATTTATGTCTATGAGGAAGAAAAAAAAGTAAAAAACTATGTTTTCTATGTAAGAAAACCCACTTCACATATTTGTCAATATTTTGACAAGATTAGTGTAGTTGTGAAGTTTTTCACCTGAACCAATTGACATCAAAATGACCCTATTGTATGCTTACAAAGGGTAATAATGATAAGGGTTTCACATAGTGTAATGTGCTCGAAACACTTGTTATATCAAGTTTCTACTAGATTGACAGTTCAAACTTTTTGAGTGTCAATTTGCAACGTTTTTCAGACGTCTGATTACAAGAGCATGACAACGGTCGAATTTTGTATAAGAGAAAATTCTTACATATGCGAGGATTTTTTACTACTTCTTAGACTAAATGCTACTATATGAAAACCGTTTGTAGTGCATTCACTACACTTGATATTTCACTACATGGCAAAAGTATCTTTACTCGAAAAAACATCCAGGAGATTAAGACCAATGCTAGATTTGCATCAAATTTTTTCTATGCAGAAGAAAGCGTTATTTTTTTTGTTCGCTCTCTGTGCATTAGGATGGGGATTTACGCCCTATCATTCAATCTTTTTAGGGATTGGGTTGGGTGCTTTCTTTGGAACTTACAACTTTTGGATACTCGTTCGACGTATGGACAAGTTTGATTCTTCCATTAGTGAAGGGAAAAGAGTAGTATCCCTCGGTTCAGCTTTGCGTTTTGGATCAGGTGTTGCGGCAGTAGCTATTGCCATTACGTTGCCACAATATTTCCATTTAATTAGCACAGTTATTGGGCTAATGATACCGTACGTATTCCTCGTAATCGGGGCGATCGTATATTCAGTAAAAAACAAATAAGGTGCACTGGAAAGTGAGGTGAATGCAAGAATGAATCATGGAGCTCCAGAGCTTACGATTGGTTTCTTAACGTTTAACTTATCTACAGTCCTAATGCTTATCGTTTCAGCAGTTATTGTGTTTTTAATCGCATTTATTGCAACACGTAACTTAAAGTTAAAGCCAACAGGCATGCAAAACTTTATGGAATGGGTTATGGATTTCGTTAAAGGAATCATTAACAGTAATATGGACTGGAAAACGGGCGGTCGATTCCACGTATTAGGTCTTACACTTATTATGTTTATCGCTGTCTCAAACTTATTAGGTTTACCACTTGGAGGACTTACCATCAATCACGAGTTGTGGTGGAAATCACCAACAGCTGACCCTACTGTTACATTAACATTAGCGTCGATGGTAACCGTGCTTTCAACATACTATGGAATTAAATTACATGGTACAGGACACTATATTAAAGGGTTCTTCCAACCAATGTCGTTTATGTTCCCATTAAAGATTATTGAAGAGTTTGCAAACACATTAACATTAGGTTTGCGTCTTTACGGTAACATTTACGCGGGTGAGATTTTACTTGGCCTATTAGCTGGCTTAGCTGGCTCAAGTGTTTTAGGATTCTTTGGTGCAATCATTCCGATGATGGCATGGCAAGGATTCTCGATTTTCATTGGCTTTATCCAAGCCTTCATTTTCACTATGTTAACAATGGTTTACTTATCTCACAAAGTGAGTACGGACCATTAATAATAAAGCGTTTAGTGTATGACATTATTCAGCTTAAAAAACAAAAAAACAAACAATTCCAAGGAGGATTTTTTCAATGGGTTTATTAGCAGCAGCAATCGCAATCGGTTTAGGTGCACTTGGTGCAGGTATTGGTAACGGTCTTATTGTATCACGTACAGTAGAAGGGATCGCTCGTCAACCAGAAGCAAAAGGCGTTCTTCAAACTACAATGTTCATCGGGGTAGCGTTAGTAGAGGCCCTACCTATCATCGCTGTAGTAGTAGCATTTATCGTAATGAACCGATAATTGACTGGTTTAGTGTAAAAGTGGCGAAGAGTATTCCACAAAGAAGAAACTTCGCCATTCCTTTTGTATGAAATAGAAGTTTTTCTATATAAATGTTTTATTAAAAATGAATGTAATGAAATTCTTATTATAGATAAGATTTGATACTTAAGCTCTTGAAGGGAGTGAAACAATCGTGGGTTTAGATTATCTAGTACTAGGTGCTGAAGGTCTATCATTTAACGGTGGAGACGTTCTTGCGACTCTTGTGATATTCCTTATTTTAATGGCCGTATTAAAGAAAGTTGCTTGGGGTCCATTAATGGGCATTATGCAACAACGTGAAGAATTAGTAGCTAGCGAAATCGATGCGGCTGAAAAAGCTCGCAAAGAGTCAGCTAAAACTTTAGAAGAACAAAAAACTCTTTTAAAAGAAGCACGTACAGAAGCACAAGCAATTATTGAAGGTGCTAAAAAACAAGGCGAAGTTCAACGTGAGGAAATCATCACTGCTGCTCGTGCAGAAGCAACTCGTCTAAAAGATTCAGCTGTTCGAGAAATCGAAACTGAAAAAGAAAAAGCAATCGCTGCAGTACGTGAAGAAGTGGTTTCACTATCAGTTCTTGCTGCATCTAAAGTCCTTGAGAAAGAAATTTCTGAAGCAGACAATAGTGCATTAATTAAAGAAACGATTGCGAAGGCAGGCGAAGCGAAATGAGTCAATCGACTGTAGCTAAACGTTATGCAGGAGCATTGTTTCAATTAGCTTTAGAACAAAAAACTGTTGCTGAAGTGAACGCAGATCTTCAGGAGTTAGTGAAAGTATTTGAAACTACTCCAGAAATCCTATCATTATTAGCAACTCCTAAATTCTCAATTCAACGTAAAAAAGAAATCGTTGCTGAAATTTTCTCAAATGCAAATTCAGCGGTTGTTAACGTACTTCAATTACTTATTGATAAAAAGCGCGTAAACGAAGCTCTAAATTTAGCAAGCGAATTCGAAAAATTAGCAGCAGAAGCACAAGGCTTTTCTGCAGCAACTGTTTTCTCTACTCGTGAACTTACTGAACAAGAAAAAGAAGATATTTCTTCTTCATTCGGTAAATTAGTTGGGAAAGAAAAACTTAACATTACAAATGTAATCGAACCATCATTACTTGGTGGCGTTCGTGTTCAAATCGGTAACTACATTTTTGATAACACTATAGCAAACAAGCTAGAGAATCTTAAACGTACGTTAGTTGGTTAATCAAAAATAGAAATGTGAGAGGTGACATTCATGGGCATCAAAGCTGAAGAAATCAGCGTGCTGATCAAAAAGCAGATTGAAAACTACCAATCTGAATTAAACGTAAGCGAAGTTGGTACAGTAATCACAGTAGGTGACGGTATCGCTCGTGCTCATGGCCTCGACAACGTCATGTCTGGAGAATTATTAGAGTTCTCTAACGGTGTTATGGGTATGGCACAAAACCTAGAAGAAGGAAACGTTGGTATCATCATTTTAGGTTCATACTTAGGCATTAAAGAAGGCGATGAAGTACGTCGAACTGGCCGTATTATGCAAGTACCAGTTGGTGAAGAACTAATTGGTCGCGTTGTTAACCCACTTGGTCAACCAGTGGATGGACAAGGCCCAATCAATACTACAAAAACTCGTCCAATCGAAAGCCCAGCTTTCGGTGTAATGGCTCGTAAATCAGTACACGAACCATTACAAACAGGGATCAAAGCGATTGACGCTCTTGTACCAATCGGTCGTGGTCAACGTGAGTTAATCATTGGTGACCGTCAAGTTGGTAAAACTTCTGTAGCAATCGATACAATCCTTAACCAAGCAGACCAAGATATGATTTGTATCTACGTTGCAATTGGTCAAAAAGAATCTACAGTACGTGGAGTTGTAGAAACTCTTCGTAAGCATGGTGCTTTAGATTACTCAATCGTTGTAACTGCATCTGCTTCTCAACCAGCTCCATTATTATACTTAGCTCCTTACGCTGGTGTATCAATGGCTGAAGAGTTCATGTTACAAGGTAAACACGTATTAATCGTATATGATGATTTATCAAAACAAGCTGCTGCTTACCGTGAGCTTTCATTATTATTACGTCGTCCTCCAGGTCGTGAAGCTTACCCTGGTGACGTATTCTACTTACACAGTCGTTTATTAGAGCGTGCTGCGAAGTTAAATGAAACTTACAAAAACGGTTCAATCACAGCACTTCCATTCGTTGAGACTCAAGCTGGGGATATCTCTGCATACATCCCAACTAACGTAATCTCAATCACTGATGGACAAATCTTCTTACAATCTGATCTATTCCACTCAGGTGTACGTCCAGCGATTAACGCCGGTTTATCAGTATCACGTGTAGGTGGTTCAGCTCAAATTAAAGCAATGAAAAAAGTTGCGGGTACACTACGTCTTGACTTAGCTGCATTCCGTGAACTTGAATCATTTGCTCAATTCGGTTCAGATTTAGATAAAGCAACACTTGCGAAACTTGAACGTGGTAAACGTACGGTTGAAGTTTTAAAACAAGACCTTAACAAACCAATTAAAGTTGAAAAGCAAGTTACAATTCTTTACGCACTTACTCGTGGTTTCTTAGATGATATCCCAGTACAAGATATCACTCGTTTTGAAGCTGAATTATATAGTTTCTTAGATGTTAACCACACAAACATTTTAGATCATATCCGTACTACTAAAGAACTTCCTTCTGATGATGATATGGCAACTGCAATTAACGCTTTCAAAAAGACTTTTGCTAAATCAGAATAAGTTTGAACTCGTTCGAATGTGATTAAAAATGAAAAGGTGGTGAAATACCAGTGGCAAATTTACGCGATATAAAAAATCGTATTAATTCTACGAAGAAAACGAAAGCAATGACGAAAGCAATGCAAATGGTTTCTGCTTCTAAGAAAAACCGAGCAGAAGCAAACGCTAAATCGTACGTTCCTTATATGGAAAAAGTACAAGACGTTGTAGCTGCAATCGCTTCAGGCGCATCTGATGCTACACATCCTATGTTAGTATCTCGTCCTGTTAAGAAAACAGCTTATATTGTAATCGGTTCTGACCGTGGTCTTGCTGGAGCTTATAACTCAAGTATTTTACGTGAATTAAGTCGTACATTAAGCGAACGTCACAGTTCAAAAGACGAATATGTGATCTTAGCTATTGGACGTGTTCCTCGTGATTACTTCGTTAAACGTGGACATAACGTTATTGCTGACATTATTGGTTTACCCGACCAACCTAGTTTTGCAGACGTTAAACAAATCGCTCGAAAAGCTGTTGGTATGTTCGCTGATGGTACATATGATGAACTTTATATGTACTATAACCACTTTGTCAGTGTTATTTCACAAGAAGTTACTGAGAAAAAGGTATTACCAATTACAGATTTAGCACCAGCTAGTGAAGGGCTTTCGGCTTCTTATGAATTCGAGCCATCAGCTGAAGCAATTCTAGAAGTATTGCTACCACAATATGCAGAAAGCTTAATCTACGGTGCTCTATTAGATGGTAAAGCTAGTGAACATGCTGCTCGTATGACAGCGATGAAAGCTGCAACTGATAATGCTTCTGATCTTATCAGCAACTTATCACTTGTTTATAACCGTGCGCGTCAAGCGGCGATTACACAAGAAATTACAGAAATCGTTGGTGGAGCTGCAGCCTTAGAATAGGCTTAGCCACTTGCGTCGTATAAAAAAGAAAAGCGAAGCACGTTCGCTTAGCCTCGACAAGCGTTGGAGAAACCTGACACGTATGCTTGCATACGTGGGAAGGTTTTGAAACGACTCGAGAGGCTAACGTGCGGAGCTAGACAAAATGAAAAGCAGAGCACGTTATGCAGTTTTAGTTTATGAGTTTACCTTGTTGGGTGCACACACAAGGATCATCTTTGACTAAAGCTGCTAACCGCCCTTGCTTAAAAGTAGAAAGTGTGCGCATACATATACATATGCGTGAAACTAGGCACCAAACTCGATAGGAGGGTACACAGAAATGAACACAGGACATGTTATTCAAGTAATGGGTCCAGTTGTTGACGTAAAATTCAGCAACGGTCAATTACCAGCAATCTATAACGCTTTAACTGTTAAGATTGAACGTCCAAATGCAGAAGCAGAAACTTTAACTTTAGAAGTTGCTCTTCACTTAGGTGACGATTCTGTCCGCACAATTGCCATGTCATCTACTGACGGCTTACAACGTGGTGCAGAAGTTACAGACTTAGGAAATCCAATCTCTGTACCAGTTGGTGACGTAACATTAGGACGCGTATTCAACGTACTAGGAGACGTTATTGACTTAGGAGAAGAAATCCCAGCGACAGCTCGTCGTGATGCAATTCACCGCCAAGCTCCAAAATTTGAAGAATTAACTACAGAGGTTCAAATCCTTGAAACAGGTATTAAAGTAGTTGACTTATTAGCTCCTTATATCAAAGGTGGTAAAGTAGGTCTATTCGGTGGTGCCGGTGTAGGTAAAACTGTATTAATTCAAGAATTAATTAACAACATCGCTCAAGGTCATGGTGGTATCTCAGTATTCGCGGGTGTAGGTGAACGTACTCGTGAAGGTAATGACTTATACTACGAAATGAGCGACTCTGGCGTTATCGCTAAAACATCAATGGTATTCGGACAAATGAACGAGCCACCTGGAGCACGTATGCGCGTTGCTTTAACTGGTCTTACAATGGCTGAATTCTTCCGTGATGAACAAGGTCAAGACGTACTATTATTCATCGATAACATTTTCCGTTTCACTCAAGCAGGTTCTGAGGTATCAGCGTTATTAGGTCGTATGCCTTCTGCCGTTGGTTACCAACCAACTCTTGCAACTGAAATGGGTAACTTACAAGAACGTATTACATCTACAAACAAAGGTTCTGTTACATCAATCCAAGCGATTTATGTACCAGCCGATGACTATACTGACCCAGCTCCAGCAACAACTTTCGCTCACTTAGACGCAACTACTAACTTAGAGCGTAAATTATCTGAGATGGGTATCTACCCTGCGGTGGATCCACTTGCTTCAACTTCTCGTGCTTTATCACCTGAAATTGTTGGTGAAGAACACTATAACGTAGCTCGTCAAGTTCAAATGACTTTACAACGTTATAATGAATTACAAGATATCATCGCGATTCTAGGTATGGATGAGTTATCTGATGAAGATAAGCAAACTGTAGAACGTGCTCGTCGTATTCAATTCTTCTTATCTCAAAACTTCCACGTAGCGGAACAATTCACTGGCCAAAAAGGTTCATTTGTTCACGTTAAAGATACAGTACGTAGCTTTAAGGAAATTCTTGAAGGTAAATACGACCACTTACCAGAAGATGCTTTCCGTTTAGTAGGTAGCATTGAAGATGTAATTGAAAAAGCGAAAAGCATGGGCGTAGAGGTATAACACTAGGGACGAGGAGGAAAAAATATGAAGACAGTAACAGTCAATATTGTCACTCCCGACGGCCCAGTATACGATTCTGAAGTCGCAATGGTAATCGCTAAAACCGTTTCTGGTGAAATTGGGGTTCTCCCTGGCCATATTCCAATGGTTGCTCCTTTATCAATTGGAGCAGTTAAACTTAAAAAAGAAGACGGCTCACAAGATGTTGTGGCTGTAAGCGGTGGTTTCATTGAAGTACGTCCAGATAAGATTTCAATTTTAGCTCCTTCTGCTGAAGAAGCTGCTTCAATTGATATTGCTCGTGCAAAAGAAGCATTAGCTCGTGCTGAACAACGTCTTCAAAAGAAACAAGATGACATCGATTTCAAACGTGCTGAACTAGCTTTAAAACGTGCGATTAATCGTATCAGCGTTCATGAGGGTAATTTTTAATTCAATTAATTAAAGCGGACAGTTTAGCTGTCCGCTTTTTTAACATGCATAAATACAAATCAATTACGTCTAGGTGTTGAATAGTATATGGTGGAAAATAATTTTGTAACGAGTATCTATTTTGTGTAACTTCATTTTACACCTTCGATACTAAAAGATCGGCAGTTTAAAATTAAGCAATTAATGAAACCAGTTTAAGTTTTGGAGGATTCATCATGGAAGTTTATCAAACATTCGGTATGCAAGCTATTCTTGGTATGGCATCTCATTTGTTTTTTATTGCGATTACATTTTACGCGTTACAGGCAATTCGAATAGAACAAATTTTTAAAAAAGGGAATACCTTTAGAATTCAATTAATTTATATATTACTAAGTATTGCTATTGGCGCAAGTGTATCTAACTTTTTCTTAGATTTTACGGTTTGGTCAGGACAATTGCCTTATTTATTTTCATAGTGTCAATTTTTCATGTCATAAAATACACTAGGTTGACATACAATTTTTAGGTTTGATCTAGACGGTGATTTTATGGGGGGAAATATTTCCTAAGTTATATGAGGGTTGAATTATGAATTAAAAATTAAACGATTACATATGTACAATGCGAAACATGTTGTAAAAACAAAATTAGTACCTATATTATGTTTCTAATATATTAGATTATATGCCTTGTCAGGACAAATGACGTCTTCATTTGTCGTTACAGCACATTTAATCTTAATTCCCTGGGAAATATTGTTGAAGTTTGTTGAAGTAGCTTTGTGCATATGCATATTAAAATAATATATTTTTTAGTTACTTTTAGTAATTCACCATTATAGTTAGTTTTGCGTAATATAAGTATAGATTAATATGAAAATTTAAAGTAAAATAGTGATTTGGATGCTTGTTTAAGTATGCAAGAAACTGTACTATTAGCTTAGTTTGTGTGTTTTTATAATATTACTTTCATCCGCTATATGTTTTTTGGACTATGGCTTGAAATGCAGCGTCTAGAAGACTATTATTTATAAGTTGGGTAATTGATACAGGACATTTCTTTTTTGTGAGGTTAACTTATTTCTCATGTGAGTATATGATATTAAATGCTAACCTTGTAGATTGGATTGTACACTTACTCTTCTAAAATTATTTGTTGAATGATGAAAGTAAAGCTCTCGATCGTTATGTAATTTTGAATAGGTGAAAGGTTGTTTGTTTGAGAATTGTTTCAGTTATGGTACTCATCAAAGAATTATTACGTACAAAAGAAATAGCACTTTCTTTTACTGACAGCAATTGATAAACAGCTAACCGACTTTTATCGCCAACTATTTTACTGTTATGATGTGATATGCAACAATGCGAACCTTGCGTTAATACGTAAATTATAAAATTCATATTCATAATGGCGAGGGGTAATGAAATAGTCGAAATGACTTATATGTTTGGGACAATGGAATTCGGAGGGACGAATGGTGGATAAAATTATTGTTACGGGGGGCCAAAGACTACACGGAAGTGTAAAAGTTGAAGGGGCCAAAAATGCCGTACTACCAATTCTAGCAGCATCTTTGTTAGCTTCAAAAAAACAAAATATTATTAAAGACGTTCCGAATCTAGCAGATGTTCATACAATTAATGAAGTATTAAAAAGCTTAAATGCAGAAGTATCTTATAACGTTGAAAACAATGAAATTTATATAAACGCAGAAAAACAACTATCGAGTGAAGCGCAATTTGAATTCGTAAGTAAGATGCGAGCTTCAATCCTAGTCATGGGTTCTCTATTAGCTAGAAATGGCTACGCTCGAGTAGCGCTACCTGGTGGGTGTGCAATTGGTTCACGTCCAATTGAACTGCATCTAAAAGGTTTTGAAGCAATGGGGGCAAAAATCACCTTTGGCCATGGCTATGTAGAAGCTAAAGTTGTCGATCGTTTAAAAGGCGCAGAAATTTATTTAGATTTCCCTAGTGTTGGGGCAACAGAAAATATTATGACAGCTGCTGCACTAGCAAAGGGTACAACAATTATTGAGAACGCTGCAAAAGAACCGGAAATTGTGGATCTAGCAAACTTTATTAATGGTATGGGTGGTCGTGTAATCGGAGCAGGTACGGATAAGATTCGTATTGAAGGTGTTGATGAACTACATGGTACAACACATCATATCATTCCAGACCGTATAGAAGCAGGTACATTTATGGTTGCTGCTGCTATTACACGTGGTGATGTATTTATTGAAAACGCGGTTGCTGAACATATGTCAGCATTAATTGCAAAAATGCGCGAAATGGGCGTAGAAATCATTGAAGAAGGAGAAGGGTTACGTGTTCGTGCTACAAACCCGTTAAAGGCTGTAGATGTGAAGACAATGCCTCATCCTGGCTTCCCAACTGACATGCAAGCTCAAATGATGGCATTAGTATTAACTGCTCAGGGTACGAGTATTATTACTGAAACAGTGTTTGAAAACCGCTTTATGCATGTGGAAGAGTTCCGCCGTATGAATGCAAAATTAAAAATTGAAGGGCGTTCTGTGTTTATTGAAGGACCTGAAAAGTTACAAGGGGCAGAGGTTTCTGCGACTGATTTACGTGCAGCTGCAGCATTAATCCTAACTGGACTTGTATCTGAAGGAATCACACGTGTAACGAACCTTTATCATTTAGACCGAGGCTATGTAAATTTCCATAAAAAATTAGCTGCTCTAGGAGCTAATATTGAACGCATTTCTACTGAAGAAGTTAAAGTAGAAACTGAAACAGAAGAAAGTTCAGGAATTATGGAAACAACGGTTCAAGTTTAAAATCTATTTATCTCTACTATTTTATTAATATGTAATAGATGAATGAATTATTCCTTCAAAAATAAATAATTTACGGCAAAATTCTTAAAAAAAGGGTTTTGTCGTTTTTTATTGGACGAAATGATTCTTATATCAACGTAAAAATATTTACACCGGTATTTATTAAGATAGAGATATTTCACTCCTTACAATCATATCGTATATGTATGAAAAAACTAAAACCTTGGGTAAAGATCATCGCAGTCCTCTGTTTAGTTTGTGCACTATTTTTCTTACCATTTTTGTTCAAGGTCTCACCTAGTGTGACTTCTGAGGCAAGTGAACAAAAAGAATATGTAACTGATGCTAAATGCGAAGTCTCAATTAAAGTTGCAGGTAGCGAAATCCCACTAGAATTGGAGGAGTATGTTATTGGAGTTGTTGCCGCTGAAATGCCAGCAAACTTTCAACTTGAGGCTTTAAAAGCACAAGCCATTGCAGCAAGAACATACGTATTAAAAACTACGAACTATGGCGAAAAGGAAATTGAACCAACAGTTGCTAGACAAGTATTTTACGATGCAGAAACCCGAAAGGAAAATTGGGACAAGTCTTTCGAGGAATATGAATCGAAAGTTCGTGAAGCAGTAGAAAGTACAGCAGGAGAAATTATTACTTATAATAACGAACTAATTACGGCCATGTTCCATTCAATGAGTACAGGCATGACGGAAAGTTCTAAAAACTACAGTGGAAATGATATTCCTTATTTGCAGCCTGTAGCAAGTACTGATTATCAACATGCACCGAATTATGAAAGCAGCAAAAAATTTACCATCGCCGAGTGGAATAAACTTTTAAACGTGAATTGGACCATTAAAAATATTAACCAACTTAAAATTGAACGAAATAATACTGGACGAGTTGAAACCGTTTCAATGGGGAAACAACAATGGACAGGTAGGGACCTTAGAACATTATTAGATTTGCGTTCTACTGACTTCCGAATAGAAGTTAAAGGTGATCAAATCGTCGTTACTACAGAAGGCTACGGTCATGGTGTAGGGATGAGCCAATATGGAGCGGATGCAATGGCTGAAAGCGGGGCAACTGCACATAAAATCTTACAACATTATTATAAAGACACAAAGATCGAAAAAATAAAATGCAAAAATTAGGTATTTTTTCAAAAAAGATGATTAGAATTGTAAAATTTTGTTCACACTGCCAATAGAGGTGATGAACATGAGAGAAGAAAAACAATTCAATACTTCTCCTAAGAACAACAATTGGCAGAAAAAGCCGTGGTTTTGGCCAACAATTTATGGTGGAATTGCTGTAGTGCTAATCGGTCTAATTTTTACGTATAACGCACTTATTGGTGATGAGACAGAAGAGCAAGCGGTACAAGAGGAAGTAGCATCTGAAGATAATACTGTTATTGAAACAAATGCTCGCACAGAAACATTGAAATATCCTTTCAATGAAGACCAACTAGATCAAGTCAGTGTTTTACAAGATTTCTATGATGTAACAGCTGATGAAGCAACACGCGAAAATGCACTTCTTGTATTTAATCAAACTTTTTCAACTTCATCAGGTGTTTCACTATCAGTAAACAGTGAGCCATTCGAAGTATTATCTGCTATGAGTGGTGAAGTGACAGATGTTAAACTAGATGCATTTACTGGTAACGAGATCGTCATTACACATGCAAATGGAATGGAAACACGTTATAGCTCTGTGACAGATATTCTTGTTAAAAAGGGCGATAAAGTAGTACAAGGCCAACCATTAGCTACAACTACAGAAAATGAATGGAATCCTTCTGCAGGAATTCATCTCCACTTTGAAGTATTACAAGATGGAGAACATGTAAACCCAAGAAACTTCCTAGCATTCTAATTCTTGGTCAAGTTAAAGCGCTCGTATCCCCAAAATTTGAAGGGTATTTTCAAATTTCGAGGGGAAACGGGCGCTTTAGTACTTTTTCTTCCAAATTTAAGTTCTGAACGTACAAAAATAAACATATTGTGAATAAACGTTAAATAGGTAGCTGCAAACCACAACGTAATACATGCAATAGAAACTCGTCGAAAATTTCGCTCCTTAGAAGCAAAAGGGCACTTTCTTATATCCGATAGAAAGGAAGAGAACGTGCACGAGCACATTCGGCATCGCTGCGTTCGGCTTGGAGAGCTGCTCCTCGAAACTGGTGAAACGGTTCGCGTCCTTGCGAAAATGACAGGTTATTCTAAAAGTACAGTGCATAAAGACTTAACCGAACGACTTTTCTTGGTTAATGAAACCTTGGCAAATGAAGTAAAAGAAATCCTAGCCTATCACAAATCGATTCGTCATTTGCGTGGAGGCGAGGCGACACGTAAGAAGTGGCAGTCCCGCCAAAAAAATTGAAAGAGCATTTAGTTTGGCTTTCTTGAAAGTCAACTAAATGCTTTTTCAACGTTCATTTCTAAGTGTACCAGGTACCCAAACAATTCAGAATTGTTCGGGTACCTGGTACATGTCACGAAACTGAAACAAACTTTTAATATAATTGTTAAAACCTTTATTCTCATATAATTTACAGTGTAATAAAAAACATCAATATGTTAAAATAGCAAGGATATGAATAGAAATTTGAACGTGAAAAATGTTGGAATTTGTCGGAAGGAGAATATTGATGTTTTCTAAAGATATTGGCATTGATTTAGGAACGGCTAATGTGCTGATTTATGTAAAAGGAAAAGGAATTGTACTAAACGAACCGTCTGTAGTGGCGATCGATAAAAAAACAAATAAAGTTCTTGCAGTGGGTGAAGAAGCAAGACAAATGGTGGGACGTACACCAGGCAATATCGTAGCTATTCGTCCATTAAAAGATGGAGTTATTGCGGACTTTGATGTTACAGAAGCAATGTTAAAGTATTTTGTTAATAAACTAGATTTAAAGGGATTTTTAACTAAACCACGCATTTTAATTTGTTGTCCAACTAATATTACGAGTGTTGAACAAAAGGCAATTCGTGAAGCAGCTGAAAAATCAGGTGGTAAAAAGGTTTATTTAGAAGAAGAACCTAAAGTAGCAGCTATTGGTGCTGGAATGGACATTTTCCAACCAAGCGGTAACATGGTTGTTGATATCGGTGGAGGTACAACTGACGTAGCAGTTCTTTCAATGGGGGATATCGTAACAAGCGAATCTATTAAAGTAGCTGGAGACGTGTTTGACAATGATATTTTGCAATATATAAAGAGGCAATATAAACTTTTAATTGGTGAACGTACAGCAGAATCAATTAAAATGACAATTGGTACAGTTTTTCCAGGTAGTCGCGATGAATCTATGGAAATCCGCGGTAGAGACTTAGTAACTGGTCTTCCACGTACAGTGACAATTAACTCGTCCGAGATTGAACGAGCACTCCATGAATCTGTTTCATTAATTGTACAATCTGCGAAAAATGTTTTAGAAAAAACACCACCTGAGTTATCAGCAGATATTATCGATCGTGGTGTTATTATCACTGGTGGCGGTGGTCTTTTACACGGAATGGACCAACTGTTAATGCAAGAACTAAAAGTGCCAGTTTTCGTCGCAGAAAATCCAATCGATTGTGTAGCAATTGGGACAGGCATTATGTTAGATAATATTGATCGCGCGGCAAGTCCTAAATTCTAATATTAATAGAAGAAATTCAAACGAACCGGGTCACGACACTATTTAATAGAGGTGAAGGAATTGTTTAAAGGGTTATATACTGTTACATCTGGGATGATTGCACAACAAAGAAAAACAGAATTATTAACAAATAATATGGCGAATGCCAATACACCAGGCTTTAAAGCGGACCAATCCACAATTCGCTCTTTCCCAGATATGTTATTGTCTGCTCGAGGTACGACAAACATTCCGACTGAAAAAGGATTGAACCTATTAAATATACAAGAAATTGGTGCGTTAAATACTGGCGTATATTTACAAGAAACCCTAGCAAACTACTCTCAAGGTTCTATTTATGAGACAAGCTTCAATACCGATGTTGCTCTAATCAATGGTACAATGCCAGTCGATGAAGAATCTAGTGCCACTGGTTCGATATTCTTCAGATTACAGCATCCTGATGGTGGAGAAGCATACACACGAAATGGGAATTTCACTTTGGATGGGCAAGGCTATTTAGTTAATAGCGAAGGATATTATGTTTTATCTAATGAAGGTGAACGGATTCAATTACCAAATGATGATTTCCAACTTACGCAAGATGGTTCAATCTTTGTTGATGACGCACAATATGCAACATTAGGCGTTGCATTTTCAGCAAATCCGGATTTATTAGTGAAACAAGATAATGGTCTTTTCCGTACTAATAATGAAACGAATCTACCTTCAGCCTATAATCAAGATGGTGTTACTTTCACAATGCAGCAAAAACACTTAGAGGGTTCAAATGTGGATTCTGCACAAGCGATGACAGATTTATTAACTGCCTATCGTGCATTTGAAGCAAACCAGAAAGTACTCCAAGCATACGATAAAAGCATGGATAAAGCTGTTAACGAAATAGGTAAAGTATAATAGAAGAGCTGATTCAGTGGTCATTCGAAGTTGGTCGTAAGTCAAGGGTAAACTAAAACATACTGGAGGAAATCGAAATGCTTCGTACGATGATTACAGCAACGAATACATTAAGTCAGTTGCAAAGCCAAATCGATACCATTAGTAACAATATCGCAAATAGCAATACTACTGGTTACAAAGCGAAAGAAGCGCAATTTTCTGAGCTTCTTTACCAACAATTCAATAACGACCAGCTTGATCCTGCTGCACGCCAATCACCTGTTGGAATTCGTTACGGTGCAGGTGCAAAAATTGGTCAGATTCAAACGAATCATGCAATGGGAACATTACAAAGAACTGATCGAGACTTAGACCTTGCTTTGACGAAAGAAAAACAATACTTCAATATTTTGATGCCAGAAGGTGAAGAAGGTCAGCGTTTAGTTTATTCAAGACAAGGGGATTTTTATGTTACTCCTGTTGCAGATGGACAGGTCATGTTAGTAAATAGCGACGGTTATGCAGTAGCTGATTCTAATGGAGAAGCAATTTACTTTCCTGACAATGTGTCAAATTTCGGATTGTCAGAAGATGGTACGTTGAATGTCAATTATCCAGATGGTGAAGTATTAACTGTCGAGCTTGGCATTACTGAACTACAAAAGCCACAACTGATGGAACATGTAAAAGGTACATATATAGCATTACCAACCAATATGGATGATTTAGGGTTTACTGCAAATGAAGTCTTAACTGATTTGCAAGGAATTGGGCGAGCAGAAATTGGAATTACAAACGGTTCTCTTGAAATGTCAAACGTCAATCTTTCGAAAGAGATGACGGATTTAATTAAAACGCAACGTTCTTATCAATTTAATACCCGTGCAATTAGTATTGCTGATCAAATGTTAGGACTTATTAATGGTATTCGCTAAATGCATTCATTCATGAAAAACGATTAATTGAGGCAAGTACATAGAACTTGACTAAAAGGGAGATGGCCAATGACAGACGAATTAAAAAGTAATTCAAAAGAGACCAATGTTTCCCCTGAAGCAAAGAAAAGAAAAAGATCAAATAAACCTGAAATAAGCCCTGAACAAAGAAGACGATGGATTCAAATTCGTCTAATCCCAATTTGGGCAAGAATTTTACTTGTATTATTATTACTTTTCCTTGCCACAATTACTGGTTTAATGATTGGTTATGGCTTTATTGGCGATGGTGAACCGATGGACGCATTAAAATGGGGAGCATGGCAGCACATACTAGATTTAGTTAACGGTAAAGTTTAACTCAGGTCAAATCGTTACACGGTTACTCGTCAAAAAATGATTTTGTTGACTTAAAGCGGAGGTGACTACTCGCTCCGTTTTTTCACTATGTGTTAAAATAGTAAAGTACCATAAGATGTTCTTTAATGAATGTCTAGGACAAGCTATTTCTTCATACGAATATGTTATAATGTCGGGGACTTGGACAAGTTATACATAATAATAATTTTAGGGGGTATTTGGATGTTAACAGCTGAACAAATTCAAGAAATTTTACCACATCGTTATCCGTTTTTATTAGTAGATCGTATTCTAGAACTTGAAGAAGGAAAACGCGCGGTAGGTCTGAAAAATGTATCTATTAATGAAGACTTCTTTAATGGACACTTCCCAGGGTATCCAGTTATGCCAGGTGTATTAATTATTGAAGCATTAGCACAGGTTGGTGGCGTAGCTCTTTTAAATTCTGAACAATTTAAAGGTAGACTAGCTTTTTTAACTGGAATTGATAATGCTCGTTTTAAACGTCAAGTAATCCCAGGTGATCAATTACGTTTAGAAGTTGAATTCGTTCGTCTACGTGGTTCTATGGGGAAAGGTCATGCCGTTGCTACTGTTGATGGTGAATTAGTATGTGAAGCAGACATTTTATTTGCGATTGGACCAGTACAACCAAAATAAATCTTTAGTTAACGGAAAGAAGCGTACTTGTACCTTCTTCTTTTTATGAAATTTGTGTTTTACTCCTGCCAATTGTTGTGAATACTAATTTGTATAAATTAAATGATCATACGTAACTCGAGTAATACACAAAGAATTGTGATACATTTTATTATGGATGTTATTAAAAAATAATATCCGTTTTGTATTTTTTATTTCCCATAGTGGAATATGTTGGATTTGCGAAATGTATCAATCGATAGGGTTTTTGGCTTTTAATTGTAGGAGGTTTAATAATAGATGTATAAAGACTTATCTTCAGGTGTTAAGATTAGCATTACACGTTCCATCACAACATCATTTGAAGCATATTTGGCTAATATTGGATGGGATGAAGATCAATTCTCAATGGAAGATTTTGTGGCTAACTGGCAAGCGTATTTTAAAGAAAATGCTGCTTGGTATGATAAGGTGCCAGAGGAAGTATTGTTAAGCGCAGAATTCCATGAAGAGATTGCGAAAAAAATTGACGAAGTGATTGCTAAAGTTTTGAGTGAAGAACCAACAGAAAAGCAAATTGAGTCAATTGAAAAAATGCAAAAAGAGCTTGGAACTGATTATTCTTATGGTTGTAAAGCAGAAGCTGCATATATTGAAAACCTTTTAAAGGAAAAGTTAAATTCTAAATAAGGTTATGTCTATAAAAGCGTTTTATGGATAATAATTCAAACACGAAAATTCAGGATAGTTCCCTCCATTCCCGGGCACTCTATGTACAGTCACATCTTATAAAAAATGTGATGAAGAGAAACGGAAGGAGGGAATTTTTATATGTGGAAAAAGTCTGCTTTTGCATTTATCCTTGGGAGTGCATTCTTAGTAGGGTGTAATGCGGATAACAATGCCGTAGATGACACTGCGAATGAAATTGAAAAAGGTGTCAATGACGTTCAAGAAAATGTAAATGAAGGTGTCAATGATGTTGAACAAGGTGTAGACGATACACTTGATAACGACGGTGTCGATAATAATGTAGATAACGACGTCATTGATAATGACGGCATACAAAATAGCAATGGTGCTGGTCAAAATGGTGTCTCTGGAAATGTCGATAATGGCGACGAGCGTATCCTAAATGACAACCAGGAAGACATTATTGAAGATGAAGTAGACATTAAAGACCGTGATGCAAAAGACGAGTAATTAAAAATAGCACTAACAGGACAAATAGCTTCCAGTATTCGACGATCATCGAGTACTGGAAGCTTTATGTATTTCTAATCCTTTAAAAGAGGGCGATCACGCATTCCCTTTTCAAACCGTTCAAACAATTCCTTACCTGAAAGATTTTCTTCGAGTAATAATTTTAATAACTTTTCAGCATATTTCGTTCTTCTTCTTGTGATCGTTCCTTTAAGTAATACAGAAATTCGATTTCCAATAACATGAATATTACTTACAACGACGCGAAAAGGTGCGGGTTCATTATCTGGAAAGGAAATGACCACTTGTACATCAAAGACTTCTTTGGATGCTTGTAACTGCTCGAAAATCACCTTATATTTTTCAGAGATAAATAATTCAAGAATCCAGGACTTATGGCTATTTTCCTGATTAATTACAATTCCATCTTCTAAAGGAATCTGTTTCCTTCCCTTTTCTGTCATTAACTCAAACGAAAGCATTTTGAAAGTTTTCAATCCCATCTCCCCTTTAATTTGAATTGTTAATTTTAGTATAACATAGAAAAATGCGAAATTTATGATTTGCCCCTATAATTTAAAGCCTCTTAAACTAAGCGCTATCAAGGCTTAACCAAACTTTTCCCCAATTCTTAAATACCTCAAAAATGAATTTTAACTTCCGCTAATGAAGCATTTCTGACTTTTCGGGTTTTGCCCAAATGAAACAGATTCAATTATGATATGGGCAGAAGGAAAGGAGGTGAATCTTATGAATCAGGTAGGACTTGTAGGAAGGTTAACACGAGATCCAATGTTAAGGGAGTTCCCGAATAATCGGTTTCAGACCTCTTTCGTATTAGCGATTAACCGGAACTATCGAAATAATCAAGGGAGTGTTGAAGCGGATTTTGTTCTATGTGTCGCTTGGGGGAAACTTGCCGAGCGAATAGTTCGATATTGTGGAAAAGGCTCGCTTGTGGGTGTAAATGGTCGGTTACATACCCGTTCCTATACAAATAAAGAACAAAACAGGATCTATACAACAGAAGTATATCTAGATGATGTACGGTTCTATACATTGAAACGGCCTGAAAGACAATATGGAACCACTACGCCAGAGAAAGTAAGTGTTGAAGGAAATTATGTTTCACAAGAACATCAAGAAATTGATCGACAAAAAGTACCGGATCAATTTGTTCTCCCAGAAACAGAAGATGCATTACCGATTATTTAATAAATAAAAAAAAGTGGAATTGTTGAAGTGATGAAGGCATGCAAGGGTAATAAGAATAGGGAAATTGGGGAATTTCCCTAAATAGGATTTAGACGGACGGTATTAAGAAAATGCTAAATGAAAGGGGGAGGATCAGTAAAATCTACTGCTGACCGCACAGTAGTAACCATTCTCCTATACTCTACACGTAACTGCCATCTATACGGGTTTGTAGAGACCGACAACTTAATAATGTAAAAGAGACTATTAGATAAGGTAAGAAAATGGATAAGCACTTTGAAGAGGGAAAACCGTACGAATGAAAAAAGTGAGCGACTCAAACTTATGAGCGCTCACTTTCCGTTTTTTTGTTATCTGACCGAAGCTGTATCAAGCATTAATAAATCAAGTAATTCATCTTCTTGAAGTTCGGTTAACCAATTGCTTGATTGAATTAATTCTTGTGAAAGGGCCGATTTGACTTCCAGCATTTTATCTATTTTCTCTTCAATTGTACCAAGTGTAATAAACTTATGAACTTGAACAAATTGAGTTTGACCAATTCGGTATGCGCGGTCGGTTGCTTGATTTTCAACAGCAGGGTTCCACCATCGATCGGCATGTAATACATGGTTGGCGGCTGTTAAATTTAATCCTGTACCCCCAGCTTTTAAAGATAGTAAGAAAATAGGGAATTCATGATTTTGGAAGGCCTCCACTAAATGATCTCGTTGATGTTTAGCCATACTTCCTGTTAAAAAAGGTACATCTATATTATATAACTCTGAGAAACAATGCTGTAATAAATGCCCCATCCCAATATACTGGGTAAAGATCAAACACTGTTCGCCATTGTCGACAATTTCTGCTGCAAGTTCAACAATCCGCTTTATTTTCACTGAACGATTCATCATCGTTTTTGCTTCATCAAATGGCTCTTTTAAATAAAGAGCAGGATGATTACATAACTGTTTTAGTTTGCTAAGCATTTGAAGAATACGTCCCTTTTTCTCAAATGGCGTCATGTTTTCCATTTGAGCAAGTGTATCCTCAATATAGCCTTCATACAAAGCGGCTTGCTCCCTTGTTAATGGGCAGAATTCTTTTGATTCTTGTTTATCTGGTAAATTTAACATAAGATCTGGATCATTTTTCGTACGACGTAATAGGAATGGCGAAATTTTCGCACGTAAGATCTGTTTATGGCGGTCTGATTCATCGCGTTCAATTGGTAAGATAAATTGCTCTTGGAACTTTCCAAAGCTTCCTAAATACCCTTTGTGGATGAAATCAAAAATAGCCCATAGTTCCGAAAGTCGATTTTCAATCGGAGTTCCGGTTAACGCAATATGATGAGTCCCGACTAACTTCCTAATGGAGCGTGATTGAAGGGTCTGCATATTTTTTATGTTTTGCGCTTCATCTAGTGCAATTGTTGACCAATGGACAGTCTGTAAAAATTCAATATCTTGAGAAATGGTACCATACGTTGTCAGGATTAAGTTTGGCTTTTCTTTTTCAAGATATGTTGTAAATGTCTCATCCTTCATTCGGGAGGAGCTATAGTGGGTATGAACTTTTAGAGTCGGTGCAAAACGGGCTAATTCTTTTTGCCAGTTACCTAAAACTGATGTTGGACAAATAATAATAGTTGGATTGCTTTCTCCCATTGTTTCATATGTGTGAAGGAGGTAACTGATTAGTTGGACCGTTTTCCCTAATCCCATATCATCAGCAAGTACAGCTCCAAAACGTTGTTCCCTCATAAACACAAGCCAATCAAAACCTTCTTGTTGGTATGGACGAAGCTCAGCTTGTAATCCTTTTGGTAATTCAACAGAAGGTAAGCCTTTTTTATGTTGTAGTTGTTCTAAATACGATTTCAATGACTTTTGTAATTCGAATGCGAAGAATGGATCGTCAAGTTCCTCTTCATCAGCTTCAAGAGGTGCTGCAAGTTCTTCTGGAATTTCACGGAATAATAAATCGCGAACAGTCCAATTTTCTTTCTCCGCTTTTTCCATGAGTTCACGAATTTCCATCATCCAATTTGCATCAATGCGGAACCATTCATTGCCAATACGAACGAATTCTCGTTTTTCATCAACAATCTTACGGAACTCTTCTGGCGAAAGTTCTTCACCGTTCATTGAAAGCTGCCATTTGAATGCTAAAATATCGTCTAAACCAGCCATTGATTTCTGTGACTGATTCGAAGCACTTACTTTAACTCGCAACTTAGATTGTTTTAATTCTTTTAACCATGCTGGAAGAATAACATCAAAGCCAAGTGCCCCCAGCTTAGCAAAATCATCTCGTAAAAGTTTTCGTACTTCCGCATCTTCAAGACTGACATGAAGGAAGCTGTCCGTAGAAATGCTATGCTCACTTAAATCCATTAGTTCAAGCATTTGATTTTGTAGATTTGCAATATCTTCCGCAATCGGTACCCATTTTTCAGGTACAGCTTGAGGAATTGGATAATGACGCTTACGAATTGCGGGTGTCCAAAGTTTGGCTGTTTTATTGGTTGCTAACACAGTTTCAAGCAGCCATTCCTCTGAATTTTCTTCTGGTTCCGATAAGCGAAGTGCTACTTTTACATTGCCAATAGAATGCTCTTTTTGTAATGGCCATCCACCTTCTTTGAAAAAAGGTAGTAAAGTAGGAAGGTCATTTTCAGTTAACCCTGCAAACGCCAGCTTTTGTTGTACCGCTGTCGTTAAAACAGAGGTTAAGTAGTCTAGGTCAATTTCAATATCCTTAAAAGCTGATGTAACGAATTCATCTTTGGCAAATTCAGTAGGTAGTTTGAAAGATAAATGTAACTTACCTTCCTCAGCTGTCTCGGTTTTTGCGTAATCCCAGAGAACACTACTATTCCAAAGAAGTTGAAGTGCATTTGTACTTGCTATGATCTTTTTCGATTGGTCATCTACGCCCACATGCTGAACAAAAGGATGCTTGATTGTTGGAGAGAAGAGTTCCACTAACTCAGCAGCAGTCAACCTGATTTCCTGTTCATCCATATTAGCGCCGATTCCGAAAAAGTTTGATTCATATCGATAGAACAGTAATCGAGCCCAATTTGCTGTTAATTGTGGGTGCTCATTATCTGATAGAGACATTAAAGAAAAGAAACCAGGTTGACGTTCTTCTATTTTTAACCGTAAAGATTTTGCAAAAGGCGTTGAAAATTCTGTTGTCATGCCAGTAAATTTCCTTTCTCTAATTCTTCCTGCAATGCGCGTAATCGTTTGTATTGCTCACGAATTGTAAAAATATAATCTTCCCAAAAGTTCATCCTACCGCTCTTTTTCGCTGCAGACTTCATCATCTTCCAAATACGTACTGCTTGTTTATAGTTTAATCGCGATTTTTGATCCACTTCTTGAAGCGCGTAGTAATGGTAGAGTGGAAGCGTTACTTGGGGTGCTTCATCTAAAACATCCTTTAAGCCACAAGATTCTAAGTATGAAATGGAAGAAGGATATAGCTGATGAAGTGCAGCCCACTCGTCAAAACGCTTCGTTTTTAGTAGGTAATTTGAATATGGCTGAATCCCATATGTTCCAAATGCAGAATAGAGCATTAATTCTTCTTGTTCAGTTAAGACAATATTGTCGTAAATTAAACTTGCTCTTCGTACATACATTTGCCGATGTGTTGGTTTTAAATGTTCATGAATAAATTCCTGTAGGTAGGGAAGCACGGATTTTAATATAATTTCGCCAGCTTCCTGATTGTTCTGTGAAAATGACAATTTAGCGAGACCAAAGTAAACATCTAGCGTTGGTATATTTACCTTTTGCAGGGTTTCCCGTAACGACTCATGATCTTTTACCATTATATAAAATAAATTCATGACGAGGTGTAATGGGACATCTTCACTTAAATTAGGGTTTTCATCAGGGTTATCCATCAAGCTTGTCAGGATGGTTAGTTCTTTTTCTGCACGTTTCTTCTCAATAAAGACTGTATCCCAAAACGATAAATACAGATTCATTCTTCTGCTAAACTGACCATGCCGTTCTAACAATAGTTCACGGACCATGTTTTGTAACAAATCGAAAAATGGATCCGTTGCAAATAATCTAGAACCCCCTGAGAGCTCATGCATATTATCTTGAATTTTATTTAAGGTTTTATCGAAATAGTATTCAAAATAATGGCTTGTCACAGGTGTGTTTGTCCTGTTCAAGTGTTCCCATATTTTATTGAAAACGCCAATTTCCATAAACAAGTTATAGATTGGCTGCCATTCACGTTCATAAGGCATATGCTTTTTTAATTTGGTAAAAGCATTTTCAGCTAAGTTGGTAAGCAAAAAGCTGTCAGCTGGAACGGGTCTTCCTGGCTGCAATAAGTGCGACATCACTTCATTTACCATCGCAAGCCAATTCTCGGGAGTCCGCTCGGATGCTAATAGATGCAGTTGTACACTTTTTTTCTGGCGCCAATTCGTTACCCACTCTTGGACAGAATCATAGTATTGGTATAACGATAACAAAACGCTTACTTTATGGCGGCACCAATCGTTTTGCGGGCAACTACAAGTAATTCGTTCGTAATCAAAATTAACCGTGACTTCTGTTAATCGCACATCTTGAACAATGGTATGTAACGTTTGATATGCTGGGATGAAACGCTCAAACTGGACAGATTTATTTCGAACCGCAAACAATGCGCGGCGAATCAACTCCTCATCCTCCTGAACGGAAGGATGCAATTCGCGTTCCACTTGTTCTAACTGTGTATTTATAAACGATTGATGATCACGTGCAATCGTTGCAACAGATAAACTCACTTAACATCGCTCCTTAGAAAGACACATCTCATGCATGAATTGAACAAAGTCTAAAAACGCCACTTCCTATGGCAAGGACTTTGTGATCAACTTCTTGTTGGCCCAAGATCGTGTCCCTTCTTATACGGATTTTCTTGAATTGTTTGATTTTAATCCGCTAAAAAAGTCTTTCCCTTCATTATACCGTTAAATCAAGTGTATTGTTAGCATTTCGATTGAAAGTGTGGAGGGGGACTGTTATTTGAGAGGATGTTGGTTATTTGCGAGGGGATGGAATGGTGTTGGAAGTGGATTCGATGGAGATTTTGATTGAACGGACGAAAAGCGCGGTTAAGCGGACGAAAGAAAACATGAACGGACGAAACGCGTGGCTAAGCGGACGAAAGAAATTGTGAACGGACGAAAAGGGTAGCTAAGCGGACGAAAGAAATCGTGAAACGGACGAAACGTGTGGTTAAGCGGACGAAAGAAACGTGAACGGACGAAATGCGCGGCTAAGCGGACGAAAGAAATTGTGAACGGACGAAACGTGTGGCTAAGCGGACGAAAGAAACGCTGAACGGACGAAAAGTGAGGCTAAGCGGACGAAAGAAAACGTGAACGGACGAAAAGCGTGGCTAAGCGGACGAATCATCACCCCTATCCAGAAGTAACAAATTTATTCCATATTCCCGGTAAAAAAGAAAAATATAATCAAAATGGCACGGTTTGAAACTGTAAAAGTTTGGAGACCATATCAGTAACGAGGTAATCAAAGGCCCAAGCCATGGTTGAATGAAGCACAATGATCTAGCGAGTCATACAATTTTGAATGAGTCAATAATACGACCTACTATTTTATCTGAACGCAACACTATCCAGGAGCGAAAAGTTTTCTGAATTGTGTTCACAAAATAGACATTTTTCAGCGAAGGGTTACATAAGTATAAATAAACATAAATGTTCGTATTATCTACTCATCGAGGAATTTGATTCGATGAGAAATATTGAATAAAAACAACCTGGTTTAATTATAAAAATGGTAGAGTGCCTAAAGATACTTCGAGCTAAAAATATGTTATAATCAGAAATATCAGAATAATCGGATAATTAGGAGGGGTCAATATGATTCAAGTGCAATTTATGAAACCATTTTATACGAAAGTTGCAGGAGAGAATTTACGGTTAGTCTTTGCATATCAATACTTCTCGATTATGAAGGATAATGAATTGTATCATTTTGTTCCAGTCGAAGGGAAAGAGATTATTGTGAACTTGAATACGATGCAAATTGAAAACCTTTCTGAAATATTTGTTTTCCAACGTGGGAACCGTTATATTCGCATGCCATTGTATCAATTATTATTAATTTCAAATGTGCACGAACATTTGTCGCCAATTCTACAAAAGGCTTCATCTCAGAAGGATACGGTGAACCTTGTACCAAATGAATCAGATCAAGAAATTGACAGTGTGATCCGAGTGTTGGAAGAACAAAATATTGATCGATTAATTGATGAGGCTTTAGCTAATCGTGACGAAGAATTGTTTAATGATTTAGTGGAGCGAAAAACTGCACTACAACAGTAGTAGCTTTGTGAGCGGACATCGGAGGATTAACAACAGCATGAATACAATTGAAACATAAAAAGCACCTCGATACATATTTCATCGAAGGTGCTTATGTTCTATATTAAAGGGTTGGGATTAGATTAATGGAAGAAATCGCATGACGTGAACTATTTTAACAAGGGTCAAAAAGGTTTTGTACGTAGATTTCTGATTATTAGATAAAGTAGTGAATAACCAACACAACAATCCCTGATCCAATTATACCAAAGAGCCAATCTCCCAAAGTTAACTTACGTTTAGCTTCTTTCATCCATACCCCTCCTCTTTTACTAACCCCCGGACCTAGCAACTTTAGAACTACTAAATATAAGAAATTTAGTTAACCTTTAATCTATTCAAAAAGCCTCACTAGAAGTAGAACAGAAGTTTAGTTTTAGTTTGAAATCGTCAATTAGTCCTTTTGGATGTGGAAAAAATTGTGTGTTCTGTATAACTAAACATTTAATGAAGACTCTTCACTTTGATATATGCCGGGAAGAAGGTTTTGTTCATTTCGAGGTCAAATTTTACAATTGGGAGTTCCACTAAAATGAAATTTATGTAATTGAAAAATAATATTTGAAGGCGCTTCTTAATCTCAAATAAAAAGTTTAATGAGACTAATATACCAGGGCACTTTCTTTCTGCTATTTTGAAAGAAAAATAGTAGGAGGATCTAGTAATTGATTTTAAAACCGTTCGAACCCTATCCGATGACTGCAGCATTAACTGCACTAACTAAAAGACTTCACCCTTCCCACGAAATGTACTCAAAATTACAAGTTGAACTCAATAGGCAGGAAGCTGGTGAACATGGCGAACAACATGTCTTTTCTTTGTTAGCGACTAGCCAACTACCAGACCAAACCTATTTACTCCATAACGTAGGATTGAAATCAAAAGTAGAGACGCAAATTGATATACTGGTTTTGTCCCCTTGGTGGTGTTTGATCTTGGAAGTTAAAAATATTAAAGGAAAGCTTTATTTCAACGACAATCCACGTCAGCTTATTCGAAAAGGTGATGATGGTGGGAAAGATGAAATACTAGGGAGTCCTGAAATTCAGGTGGAACAATATACTTTTGGATTGAAGTCATTCTTGGAGAGTCATGGGGTCAAATTACCGATTTACGGGGCAATCCTTTTTCCGTTTAATAATGCAATTATTGAGAAACCACCTGAGAAGATACTATTATTGATTGGACGAGAGGTAGTTAGATTTATTTGGTCTTTGCCAAGGAGTAGTGGAGTAAATGTTGATTCGAGAAAGTTGGGGGAATTATTAATGAAATCCCTTTATACTCGTGATCCATTCCCACTTTGCCACTACTACAAGATCTCACCAAGTATGATTTCTTCTGGCGTTGAATGTCCACACTGTGGAACCATTCCGATGCAGAGGGCGTTAAGAACATGGAAATGTCCGAAGTGTGAGAAGACGAGTATGGATGCACATAGGAAGGCATTAGCTGATTATTCGATGCTAATTAATAAACAAATATCAAATAGTGAGTGTGTAAGTTACTTAAGGTTAAAGAATCATCAACAAGCTCATCGAATATTAGCTAAATGCAGTAGTTCGAGAACAGGGAAAAGTAGAAATAGTGTATATCACTTAAGTTATAATTTACTTTTAAAGGGAGAAAGCAATCCTGGAGGAACAAAATAACCGTGAACGGACGAAAGAAACGGTGAACGGACGAAAAGGATTGCTAAGCGGACGAAAGAAACGGTGAACAGACGAAAAGGATTGCTAAGCGGACGAAAGGAACGGTGAACGGACGAAAAGCATGCTAAGCGGACGAAAGGAACGGTGAACGGACGAAAAGTGATGCTAAGCGGACGAAAGGAATCGTGAACGGACGAAAACCAATGTTAAGCGGTCAAAAGAGTCATGAAAGGACAAAAACAAAGCTTATTAGCCTTCCGGCCAAGCAAAATTATCTCACCCTCGTGACAATTGTGACAAAATTCAGCTGCCGTAATTTCACTGTAAAACAAATTTTATTCACACGGCGAGCGGAAAGTTGTATACTAAAATGCAGGATTTGTCTGTTTGTGTAATACATACGGATTTTTTAACAAATAATATAAGCACAATCACTAATAGGACATGTAGAATCCCTAAAGCAGAATCTATAAATTCAACTTTCTTGGGCATTCTGAAAAGAAATAGATCGAGTAATTGGTCGGTAGCATCGTACGTACTCGCTCTCGAAATTGAAAGGAAGTAACGATTAATATGACAAAGAAAATTTGTGTTGTTGGATTAGGGTATATTGGTTTGCCAACAGCCGTTACATTTGCAAATCACGGAATAAAAGTTCACGGTGTTGATGTAAGTCAAGCAGCTGTGGAATCAATTCAAAATAAGAAATTACACATTGAAGAACCAGGTCTTCAAGAACGTTTAGATAAAGCGGTAGACAGTGGCTTTTTAACAGCTGCAACTACTCCTGAAGAAGCAGATGCATTTATTATTGCTGTTCCGTCACCAATTAACCCTGATAAAACAGCAAATTTAGAATATGTACGTCAAGCAACGGCTTCCATCGTTCCTTATGTGAAAAAAGGAAACCTGGTTATTTTAGAATCAACTGTACCACCAAAAACGGTAGAACGTATTATGTTGCCTGAACTTGTGAAAACAGGTCTTGAAATTGGGACAGAACTTTATGTATCTCATTCTCCTGAGCGCGTTATTCCAGGTCGAATCTTTGAAGAGTTAATTAACAATGACCGTATTGTTGGTGGGGTTAACAAGGAATCTGCTGAATTAACAAAAGAACTTTATGAAACTTTTGTTCAAGGGACAATTCACCTAACAGATGCAACGACTGCAGAACTTGTAAAAGTAATGGAGAATACGTATCGTGACGTAAACATTGCGTTTGCGAACGAGCTTGCAAAATTAGCTGAGAAATTAGACGTTAACATTTGGGAAGCCATTAAATTTGCAAACTTCCACCCACGAGTAAATGTTCACTTCCCAGGACCAGGTGTTGGTGGTCACTGTATCGCAGTTGACCCTTGGTTCTTAGTTGAATTAGGTGGAGATACTGCAGCTATTATTAACATGTCTCGTCATACAAATGACAGCATGCCACACTTTACAGCACAAAAAACACAAGCGATTTTAAATCAAAACAAAATTGCAGGGGCAAAAGTAGCTGTATTAGGTCTTGCATTTAAAGGAAACGTAGATGATATGCGCGAAAGTCCTTCAACAGAAGTGATTGAGCAATTACAAGAACTTGGATTAGAAGTAATTTCATTTGATCCGCATATTAAAGAAAACAAGCACGCTACTCAAACACAAAACTTTGAAGAAGCGACAAAAGATGCAGATATTCTTTTAGTGCTAACAGATCATAATGAATTCAAAACATATGCACCAACAACAATTCAAAATATGAGAAATAAAATTGTGTTTGACACAAAAAATTGCCTAAGTCGTGAAAATTGGCAAAATGCAGACTTCCAGTACCACTTACTTGGAGATGCGAAAAACATATAAGTGTTATAAGTGGCAGTGTGCATAATGAGCACACTGCCTTAATTTTTGGTAACATAACCTAAAACATAAAAATGGATGGTTGATTAACAGATGAAGGAAAAAGTACTTGGTATACAAGTGAATACAGAAAACTATGATGAACTAATTCCAAAAGTATTTGAACGAATTGAAACAAAGGAAAAGTCATTAATTGTAGCAATTAATCCTGAGAAGATTATTAAAGCAAATGAAGACCCTGCTCTAAAGAAGTTACTAAATGAAGCGGAGTTCCAAATTCCAGATGGGATTGGAGTCATTTTAGCTTCAAAAATTCAAAAAGGTCAAATTACTTCACGAGTTACTGGCGTGGATATGATGTTGCGTCTTTGTCAGGAAGCCGCAAAACGTAAAAAGCCAATCTTCTTATATGGTGGAAAACCAGGAGTAGCGGACAAGGCTACAGTAAAACTGCGTGAACTTTATCCTGGAATTATTGTCGCTGGTACGCAAGATGGCTATGAGAAGGATCAAAATAAAGTCATTGAGAAAATTAACGAGGCAAAACCTGATCTTCTTTTTGTCGCAATGGGTAGTCCTAAACAAGAGAACTGGATTAATGCAAACAGAGATCAACTACATCCGACGATTTATCAAGGAGTGGGTGGGTCTTTTGATGTGTTAGCTGGTACGGTGAAACGTGCACCTGAAGCATTCCAAAAAGTTGGAATGGAATGGTTTTATCGACTAATGAAAGAACCGAAACGACTTAAACGTCAGTTAGCATTACCTTTATTTTTATTAGAAGTAGCCCGTAATTCAAAGGGAAAATAACAAAAGTTCTATATAAATGAAAATCTAACCAATATACCCAAAATAAAAATAAATATGTAATCTTTGTAATATTTGATTGTCCTTTCGTAATAATGATGATAAACTGAAATTGTTAGTAAGATTTTCTCTATGAAATATAAATTTTCCCTGCAAGGAAAAAAAACGGTTGGTAGCCCAAAAAAGAAGGCCTAGGCATATAATGCTTAGGTCTTCTTTTTATTTAAATTTATTTTAATTAATTTTGCATAAATCAGGAGAACCATTAATACACTTATCGAGGGACTAAGTTACTAAACTAGTTTTATGGATAGTAATATTGATATAAAGTCTAGTAAATTTAAACTGGATAATATTTATTAAAGTATTACCCATATAAATGTACCATTGCCAATGATAATATATTCAATCCACAAATTACCTACACATAAATAGCTAAAATTCGACGCTATGTTATGGAAATTTAATAGTTTTAATTATTGCAATGAAAATGAAATGTTGCTGTAAACCCTGGTGTTATAAGATTTACGTATCATCTGTATGTTGGTATTTGATATATTAATATACTTAATTGGTATAATTTAAAAGATTTTGTTGGTTTTGACTAGATTTTATGTCATAATAAAGTAGATTTTAAGTTATCCATTCCTATAAATCCGTTAATCAACAAACTTAGACAATTATGTCAAAGATGACAAAAAATGATTGACATAACATTTATATACTACTAAACTTTTATGTGTAATAGTTTTTCTACACAAGTTTCGTGAAGGATAACTAAAATATTATTAACTGATCTTAGAGGAGGAAATCTTTCAATGGCTAACCAACCAAAGAAATACAAAAAATTTGTAGCAACAGCTGCAACAGCTACATTAGTAGCATCTGCAATCGTACCAGTTGCTTCTGCTGCAACACCATCATTCTCAGATATTCTTGGAAACGACCACGAAGAAGCAATCAAAGCAGTTGCTGAATTAGGTTATATCAACGGATATCAAGACGGCACATTCAAACCAGGTAAAGCTGTAACTCGTGGACAAGTAGCTTTAATCCTTGGTAAATGGGCTCAAGCACAAGGTGTTGAAGTACCTGCTGATTATGCAACAAAAGAATATTTCAACGACCTTCCAGCTTCTGCTACAGATGAAAACAAACAAATGTACGCATTAGTTAAAGCTGCAGGAATTTTCGAAGGTTCTAACGGATCTTTAAACCCAGGTCAAGAGATTTCTCGTCAACATATGGCTGTAGTACTTAACGGTGCTTACAAGGCAATTACTGGTAAATCTTTAGTGGAACAGGCAGGAGATACTTCTAATGTAACAATTGGAGATATCAACAAAGTTGCTGCTGACTATCAGGACGAAGTTAAAGCTCTTAAAGCTTTAGGTATTACTGCACCAGCTAACTTCAACCCAACAGGTAAAGTTACTCGTGGACAATTTGCTTCATTCTTAAACGCAACTATTAAAGTTCAAAATGGTGAAAACTTAACTGGTATCAAATCAATTGCTGCACTTGATGAAACTAACAAGTTCTTACAAATTGATTTCGGTTTTGCTGTGAGTTCTTTATCACCAACTGATATTCAAATTAAAGATGCTAAAAAAGGTACAGTTTATGGTGTACAAGAAGTTAAGCTTTCTGCTGATGGCAAAACTGCTCAATTAACATTATTTGAAAACAAAGAAAATGATTATGTATTACAACCAGCAACTGAATATACAGTAACTGTAAAAGCTAATGGTAAAACATATACATCTACATTTGTTGATGCAGGATACCTAGATGAGCGTGATGAAGCTCGTATCACTAAAGTAGATTCTGAAAAACGCCAAGTTACTGTTTCTTATAAAATTTCAAATACTACTGAAACAATTACTTTAGATGTTCCTGAAACATCAAACTTAAACTTCCAAGAAGCTTTAGGTCAAGTAGTTCGTGTATGGTATGATGGTGAAAAAAATCTTGTTAAATTTGCATATGACACTGAAAAAGTAGTTTATGATGCAATTAAAATTGACAAAAAAGACCGCATTAAAACAATTGACGAAGAAGTGAAATATGATTTAGCTTCTAATGTTGAAGTTATTATCAACGAAGGGTCAAGTAAAACAGGTTCAAGAGCAGAACGCAAACTTAGCGGCACTGATGCAGTTGCTGGTATCGTAAATGAAGAGTTTGACTATGCAAAACTTATTTTTAACGATAACGGTGACGTAGAACGCATCTACGCTTATAATGCTACTGGTAACCCAATTTTAGTTGAAAAAGTTGATGGGAATTATATCTTAGGTTATGATTCTGATGAATTAGATCTTAAGGATTACCGAATTGTAAACGGTTTAGGAAAACAAATCACAATTAAAGATATTAAAGCTAATGACTTAGTATTCTTTAACGAAGATGCATATAGCGGTGACGGTATTGCTATCGTACTTAATAGCACAGTAAAAGGTAAAGTTGATAATGTGTTTGAAGAATCATTTGACGTAGATGGTAAAAACTACGACTTTGATAATGCATATGGTGATGTTAAGTACCTAAATGAAGATGGAGATTTCGAAGAATTAGATGAAAAAGCTGCTGAGCAACTTCAAGCTGGTGGAGACGTATCATTATACTTCGATGCTAGAGGCGAACTAATCTATGTAGTTGGCAATGTAGCAGATGTAGATACTAACAGCGACACTCTATATCTTCAAGGTAAAATCGAATCTTATGCAGATGCAAGATTAGATGCTTCACTTGAAATTGAAGGTATCAACGCAAAAGGTGAAGTTGAACTTTATGATTTCAATGTTGATACATTAGATGACATCAAAGTTCAAAAACTTGTTAGTGGTAAAGCTACAGAAGTTAAGTATGAAGTAGGCAAAAACTTCCCTAACACTTCTACTGAAATCGATGAGTTTGCAATTAGTACAACTGCTGGTTCATACGTAAAAACTACAACATCAGCACCTATTACAAATGGTGTTATCGTTGCACTAAATAAGCAAGGCCAATATATTGGCGATGTTGTTAGTCTTTCTAGCTATGCAACTCCAGATTCAACTGATTCTGTTAACGACAACATTGAGCAAACTAATAACGTAATCAAAGTTAGCAAAGATTCAAACGGTAAAGTTGACGGATTAGAATTTATTGACCTAGTTCAAGACTTAAGCGCTGAACTTGAAGATGACGATAAATATGCTAATGGATTCCTACTTGAAGATAGCACTTTAGTTTACGATGTAGCTAATGCAGATAAATTCTTCGATGCAGATGAAGATGATGTTGAAGTAACAACTTGGGGCGAGCTTAAGAAAAATGGAGTTAAGATCGCAGCAAACCAAGCTAAAGTTTACTACAATAAGGACGGTAAAGTTACTCATTTAGTAACTTATAGTAATACAGTTTCATCTGATACAGAATATAGTGCGTTAATTACTTCTGTTGCAAAATCAGATGGAGATATCGTTCGCATTGGTGCTATTGTAAACGGTGAGAAGAAAACTTACGAAGTAAAAGATAGCAATGCTGATTCTGTAGTTGAAGGTTCTCTTGCTATTATTAAAGTAAATAAAGCAGGAACAATTGTGACTGACATTGTGTTTGCTTCATCTCAAAGCAGAACTGTTACTGGTAAAGTAAGCAATGTTAATGTAGGTAAAAATGAAATTACAGTTAATGGAGAGGTTTATAAACTTGGTGCAGATGGAGAAGTTTATGATGCAACTGATGCTAAAGGCTCTGATTACTCTGTAGAAGGCCTACGTGATGTTGATGTAAATGACACTGTTACATTAGTACTATCTGCTTCAGGAAGTAAATTCGTTGATATTGTTACTTTAGTTAACCCAACTAAGGTTACTGGTGTATTAACAGCTCCAGCTACAGCGACTGCAGGAGATACTGTAACGATTTCAGTAGCAGATGCTGACTTAAACACAGATGCAACATCACAACAAACTGTAACTGTAACAGTTGGTTCAGATACTGTAACATTAACTGAAACTTCAGCATTTTCAGGTGTATTCACAGGAACATATGCAACTACTCAAGCTGGTACATTAACTGTTACTTATGTTGATGCTGCTGATGCAAATGGTCAATCTAAAAATACGTCTACAACTATTACTGTAGCTACAGCTAACTAATCAAGCAGACGTGTAATACAATTTTAATAGAACTATTAAAAAATCCACAAAGAATTAAATTCTTTGTGGATTTTTTTATGAATTTTAAGTCTCCTATACACACAATATGAACCTAATCTGTTCTACTCTTTAAAATTTGATATATTTTCATATAATTAAAGAAATATTTAACTCACATCGAGTACTGTTGGGGCGGCTGCATTTACTATTTTCCATAATTCAGTATATTTAATAACCCACGTGTATTTTACTAAAATGGCATTATCAACTAATACCTCATACCAAATTCAAAAATTTGTGGGACATCATCACAGGTATTTAAATTAAATTTAGTAAATTAAATTGTGTTGGATATTTAGTAGATTTTGTACTTCAAAATAGACAGGAGTTCAGGAGAACAACAACACCAAAGTATTTAATTGCACTGTTTAAAGGGGAAGGAATTTATAGGAGTATAAAAGTAAATAACCCGATTGAAAACGTATGGACTAGATAAATGTTTGATGATCTCACACCAACATTTAAAATATGAAGTCAACTTTTTACGCTGAGATTATACTCCTGATTTTAGAGGCAGACTTAATATTTATTGAAAAGTAATTTGTAATGTAACCGTCAAGTTGAAATAACAGTCTTTGCTCGTTTGAAATGAACACTTTTGCTTAAAACACATGCTGTCTATTTTTCATTCGATAACTATCACCATTCATATGAACAATTTCTACACGATGTAATAGTCGATCTAGAAGGCTGTTGTTATACCTTCATCGCCCATTAATTCACTCCATTGCTCAGGGCTTTTGTTTGAGGTTAATATAATTGAACTTCGTTCATACAGATGATTAATCAGCTGGAAGAATAGGTTTGCTTCGCGCTGATCCATTGCCATGTACATTAGGTCATCAATAATTACTAAGTCAGAAGCTTGTAATCGTTTTATCTGCACTTGTGACTTATGCGCAAACTCTTGTGTTTTCAGTAACTGAATTAGTTCTCCCATCGTTATGAAATATACTTGAAAACCTCTTTGAATTGCCTCTATACCTAGCCCGATGGCTAGAAATGTTTTTCCTACACCAGGCGGTCCTAAAAATATTAAATTATACTGTTGTTCTAACCAACTGAACTCTAGAAGTTGCGTCAATTGTCGTTCTGTTAGGGCTGTTTGTTCATCTATATTAAACTCTTGAAGTGTTTTTATAAAAGGGAAACGAGCCCATTTCATTCGTCTCTCAATACTTTTAGCTTCTCGTTTATTTAGTTCGAATGTTGTAATTGCTTCTAAAAACTCTAAATAAGTCCAAGATTCTTTTTCAGCTTCACGAAGGAGCTGCGGGAGCTCCTCTGCGGTTTCAGCTAAACGTAATTGACGAAAGTGTTCTTGTAATTCTTTGACTGTTTTATTCATTAATTACGTCCTCCTAAGATACTTGTATATGTACTAAGAGAACGTGTCGTTACCTTAATTTTCGTGTTAGAAGTTAGCGTGCTATTACTCTTTTTAATATCTAATATACAATCATTACCTAATTTCTTTAGATAACTAACGACATCATGAAAATCGTTGGCACTATAAAGATTTTCATCTATACATTTTTCAAGTGTTTGATTAATCCACTGAGGTTCACTTTTGATAACAGATAAAAGAATTGCTAATTGATCACGACGATAACGATTATACAGTTGGCAAATTTCATTTACATATATCGTTGCAGCTTCTCGATTCTCAAAACTAGAAATGACACTTTGTTTTAACTCTTCAATGCCTTTAGATCTGTCTCTTGTGTGATTTCGATTTTTAATCAGTTTTCCTTTTTGCGTACTAATCTTATGTTCAGCTAGGATTTCACCAGCTGGTTGTTCACGAATAATCAATGTATTTTGTTTTATTTGAAGGTACGCTTGGTTATCATGTAGCGTACCGTAAGTCCCTAATGGGACTGAGTAACGATTTGACTTAAAGCGAATCGTATTGTCCTTATTTACGTTCCTTGCTATAATAACTTCATGGTTACTTTCTAATGAAAGTATAGGGGAGACTGGTTGTAAGTGTTGCTTTTCGACGAGAAACACTTCTACTGGTCTCTTTTTTGTTGTATTGTGTACGTTTTTATTTCCTATTCGTTCTAACCACTGGGTTGCACTTATATTCCAACTTTTAATATCTTTAAAAACTCTACTATCCGCAAAATTACCTTTTATGTATTTCACTACATTTTCAATCATTCCTTTTGACTCTGGATCTGCCCTTCGACATAAGTGCACACGAAACTTCCGTTCTTTTACATACGCTTGAAATTCGGAGGTTAAGATTAAATCGCCGGCATTCTCACTAACTGTAATTAAGTGGTCTTGGTCATAAACAATTTCCTCAGTGCGTCCCCCAAAAAAGCTAAATGCATTTTCATGACAGCGAATGGCATCCTTTGTCGTAAAAGGCCGGTCTTGCCACTCCATATATTTATATCTTGAATGTGCTAATACAAAAGCAATGAAATACAGTTTTATTGCTTTTTTCTCTGTAGTTTTCTGTTTTGTTTCGCCCCAGTCCACTTGTATTTGTTTACCCATTGGCTGTTGTGGAACGGCTTCGTATTGTCTAACGATATTTCTTTTCTCAATCTGATATATTTCACGAATTTCTTTTACATAAGAGCGTACTGTGCTTTCCCCAATTTCTAAATTAGGATACAGCTCTAGTAACCAATCTTGAATTTGTGCTGCACTTAAATGAGGATATTTTTCTAACCAAGCCACAATCCAATCCCGATAGGGATCTAGTTTTTTAGGTTTTCTAAGTGCATTCCCTAAATACTCCTGTGCCTCTTCGAAGGACATTCCTAAATACTTATAAACAGTTCCACGATTTACTTTTAAATATTTAGCAATTTGTGCAATTTTTCATTTTCCGTTTAAATAATTGATGAATCTCAACATATAACACTAACTTTTCCTCCAAGTCTCTTCCCTCCAGTAAACGAATAATTCTAGTTTACTAGATAGTCTATTTGGTTAGCGAAAGTGTTCACGTGAACCGAGCGAAAACTGTTTATTTTATTCTAGCGGTTACAAAGCGTTGTTCTATAATGAATACTCACTTTAATTCAATCTCTTGGAGACTATGGGTATGCTTACTATTTTAAAATTTGAATGTGATTTAAAATTTATTACATTAGGACTGATTTATATAGCATTATAGAGATCCTCTTAAATAAAAGTTAATTCTTAAATTATAGATTTCATTAGTAATTCAAAGATAATAACAATACAACAATTGATAACAAATTTAATAAAACTATTACAATAGTATTTCGTTGACATGACAAAAAGAGATAGGTAGAATTTAGTTGAACTGGTAAGTCCAAAAATGACCAGTAGTTCCAAAAGGTTGGGAGGATCTAAAATTTTATCAGTACATAATCTGAAAATACTTTTTAATGTTGTTCAGGAAACTATAATTTTCCGAAATAGCAGTATAAGGGTTTGAAGTTTTCATTTTATTAGGAGTCATAATGAGTCTTATACTTGCGTATTGTTCAAATGGCTATTTACGCTATCAAACAATATAAAATAAAGGATTACTTCCTCAGATTGAGTAAAACGAGTTAGTTACTAAACTGCTTCCTGTGCATCTAGGGTGAACTCACGGATGAAGTTATCGAATCTGACTGTTATTTATTTCGACAAATCCAAATGCTCTCCCGTTATCCCGTCATTGCACAATGTCCGCATAGTATAGACGGAAGCCCTAATGACTCCCAGGTACTAAATTACCCTAAACCTAGAATCTACAATACGAAAACATGATCTATGAACTACTTAACCCATCTTAATTTTTTAGTGAGAGGAAGAAAAAAGTGAAAAAAAAGGAAGCGATTATATCAATAGTAATTAGTTCTGCTCTTTTAATGTCAGCCTGTTCCTCTGGAGCTACGAGTGCAAGCGAGAGTGAGACTGAGAGTAAGAGGACGGCTATTAATGTAGAAACTGCCTCAATAGAATTAGAGTCTCTTGATGCATTATCAAGTTTCTCAGGAAAGCTTGAACCCGTTGAAGAAACAAAGATATCCTATCAAATTGGCGGTAAAATCCAAAATTTAAACGCTGATGTTGGCGACTCTATTAAATCTGGAGAAGTTTTGGCAAGCTTAAATGATACAGATTTACAGTTACAAGTTGAGTTGGCGGATAATGCAGTACTTCAAGCTGAAGCATCGGTCATTTCTGCGAATTCGGCGATCTCTGCATCTGAAGCCAATATCGGTGCAGCAAATGCACGTATTAATAGTGCACAAGCAAATCTAGCACAAGTCGATAAAGGTGCACGTGCACAAGAGAAAGAACAGGCTAAAATAAACGTGGATTTAGCTAAGAGTGCACATGAGAAATTAAAAACAGATTTAGAACGAATTAAAACGTTATATGATCAAGGTATTGTGGCAAAATCACAGTATGATGAATTAAAACTTCAAGTGGATAATGCCCAAAAACAAGTTGCCATTGCTGAACAATCCTATTCTCTTATTACAGAAGGCTCTACTGAAGAGCAACGTAAAATTGTCCAATCAGGAATCAAAGAAGCTGAAGCAGGAAAAACTCAAGCTCAAGCAGCAGCAAAACAGTCTCAAGCTTCTAAAAAACAAGCTGAAGCTTCTTATGAACAAGCATTGATTGGTAAAAAACAAGCAGAAGTAGCTTTGGCAAAAACAAAACTTACTTCTCCAACAAGTGGTGTCATCTTAACGAAACATGTTTCAGAAGGTGAACAAATTAATGCAGGCGATCCAGTCTATACAGTTGGTAAAATTGATCAATTAAAAGCAATCCTTCCGATTCCAGATAAAGAAGTGGCGAACTGGAAAGCAGGAGATGAAGTGACTGTTCGTCTTTATGATGAAGAAAGAAAAGGAAAAGTTTCAAAAATCTATCCCCAAACAAACGAGGGAACAGGGACAGTCAGTGTAGAAGTAGTCATTGATAACGATGAACTTGATTGGCTTCCAGGTCAAGTTGTATCAGCTAACAGAACTGTAAGTGATAATGTTGGAATTCTTGTACCAATCGAAGCGGTGATTTCAAGCGGCTCTGATCCATATGTGTTCAAAGTAGTTGATGGACATGCTGTGAAGACTGCTGTTGAAACAGGTAAATTAGTAGGAAATAAGATTCATATTGTTAGCGGATTAGAGGAAGGAACGGAAATCGTTATTCGAGGGGGAGAAGGAGTACTCGATGGGGACCCATTGAAAACTAGTGGGGGTAAAGAAGAATGATCCGGTACTTAATCAAAAAACGTAAAATTACACTCCTCTTTTTTGCGGTTGTTTCCATTTTTGGTTTACTAAGTTTTTTTCAACTACCGAAACAAGAAATTCCTGACTTAGTTATTAGTCAGGCTATGGTGACAACGACTTATATTGGTGCCACACCAGAAACAGTTGAGCAAACGATCACAAAACCAATCGAGCAAAAAATTAAAGAAATGCAAGGTGTTGATACGATTACTTCTACATCGTCTGAAGGCGTATCAACGATTATGGTAATGTTAGAATCTGGAGCAAATCCGAAAGAAAAATGGCAGGAGCTTCGAACAAAAGTTCAAGATGCTGGGGGTGAGCTTCCAGAAGGTGCAAATCAGCCCTTTGTAAACGATAATCTCGTTACAACATTTGTTAGTTCTTATGCAGTGACTGCAGACAATCCAGAAAAACTAAAAGAACTAAGTAGTTTAATGGATTCTTGGAAAGATCAATTACGAGCAGTTCCTGGTATTGCTGACATCGATATTCAAGGTATTCCTGATCAAGAAATCCGAGTGAACTTAGATACTCAAAAAATGCAACAATACAATATCTCTTGGTCTCAAGTATCACAAGCCATTCAAGCTGAGAATGAACGTACGCCAATTGGAGATATTGATTTTCAAGAACGAAACTATCAGCTACGAATTGAAAATACACAAAACATTGAAGATTTAAATCGAGTTATTATTACAAGAACTTCAGATGGTTTTCCAATTTACTTAGAACATATTGGAAGCGTCGAACTTACACATGCTGAAACTTCATATTATGCTTACAGTAATGGGCTACCGACTATTACTTTAAATATTAGTGCAGAAACAGGCAGTGATGTTCCAGCAATACATGATCGTGTTGTTGAAAACATGAAAAAACTAGAAACAACACTTCCGGATGGTTATGAGTTAGACCTGCTATATGCACAAAAAAATACAATTGATGATATGTTCCATGGCCTATCAAAAGAATTATTGATTGCCATGATTGCCGTTATTATTGTATGTGTGATGGCATTAAATTTAGTGACTTCTTCTATTGTAATGTTGGCCATTCCATTATCATTAGCGGTTGGTTTAGTTGTATTACCAATGTTTGATGTAACTCTGAACCAAATGACGGTTATTGGAGTTATTATCGTACTATCACTCTTAGTAGATGATGCGATTGTTGTAAATGACAATATTGAACGTCGACTATCATCTTTAGGTGAGAAACCAATGGATGCAGCAGTAAATGGAACAAAAGAAGTAATCATATCCATAATTACTGCCACTTTAGCGACAATCTCTGCTTTTCTTCCATTATTGGTCTTGCCAGGGGATATGGGGAAATTTATTAAACCAATCCCACTAGTAATCATTTTTTCACTATTAGCGTCGATGGCTATGTCATTAACGATTGTACCGATTTTCCGAGAATGGTATGAATCTCGCCATCAGAAGAAAAAAGGGAAGCCAAATAAACACCCAGGATTCTTGGGTAAACAAATCAATGCCTTAAATCGCTTGTATTCAGGTAAAGCGATGAAAAAAGTGGTGAAGCGTCCAGTACTAATTGGAACGATTGGAATCTTAATTGGTACTGCAGCCTTTGGGTTAGCTACTTTTGTACCAGTAGAGTTATTCCCAAAAGCAGAAGATCCACAGTTTACAGTAGATGTATCGATGCCAACAGGTACATCACTTCAAGAAACGGACCGAGTGGTAAAAGAAATCGCTGCTTGGGTTCAGGAAAAGCCTGGAGTCGAGGCAATCACGTATGCTTCTGGCGGCGGTGCACCTCAACTATTTAATGGCATGGGGGCAGGAAGTGGTTCAGGTACTGGTCAAATCAATATTCAAGGTGAAGAAGGAAAGTTTGATATTCAAGCAACTCTTGATGAATGGAATGATTACTTTAAAGAGGCCTACCCTGGAATTTCAGTAATTGCATCTTCCCTATCGGCAGGTATCGATGTAGGGGATCCTATTTCCATTCGTTTAACTGGTCAAGATATGGAGCAGCTTCGAGGCTTATCTGAACAAATCAAAACAATCATTGCTGAAACAAATGGAACTTACGATATTTCAGATTCTGTTGGTGTTGAACGTTATGCATTAGAATTTATTGTCAATAAAGAAGCAATGGACCAAAATCAAGTAAGTTATAATAATTTAACAACAACGTTAAGATTACTAACTCAAGGGTTAGGTGTAAGTGAGTTTGATACAGGAAACGATTTAATTGATATTAAGCTTTATTTAGATGAAGAAATCCAAGGTGATCCAACTTCTTTATATCAACAGCTGAGTGTAACAAATGCGTTAGGGGAACAAGTTCCGTTAGCACAATTAGTTGAAATGAAACCAACATTTTCAGTTCAACAAATTAATCACCATAATCTTGAACGTACCATCACTGTTGGAGCAGATATAACAGAAGCAACAACTGCAACTGCGGCTATGACTGAAATTATACCGAAGATTGAAAAGTTAAATATGCCTGATGGATACAAATGGTCAATCGGAGGGGAAGTTGAACAGCAAACCGAATCCTTCCAAGACTTAGGACTGTTATTCATCGCATGTCTTGTAATGATTATCGTGTTAATTACGATTCAATTCAACTCATTCTCAATACCGTTAATCATTTTGACAACAGTTTATTTAGCTGCAGCTGGTGGTGTGATTGGAATGTTCGTTACACGTACACCACTTGGCTTTATGTCCGTTATTGGGATTACTGCATTGGCGGGTATCGTTGTTCGAAACGGTATCGTGTTGATCGAATTTATGGAAGATGCAAGAAAAGAGGGAATGGATCTAACGAGCGCCGTTATAAGAGCAACAGAGGCTCGTTTCCGTCCGATTATCTTGACTGCATCAGCAGCTATTTTAGGGCTTCTACCTGTTGCATTAATTGGAGATATTTTATTTAGACCAATGGCGATTACCATCATTTCAGGTGTTATCTTCTCTACTGCATTAACTCTATTTGTAGTACCTTCTTTATATTTGATTGTGGCAAATATGAAAAACAAACGGATTAATAAGAAGCGTACGAAATTAGAAAATTTAGAGAAGAAGGCAAAAGAAAAGGAAAAAGAAACGATTACTTTATAAGGAATAGGATTCAAAAGGGATATCCCTTTTGAATCCATCGTTTTTATTGGAGGCAATGGAACTTGGATAAAAAAAAGCTAGAAATCATTAAAATTGCCATCCACTTGTTTGCAGAAAACGGCTACCATTCCACATCAGTGGAGGAAATAGCTAAAGAAAGTAATATGGCAAAGGGTTCCTTCTATAAGTACTATCAATCTAAAGAAGATTTGTTAATTGATATTATTAATACGATCCCACTAGAAATTAAGCAAGTATTAACAAAGGTTTATAGCAAAGAATACAATTCTTCCCTACAGAAATTAAGTGATTTAATTACCGTTTGTTATGAAAAAGTATTTGTAAAACAAATTCAAATACTAATGTCCTCATGTAATGATGGGGCGTTAATTAAGAATCAAAACATTCACGATGTTGCAAAAAATATTTCAACTGAAATAGATACTCTTTTAAGTGAATTCTTTATCAACCTGTATGGCGTGAAAATTAAGGATTATGTTTGGAATTTAAATCTCTTATTTACAAGTCAAATGGTGAATTATTTAATCTTAAATCGTGAAAGACAAGTAAATACAAATTTAGAAGATACGGCGAACTTTATGGCCACTTCCATCGAGATCTTGGCAGAGGGATATCTAGAAAGAAAACCTAAACCAGTGATAATAGGGAAGTCTCAAATAGGGACGGATCAGTCAGGTGAAAGCCCTCTGGTAAAAGGACAAAAAATACGCAAAATCCTTAATCTGATGAACCAGACTGTAAATAATTCAGTACACGGAACTAAAGAAAAAGAAGATTATATGCAAGTAATCTATTTACTAGAAGAAGAGTTGCTACAAAAAGAGCAAAATACTATCTTAATTAAGGCATATATTTCTTCATTGGAAGCAATTCCAGAACTAGTAAATGAATGTAAAGAACTGAAGTGTTTATTAGAAATCGAGCAAAACCAGGACCATTTATCTAGCTTACTTAGATAATCATCAAGAAGGATTCGATTGAGGAATCTGTATGAAAATTGGATATAATCAAAATTAATATATTAAGAGTTAGTAGATAGGAGAGGTCAAAATGAAAAAAGCGCTAATTACTTTTGGTGCAGTAGGTCTACTTGTTAGCGGAGCATACACTAGTACCAATGCCTATGCAGCAGAAGGTGTAAATGTTGTAACTGAAAGCCAAGAGCAAGCAGTACAAGAAGATTTAATGAACTTAACGTTAGAAAAAGTGGTTAATCGAGCACTAACTGATAATAGCAATCTACAAATTTTATCGTACCGATTAGATATACTAGATAAACAAAAAAATGGTGCTGAAAATAGCCTAGATGATATCGAAGATGAGATTGATGATTTAGATGGAGTAAGTATTCCAGGCGTTAAAGGTAGTTATTATGATGCTCGAGACCAATTGTTAGATCAACTAGAACAATTAGAATTACAAAAACCAATTTCGGAGATACAAATGGCCTCAACAAAAGAAGGGGTTCAAACACTTGTTACATCTCGTTATGTTCAATTATTAGCATTACAAGATCAGATTGAATTAAGTAAACAATCGTTAGAATGGTTAGAAGAAGATCTAAAAGTTCTAAAATTAAAAAACGAAGTTGGATTGGTTTCAAAAACGGAAGTACGTGACCTAGAAAGAGAAATGGAATCACTAGCAAGTAAAATTAATGATACACAATCTACATATGAGATTGAATTATTAAAATTACTAGTGGATTTAAACATTCCTTATTCTGAAAATATCACGTTAGCGGATATTGAAAATATTGAAGTGGCACAAGTTGAAAAACCAGCAGAAATCAAAACTCTAATTGATAATTCTTACACGATGAAAACTGCGACTAAAAATGTTGAAGTGGCAGAACTGAACCTAAAACAAAATTGGTACAGTGGAACATACGGTAGACAACAATATCAAATTCAAGTGGATATTGCGAAAGAACAAGTTACTCAAAGTGAAAAAGAATTAACGAACAGTATCAATTCTTTATACGACCAAGCTGATACAATCTATGAATCTTACCAAGATGTACAGCGAGAACTATCTTATTTAGAAGAAGATCAAAATCGCCTTCGTATCCAATATGAAATAGGTTTAATTTCTAAAGTGGATTACGAAAAGATTAATCGTAGCGTTGAACAAAAAGAAGCACAACTAGAGCAGTTAAAATATAACTACTTTATGGTTCAAAAACAAATCGAAGCAGCACAACGCGGATATATTTCATAGGGACAGGTTCCTTGTCCCACTAAATATTTATAATATGGCTACCAACCATTAAGCCCAGCAGAGTTAAAAACTCCGCTGGGCTTATTTTTGTGTGCTATACTGAACCATGAAGGTAATTTCCAGTATTTGGGCTTAAGGGCCGTATAAAAAAATAAAAGTCAGAAATACTAGTAATATTATTTGAGATACTGCTTCATATGTATATAAAAGGAAACTTAGGAGGTACATGATGCGAAAGAATGGTGGATCCACCTTACAGGAGCGAATTCCATATGAATGGAAACTGGCTTTTTATTCTGCGTTCATCATTGGATTACTAACTCACCTTTATATTTTTGTACATAGGTTCCCCAACCATGATGGTCTATTAAATATTTATAGTTCGCAAGCGAAAGTAACATCAGGTAGATTCTTTTTAAGCGCTGCTAGCGGGTTAAGTACTTATTTTGATTTACCGTGGGTGATTGGGTTACTTTCTATTTTGTTCTTAGCACTAGCTGCCATCTGTATAGTTAGTTTATTTGAAGTGAAAAAGAAGTTTTCCATCGTGTTAATTTCAGGAATTGTCGTCACATTCCCAAGTATTACGGCAACTTTTTCCTATATGTTCACAGCTGACGGATATATGATGGGTACTTTTTTTGCAATCTTAGCTGTCGTTTTAACGAAAAGGTATCGATACGGTTTTCTTTTAGGTGCAATCCTTTTATGTTTAGGTGTAGGAATTTATCAAGCGAATTTATCAGTTACAATGGCTTTTATCACATTATGGTTAATTCATGATATTCTCTTGAGAAAAACGACAACCAAAGAGCTAGGGATGAATGTTCTTCGTTCGGGTCTCATGCTTGGAATTGGGATGGTTGCCTATTTAGTCGTTTATAAGATTTATACGAAATATTTAGAAGTATCCATTACGAGTTACCAGGGACTCGATAAAGTAGGAACAGTAACGTTCGAAGACTTTCCAGATATTTTTGATCAAATCGGACAGGATTTAAAGACTTTCTTTTTTGATGGATTCGTCAATCACACACAAGTGAATTTTTTCGAATGGTTAAATGTTTTGCTGTTCATTACATTAATCATCGCAACGATTACAATTTTGGTAGTGAATAAGGTCTATAAAAATATTGTGCAGCTTTTGGTTTTTGTACTTTTAATATTGAGCTTGCCTATTAGCTTCTATATCGTTTATTTCTTATCTCCAGAAGCAATCTATCATATATTAATGGTATTTAGTTTATGTGTCGTCTATATTTATTTGGTCTTGTTATATGATGCAGTGGATGTACAGAATTCACTGGTTGTTGAACGTTTTACTTCATGGGCGACGGTAGTGTTATTAACATTAACTATTTATAATTTTGGTTTAATTGCTAATATCGCTTATTTTAATATGGAGCTGAAGTTTGAGCGTTCCATCCATTTGGCTAATCGAATATTAGACCGTGTAGAACAATTAGATGATTATGAGGATGCTAAAAAGATCCATGTTGTGGGTCGATATCAAATGGAAACAGATTTGTCCTCGAATATTATCCCTAAAAAAACTCCGAAGATGATTGGGTCAACGGGAGAACACATCGTCATCTACACTGCACACTTCCAAAAAATGTTTGAGCATTTTCTCGGATATAAGTTAGAATTCTTAACACCTGAGGAATTAGAAGTTTTTAGTGAACGAGATGAAATCAAAGAAATGGGAGCTTGGCCGGCACAAGATTCTGTTCAAGTCATTGGAGATGTGCTAGTCATCAAGATGGCTGAATAATAAAGAAGAAGTTTGATTCAGAGAATATTAATAAGTATGTTAGAGAGTTGTTCGAATAAGGACAACTCTTTTTTGTGTTGAAAATCTTTGCATTGATACACAAGAGCCCTTTGAGTTTCACTTTATTACTTATTCTAAAAACTAAAATTCTAGTGTATACTAAATACTTGAAATAGAATAAAATGACATTATTCGACGGGTTTCTACTGGTTAATAGAATTGGATTTACAAGATTTTTAAAGCATCTTCAAGCAATGCAATTCCAAACATCCTTCACATAAGAAGGTGTTTTCTATATTAGAATTTAATCTCGTACCAAACCGTTAAAATGCTAATTTTTATTTAAGACTGGAGTATTACTATGGTTTTTAGTAGCCTAATATTTTTGTATGTATTTTTACCCATCGTAATTATTTTGTATTTTATCTCTCCTAAAGCATTGCGAAATACCATATTACTCATCGTAAGTTTACTTTTCTATGCGTGGGGAGAACCTAAATATGTTTTGTTAATGTTGATTTCCATTATCATTAACTATGTATTTGGGATTGTCATTGACAAAGCCGATGGAAAATCCAAGCGTCTAACGTTTCTTTGGATTACCGTGATTTTGAATCTAGCTATTTTAGGGTATTACAAATATGCTGGGTTCTTTATTGATATCTTTTCGGATATCACTGGACAGGAAATCGAATGGGAAGCAGTGCCACTCCCAATCGGGATTTCGTTCTATACGTTCCAGGCAATAAGTTATATTATCGATGTTTACCGTAAAGAGGTACCAGCACAACGTAGTTTAATTGATTTATCATTATTCATTACGTTATTCCCACAACTTGTTGCGGGTCCAATTGTTCGCTATCAAACAGTGAATGAAGAAATTAAGAAACGTATTACTACAAGTTCTGATTTAATGATTGGGACAAGACGTTTCATTCAAGGGTTAGGGAAGAAAGTGTTAATTGCTAATCCTATGGGAGAAATTGCCGATCAAATCTTCGCCCTTTCCGGTGGTGACTTAACAACAGGTACGGCCTGGGTTGGGATTATTGCGTACTCACTACAAATCTATTTCGATTTCTCTGGATATAGTGATATGGCGATCGGTTTAGCGAGAATCTTCGGCTTTAAATTTGAAGAAAACTTCAATTATCCATATATTGCTCAATCCGTTTCAGAGTTTTGGCGTAGATGGCATATTTCATTAAGTTCATGGTTTAGAGATTATGTGTACTTCCCACTTGGAGGAAGTCGTGTCAGTCACGAATGGAAAGTGTACCGAAATCTATTAGTAGTGTGGACACTTACAGGGTTTTGGCACGGTGCAAGTTGGACGTTTATGGCGTGGGGCTTTTACTTCGGGATTTTAATTTCACTAGAGAAAAAGTTCCTATTAAAGTGGTTAAACAAAATTCCAAGAGTGTTCCGTCATATTTATGTGTTGTTTATCGTTATGATAGGGTGGGTATTCTTTAGAGCGGACAATTTTTCTTATGCATTTGATTACCTGAAGGCGATGTTCTTTATGACTGATGCGGCAACATTTGATTACGAGACGCTACTGTATATGAAAGATTATGCTATTTACTTCATTGCAGCCTTTGTTTTATCAATGCCAATCTATATTATGTATCAAAAATGGTCAGAATCAAAAGCAGAGAAATCCATTGCTTATGCTGCACCGTTAAGAATTTGGCAAACTGTTTTCTACATTGCACTGATTCTAGTAATTACAATGTACTTAGTAAATGCAACACATAATCCATTCATTTACTTTAGATTCTAGGTGAAAAACATGAAAATACTAAATTTCTTATTACCCATAGCCTTTATTGCGGTCCTAGTAACGGGCCTAGTTCTTCATTTTAAAACCGAAGATCGCGAAATTTCCGAAATGGAAAACCGCACGCTTCAACAGGGAGATTTTGAACCAACTTTCAAAAATGTAGTTTCAGGTGAGTACGTAAAAAAAGTGGAAAGCTATATCACAGATCAGTTTCCTTATCGTGATGATTGGATGAAATCTTTTGTAAAAAGCCAAATTGCACTTGGAGAATCCTTTATTAAAAATCGTTACTACGTTGACGCGGCAACAGGCTGGATTGTAGCAAAACCTTTCCCCGTCATTGAAGACAAAACAATTGAGCTTTTTGCAAATGAATTTGCTGAAATACAACAAGGCTTAGCTAAAAATGACATTCCAATGGCATTTTTCACATTTCCAGCAAAAGCAACATATGTCCTAGAGCCAAGTCCTGACTTTATGCCAGTAGATGGTGGAATTGAAAGCAACAATCGATTACATGTAGTGCTAACTGAAAAGGGCATTGATAACGCAAAAATCATGGATTCAATTCCTGAAGGCGTAGATGTCCATGATATGTATTTTAAAACAGACCATCACTGGAAAATGTATGGTGCTTATCAAGGTTACTTAGCTTTAATGGAAAACATAAATGAACGTATTGGTGAAAACATTGAACCAATTCCATATGATGAAACGAATAATGTTTGTTTACCAAATGCATTTTCTGGATCATGGAATAAAGTGCTATACATGACGGTCCAAAGTGATGATCAAGTATGCTATAACTATCCAGAATCCTTTGAAAAACAATTCCAAGTTTATAAAGGCGATGTGATCGCTGGAAAAGAGCCACTGTCATTTAGCGACATTTATGGACAAGCCAAAAATGCGGATGATGAAGAACTAGTATCCTATGCGAGTGGTTATTCGGCCGACTATGCAGTGCTAAATATATTAAATAAGGACTACGACTCAGATAAACATATTGTCGTGGTCAAAGATTCCTATTTTAATGCGATTCAGTTCCATGTAGCGAGCCATTTCAAACAACTAACCGTATTGGATTTACGTTATCTTAAAGGTAATGCAACAGATATTATCGCAGAGTTAAATCCAGATTATGTATTCTTTGCATATAACGATCGCAACTTCGATGTTGTAAAGAAATATTAATGATTTATAAGAGTTATCCCGAGTAGGTTTTGGGATAACTCTTTTTATTTATAATTAAAGTTAATTTTTTGTAAAAATTTGTATCCACTTCTGCTACTTTTAACATAGGATTTTCCTACTAAACTATAGTGTTTGTAGGTATATGAATCTTCAATATTATATAAATTCAATATTTACAAAATCTTGATATAGATTTACCAGTAGTTTAACAAAACTTCATTACTATAAGTATTTGAGAGAAATGAAAAATTTTGTCAAATGGAAAAGAGGTTTCGTAATGAAGAAAAAGAAATTAAACAAGTATTTTGTCGCAACACTTGCTTCTACAGTTGCTGCTTCAAGTACTGGAGTAGTTGCACCTCCTACTGCTGATGCTGCAAAGTCATTTCCTGATGTGAAATCTAGTGATTATTTCTATCAAGCTGTGTCGAATTTAGCAGAACGTGGCGTAATCAATGGTTTCAAAGATGGTAACTTTAAACCATATGAAAATGTAACGCGCGGACAAGCAGCAGTTATTATTGCAGGGGCACTAGGTCTTGATACAATAAATGTGAAGAATCCAAACTTTAAGGATGTCACAACAAAACATCCTTATTATGGGGCAATTGCTGCGCTAGCAAATAAAGGATATATTAATGGTTTTGAAGATGGTACTTTCGGTTCTAGCAAACCTATTACACGTAACCATATGGCAATTATCATCGCCAAAGCTTTTAATCTACAAACAACTTCCAATCAACCTGCTCCATTTACTGATATGTACCCTGACTACAAAGGGTTCATTACGGCTCTTTACGAAAACGGAGTTACATCCGGTACGACAAAATCAACATTTGGTGGAGCTTCTAACGTAACACGTGGTCAATTGGCACAATTTGTTGTAAATGCTGAAAAAGCTAAAAACGCTAAAAACGCTAATCATGTGGAAGAATCATTCACAGTTAATAGCGTCTCAGATTTGGCAATTAAAACTTCAAAAGGTGAATTGAAAATTGCTTCATCTCTTAAGTCAATTTTTGCTTCTACAAATGTAGATGCATTAAAAGAGGCAGAAGTGAAAGCGGTTATTGAAGATGATGAAGTAAAATCGATTTCATCAATTACGTTAAATACAGCTGGGACAGCAGATAAAGCAGTTGTGTTTGATGGAGGAAAATCAACTATTACTGGCAATGTGAAAGTAAACGCTGACTATGTTGCAGTAAACAATGTAACGGTAAATGGAGACGTAACTTTAACTAGTAAAGTAGTAAATGAGTTTGCAGCTGAAGGATTAATTGCAAAAGGTGAGTTAGTGATTGATGAGGCTTCACCAGTCGCTACAGCAGTTGCATCTTTAACAAACGTGGCTGCAGAAACAGCAAATGGACCAAAAATTAACTTAAAAGGATCAAATGTAAATAGCGTTCATGCAAAACGCGACAATGTTGCCATTTCATCTGATAAAAAACTCCCAGAAGTAAAAGTTTCTGCAAAAGTAACAGCAATTGAAGTAAACGCAGATGTTGAAAAAGTAACGATTAATGTAACCGTTAAACTTGAAATCACTGGTAAAGGTTCAATTGATGAAGTTGCAGTAGAAAAAGCCGTTGAACTAGCACTTAAAGTAGCTGGACAAGTTAAAGAGTTAGTTGTCGATAACAAAGATACAAAAGTAGAAGTAGGCGTAAGCGTAGCAATCGATAAATTAGTTGTTCCAGCAGGTTCAGACGTAGCTTCTGTCGTGAAAAACTACAACAGCGTAAAAGATAAAATTAAAGATGTAAAAGAAGATAAAGGTTCTGAAGTGAAACCAGGTAATGGTAACAATACTGGTGGTAGCTCTGGAGGGAGTTCAAGTGGATCTAGCGGCGGTTCATCAGGCGGTAACAATAATAATAAAAACTTCTCATTATCAATCATGCATACGAATGATACGCATGCGAATTTAGATAATGTTGCAAAAACAGTAACTGCAGTAAAAGAAGTAAGATCGCAAAAACCAGATGCATTGTTACTAAATGCTGGGGACGTATTCTCTGGAACTCTATACTTCAATGAATTCCAAGGAAAAGCTGACTTAGCATTCATGAATTTAATGAAATACGATGCAATGACTTTCGGTAACCATGAATTCGATTTAGGGAAAAGTGGAGAAGGTCACCAAGCGCTAGCAGAATTTATTGCTGGATCGAAATTCCCATTTATAAGTGCAAATGTTAATTTCTCAGCTGATGAAAAATTCCAAGGTTTATTCAGTGATTTAATCTCAAGTGAGCCAGAAAACGGAAAGATCTACAACGGTATTATTAAAGAAATCAATGGTGAAAAAGTTGGAATCTTCGGTTTAACAACTGCAGAAACAAAAAATCTTTCAAGTCCTGAAAAAATTACTTTTGAAGATTACAAAACAGAAGCAGAAAAAGCAGTTAAAGCATTTGAAGATAAAGGTATAGACAAAATTATCGCAATTACACATATAGGGTATGACGACAATGCAGCTGTAGATAACGATTTAACTTTAGCAGCTGAAGTTGAGGGAATTGATGTTATTGTTGGCGGTCACAGTCATACAGAATTAAAATCACCTGTTGTTGTAGATCGAGAAAAAACGCCTACTATAATTGTTCAATCAGGTGCAAATAATACAAATTTAGGTGTGCTTGACGTTGAGTTCGATAAAAACGGAAAAGTAGTTAATCATGATGGGAAATTAATCAAAATTAATGAAACACAGAAAGATAAAGATGGTAAAGACTTAAAAGATGAAAATGGAAAAGTTTTATATGTACATCCTGAAGATGCAGAAGCAAAAGAAATTCTTGCGGACTATAAAGCACAAGTTGAAAAACTAGCTAAAGAGGAAATTGGTGTTTCAACAGAAACAAAATTAGAAAATCCACGTACAAATGGTGATAATACCAAACCTAGTGTTCGTAAAAATGAAACAATTCTAGGAAACCTTATTACAGACGGTATGCTTAAAAAAGCAAAAGATTTCACTGGTGAAAATGTTGTCATGGCATTCCAAAACGGAGGAGGTATCCGTGCAGCAATTGACGCAGGTCCAATCACTGTTGGTGAAGTAATTACTGTTCTTCCATTTGGTAATACATTAGCGGTAATGGATGTAACGGGGGCAGAGTTAAAAGAAGCATTTGAAATAAGTGTTGGTAATTATCCTGCAGAGAATGGTGGATTCTTACATGTAGCTGGAGCAAAAGTAGAATATGATTCATCAAAACCTGGATATAAAGTTGATGATAAAGGTGTAGTTCTGGAAAAAGGTCAACGTGTAGTTTCTATTAAATATAAAAATCAAGAAGGTGATTTTGTAGAAATTAAGGATGATGACATATACACAATTGCTACTAATGCATTCACTGCACAAGGTGGAGATGGTTATACACCATTTGCAAAAGCATATTCGGAAGGTCGGGTAAAAGACTTAGGTTTATCAGATTGGGAAAACTTCAGAGAACATTTACAAGGTATAGAAACAATTCCAACTGAAACTGAAGGCCGTATTGTGGATGTTGCGGATAAAGAGGAAGGATCTATTAACGAGAATCCTGGTACATCACCAGCTCCTACGAATCCAACAGCACCAACACTGTTAAACACAAATCCTGAGAAGTTATCAGTAACTCAAGTTGGTCGTTATGACAGTGGCCAAGGTGAAATTGGTACGGAAATTATGGCATATGATTCTTCACAAAAACTAGCATTCGTAACAAATGGTGCAGTTAACGGTTTCGATATTATGTCATTTGAGGATTTAAAAACGGGCGAGTATACTGCTATCGAATCAACTAAACGTGTAGTTTTAGCTAATTATGGAATCCAAGATGTAACCAACATTACAAGTATTGCAGCACATCCCACTGAAGATTTAATTGCAATCGCTGCTTATGGCGAAAAAACGGAAAAAGGTTACGTAGTCTTTGCTACAAAAGATGGTAAATACGTGAAGCACGTGCAAGTTGGTTATTTACCAGACTCATTAGAATTTACACCAAATGGCACACAGCTTGTAGTGGCTAATGAAGGTGAACCAAATGATGACACAACAATTGATCCAGAAGGTTCCATTTCAATTATTGATGTTGAAACATTTGAACATACAAACTTAACGTTTACAGAAAATATGTTAGATGAAAAAGTACGTATGTCTTATAAAGGAATGGGTTCATCATACTTAGAGCAACTTGAACCAGAGTTCGTAACAATTTCATCTGACAGTAAAACAGTATACGTTTCTTTACAAGAAAACAACTCGATTGCAACAATTGATTTAACATCTAAAACGATTAAAAGCGTAGAAGGCCTTGGTGTTCTTGACCACTCTGTTGCTGGCTATGAAATGGATGCAAATAAAGATGACAAAGAAGCAAACATTCTGAAAGCACCTATATTAACGTTCCATATGCCAGATGCAATCGATACATTCACAATCGACGGCACAACATACATCATCACACCAAATGAAGGTGATTCACGTGATTATACTGGCTATAGCGAAGTGCTAGATTTAAAAGAACTTGTACCAATTAACTTAAAAGCAGATCGTTATAAAGGGTACACACAAGAGGAATTAAATGCATTTGATCTATCTTCCATTGAGGGGTATAAAGTCACAACCGAAAATGGTAAAAATGCTGAAGGTAAGTATGAAGCTATCTACGGTTATGGTGGGCGTAGCTTCTCAATATTCAATGCAGCAACAATGGAACGAGTATTCGATAGTGGCAATGAATTTGAAACAATTATTAAAGATCAAACACCTACCTTATTTAATATTAACAACGATAATATCAAAGCAGATAACCGAAGTGACGACAAGGGTCCAGAGCCAGAATCAGCGGTAGTAGGTGTTGTCGATGGTACAACATATGGTTTCATCGGTTTAGAGCGATACAGTGCTATTATGGTTTACGATTTAACAAATCCAGAAGAACCACAATTTGTCACTATGATTTCATCACGGGACTTCACAAAAGATGTGGCTGGTGACGTTTCTCCAGAAGGATTAAAGTTTATCCCTGCTGCTCAAAGTCCTACCGGTAAAGCAATACTAGTCGCAACACATGAGGTTTCAGGAACAATTGCTGTTTACGAATTAGGGAAAGGTGTTACTACAAAAGAAGTTTCTCCAGAAGCATTTTCTGGAACGGTAGAAACTCCAAATGTTATTGAGGGCAATGTAAAAGTAAATGTTGAAAATGCTATCCAACTTCAAAATGCAGTAATTAAAGGAAACCTAATATTAGAAGGAACACCAAGTGAAAACTTTAACATTCAGAACGTAACAGTTGAAGGGGATGCAGATTTATCAGGTTTAGAAGGAATTAACTATACTTTTGATGGATTAGAAGTAACAGGAGAAACAATACTTTAATAGATTTGAAAGCCATTCATCATATTTAGTTATGGTGAATGGCTAATAGAAACTGGCCATTAAGTTACGAGTTTATTAGAGAAAACATATGCTTTTAATTTTGCATTAAAAAGGAGTTTACTATGATGAGAAAACGAAAATGGAAGAAACCGGTTAACGCATTCCTAGCTACAAGTATGATTGCAAGTGCAGTTGCACCAGTTGTACCGACAGTGGCAAATGCAGAAACTATAGTTGCGACTGATTTAATCATTTCGGAGTATATTGAAGGCAGTAGTTATAATAAAGCTATTGAAATATACAATGGAACAGGTGCTCCAGTTGATTTAAATAAATATTCTTTGGAGCTCATTACAAATGGTGATCCTTCTTCTAATGTGCAAACTATAAAACTGTCAGGTACTTTAGAACATGATAATGTGTATGTTTTATATCATGGACAAGCAAATGATGCTATTAAAAATGTAGGAGATTTAGAAAATTCTTCAGTTATTAACTTTAATGGGAATGACCCAGTTTTATTAAAGAAAGACGGAGAAGTTATCGATTCTCTAGGAAAAGTTGGGTCATCAGCTGACTTTGCTAAGGATAAAACATTAGTTCGTAAATCATCGATACTTACTGGTGACGCTGTAATGGATGACACTTTTGATGCAACTTTAGAGTGGGAAGTATTACCTAAAGATACTACTTCAAATCTAGGCTCCCATGAGATGGGGGCAACTCCAGGTGAACCAGGTGATCCGGATCCAACTGAAGTAGAAGTAATTTCAATAGCTGATGCTCATACAAAAGCGGCTGGTGAAACTGTAACGGTTAAAGGCATCGTATCAGCTAATTTAAAAAATACTATCTCAATTCAAGATGAAACAGGAGGTATCGCAGTACGTCCAACTAGCTTAGATATGAAAATTGGAGATGAGGTAACACTAACAGGTAAGTTAGTTGACTATCGAGGATTACTTCAATTAGATTCTGCTTCAATCGTTGAAAAAGGACCGAACGTAGGAGCTCCTCAAGCTAAAATTGTCACTGGTGCTGAGCTGAGCGAGGTAAATGAATCGCAACTTGTGACAGTGAAAAACGTTACACTTAATTCAGTAACAGGAACAAGCTGGAAAAACTTCACTGCATCTGATGGTTCAGAATTTATCGTTCGCGATGAAACGGGTGAACTAAATTCATTAGAAGTAGGAACAACTTACGAATCTATTACAGGAATTGTTCAACAGTTCGATAATGATTATCAAATCATTCCTCGCTCCGAACTAGATATCGTTGTTGATAGCACTACTATAAAACCTGCACTAGCATCTCTTGGATCTGGCACATTTGTGGGCTCTCAATCAGTAACATTATCTACAACTACAGCAGGAGCCGAAATATTCTATACATTAGATGGCTCAGAACCAACTGATCAGAGCGCAAAATATGTGGAACCTATACAAATTACAAAGAATACAACACTAAAAGCAATTGTAAAAGCTCAAGATGGTACATTTAGTGAAGTCTCAACCTTTGTTTATAAGATAACGGATTCTTTACAAATTCATGATCTTCAAGGAGAAGGCCATACCTCTCCATATGACGATCAAACTGTTCAAGGAATACAAGGAATTGTAACTTACAACTTCACATTAAATGGCTCAAACTATTATACAATCCAAACACCAGATGAATTAGCGGATAATAATGCGAAAACTTCTGAAGCGATTCTCTTATACAGTGGTAAAAAAGCGTGGGATATTCAAGTAGGTGATTTAGTTTCAGTAACTGGTACAGTTGATGAATACGCGTACGATGGATATAGTGATCGTAACAATACAGATTTGAAAACTACTCAAATTAATGTTCGTGATGACAAAGATGGAAAAGTTGAAGTTCTTCAAGAAAATGTTGATCTACCGGAACCTTTTGTAATCGATGAAAGTACTCTAACAGCAAAACATATTGAAGATGATGAATTAACAGAATTCCAACCAGAAGAAGATGCACTTGATTTCTGGGAAAGTATTGAAGGTATGCGTGTACAAGTTGGAAACGTTAAAGCAGTTGCACCACAAGAACATGGTGATTTAATTACAGTGCTTGAAAGTGCTGAAACAAATTCTTTACATGGCGGCCTATTACTTACAGAAGATGATCAAAATCCAGAAAGAATCCAATTCCGCTTAGAACCGAATGGACCCGCTCGAGATTTTGAAGTCGCAACTGGTGATAAATTTAATGGACCAATAGAAGGAATTGTTGGTTACTCTTATCAAAACTATAAAATTTATGCCGACCTAGATGAAATGAAAGCTGTCCATGAAAAAGGTTCTGCAGTTCCTGAAAAAACAAACATTGAGAAAAAAGAGGATAAGTTAACAATTGCATCATACAACCTAGAAAACTTCTCGAATAATAATGCTTCAAATGAAACACCACAATCAAAGGTAGAAAAATTAGCAAGAGCAATTGGTACAGATATGGGAAGTCCAGATATTGTTGGTGTAACTGAAGTACAAGATAATAATGGACAAGATGCTGGTGGAACAGAAGCAAACGAAAGTTATGAACGCCTAATCGCAGCAATTAAAGAAGAAAGTGGAGTAGAGTATAAATACTTAAACATTGACCCAATTGCTGGTCAAGATGGTGGTGCTCCAAACGCGAATATCCGAGTTGGATTCTTATATAATCCTGAACGTATTTCATTACCTGAAGGAATTGAATCAGGGGATGCGACTACAGCAGTTGGTTACGAAAATGGAAAACTAACACATAATCCAGGACGTATTGACCCGACGAATGCAGCATTTAATAGTAGTCGTAAACCCTTAGCAGCTCAATTTAACTTCCAAGGTGAAGAAGTTATCGTAATTGCGAATCATTGGAATTCAAAATCGGGGGATACGCCATTATTTGGTGCTACTCAACCACCTGTTTATGGCAGTGAATCACAACGTCATAAGATTGCAAATGTTGTATATGATTTCATAAATAATATTAAATCGAAAAATCCTGATGCAAACATCGTTTCACTTGGAGACTTTAACGACTTCCAATTCTCGAAATCATTAGAAATCCACGAAGGCGAATTAATGACAAACATGATTAATAAAGTGGAAGAGAAAGATCGTTATACTTACCTGTTCCAAGGTAACTCACAAGTATTAGACCATATTTTAGTATCAAATAATTTAGTAGATAAAACTGAAATTGATATTCTTCATATCAATGCAGACTTCACTGACATGGCTGGTCGTGCGAGTGACCATGACCCTGTAATGGTGCAAATTGATTTGAAAGCAACGGACAATGAGCCTGAAACACCAATCACAGCAGAAAAAATCTACAATCTAACAAACTATAAAACAGGTAAATTAATTATTAATAAACCAAGTGTATCTGTAACAATAGACAATAACTCTGAAATTAAAAATGGTATTGTATTTACAGGAGAATATGCTGAATTTGCTGGTGAAGGTTTAGCGAAAGTTACTCTAACAATTAAACCTAAAAAATCAGACGCTATTATTGATTTGAAAGAATCAAAAGTTGGTAAAATCTTTATTGATGGACCAAATGTAAAAGAAATTCGCGGATTAACTGCAGAGCAGAAAGAGAACATAGAATATATCAATGGTGCTGACCCAGAAAAAATTAACTTTCCCAGCTAAAGGATCTAGCCCGGATCCTGAGCAAAATCCAGAAGTTGATCAAGAGTTAGCAATTTACTATCAAGATGCTTATGGAAAAACAGGGCAAGCATTAAAAACAGCATTACACGAAATTATCGATGACCATACCCAGCTCACATATAGTCAAGCATGGCAGGCCCTTCGTGAAACGGATGAAGACCCGAATAATCCGAACAATGTCATCTTATTTTATTCAGGAAAATCGATTTCTGAAAATAATAATGGTGGTAATGTTGGACAATGGAATCGCGAACATACATGGGCTAAGTCACACGGTGATTTTGGGACAAGTATGGGCCCAGGAACGGACATTCATCATCTACGCCCAACAGATGTTCAAGTGAATAGTTCAAGAGGAAACTTAGATTTCGACATTGGAGGAAGTCCAATTAGTGGCTGTAACGGTTGTCTAAAAGATGGAGATTCATTCGAGCCACCTGACCGTGTAAAAGGTGATGTAGCCCGAATCCTATTCTATATGGCTGTTCGTTACGAACAAGGTGACAGAGTTGACCTTGAATTGAATGAGAAGGTCAATAACGGTAACAATCCCCACGGTAAGCTCACAGTATTACTACAATGGAATGAACAAGATCCAGTAGATGGATTTGAACGTAATCGTAATAATATCATTCAAGAATGGCAAGGAAATCGCAATCCGTTCATTGATCATCCTGAATGGGCAAATAAGATTTGGAATTAGCCTTTAAAAGGAGTCTCCGTAAATTGGAGACTCCTTTTTTGAGTACCAGGTACACAAACAATTCTGAAAATTCATCACTCCTTCAATGTTGGGTACTCTTCTAGAGGGATTTCATTTTCTGTTTCGCAAAATGCACAATAATCTTCTCTCGAGTTCAGTGTTGGATATTGAAGACAGTTTTGTAGTGGGTTGATATTTAGAAAAGGGTAGGGTGGGGGGGAATTAAATTTAAATAAAGCATAACTACTATAAGGGTAATTCTCTAAAGTCTTTACCATTGGAGGGTTAGTATTTATTGGATTACGGTGAATGTATCGACTAACTCTTAACATCGACATAGGGGTAGTAACCATTTCCGAATAATATCGTGCTTCATAAAGGTGGCCAGTATAATTGTATTTCTTTCTAAAATAATCACTATAACGACGATTAATAACTCTCATAATTTTGCTTAATGGCACCTTAGGAGAACGGAGTAGTAAATGATAATGATTGGTCATCAAGCAATAGGCAGCAATCGTAAAGGGATACTTCTCATAGGCGTAGTGAAGCGTGCGATAAAATTCTAAAAAGTCTCTTTCCGTAGTAAATATATTTTGTCGGTTATTTCCTCTCATAACCACATGATTAAATACATCAGGATTCCAGATCCTCCTCTTTCTTGGCATCATACTCACCTCATCACAAGTTAATATACAAAAATATACTCTTCAATAGTAGGTTAGAAGAAGCAAAATATATAACTATCACTTATACAGTAAACGATTGTTAATGGACTGTCTATACATGCTATATTAAGTGAAATGGCAGAAAAATTATCTTTGAGGGAAATATCGACTTCTAAAATTAACTTTGAAATAAAAATCAATGCCAAAATAATTATTTAAAGATTTGTTTGTGAATTGTATGGGTACCTGGTACATGAAAGATTCAGAATTGTGTGAGTACCTGGTACGCAAAAGATTCAGAATTAAGTGGGTACCTGGTACATGAAAGATTCAGAATTGTATGAGTACCTGGTACATATAAGATTCAGAATTGTGTGAGTACCTGGTACGCAAAAGATTCAGAATTAAGTGGGTACCTGGTACATGAAAGATTCAGAATTGTATGAGTACCTGGTACATACATAAAAGAACAAAAGGAGGTTCACCAGAATGCCATTTCAAATTGTCCGAAATGATATTACTAAAATGAAAGTGGATGCCATTGTCAATGCAGCGAACTCTGCGCTTCAAATGGGAGGTGGGGTATGTGGTGCTATTTTCCGTGCTGCAGGACCTAATGATTTACAAAAGGCATGTAATCAAATTGGCCAATGTGCGGTTGGGGAGGCAGTCATTACTGATGGTTTCAACTTGCCTGCAAAAAACATTATCCATACTGTAGGGCCTATCTGGAAAGGTGGAGGGCATCATGAAGCGGAATATTTAGCATCCTGTTATAAAAACTCGCTAAATCTAGCGGTTCAACATGGGTGTCAATCGATAGCCTTCCCATTGATCTCGTCTGGCATATATGGATACCCCCAAAAACAAGCATTACAAATTGCTATGTCTGCCATAAGTAAGTTCTTATTGGAGCATGAAATAGATGTGACAATGGTTGTATTCGATCAAGATGCTGTTCAATTAAGTGAAAAACTGTTTAATTCTATTTATCAGTACATAGATGACAATTATATAGAAGAAAACGTGATTCATTACAATCGAAATCAAATCGAATATGATCAAGTTTTCTCAGAAATGCCGATCCTTCAAAGTGAACCGGAATTGGATATTTCTGAAAGTAAGCGATCATTAGAAGATGTATTAATGCAATTGGAGGAGACATTTTCTCAACGATTGTTACGGTTAATTGATGAAAAAGGGAAAACAGATGCTGAAACGTATAAGAAAGCAAATATTGACCGTCGATTATTCTCAAAAATACGAAACAACCCGGAATACACGCCGCTAAAAAAGACCGTAATCGCATTTGCCATTGCATTGGAGCTTAATTTAGATGAAACGATAGATTTATTACGAACTGCTGGATATGCTCTATCCAAAAGCAGCAAATTTGATCTCATTATTCAATACTTCATAGAACATAAAAACTACAACATATATGAAATAAACGAAGCGCTATTTGCATTTGATCAGGTGTTACTAGGAGCGTAATGGTCTTTGGTGCAATTATGTGCGACTTTCACTAGAAAATGTGCGGGTTAAGGGGATTTATGTGCGACTTTCGCGAGGGAGTGTGCGAGTTCAACAAATTTACATGCGACTTCATCCAACGACTAAAACTTCCAAAAATGTCGCCTCCCAAGCGACCAAATAAAATCATTAAATTGTTATCCTTCATTTATAAACAAACGAATGGAGGATATTTTTATGAAAACAAATTTAACAGAGCTTGTATTTATTTTAGATCGTAGTGGTTCAATGTCTGGTCTTGAGGCGGATACAATTGGTGGATATAATTCTATGTTGGCAAAGCAAAAGTCTGCGGAAGGGGAAGCTGTTGTAACGACGGTATTATTTAATCATGAAGTTGAACTGCTTCACGATCGCATTAATGTGAAAGGTATAGCGCCCATAACGAACAACAATTATGAGGTAGGTGGAACAACGGCTTTACTCGATGCGATTGGCTTCGCGATAAACAAAATTAAAAAAGCACAAAAAGCTACAATAAAAGAAGAGCGCGCGGGGAAAGTATTATTTGTCATTACGACAGACGGAATGGAGAACTCAAGCAACAAATTTAACTACCAAAAAATCAAACAGTTAATTGAGCAACAAAAAGAATTGGGTTGGGAATTCATTTTCTTAGGAGCCAATATCGATGCTATTTCAACAGCTGCACAAATGGGAATTGAAAGCGACTATGCTGTCGAATACCATGCTGATCAAATCGGAACGGAATTGAATTTTTCCGCTGTTACGGAAACCGTCTTGAATTATCGCAAAGAAGGAAAAATCAATAACCAATGGAAAAAACAAATCGAACAAGACTTTAAGCAAAGGAAATAACGTTCTCTAAATGCCTTTCAATTTTCTGAATTGTGTGGGTACCTGGTACAGAAACAATCAGAATTGTATTTGAATTGTGGGTGTACCTGGTACAAAAACAAATCAGAATTGTTTTGAATTGTGCGGGTACCTGGTACAGAAACAAATCTGAATTGTGTTCGAATTGTGTGAGTACCTGGTACAAAAACAAATCAGAATTGTGTTCGAATTGTGTGAGTACCAGGTACACTAAAAAAAACCCCCACAAAAAAACTAGAAGCAATCTGAATCCATCTCAGATCCGCTTCTAGTTTTCATTTTATATATTAGTTACACAACAAACGGTTTTTTCATTTTTATTAGTCCGTAAATATAAAGGAAAATACTGCCTGTAATGAAAGTCAGTACAACGAACAGGATGGACATACCTTGTTCTCCAGTCCATCTGTAAAACAGGCGATAAATATAGTAGATACCAATGACCATTGCGGCAATTGAAGCGATGAATCCGATAATTGGAATGAACGATACAATGAGGAGTCCTATATAAATTAAGGTCCATTTCAATGCTTCTTTTTTAATTTCCTCAAGTGTTTCTTTATCCGAAACCAAAGCAAATAGAACATAAACATTTACAATCGGAATCCAAGACATGAATGCAATTTCTTGAAGGCCGTTTGTTTTTGAAGTGATATAATAGACGACTGCCATAATGATATAACCTAAAAGTGCTAGAGCTAAAGCGATAAAAAGAAAAATGACGAAAAACCCACCGACCATAGCATCATATTCACTTGAATAAGAGCTATACGACATTTCCATACCCCCTTTTTTATTTAAAAATGTGCCTCTCACTAAAGAAGTCACATTAATATATGTATGATTCAACAAAAAATGTAGAATTTATTATAAATTGTCAATTTTAATCCTTTCCTAATATATAGAAACAGGAACATTAGGAAAAAGGGAGGTGGTGAAGCTAGATGAAATATTTAGATTACGATCGAATATGTCTATATCATCGCAAAAAGTGTCTAGAATAATCCCAAATAATGAATTCAATCGAGACTCACGAGATTACCGATCCTAAAAGAACTGACTTTATTTCGACAAAACATGAGATTTATTTACAGAAATTTCACCGTGCTGTATAATTAAAAATTGTATTTAAATTCGAGTGGACGTCCGCCTGAGACAAGTAGTTGGAGGTAGAAAATGCCGGAAAAAGTATTTGAAAGACTAAAGAATAACATACAGAGTGAGTGGAAATTAGCGTTCTTTTCCACTATGATCATTGGGTTACTCACTCATATATATGCTTTTACACACAGATTCCCAAATCATGATAGTTTACATAATTTGCATAGTTCGCAAGCCATGGTGACGTCTGGACGCTTTTTCTTAAGCCCGGCCACTGCCATTAGTTCATTTTTTGATTTACCCTGGATTATCGGACTACTTTCGATATTCTTTTTAGCTTTAGCGAGTGTTTGTCTTGTTATTTTATTCTACATCCGTAAAAAGATATCGATTGTGTTAATATCGGGGATTGTTGTCACATTCCCAAGTGTTTCAGCAACTTTTTCATATATCTTCACTGCTGACGGCTATATGATGGGAATATTTATGGCCATCTTATCTGTCGTGTTATTGAAAAAATATAAATACGGGTTCCTTTACGGCGCCGTTTTAGTTTGTTTATCTGTAGCGATTTATCAAGCGAATTTATCGGTAGCGTTAACTTTTACAACAATTTGGCTAATTCATGAAATCTTATATTCTACAATTACACTTAAACAACTAGTTGGAAAAATCGTTCGCGCTATTATGATGATTGGAATTGGAATGGTCGGTTATTTAGTAGTGTATAAAATCTTTACTAGAATATTTACTGTTCAAATTTCAAGTTATCAAGGTCTTGATAAGGTAGGGTCATTAACTTTAGCTGATATTCCACGAAGAATTTCGCAAATCATTACCCAGTTAAAAACATTCTTCTTACGAGGGTTTATGGATGGCTATAGCATTAATTTCCTTGAAATGCTGAATGCTGTCGTATTTATCACGTTAGTTGTGACAGCATTGACTGTCATTATAAAAAGACAGGTGTACAAAAATGTAGGAAAGATGGCTATGTTAGTAATAGGGATTGCTAGTCTGCCATTTAGCTATTACGTTGCGTATTTTGTATCACCATCTGCTTTTTATCATATGTTGATGGTTTTTGGATTAAGTAGTGTTTATATTTTCCTTATTCTTATGTACGACCGAATTGATGAGATGCCGAAACTTGCTATTGAGCGTTTAAGTTCTTGGGCAACGGTGATTGTCCTTGCTTGTACGATCTTTAACTTTGCATTAATTGCAAATATCGCATACATGAATATGGAGCTTCGTCATGAGAAATCACTAAGCTTTGCCAATCGTTTAGTGGACCGAATTGAACAATTAGATGAATATCCAGAAATCGAAAAGCTTACGGTATTTGGGAATGTTAAATTATATTCACAACTAACATCTGAGATTATTCCGAATCAAATCCCAGAAATGACGGGTTCTGTCGGAGAAGTATTCTTCTACAAACCATATAGTTATAATGAGTTACTCGATCAATTCTTAGGCTATTCACTTCAAAATGTATCTGATGAAGAACGAGAAAGAATAGAACAAAGTGAAGAATATAAAGATATGGGCATTTGGCCAGCGAAAGATTCTGTAAGAGTATTTAATGATGATACAGTCGTGGTGAAATTTGAAGAAACTGAAACGAATCAGTAGAAATATAAAATATAGCAGCAACCTTGTATAGAAAGGGGTACGCTATGCCGTTATTATCAATCGTCATCCCATCTTATAATGAAGAAAAGATGATTTTAAAAGCCGCACAAACTATCGATCAACTATTAAAAGAGTCCAACATTCCCGCTGAACTCATTTTTGTTAATGATGGTTCAAAGGATGGGACGTGGGAATCAATCCAACGTGCCAGTGGAGAAATTGATTCAGTAAAAGGCATTAATTTTTCAAGGAATTTCGGAAAAGAAGCCGCCATTTTAGCTGGTTTAGAATTTGCTAAGGGCGAATGTTGTGTTGTAATGGATTGTGACCTACAACATCCTCCAGAAACGGTTGTTCAAATGTACCGCTTATGGGAAGAAGGCTTTGAAATAGTAGAAGGTGTAAAGCTTACGCGCGGAAAAGAAAGTAAGTTACATGGATTGTTTTCTAAAAGCTTTTATCGCTTGATTAACCAGGCAACTGGTTTTGATATGTCGAAGTCTTCCGATTTTAAATTGTTAGATCGAAAGGTAGTCGATGCTTACATACAGCTACCTGAAAGAAAACTATTCTTTAGAGCTCTCTCTTTTTGGTTAGGCTTTAAAAGTGTTCAAGTTGAATTCGATGTCGGCGAGCGAACAGAAGGCGAAACAAAGTGGTCTTATGTGTCATTACTAAAATACGCATTAAATAACATTACTTCCTTCTCAACAGCGCCGATGCAACTTATTACGCTAATCGGTATACTATTTTTATTGTTCTCTGTCATTCTTGGCGTCCAGTCACTAATCAATTATTTGAGTGGGCATTCATTAGAAGGGTTTACAACGATCATTCTTCTATTACTAGGTACTGGAAGCTTGATTATGATTAGTTTGGGCATTATAGGGTTTTATATCTCGAAAATTTATGAGGAAGTAAAACGCAGACCACGTTATATTGTTTCTGGAAAGACGGATAGAAGAAATGAATAAGTGGACAAAGCTTTTAACTTTATTTGATGTGAAATTTTGGAAGTTTATTCTAGTAGGAATCATTAACACCATAGTTGGTACATCTATAATGTTTGGTTTGTACAACTTAGTTGGTCTTTCGTATTGGGTATCTTCCGCTTCAAATTATATTTTAACGAGTATCCTAAGTTACTTTTTAAATAAATACTTCACATTCCAACAAAAAGGCTCTTCTTTAAGATCTTTAGTAAAGTTTGCGATTAATATTGCGATTTGTTACATCCTGGCATATGGCGTAGCTAAGCCATTAACAATTTTTATGTTGATGAATGCAAGTCAAAAGGTTCAGGAAAACGTTGCTTTGTTTGTTGGGATGGTATTCTTTACAGCATTCAATTATTTAGGTCAGCGATTTTTTGCATTTAAAGAATAAATATTTTTCTACTAATAAACCTCCAAATTATCCAATTTGGAGGTTTTACTATGTTCGTTACTTGTTTTGTATAGTATTTAATACGAGAAAATAATGAATATATGTAACTATTAATGTCTATAAAACGTTATAATAATATAAAAGCACAATAGGAGAGAGCTTACTATGTTTAAAAAAGTAGCGGCGGTTATACTTGCTTCAACCATTGCCATTGGTTTGACGATTTTAAATCCTTTCCATACGCAGGCCCAAACTAACCCTTTTAGTGATGTAAAAGACGGAGATTCTCATTCTGAAAATATTCTATCTTTATATCATTCTGGGATTATGACAGGTGTGACTTCTACGTCGTTTAAACCAAATTCATTTGCAACCCGCGGAGAAACAGCTCAATTTATAGTAAATGCACTAGGTTTAAATACTGAAGAAGCGACAATTAATCCTGAGTATCCTGATGTTTCGACATCGAACAAGTATTATAATGCGATTGCTATTTTGTCAGAATTAAATGTTGTAGGTGGTTATACAAATGGGAAATTTGGACCGAATGATTCCTTAACACGGTCTCAGGTGGCGACAATGATTACCCGTGCATTTGAGCTATCAGTAGCTACAACAACAAAAACGAAATTTACAGATGTAAATCGTTTAAATGATCTAAATGCAAGAAGCTATATTCAGACTTTAGTAAATTATGGAATCACGACTGGTACAACTGCAACTACTTTTAGCCCAAACAAAAACTTAACACGAGGACAATTGGCAACATTTTTAGTAAAATCAATGTCTGCAAAAGATGGTGGGGAATTAGAAGTAATAAGTGTTGAATAATATTCAAATCCCAAAAACTGTCTCAAATTTCTATTGATTTTGAGGTAGTTTTTTTGTATAACTATTAAGATTCATATTTTGAAATATTCCAAACATCAACTAGATTTTAACTATAAACTGTCTATTAGCTTGCTGCTAGTAGACTTACAGGGGGAAGTGGCATGTTGAAAAAATTGTTAAGTGTTGTTTTCCTACTTACAGCCTTTGCTTTTGCAAATGTCTCGGTGACACATGCGGCAAGCCAAGCTGAAACTCCATATAAGGATGTCAAGGAGACTCATTTTGCTTATAAGGAAATTATGAAAATGACGTCATTGAATTATATGACGGGTACATCTAGTAATAGTTTTCAACCAAATTTAAAAGTAACAAGAGCAGAGGCAGCTCTCACAATTGCTCGTTCACTTAATCTAGATCAAGCATGTACTTACCAACCTAAGTTTACAGATGTTGACCCAAGTGCTCCGTACTACAATGCAGTTTGCCAATTAGCAAAGGCTGGTATTGTAAATGACACAGAAGAATTTAAGCCCCAAAGTAATTTAACACGTGCACAATTTTCAATAATGATGGTTAATGCTTATCAAGTTGAAGCAGACTCAGTTAATCGAAAACATTTTAAAGATGTAAAGAAAGACTTTTGGGCAAAAAGTCAAATAGAATCATTAGCTGACCTTGGTATAGTAGGGGCAGTTGACGGAGTGAATTTCGCTCCTCAACGAAATGTAACAAGAGCCCAATTAGCTGTAATGATCTGTCGTGCACTTGAATTTAAAGGGAAAATACAAGATAAGCGTCTCATTTACGATAGTTTATCAAAACATTATATTGAGACAGTTAATTACTCAAAACAGTGGGCAACTGAGGTAGTTAGACTTGTTAATGTAGAGCGAAAAAAAGAGAATTTACCAGCCCTTATAGAGGACCAAGACTTGTCACAAATCGCGGTAATTAAGGCGAGAGATTTTGTGAATCGTAATTATTTCAACCACTACTCACCTTATTATGAACAACCTTGGGATTTAGCTTCATTATTTGATTATGAATTTTCAAGCCTTGGGGAGAACATTGCGAGAAACTACCCTTCACCAAGCGAAGTTGTGAAAGCATGGATGGCATCTGAGGGGCATCGTGCTAATATATTACGACCACAATATACGAATTTAGGTGTAGGTATTAAGAAGTCTAGTGATGGGACAATCTATTGGGTTCAATTGTTTGCTAGTAAATAGAAGACTTACTAATGTTACACGAATGTTACAAGAATAGACAAAAATAGTAATCTATATTTTCAGAATAAACGCTGATTATCACGGAAACGTTGATATATCAGCGTTTTCTTTGTATTGGAAGAATCTATGAAAACTGTTACATAAATGAAAAGTTAGAAAGATATAAATTATGTTAATCTATTAACAGGTTAAAAAAAGAGAGAACGTGTCGGTCGGAAGGAGAATTTGTATGAAAAAAAGATGGTTACTACCAATATTCGCAGCATTTATGTTATTTACAGCTACACCAGATGATCAAGCTGAAGCTGCTTCGACAGATGAACTAAAGGACATTGCATTACAATGGAAGGGTACTCCATACGTTTATGGTGGTTCTTCTAAAAATGGTACGGATTGTTCTGGGTTCACATCTAAAGTATTTGCAGAATTAGGCGTGAAGTTAAACCGTACATCAGGTGGACAATACCAACAAGGTACATCTGTTTCAAAGTCTAACTTACAAGTTGGAGATTTAGTATTCTTCAACACAAGTGGAAGCGGTGTTTCACATGTTGGAATTTACATCGGAAATGGCAACATGATTAGTGCAGCAACTAGTGATGGTGTAACAATTGATAGCATCAATGATCCTTATTACTGGGGCTCTCGTTACATCGGTGCTAAACGTGTAGCAAAGTTAAGTGATGCTGAAGTTAAAGATGCAGCAATCGATTTTAGCGTATACGCTTCTCGTGCTGAGGTAGGTAACCAACTAGCGAAAGCATTAAAATTAGATACATCAAGTACAGAAACTGGCTTCTCTGATGTTAAATCGTCACATAAATATGCAGGTGCGATTGCAGCAATGAAAGAAGAAGGGATCTTCACTGGTGATTCTAATGGTAAATATAATCCATCTTCACCTATTACACGTGCACAAGTTGCATTAGTTTTAGTGAAAGCATTTGATTTAAAACAAGGTGACAAGAAAAAGTCATTTTCAGATGTTCCTGATTATGCTGCTGATGCAGTATCAATCTTAGCTTCAAATGGCATTACATCAGGTATTGGTAATGGCAAATTTGGAAGCAATGATCATGTAACGTTAAAACAATTAGAAGTATTCATTAATAGAGCAGCAGCTTTAAAATAATTCTTCTTTTAACCTTCCGACGAATTGATAGATTAATACTTTATAAGGGGAGTTTGCGGCGACGCAACTCTCCTTTTCTTTTAAGGTGGTGATGTCGATTTTTAACGAATATGTGAAAATAGTCTAGTGTAATTAATTTCTATATTTGATAAACTAGAGGGAGTTATGGAAGGGAGGCACTTAGACAAAATGAATATGAAGAAAACAGCTAGCTGGATGCTTGTTTTATGTATGTCTGTTTCTATTTGTAGTGGACAAAAAGCAAGCGCTAGTACTCAATTTGGAGATATTCCTTCATCACATGAAGCCTATGATGAAGTAAACTATTTAGTAGATTTAGGAGTGACTTCTGGATATTTAGTTGACGGAACACGTTACTTTAAGCCAGAAAATGTAGTTACGAAGACACAAGCTTCCATAATGGTTGTGAATGCTTTAGGTTACAAAACATTGAAAGTTTCTCGTTCAAGCTTTAAAGATGTAAAAATTGGCACTACTATATCAGAATATGCCGAAAGAGTAAAGAAATTGGGATTTGTTGAACTATCATCTGATGGTAAGTTTAACCCGAGTAATTCGTTTACTTTAAATGAAACAAGTTACATGCTTGCGAAAGCCTTTAAGTTGGATACAGCAAAGTATGCTAATTCTACAGTACCGTTTACGGATGTATCTAAATCCAGCCCATATTACAAATATATTAGTGCACTATACTATTACGGTATTTTAGATGGAGATACTACTAAAATCGAGCCAACTAAAGCGTTAACTCGTGGAGATTTTGCTATGTATCTAGCACGTGCAAAAAATGCTTCATTTAGAGTAAATCCGGACGTTCAAGGTGTTACATCTGATGAAATTGGAAAAGTAAAAGTAACAGTTGATAATCTAAATATTAGAAGTTCGGCAGATGCGTCCATTTCAACAAATAAAATTGGACAAGTTGATGCAGGAACGGTTCTCGATTTATATGGGGAAGAAAATGGATGGTATAAAGTTTCTTATAAAAATCAATACGCTTACATATCAAAACAATATGCAACGCTTCTTAACCAAGAAATTGAAAAACCAGTAAATGCGCCTAATACTGACGATTCCATTGGCCAAGTAAAAGTAACACTTAATAATTTACCAGTAAGAAGTTCAAAGAATGGTACAATTCCATCAAATGTTTTAGGAAAAGTAGCTACTGGTGAAGTTTTATATGTCTTTGAGGAAGATCCATATTGGTATACTGTTTCATATAAAAACCAATTAGGTTATATCAATAAAAAACATGCAAATTATATCAATAAGAACGGTCAAGACGTAGAACCTCAACAACCAGCTCAACCAACACCAGCTGCAAAACCAGCTCCAGATGCTAGTAAGAAAATTGGACAGGCCACACTTACATCAAGTATACCTGTAAGAAGCACAAAAGTTGGCACATCTACTACGAACAAATTAGGTCAAGTTAATGCTGGTACTGTTCTAGATGTATTTGAGGCAGACAGTTATTGGTATGGCGTTTCATATAATAATAAATTAGGCTATATCAATAAAAAATATGCAAAATTCGTCTCTAACGAAGTAGTTGAAAAACCAACACCAAATCCATCACCAGGTGAAGAAGTTTCTGGTAATGTTATTGGACGTGTAACAGTTGATGATTTACGAATTAGAACGGGTCCAAGTTCAAGTTATAAATCAATAGGTACGTTAAATACAGGTGATCGTGTTGTTGTCCATAGTGTATCGGGTTATTGGGCAAAAATTAGTTCAGGAAATATTGAAGGATATACACATAAATCTTATTTAAAACTATTAAACCAATCTGGTAGTGTTCTAAAAGATCGCGTAATTGTTCTTGACCCAGGTCACGGTGGTAAAGACCCTGGTACAGGTTACTCATCATATTATGAAAAAGCAATTGTACTGAAGGTTGGTAAACTTGTACAACAAAAGCTTGAAGATGCAGGTGCCAAAGTTGTAATGACTCGTACTGGGGATACGTTCCCAACGTTACAAGATCGTGTGGATATCACAAGTAAAAATTACGGTGAAATTTTCGTAAGTATCCATGTCAACTCTGCTAGCAGTGCTTCTGCTAAAGGAACTGAAACTTACTATACAGTTTCATCAGGCGACATGTACAAAGAAGATATTGACCTAGCCACTTACATTAATAGTGAAATTGTTCGTAATGCAAATATGGATAATCGTGGTGTTAGAAATACGCCTTATTATGTTGTCCGTAATATGATTATTCCATCTGTATTAGTCGAACTAGGTTTCATTTCTAACAGTGAGGATCGTGCAAAACTAGTAAACAGTACATATGTTGAGAAATTTGCGCAATCAATCTATAACGGTATCGAAAAATACTATCAAAAACAATAATCTCAAACCTCAAAAGCTTTGTGCTTTTGAGGTTTTTTATTGCTTAAAGTAACTAGGGGAAGAAATTTTTCTGGTAGAATATTAGAATTGGTGTGCCGCACGTATAGTTGTCAGGGGCGCACATAAAGTGACAAAACTCGCACTTAAAGTTCGTGAAGTCGCACATAAGGTCACAAAACTCGAACGTAAAATAGCCGGATCCGCACGTAAGGAATAAACTCGCACGTAAAGTAGCCGAAGTCGCACGTAAAGCTGTTGAAGTCGCACATAAGGTCACAAAACTCGCACGTAAAATAGCCGGATCCGCACGTAAGGAATAAACTCGCACGTAAAGTAGCCGAAGTCGCACGTAAAGCACTTGAAGTCGCACATAAGGTCACAAAACTCGCACGTAAAATAGCCGGATCCGCACGTAAGGAATAAACTCGCACGTAAAGTAGCCGAAGTCGCACGTAAAGCAGTTGAAGTCGCACATAAGGTCACAAAACTCGCACGTAAAATAGCCGGATCCGCACGTAAGGAATAAACTCGCACATAAAATAGCCGAAATCGCACGGAAAGCAACAACACGCACGTAAAATTGTCAGGGTCTCACGTAATGTCATAGAACTCGCACGTAAAGTTCGTAAAGTCGCACGTAAAGTTCGTGAAGACGCACATAAAGCGATGAAACTCGCACATAAAGGTCCGGATTCCGCACATAAAGTCCCCAAAGCTGCACATAAAGTCACGAAACCCGCACATAAAACCCCCCAAAACATTTGTAGGTTCTACTCAATTTGTGTAGCAAGTTTAGTTCGAACAATTCAATTTAATAAAATTTTGAGTAAATGGTTTTAAATGGTGTACCTTAGAGCATTTTATTAGTGTAAGAAGAATTGCACGAAATGTGAGGTACTATATTCGGATGATAAAAAAAATTCCGCTAAAATTCTATTTCATGTCCATCATTTTAGTGACTTCAATCTTAGTCATCTCAAGCTTTGTTAGTGATGTTAGAAATTCTACTATTGCAATGGCTAGTGACTTATTTAAAGACTCAGAATGGTTTTTTTTAGATAATAAAAAAATGAAGGTCGAGCAAATAACAGAAGATGAAACTCCTTTATTCATTCAAACTGAAGAAAAAATAGAGAATAAGGGAAAGGATACTGTCACATATGGTACGGCAACAGATACGATTTATCGTTATGAAATTGGAGGTTCACGAGGGGCAAATCTAGATGTCACGGTTAGAAAATTTACCAATGGGGATGAATTTGTCTCTTCGACATTGGATAATCCATCAAAAAAAGAAATTACGGTCAACCTTTTTCAAATTGAGTATAATTCATCGAAGTTTCAACTTTATCGATTCGATCGTTACCCAATAAAGAAAAACCCTGACGATAAAGAAAACTATAATTTATCTACTTATCCTACTGGTTTATTACGTATGGAAAATAGTGAGGGGCTTGTAGGTGAACGAATGGTTGGACAAGCATATCGTTCCAAAGAATTGGAACAGCGCTATGATGATGGTGGCGAAAGTGTTATGCGCGAACTGCTCGCAGAAGAAGAAGCCATTTCTTTATATTCAAAGGGACAGGATTTATATGTCTTTTATACATTAGCCTCAAAAGGGAAAGACATCGTTGATACTTGGTATATGGATTCAGATGAAAAGCTTTTCCGTTCAGATGAAAATATGAACAATTGGATGATAGAATCTGCTTCCAACTATAAAAAACGAAACAAGTGGTATACAGCAGAAGGTCCTTATAATCGGATGGTAAGCTCGACTGAACCAATGCCAGAGTCTTATCAAGGGTTTGGGAGAAACTTGTTGTTAGTAAAAGAAAATAGGGCATTAGAGCTTTTTGAAAAGCAAGGCGATCGATATTTTGAAAACCTAATTAATAACTCCTTCGTAAACCTTGAGAAATTTAAAGGGGATCAAACCTATTGGGAAACAGAAGTGACAAGTACCTATTTAAAAGATCTGTACGGCATTACGGCACCATTTATTGATACACGGTTTAATGAACAAATTGCTTTATTTTATTACAATGTTGGAGAGAAGTTAAAAGTACCGGATTACAAAAAACCATTAAGAAATTATGCTGATTTACTAGTTTCCCAAAAGAAACAGGGAAATATCATTCCTGTTGATCAGGATTCCTATTATATATCTGATTATTTTCCAGTTGTTGAGGAGCAAAATCAAAAAACACATTCGTCTATGAATCACGTTTTAGGTGGGATGAATTTACTATTAATCGCTTATCAAGAGTTTAACGATCCAATCTACCTGGAAACAGCGAAAGCAATACAAACGGCAATTGGCAAAGAAAGGGACAAGTGGATACGTCCAAACGGAGATTTATGGTATAAAGTAGATAAAGATGGGAACTTTGTTGGAGAAGATTATCAACATCTCACATTAGAGGATCTAATAAATTCCTACCGACTATGGAGTGAAATCGACAAATCATTTTTACCTGTAGTAGAAGAGTTAATTGCTTCAAAATCTGGATATTTATCAGTTAACAATTTTGGTTATACAGAGGAAATTAAAAATGGTTTAGAAGAGCTAAATTTAACACAATATTTACCAAGTGGTCCAATGCATATGGATGCCCTGTAATTCCTTGCCTTGTCAAATATGACAAGGCTTTTTACATAGAAATTTTGTTAAATAAAAAATATGTTATTGTTAAGTAATATATTAAAAATGAACTGTAATTTTGATGGTATATCTTATATGATTTATCCACATATTGGTTAAGGTTTTGGAAAATAATACACACCTTGTTACAAACATATTACGAGGTATTATTTGGGGGAAATGGATTTGTCGAATATGCATAAATTTGCTAGTTAAGTGACTATATTCTGTCTTTTCTGTTTTATAGTAATAGTTACTGAATTGAAAAATAACAACACTTCTTTCTATGATAGTCTATATTTAGCAAATAAAACGGCACGGGCTTTCTGGAAGGAGTTTTGAAATTGAAGAAAAGATGGTTACTACCAATTTTTGCATCATTCATGATATTTACAGGTATAGGTGCATTAGACGAAAATGAAGTAGAAGCAGCAACAATTTCTGAACTACAAAGTACAGCAAAACAATATTTAGGTGTTCCATATCGTTATGGTGGAACAAGTACAAATACAGGAATCGATTGCTCAGCATATACAAGATTAGTATTTTCAAAGTTAGGCTATTCATTAGAGCGTACATCTCGCGCACAATACACACAAGGAACTTCTGTTTCGAAAAAGAATTTAAGAGCGGGAGACCTAGTATTCTTTAATACATCTGGATCAGGTATTTCTCACGTAGGGATTTATTTAGGAAGTGGGAAATTTATTTCTGCAACATCAAGTTCAGGTGTAGATATCGATAACATTGATGACCGATACTACTGGGGAAGTCGTTATGTTGGGGCAAAGCGTATTGCGAACTTCTCAACAACAGAAGTAGCAGAAGTAAAATCAGCTGCTATTGATTTCAATATTTACGCTTCTCGTGGTCAAGTCGCAATACAACTTGCAGAAGCATTAGGACTAGATACTTCTGATACGAATTCTCCTTTTAATGATGTAAAACCAGGTTCTAAGTATGCAGGGGCAGTTACTGCATTACATAAAATTGGTGCATTTAGTGGAGATGAAAAGGGAAACTTTAAACCAAGTTCACCAATTACTCGAGGACAATTATCATATGTGTTAGCTGGTGCTTTTGATTTAAAATTGCAAGGGGAAGCGGAACAATTTACGGATGTTCCGAAAAAACATTGGGCATATGAAGGTGTCTCAATTCTTTCTTCTAACAAAATTACAGTTGGAAAAGGCGACGGGACGTTTGCTGTAAACGATAATGTAACACACAAACATATCAATGCCTTCATTGATCGCTTAACTCGTTAATAAAAATATTTGAATTTACATAAGCAATTGTTGTTAGTAAGTTTCTTACATATAATATTTTTTGGAGAAGATGCTCTTGTAGCACTTCTCTTTTTTTTTGGAAATATGGATTAACTGTTAATGGCTTCAATTAACTTATTTTTTAAAATTTTCAAAAATACGATTGACACTCATTATTGAAGCGTTTACAATCAAAATAGTTATTAGACATTAGAATATTAATCTAGTTATTCAAGGTATTTATAAAAAGAGAGAGTTGTTTAAATGGCATTGAAAAATGATTGTCGTATCGGTAAACATGCCATCCTACTTTTGCTATCTGATGATACAGCTGATCAGTTGGAAATGATTAAGCAGTTGAATTGGAAGAGTTGTACAGGAAAAGTCGGTTCGATGGATGCGCATAAAGTAGTTGCTGCAATAGAAACAGCAGCTAAGAAAAATGAGATTATCCAATCAGACGTATATCGTGAATCACACGCCCTATACCATGCGATTATTGAAGCGTTAAGCGGGGTAACAAGAGGCCAAGTTCAAATTGGATCTGTATTAAGAACAGTTGGCTTATCTTTTGCTGTTTTAAGGGGAAACCCTTATGACAATAAGCAAGAGGGCGATTGGATTGCTGTTTCCTTATACGGTACAATTGGCGCACCTGTTAAAGGATCTGAGCATGAAACAATTGGTTTAGGTATTAATCACATATAAATTGCCCATAGTATTTAGTTAATAGGGGGCTATATCAAGAAATCACTTTTTTTAGTGATTTCATTGATATAGTCCTCTTTTTTATTAAGTAAAAATTTAACTATAGGAATTTGAAGGGAGACAAAATGATGGTTACATTAAATGGTCAAACACTTACATTTTCAGAGGTACGAAAGGTTTTATTTGATGGAGAAAAAGTTGTTTATTCCGAGGAGAGTATGAGAAAAGTTCAAGAAAGTCGAAAAGCGGTTGAAAAAATCGTTTCTGAAGAACGAATTGTTTACGGTATTACAACAGGATTTGGAAAATTTAGTGATGTGTTGATCAGTAAAGATGATGTGGAATCACTTCAGCTAAATTTAATTCGTTCCCATGCTTGTGGGGTTGGAGAGCCTTTCCCAGAGGTTGTTTCACGCGCGATGATTCTTCTTCGTGCAAATGCATTATTAAAGGGCTTCTCTGGAGTACGTCCTGTTGTCATTGAAAGATTGCTAGAGCTATTAAATGCAGGGATACATCCGGTAATACCTCAGCAAGGATCACTAGGTGCTAGTGGTGATTTAGCTCCACTTTCACATTTAGCCTTAGTGTTAATTGGAGAAGGAGAAGTGTTCTATAAAGGCGAGATTACATCCGCGATACATGCACTAAAGAAAGAAGCAATTTTCCCAATTACATTAACTGCAAAAGAAGGATTAGCGCTTATAAATGGAACACAGGCGATGACTGCAATGGGTGTTATTGCATACTTAGAAGCAGAAAAATTAGCTTACCAAACGGAATTAATTGCATCGGTAACAATTGAGGGGCTACGTGGTATTATTGATGCATTTGACGAAGACATTCAGCTAGCTCGTGGATATAGAGAGCAAGTGGAGGTGGCAGAGCGTATACGTTCCTACTTAGCAGATAGTTCTTTAACAACAAGGCAAGGAGAACTTCGTGTACAGGATGCATACTCAATCCGTTGTATTCCCCAAGTACATGGAGCAACATGGCAGACATTAAACTATGTGAAGGAAAAATTAGAAATCGAAATGAATGCTGCAACGGATAATCCGTTAATTTTCGATAACGGTGAGAAAGTTTTATCTGGTGGTAACTTCCACGGGCAGCCGATTGCATTCGCAATGGATTTTTTAGCAATTGCTGTTGCAGAATTAGCAAATATTTCAGAACGCCGAATAGAACGACTTGTAAATCCACAATTAAATGATTTACCACCGTTTTTAAGTCCTGAACCGGGATTACAGTCAGGTGCGATGATTATGCAGTATGTCGCAGCATCACTTGTATCTGAAAATAAAACATTGGCTCATCCAGCAAGTGTTGATTCTATTCCTTCATCAGCGAACCAAGAGGATCATGTAAGTATGGGGACGATTGGATCAAGACATGCATATCAAGTAATTACAAATACACGTCGAGTGTTAGCGATTGAAGCCATTTGTGGGTTACAGGCTGCAGAAATTCGTGGGAAAGAAAAAATGTCTACAGCGACAAGCAAATTTTTAGAGAATGGTAGAAAAATTGTTCCGTATATTAATGCCGACCGAGTGTTTTCTAAGGATATAGAAGCTATGAATAACTGGTTAAAGAGTGGATCTTTCCAATTTAATAATGTGAAGAAAAAAATCCCATTTATTAGTAGAGATATAGAATAACAAGGTAGATCAGGTTAGATTAGAAGGTTACAGATGGGGAAATAAGCTTTGTGCGAGGAACTAAGGGATGAGTTGATAAAAAGTTACTTGAAGATAAATTACTAACTCTTCCCCAGCCCCATCTATAACCCTTTTGATAGTGTTAGAAAACGATGGGTAACTATCTTTACCACCTATATTAGTATTGTAAAAAATAAGTGAACTAGAAATCAAAATTTAGTGTCATTTAGTATTTTGTCGGATTTAAAGGGAATGTCTTTAAATCTGTAATTATCGGAATATTTTATCAAATAGAAAAGGTAAAAGGAAAGGGTGGTTGGATGTTATTAAATGCAGTAGTTGTTTCGGTCATCGTCATGTCAGTATTAAGTTTGCTTCGTGTAAATGTGATGTTTGCAATCTTAATAGCGGCCGGTGTTGCCGGTGTTATGGAAGGCTTAACATTAGCTGAAACGACGAATATGCTCATCTCGGGAATGGGTGGTCAAGCAAATACAGCACTAAGTTATATTTTGCTAGGAATATTTGCTGTAATGATTAGTTATTCGGAGATTACTGGATTTCTTGTTAAAAAACTTGTAAGGGTTTTAAAAGGAAAACGTTCAATTATGTTATTGACAATTGCAGGCGTTGCTTGTTTGTCTCAAAACGTTGTTCCAATCCATATTGCGTTTATTCCAATCTTAATTCCGCCTTTGCTTCATTTGTTCGATAAAATGAAGGTGGACCGTAGAAGTGTTGCAACCGCGTTAACGTTTGGATTGAAGGCACCATATATTATGATTCCAGCAGGGTTTGGGCTAATATTCCATGGAATCATTGCTGATGAAATGACAGCAAGTGGTATGGAAATCCCTCTTTCATCAGTTACTTACGCTATGTTAATACCAGGTCTGGGCATGATTGTAGGCTTATTGTTTTCGATTTTTATTACTTACCGGTCAGACAGGGAACTATCTGTTGGGAATCAAGGAGTCATTAATGAAATTGCGGCATCAGTCGAAGACGATCTGTCTTTCACATACCGTCACGTCCTTACGATTGTTTCAATTATCGCTGCTCTTATTGTACAACTTTTAACTGATTCTCTTGTTTTGGGGGCACTTACTGGTATTATTCTTCTCTTTATATTCACTGTTGTCCCGTTTAAGGAAGGGGAGAAGGTTGTTAATGAAGGAGTTACTATGATGGGCATGATTGCATTTGTAATGTTAATCGCCTCCGGATACGCAACTATATTGAAAGAGACTGGTGCTGTTGAAGATCTGGTACAATCTGCATCTGGAATCTTGGGAGATAATAAATTAATTATTGCATTCATCATGCTACTAATTGGTCTATTAATTACAATGGGTATCGGATCATCGTTCGGGACAATCCCGATTATTGCTGCTTTGTTCGTACCTATTTGTGCTGCTGTTGGTTTTTCGCCATTGGCAACTGCAGCATTAATTGGAACTGCAGGTGCACTTGGAGATGCAGGATCACCTGCATCAGACAGCACGCTTGGTCCGACTGCTGGATTGAATGCAGATGGGAAACATCATCACATTTGGGATACATGTGTACCTACCTTTATGCACTATAACATTCCGTTAATGATTTTCGGTATGTTGGCTGCTATGGTTTTATAATGGTGTTATTGTGGTGTAATATGGAAAATCTACTCTTGTGTCTTGTGATGGGAAAAACAAAAAATATATAAGGGCTTAGCAGCAAGAATCAAAATACCATATAAAAAGTTCCGGCTTCTTTTGAACTGGAACTTTTTATATGCTTACTAAATCATAATGAAGATTAGATTATTAACATACATGCGAAATAACAAGTAGGAAGTGTGGAATATGGTAGACTACCATACTAAAAAATTTTAGATGTATTAATATAAATAGCGGAAGGGGATTTAGTAATGAGGCTTAATTTTGTAAAGGTTAGTCCTTCTAAAAACATGACAGTATTTATTACCAACTATGTTGCTCCTGCTGACTATGCAAAAATCTCCAATATGATTATGGAATATGAATATCTTAATGCAGAACAAGTGGGTTTCATAGTAGCACCCAAAAATGAAAAGTCTGTACTTAGATTAGAAATGTCAGGAGGAGAATTTTGCGGAAATGCAGTATTAAGTGCCGCCGCATTCTGTTTTTACAAAGGCTTAACCAAGAATAGTCGATTCTTGTTAGAAACTTCCGGTTCCGAATTGCCTCTCGCATGTGAGGTAAAGGTTAAATCTCCTACTCAATTTGAAGCAAAAGCTGAAATGCCTAATCCAATTTCTATTAAAGATATTGTTATTAATCTTAAAGGAAAAAGTATCTCAGGAAGTATTGTACATCTCAATGGGATTACACATTTCCTAACAGATGATTGGCCATGCGAGGATGATTTTAGTCTGATTGTTGAAGAGGTAAATGAAAAATTTGAAGATAAAGCGATTGGAGTAATTCCCTATAGAAGATTAAGGGAAAAAGATTATGAGATAAGGCCGTTCGTCTACGTAAAGGAAACAGGAAGTAGATTTTTCGAACAAGCTTGTGGATCTGGTACTCTTGCTTTAGGCTTTTACTTGTCAAAGATAAAAAATGAGAGAATATTTAACATACATCAGCCAGGTGGGATCATAAATGTTGAAATAGGTGTTAAAAATTACATTTCAACAGATGTTCGTTTTACTTGTGAAGGGTTTATTGATCTGAATCCTTTAGTCTTATGACGAATAGGAGTAGCAGAAAGGGGGATTATAATTTAAAAGACCATCCTAAAAATTAAGCTGATGTTAACAGATTTATAAAAATTGGACAAAGTAAAGGACTCTTTGTTTCTAAAGTCATAAATTTGGAAGTTCTTCCGGTCTAAGTTAGCCCATATGAGCAAAACATCAGTTTAACTATGTGTGCAAAACTCTAGCTTTATCTGTTCAAAAATTCCTAATAAGCAAGTCAACCGCATACTAGCACAAATCAATCTAAATTTATTCATTTATATTATAAAAGGCCTCTCCTAAAAAAAAGACTTCCCAACGCCTAATTGGCAATCTGAGAAGTCTTTCATTCTATTAATATCCTGGAAGTACTTTTACATTATCTGAGCGCACCCAAACATAATCTGCTGGAGCTTTTGCATCAGAATATACTTTGTACCAAATGTATCCGTCTGTACCTGTTGTTTCATCAACTATTACAACCGGGTAACCAAACTCACCAGATTCTCCTAAGTTTTTCACTTTGTATGAATAAGAAAGAGTTGTAGCACCTACATATGGTTCTGTACGCACATTCACTGCATATTGATTGTTTACAATCATTGCAAGGCGACCTTTACCGTAATCTTTATTACCATTTGCAGTGTCAATACGATACATATGACCAGCAATTTTTGCTCCCCAATATGGGTCGGATGCATAGTTAACGTTAATACCAGTAGTTTTGTTACCTGGTACAGCACCTTGAGATTTATAATTTCCTTGAGGAATGTAACCGACATTTAACACGTTATTTACGAAAGCTCGAACACTATCTGCAGGTGAATCATATTTTGTACCTGCGTTTGCTACATCATGATCATACACTGCAATACCAAATAAGTTATTTATTTTATGGGCTTTGTCGCTCATTCCAAAATTACTTTCATGAATGGCAGCAGCTAGAATGAATAGTGCATTAACATGATACTTTTCTTCCATTTCTTTCATTACCGGACCTAAGCCAATTAATTTAGATGTAGAAGTTGCATTCACATAGTCGCCACCCATTGCTTGGCGTTTAGCAAGTTCTGAGTTAATGATTGCATTTAACTCATCTGCAGTATAATTACTTGGTTGACGAACTGAAGCAAATTGGAAGTAAGGATAATATGTTCCTACTAATTGATTGCTAGAATTATAGAAGTGAACACCATCAGTACTGTAGTATGTCACACCTGGTACCATAAATGATGGTGCAGGACCTACATCATAGCGTCCAGCTTTTTTAGTTAGTTGATTGTAAACTTTATGAGTTAACATTCCATTACTTACTGAATAATCATTTTGACCTTCAATTAAACTTGTTGGTACAAGAGTAACATCGGATAGTTTTGCATATCCTACCGCATCAGCAATTTTTACAATAACATAAATTTGATTATTGTCATTGATGCCAGTGCCGATATATTTTAATTCTTCACCTTCAGCAGCATAACTGATTTGGTTTTTGAAGTCTTTAGTAGCGTAAACAGATGTCGTTCTGTCTGTAGTTTTAGCAGCATATGCCAGACCACTCGACATTTTTACGATTTTATCACCTTGATAAACTAAATTATAAGAAGAGCCATAAGCTGAATTGGCTTGTTCAAATGACGAATATTTTGCAGAGTTTTTAGTGATATTGCCCTTTGAAATTGTTGCTACATAAAAAGATGTATCAGGTGTTGGTGTTGGAGTCGGCGTTGGTGTAGGTGCCGGTTCAACTTCTGAATCATCTTTTAAATCCTCTGCTACAAAGTACATGCGGTATAAAAATGCAGCTGCATGTCCAATTGTTGCTGAATCTTTTGGTTTAAAATAGATTCCATCTTTGAATGAGCTATCACCACGTATTATGTCGTAGTGAACAGAAGTAGCTACGCCTTTAGTAAAGGAGTAGAAAATACGATCTTTATCTTTGAAGTTAACGGTAGCTTCCTCTAAAGGAACATCTAGATATTTTAAAGCGTTGTATAGCATCCCTGCCATTTGTTGGCGTGTGATTTTATCATTAGGTCTAAACTTACCATCTGGGTAACCACTCAAAATACCAGCACCTGCTGCATTTTGAACCTCTCTTGTTAGTTGAGATCCTTTAACATCTGAAAATTTGTATTTCGTGGAAGTTGTTAATTCTAATGCACGGGCAATATATGAAGCAAATTCACCACGTGTTACCTCTCGATTGGGATTATAATTACCTTTAGAATCTGGTAAAATTACATCCTTGTCAGCCCAATAAGTTAGTTCTGTTTTCATTTGATGATTACTAATATCGTTTGCGAATGTTTGTGGAGCGGCAATTGATAGAGTAATTGATCCTGCAAGTACTAGTCCGAGTATTTTTTTGAACACTAGATGACCTCCTCTCAGTCATCTATCATTTTAACAAGTTTACATTTAAATTAATAGATGTAATTAAATCTATTAAAAGGTTTGTAATCTAAATGTAACCATATTATACTTATTTTCGTTGTAACATATTGTAGTTACTCATTGAGAATAATAAGAGGAAATGATGACTGAAAAGATATAGAAATAAGAGAGGATAGTCAAATCAATGAAAGATATATCAACAGATATCGGAAGGAAAGAGTGGCTCGAGATAATTTTAGCCATTGCCGTTCTGATTGCCGCAACACTTTTGCCGACCTCGATCGCGTTAATAAGCACAACGATTTTCTTTATACTATTTGCATTCTTTAAACCCTTCCAAAGTTTGGTAGTATTAATTCCATATGTAATTTTCCGTTCGTTCTTTACGGAACTAAATACGGGTATGAAGTTAATCGGGGATTTAATTACATTAATTGTACTAATTCGATTGCTTCTATTAAATATTAAGCATTGGAAAGCGTGGTTTCATTTTAAGAAATTCGAATGGTTTTTCTTCCTATTTTTAATTTTTGGTGCTATTGTTGGCTACCTTAATGGTGTGTCCGTTGCATCAGTTGTGTTCCAAGTGAGAACGTTCATTATTATGTACCTATTGTATTACATTTTAAGTCGTAGTAAATTACCAAGAAACTTCTTCGTAAAACTTGCTTGGATAACGGTGTTTTCAGGGTTTGTGTTATTTGTACAAGGGATTGTAGAAAAGCTTTCCCTTAGAAGTATGTGGATGCCAGAAGCCTGGTCCGATAAAGTACTTTCATCTACAAACTTTGTACGTATTTATGGTTTAGTTAATAACCCAAACTCATTAGCACTTGTGATGTTCTTTGCCGTAAGTGCTGCGTTTTTCCTTCGCTTTGCATACCAAGACGGAAAATATAAAGTACTACTAATGATCTCAGAGGTTGCCTTTATAGGACTTTTACTACTAACGCTATCTCGTGGTACTTGGATTTCATCGTTTGTATTTGTTTTCTTCTTCATGTTAATATCACGCAATTGGAAGAAACTAAAGCAAATGGTCATTACATTTTTAGCTGCTTTAATTCTCGTTTATTTCCCTGTGAATTTTGGTGTTATATTAAGCCAATATTTAGGGGTTGAAAATGAAACGAATGGTGATGTTTCTTCAGGTGGTTTAAGTAATCGTTTTAAAGAAACGATTGATTCAGAGACGATTGAATTGATGACTCAAAGTGGGCGTTTATTCTATATTAAAAAAGGTTTTGAAGTATTATCCGATTATCCTTTAACAGGTGCTGGTTTTGGTACATTTGGTGGTTCAGCTACGCTATCATATGATTCGCCAATATATGAAGAGTATGGAATTCGCTCTGATATTTACGGTGGGAAGAACTTCTACTCAGATAACCAATACATTCAAGTAATTGCTGAAACAGGTGCAATTGGTGTGCTATTATTTGCAGGTTTCTTATTAACAATGCTTTGGATGTTCTGGAAGGATCGAAAATCAACATTTGCTCAATATATGTTTGCGCTTTGGTTTGCGACTGGTTTTGCAGGTGTTGTCTATAACATCTGGGAATTAAAAGTTTATACCATGTTCTACTTCATGCTCTTCGCAATATATGTAGCAACTCGCAACCTTTACCCGATGCTTGAGTTAAGTAAATTCGAACGAGAATTATCAGATACTAAATAAAAAATGGTGGTCACTCTAGTTTGGAGTGGCTGCCTTTTTTTGTCATCAAAAGTTTGTAAAAAGGTGGGAATCTATCATTAGAATGATATTAAGTCCACTTTTACAAATTTAGTAATATAGTTGAAATATTAAAGTTAAAATAGTCTTATAGAATAATTGTGGAAATTTTGATATGTTTATACTATATCTGTATAAGAGAGGAAGGTGAATTGCTTCGTAGTAAAAAATGAAGCAAGTTTTTTATGAAATTTAAAATTCCAGTTGTAGTTAGTTCAGTCTTGGCTCTTTCACTTGCTTTTAGTGGTGGTGAAAAAGGATATGCTTTCCAAGATGTGAATAATACATACCCAGTATCGCAAGGCGTAAATTATTCAAATTATACATATTCAAAGAAAACAATTAATCATCTAAAAGTGAATTTAGCAAATCCATATACAAAATTAAAATTAAGTATTCCTTCTCCTATTAACTCACGAATGACCCTAACGCAGCGTGCTAATCAAGATTCAGCTGAAGGTAATCGTGTCGTGGGTGCAATTAATGCCAACTTCTTCAATATGGGTGATGGCTACCCAATGTATTTAATCTCTCAATATAATAATATTGTTTCTCCTGAAGTGATTTCAGAAACGAAAGATTATTATGTAAGTGAACCTATTGCTTTTGGAATAACTGCAAATGGGAATGCGGAGATTGATTATTACGATAGTGATATTATTGTGAATTATAAAGGTGAAAGTACCGAAATTAGTGGATTAAATAAAACTCGTGAAGCTAATGAAGGCATTTTATATACGCCTCAACATTATAGCTCAATCACTCCAACTAATGAATATGGGATGGAGTTCATCGTTGAAACACCTGAAACAATCTCAGCAACGAAATTTGGGCAATCATTTACTGGTAAAGTAACAGGGATTCGTAAATATGGGGATAAAGCAAATTCAAAAATTCCTCGTAATGGATTTGTCCTTTCATTTAATGGTGATGCCTTAACAAAGTTTAAAAACGTAAAAGTCGGAGAAGAAATTTCTGTCTCAATTAATATCGATAATAAATGGAAAGATGCTCAATACATAGTAGCAAGTGGACCTTTATTAGTTTATAACGGTAAAGTTAATGTGACGATGAATACTTCAAGTAGCCGAGCTAGCCAAGTGACAGAGAGAACGGCAATAGCGATCGATGATGATAAACAAACAGTTCATCTTGTTACAGTAGATGGTGGAATGACACTTTCTCAATTTGCGAAATACTTGGTAAACCTTGGTGTTGACCGAGCTCTTAATTTTGATGGCGGCGGATCGACAACAATGGGGATTCGTAAATATGGAAGCAATACAGTTGTGCTAGCGAATAACCCAGCAGGTGGTGCAACACAACGTAAAATTTCAGCGATTATTGAAGCAATTAGTACTGGTGCTACTGGTGCTGCAAAAACGATGAAAATAAGTCGAGATCAAGTCGGCACCCTCTTAGTTGGCGCTACAGTTAAACTGGAGCCACAATATTTATTAGATGAACATTACAATCCTGTATCAGTGAGAACAGAAGATTTTATCATCACACCACAAAATAACACAGTTACGGTGAATGGTTTAAGTTATACAGCAGTAAATGCAGGTTCAGAAAGCTTAACTATCAAAAATGGTAATGCCGCTCAAACAATCAACTTTAGCGTAGTAGATGCACCTTCAACTCTATCAATCTCTTCTTCAAGTGCGAAAGTTGAACCAAATGCATCAATGACATTCAAAGCAACTGCAAAAGATGCAAGCGGAAATAATTTAGTATACGCACCTTCACAATTAAAATGGTCAGTTGAAGGGGATATCGGAACAATTAGTAGTTCTGGTGTATTTAAATCAAACGGTAAGGGTGGTAAAGGGAAAGTAGTTGCCACTTTAGGAAAAAAATCAGTTTCTAAAGATATTGAAGTTGTAGTTAAGGAACCTGAAGTAGTAGAGAAACCAATGTTTACTGATATAAGCAATACGCATCCATATAAAGAGGAAATCAGTTATTTAGTTGAGCGTGGAATAATTAGTGGTTACCCAGATGGTAGTTTCAAACCTACTAAATCCTTAACACGTGCACACGCTGCCATTCTTTTAGCAAATGCATTAAAGCTAGATACAACGAATATTTCAAATCCTGAATTTACGGATGTACCATCTAGTCACCCATATTACCGTCAAATTGCTGCAATCGAAAATGCAGGCGTGATGTCAGGTAAAGGGAATAATAAGTTTGATCCAAACGGTGCATTAACTCGTGCACAAATGGCTGCTATTTTAGTTGAAGCATTTGATTTAACAGCTACAACATCAACATCATTTACTGATGTAAAACCAAGCTATTGGGCTTTTGATGATATTCAAAAACTTGCTGCAAGTGGAATTACATCTGGTTACCCAGACGGCACGTTCAAGCCAAGTGTGGAAGTATCACGTGCACACTTTAGCTTATTCTTATATCAAGCATTAAAAAAATAAAATATTTAGAGATATTCAGGCTGTCCAATGAGAGTTTTATTGGGCAGCTTTTCTTTGTGTCAAGAGCCGTAAGTTGCAAAGGGCTCATAAGATGTGAGCCAAGTCGGCTAGTACACGGGGTGCGTGGCGTTTTTGTAGGTGGAACTGAAGAGGCACTCGCGCTTCTTAATGGGTTTGGAGGAAACTTTTGTAGGGCATAATTCGTTTGAGAAAGGGCGAAATAAAAGCCTATATGCTATACTATTGAAATGGAAACTTGGAAATAATTATACGTACAAAAATGTAAGTCTGAACGGACGAAACCGAAGCCCAAACGGACGAATAAGAGTCTGAACGGACGAAACCGAAGCACGAACGGACGAATAAGAGTCTGAACGGACGAAACCGAAGCAAGAACGGACGAAATAAGAGTCTAAACGGACGAAACCGGAACCGAAGCGGACGAAATAATTGCCCGAACAGACCAAACCGTGCTTCAACGGACGAATGAAAGCATACTAAACTTTAAATATAAAAGGATGAAATAAAAGTGAAAATTGGAATTGTTGGAAATTACGGAAACGATAATAACGGGGATGAAGCAATCCTTTTAAGTATAATTCGCCAGCTTGAAAAGGCGTTTCAAATTAAAACACAAGATATCACAGTATTTAGTAATAATCCTAAACAAACTGCACAACGTTACTCTGTGACTAGCTTCCCTCTGTATTACAAAGCAGGCAATGCTCCGAAAACATTTTTCAAAACATATAAAGAGAATGCTCAAGTCGTAAAGACACTAGATTTTTTAGTCATTGGTGGCGGTGGTATTTTAATGGATTTATACAAACGTGAAGCGCCACTATACGGTTCATATGCGATGATGGCAAAGAATTCACGAGTCCCTTATGTAGTTTACGGATGTGGAGCAGGCCCACTTAATACTGGTTTAGGGAAATGGTTTATTCGTTATATGGCGAAAAACGCTCAAAATATTTCTGTACGTGATCCAAAATCAAAAGCACTACTTCAACAAATTGGTGTCAAACGTGATGTTCACGTGATTGGTGACCCTGCTTTTAGTTTAGAAGTAGAGCGTTCATCTTATAGTCCGGCACCGAAAAAAGTTGGGGTTACTGCAGTGCCTTACTATAATCCATCCTATTGGCCAACTGGTGATGAACTGCTGTACAACAATTACATTGAGGGAATGGCGAATAACTTAGATCGTTTAATCAATGATGCAAATGTTGAAGTGACATTCTTTGCTACCAAATATCCACAAGATGCAGATGTGACGAAAGATATTCAAAGCAAAATGAAGAATCCTCTAAACACAACGATTATTGATGAGAATTTATCGCCTCAACAAATATTAGATTTAACGGCTACATTCGATGTGTTAATTGGGACACGTCTACACTCATTAATTTTAGCAACAGATGCGAAAACACCAATTATCGGGGTTTCTTATCATACAAAAGTAAATGACTTCTTACAAATGGCTGGATTAGGGGAGTATTCATTACCAATTGATCAATTAATTCAAAGCGATGTTTACTTTACTCATCTCTTCAGTAAGATGAGTGAAGATTGGGAGCAAGCACAACAACTTGCTGAGAAAACTAATAACGAATTTAAAGATAAAGCACGTTTAGGAATGAATCTACTAGTAGAAGGTGCTAAAAAGAAATGAAAAAAGTTTTAGTTATTAGCAATATGTATCCATCAAAAGACCATCTTTCCTATGGGATTTTTGTTAAAAATCAGGTAGAACAACTACGCCAAAATGGTGTTCAATCCGTTTTAGCAGTGAATACGAATCCAGCTACCGGTAAAGCGAATGTATTAAAAAAATACGCGAGCTGGGGAATGCAGGTACTATCTGCGTTTAGAAAAAATAAAAAAGATATCGGATTAACTCATAGTCATTACGTGTTCCCAAGTGGGATGTTTTCTTATTTGTTAAAGAAACGTCATAATGTCCCGTATATTGTGACTGCCCATGGTGGTGACATCAATAAGATGGCCAAGAAGAGTGCTCGAATCAAAGGCTATACTGAAAAGATTCTTCAAAATGCCGATCACGTTATTGCTGTAGGAGAAGAGTTGGCCTCCGACATTGTGAGAGATTTTCGAGTTAGTTCAGACAAAATTTCTGTAATGAGTATGGGGATAGACCGAACTGTGTTTCATCAACCAGCCTCTAAAAATGAAGTAGCCAAAAAGCTTGGCATGGACGAGCAAAAAGTGAACTTTTTATTTGTAGGTAATATTATTCAAGAAAAGGGCGTTGAAGAATTAATCAATGCTTTCCTTCAACTTGAACAGGCTCAGCCGAACAAAGCAGCTTTATATTGTGTTGGTTCCACAAAAGATGTGAGCTTCTCAACACGAATGAAAGATTTAGCAGAAGGTTCTACGAATGTACATTTTATTGAACCGATGCCACAAAAACGTTTATCTGAATATTTTCAAGCGGCAAATGTGTTTATCTTGCCATCTTACATAGAAGGTCTAGGTTTAGTTGCTTTAGAAGCGCTTGCATGTGGTACGCCTGTTATTGCGTCAGATGTTGGTGGCCTTCATTACATGTTACAGGAACAAGCGGGGATTTTAGTACCACCTAAGAGTACAGAGGCGCTGTATGCCGAAATGGAAAAGGTTGTACAAAATAATGGTCATTTACTAGTTAATAATGAACGTGTGGATGAGCTTTTGAAATTACATGATGCAGAAGCAATTATTGCTCGTTTAAAGGGCCTTTATGAACAGATTGCAAAATAACTCCTCCTTTTCGCTATATTCTCTATTAAACTTAAACGAACAATAATCTCGCTAACCTAAAGGAATGATCTTCTTTGAATAAATTTTTAAAAATCGTAGGAGCCGTGGCGATCGTTAATATTTTTGCGCGGTTCTTCGGTTTCTTAAGAGAAATTATTATTGGTATTCAATACGGAACAACGTATACTGCCGAAAGTATTATTAATGCCTATACGATCCCAAACTTTTTATATTTAGTGATCGGTGGAGCTTTTACGACAGCATTTATTTCAATTTATCATAAAACAAATTCTTCTATATCTGATTATATCCGTCGAACATTTACAACGATTCTTATTTCCATTACGGTTATAACCCTTATTTTCATAGTGTTTGATGATTGGATTTTGCATTCATATTTTAGAGATGTAACAGGAGAAGAGTATGAGTTATTAAAATCGTTATATATCTGGATGATGCCTTCAACGATTATGCTTGTTTTATCAACTTGGATGAGCGGTGTGTTGAATGTTCAAGGGAAATTCCATTTATCCAGTTTTTCAGTATTAGTATATAACCTTTCATTTTTAATTATCTCAGTAGGTCTATCGTTCGTAATGGGGCCAATTGGGTATGGTATTGGTGCGCTAATTGGTGCCATCTTTATGGTAGGATTCTTAATTTATGGCGTTCGAAATGTGAAAAACATGTCATTTAAACCAAGTCTTAAATTTGGGGACGATCAAAAAGAACTTTGGAAAGTTGCGTTACCGATCATGCTTGGTGGAGCTACTGCCCAAATGTATACGATCTTGCAACGTTTCTTCACGAATGGTTTAGAGGAAGGTGCAGTTGCAGCAATGAACTATGCTACGAAAGTGTCACAGTTCCCACAAGCAATTTTAATGACAGCTGTGACAACAGTTATTTATCCTCTTTTAAGTAAGAAGGAAGGGGAAGGTGACCAAGAAGCAGTTAAAGGATTGTATTTGCGTGGTTTAAGAATGCTTTATTTACTCGTTATGCCGATTTCGATTTACGTATACTTCGAAGCAGAGTCCCTTATTAGAATTATTTTCGAGTATGGTTTATTTGATGCTTCATCAACAGCTATTACAGCACCAATTTTAGAAATCTTTAGTTTAACTATGTTTTTCCTTGCTGCGAATATGTATATTACTCGATTCTATTACGCAAAAGGAAATTCAATGACACCAGTCCTATTTAGTATTTTGACAGTATTTGGAGTCAATATTGCTGTTACTTATTTATTAATTGATGAACTCGGCGCAAATGCTGTTGCATGGGGGAACGTTGTTAGTGCTGCGGTTAATTTCATTCTTTTAGTTGCTTATTTACAAGGGAAATATAAGTTGTATTTTGTTAAGAATAATATTTTACAATTTGGTAAATTTGCTGTCCTAACCGTTGGATATTTTATTGTCACATGGGTTGTCTCTACTTTTGTAAATATTGAATTTAAATGGATCCATGTCATCGTAACATTCCTACTTACAATCATTGGTTATATAGTATTAGTTTCAATATTAAAATTCCAAGAAATTAATGGCCTACTAGGCAAGATAAAAAATAAAATTAGTAAAAAGAAATAATAAGATAAAATATTCCAATACAAATGAAGGACTTAATATGACCGATATTAAGTCCTTTAATGTTTTTTGTACTACGAATTTGAAAGATTTTGTAAATTTTATTTTATAAGCCTTTAATTAGAAATAATAGTAAGATATAATAATGATAATGTAATAAGTGGTTTGATTTAGGAGGGAGCTTCATGCCGAGAGGGCGCAAGGTAAATTCTAGCGGTGAAAAAAGTAAGCAGTTATTATTAGAAAAGGCAATCGAACAATTTTCAACTTATGGATATCATGAAACAAAGATTAGTGAAATTGTAAAATCTGCTAATGTTACGCAACCAACATATTATTTATATTTTGAAAGTAAAGAATCTCTATACAAAGATTTAAATGAGTTATTCCGTACTGGTTTCTTCGAGATCGTAGAAAATGATTTTTCTAATGAACAAAGTGGAAATGTAGCGGATAGTATCTTATCACATTTAACAAATCTATTTGAATTCTTCCTAAAGAATGAAGATCTAACGAAAATCGGTTTTTACGATTCTGAAAGTTCAGAATTCATAAAGAAAGAGTTTGCTTCAAATTTAATGAAGATCTTAGAAAAAGAAAAAAATTCATTTTTATATAATGACATTGATGTTCTAATCTTAGCTCATTCAATTCTTGGAGCTATTGAGCGATTAACATTAACTGCATTATTTACAAAAACGCGTACACCAGAACAGTTAGCTTCAGATATCGTAAACATCCATTTTGCAAATAGAAAACAATTAGTAGGGTAAAATACATATAGAATCCTATCAATAATTTACTTTTAAAAGGCAAGCCTCTTTTTTTAAGGAGTTTACCTTATTTGCATAGTGGAAACGTTATTAATGTCTAAAATCAAAAAAAGCCGCAAATTAGAATGAATCTCTAATTTACGGCTTTTTGTTATTCTTCGCCTTTTACAGTAATATGAAGGTAAATGCCTGTTTTTAAAGTTTTACCTTTTGTATCCTTAATAGAAGGATGTGTTAGTAACATATACTCAGCACCAGGTGTTAAAGGTTCTTTAGGAGTAATCATTACTTGATTTCCATTTACTTCGTAAGAAAATTCAATCTGATCTCCACCAAGTTCGATTAACTCAATTGAATCTTCACTTATTGTTTCGCTAATTTCCTTATTAAATGTGATATTAAATGTTTTTGTTGTTGGCACATTTTTTAAGCTTTTTAACTGTTTATAGTTAGTTAATTTCGATTTAATACTGTCATAATGGGCTTGATAGAGTGGTTCTGTTGTAGTTACTATATTAGGCGTTACCCCAACACCCTTCACAAGCGTTCCTTTAGGTCCAATAAATTCTCCTATTGTTAACTTTAGATAACTTCCATCAGATAATTCATAGAAGCCTTGCATTGTCCCTTTGCCGTATGTTGTCTCTCCGTATAGGATGGCAGACTTTTGATCAAGTAAAGCAGCAGCTGTCATTTCTGAAGCACTAGCACTGAAACGGTTAACTAGAACGCATGTATTAGCGGGAAATTGCGTTGTTTGTTTAATTGCAGGTGTAACATACATTCCCGTAGAAAGTCTTAATCGATAGGCATTAAGTGCGTTAGGGAACATGCCAATTAATTCCTCTGCAGTTGAAACATATCCGCCTCCATTATATTGTAGGTCTAAAATAAATGAAGTGGCCCCTTGTTTTTTCAAGTTGTTATAAGCATTGGTAACTAGCTTAGCCCCATCCATCGAAAAAGAATTCAATGAAATATACCCAACGTTTCCATAAAGTAAGTCAGTTGTTACATTAGGTAATGTAAAGGATTGACGAGTAATCAGTTTCTCAACTGTTGTTCCTGTTGTTTTTAGTATAGTAAGAACAACTCTTGTGTTCTCTTCACCTAAAATAAGAGATTGTGCCTCTTCTATTGTCATGTCAACTGTAGAACGATTACCGACTTTTGTAATAATGTCTCCTGGAATTATATCGGATTTATGTGCGCTCCCATTTTCGATTACATCAACAATAAGAATCCCTTTTTCATGTTTTTCAAGTACTACACCAATCCCAACAGATTTTAAATCTACTGAATCGGTAAAAGCGGCATATTCCTGGGCTGTAAAATATGCGGAATAAGGGTCTAGCATTTCAATAACATCTTCTATAGTTGTTGCATTTTGAAGATCTCCATCGATTTCACCAACATAATCACTTTCTATAATGGCCTTAATATCATCTAAATTCGATGCAAACGTATTAAGAGGTAACATTAAGAAAAGTATGAGGCTAAAGAGTATTGGAGCTATTTTTTTCATTTACTAAAACCACCTCTTCTTCTGATAGACTCATTATATAACTAGTAAACTAAATTTAATAGATTGTTATAAAACTTTTCAGAATAGGAGAACATAATTAAATAAACGTAATAAAACAATTGATCCTACTAGATAAAGAAGGGGAAATCTATGCATTTCTTCTATTAATATTATGTATTTGATAGTTTTAATTTAAAGGGGTTCTTTGTGATGAATTGAACTAATTTGGCTCGTCCACATTTGCATAATTAATGAAGGAACAAGGTGATTGACTGTCAGTTCTTACGTTGCCGTTTAGGAGATGATATATGCCGCTTTTTTTAATGTTTTGTGAATACTTCTCGGGTTAAATTAGCAAACACTATAAAATGTTTTATTACAACAATGTAAAGTATTACAGTTTATAATGTAACATTTGTTTCAAAAAATATCTCCTTTGTTACAAACTATGCAACAAAAGGAGATATTAGTCTTTGACTTAAGTTTAAGAGGAAGCTTTTTTCAGGATATGAATAATCCATCCGATGACTAAACCAACAAGTGCAGGAACTAACCATCCAACACTTTGATCATGTAACGGGAACGTGCTCACAATATTTTTATACCATTCAATTTCGAAGCCTGCACCTGTGATTCCATCATATAAACTTACAAAGGCTGTAGCAATTAATGCTAATGTGTACACAATTGGGTCACGACCGAATGCTTGGTCAAATAATACTAAGAACATTAAGACGATTGCAATCGGATAGATGAACAATAATACAGGTAAAGAAATAGAAATTAAGTTGCTTAAACCAAAGTTTGCAAACATTAAACTAAACAATGTAAAAACAACTGCTAAAAATTTATAAGGTAGATTTGGGAAAAGTTTATTGAAAAAAGTAGCATTAGCCGAAATTAAACCAACAGCAGTAGTGATACAAGCTAAAATAATAACAGCCGATAAAATGATACTTCCTAAACTTCCATATAACATTTTTGCCGATTCGGCGATAATACTACCACCATCATCAAATGAACCAATGGCACTAGTACTTGTAGCCCCAATATAAGATAAAGAAACATAAACGAATGCTAGCCCGCATGCAGCAACGAAGCCAGCGAAAATAGTAATAGTTATTTGTTTTGAACGGCTTACAATTCCTTTTGCCTGTAAAGCTTGGACAATTACGATCCCAAATACAAGGGATGCCAATACGTCCATTGTTAAATAGCCTTCAATAAATCCTTTTGAGAACGCATTCTCTATATAAGCACCATGTGATTCTCCAACTGGCCCCATTGGCGTAATAAAACTTTTAATTGCTAATAATGCGATCACAATTAAAAGGGCAGGAGTTAACACCTTTCCAACGCGGTCTACTAACTTTGATGGATTAAGTGCCAAATATAGTGATATACCAAAGAATATTGCAGTTGAGATGAACAATGGTAACCAACTAGCTTGGGATGCCTCAGATAAGTATGGTGCAATTCCGATTTCATATGTTACAGCTGCTGTACGAGGGATTGCAAAAAGTGGTCCAATCGATAAATAAACAACAGATGTAAAAATAATACTGAAAATTGGATGAATTCGGTTCGCAACAATTTGTAAATCTCCACCATTTTTTGCTACGGCGATAATCCCTAGTAATGGTAATCCTACACCTGTTATTAGGAAACCAATAATAGCGGGAAGAATTTCATCTCCTGCTTGTTGTCCTAATAACGGAGGGAAGATTATATTACCTGCTCCAAGGAAAAGTGCAAAAAGCATAAACCCCACAGCAAGATTTTCTTTAATGAATTTCATGATGATATAAATCTCCTTTAGTTATTACTTATTTTAAATATTCTTAAAACTTAAAACTGAATTTATTCCTTGAGTAATGGTCTTACTCATCGAATTGTGATTTACCCAGTAAGGATTAAACAGATTCTATCAAGGGGCTAAATATGATAAAATCTGAACCCAATATTTTACTAGATTGTAGTAGAGTGGGAAAAGAGAAAACTTTCAAAAAATTTTATTTTTGCGTACACACAATGAAGAATTGTAACATAAAAAAATGTCGAATTAAATACTTTCTTGTTATTCTTTACAATAATTTGTCGTAATATCTATAACTTTTTGAAAAAAATTTACTTTAATAGTATTGCTTTATAGTAGAATGTAAAAGTAATATGGAAATAAAGGATATTTTTTACTAGAAAGGATGGTCCGGGCAATGGTACATAAGAAAAAGTTTATGGTATTATGTGCTAGTTTACTAGCTAGTTCGATCATAGTAGCTCCAGTAGCAGATGCAGCAACGTACGTAGTAAAAAAAGGTGACACCTTAACAAAAATTGCTAAATCTAATCAAACAACTGTTGCTCAGTTAAAAACGAATAATAAACTTAAAAATGACAACATTGTTGTCGGACAAAAATTAGTTGTAGCAGCAACAACTACAACTTCGAAAACAAATACTACTACAAAACAACCAGCAACAACACCATCGCAAACAACAACAAATAAAACGCCTGCAAAAAATGAAGCGCCTTCAAGCACTAGCCATAAAGTAGCTAAAGGTGATACATTGTCTAAAATCTCCAGTTTGTATGCTGTTAAAATAGCAGATATAAAAAAGTGGAATAACTTAGCGAGCGATACAATATTTATTGGACAAGTATTGACTATTGAGAATGGTCAAGGATCTAAACAACCGCTTGAAGTAGTTGATGAACCAATTATCGATTTCCCAGCTCCTCAAATTGTACAAGCCGAAGAAATGATTAAGGATCAGCTTAATAAGGAAAAAGAAATTCAAGTAGGACCAACTACAAAGGGGAAAGCTACTTATAATAAAGTAATTACTATAGCAGAATCATTGTTAGGTATTCCATATGTATATGGCGGAAATACAACAGCTGGGTTCGACTGCAGTGGCTTCGTTCGTTATGTGTATATGAACGCTGGATTAGAAATCACCCGCAAAAGCAGTGAGGACTATTTCCTAAACGATACAACTTCAGTTGAAACACCAGTCCCTGGAGATGTGGTGTTCTTTAAAAATACGTACAGATCAGGCATCTCTCACATGGGAATCTACATTGGGGATGGACAATTTATCCACGCTGGTAGCGATGGGGTAGAAGTCTCTAAATTAGAGTATAGCTATTGGAAAGATCGCTTTGTTGCCTATAAACGATTTAACGATGTGAAATAATTAGATGAGAGCTGCATCACTTGTTGGTAGCGGTTTCTTATTAAGTGTGGACAAGAAAAAAAGACGATATTAATGGTAGGGTGAGAAATCGTAGTGATTTTTTCACCCTATTTTTATTTTTGTTTTAATGTCTTGGGTAATAAAATTCATTGTAATTAACAAATCGTGAAATATCCTCTAGAGCCCTTGTTAAAGAATCTCATATTGGGGCAGTTTCCTTTTTGAGTAAGAGGGGGAATGTTTTCATTACAAATGTTACGTGGTTTTAGGTCGTTGAAAAATGGGACAACCCATGATCAATTTTGTTTGTAATAAAAATTTGTTGGTGAGTATTGTGGAGAATAATGGGATATATGGATTTGCCGGTATATTTCAAATTTTTAAGAGATGGGAAATTGTGTCATTCCTTTGTTAATGAACTGTAATGTTGAGGGATTCGATATACGTTAAGCTTGGGGTAGTTAATTTTTTCAGAACTTACGAATACTGGAGGGTGTTGATGAAAGATCACAAGCAAGTACGAAATTTTGTTTTAGCCGCAGCGGCCGGGTGTGGTATATTCTTTTCGCCAGTGGGGAATGTCGAAGCGTCAGAGTCTGAGGTAGACTTTTCATCACGTGAATTAAGACTAACTGCTAAAGAATACTTAGATTCGCCTTACCGCTATGGGGGAACAACAGCTAGTGGTTTTGACTGTTCAGGATATGTACAACAAGTGTTCGAAGATTTAGAAATCAAATTACCCCGTTCTTCAAATGCAATGTTTTCAGTAGGAGAGTCCGTTAAACAAAACGAACTAAAACCAGGTGATTTAGTTTTCTTCAATACATCAGGCAATGGGATTTCGCATGTTGGAATTTACTATGGAAACGGAATGTTTATTCACTCTCAAGTTGGTGATGGCGTAAGCATTACGAGAATAAATGATCCACATTATTGGGCATCCCGCTATGTTGGCGCAAAACGTGTTGCGGACGTCCAACTGATGGCTCAAAAATAAGGTTTACTGCCCTTATAATTTTTTTATTGATTCCGTATTATGTAAGTACAATTAGAATTCAAACATAACTGCGCCAAGGCGTAATTGATTATAAGCTACTTCAAAACTACATCTTCTGTTGGCATTAAAAGAATGTTAACAGAAGATTTTTTTATTATAGGGGGTGGAGGGGAAATAGTTTTGTGCAGTTGGGAGAGGATTTGTGCGTTTAGCTATTGTTTTGTGCGGATAGAGCGAGCTTGGGTTCACATAGCCGGATTAGTGTTCGGATAAGAGAGAGTTGTGTTCATATAGCCGGATTTAAGTTCGGATAGAGTAAAGTTGCGTTCACATGAGCTCACTTACGCTTAGTTAATCCAGGCTCCCTATCGGAAAGCACAACCATCACATGCAGGAATCAATCCATAAAAAAAGCATGGATGAAAAATCACCCATGCCGTGTCTTAATTTATTGTGGTACTCTTGCTGCCCAACGTGATAGGTCTGCATCTTCTGCAGTTACAAGTTCAGCTGGGAAAATAAATGTCCAAGGTTTTGTTGAATTTGGTTGAACGGTCATAATTGGATCTAATTTGAATGAACCTTTTGCAACAAGTTTACCGTTTGCATCAATAATTTCTAGTGGTAATTGTTCAAGGTTAATTGCCTTGTCATGACCATTACGGATGAAAATTGATGCGTGTAAGCTTTTGTCATCTTGTAATTTAACTTGGAAGCCAGTGAAGTTAACTTCAGTTTTACCAAGCTTCGGTAGATCTTTGACAATATTAGCTAGTATTTCTTGTTGCTCTTTTGGAAGTTGGTTTTTCCAAGTTTCATCTAAATCAAGCTGATGTCCTCTTAAAGAGACAAGGTTAAAGGCGATTTTCCATCCGTCTTGTGGAATTTCTTTCCCTTCAACTAAAGCTCTTTCAAATGTAAATACCCATGGTCGGGCACTTTCTGGAGGAATGCTGCCTAATTCATTAAAGTTAAATGTTTTAGATGTGATTTGTTGATTGTCTTGATCTAATAAAATTAATTCGATTTCGCCTAGCTCAATTGCTTTAGGTAGTGATGAACGGAAAAACGCTTTAACTAACCAAGCACCAGACTGACGTTCTTCATCAATACTGATTGCAGCCAATGATAATTGGTTTGGCTTTAAAGGTTCTAGTTCATTTACTAAGAAACGAAAAACATATTGTTGCTCTTGGGGTACATTCCAATCCGGATGAAATGAAAGCTTCGTCGTTACTTCTTCGTTGCTTTCTGATTGTTCAGAGCCCTCAACTAATTCTTTTGAATCAATCGCACTATCTTTTCCGACTTTATCGGTTTTTTTGAAAAAATCAAATAGACTCATTCTTATTCCCCTTGCTCGTTAATTTCTAGTGATTTCATAAAGACTACTAATTCTTCAACGATCGCACGGCGAACTTCTTGGTAGTTTTTACCGAATAATTCTAAGCCTTCACGTTGATAAATTCGCATTGGATCTTCTTGTTGATATTGTCTGAAACCAATACCTTCTTTTAAGTGTGCCATTTGCTCTAAATGTTTTACCCACATACTATCAATAAATGATAGCATCACTTGTGGAATCACTTGCATAATGCGTTCGTTATTTTCAAACGAATCAATGTATTCATTTAGTTCGTTGATAGAAGGTTCCATCGATTTGATGATTCTGTTTACTTTTGATTCATCACGATCCACTGTTACTGGCGTTAAGAACAGGGAGTTCACTGTATCTTCGATGTCTTCATATTTCCATTCGATCTTGTCAACTTCTTCTGGAGCGTTTTCACGCACAGCGAAGTCAACTGTATCAACAAGCATATCTTTTAATTTACCGAGTAGATGATCGCGTTTTAAAATGCTATCACGAAGTGTGTAAATAACACGACGTTGTTCATTGATTACATCATCTAGTTTTAAGTTGTATTCACGCATAGAGAAGTGAGAACCTTCGACGATACGTTGTGTACGGTCAACTAGTTCGTTTACGTCTTTGTTTGTAATACGTCCAATATCATTGACGTCCATTTTCTTCTCGAACTTTTCAACATCGTCTTTAGCATAGCGGCGGAACATGTCGTCTTCAATCGATAAAATGAAGCGACTTTCTCCTGGATCACCTTGACGACCAGAACGTCCGCGAAGTTGGTTATCGACACGGCGGCTTTCATGTTTTTCTGTACCGATTACGTAAAGACCACCAAGTTCAGCAACACCTTCACCTAGAACGATGTCTGTACCACGACCAGCCATATTTGTTGCAACTGTAATACGTCCTTTTTGACCCGCTTGTGAAATTAATTCAACTTCCTGTTCAACTGTTTTCGCGTTCAACAGTTGATATGTTAAGCCGTGTTCATCTAAAGATTGTGCTACTTTTTCAGATTGCAAAATGGAAGTTGTCCCAATTAGTATTGGTTGACCCTTTTTATGACGTTCCACTGTTTCTTGAGCAACATATTTGTATTTGGCTTCTATAGTATTAAAAACGATATCCTGTTGATCTACTCGTTGACGAGGTCGATTAGTTGGGATTTGAATAACGCGCATTCCGTATACTTCATTGAATTCTTTTTCTTGTGTTTTCGCAGTACCTGTCATACCTGAAAGGATAGGATACATGCGGAAGTAGTTTTGAATCGTAATTTGGGCTTGTGCTTTATTTTCTTCTGTAATTGTTACACCTTCTTTTGCTTCAATTGCTTGGTGTAATCCGTCAGATAAAGTACGACCCTCTAAAATACGGCCCGTAAACATATCAACTAACTCGATTTTATCGTCTTTAACGATATAGTCCACATCACGTTGGAACATAACATGTGCACGAACGGCTTGAATCACATAATGGTAAAGAGTTTGATGTTCTAAATCGTATAAATTGTCTACACCAAATGCAGCCTCTACTTTTTCAATTCCTTGCTCAGTTAAAGAAGTTGCTTTTGTTTCATCATCAAAATCATAGTCTTCTTCTTTTTTGAAACGTTTCGCAAGTATTGAGGCAATACGATGAAGTTCATCATTCGCTCCCATTTTACCAGCGATAATTAAAGGTGTTTTCGCTTCATCAATCAACACGGAGTCAACTTCATCGATAATGGCATAGTGATAAGGTCGTTGTACTTTCTCTTCAAAAGTGCGAACCATATTATCACGAAGGTAATCGAATCCAAATTCTGTTCCGACACCATATGTGATGTCAGCATTGTACGCTTGCTTTTTCTGTCCTTGATCCATCATCGGAACATTTAAACCAACAGTTAATCCAAGGAATCGATGAATTTGTCCGATTAATTCAAAGTCACGTCTTGCTAGGTAGTCATTAACAGTGATGACGTGAACACCTTTTCCTTCAAGGGCACGAACATACGAAGGGAGTGAGGCAACTAATGTTTTACCTTCACCAGTTGGCATTTCAGAAATGTTCCCTTCAGTAAGTACAAGACCACCGATGATTTGTACATCAAAGTGACGCATATTTAATACGCGTTTTGAGGCCTCACGAACAACTGCAAAAGCATCTGGGATGATGTTTGTAAGCTCTTCACCATTTGCAATGCGTTCTTTAAATTCATTTGTCATATTTTTAAGTTCATCGTCTGTCATCGATGAATATGTAGGTTCTAAATTATTAATTTGATCAACAATTTTATAATATCTTTTTAATTCTTTTGCACTCGTTTTTTCTTTGTTACGGCTAAAAATTGAGAACATAATTTTACTCTCCTTTAAAATCGTCTAACTATAGTGTAGACACTTTGTTATTCTATCAAACTTTTTGAGGTATGACTACTTCTCGCGTGGGGAAATCTAATTCAAAGGAATTTGTAGATATTATTACTTTTATTAAATCTGGATTGAAAAATTTAGAAAAACTATATTTTATTTATTTTCCATGCTATAATTATGGAGGTTTGTAACGTATATATTTATTTTTTTTGAGGAGGAGAGACATGCTTTACGTGTCTTTATTCGTGGCGCTTGTCGCAGCCATTTTACTAACTCCACTAGTAAAGCGTTTGGCCTTTCGAATCGGAGCAGTTGATGCACCAAACTATCGAAAAGTTCATTCGCGCATTATGCCACGACTAGGTGGTTTAGCCATCTATCTTGCATTTTTAATTGGACTTCTAATTTTACGACCTGAAAGTCAATACACATTAGCCATTGTTTTAGGGGCTACAGTTATTGTCATTACTGGTGTTTTAGATGATATGTATGAGATTTCCGCAAAAGCAAAGATGCTAGGGCAATTAGTAGCAGCGATTATCATCGTATTCTTTGGTGGAATTCAAATTGAATTCATCAACTTACCTTTTAATGATGGGCAGTTAGATTTTGGATTTTTAAGTATTCCATTTACAATCGTGTGGATTATCGGTATTACAAATGCCGTGAATTTAATTGATGGTTTAGATGGACTTGCAGCAGGGGTTTCCACAATCGCGTTCATTACACTAGCGGGAATGGCGATGATTATGGGGAATGGTTTTGTTATCGCAATAGCGGCCATTTTAGCTTGTGCAACAATTGGTTTCTTATTTTATAATTTCCACCCAGCGAAAATTTTCATGGGTGATACTGGGGCCTTATTCTTAGGGTTTATGATTGCGGTCTTATCCTTACTTGGATTTAAAAATATTACGGTCGTTTCATTTATCATCCCGGTTATTATGCTTGGTGTTCCAATCTCTGATACATTCTTTGCAATTGTTCGTCGTTATCGAAACAAACAAAAATGGTCAGATCCAGACAAATCCCATTTACATCACCGTTTAATTGATATGGGATTCTCACATCGTCAAACAGTCTTAATTATTTACGGAATCGCAGCCATGTTTGGCCTTGCAGCAGTAATCTTCTCAATGGCAAAACTTTGGGGAGCTATCCTATTAGTAACAGTGATCTTAGTAGCGATTGAACTGTTCGTCGAAATAATTGGACTAGCTGGTAAAAACTACAAACCACTCATTAACCTAGTAAGAATCTTTAATAAGTAAGTATTCTGTCGTTAGAGAGTTAATATTATGATTAAGTAAATTTTAAGTCACTTCTTTTGATCGAGTTATTCGATGAAAGGAAGTGGCTTTTTTGATGTGACTTTTTAAGAAGAAACGAAGAGTGAAAAATAAAAGTAATAAAAAAAGGAATCAAAGGGAAAAATGGAGATGTATAAGATGGAGTGGAAATAGAAAGAGTGTTGGATGGATGTTGGAGAAGCTAGATGTGATTCTTGCTCTGGTTAAGGGTGTAGTGGGTGAGAGGGAATGTTGTATAGGTTTTACATGGACTTGCTAGTGAAAGAATGTCTGTGATGAGCGGATGAATAATTCAGTGAACGGACGAAACCCCTGGCTAAGCGGACAAATAGATCGTTGAACGGACGAAATGCGTGGTTTAGCGGACGAATAAATCATTGAACGGACGAAACCATAGCTAAGCGGACTAATAAATCGCAGAACGGACGAAACGCATGGCAAAGCGGACGAAATGAACCACTAAACGGACGAAATCCACCGCTATCTAGTCAAAATGGGCTTCTATCCGGTCAAAAAGAATTTTAACCGAGCAAAACCAGAGTATATCTGGTCAAAAGTTATTTTAATCGAGCAAAACCCGAGTGTATCCGGTCAAAAAGAATTTCAATCGAGCAAAACCCGAGTGTATCCGGTCAAAAAGAATTTTAACCGAGCAAAACCCGAGTATATCTGGTCAAAAGTTATTTTAACCGAGCAAAACCCGAGTGTATCCGGTCAAAAGTAATTCTATCCGAGCAAAACCCAATACAATCCAGTCAATAACATCTCAAGAAAAATTTCCGCCAAACCCATTATCCAAAACAAAAAAAACACGAAGGAATAAAATTCCTCCGCGTTCAAAAATCAACTATTCATTGTCGTATTCGTAACCTTGTGTATTCTCAGTTACGCCTGTATCGTTTGTTGTGCCAGAAATGTTTGACGTATCTGGGATTAATCCTAGATGACTTTGTAGAATTGATTGTGTTTCTTTAAGTGATTCTTCATCTAATGTATAATAGTAAGTGCCTGTTGTCCAGTCATCGTATCCAACTAATTGAAGAGTGTCGATTTGTGGAATGCCATTTAATAAATAGCTGAATAAGGCTTTCATTTCATCAAATGTCATGTCTGTTTTCATGTTATTGCCAACTGCATCAATCACATCACCGTATTTTGTAATGGATTTAATAGAAGCTGCTTCTTTTGCCATCGCTTTAATGATATCTTGTTGGCGTTTACCGCGTTCGATATCACTATCAATTTTACGTGTACGAGCTAAAGCTAAAGCTTGACTACCATTTAAATGTTGGTCTGGTCCAGGTGTTAGTTCTACTGTGTATTTGTCAAATTCATCTTTTTCTGTAAACGCATGCGGGATATTTACATCAACTGTGATTCCGCCTAATGCATCAATTACATCGATAAATGCTTCGAAATTCATTCGTACGTAGTAATCAACGGGAACATCGAATAAATTTTCCACTGTTTCGATTGTGGCTAAAGTTCCACCGTATGCGTGTGCATGAGTGATTTTATCATTATATCCTACGTATGGGATGTAAACATTTGAGTCACGTGGAATACTTACTAATTTAACCGTTTTAGACTTGTTATTTAACGTTGCCAACACTAATGCATCGGAACGTGAATTTTCTGCGCCTTGGCCACGTTTTTCACTATCATCAACCCCGATAAATAGAACCGAGATATTATCTGTAATGGGTTCAACTTTTGCTTCACGTAAATCAGAAATGGATCGATCTCCAAGTTCTTCATAGGAATTGTTAGCGGCTTTCTCCGCTTTTTTAGTTATATAAATGCCATAAGCTGATACGCATATTAAAAGTGAGGCGGCCAGCATTAGTATTACTTTTAAAGTAAAAGATAGCTTGGACCTTTTCTTCTGGCTCTTTTCTGATCTTCTCATTTAAACTCTCCTCTAAGTTGGGAATCGTACAAATAGTAAATGAATCATTCCACCATATTTAGTATGTTGAAATGATGAAGTACAGCACAAAAAAATTCGATATATATAATGTCAGCTGAAAAGAAAAAAATATTCAATACGATTCATTATACTATGATGTCGAAAAACAGTAAAATAAAAATTTTATTACGATATTACAAATTCAACAAATAGTTGATCGACACAGTCTACTTTGGCTTGTCCATTGGTTAGCTCAGTCATCCATTGCACGAAAGCTTCTTCTTCAGCTTTTAAAACATTTACAAAAACTTCGACATCTTCTGCATATTGGATTTCTTGTAATGTGTAAGAAGAACTGCGAATTTCATTTTCCACTTTTCCAAGCCATGTATAATCAATGGATACTTTCATGATATGGTGCAATTTTCGCTCTACAACCTGTGCAGCACTAATGCCTTCAGTTGTTGCTTTACCATATGCACGAATAAGACCGCCACCGCCGAGTTTTATTCCACCGAAGTAACGTGTCACGACAACAACAGTATCTTTCAATCCCTGTTTTTTTAGGACTTCTAACATAGGGACGCCAGCGGTACCACTTGGTTCCCCGTCATCATTGGCTTTTTGGATATTGTCATGTTCACCAATCATGTAGCAAGAACAATTATGTGTTGCATTTGGATGCATTTTTTTGATTTTATTGATAAAATTAAGTGCTTCTTCTTCAGTTTCAGCACGATCAACATATGTAATAAAACGAGATTTTGATAATACAATTTCGCTTTCTCCATATCCTTTTACTGTCTTATAGTCATTCCGCATTATATATTCTCCTTTTATTTCAAATATTTCAATTCATCTCTAGGAAGAAAATTACTAAAAAAATCGTATACTTAATGATATAATAGTCTAGAACTACTTTACTTACTGGTATAGCAATTAGAACCATATAATCCAATTAGATTGGGGAAAGGTTATGTTTCAAGATCAGAAATTCGATATAAGTTCATTGGACTTCATTTTTAACCGAATGATTGATTCCATTACGAATTCAAAAAATGATATTTTTGTGATTGGTGAACAAAGTCGAAATAACTTCGATGAAATGATGAAGGAACTCGAGTTAATTAAAACACAATTAAAAATCGTTATAGATGAAAGTGATTTATTAGAACAGCAAACCAAATTGGCTAAGCAGCGTCTAGTAGAAGTAAGTAAATACTTTAATAAGTATACTGAAACTCAAGTACGTGAAGCATATGAAACGGCCAATCATTTCCAAATCAAATTATCTTTATCAAAAGCAGAAGAAAAAAGACTTCGTGAAAGACGAGACGATTTAGAACGCCGTTTAAAAACATTATACGATACGATTGAGCGAGCTGACCATATCGTTAATCAAGTAAATGTTGTGTTAAATTATTTAACAACTGATTTAAAGAATCTAAGTTCCGTATTAGAAAAGGCTAAAATGAAAACAGAATTGGGCATTAAAATTATCGCTGCTCAAGAAAAAGAAAGAAAACGCGTATCTCGTGAAATTCACGATGGACCAGCTCAAATGATGGCCAATGTTTTAATGCGTACAGACTTAATTGACCGAACATATCGCGACAAAGGCATAGATGCAGCAATGAAGGAAATTGCAGATTTGAAAGTAACCGTTCGTAATGCTTTATCGGAAGTGCGCAGAATTATCTATGATTTACGTCCAATGGCACTCGATGATTTAGGAATAGTTCCGACTTTGAAAAAGTATTTATCAACGACAATGGAGTATAACCCTGGTGTTGACATACATTTTCAAACCAATAATGGGGAAAAGCGACTTCCTTCTGATTATGAAGTGTCGATCTTCCGATTAGTTCAAGAGAGTGTTAATAATGCCATTAAACACGGAAAGTCAAAAGATGTTTGGGTAAGACTTGAGTGGCTTCCAAAGTTGCTCAACGTAAGTGTGAGAGATAATGGTCAAGGCTTTGATAAATGTAAAGTAAGAGAACAATCATTCGGAATTCTTGGTATGAAAGAACGCATTGACCTACTAAAAGGAAAGATGGAAATTCAAAGTGAAGTTGGTAAAGGTACTTCCGTACTGTTTAAAATTCCACTTTCTGAAGGTCTTCCAATGATCAAAAATAATGAGATTCAAAAGCTCAAGCAAAAGGGGTAGAAATCATGACGAAAATTATTATTATAGATGACCACCAATTATTCCGTGAAGGTGTAAAACGTATATTAGATTTTGAAGAAACATTTGAAGTAGTGGCAGAAGGTGATGACGGTACAGATAGTCTAAAGTTATATCGTGAAAACTTACCAGATGTAGTGTTAATGGACATCAATATGCCAGGGAAAAATGGTGTTGAAGCAACTGCTGATTTACTTGTAGAATTCCCTGAAGCAAAAGTGATTATGCTATCCATCCATGATGATGAATCATATGTAACTCATGCATTAAAATCAGGTGCATTAGGCTACATGCTAAAAGAAATGGATGCTGACGAAATCGTTGAAGCTATTAAAGTTGTGGCAAACGGTGGCTCATACTTACATCCGAAAGTAACAAAAAACTTAGTGGCTGAATTCCGTCGCTTAAGCGAACATGAAAATAAAGGCAATTTCCATCAAACAGAAATTCGTCGTCCATTCCATTTACTAACAAAACGTGAATGTGAAGTTCTACAATTACTAACTGATGGACAATCAAACCGTGCAATTGGTGAAACTTTATTCATCTCTGAAAAAACGGTTAAAAACCACGTTTCAAGCATTTTACAAAAAATGAACGTAAACGACCGTACACAAGCCGTTGTTACAGCAATCAAAAACGGCTGGGTTGAAGTGCGTTAATATAAGAAACTAGATAATTTGATAGGATAGTAGTCAATTGAAGCTCTAGTCTATTTGGCTTTAATTGAGTGCTATAAGAAAGATTAGGATGCAATAAAAGGATAAAGGGTGAAATTCCAATCAGCAATTTTCCATTTGGAGGATTGTTGGTTGGAATTTTTTTATTTCTTTTTTGTGTGAATGGTAGAAAAGTAGAGAATGTATTTAATACGAGTTTGTATAAAAATCCAAATTTTTCTCAAGATAATCGGTAATAGACATGCTACACGTGTGAAAATGAAATATATGAAACTAAAACGAAATTCGAGCGTCTTTAGTGAATGACTTTACGAAATAAATACAGAAATCGAAAATGACTACGATTTTCGCGAAAGCTAAGACGATAGGCATAGTAAATCAATCTATGCTACAATATGCGCGGGAGGGTTACAAGTTTATGAAAAATTGGTTAATAGCAGTAATGGCTGTCATAGCTATGCTTACGCTAGCAGCTTGTGGCGATAAAAAAGAAGAAGTACTAGATCCAGCTGAAACAAAAGAAATTATTGACGAGGGTACTGTAGGTTTTGAGGTACTTGGAGATAAAGTAGAAGAAGTAACTGATATACCAAAAGAAGACAAGAAGGCAATACTCGCAGCTTTTGATGAATATATTGCTTCATTCAATGCGAAAGATATTAATCGATACACAAATACGTTATCAAAAGATCCACAAGGGTTTGACTATGAAGAAGACATTTCTATCGCAAAAAATGCATTTGCAGATTACGATATTGAACGAGTCGCATCAGATGTAACCATTGTGAAATATACTAAAGAACAAGCCCAAGTCTATGCAAATCTCGTTATTAATATGAATGAGCTAGAATCTGACGCAAAATTAGAAAGTAGTGGCCGACAAGTGACGGTATTTGCCAAAGAAGACGACGCTTGGAAAGTAACAAGTGTTTATTATATTGGGAATGATTCATAAACTATGAATTGGAAATATCAACTCCTACGCGCAAAGGACGTTTTCGGAGTACTTAATGGGTCGCCTCATGACTTTAGAGGCGATCTTTTTTATTGGTTAGTAATTACTGTGAGCGCCTACTGAGTGTGATGTTGATTGCGCCTGTCATATGTAATTGTATTGCTGAGCAAAATGTGAGTTTCATGCATTTTTAGTTTATAGTTCACATAATCTAGTAGATACGGTAATATAATGTACATAGGAGAGTGGGAAAATTCATGAGTATTGCAGTCGTAACCGATAGTACAGCATATTTAACACCGGAAGAACGCACACGCTACAACATTCGAATGATTCCTTTAAGTGTCAATTTAGAAGATGGAAGTTATGAGGAAGAAGTTGAAATTACTGCTTCTGAGTTTTACGATAAAGTCCGCGGAGCAAAGACGTTCCCCAAAACTACGCAACCACCAGTTGGGAAGTTTGTACAACTTTTCGAGGAGCTCGCTAAAGACTATGATGAAGTGATCTCGATCCATTTATCAAGTGGCATCAGTGGGACATACCAAGGAGCTGTACAAGCAGGTGACATGGTCGAAGGCATAAAAGTACACACATTCGACAGTGAAATCTCTTGTGCACCTCAAGGATACTATGCAGTAAAGGCTGCACAGATGGCTCAAGAAGGTGCATCCGCTCAGGAAATTTTAGCCGAACTTGAAGAAATGAAAAAATCAATGGACGCATACTTTATTGTCGATGATTTATCCCATCTACAACGCGGTGGTAGATTATCATCAGCTGCGGCACTAGTTGGTGGCTTATTGCAAGTGAAGCCAATACTAAATTTTGAGAATAAAGTCATCGTCCCGTTTGAAAAAATTCGTACGAAGAAAAAAGCCTTACGCCGTGTTGAAGAATTGCTTGCTAAAGAAGCAGCGAAGTATGACCAACTTCAAGCAACCATCATTCACGCAAACTGTGAAAGTGAAGCGAGAGAATGGATGGCACAATTATCCTCAGCTTATCCGAATGTACACTTTAACATCAGCTACTTCGGCCCTGTTATCGGAACCCATTTAGGTGAGGGAGCACTTGGTTTAGGCTGGGTGAAGGTGGATTAATGTTTACCTTGATTGGCGAGAAAGATTGTTTAATTAAATAGCGTTTTTGTGATAGTCTCTACTTTTTGGGTAGGGGCTATTTTTTAGCGGAAAGCTTAAAATTATATGGCAAAATTAGATAGAAAATTGAGGACAAAGTTATTCTTTGATACTATGAAAAGTCGCTTGGCGGATAAATTAGAAATAATGGTGGATAAATTATATTTCCTAAAGGAGGTACAAACATGCACAAGAAACTTTCAAAACAAAATAATTACCAAAAGTACAAAGGCATCATCATCGAACCACAAATACGAGACTTTTTCATCGGTCGTATTTGGACGCAAAACAACACCCCCTTCCCTCAAAATAAGATTGAAAATTATATCGGCTCCAACTATTTCTCCATCCGATCTGCAATCACAGTTAATCAATCTTCTAACCTTTTTAAACAAAAATCCTTCAAATGCAATCGATGCCACAATGAGAACCAAGAAGAATTTATCCAATTTGAATGCGCACGCTGTGAAAAGCATTGTGTCTATTGTAGACATTGTATCAATATGGGGCGAATGAGTAGATGTACGGATTTAATTGTTTGGAGTGGGCCTGTACCAAACCTCAAGCACCATCACGAGCTTGCTTGGGAAGGAAAATTCACGGAAGCTCAAGAGCAGGCATCCAACGAATTAATTCAAAGCATCAGTAGGAAGCGAAATCATCTTATACACGCAGTGTGCGGTGCAGGAAAAACAGAGATCCTTTTCCCAGCAGTTCACTTTGCACTCAATAAAGGGTTGCGAGTTTGCGTTGCCACACCCCGTACCGATGTTGTATTAGAGCTCTTTCCACGATTTCTAAAAGTCTTTCCAAAAACAATTCTTCATGCTTACTATGGGGGTTCCCCGAAACAACATGGTTTTGCACAACTTGTCATTGCAACAACTCACCAACTATACAGATTTGAAAACGCCTTTGATGTCGTCATAGTGGACGAAGCAGATGCTTTTCCATATACAGCAGATCAAGCTTTACAAAAGGCAGTTTACAAAGTGAGGAAGAATGAGGCTCCAATTGCATTCGTTACGGCTACTCCTTCTCTAAAAATTCTTGCCCAAGTAAAACATGAAAACTGGGGTCACTCCTTTATTCCAAGAAGATATCACGGCCACCCTCTACCGGTCCCTCGATTTGAATCACTTTGGTCATACGATAAAAAAATTAATAAGGGCAAACTTCCACCAAAACTTATTAATTGGATGAAAACTAGATTAGAGCAGAAAGAACCATTCTTAATTTTCTTCCCCACAATACAACTAATGGAGAAAGCAACCCCTCTGTTTCAAGATATCAACCCCGAAATAATTAGTGTTCATGCCGAAGACCCAAACCGAAAAGAAAAAGTAATGAAGCTGCGTAATGGAGAAATTCCTGGGCTACTTACCACAACGATTTTAGAGCGTGGGATCACCATTAAAAATGTGCAAGTCGCTGTAGTTGGAGCGGAATCGAGAATCTTTACCTCAAGCGCACTAATTCAAATTAGTGGTCGCGTTGGCCGAAACGTTCAATTTCCTGATGGAGAAATTGTTTATTTTCATCATGGAATCACTATGGAAATGGATACAGCAAGAGATGAAATTCTTCGTCTCAACAAAGAAGGCTTTCAGAAGGTGATGGGATGAAGCGTGAAGTGACGAATTGTTTATTGTGTAATGTTCCACTGAACGAAATGGTTACTTGGAAAACACTATTAACCAATGCATACCCTAAAACGATTTGCAAAGACTGCGAGAATAAGTTTGAACCTTATCCACCAACAGGAGAGGGAGAAGTCATGTCACTCTATCAATATAACGAGGCGATGAAAGACTATCTCCACCGATATAAGTTCATGCATGACGTTGTGCTGGCGAAAGTTTTCCGAAATCAGATTCACAAAGCACTAAATAAAATGGATGCGGCAATTGTTCCAATTCCAATGCACCCAGTCAAATTAAAAGAAAGAACGTTTGCCCATGTAGACGAGTTGTTGAAGGCAGCGAATATCAATTTTGAACATTTCCTAGATAAAATCACGTTGGAGACTCAAGGAGAGAAAACTAGAGAAGAGCGTATTACAACGCCACAAATATTTAAACTAAAGGTTTCACCTGACAAAGTGAAAAATCAAAACATCCTGTTAGTAGACGACATCTACACAACAGGAACCACCATTTCTCATGCTAAAAATTTATTACTTGAAGCAGGTGCCAATTCAGTAACAGCCTTTACTCTTATTAGAGTGTAAACTTTAGTAGCCTACAGCCGATATAAAGAATATAGATAATTATATTTCGGATACCGAAAATATAATGGAGGAATGGATATGGCAGAAATACGAAATTGCCCTAGTTGTGGAGAAATATTTAATTATATTGGCATAAAAGAAATATGTAATAAGTGTGCGCGAAATGAAGAGGAAATGTATGAAGTAGTTTATCGTTTCTTAAGAAAACGCGAAAATCGTGCTGCGACAGTAGAACGGATTATTGAAGTAACAGGAGTTAAAGAAGAGTTATTATACAAATGGGTTAGAAAAGGACGTTTACAACCAGCAATGTTTCCTAATTTAGGCTATCCTTGTGATAATTGTGGTCGTTTAACAAATAACGGGAAATTGTGTGACCGTTGTAAAGATGAATTAAGTGCTGACTTACGTACATTTGAAGCAGCTAAGGAATTTAGAGAAAATATAGCTAAACATGAAAAGGCTACTTACTTATCAGAGAAAAGAAAGTAAATTAAATTTGCTTACATTTAGCATAGACAATGGTTCATTTGATAAAATAAATGAATTATAAATTGTTTTTGTCTAAAATGTAAGCTTTTTTTATGAAAATTGTTAACATCTTTGTGAAAGAACCGAAATAACAAATAGACAAGTTAGTAGAGGGAGGGATAATTGTGAAAATTACTTCACACGGAATCCATTCAGTGAATCCATATACAAAACAACAACAAAATACCGTAAAACCAATGAATGGAAAATCGACTTCAGTGGATAAAATCGAAATTTCTTCTGCTGCAAAAGAGATGCAAATTTCTTCAAACTACAATACAGAACGTGTAGAAAAACTACAAAACTTAAAAGAGCAAATTAAATCAGGCGAATATAAAGTTGATGCGAATAAATTAGCAGAAGACGTCTTGAAGTATTATAAAAAATAAAGGAGTTCTAAACCATGTCTGTTCAAACAATAATGACCATCTTAGAAAAACTTGAAAAAATGCATAGAAGTTTGCTTGAACATGCTTATCGCAAAACAGAGCTTGTGAAAAAAGGGGACATGGAAGAACTTGATCAAATGTTGAAAATCGAGCAATCTCATGTAGCAGCGATTGAAACACTCGAGCAACAGCGTCAGCAAGTGGTGACGGAATACCTCCGAGCAAAAGGAATTGCTCCTGCTGGCACACCAACTGTCGCCAATGTCATCGAAGCTACTGAGAACGAGGAACAACGAACTGAAATAAAAGCCATTCGAAATCGTTTAATTTCAGTTGTTGAGGAATTAAAAAAACAAAATGAGTTAAATCAAAAACTAGTGTATCAATCACTCCAATTTGTCAATATGACAATGGAAACGCTGCGCCCTAGTCCTGAACAGATTAACTATTCTGGTAAAGAAGTGCGCGGTCAAAACGCTATTCCGAAAAAGGGATATTTTGATTCACAAGCTTAATGAAAAGGTGCGAGTAAGAATCTCGTACTCTAATACATAGAAACAATTAGAAGAAGATTAACAAAAGGAGGAGACTTCATGCGCTCCACATTTATGGGATTAGAAGCAAGCAAGCGTGGGTTATTCACGCAACAAAGCGCTTTATATACGACAGGTCACAACATCTCGAATGCAAACACTGAAGGATACTCGAGACAACGCGTAAACATGCAACCGACATTAGGATATCCTGGTACAGGGTTAAATACACCTACAACTGCAGGCTTTATAGGGACAGGTGTTGAAGCCGGATCCGTCCAACGTATTCGCGATGGATTTACAGACAAACAATACCGTCAAGAAACAAATAAACTAGGATACTGGGAAGCACGATCTCATGCTATTACACAGATGGAAGACGTGTTAAATGAGCCTTCAGATTACGGTTTAGCAGAGTCTCTTAATGAGTTTTATAATTCCTTACAAGATTTAAATGTGAATCCTGAAGACGGCGGTGCACGTGCAGTTGTTGTACAACGAGGGATTGCGGTAGCTGATTCATTCAATTATATGTATAACTCCATTAAGCAAATACAAGATAATGCGGGTGCAGAAATTGGAATTGTATTAAAAGATGCTAACTCTGTACTTCAACAAATTGCATCAATTAATGAACAAATACAAGCCATTGAACCAAACGGCTATATGCCAAATGATTTATATGATGCCCGTGATCAGTTATTAGATGAACTATCTAGTTATTTTCCAATTGAAACGTCTTATAATCGTTCTGGAGGTAATGCATTAGCTATTGCAGAAGGTTCGGTGACAGTATCATTAAAATTAAACAATACTACTATTAAATTAGTAGATGGGAAAGATTATGCTCAAATCCGTAATTCGGGTGTAAATACTTCAACAGATGGCATTACCCCAACTGGAATGGTGACAGGAATACAGCTTGTCAAAGTGAATTCAGACGGAACTGAATCTTATTTAGATAACAATATGCAAGCATCAGCTACTCCTGTTGTGAATGATATTAAAAACTTTAATGATTTAGGAAAGTTAAAATCACTCGTGGATTCTTTTGGTTATTACGCTGGTGATAATCCAGTTGGGTTGCCGATTGAAAAGGGTCTATTCTCAGATATGCTTTCAAAATTAGACCTTATGGCTCAGTCGTTTGCAACTGCTTTTAATACTCTACATGCAGATGGGACAGATTTAACCGGTGCACAAGGTCAAGTATTCTTTGTTCAGAAAGATACTTTAAACGGTACTGGAATAACTGCACAGAATATTTATGTTTCAAAGGATATAATGGATGATCCAAATAAAATTGCTGCATCAGATTCGGATATTGGAAGTGCTGAACCAGGTAACGGGAAACAAGCACTAGCACTAGCAAATATGAAATTCGATAATATAGCCGCACTTGGAAACGTTAGTGTTCAAACATATTTTGAAGGGTTAATTGGTCAACTGGGAGTAGATGGTCAACAAGCTTCACGTTTACTTTATAACTCACAAACACTTCAACAAGCAGTGCTTGAACGTCGAGCATCTGTAAGTTCTGTTTCATTAGATGAAGAAATGACAAATATGATTACATTCCAACAAGCTTATAACGCCAATGCTCGCATGATTACGGTGGTTGATGAAACACTAGATAAAATCATCAACGGTATGGGTCGAGTTGGATTATAGTAGGAGGTATTTAACATGCGCGTAACACAATCAATGCTATCAGATAATATGCTCCGAAACCTATCAAACAGTTACTCAAAACTTGGAAAAGTCCAAGAACAAATTAATACAGGGAAAAAAGTGAATCGCCCTTCAGATGACCCAGTTGTTGCGATGAAGGGAATAGGTTTTCGTACGGAATTAAACAATGTGAAACAATTTTCACGAAATATTGGGGAAGCTTATAATTGGTTAAATACTACTGATGATACACTAGATAAAATTGGTTCAGCCTTGCAACGTGCAAATGAACTAATGGTGCAAGCTTCAAGTGATTCTATGACGAATGACGATCGGGTGAAAATAGATAGTGAATTACAACAGTTAAGACAACACGTACAAGATCTTTCAAATACACAAATTGGAGATCGATATATTTTCAGTGGAACAAAAACAACAACCGAACCATATCAATTTGGTATCGGTTATCCAACAGTTGATCCAACAGATATGAGTGATTCCTATAATAAAACAATTGAAATCGAAGTATTTGATGGGATTACGATGCAAATCAATTTAAATCCGATACCGTTGTTCAATGAAATTGATCAAATGTTTCAAGATATCAGTAATGACATTAATGACACAATTACACCTAAAACGGGTAAAGACTTGTCTAAATACTTAAATACAATCGATTCAAATATGAATAAAATTTTAGTAACTCGTGCGGATATTGGAGCACGACAAAATCGCGTGGAATTAATGGATTCACGTCTACAATCACAAGAAATTATTGCAACAGAAAGAATGTCCGAAAATGAAGATATTGATTATGAAAAAGCAATTACGGAAATGATTACACAAGAATCAATTCATCGTGCCGCACTCTCAGTTGGTGCACGAATTATTCAACCAACTTTAACCGATTTCTTAAGATAAATTAAAGCGTTTGGACAAACTTGTTCCAAACGCTTTCTTTAAAGGGAGAGAAATAATGAATATCCCAAAACTTCAACTACAATCTTCAAAAGCACTATTAGAATTAAACATTCAAAAACCAGTACAAGAAATTCAACAACCAAAGGCCGATCTTGATTTGCAACAACCAAAAGCAAAATTGACGATTGAAACAACAAAATCTAAACTAACAATTGACTCTTTTCTAGCTAGAGAAGATATGGGATTTAAAAGTACCATAAGGCGTACGGCTGAAATTGCTCAACAAGGTAAGGAAGAAGCATTAGATGGAATTGGTAGAACGGCACAAGAGGGAAATCAGATGATGAGGATTGAAAATGGGGGGAATCCAATTGCTTCTATAGCTAAGAGTAGGGGAAGACAACCGTATTCAGGCTTAGGTATCAAATTTATTCCATCTTCAGATAGCGTGAAAATACACTTCGAGCCAGGAAGAGTAGATATCAAAGTAGAACTTCATAAAGTCATTAACAACACAACAATTAATAAGCCCATCCACAATTACACACCTGGGAAAGTAAAAGTAGAAATGTCACAAGTTCCATCATTAAAAATTGATTGGATTGTATAACAAAAGGAGTAACGGAAATGAACATTAAAACAGCTTACATGGGTGAAGTAGAAATTAATGAAGAAAGCATACTTAATTTCGATCATGGGATTCCAGGTTTTGAAGAGGAAAAACAATTCGTATTACTTCCAATTGAAGAAAATAGCATCTTCCAAATTCTCCAGTCTGTCCAAACGGAAGATTTAGCATTTATTATTACAAGCCCATTCGGGGTAATCTCTAACTACAACTTTGACTTAGATGAAGCAACAGTACATTCTCTTGAAATAAAAGATGAAAAAGAAGTTGCTGTCTTTGCCATCGTCTCATTAAAAGAAACTTTGGAAAAATCCTCTGTTAATTTAAAAGCGCCAATAGTATTAAATTCAACACTTAAGAAAGCAAAACAAGTCATTTTAGATAATGAAAACTATGCCATTCGTCACCAAATTTCTTTTGAAAGTGTAAAGGGGTGATTAAATGTTAGTGTTGTCACGGAAAATAGGGGAAACGATATGGATTGGCGAAGACGTGGAAATTATTATTTCCGAGGTTAAAGGAGAGCAGGTTAAGATTGGGATTCGAGCTCCGAGAAGGATAGAAGTTGTTCGCGGCGAACTTCGAAAAGATATCTCTGTATGCAATACGGAAGCTGTAATCAAAAATTTAGATCTACTAAAAAATAAATTATAAATTCTAAATAATAATTAATAAAAAACTATTAAACAAAATCTAAATCATCCGATATTAATTATGTAAACAAGGAAAACGGTGTCCGGCCGGCTCGGTTTTCTTGTACATACAAAGTTAAATGCTCACAAGGAAGTGAGCCAAACATTCCAAGGAGGAAATAATAATGAGAATTAATCATAATATCGCAGCTCTAAACACATACCGTCAGTTATCGAATGCAAACGGTGCACAAGGCAAGTCAATGGAAAAATTATCTTCAGGTCTTCGTATTAATCGTGCTGGTGATGATGCAGCAGGTTTAGCAATTTCTGAAAAAATGCGCGGTCAAATTCGTGGTCTAGACATGGCTTCAAAAAATGCACAAGACGCAACTTCAATGATTCAAACAGCAGAAGGTGCATTAAATGAAACTCATGCAATCCTACAACGTATGCGTGAACTAGCGGTTCAAGCTTCAAATGATACAAACACAGGTGATGACCGTGGAGAAATCCAAAAAGAGATTAACCAATTAACTTCTGAAATTAACCGTGTTGGGAATACGACTGAATTCAATACTAAAAAGTTATTAAATGGTGATTTATCATCTTCAAAAGTAACAAACACAACTACAACAGTTGTAAGTGATATTGCTCAAAAAGATATGAATTATTCAGTAGGAGTGGATTGGACACTAGCTGCTACAAGCAAACAGCCAAATATCATTGGAGCAAATGGAGATAATCAAGTTACTATCGCTGCAACTGATGGTGCTGCATTTGATTATGGAACAGCCGACGCAGGTACACTTACTATTGAAAAACTTAATGGTGAATTAAAAGTAAGCTTAACTGGTGCAACTGATGGAGATACTGATACTCTAGATTTTGCCGCTGAAAATGCAATTTTAAATAATGGATTCTATGAATTTAATAACCATGGAATTTCATTTAAAGTATCAGAAGCAGACTTTAAAGCAATGGCTGATGGAGATAAAGTAGACATTGACTTTGCAGCTCGTGAAACTGCAGTTAATGGTTCAAATACTGGGGACATTAGTCTTTCATCTGACTACCAAACTGGTGCTACTTTAACTAATAATGCAAATGTAATTGAAGATTTCGAACTAGATGGTAGTAAAATAAATTCAAAAGCTGCTACAATCGATATCGGATATGATGGTATGAATCTAACAGTTACAGTTAAAGATGCTGGTGGTCAAACTTTAGATACATCAACATCTTCTGTAGTTGCTGCGGGCGATACATTTGATAACTATGGAATTAAGTTTACAATGGGTGCTGATTTTGATGCTACTGATGTGTTTGATCTTAAACAAATTAAGTTAGAATCAACAACTACAAACGATACTGTAGATGCATCTGCTACATTCCAAATCGGGGCAAATGAGAACCAATCTATGACTTTAAGTTTCTCAGATATGCGTGCTGCTGCATTAGGTATTACAGGATCAGGCGCTGGATTCTCTTCAAGCGCAAATGTAACTAATGGAACAAATAATACAAATGTTGAAAATGCGTTAGATGTTACATCTTCAGCTACTGCTGCAAAAGCAATTACAACAGTTGATGAAGCAATTAAAAAGGTATCTGAAGAACGTTCTAAACTAGGAGCTTCTCAAAACCGCTTAGAGCACACTATTAACAACTTAGGAACAGCATCAGAAAACTTAACAGCAGCTGAATCTCGAGTACGTGACGTAGATATGGCTAAAGAAATGATGGCTCAAACTAAGAATTCAATTCTTTCTCAAGCAGCTCAAGCTATGTTGGCTCAAGCTAACCAACAACCACAAGGCGTATTACAATTACTACGTTAATTAATCGTAAAATAATAGACTCTGAGGCTTCTTGGAGTCTATTTTTTTTATAGTTAAAATAGAACAATAGTAATAGTTTTTTTGAAGAAAGTGGGGTTTTTAGATGAAAAAAATAATGAGCATAATGATTATAGTTCTTTTGCTTTTTACTCAATCTACAGTATATGCACAAATAGATGTAGAAATTCCCGATATGACTCCTGATTTACAAGCACCATTTATTACTCAAATAAATGTGTCAAATAATGAACTAACTCCGACAACATCAATTAAGGTAATAGCAGATATTTCAGATGAATTATCTGGTTTCAATAATGGTAGTATTACATATAGAAAGCCAAATAATCAGACAAAAACAGTTTCATTTATATTAAATTCAATAAGTGGAAAATATGAAGCTTTAATTAGTGTTCCAGAGATAGACGTAGCTGGAGAATGGAAAGCAACATCAATCTATTTAGAAGATAATAAAGAAAACTATATTTATTTAAGCAACTTATCTAAACAATCAAATGGAGAGGAAATTGATCTTTCAAAACTAAATTTAATTGTTTCGGGTGTTAATTCACCTCCAGAACCAACAGATAAAGAAGCCCCTTTACTTAATTTGATTTCTGTAAATTCTCAAGAAGTAACCATAAATGAGAAAATTGAGTTAGTTGCAGAAGTAACAGATAACGAGTCTGGGGTCTCTACTGTACGTGCAGATTATAGATTGCCAAGCGGAAAATCAAAATCAATTATTTTAAGAGAAAATGCAAATGGGCAATTTGTCGGTAGTTACACGATTGGCAAGTATGATGAGAGTGGAGAATGGGTACTTTCAACAATTTATGTAAATGACAATGCTGGTAATTCCAGAACATCTACAAGTTATTTAGACAGTAATGGTAATGAAATGAATTTTGAGAATTGTAATTTTATAGTCAGTGGAACCATTGTCGATTCTGAGGCACCTGTCTTACAAGATATTTCTGTTACTTCTCAGATAGTCAGACCTAACGAAAAAATTGAAGTAAGGGTAAAAGCGACAGATAATGAGTCAGGTGTAGTGTATGTAAGAGTTAATTATAAAAAGCCAAATGGTAGTACAGGTTCAATGCAACTAGTTAGAAATACTTTAGGTGAATTTATAGGATCTCTTACTGTTAGTCAATATGAGGAGCGAGGCAAATTTACTATTACATCTGTTTATATGGAGGACCTTGTTGGAAATAGAATCACAGCACTAGATTATATTGATTCAGAAGATAATATAAAAGATTTTTCTCATTGTGAAGTAGAAATAACAGGAACTACGCCAGATTGGGAAGGACCTGAATTTATAGGAGGGAACATTAGTAAGTCTCAATTTTCTCCAACACAAGTGGCTGTAAAACTTGTTATTACTGTAGAAGATAAACTATCAGGAATTACATATAGTTCACTTTCAGGTTCATATAAAAAACCAAGTGGACGGTTGTATTATTTAAACTTTTCGAAAGTTAACAATGAATTTACTGCTACAATTTTACTAGATAAATTCGATGAAATGGGTGTCTGGGAACTAGAAAGTCTGTCAATTCGTGATGCTGTTGGTAACTACACAAGGCCAACAAAGGTTGGTGCCAATCCACTATCTGAATTTAATATTAACGTAATGGGAAAGGTTACTATCACTCCAGGGACCTATAATAGTATTTTGTTAAAAGTACCTGAAAGTTTAAATGGAGGTCTATCCTATCAATTACAGCCTGTATTAAAATCTAGTAATTCTGATGTAGCAGATAAGGATATTACCCAAGATACTAAAACAGAATATTCTTCATCTAATTCTAAGTTGTTAACTATTAACTCAAACGGGCTTATGACTGTTCCTGATGATGCTGGATCTGGGTATGTTACTGTAGGAGTAAGTTATGGTGATGTTAGCAAAGAAGAAACAATTAAAATTAATGGCGGTAATATTGACTCGTTTCTTGAAGTTTCTCCGCTTCAGGTTACTCTACATTCAGGGAAAACAGAACAAATAAAAGTTGTAGAGATTTATGATGGGGCAAGGAAAGATGTTACGAACTCTTCAAGCGGCGTTACTTATACTAGCAGTAATCCAACCCTTGTTACAGTAACTAAAGATGGGCTTATTGAAGCTGTTTCCAATGATGAAGAGGGGACAGTTGAAATTTATGTAACTTATAATAATAAAGAAGCAAAATCAACAGTAAAACTAACTAAACCTTCTATTCAGTCCCTATTAATATCACCACTTGAAGAGGAACTATCTTTAAAAAATAATAAATTGCAATTAGTTGTAAAAGCAATAATGACTGATGGTACTACAATTGATGTAACAAAAAGTTCTACAGGGACTAGATATGTCTCATCGAATGTTAATAGAGCCACAATTGATGAAAATGGTCTAATTAGTGTACCAGCTGAGACAAGTCATGGTTCCGAAACAGTGACTATAACAGCTATTAATAATAATATTAAAGTAGAGTCTAGACTAAAGATAAATGGTCCACCATTTTTGGATGCTATTGATTTAAGAAGTTCAATACCTACTACTTTAGAACGAGATAGTAGCTATCAAATTTCAGATGTTCTTGCAAACTGGTCAGATGGTACGCAAACAACAGTAACTTCAGGAATCACTTATGAAAGTAGTGATACAAATAAAATTACTGTTTCTCCAACAGGATTAATTGAAGCAGTACCAGGAGCCATCGGAAGCTCATATATATCAGTGAGGTATGAAGGAAAAAGCATCCGGACATTAGTGGCATTAGAAGATCCAATCACGTTAGAAAGCATCGAGTTAAGTGATACGATACCGACAACATTAGCACAGGACGGTACTCAACAAATTCCAGATATTTTCGCAAACTGGTCTGACGGTAGGCAAACAACAGTAACTTCAGGAATCACATATGAAAGTAGTGATACAAATAAAATTACCGTTTCGCCAACAGGATTGGTTGAACCAGTATCAGGAGCCATCGGAAGCGCATATATATCAGTGAAATATGCAGGAAAAAGCATCCGATCATTAGTTACATTAGAAACACCACCGACACCATTAAGTATTGAACTAAGCGAGCCAATACCGGCAACAATAACGCAAGGAGAAAGCTATCAAATTAAGGATGTATATGTGAACTGGTCTAATGGTATGCAATCCCCAGTGACTGCAGGAATTACGTATGAAAGTAGTGCACCAACAAAACTTACAGTATCGTCAACAGGATTAATCGAAGCAGTACCAGGATCGATTGGAAGCTCATATATATCAGTAAAATATGAAGGGAAAAGCATCCGGACATTAGTGGCATTAGAAACCCCACCCACACCATTGAGTATTGAACTAAGTGAGCTGATACCGGCAACGATACCACAAGGAGAAAGCTATCAAATTAAGGATGTGTTAGTGAACTGGTCGAATGGTACGCAAACCCCAGTGACTACAGGTATAACGTATGAAAGTAGCGCACCAACAAAACTTACAGTATCGTCAACGGGATTAATTGAAGCAGTATCGGGAGCCAACGGCAGCTCCTATATTTCAGTGAGGTATGGAGGAAAAAGTCTCCGGACATTAGTAGCATTAGAAGCACCACCCACACCATTAAGTATTGAACTTACTGAACCGATACCGGCAACAATACCGCAAGGAGAAAGCTATAACATTAAGGATGTGTTAGTGAACTGGTCTAATGGAACGCAAACCCCAGTGACTACAGGAATTACTTATGAAAGTAGTGCACCAACAAAACTTACAGTATCATCAACAGGCTTAATTGAAGCAGTATCAGGAGCCATTGGCAGCTCCTATATCTCAGTGAAGTATGAAGGGAAAAGTATCCGGACATTAGTGGCACTGGAAGCACCACCTACACCATTAAGTATTGAACTAAGTGAGCCGATACCGGCAACAATACCGCATGCTGGAAACTATCTAATTAAGGAAGTTTTAGTGAACTGGTCTAATGGAACGCAAACGCCAGTGACAACAGGAATTACGTATGAAAGTAGTGCACCAACAAAACTTACAGTATCGCCAACTGGATTGATTGAAGCAATACCAGGAGCAATCGGCAGTTCCTATATCTCAGTGAAGTATGAAGGAAAAAGCATTCGAACGTTAATGGCACTAGAAGGACCACCGACACCATTAAGTATTGAACTAAGTGAGTCATTACCGGCAACAATACCGCAAGGAGGAAACTATCAAATTAAGGATGTTTTAGTGAATTGGTCGAATGGTATTCAAACCCCAGTGACAACGGGAATAACGTATGAAAGTAGTGCACCGACAAAACTTACAGTATCGTCAACGGGATTAATTGAAGCGTTACCGGGAGTGATAGGTAGTGCATACATCTATGTAAAATATGGGGGAAAATCCTATCGATCATTAGTTAGAATTAATGATTAACAAAATTATTAGTATAAAGGGTTAGGGATAATCCTTATGGGATTGGGGAGAAACATATCCCCAATCCACTTTATAATATAATTGCTTAATATACGGTATTACATATTAATAGATTCCAAAACTTAAAAGTTAGAATATTTCGAAATACAAAGAAAGATTGATGAAATAACGAGAGATACGGAGAAGGTATCTTTATTGAGTAAATTAGTTGAAAAATTGTTTAGAAATCAAACATTTTTAAATGGAGGCAAACTATTATGAAGTTTAGAGCGATTTTTAAATTGATGGTTATCTTTGCATTACTTTTGTCATATTTAACATCAGCTAGTAAATATGCATTTGCTTCGCAATTAGTTGAAAATGAATACCTACAGTATTCATTAAGTTCAGAAGGTAGATTTACTATTGGAACTAGTGGCGGAAATCCTGCTAGTTCGTTAGATAATTATAAAAAGTTAATATATGGTCATCCGGATCCCCATACTTCATACACTACATTAAATATAGATGGGGTATCATATCCTTTTACACCTACTACTATTCCAGTTATAAACTATGCCAATTTAACTTCAACAGCATCACAGAATATAAATAACTTGAAAATAACACAAGAATTATCAATAGTTAAAAATGAAAATACTAATAAAGAGGATATTGTACAGATTCGCTATATTGTAACAAATAACGACACCAATTCTCATCAATTGGGTATGAGAATTATGATGGATACTATGCTGGGGGGGAATGATGCAGCTCCATTTAGAATTCCAGGTGTCGGTGCAGTAACGACAGAAACGGAATTTATTGGAGACACTATTCCTCAATATTGGCAAGCTTTTGATGATTTAATTAATCCAACTGTCATTTCACATGGTACATTTTTCAATTCTGGGATGTTGAATAAACCAGATAAGGTACAGTTTACTAACTGGAGTAATGTATTTAGTACTATGTGGAATTATAATGTTGTAAACTCATATAACAATGGCGATAGTGCTGTTAGTATTATTTGGGACAATGAAGAAATTCAACCTGGAGTAACAAAAGAGTTTATTACATACTATGGTATCAGTGATTTTGAACAAGATTTACGACCACCCCTTACTTTAAGTGTAACGGGAACAAGTACTGTACAAGCTACTGAAGAAGGATATAGCCCAAATCCATTTACTATAACGGCATATGTCTCAAATATAGGTAATGCAGTTGCTCAGAATGTTAATCTTTCACTAGAATTACCTGAGGGGTTATCACTCCTACCAGGTCAAGAGGAAAATGGAAGTTTAGGAGATATCGGAATTAACGGTGAAAAACAAGTATCTTGGGATGTTAGTATAGATGATACAGATCAATATAGATCACTAGACTATACAGTCAATTTAACAGCTGCTAATACAGAAAGTAAAACATTGAGTCGAACTATATTAATTCCACCATTGTTACCAATTGACTATATTAGCTTAACTCCAAAAGATATGGTTCTATCACCAGGTGATACGAAACAATTATCCGTAACTGCTTTCATGAAAAATGGAACTACTGAAGATGTTACAGCAGCAGAGAAAGGAACGACATATAGTAGTTCTAATCCTGAACTAGTTTCAGTTAATTCAGATGGTAAAATAATAGTGGAAGAGACTGCAATAACTGATACTACAGTATATATTCGTGCGTATTATAACGGGGAAATGGATACAGCAACTATTAAAATAAATAAGGTAGATGAAAAATCACTTATTGAAATTATTACTGATCCAATTCCATCAGCACTTGAACAAGGTAAGACTCATCAAATTTCAGGAATAATGGCTATTTGGTCTGACAGTAGTGAAACTGAAGTAGGCTCTGAAGTTTCATTTGAGAGTAGTGAACCAACAAAAATAATTGTGTCAACATCCGGTTTGATTGAAGCAGTACCAGGAGCAACCGGAAGTAGCTATATTTATGTGAAGTACGGAGGAAAAAGTATTCGTACTTTAGTGACATTAATAACTCCTCCAACTATTGAGAGTATCGAATTAAGTAGTGCAATTCCGGCAATATTAGAGCAAAATGGAAGTTATCAAATTTCAGATGTTCTTGCAAATTGGTCAGATGGTACTCAAACAACAATAACATCAGGACTCACTTATGAAAGTAGTGATACAAATAAAGTTACTGTATCGTCAACAGGATTGATCGAAGCAGTACCAGGAGCGATTGGAAGCTCATATATATCGGTAAAATATGAAGGAAAAAGCATAAGAACATTAGTGGCATTAGAAGAACTACCCATACCATTAGGTATTGCATTAAGTGAGTCAATTCCAGCATCAATGCCACAGGGAGGAAGCTATCAAATTAAGGATGTCTTAGTGAACTGGTCGAACGGTACGCAAACGCCAGTGACAACAGGATTAACGTATGAAAGTAGTGCACCAACAAAACTTACAGTATCATCAACGGGATTAATTGAAGCAATACCAGGAGCGATTGGAAGTTCCTATATATCGGTAAAATATGAAGGGAAAAGCATCCGGACATTAGTGGCATTAGAAGAACCACCTACACCATTAGGTATTGCACTAAGTGAGCCGATACCGGCAACAATACCGCATGCAGGAAACTATCAAATTAAGGATGTCTTAGTGAACTGGTCGAATGGTACTCAAACGCCAGTGACAACAGGAATAACGTATGAAAGTAGTGCCCCAACAAAACTTACAGTATCATCAACGGGATTAATTGAAGCAATACCAGGAGCTATCGGTAGCTCTTATATCTCAGTAAAGTATGAAGGGAAAAGTATTCGGGCACTAGTGGCACTGGAAGAACCACCTACACCACTAAATATTGAACTAAGTGAGCCGATACCGGCAACAATACCGCATGCTGGAAACTATCAAATTAAGGATGTGTTAGTGAACTGGTCGAATGGTACGCAAACGCCAGTGACAACAGGAATAACATATGAAAGTAGTGCACCAACAAAACTTACAGTATCATCAACGGGATTAATTCAAGCAATACCAGGAGCCATCGGCAGCTCTTATATCTCAGTAAAGTATGAAGGGAAAAGTATCCGGACATTAGTGGCACTGGAAGCACTACCTACACCGTTAAGTATTGAACTAAGTGAATCGATACCGGCAACAATACCGCATGCAGGAAACTATCAAATTAAGGATGTCTTAGTGAACTGGTCTAATGGAACGCAAACGCCAGTGACAACAGGAATTACGTATGAAAGTAGTGCACCAACAAAACTTACAGTATCGCCAACTGGATTGATTGAAGCAATACCAGGAGCAATCGGCAGTTCCTATATCTCAGTGAAGTATGAAGGAAAAAGCATTCGAACGTTAATGGCACTAGAAGGACCACCGACACCATTAAGTATTGAACTAAGTGAGTCATTACCGGCAACAATACCGCAAGGAGGAAACTATCAAATTAAGGATGTTTTAGTGAATTGGTCGAATGGTATTCAAACCCCAGTGACAACGGGAATAACGTATGAAAGTAGTGCACCGACAAAACTTACAGTATCGTCAACGGGATTAATTGAAGCGTTACCGGGAGTGATAGGTAGTGCATACATCTATGTAAAATATGGGGGAAAATCCTATCGATCATTAGTTAGAATTAATGATTAACAAAATTATTAGTATAAAGGGTTAGGGATAATCCTTATGGGATTGGGGAGAAACATATCCCCAATCCACTTTATAATATAATTGCTTAATATACGGTATTACATATTAATAGATTCCAAAACTTAAAAGTTAGAATATTTCGAAATACAAAGAAAGATTGATGAAATAACGAGAGATACGGAGAAGGTATCTTTATTGAGTAAATTAGTTGAAAAATTGTTTAGAAATCAAACATTTTTAAATGGAGGCAAACTATTATGAAGTTTAGAGCGATTTTTAAATTGATGGTTATCTTTGCATTACTTTTGTCATATTTAACATCAGCTAGTAAATATGCATTTGCTTCGCAATTAGTTGAAAATGAATACCTACAGTATTCATTAAGTTCAGAAGGTAGATTTACTATTGGAACTAGTGGCGGAAATCCTGCTAGTTCGTTAGATAATTATAAAAAGTTAATATATGGTCATCCGGATCCCCATACTTCATACACTACATTAAATATAGATGGGGTATCATATCCTTTTACACCTACTACTATTCCAGTTATAAACTATGCCAATTTAACTTCAACAGCATCACAGAATATAAATAACTTGAAAATAACACAAGAATTATCAATAGTTAAAAATGAAAATACTAATAAAGAGGATATTGTACAGATTCGCTATATTGTAACAAATAACGACACCAATTCTCATCAATTGGGTATGAGAATTATGATGGATACTATGCTGGGGGGGAATGATGCAGCTCCATTTAGAATTCCAGGTGTCGGTGCAGTAACGACAGAAACGGAATTTATTGGAGACACTATTCCTCAATATTGGCAAGCTTTTGATGATTTAATTAATCCAACTGTCATTTCACATGGTACATTTTTCAATTCTGGGATGTTGAATAAACCAGATAAGGTACAGTTTACTAACTGGAGTAATGTATTTAGTACTATGTGGAATTATAATGTTGTAAACTCATATAACAATGGCGATAGTGCTGTTAGTATTATTTGGGACAATGAAGAAATTCAACCTGGAGTAACAAAAGAGTTTATTACATACTATGGTATCAGTGATTTTGAACAAGATTTACGACCACCCCTTACTTTAAGTGTAACGGGAACAAGTACTGTACAAGCTACTGAAGAAGGATATAGCCCAAATCCATTTACTATAACGGCATATGTCTCAAATATAGGTAATGCAGTTGCTCAGAATGTTAATCTTTCACTAGAATTACCTGAGGGGTTATCACTCCTACCAGGTCAAGAGGAAAATGGAAGTTTAGGAGATATCGGAATTAACGGTGAAAAACAAGTATCTTGGGATGTTAGTATAGATGATACAGATCAATATAGATCACTAGACTATACAGTCAATTTAACAGCTGCTAATACAGAAAGTAAAACATTGAGTCGAACTATATTAATTCCACCATTGTTACCAATTGACTATATTAGCTTAACTCCAAAAGATATGGTTCTATCACCAGGTGATACGAAACAATTATCCGTAACTGCTTTCATGAAAAATGGAACTACTGAAGATGTTACAGCAGCAGAGAAAGGAACGACATATAGTAGTTCTAATCCTGAACTAGTTTCAGTTAATTCAGATGGTAAAATAATAGTGGAAGAGACTGCAATAACTGATACTACAGTATATATTCGTGCGTATTATAACGGGGAAATGGATACAGCAACTATTAAAATAAATAAGGTAGATGAAAAATCACTTATTGAAATTATTACTGATCCAATTCCATCAGCACTTGAACAAGGTAAGACTCATCAAATTTCAGGAATAATGGCTATTTGGTCTGACAGTAGTGAAACTGAAGTAGGCTCTGAAGTTTCATTTGAGAGTAGTGAACCAACAAAAATAATTGTGTCAACATCCGGTTTGATTGAAGCAGTACCAGGAGCAACCGGAAGTAGCTATATTTATGTGAAGTACGGAGGAAAAAGTATTCGTACTTTAGTGACATTAATAACTCCTCCAACTATTGAGAGTATCGAATTAAGTAGTGCAATTCCGGCAATATTAGAGCAAAATGGAAGTTATCAAATTTCAGATGTTCTTGCAAATTGGTCAGATGGTACTCAAACAACAATAACATCAGGACTCACTTATGAAAGTAGTGATACAAATAAAGTTACTGTATCGTCAACAGGATTGATCGAAGCAGTACCAGGAGCGATTGGAAGCTCATATATATCGGTAAAATATGAAGGAAAAAGCATAAGAACATTAGTGGCATTAGAAGAACTACCCATACCATTAGGTATTGCATTAAGTGAGTCAATTCCAGCATCAATGCCACAGGGAGGAAGCTATCAAATTAAGGATGTCTTAGTGAACTGGTCGAACGGTACGCAAACGCCAGTGACAACAGGATTAACGTATGAAAGTAGTGCACCAACAAAACTTACAGTATCATCAACGGGATTAATTGAAGCAATACCAGGAGCGATTGGAAGTTCCTATATATCGGTAAAATATGAAGGGAAAAGCATCCGGACATTAGTGGCATTAGAAGAACCACCTACACCATTAGGTATTGCACTAAGTGAGCCGATACCGGCAACAATACCGCATGCAGGAAACTATCAAATTAAGGATGTCTTAGTGAACTGGTCGAATGGTACTCAAACGCCAGTGACAACAGGAATAACGTATGAAAGTAGTGCCCCAACAAAACTTACAGTATCATCAACGGGATTAATTGAAGCAATACCAGGAGCTATCGGTAGCTCTTATATCTCAGTAAAGTATGAAGGGAAAAGTATTCGGGCACTAGTGGCACTGGAAGAACCACCTACACCACTAAATATTGAACTAAGTGAGCCGATACCGGCAACAATACCGCATGCTGGAAACTATCAAATTAAGGATGTGTTAGTGAACTGGTCGAATGGTACGCAAACGCCAGTGACAACAGGAATAACATATGAAAGTAGTGCACCAACAAAACTTACAGTATCATCAACGGGATTAATTCAAGCAATACCAGGAGCCATCGGCAGCTCTTATATCTCAGTAAAGTATGAAGGGAAAAGTATCCGGACATTAGTGGCACTGGAAGCACTACCTACACCGTTAAGTATTGAACTAAGTGAATCGATACCGGCAACAATACCGCATGCAGGAAACTATCAAATTAAGGATGTCTTAGTGAACTGGTCGAATGGTACGCAGACGCCAGTGACAACAGGAATAACGTATGAAAGTAGTGCCCCAACAAAACTTACAGTATCATCAACGGGATTAATTGAAGCAATACCAGGAGCTATCGGTAGCTCTTATATCTCAGTAAAGTATGAAGGGAAAAGTATCCGAACATTAGTGGCACTGGAAGAACCACCTACACCACTAAATATTGAACTAAGTGAGCCGATACCGGCAACAATACCGCATGCAGGAAACTATCAAATTAAGGATGTCTTAGTGAACTGGTCGAATGGTACGCAGACGCCAGTGACAACAGGAATAACGTATGAAAGTAGTGCCCCAACAAAACTTACAGTATCATCAACGGGATTAATTGAAGCTATACCAGGAGCTATCGGTAGCTCTTATATCTCAGTAAACTATGAAGGGAAAAGTATCCGAACATTAGTGGCACTGGAAGAACCACCTACACCACTAAGTATTGAACTAAGTGAGCCGATACCGGCAACAATACCGCATGCAGGAAACTATCAAATTAAGGATGTGTTAGTGAACTGGTCGAATGGTACGCAAACGCCAGTAACAACGGGAATAACATATGAAAGTAGTGCCCCAACAAAACTTACAGTATCATCAACTGGATTGATTGAAGCAATAACAGGGGCCATCGGCAGTTCCTATATCTCAGTGAAGTATGGAGGGAAAAGCATCCGAACATTAGTGGCACTAGAGGCGCCACCCACACCACTAAGTATTGAACTAAGTGAATCGATACCGGCAACAATACTGCAAGGAGAAAGCTATCAAATTAAGGATGTCTTAGTGAACTGGTCGAATGGTACGCAGACGCCAGTGACAACAGGAATAACGTATGAAAGTAGTGCCCCAACAAAACTTACAGTTTCGTCAACGGGATTAATAGAAGCTGTACCGGGAGCAATAGGTAGTTCCTATATATCGGTGAAGTATGGAGGGAAAAGTATCCGAATTTTAGTAAGTTTAGAATCTCTTTCGAATATAGAAAGTATAGAATTAGCAAATCCTATTCCCTCAACAGTTGCACAAGGTGGCAGTTATCAAATATCAGATGTATTAGTCAATTTGTCGGATGGTAGTCAAACTACTGTTACATCAGGAATCACATACGAAAGTAGCGCTCCAACTAAAATAACAGTAACTTCTACTGGACTAATTGAAGCAGTTCCAGGAGCGATAGGAAGTGCCTATATTTATGTGAGGTATGGTGGGAAAACACTTCGCACTTTATTAGTTATCCAATCTTAGGAAAACTTATAATTTATCACTTATTAAATCAAAAAATAACCAAATTCTTTTTTAATGGAAGGGAAAAGAAACAGAAACCAATTATTTACTATTGGTTTTCTGTTTCTCACTCTTCTATTTTTATTAATCCCTATTTTGTGATAGCCCTATCAAAACTTTAAAATATTCTTTAATCTTATTGAGATACTTTAGTTTAAGTTTAATGAAGACTTAAATTTCAAAAGTTAGAATTGATCACTTTAGAGGGTAAATAAGGTTGTATTACAAAGATGTGAGATGATTAAATTATGGCAAAGAATAATATGTGTAAAATACATATACTTAATAATACACTTTAGAAAAAGTTATGATTCTTGAAGATAATTGCTATGTTATAGAAATAATATCAATTGGAATTATTTAATAGTCATTTTTATTTAAAGAATACTGAAAATATGAAAGATTACTCCGATATATTAGATAACTGATAATTAAAAGTAAGAGGAAAGCTTTATGAGAATCCATTCACAAATGTCAATAGATAGTTCGAGTACTCCAACATCCTATAAACTAAATAGTAACGTCACAAAAGAGGTAAATACAGTCCTTATAAGCCAAAAAGATGAGCAAAAACGCCTGCAGAAAGAAATCTCTCCAAAAGTGATAGAAAAGTTAAATGAATTTATGGAATTTCATAATTAAAATTTGAAATTTGTTTACCATGAGGGCTTAGAAGAGTATTATGTAGAAATTGTTGATTCACATACTGACGAAATCATCAAAGAAATTCCCTCAAAAGAATTACTTGATGCCTATTATCAAATGCAAAAAATTATTGGAAATATAGTAGACGAAAAGGTTTAAGGAGGTATTAATAATATGGCAAATATTTCAAGAAATTATTCATATTTACAAACTGCAAATAGCCGAATTACTGGTTTAGCATCAGGAATGGATACCGAGTCAATGGTAGAAAAACTGATGAAGGCTGAAAGTGCTCAAATGGAAAAACTGCAACAACAAAAGCAAACATATGAGTGGAAACGAGATACATATCGAGATATTAATAAAAATTTATCCACATTTAAAGACAATATATTCGATAAATTTGGACTTAAAGGAAGTTTTACTTCAAAAACAGTCTCAGTGTCGGATTCAAATAAATTATCAGTAACAGCGGGAGCAAGTGCTACGGGCACACTCAGTATGCAAAAGGTTGATCAATTAGCTTCATCTGCAACGAAAAAAGTAAGCTTATCTTTGGAACATTTTGGTTTTACAGGAGGCCCTGGTAGTAGTGCTTCATTTAGAGTGGATGGTCGAGATGTTACAGTTTCTTATAGTAAAACTGATACGCTTGATCAACTAGTTGAAAAATTAAAAACTATAGAAGGCTTAGAAAATGCTGTGATAAAAGATGGCGCAATCTCCTTAGGAACGGACAAAGTAGAAGTTGGTAGTGCGACAAACTTTTTTAAAAAGTTAGGATTTGATTTAGGCAGTAGTCCTACTTCTACTACAAAGGTACCGAGTCAAAGTAAAGAAATAACACTTAATGCATTTGGATTATCCAGTGATGGCACGATTAAATTAAAAGTTATTCAATCTGACGGGACCTTAAAAGAAACTGCTATTGATTATAAATCAACAGATACTCTTGATTCTTTTCTGATAAAGTTAAATAATTCAGGGGCAGGAATAACTGCTTTATTTTCTAAAGGTGAAATATCCCTAACAGCAAATGCAACAGGTAAAATAGCAGGTGGGGCTATGCAAGTTACAGAAGATTCTCAAGGGTTATTCCAAAAGCTTGGCTTCCTATCTAGTACCATTGGGGAAATTGCGAATGGTGAAAATGCAAAATATATAGTTAATGGTTTAAACATGGAAAGTACATCAAACTCTTTTAGTATTTCAGGGTATAGCATTACACTAAAAGAAGTATTCGATAATTCGGCAACTTCACCTATCACGATTTCTTCTTCTACCGATATTGATGCCATGGTTAATAAAGTCAAAGAGTTTATTACAACTTACAATGAATTAATTACTTCCTTAAATGATAAAATGTCTGAAGCAAAATATCGTGATTTTAAACCACTTACAGATGCGCAAAAAAATGAAATGACTGACGAGCAAATTACAAAATGGGAAGAAAAGGCTAAGTCCGGAATTATTCGAAATGATTCCACTGTTAGAAATGCACTTTCAAATTTAAGAAATGTCATTTATCAAACAGTAGAAGGTGTAGATTCACAATATAATGCGCTCTATAAAATAGGGATTACAACAACAAGCTCCTACAATGATGGTGGGAAAATGGAAATTAATGACGATACTAAACTTCGTGAAGCATTAACGAAAGATCCTGATAGTGTTATCAAACTATTTACACTTAATGACACAAGTGATAATGAAAAAGATGCAAATCATGATGGGAATCCTAACACAGGTATTGGTGTCATTGCACAATTGCGTAAAGTGGCTGATAATACTGTTAAGTTAATCGAAGTCACAGCTGGAAAATCTTCATCGACAGATCAAAATTACACTTTAGGAAAACAATTAATCAACATCAACCAACGAATTGATGATTGGAAAGAGCGATTAAAAGATATTGAAAACCGTTACTGGAAACAGTTCTCTGCAATGGAAGATGCTATTCAAAGGGCTAATTCTCAATCGGCTTACTTGATGTCGATGTAACCGTAATAAAACAAAGGAGTTAAAAACAAATGTCAACACAAGCTGCCTACAATGCTTATAAACAAAATAGTGTGACAACCGCTTCACCTGGTGATTTGACACTGATGCTTTATAATGGTTGTCTAAAATTTTTAAATCAAAGTAAAAAAGCAATTGAAGATAAGAACATTCAAGAAAAAAATACAAACATACAAAAGGCACAAGCGATTATTTCCGAACTCATGTCTACATTAAATATGGAAATTGCTGTCTCACAGCAAATGTTTTCATTATATGAATACATGAAAACCAGTCTTACTGAAGCCAATATTAAAAATGATCTTTCTATTATAAATGAAGTTGAAGGTTTGGTTGTGGAATTCCGTGATACGTGGAAGGAAGTCATACGTATTAATCGACAACAACAATTTTCAGGGAACCAAATATAATGGATTTGGTTCAACAATTACTTAAAGCTTCTCAGGAGCTTTTTACACATTTAATTAATATTCCTACTACAAAAGAACGAGATGACTTTATTGAAAGAATGAATCAATTGCTTGATGTAAGAGGAGAAATAATTAATCAATTGAAAGAGATAGAACCAAACCCGATTCAAAGTCATAATTTCAATAATGAACTCATTTTACTAGATAAAAATATTCGTAAGCAATTAAATAAAGTAAAATTGAGTATTGCTGATGACATGAAACAACTTCAGGTATCTAAGAAATCTGAACAACGATATGTAAATCCGTATGCTGCAGTTCAAGTGATGGATGGTACCTATTACGATCAGAAAAAGTAAATAAAACCTGCTCAAATTATGAGCGGGTTTCAGACTGTAGACAAAGTCGAAAATCGACTTTGCCTACAGTCTTTTTTCTTTTAAAATATAATTAATTTCTTTTTAAATAGAGTTAGTTGATTTCCGTTTCGGCGGACGCTTTCCGCGGGCACGGCTTCAGCCTTCTCCTCCCTCGCTTCGCTCAGTCCGGGTGCTTCCGCTCGTGCTGTTCCCGCAGGAGTCGCCGCCTACACTACAATCAACTACTTTCTAATAAATGTTGGGGTGAATGGATATGATGTCGAAAAATCAAAAGAGTGAACGCGATCAAATTGAGATGATTACAATAGATCAACTTGTACCACAAGACCATCTTGTCAGAAAGATTGAATCAGCTATTGATTTTTCTTTCATCTATCCACTAGTAGAATCACTATATTCTACATTAGGCCGACCAAGTGTCGACCCAGTAGTTTTAATTAAAATGACATTTGTTCAATATGTATTCGGTATTCGTTCGATGCGTCAAACTATAAAAGAGATTGAAACAAATATGGCGTATCGTTGGTTTTTAGGGTTTGGATTCCATTCGGATGTACCACACTTCTCTACCTTCGGTAAAAATTATGAACGTCGTTTTCAAGACACGGATATCTTTGAACAGATCTTCTATCGAATTCTTAAAGAAATTGCAGATAAAGGATTACTAAGTGCCGACCATGTTTTCATTGATTCTACTCATGTTAAAGCGAGTGCGAATAAACGTAAATTTGAAAAGAAAATAGTTCGTAAAGAGACTCGAGCATATGAAGCGAAACTCCAAGAAGAATTGAATCAAGATCGAATTGATCACGGGAAGAAACCATTCCCGCCAGATAAATTTGAAAAAGAAGAGATGAAGGAGATTAAAGAAAGTACAACAGACCCTGAAAGTGGTTACTATGTAAAAGATGAACGGACAAAGCAGTTTGCTTACTCATTTCATGCGGCAGCGGATCGCTATGGATTTATACTTGGCTCAATTGTGACACCTGGGAATGTTCATGATAGTCATATGCTTCAACCACTTGTTGAAAAGGTAATGGAAAACGTGAAAAAGCCACTTGCTGTTGCTGCCGATGCTGCTTATAAAACACCTGCAATCACTAAATTCTTATTTGACCAAGATATTCAACCAGCACTTCCTTATACACGCCCCAAGACAAAGGACGGATATTTACGCAAACATGAGTATGTTTATGACGAGTACTATGATTGCTACCTTTGTCCGGAAGGGCAAATCCTAAAATATTCAACAACGACTAAAGATGGAAAACGCCAATATAAATCGAACCCTACTCAGTGTGCGACCTGTCCTTTGCTTGCTCAATGTACAAACAGTAAAGACCACCGAAAAATCATTGAGCGTCATATTTGGGCACATCATGTAGAGGAAGCGGATCATCTTCGTCATCAAAACGAAATTAAACAAATATATGCTAGACGTAAAGAAACGATTGAACGTGTCTTTGCCGATGCAAAAGAAAAGCATGGTATGCGATGGACAACCCTACGAGGGATAAAAAAATTGTCTATGCAGGCGATGCTTACTTTTGCTGCCATGAATTTAAAGAAGCTTGCCAATTGGACATGGCAAGTTAAAGAAACGGTCTAAAATAGAATACTCGCAGAGTGATTTAGCCAAAAATAAATCGATAAAATACCCCAATAATCTATAAAATTACAAAAGGCCTTCAGAATGTGACCATTCTGAAGGCCTTTTGTCGACAATCTGAAACCTGCTCAAATTATGAGCGGGTTTTTAATTTCCTTAACGTCACAAATTCCACAAAATTATCCTAACTTCCCATCTAGACAAATTCCAATTTAATACAGATAATCGAATTAAGAAAGATCCATTTTTGGAGGAATATCTATGCAATTCAAACGTAAAGAAAGTTTCCGATTTGTATTCAATAATCCGATAGATGCTAGTTTTACAATCATCCAAAAAGAAGCTAATGAAAACCATGAACCATCTAAGTTTCCTTGTCAGATTCTCGACATTATCCCGAAAGGTATAAAAATGTACCGTGAAGGTGAAATTAAGGAACGTGTCCAAAATAATACACTTCTTGATGTTGAGTTTGTCCTTGATGTTACAAACATCAAAGCCACTGGTCAGGTGATGTGGGTAAAGCCTCTAGGAAGTGGGAAACAATATGGAGTTTCATTACCTGATCAACCGGATATTGAGGAGTTAATTATCTTTGAAATGAAGCAACGACGTAGAAAAGAAGTGTTAGCAAAGACGCATTAATGTTAACTTTTTGTGAAGATTTTGTCGTAATTTGAAAAAAGGTTCTCTGTTTATGAAGGATTTATTAAGTTGATTGGAGAATATATATAACATAGGTCAATAAAGGAGGAGTTTACATGCTAAACTTTAACATTCGTGGTGAAAACATTGAGGTAACTCCAGCGATTCGTGAACACGTTGAAAACAAAATCGAGAAAATCGAACGTTATTTCAATGATGATTTAAACGCAAACGCTAATGTCAATCTAAAGGTTTATAACGATAAACAAACGAAAGTAGAAGTAACTATTCCTTTAAAAAGTGTGACACTTCGCGCAGAAGAACGTCATGATGATATGTATGCAGCAATTGATTTAATAGTTGATAAATTAGAACGTCAAATTCGTAAACATAAAACAAAAGTAAACCGTAAGTTCCGTGAACGTGAAGGCGTTGGTGTTTACTTTGCACAGGAAGTAGCCGCTACAGGAACAGTTGTTGAAGAAGAAGATTTCCCAATTGTTCGTACAAAACAATTCGACTTAAAACCAATGGATCAGGAAGAAGCTGTTCTTCAAATGAATTTACTTGGCCATGATTTCTACATCTACACTGATGCTGAATCTAATGGCACAAACATTGTGTACAAACGTCGTGACGGGAAATATGGTTTAATTGAAACAAATTAATAATACTATGGTAGGGCTCTCGTAATTGGGAGCCCTTTTTTATATCTTCTAAGTTGTTTTTTTGATTTTATCCCGTATTGCGATCTTGCGCGGTTTCATATTCACTAAATAAATACTCATGCCTACGAATACCATCCCGATAAATAAGGTAGATGTGATGGTCTCATCAAAGAATGCAGCACTGATGAGCACGGCTAAAATCGGCACTAAAAACGTGAATGCACCAACTTTACTTGCCTCGCCTTCATTAATTAATTTGAAATAGAGAACTTGCGCCACTGCCATGCCTGCAGTTGATCCCCAAACGATACTTCCAATCAGTTTTCCATTCCATTGAATTGCATTGAAATCCTCAATTAGGAAGCTGGAACCTAATAATACTGCACCACCTAGAATAAGCTGCATGACAACCATCCAGAAGGAATTGACTCTTTGATTATTTTTCTTTACATAGATCACACCGCTTGCCCAGACGAATGCAGTTAACAATGCAAGTGTGACACCGATTGCGGAAACATGAATGGCCAATCCGTCAAAACTTGCGAAAAATATACCAATAAATCCTATAACGAGTCCAATAATCTTAAACGAGGTCATGTCTTCTCCTAAAAAGATCCACGCTAAGATTCCGAGTAAAACCGGTTGGAAATAAACTAAAACAGAGAAAAGCCCCCCTGGTAAATATACTAGCCCGATTGTTTGGATACCTAGATACAACACCATGTTGAGGATGGCGGAAATGCTATAGTATTTCCAGTTTTCTTTAAACCTTAGTAAATGTCGATTTTTCCAAGCAATCATTAATAAAATTACCCCACCAACAAATGCACGGATCCCTGCAAAAAGGAGAGGGGGCATGAAGTGTACGCCCATTTTATAAATTGGCCAGCTCGCCCCCCAGATGACCACCAACAGCGCTAACAATAAGTACGAGGTTAGCTTTGAACTTTCATTTCCCATCAAGTAACCTTCTTCCCAATGTGATAAAAACCCGGTGCTGTTTCACTTTCTCAAAATCTCCTTTCCTAATATATGTTAATAAGAGGGGAAAAGTTTTTTGTAAAAATGTAAAGCCTACTTGACATTGATAGCGATTGTAAAGTGTCCTTTACGTAAAGTTAACTTTACATTGAAGTTGAGGTGATGAAGTGCAAAATCGCATCAAGGATCTACGTACAATTTATGATTTAACTCAAGATGAGCTTGCTGAAAGACTTGAAGTTTCCAGACAGACCATTATCTCACTTGAAAAGGGGAGATATAATCCATCCATTATGTTGGCGTATAAAATCTCTAAGGTGTTTCAGTGTCGGATAGAAGATGTGTTTATTTTCGAGGAGGAGAAAAATAATGGATAACTTTTGGGTAGCGTTGCTTTTTTGGATTGGCTTAGCAGCAATTGTCGTGTCTAGTTTTTACTTCACTAGAAAAATGATGAAAAAGAAAAAACAATTAGATGAGCGGTTTATCCAAAACGATCACTTGGCCCGTTCATATAGCTGGATGGGCTCCCTAGTGGTCATTTTCGTTACATGGTTCCTATCGCTTTTTGTGTTCGATTCAATGGTTGCATTTGGGTTAATTACGGCGATTTATGTCGGTCATATGGTGTCTTACGCAATCGGTGCGGCCATTGCCAATAGTCGAAATTAGGGTTTTCATGATTCCTCTGAACCGTTACAATGTAAATAAAAGTAAACGAAAAAGAGGATGTGTGAACATGCCGATTATTACGGTCAAATTGGCAAAAGGTGGTACTGTAAAACAGAAGCAAGCATTTGTGGAAGCGATCACAAAACAAGCAGTCCAACATTTAAATGTAAAGGAAGAATGGGTCACAGTGTTATTTGATGAATACGAGCGAGACAACTGGGCTTCTAGTGGTCAGCTTCATTCCATTAAGTTTGGTGAAGGTTTTGGGAAAAAAGGAACGGAGTAGGGGGCCAACCTTGAAAACTATTAAGCACCTCATGCTCCTTTTCCCCCTCGTCTTTTTGATTCATGATTTAGAAGAAATCCTAACTGTTGAACAAGTTGATTTACCAGTGCCAATTGAAATAACAAGCCTCCAATTTACACTTGCGTTTATTCTGCTATGGATCATTGTGACGTGGGCTTGTATAAGTGCAGCGAATCAAAAGCGGTTTCTTGGGATGAATCCCATCACTACGTTTTCATTTATTCTTGCTATCTTTTTAGTCAATGGAATTGGTCACGTATTGCAAAGTGTCATCTTTAGGAAATATGTACCCGGCGTCGTGACGGCAGTCGTGCTGCTAATTCCATTTTGTTTATATTGTCTGAAACGATTGCAAGATGAACAATTAATCACAAAAAAAGATATTACAAAGCATTTATTAATAGGAGCGATTCTCATAACTCCAACAATCCTTATGGCACTACTTATTGGAAAGTTCATATTTTAAGCCCTAAAGTCCATTTTGAACAAAATGGATTTTTTTATGCCTTTGGAATAATGTTAATCGCAACTGTTTTTGTAGGGCTATCTGCATTATCATCACTCATCTTATAATATTTAATCATTAATTGATTTAATTCATTTTGGAAGTTGGAGAACTGTTCCTCTGACAATTTTAAATCGACTAATGAGAAAGTCGAGCTATCTTCGGACTTGGGATTCTTTTCAATGGAAGTTAAATAATTTTGATATTGGGTCATTAACACCAATTGATAGTAAGAAATGTAGTTGAGTTTTTTCTCCTTCGATAGGTTACGCCATTCCTCTAGATCGAGATGGGCTTCCTCTTCGTTTAAACCATAGTATTTTTCTGTCACCGCACGTACTTTTCGTTCATGTACAATTTTTATTATATTTGCATCTAACAATATTTGAATATGGCGGTAAAGTGTGGCTTGTGATACATCTTGTATCGACTCCAACATCTCAAAAGTAGTTACGCCATTCTCTTTATGTTGCATAAGCGATTGTAAAATTTTCATTCTCACAGGGTGCATTAAAATTTCAGCTTTATTACGCAATTAGATTCCCTCCGATAACAATTAATTTGTGTATTTGGTGGACTTTCGAACTTTTTATTCTCTAAATTGAGAACATTCTCAGAAAATATATATGAAATGAAGCTGTTTGTAAAGTTTAATAAAACTAGTGAAAGATGATTTGAAAGTTATTGAGTGGTCACTTGTTTTGCCAGTTGTGTTACCTTTTGTTTTTGTTGCTTTGTTATTGATTGTCATCGCACTCATTGATTTAGTTCGTAACCGCCACACAAGAGAAAATGTAATTTTGTGGGCAATTGTGATTTTGTTCTGTAATACGATTGGTCCCGTTTTATATTTTACAGTTGGTCGGAAGGTGGGAACAAAACGTGAAGTTTGAAGTGAAAAACATTACGAAAAAGTATAAAGAAAAGACCGTAGTAAATAACTTTTCTATGGTCATCAACGAGAATGAATGCGTCGGGTTAATCGGTCCAAATGGTGCAGGAAAATCAACGTTAATTCAAATCATTGTCGATATCCTTCATGCTGATGAAGGCGAAGTACTTTTAAATGACAAAAAGATCTCAAACATGAAGCGAGAAATCGGTTATTTGCCACAGTATCCTAATTTTTTTCATTGGATGACTGCCTTTGAAACGCTTAGATTTATGGGGGAGCTTTCAGGTCTATCAAAAGCACAATTAAAGAAGGAGATTCCAATTCTCTTAGAAAAAGTTGGTTTGGCGCGGGATGTTCACTCTAATGTAGGTACCTTTTCTGGTGGGATGAAGCAACGTTTAGGAATTGCTCAAGCACTTCTCCATAAGCCATCATTTATTCTGATGGATGAACCGGTTTCCGCTTTAGATCCGATTGGGCGGAGAGAAGTGTTAAATTTGCTTCAAGAAATTAAAAAAGAAGCCACTATCCTATTATCGACTCACATCTTGAGTGATGCTGAAGAAATTTGTGAACGCTTTGTCATTATAAAAAATGGGGTGAAAATTGAGGATAAGACACGTGCTCAATTATTGAGTCGGCATAAAGAAAATACTATTTATTTAACAGTTGATGTTATCGATCATAGATGGCTCCAGAATTTAGAGAATCAGCCTTATGTACAAAAAGTCGTAAAGGTCGGACTGAAAGTAAAGGTGAACGTGGACAATATGGAAGAGGATAAGCGCAAGTTGCTCCACTTTATACTTAAACAGGACGTGAATGTAAATAGTTTTGAAGTGGGTGAGAAGGAAACGCTGGAAGAAATCTTCATGAAATTGGTGGTGGATGTATGAGTACGTTTACTGTATTAAGTAAAAAAGAGTTTACGCAACAAGTTCGCGATTTTAAAATCATATGGTTACCATTGGTTTTTATTTTATTGGGACTCACGCAACCAATTATGATGTATTATTTACCAATGATTTTAAATGCAGTAGGGGGAGTAGAAGGAATTACTCTTGATCCTTCGTTAACTAAAGTAGAGGGGACTGAAATTTTAGCTTCCACCCTCTCTTCACAATTTGATCAACTAGGGATCATTATACTCGTTGTTGCCTTGATGAGCATTGTTCAAAATGACCAAGCAAATGGAATGATGGCGTTTATTTTATCAAGGCCTGTAACTGTGTTTTCTTATGTCAGTAGCAAAATCGTTTCTCATTATGTATTGGTAGTTGTAAGTGTATGGTTAGGGTTTACGGTTTCTTATGGTTATGCAAATTATTTATTTACCACTATTCCTTTCACTAAAATGTTTTTAACGATTTTATTGTATAGCGTTTGGCTTTTGTTTGTTGTCACACTGGTGACGATGATGAGTACTATATTTAACAGTCAAGCGTTTATCGCAATGATCAGCCTTTTTGTACTTCTTGTTTTACGGATGATTGTTGGGCTACATCCAATTATGTTATTAATTAATCCAGCTGGGGCGAGTGTGCGTGCTGCCAGTTTCTTAAGTACTGGTGAGATAGGGGACGGGTGGTTAGTCAATATTTTAATTGTGTTCTTGCTAGTTTTGTTGATGGTCGGATATACAAATTATCGGATTAGAAAGAAGGGGTTTTAGAAATGGGCAGAGAATGTAAGCAAAACTTTCTAAGTGAACACAACAGGCTAGTAAGTGAACATAAGCATCTCCAAGTGAACACAACCGGCTCGTACGTGAACATAAAAATTCCCAAGTGAACAAAACGGGAGCTCATCCGCACAAAAAACTATGTAAGTAAAGAAAACTTGTTCATGTCCCTGACGATCTACACCACAAACAATAAAAGCCTAAAATCCTCTGTAAAAGCGAGATTTTGGGCTTTCTCTATAACTCCCTAATATTAAATTGAATAATCTTCCCCATTTTCATGGCTGAATTGCCAAGTTACACCGAACTTGTCCACTAAGCTTCCGTAACATTTGCTCCAAAATGTTTCTTGAAGATCCATGACCACATTGCCACCTTCAGATAGAGCTTTAAATGATGATCTTAAAAAGTCTTCATCTGAATCTACTACTGCCACTGTGATGTTGTTCCCAACAGTAAATGGAGAACCAGGCCATGTATCAGAGAACATTAGTCTGCTTCCTCGGATATCTAGACGAGTATGCATGACTAAATCTTTTGCATCTTCAGGAACCGTGAAGTTCGGATCATTATTCGCTTCACCGAACGTCATTATTTGAGGTTTTTCTGCTTTGAATGCTTCTGCATAAAACTCTGCTGCTTCACGACAATTGCCATTAAAATTGAAATATACTTCGATTGCCATCTTAATTTCGCTCCTTATACTGGAAATGATTTCATTTCGAGTGTACCATCTGACCTTAAGTCTCGTCATTAAAACTGTACTTTACTACATCTTCCCAAATTGAACTTAATTTAATCAAATTAGCATGCACTCAAGTAATTTTGAGAACTCAAAATTGTTCCCGAATTGTATGAGTACCAGGTGCATATTCAATTCCTAAAACTCAGAATTGTTCTCGAATTGTGTGGGTACCAGGTACATATTCAATTCCTAAAATTCAAAATTGTTCCCGAATTGTATGAGTACCAGGTGCATATTCAATTCCTAAAACTCAGAATTGTTCCCGAATTGTATGAGTACCAGGTACATATTCAATTCCTAAAACTCAGAATTGTACCTGAATTGTATGGGTACCAGGTACATATTCAATTCAAAAAATTCTAAAATATACGAGTACCAGGTACAAACTCAATTCACAATATTCAAAAATCTGCACCAAACCATCTTAATACCACATACATAAAAACCATATAAAAGGAGGGTATTTGCACCTAATATAGAATAGATGATAAAATGAAAGATGAGACTATATGGGATGTGAAATTCATGGCGAACATTTTAAATAAATTATTTGATTTCAATAAAAAAGAAGTAAAGAAATTAGAAAAGATTGCTGATCGAGTTGAGTCATTTGCATCTCCAATGGAACAATTATCGGATGATGCGTTAAAAGCGAAAACTACAGAATTTAAAGAGCGTTATGAAAACGGAGAATCTTTAGACCAACTTCTTCCTGAAGCGTTTGCGGTTTGTCGTGAAGCCGCTCGCCGTGTATTAGGGATGTTTCCATACCGCGTGCAAATTATGGGGGCTGCGGCATTACACGATGGAAATATTTCAGAAATGAAAACAGGGGAAGGTAAAACGTTAACTGCCACAATGGCTGTTTATCTTAATGCAATCACTGGCAAAGGCGTACACGTTGTAACAGTCAACGAATATCTTGCAAGCCGTGATGCTGGTGAGATGGGTGAACTTTATAATTTTTTAGGGTTAACAGTTGGTTTAAATTTAAATAGCCTTTCAAAAGAAGAAAAACGCGAAGCATATGCAGCAGATATTACATATAGCACAAACAACGAATTAGGTTTTGACTATTTACGTGATAACATGGTGCTTTATAAAGAAGAGCGAGTACAACGTCCGCTACATTATGCCGTAATCGATGAAGTTGACTCTATCTTAATCGATGAAGCGCGTACACCGCTTATTATTTCGGGTCAAGCTGGTCGAACTGCAAAACTTTATGTACAATCAAATGCCTTTGTTCGTATGTTGAAGGCTGAAGAGGATTACTCTTATGAAGAAACAACAAAAGGCGTTACATTAACGGAAAATGGGATTGCAAAAGCGGAGCGTGCCTTCGGTATTGACAACCTATTCGATTTAACTCATGTTCGTTTACTTCATGCAATTAACCAATCGTTGAAAGCACACGTATCTATGCACCTTGATGTAGATTATGTCGTGCAAGAAGGCGAGATTGTCATTGTTGATAGTTTCACAGGGCGTTTAATGAAAGGTCGTCGTTATTCAGATGGTTTACACCAAGCAATCGAGGCTAAAGAAGGTGTAGACATACAAAATGAATCGATGACAATGGCGACAATTACGTTCCAAAACTACTTCCGTATGTATCAAAAGCTTTCTGGTATGACAGGTACTGCGAAAACGGAAGAAGAAGAATTCCGCAACATTTACAATATGAATGTTGTCGTAATCCCAACAAACAGACCGATTCAACGTGATGACCGTCCAGATTTAATTTTTACGTCTATGAAAGGGAAGTTCGAAGCGGTTGCAGCGGATATCGCAGAGCGTCATAAAATCGGACAACCAGTTTTAGTTGGGACAGTTGCAATTGAAACTTCTGAAATCATTTCACAACTTTTAGATCGACATAAAATTCCTCACAACGTATTAAATGCGAAAAATCACGAACGTGAGGCTGAGATTATTGCCGATGCTGGGAAGAAAGGTTCGGTAACGATTGCTACAAACATGGCGGGTCGTGGTACGGATATTAAACTAGGTGAAGGTGTATTAGAAATCGGTGGCTTAGCTGTCATTGGGACTGAACGCCATGAATCTCGCCGTATTGATAACCAGTTACGTGGTCGTTCTGGACGTCAAGGGGACCCTGGTGTAACGCAATTCTATTTATCACTTGAAGATGAATTGATGCGTCGTTTCGGTTCAGATAATATGAAAAATATGATGACAAGATTGGGTATGGATGATACTCAACCGATTCAGTCCAAAATGGTTTCGAAAGCAGTTGAAGGTGCACAAAAACGTGTAGAAGGTAACAACTTTGATGCGCGTAAACGTTTATTACAATACGATGATGTTTTACGTCAACAACGTGAAGTTATTTACAAAGAACGTGCGGAAGTACTCGAAACTGAAAACATGCGTGGCCTAGTAGAGGGTATGATTCAAGAATCAATCGAAGAGATTGTGCAGATTCATACACAAGGTGATCAAAAAGATTGGAACTTTAAAGCACTTGAAGATTATATTCAAGCTAACCTTTTAGATGAAGGGGTTATTAAAGCAAGTGACCTTGAAGGGAAATCGCCTGAAGAAATCATTAACTTCATTTACTCAAAAGTTCAAGAAAGTTACAATGAGAAGGAAGAACAACTTACGCCAGAACGTATGCGTGAGTTCGAAAAAGTAATTTTACTTCGTTCGATTGATACAAAATGGATTGATCATATCGATGCAATGGATCAGTTACGTCAAGGGATTCACCTACGTGCTTACGGACAAACTGACCCATTACGTGAATATGAAAACGAAGGCTTTGCGATGTTTGAAGATATGAAGCATTCAATTCGTGAAGATGTAACGAAATATGCGATGAAAGCACAAATCCGCAACAACTTAGAACGTGAAGAAGTTGCAAAGGGACAAGCGGTTAACCCAAAAGAAGATGATGCTGCACCAAAGAAAAAACAACCGGTTCGTAAAGTTGAAACGATTGGTCGAAATGATTTATGTCCATGTGGAAGTGGCAAAAAGTTCAAAAATTGTCACGGTGTAACGAATTAATTAAGGTTTTTTATTTATAAACCGAGGCTGTCAATAGTGGCAGCTCGGTTTTCTCAATTTTATTTGTTGGAGGAAATGATTAATGTTTGAATTTGCAGATGTAAGAAATGTTTTAGAAACTTCAGCCAAGAAACTGGCGGACTTCAGGGGGTCTCTTTGACTTAGAGAACAAAGAGGCACGTATTCAAGAATTAGATGAAATGATGTTAATGCCAGACTTTTGGAATGACCAAAATGCAGCACAAACAGTCATTAATGAAGCAAATGCTTTAAAAGCAGTAGTGAACGAATTCAATGACTTAGTGAATACGCACGAAAATTTAGAAATGACTTTGGAGCTACTAAAAGAAGAACCAGATGAAGAGCTGCAAGAAGAGCTTAGTAATGAACTTGTTGAGTTCCAACAAAAAATGGATGCATTTGAATTACAGATGCTTCTAAGTGAACCATATGATAAAAACAATGCAATTTTAGAGCTTCACCCAGGTGCTGGTGGTACAGAATCACAGGACTGGGGCTCAATGCTTCTTCGTATGTATACACGTTGGGCAGAACAGCACGGTTTTAAAGTAGAAACAATGGATTACTTACCAGGTGATGAAGCTGGGATTAAATCCGTGACATTGTTAATCCAAGGTCACAATGCATATGGTTATTTAAAAGCTGAAAAGGGTGTACATCGTTTAGTTCGTATTTCGCCATTTGATTCTGCAGGTCGTCGTCATACATCTTTCGTTTCATGTGATGTTATGCCAGAATTCAACAATGAGATTGAAATCGATATCCGTTCTGAAGATCTAAAAGTTGATACATATCGTGCAACAGGTGCAGGTGGACAGCATATTAATACGACGGACTCGGCTGTTCGTATTACGCATATCCCAACAGGTGTTGTAGTATCGTGTCAGGCGGAGCGTTCGCAAATTAAAAACCGCGATAAAGCAATGAACATGTTAAAAGCGAAGTTGTATCAATTAGAAATTGAAAAACAACAAGCTGAATTAGATGCGATTCGCGGAGAGCAAAAAGAAATTGGCTGGGGTTCACAAATTCGTTCTTACGTCTTCCACCCATATTCAATGGTAAAAGACCACCGTACAAGTTTTGAAACTGGTAACGTTCAAGGAGTTATGGACGGAGAACTAGATGGTTTCATTAATGCTTATTTACGAACTCGAATTGGACAATAACATTATAAAAGGGCTTCATCTGTGGTGAATAGATGAAGCCCTTTTCTTGTCGAGAGGATTCTGAATGAAGCATCTGTTATGGTGTATTTTGTTTTGTATTTATGAAAAGACTACTATGTAACAAACTAAGGGTTACAGGTTCGTCATATTCATCGCTTTTTTTAATACCTTTACTTCAGCTTTTGTGTTTAATGTATCATTAGCGAGTATTCCAAGCTTTTCATCCATGGTGTCGAGTCTCTCGTTGATCGTATTAATTTTGCCAAGTAACTCTGAATGGTTTCGATCAACCTTTTCTTCAAGCGAATCCATTCGATTTTCAAGGGAGTCCATTCTACTCACAAGAGAATCCATTCGGTTTTCAAGGGAATCCATTCTACTCTCAAGAGAACCAATCCGGTTTTCAAGAGAATCCATTCTCCCATTGAGCGCTGTAAAATGCTCATCCATTTTTGATGATAATTCCAACACAGCTTGTAGAACTTGTTGATTTTCACCCATCCTGCATTCCTCCTTTTAAAGATTTGTTTCATGAATTTAATTACTCCTAACTATTATAGTGGGTAGGATTTTTCAGTTCAATACTGTCAGTTAGTTAAGAATTTGTAAAGAAACACTTGTATATAAAACTTCAACTCCCCTCCTAATAAGCAAAATCTTCCCATTTGAAATACAATTGCATAATTGTATGAGTAGAGGTAAAATAATAATACGAACAAACGTTCTTTTAGGAGGGGTTTTTGTGGCGCATATTCCCATTGAAACTGTCCCGTATTTAGAATCGGCAATTTACTTACCAATGCTTCTTACCGTGTTAGAAAAGGATTATGCTGAAGTTGAAGCTGGACAGTTTAAACTGAAGCGTCCATATATAAAACTAATTGAAAAAGCGAAGGAAAGTGCATTGGATGATTTGAAAAAAACAAAAACATATTTAAAAGAACATCAATTAAAAGTAATTCGTGGTAGTTCAGATGAATTATTTACGGAGTATTCTTTTCACTTTCAACAAACAATGGAAGTGAGAAGGTATTCAAATATACGACTCCGCAATCAGGTTGAAGATCTACTTAATCGTTATTTGTTCATGGCATCGAAGAATCCGAATCAGAATCAATAGAAAGGAAAGTCATTTTGAATTTCTTGCCTTTTATTTTTAATATATATTTGGAACATTGTGGAATAAACATATTGTGAACTAAATGATGAGGAATGAACTTGTAGAGTTAGTTCTCGTCCATCCTTTAAAGTGATTTCTGTACAATTTTTTACTTTTTTGAAGTTGATAATGGCATGTAGTCCAATCCAACAATTATCTGATGAATCCGGTGATAAAAGCGGGAAGAAAACACATGGAAAACCATTAGCATAAGAAATAGAAATCGGTAATTTATGTTTTTCTTCTCCAAAGAATTCTTTAGCAAACTGACGTGCAGCATGATAATTAATGGACATTTTCTTACAAGATTCTTTGATTATTTTAAGTGGTGATTGTGAGACGAGGACTTCACCGCCCTTATCATATACACGTGAATATGTTTTGTTGTTGTCCAGATGAATTGGTTCGATCATGTAAGTATTTCGTGTTACACAATATGAATCTACAAAATTTCCTTTTTTCAAAATAGTTTCCTCCTTATATGAAATTAGTATAATCGGCCGATTTACAAATATCATAAATCGAAATTCGAGTGTTTTCAACATAATACTTACTAATTTTCAAAAGATTTACAATAGCATTACAATTTGTTCGACAAAAACAGATACATATTAACTAGTGTTTTGTAACTTTTGGGCTAGTTCAAATGTAGTGTAATCATAAGTTCTTAACAATTCGGACTATTAGTGATTGGAGATCGCATGGTAATAAAAAATGCGAACATATTTTGGAGGAATGACGGCCAATACATAGCGAAATTACTAATTTTTTAAAAGATAAATAAATTAATATATTTTTCAGAAAATATTGCAAATTGAAATTAGATTTTTTATAATAGAAAAAAGGGAATCGGGGTGATATCGATGGATAAATTTTATTCATACACAGATTTTCTTAAAGCAGTTGGAAACACTCAACATGCAAATGAATCTGAAAAGTTATTGAATGACATTTATTTGGACTTGTTTTTAAACAGAATGAAAAGACTTCAAAGAATCGAACAGTTGAAAAATTTCATCGATAATGCATTAGATGAAAAAAATGAGGCAGCGTTTTACAAATATGCTCAGGAATTAAACGAGCTGCAAGAGAGTAGTTAGTTAGGCTGTCTAGGTGCACGAAGAATTAAGTGCTTAAATACATCAAGAATTAAATGAATTTTTAAAGTGGAAAGTCAATGTAGAATATTGGTAAGTAAGTTATTTTACGATGTCGGATTATAATTGGTAGAGTGAATTGGTGAAAAGTATAGATAAGCTTATTAAACAACATAAATATTTCATAAAAAGTTGCCTAAACATAAAATGTCCACCAACCAATTGGACAAATATAGTTTTGGCGACTTTTTGTTTGGAGATAGACAGTTTCTGTTAGAAAATTGATTATAGTAACTTCACAAAATACAATGTATAGTTAAGGTAGTAAAGAAATAAAGGAGGGTCACTTCTTTGGTATCTTCAAAAGATGTTGCAAAACATGCAGGAGTATCTCAAACAACAGTTTCTCGTGTATTAAACACACCAGAACTAGTAAAAAAACCTACGCTCGATAAGGTGATGAATTCAATCCAGGAGTTAAATTACATTCCAAACGCTCTTGCTCGATCCCTCGTTCAAAATAAAACAAGCACGATTGTTCTATTATCAGGTCCATTACATAACCCATTTTTTGTTGATACGACGACAGCAATAGTCAATTATGCAAATTCGAAGGGCTATCGAGTCAATGTACAGTTTGTAAATGACAATAATTTAACTGAAGCCTATGCAACAGCGATAGAACAAAAAGTAGATGGCATCATTTTATCGTGTATATTAATTGACGATCCAATTTTTGGAAGGTTAGAGAAAATGGATATTCCATTTATTACATATAATCGCAAGCATAAAAATAATCGTCATTTTGTAGAAATAGATAATTTTGAAGCAGGATATTTGTCGGCGAAGCACCTAATTGAACTTGGTCATACGAATATTGCTTGGGTTGGTGGACCCTTAACAACGAGCACATTTAATAATCGGTACGAAGGGTTTCTTAAAGCACTAAAAGATTATCAGATATCCGTTGAAGCAGAGTATATAATTCAAACAGATACCTCAAAAAAAGATGTTTCCAGAGCTTTTCATGACCTAATGCAATTAAAAAAACGCCCAACAGGAATTTGTGCAGGTTCAGATTCACTTGCTCTGTATTTAATGGATGAAGCTATTTATGCAAATTTCAGGATTCCCGAAGACATTAGTCTCATCGGTATAGATAATGTGGATATTAGCCATCATGCATCAATTCAATTAACAACAGTTGGGAGTATATCTAAAGAAAATTTAGGATTAATGGCAATTCATAAGTTAATAGAATTGATAGAAAATAAAAAAAACTCTTGCGTAAAAATTACCGAGTCTGTTAAAGTATTTGATAGAAGTACAACACGTCGAGTATAAAACAAACAAATTTTAATAGTTTGTTTTATACTAAATTCTAAAATGAATACGTAGTCATTTTAGAATATATTTTTAAAGTAAAATGGTTACGTATTCAATACTGATTAATAATAAAAGGGGGTTAATGATAAAACTTTTATTAACAAAATTGCAAGGGGTTACATTGGGGAAGGAGAAATTAAATTATGTTATGGAAGAATCGACAATATGGTGAAGAAGCACCATATATACCAGCTGGTACTTTTAAGATACGTTTACCTTTTGTTCATTATCGTTTTGAATGGCCAGATTATGTTCAAGGTCTATTAATGTGTGCTGTGGATTTAGGAGCTATTACACTATTAGGTCAACACTTAGGTATGCCGTTTGAGGTAGCTTTAGCGGTAGTAGTAATAAATGGACTATTCTATTTAATACATCATCTATTGGGGGACCCAGTCATTCCAGGGTGGATCACACCAGCAATTCCCCTGATTGTTTTATTTGTTACACAATTTGATGAGGGACCTGATCGAATTTATGCATTAATCGCCTTTCAGCTAACCTTAGGTATTTTGTCCATAATACTAGGTGTCACAGGCTTAGCTAGTAAAGTAGTACATATGGTTCCAAATGCAATCAAAGCAGGAATTATTCTTGGTGCAGGTATTGGAGCTGTTGTTTCCGTATTTGGAGAAACTGGACAATTCAACACTTTCCCATTCACTATTACAATTTGTATTGGGTTTGCTTTTTATCTAACATTTTCAAAATCTTTTGAAAAAATAAGGAAAAATAACAAAGGATTTTTATTTACTTTATTAGGAAACCTCGGAATTCTTCCAGCTATTTTCCTTGCTGTTATTGTTGCACCGCTATTTGGAGAAGCGAAATGGCCGGATATTCAATGGGGGTTTAGTAAACCAGATTTTGCTACATTATGGTCTAATTATACTGTTTTCGGATTAGGAATTCCTGATATTTCCTTCTTTGTTCAAGCATTCCCTGCAGTGCTTGCTACTTATCTAGTTGTTTTCGGTGATGTGCTTAAAACAAAGGCATTACTTTCTGAATCAGATGTTGCCAGAATCGATGAAAAGGTTGATTACAATCCTAACCGTGCACATTTAATTTTTGGAGGAAGAAATGCCGTAATGAGTATACTTGGCCCAGACATTACAATGTGTGGACCAATGTGGGCAGCAATGCAGGTGGTTGTAATTGAACGTTTTAAAGAAGGTAAAAAAGCAATGAATTCCTTATTTGGAGGAATTGGATCTTTCCGTTGGGGTACAAATACTGGTTTATTGTTATTACCAATTGTAAGCCTAGTTCAGCCAATTCTAGGTGTTGCTCTAGCATTGACATTGCTTGTTCAAGGCTATGTAAGTGTTCGAATTGGCGTTATGCAAGCTCGAAGCCAACGTGATTTAGGAATTGCTGGTATTGTTGCTGCACTATTAGTTATTAAGGGTGCCTCATGGGCATTTGCAGTAGGAATCGTACTTTGTGTTTTACTTTATGGTAAAGATTTCTTCAAAGGAGAAGTCGACAGTACATTTATGAAAGATCTTCAAGATCAAGAAAACCAAAAAAACCAAAAAAACCCAAAAAACCAACAAGATCAACAAGATCAACAAGACAAACAAGACAAACAAGAAGACCAAGAAAACGAGAAAGGGGATTTGAGCGAAGATGCAAAAAATAAATCAGAACAAGAACTTGTCGAAGTATGATTCAGAAAAAAAGTATTACGTAAATGGAGAATGGAAATCTTCTGAAAAACTAGCACAGCTATACTCACCCTATACAAAAGAAATTATTGCTTATATTCCTCAAGCAAATCGTGAAGAGGTGGAGCAAGCAATTGACGTAGCTCACAATACGAGACAACAAATGGCAGAACTAACAGCTTTTGAGCGTGCTGCGATATTAGAGCAAATTACGCAACTCTTCATTCAAAATAGACAACAAGCAGCTGAGATCATTTCTTTGGAATCAGCAAAGCCAATCAAATATGCATTAGGTGAAATTGACCGTACGATAGAAACATATAAATTTGCAGCGGAGGAAGCAAAACGTCTAAAAGGTGAAATCATTCCAATGGATGCCGCAAGGAATGGCGCAAATCGTTTTGGTTATACAATTGAAGAGCCGCTAGGAGTAATTGGGGCGATTACACCGTTTAATTTCCCACAAAATTTAGTGGCACATAAAGTAGGACCGGCCATTGCATCAGGAAATACAATCGTATTAAAACCAGCGTCTCAAACACCTTTATCAGCATTATTCTTAGCTGAATTGATTGACCAAACGGACTTACCAAAAGGCGCTTTTAATGTCGTAACAGGTAGTGGTAGTACTGTTGGGGATGCATTGGTAGAGAACGATAAAGTAAAGATGATTACGTTTACAGGTAGCCCAGCTGTAGGAATTAACATTCGAAATAAAGCTGGATTAAAGAAGGTTGCACTAGAACTTGGGTCGAATGCGGGTGTTATTATCGACAATGGTGTGGACTTATCTAAAATTGTACCGAAATGTGTAACGGGTGCTTTTTCAAACCAAGGACAAGTATGTATTTCTTTACAACGAACATATGTAATGGACGAGCTATTTGATGACTTTATTCAACAATTTGAGGCTTATACAAAAGAGTTAGTCGTTGGGGATCCTTTAGAAGTAACGACTGATATCTCTGCTATGATTCACCCAAAAGAGCAGGAGCGAGCACTAACTTGGATTGAAGAGGCTGTTCAAAATGGAGCGAAAGTTATTACAGGTGGCACTATTGAAAATGGCGTGTTGATGCCAACGATTTTAACAGATGTAACGCCAGATTCAAAAGTTACTTGTCAAGAAGTGTTTGCACCAATTGTTGTCGTTTCTCGAATTTCTTCTATTGTAGAAGGTATTGAAGCGATTAATGATTCTAATTACGGGTTACAAGCTGGAATCTTTACAAACAACATTCAAACAGCATTTAAAGCTTCAAGATTATTTGAAGTAGGTGGCGTGATGATTAATGATATTCCGACATATCGTGTTGATCAGATGCCATATGGTGGTGTGAAGGAAAGTGGGACAGGTAAAGAAGGGGTAAAATATGCCATCCATGAAATGACAGAAACAAAGTTAATTGTTTGGAATCAAAATGAGGAGTGATAATATGCCAGAAAAAATTACTTTTCCACCAGTTAGTTTTACGGGTTGGGATTCTTTATCTCACCTAGTAGATGAAGTTAATCGTTTCAATGTGAAAAAAATCCTTGTCATCACAGATCCATTATTAAAAGATATCGGATTAACAAATAAAGTGGTTGAACCATTAGAAGAAGCAGGCTATGAAACGGAAATATATACAGATGTTGTTCCTGAGCCGCCACTTGCAATTGGAGAAAAATTAGTTGCTTTTACACGCGACAATCAATTTGATATGGTCATTGGTATTGGTGGAGGTAGTGCACTTGATTTAACGAAACTAGCAGGTGTTTTAGCTTCACATGAAGGCTCTGTTGCAGAATATTTAAACTTAACTGGAACAAAACAAATTACACAAAAAGGGCTTCCTAAAATATTAATACCTACTACATCTGGAACAGGATCAGAGGTTACGAATATTTCTGTATTATCGCTAGAAACAACGAAAGATGTCGTGACACATGATTATTTATTACCTGATGTTGCAATTGTAGACCCTGCTTTAACAATTTCATTACCTCCTAAAGTGACAGCAGCAACAGGAGTGGATGCACTAACGCATGCAGTAGAAGCATATATTTCTAAAAATGCAAGCCCTGTTTCAGATGCACTTGCATTACAAGCGATTCGCTTAATAAGTAATTCCATTCGTATTGCTGTTTCAAATGGTGAAGACAAACAAGCTCGTACAGATATGAGTTATGGTAGTTATCTTGCGGGACTAGCTTTCTTTAATGCAGGTGTTGCAGGTGTTCATGCATTAGCATATCCAATTGGAGGTCAATTCCATATTGCCCATGGAGAATCTAATGCCGTATTACTTCCATATGTCATGGGGTATATCCGTCAAAGCTGTGAAAAAAGAATGAAAGATATTTATGGAGCGATGGGCTTTAGCGCGGCAAACCTATCGCAAGAAGAAGCATCTTATAAATGTGTAGCTGAATTAAAAAGATTAGTAGAGGATGTAAATATTCCATCTACTTTACAAGGGTTCAATATTACAGAAGATGCACTAGAAGGTTTAACAAATGATGCTATTAAGCAAAAGCGTATTTTAGCTCGTAGTCCAATGCCACTTTTACTTGATGACATTTATACAATTTATAAAGCAGCATTTAATGGTGAAATTGCCGAAAAAAATAGCTTAGAAAAAGTTTATTAAAAACAACAAGCTTTCCGCAAGAAAAGTAAAAAAGTACACTTCAGAATCAAAACTGAAGTGTACTTTTTTGTTTTAATTGAAATAAAAAATTTTGATGTGTAGAAAACTTTTAACTTTTATTGCGAAGTACTAATATGAATTTTTTAAATAGTTTAGTAGATGAAGAATATACGTTCGCTTTTTATTCGAATTCTCAAATCGGATATGCTAAAATAATTATACAAGAATTGGGAGAAAGGACGAAAAATGAATGACCGAAACTTTTGATTTGCAGTCAGCGTACAAACCGAGTGGAGATCAGCCTGCTGCAATTGAACAGCTTGTTCAAGGAGTAAATGAAGGCAAACGCTATCAAACATTACTTGGTGCAACTGGAACGGGGAAAACATTCACCATTTCAAATGTCATTAAAGAAGTAAATAAGCCTACACTCGTGATCGCTCATAATAAAACACTTGCAGGACAGCTCTATAGTGAATTTAAGCAATTTTTCCCAAATAATGCAGTTGAATATTTCGTCAGTTACTATGATTATTTTCAACCTGAAGCTTATGTACCGCAAACGGATACATATATTGAAAAAGATTCCAGCATAAATGATGAAATTGATAAATTACGACATTCAGCAACAAGTGCTTTATTTGAACGAAAAGATGTCATTATTATTGCTTCGGTATCCTGTATTTATGGTTTAGGGAATCCAGAAGAATACCGTGAATTGGTTGTTTCAGTTCGTACAGGGATGGAAATTGAACGCAATCAACTATTACGAAAATTAGTAGATATACAATTTGAACGTAATGATGTAAATTTCCAACGCGGAACTTTCCGAGTACGTGGCGATGTCGTTGAGATCTTCCCTGCATCACGTGATGAGAAATGTATTCGTGTAGAATTTTTCGGTGATGAGATTGACCGAATTCGTGAAGTTGACGCATTAACAGGAGAAATTATAGGGGACCGAGATCATGTTGCGATTTTCCCAGCATCTCACTTCGTTACGCGTGAAGAAAAGATGCTTAAAGCTATTGAAAATATAGAAGTTGAATTAGAAGAACAACTTGCGAAATTAAGAGCTGAAGATAAGTTGCTTGAAGCTCAGCGTTTGGAACAACGCACAAACTATGACTTGGAAATGATGAAAGAAATGGGTTTCTGTTCGGGAATTGAAAACTATTCACGTCATTTAACATTAAGACCGGCTGGGGTAACTCCATATACTTTACTAGATTATTTCCCAGAAGATTTCTTACTCGTGGTAGATGAAAGTCACGTAACTTTACCGCAAGTACGCGGAATGTACAATGGAGACCAAGCCCGTAAAGGTGTACTAGTTGAGCACGGGTTCCGTCTACCTTCAGCGCTTGATAACCGTCCATTAAGATTTGAGGAATTTGAAAAACATATTCATCAAGCAATTTTTGTTTCGGCAACACCAGGTCCATATGAGATCGAACATACACCTGAAATGGTAGAGCAGATTATTCGTCCAACAGGGTTATTAGATCCTAATATTGAAGTACGTCCTATTGAAGGCCAGATTGATGATTTAATTGGTGAAATCAATCAACGTGTAGAAAAAGGAGAACGTGTTCTAATCACAACTTTAACGAAGAAAATGTCGGAAGACTTAACCGCTTACTTAAAAGAAATCGGTATTAAAGTTGAATATCTACATTCTGAAATTAAAACGTTAGAACGGATTGAAATCATTCGAGAACTTCGTAAAGGTACTCATGATGTATTAGTAGGAATTAACCTATTACGTGAAGGTTTAGATATTCCGGAAGTATCACTTGTAGCTATTCTCGATGCCGATAAAGAAGGATTTTTACGTTCAGAACGTTCATTAATTCAAACGATTGGGCGTGCAGCACGTAATTCAAATGGGCATGTTATTATGTATGCTGACAATATGACAGATTCCATGAAAAAAGCGATTGATGAAACGAAGCGTCGTCGAACAATACAAGAAGCCTATAATAAAGAACATGGCATTACTCCAAAAACGATTCAGAAGAAAATACCAGAATTAATCCGAGCAACACAAGCTACCGAAGAGGAAGAAACATATGTAACGAAAGTGACGAAAGGTAAAAAATTAACGAAATCAGAACTAGAAAAGTTAATTGCGTCGCTTGAGGTAGAAATGAAAGAAGCAGCAAAAGCACTTGATTTTGAACGTGCAGCAGAACTTAGAGATACAATCTTTGAATTGAAAACAGAAGGGTGACCTAGCTTGAAAAATACAGAAATTGTCGTGCAAGGTGCACGTTCGAATAATTTGAAAAATATCAATGTCACAATTCCACGAGATCAACTTGTTGTCATCACTGGATTGTCTGGGTCAGGTAAGTCCTCGCTTGCTTTTGATACGATTTATGCAGAAGGGCAACGTCGTTATGTAGAATCCCTTTCTGCATATGCTCGTCAGTTTTTAGGGCAAATGGATAAACCAGATGTTGATTTAATCGAAGGTTTGTCACCTGCAATATCCATCGACCAAAAAACGACGAGTCGCAATCCACGATCTACTGTTGGAACGGTGACAGAAATCTATGATTATCTGCGCCTTTTATTTGCGCGTATTGGAAAACCAATCTGTCCTAATCACGGAATCGAGATTACTTCGCAGACAATTGAACAAATGGTGGACCGGTTATTAGAATATCCAGAACGTACAAAAATGCAATTACTAGCCCCGATTGTTTCAGGGCGAAAAGGAACACATGTAAAATTACTTGAAGACTTGAAAAAACAAGGGTTTGTTCGTGTACGTATTGATGGTGAAATGCAAGATTTAGACGATTCCATTGAACTAGATAAAAATAAAAAACACAATATCGAAGTTGTGGTTGACCGTATTGTTGTAAAAGATGGGATTGCTTCTCGATTAAGTGATTCGCTTGAGACTGCACTAAAACTTGCAGATGGTCGTGTTTTAGTAGATGTGATGGAACATGAAGAATTACTATTTAGTGAACACCATGCCTGCCCATTATGTGGGTTTTCCATTGGCGAATTAGAGCCACGCATGTTTTCGTTTAACAGTCCTTTTGGTGCATGCCCTTCATGTGATGGTTTAGGAACAAAATTAGAGGTGGACCTCGATCTGTTAGTTCCTGATTGGAGTAGAACATTAGAAGAACATGCTATTGCTGCTTGGGAACCAACAAGTTCGCAATATTATCCTCAGCTGTTAAAAGCAGTTTGTGACCATTATGGCATTCCAATGGACGTTCCTGTATCGGAATTACCAAAAAACCAAATGGATAAAATCCTCTACGGTTCAGGACCTGATCTGATTCATTTTTATTACGAGAATGAATTTGGCTCTATTCACGATAAGGATATTTTATTTGAAGGTGTTGTAAGTAATGTTGAGCGACGATATCGTGAAACATCTTCTGATTATGTACGTGAACAAATGGAAAAGTATATGACAGAACATAAATGCCCTTCATGTAAAGGATATCGATTAAAACCTGAGACACTTGCTGTAAAAGTACAAGGATTACACATAGCAGAGGCAACTGAGCATTCCATTGGCGAAATGTACGAATTTTTCTCAAATGTCACTTTAAGTGAAAAGGAAATTCAAATTGCTCGACTAATTATTCGTGAAGTCGTGGAGCGTTTAAGCTTTTTAATTAATGTTGGTTTAGATTACCTAACGCTTTCTCGTGCTGCTGGTACATTATCGGGTGGGGAAGCTCAGCGTATTCGTCTTGCTACTCAAATAGGTTCACGTCTTACAGGTGTACTTTATATTCTGGACGAGCCTTCGATTGGGTTACACCAACGTGACAATGACCGTTTAATTGGTACGTTAAAAGAAATGCGAGACTTAGGTAATACATTAATTGTTGTCGAACACGATGAAGATACAATGATGGCTGCCGACTATTTAATTGATGTCGGTCCAGGTGCAGGAGTACATGGCGGTGAAATTGTTGCTGCTGGTACACCAGTAGAAGTCATGAACAACCCGGACTCTATTACAGGAAACTACCTAAGTGGGAAAAAGTTTATACCGCTTCCAATAGAACGTCGTAAACCAGATGGTCGAAAATTATCCATTAAAGGTGCGTCCGAAAATAACCTGAAGAATGTTAAAGTCGATATTCCGCTTGGTCAGTTCATTGCCGTTACGGGCGTATCTGGTTCAGGGAAATCAACACTTATTAATGAAATTTTATATAAAGCTCTTGCACAAAAATTGAATCGGGCAAGAACAAAACCAGGCCAACATAAAGAAATCACAGGGATTGAACAATTAGAAAAAGTAATCGATATTGACCAATCACCAATTGGTCGAACTCCTCGATCAAACCCGGCCACATATACTGGTGTTTTTGACGATGTTCGAGATTTATTTGCTTCAACAAATGAGGCTAAAGTACGTGGATATAAAAAAGGACGATTTAGCTTCAATGTTAAAGGTGGACGATGTGAAGCGTGCCGCGGTGATGGAATCATAAAAATTGAAATGCATTTCCTACCAGACGTGTATGTTCCTTGTGAAGTTTGTCATGGGAAACGATTTAATCGTGAAACATTAGAAGTACGCTACAAAGAAAAGAATATCGCAGAAATTTTAGACATGACAGTAGAGGATGCAGTAGTTTTCTTTGAAAATGTTCCAAAAATTCATCGTAAATTACAAACCATTGTAGATGTAGGACTGGGCTATATGAAACTTGGACAACCAGCCACAACTCTATCTGGTGGAGAAGCGCAACGTGTGAAGTTAGCATCTGAGCTACACCGACGCTCAACAGGGAAGTCCTTCTACATTTTAGATGAGCCAACTACAGGTCTTCATGCAGATGATATTGCAAGACTCTTAATCGTTCTTCAGCGACTTGTTGAAAATGGTGAGACTGTTCTTGTCATTGAACATAATTTAGATGTCATCAAAACAGCTGATTATATCATTGATCTTGGTCCAGAAGGCGGCGATAAAGGTGGCACAATTCTGGCAACAGGAACACCTGAGCAAATTGCAGAAGTAAAAGAATCCTATACAGGTAGCTACTTAAAACCAATTTTAGAGCGTGACCGTAAACGAATGGAAGCGGTGCTAGAAGAGGCAACCAATAAATAAGCCATTATCTTCATTCATCATAAAACTTCTCCTCTGCAGGTGGGAAATGAATAGACAATTTTCCTTTTTTAGTGGGGGTCTAAACCCCGACTTAAATAAATGAACTCAGACTAAGAGCGCCACGTCCTGTGGCAACGTCTGAGTGACCAACATCGTGTTGGCCTAAACTCCGGCGGATGTCACGGATTTTGAGAGGAGTTAATTGTGCAAGCACAATTCAAAATCTGGACGCAATTACGCCAAGGCGTAATTGATTGATAAATGTGTAAAAAAACAGAAATATTTGAAGTTTCGAGTGCTTTTTTGAAACTTTTTCCCTCCCTCGTCGTATAATTGGTATACAAATTAGAGGGAGGATTTTTATTCATTATGGAAAATGAACGTAAGCGCATATTACAGTTAGTTCAAAACGGAACAATCTCTGCAGATGAGGCCATTGTTTTACTAGAAGCGTTGTCAAAGCAAAATGAATCCACTCAATTACCTGCAAATCCACCGATCGTAAGCCAAGAATCACAACCAGTAAAAGAGGATGTGTCCACTCAAAGTCATTCATCACAAGGGCACCATGAATACAGTGAGACAAAAAATGAACAAACGAAATCAAAATCATCCGGATTTGAAGATCTCTTTGGAAATATATTTAACAATAAAGAATCCGCTAATCAGTTCGTAAATGAATTGAAACAGGACTTATCACAGTTCAGTAGCCGCATGATGGATGTAATGAATTCTACATTTTCTAAAGTTAAAGATTTCGATTTAGAATTTCCGTTTGGGAACAAAATCGAGTTTGATAAAACCTATTCTTTTGATGCAGCTGAAATTAAAGGAATCGAATTAGATATTCCAAATGGGCGCGTTGACGTTGTAAAAGCTGAAGATGAGCGTTTTTTAATTGAAGCTCAAATTAAAACATCTGCTGCCAATCAAGATGAGGACCTTTCGAAAGAAAGATTCGTTCAGGATTTTGTTACCTTCATCAATGGTAAATTAACGATTTCTACTACAACAAAAATGTCACAAGTGAACTTACGTCTAGTTGTACCAAAACAACAATATGATGTTGTTCTATTGCGTTTACTAAATGGCGGTGTAACAATTCAAAACCTTGATGCTAAGCTATTGAAAGTTAAAACGTATAACGGAGCAATTAAGATAGATGAAAGTACATTCCAAAATGCAGATATCCAATCTGGCAATGGCTCAATTGAATTACGCCATGTGAAAGGTGAAGATTTAGAGGCCGAAACAGTCAATGGTCGTATTTACATTGATGGAGACATACAAGAAGTAGAAGCTGAATCAGTGAATGGGGCAGTGATCGTAACGACAACAAGCTCATCAGCAAGGAAATTAAAAGCACGTACTGTTGCTGGTGCAGTGGAAATGTATATTCCGAAAACTTTGTCACTTAATGGACAAGTTTCAACAAACTTTGGGAAAACGGATGTTGGCTTAGCCGATATCGAAAAACGTTCAGAAGAAGATCAGTTTTTACAAAAGACATTACGTTTCGATAAAATTTTAGAAAACCAACCCGTATTAAAATTAAGCGGAGAAACACGGTCAGGAAGCATTATCGTCCGATATCTGGCGTAATTGCTTACGGACTTTGTTTAAGTTAAGGCAATCGAGTTAATGTAGTACTAAATCAAGAGGCAAATCATCCCAATAAGATGATTTGCCTTTTTACTTTTTACGATACGAACCTTTATCCAATTATTTCGTTCAGATAAGAGTGTTTTTTCCTTAATCATGTAAAATAGATAAAATTTCGACACAAATAATAGAGGAATTTATAGAAATAAATGGAATTATGTAGTAAAAGGCATTTGAAACATTTTAACTTCATTCTTTTGTAATACAATTCCCTCTGATTAGACTACAAGCAAATACCACACCAAAGATTTCTAGAGGAACTTTAACATACACAAGGAAATCTAGCTGCAGATATGACAAAGCGCCTATCACTCATATCGTTTATTGTCAAAATTTTATCGAAATACGTAGATTTATAGTTCGAATGATAACAATTTGTAATATTATCGCTACTAATCAGTGTTATAATGGAACATGGAAAAAATATAGATTCATAGAACTTAGGTGAGTTAGTTAATGATCGAAATGAATAATGTTTATAAAAAATACCCCAATGGTGTAGTTGCAGCCAATGGAATTACGGTAGATATAAGGCAAGGAGAATTTGTTTATGTTGTTGGACCAAGTGGAGCTGGAAAATCAACATTTATTAAATTAATGTATCGTGAAGAAAAACCAACATCAGGTGATGTCATCATTAATGGTACCAATCTTACAAAGTTAAAAAATAATCAAGTGCCTTTTTTACGCCGCCAATTAGGTGTAGTATTCCAAGATTTTAAGTTATTACCAAGATTGACAGTATATGAAAATGTAGCATTTGCACTTGAGGTGATCGAAGAACATCCAAAGCAAATTCGTAAAAGAGTAATGGACGTGTTAGAGCTGGTAGGTCTGAAGCATAAAGTTCGAATGTTGCCAAGTGAACTTTCTGGTGGGGAACAGCAACGTGTTTCCATTGCACGCTCAATTGTGAATATGCCGAAAGTAGTCATCGCAGACGAACCAACAGGTAACTTAGATCCTGAAACTTCATGGGAAATCATGAATATATTTGAAGAAATTAATACGATGGGCACAACAATTGTAATGGCAACACATAACCGTGAAATTGTGAATACAATCCGAAAACGTGTTATTGCAATTGAAGGCGGCTTGATTGTCCGTGATGTTAACGGAGGTGACTACGGTTATGAGGGGTAGAACCATTCAACGACACTTCCGAGAGAGTTTAAAGTCCCTAACTCGTAATGGCTGGATGACGTTTGCATCCATAAGTGCTGTAACAGTGACGCTATTACTTGTTGGTGTGTTTGCGATTATTATGATGAACCTCAATAAAGTAGCGGATGACATTGAAAATGATGTGGAAATCCGTGTTTTAATTGATATCATCGAAAATCAAGATGAAGCAAAAACAGCAGAAAATAAATTACAAAAAGAGATTAAGAGTTTAAAAGGTGTTGAAACGGTTGTTTATTCATCGAAAGAAGATGAACTCGATCTATTAATTAAAGATTTTGGTGAAGATTTAAGTTTATTTGAACAAAGTAATCCTTTACACAATGTATTGTATGTAAAAGCAGCAAACCCACAAGAAACAGCAAAAATTGCTGAGAAAATTAAGAAATTGGACAATACATATGATGTCATCTATGGCGAAGGAAAAGTTGAAAAGTTATTTGGCTTCTTAAATACAAGCCGCAATGTTGGTTTAGTGCTTATTTTAGGATTGCTTTTCACTGCGATTTTCTTAATTTCAAATACTATTCGTATTACGATTATTGCACGTAGAGATGAAATTGAAATTATGAAACTTGTAGGGGCAACCAACTCATTTGTCCGAATTCCTTTCGTATTAGAAGGGGCATGGCTTGGAATTTTAGGCTCAGTCATTCCAATGACATTTGTTACAATCGCTTACTACAATATCCATAAGATTTTAGCACCGAAATTAAAAGGTGAGTTATTACAACTTCTTGATATCAGTCCATTAATCTATCAAGTTAATGCATTAATCTTATTGCTTGGTCTATTCATTGGAGTATGGGGAAGCTTTATGTCAGTTCGTAAGTTCTTAAAGATATAACTGTAATTAGATGCACAACCCATTTATCTAATATGTCGGATTCTTTAGAAAGATTGCATTTGAAAACATGCGACCAAAAAAGTTTACCAATATCAATTCAACAAACTGAAGTAAACGATTGTATGAATTGGAGAATCTGACTTGATAAGTCGAAAGGAGTCCTGATTGTTGAAGAAAATATCGAAAAAACCGATTCAAATATTCGCCGCACTAATAGCAACTTTACTAATTGTTCAAGTGCCAAGTGCATATGCAGCGAATTTGTCTGATTTAAAAGAGAAAAAAAATGAAGTCGATCAACAAAAAGATGTACTAAATAGTGAAATTAACAAAAAGTCAGGTCAGATTAAAACAATTGAAGGAAAGCAAGATCAATTGCTTTCTCAAATTACAAAACTTGGCGATAAAATTACTCAAACAAATGGTCAAATCAATTCTGTTGTAGGTGAAATTAATACTGCAAATGCTGAGATTGCTAAATTACAAAAGCAAATCAAAGAACTTCAAGAAAAAATTGATCAACGAGATGCATTATTAGAAGATCGCGCACGTGCTATTCAAGCAGGTGGTTCTATTAGCTATATCGATGTGTTATTAGGAGCAAATAGTTTCGTAGATTTCATTGACCGATTCTCTGCTGTTAACACATTGATGGAAGCGGATCGAAAAATTATGCAAGACCAAAAAGAAGATAAAGAAACTTTAGAGGAACAAAAGTTAGTACTAGAAAATACTAAGAAAAAGCTTGAAAACAAACAAGCAGAACTTCAAAGATTAAAATCTTCATTAAGTTCTCAAAAAGCCGAAAAGAATCAATTAGTTAAACAACTCGAGGCAGAGCAAGCTAAACTTGCAAAAGAAAAAACATTATTAGAAGAAGAGTATTCTGAGTATCTTGATATCAGCCAAGATTTACAATCGCAAATTGAAGCTGAGCAACAACGTCAACTTGAGGCTGCTCGTCAACTTGAACGCCAACGCCAGCAGCAGCAGCAACAACAACAACAAAGTGGGGGAAGTCAAGCGGTTGAGAATTTACCAACATCTTCATCTGGCTTTATGAAACCAACAAATGGCGTTTTAACAAGCCCGTATGGATGGCGTAATCTTGGGTATGGTCCGGAATTCCATTATGGTGTTGACCTAGCCAATAGCGCTGGAACACCAATTGTTGCATCAGCGGACGGTGTCGTTTCCTATGCAGGCGTTTTAGGAACTTATGGGAATGTTATTATGATTACTCACTCAATCAATGGTCAAATTTATACAACTCTTTATGCACATTTAAGTTCGTATAATGTAAGTGTCGGAACAACAGTTGCACAAGGTGAAAAGGTTGCGAATATGGGAAGTACAGGCCGTTCAACAGGTCCACATTTACACTTCGAAGTTCATATTGGTACTTGGAGAGGCCAAACTGCAGGAGTTCAAAATCCACTAAATTATATTTCTCTATAAAACATAAATGCAGGTTGTGATGCATAATAGCATCCAGCCTGTTTTTTTATTGAATCGATTGACGGATTCACACAACCATATGACAACCAGTTATGGTATTATGTATGCATGAAAATAGTAAATTACCGTACCGACAGTAATGGTTCGTTCGCGGAGGTTGGCTACCCATGAAAAAAGGCATTGGCTTGCTCATAGTGATTGCATTAATTGCGATTATGGTTGGGAGTTACATAAAAAAACAAATCGAGGCAAGTGAAGAAATTAATGATTATGCTCTCGGTTATGAAATGGATATTGAAAATAATGAATCCGGTGTTAAAAAGGGGCAAATTGCTCCTGATTTTACCTTAAGTACTTTATCAGGTGAAACGGTCACTCTATCAGAGTTAAAAGGTAAAAAAGTAATTTTAAATTTCTGGGCTACTTGGTGCCCGCCTTGTAAAAAAGAGATGCCCCATTTGCAAGATTATTATGATGATTATGCCGAAGAAGAAAATGTTGAAATTGTCGGTGTAAACTTAACATACTCTGATGGTTCACTTGATAATATTCAAAAATTTGTTGATAGTTATAAGCTAACATTCCCTATTCTATTAATGGAAGAGGAAGGGGTTAATCAAACCTATCAAGTATTAACTATTCCATCAACATTTATGATTGATACGGAAGGTCGCATTCAGCGTCATATAGTTGGACCGTTAGATCAAGAAGCGTTAAGTCATTACGTAAAAGAGTTAAATTAAAGTGATAGTTTTGTAAAATAAGAAATTAAATCAAAAATTCGGCTTTGAGCAAGTATTAGGAGCTCTTGTTTTTTCATAGATTGAACGAGAGGAGGGATACGGTTGCGAAAGAGCCGAATTTTTTTAGGATTAGCGGTGATTTGTATAATTGCTGCTTCTTTTATAATTTGGAAAAGTTGGGGATCAGCTGAAAAGGAACAAACAAAAGGAAGTTCTTCTTTTCCTGTGATTGACCAAGCCTATTCATTAATTACTGAAAAATCGGTATACGGACCTAAAGAAGACGTATTAATCGAAGGGGCATTAAGAGGAATGGCCAATGCCATTAAAGATCCATACAGCACGTATTATACGGAAAAGGAAGCCGCACTTCATAGACAGTCTTTAGCAGGACAAAGAGTTGGAATCGGTATTGAGATTACTGAAAAAAATGGGAAGTTTATTGTCGTTTCACCGGTTAAATCTTCTCCTGCAGAAAAAGCAGGCATTCGTCCGAACGATGAAATTGTACAAGTTGATAAAGAACGTGTAGAAGGAAAAACATTGGGCGAATTATTGCAATTAATTCAAGGCGAGGCGGGCGAAAAAATATCATTAGTGCTATATCGCCCAAGTACTGAGCGTCATATAAAAGTGACGTTAGAGCGCGCAGAGATTAACAATAAGACAGTCTCAGCAAAAGTATTAAAAGTAGATGATACAGAGGTAGGCTATGTATCTATTTCAATGTTCGGTGAAAAAACCGCAGAAGAATGGGTTGATGCAACAAAGCAACTCCTATCTCAAGATATTGAAGGAATCATTGTAGACTTACGCGATAATCCAGGTGGATATTTACATAGTGTCGCGGCAGTCGTAAGTAGTATTGAAGACTCAGGAGAAACATTTGCATATATGCAAAATGGTGAGGGTGCAACGGAAGCTTTGAAGACTTCACCTTTAGAAGGTGTTGAAAAAACGTACCTAGAAAAAATGAGGAAACTCCCACTTGTTCTTCTTCAAAATGATGGTAGTGCTTCGGCAAGTGAAGTGATGGCAGGTGCTGTGAAAAGCTGGAATCGTGCGACACTCGTTGGAGTAAATAGCTTTGGTAAGGGGACAGTTCAAGAAACTTGGGATTTACAAAATGGTGGAGAATTAAAACTCTCTACAAATAAATGGCTTACACCAAAAAGAGAATGGATTCACGGAGTAGGAATTCCTGCAGATATAGAAGTGGAGCAACATCCACTATTTGCTCTAGAAGTCCTTCCTCTAAGAGGAGATTTTGAAGAAGGTAGCTTTAGTGAGGAAATTGCCTATGTGCAAAAAGTATTAAACGGACTAGGTTACGATGTGAATCGAACAGATGGATTCTTTGATGACCAGACTGCTGATGCAGTGAATCAGTATCGTGAAAAAAATGAGTTGCGTACTGGAGCAGTAATGGACGAAGAGTTCTTTGAAAGTATTCGAAAACAGGTTATTGCATATAAGGAAGATGTTGAACATGATTTACAACTCCAAATGGGGGTCAGCGTCTTAATGCATAAAATTGACGGTGATTTAAAATAATCGAATCATTAGAACTTAATGTTTCTAATCAATCAATCTGGGAGAAATCGTTCTTTTTGTACTACCGCTACTATTACTTCGTTTGATACAATTATAGGAGTTAAGTAGTTTACAGGCGGTGGAAGAATGAACATTGAAATAGTGAAAGAAATTGTGTTGGGAATAGGAAGAATGTTTCTAAATCCCATTCTTTATGTAGCGATTTTCATGGCAATATATTTAGGTTATCGTCGTGTAAAACGTGAAAGGAAATATTTTAATATAAGAATTTTATGGGGCTGGTCAGAGACAATTGGGTTAATAAAAGAAGGTCTATTATGGTCCTTTGTGATTTCGATCATCACAATTGTCTTTGGATTAGCCATGCCGATTGATTTCTTATACTTAGTTTCAATCGCTAGTTTAATAGGTCTTGTATTGTATGTATTTCATTTCCTTTCACCGATCGTAATAGGGGCGGTTGGGTTAGTTGTATTTTATCTTATGGACAACCAAAACTGGTCAATGAACTTGTTCGGAATTCATATTCAAGGCATTGATGTGTTTGGAGGGACAGTCGTTTCAATTGCGATTGTTGTAGGATTATTATTAGTTGCAGAAGGTCTCTTAATCAAAAAGTCTGGAGCTAATTTTGCCTCACCGATTATCGAGAATACTAAGCGTGGAAAGAGGGCAGTAGCTTTTCTTAGTAAAAAGCTTTGGTTATTGCCTATTTTTCTCATCGTTCCAGGTAATTCACTTCAAGCATATTTTCCTTGGTGGCCACAAATCTCGTTGGGTTCTAATGAATTCTCACTTGTTCTTTTCCCAGTGATTGTAGGGTTTCAACAAATGGCTCGTAACACATTACCTGCCTATCTATTCCCTAAATTGGGTCGTTCAGTAATGCTACTTGGATTGCTTGTGACGATTGGCGGATTAGTAGCATACTTCCAACCGATTGTAGGGTTAGTTACTGTTGTGGTCGGGGCGATTCTCAGATTGTGGATCTCTGTTGTCTATGCAATTCGTGAACGAAAAGCCGTCTATGCTGTTTCTGCAAAATCAAATGGCGCAATGATTGCAGCGGTATTACCAGATTCACCGGCAGAAAAGATGGGACTAGTTGCTGGAGAAATCATTCGAAAAGTGAATGGAGTACAAGTGCATAACGAACATGAATTATATGAAGCATTACAAATTAATGCAGCACATTGTCGATTAGAAGTACTAAATCATGAAAACGAAATTCGACTTACTCAACATGTTGTTTATAGTGATGATCATTATAAAATTGGCATCCTATTAGCAGATGCATAGTTCACTTTAGAATTTGCTAGAATAGTAATAAGAAAGGCGATGCAAATCAAATTTGCATCGCCTTTTAATATGCAGAAATGTCTATGTGAAATTCCGTAAAATAGCCATTGTCACAACACCAATCACTACCGTAATCGATAAACTCTTTGTTTTAATAGCAACTAATAATGTTGGAATAAATGCAACAACATTTACCCAGTTTAATGTAACGAACTTTCCTTCTGTATTGATTAAAGATTCGATTACAAGGGCACTTAAAATACATACAGGGATATAAGCTAACCAGCGTAATACGATATCAGGTAACTTGACATTACGCACTAACATAAAAGGAAATATCCTAGGAAGCCACGTAACGATTGCACATCCTAGAATAATTAACACCATTGCTACTGTCGTTGTCATTTTTCAGTCACCACCCCAATACTAGCAACGATGACTGTTGCAATTAAAACAGCTAAATGTCCTGGCAGGAAGTAAGAAAGTATGTACATGATCATTGCCATCCAACCAATTAGTTTTAAATAATGCATAAGCTTGTTTTTGCCGACATTAACAAGGTTTAAAACTAGTAATGCAACAAACATTGCAACAAGTGCAAAATCTAAGCCCAAACCTTGTGCGTCCGGTAACCACTTACCAACTAGTCCCCCTATTGTACAAGAGGCAATCCATGTTAAATATGCGGTTAAATTTAAGCCGTCCATCCAATTTCCATCTAGTCGATTTTCTTTCGATAGTTTCGTCACGGCAACACCAAACGTTTCATCCGTCAATAATGTCCCAAAACCAATATTACGTAAAGATGAGTAACGAGTAAGATGTGGGGCAACTGTAAGTGACATAAGAAAATGACGCAAATTTACAATGAAGGTTGTAATGATGATGACCGAAACTGGAGCGCCTGCAACATATAAACCACAAAAGATAAATTGTGCAGAACCCGCATAAACAAGAACAGATAAAAGGAATATTTCTAGTACAGAAAGGTTAGATGTGATCCCAATTACCCCAAAAGCTAATCCAATACTTATATAACCAAGTAAGGTTGGAAGACAATCTTTTACACCTTGAAAAAACGTATGTTCATGGATCGATTGGTCCACTTTTGTCTGGATTTCCAATTGTTTCGAGTCCTTTCTACAATTATTGATTGGATTTACTAAAAAACCAATTTTGAAACCATTAAATTACAAAAAACGTTCTACTTATAAAGGAAGATTAATGATTCATTATAGTAAATACAAAGTTTAGCCAACATTTAGTCGACCATTACAAAGGGTCTTCAGCTATAATAATATAAAGGTAAAATTTAACTTCATTAAATGTCTTTTATATTATACATTTGTACATTTAAATAAACAATAGGATGATGATAAATATTGGAAAACATGAGTCGGAATATTGGATATCAATTAAAAAAAATACGTTCTAAGCGGAGTTTAAGTTTAGATGATGTTGCCAAAGCTACTAATGTAAGTAAAGCCCAGTTAGCTCAGATTGAAAAGGGGGAAGCAAACCCTACTGTCTCAACTATTTGGAAAATTGCGGCTGGTTTACGCATTTCATTTTCTTCTTTATTACAACCGCCTAAAGAACAATTTAAAAAATACGAAAGTAATTCTACTACATATGTTGCTGAAAATGACGGAAAATATCGTGTGTACTCCATCATTCCATATGATCCCGAAAGAGGTTGGGAATTTTACAAAGTTGAGATGGACTCTGGTGTTGTGCATAAAAGCGATGCACATACAGAAGGTGTAGAAGAAACGATTACAGTCATTAAAGGACAAGTTATCATTAGATCAGGAGAGATGGTAGAACACTTGAGAGAAGGCGAAACACTCGTGTTTTCTGGCCATCTTTTACATCAATATGAAAATCCAACAAATGACTTAACGATCCTTCATTTAATTTTACAATACAAATAGAGGTGGTACTTGTGCACGATTGGTTTACAGTTGAAAACATAGAATCATTAGCAGAACAATATCGGACACTTGGGCCATTGATTGGGATTCTTCTTCCTTTTCTAGAAGCATTTTTATCATTTTTCCCTCTTATAGTAATCGTTGTTGCAAATGCAAGTTCATTTGGTTTATGGTTTGGTTTCCTCCTATCATGGATAGGAGCGGTATTAGGTTCATATGCTGTCTTTCTCGTTGTCCGTAGATTCGGAAAACATCCACGTTTCAGAGTATTTGTAGAGAAAGAAAAAGTACAAAAGCTCATAAAATGGGTAGATATGAGAGGTCTAAGCCCGCTTTTTATTTTTATTTGTTTACCATTTACTCCATCGGTACTTGTAAATTTGGTGGCCGGATTATCTCATATTAAGAAAAAGTATTATCTATTTGTACTAATGGCAGGAAAGTTTGTCATGATTTTAAGTATAAGCGTATTAGGTTACGACTTACGTGACTTATTAACTAGTCCAGTAAAGTTAATTTCAGCTGGTGTGGGAATCGTTCTATTATGGGTCATTGGAAAAACGATTGAAAAGCGATTAAATAAGCGAGTGGAACATGATTTAAAAAATAGCGCAAGTGAACAAAAGAAACACATGAAAATATCTATTCATAAGTAGTAATTTCCCGTCTCAGCTCCTTGTTGAGGCGTTTTTTAAATTGCGTAAGAAAGTTTAAATTTTTGAACAGTGTCTAGCTGCAAACGCCAGTTCCTCGACAACTTCAAAACGCCTTCAAGGGCAAAAATTATATGGTTTCATTGAAATCATATAATTTTCTGCGCCGAAAGTGAAACGACAGGCGCAAAAAGCGCCCTCTTGTGGTTTCCTCCAGTTGTTGGGGCTCACACGATGTGAGTCATGACGGCAATGCGACAGGACGTCGCGTTTTAGCCGTCGAAAGGGCGTTCTCCGCTTTTCTAGGTGTCTAGCTCCGCGCGTTAGCCACTCGGGACACTTCAACTTCCTCCTACGCATGCAAGCATGCTTCTCGGAAGTTTCCAGTGCCTGTCGTGACTAGACGAACGCGCTCCGCTTTTCTTTTGGAAAATTTTCTCCAAGACACGAACAAATATTCTAGTGTAAAATAGAAGTACTAACAAGTGAAAAGGGGGATTAGTATGTCATTGCGAATTATCAGCGGGAGAGCTGGTTCAGGAAAAACATCACTTATTCACCGTGAAATCGTAGAAGAATTAAAAACAAAGCCATTTGGACCACCTATCTATTTAATTGTTCCTGACCAAATGTCATATCAAGCCGAGTATATATTAACAAATCGTTATGATATAAAAGGAATGATTCGTGCGCAAGTACTAACGTTTAAACGTTTAGCGTGGTATATACTGCAAGAAACTGGTGGAATTACAAAAGATAAAATCGATAAAATCGGTTATCGTATGCTAATCCGTCGCCTATTAGAGGAAAATAAAGATCAATTCTCTCTTTTTAAACAAGCAGCCGATAAACGAGGGTTTACGGAAGAAGTCGAACAGTTAATTAAAGAATTTAGCCAGTACAATATTGATAGTGTTGCACTAAAAGAAGCCATTACGAAATTAGAAGAAAAGTCTGCCCCTCATACTTTAATATCAAAATCAAAAGATTTACATATTATTTTATCGGAGATTGAAGAACAATTAGGTGACCGATATGTGGATGGGGATGGTCTCTTTCCAGTTTTAGTTGAGCAACTTCCAAACTCAGAAAAGTTAAAGGAAGCTCATATTTATATCGATGGATTCACAGCATTTACAGTTCGAGAGTTCGATATCGTTAGACAATTAATGGCAATTGCTAAACGTGTAACGGTTGTTTTACCTTTTGAAGATGAAAACGATAAAGATGATGAACAAGCATTATTCCATCGCGCGTCCGTAATGTACGACAAACTAATGCAAGAGGCACACAATCTCCAAATTGAAATTGAGGATCGTGAGCATATGTTTGGTACATATCGTTTCCACAATTACGATTTACTTCAAGTAGAGTCTAAATTCCATGTAACTGTACCCCAAACAAGAAAAGCTGAAGGTTTCGTACAAATCATGGAAGGGGCAAATCGCCGGGCAGAAATACACGGGATTGCCCGGGAAATATGTCGACTTGTGTTGGAAGAGAATATACGATATCGAGATATTGGGATTATGTATCGTCAAGCAGATGTATATGATCCGTTAATCTCAACCATTTTCCCACAATACGATATTCCACTCTTTACGAACGAGAAGAAACCGATGCTTCATCATCCATTAATCGAATTTAGCCGTTCAATTTTAGAAGTCATCACTTCTAATTGGCAGTATGAACCGGTATTTAGAAGTGTCAAAACGGATTTATTTTTCCCAATAGGAAGCAGTTTACAAGAAATGAGAGAAAAAGCAGATCGTTTAGAGAACTTTGTTATTGCTCAAGGGATCTATGGATATCGTTGGTTTGAGGATTCTCGGTGGTTTTATAAAAAATACCGTGGACTCGAATTTTCTACGAAGCTTCAGACAGATGAAGAACTAGCAATGCAAAAAATCATCAACGAAATGAAAGAGTTGGTAAAACAACCTCTTGAAAAATTACAAAATGCTTTAAAGAAAGCGAAAACTGGTAAAGACATTGCGTTAGCACTTTATCAATGTATTGATGAATTAAAAGTTTACGATAAATTAATTGCTTTAAAGGATGCTGAATTAGCCGAACGTGAACTTGATGGGGCAAGTGAGCATGATCAAGCATGGAATCAATGGATCAATGTGTTAGATCAATTTGTCATTATGTTTGGAGATCAAACGATGACAGTGGAAGAGGCCGCTAAAATCCTAGATGAGGGATATGATACGCTTCAATTTTCTAATATTCCCCCTTCTGTTGATGAAGTTACGGTATCTACAGTAGAATACGCCCGTTTTGACAATATGAAAGTCGTATTTGTCATCGGGGTAAATGATGGAGTTTATCCAAAGCGTATGGATTATGAAGGATTAATTACTGATATTGAACGAGGTTGGTTTGCAGGAATTGATACAGAGTTATCGCCTACATCTAAACATCGTTTACTCCAAGAAGCATTTTTAATTTATCGCGCTTTTTCATCACCGACGGACCGACTTTATGTAACCTATGCAAGTTCTGATGAGGAAAGTAAAGCATTGCTTCCATCCCTATATATCAATCGTCTACATCAATTATTTGAGGTAGATGGCGTAAAGACGTTACCGCATAAACGAGTGTTGATTGACCCGGCAGAGGAATTAGAACATGACAATGTGTTCCCTTACTTGATGCATCCAAGAACATCTTTGGCTTTCTTAATGATGCAATTAAGACAAGCACATTATTCAAATGAACTAGATCCTGAATGGGTTGCCTTAAAAAGCTTTTATGAACAAGATGAAAAATGGAAGCCAGTTATGCAATCTGTGTTGCGTCCATTAGAAAAGAATAACGTTGCAGAAAAATTAGCGGAGGAAATCACAGAAGAGTTATATGGAACAGAATTAACTTCAAGTGTTTCACGCATTGAAAAGTTCTTCCGATGTCCTTTCTCACATTTCACGACTTATGGATTGCATTTAGAAGAGCGAGCACAATATCGACTTGAAAACTTTGCGATGGGGGATCTTTTCCATGAAGCTTTAAAATGGATTACTCTTGAAACGAAACGTCAAGGAATTCAATGGAACCGATTATCACCTAGAGAGTGTGCTGCACTTGCACGCCAAGCGGTAGAACAAATTGTTCCTGTATTCTCACACCAGATTTTATTAAGTAGTGCACGTTATCGATATATCCAACGAAAATTAATTCGAATCGTAGAACGAACATTGATTGCCTTAACACAACATGCAAAGGTTTCGCATTTTAAACCACTCGCAATTGAAGCATCTTTTGGGCCGGGCAAAGATGAACAATTGCCACCTCTTGAAATTGATTTGCAGGGTGGACGCAAAATGAAATTACGTGGGCGTATTGACCGAATTGATAGTGCTCAAATTGGCGATCAATCATATTTGCGTGTCATTGACTATAAATCTTCTAGCCGTGACTTAGATTTAAATGAACTGTATTACGGTTTATCGTTACAATTACTAACTTATTTGGATGTTGCCGTGGAGAATGCGAACTACTGGTTAGGACACGATGCAGAGCCTGCTGGTGTGCTTTATGTACATGTTCACAATCCGATTTTGAAAATCGAGCAAGAATTAAATGAAATGGATTTAGATCTTGAACGAATGAAAAAGTATAAAATGAAGGGTCTTCTCATGGAAGATTCGGACTCGCTCATTGCAATGGATGAGGAACTAGAGCAGGGGGGAAGCTCAAAAATTATCCCTGTTTATTTAAAAAAGGATGGGTCAACATCTGAATCTAAATCCCGTGTTGTGCCGCGTGTGGCAATGTCCCAATTGAAAAATTTTGTGCGACAAAAGCATCAAGAAGCAGGAAATGCGATTTTGAGTGGGGATACTGCCATTCAACCATATCGTTTAAAAGGGAGAACTGCATGTGATTATTGTAGCTTTAAGTCTGTTTGTCAGTTCGACCCTACAGATCAAGAACAACAATATTTAAATTTAAAAGCAGACAAACCAGCAAATATTGTCGGCAAAATACGTGAGGAGTTGAAATGTAAGAATGGCGTTATCGATTCCAACTAAAGGTCCCGATGTTACGTGGACGGATGAGCAATGGAAAGCAATCTGGGCAACAGGTCAAGATACGCTTGTCTCAGCGGCTGCTGGTTCCGGAAAAACCGCTGTCCTCATTAATCGGATGATTGAAAAAGTCATTTCAGAAGATAATCCAATTGATGTGGACGAGCTGCTTGTTGTGACTTTTACCAATGCTTCGGCTGCAGAAATGCGTCATCGTATGGCAGAAGCACTTGAAAAAGAAATTGCAAAAAATCCACAAAATCAACATTTAAGACGTCAATTAAGTCTAGTGAATAAAGCGCAAATTTCAACTCTACACTCGTTTTGTTTGTCGATTGTAAAACAATACGCTTATCTCATTGATATTGACCCTGGATTCCGTATTGCAAACGAGGGAGAGTCCGCGTTACTTCGTGATGATGTGTTAGCTGAAGTTTTAGAAGCAGCATATGACCAAGAAGATGAAGAAAGAGTAAATGCTGTATACCGATTAGTTGATAGTTTTACTTCTGATCGGGATGATCAAGCAATTGAAATATTAATTGATAAATTATATGAAATGTCTCGTGTCCACCCAGAACCAACTAAATGGTTACGTTCACTTCCGGAGCAATATGATTTACCAGAAAATATTACGGTCGATGATTTACCCTTTATTGGACCTTTGAAAAAGGCAATCAAATTTAGCTTAGAGGAAGCCTTGGCCCACATTCAAGAAGTAAGACAATACGCATTGAAACCAGATGGACCAGCTCCATATGCTGAAACAGCAGAATTAGATTTTGGTCTTATACAAGAAGCCATTCGCCGAATTGACAACTGTTCTTGGCAAGAAACCTATGATTATTTTGTAACATTAAAATGGGCAAGATTAGCAAGCGTAAAAAAAGACAGTTGTGACCCGGATCTACAAGAAAAGGCGAAGAAAAAACGTGAACAAGCAAAAAAAGTAATGACTACTATAAAAGATTCATTTTTCGCTCGTAAACCTGAGCGTTTATTGGATGAAATCCGTCTGATGGCGCCGATGATTACAACATTAGTTGAGTTAACTGAACGATTTGGGGAACGATTTACAACCGCAAAACTTGAACGAGGTCTAGTTGACTTTTCCGATTTGGAACATTTTGCATTACAAATATTAACCGAAGAAGCAGATGGAATACTTGTTCCTTCTCAAGTTGCTAAGGATTTCCAACAGCGTTTTAAAGAAGTACTTGTCGATGAATATCAGGATACAAATAATTTGCAAGAAACGATTTTGCAGCTCGTGAAAAGTGGGAATGAAGCAAACGGGAATATGTTTATGGTTGGTGACGTAAAACAATCCATTTACCGGTTCCGACTTGCAGAACCTATGCTGTTCTTAAACAAATATAACCAGTTTGAAGAAGAGCCTGAACAAAATGGGTTGAGAATTGATCTAAATGCAAACTTCCGTAGTCGCCAAGAAGTATTACTAGGGACAAACTTTGTTTTCGAACAGATTATGGGTGAAACCGTCGGGGAAATTGATTATGACGAAAAAGCGGGATTAAAACCAGGGGCTCCCTATAATGAAACTGAAATGCCTATCGAACTGACAATTCTCCATGAGGAACAAGAAGACGACCATGAACAAGACGAAACTGATGAAGAAAACGAAGCAATGGATCTCGTCATTGAAGAAGAAATTAAGAAATCACAGCAAGAAGCAAGGTATATTATTAAAAGAATTCGTGAACTGATTGACAGTGGTGCAACAGTTTATAATGCAAAAGAAAAAGACCCAACAAAACGAGAAAGACGAATGCGCTACAGCGATATCGTAATCTTAATGCGCTCCATGACTTGGTCGAGTGATTTAGTTGAGGAATTTAAAGCAGCAGGCATTCCGCTTTACGCAGAGTCTTCTAAAGGATATTTTGAGGCACTAGAAGTAATGGTCATGTTAAATGTATTAAAAGTAGTGGATAACCCGTATCAAGATATTCCACTTGCTTCAGTATTACGTGCACCATTTGTGGGGTTAACTGAAAATGAACTAGCACAAGTTCGTTTAACAAATAAAAAAGCTGCGTTTTATGATGCGCTTAAAGAGTTTGTAATGGAAGAAAAATCAGGACTTACTCATCAAACAGCTCAAAAACTCCAAACGTTTTTACAGCAATTAGAGACTTGGCGAAATCTTGCACGACGCGGTTCGTTATCTGATTTAATTTGGAAAATCTACATTGATACAAATTACTATGAAATGGTTGGAGCAATGGCGAATGGGAAACAGCGTCAGGCCAATTTGCGAACACTTCATGATCGAGCATTAATGTATGAAAAAACGTCATTCCGAGGGTTATTTAGATTTTTACGTTTTATCGATCGTATGCGTTCACGCGGTGATGATTTAGGGGTAGCAAAAGCAATTGGAGAGAAAGATGATGTTGTTCGACTCGAAACGATCCACTCTTCCAAAGGGCTAGAATATCCGGTTGTTTTTGTTGCTGGACTTGGTAGAAGCTTTAACCAAATGGACTTTAATAACCCTTATTTATTTGATCAACAATTTGGACTTGCAGTAAAAGCCATTGACCCTGACAACCGAATCATGTATACGTCATTACCGTTTCTTGCAATGAAAGAGAAGAAAATTCTCGAAATGAAAGCGGAAGAAATGCGTGTTCTATATGTTGCAATGACACGTGCAAAAGAGCGTTTAATATTAGTTGGCTCAGTGAAAAATTGGGATAAAGTTCGCCAAGCTTGGTGTGAGATGCAAAGTCTTCCACATGAGAGTTTACTTCCAGAGTATTTACGTGCTCGCGCAAAAACCTATTTAGATTGGATTGGTCCGGCTGTTGCCAGACATGAATGTTTTAATGAGTTTAGTGAAGAAGACTATAAACCTGTAGAACACTCATCAAAATGGAAGATTACCGTTCTTTCAAATGAAACATTCAAGTTCGGTACTGAAAATGAGACATTAGCTAATGAATTGAATGAAATGGAACAACAAGTAGACGAGCAGCTTTTGAATGAGTTGACGAAACGGTTTACAACGAAGTATCCATTTTCCAATTCTATTACAAAGAAATCGAAAACAAGTGTTTCTGAAATAAAACGAATTGAAAGTTTACAACGTGATGAGGAGCAAGAAACGGCGGTGTTCAATCGACAAAAGTCATCTGCTACGAAACGCCCTCAGTTCCTACAAGAAAAATCCTTATCTGCAACTGAAATTGGAACGGTTGTACATACTGTAATGCAACATGCTCCAAAAGAGGGATTTGCCAATGTTGGAGAGGTAGAGGCATACCTTGAAGCACTTGTAGAACGTCAATTATTGACGAGTGATGAAATCAAAGTAGTAGAACTAGAAAAAGTATATAACTTCTTCGCTACTTCGATTGGTAAAAGATTTAGTAGTGCGAAACAATTACTGCGAGAAGTTCCTTTTACGTTAAGCATTTCCGATGAAGAAGGAGATTCACAAATTATCCAGGGGATTATTGACTGCTTATTTGAGGATGAGGATGGAAAATGGGTACTCCTAGATTATAAAACGGACAAAGTACTCCCTGGATTTAAAGAAGAACCAGCGCTAACAAAGGAAATGACAAAACGTTATGGTGTTCAACTCCGTATCTATAGTGAAGCCATTGAAGATATTCTTCAAATTAAGGTAGATGAAAAAATTCTATACTTATATCACGTAAAAAAAGAAATACAATTAGTGTAGGAAGAAAAGTACTAGTCAAAACGAGGGGGAGACGAATCCTCCTCGTTTTGTTTTTTTATAGTAAAATAGATTTGCAATATGTATAGATAAAAATGTAAAACAATTCAATAAAAGGAGTTTGAATCGTGAATTTTCAACCAACTACACTAAATGAAAGAATTGAGTCAATTGATATTTTACGTGGGTTTAGTTTACTAGGTATTTTATTAGTAAATATGTTCGCCTTTTATTTACCGATGCCACATATTTTAGATTTAAACAGTTGGTTTTCAGAAGCAAAAGATATCATCTGGCAACAAACATTAGATATTTATGTACAAAGTAGTTTTTATCCGCTATTCTCAATGCTATTTGGCTACGGATTAGCAATGCAATATTTAAAATCGAAAAGAACTGGGTCAAGTTTTTATAAATTTGCACCCAAAAGGCTGATCATCCTACTTGTGCTTGGTTTCCTTCATGCAATTTTTATTTGGTGGGGGGATATTTTAGCAACTTATGCATTCTGCGGATTCTTCTTATTAATGTTAATCCGTTTAAGAAGTAGATGGTTACTATCCATTGCAATAGGGATCAATTTTGTAATGCATTTTTTATTCATTTTCATTTTCCTTAAATCAGGGATGGCAAACATGGAAGTTGACTCTTCATTTGTTGATATTGAAATGATTAATAGTGCGATTACCGCTTATGGAGTTGGGAGCTGGGGTGACGCATTAATGCAAAGATTGAAAGATTTATCTGTTCAAATGAGCTTCTCTATGTGGATTACATCCTTATTTACTATTTTACCTTATATGTTAATTGGTGCTGCTGCAGCGAAATTACGTTTAATTGAACGAGCAAAAGAACTAAAAAAATGGTGGATTACTCTAGGAATCATCTGTATTTTTGCAGGCCTAGTAATTAAAAGTGCACCATATAATATGACACGTTCATATTTACTCGATTATTTAAAAGTATATATTGGTGGTCCAGTATTATCTGTTGGATATGTAGCGCTGATTGTATTACTTTGTATGATTCCTTGGTTACTAAAACTCCTACGACCAATTGGTAAAGCTGGCCGTATGTCATTAACGCTTTATATTATGCAATCAATCATCTGTACACTATTATTCTATAATTTCGGTTTTGGATTATACGGAGAGGTAGATGTTCAAATGGGCGTACTGATTGCAATTGCCCTTTATGTCATTCAAGTGATTTTCGCAGAGTTATATTTTATGAAATACAAACAAGGACCGCTTGAACTAGCTGTAAAGAAAATAACTTACCGAAAAATGTTGTCCGAAAAATGAGCATTTTCTAAAAGTTTGATGTATGATGTAATAAAATAGGAGCAAGGAGTTTGAACAATGAAGATTTTATCGTTTAAATTGAATGGCGAAGTAAAGTTTGGAACTAAAGTTAAAAAAGAGGAAGCAGTTTGGGATGTACTAGCCATCCAAGAAGAACTTCAAGCACTTCCTTCTTTCCCTAATACAATTATAGATGGTATATCACTAGGTTTTGATTTTGTTGAAAAGGTTAGAAGATTAGTAGAAGCTGCTCAAAATTCACCGCAAGTGAATGATTTTAAAATACCGTTCACGGATATCGAATGGTTAGCACCAATTCCACGTACACCAAAAAACATTTTGTGTGTAGGAAAAAATTATGACGCGCATGCAAAGGAAATGGGTGCTGAAGCTGCACCATCAGATTTATTAGTATTCACGAAACCACCAACTTCCATTGCTGCTGATGAGCAAACACTTTCAGTACATGCAACAAAAACAGACTCTTATGATTATGAAGGAGAGCTTGCGGTCGTAATCGGAAAATTTGGCCGTGATATACCGAAAAATCAAGCATTAGATTATGTCTTTGGTTATACAATTGCAAATGATCTAACTGCAAGAGATGTACAAGATCGACATAAGCAATTTTTCTTAGGTAAAAGTTTAGATGGTTCTTGTCCAATGGGTCCTTATGTTGTGACAAAAGATGAGATTCCAGATCCGCAAGTTTTAACAGTAGTGACAAAGGTTAATGGAGAAATTCGTCAAAATGGTTCAACGAAAGATATGATCTTTACTGTAGAAAACTTAATATCTATCATTTCCCACCATGTAACATTAGAGCCAGGGGATATTATCTTAACGGGTACACCAGCTGGAGTAGGTAAGGGAATGAACCCTCCAACATTCTTAAAAGCAGGCGATGAAGTGAAAGTATCAATCGAAGGTATTGGAACTCTAGTAAATCGTTTTCAATAATATAGGAAGATAATATTTGAAATGCCCCCATCTAAATGGTAGGATATTGCTGAAAAGAAAATATAAGGTGGGGAAAAGATGGACTTTTTAACAGGCTCAACGCATCTGCACGTTACTACTTGGGTAGTTGCGATTATATTGTTCTTGATTGCTGCTTTAGCGTCGAAATCTAAAGGCCTTCATATGGTATTACGCTTATTCTATATTTTGATCATTATTACTGGTGGTGCATTATTCATCGAAGCGATGGATTATGGACAAGGTATGAACTACGGGATTAAATTCCTTTTAGGGATTCTAGTAATTGGTATGATGGAAATGATTTTAGTGCGAAAAGCAAAAAATAAACCAACAACAGTATTCTGGATTCTATTTGTAATTTTCTTATTTGCAGTATTATACTACGGATTCAAATTACCAATGGGTCAAAGCTTTTTAGCCTAATTAGTACAGTAAGGGACGTGAAATTTCACGTCCTTTTTTGTTTTCTTGGAGATGGTAGGATTTTAAATAAAAACTAAGATGAGATTGGTAAGGGGGGACATTGTGGGTTCTATAACAAAATAATTTTCAGCCACTCGTTCACTGTTTTGTCTTATTTACTTTAGAAATCACTAATTTAAAATGAAAAGATAGCGGGTATGCTGCCATTTTTGGTAAAATAGCGTTGGATTGGCTTGAAGGAGAGGGATAATTTTGAATTTCAAAAAATGGATTTGTGCAACCGCTACAACAATTTTGTTAGCAAGCTCACTATCTTTTTCATCTGTAGCAAATGCTGAAGAAACAAAAACAATTGCAGATGAGAGCATATATGATTTATTAGTTGACCGTTTTTTTAATGCTACTGGCGAAAACGATTACCATACAGACCAAAAGGATATCTCTCAATTTTCGGGTGGTGATTTCCAAGGGATTAGCGAAAAGCTTTCATTAATTACAGATATGGGCTTTACCATCGTTTCAATTGGTCCAATATTCTCAACCGAAAAATATGATGGTTCGATGACTACAAGCTATACAGAGCTTGAAAAACATTTCGGAACGAAAGAAGATTTCGAACAGATGATTGATTCACTAAATCAAAGAGACGTATCTGTTATGGTAGACTTTCCTTTATCTAATGTAAGTGAGAATCACGAATGGGCGAAAGATCCGTCAAAGCAGAAATTGATTACAAGTAAGAAAGATGGAATCGTTCAATGGGATTTAAACAATGAAGAAGTACAACGTGCATTGATTGATGCTGTTGTAGAATTTGTAACTACATATAACGTTGGTGGAATTCGATTAACAAATTTAGAAAATGCTGATACAAATTTTATTAATAATATTATCGATGAAATTAAAGCGGTAAATGATAAAATTTATGTCATTTCAAATGAAGACAGCGATGCAAATTTTGATGCTTCCTATTATAGTGATACGAGTGAAACTTTCCGAAACATTTATAAAAATGTGGATCTCGATTCATCAGAACAATTAAAGCATATCGAACCTTATGCAAAAGGGGAAGATAAACCAACACAAATTATGATTGATAATATTCAATCAGATCGCTTTGTTTATGATGTCGAAGCATTCCCACCAACAAGACTAAAATTATCGGTTGCCGCAACTTTGTTATTGCCAGGTGTACCAGTCATGCAATATGGTACAGAAATCGCAATGAACGGTGAAGCAGGTACAGAGGCGCATCAATTATATAATTTTAAAACGAATGATGAATTAATTGACGCGATATCAAATTTACAGTCCTTACGTAATCAATCTGAGACATTACGTAATGGAGAATTTAAACTAGTAAAGAACGAAAATGGATTCCTTGCCTTTGAACGTATCTCTGATGATGAACACTGGTTAGTAGTAATCAATAATACTGGAAAAACTACACGAGTTGATTTATCTGAAGAGGAAATTGGGGTAGATAAAGAAATTCGTGGTATGTTTGAAAGTGAAATTATTCGTGCAAACGATGAAGGAAATTATCCAGTCGTATTAGACCGTGAAATGGTCGAAGTATATCAAATTATTGATGAACGAGGTTTGAACGTTGGCTATTTAGTCGCGTTAGGATTCGTGTATTTAATCTTTATTGGATTCATAGTTATAATATTAAAACGTGCAAAAAGAAATAAAATAACAAAATAATCTCTTATAACAAATCGGCAAATTCTAATGTATTTAGAATTTGTCGATTTTTTTATTGTTATGGAAAAAAATCCTACAAAGTGGGTACCTTGGTAAAAGTTTATTCTAATAAAAATTCTGATCAAGTGTCTCGTGAGAGCGGTCTAAGCACACAAGCCGCAAAGCCATGTTGAAACATGTCTTTTCGACTTGTCTATGTGCTTTGTGTAAGGACCGCTCACATAAAAAGTGTCCTTCTAAACGTTCCGGAAACTTTGCGCGGCTTACAGTGGTAGGCCGCGATTTCTGAAGAATGGCTAACACATTTAATTGGTTGGAGTGGATAAAATTTTCGAGAATTATAAAACTTTTAAAGTTTTACATCTGTTATCGTTTCTTTTTTCTACGATAGAAAAGTTAAATTAACAAAAGAAATAGCAACATCTCAATTTAAATCGGAGTCGAACTATGTCTTTCCCCAAAGAAATAATCATAAATTTTGTTTTCTATCAATATAAGTGAAAAAAAGCTAGATTCTGTGTATGAAATTTTAATAGTGTGCCAAGTTTTCACATAACCTAGTGAATAATGACTTTTTTATTCAGTTCATCATATAAGCAATTGCATAATAGTTATTCAAGAATCGATTGCAGAAAAGGGGGAGGTTTATTTGAATACGTCAGATGAATTGTTAAAGATTCATAATTTACATACTGGTTTTCGAATAAAAGATACATTCTATGATGCAGTCGATGGTGTTTCCCTCACACTTCGTAAAAATGAAATACTAGCAATCGTTGGGGAATCAGGGTGTGGAAAAAGTACATTAGCAACTTCTATTATTGGACTTCACGAACCAAATAACACCAGAGTTCAGGGTGAAATAATGTTTAAAAATACAAACTTAGCTACTCTCTCAGAAGAGGAATTTGAACATGTTCGTGGCAGTGATATAAGCATGATATTTCAAGATCCGTTATCTGCATTAAATCCACTAATGCGCATTGGGGAACAAATTGAAGAAAGCTTAAAATATCATACTGACATGTCCAAAGATCAACGCAATGAAAGAGTTTTTGAATTGCTAAGACAAGTTGGCATTAATAGACCGGAACGTGTAGTAAAACAATTTCCACACCAATTATCAGGTGGAATGAGACAGCGGGTAATGATTGCCATTGCTATCGCCTGTAAGCCACAAATTATTATTGCAGATGAACCAACCACTGCACTTGATGTAACGATTCAATCGCAAATTTTAGACTTGCTGATAGATTTACAAAATGAAACGAATGCAGGGATTTTATTAATTACTCATGACTTAGGTGTTGTAGCTGAAGTTGCAGATCGTGTAGCTGTTATGTACGCAGGTGAGATTATAGAGGAAGCGCCTGTAGAAGAATTATTTAAACGACCTAAACATCCTTATACCCGTTCTTTATTCAATTCTATACCACAAATGAATGCCCATTCTGGTCGTTTGAATGTTATAGAAGGGATTGTTCCATCACTTATTCATTTACCTAGAACTGGTTGTCGGTTTGCTCCTCGTATTTCTTGGCTACCTGATTCAGTACATGAAGATCATCCAACATTACATGAGGTTTCACCAGGTCATTTTGTGAGGTGTTCATGTTGGAAAGTGTTTCACTTTAAAAGCGAAATTGGAGGGACGACTTCGTGAGTTTTATGCAAATCAAAAATTTGAAGGTCCATTACCCGATTCGTGGAGGTTTTTTTAATTCTATTATTGACTATGTTTATGCCGTAGATGGAATAAGTATGGAATTTGAAAAGGGAAAAGCTTATGGATTAGTAGGGGAATCTGGTTGTGGGAAATCTACAACGGGAATGGCGATTATAGGTCTAGAAAAAATTACATCTGGATCGATTATATACGAAGGTGAGGATGTTACAAACCAGCGCAGAAAACGAAATGGTTCATTTAATCGTGAAATTCAAATGATCTTTCAAGATGCGCATTCTAGTCTAAATCCTAGGAAAAGAGTCGAACATCTTTTAGCAGAGCCAATTCGAAATTTTTTAAGGGTTTCACCAAAGGAAGAACAAAAGAAAATTAGTGAATTGCTTGAAATTGTCGGAATGCCAGAGGATGCGAAATTAAAATACCCACATGAATTTTCAGGTGGGCAAAAGCAACGTTTAGGCATTGCCCGTGCGCTTGCAACAAATCCAAAATTAATTATTGCAGACGAACCGGTATCAGCTTTGGATTTATCGGTTCAAGCGCAAGTTTTAAATTTCATGAAAGATATTCAAAAGGAATTTGGATTAAGCTATTTGTTCATTTCACACGATTTAGGTGTTGTAAAACATATGTGTGATCATATTTCCATTATGTATAAAGGGCGTTTTGTTGAAACCGGAACAAAAGAGGATATTTTCACAAACCCTCACCATATTTATACAAAGCGATTACTTTCTGCCATTCCGAATGTTTCCCCAAAAGGGCGAGAAAAACGAAAGCGTGAACGAATTATTGTAGAAAAGAATTATCAAACAGAACTCAAGAATTATTTTGATCATAATCATCGCGTACTTGATTTAGCTCCTTTATCAGAAACACATTTTGTAGCCATTGCAAATGGTGTGAGCATGAGGGGGAACAATTCATAATGTGGAAAACAATCTTACGACGGTTATTCATTATGATTCCTCAATTATTTGTCTTAAGTATCCTGATCTTTATTATGGCAAAATTTATGCCGGGAGATCCCTTTACAGGAATGATTACGCCGGAAACAGACCCAACTAGAATAGAAGAATTACGAGAAAAAGCGGGACTTAATGATCCTTGGTATGTTCAGTATGGCAGGTGGGTTGGTAATGCCTTGCAAGGGGACTTTGGGAAAAGTTATACATTTCAACGCGATGTTTCAGATATTATTGGGGAACGTGCAATCAATACGTTTTATTTATCATTTCTAAGTGTGTTCTTACTTTATTTAATTGCCATTCCTTTAGGTATTTTAGCGGGTCGTTATCAAAGTTCAAGGCTTGATAAAACAATCATTTTATACAGTTTTGTAACCTATGCGATCCCTACATTCGTATTAGCATTAGTTTTTTTGTATTTTCTGGGTTATCAATTACATTGGTTTCCGACAAGCGGAAGTGTGGATATTAAATATGAGGAAGGAACATGGGGGTTCTTCTGGAGCAAGTTCTATCATATTCTACTCCCTGCCATAACGTATGCGATTCTTGGCACAACAGGGATTATACAATACTTACGCTCTGAAATTATTGATACAAAAGCAATGGATTATGTTCGAACAGCAAGAAGTAAAGGACTCCCAATGAGAAAAATATACACAAAGCATATTTTCCGAAATTCTTTACTTCCGATTGCCGCCTTTTTAGGATTTACAATTACCGGGTTATTAAGTGGTTCAATTTTCATTGAAACTATTTTTGGCTATCCAGGTATGGGACAATTATTTATTTCTTCTATTGCATCACGTGATTATAGTGTGATTACAGCCCTTGTGCTGTTATTTGGCTTTTTAACTCTATTAGGCAGCCTATTATCGGATATTATTATGAGCATTGTTGATCCTCGGATTCGAATTGAATAACAGGAGGGGAGTTAAGTTTGGCAAAAAAGGTTAAAAGAAAGAAAAGAAAACACTTAAGCTCTTCTCCTACAGCATTGCAAATCTTAATACGAGAGTTTAAGAAAGATAAACTAGCATTGTTTTCATTACTTTCCTTAGTTGTTGTCATGTTTGGTGTATTTTTTTGGACATATAATTTTATAGATCAAGAATCATTAATGCGTATAAGTTTACAAGATCGTTATGCTGAACCAGGTGGGAAGTTTCTGTTAGGAGCAGACCAAGGTGGCAAAGATATATTAGGACAACTGATTGTTGGTGCAAAAAACTCTATTTTTATTGCCATTGCGATAACGTTGATTACAGGCGTATTTGGGATCATGGTTGGACTCATTTGTGGTTATTACGGTGGTTGGATTGACAATCTTTTTATGCGGATTATTGATTTCTTTATTACGATTCCATCTTTAATGTTAATCATTGTATTTGTCACGATCATTCCTAAATATACAGAAATCCATTTTATATTAATTATGAGTTTATTTTTGTGGACAGGTACTGCGCGGCTTGTTCGGTCAAAGGCTTTATCTGAAAGTAAAAGAGACTACGTAAAAGCATCCAAAACATTAGGTACAAGTGATTTTGTCATTATCTTTAGAGAAATCTTGCCCAATTTAAGTTCTATTTTGATTGTTGAACTAACGTTAAATTTTGCAGGGAACGTAGGGATTGAAACGGGTTTGTCCTATTTAGGCTTTGGTCTACCTAAATCCACTCCTTCTCTAGGAACATTAGTTAGTTACGCAAACAATCCTTTAGTACTTCAACAATATTGGTGGGTTTGGTTACCAGCGTCATTATTTATATTATTCATGATGCTAGCCATCAACTATGTAGGGCAAGCATTAAGACGTTCTGCAGATGCTAGACAGCGAATTAGTTAATGGATTTTTAGAGAGAAGAAGGACAACATAACAAATAAAGACGTTTAAAATGACATAGCTAATCTTGGGTACCATCATATTTATTACTAAGTAAATATGTTCATTTATATATAGTTGCAATATTGGTACAGGACATACAAGACAAGGAGGAAAGTCAATGAAGAAAAAGAGCTTATCTTTATTAGTATTAATGCTAACATTACTTCTACTTTTAGCAGCTTGTGCGAGTGATAAAGAAACAGCGAAAGAAAATCAAGAAACTACCCCTGTCACTTTTGAAAAAAAATCTTCAGAGGCTGAGGCAATACTAGATCTTTCCGTAACAAATGATGGTAAGCCAATTAAAGGTGGTGTTCTTAAGGTTGCCATGGTGAAAGATGAGCCTTTTCAAGGTATCTTTTCATGGGAGCTTTATGAAGATGGTTACGATTCAGACTTAATGAGTTGGACTAGTAACTCAATTTTTGAGGTCGATCAGAACTTTATGATTACAGATGAAGGTATAGCTTCAATGAAAGTTGACCATGAAAATAATAAAGTAACAATCAAAATTCGTGACGGTGTTAAATGGTCAGATGGTAAGCCATTAAAAATTGAAGACTTAATTTTACCTTATGAAATCATTGGGCATCCAGATTATAGAGGTGTTCGTTTTAATACGGAATTTAAAAATATAATTGGCGCAGAAGAGTACAATGCAGGAAAAGCAGATACAATTTCAGGTATTAAGAAAATAGACGAAAGAACTTTAGAAATACATTTTAAACAATTATCACCTGCAATTTCATACGGTGGTGATGGCTTGTGGACATATGCAGCACCAAGTCATCAAATTGGAAAGATCCCAGTCGATGAATTAATACAATCCGATGCTGTACGTAAAAACCCGGTGACACTTGGGCCATTTAAAGTGGATAAAATTGTGCCAGGTGAATCTGTTCAATATGTGAAAAATAATTTTTACTGGAAAGGTAAACCAAAATTAGATGGTGTTATAGTAAAAGTAGTACCATCAAGTTCTATTTCAGTAGCAATAGCTTCAGGCGAATATGATATTGTTCAAAGTTTTAATGCGACTAAAATGCCTGAAATTGAAAACCTCGATAACATCACAATATTAGGTCGGCAAGAGTTATTTTATTCTTATCTAGGTTTTAAAGTTGGGAAATACGATTATACCAATCATACGGTCGTAACAAAATTAGAAGATTCAAAAATGGGGAACGAAAAGTTAAGACAAGCGATGGGCTATGCTTTAGATATCGAACAAGTTTCTGAAGTGTTCTTTAATAATTTACGTGTCCGCGCCAATTCTTTAATTCCCCCAGTATTTACTGTATTTCATGATGATCAATTAAAAGGATATACGTATGATCCTGAAAAAGCGAAAGCCTTATTGGATGAAGCAGGATATAAAGACGTAAATGGTGACGGATTACGAGAAGATCCAAAGGGTAAAAAATTAGAAATTAAATTAGCTTCCATGACAAGTGACGAAACAGCAGAAGAAATTACGGCATACTACTTGCAGAACTGGAAAGATGTTGGATTAAATGTAACTTTAACAACTGGTCGTTTAATCGAGTTCAACTCTTTCTATGACAAAGTGAAAGCGGATGATCCAGAAATTGATATTTTTATGGGGGCGTGGAGTACAGGGACAAATCCATCACCATCAGGGTTATATGGTAAAGCGGATGAATTCAACTTTAGTCGATACACTTCTGAAGAATTAGAAACTGCCATTAAAAATATCGATTCACCAGCAGCTTTTGATACAAAATATCGTGCGGAGCAGTTCCGTGCATTCCAAGAAAATCTAGAGGAAGTTGCAACAACGATTCCAATGCAGTTCCGTTATGAAATTTTCCCGGTTAACAAGCGTGTGAAAAACTACAACGTGAACTATGGGGAAGGAACAGAATTACATGAAATCGAATTAGTAGCAGAAGAACCAATCGCTGCATCAAAATAATAGAAGAAAACCCTTGCAAATGTGCAAGGGTTTTAATTTTAATGTTGACCAGTTAGTTTAGGAAAGTACTTCTTTATAATCTTTATCGGCAAAGAAGATCGCAATCGTTCCTGGACCTGCGTGTGCTCCTATTACTGAGCCAACCATTGAAATTTCAATAGATTTTGGGTTTAGTTTTTCTTGAATTAAGGATTGTACATCTTGTACAAATGCAAGGTCGTCACCATGGCTTATACCAACGATTTTATTAGAAAAATCTCCACCACGTTCTGCCATCATTTCAATAATTCGATTAATGGCTTTTTTGCGACCTCTGATTTTTTCAAGCGGAACAAGCCTACCGTCCTCCACATGTAAAATCGGTTTAATACTTAAAAGGCCACCAATAAACGCGCTGGATTTCGAAATACGGCCACCAGCAGCTAAGTAGTCTAAGTTTTCAACTGTGAAAAGGTGAGTCATATGTTTTGCTAATTGGTCAACTCGTGTCACAACATCATTAAATGCAACCCCTTGATCACGTAACGTTGCAGCTTCTTTAACTAGAAGTCCACAACCAAGAGAGGCGCACTTTGAATCTATAATTTTCAATTTGAAATCCGGATATTGTTCACGTAATTGTGTAGCAATCATGACAGCTGTGTTGTAAGTACCCGATAAATTAGAAGAGAAGGCAATGTATAACCCTTCTTCTTTATTTTTGGCCAACTCTTCGAAAGCATTTAAAAAAATCTCCGGAGAAACTTGAGAAGTTTTCGGTGTCACACCTTGTCTCATAGCATCGTAAACTTCTTTTGAATTAATATCTTTTACATCTTGATATTCATTTCCATTTAATTGGACTCTTAACGGAAATAGTTCAATATTATGTTGTTCATAAAATTCTTTTGGTAAATCACTACCACTATCTGCAAATAGTTTCATATTTGCGACCTCCTCCTGAAAGAAAATGAATTCGTCATTTTCAGTCATTCTTCATTGATGATAGTAGGGAAAACAGCAACTATTCTTCTATCTTCATTCAGCTTGATTGTAATAATTGAACTCAGACTAGAGCGCCACTTATCGCTGAAAACTCAACGTCCTGTTGCATCAGCAATATGACAAACGTCGTGTTAGTTTCTGTGCAATGTCTGAGTGACCAACACGTAGCGCGGCTCTGAGACCGGGCACAATTACACTTAGGCGTAATTGATTAAGATAATTTTAATCTATCAATTAAAAGTTCTGCAATTCCATCTTCATTATTGCTAAGAGTGACTGCGTTTGCGATTGATTTTAGCTGATCGATTCCGTTCGACATCGCTACACCAATACCTGCATAATCAATCATTTCCAAATCATTGTCTTCATCACCAAACGCAATGATTCGTTCTCTTGGTATATTCATTTCTTTGGCAATAAGAGAAATTCCTACTGCTTTATTTAACCCTTTTTTAACAATTTCAACAATGTGAAAAGGTGCGCCCCAACGACGATGCTCAATCATTTCTGCGTGTACATCTTCTAAATGTTTTCGAATGATTGCTACCTTTTCCTCTTCTGCATGGATTAATAGGCTGGTAGGGTCTTCATTTAACGTTGATTTAATGTTACCAATCGTTACTCGTGGTTCACCCATATTAAACATATTCATCATTGTTTGGTTTTCAACATGTAGAAATACGTCGTCCATTACTTCGGCAATTAAATTTTCGTATTGATATTTATCAACAGAATCTACTACATCGTGTACAACGCTCATATCAATAGGCGTATGAACAGTTTGCCATGACTTATTTTTAGGATGGTGGACAAGTGCACCATTAAAATTAACAATAGGCGTTGTAAGCATTAACTCATTGTAATAAAGTTGGCTTGCTCGAAACGGTCGACCCGTTGCAATCATAATTTGATGCCCAGCTTCTCTAGCTTTAAAAAGGGTATTTTTTGTTTTTTGAGAAATGGTTTGCTGATCGGTTAGCAATGTACCATCCAAATCTAATACTATTAAATGTCGTTCCATAAAGGAATTCTCCTTTCTTTCTATCGATTTTAACTTTAAGGAAACCGTACGTCAAAATTTTGTAACTATATATAATTTTTGTTAATATGAAGAAAGCTATTCAGGGAGGAGTAATAAAAGTGATTGTTCAAGATGATATGTGGCGCAACATACCTTTAATACATGTTTTTGATGAAAAAATGAATGAAAGCACTCCTGTCGTGATTTTTTTACATGGCTTTTTAAGTGCAAAGGAACATAATTTGCATTATGCATACCAATTTGTTAAAAAAGGTATGCGTGTCATCATGCCTGATGCTTACTTACATGGTGAGCGTTCTAAAGGATTAAATGAAATGCAAATGAACATAGATTTCTGGAAAATTGTTTTATCTTCTATTAAAGAAGTGAATACAATTTACGAAGAACTAGTAGCAAGAGGGTTACTAGCTTCAAATAAAATCGGTCTTGCGGGTACATCCATGGGTGGGATTGTTACTTCTGGTTGTTTGAAGAAGTATGATTGGATTCGAACAGCTGCGATTTGTATGGGGGCACCTGGATATAATGAATTAGCTGATTATCAAATGAAACAAATTGAGGCGAAAGGTATAAAACTACCGATCACAAGCAAGCAAAAAGAACAAATTCAACAATCTTTAGCTGAATACGATATTACAAATGAGCCTGAAGCATTTAAAAATCGACCAATTCTCTTTTATCATGGTAAAAAAGATAAAGTTGTCCCTTTCCAACCAACTTTTGATTTTTATTTAAAACTTCGTTCATACTATGAACAATCACCAAAGTCTTTAAAATTTATTGAAGAACCACGTGAAGGACATAAAGTGAATCGAAATGGTGTACTTGCCGTAACTGACTGGCTTGCACAACATTTGGCAGTTAAAGTTTCGTTATGATAAAATTAACACTATTAGGAAAGGGGAAATAAACATGGCAATGGATCAAGATATGAAAGAAAGTATTTTAGGTGCTTTAGAAAATGTAATTGACCCTGAGTTAGGAATTGATATTGTTAACTTAGGTTTAGTATATGATGTGGATTTAAATGAAGAAGGTACTTGTAAAATTACAATGACACTAACTTCAATGGGATGCCCACTTGGACCAGTTATCGTGGATCAAATTAAAACGGCCCTTGGAGAGTTACCGGAAGTAAAAGATGTTGATGTTAATATTGTATGGCAACCATCATGGAATAAAGATATGATGTCACGCTATGCAAAAATGGCACTAGGCATTCGCTAATATAGAAACATGGAGCGCCACAATAAGTGTGGCGTTTTTTTGTTGCCATTACGGCATCGAGAAATCAGAAAGAGTGAAAGGAATTCAGGTAGAATCATTGGTGAAAACCCGTTCATAAGGGGAATGAAGAGGGTTTTGGGATGAAATCATTGGTGAAAACCCGTTCATCACTAACATGAAGACCACTATTCAACAAACCAGCATCAAAGAGAGTCTTCATCAGGCCAATGAAGACGACTATTTATCAAGCCAGCATCAAAAAAGGTCTTCATCAGGCCAATGAAGACGACTATTCATCTACCCAATATTAAAAAAGGTCTTCATTAGGTCGATGAAGACCACTATTCATCAAACCAACATCAAAAAAGGACTTCATCAGGTCGATGAAGACCACTATTCATCAAACCAACATCAAAAAAGGACTTCAACAGGTCTATGAAGTCCACTATTCATCCACCCAATATTAAAAAAGGTCTTCATCACAAAAATCAAGACCACCTTTCCTCAAACAAGCAACAATAAAGGTCTTCATGAGATCATTGAAAAACGCTATCTACTAACCGTGAACAAAAAACGCATTCTCCGTTTTAAATATCCAGTTAATAAAGCCTTCCTTCTTCAGAGCAACTGCCCCAACAAAATAAAAAAACGAAGATGATTCATTCATCCTCGTTTTTTAATCGATTCTACATACTGAAATTGGACAATCCTCACAACAAATCTCATCCTTCAAAAATTGAAAATCATTGATTGTAATTATACCTTTATCAAGTGAAATAATTTCTTGTGTTTTTAGATCATTTAACAGGCGATTTACTGCCTCACGTGTTGTTGCGGAGAGGTTCGCGATTTCTGTATTAGTAATATGATAATTGATATTTATTTTATTCGCTTCCACTTCTTCGCCAAAAGTGTTTGCTAAGCGAATAAGTGTGGAAATGATGGCACCTTTTTTGCCATTCATTAATAAATCACGTAATTGACTTTGCTTTTTTAAATTATCGTTTTGAAGAAATTTTAAGTATTCGATCATAAGTGCGGGTTGTTCAGTTAAAAACATTTCTATAGATTGTTTGCTAATCGTTAATACTTCTGTATAGGATAGCGCTTTTGCGGAAGTGGAATGGTTTTGTTTATTAAATTGGTTAAACAGATCTGTTTCTCCTATTAAACTATCTTTACTACACACTCGGACGGTTAGTTCTTTTCCATTCTCTGTTTCTTTACTAATTTGCACAATTCCACATTGAATAAAAAACAGATCATGCGCCTTTTCGCCTTCGTGAAAAATATGATGATTTTTTTCAACTTTCATTAACAATCCGTGATCTTTAAATAGCTGGTAAAAATTTGTTGGTCTATTATCCATCATTACCAAGAAACCACATCCTTAAAGTGAAACTTCGCAATGGGTCTGCCTCTTGAAAAGAATCACAAATTTTTGTTAAAAAAATCACAGCTATACGATAATAATAACATATGAATCAAAGTGAAAATGTGAAAATTTATGGATTAATTTTTTGCATTGCTTCCTAAAAAAATTTATAATCAGATTAGTCAAAAAAGGTCAAACCATTATTGCTAACCAATTTTATATAAGAAAACTAAAGCACGATAAGGAGTGTTTTTGATGCAATTTCAACAAACTGATACTCGTCGACCTTTAGAACAATTTGGTCGTAATTTAATTGAAGAAGTAAAAAATGGGAAGATGGATCCTGTCATTGGGCGAGATGAAGAAATACGAAATGTCATTCGTATTTTATCAAGAAAAACAAAGAATAATCCTATTTTAATTGGGGAACCGGGCGTCGGGAAAACAGCCATTGTCGAAGGATTAGCGCAGCGTATCGTACGAAAAGATGTCCCAGAAGGTTTGAAGGATTGTATTCTTTATGAACTAGACATGAGTGCACTGATTGCTGGTGCTAGTTACCGTGGGCAATTTGAAGAACGACTAAAAGGTGTGTTAAAAGAAGTAAAAGAATCAGAAGGTCGCATTATTTTATTTATCGATGAAATTCATACGATCGTGGGTGCGGGGAAAACAGATGGTGCCATGGATGCTGGTAATATGTTAAAACCAATGCTCGCTCGTGGTGAACTTCACTGTATCGGTGCGACGACATTAGATGAATATCGAATGTATATAGAAAAAGACCCTGCACTTGAAAGACGCTTCCAACAAGTATTGGTTCGTGAGCCTTCTATAGAAGATACAGTCTCAATTTTGCGCGGATTAAAAGAGCGCTTTGAACTTCATCATGGGGTGCGGATTCATGACCGCGCCATCATTGCTGCATCGCAACTTTCAAACCGTTATATTACGGATCGCTTCTTGCCAGATAAGGCCATTGATTTAATCGATGAAGCGTGTGCGATGATTCGTACTGAAATAGATTCAATGCCACAAGAACTAGATGCTGTAACAAGACGTGTTATGCAGTTAGAAATTGAAGAACAAGCGTTAACAAAAGAAACTGATGAAGCTAGCAAAAAACGTCTCGAAACGTTACGTGAGGAATTAAATTCATTAAAAGAATCAACAGAAAATATGCGTAGCCAATGGGAATCTGAGAAACAAGGACTGCAAATGATTCAAGCAAAACGTGAAGAATTAGATCGCCGTCGTAGAGAGTTAGAAGAAGCGGAAAGTAAGTATGATTTAAATAAGGCAGCTGAATTACGACATGGTCAAATTCCATCTTTAGAAAAAGAATTGGCTCAATTAGAAGAAACATTGAAAAATGATTCAGAAACAAGAATTCTCCGAGAGGAAGTAACGGCAGATGAAATTGCTGCAATCGTATCGAGATGGACAGGTATTCCGGTTACGAAGCTTGTTGAAGGAGAACGGGAAAAATTATTGCGTTTAAAAGAAACACTCCATGAACGCGTTGTAGGTCAAGACGATGCTGTCCGCCTTGTAACTGAATCGGTATGGCGTGCACGGGCAGGCATCAAAGATCCAAACCGTCCTATTGGATCATTCATCTTTTTAGGTCCAACTGGCGTAGGGAAAACTGAACTTGCAAAATCACTCGCTGCTCAATTATTTGATTCGGAAGAACATTTTATTCGAATAGATATGAGTGAATACATGGAAAAGCATAGTGTTTCTCGACTAGTAGGTGCACCTCCAGGATATGTAGGTTATGAAGAAGGGGGACAATTGACAGAGGCAGTTCGCCGAAACCCATACTCTGTTGTATTACTGGATGAAATCGAAAAAGCTCATCCAGACGTTGCGAATATTCTTTTACAAATACTTGATGATGGACGTATTACCGATAGTCAAGGGCGACTTGTGAACTTTACAAACACAGTGATCATCATGACATCAAATATTGGTTCTCATTATTTACTTGAATCAGACCCATCACAACAAGTAAACGTAGAAGAGTTAGTTATGACAGAACTGCGCGGACATTTTAAACCAGAATTATTGAACCGTGTTGATGATATTATAATGTTCCATGCGTTAACTTCTGAACATTTTAATGCAATTACTTGGAAGTATATAGAGCAACTACAAAAACGAGTAGCTGAACAAGAAGTCACATTGACAGTAGATAAAGAAGTTGTGGAATGGGTTGTTGAACACGGAGTAGACCCTCAGTTTGGTGCTAGACCTTTAAAACGTTTTATCCAACGTAATGTAGAAACTGCGGTTGCTAAAGAGTTGCTTAAAGGTGAAGTGCTACCAGGAGAGTCAATTGAAGTGAAGTTAGAACAAGATGAATTAGTCGTAACCAAAAATTAAGAAGATAAAACTGGTCCATTTATTGGGCCAGCTTTGTTTATATAGATATTTTCTAATAAAAATTCTAATAAAGTATATAGAGAGAGCGGGCTAAGCACACAAGCCGCAAAGCCATGTTGAAACATGTCTTTTCGACTTGTCTATGAGGCCAACAGGACGTTGGTCATGGGGGCAATGCCACACGACGTGGCGTTTTTGCCCCCGGCTTTGTGAAAGGCCCGCTCACATAAAAAATGTCCTTCTAAACGTTCTGAATACTTTGCGCAGCTTACAGTGGTAGGCTGCGCTATCTAAGAAAGGCTAACTTTTTTTAAAACTGTAATTGGGTGCGATTCCGAGTGTTAAAAATGTTGTAGGTATCTAGAGCCAGAGTTTGTTCTTAGCAATAATTTCTTAATAAATGTTGCTACATTTTAAAGTTCAACAATTTATTCCAATAAAAAATCCCGTCCTTCTATGAAGAAGAACGGGATCTACATTTCAAGATTAATGATGTTCTGCTGTATCAGATGGACCATTTGGAATTACTGCAGCAATGATTAATACAAGTACTGCAAAGATTAACGAAATGATTGCACCTGTAGCGAAATCATAATGAGCACCTAATACCGAAGATACAACGTAAGTTAACATAGACACCAATAGGAATGACCAAACAAATGACATGATGTATTGCATAGTTTTCACCTCAACGAACTTTATAATTATTTAATATGTAGTTTGTCTAATTTCATCTTAATTATCATAACATAACGATGTTTAATTTAACAATATGGAAAATATGAAATAAACGTGTACGAAAAATAATCGGTTGTCTAAACCCCTATTATGAGCTATAATTATGACCAAGTGCTAAATGTTAGTCATAAGAAAGAGGGGGAGTAATATGAATGCAGGGATTATTGGTTTAGGGAAATACGTTCCTGAAAAAGTTTTAACAAATTTTGATTTAGAGAAAATGATCGATACGAATGATGAATGGATTCGTACACGTACTGGAATAGAAGAAAGAAGAGTTGCAGCAGATCACGAAGATACTTCTGATTTAGCTTATGAAGCAGCAAAACAAGCAATTGAAAACTCTGGAATTGAAGCATCTCAAATTGGGTTAATTCTTGTTGCTACAGTAACACCTGATCAAGGATTCCCTAGTGTTGCATGTCAAATTCAAGAGCGCCTTGGAGCAACAAAGGCAGCAGCTATGGACGTATCAGCTGCTTGTTCTGGATTTATTTATGCCATTGCAACAGCAAAACAATTTGTAGAAAGTGGATGTTATCCATATGTATTAGTAGTTGGAGCTGAAAAACTTACTAAAATTGTAGATTGGGAAGATCGTAACACTGCCGTTTTATTCGGAGACGGTGCATGTGCAGCGGTGATTGGTCAAGTATCTGAAGGTCGTGGAATTTTAGCCTTTGAATTGGGTGCTGATGGTTCAGGTGGTAAACATCTTTACCTAAATCAAGAACAAGCAATTAGTATGAATGGACGTGAAGTATTCAAATTTGCTGTTCGACAAATGGGTGAATCTGCAGTATCGGTTTTAGGAAAAGCCGGATTATCTAAAGAAGATGTTGATTTTTTAGTTCCACACCAAGCGAATATTCGAATTATGGAAGCTTCAAGAGAACGACTTGAATTACCAGAAGAGAAGTTATCAAAAAGAATTCATAAATATGGAAATACATCTTCAGCATCAATTGGTATTGCCTTAAAAGATGAATTAGATGAAGGTAAAATTAAAGACGATGATATTGTTGTTCTTGTTGGTTTTGGTGGCGGCCTAACTTGGGGTGCTGCAGTTATTAAGTGGGGTAAATAATTGGATTTGTGTAGGCTTATATATTAAATTATTATTATATGCAATCCTTTAGGGGGTAAAAAAGATGAAAAGAAGAGTTGTTATTACAGGTATTGGCGCGGTAACACCACTTGGAAATACGGCTGAAGAAACATGGTCGGCAATCAAAGAAGGTAAATCAGGCGTAGGTCCATTAACTAGACTTGATACAGAAAAGTTCCCTGCAAAAGTAGCGGCAGAAGTAAAAGATTTTGATATTGAGCAATATATCGATCGAAAAGAAGCTCGTAAAATGGATCGTTTCACTCACTACGCTCTTGCAGCTTCAATAATGGCAATAAAAGATGCTGATTTAACAATTACAGATGAAATCGCACCTAAAGTAGGTGTTTGGATTGGTTCTGGTATTGGTGGAATGGAAACTTATGAAAAACAAATGGAAGTATTCCAAGAACGTGGGGTTCGTCGTGTAAGTCCATTCTTCGTTCCAATGATGATTCCAAACATGGCTTCTGGACAAGTTTCAATTCATCTAGGAGCAAAAGGCATTAATTCATGTTCAGTTACAGCATGTGCATCAGGAACAAACTCAATTGGAGATGCATTTAAAGTAATTCAACGTGGAGATGCTGATGCGATGATTACTGGTGGAGCAGAAGCACCAATTGTCAACATGGCTGTTGCAGGTTTCTGTTCAAGTACAGCATTATCATTAAATCCAGATGCTAAAACAGCTTCTCGTCCGTTTGATAAAGAACGTGATGGTTTTGTTATTGCTGAAGGTGCTGGAATTTTAGTTCTTGAAGAATATGAATTTGCAAAAGCTCGTGGAGCAAAGATTTATGCCGAAGTGATTGGTTATGGCGCTACTGGTGATGCATATCATATTACTGCGCCAGGTCCAAATGGTGAAGGCGCTGCTCGTGCAATTAAACAAGCAATTGATGACGCTGGCATTGACCCAACTCAAGTTGGCTATATTAATGCACACGGTACAAGTACACCTTATAACGATTTATTTGAGACAATGGCAGTTAAATCTGTCTTTGGTGACCATGCTTATAATCTAGCAATGAGTTCAACTAAATCAATGACTGGACATTTATTAGGTGCAGCTGGTGGAGTTGAAACAATCTTTACTGCTTTAGCATTAAAAGAAGGTATTTTACCACCTACAATCAATCTTGAAACACCAGATCCAGAATGTGATTTAGATTATGTGCCAAACGTTGCTCGTGAAGCAAATGTTGAATATGCTATGAGTAACTCACTAGGCTTTGGTGGCCATAATGCAAGTTTATTACTAAAAAAAGTTGACTAATATAGATTCTAAAATAGGAACGTATAACTTTTCTAAAATAGAATAGTATATAGTCTCTTCAGAACCGTCTTCAAGGTCAAAAAGCGTCCTTGAAGGCGGTTCTTCTTATGTATAGGACTTGCTAGTGCCGACAATGCTCGACCGTGTCGTCTTATGTCGTCTAATTGTTTCTGGCTGTATGAGTGCCTTCTTCTTTTCTTGAGAGTTTGTCAAAGTCTTTAGAAATATGTTGTCGATAATTTTAAATGCCTTTAGCTAATAGCTAAAGGCATTTTTATTTTAGTAATTGAATATCTAGTTAGTAAAGGATGGTGCCTATTTTTAGATTTATGGTATTTTTGATTAGTTATGGTATTTGCGTAGTGTCTATTAGTAATTTAATTCTATATTTGAATTACCGCACTTTAGGTTATTCCTGGAGAGCAGTTGCAAATTACATGTTAGGCACAACAGAATTATATCTAGCGATTGTATCACTAGGAATCCTGTTTATCTTGATTTTCGACCTAATCCCATCGCGATCTCCATTCTCTTAACTGTTTCAGAAGCAATGGCATTCGCTTTTTCTGCACCTTCGTCTAAAATTGTGTCTAGCTCATTTGAGTTAATCAAGTCATTAAAACGCTCTTGAATAGGTGATAAATGTTCAATTAAACTTGTAGCAACGCCTTCTTTAAATGCACCGTAACCTAATCCATCATATTTTTGGACAAGAGCATCGATTCCAATCCCAGTTACTGCTGACTCAATTATTAATAAATTAGAAACACCAGGCTTGTTTACTTCATCAAATGCTACAAAGCCATCTGAATCTGTTACAGCTGATTTAATTTTCTTTTCTATTTGTTTTGGAGTATCTAAAAAACGAATTGTTGCTTTTGTATTTGAATCCGATTTACTCATTTTCTTAGTTGGTTCTTGTAATGACTTAATACGAGCGCCTGCTTTTGGTAATTGAATTTCTGGAATAACAAATACTTCTCCGTAACGTTTGTTGAAACGCTCAGCTAAGTCACGAGTTAATTCAATATGCTGCTTTTGGTCATCACCAACTGGAACAATATCTGTATTGTAAAGAAGGATATCGCCTGCCATTAATGGTGGGTAAGTTAATAATCCAGCTGTAACAGTTTCTTTGCCATGTGATTTATCTTTGAATTGTGTCATCCGTTCTAATTCCCCGATTGTTGCGACACATTGTAGCATCCAACCTGCTTGAGCATGAGCCGGAACTTCAGATTGAATAAACAACGTAGACTTTTTAGGATCAATCCCTGTAGCTAAATATGTTGCAGCTAGTGTACGGATGTTTTGACGTAACTCTTGAGGGTCTTGTGGAACTGTAATTGCATGTTGGTCAACAATACAATAAATTGCTTTTCCTTCTTCTTGTAATGCTGGGAATTGCATAAATGCCCCGATATAATTTCCTAATGTGATCACACCAGTTGGCTGTACGCCAGAAAAAATCGTTTTCATCGATTAAATCCTCCATTCAAATTTTCAATATGAAAATAAAAAACATCATGCGTCCATACGATAAATCGTAATGGGACGAATGATGTTGAATCCGCGGTACCACCCAGCTTGTCGAATAAATCGACCACTTAATTCTTCGTAACGTAAAGAAAACGGGCTTTAATACTTGTTTTCACAAAGCCAACTCGAAAGTCCATTCCATCTGTTTCGTCTTCTGTTTTCACCAACCACAGACTCTCTAATACACGAAAATCAAATGTACTACTCTTTGTCATTGTTTTTTAATTTATGTATAGATAGCGTCCTCAAAATAGTAACTCAAATTATTCTAAGTCGCAATTGATGAAATTATAAATAATAATTTTAACAATTGCAACGATATTTTCTTATATTCTTGATTGAATTCTATGAATATTGGGTAATAATGACTTTGGATAGAGAAAAAGTGTAGAAATATGAAAGAAAATTTAAATGATTTTGTTGAAAAAAACATTAAAATGTGATTTCTTCTCGATTAATATTATCTAATTGAGAATTAATTAAGCGATAATTTGCATTTTGACCCGATAAAGAAGGAGGACTTGTGAATTAAGATGCATCATAACGTACAAAATGCTTACTTAAAGCAGAATATATCGTAATATATATGTGACTAAATAAGTGTCTTTTTATTGTCAAGCTATATTCAAATGAAAAATATTGTTGTATAATGAAAAAGTAGTATTAATTAAATTAATTCTAAACTAATAAGTGATTGAAAATAGATAGAACTAATGAAAGGAAGTGTAGTAATGATTGTAACATTATTTACTTCACCAAGTTGTACCTCATGTAGAAAAGCGAAAGCCTGGCTAGAAGAACATGAAATTCAATATAGAGAACGTAATATATTTTCAGAGCCATTAACAATAAGTGAAATAAAAGAAATTTTACGAATGACAGAAGACGGAACGGATGAAATTATTTCAACTCGCTCAAAAATCTTCCAAAAATTGAACGTAGATGTAGAAAGTTTACCTTTACAAGAATTATATGAATTAATTCAAGAATATCCTGGATTACTTCGTAGACCTATCATTTTAGACGAAAAACGTTTGCAAGTAGGATATAATGAAGATGAGATTCGCCGTTTCTTACCGCGTAAAGTTCGTGCGTTTCAACTACTTGAAGCTCAACGTTTGGTAAATTAATTTAAATAAGTAGTAATAATTTTCAGTAATTGACGATAAAATCCAAGTAGATTGGATTTTATCGCTTTTTTATTAATGTGTATTCGAGTAATCTAAGATGATGCCCATATGTTCAACCTGTAATAATTATCGGCAATATTATTTTGCGTAATCATTATTGAGTTGATAAAAAGTAATAATGAATTTATTTCCAGCCATACATTAGCAATATAGTAAAAAATGGACTTGATTTCATATGAGATGTCATCTACAATCTTGAATATTCAAATAATTTCATTTGCTGAAGTTTTTTTCTTTTCATTTTATATAGGAACATCATACAATAGAGTTATAGAATGCAGCATAAATTATAATTAAAACTGTTAGCATTCTTCCGGTATGATTGGAACAATAAAAGTAATTTGTTAAATAAAACTTTTCAATCCAAACATACTAATAACGCTTTCGGGTTTTTCAACGAATGACTTGTGAAGGGAGTTGAAGTCTAATGGACATCGAACGCGTCAACGAAAATACACTAAAACTCTTTATTACTTATCGTGATATTGAGGCGCGCGGTTATAATCGTGAGGAAATATGGTATAACAGAGCAAAAGGGGAAGAATTGTTCTGGGATATGATTGGTGAAATAAACACAGAAGATTACTTTGATCTAGATGGTCCAATTTGGATACATGTAAATGCGTCAGAACATGGGCTTGAAGTCATCGTTACTCGTGCAAATTTAAACGCCGATACCGAGTCAAATTTGCTTTCCAGTTTCGACGAACATCGGGAAGCATCAGATGATAAATTTGATGAATCGATTTTTGATTCTTTTGATGATGAAGGTGGCATTGAACATCAAAGAATTTCAAATATTTCTGCTTATAAATTTAAAGACATAGATGAACTCATTCCTGTTGCGAAAAGAGTAGTGGAGTCGGGAGTAAAATCTTCATTATTCAAATATGAAAATTATTACTATGTTGCAATTGACTTTACAGAAATTGAGGACAAAGGGATTCGCCAAAATATTCGTTCCATTGTCAATGAATATTTAAGTAGTTCAAAAATGACGATTTTCCGCTTAGAAGAGTATGGAGAAACAATCATGCAAGAAGATTGCTTTGAAACAATTATTCAATATTTTGCATAAACATAGCGTCTATTCATAAATTATCAATATCAAAATGTAGATGGGGCTGATTTCAGCTTTATCTACATTTTTTTATGTATTATTCCCTTTCAAAATAAAACTTTCCGCTTTTTACCAAGAAAAGGTTGTATCGTAAATTGTTCATCAGTAGAATTGAACTAAAGGAGGGAAGTTATGCTTGTCGCTTTAACAGATCAAAATGAGCGTTTTGTTTTAAAGACAAGCATGCCACATGAATACTTAAAACAACTTCGACAAACATCTATTTTTTATTGTCCACAATGTAAAGAACGACTTAAGTTTAAAATTGGTACCATAAAAATTCCCCACTTTGCACATTTATCAAATAATAAATGTGATCTTCACTTTTCTGATGGAGAGTCAGAACAACATTTACTTGGAAAAGAACAATTATATGAATTCTTTCAAGCCTTTCAATTAAACGTTGAGTTAGAACCATATTTATCAAATTTAAAGCAGCGGCCAGATCTTCTAGTGAAAACAGATGATGGAACACGGTATGCAATTGAATTTCAATGTAGTTCCATTACATCTGAGAGGTTAAATGAAAGAAATAAAGGCTACTATAGTGACAAGATTAAGCCAATCTGGATTCCACAAACACCTAGTAAAATGAACTGGAAAAACGGTATTCAAAAACTTTCAATTAATAAAAATCTTCAACAATTTATTCTTTCAAATCGCGACCAACAATTTTTAATAACGTATCATCCTCGAAAACAAGAATTTTTTTATCTTTCAAATTTACTTCATGTTTCGGGTAACTCATATTTAACAAAAGTACAAGCATTGAAAATAGCAAAACAACACTTTCCGTTTTATCTACCTAAGCTCTTAACGAAAAATGAATTTGATCAATATTTGAGAGCATATGATGACCTAAAAGGAAGTTATTTGCGATCCCGAGTACTCTTGAGTAGAAAAGGGGTAAATGATCTTTTCTTAAGAAGCATTTACGAATTACGCTTAAGCACTAATGCATTACCGAAATTTATTGGTGTGCCATTGAAATGGAATAAAGTATTGAAATTATTTAGTGTAGAATGGCAGGCTACATTATTATATTTCGTGCATCTTAATGAGGTTCCAATTTCAAAGATCAATGAGGATTTCATTCGTTACTATTTACAATGGGCGAACCTTAAGGAAACCACAGAAGTGATTAAGCTGCTGAAAGAGTATTGTCTTCTTCTCCAAGCATTAAAGGTTGAAAGCGTTTATAGCTCCATAGTAACGGAACATTTAGTAGATCAGTTGTACAACCAATTTCTTGCAAATAATTGGGGGAATTGAGAAAATATATGTGATTTGAATAACGAAACATATTGTATCGGAGGTATAGAGAATGGCTAAAAAAGTATTAACACGTGATGAGGTACCTGTAGAGTTAACGTGGAATTTAGAAAGTATTTTTTCATCCGATGAAGCATGGGAAGAAGAATTTAAAGCGATTGAAGGGCTACTGCCAGAAGCTGAAAAATATAAAGGAAAGTTAAATGAAGGCGCAGAGCAATTATACAACACTTTGCAATTTAATGATCAACTATCCGAACGTTTTGGGAAGCTTTATGTTTACAGTCATTTAAAGCATGACCAAGATACAACAAATAGTAAGTATCAAGGAATGGATGGCCGTGTGCGTTCGTTAGCAGCTAAATTAAGTACGGCCTTATCTTATATTACACCTGAGATTTTATCAATTGAAGAAGAGACAATCCAGAAGTACTTAGTCGAATATGAACCTCTTCAACTATACACTCAAATGTTAAAAGAGTTAAATTTACAGCGTCCTCACGTTTTAACGGCTGATAAAGAAGAATTACTTGCACAATTTTCGGAAGTGACAGGGGCTTCAGGAAATACGTTTAGTGCATTAAATAATGCTGACCTAGAATTTCCGCTTGTCAAAAATGATAAGGGTGAAGAGATTGAATTAACTCATGGGAATTATGTAACATTTTTAGAAAGTGATAATAGAGAAGTTCGTAGAGATGCTTTTAAAGCTATGTACGACACTTACGGTAAATTCAAAAATACATTTGCTACAACTTTAGCCGGGAATATTAAGGGGCATAATGTACGTGCACGTATTCGTAAGTATGATTCTGCACGTCAATCAGCGATGAGTAATAATAATATTCCTGAGAAAGTTTACGATCAACTGATCTCAACAATCCATGAGTATTTACCTGCTTTACACCGATATGTGGCACTAAGAAAAGAAGTATTAGGTGTAGAAGAACTTCATATGTATGATTTGTTTACGCCACTCGTGAAAGAAGTAAAAATAGACATGCCATATGAAAAAGCTAAGGATATCATGGTGAAAAGCTTCGAGCCTCTAGGCAAGGAGTATCAATCAATTGTACAAAAAGGTTTAGAGAGTCGTTGGGTAGATGTGTTGGAGAACAAAGGTAAACGAAGTGGCGCCTATTCTTCAGGTGCGTATGGCACTAATCCATATGTTTTAATGAACTGGCAAGACAATTTAAATAACTTATTTACTCTTGTTCATGAATTTGGCCATAGTATGCATAGTTACTATACAAGACAAAATCAGCCTTATCCATACGCAAGCTATTCAATTTTCGTAGCGGAAGTTGCATCAACATGTAATGAAGAGTTGTTATTTGATTACTTGTTAAAAACGACGGAAGATCCGCAACAAAAAATTTACTTATTAAATCATTGGTTAGACGATTTCCGTAGTACGGTATTCCGTCAAACAATGTTTGCTGAGTTTGAGCATATCGCTCATGAAATGGAGCGTAATGGAGAAGCGCTTACTGCAGAACGTTTAACAGAAGTTTATTATGATTTAAATAAACAGTATTTTGGTGAAGCTATGACGGTAGATGAAGAAATTGGGCTTGAATGGGCGCGTATTCCGCACTTTTACTACAATTATTATGTTTACCAGTATGCAACAGGGCAAAGTGCTGCTACTGCTTTAAGTAAGCAAATTCTAGAAGAAGGAAAACCAGCAGTTGACCGCTATATTAACAACTTCTTAAAAGCTGGTTGCTCTGATTTCCCAATCGACGTACTTCGTGCTGCTGGAGTTGATATGGAATCCCCAGCCCCAATTGCAGAAGCATGTAAAGTATTTGAAGAAAAACTAAACGAACTTGAAAAATTACTATTGAAGAAATAAAGCGTAGGGGAGGGCATCTCAGCAAAGAGAGTGCCCTTCTTTATTATATTCGTATTGTTATAAGATGAATTTCAATATCCGGAATACTTGTGTAATTATATTCCCAATTTTAACTCAACTTGTGTAAATGTTCATTTTCAGATGTTATTAGGCAAAAAACATAACCAAGTATAATAATTTTCAGATTCATTAGAAACCTTTAAGACATAGCTGCTAAATAAAATTTACATAATCATACAGTATATCTTTGCAAAATTCTTTATTCTTCAACCGATTAAAAAGCATTATTTTAATAAAAATCTACGCGATATTAACGACAGTTAAACGACAGTAAAAAGTGCAAAAATGACAAGAATTTTCAATTTTTCGATGCTTTTTGAGTGTAAACGCTTACTTTTTGACGAATTTGTGAAACAATTGTCGATTCATTGTATACACTATTATTCTATGTTATATTAAATACGTGAAATAAATCACATAACAAACATACACCCCTTTGTTTGAACGTGAACATTTCTCCCATCCCCTTTGTGTAAAGAGGTGCCTCTAATGAGGTACCTCTTTTATTTTTGTGAAAAAATTTTTTTATTAAAAAAGTACCCAATCTGCATTACAGGTTGGCACTTTTTGAGCTTTTACTCGATTATTATATATCCATATAAAAAAACATCATCCCGGGCTTAGTCACAAAATCATTGCCACAAATGCATTAATTGCGACGAGAATTCGCAAGAGCAGAAAGTGGCGTATTTAGACTTTGTTTTTACTTAGTCGAGATGATGTTCTTCTAATTATATTAATAGATTTATATTAGTCCATATTCAAAAAATTATTTTAATCGCCAAAGCGTTAGATCATTATTACATAAACGTTCAATCTTTTGTTGAAGCATTCTTTTCTTTAATTCACGCTCAGCTTCTTGTTCTGAGATTGAATAGATTTCAGCAACTTCTTTTGTAGTTAAAACCCTATAACGTTGGAAGAGTTTATCATATGAAGGAACCGGCTGACATTCAAGCTCTTCATTTAACATTTCTTCTAAAATTCGTACATAAACATCATAGGAGTAAGTTCCGCTAACTTTTAATCCTTCATCTTCAATGCATTCATTAAAGAAAACTATGCTTGGTAATTCGTCAACTTCCATTTCACGAGTAATGTATAAGTCACATTGGAATGCGCGGGCTGCCTCTTTTGAACCAAAATCCGATTTGAATTCATTAACGTCAAGATTCGCTTCTTGAGCAATTTGAATTAAAGCTGAATAGGAAGTAACATCTTTCGTGTTTAAAAACGCATGTTCTTGTAATTTCAATAAATATCGCGCAGCGGCTTTTTTTCCTTGTAGTTCCGCAGCTTTAATGGCAATAGATGGTAGTGCGGGATGTGTAATATCCAATTCAGCCCCCGTGAGGCAACCTTTTGTACGTCTACTTAAGCTATTTAGTGACGCAAGTTTAGTACCTAATACATAACGCCAAGTAAAATAATGATCATATTGAACTTGTAGTTTTCGTAAGATTGATTGCATTTTTAAAGCATCTCTGCAAAGCGGATCAAGAAAAACATAGAGTTCTATTGGCTTCGAAGTACTTGAAGGTGCGGCAGGTTTTGATAATAATTGGACATTATTCACTCGAATCCCTCCTCATCTTCATCTGGGGAATTAATCATATGTTGAGCTGTCATCACAAGACGCTGGTAGTAAATTTCTCTAAATTTTCCACTTAGCTCCACTTCATCCATCGCTTCACTCATGCATTCTAACCATGCTTGTGCACGCTCAGGTGTAATTTTAAATGGCATATGACGTGCTCTCATCATCGGATGACCATGTTCTTCTGTATATAAGTTTGGCCCACCTAAAAACTGGGTCTGAAATTGGATTTGTTTTCTTAATGTTTCAGTCAAATCTTCTGGAAAGATTGGACGTAACTTTGGATGCTTCGCAACTCGCTTATAGAAAGCGCGAAGGAGCTCTGCAAGTTTTTCAGCACCAAGTTCCTCGTAAGGAATCGTATATTTTCGATTCATAGGTGTAACTCCTTTTTGCTTAGAAGCAGTATTCTTTTAATGAAAATTGCGTATATAACACTATGAACATCAAACTATTGTCTTAGTGTTATAAATCATTTTATCAACGAATTACTTATTTCTCAAACAAATCGTATCTATCCTTTTGAATAAAGGCTTTACTAAACAAAGCTAAGCCACTTACGTCAAAGAGTAATGAGTAAAAGACGGTTTAACATAACATATATATGTATCAATGGTAGTTTTAACACTTATTAGTATTTTCTTTTCAAAACTTAAACTAAATACTGATTAGATGTAACTTGTATCATGCTTGATAATAGTTCATCACTTTAGATACATAATTCCTTGTTTCTTGGAAAGGTGGAATGCCGCCATATTTTGTAACATTACCAGGTCCAGCATTATATGCTGCTAAAGCTAACTCTATATTTTGATCAAACTGGTCGAGCATTTGTCGTAAGTATTTTGTACCACCCATTATGTTTTGCTCAGGGTCGGACGGATTTTTAATACCTAAATAGCTTGCAGTACCAGGCATCAATTGCATTAGACCGGTTGCACCTGCAGAACTGACAGCAGATGAATTGAAGTTAGATTCTTGTTTAATTACTGAGGCAATTAACTTTTCTGGAACACCGTATTTATTGGCAGCTTCTTTAATAATATCGGCAAAACCACTAGCCCCTGCTAATACATTTTGATATCCGGTTTCATTTGTATAATCTTTATTATGGTGATTATTCATAACAGAATTACTGGATAAATCTGTTTGCATTAGCAGATTATAAAATGTTGAAGGAACGTAGGTTGAATTATTGTTTAATTGCATAGATGATAAATACATATTACTTAAATTGTTAGAGCTACTAGAATCAGACAATAATGATTGAACATTACTAGATGAATAGCTTCCAAGTAAATTAGAAATATTATTTGTTAATGATGACGTTGATTGTGACATAATTTCATCTAACATATCAGTGAAAAGAGAGTCGTTTTGATTAACGTCTATTGATTTTGATGTTCCAATCGACTGTAAAGCTTGAAGTTCAAGCAAAGTTTTCATCGAAGAAATATTCACATTAATCTACCTTTCTGCGTTGAGAGCTTGCATAAAACGTGCAATCTTTTTATCGGCAATCTGTTTTTCAATATTAAACTTTTTAAGAAATTCTTCAAAAATTTGAGCGCCTATTTTTTCATCGTTTGCTTCATATTCTACCTCATAATCATCACGGTTTAAATAAAAAGAATGATCAAAAACAAGTGTCCCACCCATGTAAGGTACTTCAACTCGATCAGTAGTTAATGTGCCAAATACTGCTAATTGATCAATCGGTACTTTTATTTGTATTAGTTTTTCTTTCACAGTTGGAGCTAAAAATGCATTTCCATTTAACATGGAGTCTGCCTGTTCTTTTGTTAGAACATCAGTCGTCTCTAAATGTGTATGTTTAGATGTTTTTTCTTTTAAAGTACAAACAATTTTTTCTTTTGTTTCTCGAATGCGAAGTCCACTTGCCTGATTTTTTAAATGCCAAGTTGGTGTATCAAAGTAGTGATTTGTTTGACGGAGTATCATTTCATCGGCAATATGGAAGGACGATAATAGTTCTTCATATTGTTTTTTTGTTAAATTATTTTTAAACTCAATTTCGATTTCTTGTGACATATTTTTAACCTACCTTTTCTCTTTCGCATCAACTATTTGTCTATGTTAAAATATAAAAAAAGAATGCTTTTGAAGGGATGTATACATATGCGAAACATTTATACAGTTGAGCAATTTGAAATTTTACATAATGAATTACACTTTAGTTTAAACGAAAATGGAGCAGCAATACAAATAACTCCTGCTGGTCAAGTAATTGCTGATTCAGATCAATTATCATTTATTTATCTAGTTGAAGAAGGAAATGAATATAGCTATTTAAGTTTCCCACAATCGATTTGGTCATCGCTAGTTCAATTATTACAACAAGAGTTAACACCTTATATAGTGACAGGAAATGAAAGAAAAGAATTAGTGAATTTTAATGATGAATTACAAATGCTTATTTTTAATATTGAGGGAAATGACAATTATGGAAGTTTATTTGTTACAGCAGTAGAAAATGAGTTTCAAGCAATATTACAAAATGATACAATTTAGTGGTTTGTTAGAAATAAACGATTACTAAATTAGGTGCTGTCATAGAGATAAAAGAAGGATTTCTTTCTTTGGAGGACAGGAAAATAAAATTAATTGGACATCCGTGTTGAAAGGGCAACAGTTCACCCTATTTAAAGTTTTGAACTGTGTCTTTCTAAGGAGGAATTAAAAAATGGGACAATGGGATGTATTTTTGAACCCATATAAACAAGCTGTTGATGAATTAAAAATAAAACTTAAAGGTATGCGAAATCAATTTGGCATTTTAGGTTCCAATTCACCGATTGAATTTGTAACTGGTCGAGTAAAGCCGCTAGCAAGTATATATGATAAAACCCTTGAAAAGGGAATCCCTTTTGAGCCATCTGAACAACTTGCAACAGAATTACAAGATATAGCAGGATTACGTATTATGTGCCAATTTGTTGATGATATTAAAACTGTAACGGATTTAATTAGGCAAAGGGAAGACTTACGTGTAATTGAAGTAAGAGATTATATTACTCATAGTAAACCAAGTGGCTATCGCTCTTATCATATGATTGTTCAATATCCTGTTGAAACTGTCCATGGTAAAAAGGTTATTTTAGCTGAAATTCAAATCCGTACACTTGCCATGAACTTCTGGGCTTCTATTGAACATTCGTTAAACTATAAATATAAAGGCTTGTTCCCTGAAGAGATTAAAAATCGTTTGCAAAGCGCTGCAGAAGCGGCATTTAAATTAGACGAAGAAATGTCATCCATTAGAAGTGAAATACAAGAAGCACAGGCTTATTTCACGGAAATAAAAGAAGCGCAAAATCCAACAATCCGATCGAATACACAAAATAAGGAGCATGAGTAATTTGAAATTCTCGATTCAATCACGCCGAGATTCTCAATCTAATGAATTGAAGAAGCTCGCTATTACCTATTTACAAGAATTCGGACTCACTTATGATGATGATCAACCTGATATTGTAATTTCAATAGGTGGTGATGGAACACTACTACATGCATTTCATCGCCATTCTGAACGACTAGACAAAGTGGCATTTGTTGGAATTCATACTGGGCATTTAGGTTTTTATGCAGATTGGAAACCATCAGAATTAGAAAAATTAGTACTTTCAATTGCAAAAAAAGAGCTCACTGTTGTGGAATACCCATTGCTTGAAGTAGCAGTACATCATAAAAGTGGGGATTGTGAAAAATATTTAGCTCTAAATGAAGCAACCATTAAATCGCCAGATGTAACACTTGTTATGGATATCGAATTAAATGGCAATCAGTTTGAACGGTTCCGTGGTGATGGTTTATGTGTCTCCACTCCATCAGGTAGTACAGCCTACAATAAGGCTTTAGGTGGAGCTATTATTCATCCGAATTTACAGGCGTTCCAGCTTACTGAAATGGCATCAATTAATAACCGAGTATTTCGTACTGTAGGATCATCGCTTGTATTACCTGCTCATCATAATTGTACATTGAAACCAGTAAGTGATCAGAAGTTTAATATGACAGTTGACCATATACACCTTATACAACATGATTTAGAATCAGTGAAGTTTAATGTAGCATCTGAACGAGTTCGATTTGCGCGCTTTAGACCATTTCCATTTTGGGAACGAGTCCATGATTCATTCGTTTCAAACGATTAAACATTGAGGTTTTTATGATTAATAATAATGCATTTACATTAAAATTTTATGCTACTACTGATGGCGAATTATTACGTCATGCAATAGAAAAACAAGGCATTTCAAAAAGAGCTCTAACTGATATAAAGTTTTATGGGGGTAATATTTTGGTAAACGGACAGGAACGAAATGTCCGTCACCTGTTACAGAAAAGTGATGAAATAACGATCATTTTTCCACCAGAAGAACCGAGTAATGGGCTTGTCGCTGAATATGGAGATTTAAATATAGTATATGAAGACCAATCTTTTTTGATAGTCGATAAACCTGCCTTTATGAATACGATTCCTTCAAGAGAGCACCCTACAGGAAGTATTGCAAATTTTCTACTTGGCTATTTTGTAAAAAAGGGGATTGCCTCTACAGTTCATATTGTGACCCGATTAGATCGTGACACATCAGGTTTATTATGTATTGCTAAACATCGACATATTCACCATTTAATGGGGGTTCAACAAGAACAAGGGCTCATAAATAAGCAATACGAAGCAATTGTTCATGGACATTTAAATGATGATGAACTCTCCGTTAAAGCTCCAATCGGAAGAAAGGATACGAGCATCATTGAAAGAGAGGTCCGAGAAGACGGGCAATTCGCACATACTGATGTTACAGTATTAAAAAGAGGCTTTACAATAAAAGGCGATCCCATAAGTCTTGTAAGATTGAGGTTATATACAGGAAGAACTCATCAAATTCGTGTTCATATGGCCCATATTGGACATCCATTAGTTGGCGATGACCTTTATGGGGGAAGTCGTGAATTAATAAATCGACAAGCATTACATTGTGTATATCTACAAATGATTCATCCACTTACAAAAGAAAGTATTTCCATAACAAGTAGGATTGGCCAAGATATGGAAATGCTATTGGTTGAAAATAATTAACAGGTCAAGTCGTATTTAATTAATCAAGATGTTCGACTATTCGAGCATCTTTTCTATTTGTAGGGATATATGGTAGTCAGTGTGAAGGATTGGAAGATTTTTAGACATACATAAGTAAAAAAGTTTTTTTATGCTAAAAAAAGATGTTTACGTACACGAAGAAGCATCCTATTATTAGGTTTGAGATGAAAGGAGGGGACATGCATGATAGAACAAAACGAAAAAAATGAAGTGCCGTTTGATGAGGAATATTTACGACAGTTACTCATTGATGAAAAAATTGAAGAATTCCGTGAATATTTTTTAGCACTTCATCCGTATGATCAGGCACAATTTTATGAGAAGGTTGGACCTGATATACGTGGGATCATGTATCTATTCTTGTCTCCTCAAGAAATGGCATCAATTTTTGAGGCAATTGAATTAGACGATGAAGAATATCAACCTTTCTTAAATGAAATGAATACAGCTTACGGTGCAGAAATGCTTACCTATATGTACACAGATGATGCTGTAGACGTATTAAATGAACTAGATAAAGAGCATCGTGATAGTTATTTGAACATAATGGATAGTGAAACAGTTGAAGAAATTAATGAACTACTAGGGTATGAGGAATATACTGCCGGTTCCATTATGACAACTGAATACGTATCTATTTTACAAAATTCCACTGTCCGTTCAGCGATGGCGGTACTTCGAAAAGAAGCTCCAAATGCAGAGACAATTTATTATGTCTTTGTTGTTGATGGTGACCATTGTTTAACAGGGGTTATCTCATTACGTGATTTAATTATATCTGAGGAAGACACACTGATTCGTGACATTATGAATGAGCGAGTTGTTCATGTCAAAGTATCAGATGACCAAGAAGATATTGCTCAAATTTTTAAAGATTATAATTTCTTAGCTCTTCCAGTTGTAAATGACAAGAATGAACTTCAAGGGATCATAACGGTCGATGATATCATTGATGTAATGGATGAAGAAGCATCTGATGACTATTCTAAATTAGCGGGTATTTCAGATGTAGATGATATTGATGCAGGGCCATTTAAGGCTGCAAAACAACGTCTACCATGGCTCATCATGCTATTATTCTTAGGAATGATTACAGCGAGTTTAATGGGTAAATTTGAAGCAACACTCGACAAAGTGGCTATGCTTGCATTATTTATTCCTTTAATTTCTGGTACATCAGGTAATAGTGGTACACAAGCACTTGCTGTTGCTGTTAGAGGGATTGCTACTGGAGAAATAAACGATAAAAGTAAAGTGAAAATGTTGCTCCGGGAAATTTGTACTGGATTAATTACTGGCCTTGTTTGCGGATTACTAGTTGTTGGAATTGTCTTCGTTTGGAAGCATACATTTATTATCGGTTTGTTAGTAGGGGCCGCAATCTGTTGCTCAATTCTTGTTGCAACAATCGCAGGTTCATTTATTCCATTGTTGATTCATAAATTAGGCGTTGACCCTGCAGTTGCATCGGGCCCTTTTATTACAACATTAAATGACGTTACAAGCATTTTAATTTATTTAGGGCTAGCAACAACTTTGTTAAGTCAGATTGGGTAGCAAACAAAAAGGAATAAGATTCACGAAAAAAAACATTTTGCATATTTTATGGAAAAAAGGATGTGTAAAATGATACAAGAACCGTTACTATTTATTCCAACACCTCCGTTTTATTACGTTGAGGTGGAAGATCAAGTAGAATCAGAGCGAGAAGAAGTGTATTTTGAAGAAAGTACTTCAGTGTATGAAATTCAACGTGCTGAACGAGTAACAGACCTAGTGATCGCCAGGCAATTAAGTTACTTTAGTCAACCAATGAATGGTCGTTTATTACAATTCTATTTAAAAAATGGTGAAGTAGTTATTGGTATGATTGAAGAGTTGAATAATTCAATTGTTAAAATCAAGACTGCACAAGAATCAAAGATTATTAATGGTAATGATATTGAAGAAATTACAGTAAAGTAAAGAAAGTCGGCAAATCTTAAATAGAAGATTTGCCGACTTTTATTTGAAAAAAATTAAGCAAGTAAGTATCATACATTTAGTTTTGTATAAGATAAGTTTGACGTTATAAAAGTTTAGATTTAAAACGAATCCTGCCCAAGGGACAGGATTCGTTATCAATTATGATTTAGTATGAATAATGGAGTATATTTTATAATAACTGTAGTTTATTAGTGTTTACAAACATCAAGGTCAACGTCTGCGATACATTGTACTGCAGTGAAGTTTTCTAAATCAACAGTCACACATGTTTCTGTTTTTTCGAAATCCTCAATATCTTCAAATGCGTCTGGATTTAATTCGCCATTTTCTACAACATCGTCTATGATGTCATCATCATGATCTCTACGTCTACCTCTATTTCCATCTCTACCGCGATCTTTACCTTTACCTTCGTTATCTCCAATTGGAGCTAATGCACGTAATGTTGCACAGCAATCACCGAAAACATCTTCTACACGGAAGAATGGTGTAGTAAAGAACCTATTTCCATTTCTATTTCTTCCATCTTTACCATCTTTACCATCTTTACCATCTTTACCATCTCGACCGTCTCTACGATCATCTCTTTTATCCATATCTTCTTTAGCTACTACTGTGAATGGAGAGCCGTCTTTATTGAGTAACATGAAAACACGTGTGTCGGCATTGCGCGCTTGGTGTTTGATTCCACCAAGTGGCTCAACGAAGCAACTTGTTCCACAAGAATCACAATCATGATGATTATGACGTCTTGCACGATTTTGAAGTTCTAAAATAGTTTTTACAACCTCGCAAACACAACCTTCATTATGACGACGTTCGTGATGTGAAGAGCTTGAGCTTTCATCTTTGTTTCTTCCACAACCCATTTCTGGTCACCTCTCTTATATTTACTTCACTCTACAATATGTCGAGACGGATATTAAAACAGGGCGAATGTCCATAGGCGCATAAAATAGGCCAATTTTTTTAAAAGGAATTATTCCCCTAAAGTTCGGTGCCTTGACTGAATAGTTTCATTTTTTTGGCGCATAATTGATAGAAAAGGGGGTTGAACTTTGAAAAAAATGGCATTAACCTTTTTCTTCGTCCCGTTTTTTTTAGTTGGATGTTCTTCGGCAAATGAACAAACAATTAGGATATATAATGAGAGTGAAGTTGGAGGAGTACGCGCGGATGTGGAAGGAGTCATTGCTGAAACAGATGAAGTGTATAACGGAATTGCAGTTTTTGTCGAAGATGAATTGCTAGTATCACTTCAAGTTAAACCATGGTTAGCCTTCAAAAAACAAAAGATAGAAGAAAGACTTCAGAAACAATTTGACGAACAATATCCTGATTTAAATGTATTAGTGTCAACAGATTTTAAGTTGTATTGGGAATCGGAGAAATTGTTAGAAGAGAAAGATCAACAAAAAGTAGTCGACGAAGTACAAAAGCTTAAGGAATTAGCGAAGGAGGAAACATAATGGATGCAGAACAATATCAGAGTATAGAGCAACAAATTACACCTCCTACTCCTTATCTAAAAAACGTTTTAAAAGCGTTCCTTATAGGGGGAATTATTTGTACAATTGGACATGCTATTACGTACTTTTATATTATATTTTTCGACTTTACTGAAAAAACATCAGGAAACCCAACTGTTGCTACGATGGTATTAATTGCTGCAATCTTAACCGGGCTAGGGTTGTACCGTAAACTAGGACAATTTGCAGGGGCAGGAAGTGCAGTGCCTGTAACTGGATTTAGTAATGCTGTTGTTTCTGCAGCAATTGAGGGAAGAACTGAAGGGTTAGTTCTAGGTGTGGGTAGTAATATATTTAAGCTAGCAGGTTCTGTTATATTATTTGGTGTCTTTTCCGCTTTCTTTGTTGCCTTAATAAAATTAATCCTTGTTTCATTGGGCGTAGTCGAATGGTAATAGTATTTCAATCGAAACCATCGATCCTTGCTTGTGGGGCTGTAGCGGGGCCATTAGAAAAGAAAAGTGTTTTTTATTCCTATTTTGATTCAATAGTAGATGATGAACGATGGGGACAAAAAACCAATGAGCAAGGTCATTCGAAGATGATTCAAGAAGCATGTGATATTGTCATGCAAAAGGCAAATATCAAAAATTTAGATGTTGACTTCTTTTTAAGCGGAGATTTAGTCAATCAAATGACACCAACCAACTTTGCTGCTAGGGAAATAGCTGTTTCATTTATAGGGATGTTCTCAGCATGTGCAACATCTGTTTCTTCAGTTATTGTAGCAAGTTTACTAACAGAATTAGGTGCTTCACAACATGCCATAGCAGGTGCATCAAGTCAACATAATTCTGTTGAACGACAATTTCGTTATCCTATTAATTATGGAGGGCCAAAACCTGCGACAGCTCAATGGACTGTTACGGCTGCGGGATATGCATTAATTGGAAAGCATAATCCAAAGTATCCATCGATTGTTGCTGCAACAGTTGGCAAAGTAATTGATTACGGTCAAACAGATCCATTGCATATGGGTGGCGCAATGGCTCCTGCGGCCTACGATACAATTACAAATCATTTGGAAAAAAGAAATCAAAAAATAACCGACTATGATTTAATTATGACAGGTGATTTAGGCAAAATCGGATTAAAAATTTTAAAAGCCATGTTTGCGCAAACTGGAACAAAACAACAGGAACTTCAGCTATTTCGTGATGCTGGTGCGGAGTTTTATGGAGAGGATGAGTCCTTTTTAGCGGGTGCAAGTGGAGCTGGTTGTTCAGCTGCTGTATATTACAGTTACATTGATCAACAGTTAAAAAGTGGACGTTATAAAAAAGTATTACTTGTTGCAACTGGCGCGCTTCTTTCTCCTCTTTCGTTTCAACAAGGGGAGTCAATTCCTTGTACAGCACATGCAATTGAAATTACGATAGAGTGAGGCGGGAATATGGTTTTCTTTGATTTTTTAATGGCATTTATAATAGGTGGTATTATTTGTGCAATTGGTCAATTAATTATGGATGTTGGGAAACTAACACCAGGGCATACGCTTTCAATATTAGTTGTTGCGGGAGCCGTTTTAGATGGTTTAGGTTTATATGAGCCTTTAATTGACTGGGCTGGTGCTGGAGCCACAATCCCAATTACATCATTCGGAAATTCTTTAACTCATGGTGCTTTAGCTGAGGCAGAAAAGCATGGATGGGTTGGTGTTTTGACAGGAATGTTTGAAGTGACAAGTTCTGGAATAAGTGCTGCAATTGTATTTGGATTTATCGCCGCATTTATTTTTAAACCAAAAGGTAAAGCAGATTAGACGAATACCCCACTTTCCTTTGTATTACTGCATAGTATACAAAGTGAAAGGAGGGGTTTTTTATGTGGAATAATTGTGGATGTGGTGGCAACCAAGTGAGTCCTGCATATGATAATTATGGACCTGATTTCTGCGGTCAAGTAAGTCCATCATATGATTATGGTAAAAAATGTGGAAGTTCAGTATTTGTATTAATCGTTGTATTATTCATTCTTTTAATCATTGTTGGATGCTCTTTTAAGTAAGGGGTGAGAGATTATGACTAATCCATTTTTCAGACAAATCGAAAATAAAACTGGTGTAGAGATGGAAGAGATTTTTGCACTGGCAAATGCAATACAACATGCTGATTTTACAAATGAAAAACAAGTACGTAAAATTGTACGTAAGGTAAGTAAATTAGCAAACAAACAAATTTCGAAAGATTTAGAAGATCAAATTGTAAATTCCATCATTAAAGACGGTTCTTCTTTAGATTTAAGCAAAATTCAAAAAATGATGGGATAACTCCACTCGGATTATTAAAATTACTATTCTATTAATTAAACTAGCGTAATTTAAAATAAAGTGTAGACAAAGTACGTCCTTTGTCTACACTTTATTTACAAGAGAATAGAATTTATATAAGTTTTTCCATTGCCCGATGTGGAATGTTAGCATCCAGAAATTCAGGCGAAGTTACTTTAAAATTTAATTTTTCATAAAATGGTATTGCATAACTTTGCGCGTTAAGTTTTAACTTCTTCCATCCATGTTTAGTAGCATAGTTTTCAACTGCCTGCATAATGAGAATACCCAATCTTTTCCCACGATATTCTCGTAGTACACAAACACGTTCCACTTTTCCGACTCTATGTTCTAATTCACGAAGTCGAGAAGCACCAATTACTTTTTCCCCATCTTTTAGTATAAAATGTACAGCGGACGCGTCATGCTCATCGAGTTCAAGATGTACTGGCACCCCTTGTTCTTCTACAAAAACTTTTTTTCGAATTTCAAAAGCGAAATCGAGTTCTTCTTTTGTATCAACAATTTTAGCCTCGAACACCTTAGTTTTCATCCCCAGTTAATCGGTAAGTTTCAAATGTTGTCCAGGAACCGTCTTCTAATTGATACAATAAGTGAATTCGGTCGATCGTATCATGTTCATTTACACCAATCATACGTAATTGACCGAAAATGTCATCATGTTCAGATGCAGTAATATCCTGTGCAATTGTTATGTGAGGAGCAAAAACGTGTTTTGGCTGGCCAAGGTTTATTTGCGATTTAAGTTCTTCATAAAGATTTGTTAATTGTTCAGTTTGTTCGATTTTGAAGTAGATTACATTGGTCGTAGGGAAAAAAGAACTGACTTTTGTTGCGTGTATTTTTAATGGTTCAAAATTACTTGCGATTTTTTCAATCGTATCTGAAATTTTACCGATTTCAGATTCATCCGCCTCGAACGCTTCTTTTAAGGTAATATGCGGAGTGATTTTCGTATAATGCGAATCATAACGTTTACGATAAGTATTCGCCAAATCTTGAAGTTTTTTTGATGGAAATGCTACAATCCCATATTTCATAGTCCGTTACCCCCATAATAAAATAATTTACATAATGATTATAACAGATTTGAAATATTTAGACATTTTAAAACATTAACTGAAATTTTTAATTAGCGCTCTCTTTAAATCTGGTTTCCAATATTTCCATGAATGGTTGCCGTCAAATTCTTCAAAAAATGTATCGTATCCTTTATTAACTAATAACTCGTGTAATTTACGATTTGGTGTTAGGAAGTCTTTAATTTTCTTATCTGTTGTTAACACCTTTTCTTCTCCTGTGCCAACAATATGATAAATTGATATTTTATCTTGAACATTAGACTCTTCTACTGCCTTTAACACGAATTCATCCACATAGGGTGATTGTAAAATTACTTTACTAAAAATATTTGGATATTTAAATGCAGCTAGTAATGAAGCAGTTGCTGCCATTGAATCACCTATTACTCCTCTGCTCGAACCTAATTGAATCGTTGAATATTCTTGATCGATATAGGGAATAAGTTCATGAGCTAAAAAACGTAGGTAAGCTATATTTTGATCGCCCGTAGGTATATATTTCCTTCTCCGATCTTGCACGTCTTTATATGGAACCCCAACAATAATAAGATCTTCAATTTCATAATCCTCAATTAACTGATCAGCAAGTCGAGCGATTCCACCTAATTGAAAATAATCTTTTCCATCAGAAGCGATTAAGAGATTATATTTATAAAGTGGGGTGTAGTTAGCCGGGATATATATTAATATTTCCATTTCCTCTTGAAGCTCATTACTAAAAAGTGTAATGTCCTTAACTGTTCCTTTTTCCACGATGTTCCTCCTTAGTAATTATCTAAAGCATATGTGCTCTGCTTTTCTTGATGATTAGTCCTAGCTATTCGGGACACATAGACACGAATCAGTACTAGTGTGTACAAGAGCAGTGAATGCTAACTGTGTGACGTTAGGTTTGCAAAGCAAATGTACTCACAGGATATTAGTTTAAAGTCGACGTTTACGTCAACAAAGTGCTTTACTATATAGCACAATGTATAACTTTGGACCCTTACCCACGTCAGTTTAGGCTAGTTGTTGCGGAGTGATAAGTAAATCCCGTAATGTTCACGTGGAAATAAATAAGCTATTACCTAGCAAAGCACTCACCGCTTTTCTTACCGAAATTGTATCATAAACGTTTGTTAGCGTGTATTATGTAGTAAGACGTATTCTAGTATAATAGATGAAATATTATTGACCATTTAACTATTTAGAAAAGAGGCCAGAAATGATGCATAATAAAAACGTACGTGTCCATTCTCAAGACGTGACAGCTGCAGCTAAAGCAGCTTTAATTCGTCGTGGTGTTAAAATAGAAGATATTGCTGAAATAGTCCATGAAATGCAAAACCCCTATAATCCAGGTTTAACACTTGAACACTGTATTCATTCAGTAGAGCGTGTTTTATCGAAACGTGAAGTTCAACACGCCTTATTAGTAGGAATTGAGCTAGATGAGTTAGCAGAAAAGAAAATGTTATCTGAGCCATTACAAACGATTGTCGAATCAGATGAAGGGTTATTCGGGGTCGATGAAACAATTGCAATTGGTTCGGTTTTAACATATGGAAGTATTGCATTAACGACATACGGGCATTTAGATAAGAAAAAAGTAGGGATTATTGAAAAATTAGATACGAAAGCTGGAAACGGCATCAATACATTTTTAGATGATTTAGTAGGCAGTATTGCAGCAAGCGCAGCTTCCCGTATTGCTCATAAAATGCGAGATTTAGAAGAAGAAGGGGAAACGTTTGCAGATGTTCCTCCAGTTGTTCTGGGTCCAAAAACAGAATCAGATCAAGATGATGAATAAAGGATTATAACATAACAGAAATGCATGATCTTCTTTTTTAGAAACATGCATTTTTTTAACGTTCAAAAATATTAAGATTACATAGTGAAGTTAATGATGATCATTTTGAATGCAACCTAACAATAATTCATAGTGATAATTTGAAAAAATAAAAAATGATTAGCAAAAGGAACTTGTAAATGAGTTCATCGTCTTAAGAAAGAAAAAATGAGGTTTATTCAAATGATTGATTTAAAAACAATATTAACTACTGGAATTGTTATGATTTCAGTGATTATTTATTTGCTCTTTTTTTATCCATCAAAAGAGAGCACAACAACTGATCTTGATAATGAGGATGGATATAAAATCACCCCAGATTATGCTATGAAACTAACCGGAAATGATTTAATACCTGTTGAATATATATCTACAAATGACGGAGATACATTTAGAGTGAAAGTAAATGGTAAAGAAAAACGTGTTAGATTATTAATGGTCGATACACCAGAGATGAATTATGAAGATCAGAATCCGATGCCATACGCAGAAGAAGCAAAAGATTTTACGAGTAGTTTATTAGAAAATGCGTCAAAAATTGAAATATTATTTGATATTGGCGATGAAACCGATCATTACGGCAGATTATTATCTTATGTTTTCGTGGATGGTGTATTACTACAAGAAGCATTAATTAAAGAAGGGTATGCTGCAGTAAGATTTATTTATGAACCAAATAATACACTTGAAGAAGATCTTAAAGAAATACAACAAGTGGCGGAAAACAAAAAAATAAACATTTGGGAAAATGAAAATTACTTACAAAATGATGGATATCACCCAGAGATTATTCAACAATAAATGGAATCAAGCCTAGTTCTATAAATAAAGGAAAAATATTCCCTTAATTAGAAAATAGCAATGAAAATAGGATGAATTGAGGAAGAAATTTCCCTTATGTCTGAAAAATGCTACAAGTGGAAATACAAATTTATAGGTACTTTTTGAACAGAAAGACAAAATTCCAATGAGATCAATAGTTTAGTTTGCCATTATAAAATCAAAGGGCTGCTTTCGAATTTAATCGAAAGCAGCCCATTTTTTTAAAAAATGTTCATTTTGACAATTTATACAACTTCTTGTGAATCAATATAATCATCAAATGCTTCTTCCTCATTTGGAATTACTTCTTCGTCTGGCAATTCTTCTTCGCTTAATGCATTGCTTAAGTATAAAAAAGATTCGTTCTCTAATTGATGAATTTTTTCCTCATTTAAGCCAATGGATAAAGGACCTGAAAAGATTCCTCCCCACCAAGTATCAGTCGAAATCATTTAAATTGCCTCCTTTGGGTTAATTCCTTAATTTACTAAAGAATAACTCATTTCTTTTAAAAGGAATTATGTTAGAAGTTGTAGTAAATTGTACATAGTTATTATTCGCAGTAGATTTTATTTTATGTATTAAAGGAGAATGAAAAAATAATGACATATTTCACACAAGATGATGTGGAACAAATGATTGAAGAGCAGAAAGCGCTTTATTATTCAGGTGTAACAAAAGATATAAGTTTTAGAAAATCTCAACTACAAAAATTAAAATTATCGATAAAAAAATATGAAAAAGAAGTTCTTCACGCTCTTAAAGTAGACCTTAATAAAAGTGAATTTGAAGCGTATGCTAATGAAGTTGGATTTGTATTGGATAGTATTCAATATATGCTAAAAAATATCGATGAGTGGGCGGAGCCAGTTCCAGTTAAAACGCCAATTCAATTTCAACCAGCAAAAAGTTTTATTGTTCATGATCCTTATGGTGTAGTACTAATCATTGGACCATTTAATTATCCGTTTCAATTAGTTATGGAACCCTTAATTGGAGCAATTATTGGCGGAAATACGGCAATTGTAAAGCCTTCCGAATCATCAGTAGAAACTTGCAAAATCGTAAAAAAAATTATCGAGGAAACATTTGAATCCGATTATGTTCGCGTAGTAGAAGGAGAAAAAGACGAAGTAACTGCTCTAATACATGCTCCGTTTGATTATATTTTCTTTACAGGTAGTGTGGCCGTTGGAAAAATAGTCATGCGCGCGGCTTCAGAAAGACTTACTCCTATTACATTAGAATTAGGTGGGAAAAGTCCGGCCATTGTGGATCACACGGCAAACATAGATGTGGCAGTAAAAAGAATTGCTTGGGGTAAGTTTAATAATAATGGGCAAACTTGTGTAGCTCCCGATTATTGTTTAGTTCATGCGTCTGTTTATGATGAGTTCGTAACAAAATTAAAATTAGTAATTATAGATTTTTTCGGCGAAGATGCTATGAACAGTGAAGATTATGGACGAATCATAAATAATCGTCAATTCAATCGGTTAGTAAATATTTTACAATTAGAAAAACAAAATATTTCGTTTGGGGGTAAGGTGGACCCTAAAAGTCGATATATTGAACCAACAATCGTTGAAGGTGTAAATTGGTCGAACCCAGTGATGGAGGACGAGATTTTCGGACCTATTCTTCCTATTATGCCGTTTGAACATTTAGGAAAGGCATTTAATGAGATTCGCCAAAAGCCAAAACCACTTGCAGCCTATTTCTTTTCAGAACACGAAAAAGCAATTGATTACTTTTTACAGGAACTTTCTTTTGGTGGTGGGTGTATTAATGATACGGTAATTCAGTGTGGAAATCCGTACCTTCCATTTGGCGGAGTAGGACCCTCAGGATTGAATGCCTACCACGGAAAAGCAAGCTTCGATACTTTTACACATTCAAAATCAATTATGAAGCGTTCATCTAAGTTTTCTAACAATATTTTATTCCCTCCATATAAACAGAAAGTGAAATTAGTTCGTAAGATTATGAAATAGTATAAAAGTTCTAATTAAAAAGATGTTCCAAGTTTTTCTTTTGATTAATTTTTACCTTATTTTATTAACATCAAAAAAATCTTTAAACGAATGCTATAATATATAGATATAAAATCACAAAAAATACTCATTTCTAATAACTGTTGCGAATCGTAACAGTTATTAATACATAAAAATATGTCGATTATTGACGGATTTTGATATGATATAAGGGTTGAGGGGGCTTTTTAATGAAGCATGTTTTTGATGAGAAGAGCACAGTTAATTTACTTGACCAGCTTGTCCATATTGCTAGTCCAAGTGGTTATACAAAAGAAATCATGAAATTTATTGAATCATATATAAAAGGACTAGTGATTCCTTATAAAAGAACGAATAAAGGTGCCATTATTGCTACAGTTAAAGGTGAAAACGACCAGCAACAACGTTTGTTTACTGCACATACAGATACACTTGGTGCGATGGTAAAAGAGGTAAAAACAAATGGCCGTTTAAAACTTACAATGGTAGGTGGATTCAATTGGAATGCTGTTGAAGGTGAATATTGTACGATTCACACTGCCAGTGGTAAAAAAATTCGTGGTACCATTTTAATGCATGAAACAACAGTTCATGTTTATCGAAATGCTGGAGAACTAAAACGTGATGAAAATCATATAGAAGTTCGTATAGATGAGAAGGTAAAAAATGATGTAGATGTTCGAAAAGTTGGTATCGAAGTTGGAGATTTTGTCTCCTTTGATCCGCGATTTGAAGTGACAGAATCAGGTTTCATTAAATCTCGTCATTTAGATGATAAAGCCAGTACAGCATTATTATTGCAATTAATGAAATATATCAAAAATAATAAAATCAAACTACCTTACACAACTCATTTCTATATTTCTAATAATGAAGAAATTGGGTACGGTGGAAATTCCAATATACCTTCTGAAGTTGTGGATTATATTGCTGTTGATATGGGCGCAATAGGTGATGGTCAAAGTTCTGATGAATACACAGTATCAATCTGTGCAAAGGATTCTAGCGGTCCATATCATTATGAATTAACACGTTATATTGTTGAGTTAGCCAAACAGAATCAAATCAATTATAAGCTTGATATATATCCTCATTACGGTTCAGATGCATCTGCAGCAATACGTGCAGGCTTCGATGTAAGACATGCACTATTTGGACCAGGAATAGAATCGTCACATGCTTATGAACGAACACATCTTGATTCATTAAAAGAGACTGCAGAGTTACTATATGTTTTTGTTACTTCACCTATTGTTGAATTGGAGGGTTAATGTATGTATGTAGAAGAATTATTAAGTGTAATCCCATTGAAAAAAGTTATTGGACAATTGCCATCTAATGTGAAAGATCTTGCCATCGATTCGAGAGGCGTTCAACCTAAAAGTGTATTTATTTGTATAAAAGGATACACGGTTGACGGTCATGATTATGCGCAAAAAGCTGTAGACGCTGGGGCTACAATAGTTGTAGCTGAAAGAGAATTAGCTTTAGATGGCAATGTTGCACAAGTGATTGTTCCAAATACAGATCGAGTATTGGGATTACTTGCGGCGAAATTCTTTGATTACCCTTCACAAGATATTATGATGATTGGTGTTACAGGTACAAACGGGAAAACGAGTGTTTCCTCAATCATTCATCAAATTCTAGTTGGAATGGGTGAAAAATCAGCGGTCTCTGGAACGATAGGGTTCAACCTTAATGGTGTTCTATATGAATCAGCAAATACGACAAGTAATGCACTAAGTACACAACAAATGATTTTTCGTGCCAAAATGGAAGGCTGTCGAGCAATGATTATGGAAGTGTCTTCCCATGGTCTAGCTCTTGGTCGTTTAGCAGGAGTAGATTATGATGTGGCTGTCTTTACGAATTTGACTCACGATCATTTAGATTTCCATGGAACGATGGAAGAGTACGGTCATGCAAAAGGTTTATTATTCTCACAAATGGGCCAAGACCTTACAAAAAATAAATGTGTAGTGTTAAATGCCGATGATCCTTGGTCTGAGAAATATGCAAAAATGACACCATATCCTGTCTGGTCATATGGTCTACATAACGAAGCAATTTTTAGAGCGGAAAACTGTAATTATGAAAATAATTTTACAACGTTCGATATGGTCACACCAGAAGGAATATTCCCAGTACAAATGCAATTGCTAGGCGAGTTTAATGTTTATAATGTGTTAGCTGCCACAGCAGTGTTCTATGGAAAAGGGTTTCCACTAGATGTAATTATTGAACAAATAGAGAATCTAACACCTGTTAGAGGTCGTATGGAAAGAGTCAAAACAAACTTACCTTTACAAATTTTTGTAGATTATGCACATACACCTGATGCAATCGAGAAAGCAATTAATGCGGCATTACCTTATAAAGAACCAGGTAAAAAGTTAATCTTCTTAGTGGGTACCGGTGGAAATCGAGATAAATCAAAGCGACCAGCAATGGCAGAAAAAGCGTCAATAGCAGATTATGTTGTACTAACAACCGATGACCCTCGCTATGAAGAATATGATAGTATTACAGGGGATCTAGCTAAAGGAATGCAACATGATAATTATGCTTGTATCGGTGACCGTGCGGAAGCGGTTCGTCATGCGGTGTCAGTTGCAGAACCTGGTGATATTATTATCTTTGCAGGTAAAGGTCATGAGGACTATCAAATAATTGGTAACACAAAATATCCACACAGTGACGCAGAAATTGCCGTTGATGCAGCTCGCTTAAAATTCGTTTAAAAAACTAGAATTATAATATAATCAGTTTTAGATTAACCGTAAAATAGCTCATTCAAATACTCGATAAATACTGAGCAGAGTGTAGTCAAAGTCACCATGACTTTCTCTACACTCTATTTTTTAAATAGCAATGATTACGACAACTGTATTGTGGGATAAATAAATCAATTACACCTCGGCGTAATTGCGTCCGGATTTTGAATTGTGCTTGGACCTGCACGAGGGCCAACACGATGTCGGTCATGCCGTCAATGCCAAAAGGACGTGGCGTTTTGACGGCAAAGGTCAGTTAGCCTTGTCGCACGAAGCTACGATCTTAGGCTAACTTCCAATAAGATCCTCTCAAAATCCGTGACATCCGCCGAAGGCATTATCTTCATTCAGTCGGGGTTTGGACAATCTCTGAATAAAAGAGTAAATTGTGCATTAATGTCCCACCTATAGAGGAGGGTGTCATCTGCTGAATGAAAATAAAATGGTTGTGCAAATAGCGGTAATTCTTATATTATAGGGAAGGTAGAAAAAAGGAGACGTTAAAGATGACTTCAAAAATTGAACAAGATATAACTTCACGTCGTACATTTGCCATCATTTCTCACCCGGATGCTGGGAAAACGACGATTACAGAAAAATTACTTTTATTCGGTGGTGCCATTCGTGATGCCGGTACGGTAAAAGGAAAGAAAACAGGAAAATTTGCTACATCTGACTGGATGGAAATTGAAAAGCAACGTGGAATTTCAGTTACATCCTCTGTTATGCAATTTGACTATGATGGAAAACGTGTAAACATTTTAGATACACCAGGGCACCAAGATTTCTCAGAAGATACGTACCGTACGTTAATGGCAGTGGATAGTGCTGTCATGGTAATCGATGCTGCTAAAGGGATTGAAGCCCAAACATTAAAACTATTTAAAGTTTGTCGTTTGCGTGGGATTCCTATTTTTACATTTATAAATAAATTAGACCGACAAGGGAAAGAACCACTTGAATTAATCGAAGAGCTTGAAGAAGTACTTGGAATTAATGCTTATCCAATGAATTGGCCAATTGGTATGGGGAAAGAATTCCTTGGTATTTATGACCGTTATAATAAACGGATCGAACAATTCCGCACAGAAGAGGAAAATCGATTTTTACCAATTGATGAAGAAGGCGAATTAGCGGTTGAACACCCAATGAAAGCTACTTCTTACTACTCTCAAGCTATGGATGATATTATGCTCCTTAACGAAGCCGGGAATGAATTTTCAGAAGAGAAAATTCGTCGTGGTGAATTAACTCCGGTATTCTTTGGTTCAGCATTAACAAACTTTGGTGTACAAACTTTCCTAGAGACATATTTACAGTTTGCTCCTGCACCACAGCCACGCTTAACACAAGATGAACAATATATAGACCCAGTAGAACATAATGATTTCTCAGGATTTATCTTTAAAATTCAAGCGAATATGAATCCTGCACACCGTGATCGAATTGCTTTTATTCGAATCGTTTCTGGAAAATTTGAACGTGGAATGAATATCTCTTTAGCTCGTACAGGGAAATCATTTAAGGTTACGCAATCAACTCAATTTTTAGCCGATGATCGTGAAACCGTTGATGAAGCAGTAGCAGGTGATATTATCGGTTTATATGATACTGGTACATATCAAATTGGAGATACAGTTGTTGGTGGCAAGAAAACCTTCCAGTTTGAGAAATTACCACAGTTCACACCGGAAATATTTGTCCGTGTAACGGCAAAGAACGTAATGAAATCAAAACAATTCCATAAAGGTATTTTACAATTAGTACAAGAAGGCGCAATTCAGTACTATAAAACATTACACACAGAAGATGTCATTCTTGGGGCGGTTGGTCAATTACAATTTGAAGTATTTGAACACCGTATGAAAAATGAATACAATGTTGAAGTACAAATGCAACCAATTGGTTCTAAAATTGCTCGTTGGATTGAAAATGAAGAAGATGTGAAAGAATCAATGTCTTCTGCTCGATCAATGCTCGTGAAAGATCGCTATGACAGATTAGTATTCTTATTTGAAAATGAATTTGCTATGCGTTGGTTCTCAGAGAAAAACGAGGATATTAAATTATATAGCTTGTTGTAAAGATTATATGAAGATAAAATTTAATAAGTTTGCTACAGTATTTAGCCCATGTTAAATAACAAAATCCGCTCTATCCATTTCGTGATAAAGCGGATTTTTTTTATTTTTAAATAGTAATCGGGAACTTTCTTTCACTTTTTATTGTTTAAATGATTAATAATATAAAATTCGTACTACAATATTTGGTAAAAGGGAATAATTAGTAGGTAAATAATACATATGGTAAAAGAGGAAGAAATAAGTTGCGAATCGGGAAGGAGTCTTCAAATGGTTGCACATTTCTTTACGGGATTCCCAGGGTTTATTGCGAGTCAATTAATTCGTGAAGTATTTCGCAAAAACCACACAGATCAGGTCTATGTTCTTGTATTGCAAACAGAATTACAAAAAGCTCAAAGAGAAGCTATGAGAATTATGGAAACGTTTCCCGGTCGTCATATTGAATTGATCGAAGGAGATATTACACTACCGAACCTTGGTATAGATCAACAAAGTATAAATAGAATATTGCCTCAAATTTCAATGTTATGGCATTTAGCAGCCATCTATGACTTAGCAGTTCCAAGGGAAATTGCTTGGAAAGTAAATGTACTGGGAACGTCAATGGTTAATGATTTTGTTAAAACTTTACCCAATCTTTCCCGTTATCTTTATTTTAGTACGGCTTATGTGGCAGGAAATAGAAAAGGGCGTATTTTAGAAACTGAACTAATTAGGCCGGAAAAATTTAAAAATTATTATGAAGAGACAAAATTTGAAGCAGAAATACTTGTAGAAAAACTAAAGACAGAGATTCCAATAACGATTATTCGTCCTGGTATAGTTAGAGGGCATACGCTGACAGGTGAGACTATAAAATTTGATGGCCCGTACTTTTTCTTAAATATGATTGAGCGATTGAAAAATCTCCCTTTCATTCCGTATATAGGTGACAAAGTGACGACAATTAATGTTGTTCCCGTAGATTTTATAATACAATCTTCGCTTTTTATTAGCAGTGAGCCTTCTGCAATCGGAAAGACATTACACTTAACAGATCCATTCCCACATCCGGTACAAGAGGTGTTTCGAATGATGGTATTAGAGATGACTGGAAAACTGCCGAAAGGGAAATTTCCGTTATCATTTGTGAAATGGTTGTTACAAAACAAATTAATTCGTCAAAAATTGGGTGTAGAAAAAGAAGCGCTCGACTACCTAACTTGGAATGCACAGTTTGATTGTAGAGAAGCACAGTTGATACTGAAAAAAGGAAATATACGTTGTTCTGATTTTATGTCTTCTATCCCAGCGATGGTCAGGTTTTATAGAGTTAACAAGAATAATAAACACCTTCAAGTTGAAATAAAATAGTGAGAAATAATATATAGTTGATTCTGCTTCACTTGTTAAGCTCCACAAAAAAATTTTGCTCAAGCGGTGGTCACACAGAGATGTCATCTATCCTCTTGACTGGATTGGAGGCAAGGGCGACTCAAAACGCTCCTTTTCTTTTTGCCTACAATGTATGAAAGAAAAAGTAATTTACTACTTTCTTCTTTTAATTTTTGTATGTTTTTCTTATACTAAGATGAAGCTTTATATAGTTAGCAAAAGAGGGCGACATAGATGGCTCATGAGAGCAAAAAAATTAGAAGTATAACACCGTTTCAACTTCTTGTATCATTTTATTTTATAGCAATTTTATTATCTTTTTTACTATTAAGGATCCCAGCAGTTTATGAAGAGGGTGTAGAAATATCAGTGATTGATAGCCTTTTTACTGCTGTGAGTGCAATTAGCGTAACGGGACTAACAGTATTTGATGTGTCTAAGTCATTAACTGACTTTGGAATAATTGTTTTACTTTTTATTATGCAACTAGGTGCAATTGGTGTCATGTCACTTGGAACTTTGTTTTGGCTATTTATTGGTAAGCGAATAGGCATGCGTGAGAGACAATTAATTATGATTGACTATAACCAATACAATCTATCGGGTGTTGTGAATTTATTAATTGGGATTGTGAAAATATTATTTACAATTGAAGCCTTTGGATCACTTGTGCTTTCTGTACATTTCTATAAATATTATGAGAATTGGGTAGATGCGATTAAACACGGTGTATTTACAGCAGTTTCTGCAACTACAAATGGTGGTTTTGATCTTACAGGAATGAGTTTAATTCCGTATCATTCAGATTACTTTATTCAATTTATAACAATGATTTTAATTGTCCTTGGTGCTATTGGTTTTCCAGTATTAATAGAAGTGAAAAAATTCCTAAAACGAGAGGATCCTGCCTTTCGATTTAGTTTATTTACTAAAATAACAACGACTACTTATGGTTTCTTATTTATCGTTGGAACGGTTGTTATATATTTAATTGAGTCATTTCAATCCTTCAAAGGAATGCAGTGGCATGAAAAATTATTTGCAGCCATGTTTCACTCTGTATCTGCGCGCTCTGCGGGTTTAACGACTCTCGATATTTCTACATTTAATGAAGCTACCAATATTTTTGTTAGTGGATTAATGTTTATCGGCTCGTCTCCAAGTTCTGTAGGTGGAGGTATTCGTACGACAACCTTCGCCATTGTGATTTTGTTTTTAATTAATTTTGCGAATGGTCGTAATGAAATTCAAATTTTTAATAGAGAAATTCATCATGTTGATATTTATAAATCCTTTGCAGTTATTGTATTGGCTTTTTTCATGGTTTTGATCGCTACGATGATTCTGTTAATAACAGAACCTCAAGCTACTTTAACTCAGATTTTATTTGAAATAACCTCTGCGTTCGGTACGTGTGGAATGTCATTAGGTATTACAAGTGATTTGTCAACTGCAGGGAAGATTGTCATCATGATTTTAATGTTCATTGGACGTGTTGGTTTAATCTCTTTCTTATATACACTAGGTGGGAAAGCTAATAAGTCAATATATCGCTACCCACAAGAACGTATAATTATTGGGTAATTTACGTGACAAAGAAGGGCTGAATAGCTCATACATTATATTTTAGACTAAGAATTTGCTGAATTTCACCTGAGGGTGTAGGAAGCAAATTCTTTTTTGTGTTTAAAGCAAAAAGCGGGGAGAGTAAATTTTGTCGAAGGAATTAAGACCTATTTTAAAATTTCTTTGCATAAGTGTGGGAAATGTCGAATATTTTTAGTGATAAGTTTAGCTAATTTGACATTTGGGTAATAATAGTTTTAAAGAGTACTTAAATCAACAGGTTATTTGATTTATTTAATGAAATTACTATTTTAGAATTTTAATTTACTTATGTTTTTATTATTTACTTAACTCTATTTAATTAAAGTTCATCATCTAATTAGAGAAATCGATATAATAAGAGATTTTTATATAAGAAAAAGGGTCGCTTTATACAAAGTTTTGTTAAAAGATATTCAAAAAATTATTATTTATCATATTAATTTGTCAAGGGGAAAAAGAAAAAAGAGAAATTTGATAGATTTTACCTATTTTTTTCAAAGAAATAATATGAAATAATTTTCTTGACATCTAAATTGAGAAAATTTTGTAAAATTAAAAAAAACAGTCATATTTTGGTGATTTGAATAATAGAATGAATGTAAAGTTTTTTTGTTGAAAAAAATTAGTTAGTTTCCGAATGGGAAGGATTGGTGATTGTAAAATGGTAAAAACTGAGAGCCCAATTTTTCAAGATTTATTCCAAACCGTAAATGACCCATTTCTTATATTAAATACTTCTTGTCAAATCGAGTCATTAAATGACCAAGCAGCACAGTTACTTAATATTAATGAAAACGAAAAACCAACATTAAAATTAGACAAGCATTCAGAAAAAAGATGGGCTAATTTTTTACAAAATTTATTACGTGATTCGGGTGGTTTCTGCACACTAAATATTATGGTGAATGATGAGGTTTACCAAGAGATTAAGCTGTTAGGCTATTATAATAATCATAGAAACTTAATCTTTGCTAGGCTTGTTCCACTTGATCAACCTAAAGTAGAACACCTATATTCTTTATTTAATGATATTTCGTTCGGTATTATTGTTTCTGACTTGAACGGTAGAATTGTCGATATGAATAATATTGCACAAACTTTGGTTGATTGTGCGAAATGGCAAGTGATCCATTGCCCAATGGAAAAAGTATTTGAAAGATTTACGGCTAAACATGAAAGTAAATTGCTATACTTTACAGATTTAATTAATAAAGGACAAGCATCAATTGAGTGTCATAAAAGAAATAGTAATTGTGAAGAAACTTATCTCAAATTTGAAAGTAAAATAAATTATTGTATGAATTTAATTATTACTACTGTTACTGATGTAACAGAAAAAGTAATTTTAAAACAAAAAGTAGAGCATCAAAATTCATTAAATTCCCTAGGTCAGATGGCAGCTAGTATTGCACATGAGATTAGAAATCCTATGACAACGTTAAAAGGATTTGTTGATTTATTAAAACAAATCTCACCTGACGACGGGCAAAGATATATACAAGTAATAGATTCAGAGCTTCAGCGAATGGAATCTATTTTAACTGAATTCCTATATTTATCAAAACCAGTTAATCGTCACTATGAAGAAGTTACGCTTGCAGAAGTAATTGAAGAGGTTACAGAGTTGATGCAACCTCATGCATTACTACATAATGTCATGTTAGTTTTCGAAAATTACGACATCTACATGACGAAAATTATGGGAAATAGAAATCGTATTAAGCAAATGCTAATTAATTTAATTAAAAATGCGATAGAAGTTATGCAAAATGGTGGAACGATTACAATCTCTATGAGGATACTACAAACTGGAAACCTGGAAATTGCAATTCGTGATGAGGGACTTGGAATTGCCAAGGATGATTTGAAAAATTTGTTTATACCATTTTTCACAACGAAAACAGCTGGCACAGGTTTAGGACTAGCATTAGTGAAAAAAGTAGTCGAAGAACATTATGGGAAAATAAATGTAGAAAGCACGTTAGGGGAAGGGACAACCTTTATAATCCAATTGCCAATGAATCATGAAGAGCCTATTTATTGTGAGAATAAAGAAGATCTAATAGGCTGGTCAATTATTCATTAAACAAAAAATTGTTAAGAATGAAATAATAAAAATTGAGATTTTATTTGAAGGATTTTTGACAAATCTTACATTTTGTCGCTATAATTTATTTATAGTTTGAAAAAAAGGATGATTTGTCATGACTTCAAATGAGGATATTAAACAATCACTAAAACTTTATATTGTGTTATCTCGTGCACATAAAGCAATTAACGAAGTGACAAATCAATTTTTTCAACAAAATGGACTAAATCCTACAGAATTTGCTGTGTTGGAATTGTTATATCATAAAGGAAGACAACCACTTCAACAGATAGGAAATAAAATACTATTAGCAAGTGGTTCCATCACATATGTTGTCGATAAGCTTGAAAAAAGAGGGTTTTTAAAAAGAGTTTCTTGTCCTTCTGATCGCCGAATCACATATGCAGAAATAACGGATGAAGGAACTAACTTTATGAATGAACTATTTCCTGAACATGAAAATAACTTACATGAGTTATTGAGTGTATTATCTAGTGAAGAAAAAGATACGGCCATAGAATTGTTGAAGAAATTAGGTTTATCGATTAAAGATTTGTCATACTAAATCTAAGGAATAGGTCGTCTTAAAGTATTTACGACGGCCTTTTTTTGTTTGGAAATAGAAGGGTAATAGGACAGTCTAGAAATTGAATTTTATTCTGTATTGTCAACAATATTTTAAGTGAAAAAGCATTTAAAAGAGGCAGACGAATGGAGTATTTACTCCCCATTCGTCTGCCTCTTTTATTTTTTAACGAACTGTTAAGCCCATTTTAATCATAGCTTCTTTTAAATCTTCTGTTTCTTCATCGTAGATTGTAAGGCGAACCAAACTCTCTTCTGTTTCAAATACTACCATAATAACTTTTTCTGCTTCAATGTTTGTAATAAAGGCAGTTGAGTTAATAAGAACTTTATCGTCGTTAAGATATGCATCTAGAGCAAAATTTTCATATTCGCCAATTGCCGAAATCGTTTCTTTTGTATTTCCTACTAAATCTTCAAAAGATGTTTCGTCTTTGTCTACCTTTTCGATTCGCATTGAGATACGGTCATTTTCTTCAGAATATAATAAATCTTTTCCTGGTTCTTCAGGAGTTAGAGTAAATCCAGGAATGACTTGCATTGTAAAGTTTTGTTGATCACTAGTGACTTCGGTTGTTTCTTCTGTAACTTCTGAACCATTAGAAGTATATGTTAAACTATTCGCCTTATTAGCATCATCTGTTGGTTCATTTTGTTGCTCATTTGTATCCAACTCATTACTTGTTTCTGTGTTAGTGTTTTCTTCTACATCAGCGGTAGTTTGATCGCTAGTTGGTTCATTTGTTGGTTGTTCTTCTGCAGTATTACAAGCTACTAGTAATGTAATAGACAGTACAACTGTGGCAAGAAATCGCATATTTTTTTTCATTATCATTTCCTCCTTAATAATGTAGACGACGTATTGACAGTAAAGTTACACTATTTCAGGAAAGTTTTAACTTCATGCAGTGAGGGAAACTCCTCACAAGATCAATGAACATAGATCGAAGTAATGCTTATTCAGTGGAAGCTACCAAGTTTTCTCCAATGGTTACTCAAAGATTTTCTTGGACTCCACAAATACAAGTTCCTATACTTGTATACTTAACTGAAAGGTAAGATTAAAAATAGTAACAAAATAAAAACTTCATGCGTTACAATAATTAACGGCATACTTTTTTTCCATTCATAAAGTATTCCAAATATTAAACCAACTACCAAAGCCGCGACGACTCCAGGAATGAATCCACTAATTGCAATCGATAATGCGAATAAAACACTTGTGACAAGAATGGCAAGCATTGGTGACAAAATACGTTTTAGCTGTTGTTGGACAAACCCACGCCAAAATAGTTCTTCGCCAACGACAATAATAATGATTAAAAGTAGATAGTGCCATATATTTAATGGACCGTATGAAGCTAAAAATTTTGCAACTGATTTTGATATGTCGTCGTTTACACTATTAAGAATAATATACCCGAGTCTAATAATTCCATAGGTAATTGTACCGTAACCTATACCAAATATTAAATATTTCCAGGTTGGAAGTTCATCTTTAATCGTTTCGTAAAGAATTGTAATGGATACCCCTACAAGAATGGTAAATGTATAAAGGTACCAGAAGATTTTATCTTCTTCAAATGCAAAAAAGAGCATGACATAGAAAAATACTATAGGCAAAAGAAGTCTTACTATATGTTTTGAACTTTTCATGTTTATGACCTCCTTTAAAACATATTAACAAAAAAAAATTCCCCTATCATCTTTTAAGAATGATAAGGGAGATTTTTCTTCATTCAACCAAATGGCAAAATGCATTACTACTGTGGGTTGCTTTCGTCATAATAAAAACATTAACTGAAGATCCTACTCTTGCTATGAAGTAATTCCTATAAAAATTACATTCCCACCGTAGCCTAAAACTCTTCGGTCGGGGAAGTATTGATACAATAACTTCTTATTAGTATTAGAAGTGGGAGACGATGCTATATAAAGTATAATTTTTTATGTAACGAAAGCTTAATATAAATTAGGTGTTTCTTAAAGAGATGAATGAAGACTTCTTGAACTATTAAATTTTAGTCACATGCTCTATAAGATATAATAAAGGTTTAACTATGATTATTCTTTATTAGTTAATATTTTGTAACGTTTATGGTTAACGACTGTTTTTTCTTCCATCTCTAAAGCATTAAAGTTTTCCATAATTGTTAAATCAACGATTACAGAGTTTTCATTTACTTTTTCTACGATTCCTTGGAGGCCTTCTTTAAATTCGATTATGTTTCCAACTTCTGCAATTTTCACAAGACAACAGCTCCTTAAATAACTAATATTATGAAAGTTTGCATGAATTTCTAAAAAAAGTAAAGAGTTTTTTGAATAATTAATAATTTGTTACAAAATCTTAATAATAGAAAGTTTGGTGATTTCAAATGGAAGATTATAAAAAAGTATTAGAGCAGCTAAAAAACGGTGAAATTGAAAAGTTTGAAGTTAGTAAGGAAGATTTTCTGCAATTTCGTGCTGTTCTTGTTAACGATCAACATTTTAAACATTTTCGTGGCGAGGCAAAACAAGGAGGAAATGTCATATTCACGTTTTTGGAAAAACCGAGAAGTTAAGTAAACGAACTGTCGATATTTGTCAAAATGTTTTCGTTTTGAACAGGAAAGGAAAGCATTATAATAAAATGACACAAAGGTTAGGAGGGGTTTTGTGCAAGACATTTTAAAAGAGCTTGAGGATACTAGAGAATTAATGATTCAATCGGGGATGAAAAACGGCCTTCAAAACCCTAAAACAATTCGTTTAAGTCGACAATTAGATGAGCTAATGAATCGATATGAAAAAGAAATAGTTAGTTCTCAATATAATATTAAGACAAGAAAATACCTACAATGAAAATTTAATATGCTAAAGCGTATTTGTATCGAATATAATAATTGTACTATCTCAGTTATCTCACTTTAAAAAAATTTTATAAAAAATATATATCGAATGTATTAAAAAATTAAATTATGGGAAAGATGTTTAATGAACACAGCAACATTCTCATTTCCCCCTTTAAGAGCAGGTGCAATTGCAGCCTGCTCTCTTTTTTTGTGTTATAAGGGATTTAACTTTGGATTCAAAATAAATTACCTTAAGGAAGTTCTATATTATGTAAAAATAAAGTATTTATTTAGAAATTACCTCTACTTTTATACACCAATTTGTTAAACTACAATAAAGTAGCATTTATTCAATTTATATCCATCTGACTATTGGGCTTTTCAGTTAAAAGGAGTGCCTCATGGAGTATTTTACAAACCCATACAAGTATTGATTTAAACAAATACGAGGTTCTCCCAAACAACAAGTGAAATATACGCCAAGACGATCTCGAGTAGTTGGATGTATTTCAAAAAGGGAGTGAATATAGTGGTAAAAAAAGAAATCGCGTTTATTGGAACAGGGGTAATGGGTTCAAGTATTGTTAAGCATTTATTGAATGAAAATTATAACGTCACGGTTTATACAAGAACGATGGCGAAAGCTAAAAATCTAATCGATTTAGGTGCAAAATGGGCTGCAACACCAGCGGAAGCAGCAGAAAATAAAGATGTTATTTTTACAATGGTCGGTTTCCCATCGGATGTTGAAGAAGTTTACTGTGGCGAATACGGTATATTTAAAACAGCAAAAGATGGGTCTATTGTAATTGATATGACAACATCTGAACCTTCTTTAGCTAAGAAATTATATAAAATAGCAAAGGAAAAGGGGATTCAATCAATTGACGCACCTGTTTCTGGTGGAGATGTTGGTGCGAAAAACGGTACATTATCAATCATGGTTGGTGGAGATGAAGCAGCCTTCGAAAGTGTAAAATCAATCCTAGAAGTTTTTGGTTCAAATATTGTTTATCAAGGAGAGGCAGGAGCTGGTCAACATACAAAAGCATGTAATCAAATTGTGATCGCGACGAATATGATTGGTGTATGTGAATCCATCTCCTATGGTATCAAAGCAGGTCTTGACATTGAAAAAGTATTCCAATCCATTTCTACTGGTGCTGCAGGTTCATGGTCATTAAGTAATTTAGGACCTCGAATGGTAAAAGGGGATTTAGAACCAGGCTTTTATATCAAGCATTTCATAAAAGATATGAAAATTGCAATTGATGAATCGGAACAAATGAATTTAGATTTACCAGGCCTTAAACTATCAAAACAACTTTATAACACTTTATTGGAAAATGGTTATGGTGAAAAAGGTACTCAAGCTTTAATAAAATATTACGAACTATAATTAACCCATTTGGATCAGCTATCTCATTGGTTTGAATAATAATTAGGAGTGATACAGTGGGAAAGCGACAAAGTAATTCGATCCAAGGTGGCCGAAGTCAGTTAGCTTTATATATGTCTTTACCTATTTTATCTTGGGCTTTTTATGATTTTGCCAATACTATTTTTTCATCAAACATTAATACGGTATTTTTCCCATTTTATATGGATGAAGTGCTTGGGACGAATGAAGTAATGCAACAAGTTGCGAGTACGTTTATATCATATGCAAACGCTGTTGCAAGCTTTTTCTTAGTTGTTTTTTCACCGTTATTTGGTGTTTGGATTGATCAAACTGGTTATAAAAAAAAATTCATCGTTTGGTTTGCATCGATTTCTATTATATTCACATTTATGATGGGAATCTTTGCTTGTCTTAATTCCACAACGACTATCTCAGGGGTCCCGCTAAGTTTATTTTTAGTTGTTGTTAGTTTTGTTATTGCAAAATTCTTTTTTAACTCCAGTCTAGTCTTCTATGATTCAATGATGGGGGATTTAGGGACAAAAGAGGAAATGCCGCTGATTTCCGGGTTTGGGGTAGCAGTTGGTTATCTAGGTACAATTTTTGGGTTACTTGTCTATTTATTAGTTTCAGATGGAGACTATCACAAGGCATTTATTCCTACTGCAATATTGTATTTAATTTTCTCATTGCCATTATTTTTTATTAATAAAGATCATCCAGTTCCAAAAACAGAGCGGAAATCAATCAAATTTATTGATGGTTACAAAGAAATATTTCAAACCTTCAAAGAAATGAAAAAGTATAGAGCCATCTTTATATTCATGATTGCATACTTTTTCCTAAATGACGCGATTGCTACAACTATTGCAATGATGGCAGTTTATGCAACGGCAATCGTAGGATTTACGTCAGGTCAATTTATTATTTTGTATTTAGTTAGTACAATCTCTACAGTAATTGGTTCTCTAGCGTTCGGTAACATCGCAAAAGCTATAGGGGCAAGACGTGCAGTGTCTGTTGTTTCCTTTATTATGATTTTCGCGCTTTTACTTGCTGTTATTGCTAATGAACAATGGATGTTCTGGATTGCAGGAAGCTTATTTGGAGTTTCACTTGGCTCAATGTGGGTGACGTCAAGGACGTTGATCATAGAATTGTCGCCAGAAGAAAAAAGAGGCCAATTTTTTGGATTGTTTGCATTCTCAGGAAAAGTTTCTGCTATTATAGGACCTGCTCTTTATGGAACGATTACGCTTTTATTAAAGGATTATGGAACACTTGCTAGCCGTATGGCACTAGGAAGCATGATCTTATTGACGATCGTTGGATTAATAATCCACTTACGAGTAAAACAAGAAAATCAAAATAGCTTATAGGAGTTATGAACTTCCTATGATACAATTTACTTATATTTAGGAAGTTTACGAAGGAGCGGGAAGGTCTTGGAGCAAAAAGGAATTTTACTAGAGAGTGGAACAAATGAACTAGAAATAGTTGAATTTGAAATAGCAAACAATAAATTTGGTATTAACGTAATCAAAGTAAAGGAAATTATTCAACCAATTCCTGTTACATTTATCCCGCACGCTCATCCATATGTTGAAGGAATCATTCAATTGCGTGGTGAAGTCTTACCGGTAGTTGATATGTTAAAAGTGTTAGGTATTCCCAATGCTACTTATAATGCGCAGCAAAAATACATTGTTGCCGAATTTAATAAACAAAAAGTTGTTTTTCATGTAGATAATGTCACTCAAATACACCGAATTTCTTGGAAGGATATTGAAAGACCTTCAGATATGTATCAAGGTGGAGCATCTCAAGTTATTGGTGTCATTAAAAGAAATGAACATATGATTTTGTTATTAGACTTTGAAAGAATTATGGTTGAAATTAACCCTGATTCGGGAATAAATGTCGATGCTGTAAAAAAACTTGGTAATCGACAACGCTCTGAAAAGAAAATTGTCATTGCTGAAGACTCACCATTATTAAGAAAATTATTATATGACACGATGCATGAAGCAGGTTATGTAAATGTAGAGTTTTTTGAAAATGGTAAGGATGCCTATAATTATTTAGAAAGTTTAACAGTAAATAAAAATATTTCAGAACATGTTCAATTAGTTGTTACTGATATTGAAATGCCACAGATGGATGGCCATCACTTAACTAAAAAAATTAAATCACATCCAGACTTACAAGTAATACCAGTCATTATCTTTTCTAGTTTAATTACGGACGATTTACGTCATAAGGGCGAAGAGGTAGGGGCGGAAGAGCAAATAAGTAAGCCTGAAATTACTAAGCTTATCTTAAAGATGGATGAATTAATTTTATAGTCCTCTTGAACAAAATCAGGTGTCCAATATAATATTAAATTTTTGTAAAGGTCGGATACCCATATGGATTCCGACCTTTTTTTCTTTTAAAATTAACTTTTATCACTAGTGGTGGGAGTTAGCAAAAATTCGGACTTAGACCGAAGCGTACTTGTTTTAATAGAAATTGACATTGGTCATTGATTAAAGATAATCCTCTTGAACCATTCTATACTTAAGATGGTAGTTACGAATTAAGGAGATTTATTCAATCTTTCTGTAGCACATTTGAAATACCATAGAGAGAAGTGAAGCTTTGATGAGAAAACTCAGAACTGGGATTATTGATATTGGATCAAATACAATCCGCCTTGTACTTTATAAATACAAACAAGATGAAGGGCTCCATGAATTTGGTAATATTAAAACAGTTGCTAGATTAAGAAAGTATATACAACCTAATGGGGAAATGTCCGAAGAAGGCATCAAACTTCTTGAAGATACCTTAAAGTCGTTTAAACGAATACTCAATGACTTTGACGTGACAGATGTGAAAGCAGCTGCTACAGCTGCTATACGCCAAGCCAAAAATAATCAAGACATTATAATGCGAATGGAGAAAGAAACTGGTATCAATATCGATTTACTTTCTGGTGAAGAAGAGGCTTATTTTGGCTATTTAGCCATTGCATATTCTATGGATACGCCTTCTGCTGTTTCTATAGATATTGGTGGGGGTTCAACAGAAGTATCATTATTTATAAATAAAGAACTTAAACATTCATTCAGCTTTCCGTTTGGTACTGTTTCTTTAAAACAAAAATTTGTTACAGGTGAAGTCATTAATGAAATTGAAAAAAATCAATTAAGAGCATATATAAAAAATCAATTTGAACAACATGAATGGATTAAAAACGCTGGATATCCCATTATTGCAATCGGTGGAAGTGCTCGAAATGTGGCACAAATTCATCAACAATTATTAAATTATCCTATTTCAGGGGTTCATCAGTATGAGATGTCTAGACTGAATTTATCGGAAATAGGCCTATACTTAAGTAAACTAACATTTGACCAATTAAAGCAACTAGATGGTTTATCCTCGGACCGTGCTGATATCATAGGTATTGCCTTAGAAGTATTCCGAGAATTGATGGAGGTTGTAGATAGCGAAAAATTTCAAGTAAGTAAAAAAGGATTACGTGAAGGTTTAATGATGAGTCGTGTTCTTGAAGGTGATCACATCACTTATAATAAACACAACGTATTTGAAGAAAATGCTAGAAGGATTACCCTTCAATATGGTCGTCCAGAAGAAGAGGTAAATACTCTTTGTTCCTTAACAGAGCAATTATATAAAGAATGTGTAAAGTTAAATCTTCTTCATTCTCAAAAAGAACATTATGAACTTCTACTAAAAGCAGCAAAAGTATTTGCCATTGGAGAGTATATAGAGCTTGATTCATCCAACCAACATACTTTCTACTTACTTGCAAACCAATCAATTGCAGGGTTGAGTCATATTAATCGCATAAAATTAGCATTACTTGCTTCATATAAAAATCGAGATTATTTCAGAAGATTTTCAGAACCGTTTGCTGCATGGATGAGCCGAGAGGAACTTAAAGTATTGCGAGATTATGGTGCCTTACTAAAATTTGTCTATGCATTTAATGTATCGAAACGAAATATCGTAAAAACTATTAAATTAGAAAAAAGTGCCGATATAATACTTATTAAAGTAATCACACAAAAAAGTGCGATGGCAGAACAATACCAAGTCGAACGCCAAAAGAAACATTTTGAGCGTGTTATAAAGAAACAAGTAAAAATCCAATTTGTTAGTGAAGATGGGAGGCAAAAATGATGTCTACTGACATGGAACTCAATAAGTCTGATGAACGTGACGATCATGAGAATGAGTTTAAACTAATGTTAGAAGAAATTGCTAAACCACAATATTATAATAATCGTGAACTTAGTTGGTTAGCATTTAATGAGCGAGTACTTGAAGAAGCAGAAGATATAGAAAATCCTCTATTAGAAAGACTAAAATTCTTAGCAATTTTCAGCTCAAATCTAGATGAGTTTTTCATGGTTAGGGTGGCTGGACTTCAGGATCAAGTACGTGCGGGTTACCATAAACCAGAAAATAAATCAGGCTTAACACCAAAAGAACAATTAACTAAAATTGCGGAAAGAACACAGGCACTTGTTCGTAGACAAATGGAAGTTTTCCGTCATTTAGTGTTTGATCTATTGCCAAAGGAAAATATCTATATTAAAGAGTTTAAATATTTAAACGATTCACAAAAAGAATATATTAACGTCTTGTTTGAGGAAACAATTTTTCCAGTATTAACACCGGTCGCTGTTGACGCCTATCGACCATTCCCAACTTTACTAGGGAAAACACTAAATTTATTAGTCATGATTGAAGAAAATAATGAATTTGAAAAAAATGAAAGGATGGCAATAGTACAAGTACCATCTGTTTTAAATCGCTTTATTGAAGTACCAAGTGATCACAATAAAAAGGTATTTGTCCTATTAGAGGATGTTATTACGAGCCATATTAAAAAGCTTTTCCTTGGCTATAAAGTGAAATCCTCACAAGCATTCCGTTTAACAAGGAACGCTGATTTAACCATTCATGAAGAAGGCGCACGGGATTTACTTGTTGAGATTGAAAAAGAGTTAAAGAAACGCAAATGGGGCGTTGGTAGCCGATTAGAAGTGCGTGATGGTGAAATTAGTGATGAAATATTAGATTACTTGTTAGAAGAATTTGAAATTGAAGAATCTGATGTATTTAAAATAGATGGACCTTTGGACTTAACCTTCTTATTTGGTTTTGTTAAGAAGATTGCAATAGGTCGAGAACATTTAGAATACGAAAGCTTTATTCCACAACGTCCTAAAGACTTAGCATTAAATGAAAATATTTATGAAAAGGCATTAACTCAAGATCTTTTTTTCCATCATCCTTACGAATCTTTTGAACCAATTGTTGATTTCATTGCAGAAGCCGCGTCGGATCCATCTGTATTAGCGATTAAGCAAACCCTTTATCGTGTAAGTGGTAATTCACCGATTATCTATGCATTAAAACAGGCTGCGGAAAATGGGAAACAAGTAACAGTACTTGTTGAATTGAAAGCTCGATTTGATGAGGAAAATAATGTTCATTGGGCTAAAGAACTTGAGCAAGCTGGATGTCTAGTGATTTACGGTATGAATAATTTAAAAACACACTCAAAGATTACACTAGTTGTGCGAAGACGGCATGGGAAAATTGAACGATTTGTTCATTTAGGGACTGGTAACTATAATGATGCAACCGCGAAAGTATATACGGATATGGGAATCATTACGACAAATAAAGAATTTGGAATAGATGCTACCAACTTCTTTAACTATTTAAGTGGGTATACTGAAAAGCCTCAGTTCCATCATTTAGTAGTAGCACCTTTTGACATACGAGATGAATTTATTGAGTTAATTGATGAAGAAATTAAGTGTCACAAAAAATATGGAAATGGTTTTATTCGTGCTAAAATGAATTCATTAACTGATAAAGACTTAATGATGAAATTATATGAAGCTTCTATACATGGTGTGAGGGTTGAGCTACTTGTGCGCGGAATATGTTGTTTACGACCAGGAATACCGGGAATCAGTGAAAATATTACGGTGTCCAGTATTGTAGGGCGATTCTTAGAACACACTCGTATCTATTGGTTCCATCACAATGGCGAAGATCAAGTATTCTTGTCCTCTGCTGATTTAATGACACGAAATATGGTGAAGCGAGTAGAAATTATGTTCCCAATCTATTCGGAAGACATAAAACAACGTGTCATGGATATTTTCAGTACTCAACTTGCGGATACGGCGAAAGCTCGTATTCAAGATTCAAATGGAAAATATCATTACAAAGAAGAACGGGTAGATATTGAAGAAATTAATAGCCAAGAGCTTTTTTTAATTGATGCAATGAGTACTGTTATAGAAGAAGAATAGAATCAAATGGTATTATCAAGTAAAAGTGTAGCTTTATCGGTGAATTTTTAGTTATGGCTACACTTACTTCTTTTAAGAAGCATTGAGTTGTTATACAAATGGGGGATAATTATGATAACTTTTCCTACAGAGGAAACAGAAAAATACTTACATGATCTCATGACATTAAATCCATTTGATGCTGTCATCGTTCTAAAAAAACAAAGTAATCCAGAGTATACTGTTGAATTGATTAACCCAATAGCTGAGGCAATTTCCCCAGGTGAATTTATAAAAGGTATGGATGCCAAGGAATTCTTTAAATGGACAAAGTGGGAAGATATTTTAGCCATCATGAATGAACCAAATCATGAGATACAATACATAGATATAAAAAATTTAGAACAAGTGCAAATTAATGTTCATCCTTTAGCTTCTTCGAATGGTTTATATTATGTCATCGTATTACGTGCTTTAAACAATGAATATCAATCTATTCACAATTATACATTCGAAGATGTTTTAACTGGTTTACCTAATCGAAGTGCCTTAACGATTCAATGGGCAGAAAAATATAGTATTGAGTTAAAAGAAATTAATGTAGCATTACTCCTAATCGACTTAGATCGTTTTAAGAAATACAATGAATCGCTAGGTAAACGTAAAGCAGATAAAATGTTAAAGCAAATTAGTCTTAGGTTTCATAGTTTAACGAACGAAAGCTATCATCTTTTTCATTATCATGGAGATGAATTTATCTTTATGGTCCCTTTCCAAAATAAAGAAGAAATAGATGAAATCGTGAATGCTCTTTTAAATTTATTAAAAGAACCTTTTTTGATTGATGACCAAGAGTACTTTGTTACTTCTTCAATTGGAATTGCAGTTACTGAAAAAGATAGAGATCTAGAGGAATTATTACACGAAGCCGAACAAGCTTTGTTTTATGTAAAAAAACATGGTCGTGCACATTATCGTTTTTATAATGAAGAGATGAGTCATACCTTTCATAATGAAGTTTTAATGGAAGCACATTTACGCAGAGCCATCGAATTAAATGAATTATCAATCCATTTACAACCACAAGTTGACTTTAATACTAAAGACATTAATAGTTTTGAAGCATTACTAAGATGGAATAATCCGAAATTTGGTAATGTTTCACCAGGTGTGTTTATTCCACTTGCCGAATCATCTGGATTAATCATTCAAATTGGTGATTGGGTACTTGAAGAAGTATGTAAGTATCAACGTGATTGGAAACTAAACGGGTTTAGACCTGTCAGAATTGCTGTAAATATTTCACCAAAGCAATTCAAACAGGATGACTTTGTTATAAAGGTTGAAAAAGTATTAGAAAGATATAAAATTAACCCGAAACATATAGAAGTAGAGATTACCGAAAGTTCAATGGTAAATGTCGATGAAACAGAAGGTATCTTAAATCGATTAAAAGCACTAGGGGTATATGTCTCTGTAGATGACTTTGGCACTGGTTATTCATCTTTAAGCTATTTAAAAAAATATCCAATTGATATTATTAAGATCGATCAATCATTTATTGCTGATATCAATAAAGATGAAAAAAATGAAGCAATTATCAAAGCAATCATCACTCTTTCTAAAAATTTAGGAATGGATGTTATTGCCGAGGGTGTTGAATATACAGACCAGGAACAATTTTTAAAGCAATTTAATTGTCATAAAGGCCAAGGCTATTTATACAATAAACCAATTCCAGTTGAAAAAATTGTAGAACAGTATTTTATGTTGTAATGACAAAGCAAGCAAATTCTGATGAAAGAATTTGTTTGCTTTTTTAATTGTCCTTGAAAGTGTCTACAAGTTTTAGTACTTAAGTTTACCTATACGTAAATATAATGACAGTGATGCTGGTGTGTCTTACAATAAAAATGAATGAATATTCATTTGGGATGGGGGAATTGGGATGTTAGAAAACGATACAATTATTGTCACAGGTGGCTCAAGTGGAATGGGGCTTGCCATGGCAAAACAATTTGTAAAAGAAGGGGCAAATGTAGTTATTACTGGGAGAGATTTATCTCGTTTGGAGCAAGCTAAGCAAGATATTCTTGAAGTAGGGAAAACAATTGAAACGTTTCAAATGGATGTGAGAGAAGTTGAGCATGTAAAGGGGATGCTTCAATATTCGATTCAAAAATTTGGACAAGTGGATGGAATTGTTAACAATGCTGCGGGGAATTTTATCGTTGAAGCTGAAAAACTGTCTCCTAATGGCTGGAAGGCTGTTATTGATATTGTATTAAATGGTACTTTTTATTGTTCGCAGGAAGTAGGGAAGTACTGGATTGAAAATGGGATTAAGGGAAAAATATTAAATATGGTTGCAACCTATGCTTGGGGAGCTGGTGCTGGTGTAATTCATTCTGCTGCAGCAAAAGCTGGTGTTTTATCAATGACAAGGACATTAGCTGTGGAGTGGGGACATAAGTATGGAATTCGTGTAAATGCTATTGCACCAGGTCCTATAGATCGGACAGGAGGAGCGGCAAAACTTTGGGAATCCGAAGAACAAGCAAAACGCACCATTAACTCTGTTCCATTAAAGAGATTAGGTACACCAGAAGAAATAGCCGATTTAGCGACTTTTATTTTATCCAATAAAGCTTCTTATATGAATGGTGAATGTATTACTTTAGATGGAGGCCAATGGTTAAATCAATATCCGTTTTAAAAATGTGGTATTTTTTGGTATTTATTGAAGAATAAAAAGAGCCGGTTTGTACGCATACTAACTTTACTTCAAAAAAGGAGAGGTGAAGCAAAATGGGTATGTGGACAATACCAGCAGTAATAGCAGGGGTATTACTAATTATAGTTGCTTATTTTTCAACTGTTTCTGTCATGAAAAAAACTGGCGAGAGAACATCAGTCATGAATACGACGATGGATACTCCAATCAGTAAAGAGGTCCGGGACCATCCAGTTATGTTTAACCCAATCATTATAATGTACGTCATTTTTGGATTGTTCACAGGTCTTATAATTCTATATTATTGGTCTGTTTATGGATATTAAACAAAGAAAAGTTTAAGAAATCAGCCTTCTGCCCTAAAAATACTACCATCCTAACCATAGTCATACAATAATATTGTGTGATATGATTAATATAAGCATCCTGTTTTTGGTAGGGGAAAAGGAGTAGAAGGCTATGATTTCATTAAATACAAAGGCTTTATTAGATACGCCAATTAGCGACTTAATCATTCCATCTGAAAAAGTTGCTCACGTTCAAGTAGGCAATAGTGCAGAACATGCTTTACTCGTTTTAACGAAGACGGGATATTCATCTGTTCCTGTTTTAGATATTAAATACAGATTACATGGATTATTGAGTTCCAAAATGATTACCGAATCTATATTGGGTCTCGAAAAAATTGAATATGAAAAATTAGGTTCCATTAAAGTGGATGATGTAATGGATAAAGAAGTTGTGTCTTTAAAAATAACCGATCGATTCCAAAAAGCGCTTGATTTAGTTATTAACCATGCATTTTTATGTGTTGTTGATGATGTGGGGACGTTTGTTGGCATTTTAACACGTCGCGTCATTTTAAAGCATTTGAAAAAATATATTTATCAAGTAGATTAAGAGAATAACATTTGAAAAACATCTCCATGAAATTATGGCAAGATGTAGTATCTTCATGCGGATAATTATAAAAAACGATCTTATCCACAAAAAATCGACAAACCCTTTAAAGAGGATTTGTCGATTTTTCAATAGTGTTTAGCTATGAACGCAAGCTCCTCCCGTCACTTCCACTCTTCTATCGGGTGGCATAAATCAACTTTGTCGGAGTTATGGGCGTTCTTCGCTTTCCTAATCCCTGTAAAGGAGAGAATCATTTGACAACAACAACTGAAGCAGAGATTATAAAAATTTTATCGGAAGAAAAAAATATGAGAAAGGCTGCGGAAAGACTTTTTTTGACACAGCCTGCTTTATCCCAGCGCTTACAAACAATTGAAAAGGATTGGGGAGCACAGCTTTTTATTCGCTCGCAAAAAGGTTTAACGGCTACCCCAGCTGGAGAACTGGTAATCCAGTATTCAATTGAAACGTTAACGCAAAAGGAAGAAATATTTGAGAAAATCCAAGCATTAAATTCGAAAGTACATGGAACATTAAAAATCGCATGTGCTTCAATTGTAGGGCAAACTTGGCTGCCAAAAGTGCTAAAAGACTTTGTTACACTTTACCCAGATGCAAAAATTTCATTAATTACAGGGTGGAGTTCAGAGATTGTAAAGGCTCTTTATGAAGGGGAGGCACATGTAGGCATTGTACGTGGCCAAGCTGAGTGGAAAGGGAAAAAAATTCATCTATTTAGAGACATGATGTATTTAGTAGATAAAGAAATTGAAGCTGTAGATGATATTTTAACAACGGACAGACCATTTATCCAATTTAAAAGTGACTCCAACTATTATCAAGAAATTCAATTATGGTGGCAACGTCATTTTTCATCCAATCCTCGTCGACAAATTATTGTTGACCAAATTGAAACATGTAAACAGATGGCGATGAATGGAATTGGATATGCAATTCTACCTTCCATTACCCTAAATGGCGAAGAAAAGGTTAATAAAATTGCCTTAGTAAATAACGAAAAGGATACAGAGTTAACACGTGATACTTGGTTGATTGGTTATGAAGCGTCTTTTGAATTGCGTCAAGTTGCAGCTTTCGTGAATGTTGTAAAGGATCATGCAAGATGCTTATATGATTATTCCAAAAAATAAAGCTGAAGCTTTAGCGATACTGAGTGATTTTGGATTGTACAATTTGATCCTCACAAAATTTGTGACATTCATAACTGGCTTTATATTTATTCAGTTAATATTTAATAACTGAAAAATTGAATTTTTTGAATAAATATTCGTGCGATTCTATTCATTTTTTAGTACAATCATTTTATTACATAAGTTGGGAGAGTTATTATGACTGAAAAATTAAATGCAGAACAAATTATTCAATTTATCGCACAATCTAAAAAAGTTACACCAGTAAAAGTTTACGTAAAAGGTGAAGGTGTAGCAAACTTATCTTATGGTGAAGATACGAAAGTATTTGGTGAAGGAAATAGTGCAGTTATTTTTGGTGAATGGTCACAAATTGAAGTGGCTTTAAAAGAAAACGCGGATATAATTGCTGATTATGTAATCGAAAATGATCGTCGTAATTCAGGCGTACCATTACTAGATTTAAAATATCAAAATGCGCGTATTGAGCCAGGCGCAATCATTCGTGACCAAGTAACAATTGGAGATAATGCTGTTATTATGATGGGTGCAATTATCAACATTGGTGCTGAAATCGGCGAAAAAACAATGATTGATATGGGTGCCGTTCTTGGTGGTCGTGCAACAGTAGGGAAAAACTGTCACATTGGTGCAGGTACGGTATTAGCAGGTGTAATTGAGCCTCCTTCAGCTACACCAGTTATTATTGAAGATGATGTTGTAATCGGTGCGAACGCTGTAGTACTAGAAGGCGTACGTGTAGGTAAAGGTGCTGTAGTTGCTGCAGGTGCAATTGTAATCCAAGACGTTGAGCCTTATACAGTAGTTGGTGGAGTACCAGCAAAAGTGTTAAAACAAATGGATGAAAAAACAAAATCAAAAACAGAAATTATTGATGCATTACGTAATCTGTAAGAAGGTGTCATAATGAACAATCTTGTTCAAATTCGAAGAGACTTGCATAAAATTCCGGAACTTGGGTTTCAGGAATATAAAACGCAAGCGTATTTATTAAATTTCATTTCGCAATTACCAAACGAAAATTTAACAGTCGTTACTTGGGAAACAGGAATTATAGTAAAAATAAAAGGCACTGAACCAACTAAAACAATAGGTTGGCGTACGGATATTGACGGGCTACCAATTTTAGAAGAAACTGGTCTGCCATTCCAATCCGAACACGAAGGAAACATGCATGCTTGTGGACATGATTGCCATATGACAATCGCGCTTTCACTTGTTCAAGCTTTTGCTACCAATCAGCCAAAGCAAAATGTAATTGTTTATTTCCAACCGGCGGAAGAGGGACCTGGTGGAGCAGAACCAATGTTAAATTGGATTAAGAGCGAACGTCCTGATTTATTGCCGGATGAGATTTACGCATTGCATATTGCACCAGAATATCCCGTTGGCACGATTGCAACGAAGCCTGGACTATTATTTGCTAATACTTCTGAGCTTTTTATTGATTTGAAGGGTATTGGTGGTCATGCTGCCTTTCCACATAAGACACGTGATATGGCAGTTGCTAGTGCAAACTTATTACTTCAGCTACAAACAATCATTAGTAGAAATGTCGACCCAATGGATAGTGCGGTAATTACTATTGGGAAAGTTACTGCTGGAACAGTACAAAATGTTATAGCAGAAAACGCTCGATTAGAAGGAACTATTCGAACGATGAGCGCTGCTTCAATGGCGGATGTAAAACGAAGAATAAAAGCTATTTGCGCGGGAATCGAAGCTTCATTTGAATGTACTTGTACAATTGACTTTGGCACAATGTATTATGAAGTGAATAATAATGAACAATGTGTAAACAACCTTTTAGCTTTCGCTAAAGACTACGAAGGTGCACGCGCCTATGAGTGCCCTGCTGCAATGACTGGTGAGGATTTTGGTTATTTCTTAAAAGAAATTCCTGGTGCACTCTATTGGGCAGGAGCAAACTGTGAATATGGTTTGCATCATAACAAAATAACTCCAGACGAATCATTATTATCATTTAATGCAAAGTTTATGGAACAATATATAAGAAGCTTATAATAGGATGAGGTGAAGAAAACAACTTGTTTTCTTCACCTCTATTTTTGTTCGATAGGAAGGGGAAGGCGTGTGGAAATCTTCATTAAGCGATGAAGTTCAAAATCGGTGATTGCTACCAAAGAAATGAACTTCATCAAGGCGATGAAGATCAAGATAGATAAGAATGCCATTCGATTAAATCTTATCTTGTTGAAGAAAATCGATAAGACCCTACATATTCATAATAATTATTGCACTGTATACCCACCATCTAAAACGACGGCTTGTCCTGTCATTCCTTTTGCCTCTTCACTTGCAATAAATAGAGCTAAACTAGAAACTTCACTTACATCTAGTAAACGTTTTTGTGGAACAAGAGGGAACAAGACCTCTTCTAATACATTTTCTACCGGTACATTGCGTGTTTTTGCTAAGTCTTGCATTTGGTTTCGAACAAGTGGGGTATCAACATAGCCAGGACAAATCGCATTGACTGTAATGCCATCCGCAGCTGTTTCTAGCGCAGCAACCTTTGTTAAGCCAATGACACCGTGTTTCGCAGAATTATAGGCAGCTTTGCCTGCAAATCCAACAAGCCCGTTAATTGAAGCCATATTAATAATACGTCCAAATTTTTGTTTCTTCATATGTGGTAAAACATGTTTTGTTAAAATAAATGGACCTGTTAACATAACTTTTAATATAAATTCGAATCGCTCAGTTGGAAAATCCTCAATCATGGCCACATGTTGTAACCCAGCATTATTAATGAGGATATCTATTCGTCCATACTTTTCAATCGTCTTATCAATCGTTGCCATTATGTCTTCTTCACTTGTTACATCACATTTCAAACCGATTGCTCGGTCCCCGAGAGACTTTGCCGCCTCTTCTACTTTTTCAGCGTTTAGATCTGTTAATACAATGGTTGCTTCGTTTTCATAAAATTTTTTTGCAATTTCAAATCCAATTCCTTGTGCAGAGCCAGTAATGAGGGCAACTTTATGTTGTAACACGAAAATAACCTCCTAAACGAAGAGCCGTATAGCAATACGACTCTCCCATATTTACCTAATTATAACATTAAACAATATTAAAGACCTAAACCTAGAGAGAATAAAATAATCGCAATTACAACGCCGATTGCAGGGGTTGCCACAGTTGTTGCAGCGACAGCCCAATAAGCATCTTTATGTTTCTCACCACAGACGGACTGAATTGTCGTTACAACATAACCATTATGTGGTAGAGAGTCTAGGGCACCAGATGAAATGGCGACCACACGATGCAGTGCTTCTTGGTTTACCCCAGCATCAACATAACCTGGTGCAATTAATGGTAAGGCAATTAATTGACCTCCGGAAGCAGATCCCGTCATACCTGCGATTACCGAAACAGCAACAGCAGCACCGATTAACGGCGAACCAGGGATATTTGTCATTGCTTCAACTGCTACTGTAAAAGCGGGTACTGCCTTTGCAACACCACCAAAACCTACTACTGCAGCAGTATTACCAATGGCAATAATGGCACCAATTGTACCTTGAGAAACTGCCTCCCATGGATTTTTGAAGTATTTCCAACTGACAATGAATGTCGCGATAATTCCACCTAATAACGCTAAAATTAATGCTGACTGTTTTAATGAATCATGGAAAATGAATGAAATCGCCAAAACCACTATTAATGGGATAAACGAATAAATAGGATTTGGTAAAACTCTTGATGCATCATAGGTTGGATCTGTTTCACGCGCAACGAATCTTTCACCGTTTGCCACTGCTTTTCGGATTAGTCGTTTTAACCACCAATACCCAAATATCGCCATAAATGCAGCGACAATTAAACTAACTTCCCATCCTGCATAAGGTGTTGTCTCTAAATAATCCATTGGAATCCAGTTTTGAATTTCTGGAGAACCTGCAGAAGTCATCGTAAATGTTACGGACCCCAATGCTAATGTACCAGGAATGAAACGACGTGGTAAATCTGCTTGTTTAAATAATGAGATTGCCATTGGGTAAACAGCAAATGCAACAACGAATAGTGATACGCCACCATAAGTTAAGATAGCACAGGCGATGACAATTGAAAGGGTAGCATATTTCATCCCTAGCTTATCCACGATAAACTGAGCAACTGCATCGGCTGCACCACTGTCTTCCATTACTTTTCCGAACACAGCACCAAGCAAGAACATTAAGTACCATGACATGATGAATCCAGTAAACCCGGACATGTAATTCGTTACAAAGTTCGCTGCACCTTCTTCAGCAAGTTGAGGAAATAATGGCATACCCGAAAAAACTGCAACAAATAGAGCGGATGCAGGACCAACAATGATTATGTTTACTCCTTTAAGCGTTAACCAAATAAGTAAGAAAAGACCGCCAATCAAACCAATCATACTCATTACTACACTTAAATCCATTCTCGAACCCCCTTTGGATTAATAGCACGCACTTTAAATGAAACATTACAATGTAAAATAAGTTCACTAACAATTAATCAATTACGCCTCGGCGTAATTGCGTCGGGATTTTGAATTGTGCGTGCACAATTAACTCCTCTCAAAATCCGTGACATCCGCCGGAGGCTTATCTTCATTCAGACAGGGTTTGGAATCCCACTGAATAAAAGAGAAATTTGCACTTTTAAAATTCATCACACCTATAGATGAAGGAGTTTATTGTACCTGTAGCAAGCTTTCGGTACTTAAAAGATTTACTGAATGAAGATAAATAAGTTCAATCTCGTCTCGTAATTCTTATGCTGCCAATCATTATAATTTTGTCTATCTCCACCGCCTTTGTTCTTATATAGAAGAAGCCCTTCCATAAATAGTACAAACAATAATTGGAATTTATGAATCAACTGTGTCTAAATTGTGAAGTAGGAAATAGAGGTTAGAATCCGAATTATCGGATTTTTTTAAACGGGGGAGTTAGATGCCTATATATAGATGAAATAAAAAAATCCAATACTTCGGAATAGTGTCCGAAATATTGGAATTAGGTCATAAGTTGTGTTTTTTTATTTTTTCATAGAGTGTTGAACGACTAATACCAAGTTTCTCTGCTACTTTTAATTTATTGCTTTCGCGATTTAGATGCTGCTGTATAATTTGGCCTTCAACTTCAAATAAGATTTCTTCTAATGTACCATTACCCAAAACAAAGTTAGGCTTCTGACGACGAATATATATTGGCAAAATCTCCTCGCTAATTTGCTCTCCATTTGTAAGTTGTACCATCGCTTGTAAAACATTTTGAAGCTCTCGTACATTTCCGGGCCAATCATAAGTTTGAAGCAATCGCAATATTTTTCTGTCAATGCTAATATGACGACGACCTGCTTCAGCACAAACTTTACCCATAAATGTTTCAACAAGCTCTGGAAGATCTTCAATTCTTTCACGAAGAGGGGGGATTTGTATGGTAATTGCTTGGATTCGGTAAAATAGATCTTCACGAAATAACTTAGCTTTTACTTGGTCAATTAGTGCCATATTTGTACTTACAATAACCCGTAAATCAACTGGTATTTCTTTATCAGTATCAACTGGTTGAACCTTCTCTTCTTGAATTACTTTTAATAGTTTCGCCTGTAATGGTAAAGGGAGCTCATTAATTTCTTCAATAAAAAGAGTTCCTCTATCTGCCAGTTGAATTCTTCCTTTTTTCCAACGATTTCGGTTTACATCCCATTTACCAAATAACTCTTCTTCTAATAATTCCTTTGGGATAGTAGCACAATTGATTTTCACAAAATGGTGATCTGAACGATCAGATAAACCGTGGATACTTTGGGCAATCATTTCCTTTCCTGTACCAATTTCTCCTTCAATTAGAACAGGCAGTTTAGTCGGTGCAATCATTGCAATTGTTTCTTTTATTTTCTTTATCGAATTAGAAGAACCTTTAATATCATATAAACTATAAAAGGATTCAGGAAAATGTCTTAAGGTGGCTTCGATTTGTTCAATCGTTATACGGACGTGAGAACTTAGTTTTTTCCAGTCAGACATATCTCGGAAAATGACACTCCCGAAAGCTCCTACTATTTGACCATCAACTACGAGTGGTACACGATTTGCAAGCATGTAAGTTCCTTTAATATATTGAGGAGCTGCAATATCAGTTCTTCCAGATTCCAATATTTCATGCATTTCTGTGTTTTCGATTACCTCCGTTACATGCTTTCCTATAGCATCTTCACGTTTCACCTCAAGGAATTGACAATATTCATTATTGATATAAATAATTTTGGCATCTTCATCTACGACAACAAACCATTGAAAGGCAGTCTCTAATATTTGGGCAATGACAGAAGCAGATAAATTGTTAATCAAATCTTGCATAATCTCACCTCTTAACTTACAAATTCGTGAATACTAGTTTCACTCTATGTTTCGTAAGAGGATAAAAGTAGAACGAACAATTAAAAAGTTTGTGTAATTTTCAAATCGGTAATGAACAACAGTAGTCGTAGTCGTGGAAATAAAAAAACTGAACCACAGTAACAACTTTGGTTCAGTCCTAATAATTCTTTCATTTCAATGCACTTTATAACAATGTCTGAGTTTGATGTCTTAGACAAGGTACAATTCAAAAGATATGATTAATGTGATGTTTGTTCGGCATGCATTAAATTAGGGGCTTTCCTTTTTGTCCATCCATAGGATAAAGCATAACAGGCTAGAAGAATAATGCATCCTAAAATAAATGGGGCGCGCATATTCCATTCAAGTAATACACCTGCAAGAGCGGGACCAATCATATTCCCTAAACTCATGTATGCATTATTCATACCGGCAGCAAATCCTTGGTCTTTACCGGCAAACTTAGAAATTAACGTGTTAGCGGCTGGTCGAATAAATACCGTTGCAATTTGGAATAGTGTTGTGACGGCTAATATGACGAAGAATCCTCTAATATAAATCATTAACACCATAGTAATTGCTGCAACTACTAGGTTTATTAAAATAACCTTCATCTCACCATAACGTTTAAATAATCTATCAATAATAAACATTTGAAGAATTACACCAACAAATCCACCTAGGGTAATAACGATTGCAATATCAGTTGGTGTGTAATCAAATTTCAGTGTTAAATACATCGATAATGTCGATTGGAAATTTGCAATCCCAAAACTAAAAGTAAATACAACAATTAGTAATATAAAGTATGGCGTCTTAACAGAACGAACTAGCTGTTTAATAAGGTTCTCTCGAGGTTGTTTTACACCTTTGTTTGATTCTTTTATTTCTGGTTTAATGTTCGGTAAAATGAAGAAAGATAGAAGAGCTGCGGCGAATGCTACACAACCTGATAGGAAGAATGGAAAATGCAAATTGACATTTGCTAGGAAACCTCCTAATCCTGGTCCAATCATGAATCCTAAAGAAATCGCAGCACCAATCATCCCCATACCTTTTCCGCGTTCTTCAACAGTCGTGATGTCAGCGACATATGCCATAATTGGGGGCATAATGAAAGCTGCTCCGACTCCAGTTAAAAAACGTGAGATAAATAGAATCCATACTTCTGTTGCTAATCCGAACAAAACTTGTGATAAACCGTAAATGATTAATCCACCGATAATAAATATTTTGCGTCCATATCGGTCCGATAAGTCACCTGCTACGGGGGATAATAAAAATTGGGCTAAGGCAAATGCGGCAATTAAGAAGCCTAAAACTTGACCACCTACTCCAAAAAGCTCTAAATAAGCAGGTAAGACGGGGATAATAATTCCGATTCCACCCATTGTTATAAACATGTTTAACATTAAAATCCATAAGACAATTTTTTTCTGTTTTTGAGACATTGCTGTCCACCTTTCTTAACTCTAGCAACCGTAACAAAATGTTCATAAATCATAGCTTATCACAATATATCTGATTAAACTAGAAAAATGCAGTATTTCCCAAGGGTAATCCAATAACAAAAAGTCGACAAAATTTGCATTCAATTTGTCGACTTTCCCTTAAAGATTCAGTATAAATTTTCGGAAAATATGAAAAATACCCAGCTGCGCTGCTATAACATCGAGGTAGCAGTCTGTTCTTCCTACGTAGGCAAAAGCGCCTTTTTCTCGGAGTCTCCGAAGTACAAGGCTGTACGAGTGCCGACAATGCTCGCGGCGTGTGGTGTTATTGTCGGGTGTATACGAGCCGCCTCCGCTTTTCTTATTGTCTAGCTCCGGCGGCTAGGCTCTCGCGTCGCTTCAACTTCCTCCTACGCATGCAAGCATGCTTCTCGGAAGTCTCCAGCGCGTGTCGAGCCTGAACGAGCGGCCTCCGCATTTCTTATTATCTTATTGACATTTTGAATTCTAGGAAGTACTCGTTGTATTTCCCAAGCCATTCAAGGCCAAGGTTTTCATATACTTCTAATTTATTTTTTAATTCTTCATTAGGGTAAAAACGTTCATCCGCAACAACTTCAGGATCCATTAATTCCATGGCAGAAGCATTTGGTGTTGCGTAGCCTACATAATCGGCATTCTGAGCTGCCACTTCTGCATCTAACATAAAATTAATAAATGCATGAGCGCCATCAACATTTGCTGCTGTCTTCGGAATAACGAGATTATCAAACCATAAGTTTGAACCTTCTTTTGGAATGGCATAGTCTAGTTCTTCATTTTCCCACATCATATCTGCAGCTTGACCGGACCAAGTTAATGCAACACTAGCTTCGTTATTAATCATCAACGGTGTAATCTCATCACCGATAATTGCCTTAATGTTAGGAGATAAGTGGATAAGCTTATCTGTAGCTTTGCGTAATAATGCGTCGTCTTTAGAATTTAATGATTCACCAAGTGAATTTAACCCCATTCCCATGACTTCTCGTGAACCATCCACTAAAAATACTTTTCCTGAAAGTGCCGGGTCCCACAGGTCATCCCATGAATCAAAGGTTAAATGATCATCAATTAAATTCGGATTAAAAACAACACCAACAGTACCCCAAAAGTAGGGAACAGTATATTTATTGGAAGGATCAAATGGTAAATCTAAATAATACGGGTCGATGTTTTGTAAATTTGGAAGCTTTGAATGATCTAATGGAATGAGTAAATCTTTCTCTTTCATCATTTCCACCATGTATTCTGATGGGACTGCAATATCATATGCAGAGCCACCTTGTTGGATTTTCGTCATCATCGCTTCGTTCGAGTCAAATGTTTCATAGACTACTTTAATTCCTGTTTCTTCAGTAAACTGTTTTATAAGATCCGGATCGATATATTCTCCCCAATTATAAACAGTAATCGTATCAGTATTTCCTTTACTTCCAGCTGACTCTAATCGGTCAACAGTGAAGAATAGGAGGCCACATATAACTAGAATAGCGATGGTTGCTTGAATTAATGGTTTCATTCATGTGCCCCCGTTTCATGCGCATGTTTTGTACGGTTCGTTACAAAATAGTATCCAATGACGATTAGTACTGTCACAACAAAAATAATCCCTGAAATGGCGTTTACAGTTAGTGATATCCCAGCACGAGCCATTGAATAGATTTCTACTGAAAGAGTAGAGAAACCGTTTCCTGTTACGAAAAACGTGACAGCAAAATCATCTAAAGAATAGGTAAGGGCTAGGAAGAATCCTGCAAAAATTCCCGGTTGTATATATGGGAGAATAACGCGAGTTAACACATCACATCTTGTAGCACCTAAGTCATGTGCAGCATCGATCAATGAAGTATTCATCTCCAAAAGTTTAGGTAAAACCATTAACACAACAATTGGGACACTAAAAGCAATATGGGAAAGTAAAACAGATGCAAACCCAAGTTTTACCCCAATCATTGTAAATAAGATTAAGAAACTCGCCCCAATGACGACATCAGGACTTACAATCAGGATATTATTTAATGAGAGTAGCGTATTTCGCATTTTGCTATCTTTTATCGAAACAATTCCAATGGCTCCTAAAGTTCCAAGAATTGTGGCAATTAAACCTGACAGTAATGCCACGATGACCGTATTAATTAAAATAATAATGAGTCTAGTATCTTCAAAGACTGCACGGTAATGTTCCAGTGTAAACGATTCAAAGTTATGCATTGTTCCGCCACTATTGAACGAATAAAAAATTAGATAGAAGATTGGCGCGTATAATATGACGAACACAATTGTAAGGTAGAGCTTCGATGTATTAGTTAGTTTCCTCATTATACGCGGCCTCCTTTCGATTTCTGGCTAGTGAGTAGCATACTAATAAACATAATAATAATTAAGAAAACTGCAATGGTTGACCCCATACCCCAGTTTTGAGATACAAGGAACTGTTGCTCAATCGCAGTACCAAGAGTAATTACTTGGTTACCTGCAATTAAACGAGTAATCATAAATAACGATAGTGCAGGAATAAATGTTGTTTGAATACCAGACTTAACACCTGCAATAGTTAATGGAAAAACAACTCTTCGGAATGTTGTAAAACTAGAAGCCCCTAAGTCACGAGCTGCATAGATCAGCGTTGGATTTAATTTATCTAACGCATTAAAAATAGGAATAATCATAAATGGAATAAAAATATATACAGAAACAAAGATAAAACTAAAATCAGTAAATAATATTTGTTGTGGTTCCAATCCAAGAACTTTAACTACAGCATTAAGTGGGCCATATAAGCCGAAAATACCGATAAATGCATAAGTTTTTAATAAAAGATTAATCCAAGATGGAATGATAATAAGCATTAACCATAGATGCTTATGTTTTGTTTTTGTTAAGAAAAAAGCAGTAGGATATGAAATTAATAATGTGAAAAATGTAATTAAAAAAGCATACCAAAAACTTGTTAACGTCATTTTTAAATAGACTGGTGTGAAAAATGCTTTGTAATTATCGAGTGTAAAATTTCCGTCTAAGTCTAACATTGAATAGTAGACAATCAAGGCAATTGGTGCGATTACGAATAGAACAATCCAAAAAAAATAAGGAAAAAGGGAGCCTGTTGAAACTTTATTTCTCATTTTCATTGTCTCCATATGATTCTAATCGTTTGTCAAAGTCCTCTTCTGATTCATTTAATCGCATAACATGAATCGCTTCTGGGTCAAAATCTAATCCGATTTTTTCACCAACATTTGCCTTTTTAAGAGAATGAACTAGCCATTCATTACCGTCTTGATCATAAGTGGAAAGTTCGTAATGAACACCTCGGAATAATTGAGTGCCCACTTTCACGACTAATTTGCCTTTTTCAACACTAGTTACCTCTAAATCTTCAGGACGAATGACGATATCAATTTTTTCACCTGGTTTCATCCCCTGGTCAACACACTCAAATGTTTTGCCAGCAAATTGTACTTTAAAATCCTCCACCATGACACCATCTACAATATTTGATTCACCGATAAAGTCAGCAACAAAACGGTTGATTGGTTCATCATAAATATCAACTGGAGTTCCAGATTGTTGAATTTCACCATCGTTTAAGACGAAAATTTCATCTGACATCGCTAATGCTTCTTCTTGGTCATGTGTTACAAAAACAAAAGTTTTGCCTAAGCGTTGTTGTAATTCTCGTAGCTCATATTGCATTTCTGAACGTAATTTTAAATCAAGAGCAGAAAGAGGTTCATCGAGTAAAATAACTTCAGGATCATTGACAATTGCTCTAGCAATGGCCACACGTTGACGTTGACCACCAGACATTTCAGAAATTTCTCTAGTTTCGTAATCCACTAAGTTAACAAATTTTAATGCTTCTTTCACACGTTGCTGAACTTCTTTTTCTTTTACTTTTTTAACACGTAATCCGAACGCAACGTTTTCAAATACATTTAGGTGAGGGAAGAGCGCGTAATCTTGGAAAACTGTGTTGACATGACGTTCATTGGCCGGAACATTATTCATTTTTTTATCATAGAAATAAATATCACCGTTTGAAGGCTCTGTAAATCCCGCTATGATTCTCAAAATGGTTGTTTTCCCACAACCAGACGGACCAAGTAATGTATAAAATTTACCTTTCTCAAGTTCAAGGTTAATGTTTTTCAATACTACTGACCCATCATCATATGATTTTGAAACATTTTCGAATCGAATAATTGTATTGTTCATAATCTTAGCCTCCTATAAATACGATTCAGTTGCCACTAATAAAACATTCGTTATTCCATTATGGGCATTAAAGATTTGATGATTTTTCGACGCTTCAAAGTAAACTGCATTTCCTTCACTCGCAAAAAATGATTCTTCACCGATGATAATTCGGATGCGACCCTTTAATACGTAAATAAAAGTCTCTGCCAAGGAAGGTTCAAATTTTTTAAACTCACCATATTCTTCTAGTGTTAAAAGCACGGGTTCCATTTCTTTTTCGTTCGAAGTAGGGATGAGCCATTTGATTTCATATTTTTTTTCTTCATCGTAGTAAGAGGTTTGATCTGCTTCGGTATATACAACTTGCTGGTCCTCAAATGTGTCATCAAAAAAATCTTTTGGTTTAGTACCAAGAACTTCTAGAATTGAAAATAATGTTTCGATGGAAGGTGAATTTAAATCTCTTTCAAGTTGAGAAATAAAACCTTTTGTTAAATCAGTTCTTTCACCTAGTTCTTCCTGTGTAAGTCCTTTTTTTATTCTAAGTGCTTTTATTTTGGTACCAATTTGCAATGATATGACCTCCATTATTGTTTAGTATTAATAAACTCCGAATCAATAATGTTTACTTTAACAAAACTTTAAGTTTACAATGACGATACTATTATACAGAAACTGTGGTAAAGTGCAATGATTTTGCGAATATCTCTTTTATTAGGGAGGAGCATAACATGAAACTACGTACACCAATGCCTGAATTAGAGGGCGCAACTACATGGTTAAATGGTCAAGTAAATCGAGGTGAATTAGTGGGAGATAAGCCAACATTGATTCATTTCTGGTCTGTAAGTTGTTATTTATGTAAAGAAGTAATGCCTGAAATAAATCGATTCCGTGATCAATATAAAGGCGAATTGAATGTGATTTCAGTGCATATGCCTCGTTCAAAGGAAGATACCGATATTAAAGAAATTGAAAAGATAGCAGCTCGCTTTAAGATTAATCAACCGATTTTTGTAGATAACGAATTGATTTTATCAGATGCTTTCGATATACAATATGTACCAGCATATTATGTTTTCGATCGTTCAGGTCTGTTGCGTCACTACCAATCTGGTGAGATTGGAATGAATATGTTAGCAAAACGAGTAAATCGATTAATAGACGAGGTTAAATAAAATAAAAAAACGTAAAGGACATCATTCAACCTTTACGTTAAGAAGTGTAGACAAGTAGATGGGTCTACACTTTTTTATTTTCCTATTAAAACAGTATGGGGGAATGAAACAACCATAGAATTTTACATTTTCCCGATTTTTTCGGATTCCGCTCAAGGACAGAGTTGGAATATATTTATAAATAAAAGTTATAAGCATGATGATTTTTAGGAAATATACATGTTTTGGTATTTCCATTATAATACACTTATTACATTGGGAGGAGAATTGCCATGTTACAAACTTCGAAGGATAATTGGAATGCCAACTTATATGATCAAAGTCATTCATTTGTTTCAAAGTATGGAAATAGTTTAGTAGAATTACTAGCACCTAAGGAAGGTGAAAGAATTTTAGATCTTGGTTGTGGAACAGGAGATTTGGCAAAGAAACTGGATGGACAAGGAGTTACAGTCGTTGGTATTGATAAATCAGAAAATATGATTGCCCAAGCAAAAAATAAATATCCAACTATTCACTTTTCAGTAAAAGATGCAACCAATTTGGAATATATGAATGAATTTGATGCTGTTTTTTCAAACGCTACTCTTCATTGGGTAAAGCCACCAAGTAAAGCTTTAGCATGTATTTATGAAAGCTTAAAGATAGGCGGAAGATTTGTTGCAGAGTTTGGTGGAAAGGGCAATGTCCAACTGATTACAAATGAAATTGTTAAGCAAATCACCAATGAGGGAATTGAATTTCAGTCAGAACACAACCCCTGGTATTATCCAAGTATTGGACAGTACGCGGCATTAATGGAGGAGATTGGCTTTAGAGTGACATTTGCACAGCATTATGACAGACCTACTCCTCTTGAGGGGGAAGATGGATTAAGTAACTGGATTCATATGTTTGGTAGTCAATTTTTTACTGGAATCGAAGAAGAACAGCGTCTTAAAATCATTGCCAAAATAGAGGATGCATTAAGACCGATTCTATATCAAGAGGGAGCTTGGGTTGCAGATTATAAAAGAATTCGTGTAATCGGTGTTAAAGAATAACAGAAGTTTGTACAAAATTAGGCACTAAGGTTAAAATATGTACATCGAAGAATTAGTGCGGAGGTAAATATGAAAAAAGAATTTGTCGTGATTGGATTAGGGCGATTTGGTGGGAGCATAGTACGCGAGTTAGTTCGCCTTGGTGCTGATGTAATGGCACTAGATTCGTCGCAAGAGCGAGTAGATGAATACTCAAAAATTGCAACACAATCAGTAATCGCTGATACAACTGATGAAGAAGTAATGAAATCATTAGGTATCAGAAATTTTGAACATGTAATAGTCGCAATAGGTGAAAATATTCAAGCAAGTATTTTAACAACATTAATATTAAAAGAGCTTGGTGTCCCGTTAATTACTGTAAAAGCACAAAATGATTACCACGAGAAGGTATTAAGGAAAATAGGAGCAGATCATGTTGTTCACCCAGAACGAGATATGGGAATTCGTATTGCAAACAATATGATCTCGAATAATGTTCTCGACTATTTAGAACTTTCAGATGAACATTCCATTATGGAGATTCGAGCAAATGACCTACTTGCAGGTTATTCACTGATTGATTTAGATATTCGTGCTAAGTATGGTATTAACATTGTTGGAATTAAACGAGGCGAACAAATTATTATTTCACCTTCAGCAGATGACAAGATTTTACTTAATGATATATTGCTCGTAATCGGAGCAGTTGTTGATATTAACCGATTTGTGAAAAAAGTAATGAGTTAATGATTATATACTCCACATAAAAAGGGTTGTCGATGAGTCGGCAACCCTTTTTATTATACATATAGCGTATACGAGACTTAAAGGCGTTTTTACCTTTTCGAGGTGTCTAGCTCCGAACGCCAGCTCCTCGACAACTTCGTAAACCCCTTAGAGGACAAAAAGCGTCCTCCAGGTGTTTCCTCCAGTTGTTGTCGGAGCTAAACGGGCGTTCTCTGCTTTTCTATACCTCCATAATGATTGGTAAAATCATTGGTCGGCGTTTTGTTTTCTCAAATAGGTAAGGCCCTAAAATATCGGTAATTTCATTTTTCAACTCAGTCCATTGGGTTGATCTTTCTTGAACCATTTCAGTTAAATGTACATTTAACATTTTTTGTGCTTCACTAATTAAAGTGCCTGACTCTCTCATATAAACAAAGCCACGAGAAATAATATCTGGTCCAGCAACAATTTTTTGTTTCTTCATATCAACACTTACGACAACAATGACAAGTCCTTCTTCTGAAAGAATGCGTCGGTCACGTAAAACGATATTTCCAATGTCACCTATTCCACTTCCATCAATGTACACGTCTCCAGAAGGTATACGTCCAGCTACATGTGCTTCATTTGCACTTAAAGCAAGAACATCACCGTTTTCCATAACAAATGTATTTTCTAATGGAACATCGCAATCATTTGCGAGAGTTGTATGCATTTTTAACATACGGTATTCACCGTGAATCGGCATGAAGAACTTTGGTTTTATTAATCGAAGCATTAACTTTTGTTCTTCTTGAGAACCGTGTCCTGAAGTATGGATATTGTTTAATGAACCATGGATGACTTCAGCCCCTGCACGGAACAATAGATTAATAATTTTATTAACACTCATTGTGTTACCTGGGATTGGTGATGAAGAGAACACAACAGTATCTCCAGGTTGAATTTGAATTTGACGATGTGTACCGTTTGCAATTCGTGATAAAGCAGCCATTGGTTCACCTTGTGAACCAGTACATAAAATCATCACTTCATTTGCAGGTAAACGATTAATTGTTTGTGCATCGACAAATGTTTCTTTCGGAGCAGTAATGTAACCTAGTTCACGCCCGATTGAAATAGCATTATCCATTGAACGACCAAAAACTGCAATTTTTCTACCATACTGTGCAGCGGCGTCAGTTACTTGTTGTAAACGATGGATATTTGATGCAAATGTAGCGAATATAATACGACCTTCCACTTTTCGTAAAATATCGTGAATACTTTCGCCTACTTTACGCTCTGACATAGTGAAGTTTGGTACTTCGGCATTTGTACTATCTGAAAGCAAGCATAGAACTCCATCGCGTCCTATTTCAGCCATTTTTGTTAAGTTTGCTGGTTCACCAACCGGAGTGAAATCAAATTTAAAATCTCCAGTATGTACAATGTTTCCAGGAGGTGTTTTAACTACGATTCCATAAGCATCCGGTATACTATGAGTTGTACGGAAGAAGCTAACAGATGTTTTTCTAAACTTAATAACATCGTCTTCTTTAATTTCAATCAATTTTGTAGATCTTAGCAAACCGTGCTCGTCCAATTTATTACGCAGTAAACCAAGAGCAAGCTTTCCACCATAAACGGGTATATTTACTTGACGTAGTAAATAAGGGATACCGCCAATGTGGTCTTCGTGTCCGTGCGTAATAAATAAACCTTTAATTTTGTCTGCGTTACGTACTAAATACGTATAGTCAGGAATTACGTAGTCAATTCCTAATAAATCGTCTTCAGGGAATTTTATTCCTGCATCAATAACGATTATTTCATCTTGGAATTGTACTGCGTAAGTGTTTTTACCGATTTCGCCCAGTCCGCCTAGAGCAAAAACAGCAGCTTGATCATTTCTAACAAATTTCATAGTGAATTATGCATTCTCCAGTCGGAAATTTGGACTAGCTTGTTCATATTCTAAATATTTACCTTCAAGTAATTGAACAAACTCAATGTTGTAGTTACGGTCTTTTAAATATTGGCGGACTTCTCTTTCAGAAGATGCTTCTAAATAAAGACTTTTCGTATTTTCGCGAACTGGTACTTCATTAGCATTTTCTTGGTAATAAACTTTGTAAATCATAATTTCTCTCCTTTTGAAGCGTACAATTTTGCATTTTTAACTTTTCCATAAATTTAACTCATACAGTAGAAGTCTCCCACTATTATAAGTAATGAGATAAAACTAATGATTTCAATTCGTTGTTTACAAACCTCGACTGTATGAGGATAAGCCACCGGCGGATGCCACAGATTTTTAATGGAAATACTCGTGTAAGCTCGGGTAAAATCTGGGCGCAAATTCGCATGGGCAAATTTGATAAAAATGCATTTCCTTTATATTATCATGTGACTCCTTTAAAATAAAGAAAAGCCCTTCAAAATAGAAGGGCTTAAGCAATCGATTTTTTTCCGAGGACGCCATTTAATCGTTTCAAAATTTTCTTTTTGAGTCGTTTTAACATGGCACATCACTCCTTGGTAATATTATAATATAATTTTAGTTGTGTGTAAAGTAATTTATATTTACATACTAAATATATTTTGGAAGGACTGTTCTCTAAATGAAAAAAATTTTATTTTTTGATGTAGATGGGACACTTTATAATTTAAATAAGCAACTACCAGCTTCTGCAAAAAAAGCAATTACTAAAGCAAAAGAAAATGGATATGAAATCGCGATTGCTACAGGTAGAGCCCCATTTATGATTGATGAAATATTAGATGAGTTAGAGATTGATACATACGTTACTTTTAATGGACAATATGTTGTTTATAAAGGGGAAGTGATCTTTACAGATGGCGTTTCGAAACAACAATTATCCGACATTATCGAATTTGGAAATGAAAGAAAACATCCCGTTGTGTTTTTAGATGCAGAGCAAATGATTGCGTCAGAACCTAACCATGATTTTATTCAAGAAAGTATGAATGCTCTCCGTTTCCCTTATCCTGTGATAAATCCAACATTTTATGAAAAAAATATCGTATATCAAACCCTAATTTTTATGGAAGAAAAGGATGATGCGCTTTATAAAGAAACTTTTCCTGAGGTGAATTTTGTTCGTTGGCACCGTTACTCATGTGACATCCTTCCAAAAGAAGGTTCAAAGGCACGAGGAATTCAAATGCTATTGAATAAAATGGATATTCCAATATCTAATGCCATTGCATTTGGTGATGGCTTGAATGATATAGAGATGTTAAAAGCAGTGGGAACTGGAGTTGCGATGGGCAATGGCCATGATAGAGTAAAGGAAATTGCAGATGTAGTAGCGGACCATGTTGACCGCGATGGATTAGCTAAAGTAATGAAAGACTTAAACATTATTTAAACATTTTAAAGCGTATAAAAAGATGGCTACAAGGCGATGAAGTGAAAGACTCTTAGGTAGGGTAAGAGTTCCCGTACTGAAATCTCCTGCTTGGTTCAAGAAATTAACTTTATAACATAAAGAGGAGATGTCGATTTTAATTGACATCTCCTTCCTTTTTTAACTTATTCGCCTAACGGTACAGAATCCGGGACTTCTGCAAATGGATTTTCTTTATTAATGTGATCATAGAACATAACCCCGTTTAAATGGTCTAATTCATGCTGAAAAGCAATAGCAGGTAAACCTTTAAGACGAATTTTCTTTTGTTCACCGTCTACTGTAAAGAATTTTACTGTTATACGGGCATGACGCGGAACATATCCTGGCACCTGACGATCAACTGAAAGACAGCCTTCACCAGATGGGATATATGATTTTTCAACTGAATGACTGACAATTTTAGGGTTGATCGCTACAAAGCTTAAAAGTTCACCGTTATGATCTTCCAAGTGTAAAGCAAACATTCTTTTTAATGAGTTCACTTGGTTTGCAGCTAAACCAATTCCAGAACGTAAACCATATTTTTCAGCCGTTTCAGGATTTTGGCTATTAATTAAATACTCAAGTAAATCGCTAGCCAATTTTCGGTCTTCTTCAGTTAACGGAAACTTTACTTCCTCTGCTCTTGTTCGTAAAGTTGGATGACCCTCACGAATGATATCCTCCATTAAAATCATAATATTCTTCCTTTCATAATTACTTTTTATGTATGTATCACGTTTAAATATTTTAAATGACTTATTAAAAAATATCATATGTTTTTTGTTTTTGCTTAACAAGAGATTATTTTCATTATATGCAAGTGTAACCTTTTGTGAAGATGGGCAACAATGAATATTGTGGATTAGTATATAGAGAATAATGGTGTTTTTCATCTCTGTGTTAATACAGATAAAAACAATTCTATAACAGAGGAAAAAAATAAGAATTTGTTTTATCGAGAAAAAAAGTGCTATTTTTAATGATTTCAGTGATTGACCGATTGTAATTATTTCTATATACTGAATTTATCTAAAGGTTGTATCAATATTAAATTGAAAAATTTTAATACAGAACAAAGGAGAGGTGTCACATGGGAGAAAATATCGCAAAGAATTTTGATCCGAAACAAACACTTAACGAGATTGAAGATAAATTCCAAATGTTCCAGATTTTAAATGAAGAAGGAGTAATTGTTAACGAGGAAGCTAATCCAAATTTATCCGATGAAGAATTAGTAGAATTAATGACACGCATGGTCTATACAAGAATTTTAGACCAACGCTCTATCTCATTAAACAGACAAGGTAGATTAGGATTCTATGCACCAACAGCTGGTCAAGAGGCTTCACAATTAGCTTCTCATTATGCATTAGAAAAAGAAGATTGGATTTTACCTGGTTATCGTGATGTACCACAAATTGTATGGCACGGATTACCATTATGGAAAGCGTTCTTATTTAGCCGTGGACATTTCGTTGGAAATCAAATGCCTGAAGGGCTAAATGTATTGCCACCTCAAATCATTATCGGTGCTCAATATGTACAAGCAGCCGGTGTGGCATTAGGTCTTAAAAAACGTGGTGCAAAAAATGTTGCAATCACATATACAGGTGACGGTGGTTCATCACAAGGTGACTTCTATGAAGGAATTAACTTTGCGGGCGCATTTAAAGCTCCAGCCATCTTTATTGTACAAAACAACCAATTCGCGATCTCTACGCCACGTGAAGTTCAAACATCAGCAAAAACAATAGCACAAAAAGGGATTTCAGCAGGAATTCCAAGTGTATTAGTTGATGGTATGGACCCATTAGCAGTTTACGTAGCAACAAAAGATGCTCGTGATCGTGCAATAAATGGTGAAGGTCCTTCGTTAATTGAAACAATGTGTTACCGCTATGGTCCACATACAATGTCTGGAGATGACCCAACACGTTACCGTACTTCTGATATTGACAATGAATGGGCAGCAAAAGACCCAATCGTTCGTTTCCGTAAATACTTAGAAGGAAAAGGTTTATGGTCTGAACAAAAAGAAAACGAAGTAATTGAACTTGCAAAAGAAGAAATTAAAGCAGCAATCAAACAAGCAGACGAAACACCTAAGCAAAAGGTGACGGATCTGATCTCAAATATGTATGAGGAACTTCCTCGCAACCTTGAAGAACAATATAAAATTTATGTAGAGAAGGAGTCGAGATAACCTATGGCGCAAATGACAATGATTCAAGCGATTACGGATGCGTTACGCTGTGAACTTAAAGATGATGAAAATGTATTAATTTTTGGCGAAGACGTTGGTGTAAACGGCGGTGTATTCCGCGCAACAGAAGGACTGCAAAAGGAATTTGGTGTGGAACGAGTATTTGATACACCACTTGCTGAATCTGGAATTGGTGGTCTAGCGATTGGGTTATCATTAACAGGCTATCGTCCAGTTCCAGAAATTCAATTCTTTGGATTTGTATTTGAAGTAATGGATTCAATTAGTGGTCAATTGGCACGTTATCGTTATAGAACTGGAAATACGTTTAATATGCCAGTAACAATTCGCTCACCATTTGGTGGAGGCGTTCATACACCGGAAATGCATTCAGACAGTTTAGAAGGTTTAATGGCACAACAACCAGGGTTAAAAGTAGTTATTCCATCAACTCCATATGATGCTAAAGGACTTTTAATCTCATCAATTCGTGATAATGACCCAGTTATTTTCTTAGAACATTTAAAATTATATCGCTCAGTACGTGAAGAAGTACCAGAAGAATCATATACAATTCCACTTGGTAAAGCGGATGTAAAACGTGAAGGTACGGATTTATCGATTTTTGCATATGGATTAATGGTTCATGAAAGTTTGAAAGCTGCTGAAGAGTTAGAAAAAGAAGGTTATTCAGTAGAGGTTGTAGATTTACGTACTGTTCAACCACTTGATATTGAAACAATTATTGCTTCAGTAGAAAAAACAAATCGTGCAATCGTTGTACAAGAAGCTCAAAAACAAGCAGGTATTGCTGCAAATGTCGTAGCTGAAATTACAGAGCGTGCAATTTTAAGCCTAGAAGCACCGGTATTACGTGTAGCAGCGCCTGATACGATTTATCCTTTCCCACAAGCAGAAAATATTTGGCTTCCGAACTATAAGGATATTTTAGAAACAGCGAAAAAAGTATTAACATTCTAATTGACTTGAAAGGGTGAAAAATATGGCTTTTGAATTCCGCATGCCTGACATTGGGGAAGGTATACATGAAGGTGAAATCGTAAAATGGTTCGTAAAACCAGGAGATAAAATTCAAGAAGATGATGTGCTTTGTGAAATTCAAAATGATAAAGCAGTCGTTGAAATGCCTTCGCCAGTAGAAGGAACAATTAAGGAAATTTTAGTTAATGAAGGATCTGTTGCAGTCGTAGGAGACGTAATCATTCGAATCGATGCACCTGGATACGAAAACCTTCAGTTTAAGGGTGATGATCACCAGGAAGAAAAATCAAATGCTACACCAGAAGTTTCAGCACCCGTACAAGCGAGTCACGAACAAATTAATACGAATCCTGCTCCAACACCAACTCCTGCACCGGTTCCAGTTCAAACTGAACAAGCAGCTCAAAATGTTGAAGTTGATTCAAATAAACGCATCATCGCAATGCCTTCAGTTCGTAAATTAGCTCGTGAACGTGAAATTGATATTCGTCTTGTAAATGGAACTGGGAAGAATGGACGTATCTTAAAAGAAGATATTGAGAACTATATTAACGGAACATCTTCAGCAACTGTTGAAACTGCAGTTAATGCTGAGGTAGCAGAAGCAGTGGAACAAGAAGTTACAGTACCAACAACAAATGTACCTGTAAATCTTGAAGGTGAATTCCCTGAAACAAGAGAAAAAATTTCTGGTATTCGTAAAGCTATTGCGAAGGCAATGGTACACTCTAAACAAACTGCACCTCATGTTACGTTAATGGACGAAGTAGACGTAACAGAACTTGTTGCTCACCGTAAAAAGTTCAAAGAAGTTGCAGCAGATAAAGGTATTAAATTAACATATCTTCCGTATGTAGTGAAAGCTTTAGTATCAACATTACGTGAGTACCCAGAGTTCAATCGTTCATTTGATGATGCAACAAACGAGATTATTCAAAAACATTATTATAATATAGGTATTGCAGCAGACACAGAAAAAGGACTACTTGTTCCGGTTATAAAACACGCTGATCGTAAATCAGTATTTACCATTTCAGCAGAAATCAATGAATTAGCTACAAAAGCACGTGACGGTAAACTTTCACCTAATGAAATGAAAGGTGGATCATGTTCAATCACGAATATTGGTTCTGCAGGAGGACAATGGTTTACTCCAGTAATTAACCACCCTGAAGTAGCAATTTTAGGAATCGGAAGAATTTCTGAGAAACCAATAATAAAAAATGGTGAAATTATAGCTGCACCTGTGTTAGCATTATCATTGAGCTTCGATCATCGTATGATCGACGGTGCAACAGCGCAAAACGCGTTAAATCACTTAAAACGTTTGCTCAGTGAACCGGAACTTTTATTAATGGAGGCGTAAATAATGGTAGTAGGAGATTTTGCAATCGAGATTGACACATTAGTAGTTGGTGCAGGCCCTGGAGGCTATGTTGCAGCAATTCGTGCAGCTCAATTAGGACAAAAAGTAACAGTCGTTGAAAAAGATACAGTGGGCGGAGTATGTCTAAATGTTGGATGTATCCCTTCAAAAGCGTTAATTTCGGTTGCTCACCGCTTTGAAAATGCAAAACATTCAGAAGATATGGGTGTTTTTGCTTCTGAAGTGACACTAAATTTTGAAAAAGTACAAGAATTCAAAAACAGTGTAGTAAATAAATTAACTGGCGGCGTAGCTGGACTTTTAAAAGGTAATAAAATTGAGACTGTACAAGGTGAAGCTTACTTTGTTGATGCTAACACTGTTCGTGTAATCAACGGAGATTCAGCTCAAACATATACATTTAAAAATGCTATTTTAGCAACAGGTTCTCGTCCGGTTGAAATTCCAACTTTCAAATATACTGACCGCGTGCTAAATTCTACAGGTGCTCTTAACTTAAAAGAATTACCTGGAAAATTAGTTGTAATTGGTGGCGGATACATCGGTACTGAATTAGGAACTGCTTTTGCAAACTTCGGTACTGAAGTAACAATTATCGAAGGTGGTAAAGATATTTTAGCTGGCTTCGAAAAACAAATGACTCAAATTGTTAAAAAAGGCCTTAAGAAAAAAGGTGTTACAATTGAAGTTAATGCATCTGCAAAAGGTGTTCAAGAAACTGAAAACGGTGTAACTGTTACTTATGAAGTAGCTGGAGAAGAGAAAACAGTTGATGCAGATTATGTATTAGTAACTGTAGGTCGTCGTCCAAATACTGATGAAATCGGTTTAGAACAAATCGGAATCGAATTTGCTGAACGCGGATTACTAAAAGTTGACAAACAATGCCGTACAAACATTCCAAACATCTATGCAATTGGTGATATCGTTGCTGGACCACAACTTGCTCATAAAGCTTCTTACGAAGGTAAAGTTGCTGCTGAAGCAATTGCTGGTGAACATTCAATCGTGGATTATTTAGCAATTCCAGCTGTATGCTTCACAGATCCAGAAATGGCAACTGTAGGTTACAGTGAAGAGCAAGCTAAAGCAGAAGGTTTAGAAGTAACTGCTGCGAAATTCCCATTTGCAGCGAATGGTCGTGCTTTAGCATTAAACCAAACTGATGGCTTTGTGAAACTTGTTGCGCGTAAAGAAGATGGATTATTAGTAGGTGCTCAAATCGTAGGTGCTGGCGCTTCTGATATGATTTCTGAACTATGCTTAGCAATCGAAGGCGGTATGACTGCAGAAGATATCGCATTAACTATTCACCCTCACCCAACTTTAGGTGAAATTACAATGGAAACTGCTGAAGTATTACTTGGCAATCCAATCCACATCATTTCTAAATAATTGAAACATAAAGAAGGGACTGTCCGAAAAGACAGTCCCTTTTTATGTTTCGTTTAACTGTTGTGCGAATGAATGATAAAGTTTGATGGGGAAATTGGTCAGAAAACCTCTTCATAAGCCTGGTTAAGGGAATTTCGCAAAGAAAATTGGATTGGAAATCACTGCATAAATCTTTTGAAGGGTATTTGTGAGTATAATTAGATAAATTTCTTTTCATTCCCCCAACGCAGATTACCAAAAGGACCTTTCATTTTTAAAACTTCGTTGACCCCCATGAAGAAGTTCACACAATAGCTATTTTCAATTATTTTGTACCTCATCCCAGACGATTCTCATTTGCACGATCTTATGATTTTATTTGAGAACTTCATCTCTTAAACATTCAAATGTAAACAATTGCTTCACGAATTTACCTCTTTACAAGTCTTTCCCCAAAGTAGCAGTGTATTGCTTAATTAATAAGGTAAGCCAAGAGAATTCATCACGTTGCTGAAGATTTGCTGTGAGTCCAAGCAAGATGGCTAAACGAGGAGAGGGTGTTTCGAGTTCGGATTTTAATAGTTGAAGTGATTCTATAATAATCGGAGAATGCTCGGTTGTTTCATTATTTTGTTCTAGTTCCTCTAAAATTTTTTCTTTCGAAATCTCGTTTCGATTAAATTGAGTAGAATGTGAACGCCATATCGATTCATTTAGAAAATGAGTTGAACTATGTTTGGCTAAAATATTTGTTTTTTCCAAAAGAGTGTCTGTAAGTTTTTCTAAGTCATATTGCGCAGGATGTGTAGCAATAAATTCTGTAAAGCTCCACATAAGGCCTTTAATCGATGTTAATAAGTCGAACTTTCTTTCTCCTAGTTGGTTTCCATAGGTTTCGCTAATTAATATTAAAATCGTTTCATCAATTATTGCACTAAATTCGTTTAACTTTTTGACGATTTGGTCATTAATTGGGTGTAATTGTTCTCTTATACTCATCGTAATAAACGAGTAATTCTCTTCTAGAAGCTTAAAGTTGGAATAAAAAAACTTGCGTAGCTTTTCTTCTCCAGAGATTGGATCATTTAACACAATATTATGTTGCAAAATGATTTTCTTCATAAAATAATCGACAATTTCGACTAGCAAGTCATCCTTTGATTTAAAGCTTAAATAGAATGCACCTTTAGAGATGCCACATGCAGTAGTTATATCCTGGATCGAGGTTGTATCGATACTATTTTGCGAAAAAAGTTCGATGGCTTTCTCCATTATCATTCTTTTTTTAGACACAATCTTTCCTCCGTCATGGGTAAAAAAATAGATGTAAATTGACACGTGACCGAATAGTCATTATTATATGTAGATGTGACCGATAAGTCAAAAAGGTAGGTGCCGAAGTGAAAGGGATTATAAATTTTGTTGTAAAAAATAAATTAGCTGTATGGCTTTTAGCGATTATATTAATGGGTGCAGGGATTTTTTCAGCATCAAGAATGAAAATGGAAACCATCCCTGATATCTCTATTCCAGTTGTAACGGTGATGACCGTATATCCAGGTGCAACACCTGAACAAGTCATGGATGATATTTCAATTCCAATGGAAAAAGCAGTGACCAATTTAAAGGGAGTTTCAACGGTTACTTCAACGTCCTATTCAAATATGTCAAATGTTCAAATTGAGTATGAATATGGCACAGATATGGCTGAAGCAGAACGGGAAATCAAATCTATTTTGGACAATATTCCGTTACCTGAAACAGCACAGGATCCAAGTATTGCAAGAATTACAATTAATGCATTTCCAATTCTTGCCCTAAGTGTTTCAAGTGATTCAGAAGATATTGTTGAATTAACAGAAACAGTTGAACAAGTAGTTGCTCCTAAATTCGAAGGAATTGATGGTGTTTCCTCAGTTTCAATCTCTGGGCAGCAAATCAATGAAATTGAATTAACATACGATGAAGCAAAAATGGCTTCTTTGGGCTTAACAGAGGATAATGTAAAACAAATAATTCAGGCAAGCGATGTGAGAGTGCCGCTTGGTTTATATCCTTTTGATGAAAAAGAGCAATCAATAGTAGTGGATGGAAAAGTCACTACAGTAGATGCGTTGAAAGAGCTAGTCATTCCCGTTACACCAACAGAACAAAACCCATCTCCATTTGTGATTTTAGGAGATATAGCAAAAATTGAAATGGTAGGGAAAGTTGAATCTGTTTCACGTACGAATGGTAAAGAATCAATTGCCATTCAAATCGTAAAAGGACAAGAAGCTAATACAGTTGAGGTAGTTAATGAGGCAAAAGATATTGCGAAGGAATTACAATCCTCGATTGATGGTTTGAAAATTGACACGACACTTGACCAAGGGGAGCCAATTGAGAAATCAGTTGAGACAATGTTGAGTAAAGCGTTGTTTGGTGCTGGTTTTGCAATTGTGATCATTTTACTATTTTTACGTGATATTAAATCTACAATTATTTCTGTAATTTCGATACCGTTATCATTACTAATTGCCTTTACTGCTCTTTATTCGTTAGATATTACATTGAATATTATGACGTTAGGTGCGATGACGGTTGCAATTGGTCGGGTAATAGATGACTCGATTGTTGTAGTGGAAAATATTTATCGAAGATTACATTTAAAAGATGAAAAATTAAAAGGTCGAGCGTTAGTAAGATCCGCAACTATTGAAATGTTTATTCCTATCCTTTCATCAACACTCGTTACGGTAGCAGTATTTGCACCTCTAGTATTTGTTGGTGGGATGGTCGGCGAACTATTTATGCCATTTGCATTAACTATGACGTTTGCTTTAGTTGCATCCTTAATTGTTGCAATAACAGTCGTTCCAACGCTTTCTCATACTTTGTTTAAAAAACAATTATATGCTGACAAAAAAGTAGCTCAAAAAGAGCGAAAAAGCAAGTTAGCGCAAGTTTATAAATCTATCTTGGCTTGGACATTAAATCATAAAATTGTCACTTCAAGTATAGCTATAATCTTACTTGTCGCAAGTTTGTTCCTTGCACCTGTTGTTGGATTTAGTTTTATCCCAGGGGACGAAGAAAAAGTAATGTATGTTACTTACACGCCTGAAGCTGGTGAATTACAAGACAAGACACTTGAAAATGTCGGTGTTGTTGAACAAAAGATGATGGAAAGAGAAGATGTTGATATTGTTCAAGTCTCGGTTGGAGGAAATGCCAATGCGATGATGGGTGGCGGTACAGATGGTGCTTTGATGTATATTATCTTTGACCCTGACACTAAAAACTTTAGTGATGTAAAAACGGAAGTAGAAGAATATATCAAAGAGCTTGATCAAACGGGTACATGGAAAAGCCAAAACTTTAATATGTCGATGTCAAACAATGAATTAAGCTATACTGTTTACGGAGATCAGTTAAGTGAAGTGGAAGAAGTTGTTGGCCAAGTTGAAAAGATTATGGAAGAGTCAGGAAGCTTAAAAGATGTTTCTTCTAGCCTTTCTGAGAGATATGATGAATACACTTTAAAGTTTGATCAACAAACATTGCTTCAATATGGTTTATCGACAGTTCAAATTGCCATAATGTTTAACCCAAATGAACAAGAAGATGTCGTCACTACGATTGAAAAAGACGGAAAAGACATCGAAGTGATTGTACAAAAAGATAAAGATCTTGCTGGATCATTTGATGAATTAATGGATCAACAAGTTCCAACTGCATTAGGTTCAACAGTAAAATTAAGAGACATTGTAGATGTATCAGAAGGTACTGTTTCTAATACAATTTCTCGAAGCAAAGGACAACTATATGCATCAGTTTCTGGTACAGTAACAACTAAAGACGTAACTGAAGCATCTAATGAAGTGAAAGAAAAGATTGATCAATTAAAATTGCCAAAAGGTGTAGAAGTTGGAATCGCAGGAGTAACAGCTGATATGCAAGAAGCATTTACACAACTTGCTTTTGCAATGTTAGCGGCAATTGCCATTGTTTACTTTATCTTAGTTGTTACATTTGGTGAAGGTTTAGCTCCATTTGCTATTCTATTCTCGTTACCGTTTACTGTAATTGGTGCGCTTGTAGGGCTATGGATTGCTGGAGAAACAATCTCAGTGCCGACCTTGATGGGGATGCTTATGTTAATTGGGATTGTTGTAACGAATGCGATTGTTCTTGTGGATCGAATCATCCATATGGAACATGCAGGTATGCCAAGACGCGAGGCAATTTTAGAAGCAGGAGCAACACGATTACGACCAATCCTTATGACTGCAATAGCAACAATCGGGGCACTAATTCCATTAGCAATTGGGGCAGAAGGTAGTGGATTAATCTCTAAAGGATTAGGTGTTACGGTAATCGGTGGTTTATTAAGTTCAACTATTTTAACACTCATTATCGTGCCAATTGTATATGATATTTTATCTAAAATGCTGAAAAAAAACCGAGTACAAATAGAGGAAGATTAAGTTTTCAAAACTACTTAGTGATTGTAAATACTTTCACTAGGTAGTTTTTTCTTTATAAATTAAATTTAAAAGTTTTAAATTTGATCTAAGTAGTTGAAAAGAAACTACAAACTATTCAAACTATTGCCTATAATTAAGATAAAATAGAATATACAGTATTTAATTTTGGGGGATAAAATGAGATTACATTCCATTCAGTCAAAACTATTTTTCTCTAATATTGTGATTATCTTACTCATCTCAACTGCAACAGGGTTATCATTTTATTTCACATTATCCAATGCCATTAAAGATGAAATTGGGTTAAAGGCATTACAAATTGCAAAGACGACTGCTAATCGACCTGATGTTATAGCTGGTTTTTATGCTGAGAATCCAGCAGAGGTACTGCAACCAATTGCTGAAAAAATCCGAATTGAAACGGATGCAGAATATGTTGTAATCGGTAATGATGAGGGAATTCGATATGCCCATCCAGTCGAAGAGCGTATCGGTGAGAAAATGGTAGGTAATGATAATGCAGGAGCTTTAGAAAAGGGCTTATCTTATATTTCAGAAGCAAAGGGAACTCTCGGAGAAGCAATCAGAGGAAAAACTCCTGTAATCGGTAGAGATGGTACAATCATTGGAGTAATATCAGTAGGATTTTTAAAAACTGATATTAGCGCTATTTTCTCAAAGTATTCAAATAATAATTTAATAATGATTATCCTTATTGTGATCATTGGATCCATTTTTGCTTCTATTTTATCTTCAAGGTTAAAAAAAGAATTACTAAATTATGAGCCTATTGAAATTGCGGAACTGTTAAAACAACAAAATGCACTAATTGAATCTGTTCGAGAAGCTATAATTATGGTTGATGAAAAAGGGCAAATTACCGTGATAAATTCAGCAGCATATAAGGCATTAGCTATTGAAGAAACTGTTCAATTAATAGGAAAGGATATCCGCCAAGTTATCCCAAACACACAAATGTTTGAAGTTTTATCAACTGGAGAGAAACAGCTTGATCGTACGATGAAATTGAAAGGGAAAGACGTGCTAGTGAATCGAATCCCTTTATTAAGTGGAGAAAAGGTAGTTGGGGCTGTCTCGAGCTTTCGTCTGCAATCGGAAATTGACCGTTTAGCATTAGAACTTTCTCAAGTGAAAAAATATACTGAAGCACTTAGATCCCAAACACATGAATATAATAACTTTTTATATACAATCTCAGGGCTTATTCAATTAAAGAATTATGATTCAGCACTTGAATTAATACATAGTGAGCGGGAGGTACAGGGAAGTTTAATTCATTTTATATCTGAAAGATTACAGGATCCTTTTATTAGTGGTATATTAATAGGCTTTTTTAATAGAGCCAAAGAATTAAAGGTGAAATTTATTCTTGATGAAGATAGTATGCTAGAGCTCCTTCCGATACATATACAAAAGCATCTTTTTGTCTCGATCATTGGGAACTTAGTAACGAATGCTTTTGAAGCAGTCGAACATTTACCTGAGGATGAACGAATCGTTCGTGTCTTAATATTGGATAATGGCAATGTTTTATTAATAGAGGTAGAAGATAGTGGGAACGGCATTGACCGTGAAGTAAGAGATAGGCTTTTTGAAAAGAGAATTTCCACAAAAAATAGTAGTCATCAACATGGGTTTGGATTATTAAAAGTAAAAGAAAATCTAGAAGAGTTAGATGGCGAAATTTATACAGAAGAAGGGGATTTAGGAGGGGCATTATTTATAATTGAGATTCCTAAGGGGGGAAATGGTTATGAATGACACAGTTGAGGTACTCATCGTTGAAGATGATAAAAGAATTGCAACGATTCACCAAAAGTTTATTGAGAAAATTAATGGTTTTAAAAACATTGGAGTCGCGAATAATGCAGAAGAAGCATTTGATTGGGTAGACACTGTGAAGCCAGATTTAGTTCTATTAGATGTGTTTTTCCCAGACAAATTAGGGACGGATATTTTAGATTTTATTAAAAGAAATAGCCCGGAAACGGACATTATTTTTATTACTGCGGCTTCAGAAACTGAAATTTTGAAAAAGGCATTTCGTGGTGGTGTTTTTGATTACTTATTGAAACCAGTAACATTTGAAAAATTTAAAGAATGTTTGGAAACCTATTATACAAAAAGGCAGTTACTTGAAAAAAACTCGCGTCTTGAAGAACACGAAATTAACGAAATTTGGTCAACAACTAAGGATTCTAGTTTTGGTGAAGTTACACCAAAGGGGATTGATGTGATTACAAGAAGTAAGATAGTAGAGTTTTTAGTTAAATGCCCAAAAGGAACTACAGCAGAAAAGTTAGGAAAAGATATGGGATTAAGTAGATCAACAGCCCGCCGTTACTTGGAGCATTTAGTATCTGAACAAAAAGTATATACTGATTTAATTTACGGAACAGTTGGACGACCAGAAAGAAGATATATTTTAGTTAAAGATTAATAAGTTAAAATACAACAAACATTTATTTCAGATAGATGTGAGTTGTATTTTTTTGAATTCTATGGAAAATATTCAAATGATTTTAATATTGTACTTCCGTGTAATGAACAGTGTGTGAACAATATGAACAAAATTACACTTAATGGAATTAATATCATTTTATTTTCCTTTTATTGTATTTAGAAACCGCTTACATTACTTTAATGTTATACATCACATTAAAGATAGGTGTATACAAAGGGGGAGTATTACGAATGAAGAAATTATTATTACTTTGTTTCGCGCTTACATTGTCTGTAATTCTAGCAGCATGTAGTGGAGACACAAAAACAGAGGGGACAAAGGCAGTAGATGGAGAAGCAAGTTCTACTGGTTACCCAGATACAAACATTACAATAGTTGCGCCATCAGGAGCAGGTGGTGGATGGGATTTAACAGCCCGTGCAATTTCAAAAGTTATGTCAGAAACTGATTTAATTGATAAACCGATTACGGTAGAAAACAGACCTGGTGGTGGTGGTGCTGTTTTTATGGCGGAATACGCAACTAAAGAAGTTGACAATGATTATATGTTAATGGCAAAGTCACCGCCAATTCTTATTAATAATTTAAAAGCAGAAGGAAATAGTCCTTACGGTTACAAAGATACAACACCTCTTGCTCAATTAACACGAGATTACGGTGCAATTGTTGTAAAAGCAGATTCACCTTATAACAGTCTAACTGAGTTATTAGATGCTATTAAAGCTGATCCAAAATCAATTACTATGGCTGGTGGTTCAGCACCAGGTTCAATGGATCATTTAGTTGGAATTTTACCAGCATATAAATATGGAATTGACCCAAAAATTGTAAAGTATGTTTCTTATGATGGCGGTGGTGAGGCAATTGCTGCTCTATTAGGTAGCAATGCTGATGTAATCGCAACTGATGCTTCATCGATTGGTGAATATGTAAAATCTGGTGATGTAAAAGTACTAGCAGTGAGTTCAACTGAACGACTTTCTGGCGTATTAGCAGAAGTTCCAACATTCCAAGAACTTGGTATTGATGCAGAGTTCACAATTTGGAGAGGTCTATTTGGACCAAAAGAAATGTCGGAAGAAGCTGTTGAATATTGGTCAACAAAGCTAGGTGAAATGGTAGAAACTGATGAATGGAAAGCAGAATTAGAACGAAGTGGATGGCAAGCGGAATATCGTAATGCACAAGAGTTTACGGAGTTTTTAGGTGAACAAGAAAATGTAATCGGTGAATTACTAGAAGCTCTAGAAATGCATAAATAATCAAAGAATGCTGTCCAATAAGCAAGAGTCTTAAAGGACAGCTCTTTTTAATAGAACGGAGGCTAGTCTATGTCAAAAACATTCGATAAAGGCACCGGTATTATCTTATTAATTATTAGTATTTTATTTGTGTTAGAAAGTTTAAAAATATCAGGAAGTGCCTATGGATCTGCAATCGGTCCAAAAACATATCCTTTGATTTTAGGAATAATATTAGGCCTTTTAAGTTTACGTTTGTTATATGAATCTTTTAAAAGCAAAGCAGAAAATAAAGAAAAAGCTGATATCGATTATAAGAAATTTGGAGTTATTTTTATTGCTGCTATCTTATATGTATTTTTACTAGAAATTATTGGTTACGTACTGTCTACATTCCTATTTTTATTAATTGCTTTTCAAGTTATGGAAAAAGGGAAAATTTTATCAACCATTATCATTTCAGCAATTTTCACATTTGGTGTGTATTTTATGTACGTAAGCTTACTTGGAGGATCTTTACCGAAGTTTTCTTTGTTCTAAAGAGAGGGGGATGTAAATGGGCACAATTCAATTTTTAATGGATGGATTTGCTACTGCTTTACAGTGGCATAACATATTATTTGCTCTTGTTGGTGTTATAATTGGTACTGCTGTTGGTGTTCTACCAGGTATTGGCCCGATGAGTGGAGTAGCTCTATTAATACCAGTTACGGCTACTTTAACATCTGGAATGCCAACTGAATCAGCGGCTGCGAGTTCAATTATTCTACTAGCGGGTGTATATTATGGAGCGATGTATGGTGGATCAACTACTTCTATTTTATTAAATACACCAGGTGAATCATCTTCAGTTGTTACAGCACTTGATGGTTACCAAATGGCTCAACAAGGTAGAGCAGGTGCTGCGTTATCAATTGCTGCGATTGGTTCATTTGTTGCAGGGATTATTTCACTAATAGGATTAGTATTATTAGCAGAGCCGTTATCTAACATAGCATTAGAATTTGGTCCCGCAGAATACTTTTCGTTAATGCTTTTAGGGTTATGTGCTGTAAGTGGTCTTGCAGGAAAATCGATGACGAAAGCATTAATTATGACGGTTCTTGGGCTATTACTAGGTACTATAGGCATCGACGCAGTATCTGGGATTGCAAGATTTACATATGATATTCCAGTGTTATATGGCGGACTTGAATTTTTAACAATTGCAGTGGGATTATTTGCATTAGGGGAAGTCTTTAAAACTATTTTGGAGAAAGAAACTGAAGACGGATCAATTGCAAAAATTAGTCGCGTTTTACCAACGAAAAAGGATTTAAAAGATAGCGCAAAACCTATTGCCAGAGGATCATTATTGGGCTTCTTTATCGGTGTACTTCCAGGAGCAGGTGCTACTTTAGCTTCATTCTTTTCTTATATAACTGAAAAAAAGTTTAGTAAAAATCCAGATTCCTTTGGTAAAGGAAATATCGCGGGTGTTGCTGGTCCTGAATCGGCAAATAATGCGGCATCGGGAGGAGCTATGATTCCGCTTCTAACACTTGGGATTCCAGGTTCGGGAACAACAGCAATTCTAATGGGTGCCCTTATCATGTATAACGTACAGCCAGGTCCATTGCTATTCGACGATCATCCTGAGATTGCTTGGGGTCTTATCGCAAGTATGTTCTTCGGAAATTTGATTTTGTTAATATTAAATATGCCATTAGTTAAAGTTTTTGCTAAAATCATTCAAACACCAAAAAAATATTTATTACCAATTATTATAGCGATCTCCTTCTTTGGTGTTTATGCTGTTCAATACTCTACATTTGATCTATATTTGATACTTGCTTGTGGTATATTTGGTTATTTATTTACAAAAAATGACTATCCAGTGGCACCATTAGTTTTAGCGTTAGTTTTAGGACCGATGATCGAAAATAATATGCGTCGTGCTTTAACTATTTCGAATGGTGAGTGGAGTATTTTTGTGACAAGTCCATTGTCATTAGTTTTCTTAATAATAGCTCTTGCTTGGATCTTAATTCCAATAATATTAAAATTAACAGGTAAAAAAGTAATTGTAAATGAAGAGGAATAATACTGTGGAGACAAAGAATATGTTCTTTGTCTCTTTTATTTATTTCAGAAGAATCATAGACAACGGATTTCTATAGGGGTAAAATATCGTTTATTGAGGGGGTGAGTGGCAATTGGAAAGTTTGTTTTTACTTTTTATTGCCTGATGATGAGGATTGTAAGAATCATTACACAAATTTTACTATTATACGTATTTTATTATATAGGTGTTTTCATTGTAGAAATAACTGGATTACCATTACCAGCGAGTGTTTTAGGACTGCTAGTATTGGTTCTCTGTTTACAATTGAAATGGATAAAAGTCGAATATATACGTGATGGATCGAGTTTTTTAATTGGATTTATGACATTATTTTTTATTCCGCCCATGGTAGGGATTATTGACTATCCTCAACTACTTTCATTAGATGGTTTTATTTTAATAGCTACTGTGATGATCAGTACACTTTTTGTCATTTATATTACTAGTTTCTTAACACAAAAGATTGAGAAGAAAGAATTAGCTGCAAAATTGAAAAAATCGGATAATGAAGAAATGGCAGAAGCGGAAATTGAAAAAGAACATTCTGAAGATGTGGAAGTTGGAAAAGAACACTCTAAAGCAGTTGAAAAAGATCAACCTGAAGAAGAAATTGAAATAGTAAATTCTGAAGACGAGAAAAGTGTAAAAGAAGAATTGAACGAAGAATTGGAAAAAGTAGAAACTGTGAAAGGGGGGTTAGAGAATTGAAAGCTGTTCTCTTTATTGCAATTACAATCATTGTATTTTTATTAATGATGAAACTCCATAAACGTTTTACCTATCCATTTTTAATGCCGATTGTAACCTCTACAATTGTTCTAGTGGTTGGTCTATTAATCTTTAATATTCCATTTGAAGATTATATGGAAGGTGGGCAATATATCCAGCATTTATTAGGGCCAGCTGTTGTAGCTCTTGCATACCCTTTATATAATCAACGTGAATTGGTCATGAAATATAAATATACGATTGTATCAGGTATTCTAATCGCGATGATTAGTGGCTTAATTAGTGTGTTTGTTTTGTTAAAGTTATTCAAGTTGGATCAAGATTTAATTTTGACTTCCTTGCCTAAATCCTTAACAACACCAGTTGCAATGCAAGTAAGTGAATCGATTGGAGGAATCCCCCCTCTAACTGCAGTGTTGGTCATGATTGCGGGGTTTGTAGGAGCAATATTTGGTCCTCTTATTTATAAATTGGGTAAAATCATTTCGCCTATTAGTCGAGGGATTTCTATGGGGAGTGCTAGTCACGGTGTAGGTATTTCGAAACTACAAGATTACGGTGAGGAAGATTTATCGATCGGTTCAATTTCGATGGGACTTAGCGCGGTAATCGGTGCAGTAATCTGTCCAATCTTTGTATTAATATTCTTTTAAAAAATACAAAAAAGCATTCTAGACTATGCTGTTCTAGAATGCTTTTTTACGTTGACTGATTCATATTAATAAATTGGCTTACGTTCTTTAATTACACGAATTGTTTGTAACGTACGGTCTTCAGGCCCCTGAACAGGTAAGCCTGCATCGATATTCATTTGAATATACTTTATATTTTCTTCTGTGATTACTTCACCTGGAATGAAAATTGGAATCCCAGGAGGGTAAACCATAATAAATTCTGCACAAATAAACCCTGCGGAATCTTTAAATGGAATCACTTCAGTTGGTGCGTAAAAAGCATCACGAGGTGACATAGCAAGAGCTGGAATATCAGGCACATTTACAAATGTTTCTGTAATTGTTGCTTCTGATTCATAAGCAACTGACATTCGTTGCAATGCGTTAATTAGTAAGTTAATCTCCTTTTTCGTATCTCCTAATGTAACGAGACATAGGATGTTATAAAGATCAGATAATTCTACTTCAATATTTGCATTGTATCGTAACCATTCCTCGGCTTGATGACCTGTAATCCCTAAGTCTTTTACACTAATCAGTAATTTTGTAGGGTCCATGTCAGTAGTTGCTGAAGAGTGCAATGTTTCACGGCCAGCACATTTTAAATGTGGAATCTTATTAATTCGTTTACGCGCATCTTTTGCAAGTCTAATTGCATTGTCTATTAAATCATAACCATGTACTGCTAATTGACGTCTTGCAGTATCTAAGGAAGCTAAAAGTGGATATGATGTCGAAGTTGTCGTTAACATCGATAAGATGGATTGAACGCGGTTAACAGTAACCAATCCTTCACGTACATTTAACACAGAGCTTCCTGTCAATGAACCACCTAATTTATGAACACTTGTTGCTGCCATATCTGCGCCTGCTTCCATTGCAGAAATCGGCAACTCATCATGGAATTTAATATGAACCCCATGTGCTTCATCAACTATTACAGGAATATTTCGATCATGTGCTAATTCAACAATGCGTTTTAAATCTGCTGCGAAACCGAAATATGTTGGGTTAATCACAAGCATTGCTTTAGCATCTGGATAAGTATTTAATGCCTTTTCAACCGATTCAGCAGAAATACCATGTGCAATTCCATATTCTTTATCAACTTCAGGGTGAATGAAGATCGGAATTGCTCCTGCTAATACAATTGCAGACATTGTAGATTTATGAACATTCCGTGGTACCAAAATTTTATCTCCTGGGCCTACTACGGCCATAATCATAGCCATTATAGCGCCACTAGTACCTTGAACGGAAAAGAATGTATGATCAGCACCAAAGGCTTCAGCAGCTAATTTTTGAGCTTCTTTAATAGCGCCTTTAGGTGAATGTAAATCATCTAGTGGAGCAATATTAATTAAATCAATAGATAAAACGTTGTCGCCGACGAACTCTCGAAATGCAGGGTCCATTCCTTGGCCTTTTTTATGTCCTGGTATATGGAATTGAATTGGATGTCTATTTCGATGTTTGAGTAAAACGTCGAACAAAGGAGTCTCTAATTGTGACAACGCAGGTACCACCTCACTTAAATAAAATAGAAAACAAATGAAATTATAGCACCTATTACAACTACTGACTATATAAAATTAAAGGAAATTTTAGTTATGTGTCGAAATTAAAACAAACAAGAGAGTTAAGGAGGAATACAATTGAATTGGCATACACGTATCACTGATATATTTAACATACAATACCCTATAATTCAAGGAGGACTTGCTTACTTAGCTTATGCAGATTTAGCAGCTGCAGTATCTAATGCAGGGGGACTTGGTCAGATTACAGCAATGAGTCTGAAATCACCTGATTTATTACGTGAAGAAATTCACAAAGTTCGTGGAAAAACAGATCGACCATTTGGCGTGAATTTTGCTATTGGAAACCATGGCCAAGGTTACGAGGAAATGGTTAAAGTTGCAATTGAGGAAAAGGTACCAGCGATTTCGATGACAGGTGGAAATCCAGCGCCCATTTTTGAATTGTTAAAAGGGACCGATATTAAAAAATTGGTTCTTGTCGCTGCTACTCGTCAAGCACAAAAGGCTGAAAAACTTGGAGCCGATGCTGTTATTGTTGTGGGGCAAGAAGGTGGGGGACATTTAGGTAGAGATGATATAGGGACGTTCGTGCTGGTTCCACAAGTGGTAGATAGCGTTTCAATCCCCGTAATTGCATCAGGTGGAATCGGGGATGGACGTGGATGGATGGCAGCACACGCATTAGGTGCTGAAGGAATTGAAATGGGGACACGTTTTATTGCTACAAAAGAATGTGTACATGCTTCATTAGCCTATAAAGAAGCGCTGCTAAAAAGTACAGAAACAGATACGACAATAATTAAACGTTCAATTGGAGCGCCTGCAAGAGTACTTCGTAACGCTTTTACAGAGCGAATTTTAGAGATTGAAAATGAAACACCGACATATGAAGCATTAAAAGAGTATATCAGTGGAGAAGCAAACAAAAACTTTATATATAATGGTGAAGATTCAAATGGGTTTGGATGGGCTGGACAAGTAACTGGAATGATCAAAGATATCCCAACAGTACAAGAGCTATTTGACAGAATGCTTGCAGATGCAAAAGAAGTACGCTTAAAATGGGGTCAATAAACAGAAAGAAGGTTTAAATAATGGAATATTCATACCCAATTTTGCCTGATTGGTCAACTGAAGAAATAGTAGATGTCATTAAGTTCTTTGAAGGTGTTGAACAAGCTTATGAAAAAGGGATTAAACGGGAAGATATGTTAGCGAGATATCGTCGTTTTAAAGAAATCGTCCCTTCACAGTCGGAAGAAAAATCAGTTTTTCGTGAGTTTGAAGAGGCTAGTGATTATGTTAGCTATCATGTTGTAAAAAAAGCGAAAGAGTTAGAAGATGGTCAACTAATTAAAATTTAACAATCAAAATAGGATGCCAAATTTAATGGCATCCCTTTTTTATAAGTAAATTATTCGTTTGACCAAGCAATGTATATGCTTCTTATATAAGAATTATTCTTAAATAAGTTTAAAAAAACAACAAGAAGACAGTAGAATTAAGTAATGATTGCTATCATTTCGAGCATATTAATTATACAACCCAGAAAAGAAAAGCAAGAGTGGGCTTGCCAGTTGAAGTATTGCAACCACATCATGATTCGCCACGTCTTAACCTCTAGAAACGAGGGTTCATCGTTTTTTGAACATCACCACTCGTCCATCCATTGACGGTGCTTCTCTTGGTAAAGATGTATTTACATTCTCCATAGAAGTTAAAGCGATCGCATACTTAAAAGAGTCCCACTTAGCTAGACATCAAAAGTAAATCATTACAGCCGTGTTATCTACCGACGATTACGTTATATATCGGCAGTAGCTTTTCAAAAGTTTCTTCTGTGAGCTTTAAAAACTCATCTGAAGAAAGAGTTACTGCTTCCTCACGTGGTATTTGTCGACCTACTAAAAATTCTCCTTTTTTGACGTCACGTAGACGAACTAATAATTGTTCTAATGTATCTTCTTTAGATTCAACTAAGGAGAGTGCATCAGGCTTCATATGATCACCCGATATAACAAAATCGTCAGGCAATTTATCAAAAACCTCAATATTTTGAAGTAATCTGTTAGCCATTGAATCTTTTTCTGGAGCCTCGTAAATAATTGCTACCCAAATGAATAAGTGAGTGCTCCAAAGCCCAATCTGAAAATGAGGTAACGATTTATATCCACGCTTATATGTGGAAAAAGCTACCCAAGAATCTTTTGGGGGGTTGATTGTTCTCCTTGCATGTTTAGCTACATGAGGGAAAAACTCATTTCCTGTATGAACGCTAAGAAAGCTTGTAAACCTTTCACCAAGCTCTTGGAATTTCGGGCGGACATTGGTAGTCAGTGCTTCCATACGCTGTTCCAAACCATCAGTTGTAAAGACATCAAAGTCTTTGTTAGTCCATTTAATTTCGTCCATTTTATTTTAGTCCTCCTTTTTGAATTTCATGTTTATTTTATCGTTTTTTTGGGAAAAATCTTGTAACAAGCAACTGGAACTTTTTAAAAAGGAAAGGGAAGTGATTTCATAATGAAACAGATGATTAAAATTATACGTAAAGTTGACATCGAGAAGCAATATGAACATGTATTACGTTTAGAGCTCGATTATGAATTAGCATCACTTTATTCCGCTATGCAAGGTAAAAATGTAGAAGAAATGGAAAGATGTAAAAAACGTTTGAAAGAAATTCAAGATGAGTTAGATGGTCTGCACGCGTATGTTTGATCGGAATACCAACTTTCTTTAAAAATCACTTGCGTTCAATTCGGACTGCAAGTGATTTTTTGTTATAATAAAGAAAAGCGGAAGGCGCTCGTCTAGCTATCGACGGCACTGGCCAACAAAAACGCGACGTCGTGTCGCATTTGTACTTCCATGTATTGAGGAGACTTCTGAGAAGCATGCTTGCATGCGTAGGAGAAAGTTGAAGTGACCAAGAGAGTTAGTGCCTGTAGATAGACACTATTAAAACGTCAAAAATAAAAAATATGTTTTTAAAAAGAAGGGGTTCTTAGTAGGGAATTATGGGGAAAGTGGTGACTATGGTTGGATTTAAAACAGATTGATCAGTTTGCAAAAGAAACAATCTTTGAAGCAGGAAGATTAATACGAGATACATTTTCATATGAATTAGTAGTCGAGACAAAATCAGATCCTAATGATTTAGTGACAAACATTGATCGCGAAACGGAGTTATTTTTCATCGAAAAAATAAAATCCTTTGACCCATCTCATAAAATTCTTGGAGAAGAAGGTATGGGAGAGAAGGTTCGAAATTTAGATGGTCCAGTTTGGATATTAGATCCAATTGATGGGACGATGAATTTTGTTAAACAGCATCGACATTTTATGATAACAGTAGGATTTTTTGTTAATGGGATAGGTAAACTTGGATACATATACGATGTTATGAGAGAAGATTTATTCTATGCCATTGAAGGTGCAGGTGCCTGGTACAATGATACGCCTTTAAGAAAGTTAAAACCTTTAAAAATAGAAGAAGCAGTAATTGGTTTAAATGCTACATGGGTGACCCCAAATAAGCGAATTAACCATGAGAAAATGATTGACTTAGTGAAAACAGTTAGGGGTACTCGTTCGTATGGTTCAGCAGCAATGGAAATTGCCTTTGTTGTAAGTGGAAAGCTGGATGCGTATATTTCGATGCGTTTATCTCCTTGGGATATCGGTGGTGGCACAATCATAGCTAAAGAAGTGGGTGCAATCGCCACAAACTTAAATGGAAATGACTTTGATTTTTTATCTCAAGATACTTTCATTATTGCAAATCCATCCATTCATCAACTAATATTAGATCGATATATTGAAGAAAAGTAAAAATCCGCAAGCGATTTACTATAATCGCTTACGGATTTTCATTATTTTGAATGGTTCGTAGATATTGTGGGAAAATAATAATAGCGTTTTACTATTATAAAAGCCCTTGTTCACGGAATTTACGTTTCATTTTAAACCCTGACATCATGACTACACATAATGCAACAACTCCTGCGATTGCACCTAAAATACTTTCGGCTGCTATTGCATAACCAATTGACATCATAGATAAAATAGCTGCTAATGCAAAAATAAACATTACAACTTTTGCTTTATTCATGCTTGTTTGCCTCCTAAAAAATGCATATATTTAATCGATTATTGGATTAAAAGAAAATGTTAAAAATATGAAAAAGACAATAATGTCTTCTTGTGATATAATAACACAGTTAATCATACGAAAAAAGAATGTGGAGTGGAATAATGACAACAAATTTACGTCAAGATATACGCAATATTGCAATCATCGCACACGTTGACCATGGTAAAACTACTTTAGTCGATCAATTACTAAAACAATCAGGTACTTTCCGTTCAAACGAACACGTTGAAGAACGCGCAATGGACTCTAATGATATCGAACGTGAACGTGGTATTACAATCTTAGCGAAAAATACAGCAGTTAGATATAACGATACAAGAATTAATATTTTAGATACACCTGGACATGCCGATTTCGGTGGAGAAGTAGAACGTATCTTAAAAATGGTTGATGGCGTTTTACTAGTTGTCGATGCTTATGAAGGTTGTATGCCTCAAACACGATTCGTGTTGAAAAAAGCATTAGAACAAAAATTAACACCAATCGTTGTTGTAAACAAAGTTGATAAAGATTCAGCTCGACCATTAGAAGTAGTAGATGAGGTAGTTGACCTTTTAATCGAATTAGGTGCAGACGAAGATCAATTAGATTTCCCAGTTGTATTCGCTTCAGGTGTAAACGGTACTGCTTCACTTGACGCTGATCCAGCAAATCAAGAAGAAAACATGAAATGTTTATTCGAACAAATTATCGAATCAATTCCAGCTCCAGCTGATACTCGCGAGGAGCCATTACAATTCCAAGTTGCATTACTTGATTATAACGACTTCGTAGGACGTATCGGGATTGGCCGTGTATTCCGTGGAACTATTCACGTAGGACAATCAGTAGCATTAATGAAACTTGATGGCACAGTGAAAAACTTCCGTGTCACAAAATTATTTGGTTTCTTCGGTTTAAAACGTGAAGAAATTCAAGAAGCAGTCTCTGGTGATTTAATCGCAGTTTCTGGTATGGAAGAAATTAATGTTGGTGAAACAGTTTGTCCTCAAGACCATCTAGAAGCATTACCACCAATGCGTATTGATGAACCAACATTACAAATGACATTCTTAGTAAATAATTCACCATTTGCTGGACGTGAAGGGAAATGGGTTACTTCTCGTAAAATTGAAGAACGTTTACGCTCTCAATTACAAACTGACGTTTCATTACGTGTAGAAGATACAGATTCTCCAGATGCATGGACTGTTTCGGGTCGTGGTGAACTTCACTTATCGATTTTAATTGAAAATATGCGTCGTGAAGGTTTCGAATTACAAGTTTCAAAACCACAGGTAATTATTAGAGAAATCGACGGTGTGAAATGTGAACCAATCGAACGTGTACAAATTGATGTTCCTGAAGAAAGCGTAGGCTCGATCATTGAATCTTTAGGTAATCGTAAAGGTGAAATGTTAGATATGATTAATGAAGGTAACGGACAAGTACGTTTAATCTTCATGGTACCAGCTCGTGGTTTAATTGGTTATACAACTGAATTTATGTCACTTACAAAAGGCTTTGGAATTATCAACCATACATTTGATAGTTACGCACCAGTTGTTGCAGGTCGCGTAGGTGGCCGTCACCAGGGTGCTTTAGTTTCAATGGAAACTGGTAAATCAACAACTTACGGTATGATGCAAATTGAAGACCGTGGTACATTATTCGTTGAACCAGGTACTGAAATTTACGAAGGTATGATTGTTGGTGAAAATACTCGTGACAATGATATCACAGTAAATATTACGAAAATGAAACAAAAAACAAACGTACGTTCAGCGACGAAAGATGCGACAAACGTTATTAAACGTCCTAAAATTTTAACGCTTGAAGAAGCATTAGAATTCTTAAATGATGACGAGTATTTAGAAGTAACACCAGAATCAATTCGTTTACGTAAACAAATTTTAGATAAAAACGAACGTGAAAAAGCAGCTAAAAAGAAAAAGAATTCTGAATTATAATTAGTATTTTTCGGGAAATGATGAAAGGTGTTGTTGAATATGAAAGCCATGGACCTTGGCCTAATAAATTTTATTCAAGCATCTGCACCGACCAATTCAAATGAACAACAATTTGTACTTGGGCGTATGGGTGGTATTGCAAGGTTCTTATATGAAAACTTACCAAGCTACGATATTGCTGGTTATGTTGTGTTCATCTTAGTATTTCTTTTATCAGCAATCGTTTATAAGTTAGGATTCGCAAGATCAGAGAAATTAGGCATAGCTCGAAATATCATCATCTATATTTTCCTGTTCTTAGGCTGTATGGTGTTAACATTCTTGGCACTTTTCTTACCAATGATCGAAGGTTTAATAGTTGCGGCTTTAATCTTAATTATTTATAAAACTCGATTATGGCGGGAAAAAAGAGAAGAACAAAAAGTGGGCGGCCTTTAGGCCGCCCACTTTTCTGCGACGAAAAAGAATTTAATTGAGCTAGTTCCATTTGGAGCTAGCTTTTTTGATGTTAATAATGGGAAAAGATAGGGTGATAGTCCATTGTTATTATTAATGGGTTTATTTAACCAATAAAAACTACTCTTCATCAAGGGAATGAAGAGGAAAAACGAGTGATAGCATGACAGAAGTCCTCTTCATTAAGCCAATGAAAAGGAAATTAATTTAGGAAAGCAATCAAAGTCCCCTTCATCAAAAAAAGTAATCATAACTTCGGCGTTTAGGTAATATGACTATTTCATCCTATTGAAATCGTCTCAACTCGTATGTTGATAGCTCCCCCAAAATGTTGGGTTTATAAAACATACCTCCGCACCTCACTAGGCATTCACACATTTTTTTGTTGGTGCATAACCTACTCTAGGTAAAAAAGTACGAATTTTAGAGGAGGTTATAGCGGTGAGAAAGTGGTTGAAGCCAAGTATTTTTGTGATTATTTCATGCATGATGATGTTCCTTCTCTCTGCATGTGGTAAGCAAGATCTTCAAGAAGTGAAGGTTGGGGAGGTAACGCGTTCAATTTTCTACGCACCTCAATATGTAGCGATTGAAAAAGGCTTCTTTGAAGAAGAAGGCTTAAATGTTGAATTATCTACAATTGCAGGTGGAGATAAAACGATGACAGCCCTTTTGTCAGGTGGTATTGATGTTGCTTTAGTTGGTTCTGAGACATCAATTTATGTAACTGCTCAAGGAGCAAACGACCCAATAAAAAACTTTGCCCAATTAACACAAACAGATGGGACATTCTTAGTTTCTCGAGAAAAAATTGAAAATTTCTCATGGGATATGCTAAAGGGTTCAACATTCCTTGGACAACGTAAGGGTGGCATGCCTCAAATGGCTGGAGAATTTGTATTAAAGAAACATGATATTGACCCTCAAGCAGACCTAGAATTAATTCAAAACATTGACTTTGCGAATGTTTCAACAGCTTTTGCTTCTGGAACTGGTGATTTCGTTCAATTATTTGAACCGACTGCAAGTGTATTTGAACAAGAAGGTGTTGGCCATATTGTTGCGTCATTTGGTGAAGAGTCAGGCCATTTACCATACACAGTGTTCATGACAAAGGATAGCTTTATTAATGAAAATGCTGAAGTAGTTGAGAAATTTACAAGAGCAATTAAAAAAGCTCAAGATTGGGTATATGCGTCGTCATCTGAAGAAGTAGCAGAAGTAATTCAACCATTCTTCGAAGATACTGAAGTTGAATTAATTGCGACAGTTGTTGAAAGATATAAAGCTCAAGAATCTTACGCAAAAGATCCAATTTTAGATGAAGAGGAATGGAATAACCTACAAGACATTATGGAAGAAGCAGGGGAACTTCCAAAACGAATGGATTATAATGAGCTTGTAGATACTTCGTTTGCAGAAAAGGTAACGGAGTAAAATGACCTTTTTAACAGTTAGCAACGTTCATCACACATATTTTTCAATTAAAGAAGCTACTGAAGCATTACGAGATATTAATTTAACGATACAAAAGGGTGAATTTGTTTCTTTTATTGGACCAAGTGGATGTGGGAAAACAACTTTATTATCAATAATTGCTGGTTTGTTTTCTCCAACAGTAGGTTCGGTTTTAATCGAAAATCAAAAAATATTCGGAAACAAAGAGCTTTCAATAGGATATATGCTTCAGCAAGATTATTTATTCCCCTGGAAAACGATTGAAGAAAATGTGACGCTTGGGTTAACGTTGCAAAAAAGTGATGAAGATAAATCGAGAATTGCATCAACTTTATTACAAGACGTTGGATTGCCTCCAGTTGAGAAAAAATACCCTAGAGAGTTATCAGGAGGTATGAGGCAACGAGTTGCATTAGCGAGGACATTAGCGGTTGATCCGAAAATTTTATTACTTGATGAGCCGTTTTCCGCTCTTGATTATCAATCAAAGTTAAAATTAGAAGATTTAGTTTTTGAAATGTTAAAGCAGTATGGAAAAACGGCAGTGCTTGTAACCCATGATATTGGGGAGGCAATTGCCATGAGTGACCGCATCTTTCTATTTTCCGCTCGACCTGGCCGCTTGCATAAAACTTTTGAAGTTCCTGAGGAAATTAGAACATTAACACCTTTTGAAGCGCGGGCACATTCAAGTTATTCCTCGCTTTTCCAAATTATTTGGAAGGAGATGGAGGGTCTTGAACATCAACAATCTACATGAACAATTTAAAGAAACAATTGCAAAAGAAAAACGCTGGGTTAGATTTTATCAATTATTAATTTTACTTGCTTTCTTTACTTTATGGGAAGTTGCTTCTAATTTAAGGTGGATTGATCAACTAATTTTTAGTTCACCATCAAAAATTTGGATATTGTTTTTAGATAATGTAAGGGACGGCACTTTAGCCGTTCATATTAGTTATACTTTATTTGAAACTGTGTTAGGGTTCATTATTGGTACCTTATTAGGAACAATTTTAGCAGCAATATTGTGGTGGTCGCCATTTCTATCTAAAATTTTAGACCCATATTTAGTTATTCTAAATGCGATGCCTAAAGTGGCGTTAGGTCCGATCTTAATTGTAGCGCTTGGTCCGGGGATGACTTCTATTATAACAATGGGTGCGATTATATCTGTAATTATCTCGACGATCGTCATCTATACTTCATTTAAAAATGTGGATGCAAATTACTTAAAGGTATTACAGACTTTTAATGCAACCCGTTTTCAAATGTTTAAAGAAGCAATTTTACCAGCTTCATTCCCGACAATCATTTCGACATTAAAAGTGAATGTAGGACTTTCTTGGGTTGGGGTAATTGTTGGAGAATTCCTCGTTTCTTCAAAAGGTCTCGGTTATCTCATAATTTACGGATTCCAAGTATTTAATTTCAATCTTGTATTAATGTCATTATTAATCATTGCTATTTTTGCAACAATTATGTATCAACTAGTTGAATTATTAGAGCGAAAACTTATTAAAGATTAATAAAAGGTTAGCCTCTTGCATTATGGAGGCTAACCTTTTTAATTGTTGGCAGAACGTGCTCATTATGAATTAGAAATCCTCATCTAATTTTGAAGAGGTGCGGAAAAAACGGAATTTACCTGTTGCTACACGAGCTTCCGTTTTAGTAGCAATACGCTCGTGACAATCATCGCACATATACGTATGAATTGGACGGTTGCGCAATTTTTTTGATAATGGTGAGTCATCATCAAGGTTCGTGATTGTATCGCAAATGACACATTTAACGCGCATAGTTTTACCTCCTATTCGACGCGAATTGCTGCAATATTTCTAATTGGATTGTCAACATTTGACCCATCTGCATATAAAAGATGAACTGGCCCATCTTCTAATAGTGGTTTACCATCCTGACTAAATTTAAAAATTAACTTATAGGCTTCATCCATTGAAAACGCATGTTCCGAACCATCTTTGCATTCAAAAATAACTTTTGTTGCATTTTCTTCTAGTTTTGCATTATCTAAGAAATATTTAATTTGCATACCAAATGTACCTGTTTTCATACCTTGGCGATCAAATTTTCTTTCTGTTTTCAGTGTTGGAGGAAATGTAGCTCCCTCCATAATTTCGCGAGACCAATGCTTACCCATAGATAATAAATATTTTAGGTCTTCTGATTCTTGTTCATCTGGTTCAGTAAAATAAGTTTTTAAATCAATACGACGATCGTCGAAAATCCAAACAGTTGGATCAATTGTTATTTTATATGTAACGGCACCTTTAATTGGAATAATATTTTCCATACAAAAATAAACCCCCTAATTTATCTATCATGTACAGTATACCGCTAGAAATGATGTTTCACAAAGAATTATAATCGATTAATGTTGTATACACTTGCAATTTTATCAGCTAAAAGATAAAATTTACTAAGATAGATTAGAAGAATATTATATATCATAGATGGGGGCGTCCTCATGGATACAAAATCACCAGCTTCCTTCCAGGAAAAAGCAGTGGAATTACTTCTATCAGATGCAGATAAAATAGCACGTTTGATAAGAGTACAAATGGATCATTTAACGATGCCACAATGTCCTTTATATGAAGAAGTCTTAGATACACAAATGTTTGGCTTATCACGTGAGATAGATTTTGCTGTTAAGTTAGGTTTAATTGAGCGTGAACAAGGGAAAAGCATTCTCGATACGTTAGAAAAAGAACTATCCCTGTTACATGAAGCGTACACAAACAGATAATAGAAAAACTCAAACGCAATTTCGCGATTTGAGTTTTTTTTCTAAAATGAGGTTTTGAAAAATGAGAAAATATTTAGCTACTTATGTAAGGAATTTTGATTACCCTTTATTTTTTACATATGTGTTTATGTGTTTATTTGGACTTGTCATGATTTATAGTGCAAGTATGATGGTAGCAATTGTATACGAAGACGCATCTCCAGATTATTTCTATAAGAAACAATTATTTAATTTAGTTGTGGCGGGATTAGCATTTTTAGTTGGTGCTTTTTTCCCCTATAAACACTATAGTAACAAAAAATTAATGGTTGTCTTATTGGGGATCATGTTAGTTTTACTTTTCTGGGTATGGAATTTTGGAGTAGGGGAAGATTCAACTGGTTCGCAAAGTTGGATCAATGTTTTTAATATAACAACCTTTCAGCCGTCAGAATTTGCTAAACTATTTATAATATTATATTTTGCAGGTGCGTTTTATAATAAGAGCCGCAATAATTCAATTGAAGAATTACAACCAAATAATATTATTTATCCGATAATTGTTTGGATTGGCGTGATTTTTTGTGTTGCGAACGAAACCGATTTAGGAGCTGTTGGCATTATCTCTGGCATTGCATTCGCTGTGGTAGCCGCAAGTGGAATTCGTTTTAGAATATTTATGAAATTTTTTGCTGTTTTAGGTGGATTTGGTGCAGCAATTATAGGATTTTTAATGCTTGTTAAAGGTGATGAAATATTGACTCCAAACCGCCTTGGACGATTTAAAGCATTTCTAAACCCATTTGAATATGAAAGTGGGTCAGGCCATCAAGTTATTAACGGTTATATTGCAATCGGTTCCGGTGGTTTAGATGGTGTTGGTCTAGGGCAATCGATTCAAAAACTTGGTTACTTACCTGAACCGCAAACCGATTTTATTATGGCAATCATAGCGGAAGAATTGGGGATTTTTGGGGTAATTATCGTTCTTGGAGGACTCGGTTTTATTGTTTTGAAAGCACTTCTCATTGCAATTAACACGAGAGATCCATTAGCGCGTATGATTGCTGCTGGGATCGCAAGTTGGATTGCAATTCAAACATTTATTAACTTAGGGGGACTATCGGGACTTATCCCGTTAACCGGTGTTACACTACCTTTTATTAGTTATGGTGGAACATCTATAATATTACTTTCACTAGCCATGGGGATACTAATCAATGTTTCTATGTATGTGAAGATAGAAAAGAGAAAATTGTAAAAAAGGGAGTTTTGGTGGATGGGTAAAATTAATAAGATATTAGTTGCCAATCGTGGCGAAATTGCAATTCGAATTTTTCGTGCATGCAATGAGTTGAATCTAAAAACAGTAGCAATTTATTCTCGTGAAGATAGTGGTTCATATCATCGTTACAAGTCGGATGAATCTTACCTAGTGGGTAAAGGGAAAAAACCAATTGATGCATACTTAGATATTGAAGGAATCATTGAAATCGCTAAGCACTCAAATGTAGATGCGATTCACCCTGGTTATGGCTTTTTATCTGAAAATGTCGAGTTTGCTAGACGTTGCGAAGAGGAAGGAATTATATTTATAGGCCCAACTTCAACACATCTACATATGTTTGGTGACAAAGTGAAAGCTAGAGAACAAGCAATTCAGGCAAATATTCCTGTAATACCTGGTAGTGATGGTCCAGTTAACTCTCTAGAAGAAGTGGCAGCATTTGGTGAACAATATGGCTATCCTTTAATGATTAAAGCTGCACTAGGTGGCGGAGGACGTGGAATGCGTCTGGTTCAAACAAAAGAAGAGTTAGCATCTGCTTATGAACGTGCAAAATCAGAAGCAAAAGCAGCTTTTGGATCTGATGAAGTTTATGTAGAGAAGGCTATTATTAAACCGAAGCATATAGAAGTTCAAATTTTAGGTGATGATGAAGGAAATATTGTTCATCTATATGAACGAGACTGTTCTATTCAAAGACGTCATCAAAAGGTTGTTGAAATAGCACCTTCAAATTCAATATCTCAAGATTTACGAAATCGTATTTGTGATGCAGCCGTTAAATTAATGAAAAACGTTAATTACGTAAATGCAGGAACAGTAGAATTTTTAGTTTCTGGTGATGAGTTCTACTTCATTGAAGTAAATCCACGTATACAAGTGGAACATACAATTACAGAAATGATTACAGGTATTGATATTGTCCATGCGCAAATTAAAATCGCTGAGGGACAGTCTTTATTCTCTGATTATATTGGAATACCTGAGCAAGATAAAATTCCATTATTCGGTTATGCTATTCAATCCCGTGTAACAACTGAAGATCCAACAAACAACTTTATGCCGGATACAGGGAAGTTAATGGTATACCGTTCAAGTGGTGGATTTGGTGTCCGTCTAGATGCGGGTAACGGTTTCCAAGGTGCTGTTGTTACACCTTACTATGATTCGTTACTAGTAAAAATTTCAACTTGGGGTATGACATTCCGTGAAGCAGCTGCAAAAATGGACCGTAATCTACGTGAATTCCGTATACGTGGTGTAAAAACGAATATTCCGTTTTTAGATAATGTAGTTTTACATGAGAAATTTATTACTGGTGAATTTGATACGAGCTTTATCGACTCAACACCAGAATTATTCGAATTCTCAGAAAGAAAAGACCGTGGAACAAAACTATTAAACTATATCGGGAATGTAACTTTAAATGGTTTCCCAGGTATTGAAAAGAAAAAGAAACCTATTTTGGTTCAACCTAATAAGCCTAAAATTACGCTTGCAACTGAAGTGCCAAATGGAACAAAGCAAATTTTAGACGAATGTGGCCCTGAAGGTTTAGTAGAGTGGATTAAGCAACAAAATGAAGTTTTATTAACTGATACAACTTTCCGTGATGCACATCAATCATTACTTGCGACACGCGTTCGTTCACAGGATATGTTCCAAATAGCAGATTATAATGCTCGTATGTTGCATAATTTCTTCTCATTCGAAATGTGGGGAGGGGCAACATTTGATGTATCTTATCGTTTCTTAAAAGAAGACCCTTGGGCACGTCTTGAAACGCTTCGCAAACAAATTCCGAATGTCTTGTTCCAAATGTTATTCCGTGGTGCCAATGCTGTTGGTTACCAAAACTATCCGGACAACTTAATTCGTGAATTTATAAAAGAATCTGCAGGGGCAGGTATTGATGTATTCCGAATCTTCGACAGTTTGAACTGGATCAAAGGTATGGAAGTGGCAATCGATGAAGTACGTCAATCTGGTAAAATTGCTGAAGCTACAATTTGTTATACAGGAGATATTTTAGATGATAGCCGTTCGAAATACTCTGTTCAATATTATAAAGATATGGCAAAAGCTTTAGAGGAAACAGGAGCTCATATTTTAGCAATTAAAGATATGGCAGGTTTACTAAAACCAGAAGCTGCATATCGATTAGTTTCAGAGTTAAAAGAGGCAACAAATTTACCAATTCATCTTCATACACATGATACTAGTGGAAATGGTATTTACACTTATGCTAGAGCAATTGAAGCAGGTGTCGATATTATTGATACTGCTTTAGGTTCAATGTCTGGCTTGACTTCACAACCAAGCGCAAACTCATTATATTATGCGATGAAAGGCAATAAACGCGAACTACGCGCGGATATTGAATCATTAGAACAGCTTTCTTACTATTGGGATGATGTTCGTAAGTACTATAACGACTTTGAAAGTGGTATGAATAGCCCGCATTCAGAAATTTATGTGCACGAAATGCCAGGCGGACAATATAGTAACCTACAACAACAAGCGAAAGCAGTAGGATTAGGTGATCGCTGGGATGAAGTGAAAAAGATGTATTCTCGTGTGAACCTATTGTTTGGAGATATTGTTAAAGTAACACCATCTTCAAAAGTTGTAGGTGATATGGCTTTATTTATGGTTCAGAATGACTTGAATGAGGAGAATATTTATACTAGAGGTACAACGATTGACTTCCCAGATTCAGTTGTAGAATTCTTCCAAGGCTATTTAGGGCAACCTCATGGTGGATTCCCAGTAGAATTACAAAAAGTTATTCTTAAAGACCGTGAAGCGATAACGATTCGTCCAGGTGAATTACTAGAACCAGTTGATTTTAAAGAGCTTGAACAAACAATTGCACAAAAGTTTGGTCGTTCAGCGACTAAACAAGATGTATTAGCCTATGCTCTTTATCCAAAGGTGTTTGAACAATATGTTTCAGCTGTAAATCAATTCGGAGATATTTCTGTATTAGATACACCAACGTTCTTCTATGGATTGAAACTCGGTGAAGAAATAGAAGTTGAAATTGAAAAAGGAAAAACCTTAATCATAAAATTGATTGAAATTGGTGAGCCTCAGCACGATGGAACTCGAATTATTTACTTTGAGTTAAACGGTCAATCACGTGAATTAGTGATTCAAGATTTAACTGTTGAAGTCGATGGAACGATCGCACTAAAAGCTGACCCAAGTAATCCAAACCAAATTGGAGCAACGATGCCTGGTACTGTACTTAAAGTAGTTGTTTCAAAAGGTAGTTCAGTAAAACGTGGAGATCATCTTCTAATCACTGAAGCAATGAAAATGGAAACAACGGTACAAGCACCAAAAGATGGTGTTGTTAAAGAAGTTTATGCTTCTGCAGGAGACGCGATTTCGACAGGCGACCTTCTAATTGAAATTGAGTAAAATAATAATACGATAATAAAAAGGGCTGTCCAGAAATGGATAGCCCTTTTTGATACTTATAAATTCAATTGTTATTTTTACTCTTGCGCTTACTAGTGTTTGAAAAGGTATCGAATACAACATTTATGTACTTACTTTCATTTTCTTAAATTCTATGAATTAAAAAATAGAAAAAAACTCAAAAGGGAGTAAACTTTCCTCTTCGAGTTTCTAAATAAATATTAATAGTTTAGTTACGATTCTTTTCATTAAGATTACTACGGGCTATTAGGAGTATAAAGTAGCAGAACAAGCCAAATAATAATGAGATAAATAAGGAATGCATTAATGATACGATTAGGTTTAATCTAGTAAAGATAATTAACATTCCTGCTGTTACTTGAAGTATAACGAGAATAAATGCCGTAATCCAACCCCAATAAAGTACTTGTTGATTTTTATAATTCTTGATGGCGTAAACAGTAATATATGTAATCCAAATAAATATTAATAAAACAGCTAGTCGATGTCCCATTTGAACCCATTCATACATATTGTTCGGTAAAGAGAATGGTTGATCATTTCGACATAAGGGCCAGTCTAAACAAACCAAACTAGAATCTGTATGTCGAACAAGTGCACCAGTATAAACAACAATATATGAATAAAGTGTGACACCAATTGTATGAAACTTTAATCTTTTATCAATAAAAACTTTATCAGCATCAAATTTCTTATCGACCTCGAATACAATCATTGATAATAGCAATACGGCCGCGAAAGAAATTAATGAAATGCCGAAATGGAGAGCTAGGATGAAATCACCTTGTCCCCATAAAACTTGTGCTGCACCGATTAAAGCTTGTGCAACTAGGAAAAAGATTGCTAAGAACCCTAAAAACTTCACTTCTCGAACATGACCAAGAGAGCGCCAAGTCCAAATAACTAATGCTAAAACAAGTATTGAAACAGTTCCCGTTACAAATCTATGGGAAAATTCAATTAATACTTCCGTTGTTATTTCCTTGGGTATGAGAGAACCATTACAATCTGGCCAGTTTCTTCCGCAACCTAAACCACTACCGGTTTTTGTAACAAGAGCTCCACCTAATAAAATTAACAACATACCGATTGTTGTAGCTACAGCAATCCATTTTAATAGTTTATTTTGTTTCTGTTGCATTTTACTTGAGCCACCTACTTTGTCTATCAACATCGCTCTAAAAAGCGTCTCTGCTTCTAGATAATAGCGAATAATTCAATAAATGACAACTTGAAAAGGATTTCAGTCCCAATACAACCTTACCATTTCACAAATTGTTCATAAATTCGTACTTTATCTTTCACAAATGTAATACTAAAATACATTACTATATAATTGTTGTTTATTGGAAATATTGCAAACATTTACTTTTTTATTAAACTTAATCGAAATTTCACTTAATGTCTAGAAATCAACAACAATTTTCGATATAGTAAATGTTAGCGGAATAGCTTACAAAAGTGAAAGGAGGTTAATATTGTCAAATAGTCCAATGCTTGTGCCTGCTAGAGAAAATAATCCTAAAACGATTACAGTACTAAAAGATTTTCTTGCACTTATAAAAATTGGAATTGTAACTTCGATTTAGTGACAATTTTCATGGGTATGTGGTTAGCTTTTCAAATTACGAATCAAAGCCTTTATAACATCTAGATTTACTGATATGTACGTTGCTCATTGCAGCATGATTATTGATTGATCTGAGCATGAATAACTACATTAATTTGTTAATGAAAAGACCGAAGTCAAGACCTATAGAAACTAGCAAATTAAAGCAAAGACACGTATTGGCAATATCTCTTTCATTTAATTGTAGGTGAAATTTTGTTATTTATAGTAGCACTTGCTGCTGGCATGTGGGGACTTGTTGGAATTATAGCGTATATTGTTCTATATTCTATGTGGTCTAAAAGGAAGTTTGTGGGTAACACTAAAAGGAGAGTATTTCTGAGGTGATTCACCATTAAATGGTTGAAATGCGTAGAGTATTCTCTTGGATTAGCTGCAATTGTACTATTAATAAAGTTAAGTTGGCAACCACATCATTTTTATGGCTTGCCGTGCAACGAACTTATTGAATAACGCGCAGCAAAAATGCCAATGTTACTGGTATTAAAAGGATTTAAAAGAACGTAATTCCATGGTGTTATGGAGTTTGCCCTTGTTTCCTTTACCACTCCTTTTGGCCAAGTTAGGTATTGGCTTTATAATTTTAGTAACACTATTGAATGTAGAGGCGTTAATCTTGGCTATTAATGACTTTACACAAAAGATTATCTGAAATGGACAAAAAAATGTTCAATTATTCACAAGACCTATTTTGTATCCATGATCATCTTTGCCGTTTTTGTTTAACTTCAATAGTAGGGTATAAAACTTGTTAAGTCGGAAGGCACAATAGTTTATGGGATTCTTTCTTAATATAGAATTCAAATATAACGCAAAACCAAGTCCAAGTTACACATGAAATACAAAAAAGAAAGAGGGGTTTAATTAAGCTATGATGAAAGGGCTTAAAAAATGGCGTCTTTTCTCGCTATTAGCAGTGATGACTGTTTTTCTTTCAGCTTGTGGCGAAAATTATATTTCAACACTTAAACCAGCTGGTGCAGTTGGAAAACAACAGTTGAACTTACTAATATTCTCTACTTCAATTATGGCATTAGTAGTAGTAGTAGTTTCAGTTCTATATTTACTTGCATTTGTGAAGTTCCGTCGTAAAAAACAAGATGAGAACTATATTCCAAAACAAGTAGAAGGAAGCCATACACTTGAAGTTATTTGGACAGTAATTCCGATTATTTTACTTTTAATTTTATCTGTGCCAACGCTTGTAACTACTTATAAATTAGGTGACGTTGCTGCAATGGAACATGTAGACGAAGATGGTAACAAAACAGCATTAACAGTTAATGTTACTGCAAAGTTATACTGGTGGGAATTTGAATATCCAGAACAAGGGATCGTAACTGCTCAAGAACTTGTTGTTCCTACTGATGAAAAGGTTTACTTTAACTTGAAAGCTGCTGATGTTAAGCACTCATTCTGGATTCCATCAATCGGTGGTAAAATGGATACTAACGTTGAAAACGTTAACAAATTCTATTTAGAATTCGATGAAGAATCTCAAGGCCTAAAAGATGGTGTTTTCTACGGTAAGTGTGCTGAGTTATGTGGTCCATCTCACGCTTTAATGGACTTTAAGGTTAAAACTTTAGATCGCGATGCATTTGATACATGGGTTGCTGCAATGCAAGCAACTGAAGGTCAAACTGCTTCAAAAGATTCAACAGATTTAGGTGAAGCAACATTTGCTGCAAATTGTTTAGGATGTCACGCAGTTTCTGGTGCTGGTGCTAGTGGTGCGATGGGTCCAAACTTAACTGCGTTTGGTGATCGTAATCGCGTTGCAGGTGTATTAGAACATTCTAAAGATAGCGTAGAAACTTGGGTAAAAAATCCTGAAAGCATTAAACCAGGTAACTTAATGACTGGTGCTTATGGAGAATTATCTGACGAAGAAGTTAGCGCAGTTGCTGACTATATTATGAGTTTATCTGTAGAAGATTAATTTTGAACTAACTAGATAGAATCTTTGAGGGAGGTTAAAGTTGTGAGCTCTGTCGCAGTCTCTAATAAAAAGGGCTTTGGAGCAGTATTTTGGGACTATTTAACAACTGTAGACCATAAGAAACTAGGCGTGATGTATTTATTAGCTGGAACATTGTTCTTTGCTATTGCTGGTTTCGAAGCGCTTTTAATGCGTATTCAGTTGATGGTTCCAAACAACGATTTTGTTTCAGCTGGTCTTTTTAATCAATTATTAACAATGCATGGTACTACAATGCTATTCTTAGCTGCTACACCATTGCTATTTGGATTTATGAACGCTGTTGTACCTTTACAAATTGGTGCACGTGACGTTGCGTTTCCATTCTTAAACTCATTAGGATTTTGGTTATTCTTCCTAGGAGCTGTATTTTTACATTTATCATTCTTCTTAGGTGGAGCTCCTGATGCTGGATGGACTTCTTATGCATCATTATCTTTATATTCACCTGGACATGGGATTGATTTCTATGTATTAGGGTTACAAATTTCTGGTGCGGGTACGTTAATTTCTGGTATTAACTTCATTGTTACAATTATTACAATGCGTGCACCTGGTATGACGTACATGCGTATGCCATTGTTTACTTGGACTACTTTAATTACAAGTGCATTAATTATGTTCGCATTCCCTCCACTTACAGTAGGTTTATTCTTTATGTTAGTGGACCGTATGTTCGAAGCAAACTTCTTCGATCATACAATGGGTGGTAATACAATTATTTGGGAGCATTTATTCTGGATTTTTGGTCACCCTGAAGTATATATCTTAGTATTACCGGCATTCGGTTTATTCTCTGAAATTATTCCGGTATTTGCACGTAAGCGTTTATTTGGATATTCTTCAATGGTATTCGCTACAATCTTAATTGGATTCTTAGGATTCATGGTTTGGGCTCACCACATGTTTACAACAGGTCTTGGGCCAACTGCTAACGCAATTTTCGCTGTAGCAACAATGGCAATTGCTGTTCCGACTGGTATGAAAGTATTTAACTGGATTCTAACTATTTGGGGCGGTTCAATTAAAGTTACTGTTCCAATGTTATGGGCTTTAGGATTCATTCCATCATTCGTAGCTGGTGGGGTAACAGGGGTTATGCAGGCAACTGCACCATTAGATTACCAATTACATGATTCTTATTTCATCGTAGCTCACTTCCACTACGTAATCGTTGGTGGGATTGTAACAGCTATTTTTGGTTCAATGCACTTTTATTGGCCAATTATGTTTAACCGTGCATTAGGTGAAAAATTGGGAGTATTGACTTTCTGGACATTCTTTATTGGATTCCATTTAACATTCTTCCTACAACATTTCTTAGGTTTAATGGGTATGCCACGTCGTGTGTTCACGTACCAAGCAGATCAAGGTTGGGATTTATTCAACTTTATTTCATCAATCGGTGCAATTTTGATGGCAATCGGTGTTATTTTATTAGTACTTAACATTTTAATTTCAATTAAATCTAAACCATTAAATTGTCGTGACTACTGGGGAGATGGACGTTCACTTGAGTGGGCTATTAAAACTCCAGTTCCATTCTATAACTTTAAACAAACTCCACTTATTCGTGGATATGATCCATACTGGCTTGAAAAACATGAAGGTAACAAAGAAGGTATGACATATGCAGAGCCTTTAAGTGATATTCATATGCCTAATAATTCTATTTTACCTTTAATTATGTCTATCGGTATGTTTATCGCAGCATTCGGTGCTCTTTACCATCCAGATGGAGTATCATGGTCAATTCCGGTAATCATTATCGGATTAGGTATTACAGTAGCTTCAATGATTACTCGTTCTGTAAAAGACGATCTTGGTTTCCATGTTCATGTTGAAGAAGTTATTGCAACAGAAGAACAACTTTATGGAAAAGGGGGTAACAAATAATGGAAGAGACAAAATTCACCCCTCAAACTTGGCCTGACCGAGCAGAACAAGCTACACAGGAAGGAAAAAACAAGTTAGTTGGTATTTGGATTTTTATCTGTAGTGATATTACACTATTTGCCAGTGTATTTGCTACTTACCTTTCATTAAGAAACAAAGGTCCTGCTGGAATGGAGTTCACAACTCAAAATTTATTTGAACTTCCACTTGCCTTTGTTATGACGATGTTACTCTTAACATCTTCATTAACATCTGTTTACGCTATGTATCATATGAAAAACCATAATTTCAAGGGTGTACAACTTTGGATGTCGATTACTGTTCTTTTAGGACTTGGATTCTTAGCACTTGAAATTTATGAGTTCAATCACTATGTACACATTGGATTTGGTTATACTCAATCCGCGTTCTCCTCTGCCTTCTTTACACTAGTTGGAACACACGGATTACACGTTGTGATTGGTTTAGTGTGGATTATTTGTTTAATTGTAAGAAACGCTAAACGAGGTTTAAACTTATATAATGCTCCAAAATATTATGCTGCATCTATTTTCTGGCATTTTATTGATGTTGTTTGGGTATTCATCTTTACTGTTGTATACTTGATGGGGGTGTTAGGATAATATGGCACATAATACACACGTTCAAATTAAGACGAAAGCTGAATTTGAATATGAGCGTCATCACAATGCAGTGCATATGCGTAAACAAGTTGTAAACTTTGCGATTATGATTTTCTTAACATTTGTCGCATTTGCATCAGTTGCTGCTGGTTTCTCAAAATACTTTGTTGTACCTGTTATTTTACTTCTAGCTGCTGTTCAAGTCGTATTACAACTTTATTCATTCATGCATATGGATGACAAAAAAACTCATCATATGGGAATAATTCAAACTTTTGTTTGGAGTGGTGTGTTAATCATCTTCCCAATTTTTGTTACTTTCTTAACTATTATTTGGTGGTAAGGATCGTTAACATGAGCTCGACTAAAATTAGTCGGGCTCTTTTTTATGTATAAATTATCTTATTTAATTTGTCTGATTGTGGAATAATACTTATAATTGTCAAAGTTCGTTCATTGATGTTACGATGTAAGCGTTCTATAATATTACTATTGAAGGATTAAAGGAGCGAAAAGCAAATGCCCTTAAGTATATTTGGTTTTCAAGCGTTATGGAGCCCTTATTTAATTGGGGTCATCATATTCCTAACTGTTGTATATTTTTTGGTAACGGTTGTTTGGAGAAAAGATTTTAAAGTAAGTGAACCTTTAAAAAGAAGTGAGGCAATATATTTTGTTATAGCCATGATCTTACTTTATATCGTAAAAGGTTCTCCTATTGATTTACTGTCTCATATTATGTTCACATATCATATGGTTCAGATGGCTCTCCTACTTTTATTAATTCCGATGTTAATTATAAAAGGGATCCCATGGTGGATTTGGAAAATAGTTGTGGATGTACCAGTAGTAAAGGGAATAATTAAAATCTTTGCGCAACCAGTAGTGGCATTATTTGTATTTGCCCTGATGTTCTCGGTTTACCATATTCCTCTAGTTTTCGATACAATTAAACTCGATGAGACGTTTCATGGTATTTTTACATTTTTCTTATTTTTATCTGCATTCTTCATGAATTGGCCTCTAATCAACAACGTAGAAGGTCAATACAAAATGAAAAGCTTGTATAAAATCGGCTATATTATCGCAAACGCAGTTTTAATTACGCCAGCTTGTGCACTCATTATCTTTGCGCCAGATGCAATGTATGCGACTTATACTGACGGGGAAACTTGGTTAAAAGCAATGGAGCTTTGTGTACCAGCTTCAACATTATCTGGATTGACATTATCTGGCCCTGAATTGTTTAATAATATGAGCCCAGTTGGTGATCAGCAATTAGGCGGGGTTCTTATGAAAATTCTTCAAGAAATCATCTTTGCGGTTGTTTTATTTAGAGTGTTCCGTGTTTGGTGGAGAGAAGAACGTAAGAATGACGATGAAATTACAGAAAAAGCATTACGGGATTTCCAAGCTTCCAAAAATCAAACTCAACAATTCTAAACTTGTGTTCGGTCCCAAAATACTTGGGCCGAATACATCTAATTTGGAAAATACATAAAAATGATAGGGAGAATGTTTCTTATGGGTTTACCTATTCTACCAACAATTAGTACTTTCTTTATTGTGCTTAGTGCAATTTTAGTTGCGATTGGCTGGGTACAAATTTTCAAGGGAAAAGTTGAAGCACATAAAAAAGTTATGCTTGCTGCTGGAATTTCAGCATTAATATTCTTTATTATTTATGCTTCAAGAACGATTTTTATTGGTAATACATCTTTTGGCGGGCCAGAAGAAATAAAAATTTATTATACTTTCTTCTTAGTATTCCACATAATTTTAGCAACAGTTGGAGCAGTATTTGGAATTGTAAGTATTGTAACTGGTCTTAAAACAAAATACACACTACACAGAAAAATTGGACCAATTACAAGTATTATTTGGTTCTTTGTTGCAATAACAGGTGTTATGGTTTACTTATTACTTTACGTAATCTATAAGGGCGGCGAAACAACGTCTGTTATAAAAGCAATATTAGGAATATAATACAAAAAAAACTGTATGATGAAATGTGGAACAACATTCATCATACAGTTTTTTATATTTAAACATATGAATATAAAAAACTACCCAAAAGTGTTTGAGTAGTTATTAATCAGTTAGACAGAGTAATAGAATTAAACTTCTACTGTTTCTGCAGAATATGTTTTTGTATCGTTATCGATTCCATGTTCAGCAAAATCTTTTTTAATGTTTGCTAAAAGTTCTTCGCATTTTTTAACTAAATGATTTGGGAACACTTCGTCTTCGCCGTATTCAACACCATGTGGATAGTAGTATTTACCAAGTGCTGGCTTTTGGATTTTAAGTACTGCATCTTTAGCACCAACATCCCCTGAAACAGCACTACAGAATACACGTAAGTAGAAGCGGCCTTCTTTAATGTCAAAACGACGATCAAAAGTCATACGGTCATAGTCCCAACCACCATGGCATTCTAAACCTTGTTTTTTCATAACGCTTACTAGAAGCTCTTGGTCTACTGTTATATTTTCAAGAGTTTTGTTTTCAAAATACATACAATAATCCTCCTTTAGCATTCGTACATTAGTTTTAAGCTCATATTTATAATAGAGCAAATTAACTTTTGTTGCAATGGCAACATTGTGTCAGGCAAGGTATAATTAGTATTATATGCTATCCTATTTCCATTAATAGAAGGGTACATAAATACCTTAAGATCATGGGTATCTTTCTAAAGGTAGTCATATAATTTAATAGATAAAGACAATACACATGTGTAAATAAATTCTTAACTAGATGCAATTTAATTTCTGGAGAATTAGATATTAGAAAAAGGCATGGTATAAAATGAAAACATTATTTAGAATTTTGATTGTGATCTCTGCTTTAGCCATTATATATTATTATTCCTCTGATTCTATTGATGAGTACGAACCTTTAGAGGGACCGAATTCCTCGTCACCTTTAATCCCTAAAACTGGTGAACAATTACAGAACTTTGAACAAGGTTTACCTAGGCCAGAAAAAGGTTTATCAATTTGGATTGATAAAAAGAGTAGTGAGCTAGAAAAACAGTATGGGGAACCCGATCGAATCGATCAAACAGCATTCGGATATGAATGGTGGGTTTATAATGCGGAACGTAGTAAATTTGTTATGTTTAGTGTAGAGGATGGCATCGTTAGTCAGGTTTACATAAGTGGACATGAATTAGATGCGAGTCCTTATCATATTGGTCAAAATTTAGATGAAATTTATCGTATGACCATCGTAGATACTGAGGTAACAGCGACAATTGAAGAAAATATATATACCTTTTCAATGAATGAAGAGGACATGCGTACACGAATTCTAACTAAATTTGATGGACTTTTTACACAACTCTATATTGATTCTGAAAACGAAACATTAAACGGAATCCGTTTTATGAACAGCAAAACTTTAGTAGTACATAAACCATATGAAATGACTTTTGCTGGTGAATTAATAACTGCACCTAGTCCAACTTCATTTTTATTAGAAGAAAGCAATTTAGGAAGTGCGAATCAGCTATTTGATTTAATTAATAGCTTTCGTATTCAACATGGTGTATCAGAATTAATCTCTAATGAAGAGTTAACGAATTCGGCCAGATCTCATAGTGAGGAAATGTACACTGAAAATTACTTGTCCCATGATTCACCTTCAAACGGAAGCCTAAAAGAACGCTTAGACGCACAAGGCATCTCTTACGATGAAGTAGGTGAAAATTTAGCATCTGCTTACTTTGATTCAATTGAAGCTGTTCATGGTTGGTTAAATTCTAAAGATCATCGAGAAGTAATGCTTGATGAAAAATACACTCACGTTGGGTCAGGAGTATTTATGAATTACTATACTCAAATTTTAATTAATGAAAAAGAAAGAATGGAAGATAAGCAGTCCGAACTAAAAGATCTTGAAGAATAGTCCTATTCTAATTTTATTTTTAACTTATTCAACAGAAGTTTCTTTATTAAAAATCTGAAGAAATCATGTAAAAAACGTCAAGTTCGTGAAAAAAGTCGAACTTGGCGTTTTATTGTTAGTTCAAAAAGCATACCTTATTTTAAAGTTGTCATTAGAATAATTAACTAGAAAAAACAGCCCAACTTTTTTAATAGATGGGCTGTTTTTTGTGTCATGTATAAATTCTGGGCATAGAATATGTGAAAAGGAGTGACAACTTGCAACTTGCAGAACTATTGAAAGATTGGCCTTGTACGGTTAAAGGAGGTTCTATTCGAGTTGAAGTGCTCGGATTAGAAGACTATGCACAGCAGGTTAAAGAAGGCGATTTATTCGTAGTACGTAAAGGCAATAAAGAAGATGGACTAAAATATGTAGATATTGCAATTGATAATGGAGCAGTTGGAGTTGTTATTGAGGATGAAAAATTACTTGATAGCTTAAAATTATCTGTACCATTAATTTGGGTACCAAATAGTTTAAAATTCATGTCATATTGTGCAGCAAAGTTAAATCGTTTCCCAGCAGATGCAATGCAAGTTATTGCAATTACAGGGACAAACGGAAAAACAACAGTAAGTCATTTCATCGGACAGCTACTACATGCACTACATAAAAATGTAATTGTTATCGGAACAAACGGTCTTTTTATCAATGGTGAAGAAGTAAAGTTAAACTATGAACATCTGACAACATTACAACCCAAACATTTACACAGAATACTTAAAATTGCGGTGCAACGTGGAGTACAGTATGTAGTTTTAGAAGCTTCGTCAATGGGACTTGCAAAACATCGTTTGGATGACTGTTCAATTGACTATGGGGTGTTTTTAAATTTAGCGGAAGATCATATAGAAGATCATGGTTCTTACGAAAAATATAAAGCTTCAAAGCAAATCCTTGCCACTTTAGCTAATAAACTTGTCTTAAATGGTGATGATTCTTTTTGCCGGACAGTTGGGTTACAAGCAAAGAAACCAAAAGTTTACTTTGGTTTAGGAAATCGAGTAGATTTTCAATTACAGTTACTAGCTGAAGGCTTACATTGCTCTACAGTTTGTCTACAAAGTAATAAGGGACAGAAAGTATTTACTATACCGTTCGTTGGGGAACATCATTTACAAAATGCAATAGCTGCAATTACAACGACAACTGAATTAGGATTTGACATTGAGAAAGTATGTCAAGCAGCTGAAAAATTACATTTACCAAAAGGTAGGCTCGAATCGATAGAGAACGATTTAAATTTATCAATCTTTATTGATTATGCTCATACAGAAGCTGCATTACGAGCAGTATTAAAGACTTTAAAGAAAACAACGGAACGTAATTTAATCGTTGTTTTTAGCTGCGGTGGAGATCGTGATAAACATAAACGCATAAAAATGGGGGCAGTTGCTTCTAAATATGCCGATTATATATATCTGACGATGGATAACCCAAGAAGTGAGGATCCAGAAGTCATCAATGCACAAATTGCAGCAGGATTTTTAGCAAACCAAAAATATGAAATGGTGCTAGACCGTGGAGAAGCAATAGAAACAGCAATACGCAATGCAAAAGAAGGAGATACAATTCTAATTGCGGGGAAAGGTCATGAAACATCACAAATCATTGGATCAAAGCAAATAAGATTCTCTGATTTTGAGTGTGTTAAATCTGTATTAGAAAAAAGTTTATCTGATCAGAAAGAGTAACAATGCCACAAAACGTTTTCTCCTTATTTTCTACTTATGCTAAATAAATCAAATCCGTATAAGTATTAGAAATACCAACAAGATAAAATTTCTGCTATTATAAGTAGAGATAGGGGGAATAATAAAATGATGATGACTACCGAATGGGTATTCATTTTAGATACAGTTGATGAATTAAGTTCAATGATTCTTTCCTCTGAACAAGCGCAAAATTTACGAGATGCACATCTCGATGTATACAGTGATAAAGCACTGGTGCAACAAATTGCTACATTTAATCGAATGAAAGAACAATATGAGGATGTGCAGCGTTTTGGTAAGTATCATCCTGATTACCATACAATTATGAAGAAAATTCGTGAGCAAAAACGACAACTAGATTTAGATGATCGAATTGCAAATTTAAAGATAGCAGAAAACGAGTTTCAAGATCTATTAGACGAAGTGAGTCTTTTAATAGGAAAATCTGTTTCTGAAGCTGTTAAGGTGCCAGTAAGTAATCCGTTTTATTCAACAGGATCTTCTTGTGGAAGTGGCTGCGGTACTGGTGGCGGATGTTCTTGTTCAGCATAAAAAAGAGAGTCCTTTAGGGACTCTCTTTTTTTCTCGCTGTCCACGGTCATTGATCTGGTTTTTGTCATAAATTTTTATCACCTCAGAGTAATAGAAAATTAAGAAGTACAACACTTTTTTTACTGCGAATACAAGTCGATTGTAGTGGAGTGTGCGAAGACTCCTACGGGAACAGCACGAGCGGAAAATCCATTTTTGCAACAGTTAGCCGCAAAAATTAGTTGGAGCCGTGCCCGTGGAAAGCGTAGCGCCTGTAACGGAAATCGACTATTTTAAATATGTATTGTAAAAAGAAAAAAGACTGCAGACAATTCAATTTTCTTTGAGTTTGTCTACAGTCAGAGGCAGGGGGAATCCCAATGCCTTTACTATTCTTCTATATTTTTTTGTTCGTGTAGTTCTTTTAATAGTGGCACTGCTAAATCAGGACGGTCTGTGATAATCCCTTGTGCACCATTTTCAATTAATCTTCTCATTGTTTCTTCATCATTGATGACCCAATAATGAACAGGGATATTTAAGTTATTTAAGAATGCAATGAACTTTGATGAATCTAATGAAAACACACCAGACTTCGTAGGAATTTGAAACACATCCACTTTCGGGTGATATAGGTGGCGGAATTGACTTGAAAATGCAGTAAATGCTTTTCGAATATCGTTTTCACCGGCACCTAAAGCAACGTGATTTTGGGCATATAAGTTAAAGCGGTCAATTTGTTCACTATAAAAACTTGTGACGACGACACGATCTTCAACACCTAATTCCTCTATAAGCCTCCATAATTTCGATGGGATTAGGCTTCCTTCATAAGTATCTGGATCATCTTTCATGTCAATATTTACATATGTGTCTGGGAAGGCTACTAATAGTTCCCTTAATGTAACTATACTTATGTGATCGTCTTTGTATGGTGTGTTACCTTCCAAATCTTCAAAGTAGTAACCAGCATTTAATTCTCTTAATTCTTTTAGCGTAAAGTCTTTTACATAACCAAAACCATTCGTTGTACGGTTTACTGTATCATCATGGAATACTATAATTTCTTCATCTTTTGTTAATCGAATATCTATTTCAAATCCATCGACACCAAGTTCGTGGGCTTTTTCAAATGCAATCATGGTATGTTCCGGTGCTAGTTGAAGACCACCACGATGGGCAAGTACTATTGGACGCTCAAATTGTAATATATCTTTTCCTTCTCGTTTTTGTGGTTTAGATATGGCTTTACTGCCTGCCCATGCGGCTGCACTTGCTGCTGCAATCGCAAGTGCTACTTTTGTTTTCTTTCCCATGTTTGTCCTCCTAATTGCACGAGTTGTTTTTATTTTATTAAGACATTTAAGACATTATTAATAATACATACGTCTTTTTCGAATTGATTAATCACTTAATCTTTTAGAAGTTTCTTGTAATAATCAAATTAAAAATTAAGTCAATGAAATTTTGCTTTCATATTAAATGTATAGTTAATTATAACGGAAAATCTTATCGACTGTCAGCTAAACTCTGTTGCTATAAAAATTGTCTGTATGGTATGCTTTTTATATATGAAAAGGGGAAATGAAATGAGAGAACGACAAGGTTTAATTGTCTATGTACATCAATTGAAAAATGCAAAGAGTTTAAGGAAGTACGGAAATGTTCATTATATATCTCGAAAACTTAAGTATGTAGTCATTTATTGCAACCGTGATGAGATTGAATTTACAATGAATAAAATAAAACGTCTTCCGTTTGTGAAAGACGTAGTAGAATCTTTTCGCCCTTACTTAAAGACAGAGTTTGAAAATGCCAAACCTGATAAGGCGAAAGAATATGATTATGACTATAAAGTAGGACTTTAACTTCATTCAGCTGCGCCGGGAACTAACGACAGTCGTTGCTTTACACCAGAGCGCATTTGATTGATGCACAGTAATTTAACGCAATGGTGGAAGTAAATTGTTCATTCTTAAGATACCAATTAAATGCTGATAGAACATTGTGGTTTCAGCAAAGACGGAAGAGTGCTTTATATCAAATGGTGGAACTACTTTCTTCCCAATTTCTTTTACAGCCTCTTCAAATAGCTGAATTCTTTTTGAGGGTTTCTCGGTACCAAATGGGATTCCTTCACGACATATATAGATCGGCATGAATTTACTATCCTCCACTGGCTTAAATGCTACGGCAAGGGAGGCTACTTGTTTTCCATTTTTATTTGAAGTGAAAATGTATGCATAATGGAATCTTTTTTCATTTGTTTTTATAAGTTCACAAAGTTCATAAACATCGCCATAACCTTGTCCAAGTTCTATAAATTGTTGAATCATTTATTCGCACATCCTTTCTACTTTCCAATATTATCATGATACGGGAGGATAGGCACATGAAAATTGCAATTAGTTTTTTTGGAGTACTTTTATTAATGGTCAGTGGATTGCTTTTCTTCCAATATCAAGTGTTTTCCGACAAGCTTGAGACGGGGGAAGGTAATTTCTCATACTCACAAGAAATCGAAATTGTTTATCGTGGTGAAAGCCTAGATATTCGCCAACATTTAAGTAATTTACCAAATCAAACGATAGAAATAAAGTGGCCCAATTTAGCAGTTAGTGCTAATTGTTTTATCGAGTCTGAAAATAGTTGTAAACGGTTGAATGATGAGAAAACTAAATTTGAACAGGGAGACATTCGATCACAATCATTATCATACATAATTCCATTAGATGGAGGATTAAAATCTAGACAGTTATTGAAAGAAATTTTTGTTACTTTACAAAATGGTGAGGTTACTCACTCAACAGTACATATTACGACGGATAGTGGAGTTAATGGACAATGGGTTACTGGTTTACCTTTAGTAGGTCAACAATCATTATCCCTTGTTAATTATTCGATGTTTAGTGGAACAGGACCTATATCGGAATTGTATTGGCAGGCTGGAGATTTTAAACTTCAAGAAACGTTAAATCATGTTGCGATTTATTCTAAGCAACCAGTTACGGATAACTTTAAAAAGCAAATAACTGAACTCAAACTATTAAATGAACATCATATTGATCTAGTACATGGTGGAAATATAACAGGTGAACAAGGAAAAAGAATCTTGTTTATAAAGGATTTATCGATTGAGTCGATTAAACAAAATGTCATCTTAGCACAAGTAAGATCACAATATCATTTTGGTAATAGTCCAGATTGGGTGAGTGAGCTAGTTGCTTCATATATTTCAGGATCTGTAATTGGTGGAAGTAAAACGAATGAAATAGTAACAACCTTAACAGATCAAATGACTGATGAGCAATTGCAAAGATGGGTTCAAAAATTAAACGAATTGAAGGGCGAAGAAATATCAACGAAAGTTTTAGATGAAGCCCTGTATGAAGTACTTGGAAAATATACACAATTTTTGACTTTAAACGAGCATACAGAAGTATTATTCCCATTTTTATATAATGATTCGCGTAAGGTATACGTAGATTCAAAACCTAAGGAAGATGTTTCAGTTATCTTTAAAGATGGATTTATATACTATTCCGCAGATACATTATTATCGCATTTAAGTTATGAAGCATCAGAAGGGAACAACGGTTATTATGTTAATAATGCAACTCGACATTTCCGATTCCCAATGGAGTACGACTTCTATGTTTACAATCAAAGAAGATTTAATATCGTTTCTCAACCGCTTATTACTATTGCGGGTGAATACTATATTGAGGAAAATTGGTTACAACGATTATTTTTAGTTAAAGTACAAAAAACTAATGATGCAATTAAAATTATTGCTACATCGACTACACAACAATAACGAAAGTTTGGTGATCACATGAGAGTTGTGGCAGGTGAACGAAAAGGGATGCCTTTAAAAGCAGTAACAGGGACAACAACTAGACCAACAACAGATAAAGTAAAAGAATCTATTTTTAATATCATCGGTCCATTCTTTGATGGAGGAATTGCGCTAGATTTATTTGCAGGTAGTGGTGGTTTAGGGATAGAATGTCTCAGCCGTGGTGCTGAAAAGGCTATTTTTGTTGAAAAAGATGGACGAGCTTTTCAAACGTTACAAGAAAATATTAAAAAGTGTCGTTATGAGGAAGTTACAGAGCTTTTCAAAACAGATGCAACGCGTGCAGTCAAAGGACTTTTAAAAAGAGAGATTCAAATTGACTATTTGTTTGTTGATCCTCCATATCGAAAAACAGAATACTATAACTTAGTATTAACTCTAGCGGAAGCTGGGAAACTTGCTGAAGATGCCATCATTGTTTGTGAATCTTCTGATGAGTTTAATTTACCGGAAAGCTACGGTTCGTTTTCATTGTCACGTCAAGAAGCATATGGAGGCACAATCATTTCAGTATATCGTAAACTCATTTAGAGAAGAGGGAGAACGTAGTGACAGAAAAAATTGCTGTAGTTCCTGGGAGTTTTGATCCAATAACAAATGGACATCTAGATATTATTAAACGTGCGGCAGATGTATTTGATATCGTGTATGTTGCTGTACTAAATAATTCATCAAAGAATCCGTTGTTTTCAATTGATGAAAGAATAAAATTAATTGCAAAAGTAACTGATAAGCTTCCGAATATTCGAATTGAAAGCTCTTCGGGATTATTAATTGATTATGCACGAGAGAAAAAGGCCAAAGCTATTGTGCGTGGCTTAAGAGCTATTTCTGATTTTGAATATGAAATGCAAATTACGTCTATGAACCGTTTCTTAGATGAATCTATTGAAACATTCTTCATAATGACAAAAAATCAATATTCATTTTTAAGCTCTAGTATTGTAAAAGAAGTTGCGCGGTACGGTGGGAATGTAGAAGGTCTTGTTCCAAAAGAAATCGAACATGCCTTAAATTTAAAGTACAATAATCGATAATCATATGGAAGTGGACATTTGTAAAGTCTTTTTGGGACGGCATTTTGCACACGAAACGGTGACATTATGTTGTGCCCACCGAAAAGTAAAAAACGACAAGATCGAAAGTGATTTTGTCGTTTTTTTTATTGAATTTTTTGAGAAATGTGAACTTTGCTAGGTCTTGTAGCGTTTTAAATTAGGTATGCTTGTCTCATTAATCGTCAAAAATTAAACGGATCATGTGTATTCTCGAACAACAAAGTATTGTAAAAATTTTATATTAAAAAGAAAAGATAAAAGAGAACAGGAATTAAAATTGTGTATAAAATTCTCATCAATATATAAGGTCTTAATGACAAACGTTCGCTTTTTGCAATTACTGCAACTTGCATATGAATACTTAAACTTTGAGTAGTTAAAAACGTCACTAGTAATAATAAAAGAAGGGTTGTCTCACTTGGAAATAATTGCGTAGCTATTTTTAGTCCATTTGTCATTTCAAGCATTGCTGCAATCAAAAGTGTTAAATTATTATGTATGTCTGGAAAAATAATTTTTACCGAATGTAATAAAACAGTATAAATGGTTGTAAAAAAGATGATCGTAGTACCGACTATTAAAACAGTAGGAATACTGTCTTTCACACTACTTGTAAAAGGATTCTCATGTTTTTTCGGTTGTTCTTGTATGGTAAGGTTTATACTATTTTGAGAATCTTTCCGATAGTAATAATAACAAAAGATTAGTAAAATGATAGATACGGCGTGGTATATACTTAAAAACTGCCAACTAAATTGTGAGTCATTTAAAAGGTCATGTCCAACAAAGCCAATTACAAAAAGAGGGCTTGGGCTATGACAGATGCCTAATAAAGTATTAGCCTCACGTGAAGAAATTTGTTTACTCTTTTTTAAATAAGTAATCGTTGCTGCACCAGTTGGAAAACCGCCAAGTGCACTAATTCCATATGTTTTAGCGTAAAGTTTAAATTTAGATAGTGAATCTACTTTTGTAGGTGTTAGCCGAATAAACCACTGTGTAAGAATTAGGTATGCTAATAAATATGGAAATAAGGCATCCATAAATAATGATACGCCTAAATCTGTACCTTCATGTGCAACACCAGGGAAAAGTAGTAGTAAACAAATTAGTGAAATACATGCGAATAAATAGAGTAGTAGAATAGGGATCATCTCTCTTCAATTTTTTGTTTATCATTTACTCAAGTGCTAAACTAATATATGCGGTAATGAAAAAATTTAGTCTAGAAAATCGGTAACTTCAGGAGGTTCGACTCGTTGAAAAAGTTAATATGGATGTTTATTTTAATTGTCATAGTATTTATCTTAAGCTTTTACAAACTAGACTATTATATTATGAAACCAGGAAACGCCTATGATGTTAGCCGATTTGTATCAGTTCAAAACGGAGATCAAAATGATGAAGGGTCTTTCAGTTTAATGACTGTTTCAATGGCTCCTGCAACTCCTATTACATATGCAATTGCCTACTTTAAAGAGTTTGAGGAAATTATGGAAATGAATCAAGTTCGTCAGGAGGAAGAAGACGAAAAAGAATATAGTGTACGTCAATTAACGCTGATGAGTGATTCCCAATTCAATGCAATGTATGTTGCATTCAAGAAAGCAAAGTTACCATATACAGTAAATTACCATGGCATTACAGTGTTGAATATATTATCAGGTGGTGCTGCTGATGGAAAACTCGAGCCAGGGGATGAAATTATTGAAGTTGATGGAAAAGTAATTAATAGAGCAGATGATTTAACTAAAGTTCTTGGCTTAAAAAAGGAAAATGAGGAAGTTCAGTTAGTCGTTAGTCGTGAAGATCAATTAATTGATCAATCACTCTCAATGAAAGCTATACCGGGTACTGATCGTGTTGGAATTGGCATTACTTATTCAGAAAAAAAGACAATTCAAACAGAACCACATGTAAATGCTAATACAGAAGATATTGGTGGTCCTTCAGCTGGATTAATGCTTACATTAGAAATATTAAACCAAATAGTTGATAAGGACATTACAAAGGGTTATACAATAGCAGGTACTGGTGAAATGAACGAGGATGGTTCAATTGGACGGATTGGTGGAATTGAGAAAAAGGTTGTAGCTGCTAATGAAGATGGAATGGATATTTTCTTTGCTCCAGATGATGAAATAACTGAAGAGATGCGTGTTCATAATCCTTCAATTCAGTCAAACTATGAAGCTGCAGTCAAAACTGCAAAAAAAATTCGTACAAAAATGAAAATCATACCGGTTAAGACGATTGATGATGCCCTCGAATATTTAGAGCAATTACCTGAGAAAGGTTAATGATGGGAATGTTCTGCATCAGCTTTTGGACTGGCATAAACCCAAAACACCATTTTCTCAATGAGAAAATGGTGTTTTTTGATATTAAATAGATGCTAAAAAGCAGTATTCTAATTAGTGTATTGAAGGTTTAATTGGTGGCATGAGTGTTTGAATGGGTGCGAGAGTGCTGCAGTTGGCGCTTTAGTTCCCACATAAGCCGTAAAGTGTTAGAACTTATCTTTGCGACTTGTCCTTAGTCTAATAAGCCGTCATTCATTATTTAATTCATTGATTATCGAAACTTATTATAAATATTGCAATTTTTTCTAGAAATTATGCTTAAGTCTAAACCTTGCATAATTAGAACAGAAAATAAAATGGCTTAAGATTAAATACGAATAGGCGGAGTATTAAAATCTCCCTCTATTTTTTTATTTGATGCAAGTTGTACACCTAAACTATACATATCTGATGCATGTATGTCTAATGCTAACATAGGGTCTTTTGTTGAGGCGACACGACTGATTAATGGTAACTCAAAATTCTTCTTATTTGCAGATAAATAAGCTTGTCCGTTTGACGTCATCCCTAGTAAACGAATATAAGTGGGAGACGTAAATGAATGTAATTGTTCTTTTGTAATGCCCGTATAAATATGTGTGAGCATACGTTGTAACCTAGTCCATGTATAGCGCTTTGATTTAATTAGAGACATAAATTGTGCGAATGAGTCACTATTTTTAGCATGTTTCACCAATGCAAATTCAATTCCTTCTGAAACATCTGCAAATCGCGTCAATTCTTCAGGAGTATTTCGAATAATAGAAAATTGTAATAATGGCCAAAATGTCTCCCATTGGATAAAGCATTGATAATTTAGGATCCATGCCTCTAATTGTGTGTATGAAGAAGCGGGCACATATTGTGAAATATGATGTAACGATTCACGGTCAAATAATTCTTTTCGAATGCCAGTGGCACTTGCAATGGTGAGCTGTGAATTAATGTCATCGTGGAACCCGGCTTGAATCCGTTTAATCGTTACAGGCGTTATTTTATGTTTTAATCGATAAGCCGCTTCAATATAGTGAAACCCTAAAATATTGTTTGGCATTCCAAGGTCTATGTAATTTTGCGGTCTTTTTAGTTTAAGTTGTTCATATGCTGCATGAAGCGCTTGAGGATAACTTATGCCAGTTGACACAAAATACTTGATAAGGTTGTTATATTCATCACGATAATCATTGAGTAAAGCTTGAGTATTTAAAAATGGCTCAATGCTTCCTTGCTCACTACCAAAAGCGAAACTTTCACAATGAACAGCTGCAAGAAGCTCAATTGCTCCTTTTGCAAAGTGGGTTGCTTGACCTGTACTAAAAATATATGGTAGTTCAATAACAAGATCGACCCCATTTTGAAGTGCCATTTTTGCTCGATGCCATTTATCAATTAAAGCAGGTTCACCTCTTTGTAAAAAATGTCCACTCATAACAGCAATGACAACGTCTGCATTTGTGACTTTTTTGGCTTGTTCTATATGATGGTAATGACCATTGTGAAATGGATTATATTCAACGACAACCCCAACAGCTTTCATTTTGTACACTCCTAATGGTATCAGTCATATTGATCACTTTCTAAAGAACAAAAGCAATCTTTAAATTTTGGTTTATAATTGGTAAATAAAAAGTATGGTGGGCATGAATTAATCATTTAATGCCCAAACTAGGGTCTAGCCACTATTTATGGAAGGATCCAATTACTAATTTATCATGTAAATCAATTTATTTCATTTTTTCTTCATTGAAAAAACGATTCAATTGCGGTGGTGACAAGAAAATATCTTGACATCTAAAATTACACATTATATAATCAACATTGTTGTCTCGAGGTGATTAATGAATGAAATGGTCAATTCATCAATTATCGAAGTATCGCCAAAATGGGATGCCGATAGATGCAGAAGTACAATTGGATGAAGTGAAGGAACGAAATCAAGATATCCGTCATATTTCACCTGTTCATGTTAAAGGACTATGTACATTCGGTGCATCACAAATGACTTGTCAATTTACGATGACCGCAACATTAACGCTTCCTTGTGCCCGCACATGGGAAGATGTTGAATACCCTATTGAAGTGAATGCAGTTGAATTATTCAGCTGGATTGATCCAGAACTTCGTGGGGATGACGATGAGGATATCCACTATATTGATGGAGATGTCATCGACTTAAAACCAGTTTTAGAGGAGCTAGTACTCCTTGAAGTACCAATGCAAGTCTTCAAAGAAGATTCTGAGGGACAAGTAAATGGTGGTAAAAACTGGAGTTATTCAACTGATGAAGATGAAGCGCGTCAACAGCAAACTGACGAACCAAAAGTAGATCCAAGACTGGCTGATTTAGCTAAGTTTTTTGATCAAACAGATGAATAGATAATCTGTAAGGAGGTGCCAATAATGGCTGTACCATTTAGAAGAACTTCTAAAACTGCAAAAAGAAAGCGTCGTACGCATTTCAAATTATCTGTACCTGGTATGGTAGCTTGCCCGAACTGTGGTGAAGCAACTTTATCTCACCACGTGTGCAAAGCTTGCGGACACTACAAAGGTAAAGAAGTAGTAGGTAAATAATTCAGTATTTACTTACTTATAGAGACTCTTAGAGAGGCCATGGCTCTCTAAGAGTCTCTTTTTATTTTTTAGAGAAATTGATTTGTAAAGTGTGAATATTTAAACGATTCTTTATATAGATTTCTATTCTTAACTTGTCAAAATAAAATAGGTCATTTAATATGGGAAATATATCTAACTACATTGTTGAAATCGTAATAAAAGGGGATGGATGGAGACATGGCATATAAAATCGAAAATATTGATGGAGTTGTAATCTTTACAATTGAACGTTTAGAAAAGAGAAATGCAATCAATTTTGAAGTAATAGATGGATTCAATGAAGTAGTCGCATATGTGAAAGAACAACCGGAAGTCCGTTTTTTAGTGATTACAGGTGCAGGGGACAAAGCATTCTGTTCAGGTGGGGATCTGTCAGAATTCCATAACTTAAAAACAGAGCAAGAAGCGTTCGGTATGCTAAGTAAAATGGGCAAGGCTCTTTATGAATTAGCGACATTAAAAGTCCCAACTATTGCTCTAATCAATGGTGCAGCGGTGGGAGGTGGCTGTGAAATTGCGACGGCTTGTGATTTCCGCTTAGTTGCAAGTCATGCAAAATGCGGCTTCATCCAAGGTACACTCTCTATAACAACAGGTTGGGGAGGCGGTACTTATTTATTTGAACGTGGTATTCGTCATGACCACGCACTTAAAATGCTAGTGGACGCACGTACTTATGATGCACAGCTACTCTATGACATTGGTTGGGCAACGAGAGTATTTGAGGGGTCAAAGGAGCAAGCATTAGAAGAGTTTATTGAAAGTATGCGTAAAATCCATCCTTCAGTACATCATGCTTACAAAGAAATTGAGTTAAGAAAATGGAATGAGAGCAATGTATATCAACGTGTAATGGATGAAATACATGAATGTGCAAAACTGTGGGAAAGTGATGCGCATAATGAAGCGGTAAACAGTTTCTTAACAAAATAAGAGAGAATTAATTTTTGTGGTTTTAATTTTAATAGCTACGGCGACTACGCCCTCCAGGATTGCTCAGAAAGTACTTTTGTATATAAGTGCATTACGAGTTATTCCTCCTGTAATTTAGGCTCACGGGAATAGTTATGACGTGAATGCTCGCGCGTGTGAACGAGTGGCCTAGTCTTTTCTTAATAGAACGTAAAATAAAGATATATAGTATGAATGATTTATCAATGAAAGTGAGCATCTCAAAAAATGTTGAGTTGTTCACTTTTTCTATATTCTTCTATTCTATTTAATCTCGTTTTGCATATAGTAGTAAAAAATGTGAGGTGATAGATATGGAAGGGAAACGACGTAAAGACCAATGGACGGCTGATGATGACGATAAATTAGCTGAAATCGTCATTCAAGCAGTTCAAAATGGGAAAACACAACTAGAAGCATTTGCAGAAGCTGCACAAATTCTAAATCGAACAAAACAAGCTTGTGGTTTTCGTTGGAACAAGACGTTGAGACAACAATATGGCCAAATGTTAAACAGCGTTAGAAAACGACCGAAACAATTAATGCGTAGTCATTTAAAATTAGCACTTAATAGTTTTGATGAATTAACTGAAGCTTATAATGATCTGGAAGTGAGATATAGAGAATTACAAACAGAGCATGACAAAATCGTGAAATGGCTACAGCAAGGTGCAAATTTTATTGAGCATCAAAAATAAGCTACTATAGTGGAACTTTAAAGTATTAATAAATTAGAGAATAGAGAGCTGATGTAATTAGATTGACGTTGTTTCTAAATCGAGGAGAGGGGTCATTTATGTTTGAAATAAAAGCACAAATGGCGGGTACAATTTTTGAGGTGTGTGTTAAAGAAGGAGATACAGTGTCAAGTGGTCAAACAGTCCTTATTTTAGAGTCGATGAAGATGGAAATTCCAATTGAGGCAGAAGCAGATGGTACAGTTGCAAAAATTAATGTTGCAGAAGGTGATTTTGTAGACGAAGAAGATGTACTAGTTGTTCTTGCATAAATCTAGCCATTTAAAGGAGAGAAATGTGTTTGGCAACGAAATCCTATAATGATGAATTAAACAATCGAGTAGATAAAATTCTCTCGGGTGGTCATCAAAAGTACCACGATAAATTAATACAATCCAACAAATTATTTGTTCGTGACCGCCTTTCTTTACTATTCGATGATGGCGCTTATGAAGAAGACGGAAAGTTTGCCAATTGTGAAGCTGAAGACTTACCAGCAGATGGTGTTGTTACAGCCATAGGGAAAATTGGTGGACAGAACGTTTGTGTCATGGCAAATGATTCAACTGTTAAGGCTGGATCATGGGGATATCGAACAGTAGAAAAAATTATTCGTATTCAAGAGACAGCACAAAAGTTGCAAGTTCCTTTATTGTACTTAGTCGATTCAGCAGGTGCACGCATTACAGATCAGCTAGAAATGTTTCCGGGGAGACGTGGTGCAGGGCGAATATTCCATAATCAAGTTAACCTAAGCGGTAGTGTTCCACAAATATGTATTTTATTTGGACCTTCTGCTGCAGGTGGGGCCTATATTCCGGCCTTTTGTGACGTAGTGATTATGGTTGAAGGGAATGCATCGATGTATTTAGGGTCGCCGAGAATGGCTGAGAAAGTAATTGGCGAGAAAGTGTCCTTAGAAGAAATGGGCGGCGCAAAAATGCACTGTACAATAAGTGGATGTGGAGACATATTAGCCACATCTGAACAACAAGCAATTGAATATGCAAAAACGTATTTAAGTTATTTTGGTGCTAATTATAAAGAGAAACCAAAATTTTTAGAAAGAAAACCGCCAATCCAAGGGCGTTCAATAGTGGAAATTATCCCCGAAAGCCAAAATACACCATTCGATATGTACGAACTCATTGACCAACTTATTGATGAAAATAGCTTTTTTGAAATAAAAAAATTATTCGCTCCAGAACTAATTACAGGTCTTGCGCGGATTGATGGTCAGGTTATAGGAATCATTGCAAATCAGCCGAAAGTTAAAGGCGGTGTATTATTTGTAGATTCTGCAGATAAGGCCGCGAAATTTATCCAATTATGTGATGCCTATTCGATTCCACTTTTATTCCTTGCAGACGTTCCAGGATTTATGATTGGTACAAAGGTGGAAAGAGCAGGAATTATTCGACATGGTGCCAAATTTATTTCTGCAATGAGTAGTGCCACTGTACCTAAAATATCAGTAATAGTACGGAAAGCTTATGGTGCAGGCCTTTATGCGATGTGTGGACCTGCATTTGAGCCGGATGTTTGTATTGCCCTACCAACTGCTCAAATCGCGGTAATGGGGCCAGAAGCGGCTGTAAATGCCGTTTATTCAAATAAGATTGAACAAATCGAAAATCCAAAAGAACGAATCAAATTCGTTAAAGAAAAAATTGAAGAATATAAAAAAGAAATTGATTTATATAAACTTGCTTCTGAGCAAGTCATTGATGAAATTGTTGCACCAACTAATTTACGTGATACACTCTCAAAACGTTTCTGTTATTATGCGAGTAAAGAAATTTCATTACCTTCTCGAAAACACCCTGTATTTCCAGTATAATAATATAAGCGTAAACAAGGTCTACCCAGTCAAAGGTAGGCCTTTTAATATATAGAATTTTATTAGTAAGTGAGGTTACAGGAGAATGAATGTGGTTGTAGTTGGTGCAGGGGCAATTGGAATGCTAGTCGCTAGTTTTATAGCAGAATCAAGTTACAAGGTAACCATTATTTCAAAGCGTGAAGAGCAAGCTAACCTATTAAAGACAAATGGTATAGTTCGAAAAAATTTAAATCAAACACTTCAGATTAATGAGGTAGAGGTAATGACTGAGCTTTCGAATATTTCAAAGGATTCGGTTATAATCGTTGCGGTGAAATATGCCCAATTGAAGGATTTGTATTCTACTATTTCATCATTACCTGAAGACGTGCCATTATTGTTTATTCAAAATGGATTAGCTCATTATGAGGAAGCCTTAACTTTACCACAAAAAACTATTTTCTTTGGTTCGTGTCAATTTGGTGCTCAAAAGCTTAATGATTATACAGTCGCTCATCGTGGTAACGGATCGATGAAGTTAGCCTTCGAAAGAGGAAATCATCAATCTTTTGTTTTCCTGCAACAATTACAATTGGACCTTTTGCCAATTCAAATTGAAGAAAATGCGGAGTATATGCTATTTCACAAGGCATTATTAAATTGTTTCATCAACCCATTAACTGCCATCCTAAAAGTAAAAAATGGACAATTACTCGAGTCATCTCATACTCTCAATATAGTAGAGTCGATGTATAATGAATTAATGTTGGCATTTCCTGAATTGAAAGGAAATTTATTATTGGAAGATGTACTAGACCTATGTCGAAAAACGTCTACAAATACTTCTTCCATGTTGACAGATTTTTTACAACATCGTCCTACAGAAATTGATACAATAGTAGGGGCGGTGATTGAAAGAGCATCTCGTAGGGGAAGTAATCTACCAACTTTAAGTACTTTATATCATCTATTAAAAGTATTAGAGAAAAGCGGTGAGAAGATGTGAAAATGTTCATTCAAACGATGATAAGTGTAATTATACTGTTTCCAATCCTTCTTTTTTTCTTAACATATGTTATTTATCGTAAAAGAAAGAAAAACCATACAAAAGCGTTTGGATTGGCTGCAGACCTTACAACGTTTATTCTATTCTTTTCTGTAACACTTTCCGTTTCAAGTTTATGGGGAGTGAACTATAGTCTGTTCATTTTTATGATAGCGCTTTTGATTGCAATTATTATTACTTACATAGATTGGCGTTCGAAAAAGGAAATTGAATTACTTGCTTTATTTAAAAGGATTTGGAGAACTTATTTTATTATTTTAACTGTTGCTTATTTGTTCGTTTGGATCGTAGGACTATCACTAAATATTATTGAATATGTTGAGCTTGTATAAGCATTTTCTTTTGAAGTGCACCCTTTTGCGTTTACAATATAATGAGTAGGTAGATTTACTTCACTTCATTTAGTCTGGGCCCAAAATCCCCCGACCTGAGATAATATTAACTTAGACTAAGAGCGCCATATATTGCTGGAAACTCCAGTTTGTATGTCTCAGCCTTATGAACAAAACGCGCGCGGCCTAAGCCTATGGCGAGTCAGCGGTTTCGTGAGGGTTATAAGTGGTAGTGAGCTTAGAATCGTCGATCGTCGTAAAAATGGATTTTGTATGCACAAGGTAATTCGAAATCCGAAAGTAATTATGCCGAAGTATAATTGTTATATATTTATTATTAATATAGTTGTTAATTTCGATAGAGTTAGTAGTAGAGGAGATTATTTTAATGAAACTGGAACAGGTCATATCACCAGTTAACAATCAGTTACTGTCTGATTATTGGGTTGCTAGCGAGAAGCTACAACCATTTTTTCAATATGAGTACAACGACCACTCATTTAAAAATCGTGCAAAATATTTAAAAGGCAAATATTATGATGTATACGAATTAAGCAATATTATTCGTTCGTTTATGGAGCCATTAGGACTTTCAGAAAAAGTTGAAGAGAATTTATCGAATTTAGAAAATGGTGCACTAGCTGTCGTTGGTGGGCAACAAGCTGGAATATTAACTGGTCCTTTATATTCTGTTCATAAAGCAATTTCTGTTATTTTACTTGCAAAACAACAGAGTGAAAAACTCGGTATCAACGTAGTACCGATTTTTTGGATTGCAGGAGAAGATCACGATTTAGAGGAAATTAACCATACTTTCACTATTCATAATGGTGAAGTGAAAAAGCGTACTTATAGTAAGCGTTCCATTAAAAAAACAATGGCTTCAACAACGCCAATTGACCATAATGAAATGAAAGATTTACTTTCAATTATTTTCAGGGATTTTGGGGAGACAGAACACTCTCTAAAGCTTTACCATTCCGTTTTAGAACAAATGGAACAAAGTACAACATTTACGCAATTCTTCGCACGCTTAATGAACTCATTATTTCAGCAAGAAGGTCTGTTATTAATTGATGCAGCCTATGGACCGTTCCGTCAATTTGAATCATCGTTCTTCCAAAAAATTATTGATCGCAATGAAGAAATTGCAGATTTAGTAGTGGCAAAAGAACGTTTATTTAATGAAATAGGCTATGGGATGCCAATTGGGGCAACAGAAAACAATGCGAATTTATTCTTCGTACGGGAAGGTGAACGTTTCTTACTTGAAAGAAATGAACGGATGTTCGAGAATGCAAGTGCAAATGTAAAAATGTCAAAAGAAGAACTTCTGGAGATTGCAAAAAACAATCCCACAAGTTTAAGTAATAATGTTGTCACTCGACCTTTAATGCAAGAGATGACAATCCCAGTTCTTGCGTTTGTTGGTGGTCCTGGGGAATTAGCATATTGGGCTACGTTGAAAGACGCATTTGAGTTATTAGATTTACAAATGCCTATTTTCGCACCGAGGTTGAATATTACATTAGTGACAAACAAAGTTGAACATTTATTAAATGAATACAAGCTATCGATTGATCAAGTATGGAATGGTCAAGTTGAAGAGTTGAAAAATCAATTTATTGAAAGTGTACAAGATGAAAAAGCGAAAAAGCAGATTGAACAATTACAACAATTGATTCACACACAATATGATGAATTACAAATACACTTAACGAATCAACAAATTCATTTAGATGATATAGTCGAAAAAAATAAAAAATACCATGAAATGCAGTTTGATTACTTAAGTAAAAAAATTGAACAATATATCTTAATCCAACATGATAAAACCCTTCGTCAATTCAATACGATTCATGACGAGCTTTTCCCTAGTGAAAATTATCAAGAGCGTGTATTTAATCCATATCAATATTTAAATGAATATGGTGTTTCTTTGATTACAGACATATTACAATTACCGTTAGAAATTACAAACTCACATTATATTGTTCATTTATAATGGAGATATAAATTTTTTATAAAAACTAGTTTTGAATGAATCACTATAACTTTAGTAATACAAAAAGTGGGCACTTTAACCTAAGTGTCCGCTTTTTTTATGCCATTTTTCATAAGCTGACATGCAGCGAAAAGTGCAATTTACATATTTTGAAAAATGTTATGAACATTACAGTGAAAATTGTGGAGGAAAGTGGGGGGATGTGGTACATTATTAACTAAAGTGGGGTGAGTAGCATGTTCATGGGGGAATATCAACACTCTGTTGATACTAAAGGACGACTAATTGTGCCATCAAAATTTCGTGAGCAATTAGGTAATACATTTGTTATTACTCGCGGACTTGATAACTGTCTCTTTGGATATCCTATGGATGAATGGCGAAAACTCGAAGAAAAATTAAAAGAATTACCAATGACAAAAAAAGATGCTCGAGCATTTGCTAGATTTTTCTTTTCAGGTGCAACAGAAGTGGAAATAGATAAACAGGGACGTATTAATATCCCATCTACACTCTCCACTTATGCAAAACTTGAAAAGGAATGTGTTATTGTAGGGGTTTCAAGCAAAATAGAAATATGGGCAAAAGATGCTTGGGAAGCTTACTTTAACGATGCTGAAGAATCGTTTAATGAAATAGCAGAAAACTTAATTGGATTTGACTTCTAAGAAAAACTAGAAAAGGGGCTAATTTATGTTCGATCATACAACCGTATTATTAAAGGAAACTGTTGATGGATTGAACATCAATCCTGAAGGAATTTATGTGGACTGTACTTTAGGTGGTGCAGGTCATAGTGAATATTTAGTACAACAACTATCATCAAAAGGTCGTTTGATTTGTTTTGACCAAGATATGATAGCTATTGAAAATGCAAAAAAGCGTTTAGAAAACTATCTGGATCGTGTTACATTTGTTCATTCGAACTTCAGATATCTTAAAGAAGAACTAGCTAATCTAAATATCCCAAAAGTAGATGGAGTTCTATACGATTTAGGTGTATCCTCACCTCAACTTGACACACCAGAACGGGGATTTAGTTATCACCACGACGCACCACTTGATATGCGAATGGACCAAACTGCCGAACTTACTGCCTTCCATGTAGTAAATGAGTGGCCTTATGAAGATTTAGTACGAATCTTCTTCCGTTATGGAGAAGAAAAGTTTTCAAAACAAGTTGCACGTAAAATTGAAGAAGCAAGAAAAAATGCACCGATTGAAACAACGGGGCAATTAGTGGAACTAATCAAAGATGGAATTCCGGCGGCTGCTCGTAGAAAAGGCGGACATCCTGCAAAACGAATTTTCCAAGCAATTCGCATTGCGGTAAACGATGAATTAGGCGCAGCAGAAGATTCACTCACTGATGCAATTGACTTACTGAATATTAATGGACGGATTAGTGTGATTACTTTCCATTCATTAGAGGATCGCCTTACGAAAACAATTTTTAAAGAGGCTTCTTCCTTACCAGATTTACCACCCGGGTTACCAGTCATCCCAGATAATGTCAAACCAACACTAAAACTTATAACGAGAAAACCAATTCTACCTTCTGAAGAGGAGTTAGAAGCGAATAATCGTTCGAGATCAGCAAAACTAAGAATTGCAGAAAAAATTAGTGAAAAAGGACGTGGGTAAATGGCAGTACGTGTAAGACAACAATCATATATTGAACAATCAGAAGTAATAAAGCATCAGCAGCCCTCTATTAAACCGAAAAAAAAGAAAAAAATAATAACAGCTAAAGAAAAACTTTTGTATATTGCTTTTGTAGTTGTTGTAGCACTTCTTGCAGTGACGATTTTACACAAGCAGAGTTCTATTCAACAAACAACAATGGAGATACAGCAAGTTGAATCAGAAATTGCAGAAGTGAAAAATCAAAATGTCGATTTAAAAGTACAAGTAAGTGAACTATCGACATATGAAAGAATTTGGGAAAAAGCAAAAGAACTCGGTTTAACTCTTAATGAGAAGAATGTAAAGGTAGTGCCGGGCGAATGAAAAAGAAAAAATTTCGTTTCCAATGGGGAGCCTTTCTAATGTTATTACTTTATGGAGGGCTCTTTTTTCTATTATTTGGTAGAATTTTTTATATCCAATCAACAGGTGAAGTAGAAGGACAAGTATTAGAGGCAAAAGCGGCTGCATTGTATGGAAAAGAGGCCGTTCTAACAGCAGAAAGAGGAAAAATATATGACCGAGGCGGTAATATCATCGCTGAGGACACATTGAGTTATCGTCTTATTGCAGTTGTTAGTCCAAAGGCAACGACTAATTCAGAAAAACCTCAACATGTATCAGATATTAAAAAAACAGCAGAAGTCATAGCGAAATATATTGATATGGAAGAATCTAAAATCTATGAAATTCTTTCAAATGGAGTAGAAAAAGAGAGATGGCAAGTTGAATTTGGAACTGCAGGACGAGGAATTAGTCATGATGTAATGAGGAAAATAGAGAAAGAAGAATTACCAGGGGTAGTTTTTGCAAGCGATACAAAACGTTATTATCCAAACGGTATCTTTGCTTCTCATCTAATTGGTTTTGCTCAAAAAGAAGAGCAAAAAGATGGCACTTTTAAAACGGTTGGGAAAATGGGCTTGGAATCCATTTTTAATAAGGAATTAACCGGGAAAGATGGCAACATGCAATATGAAAGTGACATTTTCGGTTTCCTATTACCTAATAGTGAAAAAATGGTTAAACCGGCGGAAAATGGGGACAATATTCATTTAACAATCGATAAAACAATTCAAAGCTTTTTAGAAGATGCTATGACTGGTGTCTATGAAGAGTACGATCCTGAATCAATGGTAGCCGTTGTAGCTGACCCAAAAACTGGTGAAATTCTGGCAATGACACAACGTCCAACATTTGATCCAGATACGCGAGTTGGATTAGATAACAACTGGTTAAATGAAGTGACTCAAATGGTCATTGAACCAGGGTCTACAATGAAAGTCTTTACACTTAGTGCCGCTATCGAAACTGGCAATTGGCATCCGAATGCGTATTATCAATCTGGTCAATATACAATATTAGATAGTACAATTCGTGACCATAACTATGTTGGATGGGGTCCCATTACGTATTTAGAAGGGTTTCAACGTTCTTCGAATACGGCAATCGCGTATATGTTAGAACAGATGGGTGACAAGACACTAATCAAATACTTAGATCGATTTGGTTTTGGTCAAAAGACAGGTATCGATTTACCTGGTGAAGTTACCGGAACAATATTAACGACCTATCCAATTAACCGAGTAACAACAGCCTATGGTCAAGGATCTACCGTAACTCCCATTCAATTAGTACAAGGAATGACAGCAATTGCAAATGACGGTAAAATGATGCAACCATTTTTAATTGATAAGATAGTAGATTCGAATACAGGTGAAGTTATAAAAGATAATGAGCCAGTAGTTAAGGGCGAACCTGTATCTGCTGAAACAGCAAAACAAGTAAGAGAAATCCTTGCTTCTACAGTAACCTCTAAGGCAGGGACGGCAAAAAACTTTAAAGTAGAAGGATACGAAGTAGCTGGAAAAACAGGTACAGCTCAAATTTCTCGTTCGAATGGGGCAGGCTATTTAGAGGGGAAAAATAATTATCTGTATTCATTTTTAGGGATGGCTCCAGCAGAAGATCCACAATTAATTGTGTATGTAGCAGTGAAACAACCAAAGCTTAAACTGACTGAATATGGTTCAGAACCAGTAGCAAAAGTGTTTACATCTGTTGTCCAAAATAGCTTGAAATATTTAAACATTAAACCTGAAGATGCAGCACAGGTTCAAACTGCGAAAGTGGGGAACTATGTCGGGAAAAGCTCTGAGTCAATGCAAGTGGAAATCGAAAATGAGGGATTAACACCTATCGTGATTGGAGAGGGTGGAGAAATTGTAGAACAATATCCTAAACAAAACTTGCAAATGACTAAAGGAAGTCTTGTATTTTTAAAGACGAAAGGGTCTGTTACAATTCCTTCTTTCGAAAAATGGTCATTAAGAAATCTCTTAATCTATAAAGCGATGTCCGGATTATCGATTGAAATTGTAGGGGAAGGATTTGTTGAAAGTCAAAGTGTTTCTCCTAATACAACTATCGTAGATTCTTCGCCAATTGTTGTTAATTTAAAAACACCGGAAGAGGTATATTCAGTACCAGTTGAAGAAGAACCCGAAGGCGATGAAGAAGTAATTCCTCAAGATTAAACTAAACGAATCAAAACTGATGTTAACTAGGCGATTTTTGAATACAAGTCCACTTCATTTCATACCTTGATAACAACGGGGTGATGTGTCTAATGAAGTGGATTTCGGCCATTTCAAAGAAGAGATTAAGATTAGTAGTTTTTGGATTTATTTTATTTGGTATTGCGGTTGTGCTTCGACTGTTTTATGTGCAAATTATACAGCATGATAAGCTGACCGAACTTGCAAAGGCCAACTGGGATCGAGAAATTCCCTTTGCATCCGAGCGAGGGGAAATTACCGATCGTAACGGGGAAGTTCTTGTTACAAACAAGCTAGCTCCAACACTTTATTTTATGCCCGCACAAAACGATAATATCGAACAAGCTGCCAAGCAAATTGCACAAGTATTAAAACTTGATGAAAAAAAATTATACGAAAAAATGAATTCGAAAGATTATTTAGTAAAACTTGCACCTGAGGCCAAAAATATTACATATGAACAGGCAGTACAAATACAGGGACTAAAAATAGATGGGCTTTATAGTGGTGTTGACTATGTACGCCATTATCCATATGGTAACTTATTGTCTCGATTTATTGGTTTTACCGGGTATGATACTCAAGGTCTAGCTGGAATTGAATTTCAATATGACAAACTATTAACTTCAAAATCCGCAGCGATTCGCCTGTTTACAGACGCAAAAGGAAATGCCTTACCTCATGTGGATGACGAATGGCGTGAAGGTGATCAAGGCGCTACTGTAGAATTAACTATTGATTTAGAAATTCAACAAGTAGTTGAAAGAGAATTAGCACAAGCTATGACTAAATATAATGCGGATCAAGCATTAGCCATTGCGATGAATCCTAATACTGGTGAAATCTTAGCTTTATCTTCTTATCCAACTTATGATCCGTCAAATTTTGAAAAAGTTGATTCATCGATTTATAATCGGAATTTACCAGTTTGGATGACGTACGAGCCTGGGTCAACCTTTAAAATTATCACATTAAGTGCAGCTCTTGAAGAAGGGGTAGTAAACTTAGAAAAAGAAAAGTTTTATGACAGAGGCTATACAATGGTTGAAGGTGCAAGACTCCGATGTTGGAAGCGTGAAGGACATGGAGATGAAACCTTTTTACAAGTTGTACAAAATTCTTGTAACCCTGGATTTATTGAAATGGGACAACGTGTAGGTTCTGATAAATTAATGGAATACATTAAAAAATTTGGCTTTGGTGAAACAACAGGTTCTAACATTGCAGGTGAAGCATCTGGAATTTTATTTTCAAAAGAAGCTTTTGGTCCTGTTGAACATGCAACCACATCTTTTGGTCAAGGTATTGCAGTAACGCCTATCCAACAAGTGCAAGCTGTTTCAGCGGCCATAAATGGGGGTAAATTATATACACCTTATGTTGTTTCAAAAGTTTATGATCCGGAAAGTGGAAAATTAGTTGTTGAAAATAAACCGGAGTTGAAACGAACTGTAATAAGTGAGGATACATCAGAGAAGGTTAGAAATGCATTAGAATCAGTAGTAGCAATAGGTTCAGGCCGCCAAGCATATCGTGATGGTCTACGAATTGGCGGAAAAACGGGTACAGCGCAAAAAGTTGAAAATGGACGATATAAAGATGGAGATTATATTGTTTCATTTATCGGTTTTGCGCCTGCAAACAATCCTGAAGTTGTAGTTTATGTTGCAGTTGATAGTCCAAAAAGTTCTGTTGTCTTTGGTAGTACAATTGCTGCACCAATTGTAGGACAAATCATTGAAGACATTGCACCAAAGCTTGGCATCAAAGAAGATAAAGAAGGGCAACTTGAAAAGGATTATCGTTGGGGAGATCCTATTACAGAACGTCTTCCTAATTTTATAGGACTTTCAGCAGACGAAATTATGAAATTACAATACCCATATAAAATTGAAGTGCATGGAGACGGAAAAATTGTTACGGGTCAGTTACCAGAACCAAACAATGTAATTGAAGTTGACGGCACCGTCCATCTTTATTTAGGTGAAGAAACTGATGAAGAAACTGATGAAACGAATTAGGACTTTTAAAGTGGACAAAAAACAACTATTATAATGAAGGATTCAATAAATGATATAAAGAAGTTTTAAAGGAGATCTAACATGACAATCGCAACAACAATAACCATTTTAGCCATATCTTTCATAGTTTCTGTGGCATTAGCACCAATCACAATTCCGATACTTCGCCGTTTGAAGTTCGGGCAAAGCATTCGAGAAGTTGGGCCACAGTCACATATGAAGAAGGCTGGCACTCCAACAATGGGCGGTATAATTTTTTTAATTTCGATTATTGCTACAACGGTGATTGTTGGAAATGTATTTAGTATATTTACGACTCAAACAGTTGTTTTACTTCTTGTATTAATAGGTTTTGGATTAATCGGGTTGTTAGATGACGGAATAAAAGTCGTATTTAAACGTAATTTAGGTTTAACATCAATACAAAAATTAGTAGGTCAAATCGTGATCTCCATTGCAGCGTTTTTACTTTTGCGATTAGGTACTTTCGATACTTCAATTACTATTCCATATACCGATTTATCAATCGACTTAGGTATTTTATATGCTGCATTTTTAATTTTTTGGTTAGTAGGATTTTCAAATGCAGTCAACTTAACAGACGGACTAGATGGGTTAGTTGCTGGAACAGCATCAGTTGCTTTTGCAGCATTTGGGGTAATCGCATTGTTTAACCAACAATCTGACGTTGCTCTATTTACTTTTTCTGTAACGGGCGCATTATTAGGATTCCTAATTTTTAATGCAAATCCAGCGAAAGTATTTATGGGTGATACAGGTTCTCTTGCTTTAGGTGGAGCGTTAGCGATGGTCTCTGTATTAGTGAAAGAAGAATTGTTACTATTATTAATTGGTCTCGTTTTCGTAATTGAGACATTATCGGTTATTTTACAAGTTGGTAGTTACAAATTACGTGGTGGAAAACGTATTTTTAAAATGGCACCAATTCATCACCATTTTGAATTATCAGGCTGGGATGAAAAAACAGTGGTAGCTGTCTTTTGGTCATCAGGACTAGTTCTTGCATTATTAGCAGTCGTATTGGAGGCATTACTATGATAGAGTATTCAAAATTACAACATAAAAAAGTATTAGTACTAGGTCTTGCCAAAAGTGGTGTTAAGGCGGCAGAGCTCCTACATGAGTTAGGAGCTTTTGTAACTGTTAACGATTCGAAACCGTTCGATGAAAACCCAAGTGCTCAGGGCTTACTTGAAATGGGAATCACGGTTATTTGTGGTCGACATCCAGAAGACTTATTAGACGAGGGCTTCGAACTAATCGTAAAAAATCCGGGTATTCCATATAGTAACCCAATTATTGCTGATGCTATTAGTCGTCAACTACCAGTAATTACAGAGGTAGAACTTGCTTATTTAGTGAGTGAGGCGCCGATTATCGGGATTACAGGTACGAATGGTAAAACAACTACGACAACATTAGTGTATGAAATGCTAAAGAATGGTGAAAGACAGCCTTTAATCGCTGGGAATATTGGTACTGTTGCATGTGGAGTTGCAGCGACAGCAACCACTGAAAATGTTATTGTCACTGAATTATCATCGTTTCAGTTAATGGGGACAATTGAATTTAAGCCGAAAATTGCCATTCTAACAAATTTATATGATGCGCATCTAGATTATCATGGAACATTTGAAGAATACGTAAAAGCCAAATTTGCCATTACCAAAAATCAAGATGAGAATGATTGGTTGATTTACAATGCCGGTCAAGAAGTGGTACAACAGTTTGCTCAACAATCAAAAGCAAAAAAAGTACCATTTAGTTCAGAAGGACGAACTGAAGAAGGTATTAGCGCAGATGAGACAACTGTGTATTGGCAAGGCGAACCAATTTTTGAAAGAAATAATATAGCATTGCCCGGGAAACATAATCTAGAAAATGTACTGGCAGCTGTTGCAGCATGTATCATTTATGGCTGTGATCAATCAAAAATGATTGAAGTTTTATCAACTTTTTCAGGCGTCCGTCATCGTACACAATTTGTTCGGGAGTGGGATGGAAGAAAATTCTATAACGATTCAAAAGCAACCAATTGTTTAGCAACAAAAGTTGCACTAGATGCTTTCAAACAACCGATTGTTTTATTAGCAGGGGGACTTGATCGCGGACATTCCTTCGAAGAATTGCGAGATTCTATGAAGAATGTAAAAGCTGTTGTAGCCTTTGGGCAGACGGGAGAACGTTTCATAGAGTTTGCAAAGTCATGTGGTATTGAAAACACAGTGAATGCAGACAATGTAGAAGATGCAGTTAGCAAGGCGGCAGACATTTCCGAAATTGGAGATGTTGTATTATTATCACCTGCATGTGCAAGTTGGGACCAATACCCTAACTTTGAAATCCGTGGAGATTTATTTATTGAACATGTAATGAAACTGTAATTGAAATGATTCATAAATTGCAATGCGTTTGTTATATTTTACTGTTAAGTTAGTTAATGACCATATATACATCTTTTTCATTGTGTAAAAAGTACTAAAGCAGAAAGGATGCCTTAGCTGAAGTTTTATTATAAGAGGCTCTTCATTATTTCAGCAGTATTGTTATCAGTAATAGGGATTATTTTTATCTACTCTGCTGGTACTTACTGGAGCTCCGTTCACTATGAAGGTGAAGTACCATTTTATATTAAACAATCCATCTATTTAGGATTGGCATTAACGGTTTTCTTCATCGTTACGAGAATGAACATAATCACAGAAGAAAAAACTTGGGTTACATTTTACATCCTATCTTTAGTTCTTTTAGTACTAGTACTCATTCCAGGAATTGGTATTGTCCGAAATGGATCTCGTGGTTGGATTGGTGTAGGACCACTGACAGTACAGCCAGCTGAAATCGTTAAGATTACAACGTTAATGTATTTAAGTTTCTTGTTAAGTAAAGTTAGAAATGATGAAAGAGTTGTACAAATTAAACATTTCTTAATTATCATCATTCCATGTGCGTTAATGATGTTGCAACCTGATTTTGGATCCGTATTTATTTTGGTCGTTTCTTCTTTCGTATTACTTTTTATCGCAAGATATCCAATCAAATTATATATTGGGTTTATTGCAGTTGGAGTTGTTGGATTGGTTGGATTAATCGCTTCTGCTCCGTATCGATTAAAACGAATTGAGGCTTTTATCAATCCATGGGCTGATCCATTAGGTAGTGGATTCCAGGCGGTTCAATCTTTATTAGCAATTGGTCCTGCGGGGTTATTAGGACACGGCTTCCAAGAAAGTAGGCAAAAGTTTTTATATTTACCCGAGCCACAAAACGATTTTATTTATTCAATTATTTTAGAGGAAATTGGTTTTTTAGGTGGTTGCGTTGTACTCGCATTGTTTGGAATATTTATATACTCAGGAGTTGGACTAGCCATCAATTCCGTTAGAAGTTCTGACTTTTATGCGATGACTGCTCTTGTGAGTATGGTAGGGTTCCAAGCATGTTTAAATATTGGTGTAGTAATTGGGCTAATTCCAGTAACAGGTGTTACATTACCATTTATCAGTTATGGTGGAACATCGTTAATGATTATTTGGTTTGTTGTAGCCATTATCGTTTCCTTTGCAAGTCGAACCGAATGACCTCGACCAGTAATTTTTGTCAATTAAATAGGTTAGTTATTTTGAAGTCTTTGAGAGAGAGGAGTAAAAATATGGAGAAGATTATAGATATCGAAGACCGTATACCAACATTACGAGAAAAAAGAAAAAAAAGAACGAATAGAAAATTTATTGTATTAGTCTCCTTATTTTTTCTCACATTATTTTTACTCCTTTATTTTCAATCTCCATATAGTGAGATTAAAACAATAAAAATTACCGGTTCTGAACTTGTTCAAAATGAGGAATACTTGGAATTATCGGACTTAAAAGTGGGAAACTCCATGTGGGGATTTCGTTCTAAAGAAGTAGAGAAAGATTTACTACAAGAAAAATGGATTAAAAACGTTGAAGTGAACCGCCAATGGTTAACAACAGTAGAAATCAACATCCAAGAATGGGATAAAGTGGCTTATATTTCGGAGGATCAAGTCTTTTATCCGATGTTAGAAAACGGTTATGTATTCAAAAAAATGAGTACTGTTGAACCAATTGATGCACCAGTATTTTTAGCATTTGATGATGAAAAAGTAAGAAAGCGATTGTTAAAAGAACTTGGACAACTAAAGCCGACAGTTTTAGCGTTAATTTCTCAAATTAATGCAACCCCAACAAGTTCAGATCCATATGCCATTACGCTTTTTATGAATGATGGCTATGAGGTGCGAGCAGAAATTACATCTCTTTCGGACAAGCTGAACTATTATCCTTCAATTGTTGCACAAATTGAGAGTACTGGTGAATTTGAAAAAGGGATTATTGATATCGAAGTTGGTTCTTACTATCGCTCCTATTCTGATGAATATTCAGAAGTTGACTTTAACATCGATGATTTAGGAGAAGAGGATGTGGAAGAGGAAGAACAGGATGTGGTTACAGATGAAGAATCGATTCCCGAATAGAAAGTCACCTAAATTCACAAGAAAACAGTTCATTCTTTTAATTGTCCTCATCACTACTGGATTTATAATCGGCTACTCGTATAACCTGTCAAAAGATGAAGTGAAAATTACAAATAATTTTTTACAACAAGATGAATCATATCGAGAAGAATTGATTGATCAAAAAGAACGTAATAAAGAATTAATGGATGAGGTAAATCATTTACAAGAACAAATTCGAGATTATGAAAAATCTTTTGCTTCAAACCAAAATGAGTATGAGCAAATGGTAGATGAAGCTGAACGAATCCGCCTACTATTGGGTCAAATTCCGGCAGTAGGGGAGGGGATTAAAGTAACATTAAAAGATGGAGAATACAATCCAAATACAACCAATCCTAATGATTATATCGTTCATGAAAGTCATATATTTATGGTCATTAATGAATTGAGAATTTCTGGTGCAGAGGCTATTTCTGTCAATGGTCAAAGATTAAAGGCTAATTCATATATACGCTGTAATGGACCAGTTATTACAGTGGATGGAAAACAATATCCGGCACCTTTTGAAATTGCAGCGGTTGGAAATTCTGATACATTAATTGACTCTTTGCAAATGGTTGGTGGAGTTTTTGATCAATTATTAAATGACCAAATTGTAGTAACGCTTGAAGAGAGTGGTAAGATTTCGATGCCTACTGTAAATGAAGAAAGTTAAATAGATCCTAACCGTCTACTCTTCAACACTTTACATATTTGATGGCTTCAATCTTTTAAAAGATATATAAATAAAAATGGAATGCTCTTGACAGTATTTCGAACGTGCACAAATATGGTTATCTAACCTCCTACCGATATCAAAGAAGTTAGGTGATATGGGGGGATTTTGGAGGAAATCAAGTGAATAAGAAAATAATCGCTAGAATAACAATTGTGTCATTTATTATTGGCTTAATGATTGCAATTCAATATAATACCGTTCAAAAACCGACTGAACGAGATACCCGCGACATTTGGGAAGTAAGACAAGAGTTATCAGAAGAGAAAAAGAGACAATCTGAATTACTTTCTGAAATATTGACTCTCAGCGAGGACGTTAAGGAATACGAAAGTTCGAACTCCAAAAATCAAGGACAAGTTTTACAAAATACACTTGAAGAGTTAAAACGTGAAGCTGGTCTTTCCCCTGTTTCCGGCCCGGGCTTGACCCTAAATATTCGACCCTCTATGGAATTAATCGAATTTGGGTATCAAGTAGAACCTATTTCTCCTGAATTACTCATCCGTTTAGTGAATGAAATATTCCGTTTTAATGGTTTATATATGGAAATCAATGGCCAAAGAATTGTTCATACTACTGCAATTCGAGATATTAATGGGGATACAACGGTTAATAGCATACCTATTAATGATACAGAGGTAGAAATAAAAGTAATTACAGAAAGCTTTGAAATGGCTGAGAAACTTTATAGTTACTTATATGCTTCAGGATTTCAAGATGATTTTTATATCGATAATCTTGATTTAGTCATTAATAAGGCACAGGATAAAATTACCATTACAAAATTTGACGGTGAACTTGTAAACTCATATTTAGTGGAAGAAAATAAAGGGGATTAGAGTATGTGGTTACCATTACTAGGATTAATATTAGGACTAGCCTTAGGTCTCTTAACCGATATTCAAATTCCTGCAGTTTATGAAAACTATTTATCTATTGCAGTATTAGCTGCACTTGATACATTATTTGGGGGAATACGGGCTCATTTACAACAAGTCTATGATGATAAAGTTTTTGTATCCGGATTTTTCTTTAATATCGCGTTAGCAGCAGGACTTGCATTTTTAGGAGTACATCTAGGAGTTGATCTATATTTAGCTGCGATTTTTGCCTTTGGAGTGCGGTTATTCCAGAATATAGCTGTCATTCGACGAATTTTGATAACAAAATGGGAAGACAGACATAAAAATGGGATGAAAAATCAGTAAAATAGCGGTAAAATTGAATAGTATATATTATTTTATTTAGACATTGATATAAAACTACAATACAATGAAAAGTAGGAGTATTCGAAGGAGGTGCGGTAGTTTGAATCATGAAAATATTTATATCTCACTTGATATTGGATCGTCGTCTATTAAAGTTTTAATAGGTGAAGTGAGTGACAACAACATTCATGTTATAGGCGTCGGCAATGTAAAATCAAACGGAATTCGAAAAGGTACTATTGTTGATATAGATGCAACAGTCCAATCAATTAGAAAAGCCGTAGAACAAGCTGAACGTATGACTGGACTAGCAGTTGAAGAAGTAATATTAGGTATACCCGCAATTCAAACTTCACTAAAATCCGTTAAAGGTGTAGTCGCCGTTAATAGTGAAAACCGTGAAATTACAGATGATGATTTGGAACGAGTGATTGATTCGGCACAAGCAATGTCTGTGCCACCTGAAAGTGTTTTGGTAAACATCATACCGCGTCAATTTATTGTTGATAATTTGGATGAGATCAAAGACCCCCGTGGGATGATTGGAATCCGTTTAGAAATGGATGCAACGATGATTACCACTTCTAAAACAATCGTGCATAATGTATTAAGATGTGTTGAGCGAGCAGGTTTACAAATAAGAGAAATATATTTGCAACCGCTAGCAGCTGGTCATCTTGCATTATCTGAAGACGAAAAAAATCAAGGTACTGCTTTCATTGATTTAGGTGGTGGCTCAACAACTATCGCAGTATTTGAAGACGGATTATTAAAACATACAGGAGTTGTGCCAATCGGCGGCGAACATATAACTAAAGATTTATCGATTGTGCTAAAAACTCCAACTGAACAAGCCGAACAAATTAAGAAACAATTTGGACATGCCTTTTACGATGATGCATCAGATGAAGAACTATTTGAAGTTCCTGTTGTTGGAACCGATACTACAGATCAGTTTAGTCAAAGATTTATTTCAAATGTCATAGGAGCACGTTTAGAAGAACTATTTGAAATGATTTTGGACAAATTAGCTGATATGGGTGTTCGTGACCTTCCGGGTGGCGTAGTTATTACAGGTGGTGTAGCACAATTAGAAGGAATTGCACCATTGGCTAGACAAGTAATGCAAACTCGTGTAAGAATATATACCCCTGATTATATCGGGGTTCGGGAACCATCTTATACGACTGCAGTCGGACTAATACAATATGCACATGATGAGGATGAATTTTACGGTAGAAGCCCGAGTGAAGCGCCAGTTTACGCAACAGCAGGGGCAGGGAATACTCCTCCTAAAAAACAATCAAATGCATCAGAAAAAGCCGAACAAACGAATAAGACAAGCGTGATCGACAAAGCGAAAAGACTATTTGATAAATTTTTCGAATAACTTGATAGATTCATATTAACTAACAGTTTTAGAGTAGTAGGAGGAGATTACTATGTTGGAATTTGATACTAGTATCGACCAACTAGCTAATATCAAAGTAATTGGTGTTGGCGGTGGCGGTAATAATGCAGTAAACAGAATGATTGAACATGGCGTACAAGGTGTAGATTTTATTGCGGTAAATACTGATGCACAAGCTTTAAATCTATCAAAAGCTGAGTACAAATTACAAATTGGGGGAAAGCTTACTCGTGGATTAGGTGCTGGTGCTAATCCTGAAGTCGGTAAGAAAGCCGCTGAAGAGAGTCGCGAGCAAATTGAAGAAGTACTTAGAGGGGCCGATATGGTCTTCGTAACTGCCGGTATGGGCGGTGGAACTGGTACAGGTGCAGCTCCAGTAATCGCATCCATTGCACGTGATTTAGGTGCTTTAACAGTTGGTGTTGTTACACGTCCATTCTCGTTTGAAGGCCGTAAACGTCAAACACAAGCTATTTCAGGGATCGCAGCAATGAAAGAAGCTGTGGATACATTAATTGTAATTCCAAACGATAAATTATTACAAATCGTTGATAAAAGCACTCCAATGCTTGAAGCGTTCCGCGAGGCTGATAATGTATTACGTCAAGGGGTACAAGGTATTTCTGACTTAATTGCTACACCAGGTTTAATTAACCTAGACTTTGCTGACGTAAAAACTATTATGTCTGATAAAGGTTCTGCTTTAATGGGAATCGGGATTGCAACTGGTGAAAACCGTGCGACAGAAGCGGCTAAAAAGGCAATCTCAAGTCCATTATTAGAAACATCTATTGATGGTGCAAAAGGTGTTATTATGAACATCACTGGTGGATCTAATTTAAGTTTATTTGAAGTTCAGGAAGCTGCAGACATCGTAGCATCTGCTTCTGATGAAGAAGTAAATATGATCTTCGGTTCTGTCATTAATGAAAATCTTAATGACGAAATTATCGTAACTGTCATAGCAACTGGTTTCTCTGATGATATTATTAACCAACGTGTCCAAAATTCACGTCCTGCGATGGGCAACAGAGTTGCACAAACTCAAGCTCCGCAACCAACAATTAGAGAACGCGTACAAGAACAACCAGTACAACAAGAACCAGTGCGTCAAACTCAAAATAATAACTATCAGCAAGATGATATGCTAGATATTCCAACATTCTTAAGAAATCGTAATAGAAATCGTCACTAATAATATGTTGAAAGTGCTGTTCAGAAAGTAGAATTTCTGAACAGCACTTTTGTTTATTTAAGAAATAGTAAATTCAAAACTTTAGAACGGAATACTTGAATATAATAAAATTCGAATGAAATCGACTAAATCCAGATTTTAAGGGTTTGGTCGATTTTTTTGGCGGATTGAAGCTGAAATCTTTAAGGAGACCTGCAAAAGCTAATGTTGGTTTTGTCGCATACTGGCGATAAATTACCTTTTTCTTCTATTTTAAAGAAGTATTTTGTCAAAAAGATTTTAGTTTTTTGTACGATGGTTTGACATTTTCTTCAAGTGCCGAGTGTTAATCTATCAATAGGAGGACGCTAAAATGATTGGAGAATTACTCGTACTATACAATACGTTGTTCAACTATTTTTTATTAAAATTTACACAAGAAATAACGGGATTGTATGTAAAAAGGAGTAGGTTACTCCTGAGTGCATTTTGTAGCGGTCTAATCGCAGCCATCTTACATCATTCCTATTTTGGAGCATTATTGAGTTTCGTTGTTTTAATAGGATCCGCATTTTCATTTAGAATTCAATCGTTGTTAAGACAGGGTACAGTACTTTTAATCTCAACCTTTTTCCTAGGTGGGGTATTAACAAGTTTACTACCTTTTTTATTAGCAAGATCAGGGATTACATTCTTTATTCTATGTATCTCAATTGCGTTTTTAAGTTTAACAGCGATACATTCCAAATGGCGAAGCATAATGCAAACGAAAATCCAGTCTTCATTTGTTGTAGATTGTGAACTTCTATTATTTCAACAATCCTTCTCATTAAGAGGTTTTATTGATACTGGAAATGAGTGTATTGAACCAATGAGTGGTAAACCGGTTCACTTTCTATCCTACAATGCTGTAGCGAAAACCCTACCTGAAGATTTTCATAAGGCATTGCTCGAATGGGATGAAAAAAATCCATATCAACTAACCATGTTTCCTGCATACGTCTACCCAAAAATTAGAGTGTTAACGCTTTCAACAGTTCAGCAAGAACGCTCGACTGTCTTAGCATTTCGATTTGACCAATTGCAAATAAGTGGGACAACTAATAAGGAAATTGTTGAACAATATGTTGTGTTTACAAAAAATGATGCGAAATATCCACAAGACGCACAAATCATACTACATGTTTTAGCACTTTAACTTTTTTCAGCTGGTAACTCAGCATTAGCTGAAAGTAGTTAAAGCCTCCAGCGAATGTCACTATGTTAATTGAACGGGGCTTTGAGCAACATGTTGCACGACGCCAAAGCGAATTTAATCATAAGCATAAAGGGGGAAAATGATTGTTTAAAAATATAATATCTTTTTTTAGAAAAATTTGGAGTAGATTTCGCACTAGAGGAACCTACTATATAGGAGGCCATGATTCCTTGCCAGTACCATTAACTAGAGAAGAAGAAACAACAGTTATTGAAGCCTTTATGAATGGTGATTTAAGAGCTAGAGATACATTGATTGAAAGAAATTTACGTCTAGTTGTATATATTGCTAGACGTTTTGACAACACAGGAACTCCAATTGAGGATTTAATTAGTATCGGTTCCATTGGACTAATTAAAGCAATTGAAACATTTAATACAGAAAAAAATATCAAACTTGCCACATACGCTTCACGTTGTATTGAAAATGAAATTTTGATGCATCTACGTAAAACAAGCCGTATGAAAGGTGAAGTATCGTTAGATGAGCCATTAAATTCTGATCCTGATGGGAATGAACTACTACTATCAGATATTCTAGGAACAGAAGAACAAATCATAATGAATGACGTAGAAAAGAAAATTGAACGTGCAACAATGTTTAATGCTATTAACGGATTAAGTGAACGCGAACGTTATATTATGGAATGCCGATTTGGTTTAAATGGAAAGCAAGAAATGACTCAAAAAGAAGTTGCTGACCATTTAGGTATCTCACAATCGTACATTTCACGTTTAGAAAAGAAAATAATTTTAGATTTAAGAGAACACCTAAATCAGCCAATATCCTAATAATCTAATCTATGTGTAGTAGGCGTGCGTAAGGCACTACTGCACATAGATTTTATTGTCTCTTAGAAATTCTTAATTTTGTTAAAGGAAGAAATGTAGGGTGATTAAATAAAAAAAGAATTAGGTTAGTAAAAGTGTAATTGATTTTGTTGGATATAATTGGACGAGTCAAAATGTGCATATTCTTTTCTGTTTCGGACAAACTTAAAAAACAGTTCAGAGACATAAAAAAAGTTCGGAGGAAAAGAAGATGGTACGTACAAAAGTAGAGCTTTGTGGTGTTGATACAGCTTCTTTACCGGTTTTAAAGCACGAAGAGATGAGAGAGCTGTTTGTTCGCTTGCAATCAGGCGAAACATGGGTAAGAGATGAACTTGTATTCTGTAATCTGCGTCTAGTTTTAAGTATTGTCGGAAGATTTTCTTATCGCGGAGAACAGGCTGACGACCTATTCCAAGTAGGTTGTATTGGTTTATTAAAAGCAATTGATCATTTTGATTTAAAGCATAATGTAAGATTTTCAACATATGCTGTACCAATGATTATTGGTGAGATTAGAAGACATCTACGTGATCATCATGCACTTAGAGTCTCTCGTTCACTAAGAGATATTGCCTATAAGGCGATGCAAGCAAAAGAAAAGTTCATATCAGAAAATTTATATGAACCAACAATTGAACAACTTGCAGAAGCAATAGAGATGAAAAAAGAAGATGTATTATATGCTTTAGATGCTATTCAAGATCCACTATCATTACAAGAACCTATTTATTCAGATGGTGGAGATGCCGTATATATTATGGATCAATTACGCGATGACGATGTATCAGAAGATCAATGGGTTGCGTATGTAAGTGTAAAAGAAAGTATGCAAAAATTAGATGAAAGACAACAAATGATTTTATCAAAACGATTCTATTATGGTGAAACACAGACTGAAATCGCAAAATCACTAGGTATTTCTCAAGCACAAATTTCAAGATTAGAGAAAAATGCTATTGAGACAATGCAAAAAGACTATAAAACCAATTAACATCCAACGCACTTATTTTATAAGTGCGTTTTTATTTTTACTTTAACGAAATAGTAAAAAAGTAAGTGTTTTAAATAAATGAAACAAAAAGAATGCTTATTTACATCTTAATTTCATAGGATAATTAAGGGATTTTTGAGAAAGGAGAATTCTTTTGCGTTTTTCAACAGTCCAACAAAAAGAAATTATCGAGGCGGAGAGCGGGCGTTTCGTTGGTTACGTAATTGATGCGGAGGTAGATGAGAGTACAGGTAGAATTGTAGCATTTTTAGTGTCTGAACCAAAAAAGTTTCTTTCATTTATGAACAGTGAGGAATCTGTAAGAAAAGTAAGTATTAACGATATACTTGTAGTTGGGAAAGATGTCATATTAGTTAAAGCAATTTACGATTAAATTCGCTATTCATTGAAAATTAGTTAGTTCATTGTTACAATGAAGTAGTGAAGACTTCCATCTGTGGGGGATTTTTCTTCCCCACCTATGGAAAAAGTCCAACCTGTATATTCAAACCTAAAGTTTTTCTCATAAAATCATCAAAATAAGATTGTTTTTTGAGTGTTAGGACGAGTATTGGCGGGCATTAAAATGAATATTGGTAGTTTTTGTCGACCTAACCGTTTTAGCGGCATAAATTCTAATAGTAAAGTTGGGAATAAATTGACTAAGATTAGTAATAATTTAGAAGAAATAAATAAAAAAATTGAAAATGCAAAACAAAAAGCAAATGTAACTCAAGATGTTAAGATTATTGCAGTTACTAAACAAGTTTCTACTGAAAGAACAATCGAAGCACTTGAAACGGGACTAGTTCATTTGGGGGAAAACCGTCCAGAAGGATTATTGTCAAAAAAAGAAGTCATTCAAACTAAAGCTAAATGGCATTATATTGGATCACTTCAAACTAGAAAAGTAAAACAAGTCATCAATGAATTAGACTACTTACACTCCTTAGATAGAATGAGTTTAGCAGAAGAAATTGAAAAACGTGCTGAGCAAACAGTTAATTGTTTTGTACAAGCAAATGTATCTGGAGAAGAATCCAAACATGGTCTTTCTAAAGAACAAGTAATTCCATTTATTCAATCATTACATGAATTCAAAAAAATTCGTATTGTTGGCTTAATGACGATGGCACCGAATACTGAAGATGAGGCAACGATTAGAAAAGTATTTCGTGATTTAAAACAATTACAACAAGAAGTTGTGGCATTAGAATTACCATATGCACCTTGTAATGAATTATCGATGGGAATGTCTAATGACTATGAAATTGCTGTAGAAGAAGGTGCAACTTTTGTAAGAATAGGCACAGCTCTTGTTGGATAGAAAAGAGGGAAGCAAATGAGCATGAAAAATAAGATTAAAAATTTCTTTTATTTAGAAGAAGAGGAAGAAATTGAATCACAGCCACAAATCCAACAAGTTCCTAAGCAACAACAAGAGTATACAGTTGTAAAGACACCACGTGCTAAAAAGGAACGTAAATTTAATAGTACGGAACAACCGCCGCTTAACGTTGTTAGTTTACAAGCTGCTAGTTCAATGAAAAATTCAAAAGTAGTCATTGTTGAACCTCGTGTTTATGCTGAAGCGCAAGATATTTCAGAGCATTTAAAAAATAAAAGAGCGATTATTGTAAATCTACAACGGATCGATCGTGAACAAGGTGTTCGCATCATTGACTTTTTAAGTGGTACTGTCTATGCATTAGGTGGAGATATTCAAAGAATTGGAAACGATATCTTTTTATGTACACCTGAAAATGTTGAAGTCACTGGAGAAATTTCAAACTTTATGAATGACCAATTTCAATAACATTCGACGCGAAAACGCTCATTTTTAGGATGTTGTAACGGTTGAGGAAAAATCGAATGAAATTACCTTGCGTAAATTGTGAATCATATGAAAAATATAAGCAAGTACATAACTGTACGTAGTAGATGGTTGCTTGCGTTGTATAGAAAACAATTATTCGTAAATTTACGTTATGGTGAATTTTATAATTAGTGAGGTAGTTTATTACATGGGTATATTTACAATAACATCTATTATTTCAATAGCATTTTCGATTTATTCGTTTATGCTAATCATTTATATTTTAATGTCCTGGGTTCCATCTGCTCAAGGTTCAAAGTTTGGACAAATCCTGGCAAAAGCGTGTGAACCATATTTAGGTTTTTTCCGAAAGTTTATACCACCAATTGGGATGATTGATTTATCGCCAATTATCGCAATTTTACTTCTAAGTTTTATCGAGCGCGGAGTTATGATTGTCATCTCAAACATTTATAATGTGCTCATTTAAACAAGGACTTTCTTAAATTAATTAATTTATGTAAAAGCCAATAACTAAAATAACAAATATAGTTGGTCTATAAGTATGAATCCAATACTTATGGGCCAAATTTTTTTATAATAAGATATTTTTATAGCAAAAAATGGGTATAAGAATAATAAATATAAGTTTAAAAGTGAGTTGAAATAGATGGAGCATTTAATACAGCATTTTCGTAAAGATGAACAAACATTTATTGAAAAGGTAATTGGATGGCTTCGAGAAGTAGAGGATCGTTATGCTCCGAAGTTAACAGATTTTTTAGACCCCAGACAAAGATTTATCGTAAACTCAGTTATTGGTCAAAATGAAGATTTAGTTATACATAGTGAAGGTATTTTTGGAGAAGCTGAAAGAGAACGAATTTTAATTTGCCCATCTTATTTTGAACCTCAAAAAGAAGACTTTCAAATTACCATTTTTGAAATTCAATATCCATCGAAGTTTGTGCAAATAAAGCATCCCGACGTACTTGGTGCATTACTATCAATCGGAATGGATCGAACGAAATTTGGTGATATTCGAATTGAAGATGAGTTAATTCAATTTGCGGTTGCTACAGAAGTTGCAGATTATATACAGACAAATTTAACGAGCATCGGTAAAGCAAAAGTCAGATTAGAGCAAGTTGATAGCCAGAAAAAACTCATCCAAACAACTGACATATGGAATGATAAAAATTATACAGCCTCATCTATGAGGTTAGACGTTATATTGGGAACGGTATTAAATATGTCTCGTCAAAAGTCCCAAGCTCTTATAAAGGCTGGCAAAGTTAAGGTGAATTGGACAGTTCGTGAATCAACTTCCTTTGAGTTACAAGAAGGTGACATAATATCTGCGAGAGGTTTTGGTAGAATGAAAGTACTGATGATTGAGGGGAGAACAAAGAAAGATAAGATTCGACTTCAAGTAGGTCATTTAGAGCAAAAATAACATTTGTTAACGAAAATTTGCGAAAATTTGATGTCAATAACTTGCTAGAGCTGTATAATAGAGGTAAATATAATCGAAAATAAGGAGTGTTATGTCGTATGCCACTATCCCCTCTCGATATACATAATAAAGAGTTTACTCGTGGATTCCGCGGATATGCTGAAGATGAGGTAAATGAATTTTTAGTTCAAATTATTAAAGATTACGAGATTATTCTCCGAGAAAAGAAAGAGTTAGAAGAAAAACTTAAAATAATGACAGAGCAAATGAGCCACTATGACTCATTAAGAGATACACTTGAAAAATCAATTATGGTTGCACAAGAAGCAGCTGAAGACGTAAAACGTAATTCTCAAAAAGAAGCGAAATTGATTATGAAAGAAGCAGAAAAAAATGCTGACCGTATCGTTAATGAAGCACTCAGCAAAGCTCGTAAAATTGCTATTGAAATTGATGAGTTAAAGAAACAATCGAAAGTTTTCCGTAATCGATTCAAAATGTTAGTAGAAGCCCAATTGGATTTATTAAATACAAATGACTGGGATCAATTAATGGAATATGATATAGGGCTAACAGAAATTCAAGAACACGCAAGACGTGATGATGAACAAGAATTGACTGAAGAAGAATTAAAAAATTTATTATAGGTCAATAATACTTGACGTAATTCCTTCATTTCCATATACTGATACACGAGTATATTATCCAAAACTAGGGATAAAACCCCTTCTTTTATAAAACCTTTGGCAAGTTATGAGATTTTGTAGAGGAGTTCTTGTATGAGTACAAGAAAAACTCCAAACGTAAAACATAGCCAAGGTGATATGACTTCTATATGTATAAAGTGATAACGGAGACAGTACTTATTGTGCGTGGACACTAGCGATTCGAGGATGGTGAAAGCTCGAACGAAGCAACCAATAAAGGAAAATCACTCCTGAGCTAAATCACTGAAAGTTAGTAAGTGATTTCGTATTACACAACGTTATTGTGTCTAAGAGGCGGCCAATTTGGCATGCAAATTAGGGTGGTACCACGAGTTTCGCATCTCGTCCCTTGTTAGGGATGAGGTGCTTTTTTATTTTCCAAATTTCAATTTATGTTTTGCACAAAATCTGATTCATATATGTGATTCCTTGGAAAATAGTATGATTATTTGTTTAATTGTTAGTTAAACAAGAATACTGATTTAGATAATGAAGTAAAAAAATTAAGAAAAACTATTAGGAGGTTTCTAAATGGTAGAGTATAAAGATACATTATCGATGCCAAAAACAGATTTCCCAATGCGTGGAAATCTACCAGCAAACGAACCAAAAATTCAAGAAAAATGGAATGAAATGGATATTAATGCGCTAGTAAACGAGCGTACAAAAGATCGCCCAGTATTTGTACTGCATGATGGACCTCCATATGCAAATGGGGATATCCACATTGGTCACGCACTTAACAAAGTAATCAAAGATATGATTAACCGTCATCGTTCAATGACAGGTTACCATGTACCATATGTTCCAGGATGGGATACACATGGACTACCAATCGAGCAAGCTTTAACAAATAAAGGCGTTAAACGTAAAGAGTTAACGATTGCCGAATTCCGTGAACTTTGTGAAAAATATGCCTATGAACAAATTGAAAACCAAAAAACACAATTTAGACGTCTTGGAGTTCGTGGTGATTGGGAGAATCCTTATATCACATTAAAACCAGAATTTGAATCACGCCAAATTGAAGTATTCGGTAAAATGGCTGAAAAAGGGTATATCTATAAAGGGTTAAAACCTGTTTATTGGTCACCATCATCAGAATCAGCTTTAGCAGAAGCTGAAATTGAATATAAAGATGTTAAATCTCCATCTATTTATGTAAGTTTCGCTATTAAAGATGCAAAAGGCGTTGTTCCGGAAGATGCGAAATTCATTATTTGGACGACAACACCTTGGACGATTCCAGCAAACTTAGGGATCACTTTAAATGCCGAAATTACTTATGTAGTTGTTGCAGTAAATGATAATAAATTTATTATCGCAAAAGATTTACTAGAAACTGTTTCTCAAGCACTTGAATGGGAAAATGCAGAAGTTGTGCAAGAAGTAAAAGGTCAAGAACTTGAATATGTAGTGGCAAAACATCCAATTTATGACCGTGATTCTTTAATCATGGTTGGTGAGCACGTTACAACAGATGCTGGTACTGGTTGTGTTCATACAGCTCCAGGTCACGGGGAAGATGACTTTAATGTTAGTAAAAAATATGGTCTACCAGTACTAAGTCCTGTTAATGACCAAGGTTGCTATACTAGCGAGGCTCCAGGGTTTGAAGGTCTATTCTACGATGATGCTAATAAAGTAATTACTGAAAAATTAAAAGAAGTGGGCGCTTTAGAGAAATTATCATTCTTTACTCACTCATATCCACATGACTGGCGTACGAAAAAACCAGTTATTTATCGTGCTACACCACAATGGTTCTGTTCAGTAGAAGCATTCCGTGGAGAGCTATTAGAAGCAGTTCAAAGTACAACATTCACACCTGCATGGGGTGAAACACGTCTTTACAACATGATTCGTGATCGTGGTGACTGGTGTATTTCTCGTCAACGTGCATGGGGTGTACCAATTCCGGTGTTTTATGCTGAAAACGGCGAAGAGATTATTACACCTGAAACAATTGCTCATGTTTCACAATTATTCCGTGAACATGGCTCAAACATTTGGTTCCAACGTGAAGCAAAAGAATTATTACCAGAAGGCTTTACACATCCAGGTAGTCCAAATGGTAAATTCTCAAAAGAAAACGATATTATGGACGTTTGGTTCGATTCAGGTTCTTCACACCAAGGTGTACTTGTTGAGCGCGGTATGAAATATCCAGCAGATCTTTATCTTGAAGGTTCTGACCAACACCGTGGATGGTTTAACTCATCATTAATTACTTCTGTAGCAATTAATGGCTATGCATCATACAAAGGCTTATTAACACATGGCTTCGTTTTAGATGGTGATGGACGTAAAATGAGTAAATCACTAGGAAACGTAATTATTCCTGAAAAAGTAATGAACCAATATGGCGCAGATATTCTTCGTCTATGGGTAGCATCTGTTGACTATACAGGTGACGTTCGTATCTCAATGGATATGTTAAAACAAATTTCAGAAGTGTATCGTAAAATCCGTAATACTTTACGTTTCTTACATGGTAATCTTCATGATTTCGATGCAAATACAAATCGTGTTGCCTATGAAGAATTACGTGAAGTAGATCAATATGTATATATGCGTTTACAAGATGTATTAAAACATGTTCGTGCAGCATATGACCGTTATGATTTTGCATCTGTATACCATACAATCAATAACTTTGTAGCGGTTGAATTATCTGCATTCTACTTAGATATTGCAAAAGATGTTGTGTACATCGAAGGTACTGATAATAAAGATCGCCGTTCAATGCAAACAGTAATGTATGATACTTTATTAACACTTCTTAAAGTACTTACACCAATCATCCCTCACACTACGGATGAATTATGGTCTTACTTAAATGCAGAAGAGGCTTCTGTTCAATTAACGGATTTCCCAGAAGTGGATGAATACGAAAACTTTGGTGAGTTACGTACGAAGTGGGAAAAAGTCATTGATTTACGTGATGAAGTTTTAAAAGCACTTGAAGAAGCTCGTAATGCGAAAACAATCGGTAAATCATTAGAAGCGAAAGTAACAATTTATGCAAATGAGGATGTTGTTGCTTTACTTCAAGATGAATCAATTAACTTTGCACAATTAAACATTGTTTCACAATTTGTTGTAGCTGGTGAAAAAGCGCAAGCGCCTGAAAATGCGCTAGTGCTAGAACTTGCCGCAATCGTTGTTGAAAAAGCGGATGGAGAAAAATGTGAACGCTGCTGGTCTTACGCAGATACAGTTGGTCAAGTGGAAGCACACCCAACATTATGTTCTCGTTGTGCAGATGTTGTTGAAAAACAATACGTATAATCATTAAGACGCCTAAATCCGGGTTGCTCATAAGTCGGTTTAATCTGACTCTTATGGGCAACCTTTTTATTAGAAAAGCGGAGAACGCCTCTAAAAAGAGAAGCGAGATTAAAATCCCGACATTCGTAGAAACCAATTCTTCTAACCAATACATTTGGTACCATAATGCCAATGTATTTAGGTGATATATAAATTTATGGTAGAATAGTGAGGATATATAGGTAAACGGGGGAAATAATATATGTATAAATATTATGGTTTAGCTGCTTTAGTTGTCCTTTTAGATCAATGGACTAAATGGCTAGTTGTTAAAAATATGGAACTCGGTGAACGAATCGCAATTTGGGATCCCTGGTTTGGAATCTTATCGCACCGCAATCGTGGTGCAGCTTGGGGTATGTTACAGGGGAAATTATGGATCTTTGTTATCGTCACATTAGTTGTCATTGCTGGAATTATTTATTACTACCATAAAGAAGCAAAAGGCAAGCCACTATTTCAAATTTCCCTAATGGTTCTGTTAGGAGGAGCCCTTGGGAATTTTATCGATCGACTATTCCGTGGAGAAGTAGTAGACTTTGCTGATGTATTAATTCCAATTATTAATTATGACTTCCCAATTTTTAATATTGCAGATGCTGCATTAACAATTTCCGTTATCATGTTAATTTTTGTATTACTTAAAGAAGAGCGAGAAGAAAAGAAAAAGGTGAAACAATGACAGTAGTAAAATATACAATTGAATCTGAAATTGCAGGAGAGCGTATTGATAAAGCAGTATCAACGTTTGAGGCAGAATGGTCCCGCAATCAAATTGCAGGTTGGATTTCAGATGGTATTTTAAAAGTAAATGGTGAAGAAGTTAAAGCGAAATATAAAGTAAGAGAAGGGGACGTTATCGAAATAGATATTCCTGAACCTGAGCCTCTTGAAGTAATCCCAGAGGAAATGGATTTAGAGATTGTATATGAAGACTCGGACGTACTTGTAGTTAATAAACCAAAAGGTATGGTCGTACATCCAGCACCTGGTCATTTAACTGGTACATTAGTGAATGGCTTAATGCATCATTGTAAAGACCTTTCAGGAATTAACGGCATTTTAAGACCAGGTATTGTACACCGTATTGATAAAGATACGTCTGGTTTACTTATGGTAGCGAAAAATGACGTAGCTCACAATTCACTAGTAGAACAATTAGTAAATAAAACAGTAACTCGAAAATATACTGCGCTTGTTCATGGTCATATTGCACACGATAAAGGGACGATCGATGCCCCGATTGGACGAGACCCAAAAGACCGTCAAAAACAAGCAATTGTTGATAATGGGAAACATGCTGTAACACATTTTCATGTTCTAGCACGATTAGGTGGGAAGTATACATTAGTGGAGTGTAAATTAGAAACTGGTCGTACACATCAAATTCGTATCCACATGAATTATATCGGGTACCCCTTAGTTGGTGATCCAAAATACGGACCGAAGAAAACGATTGATTTTGGTGGACAGGTACTTCATGCGGGAGTTCTTGGCTTTATTCATCCGATAACAAAGGAATATTTAGAATTTGAAGCCCCATTACCAGATGATTTTAAACAGTTACTTGAACAATTACGAGAAGAAAACTAAATTCGACAATCAATTTTACAAATGATGTTGACTTCGACAAAATTAAGGTCTATACTGACTACAGTGAATGAATAAATAAACATTAAAAACTAAATATTCACCTTTAATGGCAGTCCAGAGAGGCTGATAAGGTACATGTGGAACGAGTATTTTCGTACTATTGTAAGCACTACGAGATAGTGAAACGATAGTATTGCATAAGCATTAATGCATAGGATAATCATGTCTATGTATAATTATGCAAATGGAAACTCGTATGAAATTTCGACACGTATATCCAACCTCTTAAGCTGATGCTTAGGAGGTTTTTATTTTGCTTAAGAACAAAACAAGCTTCCAGAATATTTTTGAAGAAGCATAAGCAAGATAATAAAAACTCTCACGACTGTACGCAAATGTAAAATAAGTATTTCGACAAACGGAAGGGGGATGGGACATGACACAAATTACTGAACTACTAGACAGTCCTTCGATGAACAGAGCGTTGACGAGAATTGCACATGAAATCATCGAACGAAATAAAGGAATTGACGAATGTATCATTGTTGGCATTAAAACAAGAGGAGCATTTTTAGCAAGAAGAATCTCTGAAAGAATTGAAAAGATCGAAGGGAAACCAATTCGAACAGGAGAACTAGATATAACACTTTATCGTGATGACCTATCAGTAAAAAATGATAGTGGTGAAGCTCTTGTTAAACAAGTGGATATTGATTATAGCGTAAAAGATCAAAAAATTGTGCTCGTAGATGATGTGTTATATACAGGACGAACTGTACGCGCTGCATTAGATGCGGTAATGGATTTAGGAAGGCCATCACAAATTCAACTAGCCGTTTTAGTAGATCGAGGACACCGAGAATTACCGATTCGAGCAGATTATGTGGGAAAAAATATTCCGACATCAGGCTCTGAAAGAATCGTCGTAAAGCTGACAGAAGTAGATGGAGTAGATAACGTATCGCTTCATAAAACAAATTAACAAGATCGTGAGGAAGTACCATGTCAAAGCATGCGGTTTTAGATATAAATGAAAAACCAACTGGTGGACAACTGATTACATTAAGTTTTCAACATATGTTTGCAATGTTTGGTTCAACCATCTTAGTACCACAATTAGTAGGATTGAGTCCAGCGATTGCATTATTAACGAGTGGAATTGCAACAATAATCTTTCTACTTATAACACAATTTAAAGTACCTGCTTATTTAGGATCGTCCTTCGCATTTATAACGCCGATTTTAATTGCAACGGGTGGTTTAGATGGAAATGGCGCAAATGTAAATCCCGGAAATGCAATGATCGGGGCAATGGCAGTAGGTGTGGTATACGGAATTGTATCATTAGTGATTTGGAAATCGGGTTACAAATGGTTAATGAGTCTGTTACCACCAATTGTTGTAGCACCTGTCATTATCGTAATCGGATTAGGTTTGTCTGGTACGGCAGTTAATATGGCGATGAATGTGAATGGAGAATATAATTTCCTTCACTTTACAGCAGCATTAGTGACACTGTTTTCAGCCATAATCTTTAATGTGTATTTTAAAAATATATTAAGTACAATGCCAATTTTAATGGGATTAATTATTGGTTACATATACTCCGCTTTAGTAGGAATAGTAGATTTTTCAGCAGTAAAAGAAGCGAAATGGTTTGCATTACCTGACTTTTTAATCCCAGGTGTTGATTATGAATTTAATGTAACATCAAAAATCCTTCTGGCCATGGTACCGATCGTGATTGTAACGATTTCAGAACACATTGGTCACCAATTAGTATTAGGAAAAGTTGTTAATCGAAACTATATTAAAGACCCAGGTTTACATCGTTCATTATTAGGTGACGGGTTGGGAACATTTGTAAGTGCACTCATCGGTGGTCCGCCAAAAACAACGTATGGTGAAAACATTGGGGTACTGGCCATCACAAGAGTATTCTCAGTTTATGTGATCTTAGGTGCAGCAGTATTAGCGATTATCTTCTCGTTTGCAGGCAAGGCAATGGCTTTAGTACAAACCATTCCAACTGCTGTACTTGGTGGAATTTCCATCTTACTATTCGGAATCATTGCTTCAAGTGGTTTACGAATGTTAGTAGAAAACAATATTGATTTTGGGAATAACCGCAACATGGTCATTGCCTCAGTAATATTAGTCGTAGGAATTGGCGGTGCAGCATTACGATTTAGCGAATCTTTCTCAATCGAAGGAATGGCGTTAGCTGCAATTGTCGGTGTCATCTTAAATCTGGTTCTACCAGGTCGAAATAAAGAAGTGAAAGATCTAACTTAAATAACTATAATAATAACCTTTTAAGAATTGTCCAGAGAGGCAAAAAAGGGGAAATATGACGTAAGTGGGTTTATAACCTGCTAATTTCGTTATACCTCCTCCAATGCCTCGCGACTAGTTAGCGAGGCATTTACTGTATCAAAAAGTTTTTCAGGAGGAATCAATAGTGAGAAATTTACTTTCAATGGAACATTTAACGAATGAAGAAGTATATCAGATACTTAAACTCGCATCTGATTTTGAGAATGGAGAACAAAGCAAATTATCTAAATCATATAACGTAGCCAATCTGTTTTTCGAACCTAGTACCCGGACAAAAACAAGTTTTGAAATGGCTGAAAGGAAAATTGGTTGTACAGTGATCCCATTTGATGCAGGATTTTCGAGCGCATTAAAGGGTGAGACAATGTATGACACAGTAAAAACATTAGAAATGATTGGTTTGGATGCCGTCATAGTTAGAGCAAAAGAAGATGAATATTATAATGAACTTCTTGAAGGCATCAACGTTTCAGTCATTAATGCTGGGGATGGCGCGGGGCAACATCCATCTCAAAGTCTACTTGATTTATATACAATTCATAAGGAATTTGGAAAATTCGAAGGACTAAATGTAACGATTGTTGGTGATATCTCACACAGTCGAGTAGCAAAATCAAATGCAACGGCTTTAAAACGTTTAGGTGTAAATATCCGGTTCTTATGTCCTCCAGAATGGGCGGGTGAATTCGAAGCGCATCATTCATGGGATGAATTAATTGAGGATAGTGATGTTATTATGTTACTTCGCATTCAACATGAACGTCATCACGTAAATAAGAGCTTTTCAAAAGAAAGTTATCATGAACAATATGGACTAACATTTGAACGTGAGAAAAGAATGAAACCTAATGCCATCATCATGCATCCAGCTCCTGTAAACAGAGATGTAGAAATCGTATCAGAGCTAGTTGAATGTGAACGTTCAAGAATTTTTGATCAAGTTCGTAATGGTGTGTTTGTTCGAATGGCCATCCTCGAAACGATTCTGAAGGGAAGAGAAAGATGTTGAAATATATTCAAAATGTACAAATGGTAAACGAGCAAGGTGAACAAGTATTAACAAGTATTACAATAGACAATGGAAAAATCTCTGCAATTGGAAGCGACCTTCCTCAAGGGGCGGAAGTAATCGAAGGTAACGGATTATTAGTATCTCCAGGATTTGTCGATCTTCACGTACATTTACGTGAACCTGGATTTGAACATAAAGAAACAATTGAAACAGGCTCTCGTTCAGCAGCAAAAGGTGGTTTTACAACGATTTGTGCAATGCCAAATACAAAACCAGTACCTGATTCAGTTGAAAATTTACAATTAATAAATAGCTTAATCGAAAAAAGCGCAGTTGTTCGAGTGTTACCTTATGGATCACTAACTGTCGCTGAAGCCGGGGAAGAACGTACAAACATTAAAGAATTAAAAGAGCTAGGTGCAGTTGCATTTTCAGATGATGGAGTAGGAATACAATTAGCGTCGACAATGTATGAGCAAATGAAAGAAGCAGCAAAAATTGATGCGGTAGTCGTGGCACACTGTGAAGATAACTCATTAATTTACGATGGTGTGATGCATGAAGGAAAACGTAATAAAGAACTTGGACTACCAGGTATCCCATCTATTTGTGAGTCAGTACAAATTGCACGAGACGTCTTATTAGCGGAAGCGGCAGGTGCTCGATATCATGTTTGTCACGTATCAACAAAAGAATCTGTACGTGCTGTACGAGATGCAAAGGCTGCTGGAATCCGAGTCACTGCAGAAGTTTGTCCGCATCACTTGTTACTTGAAGAAATGGACATTCCGAGTGATGATGCGAACTGGAAAATGAATCCACCATTACGTGCAGCAGATGATAAAGATTCATTACACGCTGCATTACTTGATGGAACAATAGACTGTATAGCAACAGATCATGCACCTCACACTGAGGAAGAAAAATGTTGTGGTATGGTAGGGGCACCATTCGGTATCGTCGGATTTGAAACAGCATTCCCATTGCTATATACACAATTCGTCGAAACAGGGAAATGGACGTTAAAGCAATTAATTGATTGGATGTCAATTAAGCCAGCTCAAATCTTTGACTTACCTTATGGGAAAATTGAAGTAGGAGCTTCGGCAGATTTAGTTCTTATTGATTTAAATAAAGAACATAGAGTACAGACGGAAGAGTTTGTATCTAAAGGGCGCAATACACCATTTAACGGTTGGGTTGCAAAAGGTTGGCCAGTAATGACTATTTTTGAAGGCAACATTGTCTATGAGGAGGCAAAATAATGAAAAAACGACTATTAATTTTAGAAGACGGTACAGTATTTACAGGTGAAGCGTTCGGTAGCGAACAAGCTTCCCAAGGTGAAGTTGTATTTACAACAGGGATGACAGGCTACCAAGAAACATTATCTGATCCTTCTTTCTACGGACAAATTGTTACATTCACATATCCATTAATCGGAAACTACGGAATTAACCGTGATGATTTCGAATCAATTACGCCAGCTGTTCGTGGCTTGGTTTGTAGAGAATTAGCTCAAGAACCATCAAATTTCCGTTGTGACCTATCATTAAATGATTATTTAGTATCACAAAACATTCCTGGTATTCAAGGGATTGATACTCGTAAATTAACTCGAATCATCCGTTCAAAAGGTGCAGTTCGTGCGATGTTAACAGCGGCTTGCGAAGAAGTGAATGTTGAGGAAATCGTAGCAACATTAAAAGCAACTCCATTATTGAGAAGCCATGTAGCAGACGTTTCAACAAAAGCTGCATACCCAAGCCCAGGACGCGGAAAACGTGTTGTATTATTAGACTTTGGAATGAAGCACGGAATTTTACGTGAGCTTAATAAGCGTGATTGTGATGTACTAGTTGTTCCTTATAATACACCTGCCGATCAAATTCTAGCATGGCATCCAGATGGCATTATGCTTTCAAATGGACCTGGGGACCCTGCAGATGTAACAGTAGGAATCGAAACAATTGCCAATCTAATTGGAAAGGTTCCGATCTTCGGTATTTGCTTAGGGCATCAATTATTTGCTTTAGCGAGTGGTGCTAAAACATTCAAACTACCATTTGGACACCGAGGTGCAAACCATCCGGTAAAAGACTTACGCACTGGAAGAACAGAATTAACTTCTCAAAACCATGGTTATGCTGTAGATGAATCATCATTAGAAGGCACAGACTTAGAAGTAACACATATTGCATTAAATGATGGCACAGTAGAAGGTTTAAGACATACAAAACACCCAGTTTTCACAGTTCAATATCACCCAGAAGCGTCACCAGGGCCAGAAGACTCAAATCACTTATTTGATGAATTTATTGAATTGATGGAAGCACACGCAAAGGAAGGGAAACAACATGCCTAAACGTACAGATATAGAAACTATTTTAGTAATCGGATCAGGACCAATCGTCATCGGACAAGCAGCAGAATTTGACTACGCAGGAACACAAGCATGTCTATCTTTAAAAGAGGAAGGCTACCGAGTAATCTTAATTAACTCTAACCCTGCAACAATCATGACAGACACAGAAATTGCAGATAAAGTTTATCTTGAACCAATTACTTTAGAATTCGTTTCTCGTATTCTTCGTAAAGAACGCCCAGATGCCATCCTACCTACATTAGGTGGTCAAACAGGACTAAACATGGCAATTGAATTAGATAACTCAGGAATTTTAGACGAGTTAGGAATCGAAATCTTAGGTACAAAATTAGATGCAATCAATAAAGCAGAAGACCGTGATTTATTCCGTAATTTAATGTATGAACTAGGAGCACCAGTTCCTGAATCAGATATCATCCATAATTTAGACGAAGCAAAAGCTTTTGTACAAAGAATTGGTTACCCAGTGATCGTTCGTCCTGCCTTCACACTAGGTGGTACAGGTGGCGGGATCTGTAACAACGACCAAGAATTAGAGGAAATCGTAACAAGCGGTTTAAAATACAGTCCTGTAACACAATGTTTACTTGAGAAATCTATCGCTGGATACAAAGAGATTGAATATGAAGTAATGCGCGACTCAAAAGATAATGCCATCGTTGTATGTAACATGGAAAACTTCGACCCAGTTGGTATTCATACAGGGGATTCAATCGTAGTAGCACCATCTCAAACACTTTCAGACCGCGAATATCAAATGCTACGTAATATCTCATTAGATATTATTCGTGCACTTAAAATTGAAGGTGGATGTAACGTACAATTAGCGCTTGATCCATACAGCTTTAACTATTATGTAATCGAAGTTAACCCACGTGTATCACGTTCATCTGCATTAGCTTCAAAAGCAACTGGTTACCCAATTGCAAAACTTGCAGCAAAAATTGCAGTAGGACTTACATTAGATGAAATTAAAAACCCAGTAACTGGTTCAACTTATGCAGATTTCGAGCCAGCACTTGACTACATTGTGGCTAAAATTCCACGTTGGCCATTCGATAAATTCGAATCAGCAAAACGTAATTTAGGTACTCAAATGAAAGCGACTGGTGAAGTAATGGCACTTGGACGTACATTTGAAGAGTCAATTTTAAAAGCGGTACGTTCATTAGAAACTGGTCATATTCATATCGATCTTAAAAACGCAGAAGAAAACTCTGATAACTGGATTGAAAAACGTATCCGTAAAGCGGGAGACGAGCGTTTATTCTTCATCGGAGAAGCACTTCGTCGTGGTGTAACGGTAGAAAAAATCCATGAATGGTCACAAATTGATTTATGGTTCTTAAACAAACTACAAAATATCGTGAACATGGAAACAACACTTGCTGAAAACAAAAATGATACAGACGTATTATATAAAGCAAAACGCATGGGCTTTGCAGATCAAAAAATCGCAGAACTTTGGGAGACTAAACCTGAAGAAATTTACGCACTACGTAAAGAACAAGGCATCGTGCCAGTTTATAAAATGGTTGATACTTGTGCTGCAGAATTCGAATCTGAAACACCATACTTCTATAGTACGTATGAAGAAGAAAACGAATCAGTTGTTACTGACAAACCATCAGTTGTAGTACTAGGTTCTGGACCAATTCGAATCGGTCAAGGTGTTGAGTTCGACTATGCAACAGTTCACTCAGTATGGGCAATTCAAGAAGCAGGTTATGAAGCAATTATCATTAACTCAAACCCAGAGACAGTTTCAACAGACTTCTCAATTTCAGATAAATTATACTTTGAGCCATTAACAATTGAAGATGTAATGAACATCATCGATTTAGAAAAACCAGTTGGCGTAGTAGTTCAGTTTGGTGGCCAAACAGCAATCAACTTAGCGGATAAATTAGCAGCAAACGGTGTGAAAATTCTAGGAACAAGCTTAGAAGATATTGACCGTGCAGAAAACCGTGATAAATTCGAACGAGCTTTACATGAGATTGAGATTCCACAACCACAAGGAGATACAGCTGTATCAACAGATGAAGCATTAGAAATCGGACGTAAACTTGGGTTCCCAGTTCTAGTTCGCCCTTCATACGTACTTGGCGGTCGTGCAATGGAAATCGTTTATAACGAAGATGAGTTAAAACATTACATGGAAAATGCTGTAGAAGCATCTCCAGATCATCCAGTACTTGTTGACCGTTACTTAACTGGTCAAGAAATTGAAGTTGATGCAATTTGTGATGGTGAAAATGTATTAATCCCAGGTATTATGGAACATATTGAACGTGCAGGAGTACACTCTGGTGACTCGATTTCTGTATATCCACCACAAACATTAACTCAAACACAAATTGATACAATTGTCGACTATACAACAAGACTTGCAAAAGGGTTAAAGATCGTTGGATTAATGAATATCCAATATGTAATCTCTAATGGTGAAGTGTACGTAATTGAAGTAAACCCACGTTCTTCAAGAACAGTACCATTCTTAAGTAAAATTACAAACATCCCTATGGCAAACATTGCAACAAAAGCAATTTTAGGTCAATCTATTGTGGAACAAGGATATCCAACTGGTCTAGCACAAGAACAAAAAGGCGTATTCGTAAAAGTTCCAGTATTCAGCTTTGCAAAACTACGTCGTGTAGACATTACATTAGGACCTGAAATGAAATCAACTGGTGAAGTAATGGGTAAAGATGCAACACTTGAAAAAGCTTTATACAAAGGCTTAGTTGCTGCAGGAATGGAAATCAAAACACACGGTACAGTATTATTTACAGTATCAGATAAAGATAAAGAAGAAGCAATTAGCTTAGCGAAACGCTTCTCAACTGTCGGCTACCGAATTATGGCAACAGAAGGTACAGCAAAAGCCTTTGAACAAGCAGGTATTCGTACAGATGTAGTGGGTAAAATCGGTGCAAAAGGTACAACACTAATCGATACAATCCAAAATGGTGAAGCGCAAGTAGTCGTGAATACACTAACTAAAGGTAAACAACCTGCACGTGATGGATTCCGAATCCGTCGTGAATCAGTAGAAAATGGCGTGCCATGTTTAACATCACTAGATACGGCTGCCGCACTGATTAGCGTAATTGAATCGATGACATTTACAGCAGAAGAAATGCCAAAAGCGGAGGTAGTTCATTAATGATTCGACAAGAACGAATGACGGTCGTTCGACAAGTGGAAATTGCACATCATATATATGAACTAGTATTACAAGGAGAAATTGTTCAGGATATGAATCCTGGACAATTTGTTCATGTTCGCGTATCTGATTCGTTTGAACCGTTATTAAGACGTCCTATAAGTATTGCATCAATAGATCGTGAAGCGAGTGAGTGTACGATTATCTATCGTGCTGAAGGTCGTGGAACGCAAATTTTATCACAAAAACAAGTTGGCGATCAGGTTGATGTGCTTGGTCCATTAGGCAATGGGTTCTCTGCGGATGCAGCTCCTGAAGGCGGAACTGCACTTCTCGTGGGTGGAGGAATCGGAGTACCACCACTTTATGAGTTATCAAAGCAATTAAATGCACGTGGCGTTCGTACAATTCATGTATTTGGATTTGCAACAGAAAATGTAACATTTTATGAAGAACAATTTTCTGCATTAGGGGAAACACATTTTGTTACAGTTGATGGAACAAAGGGAACGAAAGGTTTTGTAACAGATTTACTTGAAGAGTTACAACCAGAGTTCGACGTGTTCTATTCATGTGGACCGCTACCAATGTTAAGAGCGCTTGAACAATTTTATCCTGAAAAACCTGGATTTCTATCGTTTGAAGAACGTATGGGCTGTGGCATAGGTGCATGTTTCGCATGTATTTGCAAAACAACAGAGAACACTGAAAAGGATTATGTAAAAGTTTGCTCTGATGGTCCAGTATTCCCGAAAGGAGTGGTGGAACTATGAGTCGAATCAATGTCGAGCTTCCAGGATTAGATTTAAAAAACCCAATTATGCCAGCATCAGGCTGCTTTGGCTTTGGCCGAGAATATGCGCAGCTTTATGATTTATCAGTGCTTGGGTCAATCATGATTAAAGCGACAACAGTTGAAACACGTTTGGGAAATCCAACTCCACGTGTGGCAGAAACTCCAGCAGGTATGTTAAATGCAATCGGTTTACAAAATCCAGGACTTGAAAAAGTAATGAAGCAAGAGCTTCCGTTCCTTGAAAAATATGATGTTCCGATTATTGCTAACGTAGCAGGTACTTTAACTGAAGATTACGTACAAGTGGCTGAAAGCATTTCAACAGCTCCGAACGTAAAAGCATTAGAACTAAATATTTCATGTCCGAATGTAAAGCACGGGGGAATCACTTTCGGTACAGATCCTGTCATTGCTCGCGAATTAGTCGAAGCAGTTAAGGCTGTTTCGAAAGTGCCAGTTTATGTAAAGTTATCACCAAATGTAACGGATATCGTTGAAATTGCAAAAGCGGTTGAAGCAGGCGGTGCAGACGGAATTACCATGATCAATACATTAGTTGGTATGCGTTTAGATGAGCGCACAGGGAAACCGGTTATTGCCAATGGAACAGGCGGTCTTTCAGGCCCAGCCGTAAAACCTGTTGCCATTCGCATGGTTTATGAAGTATATAAAGCAGTCAATATTCCGATTATCGGGATGGGTGGCGTGACAAATGCGCAAGACGTGATTGATTTCATGTCTGCAGGTGCATCGGCTGTGGCAGTTGGAACAGCAAACTTCGTAGATCCTTTCGTATGTCCAAACATTATTGAAGCTCTTCCTGCAAAATTAGAGGAGCTAGGTGTGAAGCAGATTAAAGAAATCATCGGAAGGAGCCACCGCTAATGAGTAACAAGCCAATCATTGCCCTAGACTTTCCAGGTGAAAAAGAAGTATTTACTTTTTTGAATCATTTTGATGAACCACTATTTGTAAAAATCGGGATGGAGCTTTATTATCAAGAAGGCCCTTCAATCATCGAAAAAGTGAAAGAGGCGGGTCACGAAATTTTCTTAGACTTAAAGTTGCATGATATTCCAAACACAGTAAAGTCTGCAATGAATCGCCTAGCAGGTTTAGGTGTGGACTTAGTTAACGTTCATGCAGCTGGTGGACGAGCAATGATGGAAGGGGCACTTGAAGGTCTTGAGGCAGGTACACCTGCAGGTAAAACGCGCCCTTCATTAATTGCAGTTACACAACTTACATCAACAACAGAAGAACAAATGCAATTAGAACAAAAAATTAATTTATCACTATTAGGATCAGTCTTACATTACGCAGAACTTACGAAACACGCAGGATTAGATGGTGTTGTTTGCTCAGTACATGAAGCTGCTGCCATTCGTGATTTATGTGGTGAGTATTTCCTACGTGTGACACCAGGGATTCGCTTAGCTGGTGGGGAAGCACACGACCAAAAACGGATTGCAACGCCAGATGGTGCCAAAAAAGATGGCTCTTCATTAATTGTCGTAGGAAGAGCGATTACAGGTGCGCAGGATCCAGTTTCAGCATATCGAAATGTTAGCAAATTATGGGGGGAATAACATCATGACATTACAAAAAGAAATCGCAAAAGCAATGTTACAAGTTGGAGCGGTTGAATTAAATCCAACTGACTTATTTACTTGGGCTTCAGGAATTAAATCACCAATTTACTGTGATACTCGCTTGACTATTTCAGATCCAATCATTCGTAAACAACTTGCAAATGGGTTAGCTCAAAACATAAAAGAATTCTTCCCAGATACAGAAGTAGTAGCCGGAACAGCAACTGCTGGAATCCCACATGCTGCTTGGGTAGCTGATCTTTTAGAATTACCAATGGTTTATGTACGCTCAAAAGCAAAAGAACACGGCCGTGGTAATCAAATCGAAGGTAAAATTAGCGCTGGACAAAAAGTAGTTGTGGTGGAGGATATCGTTTCAACAGGTGGCTCATCAATCACTGCTGTTGAAGCATTACGTGCAGCAGGCTGTGAAGTAGTAGGTGTCGTTTGCGTTTATACATATAACCTACCACGTGCAGAACAAGCATTTGATGATGCAGGCGTTAAATATGTAAGCTTAACAAACTTTGATTATTTAATTGAAGCTGCAACAGAAACAGGCGCAATCACAGAAGAAAACATTCCGTTCTTGAAGGACTGGCACGCGAAGCTTAAGGCGGGGGAATTGTAAGTTTCTGGGAAATAATATAACGTTGTAGACACTCTATCCCAAGTTAGAGCTGTGGCGAAAGCAGAGCGTCAGCCACACTGCGGATCTTAAAGCATGTAGATTATAATAATCTCAAGAAAAATGGCTCTAAAGTGTAGAGAGAACTATATACTAGGGTAGAGCTACGAAGAGAAAGCTCTTAGGATTAAAAGCTATGGAATTGCTTAATTCCATAGCTTTTTTAATGTGAACGAAGACTAATTTTGTGGATTGAAGAGGAGGGGCAATTTTGTAGATTATATAAGGAAGTTCTCATAGACTTGATGAAGCGGATTTTGGATGAGTTTTTAAAGAGTTTTCCTTTTCATAGGCATGATGAAGGGGATTTGTCTCTTCATATGCCTATGAAGTTCATTTCCCAAGAGCTCATCGCTAGCTTGATGAAGTTCATTTCCTAAGAGCCCATCGCATCGCTAGATTTGAATTTCATAAGCATGATGAAGTTCATTTCACATGAGTTCTTCGCCGAACTTGAACTTCATCGTCTGAATAAAGAAGACCCTAAAGAGTATAATTACACTCTTCAAGGTCTTCTTCCTAATAAAATTTAAATTAATTCTGGAAAGGGCGAGTAAGAAAGCGCTGGCCAATTATTTACCGTTAGTTTTCCCGTTGCAGTTGCCATTGCCATTACCATTATCATTGTCATTACTGTTGCCATTCCCGTTCCCGTTCCCGTTCCCATTCCCGTTCCCGTTACCATTGCCGTTGCCAGGTTTTGAACTTTTTAGAGTATACTCTGACTCATTCATTGCGGCGTCTACCAATCGAACGTTTACTATATCTTTATTCGTCAATGAATTTGGTAAAGTAAAGGAAACCGTCTCTTTACTAAGTTGATCCGAAACGGCAACGTCATTTACATACACTTGCCAATATTCAATACCAGTGCCACCTTTACCATCGTCAACATTCGAAAGTGCAATTGTTTTATCAATTTCATTTAATTCAACAGTAGCGTTAGGTGCAGTTATATCTACTTTGACAGGGAAGCGAATGGATTGCCAATCTGCTCCTGCATAATCGATTACGCCACTTACTTGGAGGAAGTAATCTCCATCCTTTGCTATTTTGTTATTTACTCTTCCATCCCAGCCGTTTTCAAGAATAAACGTGTATGGGGTTGCTAAACTATAATTCTTTGCTACATTTTTCGTATTTCTAACTGTTCGTATCACTTTACCTTTAGAATCTAACACTTCAACTTTTAACTCTTTTGCATTTCGGAATAAGGAGAAAACAGGTATTGCGTAATCCCGTACACCATCATTATTTGGCGAGAATCCAAAGCGAGTTGTATCAAAGGTACCTCCGCCCGTTATAAAGTTCCCTTGTTCGTCAGCTAAGGCAGTATATCCCCAAAATGTTTTTGGCTCCCATGCGAAGTAATCGAAAATTGGAGCACGATCCCATTCCCCGTTAAAGCCGAAAAACGGTACGCTTAACGGAACATTTCCTGTGATGTCTTCATTCGGATCTGTTAATGTGACAAAACCATCAACGAAGAAACCATTCGGGTAAATAGATGTAAGCTGTTCAGCAATGCTAGACAAATCAACAGACACTGGAATGTTCACAGTTCCATTTGCAGGAATTGTGATTTTTTCTGGTGAATCTATCGCAATGTCTTCTTTTGTTAAGACAATTTGACCATAAAGATTGGGTGCATTTACAAAAATACCATTCTGTGCATTAAGTGGTGTATCTACTTGAATTTGCGTATTCACCATGAATGTTTTTTCCTCATTTGAATAGTTCTTCGCTGCTAACGTAAAGGTAAATTGATCGTTTGCTATTTCTTTTATAGCAACTTTCGCTTCATTTGTTTCTTTATTTGTAACGATAACATCTGTAACAAGTGCATTTGCTAATTGCATTAAACCCGCGCCTTGACGACGTGGAGAAACATATTGACCTTGCTTGAACTCAATTGGGGAAGCTGTATTCATTAATAGATTTTTAGTAAGTAAAATAGCTTCAGCACCGCTCACATTAAATTCTTCACTTATTCGTTGTAAAACCAAAGTACTGCCGCCAGCCACATGAGGAGCAGCCATGGAAGTCCCACTCATAATGCCGTATTGATCATTATTTAATGTAGAGAAAATGTTACCTCCTGGTGCTGTGATTTCAGGTTTGAAATCTAGGTTTGGGGTTGGACCCCAGGATGTAAAAGCACTCATTTTCCCTTCAGTTAAGCTAGGTGTATGTAAGATTGTCCCATCAAATGATATTGTGACAGCTTTCTGATCATCAAGTGCTGCTTTTATTGCTAAACCATCTGATTGAAGAATCGCCATATATGGAATTTTGATTGCTGGATTCGAAAGCATATTAATAATGCCGGGTGTATTATTATAAATAATTACTCCAACTGCTCCTGCAGCTTGTGCGTTTAGCGCGATTTCCACTAATGACACTTTACCCCTAGAAGCTAAAGCAATTTTACCATTGAAGTCTTTACCGCTAAACTCATCAATTGCCCCATATTTCGCATCTAATACTTCTACAGGCCCAGAATAAAGGTCCATTGGATTTGCGTCATTTGCTAATAAATAAAGTGCCTCTCCAGAAGGAACATCATCAATATGAATAGAGAAACCGTAAGATGTAACTGTACTATTTTCAAATGAAGCAACACCCATCGAATTTTTTGATACGTTTGGTGTACCTGTTACTCCGTAGTCTTGATTTTCTGCATATGGAAAACGATAGCCTGAGCCATACATGTCTGAATTTCCAGAAGATGTGACAACCATTACACCATCATCAATCGCTCTTTGGACGGCCTGTTGCTCTGGACTGTAGTCATCTACAAAACCTGCAGGAGTACCTAAAGACATATTAATGACATCTGCATCAAGTTTAATGGCGTCGTCGATTGCTTTTACATAAACGTCACTATAGGAAGAAGTGTTAGTCGAATCATTTCCGAAAACTTTTAAGGCTAATAGCTGTGCCTCCGGAGCAACTCCTTTAATGCCTCCGTTTTCTTCAGAACCGTTTGCTGCAACAATTCCACTAACGTGCATCCCATGCATTGTAGTACCTGAATCTATTACATTATAATTCCCATCCATATAGTTGTACCCAAAAGGAATTTTAGCAGTAAAATATTGTCCATTTTGGATTGTTCCATTTGTTATAAGTTCATTTACTTCTGTGCTCGTTAATTTAGCAGTTGTTTCATCCGTTAAGATCATATCTTGATGAGTCGGGTCAATCCCCGTATCAATAACTGCTACGACCATTCCTTCACCGCGGAAATTATATTCATTCCATGCGCGTTGTGCTTGTACTAGCTCTTTAGAATACATCATGTCTGGTTTTAATTCTGGGCGTTCGTATTCAGTAGATTCATAGATTGTTTTAACCCCGGAAGTAGCTGCAATTTTTGCAACTTCTTCTGTTGCAACTTCAGCTGAAAATCCATTAAAGATCGTCGTAAAGTTTTCTAAATATTGAATAGAAGGGGAAGATGATGTAATGGAAGCCTGAACATTTTTCTGTTCGGCAATAACAGATGCCTCTAGTTTCTTTCTTTCCGAGGGATGTAATTTTTTATATTTGACCCCTTTTTTCTTTGCTTGTTCAACTGTTGTCGGCCCTTGTAATTCAACGACAATTCGAACCTTTTCCTTTGGATTTTTATGTTTGACCAATTTTTCTGAAATTTCTATTTTTGAATGTTCACCTTGAACTGTAGGGATTTCATCGCTGTTAGTTGGTGAAAAGTTCTTCCCTAAAGCAGTCGTGCTAAATGATAAGACAAAGATGAGCGTTAAGAGCATAATATTCCTTATTTTCCGCATATGAATCCTCCTTCTTTAAACAAATTCTAATTAATATGTAATTGAAAATATTGATAAAAAAGTCCTATGTAAATAGATTTTCTAAATCATTCCTCCTATTAATTAGATATGTTAATATATTACCATTTTGGGATAATAATAGATTCATTTAATTCGTAAATTTTTTGATAACTTTCATGATATTTTAAGAGGTGTAATAAAAGGAGGAAGCGATCATATAAAAAAAGTGTAGATTTCGTCAATAGAGACTAATCTACACTTTAAATAGAAGTTATAAATGGTTAAGATGCACCTTTTTTTAGTTTTAATATCAGTTCTTCATCAGGGGTTACGTAAAGGGTTTTTTGTTCGAAGTAAATGACGAAGCCCGGTTTTGATCCATTCGGCTTTTTCACTTGCCTAATTTCCGTATAATCAACAGGAACGGAAGAAGAATCTCGCGCTTTACTGAAGTAGGCACTTAACGTAGCTGCTTCGAAAAGCGTTGTTTCATCAGGATCATCCGAATGAATCACTACATGCGACCCTGGAATGTCCTTTGTATGTAACCAAGTATCTGACTTTTTAGCAATTTTGAAAGTTAAATAATCATTTTGCTTGTTGTTCTTACCAACAGAAATTAAGATGCCTGTTGAAGAAGTATATTGTTCAGGTATTGGTTTTGTTGGCTTTTTCTTACGCTTAGATGCACGCATACGAAGATAACCTTGTTCTGCTAATTCTTCGCGGATTTCTTCAATATCAGCCGGTGATGCTTGTTGAACTTGGTTAGAAAGCATTTCGAAATAGTGAATTTCCTGTTCAGTTTTCTCGATTTGTTCCTTCACCATAACAAGTGCATTTTTGGCTTTATTATATTTTGTATAGTAGCTTTGTGCATTTTCAACGGGTGTTTTACGTTCGCTAATAGGAATCGTAATTTGTTCACCATCTTCACTGTAATAGTTTGTAACGGTTACTTCTTTCATTCCTTTTTCGAATAAATATAAATTAGACATTAGTAGTTCACCGTAAAGTTGTAACTTATCTAATTTGGAAGCACGATCTAAATCTTTCTGGAGTTTCTTCATTTTTAGATGAAGTTTATTAATTTCATTTTGTAGCCAGCGTTCTAAATCACCAGCTTGTTGTTTCACACGGTCACGTTCGGCCTTAGCAAAAAATGTTCGATCAAGTAAGTTGCTTAAGTCTTTGAATGCAGTTTCGTGACCTGTTAAATACGTAATTTTAGTAGGTGAAAAGTAACTCTTACCATCTACTTCTAAATAAGTGGGGTGGCTACTTGAGACGATTTCCTGAACAAAAGTTCTGAATACAGAAATCGGGTCTTGCTCTTTCCCTAGACGATGTAAAAGCTCTGTTGCATGCATCGGTGAAAAACCACTAAAATAAGAGACAACTTCTTTAGCAGTTCTTTCCTCTTTAAAAAAATCGATTATTTCACTATCTGTTACAGTCGTTGGTTCCTGTTTATTTTGTGCAGGAGGAGCGATATACTCTTGCCCAGGCAACACTGTACGGTAACTATTCACAGATGGAGGCAAGTGCTTTAAACTATCAATAATGCGATTATTTGCTTGATCAATTAAAAGTAGATTACTGTGACGTCCCATCACTTCAATAATCAATTTTCGAACAACAGGGTCCCCAATTTCATTTTTACTTTCAATAATGAATGTAATCATACGTTCAAATCCATCATGTGAAATTTCACTAATAAAACCACCTTCTAAATGCTTCCGTAAAAGCATACAAAACATAGGTGGTTCTGCAGGATTTTCAATTGCTTGTTCCGTTAAATGAACACGTGCATAGGAAGGATGAATTGAAAATAATAATTTATGATTTGAACCGTTTGCTCGAATGTGTAATACAACTTCGAGCGCATTCGGTTGGTGAATTTTTGTGATGCGGCCTGTTTTGAGCCCACTAAGCTCGTTACACATTGCCACGGTAAATAATCCATCAAATGCCATTGATTTTCCCCACTCTTTCAAAAACTCTTTATTTCGACTAACATTGTCTAGCTAATATACTTACACTCAAGGTCGCAGCTCACAATGAACGTGCTCCTTCGTTTATTTCTATATAGTATCATTTTTTTTAAATATATTGCATCTCATCCTACTTTTTTCTATATATAACCGTTAAAAATTCTAAACATGTGATATAATTGGAATAGTATGTTAAGAAAGGTGTGACGAACCTTGGTACGTAGTATGACGGGTTTTGGCAGGGGTGTCACAACTACGAATGACTATCAACTAACGGTTGAAGTTCGTTCTGTGAACCATCGATTTTTAGAAATACATACGAAGTTTCCAAAAGAGTGGCTTGAAGCTGAAATACACGCAAAAAAAATATTGTCCAAATTGTTTAAAAGAGGCAAATTAGACGTTGTCGTGAATCTAAAATCGATGGGGCAAGAAGTAGAAAGTTTTAAAGTGAATTGGCCGCTAATCGAAGCTTATAAAGAAGCAAGAAATGAGCTCTGTAAGGCAGTACCAATTGATGAAAAATGGACGATGCATGAAGTGTTTTTATTAGATCAAGCACTCATTCATGAAAAAAAAGAATTATCTCCTGAAGAATTATTAACTGCTGTAGATCAGGCAGTTAGAGAGGCAGCAAAACATTTAGGAGAAATGCGTGAGCGGGAAGGGCAAGAGTTGAAAAATGTATTCTTACAATTTAACTCGGAGCTAAAAACACAAATACAGCTTATTCGTGAATTTTCATCAGAATCAGTTCAAAAACATCGAGAGAAATTAATTGAGCGACTTTCTGAAATAACAAATTCACCTGATATAGATGACCGTATTCTAACCGAGGTAGCCATTTTTGCTGAAAGAATTGATATTTCAGAGGAACTTGACAGGTTAGTTAGTCATTTTAGACAATTAGAAGAAACATTAGAAGAAACTAATTCAATTGGGCGCAAGCTCGATTTTTTAATGCAAGAGATGTTACGTGAAATTAATACAATTGGATCGAAAAATCAGTCTATTAGAGCATCTGTTGCAGTTGTTCAAGCAAAAACAGTATTAGAAAAAATGCGTGAACAAGTACAAAATATTGAGTAAAATATCATTACTAAAAAAAATGAAAATTTTTTTGATGAATAGAAATAAATGTTGTGTTAATCTACATTTTTAGGTTAAATTGCATGAAATGAGGGAGAAGGTGAGAACAATGAGGAAACAAAAAGGATTATTAATTGTTCTATCTGGCCCATCAGGTGTTGGTAAAGGAACAGTACGTAAAGAATTATTTTCACAAGCAGGCACAAATTATGAATACTCCATTTCGATGACAACTCGCGCACCTCGTGAAGGGGAAGTGGATGGTGTAGATTATTTCTTCAAATCACGTGTTGAGTTTGAGGAGCTAATTGAACAAGGTGGCTTACTAGAACATGCTGAATTTGTGGGGAACTATTATGGTACACCACTAGCCTATGTGAATGAAACACTTGAAGCAGGCCGAGATGTTTTCTTAGAAATTGAGGTGCAAGGAGCTGCACAAATTCGAGAAAAGTTGCCAGAAGCGTTATTCATATTTTTAGCTCCACCGAGTCTCTCAGAATTGCAAAACCGTTTAATCGGACGTGGAACTGAAACAGAGGACATCATTCAAAAGCGGATTGCAACAGCTAGGGAAGAACTAGAAATGATGAGTTTATATGATTACGTTGTAGAAAATGACGAGATTCAAAAAGCATGTGATAAAATTAACGCAATTATTGTTGCAGAGCATTGTCGTCGTGAACGTGTAGAAAAAATATATCTGTCTATGTTGAGAGGAGAATAAATCCATGTTATACCCATCAATCGATGCATTAAAGGAAAAAATTGATTCAAAATATTCTTTAGTAAGTCTTGCTTCAAAACGTGCTCGTCAAATGCAAGAAGAAGGTAATGAAAAATTATCTCGTTATGTTTCATACAAACCAGTAGGAAAAGCATTAGAAGAAGTAGCTTCTGGTGCACTTACGAAAGAAAAACAAGATGAGTCTACAGTTTATGAGGACGAAATCTAATTAGGTTGACTTGCTCCACCATTTTTGTTGCTTGACGTAATAAGTTAAGTAGTAATGAATGAAAATATTGAACAAAGTAGCTCCCGGAGAATTTTTCTTTGGGAGCTTATCATTTGAATTAAAGAAAGTAAAAATTTTTGGAATTTGAACAGTGTCTAGTTGCGGCGGCTAGGCTCTCGCGTCGCTTCGACTCCTCCTTCGAAGGCAAAAAGCGCCCTTCTTTGAGGAGTCTCCGGTGCGTGTCGAGCCTGAACGAGCCGCCTCCACTTTTCTTTGAAAGGGTGAAAGTAAGGATGCATAATAAAAAGATATTACTTTGTGTTTCGGGTGGTATTGCTGTATATAAAGCTGTCGCACTCGTTAGTAAGCTAAGTCAGGCAGGTGCGAATGTAAAAGTCATCATGACTCGGTCAGCTCAACAATTTGTAACACCTTTAAGCTTTCAAGTGATGTCCAAAAATGATGTTTATATCGATACGTTTGACGAAAAAGATTCAAGCGTGATTGCTCATATTGATTTAGCAGATTGGGCCGATTTAGTGATTGTCGCACCGGCAACAGCAAATGTTTTAGGGAAATTAGCAAATGGTATTGCTGATGACATGGTTACGACTACTTTACTCGCTACAACAAGTCAAGTTTGGTTAGCACCAGCCATGAATGTACATATGTATGATCACCCTGCCGTTAAGCGCAATATTGCTCAATTAGTAGAGGATGGCTACCGTTTTATCGAACCATCTGAAGGGTTTTTAGCGTGTGGTTATGTTGGAAAAGGCCGTTTAGAAGAGCCGGAAAAAATCACCGAACTTGTGAAAGAGTTTTTTGAAAGTGAAGAGTATAAGCAATGACAATTCGTATTGCTGAAGTAATTGTAGATGTCGCGGCGTATCCTGTCGATCGGCCATTTGACTATCTCGTTCCTGAACAAATGCAATCGTTAATTGAATGTGGAAGTCGTGTGAAAGTTCCTTTTGGTCCGCGAAATGTACTTGGTTTTGTCGTTGGATTAAAGGAAGACACGGATGTTCCAATTGAAAAAATAAAAGAAGTCACTAAGCTCATAGATATTGAACCGGTATTAACAACTGAAATGCTACAATTGGCCAAATGGTTAAAAAATAAAACAATTTGCTTTGAGATTGATGCATTACAAGTGATGTTACCTTCTGCTTTGCGTGCGAAATACGAAAAAATGGTTACATTGCAAACCGATTTGGAAAACTTACCAATTGACTTACAAGAGCATTTTAAAAAAAGTGGGAGAGTAAATTATAAAGTCTTTGAAAAACTTCATCTCCTACAGACTTTAAAGATGGCAATTCAACATAAACTTCTTGCAGTAGAATATGTAGTCAAACAACAAGGGCAAGTAAAAGAAATTCGTAAAGTAAAAATTGCAGATGATGCGAATCAATTAAATGAAATCTCTGCTAAAATTTCCAACCGTGCAAAAAAACAAAAGTTGCTTGTTGACTGGCTAATACAACATGTCGGCAAAGTGTTGGATCCTGATACGATTTTGACTGAAACAAATACATCGATGGCTGTGTTACAAGCAGTAATTGATTTAGGTGCAGCAAAATTTGTTCACCAAGAAGTGTATCGTGATCCGTTCACAAAAGAAGTCAAGAAAACAACGTCTTTAAATCTAACCGATGAACAAACCGTCGCACTTGAAAAAATAACAAGTTCAATGGAAAATAAGCAACCGGAAACCTTTTTACTCCATGGAGTGACGGGAAGCGGAAAAACTGAGGTTTATTTACAAGCCATACAGCAATGTTTGAATGATGGCAAAGAAGCGATTGTCCTTGTTCCTGAAATTTCTCTTACACCACAGATGACAGAACGATTCCGCTCCAGATTTGGTGAACTAGTAGCAGTCATGCATAGTGGTTTATCGGTTGGTGAAAAGTATGATGAATGGCGAAAAGTACATGAAGGGAAAGTAAAAGTTGTAGTGGGTGCGCGTTCTGCCATTTTTGCTCCCTTTGATCATGTGGGATTAATTATACTTGATGAAGAACACGAATCGACATATAAGCAGGAAGATTCGCCGAGATACCATGCAAGAGACGTAGCAATTTGGCGAAGTGAATTCCATAACTGTCCGGTCCTATTAGGAAGTGCAACTCCATCGCTTGAATCTTATGCCCGTGCTCAGAAAAATGTCTATACTTTATTAACCCTAAAGCAACGCGCTTTAAAACAATCATTACCCACTGTGGAAATTGTTGATATGCGTGAAGAACTGAAGAGTGGAAACCGTTCCATGTTTTCTGAAAAACTAGTTGAATCGATTCGAATAAGACTAGATAAAAAAGAACAAATTGTCCTATTTTTAAATCGACGAGGATATTCCTCATTTGTATTATGTCGCGATTGTGGTACGGTTGTTCAATGTGAAAATTGTGATATATCCCTTACATATCATCGTTCGAATGAAAGATTAAAGTGTCATTATTGCGGATATGAACAACATGTGCCAAGGGAGTGTCCGCAATGTCAAAGCGATCATATACGTTTTTTTGGCACAGGGACACAAAAAGTGGAAGAAGAAATTTTAAAGCTATTTCCTGAGGCAAGAGTCTTGCGAATGGATGTGGATACGACAAGACAAAAGGGAGCTCATGAAAAATTACTTGAATCCTTTGGGGAAGGTCATGCTGATATTTTACTAGGGACTCAAATGATTGCGAAAGGTCTAGATTTTCCAAATATCACGCTTGTTGGGGTACTTAGTGCAGATACTTCCTTGCATTTACCAGATTATCGAGCGGCTGAAAAGACGTTCCAATTGTTAACGCAAGTAGGTGGGCGAGCAGGTCGTAGTGCTTTACCAGGTGAAGTAGTCATTCAATCGTACACACCAGAGCACTATGCAATTGAATTATCGAAAGAGCAACACTATGAGCCATTCTATCAACTTGAAATGACAATGCGCCATCAAGCGGGGTATCCACCTTATTATTATTTAGCATTAATTCAAGTATCTCACGAAGATTTAATGATGGCTGCTGAATATGCACAAAAGTCTGTAGATTATTTACGGTCAAATCTATCATTTAATGTGTCTATTATTGGTCCAACCGTTGCTGGAATCAGTCGTCTCCAAAATAGATATCGCTATCAATGTTTGATAAAATACAAAATAGAACCAAAATTGATCCCGACGTTAATGCAATTAATCAAGCTTTATCGTTCCGATTGGATTAAAAAAGGCATTATATTAACAATAGACTTAGACCCTTCAACGATCTAGGGACGATCGCCTAAGGTAGATATATAGAAAGAGGTTAAACAATGGCAATTAAAGAAGTTGTAAAGCACCCTGCAGCGGTGTTAACACAAAAATGTGAAGAAGTAACAGAAATTAATGATGATATTATTCAATTATTAGACGATTTATATGACACAATGGTCGAATATGATGGGGTTGGGATTGCAGCACCTCAAATTGGTGTACCATTACGAGTGGCAATCGTTGAACTAGGTGAAGAACGAGATATTCTAGAAATGATCAACCCCACTGTTTTAGTAGTAGACGGCAAGGAAGTAGATATCGAAGGATGTTTAAGTTTCCCAGGTTTATTTGGTGAAGTTGAGCGACCAACTTACGTGAAAATTGAAGCATGTGATCGTGAAGGAAGAGTTTATGAATTAGAAGCGGGCAACTTTGATGCTCGTGCCATTTTACATGAAATTGATCATTTAGATGGTGTTTTATTCGACTCGAAAATTATCCGAGTAGTTACCGAAGAAGAATTAGCAGAGATGTACGGCGAGGAGGAATAACGATGACGCGTATTGTTTTTATGGGAACACCACATTTTTCTGTTCCGATTTTGCGTATGTTACACGAAGAAGGATATGACATTTTAGCTGTGGTCACTCAACCAGACCGACCAGTGGGACGAAAAAAAGTCATGACACCTCCTCCAGTGAAAGAAGAAGCTGTGCGCTTAGGATTACCTGTTATTCAACCCGAGAAGCTTCGTAACTCGACTGAATTAGATGAAATTATTGAATTGGGCGCCGATTTAATTGTGACAGCTGCCTTTGGTCAAATACTTCCAAAGGTATTATTAGATGCACCTCGCTTAGGATGTATCAATGTTCACGCATCACTTTTACCAAAATATCGCGGTGGTGCACCAATTCATCAATCCATTTTAGATGGTGAATCGAAAACTGGTGTAACCATTATGTATATGGAGGAAAAATTAGACGCCGGCGATATTATTTCACAACAAGAAGTTGAAATCGAAGAAACAGACCATACTGGTAGTATGTTCGAAAAATTAAGTATCATTGGTAGAGATTTATTAAAAGAGACATTACCATCTATTATTGCTGGTACTAATGAACGTACGAAACAAGAGGAAGAACAAGCAACTTTTGCACATAATATATCACGAGAGCAAGAACGGATGAATTGGTCAGACGATGCAAGAAAGCTTTACAATCAAGTGCGCGGTCTTCATCCATGGCCAGTTGCCTACACGACTCTCAACGGTGAAAACGTAAAAATCTGGTGGGCACAAGTTGGACAAACTACAACAGAACAGAAGCCTGGAACTGTTGTGGAAATCGGCAAAGATCGATTTGAAATTGCAACAGGAGACGGGAAGACATTAGCCATTCTTGACCTTCAGCCATCAGGAAAAAAACGTATGACAGCCGAGGATTACCTGCGAGGTACAGGTTCAAAATTACAGATTGGGGACCTCTTTGAATGACAAAAAAGAAAGTGCAAATATGGAATGGTAACGTTCGAGACGCAGCATTATCCATTTTACTTGCAGTTGATAAAAACCAAGCGTATAGTAACCTACTTCTGCATCAAACAATTGAGAAGTACAAAATTGATCCAAAAGATCGCGCATTATTAACAGAAATTACGTATGGTACGTTGCAGCATAAATTTACATTAGATTATTTTTTAGAACCTTTTATCAAAGGGAAAGTGGACCTCTGGGTAAGATGGCTTTTACGTCTATCTTTATACCAGATGGAATATTTATCAAGAATACCTGCCCATGCAGCGGTGAATGAAGCGGTAGAAATTGCAAAACGTCGTGGACATCAAGGGATTGCTTCGATGGTAAACGGTGTGTTGCGATCTATTTTAAGAAAAGGTGTTCGTTCAGTTGATGAAATAAAAGACCCAATTGAGCGTTTATCAATTGAAACAAGTCATCCACAGTGGCTCGTTGCACGCTGGGTAGAGTTTTATGGGTTTAATCACACAAGTGAAATGTTACGCGAAAATAATGTGCCACCCGTTCAAACGGTGCGTGTCAATACAACGAAAACATCTGTTGACGAAGTATTAGCCTTGCTTGAAGAAGATGGTGTTAAGGCAGAGCAAAGCGACGTAATTCCAGAATGTATTTATTTAACGAATGGGCAAGCAGCTAGAACAGAAGCATTTAAAAAAGGTTTTATTACTATTCAAGATGAAAGCTCTATGTTACCTGCTAATGTGTTAAATCCACAACCAGGCTGGCGTGTTCTAGATATGTGCGCGGCACCAGGCGGAAAAACAACACATATGGCAGAAAAAATGAAAAATGATGGGTCCATTTTAGCAACAGATCTTCATCCACATAAATTAGATTTAATTGATGAAAATGTAGAGCGTCTAGGTCTTGAAATCATTCAAACAGCACCAATTGATGGACGAAAAGCCGCGTCTTTTTTACAGGAAGAATCTTTTGATGCCGTACTTGTGGATGCACCTTGTTCAGGTTTAGGCGTTATGCGTCGTAAACCAGATATAAAATACACAAAACGAGAAGAAGATTTAGAAAGTCTTCATTCAATACAACTAGAACTACTGGAAAATGCAGTGAAAGTATTAAAACCAGGTGGTCGTCTCGTATATAGTACGTGTACGGTTGATAAAGTGGAAAATGAAGGTACAGTTCAAGACTTTTTAACGTCCCATCCGGAAATGGAACTTGTTCCAATTGAACATTTACCAACACAATTAATTGAAAAACAACAAAATGGAATGTTACAAGTTTTTCCCCAAGACTTTGGAAGTGATGGCTTCTTTGTAGCGGCATTTTGCAAAAAAAGCGTTTAACCTCTCCTAAGAGAGACCTCGCTTAAAATAGACATCGAAAAAGGAGAATCCAACCAATAATGGAGGATAAAAAATTAGAACGTATATTAGATTTAGTTGAACATGTAGAAGAAAAAGAACCTCGTCGTCAGAAGAAGGAAAAGCCAAATTTAAAAGAATCCATTTATTCATTACGTTTAGATGAATTACAAGAGTGGTTAAAAGAAAATGGTGAAAAACCTTTCCGTGCGGCGCAAATTTTTGAATGGTTATATGAAAAACGGGTAAAAACATTTGAAGAAATGTCAAACCTTTCAAAAGGATTACGTGAAAAATTAAATGAGAATTTTGCTCTTACAACTCTTTCAACAATTATTTCACAAGAGTCAAAAGATGGAACAATTAAATTCCTATTCCAATTACAAGATGGGTACTCAATTGAAACAGTTTTAATGCGTCATGATTACGGAAATTCTGTTTGTGTAACAACACAAGTTGGTTGCCGTATTGGATGTACTTTCTGTGCTTCTACACTAGGTGGATTAAAACGTCACTTACTTGCTGGTGAAATTGTCGAGCAAGTAGTAAAAGTACAACAAGCTTTAGATGAAGTAGACCAACGCGTATCCCATGTTGTAATCATGGGGATTGGTGAACCATTCGATAACTATGATTCAATGATGAATTTCCTAAAAGTGATTAACCATGAAAAAGGTTTAAACATTGGGGCTCGTCATATTACAGTTTCAACTTCAGGGATTATCCCAAAAATCTATCAATTTGCCGATGAGCAATTACAAATTAACTTTGCTTTATCATTACATGCACCAAACCAAGAATTACGTCAACAGCTAATGCCAATTGCAAAAGCATATAAACTAGATAAATTAATGGAAGCCATTCGTTATTACACAGATAAAACAGGTCGTCGTGTAAGTTTTGAGTACGGATTATTTGGTGGCGAAAATGATTCTGTTGAACATGCACAAGAATTATCGAAATTAATTAAAGGAATTAAATGTCATGTTAATTTAATTCCAGTAAACTATGTACCTGAACGTAACTATGTACGTACACCACGTAATCAAATTTTTGCTTTTGAAAAAGTTTTGAAAAAGAATGGAATTAATGTAACCATTCGTCGCGAACACGGGTCAGATATTGATGCGGCTTGTGGTCAATTACGAGCGAAAGAGAGAGCACAAGAGACGAGGTGATCACTGTGAAGTATACAATTGAAAGTGATATCGGGAAAAAACGTGCGGTAAATGAGGATCGGGTTGCCTTTATAGAGCGACCCGATCGTTATAAACTTGCCATTTTAGCAGATGGCATGGGTGGTCATAATGCAGGAGATGTTGCAAGTGAAATGGCCATTGAAGAAATGAAAAATCATTTTTTTAAAGCAGATCCTGAAAATTTTCATTCTTTGCGTGAAAAGAAAGATTGGATGTTTGATGTCATCACCGACTTAAATGAAAAAATATATCAACATTCTCTAACAAACAAAAACTGTGAAGGAATGGGGACAACATTAATCGCTGTATTAATAGATGGCTTAAATTGTTTAATAAGCCATATCGGTGATAGTCGAGTTTACAATTTTACTACAGAGAAGATAGAGCTTGTTACGAGAGACCATTCATATGTCAATATATTGATTGAAAATGGAGAAATAAGTGAAGAAGAAGCTGTTAATCACCCACAAAAAAACTTCATTGTTAAGGCGATTGGGACAGAGCCAACAATCGAACCTGATTTTTACGAATTAAATCTAGATGAAACTTCCTACCTACTCATTTGTTCTGACGGGTTAAGTAATAAATTGTCAACAGATGAAATGGCAGCAATCATAACACTCCCAATGTCTCTTTCAGAAAAGGGGAAAAAGCTAATTCAATTAGCAAATGATAGCGGAGGAGAAGATAATATTTCGATCATTTTATTATCAACAAAAGATAAGGAGGTGTAACAATGCTAATAGGAAAACGTATTAATGATCGGTATAAAATATTGCAACTCATTGGTGGCGGTGGAATGTCCAATGTATATTTAGCGTATGACATGATATTAAACCGTGAAGTAGCTATTAAAATTTTACGTTACGATGCAGCAAACGAAGAAGAATTTCACCGTAGATTCCAACGAGAAGCCTTATCTGCAACAAGCCTAACACATCCGAATATTGTCAGTATCTATGATGTAGATGAAGACGATGATATGCACTATATCGTGATGGAATATGTAAAAGGCAAAACGTTGAAGCAATACATAAATGAGTTTTCGCCTTTGTCGCCTGCTCGAAGTATTCACATAATGAAGCAACTTACTTCTGCCATTGCACATGCACACGAAAACCACATTATCCACCGTGATATAAAGCCACAGAACGTCTTAGTTGATCAGGAAGGAAATTTAAAAGTTACCGACTTTGGGATTGCGACCACATCAAGTGCAACTAGCTATACGAAAACTAATTCTGTGATTGGAACAGTCCATTACTTATCTCCCGAACAGGCACGTGGTGGAATTGCGACGAAGAAATCAGATATCTATGCTCTAGGTATTGTTTTATATGAATTATTGACTGGTGAACTACCGTTTTCGGGGGAATCAGCAGTATCCATTGCATTAAAGCATCTGCAAGCTGAGACACCATCAGTTAGAGCCTTTGATGCCAATATCCCACAAGCACTTGAAAATGTAGTGTTAAAAGCGACTGCTAAAAATGAAGCACACCGGTATGACTCTGTAGAAGAAATGCAAGAAGATTTAGATACTGTTTTGTCACCCAGTCGCTCAAATGAACATAAATTTATGCCACCTGTTGACGATGATGCAACAAAAGCAATACCAATTATCAAAGACCGCATGCCAGTTAATGAAATTGCTAATACAAAGGTATTGGCAACCTCTACTGGTAAGAAACCTAAAGATAAATCATCAGCAGGTAAAGAAAAATCAGAAAAAACTGTCAAGAAAAGAAGTAGAAAAAAGATTGCCGCCATTATTACAGCAAGTATAGCGATTATTATACTTTTGATGATATTACTGTTTAATATGTTGAGTCCGAAAACAATTGAAATTCCAGATGTTGCAAATATGGAACTGGAAGAGGCAAAAGAAACCCTCGAAAAAGCTGGTTTTGTCATTGGAAAAGAACGAGAGCAGAATTCTGATGAGGTAGAAGAGGGGTTGGTCATTAAGACGGATCCAAAAGCTGGTTTGACCCGTGTTGAAGGGACAAAAATTAATTTAATTATCAGTATTGGCAATGAAGAAATTGAAATGGATGATTATATCGGACAAGGAATTGATCAGGTAACAACAGTTTTAAATAACATGGATTTTAAAGACATCGAGCTGGAATACGAGCATTCCGATCAACCTGCTGGAACGATTATTGGCCAATCTCCCGAAGCTGGTGAAAAGGTTGTAGCAGAAGATACAACTGTGACCTTAACAATTAGTGAGGGAGTCAGATATGTGACAGTACCTGATTTAAATGGATTTAATCAAACTGCGATTAGTGAATATGAGCGGAATACAGGCCTAAATATCGAAGTGTCAAGTGAAGAACATTCAGACACTGTTCCTGTTGGCAGTGTGATTTCACAAGATCCCCATGCAAATGCTCAAGTTCAAGAAGGGGGAACTGTTAAAGTTGTTCTCTCTAAAGGGCCAGCACCAAAACAAGTGAAAATGTATGTCAATTCCATTGTGATCCCTTATGAACCAATTGAATTAGGTGTACCACAGACTGTTGAAATTTATATTGAAGATAAAAACCATCGAATGTCAGAACCAGTTGAAACAATTGAAATTACAGAGGATTATACGTACAAAATTCAACTAGAAATTGAAGAAGGACAAAAAGCAGCATACCGAATTGTCCGTGATTCGATGGAAATTTCAAAAGCAACGATTTCCTACGATGAACTCAAGGAATAAGGAGGAATAAAATGGCTCAGGGCCAAATTCGTAAAGCACTTAGTGGTTATTATTATGTTTATCAAGAAGGTCAATTAATTCAATGTCGTGGACGAGGTGTTTTCCGTAATCGCGGGGAAGCACCTCTTGTAGGCGACTTTGTCGATTACACAAAAGAAGGCGAATCGGATGGCTATGTGATGAAAATTCATCCAAGAAAAAATGAGCTTGTTCGACCTCCGATTGCTAATATCGATCAAGCGCTATTAGTTTTTTCTGTTAAAGAGCCTGATTTTAATACCATATTATTAGACCGATTTTTAGTCGTTTTAGAATCTTTTCAAGTAAATCCAATTATTTGTTTAACAAAAACAGATTTATTAAACGATGAAGACCGTGAAAAGCTTCAAACCTTTATTGATGATTATCGACAAATAGGTTATAAGGTGATTGAAACGTTTAAAAATGATGTGTCTTTGATTGAACAACTTCAGCCAGTATTAGAAGAAAAAACGACTGTGCTTGCTGGACAATCAGGTGTTGGAAAATCTACTTTGTTAAATACATTAATTCCAGATTTAAATTTAAAAACAAACGATATTTCTCAAAGTCTTGGCCGAGGAAAGCATACAACACGTCATGTTGAGCTAATTGAAGTAGCGGGCGGTTTACTAGCTGATACACCTGGTTTTAGCTCGTTTGATTTTGATACAATAGAAAAAGAAGAATTAACTGCTTGTTTCCCTGAATTAGCTAGAATTAGTGAAGGCTGTAAATTCAGAGGGTGCTTACATTTGAAAGAGCCAAAATGTGCAGTAAAAGAAGCGGTAGAGTCAGGTGAAATTCGTTCTTATCGTTTCGAACATTATCAGCAAATTTTACAAGAAATTATCGATCGAAAGCCGAGGTACTAATCATGATTAAAATCGCACCATCTATCCTATCAGCAAATTTTGCTAAATTAGGGGAAGAAGTGAAAGAAGTTGAAGCAGCAGGAGCTGAACTGATTCACATTGACGTAATGGACGGACATTTCGTACCAAATATCACGATGGGTCCAATAGTTGTGGAGGCTTTACGCCCAATTACAAATTTACCATTAGATGTTCATTTAATGATTGAAAATCCAGATGCTTATATTGAACAATTTGCCAAAGCAGGAGCGGATTATATTACGGTTCATGTGGAGGCATGTAGACATTTACATCGTACAATTCAATTAATTCGCTCGTTTGGTGTAAAACCAGGGGTTGTTTTAAATCCACATACACCAATTGAATCCATCCAACATATTTTAGAGGATGTAGATTTAGTATTATTTATGACAGTAAACCCAGGCTTTGGGGGCCAAAAATTCATTTCATCTGTAGTTCCTAAGGTAGAAGCACTTTCTAATATTATTAAAGAGCGCGGTTTAAACATTGATATCGAAATTGATGGTGGCATTAACGAAGAAACAATTGTTCCATGTGCAAAAGCCGGTGCGACGATTTTTGTGGCAGGTTCAGCCATTTATAATCAAGCGGATCGTGCAAGTGCCCTACAACGAATTAAAGCTGCAGGAGAGGCTGCACTAGCCTAATGACGACAGTTGTAATTTGTTCAGGTGGTCCGAAACATGAGTTATGCTCCTTTGACACATTTAAATCACAAGAAGATATTGTGTTTATAGGAGCAGATCGCGGATCATTATATTTGTTACAAGAGGGAATCGTGCCAACAGAAATTGTTGGAGATTTTGATTCCTTAACAGATGAAGAATGGGCATTTGTTTCTGAGAAAGGCATGAAAATAGAAAGAGTCAAAGCAGAAAAAGATGAGACGGATACGGACTTGGCTCTATTGAAGGCATTGCACTATCAACCATCACAAATCTACATAACAGGGGTTACCGGAGGACGACTTGATCATTTTGAAGCAGCCATTCGTTCAATCTATCGTTTACAATCAAAACATAAAGAGATTCAAATGAAAATTATTAACGCTCAAAATGAAATATGCATATTCTTTCCTGGCAAACATAGGATATTACGAGATGAAAAGTATAAATACCTTTCATTTTTCGCATATGAAAAGGATGTTCTAGACGTCACCTTACGTGGTGTAAAATACGAAACAACAAACGAAGTAATTGAACTAGGAACATCTCGTTTCACTAGTAATGAGCTGATTTCAGAGCTTGGTTATATCTCCTTTTCCTCAGGCATATGTTTAATGATAAGAAGCAGTGACTAATAAGGAGGTCCGTAGTTGAGAGTTTATACATTTCAATTGCCGAAGTTTGTGAGTAGTTTTACGCGTAGTTGCATTAAGTTGTTTAAAGGCAACAAAAAGAAAAAAGGTTCAGATTAATCCTTCATGAACTTATACTAACTTATTCTTGTAAGAACAACGCCGATTACACCTAATCGAGCGGAGCTACTAGTTAATTGCTAGTAGCTTTTTTGTTTGGGGAAATAAAGAAGAGTACTTGAAGATAGGATTAGAATTTGTGATAAAGTGACTAGTTCTACACAAGAACAAATGATATAGAGTTTAATCTACTATAAAAATGATTGGGTTCTCTGCATCTGGCTGATGAAGACCAAAATGAGAAAACGGAACATGATAAAAGGTCTTCATCCAGTCGATGAAGACCAAAATGAGATACCGAATAACGATAAAAGGTCTTCATCCAGTCGGTGAAGACCAAAATAGGATCTCCGCATACGATAAAAAGTCTTCATCCAGTCAATGAAGACCAAAATGAGATACCGAATAACGATAAAAGGTCTTCATCCAGTCAATGAAGACCAAAATGAGATACCGAATAACGATAAAAGGTCTTCATCCAGTCGATGAAGACCAAAATAGGATCACCGAATACGATAAAAGGTCTTCATCCAGTCGATGAAGACCAAAATGAGATACCGAATAACGATAAAAGGTCTTCATCCAGTTGATGAAGACCAAAATAGGATCACCGAATACGATAAAAGGTCTTCATCCAGTCGATGAAGACCAAAATAGGATCTCCGCATACGATAAAAAGTCTTCATCCAGTCGATGAAGACCAAAATGAGATAACCGAATACGATAAAAGGTCTTCATCCAGTCGATGAAGACCAAAATAGGATCACCGCATACGATAAAAGGTCTTCATCCAGTTGATGAAGACCAAAATAGGATACCGAATAACGATAAAAGGTCTTCATCCAGTCGATGAAGACCAAAATGAGATAACCCAATACGATAAAAGGTCTTCATCCAGTCGATGAAGACCAAAATAGGATCACCGAATACGATAAAAGGTCTTCATCCAGTCGATGAAGACCAAAATAGGATCACCGAATACGATAAAAGGTCTTCATCCAGTCGATGAAGACCAAAATAGGATCTTCGCATACGATAAAAATTCTTCATCCAGTCGATGAAGACCAAAATGAGATAACCGCATACGATAAAAGGTCTTCATCCAGTCGATGAAGACCAAAATGAGATAACCGAATACGATAAAAGGTCTTCATCCAGTCGATGAAGACCAAAATGAGATACCGAATAACGATAAAAGGTCTTCATCCAGTCGATGAAGACCAAAATGAGATACCGAATAACGATAAAAGGTCTTCATCCAGTCGATGAAGACCAAAATGAGATACCGAATAACGATAAAAGGTCTTCATCCAGTCGATGAAGACCAAAATGAGATACCGAATAACGATAAAAGGTCTTCATCCAGTCGATGAAGACCAAAATGAGATACCGAATAACGATAAAAGGTCTTCATCCAGTCGATGAAGACCAAAATGAGATACCGAATAACGATAAAAGGTCTTCATCCAGTCGATGAAGACCAAAATGAGATACCGAATAACGATAAAAGGTCTTCATCCAGTTGATGAAGACCAAAATGAGATAACCGAATACGATAAAAGGTCTTCATCCAGTCGATGAAGACCAAAATAGGATCACCGCATACGATAAAAAGTCTTCATCCAGTCGATGAAGACCAAAATGAGATAACCAGATACGATAAAAGGTCTTCATCCAGCCAATGAAGACCAAAATGAGATAACCCAATACGATAAAAGGTCTTCATCAAGTCAATTAGGACAAAACGAGAACGAAAAAAGCATTCATAAAACATCCTTTTATTAATCCATATGAATACAGGTTATTATTCTAGTTTTCTATGAAATACGCCCACTGATGAACTCCTACTATTGTAAAATTTTCTTTTAAAATTTTTCTTATAATCCTCTTTGACCCAACACCCCCACACCACTCATAAATAACATTCGTCGTTATTTTCTCATTTGGGAACAAGAGCTGAAATTCCCTAACACTTCGCATAACAGCGTCACCAATTGTTTCCTTATGTTCGCACACTTTGCAAATACAATTCTTCCCTAAAACCTCGATAGAAAATGACCTGCATGCAGCGCAAATGATTCCTTTTTTCAATTGTTCGAAATTATATGAAGGTACTTGTGTAAAGGGAGACGTCGGTAAATGAAGAGTAATTAGTTGGTTGGCCAGTTTTCTATGCTGTTCATTTAATTTTATAGTAGAGGTATCTAATTTCTTCAAATAACGATTAATTTGAGTCGGGAAAATAAATGGCTTGTCGATAGGTGCTTGGTAGAGGGTGAAACCGTGATTTATGAAAACAACAGAGGAAACTATGGGGAGATTAAAGCGTAGACTAGTGATTAATTGACGTAGCAAAGACTCGCTTCTACTTAACTGTAAAAGTGGATTCGTAATTTCTGACCGAGCCTTACTGTAAATTTGATTAGATTCATAAAAATAATCCCCCTCAAAATTTTTCACTTCAAAAAGGTAAAGTGTATCCGGTAGTAGGATGAGTGTGTCGAGTTGGAACATGGTGTTATTTGCTTTGAGGAGTAAATCGTTTACTATCAAGCACTCACACTGAAGCTTTTCAGTCAGCCGATCAAACATCACTTCTCCTTCAAAGCCTTTTTGGAGATTGAAAAAGTGTTTCTGATCTTTATCGGATAAAGTCATACGAGTATATAATGAGCTCATGATTTGTAACTCGGTAGATTCAGTTCGAGGTTTTAAAAGCATAATGCATATATCCTTTCTAATTACTTTTGAAACTTTAATTCTATTCATTAATAAATCAAGTGAATGCTATCTGAAAGTTCATTATATTTTGTGACATTCAATGATTCAGTTCGAGGTTTTAAAAGCATAATGCATAAATCCTTTCTAATTATTTTTGAAACTTTAATTCTATTTTATCAAGAATTAATTGAATTGATTGTAAAAATTATCTATATGTTGTTTACAAGCAAATATCTGGCCATAATGCTTATACACAACATTTCAAATTTTTTACAACTATAACTACCATTCTCTAAATTATTGGATCATTTGATGAAATTCAAATTTTCGTTCAAACCAAGAGGCCATAACGAGGAAAATTGCACAAAAAAACATCAACTTTTACTAAAAGTAAAAATTGATGTTTATGTTAGAAGCATATTTATTATACGCGTTCTACTTTACCTGATTTAAGAGCACGAGCAGAAACCCATACACGCTTTGGTTTGCCGTTAACTAAGATACGAACTTTTTGTAAGTTAGCGCCCCAAGTACGTTTGTTAGCGTTCATAGCGTGTGAACGGTTGTTACCTGTGCGAGTTTTACGTCCAGTAATAACACATTGTTTTGCCATGTATATTCCCTCCTTACAGATGAATCTGAAAGCTGTTTTTTCAGTTCGTTATTTCACATACCATAATAATTTACCACAGACCTACATTCTATGCAATAGTTTTCGCTGATGCTTTCAAGAAAAAAACCTTTACACTTAAAATCATTTACGACTTACGCATTTAACTACACAACAGAGTAGTTCAGTTGGCTATTGTAGTATAGTTGGAGCAACCATAGGGAAACTTTCAAAGTATATCTTCCCTCGAGATTCGCGTGACTATTTAATCATTTACTGACTGAAAGCTGGCGACAATTTAAGAGTAAAACCAATCCTTTTGCAATACTATCGTATCGATACAGAGCACTGATTTTTTTAGAACAGAACTAAAAATTCAAATTTATTACAGCCCGAAATAGGATTATTTCAATCTGAGGGAGAATTATTTAGATATGAGTGATCCACATTCTATTGTATCTTAAAATAATAACAAGTTGAAATGAAATCCACTATGAACCATTATTGTATTTGCATGTATATGAATAAAGTTACTGAAATATTGTTATTTTAGGATTATTTTTTGCGGTTTTTACAAATTCATGTATATTAGGTAGACGAGGGCTATGGATTTCTTTTATAATCATCTTTTGTGTAGTACAATAGACTGTAGCAAAAAGTGAGCCAAGGGGGCAAAGTCATGTCAGTAGAAATTAAAAACGATTTCGGTCAAATTGATATTTCAAATGATGTAATTGCACAAATTGCTGGTGGAGCAGCAATTGAATGTTACGGTATTGTAGGCATGGCATCAAGACATCAAATTCGCGATGGTTTAACAGATATTTTACGAAAAGAAAATTTCACAAAAGGTGTAATTATCCGTCAAGACGGAGAAGACCTTCATATCGATATGTATATTATAGTTAGCTATGGTACGAAAATTTCAGAAGTGGCTTATCAAGTTCAATCAAAAGTAAAATATACAGTAAATAAAACATTAGGAATGAGCGTTAAATCGGTGAACATATTTGTTCAAGGTGTTCGCGTAATGAATGTGTAAGAGGAGGATTTGAAACTGATGAAGTCACTAGACGGAATTAAGTTTGCAGAAATGGTAAAGATGGGGGCGCATAACCTGTCTCAAAATGCAAATTATGTTGATTCATTAAATGTCTTTCCAGTTCCAGATGGAGACACGGGTACAAATATGAATTTATCCATGTCTTCGGGTGCAAAAGAAACGGAAATTAATGCAGGAGAGCATATTGGTAAAACAGCTCAAAGCTTATCAAAAGGATTGTTAATGGGGGCCCGCGGGAACTCTGGGGTTATTTTATCCCAACTATTCCGTGGATTTGGTAAAGCGCTAGAAAAGGATGCGACGATTGAAGCGAAGCAATTTGCAGATGCGTTCCAAGCTGGTGTTGATACGGCGTATAAAGCAGTAATGAAACCTGTTGAAGGAACAATTTTGACGGTTGCTCGTGAAGCGGCAGCAAAAGCGGTCGAAGTAGCAGATCATGAAACGGACATCATTAAAGTAATGGAAGCGATTGTGGAAGAAGCGAAAAGTTCCTTAAATCGTACACCTGATTTACTGCCTGTTCTAAAAGAAGTTGGTGTAGTAGATAGTGGTGGGCAAGGGCTTGTTTTTGTATATGAAGGCTTTCTTGCTTGTCTAAGAGGTGAAGCGCTTCCACAAAAAAGCGCTACGAATATTGATGAACTAATTAATGCGGAACACCATCGTGCACAAGATTTTATGAGCACAGAGGACATTGTTTTTGGATATTGTACTGAAATCATGGTTCGTTTGGAAGAAGACAAAGAACCGTTTGTTGAAAATGATTTCCGTGAAGAACTGAATGTGATGGGTGATTCCTTGCTTGTCGTTTCCGATGATGAAATTGCAAAAGTACATATCCACACAGAAAATCCTGGTGCGGTACTCAATGCAGGTCAAAAATACGGAAGTTTAATTAAAATTAAAGTAGATAATATGCGTGAACAGCACTCGGCTATAGTAAATGAGGAAGCGCAGGCTGGGCAACCTTCAGCGCCGTTGAAAAAAGAAAAACATCCTTATGCAGTCGTAACGGTAGCAATGGGTGAAGGAATCGCAAATTTACTTCGTAGTATCGGTGCTTCTTATGTTATTGAAGGCGGTCAAACGATGAATCCATCAACTGAAGATATCGTAAAAGCTGTAAAAGAAATTGGTGCAGAAAAAGTACTGATTTTACCGAACAATAAAAATATCGTGATGGCTGCAGAACAAGCAGTAGAATTATTAGATATTGAGGCTGCTGTTGTACCAACAAAAACAATTCCTCAAGGGATGGCAGCTATTTTATCCTTCAATCCAGAAGCAACAGTGGAAGATAATAAACAAGGGATGACAGAAGCCTATGCACACGTTAAAACAGGCCAAGTCACTTATGCTGTTCGTGATACTTCAATTGACGGTGTAGAAATTCATAAAGACGATTTCATGGCTTTATCAGAAGGAAAGATTATCTTATCGACTCCTGACTTAATGAAAGCGTCAAAAAAGGTTCTATCTGAATTGATCGATGAAGATGCTGAAATCATTACAATTCTTTTCGGTGAAGGCGCTACAGAACAACAAGCGAATGAACTAGCTGCATTTGCTGAAGAACTGAATGAAGATGTTGAAGTGGAAATCGTTGACGGTAAGCAAACGTTATATCCGTTTATCTTCTCAATTGAATAACAATAATTAGGTGGCCTCAAGTGGTCGCCTTTTTAATTTGAACTGTGGAATGTTGCTAGCTACTCGGGACACTTTAACTGCCTCTTAAGCATATAAGCGTGCTTTTCGCTGGTCTTGAAGCACAGGGTTCAATTAGTGCCGACACTGCCATACGATATGGCGCTTTATCGGCTAGTAGTTGAGGCGAGCGCTTGCTGGTCAATTATGCAAAGCTGTCCGTGTGGTGTTTTCGAAGGCCCTAGCGTTCTCCACTTTTTCTATTGACCTGGAAATATATTATTTTGATTAACGAAGATTGTTCGTGATAAACTAGACTTACAATATTAAACTTTCTAGAATTTAGTAAGTTCATTTTTAAGGAGGGATTTACGTGAAATTTACTTCTGTTTTTGACATTATCGGTCCGGTAATGATTGGTCCATCTTCTTCGCATACAGCAGGTGCGGCGAGAATTGGTCGAGTTGCGAGAGATTTATTTGGACGCCAGCCGAAATGGGCAAAAATCCACTTATTCGGTTCGTTTGCAGAAACCTATCAAGGGCATGGAACGGATGTAGCCATCGTTGGTGGTTTACTTGATTTTGATACTTTTGATGAACGAATTAAAACTTCATTTGACTATGCAAAGAAGGAAAATTTTGAGTTTGAAATCATTCCTGAAACGGCTAATAAAGAGCATCCGAATACAGCACGAATTGTTATGGGCGATGAAACTGGTGAAATGTCTGTAGAAGGAATTTCCATTGGCGGGGGAAAAATTGAAATCAGTGAAGTCAATGGATTCAAACTCCGTTTAACTGGTGGTATGCCAGCACTGCTTGTTGTTCATGATGACCGTGCAGGCTGTATTGCCAATGTTGCAAATTGTCTTGCAATGCATAGCGTTAATATCGGTCATATGGAAGTATCTAGAATTGAGCGTGGTCAAACAGCATTAATGGTCATTGAAGTTGACCAAAATATAGAAGATAAAATCATGCAACAAATCTCTCTCATACCAAACGTTACGAAAGTATCCAAAATTAATAATTAAGGAGTGAGCAAGAATGGACGTTTTATTTCATAATGTTAGGGAATTAGTAGACCTTGCGGAAAAAGAGAATAAGCTCATCTCTGAAATTATGATCGAGCAAGAAATGAATATGAGTGGTCGATCAAGAGAAGAAATTTTTCAACAAATGGATAGAAATTTAACGGTTATGGAAGAAGCAGTTGAAAGAGGATTAAAAGGCGTTCAATCTGTAACGGGATTAACTGGTGGAGATGCAGTTTTAATTCAAAATTATATTGCCAAAGGAAATTCCCTTTCCGGTGACCTTTTATTAGATGCTGTAAGTAAAGCGGTTGCAACAAATGAAGTAAATGCTGCAATGGGTACAATTTGTGCAACACCTACAGCCGGGTCAGCTGGAGTCGTTCCAGGGACTTTATTTGCCGTGAAGAACAAATTAAACCCAACACGTGAGCAAATGATTCGCTTTTTATTTACATCCGGCGCATATGGATTTGTAGTCGCTAACAATGCTTTTATTTCAGGAGCAGCTGGTGGTTGTCAAGCGGAAGTAGGATCAGCGGCAGGTATGGCAGCGGCTGCGATTGTCGAAATGGCGGGTGGTACGCCAGCACAAACAGCTGAAGCATTTGCTATTACATTAAAGAACATGTTAGGTCTAGTATGTGACCCAGTTGCCGGTTTAGTTGAAGTGCCGTGTGTAAAACGAAATGCAATGGGCGCAGCAAATTCATTAGTAGCAGCAGATATGGCACTTGCAGGTGTGACAAGTCGAATTCCTTGTGATGAAGTAATTGGTGCGATGTTTAGAATCGGTCAATCTATGAGCCCGAACTTGAAAGAAACCGCTCGCGGTGGACTAGCTGCAACACCTACTGGTAAAGCGATTGCTGCGAAAATTTTTGGAAGTGCAGTAACAGTTGAGTAACATAGGAATTGAACCGATTACAACCTTAAAGGGGATTGGGAAAGAAACAGCTGAACATTTAGCTGAGTTAGGGATTTTTACAATCCATGATTTAGTATGGACGTTTCCATATCGTCATGAGGATTTTCGATTAAAGGATTTAGCTGAAACACCTCATAATGAACGGGTAACTATAGAGGCACGAGTAGAAAGTATGCCAAATGTGTTGTTTCTAGGTAAGAACAAATCTCGCCTGCAAGTAACGGTTTTAGCTGGTCGTCATTTAGTCAAGGTTGTGTTCTTTAATCAAAATTATTTGCGGACAAAATTAACCCCCGGAACGATCGTAACAGTAACGGGGAAATGGGACCGTGGCAGACAAGTAATTAATGGATCATCCATTAAATTTGGACCAAAAACGGATGATACTGACTTTGAACCGGTTTATAGTTTAAAAGGCAATATTCATCAAAATAAATTTCGTAAATATATGCGTCAAGCACTAGATGTGATGGGAGAAGAGACGGTGGAAACTCTCCCTTTACATCTCCTTGAGGAATATAAACTCCTTCCTCTAGCAGAAGCATTGGAAGGTGTACATTTCCCTAAAGACGCCAATCATGCGAAACAAGCAAGAAGACGTTTTGTATATGAAGAACTTTTACAATTCCAATTAAGAATCCAGGCGCTACGTAAAGCGCGAAAGGAAACTGAAAAGGGAATTGCCATTCAATATGATTTACAAAAGATTCGCGCCTTTATCAATACGATTCCATTTGAACTGACAAATGCTCAAAAACGAGTGGTCAATGAAATTTGTAAAGATTTAAAAGAACCTAGTCGTATGAACCGATTACTCCAAGGGGATGTAGGGTCAGGGAAAACGATTGTCGCAGCAATTGGTCTTTACGCTGCAGTTACAGCTGGGTTTCAAGGGGCGTTAATGGCACCAACTGAGATTTTAGCTGAACAACATGCTCAGTCTCTATCTGCGTGGTTTGATCCGATCGGGGTAAAAGTTTCATTACTGTCTGGATCTACGAAAACAAAAGATAGAAAAATGATTTTAGAACAGTTACATAATGGTGAAATTGATATTTTAATTGGTACACATGCATTAATTCAACCAGATGTCATTTTCAATAAATTAGGATTCGTAATAACGGATGAGCAGCACCGTTTTGGGGTTGAGCAAAGAAGAATCTTGAGAGATAAAGGTGAAAATCCAGATGTATTATTTATGACGGCTACACCTATCCCAAGAACGTTAGCGATTACAGCATTTGGAGAAATGGATGTCTCCATTATTAATGAGCTTCCTGCAGGACGAAAAGAAATTAAGACGCATTGGTTGAAAAAAGAGCAATTGAATTCTGTCTTCTCACAAATGGATAAGGAGCTAAGCGCTGGAAGACAAGCTTATGTGATTTGTCCTTTAATTGAGGAGTCAGAAAAACTTGATGTCCAAAATGCAGTAGAAGTATATGAACAGCTTACTTCAATTTTTAAAGGTCGCTATAAAATTGGGTTGATGCATGGTCGTTTACATCCTGATGAAAAAGATGATGTAATGCGAGCATTTACAGAAGGTAAAATTGATGTCCTTGTGTCAACAACTGTGGTTGAGGTAGGGGTAAACGTGCCGAATGCATCATTTATGTTAATTTACGATGCCGATCGTTTTGGTCTCTCTCAGCTACATCAGCTACGGGGCCGTGTTGGACGTGGTGAATTCCAGTCGATGTGCGTCCTATTAGCAAATCCTAAAACGGATGAAGGTAAGGAAAGAATGATGTCGATGACAGAGACGAATGATGGCTTCCGTTTAGCTGAAAAAGATTTAGAATTACGTGGACCGGGAGACTTCTTTGGGAAAAAACAAAGTGGGTTACCTGAGTTTAAAATGGCAGATTTAGTCCATGATTACCGAACATTAGATGTAGCGCGTCAAGATGCTGCAAAAATCATTTATGATGATGCCTTTTGGGATAACGATGAATATAAGAGTTTACGAGAAATGCTCGAAGAATCAGGTGTTTTAAATGGCGAGCGTATTGACTAATTTATTCTGATATATTGGTAGAATCTATTAAAACTAACAAATTAATCGAAGAACGTAACAAGTTTCTATTAGATATTGTTGCGTTCTTTTTTTTGTAATTGTATACTAGTATTAGTACCAAGTGCTAAATACAGTGGAAAGTGGGTGACGGATGAATATGAAGCGTACTAAAAAAGAGCGTCAACAACTGCTTTGCGATACGATTGAGCAAAATCCTTTCGTAACGGATGAACAGTTAGCTTCGCAGTTTGGAGTAAGTGTCCAAACAATTCGTCTCGATCGCATGGAACTTTCAATTCCTGAGTTGCGTGAACGTATAAAAGACGTAGCTTCAAGAAATTATGAAAACGAAGTAAAATCCTTACCATTAGATGAAGTCATTGGTGAGATTATAGATATTGAACTTGATCAAAGAGCAATTTCAATTTTCGATGTGAAGGCAGAACATGTTTTTCAGCGAAATGGTATTGCACGTGGACATCATTTGTTTGCACAAGCAAATTCATTAGCAGTTGCTGTTATTAATGATGAACTTGCATTAACTGTAAAATCGAATGTTGTATTTTTAAAACCTGTTAAAGTAGGAGATCGTGTGGTCACGAAAGCGTTGGTGCGTGGACAACATAATGAAAAAAATAGAACATATATAGATGTCGTATCAACCGTAAATAATAGCACCGTTTTTAAAGGTGAATTTGAGATGTATCGCACGAAAGGTGTAGGTGAAGAAAATGAAACTAGCAATTGATGGTATGGGTGGAGATCATGCGCCGCAATCGGTTGTTGAAGGTGTATTACTCGCTTTAAATGATTTTCCTAATGTAGAAATCCAATTATATGGAAAAGAACAAGAATTAAAAAAATATATTCCTTCAAATCATGAGCGACTTGAGATTGTACATTGTGAAGAAGTGGTAGAAGGAGAAGATGATCCTGCACGTGCTGTTCGTCGTAAAAAAGACTCCTCTATGACACGCATGCTTGAAGCGGTGTCAGAAGGCAGAGCAAATGCTTGTTTATCTGCTGGGAATACAGGCGCACTGATGGCAGGTGGATTATTTAAAGTAGGAAGAATTGAAGGTGTGTTCCGTCCAGCCTTATCAACTACTTTGCCAACAATAGATGGCAAAGGTTTTCTTATGCTTGATTTAGGGGCAAATTCAGAAGCAAAACCGGAAAACTTATTGCAATATGCCATCATGGGTGATATTTACGCGAAAAAAGTTCGTGGAATAGACAATCCTCGTATTGGATTATTAAACATTGGAACAGAAGAAAAAAAAGGAAATGAGCTAACAAAGAGCGTATATCAATTATTATCAGATTCTAATTTGAATTTCGTTGGAAATGTGGAAGCTCGTGATCTTTTACAAAATGTTGCTGATGTTGTAGTAACAGATGGTTTCACTGGGAATATGGTTTTGAAATCAATAGAAGGAACAGCAGCCGCAATGATGTCTATGCTTAAAGAAGTGTTTATGGCTTCTGGTAAGACAAAAATCGGTGCTTTACTAGTGAAAAGTGAATTAAAAGGGTTAAAAACTAAACTTGATTACTCTGAGCACGGTGGTGCAGCTTTATTTGGTTTACAAGCACCAGTTGTAAAAGCACATGGTTCATCAAATGCTCGAGCTATTTATAACGCTATTCGTCAGGCATCAATTATGGTCGAACATGATGTAACAAAAATTATGACAACAACGATCGCTGACAGCCAAAGCAAGTAAACGGATCATCATTTGTAAAGGGGATACATTATGTCAAAAATAGCATTTATTTTTCCAGGGCAAGGTTCACAATCAGTAGGAATGGGTGCAGAATTAATTGCTGTTAACGAAACAAGTAAATCTTTCTATGACCAAGCAGACAATGCATTAGGTTTCTCATTATCAAAATTAATGATTGAAGGACCAATTGAAGAGTTAACGTTAACATACCACGCACAACCTGCGTTATTAACAACGGGTGTTATGGTAGCTAACGCCTTACAAGAAGCTGGAATAGTGCCAGATTATACAGCTGGTCATTCATTAGGTGAATACAGTGCATTTGTAACTTCAGGTGTTCTATCTTTCGAAGATGCTGTAAGAGTTGTTCATAAGCGCGGATTATTTATGAATGATGCAGTACCAGCAGGCCAAGGTGCTATGGCAGCTATTTTAGGTATGGAAGCAGGACCATTACGTGAAGTTTGTGAAAAAGTATCTGCTGAAGGTGAAGTTGTCCAACTAGCAAACTTAAACTGCCCTGGTCAAATCGTTATTTCAGGAACAAAAGCTGGTGTTGAGCAAGCTTGTGTAGCAGCAAAAGAAGTAGGAGCAAAACGTGCAATTCCTTTAGTTGTTAGTGGACCATTCCACTCTGAACTAATGCGTGAAGCCGCAGTAAAATTAAAAGAAGAAATTGAATCAATTGAAATTACTGCTCCAAAAATACCAGTCATCAGTAACGTTCATGCAGACATTCTGCAAGATGCGGATACAATTAAAAACGAGATGGTAGAACAAGTATTTAGCCCAGTTTTATGGGAAGACGATGTTCGTAAAATGATTGAACTAGGTGTGACAACATTTATTGAATGTGGTCCTGGAAAAGTTCTTTCTGGTCTTGTGAAGAAAATAGATCGTTCTGTAAAAACATATTGTGTATACGATGAAGCTTCATTAAAAGAAGTAATTGAAGCAGTGAGAGGTGAATAGATTGGGTAAACTAGAAGGTAAAACAGCTGTTGTTACTGGCGCATCACGTGGAATCGGACGTGCTATTGCTTTGCAACTTGCTGAAGAAGGTGCAAACGTTGTTGTCAACTACAGCGGTAGTGAAGATAAGGCGCTGCAAGTTGTAGAAGAAATTAAAAATATCGGTAGAAATGCTATTGCAGTAAAAGCAAATGTATCGGATAATGAATCAGTACAAAATTTAATGAGCCAAGCACTTGAAGCATTTGGTTCCATTGATGTCTTAATTAATAATGCTGGGATCACTCGCGATAATTTAATTATGCGAATGAAAGAAGATGAATGGGACGATGTTATTAGCACGAACTTAAAAGGCGTATTCCTTTGTACAAAGGCTGTCACTCGTCAAATGATGAAACAACGCGCTGGTCGTATTATTAATATCTCTTCTATCGTAGGTGTAATGGGAAATGCTGGACAAGCAAACTATGTTGCTGCTAAAGCAGGAGTTATTGGTTTAACAAAAACAACTGCAAGAGAATTAGCTTCTCGCAATATTTTAGTCAATGCTATTGCTCCAGGGTTTATTGAAACAGAAATGACAGATGCTCTACCGGAAGATATTAAAGCTGCTATGTTAGCACAAATTCCGCTTGCACAACTAGGTCAACCAGAGCACATCGCTAAAGCAGTTGTATTTTTAGCTTCGGAAGACTCTAGTTATATGACAGGACAAGTATTGCACATTGATGGCGGAATGGTCATGTAGCCTTAAGCTACTGAAGAAAACGCCTGAATACTTTTCCAACCAAATCATGTTATGGAATAAAATTTACTATATTTCAAATCCACTTGAGGGGAGGTGACTGTATGTCTGCAGTATTAGAACGCGTAACAAAAGTTGTCGTTGACCGTTTAGGTGTTGACGAAAGCGAAGTAAAACCAGAAGCTTCATTCCGTGAAGATTTAGGTGCTGATTCATTAGACGTTGTTGAATTAGTAATGGAACTTGAAGATGAGTTTGATATGGAAATCTCTGACGAAGATGCAGAAAAAATTGCAACTGTTGGTGATGCAATCAGCTATATCGAAGCCAAAGTTAACGCATAATTTAATTGGAGGCACATTTTGTATTTTTGCAAAATCAGTGCCTCTTTATCTTTTTGCGTTATTCCGCTTAGTACCTATAATATTTGGAAATGATAGGGGATATAGGTTTTTATACAAATGACCAAAGATATAACGATGGAACTTATCAATTTTGCTTTTTGTAATGCTTTTTCATCATGTAAAAGTAACCAAAATTTGCTTGATTATCTATACAAGAATTATGTTACATTGTAAACTATCGTTAGAAACTATGAGGAAGGCAGATTGTTCATGACAATTAGAAAAAAAGGAAATAAAGAGCGTTCAGGTGTATTGCCTGATAAAGTAAAAAGTCAATTTGAGGTTTTACAAAAGGAATTAAATATTTACTTCCAAAACAAACATCTTTTATACCAAGCATTTACCCATTCATCGTATGTGAATGAGCATCGTCGAAAACTATTTACGGATAACGAACGCTTAGAATTTTTAGGTGATGCAGTATTAGAACTATCTGTATCAAAATATTTATTTGAAAAATATCCAAATATGAGTGAAGGCGAATTAACGAAATTGCGTGCAGCCATTGTATGTGAACCTTCTCTAGTGATATTTGCAAATGAATTAAGCTTTGGCAAGTTTGTTCTTTTAGGAAAAGGTGAAGAACTTACTGGCGGTAGAGAACGTCCAGCATTATTAGCAGACGTTTTTGAATCATTTGTAGGTGCACTATATTTAGATCAAGGATTAGATACAGTTGTTGCGTTTTTAAACCGTGTTGTTTACCCAAAAGTAGAAGTTGGTGCTTTTTCGCATGTGATGGATTTCAAAAGTCAATTACAAGAAATGATTCAACAATCAAATAATGGCTTATTACACTATGAAATTGTTGATGAAAAAGGTCCTGCACATAATCGTACTTTCGTTTCACGCGTTCTATTAAATGATCAAGAATTAGGTGTCGGCAGGGGGAAATCGAAGAAAGAGGCTGAGCAACAGGCTGCGCAAAATGCGATGATTACGTTAAATCAGTCTATGCAAGAGGAGGAATAACATGTTCCTGAAACGACTTGAAGTGATTGGCTTTAAATCGTTTGCAGATCGAATTGGTATTGATTTCGTTCCGGGTGTAACAGCTGTAGTTGGCCCGAATGGAAGTGGAAAAAGTAATGTAACCGATGCAATTCGTTGGGTTTTAGGGGAGCAATCAGCGAAGTCACTCCGTGGAGCAAAAATGGAAGATGTCATTTTTGCCGGGAGTGACTCCCGAAAACCTTTAAACTTTGCAGAAGTTTCGTTAATTTTAAATAATGAAGATGAACAAATCGGAATTCCTTTTACAGAAATTAGTGTAACAAGACGTGTGTATCGTTCAGGTGACAGTGAATATTTGCTTAATAACAAGCAATGCCGCCTAAAGGATATTACGGACTTGTTTATGGATTCTGGATTAGGTAAAGAAGCATTCTCCATCATCTCTCAAGGTCGTGTTGACGAGATTTTAAACAGTCGTCCTGACGACAGACGAACAATTTTCGAAGAAGCTGCTGGTGTACTTAAGTACAAACTAAGAAAGAAAAAAGCAGAGCATAAATTAGTAGAAACAGATGAAAACCTCCATCGTGTATTAGATATTTTACATGAGTTGGATAGTCGTCTTGAACCTTTACAAATGCAAGCTTCAGCAGCAAAAGATTATGTTCGGATGACGGCTGAATTAAAAGAATCCGATATTTCGTTAATCGTAACGGATTTAATCAATTTCGGACAGGATTTGCAAACCGTTAACAAAGAACACCAAGAACTACAGCAATCTGAACAACAGCATGCAAATGAAATTTCAAGTTTTGAAGCACAAGTTGATGAAATCCGTCAAAAACTAAAATCTTTAGATGCGGTCATTGATACCGCTCAAGAACAATTAGTTGAGGCAAGTTCTGAGTCTGAGCGCTGGGAAGGTCGCAAATTGTTAATGCAGGAGAAGCGTCAAAATGCAGAAAATCAATTAGCGCAATTAAAGCTCTCTCTACAAAATGCACAAGCTGAAGAAAAAGACCTATTGCAAGATGAGGAAGAGAAAAAACTCCAATTTGCTGAAAAACAAAAAGAAGTTCAAAAATTAAAGTCAGACATTAAGCAATTAGAATTGTCTTTAAATGTAACGGTTTCTCAAATTGAAAAAGAAATTGATCAATTTAAAGATCAATATATTGATTTACTAAATGAAGAAGCAACAGTTAAAAATGAATTGAAACATATTGAACAGCAGCTTATGCAACATGAAGAAACTGCTGAACGTATGTCAGACCGATCATCAGAAATGGTGAAAAGACTTGAAGAAGTTTCAACAGAAAAATCAGAAATAGAGATTCAATTAGAAAACATTCAAAACGAAGTCAATGAAAAACTTGAACAATATAATCAAGTACAAAAGAAACTAACCGCTGCAACTGCTTCGTTTGATGAAAAACAAAAGCTTTTATACCAAGCATATCAACACCACCAACAATTAAAAGCGCGTAAAGAGACACTAGCTGAATTAGAATCAGATTTTTCCGGATTCTTCCAAGGTGTAAAAGAAGTTCTTCTAGCACGTGATCGCGGTGAAGTTCATGGAATCGTTGGTGCGGTTGCAGAACTGATTCAGGTTGAGGGGAAATTCTCACAAGCCATTGAAACAGCGTTGGGTGCTGCGTCTCAACATATTGTTACGAATACAGAACAGGATGCCCAAAAAGCTATCGGTTGGTTAAAACTGAAACGTGCTGGACGAGCAACATTCTTACCAAAAACTGTCATGAAGTCTCGTAAGCTTCAAGAGTCACAATTTATGACAGCAGTAAACCATCCTGCCTTTGTTAGTCTTGCTCATGAACTAGTAAAATTTGATGAATCTAATCGCACAATTGTAGAAAATTTACTAGGAAATGTTTTGGTTGCAGAGAATTTGCAAGGGGCTAGTGAAATAGCGAGAAGCTGTGGGTACCGATATCGTGTTGTCACACTTGAAGGAGACATCGTAAACGCGGGAGGTTCTCTAACAGGTGGTGCTTCGAAGCAACAATCCTCTCTATTTACTCGTAAAGCAGAGCTTGATCAGTTAACGATTAAATTAGAACAAATGGAAGCTTCTATAGGGCAAGCGGAAAAATCTGTAAATTCAGAGAAGAATACGGTTGTACAGCTCCGTGAACAACTTGAAGAATCTAAAATTCAAGGGGAACACTTGCGAAAAGTTGAAATGGAATATCGTTCTAAATTCCTTGAACTTGAAGTACAAGAAAAAAGTTTAAAAAATACAGTAAATGCAACAACTTCTGAGCAATCAACAGCTTCATCTCGTAAAGTATCTTTACAAACTCAAAAAGAGGAAGCGTTAAGTCGTTTGGAACAGTTAAAAGTTGAACTTCAAGAAATCAATGAGACTGTCGAACAACTATCGCAAGCAAAGTTGCAAGGAGAGACAGAAAAAGACGTTTTACGTGAACAATCTGCACAAAAACGTTCTGAATTAGCTGTTTTACAAGAACAAGTAGGCCAACTACAAATTGCTACAGCAGACCTTGCATTAAAACGCACAAAAGCAAAGCAACAAGTCGACACTATTTCCCAAGAAATACAGTGGCTTCAAAATGATGGTGCAAATGGACCGTCTGATTCAGAAATCGATGAAACGCTACGTTCATGGACTGTGAAAAAAGAACAGTTAACGAATGAAATCTACAAAAATCGACAAATGCGTTTAGAGTTAAATCAAAAATTGACTGAACTTGAAGAACAGTTAAAAGAAATGCAACGTATCCATAAAGGATTTTTAGATGCGCTACGAGCTATCGAAGTAAAACGAAGTCGTTTTGAGTTTGAAATTAATCGATTACATACACAATTAGAAGAGCAGTATGAAATGGAGTATGAAGAAGCGGTCGAACAAGCTGTAGAAATTGAAAATATTGATCAAATACGAAGAAAAGTAAAATTACTCAAACAATCAATTGAAGAGCTTGGTCCAGTCAATTTATCAGCTATCGATGAGTATGATCGAGTGTTAGAGCGGCATACATTCTTAACGGAACAGCGTAATGATTTACTAGCCGCTCAAGATACATTGCACGAAGCCATTAAAGAGATGGATGAAGAAATGACGACTCGTTTTATAGAGTCGTTCACAAACATTCGTGTCCAATTTAGACATGTATTCCGTGAACTTTTTGGCGGTGGACAAGCGGATTTAATCTTAATTGACCCAGAAAATCTTCTGGAAACTGGTGTTGAAATTGTAGCACAACCTCCTGGTAAAAAACTTCAAAACCTAAGTTTGTTATCTGGTGGAGAAAGAGCATTAACAGCCATTGCGCTTTTATTTGCGATTTTAAATACGCGTCCTGTTCCATTTGTTATTTTAGATGAAGTTGAAGCAGCGCTAGACGAAGCAAATGTTGAGCGATATAGTTCATACTTAAACAAATTAAGTAGTGAAACTCAATTCATCGTCATTACCCATCGTAAAGGAACAATGGAAGGCGCAGACGTATTATACGGTATTACTATGCAGGAATCCGGTGTGTCTAAGCTTGTTTCAGTAAAACTTGAAGAAGAAGCCGTATTGCAGTAAAGGAGCGGAAATTATGAGCTTTTTTAAACGATTAAAAGAAAAATTAGTAGGTAGTTCTGAAGAAGAAAAGGTTCAAAAAGTAGAACAAGATGAAGCTGAGGCGAAAATAGAAGAGCCCGCTCAAGTTGATGAAGTGACAGCAGAAGAACCTGATGTTGAAACAGACCCAACTCTTGAAGAACTAGAAGAACCAACTAATATTGAATTCGAAGAAGAACCGGATGTAGAATTGGATCCAGCTGTCGAAGAGGAAGAGACATCTGAAGAAGAAACTGAAACTCAAGAAAAGAAACCTTCAGCTTGGTCAATTACGCAGAAATTCAAAATGGGCTTAGCCAAAACACGTAATTCATTTACGTCAAAAGTAAATGATTTAGTTGCCCGTTATCGTAAAGTTGACGAAGACTTCTTTGAAGAACTTGAAGACGTGTTGTTACAAGCAGACGTTGGGTTTGAAACAGTAATGGAATTAATGGATAAATTGCGTTTTGAAGTGCAACGTAAAAACATTAAAGACACAGAAGGGATCCAAACGATCATTTCTGAGAAGTTAGTTGAGATTTATGAAGCTGGCGAAGATCATATTGCTGAATTAAATCTACAACCTAAAGGTGAATTAACGGTTATTTTATTCGTTGGAGTAAATGGTGTAGGGAAAACGACAACAATCGGAAAACTTGCACACCGTTTAAAATCCCAAGGTAAATCAGTCGTACTGGCAGCAGGTGATACGTTCCGAGCGGGAGCCATTGACCAATTACAAGTATGGGGAGACCGCGTTGGTTGTGAAGTCATTAAACAATCAGAAGGTAGCGACCCAGCAGCAGTCATTTATGATGCCATTCATGCAGCGAAAAAGCGCGGTGCGGATGTATTAATTTGCGATACAGCGGGCCGTCTGCAAAATAAAGTGAACTTAATGAAAGAGCTAGAAAAGGTTCATCGCGTCATTACTCGTGAGATTCCAGATGCGCCACACGAAGTATTATTAGCGCTTGATGCAACAACGGGTCAAAATGCCCTAATCCAGGCTCAAACGTTTAAAGAAGCGACAAATGTTTCAGGAATCGTTTTAACGAAATTAGACGGTACAGCAAAAGGTGGTATCGTCCTTGCCATCCGCAACAAACTACACATTCCAGTTAAATTTGTTGGTCTAGGTGAAAAAATGGATGACCTTCAACCATTCGATGCTGAACGTTACGTTTACGGATTGTTTGCAGAAGGACTAGAAAAAGAACTACAAAAGGTAGATACTGAAGAATAATAAAAAGCGCCCGTTGTTGAATCAACGGGCGTTTTTTTGTGTTCGTACGGTTGTTAATGTTGTATGGGAGGAAAAAGCAATTGGGGAGGGTGGATGAATCCAGTATGTTTCAAGCTAGTACGAAAACACTCCGCATTCCTCTATCAAATCAAGGAATTTCCCTTGACAGTAACTCATTAAAACAGATATGATACAATAGACAAAATATGATTGGAGAGATATTTGATGCTACTTGAAAAGACAACACGCATGAACTTTCTCTTCGACTTTTATCAAGCACTTCTAACTGATAAACAACGTAGTTATATGGAACTTTATTATTTAGACGACCATTCTCTAGGAGAAATCGCTGAAAGCTATAAAGTTTCACGTCAAGCTGTTTACGATAATATTCGTAGAACAGAGTCGATGCTTGAAGAATATGAAGAAAAATTACGTTTATTTGAAAAATTTCAGCAACGTCAAGTGATTTTAGATCAATTGGCAGCTGTGATTCAACAAGGTTCTTCATCTAATGAAGAATGTTTAGCCCTAATAGGACAATTGAAGGAAACGGATTAGGAGGCGAAACAATGGCATTTGAAGGATTAGCGGAACGACTCCAGGGGACAATCCAAAAGATTAAAGGTAAAGGGAAAGTAACCGAACAAGACGTTAAAGAAATGATGCGTGAAGTTCGTTTCGCGTTAATTGAAGCTGACGTTAACTTAAAAGTTGTAAAAGAGTTTGTTAAAAAAGTAAGTGAACGTGCAGTCGGTGTAGAAGTTTTGAAAAGCTTAACACCTGGTCAACAAGTCATTAAGATTGTACAAGATGAGTTGACATCGTTAATGGGTGGCGAACAAAGTCCAATTAAATTCAATACAAAGCCACCAACAGTTATTATGATGGTTGGTTTACAAGGGGCAGGGAAAACAACTACCTCTGGTAAACTAGCAAACGTTTTAAGAAAAAAATATAACCGCAAACCTTTATTGGTTGCAGCTGACGTGTATCGTCCTGCAGCGGTTCAACAGCTTCAAACATTAGGAAAGCAGCTTTCCCTTCCTGTTTTCTCACTTGGAACAGATGTTTCTCCTGTAGAAATTGCACGCCAAGCGATTGAACATGCAAAAGAAGAGCATTTAGATGTGGTCATTATCGATACAGCAGGTCGATTACATATCGATGAAGAACTAATGGATGAATTAAAAAACATTCGTGCTTTAAAAGAGCCAGATGAAGTCTTTTTAGTTGTTGATGCCATGACAGGTCAAGACGCTGTCAATGTTGCACAAAGCTTTAACGAAACAGTAGGCATTTCAGGTGTTGTTCTAACAAAACTTGATGGAGATACACGTGGTGGTGCTGCACTATCTATTCGTTCTGTAACAGAAAAGCCAATTAAATTTGTCGGTATGGGTGAAAAAATGGATGCTCTTGAACCATTCCACCCTGAACGTATGGCTTCTCGTATTTTAGGAATGGGTGACGTATTATCATTAATTGAAAAGGCTCAAGCAAACGTCGATATGGAAAAAGCGAAAGAGCTTGAAACTAAATTAATGACTCAATCCATCACTTTAGATGATTTTGTTGAGCAATTGCAACAGGTGAAAAAGATGGGGCCGCTTGAAGACATTCTGAAAATGTTACCAGGTGCCAATAAAATTAAGGGCCTAGATAATGTTAAAGTAGATGAAAAGCAAATGGGGCGTATTGAAGCCATCATTTATTCCATGACGCCTGCTGAAAAAAAGAACCCAGAGATCATGAATGCAAGCCGCAAAAAACGTATTGCAAAAGGATCAGGTACTTCAATTCAGGAAGTCAATCGTTTACTAAAACAGTTTGAAGACATGAAGAAAATGATGAAACAGATGACTGGTATGACTCAAGGTAAAGGTAAGAAAAAGATGAAGCTACCAGGCTTAGACTCGCTATTTAAGTAACATTGAATCATCAATTTTACTTGCAAGAATTCAAATTTTTTGTTAAAAATATATGTGTTAAGAAAAAACACTTTACAAACAACACAAACATTGATAATATACTATCTTGTGTGAAACTTATTCGGAGGTGCAAATAAAATGGCAGTAAAAATTCGTTTAAAACGTATGGGAGCAAAAAAATCTCCTTTCTATCGTATCGTAGTTGCTGACTCTCGTTCACCACGTGACGGACGTCAAATTGAAACAGTAGGTACTTACAACCCACTTACAAAACCAGCAACAGTTAACATCGATGAAGAGAAAGCTCTTAAATGGTTAACTGATGGTGCAAAACCATCTGATACTGTACGTAACCTGTTCTCAGAACAAGGGATCATGGAAAAATTCCATAACCAAAAATTCAGTAAATAATCGGAGGTGCCGTTATGCAGCAGCTGATTGAAACAATCGTAAAACCATTAGTCGATTATCCAGATGACGTTCGGATCGAAACGGACGAGAATTCGAGTCGAATTGTTTATAAGCTTTTTGTTAATCCAGAGGATCGAGGAAAAGTAATAGGCAAGCAAGGTCGTGTCGCAAAGGCGATTCGTACAATTGTTTACTCAGCAGCTAGCGGTTACCATAAGAAAAAGACATATGTCGATATATTAGACTGAAACCAAGGAGGGAACTTATGCTGTTCTCTCCTTTTTATTATAATGAAAGTGAATTCGTCACATAATGGATAAATAGACTTTGTAACATAAAAATTATAAATAGCTTCACGGGATTAATCGTGACAAAAGAGGTGAATTACTTGGAATGGTTTAACGTAGGAAGAATTGTGAATACACACGGAATTCGTGGGGAAGTGCGTGTTATTTCATCAACCGACTTTGAAGATGTTCGATTTGCACCGGGCAGTAAGTTAGCAGTATTTAAAAAAGATGATAAAAAACCAATTTGGGTAACGGTTGAAAGTGCTCGTAGACATAAAAACTTTATCCTATTAACATTTGAAGGATTAAACAACATTAACCTCGTAGAACACTTTAAAGAGGGTATGTTAAAAATCACGAAAGATCAATTAGATGAAGATGTGCTTGAAGAAAATGAGTTCTACTATTTTGAAATCATTGGTTGTGATGTGGTTTCAGAAGAAGGTGAGCACATGGGCGTTGTAACAGAAATATTAGAAACAGGCGCCAATGATGTTTGGGAAGTGAAAGATTCAAATGGCAAAAAACACTATATTCCATACATTGAAGACGTTGTGAAAGATATTGACCTAGATGAAAAGAAAATCACCATTCACGTGATGGAAGGGTTATTTTAATGAATATACACGTTTTAAGTTTGTTCCCAGAAATGTTTACTGGCGTTTTTGGAGCATCCATTCTTAAGAAAGCTCAAGAAAAGGGAGCAGTGAATTTAGCGGTTTCCGATATTCGTACTTTTTCGAATAATAAACATAACCAAGTAGATGATTATCCATATGGTGGTGGTGCAGGAATGGTTCTAAAACCAGAGCCAATGTTCCATGCAGTCGAAAAAATTACGGAAGGTCGTAACCCTAGAATCATTTTGATGTGTCCGCAAGGTGAACGTTTTACGCAAAAAAAAGCAGAGGAATTAGCCAAAGAAGAGGAACTTGTCTTCTTATGTGGTCACTATGAAGGGTATGATGAGCGAATTCGCCAATACCTTGTGACAGATGAAATCTCGATTGGTGATTTTGTGTTAACAGGTGGGGAGCTGCCCGCAATGACGGTCATTGATGCAGTTGTTCGTTTACTTCCTGGGGTGTTAGGTCAAGAAGATTCACATATTCATGATTCGTTCTCTACAGGTTTATTAGAACATCCTCATTACACACGTCCTGCTGATTTTAGAGGGATGAAGGTGCCAGATATCTTAATGTCAGGCAACCATGCAAAAATTGATCAGTGGCGTGAAGAACAGTCTTTAAAACGAACATTTGAAAGACGACCAGATTTACTTGAAGAAATGGACTTAACTAAAGAACAACTAGCCTATATTGAAAGTCTAAAAAAAGAAAAAGAATAAGATAAAACATTGCAAACAATAGTGAATTTATGTTATTATACATTCTGTGCTTCTATAAGGGGCACTTATATTACGGTGTTCCGCTGTGGCCGTTAGAGGACTATAAGAGCATCTGTACGAGGAGAGAATTATATGTCAAACATTATCGCAGAAATTACTAAAGATCAACTTCGTTCTGATCTTCCAACATTCCGTCCAGGAGACACTGTACGTGTACACGTAAAAGTAGTTGAAGGTACTCGTGAGCGTATCCAACTTTTTGAAGGTGTTGTAATCAAACGTCGTGGTGGCGGAATCAGCGAAACTTTCACAGTTCGTAAAATTTCTTACGGTGTTGGTGTTGAACGTACATTCCCTGTACACACTCCAAAAATCGCTAACTTAGAAGTTGTTCGCCGTGGTAAAGTACGTCGCGCTAAACTTTACTATTTACGTAACCTACGTGGTAAAGCTGCACGTATTAAAGAAATTCGCTAATAACTTTTTAAAAGAGGGGGCTTGGAATAATCAAGCTCCCTTTCTTTTTGCTTGTCAATAATAGTCAATATACAATAAAATGGTGTCAAGGGGGACATCGGAGTGGAAAATACAAAAAAAGAAAAAAGTGAGCTTTGGGAATGGACAAAAGCTCTTGTAATTGCATTTGCAATTGCTGTGATCATTCGTTACTTTTTATTTACACCTATTGTTGTTGATGGTGAATCGATGATGCCGACCTTAAAAGATGGAGATCGCATGATTGTAAATAAGATTGGTTATACAATTGGAAAGCCGGATCGTTTTGATATTGTCGTATTCCATGCACCAGAAGGTAAGGATTATATTAAACGAGTGATTGGACTACCGGGTGATTACATTGAATATAAAGATGATCAATTATACATTAATGGTGAACCATTCGATGAACCGTATCTTGACGAATACAAATCAGAAATTACTGACGGTACACTTACACAGGACTTTACATTAAAAGACATTGACCCTAGCTTAGAGGTTATTCCTGAAGGGTACGTATTCGTAATGGGTGATAATCGTCGTTACAGTAAAGATAGTCGACATATCGGAGTTGTAAGTGAGGAAAAAATTATCGGAAATACGAACGTTGTATTTTGGCCGCTAAGTGATATGAAATTAGTTAAGTAGAGTTAACACAGTCATGTACTAATGTTAACTTCACCATGAATTTCGTAGTTTTCGTTTTCGTTAAGAGCTTTAGCTCTGTGTTTTCGAAATCTAGATTCAGGTTAGCAAGCGTAATTGATTAAACTAATAAGGCGGAATTTTTAAGGAGGTTCGGTGTAATCTCCTTTTCTTTTTGCAAAAATACATATAGGAGGAGAATAACTATGACAATACAATGGTTTCCGGGGCATATGGCCAAAGCTCGTCGGGAAGTACAAGAAAAACTAAAACTTGTCGATATTATATTTGAACTAATTGATGCACGATTACCGCTTTCTTCGCGTAATCCAATGATTGATCAAGTAATTAATCAAAAGCCTCGACTTTTAATATTAAATAAAGCAGACATGGCCGATGATTCTGAAACAAGAAAGTGGATTGAGTACTTTGCAAGTAAGGGCCACACAGCCGTAGCGATTAATTCATTTGAAGGTAAAGGACTACAAAAGGTTGTTAAAGCAGCGCAAGAAATATTAGCTGAAAAATGGGAGCGAATGAGAGCGAAAGGGATGAAACCTAGAGCGATTCGTGCGATGATAGTGGGGATTCCCAATGTAGGGAAATCAACACTCATTAACCGTTTAGCAAAGAAAAATATTGCAAAAACGGGTAATACTCCAGGTGTAACTAAATCACAGCAATGGATTAAAGTAGGGCAGGAAATTGAACTCCTGGATACACCAGGTATTTTATGGCCGAAATTTGAAGATCAAGAAGTTGGTTTAAAACTTGCTATCACAGGTGCCATTAAAGATACGATTATTAATATGGAAGATTTAGCAGTGTACGGACTTCGCTTCTTATCCATCCACTATCCTAATCGAATGGAAGAACGATATGGTATTACTTTTGTCGATGAAGATTTAGTAAAAACATTTGACCATATTGGAAAATTACGAAGAGTCTTTGGACCGGGTGGAGAAATTGATTATGATCAAGTTGCTGAAATTATCGTACGCGATATTCGTAACCAACATCTAGGAAATTTATCTTTTGACCATGTGGACGAGCAATTAGAAAAAGAAGCATTAGAACAATAAATAAATGCCCCTTAGAAAGATAAACATTCTAAGGGGTTTTCTTATTTTATAAGAACAGTTCAGGCTACTCAGCTAGTTGGGAGGCAATTGCAAATAAAAGGATGTAGGTGATGAAGACCTAAGCAAGAAAAGTAATTATGAAAAAAGGTTTCATATAGGTGATGAAGACCTAAACAAGAGAAATCATTATGAAAAAGGTCTTCATATAGGCGATGAAGACCCAAACAGGAGAAACCAGTATGAAAAAAGGTCTTCATATAGGTGATGAAGACCCGAATAAGAAAAGTAGTTATGAAAAAAGGTCTTCATATAGGTGATGAAGACTCAAACAGGAGAAACCAGTATGAAAAAAGGTCTTCATATAGGTGATGAAGACCCGAATAAGAAAAGTAGTTATGAAAAAAGGTCTTCATATAGGCGATGAAGACCCGAAAAGGAAAAGTAGTTATGAAAAAAGGTCTTCATATAGGTGATGAAGACTCAAACAGGAGAAACCAGTATGAAAAAAGGTCTTCATATAGGTGATGAAGACCCGAATAAGAAAAGTAGTTATGAAAAAAGGTCTTCATATAGGCGATGAAGACCCGAAAAGGAAAAGTAGTTATGAAAAAAGGTCTTCATATAGGTGATGAAGACTCAAACAGGAGAAACCAGTATGAAAAAAGGTCTTCATATAGGTGATGAAGACCCGAATAAGAAAAGTAGTTATGAAAAAAGGTCTTCATATAGGCGATGAAGACCCGAAAAGGAAAAGTAGTTATGAAAAAAGGTCTTCATATAGGTGATGAAGACTCAAACAGGAGAAACCAGTATGAAAAAAGGTCTTCATATAGGTGATGAAGACCCGAATAAGAAAAGTAGTTATGAAAAAAGGTCTTCATATAGGCGATGAAGACCCGAAAAGGAAAAGTAGTTATGAAAAAAGGTCTTCATATAGGTGATGAAGACTCAAACAGGAGAAACCAGTATGAAAAAAGGTCTTCATATAGGTGATGAAGACCCGAATAAGAAAAGTAGTTATGAAAAAAGGTCTTCATATAGGCGATGAAGACCCGAAAAGGAAAAGTAGTTATGAAAAAAGGTCTTCATATAGGTGATGAAGACTCAAACAGGAGAAACCAGTATGAAAAAAGGTCTTCATATAGGCAATGAAGACCCAAACAGGAAACACAATCATGAGAAAAGGTCTTCACCCAATCAGTGAAGACCAAATTAGAAAAAGCATACAGTAATGAACTGCAAAACAAACGTTTACCACCACACATCAGCTTACATTATGCTGGCATCACTGTTGGCGTTGGTGCTGCGTATTGTCCGTTCGAGTATTTGGCATCAATTGCTTCGCGGATTTCTTTTAAAGATTTTCCATCTTGATATAGTTGGACAGATTCAACCGCGATTTCAAGACATACTTGGCAACGTGTGCCGTGGTCATCCCAAACAATTGAACCATCTTCACGTGTTTCGGAGATAAAGCAATTTAAATTACTGCGATGTCCAGCTGAATCACCGCATCCACAATAACAAGGCATCCATTGTAAAATATCCGTAGCTTTTCCCGCTACTTGATAAACAAGGCGAATATCTTCATGTTTCGAATCTAAAAATTTTGGTAATTCCTCAGCTGAAGCCGTCACTTCCTGTAAATCACCAGAAAGATGATTATGCATCTCTTCTGCGGAAGAACTTTCTCCCGTCTTCTCTTCATGGTGTTCATGTTCAGGATCAGCAGCATTACTACATGCGGATAATATTAAAATAAATATGGCAAAAAGAGGTACTAGTTTTTTCATCAATAAATCCTCCTAATTGTAGTACAGATCGATTTTGAATTGTTACAATAAGTACGGTAACTATATCTTTCATTATAGTGGAGATGTTTTAAGAAAAAATATATTTGAATTAATATACATAATAATGTCAAAATATCTACTTTTAGTAAAGTCCTCTGCTCTAAAGATTTAGTAAGGCTTCGATTTTGACACGTATTTGGCAGAGGGAAGTATATGTTGGTTTATGGGAGTCCATTCAAACTCTCCAATCGAAGTCGATAATAACAATAGAAAAGTTAAGGAAGTGCAAATACATATGGCTAAAACAATTAAGGAAATAGCCCAGCTTTTAAATGAAGCAACAGCTTACGAAGACTGGATGGAAGACATACAAAATGACGAACGTTCAGGTGTTCAAAAAGCGTGGCAACAATGGAAGAATCGAATGGAAAAACGAGAAAAACTGAAAGAAGAACATCGTCTTAAGGTGTCTTTTGATGCTTCATTTTTACCTTTTGAAGGAGCGTTTGTTGCAGGAGTTGATGAAGCAGGGCGCGGCCCATTAGCCGGACCAGTCGTAACGGCTGCCGTAATATTACCAACAGACTGTGAAGCGCTAATCGGAATTAACGATTCTAAACAATTATCTAAAAATACGAGAGAAGCATTTGCGAAGACCATTAAAGAACATGCCATTAGCTATTCGATTCATTTTCAAAGTCCAGAAGAAATTGATCGTTTGAATATATACGAAGCAACGAAACAATCGATGAAAGCAAGTATTGAAACATTGGACGTACAACCACATTACGTCATTATTGATGCAATGACTTTACCAATCCAGATTCCACAAAAGTCTATCATCAAAGGAGATGCAAAAAGTTTAGCCATTGCGGCGGCTTCTATTTTAGCTAAACAAGCCCGTGATCAATATATGGAAAACTTACATAAACAATACCCTCACTATGGTTTTGACCAAAATGCAGGCTATGGAACAAAACAGCATTTAGAAGCACTTGATCAATATGGCCCAACTGAGCATCACCGGAAAAGCTTTGAACCAATCAAATCAATGTTTATTAAACAAGGGGCATTGCCTATATGACATATACATCATTTAATCCGATACAAACACAAAATACGGTGCAACAAAATCAACCACTAACATTAAAGCAAGGACAAGTGTTTCATGGGACAATCAAAAAATTGTATCCGGATCAAATGGCTGAGATACAAATAGGATCACATAAACTTTTTGCAAAGCTTGAAACACTATTAAAAGCCGGAGATTCGTATTTTTTTCAAGTGTCGAACATGAACCCTCAGGCGGAACTGAAAGTCGTTTCTGGCCCAATGTCGCCAAGTTTAGGTCAAACCCAGCAAATTCAGCAACTTTTAGATGTGATGAACTTGCCTAAATCTACTGAAATACAGCAAATTCTTTCTCATTTTGTCAAACAACAAATTCCTATTTCAAAAGATCAGTTACTAAATGCGGAAGTGTGGATCAAGAATATATCGAATGGAATGACAAAAGTAGAGGCGCTATCGGCATTACAAAAAATGATCGAATTAAAGATGCCTTATACAAATGAAGTGTTTAAAGCTTTAATTATGGGAACAAAGACAAGTGGGATGTCTGCTTCCTTACAAACTTTCATGCAACAATTAGCAAACGAAACAAATATAGAAGTACAAACGAAATCAAATCTTATGCAACAGCTTCAACAGATCACGAAACCTTTAGATCAAGAGGTTGGTGGAGTGGCATTAGCTCGAACTTTACAGGTGTTAACGAATCCATCGGAAACGAATGCCAATAAACTTCAAGCATTGAATTTAATGAAAGAAGCGGGTGTTATACCAAAAAGTGTAACAGTTCAAAATTGGTTGTCCCATAGTTTCGGGCAAATCACATCGCAGACAAATGATGCTACAAATCAATCTACTGCAGGACAATTAATCCAATTAATTTCTAAAATTAATGCAGAAAATATGTCTCAAACGTTGAACCAAGTGAAATCATGGATAGGTGATCAACAACTATTAACGGCAAGTCAAAAATTAGAACTGCAGCAAGTCATTGCACGGTTTGAAAAATTGCCTCATGCAGGGAATTCTAGTGAACTATTTGCGAAACAGGTACATGAACAATTGATGAAAGCTTTTTCTACAAATGCTGCTAGTCAATTGTTTACTACGGATCAGGCAGGTTTGTCTTCAAAGGAGCATCTCGCCTCACTTTTACAACCAGATCATGTGAATAGATCTCTTTTATTGAACGTTGCCCAAAAAGGTAATGACTCTTTACAACCACTCGTGCAAAATATGATGCTACAAGTCGAGGCGCAGGTTCAAGATGGTATAAATCGGGGGGCAATGGAACAAGCCATTAAATCTGTATTAAAAGATTTAGGACTAAGCTATGAAGCAGCATTAAATCAAAAAGAGTCAAACACTCAAACAATCAATCAAACGTTAAAACCCCAACTATTATCTCTGTTACAAGACCCTGTTATATCTCAAGGATTAAGAGAGTCGGCAGATCATTTGATGGCTAGGTTAAACGGAATGCAACTCCTTTCAGGTGAAAACGGTCATCAACACCAAATCGTCATGCAAATTCCATTACAATTTTTCGGGAAACAAATGGATGCAACTTTGCAATGGAATGGGCGGATGAAAGAGGATGGAAAAATAGATTCAAATTATGCAAGAATATTATTTTATCTAGAAATGGGTTCTCTTAACGAAACGGTGATTGATATGCACGTTCAAAATCGAATTGTGACGATTACGGTTTTTAATGAAAACGAACATCTAAATTTATTAGCTGAACCATTAAAAGCAGCTTTAAAAGAAGGCCTCAGAGAGAAGGAATATCAGCTCTCAGGAGTTTTTCTGAAGCCTATGATTTCGAAACAAAGTCATAGCAAAACAATTCCTATTCAACAAAAAAATTTACAACAAACCGGGGTGGATATACGGATATGAGTGGAAAAAAATTCGTCCGTAACGAGGCAATTGCATTGTCCTATAATCCTGAAACAACTAGCGGTCCTGTCGTTGTTGCAAAGGGAAAAGGAAAGATTGCAAATAACATATTGGAGCAAGCAACATTGCATGGTGTACCCATTTATGAAGATCCAAATCTAGTTCAACTATTAGGACAACTGGATTTAAATGAGTCGATTCCTGAAGAATTATATCAAGCGGTGGCAGAGGTTTTTGCGTTTATTTACAGATTAGATCAGCAACATCAGTCATTTCAAAAGAAATCAAAACTATAAGATTGTAAATAAAACTAGTTTTCTTTTATTTGAGAGTGTATTATGTAATAAAACGAGAAAAAAATCGTTTTTATTACAATGATAGACATTGTCAGAATGTTTGTATAAAATAGTATTTGAGGAAACAATTTTCAATTGGCGGATGGGAGGATTTATATGAATATCCACGAGTATCAGGGGAAAGAAATACTTAGAAAATACGGGGTTGCAGTACCGAATGGTAGCGTTGCTTTTTCACCGGAAGAAGCAGTAAAAGTTGCAAAAGAGTTAGGTTCTAGCGTTACTGTTGTAAAAGCACAAATCCACGCAGGTGGCCGCGGTAAAGCGGGCGGTGTGAAAATTGCAAAAAACTTAGAAGAAGTTCGTGCTTATGCAAAAGAATTACTAGGGAAAATACTAGTAACTCACCAAACTGGTCCAGAAGGTAAAGAAGTAAAACGTCTTTATATTGAAGAAGGATCTGATATTAGAAAAGAATATTATTTAAGTCTTGTTTTAGATAGAGCTACATCTAGAGTGACTCTAATGGGTTCTGAAGAAGGCGGAATGGATATCGAAGAAGTAGCTGAAGCAACTCCTGAAAAGATCTTTAAAGAAGTTGTAGATCCAGTTACAGGGTTAACACCATTCCAAGCACGTCGAATGGCGTTTAACATGAATATCCCACCTAAGTTAGTAAATAAAGCAGCAAAATTAATGCTTGGCTTATATCAGGCATTTGTCGATAAAGATGCGTCAATTGTTGAAATTAATCCTCTAGTTGTGACAGGTAATGATGAAGTAGTGGCACTTGATGCGAAATTTAACTTTGATTCAAATGCATTATATCGTCACAAAGATATTGTAGAATTACGAGATTACGATGAAGAAGATCCAAAAGAAATTGAAGCATCAAAATATGATTTAAGCTATATTCCTTTAGATGGCAACATTGGCTGTATGGTAAATGGTGCAGGTCTTGCTATGGCTACTATGGATACAATTAGTTATTACGGCGGACAACCCGCGAACTTCCTTGACGTTGGGGGCGGTGCTACAGCCGAAAAAGTAACAGAAGCATTCAAAATCATCTTATCTGACCCGAATGTAAAAGGAATCTTTGTTAACATCTTTGGAGGCATCATGAAATGTGATGTTATTGCAGAAGGGGTTATTACAGCTGCAAAAGAAGTTGGATTACAAGTGCCTTTAGTTGTTCGATTAGAAGGAACAAACGTTGATCTTGGGAAAGAATTATTAAACGCTTCTGGCTTAAACATTGTAGCCGCAGACTCAATGGCTGATGGCGCGCAAAAAATTGTAAAACTAGTATAACCAAAGGAAGGCAGGGGAAAAATGCATGAGTGTTTATATTAATAAAGATACAAAAGTAATCGTTCAAGGGATCACAGGGGAAACAGCCCTTTTCCATACAAAGCAAATGTTAGAGTACGGTACGAAAATTGTTGCAGGGGTTACGCCTGGTAAAGCTGGTCAAGAAGCAGAAGGTGTTCCTGTATTTAATACGGTAAAAGACGCTGTTGACGCTACAGGTGCAAACGTTTCTGTTATTTATGTTCCGGCACCATTCGCAGCAGATGCAATAATGGAAGCAGTAGATGCGGAGTTAGATTTAACAATTTGTATTACTGAACATATTCCTGTCTTAGATATGGTGAAAGTTAAGCGCTATATGGAAGGGAAAAAGACTCGCTTAGTGGGTCCAAACTGTCCAGGTGTAATTACAGCGGATGAATGTAAGATTGGTATTATGCCAGGTTACATTCATACAAAAGGTCATGTAGGTGTCGTTTCTCGTTCTGGTACGCTTACATATGAAGCTGTACACCAACTTTCACAAGCAGGAATCGGCCAAACAACAGCTGTTGGGATTGGTGGAGACCCTGTGAATGGGACAAACTTTATTGATGTTTTAAGTGAGTTTAATAATGATCCAGAAACATATGCAGTTGTGATGATTGGTGAAATTGGTGGAACTGCAGAAGAAGAAGCTGCAGAGTGGATTAAAGCTAATATGACAAAACCTGTCGTAGGCTTTATCGGTGGTCAAACAGCCCCTCCAGGAAAGCGTATGGGACATGCAGGTGCGATTATCTCTGGTGGTAAAGGGACAGCTGCAGAAAAAATTAAAGCGATGAATGCAGCGGATATTCAAGTTGCTGAAACACCATCTGTAATCGGTGAAACATTAATTAAAGTTTTAAAAGAAAAAGGTCTATACGAAAAATGTAAGACACATTAAAATAGAGGTGTAACACATTAAAAGATGTGTTGCACCTTTTTCTTGTTGTCCATTTCATTTCAATCAAAACGAATGTGGGTCAACAGTTTAACATCCTTTTCTTATTCCCTGCATCCCTAAGTTCACCCCAACTTCCTCTAGTATAAAGGAAGTGTTTAAAAATGAATCAGCCTATATTTCGATTAGAACAATTGCTTTCCCTCCATTATATTTATCCCCTAACCTTAAATAAATTTCAAAAATTACTTCTTGGTATTGGTTCTCTCGACAAACTTCCACAAATGACTTCAACAGAATTAGCTAACATTCTACAAATTACAACAAATACTGCGAAAGCCATTTTAGAAAAATACTCTATGATTTTAAAGAATGATTTAATCTTTGCATATAATTCCCAAAAGATACATGTGGTACCATATAATCATCCAGTGTATCCTAAAAAATTGTTAGAATTAGTTGATCCACCTACCATTTTATATGGAAGAGGAGACATTTCTTTATTACAAAGTCCTAATAAAATTGCCATAATTGGTTCAAGAAAAGCCACGAATTATTCCAAACAAGCCCTAGATTGCATTGTCCCTCCACTCATTGAGCAAAATTTTGTCATTGTCAGTGGACTAGCAAAAGGGGCGGATAGTTTCGCCCATCATGCAGCCCTTCAATTTGGTGGAAAAACAATTGGGGTATTAGGACATGGTTTATTTCACCTCTACCCAAGGGAAAATAGTGAACTAGCTGCTAAAATGGCGATTGATCATTTACTAATTACAGAATATCCTCCATATGTTGGGGTTCAAAAATGGCATTTTCCAATGAGAAATCGTATTATTAGCGGTATTAGCAATGCGCTTGTTGTGACCGAGTCTTCTTTAAAAAGTGGTACACTAATTACAACAGACCATGCATTGGAACATGGGAAAGATGTATTTGTTGTTCCTGGACCAATACATTCAGAACAATCAAAAGGGACAAATAAATTGTTAAAAGACGGGGCAATTCCAGTATGGAACGGGTATCAAATCTTAGAGGAAATCAAATTGTTTTAAGGTAAATATTGAAAAAAAGTTGCATTATTATAAAATCTGTTATACATTTTGCAACAGGTATTTATTTATAAAATTTATCAATTTAACCTCTATAAGGGGGAAGTATAGATGGCAGATTATTTAGTAATCGTAGAGTCACCGGCAAAAGCAAAAACGATTGAACGATATTTAGGAAAGAAATATAAAGTAAAGGCTTCAATTGGGCATGTTCGTGACTTACCAAGAAGTCAAACGGGGATTGATGTAGAAAATAACTATGAACCGAAATATATTACGATTCGTGGGAAAGGACCAGTGCTGCAGGAATTAAAAACAGCTGCTAAAAAAGCGAAAAAAGTTTTTCTTGCATCCGACCCTGACCGCGAAGGGGAAGCAATTGCTTGGCATTTAGCAACTGCTCTAAATATCGATACAAGTTCTGAATGTCGAGTGGTTTTCAATGAAATAACAAAAGATGCAATTTTAGAGTCGTTTAAGCATCCACGACCAATAGATATGAATTTAGTAGATGCACAACAAGCACGACGAATTTTAGACCGCCTTGTAGGCTATAATATTAGCCCTATTTTATGGAAGAAAGTTAAAAAAGGATTGTCTGCAGGACGTGTGCAATCGGTTGCACTACGATTAATTATTGACCGTGAAAACGAAATAAAGCATTTCGTACCTGAAGAATATTGGACAATCGATGGAAAGTTTGAAAAAGATACAAAACAGTTCGATGCAGTTTTCTTTGGCATTGAAAATGAAAAAGTGAAACTAACAAATGAGCAACAAGTGAAAGATATTTTAAAAAATCTTAAAGGCAATGAATTTGAAGTAACGAATGTTGTAAAGAAAGAGAGAAAACGAAATGCGGCTCCTGCCTTTACAACTTCTTCGTTACAACAAGAAGCTGCTCGAAAGCTAAATTTCCGTGCAAGAAAAACAATGATGCTTGCACAACAATTATATGAAGGAATTGATCTCGGTAAGAAAGAGGGAACGGTCGGGTTAATCACGTATATGCGTACCGACTCCACTCGTATTTCCGAAACTGCAAAATCCGAAGCATTCGATTATATTAATGAAAAATACGGTAAAGAATATATTGTTGGTGAGGCAAAAAAAGCGAAAAAAGCAACAAATGCTCAAGATGCTCACGAAGCAATTCGCCCGACGAGCGTGCTACGTTCGCCAAACGAGTTAAAAGAAGTGCTAAGTCGTGATCAATTACGACTATATCGCTTAATTTGGGAACGTTTTGTTGCGAGTCAAATGGCCCCAGCGATTTTAGATACTGTTTCAGTTGATCTAAAGAATGAAAATGTATTATTCCGTGCCAATGGATCGCATGTGAAGTTTCCAGGGTTTATGAAGCTTTATATTGAAGGAACGGATGATGCGACGGAAGAAACAACAAAACTACTCCCTGAAATGGAAGTAGGCGATAAAGTAACGTCACTTGATATTGATCCGATTCAACATTTCACTCAACCACCTCCACGCTATACGGAAGCCCGTCTAGTTAAGGAGCTAGAAGAGTTAGGTATCGGTCGACCATCAACATATGCACCGACGTTAGACGTTATTCAGAAACGTGGATATGTACAATTAGAAACAAAACGATTTGTACCAACAGAACTTGGAGAAATTGTACATGCAGCTACACTAGAGTTCTTCCCTGAAATCATTAATATTGAATTTACTGCTCAAATGGAACATGATTTAGATGCCATTGAGGAAGGGATTACAAAATGGGTAGAAGTGATAGATGCCTTCTACAAAGATTTTGAACCACGTGTTAAACATGCGGATGAAGTTATGGAGAAAATTGAAATTAAAGATGAGCCAGCAGGTGAAGATTGTGAAAATTGTGGCGCTCCAATGGTTTATAAGCTTGGGCGATATGGTAAATTTATGGCTTGTTCAAATTTCCCTGACTGCCGAAATACAAAAGCTATTATGAAACCAATTGGCGTTAAATGTCCAAATTGTGAAACTGGCGAAATCGTTGAACGTAAAAGTAAAACAAAGCGCTTATTCTACGGCTGTAATAATTACCCAGAATGTGAATTTGTATCCTGGGATAAGCCGATTAGTAGACCATGTCCGAAATGTAGTGCATTATTAGTTGAGAAGAAAATTAAAAAAGGTATTCAAATTCAGTGTACGAAATGTGACTATGAGGAAGCGCCAACACAGTAACAGGAATTCTTAAATCTAATTAACTAGAGGAAAGGCGATCATTTGAGTTATTGAAGTGATCGTCTTTCCAAGCTTATCCTGTATTACTTGAGGAAATCCCTAGTGCTGAATAAAAAGTAGAATCACTAAAGATGTAATTGATTAGAGAAGGTTGGTAGTTTAAACATGACAGAAATAATTGTAAATGTAATTGGTGCAGGCCTTGCAGGAAGTGAAGCAGCTTGGCAAATTGCCCAACGTGGGGTAAAGGTTCGTTTATTTGAAATGCGACCAGTGAAACAAACACCTGCGCATCATACAGAAAAATTTGCAGAACTAGTTTGTTCGAATTCATTACGTGCGAACACGTTAACAAATGCAGTCGGCGTAATTAAAGAAGAAATGCGTATTTTAGACTCAGTAATTATTGACGCGGCTGACAATTGTTCCGTGCCAGCAGGTGGAGCACTAGCTGTAGACCGCCATGAGTTTGCTGGTTATGTTACAGATAAAGTTCGTAATCATCCGTTAGTAGAAGTAGTGAATGAAGAAGTTACGGAAATTCCAGAAGGGATTACAGTTATTGCTACGGGTCCACTGACTTCACCAGCTTTAGCAGAACAAATTAAAGCGCTAACGGGAGAAGAGTATTTATACTTCTACGACGCTGCAGCTCCGATCGTTGAAAAAGATAGTATTGATATGGATAAAGTATATTTAAAATCACGTTATGATAAAGGCGAAGCGGCCTATTTAAACTGTCCTATGACAGAAGAAGAATTTAATCGTTTTTACGATGCACTTGTATCTGCCGAGACAGCTCCTTTAAAAGAATTTGAGAAAGAAAAATATTTTGAAGGCTGTATGCCAGTAGAAGTTATGGCAGAGCGCGGTCGTAAAACACTTTTATTCGGTCCGATGAAACCTGTTGGTCTTGAAGATCCGAAAACAGGAAAAAGACCTTATGCAGTTGTGCAATTAAGACAAGATGATGCTGCAGGTACTTTATACAATATCGTTGGTTTCCAAACACACTTAAAATGGGGACCACAAAAAGAAGTGTTCAGCTTAATTCCTGGTTTAGAGAATGTAGAGATTGTGCGTTATGGCGTTATGCATCGAAACACATTTATTAATTCACCTACAGTACTTGCACCGACATATCAATTAAAGGCACGTCCAACTCTTTTCTTTGCTGGACAAATGACTGGTGTCGAAGGATATGTTGAATCAGCAGGAAGCGGATTACTTGCTGGAATCAATGCTGCAAGGTTAGCAAAAGGTGAAGAACCAATCATCTTCCCAGCTGAAACGGCATTAGGTAGTATGGCGCGTTATATAACAGAAGCACCAGCAAAACACTTCCAACCAATGAACGTAAACTTCGGATTATTCCCAGAGTTAGGCGAAAGAGTGAAATCAAAACAAGAAAGAGCGCAAAAGCATGCAGATCGCGCATTAACAACAATTCAAAATTTTGTGAATTCTCAAACAATATAATTGATTTAAGCCTCTACAAATTGTTATAATTTGAGAGGCTTTTCTAATTAATTTATTTGCAGATAAGCAATGCTTTTTGATATATTGATGTCTGATGTCTAGCGACTAACGAAAAGCGGAGAATGCCTGTTTAGTTCCGCGTCTGCGAAAACGCCACGTCCTGTGGCATCGCAGACATGACTCACGTCGTGTGAGCCTCAACAACTGGCCGACAAAAACGCGACGTCCTGTCGCATTGTCGGCACTAGCACTTCCTGTGCGTCGGAGGAACCGACAAAAGGTCGCTTTCTGCCCTTGAAGGCGGTTTCAAAGTTGTCGAGGAGCTGGCGTTCGCAGCTAGACACCCAGAAATGTGGTACTAGACTGTGTTACAAATTTGTTAACAGTTACAGCATTTTAACAATATTTTTATTACTTTTTCTCTTGCTAATTTTCGTATATAGGTATAGTGTCATTATGGATGTCTGCAAAAACTGAATTTAAAGTGAATTTTTTCTATTTTTTACATCATTCATTCTCCAACTACTAAATAAATTTTATAATAGATGACTTTCGGTACTTATGATGAAGCGTTGCCGAGTGTGTTTTCTCAGACTAACATAGTAAATCAGCATATAGCCTAGTAAAAAGTAAATTCGAATGGAATTCAGGAGGTGTACTGGTGATGAATATCGCTCCTAATAAAGCATTTGAGCAATTTATTCGGTTCATTCAGTTAGAAAAAAACTTCTCAGTACATACTGTAAAAGAATATGAAGCGGATTTGAAAGAATTTCTTTCCTTTTTACAAGCTGAAGGTGTTGTGGATTTAGACGAAGTAGAATACATACATGCAAGGATTTTTGTAACTAGGCTGTATGACGAACAGAAAGCTAGAACAACCATTTCTAGAAAAATCTCTTCCATCCGCTCCTTTTTCCGATTTCTAAATCGCGAGTTTGAATTAGACGATGCGCCATTTCGATCGCTATATCATCCAAAGAAGGAAAAACACTTACCTAACTTTTTTTATGAGGAAGAACTTTCCCAGTTGTTTGAAGCGAATGTTGGAGATGATCCAAAATCGATTCGTAACATTGCTCTTCTCGAACTTTTATACGCAACTGGCATGCGTGTCAGTGAATGCACTTCGATAGAAATTGGAGATATTGATTTCCGTTATTCCATCATACGAGTAATGGGTAAAGGTCGGAAAGAGAGAATAATTCCTTTTGGTCACTACGCAAATCTTGCTTTAACAAGGTATATAAATGAAGCCCGACCTGTGTTAATGAAACGTACCAACCATAATCAATTATTTGTTAATATGCACGGTGGAGAACTTACATCCCGAGGTGTACGTTACATTTTAAATGAAATGATTAGTCAAGCTTCTATGCATACAAAGATTTATCCGCATATGCTTAGACATACATTTGCGACACACTTGTTAAATAACGGTGCCGATTTAAGAACGGTGCAAGAATTATTAGGTCATAAAAGTTTAGCAGCGACACAAGTATATACACATGTAACGAAAGAGCACCTTCGAAAAACTTATATGAACTCTCACCCAAGAGCATAATGTTAGGAGGAAAATGAATGGAACAATTTCATGCGACGACAATATTTGCCATACATCATAACGGTAAATGTGCAATGGCAGGCGATGGTCAAGTAACTTTAGGAAACTCAGTTGTAATGAAACATACAGCGAAAAAAGTAAGACGACTATATAATGGGAAAGTATTAGCGGGCTTTGCCGGTTCTGTAGCGGATGCTTTTACATTGTTTGATATGTTTGAATCTAGATTAGAGAAATATGATGGCAACTTACAACGTGCTGCAGTGGAAGTTGCAAAACAATGGCGTGGCGATAAAATGTTACGTCAATTGGAAGCGTTATTACTCGTTATGGATCAATCAACATTGCTTTTAATCTCAGGAACAGGTGAAGTAATTGAACCAGATGATGGGATTTTAGCTATTGGTTCGGGTGGTAACTACGCTTTATCTGCGGGACGTGCGTTAAAACAATATGCTCCAAATTTATCGGCAAAAGAAATTGCTGAGAACTCTTTAAAAATAGCGGCTGATATTTGCGTATTTACAAACCATAATATTATCGTGGAGGCGCTTGAAGAATGACAAACCAAAATTTAACGCCAAGACAAATTACCGAACATTTAAATCGTCACATTGTAGGTCAACAGGACGCAAAAAGAGCGGTTGCCATTGCATTGCGTAATCGCTATCGTCGTTCGTTATTGGCTGAGGAAATCAGAAACGAAATTATTCCAAAAAATATATTAATGATTGGTCCAACTGGTGTTGGGAAAACAGAAATTGCAAGACGGATCGCCAAGTTAACCAATGCACCATTTATAAAAGTAGAAGCTACAAAGTTCACAGAAGTAGGTTATGTTGGTCGTGATGTTGAATCTATGGTTCGTGATTTAGTTGAATCTTCTAGAAGACTTGTCAAAGATGAAATGATGGAATCTGTAAAAGAACAAGCAGAGCAATTAGCAAATGAAGCCATTGTCAAATTACTTGTTCCTTCTAAGATGAAAGCAAAAATGGCTCAAAATCCATTTGAAATGCTATTTGGTGGTCAAAAAGAGAAACCAGTAGAAGATTCAAGTCAAGATGAGGTTGAAGTACGCTCAAAACGTTCTCAAATTGCACAAGACCTTAAAGCTGGCAAACTAGAAGATGAATGGGTAACGGTAGAAGTTACTGAACAAAATACCTCTTTATTTGATGCAATGCCTGGGATGGGCATTGATATGGGGTCATCAGGTATGCAAGATATGCTATCAAACTTGATGCCTAAAAAGACTAAGAAACGTAAATTGAAAGTAAAAGATGCACGTAGAGTGCTAACAATTGAAGAAGCTAATAAATTAATTGATTCTGACGAGTTAGCTGGCGAAGCTATTCGTCGTGCTGAGCAATCAGGGATTATTTTCATTGATGAAATAGATAAAATTGCAAGCCGTAGTGGCGGGACGTCTGCAGATGTTTCTAGAGAAGGCGTGCAACGTGATATTTTACCAATTGTTGAAGGTTCCACTGTTACGACAAAATATGGACCTGTTAAAACGGACTTTATGTTGTTTATTGCAGCAGGGGCATTCCATATGTCTAAACCAAGTGATTTAATACCTGAGCTTCAAGGACGTTTCCCGATTCGTGTTGAACTAGAGAAACTAACGAAAGAAGATTTTGTTCGCATTTTAAAGGAACCAGATCAATCTCTAATCACGCAATATAAAGCATTATTAGAAACAGAAGGCGTAACGATTGATTTTACTGATGCAGCAATTGATCGTATCGCTGAAATCGCAACGGAAGTAAATCAAGATACAGATAATATTGGTGCGAGACGACTTCATACAATTTTAGAACGATTGTTAGAGGAATTGTCTTTCGAGGCGTCAGAAATTGGACCAGCACATATTGATATTACTCCTGCTTATGTTGATCAAAAACTTGGTGCAATTTCTAAAAACAAAGATTTGTCGCAATTTATCTTATAATAAGGTTTTTTAGTATCATTAAATTGTAAAAACCTTTAGAATATTAAATAAACTTAGATACAACCTTACTAGGAGGATTTTTTTAAATGAATTTATTAAGTAAAACACGTAAAATTAACTCAATGTTACAGGAATCAGCGGGTAAACCAGTTAACTTTAAAGAAATGGCAGACACGCTTGGAGATATTATCGATAGCAACGTATTTATCGTAAGTCGTAAAGGAAAATTATTAGGCATTTCAATTCATCAAAATATTGAAAATGAACGTATTAAAAAAATGTTCGAGGAACGTCAATTCCCAGAAGATTATGCACAACACTTATTCGACATTAATGAAACTTCTCCAAACCTTGATATAAATAGTGAGCATACTATTTTCCCAATCGAAAATCGTGAATTATTCGAAAGTGGTTTAACAACGATTGTACCGATTATTGGTGGTGGTGAACGTTTAGGTACTTTAATTTTAGGCCGTCTTTCTGCAAGATTCGAAGATGACGATCTAATCTTAGCTGAGTACGGTGCAACAGTAGTAGGTATGGAAATTCTACGTGAAAAATCTGAAGAAATTGAAGAAGAAGCACGTAGTAAAGCGGTTGTTCAAATGGCAATCAATTCATTATCATATAGTGAGTTAGAAGCAATTGAACACATTTTCGAAGAACTTGATGGAAACGAAGGATTACTTGTAGCTTCTAAAATTGCCGACCGTGTTGGGATTACACGTTCAGTAATCGTAAACGCATTACGTAAATTAGAATCAGCTGGTGTAATCGAGTCAAGATCTCTAGGTATGAAAGGAACATACATTAAAGTATTGAACGATAAATTTCTTGCAGCACTTGCAGAAATCAAAATGAAATAATTTTAAATGTATAAAGCCCTACTTCATTCAGAAGTAGGGCTTTTAATTATGACAAATTTGTTAAATGGATTAAATGACAGTTACTTCAAAAATTATAGTCCAATCTTCTTAATATCGGCTTATACTGCCAGAAATCAAATGTTTCCTTGTCGAATTTTGTGTTTTATTTTCTAAATATGAACATTTCGTAAATAATTGTAAAGAAAATTAGTCCGTATTGACTACTAAAAATCGACAAAAGTCGATAGACACTAAGACTCAAGTTAATTAAAATTAATAAAGGGTAATAACTTGGAAATGAAAATGAAATATTTATATAACAAATGAAATAAAAGAGGTGAACGGGTTTGAGCTTGTTCGGTGGAACTATAAGTAGCCTAGAAAATGGACTGAATTATGCGTCATTAAAAAATAAAACGATTGCGCAAAATATCGCAAATGTCGACACGCCTAATTATAAAGCGAAGGATGTAAGCTTTAAACAAATGCTATCTGAAGCACAAGATTCGACAATATCTGCTAATCGTACGGATGAAAGACATTACAATCTTGAAATCAATCAAAAATCTCCTGGTGTGTATAGCTACGACAATTTACGTTATCGGGTGAATGGCAATGGGGTTGATATGGATTTAGAACAGGCAGAGCTAGCTAAAAATACAATTTACTATAATGCCTTAATTGATCGTATAAATGGAAAGTTAAATACGTTAAATACAGTCATTAAAGGAGGAAGATAGTAATGTCGATTTTTGGCAGTATGAATACAACGGCTTCTGCATTAACTTCGCAACGTCTTAGGATGGATGTTATTTCATCGAATATAGCAAATGTAGATACAACACGAGGAAAAATCGTTAATGGTGAATGGGAGCCATATCGCCGTAAATCTGTAACGCTTACTGCAAAGGAAGGGCAATTTTCGAACTTTCTACAAGTAGCTATGGGGAAAACTTCAAATAAATCAGTCGGACAAGGTGTGAAAGTGTCGAAAATTAATGAAGATCAAGAAACACCATTTAAGTTGGTCTATAATCCAACGCATCCTGATGCAAATGAAGAAGGGTATGTAGAAATGCCGAATATTGATATTTTGACCGAAATGGTTGATTTGATTTCATCTACTCGCTCATATGAAGCAAACGTTACGGTATTTAATGCAAATAAATCGATGCTAACAAAAGCATTAGAAATTGGTAAATAGAATTTGAGTTTGAAAGGATGAATATCAAGTGGCAATTGAATCAGTTTCATTAATGATGCCGACACAGGTAACAAACGATACAAATAAATTAACAGCTCCAGCAACACCATTTCAGGCCCAGCAGTCTTTTGCGAATACATTAAAAGATGCGATTGAATCGGTTAATAATCAACAAATCACTTCAGACAATTTAACGAATAAGTTAATAAATGGTCAAGATGTAGAGCTGCATGAGGTAATGATTGCTTCTCAGAAAGCTAGTATTACACTGAATGCAACAATTGAGGTTCGTAACAAGGTGATCGAGGCTTACCAAGAGATTATGCGTATGAGTGTTTAATGCACTTAGCAATTTTTTCTGTGACAAGTAAACGCAGGAACAAGCTTTTATTGCGAGGAAAGCTTGCGACAGTCGCAAAATCTTATAAGTACCAAAAGTGTTACGACAGGTACATGATTGGTTACGCGAATTGAAATTGTTAGTGTATTCACTAAACCGGAGGATATTAAATGAACGATCGACTTACAAAGGTTAAATCCGACTCGACACAGTTTTGGCAAAGTCGGACGAAAAATCAAAAAGGTGCGCTAATAGGGACGATCATTGGTGTTATTGCATTAGCTAGTATACTTACTTATTTCTTTACCAGAACAACAATGGTTCCTCTGTTCACTGAGCTATCGGCTTCAGAATCAGGTGAAATTGCCGAAGTATTAGCAGCACAAGGAGTCCCTTATGAGATTGCACCGGGAGGCACAAATATTCTTGTTCCTGAAGATCAAGTTGATACATTAACTGTTTCACTTGCATCACAAGGATATCCTGAATCAGGGGATATTAATAATTCCTTCTTTACGTCTAATGCTGGATTCGGTATGACCGACAATGAATTCAACGTCATTAAATTAGCAGCAACTCAAACAGAATTAGCAAACTTAATTAAGCAAATTGACGGTGTAAAAGATGCGAACGTCATGATTTCGATGCCAGAAGAAGGCATTTTCATCAATGATGCAGGACAAGAGGCAAGTGCATCCATCGTTTTAGATACAGAACCTGGACAAAAGTTCACAGAAGAACAAATTAAAACGTTATACAATCTAGTGTCAAAAAGCATTCCAAATTTAAGCACTGATAATATCGTTATTACAAATCAGTATTCAGAGTATTTTGATTTAAATTCACAAACTGCAGGTGGCAATTCTGTTAATACGGTAGAAGGTCAAATGCAAGTGAAGAAAACAATTGAGCGTGATCTACAACGACAAGTACAACAAATGCTTGGCACGATGATGGGCCAAGATAAGGTTGTTGTTTCGGTCACAACTGATATTGACTTTAAACAAGAAAATCGAGAAGAAAATCTAGTAGAGCCTGTAGATGAGGAAAATATGGAAGGGATCGAGATTAGTGCCCAACGTATTACTGAAACTTATACAGGACAACCTCCTACTATGGCATCTGGTGAACCAGAAGCTGAAACAGGATCAGATAATCTTACAAATTACCAAGAAACACAAGGAAATGATGGAGATTACGAACGCGTTGAAGAAACAATCAACAATGATGTAAACCGAATTAAAAAAGAAATTCAAGAGAGTCCATATAAAATTAGAGATTTAGGCATTCAAGTAATGGTGGAACCACCAGTACCAAATGATGCTACTACCTTATCTCAGGATGTTGTAGATGATATTGAACAGATTTTATCAACTGTAGTCAGTACGACAATTGATAAAGAAGCTGCTGGTAACCTAACAGAAGACCAAATTAACGATAAGATTGTTGTCTCGGTTCAACCATTCTATGGAAATGATGCAGCGACAGCTGAACAAACTTCTGTTATTCCATGGTGGATTTGGGTAATCGGCGGTATTTTATTTGTATCAATTCTCTTACTTGTTATCTATATTTTACGAAGTAAGAAGCGTAGAGAAGTAGAAGAGGAAATGGCGATTATTGAACGTCAGCAAGAAGAAATTATTGTTGAAGATATAAATCGTGAAGTAGAAACAGAAAGTACAGTTCGTCGTAAACAGCTAGAAAAAATGGCTAAGGAAAAACCAGAAGACTTTGCAAAATTACTGCGTAGTTGGATTGCTGAAGATTAATGGGGGGTCGGGCTTTGTCCAGAAAAGAAAAAGAGTTAACGGGAAAGCAAAAAGCAGCTCTATTATTAATTTCTTTAGGACCTGAAGTTTCTGCTTCTGTATACAAACACTTAAATGAAGAAGAAATAGAACGTCTAACATTAGAAATTTCAAGTGTAAAAAAAGTGGAACCTGGTGTGAAAGAAGACATTATTGAAGAGTTTCATCATATCGCATTAGCCCAAGATTATATTTCGCAGGGCGGTATTGGGTACGCGAAAACAATTTTAGAAAAAGCATTAGGGGCTGAACAAGCACAAGCTATTATTAATAGATTAACTTCATCGTTACAGGTACGCCCATTTGACTTTGCTAGAAAAGCGGACCCAGCACAAATTTTTAATTTTATCCAAAATGAACATCCACAAACGATTGCACTTATTTTATCTTATTTAGATCCTGCACAAGCGGGTGTGATTTTATCGTCATTACCACAAGAAGTACAAGCAGATATTGCTAAGCGTATTGCAGTTATGGATTCTACATCACCTGAAGTGATTAGTGAAATTGAAGCAGTGCTAGAACGAAAACTCTCATCAACTGTTACGCAAGATTACACTGAAACGGGTGGAGTAGATGCAGTTGTTGAAGTGTTGAATGGTGTTGACCGTCAAACGGAGAAAACAATTCTCGATGCGCTTGAAATTCAAGACCCTGAGCTTGCGGAAGAAATTAAAAAACGCATGTTTGTATTCGAAGATATTGTTACGCTTGATAACCGTTCGATTCAACGAGTTATTCGTGACTGTGAAAATGAAGATTTATTGCTTTCAATGAAAATAAGTAGTGAAGAAGTAAAAGAGATTATTTTCCGAAATATGTCTGGGCGTATGGCAGACACATTTAGAGAAGAAATGGAGATTATGGGGCCTGTTCGTCTTCGCGATGTGGAAGAAGCACAAACAAGAATTGTTGCAGTCATCCGTCGTTTAGAAGATGCGGGTGAAATCATCATCGCACGTGGCGGAGGAGATGACGTCATTGTCTAGATTAATCCGTTCCATTAAATCTGAACAACAAGAACAACATTCCGTAAATATTCAAATTCGTGATCTCTTCACCAAAACGTTTGATGGTGAGGAGGAAGAACAACAACAGCACGCTGAACCTCAGATTTCATTAGAGGAGATATATGCAGAACGAGACCAACTCCTTTTTGACGCAGGGCTTCAAATAGAAACACAAAGACAGGAATTTGAACAATATCGGCATGAGCAGCTCGAACAAATCGAACAACTTAAAATGCTTTGGGAAGAAGAGAAACTTGTTTTACAACAACAAGCATATGAACAAGGATTCGGGCAAGGTTATGAAGAGGGCATCAATAAAGCAAATGCTGATATGGCAGAAAGCTTAAAAGTGGCAAATGAGACAATTGAACACTCGCTTGAAAATGCGCGGAAGTACATTGAAGATCAAGAACATGTCATTTTAGACTTAGCATTAGCAGCTTCGCAAAAGATTATAGGCGCTTCACTTGATCGACAGGACGAATTGTTTGTTTCGATTATAAAACAGGGCTTAAAAGAAGCACGTGAAATGAAAGAAGTTAAAATATATATTTCGCCTAAGTACTATGAGTTAATAACAAGTTATCGTGATGAATTAGTGGAGATGTTTCCGATAGATGTTCCATTCCTCATTTTCGTTAATGAGGATTTGAACGATACGGAAAGCTATATTGAAACGAATCATGGAAGGATCGTAGTCTCCATCGATAGTCAATTAAACGAATTACGATTAAAGCTTCATGAAATTTTAGATAGTAAGGAATGATAGGATGCTTGCTGCTCAATTAATGAATCACATTCAGGGTATCGAAACATTTAAAAAGTTCGGTAAAGTAACGCGAGTTGTCGGCTTAATGATTGAGTCACAAGGTCCTGAAAGTTCCATCGGTGATGTTTGTAAAATTCATGTCAATTCACCGAAAAACGGCCACCAAATTATTTTAGCTGAAGTGGTTGGATTTAATGATGAAAATGTGGTGTTAATGCCATTTACGTCCCTTCGTGAAATTTCCATCGGATGTTTAGTTGAAGGAACAGGTTCACCGCTTGAAGTGAAAGTAGGCCCTGAGCTCATTGGTAAAGTACTAGATTCAATGGGGAATCCCATTGACGGCTCAACCCTTCCAAAAGGACTTGTAACTGTGCCAACTGAAAATGATCCGCCAAACCCATTTACTCGACCACCTATTAATGACCAAATTGAAGTGGGTGTCAAAGCCATAGATGGGATGCTAACCGTTGGGACAGGTCAACGTGTCGGGATCTTTGCTGGTTCCGGTGTTGGTAAAAGTACTCTCCTTGGAATGATCGCACGAAATACGAGAGCAGACTTAAACGTCATTGCACTAATTGGAGAACGTGGTCGTGAAGTACGGGAATTCATTGAACGTGATTTAGGTCCAGAAGGGCTTAGTCGTTCGATTGTTGTGGCTGCAACAGGAGACCAACCTGCACTTATGCGGATTAAAGGTGCCTTCACGGCAACAGCAATTGCAGAATACTTCCGAGACCGTGGATTAAATGTCATGTTAATGATGGATTCGGTAACACGTGTTGCCATGGCCCAACGCGAAATTGGATTAGCAACAGGTGAACCTCCTGCACAAAAAGGGTACACCCCTTCTGTATTTGCAATCTTACCCAAACTACTTGAACGGACTGGGACAAACTTAAAAGGTTCCATCACAGCCTTTTATACAGTACTTGTAGATGGTGATGATATGAATGAACCGATTGCTGATACAGTCCGAGGTATATTAGATGGACACATTGTGCTAGACCGAACGCTTGCAAATAAAGGACAATATCCAGCAATCAACGTGTTAAAAAGTGTCAGCCGACTAATGAATCATATTTCATCAAATGAACATGTCCGTGCTGCGGAAAGGTTACGAGAACTTTACTATACCTACTCCAAATCAGAAGACTTAATTAACATTGGTGCGTATAAACGAGGGACTTCGAAAGAAATCGATGAATCCATTCAATACGAGCCATTAATTACAAGCTTCTTAAAACAAGGTTTTAGAGACAAAGTGACATTAGAAGATACGGTCAATGAATTAATCGCATTATCGAATGGTGGTAGAAAATAATGGTTCAGTACACATATCGATTTGAAAAAATACTAACGATTCGAGAACAAGAAAAACAACAAACAGAAATGGCCTATAAAGAATCAGTTCGTACATTTGAAGAATTCGCAAATAGATTATATGAACTATTAAAGAAGAAGGAAGACCTTATTACCTATCAAAATGATCGTTTAGCATCTGGTTCGACAGTAGATGAAATTCATCATTATGCAAAATTTATAGACAGCCTTGAGCATTCAATAACAGATATGCAACAAAAGGTGATGCAAGCTCGCGCAAAAATGAATTGGCATGAACAAAAATTAGTAGAAAAAAACTTGGAAGTACGTAAGTTTGAGAAAATGCGTGAAAAAGACTTTCAAGCATTTAAGGTAGAACAAGATCGTTTAGAAATGGTGCAATTAGACGAGTTATCTTCCCTTATGTACAGTAAGAAAGAATTCAGGTGATTGAATGGCAAACCGTATAAATAATAATCAACAAAAGTTCGAGCACATCGAAGAAGAAAAATCACCAGGGGTATTTCAGAAGTTCTTCTTTTGGGTCCTTATTCCTCTTTTATTTGTCATTGCAATTCTGTTAGTTGTTGCTCAATTTACAGGAACGAATGTTTTTGAAAAGGCGATGAATGTCACAAATACCATTTCGTCTAAAGAAAAAACATCGGAAGAAAACGCTAATCAAAGTCAAAAAATTGTTAATCTTCAAGCAGAAATTAAAGAAAAAGAAGCAGAAATCGATAAATTGCAAGTAGAAATGGAAGATTTAAAGGCAAAAAATCATGACGCAGAAGTTGAAAAAGAACAACTGCAATTCCGGATTGATGAATTACAAAGGTCAAACCAAAATTCTCAAAAAGAATTCGATGAAATCTTATCGACCTACGAAGAAATGTCAGCTAAAAGTGTTGCGCCAATTATCACTGAGTTAAGTGACGACCAAGCAGTTCGTATTTTATCTAATTTAAAGCCGGATAAGTTAGCAGAAGTCTTCTCCAAAATGAATCCAGCTGATGCAGCTCGATACACTGAGCTTTTATCAAATTAAACCATGTCATATGTGAGAAATGAGGTGAATCATGAATATCGGAATAATGCAATTGTCGAACGTAAGTATGCCAGCAAAAGTGAATTCAATTATGTCAACAAAAACTCAAGCCATGACTAAAAAGACAGAAGGATTTGAAGATGTATTTAATAAGTTAGTAGCTTCAAAGGAAACGACCCATTCAACTGAAACCACGAGCAACTCTCCAGAAGAGGTAGATGTAGAGCAATTAGGAGAAGTGTTAGAGACAGATTCAATGGAAGAATTGTTGGATCTACTTGGAATCTCACATGATGATGGGTTACTCATGATTCAGGCAGGTGAAGAAGGACAAGCAGTTGCAGTAGATGAAATGATGAATATGGACGACTTACTAGCAGTGTTCAACATGAATCCTCAGCAATTGATGGGAACACTTCAGCAATTCATAGGCAGTGAGCAACAACCTGTTGTAACAGATATTTGGTCGTTGATTGGCTTAGTGAACGAACAAGCACCCAAAGTCATTAGTCAACTAACTGCTGCACTTCAAGGTGAGCACAATGTAACTCCAAAGGAAGCAAAACAATTTCTAGAATTTTTAAAGTTAGCACAAGTAGTTGGAAAGAATACAGATTTACTTGGTGATCAACCGCTTCAGTTAGCTCAGTTAAAAGATTTGTTCCAAAACTTGGTTTCTGAAGTTCAAACAACACAATCAACTCAAACAGTACAAACTGCTGGAAAAGTGGCAATTCAAGGATTCCAACAAGTTGTACAACAAGTCGTAAAACAAACGGAAACTCAGGCGGATACGGTAAACGATTCAGTTAACCAATCAACGACGACAACAACAGCTACAACTAAAACAATCACGATTACTTTACCAACTACTGAAAAATCAGTTGCGTCAGAATCTCTAGTAAAAGAAATACAAAGTCTGTTGAATCGAAGTCAGATTGCTAAATCACAAGGAACAATGAAGCTATTACTTAAGTTGAACCCTGAAAATCTAGGCTCCATTCGAATTGAATTATTACAAAAAGACGGTGTATTATCGGCTCGTTTACTTGCTTCCACTTCAACAGGTAAAGAGTTATTAGATAGTCAACTAAATCAATTGAAATCCGCTTTTGCGCAAGCCAATATTCAAATGGATCGAATTGATATCGCACAAAGTCTACAACAGACAGACCATAATTTCCGTGACCAAAATATGTTTGGTAACTTATTTAAGCAACAACAAGAACAAGAAGAAACAGAGCCAAAAGAAAAAGATGATGAAGAAGCAATTTCATTTAGTGAATTTCTAAAAAATGAGGAAGTGTAACAATGGCTAATACGAATGGGATTTCAACTGATTATTATTTATCAAGTTATCAGGCACCACAGCGTCAAACAGGTAGCAGTGCGTTGGGGAAAGATGCTTTCTTGCAAATCTTAATCACACAATTACAAAATCAAGATCCCACACAACCAATGGATGACAAACAATTTATTTCGCAGATGGCTCAATTCTCTTCTTTAGAGCAAATGCAAAATGTCGCTTCTGGTATAAAGGACTTACTCGAATCTCAGCAACAATCTCAGCTAATGAACTATACATCATTTATTGGTAAAGAAGTAAAGTGGCTTGAAATGACGGAAGATAAGGAAGGCAACTCAACTGTTAATGAAGGAACTGGTGTTATTAATGAGTTGAAGTTTGTTGATGGTCAACCTGTTTTCATACTAGAAGATGGAAAGGAAATTACACCAGGTAATATTTCTTCAATATTAAATAAATCATCTTCTACTATTTCTGAAAATCCACTTGTGACAGCAAGTAATTTAATTGGTAAGACGATTCAGTACGACAACAATGGTGAAATGTTACAAGCGATAATTGAATCTGTTTCTACTAACAATACAGTGATTGAATACATATTAAATAATGGTTCACGAATGACGAAGGATCAATTCGAATTAGTAAAATAACTTCCAAACAATTAGATGCAGCATTAAAAAAATATGAAAATCGAAGGGAGAACGATGACATATGTTACGTTCAATGTACTCAGGTATTTCTGGTTTAAAAAACTTCCAAACAAAATTAGATGTAATCGGGAACAACATCTCAAATGTGAATACATATGGGTTCAAAAAAGGTCGCGTAGTATTTAAAGATTTAATTTCCCAAACAACTGCAGGAGCAACTGGGCCATCTGCAACTCGTGGTGGTGTAAATCCAAAACAAGTAGGTCTAGGGTCACAAATCGCTGCAATTGATACAGTTGCAACAGCGGGTTCTTTACAAACGACTGGGCGAGTACTAGATTTAGCCGTTTCAGGTGATGGTTATTTCCGAGTGGCTCCAGGAAATTCACTATCCAATATCTCTTATACAAGAGCTGGTAATTTCTATATCGATGCAGAAGGTGATTTAGTAACTGCTGATGGAATGTACTTGCTAAGTACAAGTGGAGGGAAGATTAATGTACCTACAACTTCTCAAAGTATGTCAATTGGTCAAGATGGAAGTGTAAATATCGTTTCAGAAAATGGTAGTTTAAGTTCATCTCAAAAAATCAGTTTAGCGAAATTCCCTAATAGTGAAGGTTTAGAAAAAGTAGGTTCGAATTATTTCAAGGAGTCACCTGCATCAGGTGAACCAAATAATAATGTTATACCACAAGCAGCAGGTAAAGGTTCGATCCAATCTGGATTCTTAGAAATGTCTAACGTAGACCTTTCGGAAGAATTTACTGAAATGATCGTTGCGCAACGTGGTTTCCAAGCAAACTCTCGTATTATTACAACATCCGATGAAATTCTTCAAGAGCTTGTTAATTTGAAACGATAATTGAATGATTAGAAGATAGATAAATTTTGAAGTTTGAACAGTGTCTAGCTTCGCGCGTTAGCAGCTTGAGACGCTTCACTAAAACTGTCGAGGGCAAAAAGCGCCCTCACCAGTTTTAGCTCCAGCGCTTGTCGTTGCTGAACGAACGCGCTCAGCTTTTCTTGAAAGGAGGGTCGGGCCGGCTCTTACGGATTCTCGGCCCTATTTCAATGATTGAACTTACACGGTTAAATGGGAAACCTTTTTCATTAAACGCACTATACATAGAAACAGTTGAGGCATTTCCTGATACGACCATTACGCTGACGACTGGGCGTAAATTTATTGTATTAGAATCTGAAGAAGAAGTGCGAAAAAGAGTGATGAGTTTCTACAGAACGATTCAGGTTTTATCGAACCCGCACTTAAGAGGTGATCTAGATGAAAAATAATAAATTGCTAACAATAATGCTCATAATACTAGTAACAATCCTGTTAATTGGGATTGTAATTTTTGTCCTTTTAACACAATTCAATAAACAATCTACAGCAAATGAACCAACCATAGATCAAATAGTTGAAGCTTCGGTTGATGTTCCTGAGATTATGACTAATTTAGCAGATGATAGCTATGTAAAACTGACATTAAAAATTCAGACAACAAGTAAAAAAGCTGCTGAGGAATTAGAAAAGCGTAATTTCCAAGTCAATCATATTGTCATCGGTGAACTTTCAGAAATGACAGAGGAAGACTTAGCTGGTAAGGAAGGTAAAACATTATTTGAGTCTACAATAAAAGCTCAGCTAAATGAATTGATGCAAGAGGGCGAAGTTGAACAAATCTACATTACCTCCTACGTCATTCAGTAACAGTCGGAACAACAATGTGTAACACGTGAAATGGAGGTGGGCAAATGGCAGGAGATGTATTATCCCAATCCGAGATTGATGCGCTTCTATCTGCAATTTCCACTGGTGAAATGTCAGCGGATGAAATCAAGAAAGAAGAAGAAACTAAAAAGATTAAAAACTATGACTTTAAACGTGCGCTTCGTTTCTCAAAAGATCAAATTCGAAGTTTGACTCGAATACATGAGAATTTTGCCAGACTACTAACAACATTTTTCTCAGCTCAATTGAGAACCTATGTTCAAATAACGGTTGTCTCTGTGGACCAAATCCCGTTTGAAGAATTTGTACGTTCAATTCCCAAAATGACATTAATTAATATATTTGAAGTGCCACCTCTAGATGGTAATATCTTAATGGAGATTAATCCTAACATCGCGTACTCCATGCTGGACCGTTTAATGGGGGGGAAAGGCTCGAGCTATAGCAACGTGGATAACTTAACTGAAATTGAACAAAAAATAATGACCAATTTATTTGAGCGTTCATTCGATAACTTACGAGAAGCTTGGCAAAATGTTGCTGAAATTGACCCGATGCTCGTCGAACTTGAAGTGAATCCACAGTTCTTACAAATGATTTCACCAAATGAAACGGTTGTAGTGATTTCATTAAATACGATCATTGGTGAAAATACAGGGATGATCAATATTTGTATCCCACATGTTGTACTCGAACCAATCATTCGCAATTTGTCTGTTCAATATTGGATGCAGTCCAATACGAAAGAAGCTACTCCAGAACAAACGAAAATGCTTGAAAATCGCGTTAAACAGGCTCAGATTGATCTTGTTGCCGAATTAGGTACATCGGACATTACCATTGAAGATTTTCTTTACATGAACATTGGTGATGTCATTCAATTAGATCAAAATATTAATGACCCACTAACTTTAAAAGTGGGGAATATACCGAAGTTTACGGTTCAACCAGGTAAATTAAATAAAAAAATGGCAATTCAGATTATCGAACCTGTGAAAGGAGGAGACGAAGATGAGTGATGGTATGCTCTCCCAAGAAGAAATTGAAGCTCTATTAAGAGGCGAAACTTTAGAAGATCGTATTAATGAGTTAGATCAATCAACAAATGAAGTAACAATTAATATTGATGATTATTTAAATTTGATGGAACAATCCGCGTTAGGTGAAATTGGAAATATTTCATTTGGAAGTTCTGCTACCGCCCTTTCGACTTTATTAAACCAAAAAGTAGAGATCACAACACCTGTCGTTTCAATGATTAACCGCAATAAATTAGAAGAGGAATTTCCACATCCATATGTTGCTATAAAAGTCGAATATACAGCAGGGATTAACGGTATGAACCTGTTAGTCATTAAACAATCGGATGCTTCTATTATTGCAGATATTATGTTAGGTGGAGATGGCTTACATCCAAATATGGATTTAGGCGAGATTCAATTAAGCGCGGTACAAGAAGCCATGAATCAAATGATGGGTTCAGCTGCCACATCTATGTCAACGGTCTTTAATAAAAAGGTAGATATTTCACCACCATCCATTGACTTACTTAATATTTTACAAGATAAAGGCCGTGACTACATACCTGATGAAGATTTATTAATCAAAGTATCTTTTAGATTGAAAATTGGTGAATTAATTGATTCAAATATTATGCAATTACTGCCGTTAAAGTTTGCGCATGGTATTGCTAAAACACTTCTTGGCGAGGAAGAAGTAACAAATGTGGAACAACCAATGCAAAACGTTGTACCAGAAGTAGTACCACAAACTTCACAAGTACAACAACCCGTTTACGAGCCGTCTATTGAGCAATCGAGTTACGCAAATCCTATGGCGCAACAACCATTGACGCCACAAGCACCGCCAATGGTTCAACAACAAATGGTTCAACAACCGATGTATCAGCAGCCGCCAACATACCAACAACAAGCGGCGACGACATATCAAGAACCACCTGTACATGCGATGCCTTATTATCAAGCACCGCCACAACAAATACAACAGCCGCCAGTAAATGTACAACAAGCGCAATTTACATCATTTGAGCAAGCGAACATTACACCTGCTGAAGCCCGAAATCTGAATATGTTATTAGATATTCCGTTACAAGTAACAGTAGAGCTCGGAAGAACAAAACATTCGGTAAAAGATATACTACAATTAGCTTCTGGTTCAATTATTGAATTAGACAAACTTGCTGGTGAACCGGTTGACATTTTAGTTAATAGCCGTCTAATCGCTAAAGGGGAAGTTGTGGTTATTGAAGAAAACTTCGGAGTTCGTATTACGGACATCATCAGTCAAGCTGAACGCTTAAATAATTTGAAATAATCTATTGGGGGAATACACAATGTCAAAAAGAATTTTAATCGTGGACGACGCTGCATTTATGAGAATGATGATTAAAGACATCTTAACGAAAAATGGTTACGAGGTAGTAGGTGAAGCTGCTGATGGCCAACAAGCAGTAGAAAAATATGCGGAATTAAACCCGGATTTAGTCACAATGGATATTACGATGCCAGAGATGGATGGAATTGCAGCTTTAAAAGCAATCAAATCAACTAATCCTAACGCAGTTGTTATTATGTGTTCTGCAATGGGGCAACAAGCAATGGTAATCGATGCAATCCAAGCTGGTGCAAAGGATTTTATTGTAAAACCATTCCAAGCGGATCGTGTAATTGAAGCCATCCAAAAAGCATTGGGTTGATGAGATGCAGGGGATTCATTTAAATAAGAAAGCGATTGTTTTTGTATTACTTATTATGATGGCTCTAACATTGCCAACACAACTAGTATCTGCTTCACAAAGTAATCAAATGATCAGTGATGAATACCTTCAAAATCCAGACACAAACACAGATGAATCCCCAGACTCAAAAGAGGTTGACAACCAAAATGTTGGCCTCGGACCTGGGGATTACATCAAGATGTTGTTATCTTTACTGTTTGTACTTGGTTTATTGGTTTTCGTATTAAAGTTCTTGAATAAAAAAAGCTCGAACTACCAGCAAAATAATGTCGTGAAAAATATTGGCGGGATTTCAGTTGGTTCACAAAAATCTGTTCAACTCCTTCATATTGGTAATTCTCTTTATATTGTTGGAGTTGGTGAAGATGTGCAGCTACTCAAAGAAATTCAGGACCCTGAAGAAATCGAACAGCTTATCAAAATTTATCAAGACAAGCAGCAAACAATCGTTTCTGCATCGCCTTACATTACTGAATTATTCAAAAAGCTTAAAAAGAAGCCAAGTGTTGAAGAAACTGAGTCACAATCTGATTTTGGAGCAATCTTAAAAAATCGTTTATCTGAAATAAATAAAGAGCGACACGAGGGATTGGAAAAATGGAAGGAAAAGGAGCACGATAAATAATGCAAGACTTTATCTCATTCTTTTCTGACAGTGATCCAACGAACGTCTCTACTTCTGTTAAATTACTTTTAGTATTAACAGTATTGTCATTAGCACCAAGTATTCTAATATTAATGACCTCGTTTACGCGAATTGTCATTGTATTATCGTTTACACGAACTGCACTGGCTACAAACCAGATGCCACCGAACCAAGTGATTATTGGGTTAGCTTTGTTTTTATCGTTTTTCGTTATGGCACCTACATTTAATGAGGTAAATGAAGAAGCTCTACAACCGTTATTTGCAGAGGAAATCGACCTTGATGAGGCATATAACAGAGCAACGATCCCATTTAAAGAGTTCATGGCAAGTCATACGAGACAAAAAGATTTAGAGCTGTTTCTAAGTTACAACCAGGCTGAGCGTCCTGATACTGTAGAAGAGATCCCATTAACGATGCTCGTCCCGGCTTTTGCATTAAGTGAAATAAAGACAGCATTCCAAATGGGTTTTATGATTTTTATTCCATTTTTAGTAATTGATATGGTAGTAGCAAGTGTCCTGATGTCGATGGGGATGATGATGTTACCGCCTGTTATGATTTCATTACCATTTAAAATACTATTATTCGTCCTTGTTGATGGTTGGTATTTAGTAATTAAATCTTTACTTCAAAGTTTTTAGGGGTTGATACAAATGAGTCAAGAAATGGTCATTTCAATAGCAGAAAGAGCGATATGGACCGTCCTTTTAGTTTCAGGGCCCTTATTGTTAGTAGCATTAATAACAGGATTGATTGTCAGTATATTTCAAGCCACAACATCTATTCAAGAACAGACACTGGCGTTTGTACCGAAAATCATTGCGGTATTCGTTGCAATAATTTTCTTCGGGCCATTTATGATTACTAAATTGACAGACTATCTTTACGATATTTTTAATAACCTGACTCGATATATCGGGTGATTAGATGACAGAACTTATTCCTGATCTATCCGTATTATTATTAATTTTAGTCAGAGTTTCTGCTTTTTTTGTATCAGTCCCTTTTTTATCTTATCGAACGATTCCAGCACAATTAAGAATTGCCTTAGCCCTTATTTTATCGTGGATGATGTATTACACGTTAAATGTAGAGCCGTTTCCAATTGATGGAGAGTATTTACTACTGATCATGAAAGAAGCGATTATTGGACTTTCGATTGGACTAGTAGCGTACATAGTTACTTCTGCCGTGCAAATTGCAGGAGGATTTATTGATTTTCAAACGGGGTTTGCCTTAGCCAATATTATTGACCCACAAACAGGTGCTCAAAGCCCACTAATGGGGCAATTTTTTAATTTCCTATTATTATTTGTATTACTTTCAACAAATGGACATCATCTCATTTTAGATGGAATCTTTTATAGTTATCAATTTGTCCCAATCGATCAACTTACACCAAACTTCGGTGATGCGAATACTGTAGAGTTTATTGCAAAGTTATTTACTTCGGTGTTTGCGGTTGCATTTCAAATGTCTGCACCAGTAGTTGCAACGATATTTTTAGTAACCATAGCTTTAGGGATTACCGGAAAAACAGTACCGCAACTAAATATTTTCGTTGTTGGTTTTCCTATTAATATCGCCGTTGCCTTTCTTGTTTTATTTATCGTAATGGGGCTGATGATTACGGTAATGGAAAATGTGGTGGAGATGATGATTTTAGCAATGCGGGATTTGATGCAGTACTTAGGTGGTTCTTAACATGAAGTTATTACTAACGTTAGATATACAATTCTTTGCAGGGGAAAAGACGGAAAAAGCGACACCTAAAAAACGTCAAGATGCTAGGAAAAAAGGACAAGTATTAAAGAGCCAAGATGTTTCGGCCGCATTTGTTCTTTTACTTAGCTTCTTATTTCTAATCTTTGCTGCACCATTAATGCAAGAAGGCCTTTTTTCTTTCTTAATACAAGCATTTGAAAAAAATATGCTCATTGATACGCTAACAACTGATACAGTTATGCAAATGTACACGGACTCGCTAAAAGAAATGGCTGTTATTTTGCTACCTATTCTAGCTGTAACCGTTGTTGCAAGTGTTGGAGCGAACTTTTTTCAATTTGGGTTTTTATTTACGACTGAATCCTTAAAAATAGACTTAAAAAAAATGGATCCCATTAAAGGGATTAAAAAAATCATATCTGTCCGTGCCATTGTTAACCTTTTAAAGTCACTTTTAAAAGTTGCATTTATTGGTACGGTAACAACGATTGTCATATGGACTAATTTAGAAGATGTTCTGTCACTTGCGTTACAAGAACCTTTCTCTACATTAAGTACGGTGGCACAATTAACTGGATTAATGGGTATTGCGGCTTCCGCAGTATTGATCGTAATTGCACTTCTCGATTATATGTATGAGAAATTTGAATATGAAAAACAACTGAAAATGTCAAAGCAAGACATTAAGGATGAATATAAAAATAGTGAGGGTGACCCTCTCATTAAATCAAAAATTAAGCAACGTCAACGAGAAATGGCTATGCGCCGGATGATGCAAGATGTACCAAATGCAGACGTGGTCATTACGAACCCGACGCACTTTGCTATTTGCTTAAAATATGATGATACAAGTATGGATGCACCAAAGGTCGTTGCCAAGGGTACCGATTATGTTGCACAAAAAATTAAATTAATTGCGAAAGAAAATAATGTCGTAATGGTTGAAAATCGACCGTTAGCACGAGCAATGTACGACCAAGTAGAAATTGGTGATCAAGTGCCAGAGGAATTTTTTAAAGCGGTGGCCGAAATCCTTGCGTATGTTTATCGTATAAAACGTAAAATTTAGAGCTTATTGAAAGAAAGTATAAACTTTTAAAGTTCGAACAGTGTCTAGCTACGGCGGCTAGGCTCTCGCGTCACTTCGACTCCTCCTACGAAGGCAAAAAGCGCCTTCTTCTCGGAGTCTACAGTGCGTGAGGCTCACAGGATGTGAGTCATGTCGGCAATGCTCGCGCGTGTCGCGTTTTTGCCGACACGAGCCTGAACGAGCCGCCTCCGCATTTCTAGGTGTCTAGCTCCGGCGGCTACACCCTCGAGGTCGCTTCGACAATACCAGCGAAGGCAAAAAGCGCCTTCACTGGTATTGTCTCCAGCGCTTGAGGCTCACACGATGTGAGTCATGTCGGCAATGCGACGCGATGTCGCGTTTTTGCCGACGCGGGTGTGAACGAGCCGCCTCCGCATTTCTTTTAGGAGGGTATTACATGAAATTTCGCGACTTAGGGGTATTAGGTGCAGTCATATTAATAGTAGCGATGCTGATCATCCCTCTACCAACGTGGTTATTAAGTTTTTTAATTATTATCAATATCACGTTATCTTTAATCGTTTTACTAACGGCGATGAATATGAAAGAAGCATTAGATTTTGCTATTTTCCCTTCCGTCATTTTGTTATTAACTTTGTTCAGACTTGGACTAAGTATTTCGACAACCCGTGCGATTTTATCAAATGGAGATGCGGGAGATGTCGTTGAAACATTTGGTCAGTTTGTAACCGGCGGAAATATTTTAGTAGGTTTAGTAATCTTCTTGTTATTAGTAGTTATTAACTTCATTGTAATAACAAAAGGTTCGGAACGTGTGGCTGAAGTTGCAGCTCGATTTACATTAGATGCAATGCCGGGGAAACAAATGAGTATCGATGCAGATTTAAATGCCGGCATGATTTCGGAAAAAGAAGCACGTACTCGCCGAGAAAAAGTTTCAAGAGAATCAGATTTTTACGGGGCAATGGATGGTGCGACGAAATTCGTAAAAGGAGATGCCATTGCTTCCATTATTATGGTATTCATTAACCTTTTATTTGGGATTGTTATTGGGATGCTTCAACTTGACTATGCGTTTGCAGATGCTGCATCTCACTTCTCAACGCTAACAGTTGGTGACGGACTCGTTGCACAAATTCCAGCATTGCTTGTTTCGACAGCAACAGGGATTGTTGTAACACGTGCTGCTTCGGAAGGAAATCTTGGCGAAGACATTGTGAACCAATTATTCGCTCAATCTAAACTTTTATATGTTGCAGGGGGCACAATGATTCTTCTCGGTCTATTCACACCGATTCCTGACTGGATTACGATTCCAATTGGAGCTTCATTAATTACGGGAGCATATTTCATGGATCGCAAGAAACCCGAAGACCCCGAAGAACTGCTTGAGATGGAAGAAGAAGAGGCAACTGACACTATGAAGAGTCCAGAAAATGTCATTAACCTACTAAATGTAGATCCAATCGAATTTGAATTTGGGTATGGGTTAATTCCATTAGTGGATGCAGCACAAGGTGGGGACTTATTAGATCGCGTTGTGATGATTCGTCGACAGCTTGCGTTAGAACTTGGAATTGTCATCCCGGTAGTACGTATTCGAGATAATATTCAACTTCAACCTAACGAATATCGTATCAAAATAAAAGGAAATGAAATGGCAAAGGGTGAGCTTTTGCTAGACCATTATTTAGCGATGAGTCCAAGTGATGATAATTCAATTGAGGGGATTGATACGATCGAACCTTCATTCGGATTACCTGCGAAATGGATCACAGAACAAACAAAAGAAGAGGCCGAGATTTTAGGTTACACAGTTGTTGACCCACCAAGTGTTGTGTCGACACATTTAACAGAAATTATTCGCATGAATGCCCATGAATTACTAGGCCGTCAAGAAACGAAACAATTGATTGATCATCTGCGTGAAAGTTATCCAATCTTAGTGGAGGAATTAACGCCAACACCATTATCGATTGGTGAAATTCAAAAAGTATTGGCCAAACTATTACAAGAAAATGTATCGATTCGCAATTTGCCGATTATTTTTGAGACATTAGCCGATTATTCAAAACTAACAAGTGATCCGGATATTTTAACAGAATATGTTCGTCAAGGACTTGCGAGACAAATCACATCGCAATATGTTTCTGGACAACCTGCTTTAAAAGTCATTACGGTTCCGGCAAAAATTGAAAAGTTAATTGCAGACAGTATTCAACAAACGGAACATGGAAACTACTTAGCTATGAATCCACAAGAATCCCAGGAGCTTTTAGAAGCAGTAGCAAAAGAAGTGGAACGGGTGTCGTTTATGGAACAATCACCAATTATTCTTTGCTCGCCTGCAATTCGCATGTATTTAAGACAGTTAACAGAACGGTATTTCCCGCAAATTCCTATACTTTCTTATAATGAGTTAGATTCAAACGTTGAAATACAAAGTGTTGGAGTGGTGAATGTAGAATGAAGATGAAAAAATATACTGCACCTTCAATCGCAGAAGCAATGAAGCAAATACGAGCTGACCTTGGTGAAGATGCCGTCATTATCTACTCAAAAGTAGTGGTAACGAAAAAACTCTTCGGGCTTATTAAACATAAAAACTTTGAGGTGCTAGCAGGTGTGGATCAAATTGAGACAAAACCAACTACCGGGTCTATGTTAGCGGATCTTCAACCTGATCACTTCCAACCTTCTCGATCAACTGTGCAAGAAGAGGTACATAGCGAAAATACCCTTTTAACAAGTGAATTGAAAAGTGAAATTGCGGATTTAAAAGCCATGCTTCAGTCCATGCAAAGACTGACAGTGGAGTCACAAATCCCTCAGGAAATGAAACCATTTCTCGACTTTTTAAAGCGTCAAGAGCTAAACGAAGAGCTCATCACCGCTATAAGTGATGAGCTTTTTCAGCTATATAAAAAACAAGGGACACTTTCAAATCTAGAGATAAAAGAAGTAGCGGAGCAATATTTAAAAGAAAAAATGCTATCACTTCCAATTGGTGGACTCTCTTATAAAAGAAAATACATTAATTTACTTGGACCAACAGGTGTAGGAAAAACGACAACCATTGCGAAAATGGCTGCTCGAGCAGTTTTAGAGAAAAAGAAAAAAATTGGATTCATCACAACTGATACTTATCGAATTGCGGCAATTGAGCAACTAAAGACCTATGCAAATCTGTTACAGGCTCCAGTTGAAATTGTTTACAATGCGAATGATTACAAGGCGGCAATTAAAAAATTCGAACACCTTGATCTCATCTTTATTGATACTGCAGGGCGCAATTATAAAGAAGCGAAATATGTAAATGATTTAAAGAAATTAATCGAATTCGATGAGGAAGTTGAGTCGTTCTTAGTTCTATCCTTAACTGCCAAAGAAAAAGATATGGAAACAATTACTGAGCAATTCGGGGAAATTCCAATCGAAAAGTTCATCTTTACCAAAATTGACGAAACAAATACTATTGGCACCTTGTTTAATTTAATGATTAAATATAATAAAGGACTTGCTTACTATACGAATGGTCAAGAAGTCCCGGAAGATATTGAAGAGGCAAAAATAGAAAAATTACTTGAATTGTTCTTCCAAGGAGAACTCAAATGAGAGATCAAGCTGAAAAACTAAGATTAAAAATGTTGGAGAGCCAAGGCATTTTGGGAAGATCCATCGCTGTTGTAAGTGGGAAAGGTGGAGTAGGGAAAAGCAACTTTACTACCAACTTTGCCATTACACTTGCGAAACTTGGGAAAAAAGTCGTTATTCTAGATATGGATATTGGTATGGGCAATATTAATATTTTAATTGGAAAAACTGCCGCTTCCAATTTAAAAGACTATTTAGTGGGTGACGTTTTACTTGAGGATGTCATATTGGATGGGCCATTTGATTTAAAATATATTGCCGGTGGTTCTGGAATGTCTTCAGTCATGGAATGGACAGAAGAAATGTTCGATTCCTTAATTCAGGCATTTGAACATTTACAAAAAAACTTCGACTATATTTTATTTGATATGGGTGCTGGGGCATCGAATTGGACGATTGATTTATTAACATCCATCGATGAAATTATGGTGATTACTACAGCTGAACCAACTTCCATCACTGATGCGTATTCAATGATGAAGTATATTCATCTACGAGACCAACAGAAAACATTCTATTTACTATGTAATCGGGTAATCTCTCCTGAAGAAGGGGAAGAAACTTTAGGTCGTTTAAGAAATACAATGATGAAATTTTTATCAAAAGATGTAATCGTACTAGGGTCCCTACCAGAAGATTTATCGGTTCGAAAAGCAGTAAGGGAGCAAGTTCCTTTTTCTATTTCTTATCCGAATGCGCCAATCACCAAAACACTTCAAACGATTGTTGACCGTTTTATCCATCAACAAATGGAAGAAGTTCAAGCACCAATTCATCATCATACGTTTTTATCTAAATTAAGAAGGATCTTTTCGAAAGGACGTGATTAATTGGAAAGTCCTAAAAAAAGTAAATTGTTAATTGTTGATGATTCTGCATTTATGAGAAAACTGATTCGAGACTTTTTCGATGGCAATAAAACAATTGAAGTCGTTGGAACTGCCCGTAACGGAAAAGATGCTTTAAAGAAAATTGAAGAATTAAACCCTGATATCGTTACATTGGATGTTGAAATGCCTGAACTAAATGGACTTGATGCATTAAAAGAAATTATGGAAGTTAATCCTCTACCAATCATTATGCTATCAAGTTCAACGAAACAAGGGGCAGAAAGTACATTAGCTGCAATGGAAAATGGAGCGGTAGATTTTGTGACCAAACCTGGTGGCACCATTTCACTTGAATTACACAAAGTGAAGGAAGAACTTGTCCATAAAGTTGAACAAGCTGTACACGTTTCAGTTGCAAAATTAAGAAAACCGTCACCGTCTGAAGAGAAGCGTTTTACAACACCTGACGTTAAAACTACGAATCTAGTAAGAGAAACTTCTTCTTCGGCTGACTTAATGATTCAACCAAAAAGAAAAAGAGAACTTGTAAGTCCCAGCAGTAAAGTGAAAAATGATTGGTCACAGACATCGAAGAAAATTGTTTGTATTGGTACATCAACGGGAGGGCCACGAGCATTACAAGAAGTATTGACCCAATTGCCCGCAACAATTCAAGCACCTATTTTAATTGTCCAGCATATGCCTGCAGGGTTCACAAAATCTTTAGCAGAACGGCTAAATAATTTAAGTAAAATTCAAGTAAAAGAAGCTGAACACGGTGAAATTTTACAAAATGGAACGGCTTATATTGCACCAGGAGGCTATCATTTAAAACTAAAAAAAGTAAGTACGGCATTTGAAATTGAATTAGATCATCAGGAGCCACCTCGTTCAGGGCACCGACCCGCAGTAGATGTGCTGTTTGAATCAGTTAGTCAATTTGAACATGTTAATAAAATTGCTGTCATTATGACTGGAATGGGCCAGGATGGGTCAAAAGGTTTAGTTGCATTAAAGCAAACTGGCAACACAATAGCGATTGCAGAATCACAAGAGACTTGTATCGTTTACGGAATGCCTAAAGCTGCAGTGGAAACAGAGCTTGTAGACGAAATTGTAGAAGTTGATGAAATTGCACAAGCGATTATGAAATATTTGCCGTAAAAGGAGTGTTCTCGTATGGACATGAACCAATATTTAGAGATGTTCATTGAAGAAAGTAAAGAGCATTTACAAGCATGTAGTGAACATTTATTAGAACTAGAAAAAAACCCCCAAGACTTAAGCGTGGTAAATGAGATTTTCCGTTCTGCACATACGTTAAAAGGTATGTCTGCAACAATGGGTTATGAAGACTTAGCAGATTTAACACACAAAATGGAGAATGTCTTAGATGCCATTCGAAATGAAAAGATTCATGTTACAACAGAGATATTAGACGTCGTTTTTGAATCGGTTGACCATTTGGAAGCTATGGTATTTGATATTGCCGATGGTGGGGACGGGAAACGTAATGTGGCAGAAACGGTTGAGAAATTAAAAAATATTGAATCAGGTAATCCAGTCACTCCAACACAGCAAGAGCCAAAACAAGTGGATCATGAAGTTGCTGCAACAACCGTTGTGGCTAGTGCTCCAAAACTTGAATATGACGACTTTGAAAAAACAGTTTTAATTCAATCGATCGATCAAGGCTTTAATGCAATTGAAATTGCCGTATCACTTCGCGCGGATTGTTTATTAAAAGCAGCCCGTGTTTATATGGTATTTGATATTTTAGAAAAAAGTGGGGACGTTATTAAATCAAACCCAACGGTCGACAAGCTAGAAGAAGAACAGTTTGATCAAGACTTCTATGTAGCGTTTATTACAAAAGAACCGGCTGACGAACTTCAAAAGAAAATCATGAAAGTGTCCGAAGTAGATAAAGTTACCGTTGTACAATTATCACAAGAAACATTAAAACCTTCGACAACGGAAGAAACAGTTCAAACAGTGCCATCAACACCAACATTACAAGAAGTGAATGAACTATCACAAAGTGACAATTCTAGTAATGCTGTAATAGCTCAAAAATCCGAAACGCCAGCAAAAGCTCAAGTTTCTGAAAAGAAACATGCTTCAAGTAAAACGATTCGTGTAAGTATTGAACGTTTAGATATTTTAATGAATCTATTTGAAGAGCTTGTCATCGATAGAGGACGTCTTCAATCGATTTCGACTGAGGTGAACCATTCAGAATTAACTGAAACAGTTGAACGTATGAGTCGAGTAATGGGAGATCTGCAAAATATTGTTCTGACAATGCGCATGGTTCCTGTTGAAACGGTATTCAATCGATTCCCTAAAATGGTACGCTCGCTATCTCGTGACTTACATAAGAAAATTAACCTTGAAATTATCGGTGCAGAAACAGAACTTGATCGCACAGTGATTGATGAAATTGGTGATCCACTCGTTCACTTAATTCGAAACTCCCTTGACCATGGAATAGAAAGTCCAGAAGCGCGGGTAGCGAAAGGAAAACCAGAAGAAGGTACGGTCATTTTACGTGCCTACCATAGTGGAAACTATGTCTTCATTGAAATTGAAGATGATGGTGCAGGAATTAATCGCGATAAAGTACTGAAAAAAGCGATTGATAAAGGCATTGTAACGAAGGATGCTGCACTGAGATTATCAGATAAGGAAATTAATGAACTGATTCTTGCTTCTGGTTTCTCGACAGCTGATCAAATTTCGGATATCTCTGGCCGTGGCGTTGGACTAGATGTGGTCAAATCAACAATTGAATCATTAGGTGGTAGTATTTCCATCGAATCTACCCAAGATGTTGGTTCGATTTTCTCTATTCAATTACCTTTAACATTATCGATTATTTCCGTTATGTTAGTGGAAATAGAAACAGAGATCTATGCAGTCCCTCTATCATCAATTATCGAGACTTCGATTATAAAAAAATCGGATATTCTAAATGCACATAAACAAAAAGTAATCGACTTCCGAGGAAAAATTGTGCCATTAATTTTCTTAGATGAAATCTTTGAAGTTCCACGTCATCAAGCAATAGACGATGAGTACTTATCAGTTGTCATCGTGAGAAAAGGCGACAAACTTGCTGGTTTAGTCGTGGATTCATTCATTGGCCAACAAGAAATTGTCTTGAAGTCGCTTGGGAACTATTTAACAAATATTTTTGCCATTTCAGGTGCGACAATATTAGGAAATGGTCAAGTTGCATTAATTGTGGACTGTAATGCGTTAATGAAGTAAACATGACTGATAAGAGGTGTAAATTATGACAACTGCACTTGAACAAGTAAAAGTGATTGTCTTTCAATTAGCAGACAAAGAATACGCAATTCCTGTTTCCAATGTACAAGGAATTGAAAAATTAATGCATATAACGCGTGTGCCGAAAACGGAAAAGTATGTAAAAGGTGTAATCAATTTGCGCGGAGTCATTACACCAATCATTGATTTACGTGAACGATTTGAGTTACCTGCAAACGACAATGGTGATGCTGCCCGTATTATTATCATTACATTTGACGATAAAGAAGTTGGATTTGTAGTAGATTCGGCAAACGACGTAATGGATATCTCTGTTAGCGCGATCGAACAGCAACCAGAAGTAGTAGGAACAGCGGAAGAAGAATTTATTTCAGGAGTTGCCAAAATCGAAAATCGACTATTAATCCTTTTACACTTAGAAAAAGTATTAAATCCTTAGAGAAAAGCGGAGGCGGGAGGCAATCCTTAATCCGCGTCCTTCTCCTCTTGCGGTTACTCGTAGAAATTTAAGTTTTAACGGAAAGCAATTCAATTAAGAACCTTAAAAGTAGGGATGAGTATGAATGACAATTCAAAAATCACTTCATTTCATTTAGATGTGCTAAAAGAAATCGGCAATATCGGTGCTGCCCATGCTGCAACAGCACTTTCAGATTTACTTGGTAAGAAGATTGATATGAAAGTTCCAAAAGTAGAAATGGTCCCATTCCATGAAATGATGGAACTTGCAGGTGGTTCGGAAACCGTTGTGGTGGGGGTTTATCTTCGATTAGAAGGTGAAACACAAGGCAGTATGTTTTTCATTTTGCCGATTGAACAAGCAAATCGCTTTATCCGTCGACTAATTCAAGATGAAGCCTTTGATTTTAATGGACCTGATATATCTGAGTTAGGTTTATCCGCTATGCAAGAAATGGGGAATATTTTATCTGGTTCATATCTTTCAGCCCTCTCTGATTTTACAGGGTTGAAAATTTTCCCAACCGTTCCCGGGTTAAGTGTCGACATGTTTGGTGCCATTGTGAGCACTGGCTTAATTGAAATATCACAAGTTAGTGATCAGGTGATGGTCATTAATACATCGATATTTGAAGAAGATCAGGAGTTAAGTAATGCCGTTCATGGACAATTTTTACTATTGCCAGATCCTGATTCCTTCGATTCTATTTTTAAAGCGTTAGGAGTTTTGTAAATGCAATCTTCTAATGTAGATAAGACGGTGAAAGTCGGTATCGCTCAAATGGATATTGTGAAAACACCAAACACGATTCGAACATCAGGGTTAGGTTCCTGTGTCGGTGTCGTGTTATACGATGAAACAAAGAATATCGCGGGTTTAGTGCATGTGATGCTTCCGGATTCAAGCTTAGCACGGAAAGAATCCATAAACGCCGCAAAGTTCGCGGATACTGGGATAGAAGAATTAATTGAACGGTTAAAGCGGGAAGGTGCACATCCCTTTAGGCTAAAAGCAAAAATTGCAGGTGGGGCACAAATGTTTAAATTTACATCAGACAAAGATTCCATGAGAATTGGGCCAAGAAATGTCGAAGCAGTTAAAAATATGCTTAAGAAGAATGGCATATCAATTGTTGCTGAAGATACAGGCGGAAATAGTGGAAGAACGATTGAATTCGATCCAGCTACTAGTAAACTAAGCATTCGAACAGTGAATCAAGGAGTGACCGAAATATGATGGTGGGCTCAATTTTTTATAATTGTTGGGCGACATTGATAGCATTTACCATTACCTTTGTTGTGATGGTGTTGCAACAATCATTATTCCCTTTTCAAATATTAATTTGGTCATTTGTTGTCGGGATCCTTACGTTTGTTGCCATGTTTGGCATTCGTTTTTTAGTCGGATACATATGGTACACACCAAAAGATGAATTATTCCTAAATGTTGAAGGAATGGAGTCTGAAGAACTAAACCAAGGTGAGGCTAATTCAGGACAACAACAATCAACAGTTGAATTTAATGATGAGGCTTCTGAAGAAATTGCCAAGGTTGTTAGATCGATGATGAGTTATGACGATGAACCTGTCACAAAACCTTCATAAGTAGGGTAAAAGTCTTGCTAGAGTCGAAAAACGGCTCTTTTTTCTTATTTTTTCACGAATTTTTCTATGAGAAATAATTATTTTAGTCCTATCGAACAATGCGATATTTTGTCGACATTGGTATAATATCGTTAGATGAAGTCGAGTAATGAGAGAGGTGGATTCGGTGGTTCAGTCGATGCTTACAGAGGAACAAAATATTTGGAATAGCTGGATAAATGATCGCGATCCTCATGCAGGAAATGTATTAGTAAAAAAGTACAAACCACTTGTAACATATCATGTACAACGAATCGGTACAGGTTTACCGAAAAACGTTTCACGAGATGATTTAATGAGCCTAGGAATGATGGGCCTATTTGATGCACTCAATAAATTTGATATTAATCGAGACTTGAAATTTGATACATATGCTTCTTTCCGTGTACGTGGTGCCATCATTGATGGATTAAGAAAAGAAGACTGGTTACCACGTTCTGCACGGGAGAAAGCAAAGAAAATGGAAGCGGAGATTGAGAAGCTAGAGCAGAAACTCATGCGCCAACCATCGCCTGAGGAGCTGGCAGAATCGCTGAATTTACCAGTAGATGAAGTCTATCAAACGATACAAGAACATTTCTTTTCAAATGTACTGTCTATTCATGAGCAATCACCTGATCAAGAAGAAGCAGAGGGGAAATCCTTTGTCATTCGAGACGACAATACAAGAACGCCTGAAGAAGAAGCAGTTCATGTGGAATTAATTGCAGATTTAGCAGAAAACATAAAAAAATTGAATGAAAAAGAACAACTTGTCTTAAGTTTATTTTATACAGAAGAATTGACGTTAACCGAAATTGGAGAAATGCTAGAGCTTTCCACATCACGAATATCACAAATTCACTCGAAAGCATTATTTAAATTAAGAAAACTACTTACTCAAGAAGTGCTCGTCTAAGCGGATCAAGTCCTAGACGGGCTTTTTTTCAGTCAACAAGGTACGGCGAAGGTTGCAAGATAGAGTTCGAATCAGACTGAAATTTGGTTGAACCGGCGAAACGTAATGTAAGCGGACGAAAAGAGTGGCTGAACGGACGAAACGTAATCTAAGCGGACGAAAGATCCGTTGAACGGACGAAATCGCTTTCCAAGCGGACAAAAGGAGCTGCTATCCGGACCAGCTTATATCCTATGCGGACGCAAAAGTGCAACTTCCAAACGAAAGCAATTATTATTTCAGGAGGGGATTTTGTGAGCTTAAAAGGTGTGGAGTTACAAATTGCCATTCCTAAAACCTTTGATGCTGGAAAGACAGTAGAGCAGCATCAACAACATGTCATTCATCAGCAACTTCATGCAAATGAAGCGTTAAAAAAAGAAGTTGAGCGGAAAGCGTTAACTGTAAATGATACGGAAAAAGTCGACAAAGTAAAAGATGAAAACCAACATCACGAACACGATGAAGAGTCATCATCAAACAACAAACAAAGGAAATCGTCAAAGCAAAGTCGAGCGCATCATCCGTTTAAAGGAAATATTATTGACTATAGTGGATAGGAGAACTGGATCGAATGGTCGCATTTTTAATTGTTTTACTCATCATTTCACAGCTGATTTCGTTTTATTTCATTATATTATTAAATACAAAAGTGTCGAAGTTCAAGGAGTTAGAAGTTCGTCAAGACCAACTAATTCGTGAAATGGACGATGCCATTAGTGTCTATTTAATGGAAATGCGCGAAGAAAATAATCGGTTAATTCAGGAACTTACAAAAGCAAAAAGTAAAAATGGTCAACAACCTATGCAACCAATTAACAATGAGCAGATTGTTGGATCGCCAGAAGTAGAAAAACAAAAAGTACAAAAGGAAACACAAGAAAATGAAATTGCCCTCACCCCTAAAATTGCCGTACCAAAAAGTATTGTAAAAAATGCTTATAATCGACAAAAAACTCAACCAGCTAATGCTGAAACTGTCGGAAATCAGCCACATAAAGAAGAGCGAGACAAGGGATCACTAGACCGTCAGTCGAGTGATGAAAGCGAAAAAAGTTTTGAACAACAAGTCATAAAACTTCACCATGATGGCAAGTCTATAGAAGAAATTGCGAAAATTACGCAAAAAGGTAAGACTGAAATTGAATTATTATTAAAATTTCATGTGTAAAAGTATTGCAGACGTTAGGTAATTATGTTATATTTTCAAATGGTGTTAATAATACACACGCATTTCGATGTAATAAGTGGTGCTTCTACAAAAGTTGCTTATTTCAGATGAAAAATGCGGAGGAACAAAACCAAAATTAGGAGGAAATATTCATGTCAGTAATTTCAATGAAACAATTACTTGAAGCTGGTGTACATTTCGGACACCAAACTCGCCGTTGGAATCCAAAAATGAAAAAATACATTTTTGTTGAGCGTAACGGTATCTACATTATCGATTTACAAAAAACAGTTAAAAAATTAGAGGAAGCTTATGACTTCATGCGTCAAGTTGGCCAAGATGGCGGTAAAGTTCTTTTCGTAGGAACTAAAAAACAAGCTCAAGACGCTATTAAAGAAGAAGCTGAGCGCTCTGGTAACTACTACATCAACCAACGTTGGTTAGGTGGTACTTTAACAAACTTCGGTACGATTCAAAAACGTGTTGCACGTTTAAAAGCAATCGAAAAAATGGAAGAAGACGGTACTTTCGAAGTTCTTCCTAAAAAAGAAGTTATCCAACTTAAAAAAGAACACGAACGTCTAGTTAAATTCTTAGGCGGTATCCGTGATATGGCAGATATTCCAGACGTTATGTTCGTGGTTGACCCACGTAAAGAACGTATCGCTGTAGCTGAAGCTCGTAAATTAAACATTCCGATCGTTGGTATTGTTGATACTAACTGTGATCCAGATGAAATTGACTACGTAATTCCAGCAAACGACGATGCAATCCGTGCTGTTAAATTATTAACTGCTAAAATGGCTGATGCTCTTATCGAATCAAAACAAGGTGAGTCAGAAGCTCCAGCTGAAGAAGTAGTTGCTGAGTAATTCACTGCAACAAAAGGTGATAAGTGGATGACCCCTCTTATCACCTTTTTTTAAGAACTTTTTAGACTAATGTAGATGGCTGTTAGAATTTGTCGTTCGCCAATTAACTTTCTGTTAAATAAGTGATGTTTCGACAATGTTGAAAACAAGTGATTGTACGATGTCTAAAATGGCAATTATAAATAGAATAATATCTACTCAAGGAGGAACTTCCAAATGGCAATTACTGCTCAATTAGTAAAAGAACTTCGTGAAAAAACAGGCGCAGGTATGATGGACTGTAAAAAAGCGTTAGTAGAAACTGATGGTAACATCGATGCTGCAATCGACTTCTTACGTGAAAAAGGTCTTTCTTCTGCTGCTAAGAAAGCTGACCGTATCGCTGCTGAAGGTACAACTTATGTTTTAGTTGAAGGAAATGAAGCAATTCTATTAGAAGTTAATGCTGAAACTGACTTTGTAGCGAAAAACGAAAAATTCCAAGTTTTAGTTTCTGAATTAGCAAAACAATTATTAGCTGGTAAACCAGAATCAGTAGAAGCTGCATTAGAATTAACAAACGCTGAAGGTGTGAAAATTGCTGATCAAATTTCTACAGCTGTAGCAACAATCGGTGAAAAAATCACTCTTCGTCGCTTCGAATTAAAAACTAAAACTGATGCAGACGCTTTCGGTTCTTACCTACATATGGGCGGAAGAATTGGCGTATTAGTAGTTCTTGAAGGTTCAACTGATGCAGACGCTGCTAAAGACGTAGCTATGCACATCGCTGCAATCAACCCACAATATGTATCTCGTGATGAAGTTTCTGCAGATGTAGTAGAACGTGAACGTAAAGTATTAACTGAACAAGCACTTAACGAAGGTAAACCAGAAAACATCGTTGCGAAAATGGTTGAAGGTCGCCTTGGCAAATTCTTCGAAGAAGTTTGCTTACTTGATCAAACTTTTGTTAAAAACTCAGATCAAAAAGTACGTGACTTTGTAAAAACAACTGGTGGTAACATCACTTCATTCGTACGCTTCGCTGTTGGTGAAGGTATTGAAAAACGTGAAGACAACTTCGCTGAAGAAGTTATGAACCAAGTTAAAGGACAATAATACATTTCATTGTGTAAACCACAATGGTTTAAAGTAGGGAGCACAATCACGTGTTCCCTATTTTTCAAGAAATAAACAATTACGCCTTGGTAAGCTGAGTCCGGATTTGAAGGAATTATAATCCGTGACATTCACACGAGGTTTGATTCTTATTCAGTGGGAGTCCTACCCTCACTGAATGAGAATCAATAATTGTCTTGGCTAAAGTACCATTCTCCAAAAGTTTACGTGACCACATTTTGATAAGAGTTTAGTGCTTTTATTTATATTGGGGCAGTCTAATGGTATAAGGCGGACGGCTTTAGCCTTTTCTAAATATGAGTAACGGAGGTTTACTATGAGTGTGCCACAATATAAACGAGTTGTAATTAAATTAAGCGGTGAAGCCTTAGCAGGTGATGCAGGCTTTGGTTTATCACCAAAAATCATTAAATCAGTTGCAGAAGATATTAAAGAAGTAGTTAATCTTGGAGTAGAGGTTGCGGTCGTAGTTGGTGGCGGTAACATTTGGAGAGGAAAAGTTGGTAGCGAAATGGGTATGGATCGTGCTTCTGCTGATTACATGGGAATGCTTGCTACTGTTATGAATTCCTTAGCTCTTCAAGATGCGCTTGAAAAATTAGAAATTCAAACTCGTGTACAATCATCCATCGTAATGACACAAGTGGCGGAACCTTACATACGCCGTAAAGCAGTAAGACATCTTGAGAAAAAACGTGTTGTAATCTTTGCTGCAGGTACTGGTAACCCATACTTCTCAACAGATACAACAGCAGCTTTACGTGCTGCAGAGATTGAAGCTGAAGCAATTTTAATGGCGAAAAACAATGTAGATGGTGTTTACTCTGCAGATCCAAAAATTGACCCAAATGCAGTAAAATACGAATCACTCACATATTTAGATGTAATTCAACAAGGTTTACAGGTAATGGATTCAACCGCTTCCACTTTATGTATGGACAATGACATCCCATTAATAGTATTCTCTATTATGGATAAAGGAAATATTAAACGCGCCGTACAAGGTGAAAAAATTGGAACAGTTGTTAGGAGGAATCTATAATGGCTAAAGAAGTATTAGCACAAGCAAAAGATAAAATGAACAAATCAATTTCTGCATTTTCTCGTGAATTGGCATCAATTCGTGCAGGCCGTGCAAGCGCATCACTTTTAGATCGCATTTCTGTTGATTATTACGGAGCACCAACACCGATTAATCAATTAGCAGGAGTTTCTGTACCTGAAGCTCGTTTACTTGTGATCGCACCATATGATAAATCAATTCTTGGTGAAATTGAAAAAGCAATCATGAAATCAGATATTGGTATTACACCAACAAATGACGGTACAGTGATTCGCTTAACTATTCCAGCGTTAACTGAAGAACGTCGTAAAGATCTTGTAAAAGTCGTGAAAAAAGAAGCAGAAGAAGCGAAAGTTGCAGTTCGTAACGTTCGTCGCGATGCTAACGATGATTTGAAAAAGCTAGAAAAAAATGGCGAAATTACAGAAGATGATTTACGTGGTTTCAGTGATGATATTCAAAAAATAACTGATGAAAACATCGCAAAAATTGACGAATTAGCGAAAGAAAAAGAAAAAGAAATCCTTTCTGTCTAGAAAAGCGTAGCGCGTTCGTCCAGCCGCGACAAGCGCTGCAGAGCCCGAATCGAAAACGTTATTTCAGTTTTCGACCGAGGGATCGAAGCGACCTCGAGCGGCTAACGCGCTGAGCTAGACATCTAGAAAAGCGGAGGCGCTACAACAGTTGCAATGTTTTCTGCGACAAGTAACTGCAGGAGCATGACCGACTTGTCGGCCTTGAACACTTTTTCAAAAGAACGAACCTTAATTTTGTTTGGGCGTCCTGTCATATGTAGGACGTCCTTTTTAACATTTTCCAATAAAAAATTGCCCTGAATAGATACAAAACGTTCGAAATGCTATCAAATCAGAACGAAAAACGTGATTGTATCTAAATGAACTTACACCAGGGGGTTAATTGAATTACAATGAATATATTTACATAACAAACGTCTAAAATACATATAACCAAGAAAATGAACTTTTTCTTACTTCATCCAATTTATTTAGTCCTAATGGATGGTCAATAGGTCTCGGCTACCTCTTTTCCATGCCGAGGCACAATTCAAAATCAATTACTTTACGCTATTGACTAATTGATAAAAAGTATCTAAAACTTTCGTAAGATTTAGGACATTAACAGTCGTTTTTGTTATGATAAGATAAGAAAACGTCCGAATAGTTGTCAAGTTAGGGGATACAGAATGTTTAAAAAAATATTAGGCAAAACTAAAAAACAAAAAAGATCATTGGAAGATGGACAATCTAATAATGAATTAATCCCTTCACATATAGCAATCATTATGGACGGTAATGGTCGTTGGGCAAAAAAGAGGGCAATGCCTCGTATAGCAGGTCATCATGAAGGGATGCAAACTGTACGCAAAATTGCTCGATATGCAGATGATTTAGGAGTCAACGTGTTAACGTTATATGCGTTTTCAACAGAAAACTGGAAACGTCCACGAACTGAGGTAGATTACTTAATGGGCTTACCTCAAAAATTCCTTAACTCCTTTATGCCAGAAGTAATGGAAAGAAATATTAAAATTACCATGATTGGTGATATGGAAGCATTGCCAGTTAGTACGCAAAATGTCTTAAAAGATGCGATGAACCGAACAAAAAATAATACAGGTCTCATTTTAAATTTTGCTATGAACTATGGTAGTCGTGCAGAAATCGTATCAGCAATGAAAAAAATGATATTAGAAGTGGAAAATGGAACGATCTCCATTGATTCCATTGAAGAAGACACGATCAATCAATATTTAATGACATCGGATCTTCCAGAACCAGATTTATTAATTCGTACAAGTGGTGAAGTGCGATTAAGTAATTTTATGTTGTGGCAACTTGCCTATACGGAATTTTGGTTTACGGAAACGCTTTGGCCAGACTTTAATGAACAAACACTAATGGAGGCCATAAATGATTTCCAGAAGCGAAATCGTCGTTACGGTGGGTTGAAAGGAGAAGAAATTAAGTGAAGCAGAGAATCATCACCGCAGTAATTGCAGCAGCATTATTCATTCCTTTCGTCATTTATGGGAACTTACCTTTTACGATACTAATTTACGTAATCGCAGCTATCGGTTTGTATGAGCTCCTTCGTATGAAAAAGATCTCTGTTTTTTCAATCCCTGGAGTAATTGGATTGCTAACAGTATTTGTTGTACTGATGCCAGAGAATTTTGCGGATAGAGTCACGGAAGCGACAACTTACTCAAAATTGGAATTTTTAATGATTGCAGTAGTATTATTATTAATTTATTCGGTGATTGTAAAAAATCACTTCACCTTTGATGATGTGTCATTTATTTTATTAAGCGCACTTTATGTTGGCATCGGATTCTTATATTTTATCGAAACGCGTGATGCTGGATTACATTTTATTATCTATGCGCTTATTATTGTTTGGGCAACAGACTCAGGTGCCTATTTTGTCGGACGAAAAATAGGGAAAAACAAGCTATGGCCGGAAATTTCTCCAAATAAAACAGTTGAAGGTTTTGTTGGAGGTATTATCGTTGCGGTCATTTTTGCATGTGTTATGCAATTCATTTACCCATTAAGTACTGGATGGGTCTCACTTATTATTGTGACGATCATTAGTTCTATTTTTGGACAAATGGGGGATCTAGTAGAATCTGCAATTAAACGACATTATGGTGTGAAAGATTCAGGAAATCTATTGCCAGGTCACGGTGGGATTTTAGATCGCTTTGACAGCTTACTGTTTGTATTGCCATTATTACATTTCGTGCAGTTCATCTAAACTGTTATAAAATGCTACTGAACAATGTGAAAGGATTATTGGTTTCCCATTGTTTGAAGTAAGCTTACCTATATTCGTTCGTTCAACATGGAATCGAATGATAGGTTAAAATACGCCAAGGTGTATTTGATTTAGTGGAAGGGAATGAAGGTCTTGAAAAAAATTAGTTTATTAGGTGCTACTGGTTCAGTTGGATTGCAAACTGTGGACATTTTGCTATCTCATCAAGAAAGTTTTAAACTAGTTGCCTTTTCAGCAGGAAGAAATATAGAAAAAACGCGTGAAATTATCAATCAACTTCAACCTGAACTAGTCTCAGTGCAAGATGAAAAAGATGCTCTAGAACTAAAAAAAGACTATCCGAATATACATTTTACATTTGGAACAAACGGTTTAGTGGAAGTTGCCACTCACCAGGATTCTACGGTGCTCGTAAATGCTGTGCTCGGTAGTGTTGGCTTAGAATCAACTCTTGCAGCGATTCGTATGGGCAAAACAATTGCTATTGCAAATAAAGAAACCCTTGTGACAGCTGGCCACTTAGTGATGGCTGAGGCGGAAAAATATAACGCACCAATTTTACCTGTAGACAGTGAGCACTCTGCGATTTATCAGTCCATGAATGGTGAAAATCCTAAAAATATTGAACGATTAATATTAACAGCTTCAGGTGGTTCATTCCGTGATAAAACGAGAGAAGAACTAGTACATGTAACAGTGAAAGATGCGCTAAATCATCCGAACTGGTCAATGGGTGCAAAAATTACAATTGACTCTGCAACGATGATGAATAAAGGGTTAGAAGTAATTGAAGCACATGTTTTATTTGATATGCCATTCGATAAAATTGATGTTTTATTACATAAAGAAAGTATTATTCACTCTTTAGTTGAGTATCATGATACAAGTGTGATTGCTCAACTTGGTACACCAGATATGCGTGTGCCTATTCAATATGCTTTGAGCTACCCAGATCGCTTACCACTACATAATGGTCATCGATTAAACTTAGCACAAATTGGACAACTCCATTTTAAAGAGGTTGATTTTGATCGTTTCCGTGCTTTAGCTCTTGCTTATGAAGCAGGACGTACAGGCGGTTCGATTTTAACAGCCATGAATGCAGCAAACGAAGCAGCAGTTGCATTATTTTTACAAGAAAAAATTACATTCTTACAAATTGAAGAAATCATCGAGAACATCATGCATAGCCACAACAATGTTCAAACACCAGATTTAGAAACAATCTTAGCTGTAGATAGCGAAACAAGAAAAAAGGTAGTGAGCATGGTAAAATAAACTGAGCAGTGACAGCAAAACTTGCTCTAAAGGTGGGATTTTATGCAAACGGTAATAGCATTTATCATCATATTCGGATCACTCGTATTCTTCCATGAGCTTGGGCACTTTATCTTTGCAAAACGAGCTGGCATTATGGTTCGTGAATTTGCAATTGGTTTCGGTCCGAAAATTTTCGGTATGACAAAAGGTGAAACGTTATATACAATTCGATTATTACCATTAGGTGGATATGTTCGCATGGCGGGAGAAGATATGGATTCCGTCGAATTACAGCCTGGTTACCGTGTCGGATTAGTTTTAAACAGTGATAATGTAGTTGAAAAAGTCTATTTAAACCAAAATGTTCAACACCCAAATATTTTATTTATGGAAGTAGAACGTGCAGATTTAGAAAAGGGTCTATGGATTGAAGGATATGACGAAGAGGAACGATTAGTTCGTTACAATGTTTCAAGAAATGCGTTAGTTATAGAAAACGGTAAAGAAACATTAATTGCTCCATATGACCGCCAATTCAATTCAAAAACTGTGGGCCAACGTTCTATGGCGATTTTCGCAGGGCCATTGTTTAACTTTATTTTAGCGTTCTTTATTTTTCTTGCCCTTGGATTAATGCAAGGTGTTCCGACCTATGAACCGGTCATTCGTGATGTGGTAGAGAATGGACCTGCAGCAGCTGCTGGTATGGAATCTGGTGACCTAGTAAAAGAAATTAATGGCCAACCAATTAAAGATTGGCAAGAATTATCTGGAACTGTTCAAGAAAGTCCAGGTGAAGCATTAACGTTTGTAGTTGAACGTGATGGACAAGAACACGAGTTGACAATTACACCAGCTACCCTTGAAGATAGCGGTAAAGAGTACGGTCAAATCGGTGTTATGTATCAAAGTCCTGTTGAGAAAAATCCCCTTAAAGCGATTGCCTTTGGTGCAACACAAACATGGGATTATACAGTGTTAATCATTAATCTATTAGGGGATTTAATTACCGGTCAGTTTACGATTGATGCGTTATCAGGACCAGTAGGAATCTATAAAGCAACTGAAGAAGTTGCACAATATGGTGTGTTTAACTTAATGAACTGGGCAGCGGTATTAAGTATCAACCTAGGAATTATGAACTTATTACCATTACCAGCATTAGACGGAGGACGACTATTATTCTTCGGTATCGAAGCATTGCGCGGCAAACCGGTCGACCGTCAAAAAGAAGGCCTCGTTCACTTTGTCGGAATTGTACTACTGATGATCCTAATGGTCGTCGTTACATGGAATGACATACAAAGGTTCTTCTTCTAGATAAATAGCAAGAACGAGTATGAACTGAATAAACAGAGTTTAGAGCTTGTGGCAATACAACAAAATTAAACTTATAAACCTTATTCGAATTGGGCCGCCCCCATTTTCGGATAAGGTTTTTTTGTAATGTGAGTATGAAATTAAAAATATAAGAAAATACCATATGAAATGAACTCTTGGTTGGATGAAGTTCAAAAAAGAGGTCGCTTGTGATTGGAAATGAACTTCATCGGGGGAATGAAGTTCAATAAGAGGTCATTCATGTTTGGAAATGAACTTCATCTAGGCTATAACGGACAAAAAAGGAGAACCTATCGATCGAATTTCCCGTCATTAACTATGCTTGCTAGATAAACAGGTGAAACCAATAGGAGCAATGTTCACCTATATATTTAGTATTGCCCATGCACTTCGGGTGTGTATTGTTCCCTTGTTTAAGAAACTATTGATAGTTATAGTTTAGTTAATAGAATTTTCTCCTTAATTAGGAAGGATTTTTAATCGATTATACTTAATAAAAAAATGAAAACTTCTTTTATATAGTATGGGTTAAAGCTGATAGGGGAATATGAGATTTTTTAGGAAGGTTCCATCAATCTCTTGATGATCAAACAAGTGAAGTGAATTTTAATGAAGTGTTCAATGGAAATCCCGTTCATCGATGCAATGAAGAGGATTCTAGGCATAAATTGGAAAGGAAACCCCTTCATCAAGACGATGCAAAGGATTCCAGAAAGAGAAATTCCAGTGAAAACACTCTTCATCAAGTTAGATAGAATTTCGGGTAAAAACACCGTTCATCGTTACTATGAAGAGGATTTTACATTGGAAATGCTATTAGAAACATCCTTCATCAAACTAATGAAAAGAACTTCATTAATTATCAAACGAAAACCCTTCATAAATACTATAAGTGAATATTCACTGACCCGAGCTTCTTGCTCAAGAAAGAAGTTCAAAGACTAGTAGTGCAGTCCAAAAATGCACTTTGCTGGTAACTTATTAAATTGTAATCAAATTGTATACACTTGAAGTATTCTGGGTGTGCTATGCTAGTAAGGGGAATACTGAAATGAAAAGGATGGAGCGCTTATGAAACAAAGTTTGACTTTTATTCCAACGATGCGTGAAATACCTTCTGAAGCAGAAGTGAAGTCTCATGTCATGCTACTTCGTGCTGGGTTTATTCGTCAAAGTACGAATGGTGTTTATTCCTATTTACCTTTAGCTAAACGCGTATTACGAAAAATAGAAAACATTATTCGAGAAGAATTAGAGGGGATCAATGCTGTTGAAATTGCGTTACCATCTATTCAATCGGCAAATAGTTTGGAGCAATCAGGACGGTTAACAAGCTATGGTCCAGAAGTAATTCGGATGCATGACCGTCATAACCGTGAACTTCTACTTGCTCCAACGAATGAAGAAGCAGTTACAGAATTAGTGAAAGATGAAATACAATCCTATAAAAAATTACCGTTTACACTATATCAAATTCAAACGAAATATCGAGATGAACAAAAAACGCGTTTCGGATTATTAAGAAGCCGTGAATTTATTCTAAATGATACGTACTCCTTTCACTCAAATGAGGAAAGCTTGAATGAGACCTATGAACAGATGTTTAAGGTGTACTCTAATATTTTAACGAAACTTGGATTACAATTCCGCGCGGTTTCTGCTGAAAAAGGTGAACTTGAATCGCATGAATTCATCGTTTTATCTGATATTGGTGAGCATACTTTTGCTTATTCAAACCACTCAGACTATGCAGCAAGTATTGAAACTGCCAAAGTGATTACCGAATATGTTTCTTCTGAAGAACCCATGGAAGATTTAGAAATAGTTGCAACCCCAAATGAAAAAACGATTGAAGAGGTAAGTCAGTTTTTTGAAATGCCAACAGTTAATTGCATTAAATCCCTTGTTTTTAAGGTGGATGAAGAGCTATACGTGGTATTAGTTAGAGGCGACCATACTGTCAATGAAACGAAATTAATGCAAGTGTTAAATGCGAAGTCAGTTGAATTAGCAGATGAAGCCTCTATACAAGAATTACTTGGGTGTTCTCCAGGTTCTATAGGGCCAATTAAATTACCTTTAAACGTAAAGGTAGTCGCAGATCATGCCATTAAAACGATTCGAAATGGCATTGCTGGTGCCAATGAAGATGGCTATCACTATAAAAATGTAAATCCTGAACGGGATTTTGCTATTAATATATATGATGATATCCGGTATATTCAAGAAGGGGAACCTTCACCAGATGGACAAGGTGAAATTTCTTTTGCTAAGGGGATTGAAGTTGCCCATATTTTTAAACACGGGGCAAAATTTTCATCAAACTTAAATGCCACGTTTATTGACGAACAGGGAAAAGCTCAGCCTTTTATTATGGGAAGCTATAATCTGGGGGTTTCTCGATTGCTTGCAGTGATTGCGGAACAATATCAAGATGAAAACGGATTTGTTTGGCCAAAACAATTGGCTCCATATGATATCCATTTAATGTGTGTGAATCGGGATGATGAAGTTCAATTTGAATTAGCAGAAGAACTTTATGGCATTTTAACGTTTTATCAATATAATGTATTATATGACGATCGTTCAGAGCGAGCAGGAGTGAAGTTTGCAGATTCGGATTTACTTGGTTTACCCGTCCGCGTAACAATTGGTAAAAAAGCAGTCGATCGAATGGTAGAAGTAAAAGTCCGTAGTACAGGCGAAACCTTTGAATGTGCGAAAGAAGAAATCGGCGAACGACTTAATGAATTCTTCCGTTCAAATTAATTTTATTGTGAACTACTTAAATGAATGAGAGTGAACGGGGCTGTCCAGAAATTATAAATTTTTTGGACAGCCATTATCATGAGTATTAAAAATCGCAGAAGCTTTTATCATTAGGGTTCCCGGGTGTTAAGGAGGAACCTTGTCGGAGGGCACATCAAAATGTCACTGTCAAGCAAGCAACTTTGCCACGACAAAGATGCTCTAACGGAAGTCATAAAGGGGACGACACGTCTCGATAAGGGAAAGATCAAAAAAAACAATAAGTACATATTGAGGAATTTAATTCATTTATGAAGGTGCTCACGGTTGGAGTATAATAGAGTTTTTAACAGATTTAAAAATTTAGAGCGTTTGCGCCTTTTATATTTAGCGAAAAATTAGAGTAGGTGGTGAGTTTATGTCAGAAATTCAAGAAGCAAAAGAACGGTTTCGAACACTTTTGCAACAATTACAATTAACTGAAGATGTCTACATGTCATTTTTTGAAGACGGGGAGCTCACACGTCTAACAGTTCATAAGAAAAAACGTATATGGGAATTTGCAATGAAACTGCAAAACATTTTACCATTCCAACTCTATCAACTGATGCGTACACGAATGGCACAACAATTTGCAAATATTGCCCAAACAAATATTTCTATAGAAGCTTCACAACCGGAAGTGACGGAACAACTCATTACGGATTACTGGTTACTGGCCATTGAGCAGATTGATGATATGTCTCCGCCACTTAGAAATCGATTAATTTCACAAATTCCAAAGTGGACAGGACATAAAATCATTGCTTCCTGCATGATTGAACTAGAACAATTAACGTTAAAATCAAAATATACAACAAAAATTGCAGAAGCTTTTCAGCGTTTTGGTTTTCCAACCATACCAGTCGAGTTTCAATTAGTAGAAGCCAATGAAGAATTAATTGAAGCGCAAAAAACATATATGGAACAACGTCAGCAAGAAGAAGCAGCTATGGCAAAACAAGCGTTAGAAGACCTACAAACTCAAGAAAAAGCGAAGAAAGATAATCCGTCTGTTGAAATTAGTGGGCCATTCCAACTTGGGAATCATATTAAAGACACCGAGGTTATGGACATTAAGAGCATTATCGAAGAGGAACGACGTGTTGTTATTGAAGGGTTTGTTTTCGCTGCTGATATTAAAGAATTACGTAGTGGACGTTCATTACTTGAAATTAAAATTACCGACTATACAGATTCGATCTTAGTGAAAATGTTCTCTCGCGATAAAGAAGATGCAGAAATGATGTCTCACTTGAAAAAAGGTATGTGGGTAAAAGTACGTGGTTCAGTTCAAAATGATACATTCGTACGTGACCTTGTTGTGATGGCACAGGATATCAACGAAATATTTAAAGAAACACGTCGAGATACTGCTCCAGAAGGTGAAAAGCGGGTCGAACTACATTTACACTCGCCGATGAGTCAAATGGATGCTGTTACGCCAATTGACCGTCTCGTTGCCCAAGCAGCGAAATGGGGTCATCCGGCGATTGCCATTACTGACCATGCAGTAGCACAGGGATTCCCAGATGCCTATGCTGCGGGAAAAAAACACGGCATTAAAATTATCTACGGTATTGAAGCCAACTTAGTGGATGACGGTGCTCCGATTGCTTATGCAGAACAGCATATTGCACTAGATGATGCTACATTCGTCGTGTTTGACGTGGAAACAACAGGTCTTTCCACTGCCTATGACACGATTATCGAGTTAGCCGCTGTCAAAATTAAAGAAGGTAAAGTGATCGATAAATTCGAGCGATTCTCCAATCCTCACAGACCTTTATCTGCCAAAATTATTGAGTTAACACATATTACGGATGACATGCTACAAGATGCACCAGAAGTCGATCAAGTTGTTACGGAGTTCCGCGACTTTATAGGCGATAGCATCGTCGTAGCTCATAATGCGTCGTTCGATATTGGCTTCTTATATACGGCCTATGAAAAAGCGGGTATTCAAGGGGTAATTCATCCCGTTATTGATACGTTGGAATTATCTCGTTTCTTAAACCCAACCCTTAAAAGTCACCGTTTAAATACGCTTTGTAAAAAATATGGGATTGAATTAACACAACATCACCGTGCCATTTATGATACCGAAGCTACTGGTGAATTGATGCTCCATTTATTAAAGGATGCAAAAGAAAAAGGGATTGACTATCACGATGATTTCAATAAAAACGTTGGTGGTAACGAAAGCTATAAAAACTCTCGCCCATACCACTGTACGATTTTAGCGAAAGATGATGATGGGCTAAAAAATCTATTTAAATTAATTACGATTGCCCATACGCAAACATATTATCGTGTTCCGCGTATTCGACGTTCTGATTTAATGAAACTGCGTCAAGGCTTACTTATTGGATCAGGATGTAATAATGGTGAACTATTTGAAACGATGATGAACAAATCACCTGATGAAGCAGAAAAGGTTGCGAAATTCTATGATTATATCGAAGTGCAGCCAAAACCGGTCTATTCACCACTAATTGAAGGCGGGATCATCCACGATCAATGGAACCTCGAAGACATTCTACGAAAACTGGTGAAGCTTGGGAAGAAATTAGATATTCCGGTTGTCGCAACTGGAAATGTGCATTATTTAGATAAAAATGATGCGGTCTTCCGTCAAATTTTAGTTGGGTCTCAAGGTGGAGCGAATCCGTTAAACCGTTACCGATTACCACAGGTTCATTTCCGTACAACGAACGAAATGCTAGAGGAGTTTGATTTCTTAGGTCCTGATCTTGCAAAAGAAATCGTGGTAACGAACTCTCAAAAAGTGGCAAACATGATTAGTGATGTAAAACCAATTAAGGACAAACTTTATACACCAAAAATTGAAGGTTCCGATGAAGAGATTACAAAGATGACCTACGAAATGGCGAAACAAATCTATGGCGAAAATCTTCCGGAAATCGTTCAAAAGCGAATTGAGAAAGAATTAGCTTCGATTTTAGGACACGGGTTTGGGGTAATTTACTTAATCTCAGCAAAACTCGTGAAAAAATCGCTTTCAGACGGGTATTTAGTAGGTTCCCGTGGTTCGGTAGGGTCGTCACTTGTCGCAACATTTATGGAAATTACGGAGGTAAATCCTTTACCACCTCATTACGTTTGTCCAAATTGTAAAAATGTCGAGTTCTTCGATGATGGTTCGGTTGGTAGTGGATTTGACTTACCGAATAAGGATTGTCCGGAGTGCGGTACGGCCTATAAAAAAGATGGACAAGATATTCCGTTCGAAACCTTCCTAGGATTTAAAGGGGATAAGGTACCTGATATCGATTTGAGTGTGACACGTTGCTAATTGAAAAGATTAGCCACTAGCTTTTGCTAGGAGAACTGCTATTTCGAAGTGTGGAATGAAGGAGTAACGCCCTGAAACATACTCACTGAAGCTACGGCAAGCGATGATGTTATTGTAAACAACTAAGTCGTTTGAAGCCCGTTAAAGTAGGCTGAAGTTCACCCTAACAGTACGGCTGAGGAAAGGGAAGTACAAACTTCCTGTGAATGATAGGTCTGGTGTCTATAAAATTTCTATGGTTAGAATCGGTAGAATCACCGGGACGAACCCTCGACTGACTTTTCGTGAATGTCACGTAGCAGAAATGCTATGGGGTCCAGATTAGGACTTCTGAGTGTGGATGAGTAAGCGTTTGGTTATGAAAATCCATATTGTGTTATAGGCACAATCAAGCTCAGCGGAATTTAGGGGGAACCTAAGGGAATATGTACAGATAGAAATAGTGGAACGTGTGAAGCTCTCGACATAACAGAAGGTTACACTTCGATGACGATGGTATGTGGAAAGGCTAATTGCTATAACACATTTTACGAGAGTGGCAGTAGTGCCGTAGTACCGAAGAAGAAATGCTGTAGATGACTGAATACTCAATAGGTCGGAGGATAAAACATTTCAGAGGGAAGGGCACAAGTCGTTAACGTTGAAACCAAACCTACAAAAAGTCAGATTCGTGTATGACTAAAGAGAACGAAAGCTTCGCAAAGGAGTGATTAGTTGGCTGACTTAATGATACAAAAATTAAGAAACAACGAATACTTTGGCTTACAACCAATTTTCGATAATCTTTACGAGCAAAGCAAAAATGGTCGATATTTTACAGACATTTATAAATTGATTATTTCCAAAGAAAACATTTTATTAGCCTTTCGGAACTTAAAAAGCAATACAGGATCTAAAACGAAAGGTACAAACGGACATACAATAAAGCATTTAAATGAAATGGATGCCGATCAATTAGTTAGATTAACAAGGAAAAGACTAGAGAACTACACACCACATACGGTAAGGAGATTATTTATTCCGAAGCCGAATGGTAAGATGAGACCACTTGGGATTCCAACGATTGAGGATAGACTGATACAACAAATGTTCTTACAAGTATTAGAACCGATTGTGGAAGCAAGATTTCATCCTCAAAGCTATGGATTCAGACCTAAAAGAAGTACACACGATGCATTAGCAAGATGCTATCACATGGTCAACCATAGTCATCAGCATTTCGTGGTTGATGTAGATATCAAGGGATTTTTCGATAATGTGAATCACAAAAAGTTGTTAAGGCAACTATGGACAATTGGAATAAGGGATAAAAGAGTTTTATCAATTTTAAAAAAGATGCTTAAAGCTGAGATTACAGGTGAAGGCTTTCCGAAAAAGGGTACTCCACAGGGTGGTATTTTATCACCTCTACTCGCTAATGTTGTGCTGAATGAACTAGACTGGTGGGTTTCGAATCAGTGGGAAACAAAGCCAACTAGAGTACCCTATAAATTGAAACGTAATAAAACGGATGCACTGAAAAGGACAAGGCTAAAGCCAATGTATCTTGTTAGATACGCAGATGATTTTAAAATTTTCACTAATTCTTATGAAAACGCTAGAAGGATTAAAATAGCGGTGGAAAAATGGCTCGAGGAAAGATTATTACTTGAGATCAGTGAAGAGAAAAGTAAAATTACTAATTTGCGTAAAAACGGTACAGACTTCTTGGGAATTCGATTTAGAGCTGTTCAAAAAGGAAATGCCAGAACAGGTTACATTGTAAATTCAAAAATGGACCCGAAAGCAAAACAAAAAGTGCAAGGGGTCATCAGGCATCAGTTAATAAAACTCCGAAAAAGTCCTACCCCAGAAAAAGTGATGAATTTTAATGCAAACATTCTTGGCTTGCATAACTATTACAAGATTGCCACTAGAATATCTCAAGACTTTAATGAGATAAGACATAAAGTTCATCCAAATATTAAATCATTAATGTTTAGAAACATATTTGTGAAAACGAAAGAAACAAATAATGTTATTGATAAGTTTTACGGGGATTATAATTGTCTAAGATTTAAAAGCAATGGATTGCTGGTATATCCTATTGAAGCGATTCGGCATGATATACGAGGACAGAGAAAACCTGAATTTACGATTTACAACGAGAATGACAGGTCCTCAATTCATAAAGATTTAAAACAAGTATCTGTCCGTGAAATTGAAATGTTTCGTAAGGGAATATATAAATCGAAAAGTGTTTTGTATGAAAATAACCGCCTAAGCAAATATGTGGCTCAAAAAGGATGTTGCGGTATTACAGGGGGACGTTTGACTCCCCATAATGCAATCTGTCATCATATCAAGCCAACAGTTCTAGGTGGAAGTGATGCATTTGACAACTTGATAATTATTAATAAGAAATATCATATGCTCATTCACAGTAGATATCCGATGATGCATAAAGATTACGAAAAAATGTTAGCTAAATTCGAAAAGAATGCAATAACAAAACTAAACAGGCTAAGAACGGAAGTAGGAAATCCAAAACTTAGTCTATAACTTTCAACAATGTTAACGATGGAACGCCGTATGACTCCGAAAGGGTCACGTACGGTGTGGGACGGGGGAAAAGCTAGAGATGACATCAAAGGCTTACCTATCGTCATATTTCTCCGGGGAATATCAACCACAAGCCCACAACTACACTAAAGTGCTATTTGGTGAAGATTACGTTTTCCGTGCCGGTACAATTGGTACAGTTGCCGAGAAAACGGCTTACGGGTATGTGCGCGGTTATCAAAATGATCATAACTTAACGTACCGTGGGGCAGAAGTGGATCGTCTCGTACAGGGCTGTACAGGGGTAAAACGAACAACAGGTCAGCACCCGGGTGGGATTATCGTAGTACCTGATTATATGGATATTTATGATTTTACACCAGTTCAGTTCCCAGCTGATGCCCAAGATGCTGAATGGAAAACAACTCATTTCGACTTCCATTCCATCCACGATAATGTGTTAAAGCTCGATATACTTGGACACGATGATCCGACCGTGATTCGTATGTTGCAGGACTTATCTGGAATTGATCCAAAAACAATTCCAACCGATGATCCAGAAGTGATGAAAATCTTCTCATCGCCAGAGTCATTAGGGGTAACAGAAGAGCAAATTTACTGTAAAACCGGGACATATGGGATTCCTGAATTCGGAACACGGTTCGTTCGTCAAATGTTAGAAGATACAAAACCATCGACGTTTAGTGAGTTGGTACAGATTTCTGGTCTATCTCACGGTACTGACGTATGGTTAGGCAATGCACAAGAATTAATTCATAATGGGACTTGTGTATTATCAGAAGTAATCGGTTGTCGTGACGATATTATGGTGTATTTAATTTACCAAGGGCTAGAGCCTGGATTTGCTTTTAAAATCATGGAGTCTGTGCGTAAAGGGAAAGGCTTAACAGATGAAATGGAAGAGGAGATGCGCGCGCAAAAGGTACCGGAATGGTATATTGATTCATGTAAAAAAATCAAGTACATGTTCCCGAAAGCCCATGCTGCAGCATATGTTTTAATGGCGGTGCGTATAGCTTGGTTCAAAGTACACCATCCTATACTATATTATGCGGCGTACTTTACTGTTCGCGCGAGTGACTTTGATTTACTTGCTATGACAAAAGGTTCGCCAATGATCCGCGCTCGAATTGATGAAATTAATGCAAAAGGGTTAGATGCTTCGAAAAAGGAAAAAGATTTGCTAACGGTGCTTGAACTTGCATTAGAAATGAGTGAACGTGGCATGACCATGAAAAATATAGACTTATATCGTTCACAAGCTAGTGAGTTCGTAATCGATGGTAATTCCCTCATACCGCCGTTTGATGCCATTCCAGGTCTTGGAACAAACGTGGCAAAAGCAATTGTGCAAGCTCGAGGCGACGGTGAGTTTCTATCGAAAGAAGATTTGCAACAACGAGGTCGTGTATCGAAATCGTTAATTGAGTATATGGACCAATTAGGCTGTCTAGAAGGTTTACCAGATGCAAATCAACTTTCATTATTTTAGTGAAAAACTTTTTCTTTAGAAGATAATTCCTTTGTTTCAGACGCGAATTTCTATTTCCGGTAAGAGGATTGCATGAAAGATTCAACTTTTTTGCAAAGATACACTACTGAACAAAGGGGAAGTCGAAAGCAAAGTGACGCAAATTTCACTCGCGATCATCGAGATTGGGAGTGGTCACCCTAGTTTGTCAAGTCTTCTATAATTACCTAAATTTGCATTCAACAAAGTTTTATGCTATTGTTATGGTAATAATTTGTTGATAGTTTTCCAGCAAAAGAGTGGGGTTATTCTCCGCTCTTTTCTGTTGTTTTACTACCAAACAAATTTTCTCTAAAACAGAAAGCGGGCGCAGGGTAACAGTAGCTTCTGTTTTAATAAGAATGAAAAATTAACAAGACAATTACGTGGGAGGATCCTATGAGCAAAGTTACGTCAGTAATTGAACAACTTGTTACACCAATTCTAGAAGAGTTAAATCTTGAGCTAGTCGATATAGAATTTGTGAAAGAAGGTCGAAACTGGTTCCTTCGTATCTATATAGATACTCCTGAAGGCGGAATTGACATTGACCAATGTGCGTTAGTAAGCGAACGTTTAAGTGTACTTCTGGATGAAAACGACCCAATTGAGCAAAACTACTATTTAGAAGTTTCTTCCCCTGGCGCAGAACGTCCACTAAAAAAAGAATCGGACTTTGAAAAAGCAGTAGGAAAATTTATATATGTTAAAACATATGAGCCAATTAAAGATCTGAAAGAATTCCAAGGATATTTAACTGCATATACTGAACAAGGTTTAGAAATGGAAGTTCGTATTAAAACACGTAAAATCAAACTTTTAGTCGAAAAGGAAAAGGTTGCAAAAGCCAGACTTGCAATAGACTTTTCATCAAACTAGCAATTTAGGAGTGAAATTGAAAATGGGTAGTGAACTACTAGATGCTTTAACTGCTCTTGAAGAGCAAAAAGGCATTTCAAGGGACGTGCTAGTAGAAGCAATCGAAGCAGCACTAGTTACTGCATATAAAAGAAACTTCAATCAAGCACAAAATGTCCGCGTTGATTTAAATTTAAATAATGGGTCTATGATTGTTTACGCACGTAAAAACGTAGTAGACGAAGTGGAAGATGATCGTCTAGAAATCGCGATTGAAGATGCAAAACTAATTAATCCAGCATATGAAATTGGGGATGTATTAGAAGAGGAAGTAACTCCTCGTAACTTTGGTCGTATTGCTGCTCAAACGGCTAAACAAGTAGTAACACAACGTGTGCGTGAAGCTGAACGTGGCTTAATTTATGAAGAATACGTTGACCGCACAGATGATATCGTAACAGGTACGATTGAGCGTCAAGATGCACGTAATATTTATGTAAGCTTAGGCAAGGTTGAGGCTGCATTACCAGTGAATGAACAAATTCAAGGGGAAGCATATCGCCCTCAATCACGTTTGAAAGTGTATATTACAAAAGTAGAACGTACAACTCGTGGCCCACAAGTAATTGTTTCTCGTACACATCCAGGGCTATTGCGCCGCCTTTTCGAAATGGAAGTACCAGAAATTTATGAAGGCATTGTCGAAATTAAATCAATTGCTCGTGAAGCAGGAGATCGTTCTAAAATTTCGGTTGTGGCAAATAATGAAGAAGTCGATGCAGTTGGTGCTTGTGTAGGAGCAAAAGGTGCTCGTGTACAAACCATTGTTAACGAATTAAACGGTGAAAAGATTGATATCGTTGAATGGTCAGAGGATCCAATCGTATTCGTAGCAAATGCATTAAGCCCATCAAAGGTGTTAGATGTACTTGTGAATGAAGAAGAAAAGTCTACAACAGTTGTTGTTCCAGATTATCAATTATCACTAGCCATCGGTAAACGCGGTCAAAATGCTAGACTTGCTGCGAAATTAACAGGTTGGAAAATTGACATTAAAAGTGAAACAGATGCTCGTGAAGCGGGAATTTATCCTTCTGAGACAAGCGCATTCATTTCACAAGTTGATGATGACAATAATTTCTCATATGATGATGTTGAATATGACCTTTATGGTGATGATGAGGAATAAACAACGATCAAGTTAAATCGCAAATGCAGTCATTTTCGGAGCTTGCGGTAAAATAGGTAAAAGAACATAATGTTAACTTTTGCGTATGATGTTTGAGTAGGGAAGGTGAATACTCATGACGACTAAAAAGAAGGTGCCTTTACGTAAATGCGTCGCAACAGGTGAGATGCTTCCAAAAAAGTCAATGTTACGTGTTGTTCGCACAAAAGAGGGCGAAGTAGCAGTCGATGTAACGGGTAAAAAATCAGGTCGTGGAGCGTACATCTCTAAATCTGAGGAAGCCGTTGACATCGCACAAAAGAAAAATATATTAGAGCGTCAACTAGAAGTGGAAATTCCTGATGAAGTGTATGACGAACTCATTCGACTTATTCGTAGGGAGTCCATTCTATGAGCAACGAAAAAGTGCTTCAGTTACTAGGTTTAGCAGCTAGAGCACGTAAAGTAATATCAGGCGAAGAGCTCGTTGTGAAGGAAATTCGCAATGGAAAGGCGAAGCTTGTACTACTAGCTGATGACGCTTCACATAATTCTAGCAAGAAAATCAAAGATAAATGTACGTATTACAACGTTGAGTATCATGTGGTTGGCGATAGATACGCCATCGGACATGCTACTGGTAAAGAAGCGCGGGTCGCAGTCGCTATTACAGATAGTGGATTTGCGAAAAAGATGTCTAGTCTACTCAACGAAAAATAATCGGGGGTGAGCAGATGACCAAAATAAGAGTTCATGAATATGCCAAAAAAGTTAATAAATCAAGTAAAGAAATAGTTGAACAACTAAAAGAACTAAACATTACGGTTACAAACCATATGTCAACGCTTGAAAGTGATGCTATTACGAAATTAGATTCTGTATATGGAGCAGCAAAACAACCTGTTACTGCTACAGCAAATGCTTCAAAAGAATCAGGTCATAAAAATAATCCAACTAACCGTGATGGTAACAAACAATCATCTTCACAACAAAGACCATCTACTAACGTTAGACCAAATAATTCATCAAATAATAATCGCCAGAATAACCAAGGCAATAGCCGACCAAGCAATAACCAAGGTGGGGGCAATCGTCCAAATAATCAAGGCGGTAACCGTCCAAACAATCAGGGTGGCAATAACAACAACCGTAATGATCAACGTAATAATCAAAAAGGTGGTCCTGGTGCTCGTAAAAAACCAGGAATTCACGGTGGGAAAAGACGTCATCCAAAAACTCATCAACCAACACTTCCTGCAGTTCCAAAAGAACTTCCAGAAAAAATTACGTTCTATGAATCATTATCAGTTGCTGAACTAGCGAAAAAATTACATCGCGAACCTTCTGAACTTATCAAAAAATTATTCATGCTTGGTGTAATGGCAACAATTAACCAAGAGTTGGATAAAGATGCAATCGAATTAATCTGTGCGGATTATGGCGTTGAAGTAGAAGAAGAAGTACGCGTTGATAAAACAGACCTAGATGTTTACTTCGAACAAGCAGAAGTGAATGAGGAAGAATTAGCAGAACGTCCACCAGTTGTAACAATTATGGGACACGTTGACCATGGTAAAACAACTTTACTTGACTCAATTCGTAACACGAAAGTAACTGCTGGAGAAGCAGGTGGAATTACGCAACATATCGGTGCTTACCAAGTAAATTTAGATGGTAAGAAGATTACATTCCTTGATACACCTGGTCACGCTGCGTTCACTACAATGCGTGCACGTGGTGCGAGTATCACGGACATTGCGATCATCGTAGTTGCTGCAGATGATGGTGTAATGCCACAAACGGTTGAAGCCATCAACCATGCGAAAGCGGCAGAAGTGCCAATTATCGTTGCAGTTAACAAAATGGATAAACCAACAGCTAACCCAGACCGTGTAATGCAAGAACTAACTGAACATGGTTTAGTTCCTGAAGACTGGGGAGGAGATACAATCTTCGTTCCGATTTCTGCCCTAAAAGGTGAAGGAATTGATTCGCTACTAGAAATGATTCTGTTAGTTTCTGAAGTAGCTGAACTAAAAGCAACACCAAACCGTTCTGCAATCGGAACAGTAATCGAAGCTCGTCTAGATAAAGGCCGCGGTTCTGTAGCCACTCTTTTAGTTCAAGACGGTACACTGAACATTGGTGATGCAATCGTAGTAGGTCATGCTTATGGTCGTGTCCGTGCGATGGTTAACGATTTAGGTCGTCGTATTAAAGAAGCTGGCCCTGCAACACCTGTGGAGATTACAGGTATGAATGAAGTACCTCAAGCAGGTGACCGTTTCGTTGTATTCGCAGATGAGAAAACAGCTCGTCAAGTTGGTGAATCTCGTGCGATGTCAGCTATTCAAGCAAGTCGTTCAGAAAAACAACGTGTTACACTTGATAACTTATTTGAACAAATGTCTCAAGGCGATGTGAAAGAATTAAATGTCATCGTCAAAGCGGATGTTCAAGGTACTGTGGAAGCAATGGCCGCATCATTAATGAAAATTGATGTTGAAGGCGTAAATGTTAAAATTATCCACACAGGTGCAGGTGCAATTACGGAATCAGATATTTCACTTGCTGCCGCATCGAATGCAATCGTAATTGGATTCAATGTACGTCCTGATGTAAATGCTAAACGCGCAGCAGATGAAGAAGGCGTTGAAATTCGTTTACACCGTATTATTTATAAAGTAATCGAAGAAATTGAAGCGGCGATGAAAGGTATGCTAGACCCTGAATTTGAAGAAAAAATCATCGGTCAAGCAGAAGTTCGTCAAACAATTAAAGTGTCGAAAGTCGGTACAATTGCTGGTTCTTATATCACAGAAGGTAAATTCACTCGTGATTCTGGAGTTCGTGTAATTCGTGAAGGCATCGTTGTATTTGAAGGTGAACTAGATTCGCTAAAACGTTTCAAAGACGATGCAAAAGAAGTCGCAAAAGGCTACGAATGTGGTATCACAATTAAAAACTATAACGACATTAAAGAAGGCGACATCCTTGAAGCCTTCATAATGGAAGAAATTAAGAGATCGTGATAGTCTACGCTGAGGTTGAATTTCTAATTCCAACTGCCCATTCGTTAAAGGAAAAGCGTGCTGTTCTTCAGAGAATGATTACTCGAACAAAGCAAAAGTTTAACGTATCGGTCGCAGAAATAGATCACCAAAATGTATGGCAACGTACAAGATTGGCAATTGTTTCTGTCGCTTCATCTAAAACAAGCGCAGAAAGCGAAATCAACTACGCACTTCAATTTCTAAAATCAAATCCAGAATGGGAACAACTAGAAGTCTGGAAAGAATATTTATAATTCGAGAAGGTCAAATAAATAACCTCTCCAAAAAATGAGATACTATCATAGAGAAATACTTAAGGTGTGTAAGTGTTCTCGTTAAGTCTTCAAGGACTTAAAGACGGGCTTTGCTTAAATCAAGAAGTAGTCAATTGCTTCTTGATGAAGGCGGCCGCACGGTACCACTTTAAGAAAGAGGTGGCAAACTATGTCATTACGTTCAAATCGTGTTGGGGAACAAATGAAAAAAGAGCTTGGGGAAATCATTGGCCGCAAGATCAAGGACCCACGTGTTGGTTTCGTAACGGTAACTGATGTTCAAGTAACTGGTGACCTTTCACAAGCGACAGTTTACATCACATCCCTAGGAAACGAACGCGAACGCGAAGAAACATTAAAAGCACTATCAAAAGCAGCAGGATTCATTCGTTCTGAAATTGGCACACGTATTCGCTTACGTCGTACACCAGAAATCGTTTTCGAATTCGACGCATCAGTCGCTTACGGAAACAAAATCGAAGAACTCCTACGCGGCTTACATGAGAAACAGTAGAAAAGCTGTGGTTTCTCGTGTAGCTTTCTCCTCTCAGTAGAGGGCAAGCAGTGAGAGCCGGGCATGGTCACCGAAGCTAAACAAAAGATTAGCTGTGAGACCATCGCCAAAGCTGAATACAAAAGGTCTGCATCTGCATAATGTTATGCAGTTACAGACCTTTTCTCATTAAACGGAAGGTTTTTTAAATTACAATTGATAAAGGTGAAATGCTTGGAAGCTGAAATGGGTTATTTGTGATGAAAGAGTATTATTTTTCATCTTGGTGAAAAAATGAAATGTCTGGATTAATTGAAATTTTGTCGGGAATATTTGAAAAAATGTCGGGATAAATTACAAATTTGTCGGGATTAATTTTAAAACGTCCTAGATCTGGAGCTAGTTCATAATAAAATATTGAATATGGCTAGATTGTGAGAAGTTTTGGCTTGGATTTCCACGAAATTTGGCTAGATTTTATAAAATTATGGCTAGATTTCCACGAAATTTCGCAAGATTAATTCAACCAAATAAGAAGCGTCTAGAATAATTGGAAAAGAGTCTAGATTAATCGATAAAGTGTATAGAATACTTCCAAAGTTGTCTAGAATACGAGCCGAAGTGTCCAGATTATTTCAGGTAAATAAGAAGCATCTAGATTAATCGAGAAAGTGTCTAGAATACGAGCCGTATTGTCTTGATTAATTCAAGTAAATATGAAGTGTCTAGATTAATCGAGAAAGTGTCTAGAATATTTCCAAAATTGTCTAGAATACGAGCCGTATTGTCTAGATTATTTCAAGTAAATAAGAAGTGTCTAGATTAATTGGAAAAGAGTCTAGATTAATCAAGTAAGTGTCTAGAATACTCCCAGAAGCGTCTAGAATATGAGCCGAAGTGTCCAGATTAGTTCAACCAAATAAAAAGAGTCTAGATTAATCGAGAAAGTGTCTAGAATACTCCCAGAAGAGTCTAGAATACGAGCCGTATTGTCTAGATTATTTCAAGTAAATAAGAAGTGTCTAGAATAATTGGAAAAGAGTCTAGATTAATCAAGTAAATGTCTAGAATACTCCCAGAAGAGTCTAGAATACGAGCCGAATTGTCCAGATTAATTCAACCAAATAAGAAGTGTCTAGAATAATTGGAAAAGCGTCTAGATTAGTCGAGAAAGTGTCTAGAATACTCCCAGAAGAGTCTAGAATACGAGCCGTAGTGTCTAGATTATTTCAGGTAAATAAGAAGTGTCTAGAATAATTGGAAAAGCGTCTAGATTAGTCGAGAAAGTGTCTAGAATACTTCCAGAAGAGTCTAGAATATGAGCCGAATTGTCCAGATTATTTCAGGTAAATAAGAAGCGTCTAGAATAATTGGAAAAGAGTCTAGATTAATCGATAAAGTGTCTAGAATAATTGGAAAAGCGTCTAGATTAATCGAGAAAGTGTCTTGAATACTCCCAGAAGAGTCTAGAATTTGAGCCGTATTGTCTAGATTATTTCAAGTAAATAAGAAGCGTCTAGAATAATTGGAAAAGAGTCTAGATTAATCAAGTAAGTGTCTAGAATACTCCCAAAAGTGTCTAGAAAATCACCTGAATTGTCCAGATTAATCCAAGTAAATAAGAAGAGTCTAGAATAATTGAAAAAGCGTCTAGATTAATCGAGTGATAAAATACCTTAAAAGTAGACAAAAATATCCGAACAAATAAGTAGATACATCTAGGGAGCGGATATTCTTGAGAAAAAGTTATTCATATGAACTAAAAAAAGAAGCAGTAGAACTCTACTTTGAAGGATTTTCAGCCAGTTATGTCGCTAATAAATTGGATATCTCCAGCCGTACACTCGTTAATGACTGGGTTAAGCAAGTGAAGGTTTCTAATACATTCGATGTTCTGCTTCCTAATCAAGGAAGACCTAGAAAAAATAGTAAGAAAAAGGAAACAATAGTTGAAGAAAATGAACGGTTAAAATTAGAGAATTTATATCTAAAAAAGCTCTTGGAGCTGAAAAGGGGGTGAATGGAAAACGAGTAACATTTGAATTTATTGAAGAACAATCCGAAAATTATCCTGTTACAACTATCTTTAAATTCATAAATGGTGTATCAAGATCAGGATATTATAAATGGAAAAAAGAAAAAGAAACACGTGAATCGCAAGCGGAAAAAGATAAACCAATTTTAAACGAAATGATTGTACATTATAGGATTCATGGTGGGAATTTAGGAAATGAACGGTTTAAATTAATTCTAGATCAGATATTGGATCACCCCATTAACGTTAAAAGAATTCGTCGAATGAGAGAGCAATACAACCTACCATTATTAACGAAAAAGAGAAAGCCTCATAGAGGCTTTAAGGAACATGTGAAGGTGGGGAATTTATTAAATCGTAACTTTAAAGCAAGACGTCAAGGTATTAAATTCAGTATAGATATCTCTTATTTAGAAATTAAGAAACCTGCATCAGATTTCATCTTTTTATGTGCGATTAAAGATTTATTTAATAATGAAATCGTAGCTTATAAAATCGGTGATTATCAAGATTTAGACCTTGTTCTAGATACGGTTAAATTACTAAAAGAAAAAGGACCTGAAAAAGGAGCGATCATTCACAGTGATCAAGGCTCACAATTTACAAGTTCCCTTTACATGAAAGAGCTTCAAAATCTTCAATTCACACAATCAATGTCTCGCAGAGGCAACTGCTGGGACAATGCATGTATCGAAAGTTTCTTCGGAAAATTAAAAACCGAAATGCCTGGTTTTGGCCAACCAGAAACTAAAGAAGAAATGATTGAAGCTGTATCAAACTATATAAAGTATTATAACGAAATTCGACCACAATTAAAACTGAAAATGAGTCCAGTACAGTATCGAAATAATTCGGTAGCTGCTTAAACAAGGTAGGAGAGAAAAAATCACCTTACCATTTTAGATTCAACCTCCCCTTGCCTTTTTTCACCATATCCCGTGAAGTCAGTCAAAGGCTCTTTTCACTTTGACTGACTTCACGGGATATGGGATCTTGAATTGAAGGGAGGTTGTACGAGATTAATCTGAAATTATAGGTATTTTGAATTTGACTGGGTAGATTTTTAAAAAATAATATTAATGAATTTGTCGGGATAGAAATTGTCCACTTGACAGGTAGTAAGTCAGAGAAAGTGTCTAGAATATTTCCAAAATTGTCTAGAATACGAGCCGAAGTGTCTAGATTATTTCAAGTAAATAAGAAGTGTCTAGAATAATTTCTAAAGCGTCTAGATTAGTCGAAAAAGTGTCTAGAATACTCCCAGAAGAGTCTAGAATACGAGCCGAATTGTCCAGATTAATTCAACCAAATAAGAAGTGTCTAGAATAATTGGAAAAGCGTCTAGATTAGTCGAGAAAGTGTCTAGAATACTCCCAGAAGAGTCTAGATTACGAGCCGTATTGTCTAGATTATTTCAAGTAAATAAGAAGCGTCTAGAATAATTGGAAAAGAGTCTAGATTAATCGAGAAAGTGTCTAGAATACTCCCAGAAGAGTCTAGAATATGAGCCGTAGTGTCTAGATTATTTCAGGTAAATAAGAAGTGTCTAGAATAATTGGAAAAGAGTCTAGATTAATCAAGTAAGTGTCTAGAATACTCCCAGAAGAGTCTACAATATGAGCCGAATTGTCCAGATTAATTCAACCAAATAAGAAGCGTCTAGAATAATTGGAAAAGAGTCTAGATTAACTGCAAAAGTGTCTAGAATACTTCCAAAATTGTCTAGAATACGAGCCAAATTGTCCAGATTAATTCAACCAAATAAGAAGTGTCTAGAATAATTGGAAAAGCGTCTAGATTAGTCGAGAAAGTGTCTAGAATACTCCCAGAAGAGTCTAGATTACGAGCCGTATTGTCTAGATTATTTCAAGTAAATAAGAAGCGTCTAGAATAATTGGAAAAGAGTCTAGATTAATCGAGAAAGTGTCTAGAATACTCCCAGAAGAGTCTAGAATATGAGCCGTAGTGTCTAGATTATTTCAGGTAAATAAGAAGTGTCTAGAATAATTGGAAAAGAGTCTAGATTAATCAAGTAAGTGTCTAGAATACTCCCAGAAGAGTCTACAATATGAGCCGAATTGTCCAGATTAATTCAACCAAATAAGAAGCGTCTAGAATAATTGGAAAAGAGTCTAGATTAACTGCAAAAGTGTCTAGAATACTTCCAAAATTGTCTAGAATACGAGCCAAATTGTCCAGATTAATTCAACCAAATAAGAAGTGTCTAGAATAATTTCTAAAGAGTCTAGATTAGTCGAGAAAGTGTCTAGAATACTCCCAGAAGAGTCTAGAATACGAGCCGAAGTGTCCAGATTATTTCAACCAAATAATAAGAGTCCAGATTAGTCGAGAAAGTGTCTAGAATACTCCCAGAAGAGTCTAGAATACGAGCCGAATTGTCCAGATTATTTCAACCAAATAAAAAGAGTCTAGATTAATCAAGAAAGTGTCTAGAATACTCCCAGAAGAGTCTAGAATACGAGCCAAATTGTCCAGATTATTTCAACCAAATAAAAAGCGTCTAGAATAATCGAAAAAGCGTCTAGAATACTCCCAAAAGTGTCTAGAAAATCACCCGAATTGTCCAGATTAATCCAACATTACTCCAAATCAAATTTAATAAAAACCCAATGCATAGACCTACCTATGCTTTAGCCAGAACCAAAAATCCAAAACTACTACAAACCCAAATCATTTCATCAAAAAAGGAGCACATACAATGAACGGGATTCTTCCTCTATGGAAAGAGCGCGGGATGACGAGTCATGATTGCGTATTCAAACTAAGAAAAATACTAAAAACGAAAAAAGTCGGCCATACTGGAACACTTGATCCGGGAGTAGAAGGCGTCCTACCTATTTGTATTGGCCAAGCGACACGGATTGCCGAGTACCTAACAGACGCAGGGAAAACTTATGAAGCGATCGTTTCCATAGGACGTACAACGACAACGGAAGATGCAGAAGGGGAGACTGTTGAGCAAGATGACTCGCATAAGTCCATCACTCGCGAGCAGCTGCTACAAGCACTTTCTTCTCTAACAGGAGAGATTGAACAAACTCCTCCGATGTACTCAGCTGTCAAAGTAAACGGTAAAAAATTATATGAGTATGCTAGAAAAGGGCAAGAAGTGGAACGCCCAACTCGTAAGGTTACCATTTATCAACTTGATTTATTAGATGAAGCATCAAACTTCGAAGGGCAAGAAATCACCTTTAAAATTCGTATAAAATGCTCAAAAGGGACATATATTCGCACATTAGCAGTTCAAATTGGAGAAGCGCTCGGGTTTCCCGCACATATGGCATCGCTTGTTCGAACAGCATCAGGTACCTTTTCTAAAGAAAATTGTGTTACGATATCAGAGGTAGAAGCGGCGATGAATGAAGAAAAAGTTGACCAATATATTCTACCTGTGGAATATGCACTTACTGCATTTCCATATATTGAAATCGATGAATCGATAGAAAAACAAATTTTGAATGGACAAGTTCTCCCAATACATGCATTATTAAAAGAAAACGATAAAATAGTATTTGGAATGAGTCAAAAGGCTATAGCAGTATATATTCAACATCCAACGAAACCTCATTTGATGAAACCAGAAAAAATGTTCCCTACTATCTGAATAGGAGGCTTTAATGTGAATGTTATTCATTTAAAATATCCATATCAAATAAATCAACTTAATCAATTGACTGCATTTTCTCTTGCAGTCGGATTCTTTGATGGCGTACATAGAGGACATCAAGCAGTCATTGGAGCTGCAATGGATAAAGCTAGAGAGTTAAACATAAACAGTGCCGTCATGACGTTTGATCCACACCCATCAATCGTTCTTGGTGGACGAAATGAAAAAGTATTTTACATTACACCCCTTCGTCAAAAGCTGGAAATTATTGAAGGTATTGGCGTTGATACGGTGTTTGTTGTGCAATTTACATCTGATTTTGCAAAATTATCACCAGAAGATTTTATCCAGTACTTCATCCGTGATTTAAATGTAAAACATGTAACAGCTGGATTTGATTTTTCATTTGGTGCATTAGGAAGAGGAAAGATGGATATGATGAAAGAGTTAAGTAATGGAGAATTTGGCGTAACAGTTGTTGACAAGTTCAGCGATGGAGAAGAAAAAATCAGTTCTACTAGAATTCGCAAGAGTTTACAAGATGGCGATATGGAAACGGCTCATGAATTATTAGGCCGTCCATTTGAAGTGCCTGGCATTGTCGTTCATGGCGATAAACGTGGACGTACAATCGGTTTCCCAACTGCGAATATTCAAGCGATGGATGGATGTTTTATTCCAGCTACTGGTGTGTATGCTGTTCGAATTTTGGTCCAAAATAATTGGTATGACGGCGTATGTAATGTGGGCTATAAACCTACTTTTAAAAACCCTGAAGACAAGCAATTATCCATCGAAGTGCACATTTTGAACTTCGAAAAGAATATTTATGGTGAAGAAGTGACAGTAGGCTGGTATAAACGCATACGAAGTGAGAAAAAATTCGATGGAATTGAATCGCTAAAAGCACAAATTCAACATGATAAAGAAGAAGCAATCCGTTATTTTGCGGAAGATGCTAAATAGTTGATTGTAGGTTGAAAGTATGGTACTCTTTATAGTGCCTATGTGCTTAACCTTGGCTCGGCTGTCCGAATCTCCAACGGTTGCTGTGCTTAATGGTGATAAATTTTAAATTATTGGGAGGTCCATTTATTATGGCAATTACAAAAGAACGCAAAAATGAACTAATCGCTGAGTACCGTACTCACGAAGGAGATACTGGTTCTCCAGAAGTACAAATCGCAGTTTTAACTCACGAGATCAACGCATTAAACGATCACTTACGTACTCACAAAAAAGATTTCCACTCTGAGCGTGGTCTTCTTAAAAAGGTAGGTCGTCGTCGTCACTTATTAAAATATTTACGTGAAACTGACGTACAACGTTACCGTGAATTAATTCAAAAACTTGGATTACGTCGCTAATTAGAAAAGCGGAGAACGCCTGTTAAGCTCCGACAATAACTGGAAGAACCTTCGAAAGGGCGCTTTTGGCCCTTGAAGAAGGTTCTGAAGTTGCCCTCGGAGCTGGCGTTCGTAGCTAGACAACTAATCAGTGATGCGCGAATGAAAACATGTATTTGTTACCGCGCAAAGTAATCATCAAAAAAAGCGGGAATGTTCCCGCTTTTTCTTTATGTTAAAGAAAATTCTATATTTTTCCTTCAAACCGAAAAAAATGACGAAATGTCCATAATTTGATGGAAAATATTTAGCATAGAAATAGCTTTTTTGATACACTTACTAATGATATATAATTTTTTTTGAATAGGAAAATGAAGATGATTTCCGTATCCAAAAACAGCATCAGCTCGGGCCTTTTAGGGTCGAACGATATATTTCAGACGTAAGTTTGTTTTTATGAGAAAGGGGTTCATTAAATGACCGAAAAAAAAGTCTATTCGTATGAATGGGCTGGCCGTCAACTCGTAGTTGAAGTAGGACAGCTAGCAAAACAAGCAAATGGCGCTACATTAGTACGCTATGGCGAATCAGCAGTATTAGCCACTGCCACAATGTCAAAACAACCAAAACCACTAGATTTCTTCCCACTAACTGTGAACTATGAAGAACGTTTATATGCAGCAGGGAAAATTCCTGGAGGATTCATTAAACGTGAAGGGCGTCCATCTGAGCATGCCATTTTAGTTTCACGCCTTATTGACCGTCCAATTCGTCCAATGTTCCCAGATGGATTCCGTAACGAAGTACAAGTAATCTCAATGGTTATGTCTTCAGATCCTGACTGTCCAACAGACGTGGCGGCTATGTTCGGTTCTTCTTTAGCATTATCAGTTTCAGACATTCCATTTGATGGACCAATCGCTGGTGTTCACGTTGGATATATCGACGGAGAATTCGTACTTAACCCAACTGTTGAACAATCTGAAAAAAGTATTGTACATTTAACAGTTGCTGGTAACAAAGATGCCATCAACATGGTTGAAGCAGGTGCACTTGAAGTTCCTGAAGAAATCATGCTAGAAGCGATTATGTTCGGACACGAAGAAATTAAAAAATTAATTGCCTTCCAAGAACAAATCGTTGCAGAAGTAGGAAAAGAAAAAATTGGCGTTGAATTATTTGAAATCAACGAAGAAATTTCTGCTCAAGTGAAAGCTGCTTGTGAAGAAGAAATGATCGCTGCTATTCAAACAGTTGAAAAACATGCTCGTGAAGAAGCAATTTCAGCTGTAAAAGAAAAAGTCCTTGCAAGCTACGAAGAACAAGAAGCAGACGATGAAACACTTAAACAAGTGAAAACGATTTTAGATAAAATGGTGAAAGAGGAAGTACGCCGCCTTATTACGGAAGAAAAAATCCGTCCAGATGGTCGTAAATTGGATGAAATCCGTCCTTTATCATCTGAAGTTAATTTATTGCAACGTGCACACGGTTCAGGCCTATTTACACGTGGACAAACTCAGGCACTTTCAATTTGTACATTAGGGCCACTAGGTGACGTTCAAATTATCGATGGTCTTGGTCTTGAAGAGTCTAAACGCTTCATGCACCATTACAACTTCCCACAATTCTCTGTAGGGGAAACTGGCCCAATGCGTGGACCTGGTCGTCGTGAAATTGGACATGGTGCCCTTGGAGAACGTGCATTACTTGCGGTAATTCCAGATGAAACTGACTTCCCATATGCAATTCGTTGTGTATCTGAAGTATTAGAATCAAACGGTTCAACATCTCAAGCATCAATTTGTGCATCAACTCTTGCCATGATGGATGCAGGTGTACCATTAAAAGCTCCTGTAGCTGGTATTGCCATGGGTCTTGTGAAAAAAGGCGAACACTATTCAGTATTAACAGACATTCAAGGTATGGAAGATCACCTTGGTGACATGGACTTTAAAGTTGCCGGTACTGCAAAAGGTGTAACAGCTCTTCAAATGGACATCAAAATTGATGGGTTATCACGTAACATTTTAGAAGAAGCGTTACAACAAGCAAAAGCAGGGCGTATGATCATTTTGGATCACATGATGTCAACAATTTCACAACCACGTGAAGAGTTATCTGAATACGCGCCAAAAATCATTACAATTAAAATCAATCCAGAAAAAATTCGTGACGTTATCGGATCTGGTGGTAAAACAATCAATAAAATCATTGAAGAAACTGGCGTAAAAATTGATACAGAACAAGACGGTACAATCTACATTTCTTCTGCGAACCAAGCAATGAACGTTCGTGCAAAAGAAATTATCGAATCCATCGTTCGCGAAGCAAAAGTTGGCGAATACTACATGGCAACGGTAAAACGTATCGAAAAATTCGGTGCCTTCTGTGAAATCTTCTCTGGAAAAGACGGATTACTTCATATCTCTGAAATCCAAGAAGAACGCACAAACAAAGTAGAAGACGTACTAAAACTTGGGGATCAATTACTTGTAAAAGTTATCGAAATCGACAACCAAGGCCGCGTTAACCTTTCTCGTAAAGTAGTCATCAAAGAAGAAAAAGAACGCGCTGAACAAGCTGAAAACCAATAATCACAATAACTGTCTCATTAGGATCACAGAAGATTCCTGGTGAGGCTTTTTTAGTTGGAAAGTTACCTAATTGGATAAAATCTGAGCAATAAAAAAACAATAGGCTAGGGGAGTTTGAGCTCTCTAGCCTATTGTTTTTTGCTTTAGTGAATAACTTAATCGATTATTCTGTACGCTTTTGAAAAATTAAGACGCATTTCTTTTTTTATAAATTATTGCCAATATAATGAGTACGATTAAAAAGATTTGACCGATCATAGTTTCAACTGTTGGATAAAAACCAATTGAAGCCCAAACAGGTAAGCCATCAATAATCGTTGTAGGCAATGTACTAGTAAGCTGTAGTAGGTGAATGCTGACACCAATGATTTTGAAAGCTAGTACATAAATTAAGATTGTGGCAACTGCAAAGAATTGGTGCAATGGAATTTTTCCACTTACACGTAATAAGACGATAGCAACAACGACCAAAATGGCAATGGCAACACCGATTCCTAAAGTAAAATCAGTTGTCGACATTTTAGGGGCAATTCCCATATAAAAGATTAAGGTCTCAGCACCTTCACGGAATACGGATAAAAAACTGATGAAGGTCATGGCCCAAATACTTTGTTTCGATATCGCATGATTTAGTTGTTTCGATAGATAAGAATTCCAAGAATGAATATTGGACTTACTATGTAACCAAATCCCAATACCAATCATCATAGCCGCAGCCAATAAACCTATAAAACCTTCCATGATTTCGCGATTTGTATTGATTGTAGCCGATTGGAAGATGGTCGACATGAAAATGGCTAATAGTCCACTTAGGCCAACCCCAAAACCTGCACCAATATAAATCCATTTGATCATATGCGTTTGTTGTGATTTCTTTAAGAAAGCGACTAAAGCCATGATAATGAGTAAAGCTTCAAAACCTTCACGTAGAAGAATTAAAGCAGAATCCCAATAACTATAGTTTTGGTCTTCTTTGATAAGTAAAATTTGCTGTTTAAAATCTTCAAGTTGTGCATTTATATCTTTGGCATCAACTTCATCTTTCATTAAATCACTGGCAATGATGGGCATATCGCTTTCAATTTTCGTGTAAAGGCTCGCATTTTTTGTTCGAATGTCACCTTCAACATTTGGCCAAACCGTAATCAATTCTTTGATCGTGTTAGAGGCTTTAGCAAAATCGTTTTGAGCAATTTGGGATGTGGCTTCATCAATTAAGTCTATTAATGACTGCAAAGAGTAAGTGCCCTTTGTTTCTGCATTTACTTTTTTATCAGCACCAAAATCTTTAATCGTTTGCGTTAACACATTGAATTGATCTTGTATTAAAGAAAAATTTGGTTGGTCATTTGAAAGCTCAATACGAATGAAAGACATTTGAGTTTCAATTTTACCGTATGCTGCAACATCATATTGGCGTACTGGAAGTTCTTTTTTGTTCCAATAAGCGTTGAATGCGTTATAAGCAGTCGTTAGTTGTTCTATATTTTCTTCTTTGATCGCATTTTGTAATTGGTTTAACGCAGGTGTCATGGTCTTAACAAAAGCCAAGCGTTCTGCTTTTTCATCTACTGGATTTTCCGCTTTTTCAAGGTCTGTTAAAGCTTTTGAAAGCTCCGTTAATGCAGTTAATCGAGTATCTTTTGAATTAGCTGTAAGTGCCTTTTCTAGAGCTTGGTCAACCGCTTTTGACTCTTCCGAATTCTTAACATTTGCTTCATTCCATTGAACTTCAAATGTTTGAACTGCCTCTTTTGCGCTTGTTTCATCCCCTTGTTTTGAACTCATGATGGCATCACTGATGGAAATATAGAGGTTGCTATAAGTTCCGGCAGCAGCTACAGGATGCAGTGTCGTCACAATGACAAGGAATAGGATGATGGCAAATTGACTACAACGTGTTAAATAATGCTTCACCTATATAACTTCCTTTTTTAACACCTGGGAAGCAAGCGAAAACACCACTTCCTCGATGGGTAATATATTCATTAAGTTTATCCAATCGTCCAAGTGCACTTTGAATTTTAATAAATTGTTCAGGATTTTTTTGGAATGATACAAAAACTAATCCTGCATCATAAGCACCTGTTGAATCAATCATTCCTGAAGAATAGGAGTAAGATCGGCGCATGATTCTTGCTTTAGCTTGTTTGGCAAGAAAGACATGCGAGTTCTCAGGGACGATATAATTTCCATTTTCATCTTTTCGTTCGATTTCCATCTCATCGAATTCTTTTTGTTTTCCAAGTGGGGCACCACTTTCACGGTGACGTCCAAAAGTTTTTTCTTGTTCTTTTAATGAAGTACGATCCCACGTTTCCAAATGTAGTTGAATGCGACGTGCAATTAAATAAGTACCGTTAGTCATCCATGAAGTTGATTCACCAGGTTGGACCCAGACAACTTCATTCATATCTTTTTCACCGGATGGATTTTCGGTACCATCTTTAAAGGCAAATAGATTACGTGGTGTTTGTTTTTTTCCTTTTTCAACTGGAAACGAGTTAAAACCCGCCTGAGACCATTTGATTGTTACTTTTCCAGATGCAGCTCGAACAAGGTTTCGTACAGCATGGAAGGCAACTTGGGGGTCATCCGCACAAGCTTGAATACAAATGTCGCCTCCGGTATACGCCTCGTCTAGTTGGTCCTTCGGGAAATGTGGAAGGTCTTTTAATTCAGTTGGTTTAAGCGATGCTAGGCCAAGTTCCTGTTTCTCAAACAGACTAGGGCCGACACCAAAAGTAATGGATAAGTTTCGCGCATCTAGACCTTGAGCTTCTCCAGTATCTTTTGGTGGAATTAAGGCATTCTGTTTTTCCATTGAAATGGATTCTCCATTCATCATGCGAATAGCAAGGGGAGTCCACATTTTAAATAACTCTTGTAATTCCTGCTTCGAATTTACTAAAACATTTAAAGCTGCAAAATAGATATTCGTTTGAACAGCAGTTGCGATCCCTGATTGGTGTTTCCCGTAAAAGTTCACTTTGTTTGTAGCAGTAGTGTCGTCATCTACAAATAGCTCTTCACCGAAAGCACTAAGCACGCCTCCTAAACCAGAAGCACCAATGGCTAAACCTGCGACCCCAACACCTGTTAACTTTAACATTTGTCTGCGTGTAATCTTTTTATCTAGTAATTTTTCATCAGCATTTGTTTTAGTCATATGTCATCACTCCAAAATAATCCCCATTTGACTTAATGGTTCACCTAATTGGTTTACTGCTTCAGCTAATTGTTTTGTATCTTCTTTTGTCAATTGTGTATATGAAACAAAATTTCCATCGCTCGTTTCAAATTTTGCTAGTAAATCATTTACAGTTTTAAATTTATCAGTCAAATTTTTAACTAGTTCTGGGTCTTTGTTCGATAGTTGTTCTTCTAAAATAGTGAAGATTTTCTCAGCACCTTCAATATTCGCTTTAAAGTCATATAAGTCAGTATGAGAATAGATTTCTTCTTCTCCAGTAATTTTTGATGTGGACACTTCATTTAATAAATCGATTGCACCTGTCATCATTAGTTCAGGAGTAACGTCCACCGTTTCTACACGTGCACGTAATTCTTTTGAATCTGCAAGTAGTTGATCGGCAATCGCTTCATATCCTTTTGTTGTATTTTCTTCCCATAAGCCGTATTCGATTTTATGGTAACCAGTCCAACTTTCTTCGCCTTGTCCTTCTGCTTCTAAGTCAGCCAAGCGTGCGTCAATACGAGGATCAAGATCGCCAAAGCTTTCAGCAATTGGTTCTGAGCGTTCAAAATACATCCTTGCTTGAGGATAAATTTCTTTTGCTTTTTCAAGATCACCAGCTTTTACTGCTTGAACAAATTTTTCAGTTTCGATTGTGAATTGGTCTAATTGATCCAAAGCGAATACTTTATATGCATCGATTTCTTTTTGCAAGATTACATTTGTCGGTTCATTGTTTGTTGTTTCTTCAGTACTTACTGTTGAATCAATCTTTTGGGCATCCTCGGAATTATTGCATCCTGTCATCAAGACGCCCCCTGCGATTAATATTGCGAATAACGATTTTGTTTTCATGTGAAATCAACTTCCTTTTTCAGATAATTTTTAATATGTATTTAGCGATAATAATGATAATCATTATCAGTGTAAAAATCAATAGGACTTAGAAATTTTCTTTGATTTGATCCGGGTATTTTTTTCCAAACTCAATAAACGTCGGTTTCTATATATAAGAGTGACTAGTTTAAAGTGCTTAGCATGTGAAGGGAATACGAAGGTAAATGATAGAAGGGGCAGAAAAATTGGCATACTGATGGGGGAATTTTTAGGATGATTATGAATTTGCTGAAGATGAAAGAGTAGGGTGAACGGACGAAACCCACATGTATCCGGACGAAACAGAGAGGTGAACGGACGAAACCTACGTATATCCGGACGAAACAGTGAGGTGAACGGACGAAACCTACGTGTATCCGGATGAAATCTCGACTCAAGCGGACGAAATCCCCATTCAAAAGGATGGTCACACCAGCACCAAAAGACTCCCACCAAACAAAAAAATCTGCTCATTCGCTTGAGCAGATTTTTATCATAAAACGGATCTTTTATCTATCCATTTACACATAATTGAGTGACTTTTTAATTTCTTCAAAACTTCGGTCAATGTGGTGATACATGAGTGCATATGCGTTTTCAGCGTCACCAGCTTTTATAGCTAAAAATATTTTTTCGTGGTCTAAAACGTAGTCTTGGTAATCTGAAATGTGTGCTTGTAATACATGGTTACGAATAAACAATGTTTTATTTTTGATTAAGCCGCAAATCTGAATTAAATGCTCATTATCCGAGGCTTGGTCAATGAGATCATGGAATTGTTGATTTAATTTAGTAAGGGCTTTACGATCCTTATCAGCATCTGCATGTTTAGATTTTTCAACAACCTCTTCAAGTATTTCTAATTGCTCTTTCGTGATGTTTTCGGCAGCTAATTTTGCTGCAGTGGATTCAAGACTTTTTCTGCAAACATATAAATCAATGACATCTTTTTGCTCTGGATTATAGATGTACATGTTTTTATCTTCTTTGATGACTAAGCCGTCTTTTATGAGCATTTGTAATGCTTCTCGAATCGTACCACGACTTACCTCTAAGTTTTTGGCAATTCTAGTTTCTACTAATTTTTCTCCTGGCTGAAATTCGCCTTTCATAATCATCTCGATTAAAACCGAATAAACCTGATTATGCAATAAATCACTTTTAATAATTTTATTCATAAGACACCTCTAACAACATATTCCCTATATTTTAGCTTAACAACCCGCTAAAGAAAAGTAAAAAATGCTGACGGTCGACCGTTGACAAATTTCGAAACTTTCAATATATTTAATTTATGGAAGAAAAAAGAGAATTAAGTAAAAAAATAGTACTTTGGGGTGAAAATATGCTAGATAAAACATCTATAGGTCCTTTAGAAGGAGTAAAGGTTTTAGAATTAGGTTCCCTAATTGCGGGTCCTTTTGCGGGAAGATTATTTGCAGATTTTGGTGCAGAGGTATTAAAAGTGGAACCACCGAAAAAAGGGGATCCCATTAGAAAATGGAGATTATTACATAATGACAATTCCCTTTGGTGGTATGTTCAATCTCGTAATAAAAAAAGTATTACACTCGACTTAAAAAATGAAGACGCACAAGAAGTGATCAAAGAGTTAGTAAAAGAAGTTGATATTGTGATTGAGAACTTCAGACCTGGAATGCTTGAAAAATGGGGTTTAAGTTATGAAGAGTTAAAGCAAATCAACCCAAAAATCATTATGGTTCGAGTATCAGGTTATGGACAAGATGGCCCTTATAAAGATCGTCCAGGATTCGGTAGTATCGGAGAAGCAATGGGAGGAATTCGCTATCTAACGGGTTATCCAGATTTACCACCTACGAGAGTGGGAATTAGTTTAGGGGATTCGGTTACTGCTTTATATGCTGTCATTGGTGCATTAATGGCCTTAAGACATCGCGATCAAGTGAGTGGTGAAGGTCAAGTAGTAGATGTTGCCCTTTATGAAGCCATCTTCAGCTTAATGGAAAGTACAGTACCAGAATTCGATAAATTCGGTGTCATCCGTGAACGCACAGGCAGTACATTACCTGGAATTGCCCCTTCAAATATTTATTTATGTAAGGATGGCAAATATGTAGTGATTGGTGCCAATGGAGATGGTATTTTCAAACGACTAATGGTAGCAATTAACCGCGAAGATGTCCTTGAAAATCCTTTATATGAAACAAATGATGGAAGAAGCCAAGACGCAGAATATTTAGATTCAGTTATTGGAGAATGGACAAAATCACTAGATATTGAAAGCGCTTTAAATATCTTAGAGGAAAACGGAATTCCTGCTGGATCGATCTTTAGTGTAGAAGATATGTTCAAAGACCCACATTACCAAGCACGTGAGATGATTGTCGATTTAGACGTTGAAGACTTAGGAAAATTAAAGGTACCAGGCATTATTCCAAAACTAAGCAAAACACCAGGTCAAATTCGCTGGGCAGGTCCAAAATTAGGCGAACATACAGACGAAATTTTAAAAGAAAAAGTAGGCTTAACAGACGAGCAAATTGAGAAATTGAAAGGCTTAGAAGTAATAAAATAATTAGTTTTTAAAGGGGGGATACCAGACATGAATTTACCAAAATTTGTTGAAATCATTGAAGTAGGACCAAGGGATGGACTTCAAAATGAAGCCAAACTTATTCCAACAGATAAAAAAGTGGAGTTAATTAACTTACTTAGTCAAACAGGTATTAAACGAATGGAAGCCACTTCTTTTGTATCACCAAAGCATGTGCCACAAATGGCTGATGCAAGTGACGTGTTACGCCGTATTAACCGAATCGAAGGCGTTCAATATATGACGTTAATTCCGAATTTAAAAGGTTATGAGCTTTCTAAAGAACAGGGCGTTGATAGTATTGCCTTATTTGTTGCAGCGAGTGAGACATTTAATCAACGAAATGTAAGAATGCCAATTGCAGAATCTATGAAACAATTAGCGAAAGTAGTAGAAGATGCAAAATCGAATAATACGTTTGTACGATTCGACATTTCAACTGCCTTTTGTTGCCCATTCGAACGCGTTGTACCCGTTGAAAATGTACTCCGCGTTGTAAAGGAATTGGAATCGCTAGAAGTTGATGAAATTGTTGTTTGTGACACGATTGGACGAGCAAATCCAAAGCAAGTATATGAAGTGTTTAGTGAGATCCTAAATTTAAACACTCGTGCAAAAATTGCAGCTCATTTCCATGACACTTACGGGTTATCAAAAGCCAATACAATTGCAGCGCTACAAGCAGGGGTAGCAGCATTTGATGCCTCAATCGGTGGCCTTGGTGGATGTCCATTTGCACCAGGCGCAGCAGGTAACGATTCAACAGAGGATTTAGTGTTTATGTTACACGAAATGGGAATTGAAACAGGAATTGACTTAACAAAATTATTACAATGTGTGGATTTAATTAAAGGGGTTACAGAAAGAGACTTAACAGGCCATATTAGTAAGATTGAAAATTTAGTTATCTAATTATAAGGGGAAGTTAGACTTACATTCTTTGCATTCGCTTCGTATCACCCACTTGAAACCAAGGTTAGTCGCAAGGTCCAATACTGAAATAGTATTTCAATTCGATCTAATCTTAAAAGGGGGCACCGGAGCGAATGCTATTTTTTTACCAGAAGAAATTGAAAATTCATACAAAGGGGAGTTCATATGAGCTTAGCGTTAATGGGGTTTTTGATGATTGGTTTATTTCTAGCATTTGTTATGACAAATAAAATATCAGTTCTTATTGCATTTACGGTAATTCCTTTGGCATTTGGTTTATTTTTAGGTTTTGGAACGGAAATGGGAGAATTGATGTTAGCAGGGGTACAAAAGGTTGCACCTACTGCGATTATGATAGGATTCTCGATTCTTTACTTTGGATTAATGATTGACAAGGGGTTATTTAATCCAATGATTTCCACGCTACTTAAATTTGCTAAGGGAGATCCATTAAAAATTGCTGTTGCAACAGCAATCATTACATTAATCGTTGCACTTGATGGCGATGGTTCAGCAACATTCATGATTACAATTACAGCACTTCTTCCAGTTTATCAAAAACTAGGTATGAGACCGGTTGTTTTAGCCGGAATTGTAGCATTAGGGGCAGGGGTAATGAATATTATTCCATGGGGAGGCCCTTTAGCTCGTGCGATGGTTACATTAGATGCAGACGCTTCTCAATTATTTAATCCTTTAATTATTCCTATGTTAGCAGGAATGGTTTGGGTTGTATTTGTTGGTTATCTTTTAGGTCGTAAAGAGCGTAAACGTTTAGGAAAAATTGATGTTTCAGTGATTGAATTGTCAAATATTAATGAAGGTCAAAAACTACCAAAGTTATTCTGGTTTAATTTAATTTTAACAGTTTCATTAATTACGATTTTAATTATGGATATTATTCCAACATCGATTTTATTTATGATTGCCTTTGCGATTGCCTTAGCAGTCAATTGCAGAACAGTTGAAGATCAGTCTAAACAAATCGCTTCACATGCTGTTAGTATGGTAATGGTTGTAGCAACGATCTTTGCAGCGGGGATCTTTACAGGGATTTTATCAGGTACAGGAATGATTGATGCAATGGCGACGGCTAGTGTGGCCGTTATTCCAGATAGCCTTGGTCAATATTTGCCAGTAATAATGGCAGTTGTCAGTATGCCATTAAGTTTAATTTTCTCGCCTGATGCATTTTACTATGGTGTATTACCGATTTTAAGTGAAACAGCTGTAACCATGGGAATTGATCCACTAGATATCGGGAAAGCCGCATTATTAGGGAATGGAACGACTGGATTCTCTGTAAGTCCATTAAATCCATCCGTGTTTGTATTACTGGGATTAGCGGGTATCAGTTTAGCAGAACACCAAAAGCATACAATATTATGGGCATTTGGCTCAACAATTGTTATGACGATCGTAGCAATTTCGATTGGAGTCATCCCAATTTAATTGGCTTCTTGAAGGTGGACACGCATTATGGAAAGTCGTGCTCCACCTTTTCAATTCGCAAGTTTGTTAGGGGGCCTGTGTTGCTACCTACTAAAACTACATAAAGAGAATGGAGAGATATGATGTTACCGTTAGAAGGAATTACTGTCGTGTCAGTTGAACAAGCTGTGGCTGGTCCATTTGCTACAAGACAATTAGCGGACTTAGGTGCACGTGTAATAAAAATCGAAAGACCGGAAAAAGGTGATTTTGCACGTCATTATGACTCTGCTGTCAATGGAATGGCGAGTCATTTTGTGTGGCTAAATCGTTCAAAAGAGTCCCTTACATTAGATTTGAAAACAGAAGAGGGAAAAGAAATTTTAAGTAAACTTTTAGAAGATGCGGATGTATTTCTACAAAATTTAGCGCCTGGTGCTATGGAACGTTTAGGGTTTGGGGCAAATGAATTGTTAGAAAAACATCCAAGCCTCGTTATTTGTGGAATTTCAGGTTATGGAAGTAATGGTCCATATACACATAAGAAAGCCTATGATTTACTCGTTCAATGTGAATCTGGCGCGATGGCACTTACAGGTACGGAAGAGACACCATCAAAATCGGGTGTTGCCATTGCGGATATTGCGACAGGTATGTATGCATACTCTGGTATTCTAACAGCGCTACTTGCTAGAAACAAAGATCAAAAAGGTCGAATTTTAGAAGTTTCGATGCTAGAATCCCTTGGCGAATGGATGGGCTTCCCTTCATACTTTGCGGAATATGGTGGCAAAGAGCCCGAACGTACAGGGGCAAGTCATGCAACAATTTATCCTTATGGTCCATTTGTAGCGGGTGATCAAAAACAAGTTTATATTTCTATTCAAAACGAAAGAGAATGGAAAAACTTCTGTGAAAAAGTATTAGGGGATCCGGACTTAACGAATCATCCGGATTATTACAATAATACAAACCGATTTAAAAACCAACAAACCCTTCAAAAGATTATTGAAAAAGTCTTCCTTGAAAAGACATCGGAGGAAATTATCGAGTTACTTGAGGATTCTGGTATTGCCAATGCACGGTTAAATTCTGTCATGGATTTTGTAAACCACCCTCAGTTAGAAGCAAGAAATCGTTGGCGCGAAGTGGATTCACCTGTTGGGAAATTAAAAGCACTTTTACCACCAGCAACCTTTAATGATATCGAGCCAGTATTCAACCCAATTCCAGAAGTCGGGCAGCATACAAATGAAATCTTAAAGGCAGTTGGTTACACAGAAGAAGATATTAAAGCTTTCGCGCAGAATAAAGTCATTTAATTCAGGTGGATGAACTTGATCCAAAGCAAGTAAATAATGAAGAGTAGGTTGGTGAAAATAGTGTCAAACGAATTAACATGGTTTTTTGTACCCGGTTCCAATCAACGAAATATCGATAAAGTCGCTACATTAGAAGCAGATGCCTTTATTTTTGATTTAGAAGATGCAGTTGCCATTTCAGAAAAACAAAATGCACGAGATAAAGTCATTCAAGCAATCGCTCGCTATCAACAAAAGAATATTTTTGTACGAGTTAATAGTTTTGATTCGCCTTATTTTCTTGAAGATGTGCGTCAAGTGGTTGTTCAGGGTGTCGATGGGATCGTCCTACCGAAAGCTGAAACGCCTGCACAATTACAAGTGTTAGATAAGCTGTTGTTAGAAAAAGAACAGGAACTAAATATCCCACTTGGTTCTATCAAAATCGTTGCATTAATCGAAAGCGCACTGGGGATTCATCACGCAGTAGAATTAGCGAACTTTTATCGTGTAACTCGCCTTGCATTTGGTGCGATTGATTATACGTTAGATATAGGGGCAACCTTAACTGAGCACGGGTCAGAACTTCTATTTGCGAAGTCACAACTCGTATTAGCATCTAGAGTGGCTAAAATCGAAGGGCCAATTGATGTGGTGTATGTAGATATCTACAATGAAGAAGGGTTAAGAAAAGAAGTAACCTTTAGTAAAGCGTTAGGCTTCAAGGGGAAATTAATCGTCCATCCAGCACAACTAAAAGTCGTCAATGAAGTGTACACGCCTACAGATTCAGAAGTCGAACAAGCTAAAAAAATTATTCAAGCTGCAGCGGAGGCTGAAGAACAAGGTAAAGGCGTAGTTAGTGTAGACGGAAAAATGATTGACCTCCCAGTTATTAAAAAAGCTGTAGGCGTACTGGCCCTTTATAACCGTTTAACTGTGACAACAGTCGAAAACTAATAATGGAGTACAAGAATTGGTCTTCATCAATTTGATGAAGACCTAAATTAATGAAAAAACAATTTGGCTAGATTATCTGAAAAATTGGCTAGATTATCTGAAAATTTGGCTAGATTATCTGAAAATTTGGCTAGATTATTCGAAAAAATGGCTAGAGTATCTAAAATTTTGACTAGATTAAATCAATTTTTGACTTGATTAATGGAATTTGAAAAAATTGCTTATCAATAATGTAATGAAGTCCTTGCATATTCGCGATTAATAGGTGCGTAAAATAACCGAATTGAAAAGAATAGGTCAAAAATGGTAAAGTTTGAATAATAAGAAGTTTTGGAGGGGATTACATGAAGGCGATTCAAATGGCCGAATTTGGGGGACCAGAAGTTTTAAATTTAGTTGATATTGTAGAACCGGAACCGGAGAAAAATGAAGTTCGGGTGAAATTATATTATGCAGGCGTTAATCCAGCAGAAGCTTATATTCGAGCAGGTGGCTATGCATTCTTTACTCCAGAATTTCCGTATGTGCCAGGATTTGATGGGGCAGGGGTAATCGATGCAGTAGGTGAAGGCGTAACGAGATTACAGGTAGGGGACCGAGTATTTATCTCATCTATTTTAGCCAATCGAAAAACGGGGACGTATGCTGAAAAAGTTGTTTGTGATGTTGAGGCCGTACATAAATTACCAGATTCCATCAGCTTCAAACAAGGTGCAGCACTAGGAGTTCCTGTGACAGCGGCTTATCGTTCACTCTTCCATCGAGGACGTTTAAAACCTGGAGAAACGGTTCTCATTCACGGTGCTTCAGGCGGTGTTGGGACGTTGGCTGTACAGCTTGCGAAATATGCAGGAGCACGAGTAATTGGAACAGTCGGAACGGAAGAAGGCTACGAATTAGTACGTAAAGCTGGGGCGGATGAGATCTTTTATCATAATGAAGAGAATTATATAGAAAAGATTCAATCTCTTAATGGTGCAGGGGTTGATTTAGTTCTTGAAATGCTTGCAAATGTGAATTTAGAAAAGGATTTGCAATTAGTAAATAAATACGGCCGCGTGGTGGTTGTCGGGAACCGTGGATCATTGGATTTTAACCCGCGTTTAACAATGGCAAAAGAAGCCGATGTGATGGGGATGGCCGTTTGGAATGCACCAATTGACCAATATAATGAAAGTTTAATTGCAGTAGAAGCCGCACTAAGTAACGGGGGCCTGCATCCTTTCGTCGGGAAAGTCTTACCACTAGAAGAAGCGGCCGAAGCACAAAAAGTGATTTTAGAAGGTAACGCCAAAGGAAAACTGGTGTTGGAAATCGTAAAAGAATAATGCTCGGGAGCTTAAGAAAAAACCATTAGTGAGCTAATGGTTTTTTTATGTAAAATTTTTCTGGATAAAACCTTAAACTTGCGTTAAAAGTTGGATAAGATTAGCATAAGATTAAAGAATACTAACTTTTAGAAGTGAGGATAAAAATTGGTTACAGTTTATACTTGTCAAAATGGAGTGCGGATCGTCTCGGAGCAAATGTCACACGTTCGCTCTCTATCAATTGGAATATGGGTGAATGCTGGCTCGCGTTTTGAACTGCCAGAAGAAAACGGGATTACGCATTTTATTGAGCATATGCTCTTTAAAGGAACAAAAACGCGCACGGCTCGCCAAATTGCTGAAGAGTTTGACCGCATCGGCGGCGAAGTAAATGCCTTCACGTCAAAAGAAAATACATGTTACTACGCAAAAGTGCTCGACCATCACGGAGAACTAGCAATCAACATCTTAGCGGATATGTTCTTCAATTCGGTATTTTCAGAGACTGAGTTAGATAAAGAACGTCAAGTCGTGTTAGAAGAAATTTTAATGAGTGAAGATGCGCCGGATGATGATGTCCACGAACGATTATGGGGCGTTATGTATCCGAAAGATGCGCTAGGCTTACCGATTTTAGGTACGAGCAAAACGCTAAACACATTTACAGCTGATACAATTCGAAATTATATGGCCAAACACTATACGCCAGAAAATGTTGTCATTTCGGTTGCAGGAAATATAACAAAAGACTTACTACTACATATTGAAAATCTATTTAACCGATTTGAACAATCACCAGAAGCGGTTGAAACTGTCCTGACGTATCCTGAATTTTCGCCTGGTCGCTACGTAAAGTCTCGCGATATTGAACAGTCACACTTAGCAATCTCGTATCCGGCCATCAATGTAATGGATCCCAATGTGTATAGCTTAGTCGCGCTGAATAATATTTTAGGTGGCAATATGTCATCTCGACTATTCCAAGAAGTGCGTGAAGAGCGCGGCCTTGCTTATACCATTTATTCTTACCATACGTGTTTCTCAGACGTTGGCGCACTGACGGTTTACGGAAGCACGAACAATCAACAGCTTAAGCAATTGGAATCAACAATTGACGAAACGATTCAAGCATTCCGAAAAGAAGGCGTGCTCGATACGGAATTGGCCAATGCGAAAGAGCAGCTGAAAGGAAGTCTAGTCTTAGGATTAGAAGGAACAAGCGCACGCATGAGCCGCAACGGCCGCAATGAACTTATTCACGGCCGCCACAAAACACTCGATGAAATCATCACCGAAATCGATGCCGTATCAAAAGACAAAGTGAACGACTTCATCGAACAGTTTTTAGGTTCGAAGCCAGCCATCGCCATCATTGGCCAAGGCGTAGAGTAATGTGATAAAGGGTGTCTCCTTGGAAGAGGGGGCGCTTTTTTATTTTGGACTTTTGTGAAATTATGGAGTGAAGGAAATGAATCTACGCAAGAAGTCCTTAATCGGAGGGATGAACCGTGATTTACTTACAACGAGCTGGATGTGCGTTGAAGTTGCTCAAATGAAATGAAAAATTACTTATTATAGGAGAGAGGGAACAGGTATGAGTAATGATAAGGGAATAATTTTCCGCTAATGAAAAAAGGGAAGCATCAAAAAGCTAATATAAGGGAAAAATATTCCGTTAATCCTCTCTAAATAAGGTGAAATCCAATGATTTGGAAGAGATAAGGGAAAAAACTTCCCTTATTTTTAAGAAATTAAGGGTATTTTCAAATTTAAAGGAAATTTATTCCTTTATTTCTAAAATCTAAGGATATCATCATTCAAAATCACTTAAAGAAAGCCAGTTACACTGATCACACACTTTCATCAAACAGAGACTTTACAAAAAATGACTTCCAAATAACGACAATTGATGTAATAAGTAATAAAAAGACATTTGTTAAAAGTATACTTAGTATATATTAGTTTTTAATTATTTTAGATTCAGTGATTAATAACGTTGTAGGGAATTCATCCAGCTTACTTTGCACCATCTTTTAACTTACCCTTACCTGAGAATGTTTACTCTATCAACCTATAATGTTCACTGCCTAAGTAATGTCTGCATACAATATTTGGTGTTCGGCTTTTGCCGCCAGTCATGTTCACTTAACAAGAGTTATGTTCGGATGACCGTGGTTTAAGTCCACTTAGCAAGAGTTAATTTCGGAAAGCCCAGGTTTATTGCTCACTTAGCAAGAGTTATGTTCGGATAACCGTGGTTTAAGTCCACTTAGCAAGAGTTATTTCGGAAAGCCCAGGTTTATGCTCACTTAGCAAGAGTTATGTTCGGAAAGCCCAGGTTTATGCTCACTTAGCAAAAGTTGTGTTCGGATAGACCTGATTTCTGTTCATTTAGCAAGATAAAGTCCACCTACCACCATTCCATAATCACAGCCCAACCCCCACACTAACCTACAAATATTCCTACAAACATATCCACCACACAAGCTTACCACTATCAACACAAATAACCCACATCGTTCATTAATCCTGGATGTTTATGTTAAATAAAAATTAAGAGCTGCGGATTCGTAATGCAACGCCGCCCACTAGCACAATCGCGTTTCACCCAAAAGTCTCAATTTACTTTGAGGAACTAAACTTTTGAAACATGGATGGGCACCGATAATTATTGGGTTGCATATAGTATCAGTAAGCTCATGGAGGAGGGAAAATATGCTGCTGTCGGAGCTTGCAGAGAAAGAGTTAATTGAAATGGAAAATGGGGTTAGATACGGTTTTTTGGCTGAGACGGAATGTGTGTTTGATCCGAGAACGGGAAGAATTATTGGGTTTGAACTAGCGGATTTAACTGCCAAAAAGCCATTCGCCAAAAAGAAATCTTCTACCCCACAGTTTGTGCCGTGGGAAGAGATTCAATTAATTGGGGAAGACCGTATTTTATTCCGCAAAACTACTGCGACTAGAAGGCATTTCGACTCATGAAAGAAGAAAAATGGTTAGTAGTTGGTACAGATGCTCGTCTAAAAATGCTCGCGAAAAAACTGAGCAAAGAAAACTCACGTACGGTTTATTACAAAAGTGAGAGCGTATGGGATGAAGATTTGAACAGAATGGTTTATGAATTTAAACCGAATTTTATTGTCCTTCCTATACATCCTCTGCCAGTAGAAGTTCCATTAGTGATGGGAGTTTCTGGAGCGAAAATATTTGCCGGGAAATTAAATGATGAATGGAAAAGTATTTTAAAAAACAACGAGATTTCTTACTACTTAGAAGATGAAGGATTTATTTGGCAAAATGCTGCGTTAACTGCAGAAGCATTTGTTTCAAGCTTCTATAATACGAAACAAGCAATTCAAGGGAAGAAATTTATTGTAACTGGCTTTGGCCGAGTTGCGAAAATGGTGGCTCATATATTGAGAAGCATTGGCGGGGATGTTTGTATCGCTGTTCGCTCCAATGTGCAATTAAGTGAAGCAAAGGCATTACGATATGAAGTGGTTCAATTAGATGAAGTCGGATATGTGGATGGAGATGTCTTCATCAATACCATTCCAGCAAAATGGTTGGATCAAGAGTTCAATGAAAAAATAGCAATGCCAATTTATGATTTAGCCTCCTACCCTGGGTGTTTAAATGATGATGTTAGTCGCAAGGATTATGAATTATTACCAGCATTACCTGGAAAGTTTTTCCCGAACGATGCTGCTCATGTATTATATGAATCAATTGTTGGACAATTAAGGAGGTAAAAACGTGCTCGAGGGTAAACGAATAGGACTCGGGATCACAGCATCACACTGTACGTATGAAGATGTTGTTCCGAAGATTGAAAACTTTATTAAAGCTGGTGCATCGGTTGTACCGATTATTACACATTCCGTGTTAACAGCAGCAACGCGTTTTGGAACAGGTGAAGAATGGATTAAAAAGATTGAAAGCATAACAGGTGAAAAAGTGGTTTCATCGATCGCAGGTGCAGAACCATTTGGACCTAGTAATCCACTAGATTGTATGGTAATTGCGCCAATGACGGGGAACTCGATTAGTAAATTTGCCAATGCATCTACAGACAGTCCAGTGTTAATGGCAGCAAAAGCGACATTACGTAATGGTTCACCTGTCGTATTAGGTATTTCTACAAATGATGCACTCGGCTTAAACGGCGTCAACATTATGAGATTATTAAACTCTAAAAATATATACTTTATCCCATTTGGTCAAGACGATCCATACAACAAGCCGAATTCTCTTATTTCCGATTTCACTAAAATGGTCGAAACGGTTGAACATGCGATTAATCACAAAAAGCAATTACAGCCATTATTTATACAATATTTGAAATAGTCGAATTTTCTAACACAACTATAGTTTTTTATGATACAATTTCTAACATTACTTAACTAGTATTATTTGAGGAGAGATGAATAGATGTCTAAGCAATTAACAGTTGCAATTGTAGGAGCAACAGGAGCAGTAGGTTCTAAAATGAAGGAACAACTTATTAAAAGAAATTTTCCTATTAAACATATAAAATTCCTAGCATCTGCTCGTTCTGCAGGAAAAGAGATCGAATTTAACGGTCAAACTTACACAATCGAAGAAGCGACACCGCAAAGCTTCGAAGGTGTAGATGTTGCATTATTCTCAGCAGGTGGTTCTGTGTCTGCAAAATTAGCACCAGAAGCTGCAAAGCGTGGCGCAGTGGTAATCGACAACACAAGTCATTTCCGTATGCACCCAGATGTACCTCTAGTAGTACCAGAAGTTAACCGTGAAGCTTTAGCTAAACATAACGGCATTATTGCCAACCCAAACTGCTCAACTATTCAAATGGTGGCAGCGTTACAACCAATTCGTGAAAAATTTGGTTTAACAAAAGTGATTGTTTCAACGTATCAAGCTGTTTCTGGTTCAGGTATTTCAGCGATTGAAGAATTACGCGAACAAAGTGCACAATGGGAAGCTGGAAAAAATGTAGAAGCCAACATTTTACCAGCAAAATCAGACAAAAGACACTTCCCAATCGCACGTAACGTCATTCCGCAAATTGACGTATTTACGGATAATGGCTTTACTTACGAAGAAATGAAAATGATCAACGAAACGAAAAAAATCCTGAGCATGCCTGAACTTTCAGTAGCAGCAACATGCGTACGTGTTCCAGTCGTTTCTGGACATTCTGAGTCTGTTTATATCGAAGTAGAACAAGACGCAAGCGTTCAAGATCTATTCGAAGTATTTAAAAATGCACCAGGTGTTGTGTTACAAGATGATATTTCAAATCAAGAGTACCCAATGCCAATTTACGTAGAAGGGGAAGACCCAGTATACGTAGGACGCATTCGACAAGACCTTTCAAACAAAAAAGGCTTCCACTTATGGGTTGTATCAGACAACTTATTAAAAGGAGCAGCATTAAACTCAATTCAGATTGCAGAAGCGATGTTAGAGGACAACTTACTTTAGGATTTCCTTAAGGGGTGTTTTTATAGTGGATCTAGGTCGTGTTGCTACAGCGATGATTACTCCATTTAACGACGATGGATCAATTAATTATGAAGTAGCAGAGCGAGTAATTGAGCACTTAATCCAAAATGGTACAGATACAATCGTAGTATGTGGTACGACAGGTGAAACCCCAACATTAACCGTACAAGAAAAAAGAGATTTTATCGATTTTACAATTAAAAAAGTAAATAAACGCATTCCTGTTATTGCAGGTGTTGGTTTAAATGACACAGCTTACACAATTGAGGCAACAAAAGTAGTAGAGGCTTTTGGGGCTGACGGCATCATGGTTGTTGCGCCTTTCTATAACAAGCCAAACCAACGCGGAATTTACGCACATTTCGAGGCTGTTGCAAAAGTGACCGATTTACCGGTTGTGATTTACAATGTCCCAGGGCGCACAGGTGTAAATATCACATCACAAACAACAATCGATTTATGTAAAATTCCCAATATACGAATTGTCAAAGAAGCAAGCGGAAGTCTGGATCAAATGACAGAAATCCTTGCCAATGTTTCGGACGACACGTATGTTTATAGTGGAGATGATGCCCTAACACTGCCCCTTGTGTCAGTTGGCGGCAGAGGTGTCATTTCGGTAGTCTCCCATGTATGTGGTAATGAAATGCAGGCCATGATTCGCGCATTCGATGAAGGACGCCATGACGTGGCCGCAAAATATCACCAAGCACTGTTACCGGTGATTAAAAAATTATTCGAAAACCCAAGTCCGGTCCCAATAAAATACGCACTAAGCAAATTCGGTTTCTCCGTTGAAAAAGTAAGACTCCCAATGGTTGAACTTACAACCGAAGAAAAAGACTTATTCGATCAAGTCTGGGAGCAATTCCAACAAAAAGTAAAATCCATCGATACCAACTGAATACGATGAAAGATACGAAGCTGCGGCGTGATGCCGCAGCTTTTTTTGTGTTTGGATTGGGATGAGAACGCGCTGGTGAGAGAATTTTACGTGGGAGTTGATCCTGTTAATGTGCGAGTTTACTGGACTTATGTGCGAGAAAGGTCCGCTTACGTGCGGCTTCATATTTTACGTGCGAGTTGAACCCGTAAACGTGCGAAATTATTGAAACTACGTGCGAGAAAGGTCCGCTTACGCGCGGTTTCATATTTTACGTGCGAGTTGATCCCGTAAACGTGCGAAATTATTGAAATTACGTGCGAGAAAGTTCCGCTTACGTGCGGCTTCATATTTTACGTGCGGATTTATCCCCTTAACGTGCGAGTTTATTGGAATCATGTGCGGGTTTGTCCAGTTTACGTGCGACTTCCTTGAAATTACGTGCGAGTTTTTAAACTTACGTACATCTTCAATTATTTCGTGCGAGTTCATCACATATTCGTGTGATTTTATATTTAATGTGCTAGTCCCACTTTTACTAACTCCCTTCATTCGCCAAATAAACCACTATGTAAGCAACCACAAACTATTCAAAATCTGACAATAAGAGCTAAGTTGTGACGTGTTTCAACCATGACGTCGAATTGGAGGGAAAAGATTTTGTTTCATTTTCGAGAATAATATTGACTCTAAATAGAAAATTAATGTAAATTATTTCTAGTATAACTGTGTACAATTATACAATTAGAGGGGGTAATAAAATGGTCTCTTCCACACAAGGTAGAATATCAACCAAGGACTATGTTTATTTGCAGTTAAAGAAGGAAATTGTGGGTGGGGAACTATTACCAGAGGCGCAAATTAATGAGTTGGATCTATCGAAACGTTTTGACATTAGCCGAACACCATTACGTGAGGCACTACAACGACTCGAAATTGAAGAATTAGTTGTTCGGTTGCCGAATGGAAGATTGAAGATTTCACCTGTTTCCGTTGAAGATGCACGTAGTATCTTTAGTGTTCGTAGTGCACTAGAAGGCTTAGTCACCAAATCAGCGACTCAAAATGCGAATGAACGAGATTTAGAGGAACTACGACTTCTCACAGATCTGTTAGTCAATGCAGCTAATCTAGGAAACAATGAGGATGTGATTTATTACGGTGATCAGATTCATCATCGGCTTTACGACATTAGTCAGCATAAGGTTGCGGTGAAAATACTGAACAATATGAATGATCATATTATGCGCTACAGAAGAATTGGGCCGAATACAAGTCACACTCGTAGTAAAGAAGCAGCCAAAGAACATCTTGAACTCTATGAAACGATTGCTGCTAGAAATCCGGAAAAAGCCGAGAAATTAATGCAGAAACATATTAATAACAGTTTAGATGCAGCCATCCAATCTATCGAAGCACATCTACAAACGAAAAATTGTAAGTAGGATTGCCGATATTACTTCTATGCAAATCGGGTATTAGATTTTGAAACCGGTTTCAGTAGAGTGTAAGCACCGTAAATGCCAAGGCGTTTTACAAGATTAATTGACTGAATTTTCTATCATTAAATTTTCGTAGGGGGGATTTTATGTCGAGTACAACAGTTCCAACGCAAGACGAAAAAATGGATAAGTCAAAATTGAAAGTATTTTTTGGTGCCTATATTGGTTGGATTTTTGATTATTATGAAGTGTTTTTATTAAGTTTCTTAGTTATTCCCATGGCTTCAGCACTTTCGCTTTCAACAGCCCAGGTTGCATCTGTATTTTCAGTTCAGTTGGCGTTTTTAGCTGTAGGTGGAGTTGTATTTGGTTATTTAGGGGATAAAATCGGACGTAAAAAAATATTAATTTTAACTCTCGTGATCTTCTGTCTAGCAACATTAATGAGAGGTTTTAGCTTCAATTACGAATGGTTAATCGTTTGGACGGCAATCGCTGGCTTTGGTTTAGGTGGGGAATATGGTGCAGCCCAAGCGTTAGTTAGTGAAACCGTTCCATCAAAGCAACGTGGTTTTTGGAGTAGTATGCTATATGGTGGCGCTTATATCGGAATCTTTTTAGGTGCTTCTGTAGGCGGCTTTTTATTACCGGTCATCGGATGGCGTTGGACGTTTATTTTATCTGCTTTCCCTATCTTATTTGCCCTTTATTTACGTAAGGACGTCGAAGAGTCGCAAGTATGGGAAAAAGAGGTGCTAGAGAAAAAGGATGTTCAAAAAGTCAAACTAACGGAAAAGTATGGACTGCGTAGATTTTGGAAACCATTTGGAATTGCCTTAATCGCGGCGGTTCTGCAATACTTCGCTTATTATGGGATTACAAACTTCTTACCTACGTATCTTGTAAAATATGAAGGATTCGAGATGGGTACTGCCGGCTGGTGGCTTTTCTTTACTGCATTTGCAGGTCTAGTAGGTTCGTTTGTTGCAGGCTATACAACGGACAAATGGGGACGCCGAATTACACTTTGCTATCTGGGCGTTGTCGCAGCATTAGGAGGACTTATTCTTTATTTAACTTGGAGTAGTTTAATTAGTTCATTCTTAATTTTAATTCCAATGTTCTTATTATACTTTGGTTCAAATGGTGCATCCGTCTTCGGGTCATTATTTAGTGAAATCTTCCCAACGGATGTTCGAGCGACAGGAATTTCATGGGCACTGCAAATTGGACGAGGCCTTTCTGCAATCCCGCCGTTAATTACAGCGGCAGTCTTCCCGGTTTACGGCTACAAGCCAATCATCTTGGGAGGCGCAGCATTATTCCTACTACTTGCAATCTGGGCTTGGGTATTCCCAGAAACGAAAAATAAAGATCTATTTAAAGAAGATGAATCCAATGAAGGCGAAAAATCCGAAGTAGAACCAGAATTAACACCAAACACATAATGAGCATGAGCGGGGAACAGACTCTATGAATGAGTCTGTTTCTTTTTTTATTTTAATAGAAGGGGGGAGGGAAACAAGGTGGGATCCAGACGAAACGAATGCACGCGGAAGAAATCGTGGATTATCCGGACGAGAAAAAATGTAAGTGGACGAAATAAGAATTAAGCGGACGAAACAAGTGGTTATCCGGACGAGAAAAAGTTTAAGCGGACGAAACAGGTGGTTATCCGGACGAGAAAAAATTTAAGCGGACGAAACAAGTGGCTATCCGGACGGGAAAAAATTTAAGCGGACGAAACAGGTGGTTATCCGGACGAGAAAAAATTTAAGCGGACGAAACAAGTGGCTATCCGGACGAGAAAGAGTTTAAGCGGACGAAACAAGGGGTTATCCGGACGAGAAAAAATTTAAGCGGACGAAAGAAGCAGTTATCCGGACGAAACAAGAATTAAGCGGACGAAACAAGTGGTTATCCGGACGGGAAAAAGTTTAAGCGGACGAAACAAGCAGTTATCCGGACGAGAAAAAGTTTAACCGGGCGAAACAAGATGTAATCCGGTCAAAAAGAAACTCATCCGGTCAAAAGGAAATCTATCCGAGCAAAAGCCATACTCAACCGGTCAAAAACATTATTCCCAAGCTAGAATTCCCCCAAAACTTCACTCCCACCAACCAACGCGCCTCACACCATTGACTCGAAGAAAAACCCCCGTCATAAAAGGCTCGCTAAAGCTCATCCCAAGCGCACCAATATACGCACCACTTTTTTCTAATTTATTCGCTTTTTTATTTGTTATTCATTGCTACTCCCCGTATAATGATGGTAAGTGGTTGCTGTTCGGGATATTTTTAGGAGGAAATATTGTGTCAAAAACTAAAAATGAAGTAATCCGAGTGATCCCTCTTGGCGGAGTTGGAGAAATCGGAAAATCGATGTACGTGATCGAAATTGACGAAGAGCTTTTCGTTGTTGACAGCGGACTTATGTTCCCAGAAGATGACATGTTGGGGATCGATATCGTCATTCCTGATATTACATATTTGGTAGAGAATAAGGAACGTGTCAAAGGCATTTTCTTAACACATGGTCATGAAGATGCAATCGGATCAATTTCATATGTACTGCAAAAAATTAAAGCGCCTGTTTACGGTTCAAAATTAACAATTGCGCTTGCGAAAGAACATTTAAAAAATACACCAGAATTACATCAAGTGAATTTCTTTGAAGTCACAAATAGAAGTCGTATGAATTTCCAGTCAACTTATGTAACGTTCTTCCATACAACTCATAGCATTCCTGATTCATTAGGAATTGTCTTCCATACGTCGGAAGGTGCGATTGTGCATACAGGTGAATTCAAATTTGACCAAGCGGCAAAAGGGAAATATAAACCAGATATTGCAAAAATGGCTCAAATTGGGGAAGATGGGGTGTTCATTCTTTTATCGGAATCAACAGAAGCTGAACGTCCTGGCCATACAACGAGCGAAAACGTGATTCAAGAAAAAATTGCAAAATATTTCTATTCTGCCCCTGCACGCATTATCGTAGCAGTATACGCTTCAAACTTTATTCGTATTCAACAAGTGTTTAACCATGCACAAGAGTCGAAACGTAAAGTGGCGGTTGTCGGAAAAAGTTTAGAAAAAGTGATCGATATTGGAGTGAATTTAGGGTATTTAACGATCGATGAAGAGACTTTAATCCCTGTAAAAGAAATTCATAAATACCAAGACGATGAAATCATCATTATTGTTACTAGTAATCAAGGTGAACCACTTGAAGCGCTAGACAAAATTGTTCGCAAACAACACCGTGATGTGAGAATCAAAGATACAGATACAGTACTCATTACGTTTACGCCATCACCAGGCATGGAGATCCAAATGGCAAATGCCATGAACCAGCTGGCAAAAGCGGGAGCCAATGTATTATCTGCTGATAAAAAGATCCATGTATCCGGTCACGGTTGTCAAGAAGATTTGAAATTCATGCTAAACTTAATGAAGCCAAAATATTTTATCCCGATGCAAGGCGAGTACCGTATGCTAATTGCACATTCGAAATTAGCACAATCATTAGGCATGCAAAAATCTCAAATCTTTATTGCCGATAAAGGCGATGTAGTCGAATACAAAAGTGGAAAAATGCGCATGAGCGGCCGTGTACAAGCGGGGAACGTTCTAATCGATGGAATCGGTGTGGGTGATGTAGGTAACATCGTATTACGCGATCGTAAATTACTTTCACAAGATGGTATCTTTATCGTCGTGGTGACGCTAAACCGAGCACAAAAGAAAATAGCATCAGGACCAGAAATTTTATCGCGCGGATTTGTTTATGTACGTGAGTCAGAACAGCTTATTGTTGAAGCAACTGAACTTGCGCGTACAGTCATTGAAAAGTATGTTAATAAAGAAACATTTGAATGGACAAACATTAAACAAGAAATCCGTGATACACTCAACGCTTATTTATTCCAAAAAACAAAGCGCCGCCCAATGATTATCCCAATTATCATGGAATACTAAGCGACAGTCATAAAGGATTTTCTTAAGAAAGCACTTAAGAAAATCCTTTTTTTGACTTTAAAGCGCTTCTCAATATGTGGAGATAGTAGGGAAATATGGCTTTTCCCTTTATTTCATGTGAAAATGATTAAAATGGGATTTGGCAATATGGCATTTTAATAGCGTGAGTGAAATTATGTGAATTTTGGGCTTATGAAGATCAAAAAGTGGATATGTAGTGTTAGAAATCAACTTCATTCGGGTAATGAAGTTCAAAAATGATTGAAGCATCCCGGGAAATGAACTTCATCGAGGTGATGAAGTTCAAAATGAGAGGAAGTAGCATCGGAAATGAACTTCATTCGAGTGATAAAGTTCAAAAATGATGGAAGTAGCCCGATAAATGAACTTCATCGGGGTAATGAAGTTCAAAAATGAATTGAAGCATCCCGAGAAATGAACTTCAATCGGGTGATGAATTTCAAAATAAGCGTAAATAGCCCGAGCAACGAACTTCATTCCGACCCAAAGAAAAAATCATCATTAATTACAAACCAAAAAAGTTAGCAAAAGAAAAGTAGGTGATCATATGGCATCGATTAAACGAAAAAAATCAGCCACAAAAACGAAAGCAAAGTCTGGTATGCATCCACTCGCCTATGAAATTATTGGATTATTATTAATTGCCTTTGCCATTATGGTGTTTTTTGAATATGGCGTAGTTGGACGCACGATGCAAACTATTACGATGTTCTTATTTGGTAATTTACATATTCTCGTTCCTTTTTTTGCGGTGTTTTTCGCATTGGTCATTATGATTCAAAGAAAAGGGATTACGTTAAAGGATCGGATTATTCAAGGAGCGCTCCTGATCGTTTGTAGTTTATCGATTTTTAGTCATGGGTTGTTCTTTGAAGAGCTTTATAAAAGCAATGACTTGTTGACCAATTCTGTGATTCGTGAGACGTGGAGAATACTCATTGATATGGAAGGAATTGTAACACGTAGTCATTCCCTTGGTGGAGGGATGGTAGGTGCCGTTCTTTACGCGATGTTCCATGTGTTGTTCGATGCAAAAGGGGCAAAAATTGCTGCATGGTTCCTTTTATTAATAGGGATTGTGTTAATTACAGGAAAAGCACTTGTGCCCATTATTGCGGAAAAGGCGCCAAATATGAAATTTAAACTTCCGAAAAGAAAACGTCGCGCAAGAACGGTCGTGAAAAAAGAGAAAGAACCGGAGCCAACACCAACTCGTAAGCGACGTGCAAAAACTGAGGATCGTACTGCCATTGAAACGGCAGCGACAACTGATGAAGAAGAAGTAACAGTAGTGCAAATGCGTTCCATGTTCGATGAGGATGATGATGACGATGAACCAATTATTTCGGCGTTTACGCAAAATATTAACCATCAGCCACAGGAACCGGAGCCAAAACCGCAACCAAAACCAGCACCACCTCAAACAGAAAATGAGGCTGATCATGAAAATCTCGAACATACAATTACAAAAGCTGTAGAAAATAATGTTGAGAATGTAGATTATGTATTGCCGACGATGAATTTATTGCAATTGCCACCGCAGCATGATCAAAGTGGTGAGTATACGGTTATTCAAGGAAACGCGAAAAAACTAGAACAAACTTTTGCAAGCTTTGGGGTAAAAGCAAAAGTGATGCAAGTGCATTTAGGACCAGCTGTTACGAAATATGAAGTGATGCCTGACGTTGGGGTGAAGGTAAGTAAAATTGTGAGTTTACAAGACGACTTAGCTTTAGCATTAGCGGCGAAAGATATACGAATGGAAGCGCCAATTCCGGGGAAATCGGCTATCGGGATTGAAGTACCGAATAGCGAAATTGCCATCGTGACATTGCGCGAAGTATTAGAATCAAAAGAAAATAACAAACCAGATGCCAAACTACTCATTGGATTTGGTCGCGATATTACAGGACAAGCCATTTTAGCCGAACTGAACAAAATGCCTCACTTACTTGTGGCAGGTTCTACTGGTAGTGGTAAATCTGTTTGTATTAACGGGATTATTGTGTCGATCCTGATGCGTGCTGCTCCACATGAAGTAAAAATGATGTTAATCGACCCGAAAATGGTTGAGTTAAATATGTATAATGGGATTCCACATTTATTAGCACCGGTTGTGACGGATGCGCGGAAAGCTTCGCAAGCCTTACAAAAGGTTGTTTCTGAAATGGAGCGCCGTTATGATCTATTTTCCCATACAGGAACGCGTAACATTAAAGGCTACAATGATCATATAGACCGATTTAACGAAGAAAATGATGAGAAACATCCGAAATTACCTTATATCGTCGTGATTATCGATGAGTTAGCCGACTTAATGATGGTCGCTTCTCATGATGTAGAGGATTCGATTACACGACTTGCCCAAATGGCTCGTGCAGCGGGGATTCATTTAATAATCGCTACACAACGTCCATCTGTAGATGTTATTACAGGGGTCATCAAAGCGAACATTCCGTCACGTATTGCTTTTGCCGTATCATCTGCTATTGATTCGCGCACAATACTAGATAGTGGAGGCGCTGAAAGACTTTTAGGGCGAGGTGATATGTTATTCTTACCAGCAGGCTCTTCAAAACCAATTCGTGTTCAAGGTGCATATCTTTCGGATGCAGAGGTTGAAGCAGTGGTAGATGCTGTTATCGAACAGCAAAAAGCACAATATGATGAAACCATGATTCCTACTGATGAACCTGAAACGACATTTGAAGAAGAAACAGATGAATTGTTCGATGAAGCTGTGAAATTAGTTGTTGAAATGCAGACAGCTTCCGTATCCATGTTGCAACGTCGTTTTAGAATAGGCTATTCAAGAGCTGCGCGTATTGTTGACCAAATGGAAATGCGCGGTGTCGTGGGACCACCTGATGGAAGTCGTCCTCGTCAAGTACTACAGAACAAGTCTAGTGTTGAATAGTATGTCATATTCATTGTAATAGTGTGACAATAAATGACAAAAGTATGACAATAAAATGACATAATTTAAATTACCAAAATCTATTACAGTACAGAATTTTATAAAACTATTTTCATAATTCAATAAAAATGTTATATTATGTTTCGAATTAGTAGGAATGTTCAACATCAGATGTCTGACTTGTGTGGTGATACTATGTCAATTAAATCAGATCAACGTCATCTATATCTTCAAGTCATTGATCGTTTGAAAGCAGACATTGAAAAAGGTATTTATAAAGAAAACGAAAAATTACCGTCTGAATTTGAACTTTCCAAGGAACTTGGGGTAAGTCGAGCAACTCTACGTGAGGCGCTACGACTATTAGAAGAAGAAAACATCATTGTACGTCGTCATGGTGTAGGAACATTTGTTAATCCGAAGCCTGTATTTACGTCAGGGATCGAGCATTTATCCAGCATTTCTTCAATGATTGAAAATGTTGGAATGACCCCTGGCACAGTGTTTATCAATGCAACGGAAAATTCGCCGACCGAACATGATCTGGAACGATTCCAGTGTAGTGCGGAAGATGCTGTACTCACAATCGAACGCGTTCGAACAGCGGACGGAGAGCCTGTTGTTTATTGCATAGATAAGGTTTTGTCAAAAAATCTACCATCTGACTACGTACAAAAAAAAGGCGTGTCCATTTTCTCGTCACTTGAAGAATCTGGTGATATTCATGTCGCTTATGCGGTCACTTATATAGACCCAATCGGCTATCATGAAAGCGTTTCACCGATATTAAATTGTGGTCAAGAAACGGCACTTCTCGTCTTAAAGCAGCTTCACTATGATGTAAATGATCGTGTTGTACTCTATTCAAAAAATTATTTCAGAGCTGATAAATTCAGCTTCCATGTTATTCGAAAACGGGTGTGAACATCCCAAATGCTAATCAACTAAATCCTGAGGGGGACTTTTCTAATGAAAAAAAGTAAATTTGGTTTTGCTCTTTCTTTACTAGCAGCCGGTTCAATTCTTGCAGCATGTGGTGCTGGGGATAAAGCTGAAGACTCAAACAAAGACGAAGGAAAAACAGCTTCTGAAGGTGGAGATTTCTCAGTTGCGATGGTAACTGACACTGGTTCGGTTGATGATAAATCATTTAACCAATCAGCATGGGAAGGAATCCAAGCATTTGGTAAAGACAATGGCTTAGAAAAAGGTGACGGTGGCTACGACTACCTAGAATCAACTTCTGATGCTGACTACAATCAAAACTTAAACAACTTACTTCGTCGTGACTTCGATTTAGTATTTGGGATCGGGTTCATGATGGGTGATGCAATGCTTGAAGTTGCAGAACAACAACCAGATGCACAACTTGCAATTGTTGACGCAGTTGCTGATGCGCCAAACGTAACATCTATTCTTTTCAAAGAGCAAGAAGGTGCCTTCCTTGCAGGTGTAGTTGCAGCTGAAATGTCTAAAACTGGTAAAGTTGGTTTCGTTGGTGGTATGGAAAACGAAGTAATTAAACGTTTCGAAGCTGGTTTCCTTGCTGGTGTAGAAGCAGTTAACCCAGACATCAAAGTTGACGTTCAATATACAGGTGACTTCAACAAAGCAGAACTTGGTAAAACATCTGCAAACCGTATGTACTCTTCAGGCGTAGATATTATCTTCCACGCTGCAGGTGGTGCGGGTAACGGTGTATTCACTGAAGCAAAAGAACGTAAAGAAAAAGATCCAAATGCGGACGTTTGGGTAATCGGTGTTGACTCTGACCAATATGATGAAGGACAAGTTGATGCAGATACAAACGTAACACTTACTTCTATGTTAAAACGTGTTGACGTAGCTGTTAAAGACGTTGCAACTAAAACAAAAGAAGGTAACTTCCCAGGTGGTACTGTAGTTTACGGTTTAGCTGAAAACGGTGTAGACCTTGCAGATTCTCGTGGAGCAATTCCTCAAGAAGTATTAGACACTGTTGAAGATTACAAAACAAAAATCATTAACGGTGAAGTAAAAATTCCTGAAACAGTTGAGTAATACATTTCGAATATAAAGTCTTTCAAAAATCATCATAGGGGCCTAAAAGTAAAGCCTCTATGGTGGTTTTATAGTTTGTGTGGATAATCTGACAATTACGATTATTTAAAATTACGGGAATATTTTTGAGTTGTAAACAAATAGTAAACATTAAGAGTGAACTATAAATTCATTAATTTTTGATAATGTCTTGAAAACCAATTCATGTTGAAATTAATAGATGAAAGGTTTTCGCTGAAGGCTTTCATGTGTTAATTTTGAACGAAATTATAACTTTTCGAAGTAAGAACAGTGTCTAGCTGCGAACGCCAGCTCCTCTCTCAACTAGTAAACCCCTTCGAGGACAAAAAGCGTCCTCTTGTGGTTTCCTCCAGTTGTTGAGGCTCACACGACATGAGTCATGTCTGCGATGCCACACGATGTGGCGTTTTCGCAGACGCGGAGCTAAACGGGCGTTCTCCGCATTTCAAAATAAGGGAGTGAGATTTTTGGAATATGTTATTGAAATGCTCGGCATCCGTAAAGAATTCGGAGGTTTCGTAGCAAATAACAACATCACCCTTCAACTGAAAAAAGGCGAAATTCATGCACTTCTAGGTGAAAACGGTGCAGGAAAGTCAACGTTGATGAACGTTCTATTCGGTCTTTATCAACCAGAAGCAGGGGAAATTAAAGTACGTGGAAAATCAGTGGAAATTACAGATCCAAATGTGGCGAACGATCTTGGAATCGGGATGGTTCATCAACATTTCATGCTTGTCGAAAATTTCACTGTGACAGAAAATATTATTTTAGGTGCTGAACCAACTAAGGGTGGCATTGTCAACATAAAAAAAGCAGCAAATGAAATCCAAGCACTCTCTGAAAAATACGGCTTAGATGTGGATGCAAATGCTAAAATTCAAGACATTTCCGTTGGGATGCAACAGCGTGTTGAAATTCTTAAAACTTTATACCGTGGTGCCGAAATTTTAATTTTCGACGAACCAACTGCATCACTCACTCCTCAAGAAATTACAGAGCTTATTCAAATTATGAAGCGCTTAATTCAAGAGGGCAAATCGATTATTATTATTACCCATAAGTTAAAAGAAATCATGGATGTCTCTGATCGCGTAACCATCATCCGTAAAGGGGAAGGGATTGGCACAGTCGTTACGGCTGAAACCAATACGGATCAATTAGCAGAAATGATGGTAGGACGTCAAGTTACGTTTAAAACGGAAAAAGGTCCTGCAAATCCAACAGAAGAAGTGCTAGATGTTCAAGATTTAGTCGTACTCGATTACCGTGGCGTTGAAAGAATTAAGAAACTAAACTTAACTGTTCGTAAAGGCGAAATCGTTGGGATTGCTGGGATTGACGGTAATGGACAAACTGAGCTAATCGAAGCGATTACAGGTCTTCGTAAAATTAAAAGCGGTAAAGTGTTGATGAATGGTCAAGATGTGACGAATAAAAAACCACGTCAAATTACGGAAACAGGTTTAGGACATATTCCGTCAGACCGTCATAAACACGGATTAGTACTCGACTTTACAATTGGGCATAACATTGCGTTACAAACATATTATCAAGAGCCATTTTCTAAAATGAGCATTATGAATTACAAAGAAGTTTCGAAAAAGGCAAAACAAATTATCGAAGAATTCGATGTTCGTTCAGGTCACGGTGAAGCAAGCTTGGCCCGTTCTCTATCTGGTGGTAACCAACAAAAAGCAATTATCGGACGCGAAATCGATCGAAATCCTGATTTATTAATTGCGGCCTTACCAACTCGTGGTCTTGACGTTGGGGCGATTGAATTTATTCACAAACGTTTAATTGAACAACGCGACAAAGGCAAAGCTGTTCTATTAATTTCATTTGAATTAGATGAAGTCATGAACGTTTCCGATCGCATTGCGGTCATCCATGATGGAGAAATTTTAGACATAGTCGAACCTAAAGAAACAAACGAACAAGAACTAGGTTTATTAATGGCTGGAGAAAAGAGAAAATCAGCCGGCGCAGTAAAGGGGGACGAATAACATGTCAAATCGTGTAATTAATATACTCGTTCCTGTCATTTCCGTCATTATTGGATTAATTGTCGGTGCCATTGTAATGGCCGTTTCTGGCTATAATGCAGTCGATGGTTACATAGCTCTATGGAATGGTATTTTTGGAGATTCTTATACAATTGGTGAAACAATTCGCCAAATTACACCATATATCTTAGCAGGTCTTGCGGTTGCCTTTGCCTTCCGAACTGGATTATTCAACATCGGGGTTGAAGGTCAGTTAATTATGGGGTGGGCAGCAGCTGCTTATGTTGGATATGCAGTGGAAGGTCTTCCGAAATTCATCCATTTACCATTAGCGTTAATTGCTGCAGCTCTTGCAGGGGCTTTCTGGGCATTTATTGCAGGGGTGTTAAAAGCAAGATTTAATGTACATGAAGTAATTGCAACGATCATGCTTAACTACATTGCCTTACATGTGTCAAACGCATTAATTAAAGTTTGGGCTGATGGTGGCGATAAAACACAACGTATTCTTGAAACCGCTTCACTTCGTTCTCCATTTTTAGAATCAATGACGCAATATTCCCGTTTACACTGGGGAATCATTGTGGCGTTACTAATGGTTGTCGTGATGTGGTTCATATTAGATAAAACAACGCGCGGTTACGAATTAAAAGCAGTAGGATTTAACCATCATGCGGCTGAATATTCAGGTATGAGTGTTCGTCGAAATATCATATTAGCCATGACGATTTCTGGTGTGTTCGCGGGTCTTGGTGGAGCAATGGAAGCCCTAGGAACGTTTGAATACGTTGGGATCAAAGGTGGATTTACGGGAATCGGGTTTGACGGGATTGCCGTTGCGTTATTAGGTGCCAATACACCACTTGGGGTTATCTTCGGTGCGACATTATTCGGCTCTCTTCAAAACGGTGCCTTAAACATGCCAAACGAAGCAGGAATTCCTACTGAGATCGTTTCAATTATTATTGCCTTAATTATCTTCTTCGTTGCATCAGGATATGTCATCCGTGTGCTTCTGGAGAAATTCAATTCTAAAAAGGAGGGAAAATAATATGAGCTTTTTAGACGTATTATATTTCATCATCCCTTCTGCCATTTTCTATGCTGCACCATTGATTTTGGCTGCAATTGGTGCCGTTTTCTCTGAACGATCTGGTGTTGTCAACATCGGGGTTGAAGGAATTATGGTCATAGGTGCGTTTGTTGGGATTGTGTTTAATTTATTTACAGTAGATGTGTTTGGAGACTTTACTCCGTGGGCATCATTACTTGCAGCATTAGTCGTTGGGGCTGTATTCTCATTATTCCTAGCGATTCCAGCGATTTCATTACGTGCAGACCAAACTGTAACAGGGGTTGCATTAAACTTACTAGGTGCAGCGGTTGCATTATTCTCAGTGAAATTGATTTTTGACAAAGGTCAAACAGAGTTTATTACAGAGCGTTTTGCTCGATTTGATATTCCAGGGTTAGCAAGTATTCCAGTCCTTGGACCCATGTTCTTCCATAACGTATATGGTACATCCATTTTAGCGATTGTTGTCGCAATCGTCGCTTGGTTTGTGATTTACAAAACTCCATTTGGTTTACGTCTACGTGCAGTAGGGGAACACCCAATGGCTGCAGACACAATGGGGATTAACGTAGCAAGAATGCGTTATATCGGTGTTATGATTTCTGGTGCTTTAGCTGGAGTCGGTGGTGCGGTTTACTCACTAACGATTACAAACAACTTTAGTCACGCAACGATTAGTGGACAAGGGTTCATGGCCATTGCCGCAATGATCTTCGGTAAATGGCATCCACTAGGCACGATGGGAGCTGCCCTATTCTTCGGGTTAGCACAAGCCTTAAGTATCGTAGGTGGATCAATCCCTTACGTACAAGACATTCCAAGTGTATTCTTATTAATCTTACCGTATGTCTTAACAATCATTGCCCTTGCTGGATTCATCGGCAAAGCCAACGCGCCAAAAGCAAGTGGTATTCCTTACATCAAGGGACAACGATAGGCGAGAAAAATATAGTTTAATTATGTGATGAAAAGTCGGGCCTCGTGCTCGGCTTTTTTTGTTTGGAGTGGGGGGATGGATGAACGACAAACCGCGAATGGAGTTGGATGGAAAAGTCGTTCATGAGGTGGATGAACGACAAAACGTGAGTGAGATTGGAAAGAAAAGTCGTTCATCATGTGAATGAACGACAAAAGGTGAATGGAATTGGAAAGAAAGGTCGTTCATCAGGTAACTGCACAAGTTGGGATGGAGGCCAAAGCGGTTCTCCACCCAAGTTGTTTTATTACAGGCACGATAAGATGCACGTACAACCGTGTATTCTTTACTCAAATAAAAACAAGTGGGGAAGAACAAAAAGTCCTCACCAATTGTTTTAACTCACGCCCAAAGGGAATGTTCACCGTGCATTCCTATTCAAACACCCCGTTACGAAGGACTCTGATATCGGTTTTGATGTTCACTTTCATGTTTTTGAATTTTTCCGTCCATTCTTCTTCTGTTATATGCGGATTTCTTGTATGGGTGAAATAGTAGTCGCCGAAACCAAAAACATCAGAACCAACTTCTTGACCGTATTTTATGACTCTTTCTAATTCCTTTTTTATTTCTTTATTTACGGCTTTCTCTATTTTTTTTAAAATTTCCATTTTGCTGATTTCAACGCTTCTGTGAATCTCTAATAATCTGCAATCAGCTTTAATCGTAATATCGAATTCCGGTGTGTCTGCATTTACTATTTTAATCGACCTTTTAGAATCAAGTGAATCGATTGCGATCGGGAGTTTATCGATTTGTAATTCCTGTTTTGAATCATCTATATCAAATCCATCTTGTGGCAACAAAAGTTCAAGTGTCCCGTGTTTAACATCCCTTCGCGCCAACAGGATATAAAATACGTCCTTTGACGGTAGCTTCCCAACTAATTTCCCTTTGTGGAACAGACCAACGTCCTTAATCATAATACTTTCTTTTTGTCTTTTTATAATCGGTAAGACCGTATTTTTGTATGGTGAATACTGATCTCTAGCCACTTCATGAACTGTTGAAGAGACGGTAAGTCGTTTATCTACATTTTGATCAATTAAATTAAAGATATGTTGACCAATATCTTTAATGCTTGGATATTGATATTCAAGTAAATCCTTTGTATCTCCTTCCACAACGGCTAAAAACACACTTGTACTGATTTCTGAATTCATCATGGTCGTATGAAGTGCGCCCTCTATTCCGTTTTTTGCTAAAGATTCGCTTAACAAAATTACTCTCACTTGTCCGGCCATAAGTTTTCTTGATGTTTTTAAATTCGTATCCATTCGTGTTCCTTTACTAGTTTTAGCTGTGGCAGATTGTATTTCGATTCGACTTTCAAATTCTGGACTCACTTGCCGAATGACAGTGGTTGTGGTGATTTCCGTATTTTCTTCATTAACATCATAACCAATCAGTGTTGGTAAACTAAGACGTTCAAGTATTCTTTTTTCCGCACATCCCATCAAAAGAACCGTACAACAAAAGATCAAAATGATTAAAGTTGGTTTTTTCAAGGTTGTTTCACCTGCTGCTTTGATTTAGTCATCTTCTTTTTTAACCATGCCAGAAGAAATATTACAAAGGGGTAAATAAAAATTAAATAAAATGCAAATTTGGAAAGAATATTGTTCATCATGTTAATTTCTGCTCTTGATCTAAAGAATAAAGTGGCAATTAGCACTAAAATAGAAAAGATCCAAGCATATTTTGTTGGGCTTATTTTTATCATTCTTAACATCCCACGATAAGAAGCCCACATATATAAACAAAGATTAGGTAATATGATCATCATCCATGAGCAAATTGTAAAAATCTCTATTCTTTCAAAAAAGGGTAGACGGACGATACTAAACATGGATAGTGTTGGCCAAATCGTTTTTGTTAACTGCTCTCCGCTAAAAAAGGCTTGCGCTAAGAGCATTAAAAGGAGATACCCTGCCATGGTGCCAGCTAGTCCTAAATGGGAAAATTTTTGTACCTTCTTCTTTTCTTTTACATAAGGATACAGAGTATAAATAATTTCAAACCCTACAATCGTAAAGGTCATGGCATAAGTACCTTTTATGATGCCCATCAAATCATTTAATAAAGGAATTAAATGGTTATTATTTGCATATGGCAAAACAAAAAGCAGGGTAGGTAAAACCCATATCGAGAAGAAGAAACTGAAAAAACAAACCCCGACAATGACTCTTAAACCCCCAGTAAATGCATAAATCACAATAATGAAGAGCGTTGCGTATAAAAACTGAGGGTTAATCTGAGGGAATACCCAAGTGACAATAACTTCAATATAGTTTTTGCATACAGCAAAAAATGCGAAAGCACAATAAAACATATAGATAAGATTAAAAAAATTCCCAATGTACTTTCCGTAAATATCTATTTGTATCCCATACAAGTCATTGGTTCCACCGTACATTTCTAATGTTTTTATCATAATAAACATAACAATATGCGCGAACATAAAACTGACAATGACAGAGATCCATGAATCTTGTTTGGCACTATCATAAACAACATTCTGAAAACCGTGGATTCCAACACCAATTTGTGCACCTGTAATGACGAAAAAGAGAAGAGAAGCGTTGATCATTTGATTGTTTTTAATTTCAAGCGTATTATTCACTCTTTCACCTTCTCGTAGTTACAAATTTTACTTCATTTTTTAGATTTAAAATGCTATTCCCAATGCTCCTGCGGTTACTCGTCGCGGAAAAATCATGATCTTTTTTTCTTTTTCTTATTGGTAATTATTCTTGAATTAATGGTTTGTCTACTAATAAATGGCATTGGCAGTCGAACAATACTGTCTGGCCAATCTTTCAACCTTGCCGGATAAAATGGTGCTAAATATGGCCCACCTAATGAAGTTTGTCTCAATAGATGAACGAGCAAAATACATAAAGTAAGCATAATCCCGTAATAGCCCCAAAAACCTGCACAAAGAATAATTGGGAATCGGATCACTCGGATTACATTACCCATCATATAATTGGGTGTTGTAAAGGAAGACAACGCACATAACGCGATGATTATAATCAGGATATTACTCGTAATCCCCGCTTGTACTGCAGCTGTTCCAAGGACAATCCCTCCAACGATCCCAATCGTTTGACCAACTTTTGTTGGTAAGCGAGCGCCGGCTTCGCGAAGTAATTCAATAATTAATTCTAAAAAAATGGCCTCTAAAATCGGAGGGAACGGAACAATCGCCCTCGATTCACTTAAAGGGACTAAAAGTGGTTGTGGAATAACTTCATAGTGAAACGTCAGGGACGCAACATATAAAGGTGTAAAATAAATCGAAATAAAGATGGCTACAAATCGTAATAACCTGACAAATGTTGCAACAGGCCAACGTAAATTTGAGTCTTCCTTACTTTGGAAAAATTCAATAAATGAAATTGGAGCAAGAATCGCCATCGAACTTCCATCAACCACAATCCCAACTTTCCCTGATAATAACCCATCACAAAATCGGTCAGGTCGTTCCGTTAAAAGCATTTGAGGAAAGAGGGAAAGTGAGCTGTCTTCAATCAACTCAACAAGTGATGCACTATCGATCAAATCGGCAATAGAGAGATTAGACAGTCTTTGTCGTACCGTATTGACATGTTCATCAGCTGCAATCCCATCTATATAAAGAAGGGAAACGGAAGTATTCGTTTGTTTCCCAAGTCTAAATTTTTCATTCGAGAGATTCGGATTGACGATATATCTACGAATTAATGAAATATTAGTCGATAAATTCTCATTAAATCCAACTTGGGAACCAATTACTTGTGATTCATTTTCAGGTGCGGATAATCCGCGAGATTCACGTGCTGGTATTTTCGCTAATACAATTTGGGAATGACCATTTAAGTGAATACAAACTACACCATTCAACATGGAGTTCACTGTTTTATTAATATCAGTGGCGAGTTCAACTCCAGGAATAGAAAGATTCCCTGAAATAGATTCCGGCTCATTATGATTCGTTTCTTGTAAATATTTAAGAATAAACTCGTTAAGGAAATTGCTTTCGATCAAATTCTCAAAATAGAGAATCGATATTTTCTCAGTAACAATACGCACAACTAAATCTGCTGGATAATGCGTTTTCTCTTGAATTGCATTTATAAAAGCTGCACTTTCAGATGGATTGCTAACTTCTTCTTGACCTGCTTGATTTGTATTACTTCCCGAAGACTGTGATTGTAGTGCTTCTCCTGCGCCTTTGTTCATTGCGCCTACTTGGGAAGAGGTAATATGATTATCTTTTTGCTGATCAGTAGGGACTTCCCGAAAGAACGAAACGGCATCATTCGCCTTATTTGAAGTCAATTCTTGCAGAGGATCAGGATTATTTAACTGTTCGATTCCAGGTGTTTGTAATGGCGAAGTCTGATTACTCGAATGATCCGACGAATCTTTCAAAATCTTAGGAGAATGTCCTTGTCCCTGCTCGTTTAACGTCGTTAAATTTGATTGATCGCTCTGACTAACTGGTTGACTTTGAGTAGATGAACCAGAATCATTTGATTGTTGTGATTCCTGTTGATTGCCTTGGTTTTGTCCTTGAGCCCCTGGTTGCATGCCTTGTTGAGGGCTTTGGAATTGCCCTTGCATTTCTGGTTGCATGCCTTGTTGAGGGCTTTGGAATTGCCCTTGCATTCCTTGTTGCATGCCTTGTTGAGGGCTTTGGAATTGCCCTTGCATTTCTGGTTGCATGCCTTGTTGAGGGCTTTGGTATGGCCCTTGCATTCCTTGTTGCATGCCTTGTTGAGGGCTTTGGAATTGCCCTTGCATGCCTTGTTGAGGGCTTTGGTTTTGTCCTTGATCGCCTTGTTGCATGCCTTGTTGAGGGCTTTGGAATTGCCCTTGCATTCCTTGTTGCATGCCTTGTTGAGGGCTTTGGAATTGCCCTTGCATTCCTTGTTGCATGCCTTGTTGAGCGCCTTGATTTTGCCCTTGCGCACCAAATTGCATGCCTTGCTTAGCATTTTTCTTTAAAAACTTAGCGCCCGGTAGATTGTCTTGCTGCAAGTTTTGTGGATTTTTACTCTGTGCTCCATCTTCACTTGTTTGGGCGACAATCGGGTTTTTAAATATTGAAAATAAACCCCCTGACTCCATATTCTCAGGCTGGTTATATGGAGTATTCGAGCCGTTCGATTCATCCCAGTTTTTCGCTTGAAGGGGATCTTGATTCTGTGTCGCTATGTTAAGGTTTCCACCTGGTCCTTTATTATGACTTTGTGTATTTGGTTGTTGTAATGATGCATGTTGAGAAGGAGAGGAAGGGATCTCATTTATATCATGGTGAAAAGGTTGACTCGGAATGCCGATGTCGTTGATTCCGGGAAACTTTGGAGCTTCTCTAATCACAATTTTTGAATTTGATCCTATTTGTCCAGTCTGCTGCTGAACTGAATCTTTTCCCGCAACGTTTTCTCCTTGCTCAGGTGTAGTTGCATCATCATTTTGGTTAAGAGAAGTCGGATGTTCTGCTTCTTCGTGCCTTTTCTTCTGTGAATGTTTTCCTTTTTTCTTAAACCACATAATTATCTCCTCTTGTCTGCATCTTATGTATAGAATTGACGAGAGAATAATTAACTATACTACCTTTGTTTCACAAGAAAGGTTTTGTTGATGAAAAAAGGAGGGGAATTAAGAATTTAGGGATTTCTATAAAATGACGAATGAAATTTCCGTTCTGCCTTTAATCTTCTAATCCTACATAGAAAACAGTTTTTTTGTACATAATATACCTATTAAAAAGTTAAGAGAGGTTATCAAATGAATAATGAAAACATACGTTTAACATCCTCTGAAATTGCTGCATTTTGGACGACCTATATGAATGTGAGTATGATTAAGCAACTTATAGGTTATTTGTTAAAGCACATACAAGATTCAGACATCAAGCCATTAGTACAGACAGCATATGAAACAGCAGCCAAGCATTTAGAAGAATTAGAATTAATATTTGAAAAAGAACATTTCGCAAAACCAAATGGCTTTTCAGAAGAAGATGTCAACATGGATGCACCATGGCTGTATACTGATACTTTTAGTTTAAATTATGTAAGCCATATGGCGAGGGTTGCCATGGTAACTTACAGTGGGTTTCTAGGAATAAGTTATAAAAAAGAGGTTCGCGATTCTTTTACAGAAGCCTTAAGAGAAGTCACACAAATTTATAATCATGCTTTGGATATCGCCTTAGCAAAAGGAATTACCTCAAGACATCCATATATTGAAGTACCTTCAGAAACGGATTATGTTGATAGTAAAAAATATTTTAGTGGGTTAAATCCATTTAGTGAGAAACGTCCACTGAATGCCATTGAAATTACACATTTATATATGAATGTTGTAAATAATACACTTGGGGCAAAATTAAGCATTTCATTTGCACAAACATCCCCTACAAAAGAAGTTCAAGAATTTATGGTTCGTTCAAATGAAGTTGCACAGAAACATATTAAAGTGTTTGCTGATATTATGATGAAAGAAGAAATGATTCCACCAAATACGCCTGATGTGAGTCTAAGTAATTCAACTACTCAAACATTTTCGGATCGATTAATGATGTTCCAAATGGCTCTTCTAACAGCTACAGGAATTGGAAACTATGCGACGTCGGCTTCCGTAAGTCAGCGAAGTGATTTGGCAATGAATTATGAACGGTTGTCAGCAGAAATTTCAAAGCTCGCTAAAAGTGGGGCAGACCTAATGATTCAAAATGGATGGATGGAGCAACCGCCAGGAATTAAAGATCGTGGAAAGTTAATAAAGGATAAAGAAAAAGCTGATCAGTAAGGTCAGCTTTTTTGTATGTGTGAATTTAGATTTGACTATGTTGCTGTGAGTTTCTAAGAACAAGTTGTATTAAATAACCTATGAGAACACCTGGAATGATACTAAGTAACGGAAGCCAAATGGGTCCTAATAAAATCCCAAACAAAGTAAATTTACTTGAAAAAATAACGCCGACTGTCATAGAATAGGCCGCAAAAACAAAGGGCAACGAAGCGAACGACTTTTTGCCACCACCCGCATCTCTATAGGCATCCCACATGGCAAAAAAATATAAACAGGGGTAAAACATAATCCACTGATAATTCGCGGTTTTAATGGCCATGCCAATATTCCCGTGAAAACTGTACATAATGACTTCGTTAATAAGGCCAAATACATTGATTAAAAATTCAAGAAGGATCAGCGTAATGCCTTTTACATATTTACCATTTAATAATTGTCCAAATCCGGGTAATGCAATGCTCCACAATAAGATCTCTTTTGCATTTTTCACATTCTTTTACCTTCACCCTTTTTCAATTAAATTAATGAAAAAACGGGAATCCTAAAGTGGGATTCCGAATGGTGGGTTACTAATTAAAAAGGAGCAAATTTTTTCGGTTTCAAAGAATTTATATACGTTAATTTCAATATAACACCTTCTTACATATATCTTCTTTTTATCATAGTGGAAATAGTATTCCCCAATAAAGTGGGTACTATAAACCCAACGCACAAAATAGTCATTAAGTTCGATTATCCTAAATATTAATCGTGTTTTCATTTCATTATCGGGAAAACTAATAATTGATGTGGGATAAAGTGAATTTGATGAATTTCATTAGTAGGGTGAACGTTATTTTGAGCGTGGGGTGGGGGAATGAAACTTCATAAGTGGGGGATGAAGGCTATTTCGAAATAAGGTGGGATGAAATGTAACTTCATAAGCCCAATGAAAGTCATTTCGAGTGTGGTATGGGATGAAATTAAACTTCATAAGCCCGATGAATGTTATTTCGAGTGTCGGATAGGAAGAAATTGAACTTCATAAGGTCGATGAACGTTATTTCGAGAATGGGATAGGGTAAAATTGAACATCATAAGCCCGATGAAGAGTGTTCCAACAAGAATACCCATCTGAAAAACTCTTCACATAAGAATCAAGATCCGAAAACCTCTTCATAGTCCGGATGAAGAGTGTCCCCACAATAAATATCCATCCAAAATCCACTTCATCCCCCTCGCTCAAAGGTATTTCTTTAGAATTTTTCAAAATCATACATATAAATTTTTACATAAAACCATAATAGGACATGTATTATTTTCTAATTTAAGCGGAGTAAATGAATACTTTTTCGTTACCACATGAAAACTATATAAAATGAAGTAAGGAGATTGAAATGGAAAAAATTAAACCATTCAATGAAACACTAACATCTGCCGAAATGGGAAAACTGTGGATAACGTATAGTGGGAATACGATGGCAAGATGTATTCTTCGTTATTATCTTCAACACGTCGATGACCCAGACATCAAAAAAGTTGTAGAAAATGCCTTACAATTAAGTGAAAAAATCGTGGAAGAAATTAAAGATATCTTCATTCATGAAAATTTTCCAATACCCTATGGCTTTACGGAAAATGATGTGAACTTAAATGCGCCAAGGTTATTTGCAGATGAATTTTATCTTTGGTATTTACAATATACTGGTAAAGCAGGAATGAGTATTTATTCAATCGCCATACCTCTCATGACAAGAGAAGACATCCGAGATTTGTTTAGCAATATTTTAAGGGACACAGTCAAATTACTATCAAAGGTTAATCAAACCTTAACGGAAAAAGGGTTTTATATCGAGCCCCCACAAATTCCAACACCAGAAAAGGTTGACTTTATTAAAAAGCAAAGTTTTCTAAATGGCTTTTTTGGGGAAGTTCGACCTCTCCATGCAATGGAGATTACACATATCTACGATACTACCGAAAATAATTTAGCCAGCAAAGCGTTACTTATCGGGTTTAGTCAAGTTGCAGAAAGTGAATGGCTTCGCAAATATTTTATAAGAGGAAAAGAGTTAACCAATAAGCATATTGAAATTTGCTCTGATCAACTGCATAATTCCAATTTGCCATCTCTGCCACTAAAAGATCACTTAGTAAGTGAATCTACCGTTTCTCCATTTTCTGATAAAATCATGCTCGCCCATAAGATTGACATGTTTTCAATGAAAATTAGAACAGCTGGCAATGCGCTCTCTTTGAACGGAAGAAAAGATATAGCAAAAATTTATTCAAAATTCTTAATGGATATTGGACTCTACGTTGAAGATGGCATCAAACATATGATTGATGAAGGGTGGATGGAACAACCACCATTAGCAGTTGATCGTGCTAAATTAGCTTCAGATTAGAAAGTGTACTTCTATAAAAGGCGTACACTTCTTAATTCCTTCATTATAAAGGGTTTTAGTGGACGTAGAAATAATAGGACAGTATAGTAGTATTATTGAATAAAATTGTTAAACATTGGCCATAGGACCTAGATTATCCAATGACCGATTTTGATGCTTTGTGTGATGTGGGAAAGAAGTACGAAATGAAGCCGGAAGCATCGTTCGGTGTACCATTAAAGCCCACAAAAAAATCACACCAACTAATCTAAGTTTTTAATAAGCCAAGTCAGGGGGAGTTTTTTTGTTTTTAACAACAAAATTGGCGAATGGCGTTTCGTTGCATATTCGACAAACATCACAATTTAAAACGGTGAATTTTGCATTCAAATTTTCACGACCTTTAACAGTGCAAGATGCTGCAGAGCGTGCAGTTTTAGCGAATGTATTGCAACATAGTAATGCGAAGTTTCCGAAGTCTGCAGCGTTCCGTAGTTATTTAGATGACTTATACGGAACGGTTTTATATTTTGACTCAGCAAAGCGCGGTGACTTGCTGAAAGTTCTATTAAATATCGAAACAGTCAATGAGCAATACCTTTCAACCGGCGATGTTTTAAATAAAGTCATTGACCTGATCAAAACCGTAGTATTTGAACCGAATTTTGAAAACGGGCAGTTCGTTTCAAGCATCGTGGAACGTGAAAAAGAAATGGTGAAACAACGTATTGAATCCGTTTTTGATGATAAAACAAGATACGCGCACCAACGTTTATCTCAAATCATGCGTCCAAATCATCCCGCTTCGATTTCTGCCAACGGAACAATTGAAACGGTTGATCAAATCACGCCAGAATCCTTAACAAAAGCGTATCAATCTATGATTGATGAAGATCAAATTGATATTTACGTGGTTGGGGATGTTGATGTAGAAGCTATAAAATCGCAGCTGCAATCGGCTCTTCAATTCAGCGATCGCGACCTGAAAAAACCAGAAAATCCAAAAACAGAATTAAAAGCTGAAAAGGAATATACAAAAGAAACACAAGACATGAAACAAGGGAAACTGCATATCGGGTACAGCACGCCAATTTTCTTTGGTGATGAAGACTTCCCGAAAATGCAAGTATTCAACGGAGTCTTTGGTGGCTATGCCCATTCCAAATTGTTCATGAATGTACGTGAGCGTGAATCCCTTGCTTATTATGCGTCTAGCTCGTATTCATCGCATTATGGATTAATTTATGTGGTATCTGGAATCGAGCCTTCGAAAGAAAAGAAAGCGACCGAAGTTATTGCGGAACAACTGGAAGCAATGAAAAACGGTGAAATTTCTGATTTAGAATTAGCGCAAACAAGAGCGATGTTAAAAAACAACTTAAAAGAAGCGCTTGATTTAGCGCGTGGTCAAATCGATATTTTTGACCAATACAAAGATTTAAATGAGGCGTTCTCCATCGACACATGGACAAAACGTTGGGATGAAGTCACAAAAGAAGATATTCAAAAAGTGGCGTCGCAAGTTAAGCTAGAAGCCATTTACTTCTTATGTGGAAAGGAGGACACACAGGATGCAAGCAATTGAGTTTAATCAATTAGGGGAAACGTTATATTATAAAAAATTAAACAATGGGTTAGATGTGTATATTTTACCAAAAAAAGGATTCTCGAAAACATTCGTGACGTTCACTACGAAATATGGTTCGATCGATCGTACGTTTGTTCCAATCGGAGAGTCTGAAGCAATTACAGTGCCAGACGGGATTGCCCACTTTCTTGAGCACAAAATGTTCGAAAAAGAAGAAGGCGACGTATTCCAAAAGTTCAGTGAATCAGGGGCGTCTGCAAATGCGTTCACATCTTTCACTAGAACTGCTTACCTATTTTCTGCCACAGACCACATCTACACAAGCACAGAAACTTTATTAAATTTCGTGCAAGAACCTTACTTCACGGAAAAAACGGTGGAAAAAGAAAAAGGAATTATTGGCCAGGAAATAACGATGTACGATGACCAACCAGATTGGCGCTTGTATTTCGGTGCGATTGAAAATATGTACCACACGCACCCGGTGAAAATCGACATCGCAGGTACAATCGAATCGATCGATAAAATCACAGCGGATCATTTATATACTTGTTACAATACGTTCTATCATCCGTCTAACATGCTTCTTTTCGTTGTAGGAAACGTGGACCAAACGGAAATGATGGCGTTTATCGAAGACAATCAAAACAAAAAAGAATTCCCAGAACCAACACCGATTGAGCGTCATTTCGAAGAGGAACCAACAGACGTGGCGATTAAAGATCGTGTACTAAATATGGACGTTCAAAAGCCAAAAGTGTATGTGGGATTAAAAGCAAAACGCGTTGACTTAAGTGGCGATGAAATGCTAAAACACGAACTTGCGGTTCAAATCGCGTTAGAATGCTTATTTGGCCGTGCCTCTAATTTCTATACAGAAGTGTATGAAGGCGGCTTAATTGATGAATCCTTCGCCTATGACTTCTCATTAGAAAAAGGTTACGGGTTTGCTTTAATTGGTTCGGATTCAAAAGACCCAGACAAACTTGTAGAAGCAATTAAAAATGAGTTGAAAAAAGCTGAAGATCCTTCTTATTTTGATGCAGAAGCTGTTGAGCGAATTAAACGCAAAAAAATCGGGTTCTTCTTACGTGCACTAAACTCAATGGAATTTATTGCCAACCAATTTACGCGTTATGAATTTAATGAGATGAACTTATTTGACGCAGTACCGACAATCGAAAAAATCACAGTAGAAGATATCGTGAAAGAATTCGATACTATTCAAGGTGAAACACAACAAACAGTGTTCAAAGTTTTACCAATGAGCGAGAAGAAGGCATAATGAAAAAATATGCCCTAGTAGTTGGCGCTTCCGGAGCTATCGGAAGTGCCATTTGTGCTGAACTAGCAAATAACGGTTGGTCTCTTTATCTTCATTATAATAGTACGGCGGAACGGGTCCACGAGCACACAGAGCAACTACACGCCAAATACCCGGATCAAGAATTCATCCCAGTACAAGCGGATTTCGCCCAAGATGATGGCGCGGAACACCTAGCAAAACAACTGTTTACACTACAAGCAGTTGTTTTCGCCGGTGGACATGCTTTTTTTGGATTAATAGAAGATACGCCTGTTGAGGAAATGTCCAAGCTTTGGAAAGTGCACGTCCAAAATCCGATGCGATTACTCGCACTTACGTCGAAAAAGCTTCGAGTGAATTTGGTGAGCTACGTGCTGTTCATCGGTTCCATCTGGGGTGAAGCAGGTGCTGCAGGTGAATCGGTTTACTCTGCAGTGAAGGGCGCTCAGCATGCATTCGTGAAATCCTACGCGAAAGAAGTGGCCTTTAATCAAATCCGAGTAAATGCCATCGCGCCTGGTTTCATTGATACAGTCATGAACCAGCAATTAGATGAAGAGGAACGCGCATCCATTAATGATGAAATCCCATTAGGCTACGCCGGCTCAACCGAAGACGTCGCCAAAATGGTTTCCTTCTATCTAAGTGGACAAGCCGATTACGTCACGGGCCAAATTATTCGGTTGAATGGTGGATGGTATATTTAGTTGTTGTTGAAGTGGTTATGAAGGACTTGGGGAAGCGTGAAGGAAATGGCTATTCTCGAGTGGATGAAGACAAAAATGAAGTCAGTTCACGAGTGAAAAGGTCCTCATCAAGGTTATGAAGACCAAAATGAAGTCGGTCCACGAGTGGAAAGGTCTTCATCGAGGTTATGAAGACCAAAATGAAGTCGGTCCACGAGTGGAAAGGTCTTCATCGAGGTGAGGTCGGTCCACGAGGGAAACGGTCTTCATCGGGGTTATGAAGGACAAAACCAGGGAGATTTTCATGAGAAATGTCGTTCATCGGGGTTATGAAGGACAAAACGAGGGTGACTTTCATGAGAAATGTCGTTCATCGGGGTTATGAAGGACAAAACCAGGGTGATTTTCATGAGAAATGTCGTTCATCGGGGGTATGAAGGACAAAACCAGGGAGATTTTCATGAGAAATGTCGTTCATCGAGGTTATGAAGGACAAAACCAGGGAGATTTTCATGAGAAATGTCGTTCGTCGAGGTTATGAAGGACAAAACGAGTGTGATTTTCATGAGAAATGTCGTTCATCGGGGTTATGAAGGACAAAACGAGTGTGACTTTCATGAGAAATGTCGTTCATCGGGGTTATGAAGGACAAAACGAGGATGATTTTCATAAGAAATGTCGATCATCGGGGGTATGAAGGACAAAACCAGGGTGATTTTCATGAGAAATGTCGTTCATCGGGGTTATGAAGGACAAAACGAGTGTGATTTTCATGAGAAATGTCGTTCATCGGGGTTATGAAGGACAAAACCAGGGAGATTTTCATGAGAAATGTCGTTCATCGAGGTTATGAAGACCAAAATGAGGTCGGTCCACGAGGGAAACGGTCTTCATCGTGGTTATGAAGGACAAAACCAGGGAGATTTTCATGAGAAATGTCGTTCATCGGGGTTATGAAGGACAAAACTTGGGTAATCCGCACGAAAATGTCCTTCACAAAGGCTATGAATCCCAAAACCAGCCCGATTCTCGAATCAAAATGTCTTTCATCGCAACTATGAATGCCAAACCGAAACAGACACGCATTAAAATAGTCCTTCATCCCAGACCAAACCCAAACGCGCAACCCAAATTTATCCCGTAAAACCACATATTATACCAAACTAGTTCGCGGTACAAAGCATTATAATTCTTTTTCTTTTGAACATACTAAATGTGCAAAGGAGGAGATGCAAAATGGCATTATTAGAAAACTGGGAAAAGTGGACGTCATTCTTAGGTGACCAAGTTAAAAACGCGCAAGAAATGGGTTTGCCGAAACAAGTAATTGATACAACAGCGAAACAAATCGGTGACTACCTTGCGAAAAACGTTGACCCGAAAAATGAGCAAGAACGTGTACTTGCTGATCTTTGGAGCGTTGCCGGTGATGAAGAGAAGCATGCCCTAGCGAACTGCGTTGTAAAACTAGTTCAATCTCGCAAATTACAATAACTAGTCGACGAAGCCTTGCCAAAAAGCTAGTCGCGATAATTAAAGTAAGCCTCACGCGACCGGTTTCTAAACAAGACTTCGTGTAGGCAAGCGGACGCGATATGATTTCTGCCCGCAAATGATAACGCGTAGAATTTTAACTTTGAAAAAGGGGGCTCGTCCTCCTTTTTTCTTTATACATATTGTCGTTGTGCTCACGATAAATTAGGAAGTGAGTTCAACTAACATCAAGAAAATAAAAATAAGTAGAGGGTGATAGATATGGAGAAATTACCGACATTCACATAAATAGTGTGAAATTTAATATTTTGGTAGAAAATTGTTGTATACAACTTTTCAACGCAAATAAAATCAGCTATGATGAAACTTAGGGAAAAAATATTCGTTTCATAGTGAGGGGACAGCTTTATGGCTGAATGGTATTTTGAATATGAGATTCAAGTAAATCGCCCAGGATTGTTGGGAGATATTGCATCACTCTTAGGTATGTTACGCGTAAATATTGTAACGATCAATGGGGTGGATGAAGGTAAGCGTGGATTGTTATTAAAAGCCAATAAAGATGAATCGATTGAGCGTTTCTATTCAATTGTATCCACGATGGATAATATTAAAGTAACGAAATTTCGACAGCCAAAATTACGTGACCGCTTAGCCGTGAGACACGGGCATTATATTGAAAAAGATGCTGACGAGAAAAACACATTCCGCTTTGTACGTGATGAACTTGGGGTCCTCGTTGATTTTATGGCTGAACTCTTTAAAAAAGAAGGCAATCGTTTGATTGGTATTCGAGGAATGCCTCGCGTAGGGAAAACCGAATCCATTGTGGCGGCAAGTGTTTGTGCCAATAAAAAGTGGATTTTCTTATCATCAACAATGATTAAACAAACGGTTCGTAATAGATTGCATGGAGATGAATTTAGCGATAATAACGTCTTTATTTTGGATGGCGTTGTGACGCGAAAATCAAATGACGAAGGGCATCAACAACTCGTACGAGAAATCATGAAGATGCCGACTGTGAAAGTCATAGAGCACCCAGATATGTTTGTTCAACATTCGGAATATAAAATTGAAGATTTCGATTATATAATTGAACTTCGTCATCATCCAGATGAAGAAATTACGTATGAAATTTTGGAGAAAAACGATATGATGTCTCAATCTGATCCATTTGGTGGCTTTGGAGGATTTAATTTTTAAGAAAAAGTAGGTGTTTTACGTGACAGAACTCGGCTCGCGCCTGAAAGAAGCGAGATTATCGAAAGGGTATAGTTTAGACGATCTTCAAGAAATTACGAAGATCCAAAAACGATATTTAATCGGAATCGAAGAAGGCAATTACTCCATTATGCCAGGCACATTTTATGTTCGTGCATTTATTAAACAATACGCAGATGCGGTTGGCTTAGATGCAGATGAAATCCTAGAGGAATTTAGGAAGGATCTACCTGCACAACAAGCAACAGAAGAAGTAGCACAATCCTTTACACAAAGTCCAACACGACGTAAACTTCAACGATCTTCCTCAAGTAAAATGATGGAATCTGCTCCAAAATTTATTGTTGCACTCTTTATTATCGTTATTATCGTCGCAATTTGGTTCTTATATCAGCAAAAAGTGTCCAATAACGTACCAGATGAAGTAAAAGAAGGCAATTCGGAAGTTGAAATCGAACAAAAAACACCGCCAACAGGTGAAGACACAACTCCACCTGCTGATACAACAGAGCCAAAAGAAGAGACTCCTGTTGAAGAACCCGAGGAAGAAGAGCCAGTTCAAGAATTATCAGCTGGGGCCATTCAACCAGACGGTGTCACAACTAACTATGAACTTTCAGGTACAGACAAAATGAATATCCGTGTAGAAGTAACTGGCGATACTTGGGTTGGAATCCGTAATGAAGCGGGTGCAGAACAAGTAACAGCACAAACTTATTCAGCTGGTGCAGTCGTTGAACACGATTCAACTGCAAACGGCTATGCACGTATTCGTTTAGGAAATGCCTTAAATGCCAAAGTATTTGTAAACGATGTAGAACTTCCATATGCTCAAAATATTACAACACAAAATATCGTAATTATTTTACAAGAAGAGGAACAATAGTCATAATAAGGATAGCTAGGCGCGGTTCCCATGGCGAACTGTTGCCTGGCTGTCAAGATGACGCTTTAAGGTTGAACACTAAGAAGCGAGATCTGCAGTCATCTATATTAGATGGCTATTTTTCTTTATGAAAGGTGTTAGCAAGACATGAATTTACCAAACAAAATAACCGTCTCCCGGATTCTATTAATTCCTATTTTCGTCATCGTGATGGTCATCGATTTTGGATGGGGCAATATGACGTTTTTAGGTGCCGAAATGCCTGTTGAACATTTCGTAGGTGCACTCATTTTCATCATCGCTTCCACAACAGACTGGATCGATGGGCACTTTGCGCGAAAATACAACCTTGTCACAACATTAGGGAAGTTTTTAGATCCTTTAGCAGATAAATTACTAACAGCAGCTGCGTTTATCATCTTAGTTGAACTAGGAATGGCACCAGCTTGGGTCATTATTGCGATTCTTAGCCGTGAATTCGCCGTAACTGGATTACGTTCAATTTTAGCCGATAAAGGAACGGTTGTCGCAGCAAGTAATTTAGGAAAAATCAAAACATGGACTCAAATCGTAGCCATTTCAGCACTTTTACTTCACAACATTATTTTTATTAACTTCGGCTTACCATTTGACGACATCATGCTTTATATCGCATTATTCTTTACTATGTGGTCTGGATGGGATTATTTCTATCTAAATCGTCATGCATTATTAGAATCAAAATAACAAGTTTATGTAATCAACGATGAGGGTATTTTCATAAAATAACTCATCTTTGATTTTTTTGTTATATAGAGTTTTTATTCTAAAAAAGTGAGGTTAGAGGATGAACGCAGAGATTATCGCGGTAGGATCAGAATTATTACTAGGGCAAATTGCCAACACAAATGCAAAGTTTATGTCAAATCAATTATCAGAGCTTGGCATCAACGTGTATTACCACACGGTTGTAGGAGACAATGCAGGTCGCTTAAAAAACGCGATTGAAATTGCCGAATCACGTGCTAATCTAATCATTTTTAGCGGAGGCCTAGGCCCAACAAAAGACGATTTAACAAAAGAAACGATTGCCAAACACCTTGGCGTGAATTTAGCATTCGACGATGAAGCACTCGTTTATATAGAAGAATTCTTCACAAGACAAGGCCGTACGATGACGGAAAACAACAAGAAGCAAGCGCTGATTTTAGAAGGTAGCGAAGTACTGAAAAATCATCACGGGATGGCGCCTGGTATGCTGTTTGAAAAGGACAACCGTACATACATTTTACTACCAGGTCCTCCAAAAGAAATTGAGCCAATGTTCCAATTCGAAGTAAAGCCAAAGCTCGCAGCTCGTTTAAATGACGGCGGCGTGATCGTATCTCACGTTCTACGTTTCTATGGAATCGGGGAAGCTGAACTAGAAGTCAAAGTGCAAGATATATTGGATCAACAAACGAACCCAACTGTTGCGCCTTTAGCGTCTGATGGGGAAGTGACATTACGCATCACGGCAAAAGCTGAATCAGAAGAGGAAGCTTGGAAGTTAATTAATGCGAAAAAGTTAGAAATCCAAGCAATCGTCGGCGAGTTCCAATACGGCGTGGACGACGATTCTCTTGCATCGAAAACAGTAGAAATGCTGTTACATCACGGGCTTACAATTTCAGCTGCAGAAAGCTTAACAGCCGGCCTGTTCCAATCTGAATTAGCTGAAATCCCGGGGGTGAGTGGTACATTAGTCGGCGGCTTCGTAACCTATACACCGGAAGCGAAAATCGCGCAACTTGGCATCGACAAAGCTTTATTGGATGAATTCGGTATTGTTAGTAGCGAATGCGCGGCTGCCATGGCCAAAAACGTTCGTGAAAAAATGGGCACGGATATCGGAGTTGGTTTAACTGGTGCTGCGGGTCCTGAACCTCATGACGGCCAACCAGCCGGAACGATTTGGATCGGGATCTGTATCGGCGATTCCGAACCCTACACACGCAAACTCCAACTAACAGGCATGCGCAACACAAACCGATTACGCGCGGTAAAATTAGCCTGTAGCCATTTGGTGCGCTTGTTGGCGGAGAAGGGGTATGAGAGGGTTTAGGTTGAGCTAGGGGTTGGATGGGTGGCGATATCAGTCGTAATTGTGAAGTTATCGGCCTAAACTGTGAAAATATCTACCCAATTTGTGAAAATATCGCCCTATATTAAAAATCACGACTAATTTTGGGCTTTATCCACCAGCGAATAAAGTTGCAAAATCACTCGCCAAATCTAGCGTTGGGATATACCCCAAAAGCTTCCGATTACATTAAGGTCGATTTTGAACTATAATTAGAAACTGCGACACATTTAGAAATCTCTTAAATAACTTCATTAGTTAAAATTAGAATTTGGGCTATTTTTAGTAGCCCAAATTTTTATTTACGAAAATATGTTCGCTTTTTTCTTGAAACTTATCTCAAAAACAAGTATAGTAGAAACATAAAGAAAAAGAGAAATCGTGGATTGATATAAGGAGGAAATATAGTGAGTGATCGTAAAGCTGCCTTAGATATGGCGTTAAAGCAAATTGAAAAACAATTCGGTAAAGGTTCTATCATGAAACTTGGTGAACAATCAGACCGTCAAATCTCAACAACTTCAAGTGGTTCGATTGCAATCGATGCAGCACTTGGGGTAGGTGGATACCCACGTGGTCGTATCGTTGAAATCTATGGTCCAGAATCATCAGGTAAAACAACAGTTGCTCTACACGCTATCGCAGAAATTCAAAAAAATGGCGGACAAGCAGCTTTCATCGATGCTGAGCATGGTGCGTCTTGTTTCTAATCCAAATATAGTGGAAACGCTATATGAAAAATTAGAGGAATCGAGACCACGAAGATAACAATTCTTCAAATTCTTTAGGTGGTTAGATTCTAACTGCACTACTAAGTAGAACGGTGAAAATCCGTTTCAAGAACGTTGGTTGGGTTCTTGCTCTAATACCCCGACGTGCGGTGATATAGCACTATATCACGGTGCGAAGCTCGGAGAGGACGGCGAAAATCAGACCTGTGAAGTGGTTAGAGAAGTAGTCGGGAGTCCAAAAAGTTCCTATGACTAAAGAATGCAAATGCATTGGATTGAACCTGCGGAAGTACGGCTCGTAAAGCGTGGAGTAATCAAATAAGAAGTTACTCACCTCCAAAGTGAGGTTCAGTCTCGGATACAGTATTCGTGTTTGCTGTTATCTGAACTTATCCCCAAGAGGATAAGAGTTCTTAGCCGACCAACCAATTGGCAAAAGAATGGCTGACGGGTCAGAGTAGGAGTCTAAGGGAACTATGTAAGGATAGGTAGTGTGGAACAAGAGAACCCCATCCGTGAATGCTAAAGCGAGTGCAAGCTGATGTCACGCAATAGTAGGAAATGACTATTAAAGATGGGGGACAGCAGCCCGTAGTAGTGAAGAAGCAGGGTAATGCCTGTGGAGCGAAGGGGCATAGACAAAGTAGGTAAAGCAATACCAATCAAATACAGACGAATATGGTTAAGGAAGCCGTGAGAAAAGTTAATCATTAACTTTTGGTGAGCATAACTGACTAAAGACCATTCAATTCTCCCTATATTACAATTGTAAGAAGGTGAGAAAGTGTCTCAAAAACTTAATCAACCCGAAAATGAAAATGAATTGAGAATAATCCTAGACTCCCTTTATAGTCAAACTAAAGAGTTAATAAATCAAGGTGATATTCCAAGATTTAAGGGATTATTTGAAGTGGCAAGCAGTAAAACGGTTATAATATCCGCAATTCATAAAGTAAAAGCGAATAAAGGTAGTAAAACAGCTGGATCAGATAATATAGTGATTGAAGATATACTAACCAAAGATTTAGAGGAAGTTGTTCGATTAGTCCAACTTACAATGATCAACTATAAACCTAAAGAAGTAAGAAGAATCTATATTCCTAAACATGGTAAAAAGGAAATGCGACCGTTGGGGATTCCAACGATATTAGATCGAATCATACAGGAATGTATTCGTTTAACTATCGATCCAATCATGGAAGCACAATTCTTCAAGCATTCTTACGGATTTCGGCCCATGAGAGATGCTAAGCAAGCTATTGAAAGGGCAGTGTTCCTCTGTAATCGTACAAATAACAATTGGGTAGTAGAAGGGGATATTAAAGGTTTCTTCGATCATGTGAATCACAATATTCTTCTAAAGCAATTATGGCACATGGGAATTCGAGATAGAAGAATCTTAATGATTATTAAAGAGATGCTAAAAGCGGGTATTTTGAATGAAATAAAAAGGAACGAGTTAGGGACACCGCAAGGAGGAATTATTTCTCCATTACTATCAAACGTTTACCTACACAAACTTGACCAATGGGTTGCAAGAGAGTGGGAAGAGAAAACGCTACGTAATGGAACGACCTCAAGCATATCTCGATTTAGTTCCTTAAGAAACTATTCAACGATTTCAAAACCAGCATTTTTCATTCGATATGCAGATGATTGGATTCTATTCACAAACTCTAAAGAGAATGCTGAAAAGTGGAAGTACAAAATTAGTAAATATCTCAAAGAAAATTTAAAGCTTGAGTTATCAGAAGAAAAAACTTTAATTACCAATATTAAAAAGAGACCTATTCACTTTTTAGGATTTAAGGTCAAAAAGATTCCAAAAGGAAAAGGTTTTATTGGTTATTCATATCCAGATGAGAACAAACTTAAGTTAAAATTCTCTGAATTAACAAAAGAGATCAGAAAACTAAAATACTGTACAGACACAGGATGGTTACTTAATGATATTAATCTGCTAAACAGTAAGATCAGAGGTATCATTAACTACTATAATTCAGCAACTGGGATTAACCTAGTCATGAGAAAATTTAGAGAGAATCTAAAATACTCATCTTATAAAGCTTTAAAAAAATATGGAGGGAAATGGATTCCAGCTAATCAATGCCAAAATCTAAAATCCTTCTATCCCGAACGAATGGAACAAGTACCTGCTATTCAGTATAAGAATGAATGGATTGGAATCATTTCTTTAGGATTTGCAACTTGGCTTAAATACCCTAAGAAAAATCAAGAAGAAACCCCATATACCATTATCGGTAGAGAACTATATTATAAAAGATCTAAAAAGAAACCTTTATTAGTAAGATGTGAAGCGTTACTTAACGAAAATCATCTTGCTCTCATACTCGGAGGCTTTAAACCCAAGCTTTACAATTTTGAATACTTTATGAACCGATGTTATGCGTTTAACAGAGATAAAGGGAAATGTACTATATGTAGAATAGAGCTAACTGGTTATGGTGACACTCATACTCATCATATAGATAATACACTACCTTTAAATCAAGCTAACAAAGTCAGTAATTTATCGACAATTTGTATTAATTGCCATAAATTAATTCATTCGAAAGAACTTAAAAGCCATGATATTTCATTTTTAAACAATATGTCGTTGGTTAAATTAAAGAAATTTCGTGAAACAATAGGGGAAAAATAAGTCTTGTATTTGATAATACTTTGTTGGAACGCCGTATGCGGGGAAACTCGCACGTACGGTGTGAAGCGGGGGAAAACAGCTCCTACAAGTAATGTTGAGGATGTCTGTTACCTATCGCTATCCCTAGACCCAGTTTACGCACAAAAACTAGGCGTAAACATTGACGAATTATTACTTTCTCAACCAGACACTGGTGAGCAAGCATTAGAAATCGCTGAAGCATTAGTACGTAGTGGTGCCATCGATATCATCGTAATCGACTCTGTTGCGGCATTAGTACCAAAAGCAGAAATCGAGGGCGAGATGGGTGACTCTCACATGGGTCTACAAGCTCGTTTAATGTCTCAAGCATTACGTAAATTATCTGGTATCATCAATAAATCAAATACATTAGCGATCTTCATCAACCAAGTTCGTGAAAAAATCGGTGTAATGTTCGGTAACCCTGAAACAACTACAGGTGGACGCGCACTTAAATTCTACGCTTCAATTCGTCTTGAAGTACGTCGTGCAGAAACAATCAAACAAGGTACTGAAATGGTCGGTAACAAAACGAAAATTAAAGTCGTGAAAAACAAAGTAGCGCCACCATTCCGTACTGCAGAAGTTGACATTATGTACGGTGAAGGGATTTCAAAAGTTGGGGAAATTGTTGATATCGGTGCAGATCTAGATATCATTCAAAAGAGTGGTTCATGGTACGCATACGGTGACGAACGTATCGGCCAAGGTCGCGAAAACGCAAAACAATTCCTACGTGAAAACCCAGAAATCTCAAACGAAATCGAAAGCAAAATCCGTGAATCTTACGGCTTCGGCGCTTCTTACACAATCGGAGGACACGAAGAAGAAGAAGAGGACATGGACAAAGAACTAGCATTATTATTAGATGAAGAATAAAATCCCAAACAGCCCTCACCATGTTGATTATCCAGGGTGAAAATTTATAATCAAACTATTAAAAAGGTATTACATTTTAATGATGTAGTACCTTTTTTATTGCAGTTATATGTAAAAAAGAAGAAAAGTGGGTTCCTGAAGGAGCTGATTCAGCGCATCGTGTGCAATGTATCAGCTCCTATAAAATTAAAACATGCTCCCATAATCCTAGCTTTCCCTTTGCTGGAATAAATTCATCCAGCATCTGCATATCCTCAACTAACCAAGCATAACCTCCCACTATAAAGTTACCCATAAAATAGTCATTCCCTGATACGATTCGACCATCCTCCAGAATGGCCCATGTCTCATTGTTTTCAGTTACCTTCAAACAATCTACAAGTTTGCATACAGCAATAATCTGGCCAGTTGGAAGATTCTCTGGTGTGTATCCGTGCTTACCAAGCAACGACTTTATGGCTATATGGTTAGAGACGTCTTTATCTATTTTTTTACTTGTGTGAATGGCAAGTGGCCCCCGATAATTCGTTCTCCATGACCTTGTTTCATATGTTGCCTCTCTAAGGACAAAAAGGCTTGCCCACGGCTGGATCATTGATAAAACCTTCATTCTGACAGCCTCCAACCTATAGAAGTTTGATTATAGAGTGTCCCTTTAAAGGAATATTATGAGCAAAAAACATAATATCAGTTCACGGAGATCCAATTTATGAGGCATGAGTCATGACCAGTGATCATTAATATCATTGGGTAAAGAAATTAGCATTTGGCGGATAAATTAAATGCCTCATACAAAAATCTATGAATTCAAATCCAAACTCGCGCTATTTTCTAGTTCAGGAGCAGTACGAGATACCCAGAAATCCTCGATCAACAAAACAATAAATGTCCCCAAATATATCAGGCAAAACCAAAGCACTAATCCAAAAACATAAGGTAGAGAAATTAAAGAAAAAATAAAAGCGCCTTGATCTAAATTCTCCCAAAAGTATTGCAACCCTTGCATTTTCACTCCTACATATAAAACAGCAGGGAAGAGCGGTAACGCCAAACATGAGCAAACTCGTAAAATCTTATTATTTGTTTTCTTAAGTAGCACATAATGAAGTCCAAATAAAAAAATGATAAGAAACACAAAAATCACTTCCATAAAAAACACCTCAAGTTCAATTATTCTTACAAACAGTCATTACCAAAAATTGCTTACTATATACATAACTAGTGAAAAAAGTTAGTTTAGGAAAATCAAAGTGTATGGAATTAACTAGAATGTCTAGATTAATTGGAAAACTGTCTAGATTATTGAAGATTTTGGCTAGATTAATTGGAATTTTGTCTAGATTATTAGGGTTTTTGTCTAGATTATTTGAAGTTTTGACTAGATTCATAAAAAGTCCGGGGAGAACAAGTAAAGTGAGAATGAGATTTTACTATAAAAATCAAATTATTAATATACTTAGAGTGGCAGGGGAAATTGAAAAGTCGGGATATCCAAAATTTCGGTGGGATTAATTGAAAAACTTTCGGGATTTTCACCGAAAGTACCGGTATTATTCCAAGATCCGCTTGTTCAAAGGTATGTCTGAATATCTCGAAATATTAATGCTAAGTTAAAAGCTTCTGTCGAATATTAATATTCGTTTCACCCCGAATGGTACTCGACTCACTAGTATTCCTCCAATTGAAAACTTCAAACTAGCATAACCCCGTTCCAGACTTCGGACGGGGTTAAAATTATGAAGCCATTCTACCTTCACTTCACATTCAACCAAGCTTTCAAATAATCAATAAACTTGTTCGTAGCTGGAGCCATGGATTTTAATGAAGTAGCCGCAATGCCAAGGGTGCGATAGTGGTCGCCTTCTAGTTTCAGCTTTCGAACGTTGTTTGGCACCCGATGGATGACCATTTCGGGAAGTATACTGATCCCCATCCCGTTTTCCACCATAGAAATAATCGCCTGGTCATCGGTAAGTTCAAATTTAATATTGGGTGTGACTTTATTTTCTTTCAGAATTCTTTTTAAATCGTTGTCGCTCCCTTTTTTCGATTTGATGAGTGGCTCGTCTTTGATCATGTCAAAACGAATTTCACTTTGTTCGGCAAGAGGATGTTCATCTGAAAGGATACAAAGCATCCTATCTTTTTTTAATGGCAGCACTTCAAAAGGATGGGAAGTCGGTAGTGAGAGAAAGCCGAAGTCAACCAACCCCATTGAAATCCATTGCTCGATATCGTCATAATCACCTTCCATTAGTTTGATTTCAATGGATGGGTAGTGTTCATTAAATTTTTTCATGATTTCAGGTAGCCAGTGAATCGACACACTTGAAATCGTTCCAATCCGAACTGTACCGACTTCCAAGCCATTGATATTGGCGATTTCTTGATTCATTTCTTCATTCCACATTAGAATTTCACGTATGTATTTTAAGATGCGCTCTCCGTTACTTGTCAATTGGATTCCCGAACGACCTCGATTAAGTATCGAAAATCCCCATTCTGACTCAAGACTGGAAATGGCATGACTCACAGCAGATTGAGTTAAACCTAAAGTGTCACCGGCTTTTGTAAGGCTCCCTAATTCGACAACGGTACTAAAGATTTCATATTTTGCAAGAGACAGCTTAACCACTCCTTTTACATTAATTTATTTCATGTAAACCTTCAAAAACATTCATTTTTCTAATCCTAATTTTACAATTATACTAAGTTATAATCAAATCGGTAGAAAATAGGTGAAGAAAAAATGGTTCAGAAAAAATCGTTCGAGATCGGTAATGGGAAAAAAGGTGACTTACAATTAAAAGCAGATTTCATGATGCTCATTGTGACGTTATTATGGGGATCATCGTATTTGTTTATGAAGATGGGGCTCGATTCTCTTCAAGAGTTTAACTTAATCGCATTACGTTTTGGCATCGCCTTTATTTTAGCTGGAGCCGTTTTTTACAAGCGATTAATTCGGATCAATATGAAAACATTATTTTACGGATTTACATTAGGGTCGATTCTATTTATATTAATGACAGTCGTCACAATTGGATTAAAATTCACAACCATTTCAAATGCAGGATTTTTATTTAGTCTTTCCGTTGTCTTTGTTCCGTTGTTATTAGCAATCTTTTTTAAAGTAAAGCCCGAGAAAAAAGTTGTTTTTGGTATAGGTGTCGCGATCATTGGGATTGCTCTTTTAACATTAGATAACGGGTTAAAGGTCAATTCCGGAGATTTCCTCATCATATTAGGAGCAGTATTTTATGCCATCCAAATCATCGTAACAGATAAGTTTACAAAAAATGCAGATTCCATCACTCTGGGGATTTTACAACTTGGGGTTGCAGGGGCATGGGGGTTATTATTTTCATTCATTTTTGAAAGTCCACATCTTCCGAATACACCTGAATCATGGGGTTCCATCATGGCATTAAGTATCTTGTGTAGCGCAATTGGATTTATCGGCCAGGCTGTAGCACAAAAACATACGACGCCAACGCACACAGGCCTGATCTTTTCTTTAGAACCAGTATTCGCAGCAATGTTTGCATTTATTTTCGTAGGGGAAACTCTCCCTGCGAAAGGATACGTAGGAGCAATTTTAATTTTAGTCGGTGTTATAGCTGCTGAAATCAAATTTAAAAAGACCTTTGTGAGAAAAAGATTCAACAAAACTGTTGAAGGTACAGAAGCATAGCGAGTAGGGGATGCACTGGGTTAAACTTCATTGCATTCCTATTTTTTAAGTGAATTGTCTAGATTAATTGAAGATCCGTCTAGATTATTTCAAATTTTGTCTAGATTAATTGAAAAACTGTCTAGATTATTTCATTTTTCAACTAGAATAATAAAAAAGTTTGGAAGTACATGAAAAAATAGTGAGGTTGAGATTTTACTATAAAAATCAAAATGTTAATGTAATTAAGGTGGGGGAATTTGAAATGTCGGGATTATCGAAAAAAGAGTCGGGATTATTTTAAAATTTGTCGGAAATAATTGAAAAAGTGTCGGGATTTCTTCGTTTTTGTCGGGATTATCACCAAGCCTCGCTACTCTCACCAAGTCCGAAACTTAAACTTACACCTACCCCATCTATTTACCCAGAATACGACTCTTTATCATTCCTCTTTTCTGTATCATATTCTCCTTTTGTTAATAAATGTATACTTCAGGATTCCAAAACATTACAAAAAAGGGAAAGGGAATTGCATTTTTTAAGCGTAATTTCAGCATTATTAGATTGTTATAAGCAATATTTAAATGTTATAATTTGGTGATTCTAATTGGAAATTAGAGGTAATAGGATGGTTCGAAAGAATTAATTGGAGAGGATGGAGGTCGTAATTTGGGGCTAAAACAAATTGTATTATCTTTTTTAACTTTTCTAGCTTTATTTCTTTGTATTCAATCACCTCAAGTATTTGCAAAAGAAAGTTCATCAGTGGTCTGGCAAGGAAAATTAGTTAACAAATCAATCGTTATGCAAGGCGCTACGACATCAAAAAATGAAACCCTACTCGCAACATATACTACTAAGAATAATGTAAACCAATATGAAATTTTCAAAGTTAATAATCAAACATCTAAAATTAAGAATCTATCTAAAGTGGTTGGTGGAGAGATACACTTTTTTTATTTTAAGGGGAAAGGGTATATCATACATCTTGAGAAGAGATCAATGAAAATCTATGATGAAAATTTTAAACTTGCTTTTACGAAAAAATGGACAGATAGTGTTAGATTTATGGAATTCATTATTAATAAATCCAAAGTAGATGATAATCTCATTTCAATTGGTCCAGATGTAATTAATTATACAAATAAAGGTAATAAATTATATGTATCTTTAAAACTGGATCAAAAAGGCAAACTCGTAGAAGTTCCGAAAGACAAATTACCTGGTGAGTTCTACCAAATATATCTTGGTTTAAAAATTGGTCAAACGACAAATGAACCTAGTAAATATACAAACTTCGATTTAAAAGTAGATAAAAGTACTATTCCGGAAATAAGTGATGGATACCGTGATGATTTTTCTTCTGAGGCTATTGAAAATTATAAAAATCATTTTTATCTCTTCATACGTAAAAATGATTTAGGAATGGGGAACCACCGATTACTTAAGGTAAATAGCAAAGGAAAAGTAGTCGATTACTTAGAGCTACCAGAAGTATCATCTTACCCTGAACCGAGATTTATGAAAAATCAAGTTATCTTTTCTTCCATTATTCCGGAAGGAGCCTTTTACCATATTGTAAATTTCGATAAATTTGAAGTACAAACAATTACAACGACTCATTCTAATTACAACTATAAAGTACTTAATGACAATCTTTACTATTTAAAGTTGGATGGAGCATATCAATTTTATAATGCTCAAAATCAATCATTGTACACATTACCTGGGGATAATAAAGACGTCTCTGCTTTTGATGAAAAAGGAAAGTATGGCCTAAACAGGGACTATAAAAATAATACTTATACTATTTTTAATCTTAAAACAGGTGCAACGATAGTTAATGGTAAAGGAGATTTAAATAACCTTGCATCAATTGATGATAAGGTGTTAATAGTCGAGGCAAAGAAGGGTTATAAAGAAGTAAAATTAATAAAATTAAGTACTTCTAAATAATTCGAACAATTTAGAAACTTAGTAGTTACTGAGTTTCTCTTTTTTCTTATATTAAGGAATTTAAAAGGTTGTTTCATTAAAGAAACAGCTGTAATTGCATGTGATGGAAAGGGTGCATTTAATGTAATGATGCATTTTTTGTCCTAACCTTTGGGTTTTATTTGATATGATTCATATTTGGTTATTTACATAAATATACTTGAATAGTAATATTTAGTTGTACAAGAATTTTTATTATGTTGTTCTCGATTTAACAACTAGAACCCTATTATAGAAAACCTCACATTAACCGAGCTGCTACGGTTTTGTGGGGTTTTATCCTTATATAGAATATATGGTTTTTTGATATAGAGAAAAATAGTATGAATAAAATATTATAACTAAAAGGAGGGTACATAATGAAAAATACGTATCCAATGACTTATGCGGTTTGTGTTCGTTGTGCAAAAACATACAATTTTAAAGATCCAAAAATTCAATGTCCTTATTGTAAGGCAGAACTTCAATTAATAAAGGATATACATAATGACGATGAACTAATAAAGTATAGAAAATTAGCAAATGAGCGCTTTGCGATGTGGAGAGCGTTTAATCCTACACAGACTACAGAAGAAGAATTTCCGCTGGCTATTCCGAAGTTTTCTTTTGAGATTCTTTTAACCGAGCATATTACTAGTAGGTTTATCAGTTTTAATGTGATTAAGTTCTCGAAAGGCAAAGGAACTATTCTAGTAGAGTACGGATTAGGATACTACGCTCACCAATACAATGGGGGGACAGTGGGGACGATTCATCCGGTCTATCAATTTATCGGACATTTACACCAATTATTATTAGATAAATCCAATTACAAACAAATTGAGAGTCTATTAGTTAAGCGAAAAGAGTTGATAGGAATCATAACGGATGCTAGTAACAGTACCTCTAATGGTGAACGTCAGAGTATTTTACAAGTGTATATCAGCCCTGACAAAAATGAATATTTAGAAATAGCCACGGCAGATTATCGGAAAGTACTTAAAATTGAACTTGAGGAACGAAATAAAGAACGTGAACAATACAATCGAATTCAAAGAGAGTTGAAAGAGCAACGAGACAGAAAATATTGGGCGGAAAAAAGTCGTGCATTAGATTTACATAAGAAAAACCATGGGGGCATATTATCATTTTTTGCTCCGAAATTAAGAGAGGCTAATTGTTACAGATGTGAGGAGCATTTATTTTCAAGTACGCATTTAGAATGTTCTATTTGCAAATGGATGATCTGTACATGTGGAGCATGTGGTTGTCAGTATATCAAAAAAGCTTTTCTACAATCTTAAAAGTTCGCGGTACACTTATAAGATTTAGAAAAGCTTTTATATTACTACTACTAGTTTTTCTGATATGCCCGTCTTTCTGCATATTCCAAACAAAGAGCGCAAACTCTAATTTTTTATTGGCATCACTTCTGTAAATTTGCATGTTCGACTCTTGTCTTGAACAGAAGTAACAATGTTTTTAGGAGGCTTTTTATTCAATTTAACTTCTTGACCAGTTTTTACTTTTGATTTTAAAAAAGGTAAACGAACCAAACATTCCCAAAAACTTCCCAAAAAGTACTTTTAAAACCGAACCAACTTGTCTAAAATAGGAAATATATGGTTTAGCCATACCATATGTGTAAAAAGCCTCATAAATCTATATCCACTTAACGAAAACTGTTATATAATAAAGCCCATGATACTAGTGGGAATCCTTGACAGAGCTAGTGTGGAATTATACAATTAAGTATGTATAATTTTTTGAATTATGACATGAAATAGGCAGTATGTTGAAAGTGTCAATGTATGAGCCGACTGAAACTGAAAATGAAATATAGCAAGAGGAGGTGTTCGAATGATGGAATACATTATCTCCGCTTTGCTTGGAGTCATCGTCGGTGGCGCTGTTATCTATTTCTATATGAAAAAAGTGAACGAGTCAAAAGTGAATGGTGCAAAAAACTCGGCTGAGCTTATTATAGATGAAGCAAAGCGAGAAGCGGAAGCGCTGAAAAAAGAAGCACTACTAGAAGCAAAAGATGAAACTCACAAAATTCGAACTGAAGCCGAACAAGACGTTCGCGAACGTCGGTTTGAACTTCAGAAACAAGAAAATCGGTTATTGCAAAGAGAAGAGAATCTTGATCGCAAGGATGATGCTCTGAATAAGAGAGAATCAGGCTTAGAGCGAAAAGAACAAGCTCTAACTGAAAGACAGCAGCATATTGAACAGATGGAAAGTAAAGTGGGAGAGCTCGTCGCACAACAGAAGTCAGAACTGGAACGCATTGCCGCTCTTACACGTGAGCAAGCAAAAGATGTCATTTTGAAGCAAGTTGAAAACGAACTTTCAACTGATATCGCGGTCATGACGAAAGAAGCTGAAACACGTGCGAAAGAAGAATCTGACAAAAAAGCACGAGAATTATTATCACTTGCCCTACAACGTTTTGCAGCTGATCATGTTGCCGAAACGACTGTATCGGTTGTAAACTTACCAAATGATGAAATGAAAGGCCGTATCATCGGTCGTGAAGGTCGTAATATTCGAACACTTGAAACACTTACTGGAATTGACTTAATTATAGATGATACTCCAGAAGCAGTGATCTTATCCGGATTTGACCCGATTCGTCGTGAAACTGCACGTCTTGCACTTGAAAAATTAGTACAAGATGGTCGTATCCATCCAGCTCGTATTGAAGAAATGGTGGAAAAATCACGTCGCGAAATGGACGAGCAGATTCGTGAAACAGGTGAACAAACGACATTCGAAGTGGGCGTACACAATTTACACCCAGACTTAATGAAAATCCTAGGTCGCATGAAGTATCGTACAAGCTATGGCCAAAACGTGTTAAAACACTCAATCGAAGTGGCACACTTATCAGGCCTACTTGCAGCAGAACTTGGTGAAGACGTAACGTTAGCAAAACGTGCCGGTCTTTTACATGATATCGGGAAAGCAATTGACCATGAAGTCGAAGGAAGCCACGTGGAAATCGGGGTAGAACTGGCAACGAAGTATAAAGAACACCCAGTTGTCATTAACAGTATCGCGTCTCACCACGGGGACACAGAACCAACTTCAATCATTTCGGTCATCGTTGCAGCAGCTGACGCTTTATCAGCAGCTCGCCCAGGTGCTCGTAGTGAAACACTTGAAAACTACATTCGTCGTTTAGAAAAACTGGAAGAAATTTCAGAGTCTTACGATGGCGTAGAAAAATCTTATGCGATCCAAGCTGGTCGTGAAATCCGTATCATCGTTCAACCTGAAAAGATTGATGACTTGGCATCTCACCGCTTAGCTCGTGATATCCGTAAGAAAATCGAAGAGGAACTCGATTACCCAGGTCACATCAAAGTAACCGTAATCCGAGAAACTCGAGCAGTCGAATACGCAAAATAGAAATCAAACCTCTTTTGACATTATGTCAAAAGAGGTTTTTTAGTTTGTTACTAAAGTAGAAATTTTTGAGATTTATTGTAGGTAGGGGATTGGGGCTTGTTCAAGGATGGAGTATCAAGTAATCTCGGACAAGGTGATACATCGGAGTTATGAACAACAAAACTATTGCAAGTCATAAGAGAAAGGGCGTTTATCAGGGTATGAACGACAAAACTAGTAAGAGATTGGAGAGAAAAGTCGTTCATCGGGCATATGAACGACAAAACTAGAAGGAGATTGGAGAGAAAAGTCGTTCATCGGGCATATGAACGACAAAACTAGAAAGAGATTGGAGAGAAAAGTCGTTCATTGGGGGTATGAACGGCAAAACTAGTGCAAGACCCGGGAGAAAGGTCGTTCATCAGGGGTATGAACGGCAAAACTAGGAGGAGAGCCAAGAGAAAAGTCGTTCATCGGGGGTATGAACGACAAAACTAGTGCGAGACCCGAGAGAAAAGTCGTTCATCAAGGCGATGAAGACCAAAACCATCAATCGAAGTAAGAAAAGACGTCTTCATGAAGGCAATGAAGACCAAAACCATTAATCGAAGTAAGAAAAGACGTCTTCATCAAGGCGATGAAGACCAAAACCATCAATCGAAGTAAGAAAAGACGTCTTCATCAAGGCGATGAAGACCAAAACCATTAATCGAAGTAAGAAAAGACGTCTTCATCAAGGCGATGAAGACCAAAACCATCAATCGAAGTAAGAAAAGGCGTCTTCATAAAGGTGATGAAGACCCAAATCAGAAATCGAAGTAAGAAGAATGGTCTTCATATGGGTGATGAAGACCAATTTCAGAAATCAGAGTAAGTAGAAAGGTCTTCATCAACGCAATAAAGTTCAAAAACCAATAGAAACAAAAAAAGACAAACCTACCAACCTCCAAACAGAAGTTAATAGATTCGCCTTAGCCAGCCACATTACACTAACTCAGAAAAATAATATACCCCATTCTCCACCGCATCCAGTTTCACTCGACTCCCAATTTCGGTCCCGTCTTTTATGCGAGCCGTAATTTTAAGGTTGGCTTCATCTAACTGGATGATGCCGATGCAATAGGGTGCCTCGTGAGCAAACTCGGTAGGGGGAACGAAAACTTTCGTCAAGGAATAGACGGTGCCTGTATCGGCAATCTCTCGAGTCACCTCGTCATAGGTAGCATGACTTGTATGATCGTAAAGAAACGGTCTTCCATATTGTTCATAGATTTTCATAACGCTCAAATCCTTTCTATTATATATAACTCAAACTCTCTCCAAAATATGAATAACCGAATAAGCACCCGTACCGCCAAGGTTTTGTGCCATGCCTAAGCGAGCGTTTTCCACTTGGTTTAATGCTTGGCCACGTAGTTGTAAGACGATTTGGATGAATTGGGCAATTCCCGTTGCGCCGATTGGATGACCTCTTGATAACAGGCCACCACTTGTATTGAGTGGTGTTTTTCCGCTCAATCCTGTTTCTCCGTCCTCAACAAACTTCCAAGCCTCTAACTCTTTTGCAAAGCCAAGACCTTCGATGGCGAGTAATTGGGTGATTGTAAAGCAGTCATGTACTTCCACCACATCTAAATCTTCGGGGCCAATTCCTGCCTGAGTATAAGCTTTAACACCGGACTCCACAATCGCTGGAATCTTCAAGATTGAATCTAAATGTTGAATCGAAGTAGGACCTGATACTTGAACAGAAGCTTTCAATTTGATTCCCGTTTTCTTTTTACTAATGACCACACTTGCGGCACCGTCCGTAATTGGAGAGCAATCAAAAAGTCCGAGTGGATCGGTAATCATTTTCGCCTCTAACACTTCTTCGATCGTTGTTGGTTTCCGGAATTGGGCTAGTGGATTGTTCACCGCATAATCTCGATTTTGCTTTGCCACATAGGCTAAATGTTTTTTAGTTGCACCGGATTCGTAAAAATAACGATTGGCAAGTAAACCAAAGAAAGCGGGGAAGGTCAGACCGCTATTTTTTTCAAGCGATTGATTGTCCATGGCCGCATTAATGGCTTGCGTCACCGTTTCCGTCGATGCGTGTTTCATCTTTTCTCCGCCAACAACGAGGACATTTTCATATTCACCACTAAGAATCCCGAGAATCGCTTGTCGGATGGCGATACCCCCAGATGCACAAGCGCCTTCAACTTTAAGCGATGGAATAGACCCTAGATTTAAGTCATTGACGACAATCGCGCCCAGTATTTCCTGATTGTAAATTGCGCCACCCATAAAGTTTCCGACGATGACCGCATCGATGCGAGGGTAGTCTGCATCATGTAGTGCGGCTCTTGCGGCTTCTACTAATAGGTCCTTTAATGATTTATTCTCGTGTTTCCCAAATGGGGTCATTCCAACTCCACTAACATATACATCCATTTGATTTCCTCCAAATTTATAGGATAAAGCCAAGAATAACGAACTATCCTTGGCTTTTAATAAAGTCAAATATTCAAAGTTTCAAAGCTTTCGCACACTATGACAACACCTTCTCCGGCTGCGCTTCGTTTTGCCCAACTACATTTCCATCTTCATCACTATCCTCATATTGCGTGATCACGCGAGTGTCAGGTGCAAACAGGATAAGAATTAATGAAAGGACAAGTCCGGCAATCATGAAGCCGCCAAATGCGAAAGGTGAAGCGCCGACGTTTGTACCCATTGCTGTCCAGATCATTGGACCGAATCCTACGATGGCTGCAGCAATTTGATAGCCGAGTGATAATCCCGTATAGCGAACGTTTGCAGGGAATAGCTCAGAGAATAAAGTTCCTTGCGTCGCGAAGATTGATCCCCAAACAACCCCTAATAAAAGAATCTGCATCGTAAAGAACAATGTGTTGCTAATCGGAATTGCCATGAAATACGGAATTGCCAGAGCAATCATCGCAATAAGTCCACTAGTGTAAATGATTTTACGGCCGATGAAGTCAGAAAGATAACCAATCAACGGAATCGTAATAATCATCGTTGCACAGCTTAGCGTTAACGCCAACAGGGCAGTATCTCGAGAGTAATCTAGGTAAGTAGTCGAATAAACTAAAATAAAGGACATTAAGAATACGTTGAAGAACCCATCGCCTAGTTTTAAACCGATCAGGCGGAAAATGTCTTTTGAGTTGTGTTTGAACACATGGACAACTGGAATTTTTGCCAGCTCGCCTTGCTCCTTTTTACGTTGGAACTCAGGTGTTTCTTCGATGCCGCTTCGAATCCAAACCGCTACAACAATCAGCACGATACTAAATAGGAAGGGAATTCGCCAACCCCAAGCCATAAATTGCGCTTCTGTTGTTAACGAACTAATTAATGTGAAACTGAATGTACCTAATACTAATCCAAGAGGTACCCCTAATTGTGGGACTGAGCCGAAGAAACCACGAATACCTTTGTTTGCGGATTCTGTCGCTAACAGAACAGCACCACCCCATTCACCGCCAAGGGCAATCCCTTGAATCAACCGTAATAATACTAATAAAGCAGGTGCCACCACGCCAATTTGAGCGTAGGTTGGAAGTAACCCGATTAAGAACGAACTTCCACCCATCCCGATGAGCGTGAGCATTAAGGATGCCTTTCGTCCAATTCGGTCACCCATATGCCCGAAAATGATACTTCCGATTGGTCTTGCCGCATAACCAGCTCCGAAAGTCGCGAATGCAATTAAAATGGAGACGGCCGGGTCATGGTTTGGGAAGAAGAGGCTAGAGAACACCAACCCCGTTGCCGTTCCGTACAAGTAAAAGTCATACCACTCGATAATCGACCCTACTAAACTAGCTAATAACACTTTCGTTTTTTTCATAAAACACCTACTTTCTTATATTTAGGTTCTGTTATTACCGAAGTTGATTTGAAATAAGGGAAAAAATTTCTCTTAAATTGGAAAAACAACAAATTCCCCTAAGATTAAAGGGAGATTTTTCCGTTATGCTGTCCGAATCTTTAAATTTTGGCCGATTTTTAAGAGTTAAGGGAAAAAAGTTCCCTTATATCCGCTTAAAATGCATCCGATACACACCTTAACGGAATATTCTTCCCTTATTCGTTTCATACCATCACGATAATGAGACGCGTCGTTTCAACAACCCCTAAATCGAAATCGAACTTCTCAAAATATGCTTTTGAATCTTCCCAACCGGTGTGCGTGGGAAATCTTCCACAAATTCAATCGAATTCGGCACTTTAAACTTAGCTAATCGCTCTTTACAGAATTCAATCAGTACTTCTTCTGTCACACTCATATCTTTATTCAAAATAACGAATGCCTTAATCGCCTCGTCTCTCATGTCATCGGGTACGCCAATGACAGCGCATTCATAAACGGCCAGGTGTTGGGTTAAAACGCTTTCAACTTCTTGCGCGGCAACATTTTCGCCTGAGCGTTTGATCATATCTTTCACACGGTCAACGAAGTAGAAGTAGCCATCTTCTCCAATGCGTGCGTTATCACCAGTTAATAGCCAACCATCTTGCAACGTTTGCCTAGTCGCTTCTTCATTTTTAAAATATTGCTTCATAATCGTACGGCCCGGAACACCTTTCACCGCAATCTGTCCAACCACTCCTTGAGGCACTTCTTCGCCATGTTCATCGATAAGTTTTACTTCATAGCCGATACTTGGACGACCGATACTTAGGTTTTTCCGTACCCCATTTAATGGATTAATTAGTGGGATGCCGACTGTTTCCGTCATGCCATACATGTGTAACAGTTTACAATCAAACTTCTCCTCGAATTCCGTAATTTGATGCTCCGCAATTGCCTGTGCATACATCACGAGTCGAATTGGATTTTCGCGCAGCTCTTCACTATAGTCTTTTGCTAAAATCATTCGAATCGGGGCAGCAAATAGTGAGCCGACCGTTCCACCTAATGATGTAGCTTGTTTAAAGTAACGAGAGGCACTAAATTTTTCAGTTAATGCAATACTTCCACCAGTAACGAGCGCCGACATTGTAGAGTAATATTGTGCATTACCGTGGAATAAAGGTAAGACGATAAACATGCGATCATCCTCAGTCACCTGAATAGACTTCGACATGAGTTCGCCGGTATAAATATAGTTCGCATTGGTAATTTGAACGCCTTTTGGTTTTGATGTTGTACCTGATGTATAAAGCATCCCGACCACATCTTCCGTAGAAATCTTTGGAAAACGACTAGTATCTGTAGACGCTTTTTCAATTAATTGATCGAAATTTAATAGTGAGGGTGATTCGTTTTCGAATCTAGTTAAAATAATATGTTGGATGGTAGGTAGTCGCGTGATGATGTTTTGGAACTTTTCCACATGCTCTTCTTCTGTAATTAACAACACAGATTCGGAATGATTGATGATGTAGCTCATCTCATCTGCGGAAGATAAAATATTTGTTGGAACCATGATCGCTCCAATATGTGCTAAGGCGAACCAAGTCGTTAAAAATTCAATGTTGTTTGGTAAATGGATTGTGACGTGATCTCCCTTTTGAATATTTAAATCCAGTAGGGCGTTGCTAAGTTTTAAGACCCCATCATAAAACTCAGTGTACGTTTTGGTTGTTTGATGCCCCCCAGCATCTTCAAACGCAATCCACGTTTTATTTGCGTGAATGCTCACCTTTTCTTCAAAAAGTGAACGAAGCGTGCGATCCCCGATAATGTCCATTTAAGAACCCCTCCCCTGTGATAAAATCCCCTTTGTAGACTGAAGTCATAGACTATAGTCTAAATAATAAATCACATAGAATTGTAATGTCAATAAAATTCTGAAAATTAAAAAAGTTAACTAATTCAATTGATAAATACCAGTCTAATGGACTATAGTGTTAGCTAATGAACGTTGTTTGGAAATGGGGGACAGCGATGCCAAAAGGGATTCGACAAGTACAAGCAGAAAAAACGAAACAACGAATTTTTAAAACGGCTTTGGAGTTATTTCAAAAAAAGGGATTCGATCATGTAACGGTCGATGAAATTGTGAAAAAGAGTAATAGTTCGAAGGGGGCCTTTTACGGTCACTTTGATTCAAAATATGGAATTTTTTTAGAAAAATTTAAAGAAATCGATACATTCTACGAAAACTTTGCACATACCATACCAGAGGATGCCACGCTGAAAGAAAAAATATTAACTTTATTTCAAGGCCAAATGAATTATTTAGAACATGAACTTGGGAAAGATTTAATGAGATCCGTGTATACAAATGGATTAATAGAATCAGAGGATCATTTCTTTGCGAATACAGAGCGAAGCATTTATAAAATTTTAAACAACTATATTAAGATATCAATTGAACAAGGGGAATTAGTAGAAGAGGCGAGTCCGGAAAGGTTAGCCATGTTAATTTCTCGTTGTATGCGCGGGAATCTGTACGATTGGATTGCGTTCGGGAACGACTTCAATCTTCAAGAGGAAAGTAGCCAATTTATTGAACTATTTATGGAAGGGATTTTGAGTCGATACGGCAAAAGGTGATGATTAATATAGACACCGAAAGACAAAAAGAGTCATCTATCAACAATAAAGATGGCTCTTTTTACATGTTACCAAGACCTACCTTTAGTTCCAATTCCCTCTTTACAAACCAATAAATAATTAACATAAATTTAACTTGTTTTAAAAATAAGCTACAAACATTTACAGAGTTTTATGCTACAATATTAAAAGTATTATAAAACTACTAAAATTTAGTAGATTTATGAAGGAAATAAATTACTTAAATACTATGAATTATTTAGTAGGTTGTGTTATCATACTTACTGGATATTAATGACAAATTTTGAATTACGGAGGTAATGTGAATGAAAAAGCAAAAACTTTTCAACACGGCAATTGCTACGGCAATGGCAGCAGGTGCAGTGGTAGCAGTAGCACCAACTGACGCAGATGCAGCAACGAAATCTTTCAAAGACTTAACTACTAACAACTCTCACTACAATACAATTATGAACTTATTAGAACGTGAATTAATTAGTGGGTACCCAAATGGAACATTTAAACCAAATGACGCAGTTCAACGTGGACATGCTGCATTAATTATTGCAAACGTTCTTGGTTTAGACAAAACAAACGTAACGGATCCTGGATTTAAAGACGTTCCAAAAACACACCCATACTATGGTGCAATTGCAGCACTTGCAAACAAAGGAATTATTGGTGGTTATGCTGATGGTTCTTACGGAGTTAAAGATACTTTAACACGTGGTCAAATGGCAGTAATCATCAAAAATGCTTTTGAATTAGAAGCAAATGGCCAAACAGCGCCATTTACAGATATCGTGAAACACCCTTACAAAGAGCACATTACTGCACTTTACGTTAACAAAGTAACTTCTGGTAAAACTGCAACGAAATTCGATGCGGCTTCATCAGTAACTCGTGGACAACTTTCTACTTTCGTAGTTAAAGCAGAAGAAGCACAAAAAGAAGCTTCGAAAGAATTAACAATCTTAGAAATTAAAGATGGCCAAGTGGTAACAAACAAAGGTACGTATGATATCGATCCTAAAGTGGCAGCAGTATTCACTGAAGCAAACGCAGCAGCATTGAAAAATGCATTAGTTGGATTAGAAATCGAAAAAACAACGACTGCAGTAGCTTCTTTAAACAACTTCGTAGCAGCTGAAGCAATCGGTAAAATCGTTGGCATTAAATCATTAACAATTACAGCTCAAAATGTATCATTCAACGGTGGTAATGTATCAATTCCAAACGTAACAGTGAATGGTAACAACGTTGTAGTGAACAATGTAGTAGCTGACAAAATTGAAGTTGCTAAAGGCCTTACTGTTGAACTTAAAGGTGTAGAAGTAAAAGAATTAGCTGTACCAGCTGATACAAAACTTACACTAGACCCAACTTCAGTAGTAGACAAAATTACGTTACCAAAAGGCGTGAAAATTGAAGACGTTGTAACAAACTACAACGAAGTAAAAGATAAAATTAAAGAAGTAGTAGAAGTTGATGAATCAGGAAATGAAAACCCTACTAACCCAACAGAACCAGGTGAAAACACTGGTGGAGGTGGAAACACTGGCGGAGGTAACAATGGTGGTGGTTCAACAGAAGCGACTGCTGCGAAAACAACTGTAAACTCATTGATTGAAACAGTTGTAACAAGTACATTTGCAGGATATGGTGGTACTTATGGTGAATTCGAAGATAAAACTGCACCAGACTTCACTTTTAATTTCAATGACACATACAAAGACACTAAATTAAGTGTTATTAAAAATAATGTAGAGGGTTCAGGTTCGAATATTGAGAATGATGTAATCAATCTAGTCAATCTTCAAAATTTAGGTCACTTCCTTAATATCTCATCAATTACAGCGACTAGCGCAGGGGTTTCTTCTCCTATTTATAATGGTATTGCATTAAATACTCCGCTTGACAAAGTAAAAGAAGAACTTGGTAAACAGTTTAATCAGTCAAGTGTAGCTGATGCATTAGATGAATTCATGGATCATGATACAGCACGCGATGCTACTGTAGCTGAATTCGTTGACCAATTCGAAACATTTAACGTAACTGTGACATTTAGAGACGGAAGTACAATACCTTACACATTAACTCTAGTCGAATAAAATATATTATTTAATTATTGTGTAGATAAAATTCCCCAGAACACGGGTGTTCTGGGGAATTTCAAATGTAAGTGGTAATTTGTCAGTTAATACAAGATTTGTAGGAAAAAAGGAGCTAACAATGAAAAAGAAGTGGAAATACATATTACTTGTCTTTGTATTGTTGCTTGTAGCTGTCGGTGGATATGCGCTATATGTATTTAAGTTTAAAGAATATGATGTTGCCGATCCTGAAGTTGATGAAATCATTGAAGAGACGTATACGATTGAATTACCAGATGGAACTGAATTAGTTGTCGATAAAGATGGGAAAATTGTCGAAGAAAAGAAATCTGCTGAAGGTTCAGATTCACAAGTTTCAAAAGATAAAGAAGCTGCTTCTGGTGCAGAAGGTGAATCACAATCTCCAACATCTTCAAAATCAAATACTTCAACATCTACTGGAAAACAAAATGGTACAACTGCTTCAACTGATTCTTCGAAAGCACCAAATTCAACAACTGGTGAAAAAAGTAAACCGACTGTTGGAGAGATCAAAGCGAAATACACAGGGACATTCCAATCATTACAAGGTCAAGCTGAATCTAAAATTAATGGTCTAATTGGTCAAGCAGCGAGTGAGTATTCGTCGAAAAAAGCAAATGGTGAAAGTATTAGTGTTGGATACTTCTATAGTAAATACGTTGGTGCTGCCAATAGTCTAGAAGCGAGTACTGATGCAACATTTAACACGTTAATCTCTGTCATTGAACAAGATTTAGAGGCGAATGGCTATGATAAGTCTTATGCGCAAAGCTTCCGAGATGAATACGAGGCAACGAAAGAGGCTCGTCGTAACGCTTTACTAAGTAAAGCAAAATCAATGATGTAACATTTAAAAGTGAACTTGCCCTCACGTAAGGGAAGGCAGTTCACTTCATTTTCGCCTAATTAGGTAAATTATGCATATTGAGGAAACGTTTTTCTATTAAATATTACATATAATTAGAATAAATTATACTAAATTCACAGTTAGCACCTAATTCGCCATACAATTGTACTACTTCCAATTGCATGAAACATAAATTTGCCACTAACAAACTACTAAAAATGAGTTATAATACAAGAAGGATTTCAACGAGGGAGATGAATTTGTGGAAGAAACAATCAGCCTACAGGACCTTTTTAAAGTTTTGAAAAAACGTTTTTTATTAATTGTGAGTATAACAGTTGCAGCGATGGCAATTGCGGCTATCATCAGCTTTTATTTTATAACACCAATCTACCAAGCTTCAACGCAAATACTAGTAAACCAAAAAGCTTCTGAACAACCAACAATTCAAACACAAGACATTCAAACGAACTTACAATTGATCAATACATATAACGTAATCATCAAAAGTCCAGCTATCCTTTCTAAAGTAATCGAAAACCTGGATTTAGATATGACACCTGGTCAATTAACAGATAAAATCACTGTAACAAATGCCAATGATTCTCAAGTAGTCAATGTTAGTGTCCAAGATGAAGAAGCGTTCCGTGCAGTAGATATTGCCAATACAACGGCAACAGTATTCCAAAATGAAATCAAAACATTAATGAACGTAGATAATGTAAATGTATTATCACCAGCAGTTCTACCAGAAAATCCATCACCAGTAAAACCAAACAAAATGTTAAACATTGCGATTGCTATGGTAATCGGATTGATGGTTGGTGTAGGTCTTTCATTCCTATTAGAATACTTAGATACAACAATTAAGTCGGAACAAGACGTCGAAGAAATTTTAGATTTACCTATCATCGGGTTAGTAAGTCCGATTCCGGATAAAATGCAAGAAAAATCTGTTTCTACTAAGAGGAAAAGTCAAGCTAGTAGTAGAGGAGAGAAAGTAAATGTTTAATAAGAAGAAAAAAAGAATGAACGCAAAGTCGATGGCGAGAAGTTTAGTTGTTGAAACGAATCCAAAATCAGTAATTGCAGAACAGTTCCGTACGATCCGAACAAATATTAATTTCTCTATGCCAGACCAAGAATTAAAAACATTACTTGTTACTTCTGCTGAACCAAGTGAAGGGAAGTCAACAACTGCAGCAAATATTGCAGGTGTGTTCGCGCAAGGTGGTAAACGTGTCATCATGATTGATGCTGATATGCGTAAGCCTACTGCCCATTATACTTTCCATTTAATAAATTCTTTTGGTCTTTCAAGTCTTTTAACAAAACAATGTACATTAGATGAAGCCATTAAGAAAACAGACGTGGAAGGATTAGATGTCATCCCAAGTGGTGCCATTCCACCAAACCCTGCTGAATTATTAGCTTCTAATCGTATGGACGCAATTGTTGAAGAGTTGTCTCAAAAGTACGATTTAATCGTTTTTGATACACCTCCAATTTTATCTGTTGCAGATGCACAAATTATTGCGAATAAATGTGATGCAACCATTCTAGTCATTAACTCGGGTGGAACAGATAAAACAAACGTATTAAAAGCAAAAGAATCACTTGAAGTTTCTAAAGCCAATATTATTGGTGTAGTCATGAATAACTTTACATTAGATAAGGACCATTACTACTATCAGTATTACGGCAACGCAGAGTAAAGGCATTTGATTAAATGCCTTTTCTCTTTTGTCTTTTGCCCCAAAATTATTAAAAGAAGGTGTTTACGCAAAATGATTGATATACATAGTCATATTCTATATAACGTAGATGACGGGCCTCAAGACATGGAAGAGTCACTAGCCATGTTAGAAGCGGCCGCAAATGAAGGTATTACAGATATTATTTCAACTTCTCATTCATTTCATCCTCAATACGATGTTTCTGCCAGCGTTGTCACAGAACAAGTATCACAACTTCAAAATGAATTACATCAACGAAATATCTCTCTAAAAATCCACACAGGTCACGAAGTACGATTATGCGAAGAAATTGTCGAACTTTGTCAAAAAGGGAAAATCCATTTATTAGCCAATTCAAACTTCTTATTATTAGAATTACCATCGAGTACAGTACCTCAATATACCAAAAATATTATTTCTTCTCTATTAGCAGAAGGGATCTTGCCAATTATTGCACATCCAGAACGGAATAAAGCTATTGCAGAAAAACCAGAACGCCTAGAGCGCCTAATTCGCGAAGGAGCTGTTGCACAATTAACATCTGGTAGTATTGCAGGTCACTTCGGTAATGCTGTGCAAAAAATCTCACTAGAATTAGTGAGAGCAAATTTAGTGCATACTTACGGATCGGATGCCCATAATTTAACAACGCGTCCTTTTTTATATAATGAGGGGCTAGATTACCTAGAGAAGAAAAAAGAACTAGATGCAGTAGATCTTTTTTTGGAAAATAATGAACGTATTGTGAAAAATAACCCATTAGTAATATATGAACCTGAAGTAAATCAGAAGAAAAAATGGTGGAAATTATTTTAACATTTACTAAAATTAATATTTAAAATACTAGTTTATAGGTTTAAAGAACTATTAAAATGACAATTTGCGCTAAAAAGAGCGTAAAAATACTATAAAAAAATTGTTATTTTATAGGTTTATACAATTACCTCTTTCAAATTATTAATAAGGTGATATAATAAAAACGTTCAACGTGTATAGACCTTTTGTATTAGGTAGAAGGATTTTCTAAATTGTTAAATTCATGTAAATAATTTCTTTTTCCTAGTTTGTTATTGTTCAGTTATAGTTTAATGGTATTTAGTACCATGCATGAGCAGTGAAGTATGACTGAGCAATGCTAAACAATGAAGAAGAAAAATAATATGTATTTCTTAAGTCATGCATAAAACTAGACTAAAGTTACATAAATTCTAATTATTACTATTTATTGTTGAAAGAGGTAGATGGAATGAACTATAGATTACGGTATACGACGTTCTTTATTCTGGATTCAGTCATTGTACTGTGTTCGATTTTCTTTTGTTTTTGGATCTTACATCCGAATCTCAGTATTTTCTCCCATCATTTAATTGTGGTAAGTGCGATTACCCTTTTAATTAGCCATCATATCGCAGCGCATTTCTTTCATTTATATGACCGAATTTGGAGTGTCGCTTCAGTCCGTGAATTACTAACAATTTTTTACGCAATTACCATTTCCGTCGCTTCTGCGAGTATCGTTCAATTACTTTTAGCAAGTGACATTTATATGCGATTAATGGTGATCACTTGGTTATTACATATCGTTTTGATTGGAGGTTCGCGTTTTATACTGCGGATCGCCCATGATCGTACACCAATCAAACCAACAGGAGATTTAAAACGAGTGCTAATCGTTGGGGCAGGACAAGCGGGAACAATGCTTGTTAAAAACATCCAACATAACGAACACCCAGAATATCATCCGATTGCATTCGTTGATGATGATCCAAACAAACAAAATTTAACTCTAATGAACGTCAAAGTGAGTGGGACGGTTCAAGATATCCCGACGATCGTGAAAGAAAAGGGAATTGATGAAATCATTTTAGCCATTCCGTCATTAGGAAAGATTGGAATCAAAGAAATTTATAACATATGTGCAACAACTCAAGCCAAAGTGAAAATCATGCCAAGAATAGAAGATGTCATGACAGGGAAAGTATCAGTCAATGAAATGCAAGAAGTAAAGATTGAGGATTTACTTGGACGCGAAGAAGTAAAACTTGATATGGTTGCCATCTCTAAAAAATTAACAGGGAAAACGATTTTAGTCACAGGAGCAGGCGGATCAATCGGTTCAGAAATTTGTCGTCAAGTGATGAAGTTCAAACCGAAAATGCTACTGCTTTTAGGACACGGTGAAAACTCTATTTACACTATTAATATGGAGTTAATTGAAAAATATAAGGGCGATACACAAATCGTACCAATTATCGCAGATGTTCAAGACCGTGAACGAATTTTCGATGTGGTTGCCCAATTCAGACCAGATGTGATTTATCATGCTGCAGCACACAAACACGTGCCGTTAATGGAATACAACCCAAAAGAGGCTGTCAAAAACAACATATTTGGAACAAAAAATGTTGCAGAGGCTGCACACGAGTATGAGGTATCCAATTTTGTTCTTATCTCAACTGATAAAGCAGTAAATCCACCAAACGTAATGGGATCAACGAAACGTATAGCTGAAATGGTTGTTCAAAATCTTGCTACACGAAGTAAGACGACATTTGCAGCAGTAAGGTTCGGTAATGTTCTCGGTTCACGAGGGAGTGTTGTTCCACGATTCAGAGCGCAAATTGCAGCCGGTGGTCCAATCACAGTAACACACCCTGATATTACAAGATACTTTATGACAATTCCTGAAGCATCACGTTTGGTATTACAAGCGGGAACGCTTGCACGTGGTGGAGAAGTATTCGTTCTAGATATGGGAGAACCAGTAAAAATTACTGATTTGGCTAAAAATCTAATAAAGCTATCTGGTTTTAAAGAAGATGAAATTAAAATCGAATTCACTGGATTACGTCCAGGTGAAAAAATGTATGAAGAGCTATTAAACCCTGAAGAAATTCAAGAAGAGCATGTTTATCCGAAGATTCATGTAGGGAAAGCAAATCCAATGGACTATGATTCTCTACACGAATTGCTATTAAGATTACAAACTATAGAAATAGACGAGATAAAAGAAGAAGTGGTTGCAGTAGCGAATGGGAAATTTGAAATTCAACGTAAAGAAGAAGCGTTTAGCGTTTCAGTAGTTTAAGAATTGAAAGACTGAAGAAAAGAGGGAAGAATGTGTCAACGCAATTACTTCAAACAACGATTTTGAATGAAGAATATTTACATCTTGATTTGTCAAAATACGCTTCGACTGTTGCAACCATTCACCGTCGTATCGAAGAAACAAAAGACGAGCCAACTGGATGGGTCAATTCACCATTAGAAGAGAACAGTCAGTTAATCAGTTCCATTTTAAGTGTTGCAAGTGAAATAAAATTAAATGCAGATGTGTTAGTTGTCATTGGGGTTGGAGGTTCTTATTTAGGAGCAAAGGCGATTCAAGATGCTTTAACACCTTACTTTGGGTCACATCCAAATGGAATCGAAGTGCTATATGTTGGAAACAATATGAGCGGGGCCTATATTCACCGTTTAATCGAGAGTCTTGCAAGTAAAAATGTTTATATTAATGTCATTTCAAAATCGGGTTCGACCATGGAACCTGCACTTGCTTTCCGTGTATTTAGACAATACATGGAAGAACGATACGGTGAAAGAGCAAAACAACGTATGATTGTCACAACAGATCCTGAAACGGGAATCTTAAAGGGAATTGCAGAACAGCATGGCTATCGTCAATTTACAATTCCGCAAAATATTGGAGGTCGCTATTCTGTATTAACACCTGTTGGACTATTGCCGATAGCGGTCGCTGGTGTGGATATTATTCAATTATTAGCAGGTGCAAAACACGCTGCTATTCTACTAAAAGAAGAGTCACTAGAAAAGAATGAGGCTTATCGATATGCAGTCATTCGAAATGAATTATATAACCAGGGGTATAAGGTTGAATTATTAGCTTCCTTTGAACCAGCCTTAGCGAATTTCCATGATTGGTGGAAGCAATTATTTGGAGAAAGTGAAGGAAAAGATAAAAAAGGATTGTTCCCAGCAACTGTAAATTTCTCGACTGATTTACATGCTATTGGTCAGTATATTCAGGATGGTTCACCAATTCTTTTTGAAACATTACTTCATTTCCATGAAATTGCAGATGATTATGCAGTACCATACGATTACCGGAATGAAGATGATTTGAATTATTTAAGTAATCGCAGTTTTAATGATATAAACGCAACATCTAAACAAGGAACAGCAATTGCTCATGCTGAAGGTGGGGTTCCTGTAATTCAACTTGAATTAGACCGACTAGATGCTTATCATTTAGGATACCTAATTTACTTCTTTATGAAGGCGTGTGCTATGAGTGCATATTTATTAGAAGTAAATCCATTTGATCAACCAGGCGTTGAGGCTTATAAGAAAAAGATGCTAGAACTATTAAATAAGGTAGATATAAAGCAATCTGAGAGGATGACTATTTAACTATGAAGAAAGTTAGAAAAGCTATTATTCCAGCAGCAGGTCTAGGAACACGTTTTTTACCTGCAACAAAAGCAATGCCTAAAGAAATGTTACCAATTGTAGACCGTCCAACAATTGAATATATCGTCGAAGAAGCAATTGAATCAGGAATTGAAGACATTATCATTGTAACGGGTAAAGGAAAACGTGCGATTGAAGACCATTTTGACCGTAATTTTGAACTAGAAGAAACTTTGAAAAGTAAAGGAAAGCTAGACCTATTAGATAAAATCAACCAATCTTCAAAAGTTGAAATTCACTATATCCGACAAAAAGAAGCAAAAGGGTTAGGACATGCCGTATGGTGCGCACGAAACTTTATTGGTGATGAACCATTTGCGGTGTTATTAGGGGATGATATTGTTCAGGCAGAAAACCCTTGCACAAAACAATTAATTGAACAATATAATGAAACGGGCTCTTCTGTTATTGGTGTCCAAACTGTTTCGGATGAAGAAACACATCGCTATGGAATTATTGATCCAATCTCTTCAGAGGGAAGACGCTATGAGGTTAGTAACTTCGTAGAAAAGCCGGAACAAGGCACTGCTCCTTCTAATTTAGCGATTATGGGTCGCTACATTTTAACACCTGAAATCTTCGAGTTTTTAGGAAAACAAGAAACTGGTGCAGGTGGAGAAATTCAGTTAACGGATGCCATTCAAAAGCTTAATGAAAGTCAAAAAGTCTTTGCTTATGATTTTGAGGGGAAACGTTATGATGTTGGGGAAAAATTAGGGTTTGTCAAAACGACAATTGATATGGCGTTAAAGAATGAAGAATTGAAAGACGAATTGTTAGTATACTTGCAAGAAAAAGTAGAAGAATTGAAACTCATGATCAAGTAATTTGTATTAGCGAAAATATATAGGTGATGCCTCCTTACCTCTATCAACGGAGGCACTCGATTATGCTGTGGGTTGAAAATTACCTTAGACACGGAAAGGTTGTCATTAGTGTGGTGTGAGGAGGGGTTAGATGCCCTGTTAAATTATTTATTAAATATGATATGATCGGCAATCACATCTTAGAACAGCATTGTTAGATATTCAAAAAATATGTAGATAACATGTTTAAATATAAGAGGTGGCTCGAATTGTATAAAAATTGGTTAAGAAAATCAAAGCAATTATGCAATAGTAATGGGTTAACGTTACTCGAAGTTCTAGCTGTACTCGTGATTTTAAGTATCCTTGTTTTAATAGCTGTCCCTTCAATTTTCTCTAGAATTGAACAGGCTAAAGCTGAGGTGTGTCAAACAAATCGAATTGAATTAGTAAGATCATATGAAAGGAATCTCACGTTGGAAGATAAAGTACATAATGAATTATTGTTTGCAATGCATGTTAGAGAATTTGGTGAACGTATTTGCCCTGAAAATGGTGTGATTACATATGTTGATGGTGAAGTCAATTGTAGTGTTCATACAGTAAATGATCATGAAGAAGATGAAGAAGCAGAAGAAGTACCTTTTTTATAATGTAATGCATAGTTGGCCTAAGTAAATTGAGTTTGGAACCGATTTAAATGATTTATGGAATGGTATTACAGTATAGTCCTTATCTATCTAATAACTCCCAAATAATACAGTAATTAATCTATGTTTAAGCCTAAAAGTTGTAGTATTATTTTAGTATAGTGAGAAAGTAATGTTAGTTTTCTAGTTATTTATGATTAAGGATATTCAAATTTAAAGGTAATTTGAACTGGTAGATTGAATGTTGAATGGGAACTGAGTATCGTACTTAGATTGAACGCTAGAAACCATGCGGGATAACGGTTTGAGGCGTTTTTAGTGAGAATTATAGATTGATTGAATGGTATATATAATAGGAAGAAACTCGGTTTGGAGTGATCATGGAGCGAATATCTATTTCGTATTCGTTAGGTAGATTGAATAGATATTACGAGGTGAGTATCGTAATATGATAACAATACGCAATATGTAGTATTAAAATTCGATTTATAACAACGAAACATACTATATATTGATTTTTTCATCTATTTCTCATATTGAATATAATATCCGAGGTGAGTATCGTAATATGATAACAATACGCAATATGTAGTATTAAAATTCGATTTATAACAACGAAACATACTATATATTGATTTTTTCATCTATTTCTCATATTGAATATAATATCCGAGGTGACTATTTGAAGGGGATAAGATTTAGTGGTTTAGTAGTTGATTGGAATGGAAGGATAACAGATTCTAATTAAGTCCTAATCTACTAAAGAACAATTTTTAAGGAGTGTAGCTGGATGTATATGAAGGTTAAAAGATTGATAGATATTATTCTTTCTTTAATAGGACTTATTGTCTTATCACCCGTTTTTTTAATTCTAATAATTGCTATTAAGATGGATTCAAGAGGCCCCGTCTTGTTTAAGCAAAAACGTGTAGGAATCAACAAGACTCATTTTAACATATTGAAATTTCGTACCATGAGAATAGATACACCGAAAGACACTCCAACTCACTTATTAGGTAATCCAGAACAGTATATCACAAAGATGGGTAAATTCCTGAGAAAGACCTCACTTGATGAGCTTCCACAGATTTGGAATATTTTTGTGGGACAGATGAGTATTATTGGGCCAAGACCAGCACTATGGAATCAGTATGATCTGATTGCTGAACGGGATAAGTATGGTGCTAATGATGTACCACCTGGATTAACTGGTTGGGCACAGATTAATGGTAGAGACGAGCTTCCTATAGAAATTAAGGCAAAGTTAGATGGGGAGTACGTTGAGAAAATCAGTTTTGGGATGGATGTAAAGTGCTTCTTTGTTACCATCGTTAGTGTTGTTAAGAGTGACGGTGTTGTAGAAGGTGGGACCGGCGTTAAGAAGGAAGTTGCGAGTACTAAGGAGACAGAAACTTCATGAAAGTAAATAGAGTAATAGAGGTGTTGAAATGCTTTTAGTCACTGGAATCACTGGTCATACGGGAAAATACTTTTTACAAGAACTTATTAATAATAAATATGAAGGCTCTATTCGTTGTGTTGTTAGGGCAACATCCAATACATCTCTTTTGGATAACAGCGGCTTAAATATAGAAAAAGTTGAAGGAGATTTAGATGATCCAGACTTTATTGATAGTGTGATGAATGGTGTTGATACAGTAATGCACATCTATAATATTCACCATTCACCAAAGATAGTTCAATCTGCTATTAAGAATAAAGTAAATAGGGCAATATTAGTACACACCACAGGAATTTATTCAGAATTTAAGTATGCCTCAGAAGGATATAAGAAAATAGAACAAAAGATTAAAGAACTAAAAAGCGATATTAAATGTCTAACGAAAATTACAATTTTAAGGCCTTCTATGATATATGGAGACCTCTGTGATAGAAATATGAGTAAGTTTATTAAAATGATAGATAAGCTAAGAATCATGCCTATTATCAACGGTGGAAATAGTTTAATTCAACCAGTGAATGCCAGAGATTTAGGAAAGGCGTTTTTTACTGTATTGATGTCCCCAGTAGAGTCTGATGGAGACGCTTATGATCTATCTGGTGAAAAGCCTATTAGAATGATAGATGCTTTCAAGTTAATAAGTAAAGAACTCAATAAAAAAACAGTCTTCATCAGCATACCATTAAGTATAGGTGTACTGATGGCAAGAGTTATTAAAACTCTGACGTTAGGAAGAATCAATTATATAGAACGGGTTCAGAGAATGGGAGAAGACAGAAACTACTCCCACGATCATGCAACTAGTGACTTCGGTTATAATCCCATGACTTTTGAAAAAGGAATACAAATAGAAGTTCAAGAGTATCTAGAGAAAAATAGAAATTAGCTAAAATGAGTAGGAGCATTGATATGAAAATAGCTGTACTTTCAAGCCATACATCATCATTGTTTTGGTTTCGCATGGATATGATGAAAGACTTTATTGAAAATGGTCATACCGTTATTGCATTAGGCTCTGAGCCTGAAACGGAATGGAAGAAAAAGTTCGCTGAATACAATATTGATTATAGGCAACTATATGTTGAACGAAATGGTATGAATCCACTCAAAGATTTAAAAACTTTAAGGTTACTTTATACATTCATGAAAAAGGAAAAACCTGATAAAGTGTTCGCATACCAAGCTAAAACGGTTGTTTATGGAAGTATAGCTGCAAAGTTAAATGGTGTTTCTGAAGTATACCCTTTAATAGCTGGACTTGGTTCGATATTTAGGGGGGAAGGTTTTAAAAACAAAATAGTTAAAACAATAATGAAAATAGAATACTGGGCTGCTTGTAAATGTAGCAAGAAAGTATTTTTTCAGAATCAAGATGATAAAAATGAGTTTATTCACAATGGATTAATACAAGATAAAAAGACGGTTATAATTAATGGTTCAGGAGTTGATCTTGAAAAATTTAAACCAACAATATTTCCAGAAGAATCAGCATTTCTCTATATTGGTAGACTTATTAAAGATAAAGGGATAATGGAATACTTAGAAGCTTGTAAAGAAATTAAAGATAAACATCCTAAGGTTCGTTGTTTGCTAGTAGGACCATTTGACAGTAATCCTTCTGCCTTAAAACCAGATGAGCTGAAACCTTATATAGAAAATGGTGTTATTGAATATTTTGGGGAACAAAGTGATGTGAGACCATTTATCTCTCAATGTAGCACCTATGTATTACCATCATATCATGAAGGTACGCCCAAAACGGTATTAGAAGCTATGGCAATGGGGAGGTCAATCATTACTAGTGATGCTCCTGGTTGCAGGGAGACGGTTATTGAAGGACTAAATGGATATTTAGTAAAGGTCAAGGATATCAAAGGGTTAACAAATAAGATGGAATACTTGATATCTAATCGTGAGATATGCAAAAACATGGGGAAAGAAAGCGAGAAGATTGCTAGAGAAAAGTATGATGTTAAGGTTGTTAACCAATCAATTATTCAGACAATGGGTTTATAAATAAAGGAGAATTCAATATGAACTTATATGAGAAGGTTGTTAATAGAGAAGAGAAAATTTCATTAGTTGGACTTGGCTATGTAGGGATGCCAATTGCTGTTGCCTTTGCAAAGAAAGCTAATGTGATTGGCTTTGATGTAAATAAACAAAAAATTGAACTTTATAAGAATGGCATAGATCCTACAAAAGAAGTGGGAAATGAAGTAATTAAGAATACAACAGTTGAGTTTACCTCAGATGAAGCAAGACTTAGAGAAGCAAAGTTTCATATTGTTGCCGTGCCTACACCTGTAAAAGATGATCACACACCTGACTTAACACCTGTTGAATCAGCAAGTCGCACATTAGGTAGAAATTTGACAAAAGGTTCAATTGTTGTCTTTGAATCTACAGTTTATCCTGGTGTAACTGAGGACATCTGTGTTCCAATTTTAGAAAAAGAATCAGGATTAAAATGTGGTGTAGACTTTAAAGTTGGTTATTCACCAGAAAGAATTAATCCTGGCGATAAAGTTCACAGACTAGAAACAATTATAAAAGTTGTAGCAGGTCAAGATGAAGAGACATTAGATATTGTTGCAAAAGTATATGAATTAGTTGTTGAAGCTGGTGTGCATAAGGCAGCTAGTATTAAAGTGGCAGAAGCTGCTAAGGTTATAGAGAATTCACAACGTGATATCAACATTGCCTTTATGAATGAGCTATCTATCATATTTAATAAAATGGGAATTGATACAAAAGCAGTTCTTGAGGCAGCAGGCACCAAATGGAACTTCCTTAATTTCTCTCCAGGGCTAGTCGGAGGTCACTGCATAGGGGTTGACCCATACTATCTAACATATAAAGCGGAACAAATGGGTTACCATTCTCAAATCATCCTTTCAGGAAGAAAAATAAACGATGATATGGGTAAATATGTTGCCGAAAGTACGGTAAAGAAAATGATTAAAGCTAATAAGCAAATTAATGGTGCGAAAGTTGCTATATTCGGTGTTACGTTTAAAGAGAACTGTCCCGATGTCAGAAATACAAAAGTGGTCGACGTAATAAAAGAATTAGAAGAGTACGGAATAGATGTCAAAGTTGTAGATCCTCAAGCAGACAAAGAAGATTTATGGTATGAATATAGAATTAATCTTTGTGAAGAAGAAGAAATAAAAGAGATGGATGCAGTAATCTTTGCAGTTCCACACGATGAATTTAAATCTATTCAATTGGAAGATGTAAAAGCGATGTTTAGAACAACAGGATATGTAAATTCAGAAGTTATGAGTGAAGTGGCTGCAACATCTGAGTTTGGCATAGATATTGATAGAAAAGATTGTGTATTGATAGACCTTAAAGGAATGTTTAACAGACAAGAAGCAGATGATACTGGGTTTGTATACTGGAGGTTATAATAGTGGGTTATGAAAATATAAAGTTTCCAGAGGATAGTAAATTCTTAGTTACTGGATCAGCAGGTTTTATTGGTTCCAATCTAGTAGAAGCAATACTTAAATTAGGCTATAAAGTTAGAGGGCTTGATAACTTTTCAACTGGTAAAAAAGAAAATGTAGAAGAGTTTTTAGACAATCCTAATTATGAATTTATTGAAGGAGATATTTGTGATCTTGACACATGTATGAAAGCTTGTGAAGGAATTGATTATGTTTTGAATCAAGCTGCATGGGGGAGTGTTCCAAGAAGTATTGAGATGCCTTTGTTTTATGAAGAGGTAAATATAAAAGGTACTTTAAATATGATGGAAGCAGCAAGGCAAACTAGTGTAAAGAAATTTGTCTATGCTTCTAGTTCATCAGTATATGGCGACGAGCCAAATCTTCCAAAAAGAGAGGGTAGAGAGGGCAATGTATTATCACCTTATGCCCTTACTAAAAAAGCAAATGAAGAATATGGAAAACTCTATACAAATTTGTATGGCCTTGATACTTATGGTATGCGTTATTTTAATGTATTTGGTAGAAGACAGGATCCTAATGGTGCCTATGCAGCCGTAATCCCAAAATTTATTAAACAGTTACTTAATGATGAGCAACCAACTATTAATGGTGATGGAAAGCAGAGTAGAGATTTTACTTACATCGAGAATGTGATAGAGGCAAACTTGAAAGCTTGTAATGCATCCCATGAAGCAGCAGGGCAGGCCTATAACATAGCTTACGGTGGTAGAGAGTATTTGATTGATATTTATGATGGGTTATGTAAAGCGCTTGAAAAGAACATAAAACCTATTTTTGGACCTGATCGGAAAGGTGATATTAAGCATAGTAATGCTGATATTAGTAAAGCAAAAGAGTATTTAGGATATAATCCGGAATGGAGTTTTGAGAGGGGTATTACGTCCGCTATACAGTGGTATAAGGAGAATTTGTAATGTCAAAGCCAATAAGAGTATTGCAAGTTTTTGCTCAAATGAATAGAGGTGGTGCAGAAACTATGATAATGAATCTGTACCGCAATATTGATCGTTCTAAGATTCAGTTTGATTTTATTGTGCATACTGAAGATGAGTGCGACTACGATGAAGAAATAAAATTTTTAGGTGGTACTATCCATAGAGTTCCAAGATACACTGGTAAAAATCATTTTCAATATAAAAAGGCATGGTTTGATTTTTTCAGATTTCATCCAGAATATAAAATAATTCATGGGCATGTTAGAAGTACGGCTTCTATTTATCTAAAAGTAGCACAAAAACATGGTTTAACGACAATTGCTCATAGCCATAGTACTTCTTCAGGTAGTGGAACTTCTGCATTAGCAAAAAACGTATTGCAGTATCCAATTAGGTACACAGCAGATTACTTAATTGCATGTTCTAAGTATGCAGGAGAGTGGTTATTTGGCAAAAATGCATGCAAAAGTGATAAATTTTTGGTTTTAAATAATGCGATTGATTCTAAAGAATTTTTATTTAATGGAGATACTAGAATTAAAAAGAGAAAAGAGCTTAATATTAACAATAGGTTTGTAGTTGGGCATGTTGGGAGATTCGACAGTCCTAAAAATCATGATCTATTAATTGATATATTTAAGGTAGTACATGATAAAAATAATAACTCATTGCTACTGTTAGTAGGTGATGGAGAATTACGTAATCAAATTGAGAAGAAGGTTGATGGCCTTGGTTTAAATGATTCAGTTATTTTTACAGGTGTACGTTCTGATATCTCTGATTTGATGCAAGTTATGGATGTCCTTGTTTTTCCATCATTATATGAAGGATTACCAGTTACCTTGATTGAGGCTCAAGCATCTGGGTTACCATGTATAATATCTGATAATATTTCAGAAGAAGTGAAAATAACAGAATTAGTAAAGTTTATTTCAATTGATAATAATGTAAATATTTGGGCAAATGAGATTGCTAAATACTTTAATAATTCAACCAGAAGAAACACATATCAGGATATAGCTAAAGCAAGATATGACATTGAATTAGTAGCTAGTGAGTATCAAAATTTTTACATTTCTTGTTCTAAAAGCAAGTAATAATAAGTTGGTCTAAATTTGTTACCATAAAAACCGATAAACGATACTTTCGGGATTGGTCAAAACACTATCGATTATCAAGGATCATTCTTGTTTATTGGTTATGTGGAGGAGATATATTGAGTACCATAAAGTTAACTAGTGGTCTGTTGATAATAACATTATTTTTAACCTCTATACTGATTAGTGTAAATTATTATACTAATATTAGTTTATTAGTTAGTATTGCAGGTAGTATACTATTAATCTATTGGAATAAAAAGGTTAATGGAAATTATATTAATATTACTATGTTTTTTATTGTTTTTAGTGTTCTATACGGAATTTCCGGTCCAATAAATGCTGTATGGGGAGAAGGGCTACATCCTTTATTCTCTAAACCATATAATACTGATGCATTTCTTATTAGTTATGCATTAGCGAATATTGGATTAATTATTGGAATTATATTGTTTAACACTACTAGTAACAATCGTTTCAATAATACAATAATAGATGATAGCATTAATATGGCAATTATTAAGAGAAAAAGAATATTAAATGTTGCTCTTTTATTGGCTTTGATAGCGTCAAGTTTTGAAATTATTAATTTAATAAGGATTGGTGGTATTAGTCTTTTATTTGTTGGAAAAGCCACTTATCAAAGTTTAAGTTCTAACTTAACATTTACTCTACCATCATCTGACGTTATGACTATTGCCTTTGCATTTCTAGGGTTGTACCTAGGAACCACATACTCAGATAAAGTTCAACTTAAAAAATCAAAACTTAAAATTCTGCTATTCCTGCTTTACTCTATCCCTTTTTTATTAATAAATACAGTTTTAGGGCAAAGAGGAATACTACTTACACTTTTTATTTGTATTCTTACTGGCGTCTTTTTTTTCAAGCCATTAAAAAGAGTAAAACCTAAACTTGTAATAATTTTAATTATATTTTATGTTTTTTTATCTTTCTTATTTGCAAACAGATCTCTTGTTAGTACAATTCCGGATAATCCAGAGTATTTTTTAGAGACAGCATTTAAAAAGGAAAGAATAATTGAGGTATTAAATCCAGGTGCAAACGAATTTGGTGCAGCTTTTGGAAATTATTCTGAGTTTTATGGGAAATATGATTATAATTTCATTCCTAAGTTGGGCGAAACTTATATTAAAGGGTTAGTAATGCCTATTCCATCTTTTGTTTATCCCGGTGATAAACCACAGCAAATAACGTATGAATTCAGGGATGAATTTTTTGCAAGTGAAGCTAGCAGAGGCAGGATAGCAGGAACAGCCTATTCTTCGATATTAGAAGCATATTCAAATTTTAATTTTATTGGAGTATTATTTATCTATTTAATAATAGGCTATGTCTTACAGAAGATTGATACTCAATATAAATACAAAAACATATTTTTTATGATTTTATATATAGCTTCAATTCCTGTAACAGTAGTTTTTCATAGAAGTGCTTTTGGTGATATTTTCTCAATCATTTTCATTAGAGCTTTGGCTATTTATTTCTTTATATTTTTATGTACTAAAACTAATAATAAGAAGAATTTAAGAAACGAACCGGTGTAAATAGAATGAAACTAAATATAAATATGTAGTGGTATTAAATCACTTTTTAGGGATTGTGATAAAAGTTGGAAAAAATAAAAGTATTGCAAATTATACCTAGTTTTGGAGTGGGTGGAGCTGAAAAGTTAGTGTTAGATTATCTAACTTATTTCGATAAGGAAAAAGTCGATATAAAAGCAATCTCCATGTACGGAAATAAAAATACAATATATGACGATTTTATAAGGGATAAGGGGCTTAATGTTGTTTATTTAGATAAAAAGCCAGGTGTAGACCTATCTATGATATTAAAAATGAAAAAGATAATTAAAGAGTTTAAGCCTGATATTATTCATAGCCATATGAATAGTATGAAGTACATTATTTATTCAGTTATTAATAATAAGCAAGTGAAAATGTTTCACACACTTCATAATGAACCTGAGAAAGATGCTAAGGGACTAGACAAATATTTTAACAAATTTTCATTTAAATATTTGAACTGCACCCCGATAGCCTTAACTGATGAATTAGCTAGAAAAATAAATAGTTACTATGGTTTAGAAAGTGCAATCGTAGTTAATAACGGAATAGATTTAGATAAATTTAAAAATGAAAAGGAAGATAAAAAAGATATTAGAAGAAGCTTAAATTTACCTCCAGACTCATTTATAGTAGGTCATGTAGGAAGGTTTATGAGGCAAAAAAATCACGAATTTATAATTGATGTTTTTAAAAAGGTTGTTAATGTAAAAAAGGATTCTTTATTAATTTTAGTTGGTGAGGGAGAATTAAAAAAGGATATTGAAGAAAAAGTAATTGCATTAGGATTATCAGATAAAGTTAAATTTTTGGGTTTGAGAAAAGATATACCTGAATTATTAAAATCCTTCGATGTCTTTTTATTTCCTTCTTTTCATGAGGGATACCCAATTACTTTAATAGAAGCACAGGCTGCCGGTGTTAGATGTGTAATTTCAAATAGTATAGACAGTCGATGTGTACTTAGTAATGACACTTTAAGTGTAAATTTAGAGGCAACACCTGAGGAATGGTGTGATGTCATTATTGATGGGAATATTAAGAGTAACCCGACTGATACAATTGAAAGTTTTGACATAAAGGAAGTAGTTAAGCAATTGGAAAAGTTATATCGTATAAAACTAGAAAAGTGAGATGAATTTTAGAGTAACAATGCAAAATAGAGTTTTTCTTTTACCCTCTTATATTTGGAAAAGTAACTAGTGTAAATTGATCATATATGAAAGTAAACTTTTTTCACATGTATTTAAGAGTGAATAGCTATCTATAATTCGCAATAAATCAAATATTAGGTCTTTAAAGATAATAGTACTGAAAGTGACGTGCGTAATCATGGAAATACAAGTAACGGTTTTTACACCAACCTATAATAGGGGGTATATTATAGAAAAACTTTACAACTCTCTTAAGAATCAACAGTGTAAAAGCTTTGAATGGGTTGTGGTAGATGATGGATCTACTGACGATACAATGGCTTTGTTTAAAGAGTGGGAAAAAAAAGACCATGGCTTTCCAATCAGATATTATTATAAGAATAATGGTGGTAAACATCGGGCTATAAATGATGGAGTCAAACATGCAAATGGGAGATTATTTATCATTGTTGATTCAGATGACTATTTAACTGAAGATGCAATTAAGATGATATTGGAGCGAGAAGTAGAAATTAGAGCTCAAGGATCTTTTGCAGGATTGGGATTTAATAAAGGAAAAGATAGAAAAAATATTGTTGGGAGTACTTTCCGAGGAAAGTCAATTGATGCAACATCAATTCAGAGAATTAATCATAATATAACAGGCGATAAGGCAGAAGTGTTTTATACAAATATACTAAGACACTATCAATTCCCAGAGTTCCCTAATGAGAAATTTATTACCGAGAATGTAGTGTGGTATAAGATTGCAAATGATGGTTACAAGATAAGGTGGTTTAATGAAATCATTTATATTTGTGAATACTTGGATGACGGGCTAACTAGTAATGCAAATTCCTTAGCATTAAATAATTTTAATGGTTATACATATACCATTAAAGAACTATTAAAATATAACCTACACCCTAAAGAAAAGGCAGTATTGATTGGGGTATATACACGAACAGCAAAGATAAAAGGATTAAGTTTTAAAGAGATTTCAAAAAATATAGGGATTGGTATATATGTTTGTTATTTTTTAGAGAAACTCTCAAAGATTAGCAGATTCATAAAAAGTTTTAAAAAGAGTAAATAAAAGTATTGATTTGTAAATTCATTTTTATATTAAACAATCGACTTTGTGCTACAATGAGCCCTTTTGACTCATCATATATGTTTGCTTAGTAAATATCCGGCCTTACAGCCGGTATTATTATTTGAGAACATTTTTTTATATACAAGTATGCCAAGCGTTTTACCTACTATGAATTAGTGATTAACAGATTTAATCTTATATTTCTTACCATGGGGGAGTGACTATGAAAGGTATTATCAAAATTGCAAGATACATGCTTTTTAATAAAATTCATAATACAAGAATTAAGAGTAAATATGCTAGTTTAAAAGCTTCATATGGTGTTGAGGTTGGAGTAGCATATAATTCGTATGTAGAAAGTGATGTTACCATAGGAGATTATAGTTATATAAATGCAAATTCATATATAGAAAATTGTGAGATTGGAAAGTTTTGTTCTATTTCTTCTGGAGTATATATATCGCCATTTGAACACAACAATAATTTTAGAACTACACATCCGATAATATTCAATAAAAAATACGGATTTACTAGCGAAAATTATAAAATGAATCGTAAAAAGGTTATTATAGGTAATGACGTTTTAATAAGTTTAAATGCGGTGATTTTAGAAGGTGTAAAAATTGGAAATGGTGCGGTCATTGGAGCTGGTGCTGTTGTAACAAAAGATGTTGAACCTTATGAGGTTGTTGGTGGTGTACCTGCCAAGCATATCAAATATAGATTTAATGTTGAAGAAAGAGAAAATTTACAGGAAATTAAATTCTGGGATTGGGACAAGCAGAAAATTGTGAGAAATATAGACTATTTAAGAAATGTAAGTAATTCAATAGTCTAACAATGTGTTTTACATGTCATTCTGGAAAGTTCTTACTAAACTTACCTTATTCAAGCTAAGGAAAAATAGGTTATTAATTGGATTAATCCGATGTAACATTTGAAAGAAAGTGTTAAATTTGAACAAAACAGCCACAATTATAATGTTAATAACAATCGTATCACAAATATTTGGGTTTGGAAGAGAAATTGCTTTATCTTTTTTATATGGAACTTCAAGCATAAGTGATGCCTATTTAATTTCTACTACTATTCCAGGTGTATTGTTTGGAATTATTACAGCAGGTTTAGTTGCAGGATACATTCCTATGTATAGCAAAGTGGCAAAAGAAGATGGAGAGTCTGAAGCTAATAAATTTACAAATAATCTTATAAGCATTTTATTAGTTATATGTACCACTATAGTATTTATTGGACTAACATTTACGGAACAAATAGTCAAATTATTTGCTTACGGATTTGAAGGAGAGACTCTAAATTTAGCAGTTAGGTTCACAAAGATTAGCTTATTTGCTATTTATCTTTCTGCAATGATTTCAATTTTCACCGGCTATCTCCAGATTAAAAATAATTATATAATTCCAGCCTTAGTTGGAATACCTTTTAACTTTTTTGTTGTACTTTCTATAGTCTTAAGTCATAAAACTAATACATTAGCACTACCACTGGGTTTTGTAATAGCAAGTGTTTCACAATTAATTTTAATGATACCATATATTAGAAAAACCAAATACAGATATAAGTTTAAAATTGATTTTAAAGATAAGAATATTAAAAACTTGGCTTATATTACGTTGCCTATCATATTAGGAATATCAGTTAATCAAATCAATGTATTAATTGACAGGACCTTGGCCTCTCAATTAGCAGTGGGAGGAATCTCAGCTCTAAATTATGCAAATAGACTTAACGGTTTTGTGCAAGGAATATTTGTAATGTCAATAACTTCTGTTTTATACCCAAACACTTCAAAAATGGCAGCAGAAAACAATATGAATGGACTTAAAAGTGCTTTATCAAAGGCAATAACAGGAATTAATCTATTGGTTATACCTGCTACTTTAGGTGCTATTGTTCTTGCGGAGCCGATTGTCTCTGTATTGTTTGGCCGAGGTGAATTCGACATTCAGGCCACTGCTATGACATCTAACGCTTTAATATTCTACTCAATTGGAATGGTAGGTTTTGGATTTCGCGAAATCTTATCAAGAACATTTTATTCACTACAGGATACAAAAACACCAATGATAAATGCTGCTATAGGTATGTTTATGAATATTATTCTAAATATAATCTTATCTAGATTTCTTGGTATTGGAGGACTTGCATTAGCTACAAGTATTTCAGCTATTTTTACATCAGGATTAATGTTCATTAGTCTGAAAAGGAAAATAGGTTCGTACGGCTTAAAACAACTTTCAATATCATTCATTAAAATACTATGTGCATCTTTGTTAATGGGAGTTATAGTTAAGTTATCTTTTAACTATTTAACATCAACAATAAGTAATATCACCTCTTTATTTATTGCTATTGGGGTAGGGGCCGTGTCTTACTTTGTAATAGTTAATTTTATGAGGATTGAAGATGTTAATACCATTGTCAAAGCTTTCAAAAGAAAATTGGTAAGAAAATGAACTAATGGGGAGGCTTCTATACCTTGAACATACTAGTAACCGGTGGTACCGGATATATAGGATCACACACTTGTATAGCATTATTGGAAGCAGGACATTCAGTCATTATTGCTGATAATCTATCTAACAGTAAAAGTGAGACTGTTATGAAAATCATGGGTATAGCTGATAAAGAAGTTACCTTTTACGAGATTGATGTAACAGATGCAGAAGCTGTTGATATTATTTTCAGAAATTATAATGTTGATGGGGTTATTCATTTTGCCGGTCTTAAAGCGGTTGGAGAATCAGTAGAAAAACCACTGGAGTATTATTACAATAACATCGTAAGTACAATGGTTCTAACTAAAGCTTGTCAGAAACATGGTGTCAACCGATTTGTCTTTAGCTCATCAGCAACAGTATATGGAGATAATAAAGTACCTTTCGTAGAGACAATGGATCTCCTACCAACGACTAATCCCTATGGTGAAACAAAGGCTATGAGTGAACGGATTCTAACTGATATAGCAAATGCAAATCCTGCCTTCTCAGTATCACTTCTTCGGTACTTCAATCCAGTTGGAGCCCACGAAAGTGGATTAATTGGGGAAGCACCTAATGGAATTCCTAATAATCTGATGCCATATGTTACGCAAGTAGCAAAAGGTAAACTTAAGAAATTAAGAGTCTTCGGAAATGATTATCCTACTGTGGATGGCACCGGGGTACGTGATTATATTCATGTAGTGGATCTTGCTGAGGGACATGTTGCTGCATTGGAGAATCTAACTGAAGGTGTCCATCTTTATAATTTAGGAACCGGAAAAGGTACTAGTGTACTAGAGTTAGTGAAAGCTTTTGAAGATGCTAATGATATTGAGGTTCCATATGAAATCGTGGATCGAAGACCTGGAGATATTGCTTCATGCTATGCGGATGCATCAAGAGCAAAGCGAGAATTAGGCTGGACTGCAAAACGCGATATTATCGCTATGTGCCGTGATGCTTGGCGATTTGAGAAGAATTATAAAGAATAGAAGTATTAGTAAGAGTTTTTGGTATTCACCCGCTGGGCCTAGAGAGGCTTGGCGGGCTTATTTGAAGTTTACATTATAGAGAATAGTAATTTTAATTTTGTCAGAATGGCAAGTCATCATCACTCATAGGTAACGGTGGTGACGTTTGGTACTGCTGGTTAGCAAAAGGATCGATTGGAATGACATTTGAATTATGCTGCTGACTAAACGCCTGTTCTCTTACAACATCCCACGGCTTTAGAATTCCTGTTTTATTAAAGGTAGTAGGCCGGCCGCAGGATTCACAAAAGCGAGCGTCACCGGAGTTCTGATGATAGATTGTATCAATTTGATACCCATTTGAGTCAAACTCGGGTTCACCTTCACAAACATTATACAAAGATAGTCCACAAATCTTGCAGTGACCGGCATTTGTACTAAACACTTCATTCTCGCAACGTGGGCATTCCACTACACGCATGTTTTCATCAACTTGTACTCCATCGTCATAAATCATAGTATCAAAACCTCCAATTTATTGATTTCCGCAAAGCCATATTCTCTTATGCAAGATTTCAGTAACTCCTCATGTTTTTCTATCTCCAGCTTCTGTGTCGAATTGGCTGTAAATACGATAAGTGAGTCATCATCCCGGATGGCTTTCGTACCGGAAAGGGATGAATAGGCACCTTGGTTTTGTTCCCAAACATATACGGAAGCAATGATATAATCCCAATGTTCATATTCGATATAATCTTCATATCTACCATTTTCGTAATCCAGTAAATCAGGAATCTCTATTTCTTTTAGGTAGTCATAGAGTCCACTGCTTTCAAATACGGTCTGATCGCCACAAGAAGGACAGTAACGGAATTCTCCGCTAAGATTGGTTTGTTCTGAATGGCACTGGTTAAAGAGTGATGTCCCACAGATTTTGCAATGCTTTGCGTCTGGACTGAACTCATGGTTCCTGCACACTGGACAAAACAATAATCGCTTGTTCTCATCTACATCATACGACGGATAGAATTGACCTTTTTGAAAGTCGGAATAGATGTAGAAGATGCCAGGCTGTGGCAGATGCACAAATGGGGTTTCGATTATAGGGAGTTCTTTTCCGCAGATATGGCAGTTCACTTGCAAAGAGTCATCAATGTATGCATTGCAGTTACGGCATATTCTGCATATCTTTGAAAAGTCCGGATACAGGCTGCTCCCATAGAACTTATCGATTCCATCTTTAATTGCTTGTTTGTGTTGATCTCTATAAAAGAAAGGATAAAAATTCCTTAGTAATTCACGTTCTTCAGGCTGGTTATTCCAAGGGAAATTGTTTAGATGCTTTTCACATTTCTCCGAAGCGTTTTTAGAGATGTCGCAAAGAAAGGCAATCTCCTGTGCTTCCTTAATGCTAAACAAATGTAACAATGCATTAGGAGCCAATATCGCCTCAGCAAACCAGTGTGCTTCAACTTCTAATACACCGTACTGCTTTTTAGTCAATCCTCCACGATTTAATGCGGTTTCCTCAAAATCACTTAAGTGACCAAGAACAATATGACCAATTTCGTGAGCAATAGTCCAACGTATTCGTGACTCGGAATAGGTGTCATCATAAACAATTAAATACTCATTGCTTCCCCTGAGAATCTGTGTTCTAGCTTCAATCCCTTTTTGTTTTAGGTTATAGGGATCTTTATGGCCAGTTGCTTTCCGTAACTCCGACCAACTCTGCACATACCAATTGGGGCATTGCTCAATAATTTTAAAAGGATCCACAGGTAATTCACGGATATCCAAGGCGTTTAAAAGTTGGTACCCTTTCATCGTAGCATCCGAAAAACGAGGTTTACCGGGAATTTTTCTTGTTCTTTGCATAGGCTAAAAACATCTCCATCTGATCGACTAGGTCGTCGTAGTCCTCTTCCTCCAAATCTGAATTCCGCGCTAATCCATCCACAATTTTTTGGACGGTCTGTTGCTGCTTCTCTGTTTTTAATGTAGGAAATACCCGTTCAATGATAGGTATATCGCCGTTTTCCTCTGTTATATATCCAGCAATTTTTAAAAGCTCTTCATTAGGTACGTCAAGTGCTGTTGCCAATGCATTGAGGACTGGAACTGATGGGTTCTTTCTCTCTCCATTTTCAATACGATGTACTTCTGTATGACTAATATCTGCTTCCGTTGCCAATCGCCTTTTTGACCAGTTTTTCGCCTCTCGTCGTTCTTTTATAAATCCACCTAGGGATTTCATCACATAGAGGCCTCCTTCGTTATTAATTGATTTAGTAAAGTTTTATTGACTATAGTATATAACATGTGTAACCTAAACGCAACAATTTCAAAAATACTGTGCTTTTCGTTGTATGTGCAATCTAAGGGTGCTATTATACAAATGTGGAACTTATAGGTTATTACCGAAAGAGAGGTGAAACAATTGGTACCAAACCGTGATAGAGTGCTAGATTTGGTAAGAGAGAATGATTGGTCTGGTGGTGAGCTGGCAAGGCGAATGGGGGTCTCTAGAACAGAAGCCAATCGATTCCTTAATGGAAATCGGGTGGGTGGCAAGAAGACGATAGCTGGATTAATTAAAGCATTTCCCGAAGAACCGTTGGAACAGCTTTTTATTTTTCCACAAGTGGAACCGAAAAACAACTGATATTAAAAATGTGTGTTTATAAGGTGCGTAGCTTTAAGGAACTCAACAAAACATACGTGGAGCAGCTCATTCGAGAGAAAGACTGGTTACAGAATAAATTTGTTAAGAAGAAGGACAAGTCATATTCGACAGTCTGCAGGTTTTTAAGTGATGAGCGAAATGAAGGAAGGAGAACAGAAAAATGAGTAAAACCAAGCTAATGCTTGATATCGTAAATGACTTACGAAATGTTGCAGGAAGTATTGAAACCCTGGCGCTTTCATTTGGAAATCAAAACGAAATAGCAGCAACAATCGAAAAAAAACAACCAAATAACGAGAAAGAACCTGCTAAACCTCCAAAAGCTAAACTACCAGTTTTTGAAGATGTCAGAGCTAAACTTTCCGCTCTAGCCCAAGATGGAAAACAGATTCAAGTGAAAGAGCTTATTACGGGATTTGGAGCAAAAAAATTAAGTGAAATTCCAGTTGAGAAGTATCCTGAACTGTTAGAAAAAGTGGATAAGCTTTGATAAAGAAGAAAGCAACCAATCAAAGAGGGAAGGAGGATTCTTCTATTCCATGAATCATTCAGAAAGAACACATGCCGTATTAAGCGCCTCTAAGGCAGACATGTATTTAAAATGTACACCAAGTATCCGACTGGGCGAACAATTCGAAGAAGAAACGAGTGTTTTTGCTAGAGAGGGCACCTTCATGCATGAGCTATCAGAAATTCATTTGGCTTACTTCTTGAAACAGATGCCAAAAACTCAGTTGAACAAAAAGCTGAATCAGATGAAACAAAGTGAGTTCTACAACGGTGAAACTGAACAAGCTGTCCAAAGCTACATAGATATTGTCATCGAAAAAATAAATGAAGCTAGGGCAAGAAACAAAGACCCACTCATCCTTATTGAGGAACGCTTGGACTTTAGCCCTTGGGTTCCAGAAGGATTTGGAATGGGCGACGTGGTGATTATTTCAGACGGAATTTTGGAGGTTGTTGACTTAAAAGGGGGTAAGGGAGTTAAGGTTTCCGCCGAAAACAACGCACAAATGAGGCTGTATGCATTAGGTGCCATTCATGGGTTTGGAATGTTGTATGACATCCAGACTGTATTGATGACGATTGTACAACCAAGATTAGATAACATTTCCACTGATGAAATACAGATAGATGACTTGTTGGAATGGGCGGAAAGTGAAGTCAAGCAAAAGGCGGAACTAGCATTTGCTGGCGAGGGGACATTTGTAGTTGGACCGCATTGCAGGTGGTGTAAGGCAAGAGCAACCTGTAGGGCTAGGGCAGAAGAAAATATGAAACTAGCATGCTTGGATTTCCAAAAGCCGCCACTACTGACAGATGAAGAAGTGGTCGAAGTTCTAACTTCTCTTGATGAATTGATCAGTTGGGCGAAAACCGTTCAAGAATTCGCCTTATCAATGTCAGTGAATGAAAACAAGCAGTGGCCAGGAATGAAACTCGTAGAGGGAAGAGGGAGTCGCAAATATAGCGATGAAGAAGCGGTAATCGCCACACTCAATGCTGCGGGATATGACAATGATGTTATTTACAAGAACACACTAAATACAATCACCGCACTTGAGAAAGAACTTGGTAATAAGGAGTTTGAAGAGTTGCTTGGCTCTCTCATTACAAAAGCGCCGGGCAAGATAAAGCTCGTCCCTGAAGAGGACAAGCGACCAGAATTAAAAGCTTCACCAGAAGTAGATTTTCAAAAATGAGGAGGAACTAAAACATGGTAAAAATTACAATTGGGACAAAAGAAGAACCGGTACGATTCAGCTATGCGAATGTGCATCAAGCAGTGAGTGTTAATGGAAGCGATCTGAAATATTCAGTGAGTATCATTATTCCAAAATCATATAAGGCAACAATTAAGAAGGTAAAAGATGCGATTCAAAAAGCGACCCAAGAAAATAAGGACAAATTCGGTGGTAAGGCACCTTCGAACTTGAAGAGCCCATTGCGCGATGGTGATGTAGACCGTGAGGATGATGAGGCTTATGCAAATTCCTTCTTCATTAATGCAAATAGCAAGATTAAGCCAGGCATCGTGGATGCAGACTTAAATCCAATCATGGATCAAAGCGAGTTTTACTCAGGGTGTTATGGAAGAGTCAGTTTGACTTTCTACGCTTACAACGTAAATGGAAATAAGGGAATTGCGGCAGGGCTTCAAAACATTATGAAGACTACTGATGGAGATCCACTTGGTGGCCGAAGCAGTGCCGAAGCAGATTTTGCAGATGATAGTGACGATGATGACGATATTTTAGGTTGATATCTATGAAACTATTAGCAATCGATATTGAAACCTACAGTAAGGCGGACCTCGTGAAATGCGGGGTCTACGCCTATAGTGAATCAGCTGATTTTGAAATTCTCCTTTTGGCCTATGCGGTTGATGATGAAGAGGCACAAATTGTTGACTTAGCATCTGGTGAGAAGATACCGGATGACATTGAAAGAGCGATGACGGATCCAAAAGTGTTAAAAACAGCTTACAATGCAAATTTTGAACGAACATGTTTAGCCAAGCACTTTAACAAAGCAATGCCGCCTGAACAATGGCGGTGTTCATCTGTTCATGCTTTAATGCTTGGTTTGCCCGGATATCTCGATGGAGTGGCTAAATGCCTTAGGTTGAAAGAACAGAAACTGAAGGAAGGGAAATCCTTAATTCGCTATTTTTCAGTTCCATGTAAACCTACCAAAGTGAATGAGGGGAGAACTCGTAATCTACCAACTCACGATAAGGAAAAGTGGGATACCTTTAAGCTTTACTGTAAACAGGACGTTGAGGTCGAAAGGCAAATCCGAAAGAAGCTAGAGGCCTTTCCTATTCCAAAAGTCGAACAGAAGCTTTGGGAGTTGGACCAAAAAATAAATGATGAAGGGGTTCTTATTGATAAAAGCCTAGTTATAAATGCTATTCAAGCAGATAAAGCGTTTCAGGATGAGCTTTTCGATGAGGCTATCTTTTTAACAGGACTAGAGAATCCAAATAGTCCAGTGCAATTAAAAAGTTGGTTAATGAAGCAAGGAATAGAAGTGGAAAGCCTTGCCAAGAAAAATGTCGAAGCATTAATGGGTGAAGTGGAAAACCCAAAAGTGAAGCGACTGTTGGAATTAAGACAGGCAATGTCAAAAACATCAGTGAAAAAATATGAAGCTATGGAGCGTTCCGTTTGTTCTGACCAAAAGATTAGGGGATTGCTGCAATTTTATGGTGCGAGCAGGACAGGGCGTTGGGCTGGAAGACTTGTACAAATTCACAATCTACCAAGAAACAATATGAGTGATTTACACATTGCTAGAAGTCTTTTGAAATTCGGAGATTATGAAACGATAAATATTCTGTTTGATAGTTTGTCGGATGTATTATCGCAATTAATCCGAACTGCGTTTATCCCATCCAATGACCACCGTTTTATTGTAGCCGACTTTTCAGCAATTGAAGCACGGGTTATTGCATGGCTTGCTGGGGAACGTTGGCGAATGGATGTGTTCCAATCTCATGGGAAGATTTATGAAGCTTCTGCAGCACAAATGTTCAAGGTACCTATTGAAACCATCGATAAAGGAAGTCCACTCAGACAGAAGGGGAAGATTGCGGAACTTGCTCTTGGCTACGGTGGTTCTAAAGGGGCACTGACGCAGATGGGAGCTTTAGAAATGGGATTGACCGAGGATGAACTTCCGGAGTTAGTTTCCGCTTGGCGAGAGGCTAATCCGAATATCGTGAAACTTTGGTGGGGAATCGAAGCGGCAGCTATTAAAGCAGTAAAAGAAAAAGTGGTGGTGAAAATGCAGTATGGACTTACTTTTCATTACACAAAAGGCATTCTATTTACTACACTGCCATCTGGTCGTTCCCTTGCTTATGTTAGGCCAAGAATCGGGCTGGACGAGCGTTTTGGAAAAGAACAGCTTACGTATGAAGGAACGGAACAAGGCTCCAAGCAGTGGGGCAGGATTCCTACATACGGTGGGAAGTTAACGGAGAATATTATTCAAGCCATTGCTAGGGATTGTCTAGCTGTCTCCATGCTTCGGTTGGATGAAGCGGGATATCGAATTAACTTTCATGTTCATGATGAAGTTATCCTTGATGTTCCTGTCGGAACGGGATCAATGGAAGAAGTAGAAAACATAATGGGTCAACCGATTGATTGGGCTCCAGGACTCCCTCTAGGAGCGGATAGTTTTGAAACTTATTATTACAAAAAAGATTAAATCAAATAGGAGGAAAACAAAGATGAATAGTTTACGAGTGTTCAGTTCTTCAGAATTTGGTCAATTAGAAGTAATGGTGATTGATGGGAAAGAATACTTTCCTGCAACAGATGTGGCAAAAATGCTCTCCTATAGTAATCCTCATCAGGCCATCATCAAAAACTGCCGGTACCTAACAAAAAGAGAGGTACCTCATCCACAGAGTGAAGGGAAAACAATCCAAAAGAATTTTATTCCTGAAGGTGATGTTTACCGTTTAATCATCGGGGCTGCATCCCAAGGGAAGAGTAAAGAAGTAAAGAAAAAGGCGGAGCAATTCGAACATTGGATTTTCGATGAAGTGCTACCGGATATCAGAAAACATGGGTTGTATGCTTCAGAGTCACTTCTGAATGATATTCTTAAAAATCCTGAATTGGGGATTAAGCTCTTTACGGAGTATAAAGAGGCGAAAGAAAAAGCGAAAAGACTGGAACTAGAAAACGCACAAAACAAACAGATCATCGGAGAGCTAAAACCGAAAGCTTCGTATTATGATTTGGTTCTTCAAAATAAATCCGTTGTACCGATTAGCCTGATTGCTAAAGATTATGGATTGTCTGCCAGAAAATTGAATGCCATCCTTCATGATTTAGGTGTTCAATTCAAAATGGGAAAAACATGGCTTCTCTATCAAAAATATGCGGAAATGGGCTATACCCAATCAAAAACTCATGCCATTGATGCAGAAAGAAGTGTCATGCACACCTACTGGACGCAAAAGGGTCGATTATTTCTTTACGAGCTACTTAAGAGAGAAAAAGGATTAGTACCGTTGATTGAGCGCTCTACTAAATCGGCATAGTTGGGAAATGTCTAACATGGCCGATATAGACACAGTGAAATTCTTAGTGGAATTAAGGCAGTTCAAAAGTGTAATACCGAAACAGGCAATGAAAACATTGAAAGGTCAGGCTCTTTCCGGTGATTTGGAAGGAGCCAAAAAAGGCCTAGGTACTGTGTTACGAAGGAGGGCTGGTAGATGTGAAAGGGCTCAGTGAACAAAGAAGTCATAGTATAAAACATGATGGAAATCTCACGATTGCGACCGGAAGAAACAGAAAAGAATTGAATTGGAAAAACCGTGAAATGCTCTGGTCTGAGGTAATTCAGAAATTAAGTAATACTGTTAGAACACACGAAACGTATGAGGAATATAAAAAGCTTTCCAAAACAAAACAAGATGAGATTAAAGACGTTGGTGGATTTGTCGGTGGCACCTTAAAAGGTGGTCGAAGAAAACAAGACAGTGTGGTTTGGCGGCAGATTGTTTCCCTCGATGCTGACTTTGTGAAAGGGGACTTATGGGCATCTGTTGAGACCATGTTTGGTTACGGATGCGCCATGTACTCTACTCATAAACACCATCTGAAGAATCCAAGGTTAAGGCTGGTCATTCCTTTATCAAGGCCAGTTACCGCCGATGAATATGTACCAATTGCAAGAAGGATTGCTGCTGACCTTGGGATTGACTTTTTCGATGATACCACCTATCAAGTACATCGGCTGATGTATTGGCCATCAACATCATCGGATGGGGAATTTGTTTTTAAAGTGTTGGACGAGCCATGGATCGATCCAGATGTGGTGCTAGCAAGATATCCAGATTGGAGAGATTCTTCCTATTGGCCGGAAAGTTCTAGAACGGTTCATGAAAGAAAAAAGTTAGCAGATAAGCAAGGTGATCCGAAAGCTAAAGAAGGAGTCGTCGGTGCTTTTTGCCGAACGTACTCTGTCATAGATGTGATTGAGAAATACTTAAATGATATTTATATCCCCTGCGAGGATCCAAACCGTTACACTTATTCAGCTGGTTCCACAGCAGGCGGGTTGGTGATTTACGAAGATGGCGACTTTGCCTACTCTCACCATTCTACTGACCCTATTGGTGGACGGCTTTGTAATGCATTTGATTTGGTTCGTTTTCATTTATTTGGAGACCTTGATGAGTCAGTAAAAGAGGGAACACCAATCAATCGGTTGCCTTCCTATAAGGCCATGGTGGAAGAAGCACTAAAGGACAAGCAGGTCAAACTCACATTAGGTAAAGAGCAGTTGAGTCTTGCTGCTACTGATTTTGAAGAGGAAGAAATAGAGTGGCTAACAGAGTTAACGAGGGACCAAAAAGGGAACATCGTCTCGAGTGCACCTAATGTTATTCTTATTCTTGAGCATGATCCATCCCTAAGGAATCGAATTGCAATGAACGACTTTGTCCATCGGGTGGTCATTAAAGATGAATTGCCATGGAGGAGTGTCGACCGTGGCGAATATTGGTCCGATACGGATGATGCTAGTTTGAGAAACTACCTTTACTCGGTTTATGGCATAAAAGGAGCAGGTGTAATTGCTGACGCTTGGAGTGAAGTGGCGGTGAAGTATGCCTTTCATCCGATTAAGGCATATTTAAACGGACTTGTTTGGGATGGCCAGGAGCGGATTGAAACCTTACTGATAGATTATCTTGGTGCTGATGATAATGAGTGCGTCCGAACATTTACTCGAAAAATCTTGCTTGCAGCAGTTACAAGGATTTATAGACCGGGTGCCAAGTTTGATTACTGTGTTGTCCTTGTTGGCCCTCAAGGTGTGGGGAAGAGTTACATTATTAAGCTTATAGGTAAGGAATGGCACTCGGATTCCTTAATTACTGTGAAGGGCAAAGAAGCCTATGAACAGCTTCAGGGTGCATGGATTTTAGAAATGGCTGAGCTAACCGCAACGAAGAAAGCAGACACGGAAGCAGTAAAGCATTTTATTTCCAAATCCGAGGATACATTTCGAGTCGCTTATGGCAGGCACAATGAAACGTTTAAGCGGCAGTGCGTGTTTTTTGGAACCACCAATGATTATGATTTTTTAAATGATCCAACAGGGAATCGTCGTTTCTTGCCGATAACAGTAAGCGGTGGTGGTAAGAAAAACATGTGGGCTGATTTAACGGAGGATGAAGTCGACCAACTCTGGGCCGAGGCAAAGGTACTGTACGAAAAGGGAGAGACCTTGGCATTAAGCAAAGATATTGAAGAAAAGGCTCGTGAACTTCAAGCTGCTCATACGCAAGAAAATCCGATTGCAGAGAGCATTCGAACTTATTTAGAAACTGAGGTTCCTACGAATTGGTATGAACTCGACATTGGTACGAGAAGAACCTATTTGCATATGAACCAAGATGATAGCCAACCAGAAAAAACAATGCAACTGAATAAGGTGTGTGCCCAGATGGTATGGGAGGAACTTTTCCAAAAAGATGTATCCATCATGACCAGATATGATGCGAAAGAAATTAATATGATTATCCAACATACACCGGGCTGGAAACGGGTGAGTTCTGTCCGGTTTGATAAATCGTATGGAATGCAGAAAGGATTTAGACGTGAAGATGTATACTTGTAAACTTTGAAAATCTTTGAAAGTATACATTGAAACCCTTATGAAGACTAGTTCTTATACTATGTATACCTTGTATACCTACTTTACTATAAAGAAAATAAATAGAGAGTAGTATATATACCTTATACACTCTATAGCCATATATAGATAAGTCCACTCAAAAAAGGTATACATAGTCTACAAATGGCTGAAAGCCGCATGAACATTGGAATTGGATGTATACCTTAATTTTGGAGTGAGTGATAGATGAATGAAGCAGGTATAGAAAAGAGACTAAAATTGAAAGTGAACGAAAATGGCGGGTTAGCATTAAAACTTGTGTCGCCCGGTTTTGCAGGTGTGCCTGATCGGTTGGTCCTCTTTCCTGGTTCAAAGGTTGCTTTTGTGGAATTAAAGGCACCAGCTAAAAAGCTACGAGCTTTGCAACGAAAAAGGAAAAAGCAGCTGGAATCATTGGGTTTTAAAGTTTATAAGATTGATAGCTATGAGGCAGTCGATCGAATGCTAGAGGAGATGGTTCTTTGATTTACAAACCTTATCATTACCAAGCTTATGCCACCCAATGGATTATCGATAAAAAGAAATCAGCTCTTTTTCTTGAAATGGGGATGGGAAAATCAGTATCCACTTTAACGGCAATTTTAGAACTTATGTATGATTACTTCGATGTAGCGAAAGTTCTGGTTATTGCCCCGCTCCGAGTAGCAAGTACGACTTGGGAAGAAGAAGTGGAAAAGTGGGACCATTTGAAAGACCTTCGAATTTCAAAAATGCTTGGCAGTGAAAAAGATCGGAATGCTGCCTTATACAAAAAAGCTGATATTTACATCATCAATAGAGAAAATGTCACTTGGCTTGTCGAACGATTAGGCACGGATTGGCCGTTTGACATGGTTGTGATTGATGAATTATCGAGCTTTAAATCTCCAAAGGCCCAACGGTTTAAATCATTAAAAAAGGTGAGGCCGTTTATCAAAAGAATGGTCGGTTTGACTGGAACGCCCGCACCCAACGGTTTGATTGATTTGTGGCCCCAGATTTATTTACTAGATGGAGGAGAGCGACTTGGTAAAACAGTAACTGGCTATCGTGAGAAATACTTTCTTCCCGATAAGCGAAATCAAATGATTGTATATACTTGGAAGTTAAAAGAGGGAGCAGAAGAGGCAATACAAGAAAAGCTTTCTGATATCTGTGTGAGTATGAAAGCCAAGGATTACCTCGAGCTGCCAGATCGAATCGACAATGTCATTACAGTGGAACTTCCCAAGAAGACGAAGGAACAATATGCAGTTTTGGAAAAGGAATTGATTCTATCACTGGAAGGGACAGATGTGCTGGCAGGTTCAGCTGCAGTTCTAGCCAATAAGCTATTACAAATGGCAAACGGTGCTGTTTACGATGAAGATGGAGAAGTGAAGCATATACACGATGAAAAGTTAAAAGCATTAGATGAATTGATTGAAGCGGCCAGTGAGAAACCTGTACTTGTATTTTATGGGTACCAGCATGATAAGGACAGGCTTTTAACGCATTTGAAGAAACTAAAGCCGAGGATCTTGCAAACAGACCAAGATATTAAGGATTGGAATCAAGGGAAGGTTCAGGTTCTCTTAGCACACCCAGCATCCGCTGGTCATGGGCTGAATCTTCAATCGGGCGGGAACATCATCATTTGGTTTGGACTGACTTGGAGTCTTGAACTCTACCAACAAGCGAATGCTAGACTGTGGCGGCAGGGTCAAAAACAAACGGTCGTCATTCATCACATTATCGCAAAAGATACTATTGATGAACGAGTGATGAAAGCGTTGGAAGATAAAGATGTGAGCCAAGCTGCACTCATTGAAGCGGTTAAGGCGAGAATGAATCAATACAAAGAGGGTTTGCCACATGGAAAGTAAAGACGGGAGGAATCGCCGGTGAACGCAAAAGAATATTTATCCCAGGCCTTTCAGCTTGACCAAAGAATAAACAGTAAACTTGAACAGGTTTCGATGTTACGTGACCTAGCTTTAAAGACTACATCCGTCCTTCAGGATAATAAAGTTCAAAGTACGAAACAGCAATCACCAATGGAAACTGCTCTCGTTAAGTTAATGAGCCTTGAGGAGGAAATCAATGACGACATTGATCAATTGATTGATTTAAAACGTGAGTTGGCTACCTTCGTTTCTGAAATACAGAATCCCTCTTACCGATTACTTCTTGAGCTTCGTTATCTAAGTGGTAGTACATGGGAAGATGTCGCTGCCATCATGGGATATGATGTGCGATGGGTTTATCGGTTGCATCGAAAAGCGTTGAAAGAAGCGACAGAACGATTAGAAAACAACACGGTGGAATGCTTATGAATAAGATTGAAACCCACAACACCCTTGGAGGATCATGTTCCTTTAAGGGTTTTTGTTTGGCGTTAATAACACGCCATGAAAAGCCATTATAAGCCACCCTCCTCCTGTGATAGAGTATAAGCTGTAGAAATAGAATGATACAGCCCTTGAAGGACGATTAAACCTTCGGGGCTTTTTTAATTGGATTAAACGGAGTTGAGAGCAATGCCAAAGAAACCAAAGAAGCCATGCAAACACAACGGTTGTCCTTTGTTAACGGACGACAAGTACTGTGAGTTTCATGCAAAACTTCATGTAGATGATAGAGCTAACGCTAACGAACGTGGTTATGATAACCGCTGGAGGAAAGCAAGCAAACGATTCTTAAATGCCCACCCTCTTTGCAAACACTGTGAGCAGAAGGGAAAGCTCAGTCAAGCTACGGTTGTTGACCACATCAAACCTCACCGAGGAGACCAGAGACTGTTCTGGGATGAAAGCAACTGGCAACCTTTGTGTAAGAGATGTCACGATCGTAAGACAAGAACAGAAGATCAGTATCCAGTTTACTCTTTTTAAGTGACCCATAGGGGAGGTCAAATCTCTACAACCATTTATATGGCGACCGCGCGCCCCCTTCACGTGAATTTTCGCGGAATTAAACAAGGGGGGTTACTATTGATGGCTTGAATATGAGCCTCGCTTCAATAGTGATAAGGGTTTAGGCACTATCAGATTTTGCGAAAAGGTTTGATTGAGGAAATGATAAAAGTGGTGTTCAGCCCTTGCCAGGACTGAATTTTAACAGTTTTAGTTAAAAATCAAAAAAGATGAATGAAACGCATATTTTAGCCTGTTTAACAGCTGATTAATGCGTTTTTTTATTGCCCTTTTAAATACTGTTTACGCGGAAAGGAGTAGGAGTGATGACCGAAGCCGAGAGGCAACAAATCTATAACTTACGGCTTAAAGGAGTTGGATATAAAGCGATCGCTGCGGTATTGGGAAAATCTCGTGATACTGTACGTATCTTTTGTAAACAAAATGGTCTAGATGGGGATGCAAAAGTTGTTGCCTTAAATGTGAAAGAACAAATGAAGAACCATGTCCTCTGCTCCTCCTGCGGTAAACTCCTTAAACAAAAGGGACGAGGGAGGATTCGGAAGTTTTGTTCTGATGAATGCCGCCGAATATGGTGGAATGAAAATCCTCAGGCAAGGAAGAAAAGTGAAACAGCCATTTATAACTATACATGCCCACAATGCGGAAAAACGTTCAGTTGTTACGGAAACAAGAAGCGGAAGTTCTGTAGCCATGATTGTTATATCAAATTTAGATTTTGGAGTGAAGAAGATGGAGTTTAAAAAACTGCCGATTGATGATTTAATTCCTGCGAGCTATAACCCTAGGAAGAAATTGAAATCGGGTGACAGTGAATTTGAAAAGATTAAAAATAGTATTGAGCAATTTGGTTATGTAGAACCTGTTATTGTCAATCAAGATATGACGGTAATTGGTGGGCATCAAAGAATCACAGTTTTAAAGACATTAGGTTTTACGGAAATAGACTGTGTCGTTATTGATATTGATAAGACAAAAGAAAAAGCTCTTAACATTGCCTTAAATAAAATCAGCGGTGAATGGAACAAAGAACTATTAGCTGACCTTATTCAGGATTTGCAGTCCTTGGACTTCGATGTTTCATTTACCGGTTTTGACCCACCAGAAATCGATCAGCTTTTTAATGAGGTACATGATAAAGATATTAAGGAAGACGATTTTGATGTCGAGAAGGAATTAGCTGAACCAGCTATCACTCAAAAAGGTGATGTTTGGTCACTTGGAAGGCACCGGTTGATTTGTGGCGACAGTACAGATTCAGCGGTTTATCAAATTCTGATGAATGGACAAAAGGCAAATTTAGTTGTGACGGACCCGCCTTATAACGTAAATTACTCTGCTCAAGCAGGAACAATCCAAAACGACAAAATGAAGGATGAGGAGTTTTATAACTTCCTACTTAAAGCTTATTCCAACATGGCTGCCAATATGGAAAAGGATGCTTCTATCTATGTTTTCCATGCAGATACAGAAGGTTACAACTTCAGGAAGGCCTTCAAAGATGCTGGGTTTTACTTATCTGGTGTTTGCATCTGGGCCAAGCAAAGCCTAGTTCTTGGAAGGAGCCCTTACCAGTGGAAACATGAACCGATTCTATTTGGTTGGTTAAAGGAAGGTAAGCATAATTGGTATGCCGATCGCAAGCAAAGCACCATTTGGAACTTCGACAGACCTTCTAAAAATACAATTCATCCAACGATGAAGCCAGTCAGCTTGTGTGCTTATCCGATCCAAAATAGCAGCATGAGCAATTGCATCGTCCTGGATCCTTTTGGTGGGAGCGGTTCGACTCTTATGGCTTGTGAACAGACCAATCGGATCTGCTACACGATTGAACTGGATGAAAAATATGCAGATGCCATTGTTAAAAGGTATATCGAGCATGTAGGAACGGATGCGAATGTGTTCTTGGAAAGGGACGGACAAAAGTTATCGTATTCAGATGTTCCTAAACCTGGATTAGACGAAATACTATAGACGAACAAAGTTGCTATGCTTCAACGTGTATGGCAATATGCTACTACCTTGAAGAGATTGGAGGCAGAGTGATGGAAACAAATCAAAAGCCATCAGTCAAACTTATCGGCGAAGACGGCAATATCTTTTCTATTCTTGGACGAGTCAGCAGGGCGCTAAAAGAAGACGGAAAAGAGGAACAAACAAAAGAAGTTAGTGAGCGGGTGATGGCATCAAGCTCCTACGGTGAAGCCCTCCAAATCATCATGGAATACGTTGAGGTGGAGTGATGATGAAATGAAAGCATTGTTTGGAAGGAAAGTTAGTAATCTAGTGGAGCTGAAGGAAATCACTGAAGAAGCTATGAGGCAAGGGCAACGAGGACAAAGCTACATCGTAACAAAAGAAGTGGAGTTAGAAGATAAGGATTTTCATAACTTTGCGAACGACTTCTTTAACGACCAGCCTTGGATCACAATCGAAGATGGCGGAGTGAATACGAACAGAGAGGCTCGATGCATAAGAGTTATTAATAAAGCATCTGGTGAAACTGTTTTAGTAAACAGCGAAGGCTATAGTTATCCAAGATATACAGCAATTGAAAACGATTAGAGTGGGGCCTTCTTGGGCCTTTTTCTATTGGTCTATAAATATACGAATTTTGGTCAGGAATGACTTGCTATTACCTGTGTTTAGAGTGATATATGTACTACACCAAAACACAGGAGGTAATGAAAATGGATCGAAAAGAAATGGTCAAAAAGCTAGGAGAATTTTTAGGAGTGAAACCTAAATATTTAAACGTTCCAACCTTTGCTTACGAAATTGTAACGGAGGAAGAAACCTACACTATTGATAGGCAGGGCACGATTACCAACTCAGCCGGAGAAGTGAAAACTTTTGAAGAGATCATTAACCCGCCAGAGCCTGAAGAAGAAACTAGCTTAGAACAGCCAGCGATTCTTGAATTGGATGGGATTGAGGTAACACTTCCGCTAGAGGGCCACACCGGAAATACATTAAGAAATCTAGTAAATATGCTTTATAGCAAACAGCACCTGATCTTGAAAGCATTTGAAACAAACCAGCCGCTGATGGATGAAACCTTTCCAGAAGATTTGGGTGAAAAAGAAACGGTCACCATTGAGGAATTTAAGAAGGCACTTGATGAACTTTCCCTCGAGAGGATCCCGGGCTTAGCTTGCGACATTGAAAAAGAAACATTCACTATCAAACTAGCAACGCAAAACTTGGATTCAGAGAGAATTGCAGCCTTTCAAGACCTCGCCGCATTCATCAATCAAAATGCCAAAAAGCAAAAGCGAGCATCTTTCAAACGAGCCCAGGATGACAATCCGAAATATGCTTTCAGGACTTGGCTGATCAGACTAGGGATGAATGGACCTGAGTACAAAACCACGAGAAAGGTACTCTTGCAAAACCTTGAAGGAAGTGGAGCCTTTAGAAAGGTGAGTGAACCGAATGGATAAGTTCTTCACACAAACGAACTGTGATCGCTGTGGCGGAAGTTTAAAAGGCGGACGGATTATGTCCATGTACAATACAGATTGCCTTTGCTTAAGCTGCAAGGAGAAGGAAACTAAGCGGGCCGATTATGGTGAGGCGGTCAAAGCGGAGCATGAGGAAATCAAAAAGGGCAATTACAATTATAAAGGCATAAAGGGCAATAATTAACTTGATAATCCCTGTGTTTAGAGTGATGTATAGACATACAAAAACACAGGGAGGTTATTTCTATGACTAGAGATATGGTTCAGATGCTACAAGGGAACGTTGGTTTAGTGAGGGGAATGGAATTACTGCTCCAGCAAAAACGAGAATTGGAAGAAGCGGGATACCAAGAAAATGAAATGCATCTATTGCCGGGAATGCTAGTCCTGACCCTTGAAGATGGGGAAGTACGCTGGATGGTTTTTGAAGGAGAATTCAAGATGGAAATATGGAAGAACTAAAGGAATAAATCAATTGGAGTCTATCAGGAGGTAGGCTCTTTTCTTATGCCAAATTTGAAAGGAGGTGGCGCCTGTGGCTCAACGTGGAAGGAAACCAAAGCCAACTGCGCTGAAAGCATTAGAAGGCAATCCAGGAAAGCGAGATTTGAATCAGAATGAACCGAAACCTGAAAAGAAAGCACCAAGATGCCCAACTTGGCTTGAACCTGAAGCTAAGAAAGAGTGGCGAAGAATGGTCAAGCAACTGGAGCAATTAGGGATTTTGACTGAAGTGGATATGGCTGCCTTTGCGGGATATTGCCAAGCTTATGCCAGATGGAAAGAGGCCGAAGAGTTTATTACTAAGCACGGAACCATTGTCAAAACCCCTTCAGGATATTGGCAACAGGTGCCGCAGGTATCCATCGCACAGAGCTATTTAAAAATCATGAATCGGTTCTGTGAGCAGTTTGGATTAACTCCTTCATCGAGAAGTAGAATTGTGGCAGACAAACCAAGTGATGCAGATGACCCGATGGAATTTATGCTCTTTCAAGGTGGCGGTAAGGGTGTATGACGAGGAAAAGGCTCAGCATGCCGTTAACTTTATCAACTGCTTAAAACATACGAAAGGTCAGTGGCGTGGGGTTCCTTTCGACCTTCTGCCTTGGCAAGACAAAATCATCCGAGATGTATTTGGTACGGTCAAAGAAAATGGCTATAGGCAATATAATACGGCCTATATTGAAATACCAAAGAAAAATGGAAAGAGTGAAATTGCCGCTGCGGTTGCTTTATTAATGACTTGTGCTGACGGTGAATGGGGAGCAGAGGTTTATGGCTGTGCCTCTGACCGGCAACAGGCCTCGATTGTTTTTGACATTGCAGTGGAGATGGTGGATCAGTCGCCAGCCCTTAGGAAAAGATTCAAGCCTGTCATGTCCATGAAGCGACTAGTCTATAAACCTACTAATAGTTTTTATCAGGTGTTATCCGCTGAAGCTTACACGAAACATGGATTGAATGTTCATTCGGTTGTCTTTGACGAATTGCATGCTCAGCCAAACCGTGAGTTATTTGATGTTATGACAAAAGGTTCTGGGGATGCTCGACTTCAGCCGTTGTTCTTTTTAATCACAACTGCAGGTACAGATAGAAATTCAATCTGTTATGAAGTCCATCAAAAAGCAGTAGACATTATCGAGGGAAGAAAGATTGACCCTACTTTTTATCCAGTCATTTACGGGATCAAAGACGACGATGATTGGACTGATGAAAAGAACTGGTATAAGGCCAATCCATCATTGGACCATACCATTGACATAGAGAAAGTGAGAAATGCATTTATTAGTGCAAAGGAAAATCCAGCGGAAGAAAATATCTTCAGGCAACTGAGACTAAACCAATGGGTGAAACAATCGACTCGTTGGATGCAAATGGAGAAATGGGATGCTTGTGATGAGCCTGTAGATCTTGACAGCCTCCGGGGAAGAGAATGTTTTGCCGGGCTTGACCTTTCTAGCACAACAGATATTACAGCTTTTGTGTTGGTGTTTCCACCAAGAACGGAAGATGAAAAATTCATTGTTCTTCCTTACTTCTGGATACCAGATGAAAATCTGAAGGTAAGGGTGAGGAGAGACCATGTTCCTTATGATATTTGGGAAAAGCAAGGATACATCAAAATGACAGAAGGAAATGTTGTCCATTATGGATTTATTGAAGCTTTCATTGAAGAACTAGGAACCATGTACAACATTAAGGAAATTGCCTTTGACAGATGGGGTGCTGTACAGATGGTTCAGAACCTTGAAGGGATGGGCTTCACCGTTGTTCCCTTTGGGCAAGGCTACAAGGATATGTCGCCAGCATCAAAAGAATTGATGAAAATAACCCTTGAGAAAAGAATCGTTCACGGTGGAAATCCGGTTTTACGATGGATGATGGATAACATCTTTGTGAAAACAGACCCAGCGGGGAACATAAAGCCGGATAAAGAGAAAAGTACAGAACGTATTGATGGTGCGGTTGCTTTGATTATGGCACTGGATCGGGCAATTCGAAATGAAAATAGAGAAAGTGTTTATGATGGTCGGGGGATATTGATTTTGTAATAGTAACATTAATTAATATTCCGAGATTGTGTAAGGATTTAATACTTACTGTTTTACTTTTAGCTACAGTAGTAGTTAAGGTAATATTGGGAGAGGGGGGTGTGAAGATGTCAAAAATTAACGATATTTTTAGTAAATTAACTGAAGAGCAACGTTTTAAAATACAAGCTGATTTTAAAGAAAAAGTGAAAAAAGATGCAGAAGAAATGTCAGAGCAGTTTTCAAAAACCTTGAATAATGTTATAACAAAAATTGATGAAACCGGATGGACACTTCCAACTGAAATGGCAATATATCCGATTAAAGTGTTAGGACAGACTAATGAAATAAAGGATATTAATCAGTTTTTTCATTTTTATTTTACAGTAGATGAAAGCCGTAATTTTAAGGGACTGGTGGAAGGTATCTTAAGTTCAAAAATCGATGAAAAATTTAAAACTGCCATTAAAGAATGTGTATTTGCATATGAAAGTAAAAAATATATTATTACCTCCATAACGCTAATTACAGTTATAGAGGGTATTCTATCTAAATTTTACCCAGATAAAACTAATGTAAGAATGATGAAAGTGTGCCAAACACAAGTTGATTCGATTGAAGAAAAGAATAGCATTATAGAGAAACATATTTGGCATTCATATAATAATTTTGTTAGGAAGCTATATGAGAAGTCTGACTTCAGTAATGCCGAACCATCTTTTATTAATAGGCATTGGTTATTGCATGGTAGATCAGAATATAATTTAACTGAAATAGATTGCTTGAGGCTATTTAATGCTGTTTCGAGTATCTGTTCAATAGTTAATAAAGAGGCATAATTTAATATCATAATCAGCATCTGTTAATATCAGGTGCTTTTTTTATGCTCAATTTTAGGAAGTGAGACAATAATGAAGATACCACTAATATCAAAGCTTTTTCAATCAAGAGCTAGTCCAAAGAATAGTTTTTTAGGAAGTACCTACAGCTTCTTCTTTGGTGGCACAACTAGTGGGAAAACAGTTAATGAAAGAACGGCAATGCAGACCACTGCAGTTTACGCTTGTGTGAGGATTCTAGCAGAAACCATTGCCAGTCTTCCACTACATCTATACAGATACACGGACAATGGAAAGGAAAAAGCAGTAGAAAATAGCTTATATTACAAGCTCCATGATGAGCCAAATGCCGAGATGACTTCGTTCGTGTTTAGAGAAACACTGATGAGTCATCTTTTATTATGGGGAAATGCCTACGCCCAGATTATCCGAGATGGCAGAGGAAATGTACTATCTCTTTATCCTTTACTTCCAGATAGGATGGCAGTGGATAGAACTTCTACAGGGGAACTTTACTATGAATACCGAAAAGACACGGGTTCGGTCATCCTTCGAAGTGAGGAAGTGCTTCATATTCCTGGGCTTGGCTTTGATGGGCTGGTTGGTTATTCACCGATTGCTATGGCTAAAAATGCGATTGGAATGGCCCTCGCCACCGAAGAGTATGGAGCTAAGTTCTTCGCAAATGGTGCTAATCCAGGTGGTGTGCTGGAACATCCCGGTGTGGTTAAAGATCCATCGAAAATCCGGGAAAGTTGGAATGCAGTCTATCAGGGTTCTAGCAATGCTCATCGAATTGCTGTCCTTGAAGAAGGGATGAAATTTCAAAGTATTGGTATTCCACCGGAACAGGCACAGTTTCTGGAAACGAGGAAGTTTCAAACGGAAGAGATTTGTAGAATCTTTCGTGTTCCACCCCACCTTGTAGCAAATTTGGATAAAGCGACTTTCAGTAATATTGAACACCAGTCTATTAGTTTCATAGATAACACGATCATGCCTTGGGTGACAAGAATTGAGCAGTCAATGAAAAAGGCATTACTAAGTGAAACGGATAAGAAAGAGTACTTTATCAAATTTAATCTAAATGGAAGGCTCCGAGGAGATGCGGGTTCAAGGGCTCAATTCTATCAAATCATGCGACAAAACGGGGTAATGTCAGCGAATGATATCCGAGAACTTGAAGAGATGAACATGATTCCTGAAGAACAAGGTGGCGATAAATATTTGGTTAATGGAAACTTTGTCGACATGTCAAAGGCAGGAGCATGGACAGAAAAATATGAGGAGGGATAAGCCATGAAGAAGTTTTGGAATTGGGTAAAGAATGAAGACGGCAGGACACTTCATCTGGATGGAGTCATTGCTGAAGAATCATGGTTTGGCGATGAAGTAACACCGAAACAGTTTAAATCAGAGCTAAACAATGATGGTGGGGATATAACCGTATGGATTAATTCTCCCGGTGGTGATGTGTTTGCAGCTAGTCAAATTTACAACATGCTGATGGATTACAAGGGACATGTCACTGTGAAAATTGATGGTATTGCCGCTAGTGCTGCCTCAGTCATTGCGATGGCAGGTGGTGAAGTTCAAATGTCACCCGTCTCCATGATGATGATTCATAATCCCATGACCATTGCATTTGGAGATACAGCTGAAATGAAAAAAGCGATCCAGATGCTAAGTGAGGTCAAAGAAAGTATTATCAACGCTTATGAACTGAAAACAGGTCTTTCGAGGACCAAGCTCTCGCACATGATGGATGATGAAAGTTGGTTTAATTCCAAAAAAGCAGTGGAGCTTGGTTTTGCTGATGCGATTATGTTCCAAGAAGAAAGTAATCAAGACTCATCGGATGAAGGGATTATTTATAACAAGATGGCAGTGGTGAATTCTTTTTTACACAAACTGCCGAAAAGAGAAAAGAAAACTGGAACAGATATCACCGTATTAGATAAGAGGCTAGACCTCTTAAAATTTTAAGGAGGAGATTTGGATGAGTAAAGTATTAGAACTACGTGAAAAACGAGCAAAAGCATGGGAACAAACAAAGGCGTTTCTTGATTCAAAAAGAGGGGAAGACGGGATCCTTTCAGCTGAAGATACCTCCACCTATGAAAAGATGGAGGCAGAAGTCGTTAATCTAGGTAAGGAAATCGACCGATTGGAAAGACAACAAGCCATTGATTTAGAACTTTCCAAACCGATTAATCAGCCCATTACTTCAAAGCCAACGGGTGCTGAAGGGCAAAAAACAGGCCGAGCAACAAATGAATACAGGGAAGCGTTCTGGAAATCGATGAGAAACAAAAGTAACTATGAAGTACAGAATGCCTTGAAGATTGGAACCGACTCTGAAGGTGGATACCTTGCTCCAGATGAGTTTGAAAGAACACTCATTGAATCCTTAGAAGAGGAAAATATCTTCCGTTCATTAGCTAAGGTCATCACAACTTCCTCAGGAGACCGTAAAATTCCGGTGGTTGCTTCAAAAGGAACTGCTTCATGGGTTGATGAAGAAGGATTGATTCCTGAATCGGATGATAGCTTTGGACAAGTTTCGATTGGAGCTTATAAATTAGCTACCATGATTAAAGTGTCCGAGGAACTTTTGAATGATAGTGTGTTTAATCTTGAAGCGTATATTGCAAAAGAATTTGCCAGACGGATTGGTGCCAAAGAAGAAGAAGCATTCTTTGTTGGAGATGGTACCGGAAAACCGACTGGCATTTTTAATGCAACGGGTGGAGCTGAACTTGGCGTGACTGGAACTTCAGCAACCGCTGTTTCAGTGGATGAGATTATGGATTTATTCTACTCGTTGAAATCACCTTATCGTAAAAAGGCCATTTTTATCATGAATGATGCGACGGTCAAACTGATTCGAAAGCTGAAAGATGGGAATGGACAGTACTTATGGCAGCCTTCGATCCAAGCAGGTCAACCTGATACAATCCTGAATCGTCCAGTAAAAACTTCTGCCTATGTTCCAACCGTTGAAGCTGGGGCCAAGACGATTGCTTTTGGCGACTTCGGATACTATTGGGTAGCTGATAGACAAGGTCGCTCTTTCCAGAGATTAAATGAATTATATGCCGCAACAGGACAAGTTGGTTTCAAGGCATCACAGCGGGTGGATGGAAAGTTGATTCTTCCTGAAGCGATTAAAGTCCTTCAACAGAAAGCGTAGGTGATCAATCATGAGTAATGTCAAAAATTATACCGAACAAGGTGGAAATCGAACCGTCATAGGTGGGGAATTAGATATAACTCCAGAAGGAAAGTTAGCTTTTGACGGAACACCATTAAGTCCAGCCGCACTTCAAGCAGATAGTACTGCTGTAGATGTAGCTGGACTTGTTACTGACTTTAATGCTTTACTAGCAAAACTGAAAACAGCTGGTCTAATGAAGACTGAATAATAAAGGGAGGAAGCAGTGATGGATGAGTTGTTATTAAAGGTAAAACAAAACCTTATTCTTAACCATAATGAAGACGATGTTCTGCTTTCAGGATTCGTTACTGCTGCTGTTTCCTATGCAGAAAGCTATCAAAAGAAACCCGATGGATTTTACAATGAAAATCCCATGCATCCAACGACTGAACAAGCCGTCATCATGCTATCTTCTCACTTTTATGAAAGTCGGGATGGTAGTACTGGTGGCTTTTTTGCTGACAATGTGGAAGCGAGTAAGCAAGTATGGAATGTGGTCAATATGCTCCTTCGATTGAATAAGGACGTGATCATATGAGTTTGGGGAAAATGAATGTCAGGATTGAAATTTATAAAGAAGAATCCAGTAAAGATGCTGAGGGTTTTGTTACGAAAGATGAACAACTTTTAGCTTCCATGAGGGCCTATAAAGAAAGTCGTCATGGGAGTGAAGCTTGGAAAAACCGGGCTAGTTTCTCTGAGGCTAGCTCTCTTTTTCGTTTTAGAAAACCTAGGGGATTTGAACTGACCACGGATTTAGTCATTGGCTGTAAGGATGAACGATACAACATTTTGAGTGTTGAGGATATCAAAGAGCGTGGCATGTATGTAGAAGTGTTGGCTGAGAAAATTACAGGGTCAAAGGGGTGAGGCTATGGCAAGAGCAGCGGTAAAAATGCCGGATGAATTTTTAGAAAGAATCGCTAAATTAAATCGTCACTTTGATGATATCGTTCCAAGAGTATTAGAAAAGGGTGCAGAGCCAGTTATTCAGAAAGCTAAAAGTAATCTAGCTGCAAGAATTGGCCAAGGTACTAAGGAGCCCTCTCAGTCTACTGGTGAATTAATAGCTTCACTTGAAACAACAAAGGCTGTCCAAGATGCAAAAGGGGACTGGAACCTTAGGGTAGGTATTCCTATAACAAAAGATAGCAAAGGGGTCTCAAATGCCTTAAAGGCAGCTGTATTGGAGTATGGGAAATCCGGCCAACCTCCTAGACCCTGGCTAAAACCAACAAGGTCAGCTACAAGAAAAGCCTGTGCGGAAGCGATGGAGAAAGCACTGGATAAGGAGATTGAGAAACTATGAGTCTATTACAAGACCTGAATACCTTACTTGAACCCATCGGCATTCCCATTGAAACAGGTGTCTTTTCCAAGAAACCGCCGGATGAGTATATCGTAATTACACCTATGTCAGACAGGTTGGATTTCTTTGCTGATAATCAGGCCCATTCCGTTATCGAGGAAGCACGGCTGTCCCTTTTTACGAAAAAGAATTATCAACCATTAAAAAAACAGCTAACAAAGATTCTTTTAAATGGAGATGTAACTATAACAGACCGACAATATATTGGGTTTGAGGATGATACAAAATATCATCATTATGCCATTGATGTCTTGAAAGAATATGAAATGGAGGAATATTAAATGGCAACAATCGGATTGGACCGTTTATTTTATGCCAAGATCACAGAAGATGAGAATGGCATTGAAACATATGGAACTCCAAAAATACTAGCAAAGGCCATGACCGCAGAACTCAGTGTGGAACTCATTGAAGCCATCCTTTATGCGGATGATGGCGCATCAGAAATTGTAAAGGAATTTAATAGTGGCACATTAACCCTTGGAATTGATGATATCGGTTCTATCGCAGCACAAGATTTAACAGGAAGTAAGATTGATAGCAACAATGTCGTGGTTTCGAGAAGTGAAGATGGAGGAAATCCCGTAGCGGTTGGGTTTCGTGCCAAGAAAGCGAATGGGAAGTATCGATACTTTTGGCTTTATCGGGTTATTTTTAGCATTCCTACAACCAACCTTACGACAAAAGGTGAATCAATTACGTTTAGTAGTCCCACCATAGAAGGTACCGTTTTTAGAAGAAATAAGCTAGACACTGAAAATAAACATCCATGGAAAGCGGAAGTCACAGAAGGGGATAATGGTGTAGCCCAGGAAACCATTACGAATTGGTTTAGTTCTGTGTACGAACCTAATTTTTCACCAGTGACTCCAACGATTATTATCACCACTCAGCCCGCAGATTTAACGGAGGTGGTGGCAGGTAGCATTTCTGGTAGTCTGTCAGTGGTTGCAAGCACTAATACTAGTTATCCAGTTACTTATCAGTGGTATGAAAATACAATCAACAGCACGACAGGTGGAACCGCTATTAATGGGGAAACGTCAGCGAGCTTTGATATCCCAACGGATCTAATTGCAGGAAGCTATTATTACTACTGCGTGTTGAGTTCTGTTGGTGCTAGCGCTGTAAAAACGAGCGTGGCTACGGTTACCGTATCGTAAAGGAGGATGATGAACATTGGCGAATGAAAAAGTGGATCCTTCAACTGTAGATGTTGATTTTGCAGCGGAGGAAAGAAGTGCTGTGATTGAAATTGGGGATGTTGAATACAAATTGATTTTAACAACCAAGGCGACAAAAGAAATTGCTAAGAGATATGGTGGGCTTGAGAATCTTGGAACGAAGCTAATGAATTCAAAGGATTTTGAACTCGCTTTAGATGAAATTGTCTGGCTCATTACGTTGTTAGCCAATCAGTCGATCCTGATTCATAATCTAAAAAACAAGGATGATAAGAAGGAATTGCTAAAAGAGGATGAAGTCGAATTATTAACTACCCCTTTCGAATTGGCAGAGTACAAGAATGCGATTATGGCCAGCATGTTGAAAGGCACAAAACGGCATATACAGAGTGAACCATCAAAAAACGTGGAAGTCGGGTAAGCGATGAAGAGTTGTTTATCCGACTTATTTATTATGGAACCGCTCAGTTAAATCGTAGTGAAGAAGAAGTGTGGCTCATGCCGATGGGTTATTTAATGGATTTATGGGAATGTCATAAGCAGTTTACCGGAATTGCTAAGCCGTTGATGGAAGTATCGATTGATGATGTGATTCCTGTGGGGATCTAGTTCTATTGCACTCAATGATGGGTGTATTTTTTTATGCCCAAAAAGAGAGGAGGTGGAGTCGTGGCTGATAACTTTGGACTTCGAATCGGTGTGGAAGGCGAGAAGGACTTCAAAAATGCCTTGAGAGATATCAACCAAAATTTCAAGGTGCTAGGAAGTGAAATGAAACTTATCACCGCCCAATTTGATAGGCAAGATCAATCCATTGAAGCTCTAACTGCAAGGAACGGGGCACTCGCAAAGTCAGTTGATGCACAAAAGGACAAAATTGGTACATTAGAGGCGGCACTTAGAAACGCAGCAGATTCTTTTGGAGAGAATGATAGACGAACACAAAATTGGCAAATTCAATTGAATAACGCTAAGTCTGAACTGATGAAGATGGAGCGGGAACTTGAGAATAACAATCAAGCCATCCAAGATTTGAATGAAGGATTCAATGATGCTGAAGGAGAAGTTGAGGAGTTTGCTAATGAAGTACAGAATGCAGCGGATCAGACTGAAGATGCTTCTGGTCGATTTGAAAAGCTCGGTGGTGTCTTAAAAGGAATCGGAGCAACCATCGGAGCAGCCGTAGCCGCCATTGGAACCGCTGCAGTTGCTACAGGGGTTAGCCTGATTAAACTTGGTGATGAGTACAACATGGCCGTCAATCAAATTTCTACTTCAACTGGTGCAACAGGTGCTGAACTTGAAGAGTTGGGAGAAATTGCTCAAAACGTGTACAAGCATAATTTTGGGGATAGCTTGGATGATGTCGCAGTAGGAATTTCAGAGGTGCAAAAGATAACCGGACTCATGGGTGAAGAGCTAGAAAAAGCCACCGAGTCCGGTTTTGCTTTGAGGAAAACCTTTGACTTCGATATGCAGGAATCGGCAAGGGCAGCCAGTGCTCTTATGAAAAACTTTGGCATCTCTGCAGATGAGGCCTATAACATTATTGCCGTTGGTGCTCAAAACGGTGCCGATAAAAATGGCGATCTATTAGATACCTTGAATGAATACTCCGTTCAATATGCTTCCCTTGGTCTTAGTGCAGATGAGTTTATCGCTAGTTTAGTAGCTGGAGCAGAAAGTGGTGCTTTCAGTATTGATAAGGTTGGGGATGCTGTTAAGGAATTCAATATCCGAGCCAAAGACGGCAGTAAGTCGAGTATGGAAGCCTTCACCGCTCTTGGGCTTAATGCAGAAGAAATGACGAAGCAGTTTGCCCAAGGTGGGGAAACAGCTAATGCTGCATTTTTTAGTGTCATTCAAAAACTTCAAGAGATTGAAGATCCACTTCTAAAAAACACAATTGGTGTGCAGTTGTTTGGTACACAGTTTGAAGATTTAGAAGCCAGTATACTACCAGTTCTTGGTGGGATAAAAGATAGTACCATCGCGAGTGGGGATGCGTTGGCTCAAATAACAGAGGTCAAATACGATAACCTGACTGATGGCATTGAGGGGGTAAAACGCTCCTTACAAGGGGTGTTTCTACCAGCTGTAAGTGAAGTTTCTGCTGGAATTACGGACTTGTTTTCTGGCTTATCGAATGGGATTAATGAAGCGGATGGAGATTTTGAGAAAATTGCTGAAGTGATAGGAGAAACTGTTGCTGGGATAACAGAACTTATCACAGAGCAATTGCCTCAGTTCGTTACGTTAGGACTTCAAATAATTATGTCCTTAGTTGGTGCAATCGTAGAAAACCTCCCAATGATCATTGATTCTGCCATGCAAATCGTGACGACTCTACTCCAAGGCATTATCGATGCTCTACCTCAAATTACAGAAGGGGCACTTTACCTTGTTCTTAGTTTGGTAGACGGCATAATAGCGAACCTTCCAGCCTTAATTGAAGCGGCTTTAACAATGATTGTGACGCTAGCAACTGGGATCGGTGAGGCTTTACCTAACCTTATTCCATCCATTGTATCAGCGATTCTATTAATTGTAGAAACGATCATCAACAATCTCGACATGGTTTTAGAGGCGGCTTTTAAAATTATAGAAGGTTTAGCCATAGGAATTATTAATGCTTTACCTAGACTCATAGAAGCACTTCCAGCTATTATTTCATCAATCATTAACTTTATTACCGGGAATCTACCTAAAATTGTTGAGTTGGGTATTTCATTGATCATTCAGTTGGCGGCTGGGCTATTAAGAGCAATTCCTCAGCTTGTGGCACAATTACCACAGATTATTTCTGCCATCATCGTTGGAATTGGAAAAGCGGCTGTTTCCATTGGACAAGTGGGAGTGAACATTGTACGTGGGCTTTGGAATGGGATTTCTTCCATGATTGGCTGGATAAAAGATAAGGTTAGTGGTTTTGTGGGTGGCATCGTCAGTAGTGTAAAAGGTGTTCTTGGGATTCGTTCCCCTTCACGAGTTTTTGCTGGAATTGGTGAAAACATGGGTGAAGGGATTGGTGTTGGATTCTCTGATGCCATGGGCAATGTAGAAAAAGAAATGGAAGGCGCCATTCCTACCGACTTTGATTTAAATATGGACAGCGTGGTTACTGGAGTTGAAGGTGGCAAGAGTGGGGCATCATTTGATGTCACGATTCCATTAACGATTGATGGGAATGTATTAACTCGTATTATTGCTCAGCTTCAATGGAACCAAAATACAGTGACCGTTAGAAACTTAGGGGTTGCAGGTTCGTAAAAGGAGGGCAGTTTGGTGATAGAAATTTATGCAGGAAACACGTTGATACAAACGATCCGTAAAGTGATGTCAGCGAACGTAAGGGAAACGCTAGAAGGAGAGTTTACACTATCTTTTACGGTTCTAGCCAAGTCTGCCCTCGCTTTAAAAACAAAACAACTGGCAAAGCTAAATGGTCAATATTTTGAGATTGTACAAATAGCGAAGTCGTTACAAGGTAGCCTTCCCGTCTGTTCTGTCACGTGTGAACATGTATCATACATTTTAAATGATGAGATTTTTAATATAGATGCCTTTGATTTTACGGGAGATCCTGCGGCTGGATTAAATCAGCTATTATCAGGAACTCCTTTTTCCGCTGGCGCAGTTGATTTTATCGATAGTTGCACAATGAAAATTAACCAGGAAGTGTCTAGAAGGGCAGCTCTTATGCAGTACATTGCTATTTTAGGTGGCGAAATTGAATATAACGGCTATTTAATTAATATCCGTAAACATCGTGGCAGTATGGAATATCAGCCGGTAATGGGTTCAAAAAACGTCACTAATGTATCTGTTTCCCACGATTCAAGAGAAAATGCATCTTCCTATAATATTTCATTCTTTAAACTATTGAATCTAGCAGTCGGAGATAATGTCCATATTGTATTCAAACCACTCGGCATTGATGTGAAAACAAGGATTATCTCCTTGGAATATAACCCTTTCTATCGTTATAACATTCAAGTTGAGGTTGGCAGATACAAACCTAGTATTTCGGATACATTTTATCGGATAGAAAACTCAATGAACAAAGTGGAAAGCTCTCTGAATGACGTGGGCAGCTCTGTAGATGGTCTGAAGTACCAAATGGACCAGCTTGGGGTTTCTTACACAATCGTAAAAAGTCTAACTGTTGATGCTAGTTTTATAAATGTAACTTACGAAGTGGAAAAAGGAGATACACATCAATATCATGCCAAATACAGCTATGTCACTGATGGCAGCGGTAGAATTACGAGCATTAATTTAGAGGATATATTTTCAGAGCTGTTATTAAAAGAAGTGTCCGCTTTGTTGGTGGATGCAGCGAGATTTGAAATTACGTATGCAGATGGAGAGACGGCAAGTTATAACTATACGACCGATAGTAGTGGTCGGATTACTGGAATTGAAAAGGTGGTGGGATAGGGCATGAGTTACCATAGTAACTTTAACAATACATTAGCAATCTGGACTGCTTTTGGAGGCAGGGGTGAACTCATTCTTCCCATTCCCACCTTAAGTTGGCAAAGGAAATATTATAATGATTTTGGCTATACCAAGTATGGAAGTGAAACAAGAATTGATGTTCACGACAATGGGAACGCACAGATTGCAGTGTATCGTGCAAAGACCCCATATATGTCCTATTACAATAAAACCACTGGACAATGGACCGTGGTGAATGTTTCTTGGTGGAATAACGGTGCCCCAGAAATTTTATGGGCAGGTGACGGTGTGTTTTTAGCCAAAATTATAGGCTTGGCCAATATTATCGCTTCTTTTGATGGCATCACCTGGTATAATGCTGGTTACTGTCAAGGAGCACAAAACTCCATGACCACAGGGGCTTATGATTCTAGTATTGGTTCTGGGGTCGTTAGCTGGTGGTACTATAAGTCTCCCGTATATTACAACTTTGCTTCATTAACACAAAGAGTAGCTTGGACTTTGGTAGGAGCGGATGGTTCATCGGTTCCCATATTTAGTTACATGACCACTCATAAAGGAAAATTTGTTGGTGTCGTTGGTGGAGATCGTTCTATTGCAGCAGCAAGCACTTCCAGCCCTGGTTCTTGGTCTACGACTATTCCAGAGGATTTAAATACATATTACATGTATATCCGTTCGGTTCACGATAAACTTTTCGTCATGAAATATCGATATGTTAGTGGAATCTTTCATGTGAATTTGTGTGTCATGAATGATAGTGCTACGGAGCTAACGGAAACAAACCTATCTCATGTTGGGAATCTGGCCGATAACAAAATTCCGAACCCACAGAACATCATCTGGATGGAAGATTGGGGAAAATATGCTCTTTTCAATGAAAGCATGCTGTATGTATCAGTGGATGGGTTGAATTGGGAAGGGGTAGAACAACCTGGTTTTACTACTACCAACTCTGATACATTTGGCGGGGCCATTTATGTTCCGGGCGATGGATTTTATGTGAAAGCTAGTGGTTATGTGTATTATGCTCCGTATTAAATAATGAAAATACAGGCGCTTGGTGGCTCTCTTGTCACAGGCGTCTTTTTATATAGATTAAACAGATTGGAGAGCGAGGGGAGAACATGGCAATAAAAGAACTTTGGGTAATTTTACAAACTGTAATTGCAGCATTGGGCGGTTGGTTGGGGTGGTTTCTTGGTGGCCTTGATGGATTTTTATACGCTCTTATTATTTTTGTCATTGTAGACTATATTACTGGAATTATGGTGGCCATTATTAATAAAGAGCTTTCCAGTGAAATTGGTGCTCGAGGGATTTTCAAAAAGATCCTTATTTTTATCCTTGTCGGTGTTGCTCATATCATTGACAGTAGACTGATTGGTGAGGGCAGTGTTATTCGCACAGCCGTCATCTTTTTTTATCTCTCAAATGAGGGAATCAGCATAATGGAAAATGGCTCAAGAATCGGGCTTCCAATTCCACAAAAATTGAAAGATGTCTTAGCCCAATTACATGGCAAGGGGGATGACAAGAATGAAACTAAACGCTAAATATATGACGAGAAATGATTGTTTTACAGCAGGAAAGAAAATTACCCCAAAAGGAATTATGGTTCACTCGACTGCAACTCCTGGTGTGATGGCAGCAGACTGGTTTAGCCGATGGAATAAATCTTATCGAGCAGGTGAAACAACCAGGCAGGTGGCGGTGCATGCTTTTGTTGATGACAAAGAAGTATGGCAGTACTTACCTTGGAACCATAGGGGCTGGCATTGCGGTGGAACCGGGAATAACACGCATATCGGCATTGAAATTTGCGAACCAGCGGGCTTTTCCTATGGCAAAGGTTCAACAATGGTCGGATATAACGTTTCAAAGAACGAGTCTTATTTTAGAAAGGCTTGGCAAAATGCGGTTGATCTTTGTGTCAAGCTTTGCCGAGAATATGATTTAACTGAGGCAGACATCATTTGTCATTCTGAAGGAGCCAAAATAGGCATTGCAAGTAATCATGGGGATGTCATGCACTGGTTTCCGAAGCACGGAGAAAGTATGGATTCATTCCGGGCGGCAGTAAGAGCTACTTTAAATAAATCGAGTACACCACCGGATTTACCATTAGGGATTCAGGTAGGTGACTTAGTGGAAGTTAAAGCAACAGCAAATTCCTATTATCCCGGCGGGGCAACCATTCCTTCTTGGGTAAAGACTGATTCGTATCATGTAGTAACCCAGGTTGTGTCCAATGGAAAGCTGGTTGTCAAAGGCGGTAAGGCCTGTGTGCTATTAGGAAAGAAAGTGAATAAAAAGACTGGCGTAGAATCTGCGGGGATTATGAGTTGGATTGAGACAGGAGCTTTAATAGTTATAAAAACTACTAGTCCAACCAAGAAACCTCCTGACAAGAAGGTTTTATATCGTGTACAAGTTGGTGCTTTTTCAAATAAGGAAAATGCAGAAGTATTGCTAGAAAAAATAAAGAAGGCTGGATTTGAAGGGGTAATTAAGAAAGAATAACAAAACGCTCTGCTGTTATATAAAATTGTGCACCTAAATGTCCGCTCGTAAATTACAAAGCAGATATTTGGGTGCATTTTTCATGCTATTAAATAACATGAAATCAATCTTCTTTATCCCCTTATTTACTTGCTATTAGGATGAAAATAAGTGATATATACAATAACCAAAAAAGCTTAAACCCTTGATACAAAGGGGTTTAGGTAGATTTTTTGGGAGCCGTGATTGAATAGAAGAAGCCTAGTGTTGAGAAACGAGGATGAAAATTGAAAGGAGGCAACAGCATGGCAGAATCATTATTTGGTTCATTTGGACAAGGTGCAGGTGGTATTACATTAATGGATCCACTAGCGGAAAAACCTAAACAACTTAGAGTGGCTGCTTATGTACGAGTCAGCAGCCTTTCAGATGAACAGGAAGGATCATTTGATAACCAAAAAACGCATTACACTCAATTAATTCGCTCCACACCGGGTTGGAAGATGGTTGACATTTATACAGACCAAGGAAGGACTGGGACTTCGGTGGCCAAACGACCAGGCTTTAATCGAATGATCCGACACGCTTATGAAAAGAAAATTGATATTATCCTTTGCAAGTCAGTGTCCAGATTTGCGAGGAATGTACTTGACGCCATAAACACGATTCGAGAACTGACCCAGCTTGGTGTTCGAATTATTTTTGACAAAGAAAATATTGATACAGGCGATATGGCAAGTGAGTTTATCCTCACTATGTTATCTGCAACAGCACAGGAGGAGAGCCGAAGTATTTCAGAGAATATAAATTGGGCTTTAGAAAAGCGGTATGAAAGAGGTGAACCAGTCTTTGTTAGAAAGTTGGGATACCAAAAGAATGAGCAAAAAGAATGGATTATCATAGAAGAAGAAGCGGACATTGTTCGAGAAGCATTTGAAGAAGTATTGAATGGAAAGACAGCTGCTCAAATTGCTAAGCAATTCATAAAAAAGAGATATAAGAAAATTAACGGGCGAATAGACTGGTCTTCCGCCACAGTTCGATTGATACTACTCAATCGGGACTACACAGGAGATGTAATTTGCCAAAAATACTATACAGAAAGTTACCTTTCACATAAGAGAGTGGCCAATAATGGAGAACGAAATCAGTATTTTATCGAGAACCACCATGAACCGATTGTGAGCCGAGAAACATTTGAAGCAGTTCAACGAGAACTAGAGAGGCGTAAAAAGCCAAATAAAAATAGAAAGGTGAAACGCTACCCGCTTTCCAGCCGGATTCAATGTGGGAAATGCGGAGGAAATTTGCATCGATTCATTTGCAAAGAAGTTGTTAGATGGCGCTGTGAGAATAACGTAAGAAGTAAAGAGCTCTGTACCATGGGAAGCATTAAAGAAGAGGTGATTAGGGAAGCCATGCAAGATGCTTTTCTCGAGCGTTACCGGCTGGCACGGTTTATGTACGACATGGAGAGAATGAAGAAGGACCTTACAAGAGCTGTTGCTGCAAGGGACTTTTCTTACAACAGACTTCGCTTGGATTTAGAAAAAATTTTATTAGAAGAGAATATTGAACTTATTAATGCCAATGGGTCTGAAGCGGATAGTACAGATGAGAAACTTGAGGAATTGGCATCGAAAAGAGCATCTATTGAAAAAGAACTAAAGATAAGGGAGGATTGGTGGGAGCTACTGGATCAAGATTTTGCTTTTAGAGAAGAAGCAAAGACAAAGCTCAAGGAACTAGATGCAGTGAGGGATCCATCTAAACAATTACAAAAAGAACTTCAAAGTATTTCATTTTTAAGGGCATGGGTAGTACGTGTAAAAGCGATAACACCAATGTCCTTTTGTATGAATTGGATTGACGAGAAGGAAACAATAGTTGATTTAAGAAAGGAGTAGGGATAAATGAGTAGCCATCAAAGTTCATCAAGGGTACGGATAATTCCGGCAAAAGCTAGAACGGGCCGGACGGAAGCGAATCCTGGTGGACAAAAGAAACGGATTGCAGTGTATGCCCGAGTATCCACTGACTCAGAAATGCAGGCAAGCAGTTATGAGCTGCAAGTGGCCCATTACAAAGATTATGTAGGTAAAAACCCTGCTTGGATACTCGCAGATGTTTATGCAGATGAAGGGATATCAGGGACCTCAACAAAGAACCGTACAGAATTTAATCGAATGATTCAAGACTGTGAAGAAGGGCGGATTGACTATATTTTGACCAAGTCAATCAGTCGCTTCGCGAGAAACACTCTTGACTGCATATCAATTATCAGGCGCTTGAAGAGTCTGAGACCAGCCGTGGGCGTTTTTTTCGAGAAAGAGAATATTGACACATTGGATTCCAAGTCAGAACTTTTCTTAACCATTTTATCTTCCATGGCACAGGAAGAAAGCCGCAGCGTAAGTGAAAACACGAAATGGGGAGTGCAGAAGAGATTCCAACAAGGAATAGTTCATATGCCGACCACGTTTTTCCTGGGTTATGATACAACTGAAGATGGAGAAATAGTCATCAACGAAGAACAAGCAGAAGTGGTAAGGCGAATTTTCCGGGAGTTCCTAGAAGGCAAAGGGTGTCCAAGAATTGCAAAAGGCTTAACAAGAGACGGATTAAAGACAGGGAAAGGGAATAAAACGTGGACGTCAGATGCGGTTTATAAAATCTTGAAACAAGAGAAATACCAAGGCCACTGTTTAGCACAGAAGACCGTTACGATTGATTTTTTATCGCATAAACGCGTTCGCAACAGGGATATTCAGCCACAATATTTTGTGAAGAATACCCACCCAGCCATTATCAGCGAAGAAACCTTTGAAGCGGTTCAACAAGAAATGAAAAGGCGAAGTTTGATGATGCGGGACCCGGATAACAAATACCGGCAGCACTTTAGTGGACACAGCCCATTTTCCAATCAGTACTATTGCGGAGAATGTGGAAGGCCGGTGATACGAAGACGGATGACTTCAAGCAGGAAGGGGGAGAAGTATTACATTTCTGCATGGCAATGCCGAGTGACCGCAGGCCGAGATCCAGACTATAAAGATTGTAAAACAAGCTATGTTCATGAGACAGACCTTGAAAATGCCTTTATGAAAATTATGAGGGAAATGAAAGAAAACCTCGATGAAGTAATAGAAGAAGCGAAACAAGCCATTCAAAAAGCATCTCTCTCGCCACCGGAACAACAGCGACTGGAGGAGTTGAACACGCAAATTGAAGCCATAACCGATCGCATCAGTGAATTGGCTGCAAGAGAGTCAGCCACCAGCGATGCCATTTACGATGCGACATTAAGGCATCTGATTTATGAACAAGAGATTCTTCAACAGGAGCGGGACAGCCTAGAGGAAAACATGCAAGAGCAACTTTATTTAGAAAAGCAATTTCAATCGCTCCTAGTCTTATTAGAAGAAACTGAGAAACTAGAGGACTTTGATGTAACGCTTTTCAAAAAGACAATCGAACGGGGTATTATTTATAAGGAACGAATAGTTGAATTTCAATTTAAATGCGGGGTGAAACGGACCCTCTGTGTAAGAGAACGTAAGACTCCTAAGAAGAAATAAGCTAAATCTAATCGAATAAACATAAACCTCTTTCCACCCGGAAAAAGAACTTGAAAGTTCTCGGGATGTGAGTGATAGATGGACACGAACCATAATCACTTATAGGAAAGGGGTTTTTGTATTGGATGAAATTCAAAAAGGGATGTGGGTCCGAACGTTGTGGGATCCAGTCAAGGCAAGAGAAGAAAGTCCGTTAATCGGAAACCACGAAGTGAAGGTAGCAGCTTATTGTCGGGTGAGTACAGATATAGAAAAGCAACTGCATTCGCTAGAGAACCAAGTGCAACATTATACCCATCTAATTCGAAGTAAGCCAAACTGGAAATTCGTTGGTGTGTATTTTGATAACGGCACGAGTGGAAGGAACGCTACCAAACAGAAAGGGTTACAACGCCTTATCCGCCACTGCCATGAAGGACGTGTCGATTTTATCTTGACCAAAAATGTGTCTCGCTTCACCCGGAATGCTGAGCACCTTATCAAAATTGTAGAAGAGCTAAAAGCGAAAGGAGTAGGCGTGTACTTTGAAGAGCAGAAGGTAGACACCTCGGTTGAATACAATCAATTTCTGTTAAGCACCTATGCAGCTCTGGCACAAGAGGAGATTGAAACGATCTCTGCCTCTACCAAATGGGGCTATGAAAAAAGTTTGCAAAAAGGAAAGCCAAAGTTTGTGGCGACCTATGGCTATCGAAAAGTTACAAAAGATGGACAGCCCACGCTTGAGATTAACGAGGAACAAGCAAGGGTAGTTCGTTTGATATACGATTGGTATCTACAAGATTGGTCCATCCCAGACATCATGAGAGAACTTATACGTCTGGAGATTCCAACCATGAAGGGCGGGAAAATATGGGGGACAAAAAATATTAAATATATGTTGCAGAATCCTACCTATACAGGTAATAAGGTAGCCAGACTTCATTCTACTGATTTGTTTACCAAGCAAAAAACGATTAACAAGGATGACCCCATTACGATTGAAAATACCCATCCAGCCATTATCAGTATTGGTGTTTTTGATCGGGCTCAAGAAAAGTTTAGCTTGGACCATAAATCTCCACGTAAGCGACCCACTCCCACAGAACCACATGCTTTTCAGAAACAAGTCATCTGCCAGCATTGTGGGAAACTCATAAGAGTTCATAAAAGGAAGACCGGTAATATCTGGCGGTGTAATGCAAGAAAAGCTGGCGTTTGTGAGGGACCAGAATTACAAGAACATCAATTAAGAACTATGATGCTAGAGGCTTTCGAGAAAAAGTTCTTAGAAGATGAAAATGTTCAAATCGGTACTTTGAAGAAAATACTAACCGTTGCCAATCAACAAGACCATTTCGAATTCCACCGGTTAAAGTGGCTGACGGAAATGGAGATGGCTCGAACTATGGATACCGATGAAGAGCTGAAGGAAAAAGAAGAAGCCTATCGTGCCTTTGAAGAACATATTGAAAGCGTAGAAGAGGGACGATCTTACCGGACCAGTACCATTCAATGGTTGGACTCCATTCAGGACATGGAAACTTTTTACGAACAAGCCACTCTAGAACATTTCAGGGCGTGGGTTTTAAGCACATCGGTAACGACTGAACAAGACTATGAGGTGAAATGGTTGGATGGAACAGTGACGACCATAGGCTCACCATTAATAAAGGATATAGACTCATCACTGAATGAAGAAAGTCAAACAACAAAGGAGGTGACTTCTGAATTGAAAATACTGAATGACAAAGGCGAATTAATGATAGAGGAAAAGGACCAAAAGAAATCATCCATTCCTAAAAGGGAAGTACAGAAGATTGAACCAAACAACAGTAAAGCGATCTTGCAGACGATTGAAGCCTCGATGGAGGGGGTAAATAAACAACCTTCTTCCCATCTAAATACTAAAACTGCCCTTCGAACAGCTGCTTATTGCCGTGTTTCAACTGACCGCCTTGAGCAGCAATCAAGCCTGAAAACACAGGTAGCATACTATACTTATTTGATTTTGAAAAACCAAAACTATCAATTTGCAGGCATCTATGCAGACGAAGGAATATCGGGGCGCTCCATGAAAAATCGAGATGAATTGAATCGGCTCATTGGGGAGTGTGAACGGGGGCGAATTGATGTCATCTTGGTCAAGTCTGTTTCCAGACTAAGCCGGGATATCCAAGACACACTGGAAATCACAAGATATCTTCGCCAGCTTCCAAATCCAACCTACATTTACTTTGAACGTGAAAATATATGGACTTCGGATCCTCAAGCAGACCTTATGTTATCCATTTTTGGAAGCATTGCACAAGAGGAAAGTATCGGTATGGGTAGGTCCATGGCATGGGGGATTCGGAGCATGGCCAAGCGGGGCATTATCCATCGGAAAAGACCGAACTATGGTTATACCATCGATGATAACTACCGTTGGCATATAGTGAAAGAAGAAGCGAGCGTGGTCCGGCGCATCTTTAGAGAAGTACGAAAAGGAGTCACTGTGGCTCAAATTGCAGTTGATTTAAGTGAAAAAAAGATTCCGAGCCCAACGGGTAATTTAACCTGGGGAGCCAGAACGGTTACAAATATTTTAAGGAATGTGGTTTATAAAGGCGATATTTTATTCCAACAAACTATAGCGGTGCAAAATGGCCGAAAGAAAAACGTTCCGAATGAAGGTCAAGAACCTCAGTATTATATAGAGGAGCATCACGAACCGATCATACCAAAGAAAAAATGGGAGGAAGTACAGAAGATATTAGATGAGCGAGCGGAAGAGGTAAAGAAGAACCGTTCAGCTCCCTTGCCAGAAATCAATGAAAATAAAAATGAAACATTCTTAGAGAAGATGATTTGTGGGGAATGCTCAAAACAAGTGGTCCATTATGTGAATAAAAGGCCGAAAAAAGATGGTGACTATTATTCACATTATTGGGTCTGTTATCGCGCTGGTTATCCACACTACCATGTTCATGATCCTTGTGATTCGATGGCTTTTAAACAGGAGTATTATGAACAGCATTTTAGACACCTGTTAATGAACATTTATGAGGATTCCACATTCTATCAGAAGGCAGAGCAGGCGATTGAACAGATAGACTTTTCCCCTGAAGAGAAAATTGAGGAAGAGCAGTTAGAATGGGAAGTGAAACTACTAAATCAAGAACTTTACGAGGTGGTCGATGAAAGCCTTCATGGTCAGGGGAGAGATACAGAACGAGTTGACCAGATGACTGAAAAGCTATGTGCCATGTATGAGAGGCTGGCCGCCTTTCGAGATCGGAAGGAAAAAGCGGAAGAGGAACGAAAGGCACTCAGGCGTTTTATGAAAAACTTGAAAGCTTATATAAATAGTGAATCAAAAGCCTTCCCAAGTGAAATCTACACAGATGTTTTGAAACATGCGGCTGTATATAAAGATGGAAAAGTTGTGTATCATTTGCGTTTTGGACTGGCATGGACGACCGGAGAGGTGTATTCTACTTTTCAGGAACAATGTGAAAAACAGCGGTGGGCGAAGGTGAAAGCAAAACATGAAGCATTTCTTAGAGGGCCGGAAGTAGCTTCTCTTCTTGAGTATTGCCATGAACCGAGAACGGTGAAAGAGATGTTAGCCTTTATGCTGGAAAGAAAACAAATGGGGAAAACAACACTTGTTGATCGAGTGGTTATGCCATTGTTCAAAGAAGGGACGCTTGAACGCTTCAAAGTACAGGGGAAGCGGAAGAATATCAGGGAGTATGTGTATCGAGTTAAGAAAACTGACAAATAAATGATTTAATAAAGTAACCCACTTAATTTTCGGATAAGTTTATCTATTCGGAAACTAAGTGGTTTTTTTTGAGTTTAATAGATTCAAGTTCTACTTTTGAATCAATTATCATAGTATTATTACTAGATTAGGAGGCGATTTTTATGATATTGATTGGAGACTCTATTAAGCTAGATAGGAAAATCACTGATAATATCCAAACCGGCTTTTACAATGGTAAGGTTGTGCCTTGCTTATGTTATCAAGGACAATACATAAAAGAAGTAGATAAGAGTAGAGAATACCGTTGTAATAATTTGCAGGAAATTATTGAAGAGGTAATTGTGTCTAAAAATGTTATTGAAAATCAAAGTTACCCTAGCTTTTTAGTAACTCGTCAAATTGGAACTGATAATCCAGATTCAATTAAACCCAAAGACAGACCCCAGACAAGAGTTTCATTAATTTATGTTGAGGATAATGAAATGAGGGTTTGGACCCCCACTAATAAAGAAATAATTCAGGATCTAAAATTTCTCTGTGGACATGCAGGTAAAGAATACATGACTATTTTTAAAGAGATAAATAATATGTTAAGTACAAGAACGGATTTCAGTGTGCAAGAACTACTAGATAGTCATTTTAATGATATGTCTTACGGTACAAATGTAAAAGCCTATGCGGGAATGGTAAGAGGTGGGTTTGAAGATCATAAACTTCCAGTAGCAGCCTTCTTCGCATTAATTAAGAATATATTAATATCTGAAGATATGAGATTTGACGGACACCACCATCTTGGTAGATATCGGTTTCAACTTGCAGTTTTAAATCATGTTTTGGGCAATAAACCGATTGAAGATGTTCTATAGATTACGATACTTTAGTTCAGTGCTATTTAGACGTTATTGATGGGATTAAGAACCCTCTACTGTATAAAAAAACGACGAATCAGGCTCATCTCCATTCAAGGAGGTGGGCCATTTTTTTTGCGTTTTATGGGGGTAAATTCGCTATAAATATGAATCGAGGAATTTGAAGGAAAGAGGAGTGAAATTACCCGTCTATTATATAGTAGAAACTCGGATATTTTAATCTATATTTTGCGTATTTTTATCCACACGTCCTCACGGCGTATATTTTGACCAAGTCAATCAGTCGCTTCGCACGTAACACTCTTGATTGCATATCCCGAATAAGGATGCTCAAAAATCTACGACCTGCCGTTGGCGTTTTCTTCGAAAAGGAAAATATTGACACATTAGATTCGAAGTCAGAGCTTTTCCTAACCATTTTATCCTCGATGGCACAGGAAGAAAGTCGGAGCGTAAGTGAAAACACAAAATGGGGAGTGCAGAAGAGATTCCAACAAGGAATAGTCCATATGCCGACCACGTTTTTCTTGGGTTACGACACAACTGAAGATGGAGAAATAGTGATTAACGAAGAACAAGCAACGGTGGTAAGGCGTATTTTTCGAGAATTCTTAGAAGGTAAAGGGTGCCCAAGAATTGCAAAAGGCTTAACAAGAGACGGATTAAAGACAGGAAAAGGGAATAAAACGTGGACGTCAGATGCAGTTTATAAAATCTTGAAACAAGAGAAGTACCAAGGCCACTGTTTAGCACAGAAAACCGTTACGATCGATTTTTTAACTCATAAACGCGTTCGCAACCATGATATTCAGCCACAATATTATGTGAAGAACACCCATCCAGCAATTATTAGCGAAGAAACCTTTGAGGCTGTTCAACAAGAAATGAAAAGGCGAAGCTTGATGATGAGGGACCCGGATAAAAAATATCGACAACACTTTAGTGGACACAGTCCATTTTCTAACCAATACTTTTGTGGAGAATGCGGAAGGCCCGTTATACGAAGGCGGATGACTTCAAGCAGGAAGGGGGAGAAGTATTACATTTCTGCTTGGCAATGCAGAGTGACCGCAGGACGAGATCCAGACTATAAAGATTGTAAAACAAGCTATGTTCATGAGACAGACCTTGAAAATGCATTTATTAAAATTATGAGGGAAATGAAAGAAAACCCCGATGAAGTAATAGAAGAAGCTAACCAAGCTATCGAAAAGGCATCCCTCTCACCGCCGGAACAACAGCGACTGGAAGAGTTAAACAAGCAAATTGAAACCATAACAGATCGCATCAGTGACTTGGCTGCCAAGGAATCGGCTACAAGAGATGCTATCTACGATGCGACATTAAGGCACTTGATTTATGAACAAGAAATCCTTCAACAGGAGCGGGACAGCCTAGAGGAAAACATGCAAGAGCAACTTTATTTAGAAAAGCAATTCCAATCGCTCCTAGTCTTATTAGAAGAAACAGAGAAACTAGAGGATTTTGATGTAACGCTTTTCAAAAAGACAATCGAACGGGGCATTATTTATAAGGAACGAATAGTTGAATTTCAATTTAAATGCGGGGTGAAACGGACCCTCTGTGTAAGAGAACGTAAGACTCCTAAGAAAAAATAAGCTAAATCTAATTGAATAAACATAAACCTCTTTCCACCCGGAAAAAGAACTTGAATGTTCTCGGGATGTGAGTGATAGATGGACACGAACCATTATCACTTATAGGAAAGGGGTTTTTGTATTGGATGAATTACAGAAAGGATTGTGGGTCCGCACACTTTGGAACCCAGTCAAAGCGAGGGAAGAAAGCCCGTTAATAGGAGAAAAACAAGTAAAAGTCGCTGCTTATTGCCGGGTCAGTTCTTCTTTAGATGTACAATTGCGCTCTCTTGAAAATCAGGTGAGCCACTATACCCATCTGATTCGCGAAAAGCCAAATTGGAAGTTTGTTGGAGTGTATGTCGATAACGGAACGAGTGGAACCAGCGCCAAGGGACAGCGGGGACTACAACGGCTGCTTCGCCACTGCGAGGAAGGAAGAGTCGATTTTATCTTGACCAAAAATGTATCTCGTCTGTCACGAAATGCAGAAGAATTGCTGACGATCGTTGAAAAGCTAAATGCAATGAAAGTTGGGATCTTCTTTGAAAAAGAGCATATTGATACATCCGTCCAATATAATAAATTTCTTCTAAGTACGTATGCAGCCCTTGCTCAAGAAGAAATCGAGACCATTTCAACATCAACCAGGTGGGGATTTGAAAAGAACTTCAAGAAAGGCATCCCTCGGTACAATAAGATGCTTGGTTATGATGTGGTGAAAGTAGATGGACGAAATACCCTTCAAATTAGCGAAGAAGGGGCAGTAATTGTTCGCCGTATCTTTGACTGGTTTTTACAGGGGATGACCATGGCTGAAATAGCACGAGAACTAATAAACCAAGGGATAAAGACATCAGTAGGCAAAGACCTGTGGAGAGGATCAACTGTAAAACATATTCTAACGAACGTGACCTATACCGGTAACAAACTGACGAGGGTTCGAACAAAAGACCTTTTCACCAATAAAACCACCAAACATATGAGAGATGAAATTGCGATTGAAAATTGCCACCCTCCAATCATTAGTATGCAAGTATTTGAACAAACACAGAAACGCTTAGAAGAAATTAAACCTAAGAGGAAGTCCACAGGACCAAAAGGGAATAAACATTCTCTTTCAGGAAGAATGACCTGTCACCGCTGTGGCTATCGGTTGAACAACTATCCAACGAGAAGGGTGAACTATTGGAAGTGCCAAGCGAGTGATATCGGCGCCTGTGATTTTACATCGATTAGAGAAGATCGTTTGAGAGAGATTTTGCTGGAGGGCTTCAAACAGAAATTTGATATGACGAGTGATTCCGTTTTCGATACGGCCAAGAAGGTGCTTCAAGAGATTAATCAGAAGGACCATTTCGAGTTTCACCGATTAAGGTGGATGGCTGAACTGGAGTTAGCAAAAGAAGGGAAGGGTGAGCTGGCCAAAGTAGAACAAGCATATAAAGAGTTTGAACAACACATCGCCAGGATTGAAGATGATCGAATCTTTCGGAACCAAACATTGAGCTGGCTTGAGACGGTCCAAAACATAGAGGAGTTGCTAGAAACCATTACGATTGAACAGCTTAGGGCTTGGTTGATGGGAGCGGTCATTTATTCTCCCGATGATTATCGCATTGAGTGGGTCGATGGGACAGAAACCATCGTAGGGGAGATGCCTAAAGAGATTCTTGAAAGTCAATCAAACAAGAAGTTTCAAAAACAACAAGAGCATGAACCACTGTATCAGATCATTGATGCAGAAGGACATTTGAAAGAAAGGAGTGAGGAAAGCATGCAAGCACTTATGGAACGAGAAGTCATCAAAATTGAACCGAAAAAAGGGCAAAGCATGTTGAAGACGATAGAAATGAACTTGCGTGACCATCCCTCCTCAACAACAAACCAGCCGGTTACAAAACCACTTAGAACTGCTGCCTATTGTAGGGTATCAACGGACCGTGAAGAGCAGCTAACCAGTTATAAAACACAGGTAGCTTACTATACGTATTTAATCCTCAAAGATCCTCGATACGAATTTGCTGGGATATTTGCGGATGAGGGGATATCAGGAAAATCCCTTAAAAATCGAACAGATTTCAAAAAGTTGATGGATGAATGTACTCGTGGGAATATCGATTTAATCCTTTGTAAGAGCATTTCAAGATTTAGTCGGAATACATTAGAAACGTTAAAAGCTGTCCGGTTATTGAAGTCTCTCCCTCGACCGGTGCACATATATTTCGAGAAAGAGAACATCCATACAGAAGATGCTGATAGCGAATTGCTGATTACAATTTTCGGTAGCATTGCTCAGGAGGAAAGTATAAATATCGGAAACTCCATCGCATGGGGAAAAAGAAGTATGGCCAAGCGCGGCATAATTAAAGTAGGAAACGCCAACTATGGTTATCGGGTTGGAGAGAAGCATCAATGGATTATCGATGAAGAAGAAGCCAAAGTTGTTCGTCGTATTTATGCAGATTTGCAAGCTGGCAAAAATTACACCCAAATCATAACCGGATTAACTAAAGAACGCATTCCAAGTCCAAAAGGAAAAGAGGTCTGGAGTCTTAGCACGGTGAAGGGTATCCTGCAGAATGTGGTCTACAAGGGAGATTATCTTTATCAAAAATATATCACCGTGGACACATTAGAAGAAAAGACCGCTCCTAATGAAGGGGAGTTACCTCAGTATTATATTGAAGGCCATCATGAACCTATTATTAATCCAGAAGAATGGGAGAAGGTACAAAACATTATTCACAAACGCAGCGAAGCCTATAAGCAGCAGAACTACCAAAAGTATTCTAAAGACCAGCATAAAAATTCTTCTTTTACAGAGCAGTTGTATTGCGGGGAATGCGGTAATGTATTAGGGTATGAACGAAGCTTGGAGAGACGAGGCTCCAACGGAACCAAAGAAATCAATCGTTGGGTTTGTAGGCTGGCAGAGAAATATTACGCTGTGAACGGCTGTTCATCCCAACGATTTCATCAAGACTATCTTGAAAAGCACTTTATTAATCTATTAAAAGGGTTTGAACAAGACGAGACATTTCAACAAGAAGTAGAAAGAGTCATTGATCAAACAGTGTTAAGTGCTCAGGAGCTGAAGCAAGAAGAAGAGGCTCAAAGAAGGATGGAACACTTGAATCAAGAGCTATATGAGGCAGTAGATGAAGAACTGCATAAAGACGGACAAGATCATCAAAGGGTGGATGCCCTAAGTGAAAAGATAGTAAAACTGCACCAGCAGTTGAAAGACTTCTCTGACCGTAAAAAGCTAGCAGAGCATTATAGAAATGAATTCAAAGAGCTGAAGAAGGGAATCAAAAAGCTGCGTGATGAAAAGAATCTGGCATTCCCTGCGGACCTTTTTGAACAGTTCGTGGAACAGGCTAAGGTCTATAAAGATGGTAGGATTGTGTACCAACTAAGCTTGGGCCTAGAGTGGTCTACGGATGAAAGATATGAAGATTACAAACAGCAGATTGCCATGGAAAGAAAAGCTGAAAGGCTCGCCAAACGAAAAGAAAAACAGGCAGCATTTTTAAGAGGGCCAGAGGTTACTGCCTTACTGGAATATTGTGAGGTGCCACGGAGATGGGGAGAAATCCTGGCCTTTATGAACACGATGATGATGATCTCAGAATCTTATTTCAGGAAGAGCATTGTACTGCCATTGATGGAAAAAGGGAAACTGCAGAAAGATTTTATCCTAGACAGTCAAAGTAAGCGAAAATATTATATGGTGAAGAAGTAATGAGAACCCACTGAGTAGGCTGATGCAGCTGCTTGGTGGGTTCTTTTTTATTGTTTTTAAATTGTTTTATTTTGAGACAAGCCTATCTATTGATATGGTAAAATTATCAAAAGGGTCAGTTTTTTATGAAGGGGAATATAAAATGAGTGAAGCTATCAAACTTACACCAGAGGATATACAAACAATTAAAACTGATATGGACGAAGCAATCAAACTAGTTAAACATTATGCTATTCAATATGAAGGGCAAGAGCACTATGATCATCTAGGTGCAAGTTGTGTTATGTCAGCAACCAACACCGTCGATACCGTTATTGGTTCAGCTCAATATCTCGATGGGGCTTTTTTAATGCCGGATGAAATTCATGTTGAACGATTAGTTGACTGGTTTATAAAGAATAAAGACTTTGAATGTAATAGAGCCATTCTTACATTTTACTTTGCAAATTATATTAAGCGGAAAATTAACGCTTTGTATCGATCTATCAATAAAGATGAACTTGCCACAACTCTTACTATAATAGGGAGTAAAGAGGCAACTAAGGAATTTAAAAAGCAATGTCGTAAGCGTAAAAAGCTAGGTGTTAAAATCATTCGTCAGTAATTTTAATTGATTAAATAGTTATTGGTTTTCATGGAGGTTATATAAATGCATGTTTTTTTGGATTCAAATATTATATTTTCTGATCCATTTTTTAAAGGGAATTTTTCTAGAAAATTTTTAGAGATGTTAAAGGAAGTTGAAGGTAAATTATACATAGCTAGTGTCGTTTATGAGGAATCGCTAAATAATTACCGAAGGGAAGTTAGAAAAAGACGGAAAGACTTCGGAAAAGAAATGAATAATTTAAACAAGCTACTTAAAACTGAAATTGAAACTAGTAATATACATGATGAAATTTTTCTTAAAGAATTCAAGGAGTTTTATCAAGAACTTATTGAGCAGGGGATATTAAAAATAATATCACATGAAGAGTTTGATATGTTTAATGAGATTGTCAGCAGGGCATTGCTGCCTCAAAAACCTTTCGACCATGGTAAAGAAGAGTTCAAGGATACTGTAATTTGGTTGACTTATGCTAATTATGTTGAGAAAAATGAAATAAGTCCATGTTATTTTATATCAGATAATACTACAGATTTTTATGCAAAAGATAAAAAAACGCTTCATCCTCACTTGCTCCAAGATACAAACAGATTTTTACCGTTTACATCAATTGAAGAGTTTATGAAAGAAGAGGCAGAGCAAATAGAAGAATTACAAAGAAAATCTGAGGAATTGAAGTTTGAAAAGAGATTAGACAAGCTTATTACTTGGTCCAAAGAAAATTTGAGACATGGGCTTATACAACAAATTATAGAGAATACGTTTTTAGATGTTTTAGATTCTGAGATATACGATTACGTAAATAATCTATCACCTCATGAGTTAAGTCTTATAGCTGGAGATGATTTTGAACTAGCTGAGTCAAACGGTATTCTAAAAGTACGTTTGTCTACATTTGAGAGGGAAATTTATCCTGAGGAAATAATTGTTTATGGCTCTCTCTTTGTACTGAACGACGTATCCCTTTATTTCTGGAATTCGTTTCGTGATAAGGGTGAGGATCCATATATGTATAGTGGCTCAACAACAATCAAGCACACAATAGAATTTACTTTTGCAATTGATGATTCTGGAGAGGCTAGTAACTTTGAGGTTAAGGATATTGAAACAATTAAAGAAGAACAAACACAAACTGACAATGTTGATCCAACAGATATTTTTTAATTAGATTTTGACCAGGATATAATATTTAGACAATAAAAAATGGGGAGGGATGAACATCAATATTTTCTCTAATTCACCAACTGACTGGCGTGACTTACAAAACAAAGTAGGTAGCGTATTTAGAGGTATAGGTTATGAGGTTTTTATTGAAAAGGATATACAAACAGTGCGGGGCACGGTCAATGTAGATGTTTTTGCTATGGATGAGGAGAGTGTCCCGTCATCTGTTTTAATATGTGAATGTAAACATTGGAATTATAAAGTGCCAAAAAGTGTAGTTCACTCATTTAGAACAGTTATTACAGATTTTGGTGCTAATTTCGGTTATATAATTTCGAAGTCGGGATATCAAGAAGGGGCATTTCAAGCTGCAGGAAATAGTAATATTAAGCTTCTTACTTGGGATGAATTCTTGAGTTTATTTGAAAAGAAATGGCTGGAAGCGATGATGGTAAATTTACATAATGAGGGGCTGCCGTTAAGAGAATATACTGATTTACTTTCTGAACGATACATTAAACAAGTCAGCCAAGAAAAAAAAGAAAGGTTTAATGCTCGTTGTAAAGAATTAAGTAATATAGCACTTTATACATCCAAACTCTTGTACGAGCCGCCTAACGATATTAATTTCAAGGATCATGTTGATAATGTGATTCTTTCATTTATAAAGAATCATCATTTGGAAGATATACGTTCTTATAATGATTTCTTTGAATATATGATTTCATTTAGTAGAAAGACAATTGAAGATTTAGAATCAGAATTTAATTTAATTCTATAATAAATAAGATAAGATAATATTCTTATAGAAGAAACTCGTCCATAGCTCACTTCCTTAGTTGGTAGTGGGCTTTTTTATTTTGCGTATTTTTATCCATCCGTCCTCACGGCGGTTCTAGAGACAGTGCGTATGTTAAAAGCACTAAAGCCGCCAGTCGAGGCGGTGTTTCAAAAAGAGAACATACGAACCTTAGATGAAGATGGCGAAGTGATGCTGACGGTTTATAGTGGACTGGCTCAAGAAGAAAGCAGAAGCCTTGCAGAGTCAGTAGCTTGGGGAAAGCGAAGATTAGCAGAGCGGGGTCAGTTTAAAACAAAGTATGCTCGATATGGCTATGATTATGATGAAGATGGGAACCTGGTAATCAATCCGGCGCAAGCAGAAGTGATACGGAGAATATATGCAGGTTTGTTAGCTGGGAAAACGACGAATCAAATATGTAATGAATTGTCCGAGGAAGGAATTGAAACTGCAAGAGGGAAAAAGAAGTGGCATAGTACCTCTATGGACAGTATGGTCACCAACCCAATATACTGTGGGGACTTTGTGTACCAGCGATATTATGTAACAGACACATTAGCGGGAAAACAGGCTGAAAACAGAGGTGAACTTCCTCAATACACAATAAAGGATCACCATCCAGCAATCGTAAGTCGGGAAGATTGGGAAGCGGCTCAGGTAATCATGAACAATAGGAGTAAGAATAGAAAAGGAAGTACAAAAAAGCCCCATAAACGACAAGAATTTTTCAACATCTTTACCTGCTCCGAGTGTGGTGCGCCTATCATTCATATAAGGTGTTCAAGTGATGATTCTCATTATTGGAGGTGCAGAACAGCTGAGAAAAAATATACAGAAGTAACTTGTAATGTGCGTGGATTTAGAGAAGAATCGATTGAGCATAGATTTATGACTTTATTACAAGAAATGAAAACAGCTGAAGAATTCGACGATGAAATAAAGCAAGCGTACAACGAACTAATCCCAAGTAATAGCGAACGGAAAAGGATAGAACAAATCAAAGAAGATATGCAGCAACTTTATCAACAGCTTTATGAAGAAGTGGATGAAGGAGAGCGGCATGGAGGCGACCCCAACAAAATAAAAGGAATAACAGATAAAATTGTGGATCTGCAAAATCAAGTCTATGACTTTGAAGATAGAGAACAACAGTGCCTTGAAGCGGAAAGAGACCTTGATTGGCTTCTTGAAGAGTTGAAAGGGATTCAGGAATTTAAACCAGAAAAGGAGCGGATTGAATTCCGGGCAGATATTTTCAGTAGGATTGTTGAGAAAGGAACTGTTTATCCCGATGGCCGAATCGTTTATGATTTAAAGTTTGGGAAGCAAGTCACTACCGAACAAAATGATATGATGGCTTGGCGGTTGAGGAAGAAAGGCAAGCCTCGCAAACGGAAGAAAAAATAAATATCTGCAATAATAGCACCCCACTGGGTAATCGTATTTTTTACGGCTACTTGGTGGGGTGTTTTTTGTTTGCGTTGTTAGTCAAATTTTATGAAATTGTGATATGGTAAAAGTATCTAATAACTAGTCCGAATTGGGAGGCAATTAGTATGTACAATGTATCCAATGATAAGGCAGTAAAAATAGGTGCTACGACTTTTTCAGAGCTTAATTATAAGGAAAGCGATATAGAGGAATTATTACGGAAGAATATCGATATGATATGTGACGAAGAAGAATCGATGCTGATTGTTGGTAAACAAGTACGAAACGCCCAGCATGGGATCAGTGATCTTACCGCCGTTGATAATAAGGGGAATATTGTGTTGGTTGAGATTAAACGAGATCGCAAAGACATTGAAGGACGAAAGGAAGCTTTTGAATTTCAGGCCATTCGGTATGCGGCCAGCTATGCAACAATAGAGGAGCCAGAGGATTTAGTGAATAAAATATATGCCCCCTACACCGAGAAATATCGGAATGAATTTGAAAGCGGCCCTTTAACGAGCGTAGAACTTGGGAATAGAAAGTTAATGGAATTTTTGCGGGAAAATGTAGCGGAAAGCAACTTTAATAAGAATCAAAAAATCATACTTGTGGCATCCGATTATGATGAGCAAACTTTATCGGCAGTTGCATGGTTAAATAGTAATAATGTTGATATTACCTGTTTTAAACTGATCCCTTACAAAATACAGGACGAAGTGTACATAAATATTGAAAAGGTTTTGCCAGTTAATGCTTACAGGGATTATTACGTCGATTTCATAGACAGTCCAATAAAAGGTGGCACACAGAAAAAAGGCTTTACACGGAGGACGCTGCCCAAAATTAATGCAATGCTGGAATGGGGCGTAGTTAAAGCCGGCGATATAATTGTTGCAAAAGGTCGAGATGATGAAGGCACTTTGTTGGCAAATGGTAATGTGGAAGTTAATGGCGAAGAAATCTCCATGCAAAAGTGGTTAAAGGAGCTCTTTGGCTGGTCTAGCATTCAGACCTATGTGTTTGCTGTTCATAAAGATACTGGTAAGACACTTTCTCAAATTCGCGAGGAGTATATGGAGAAAGAGCAGGATAAGGGTATTTAAGGGTACATATATCATAAAAGGGGATATAAATGTGGAAAAAAATGTTAGGTGTATATTTTGCTTGAAAGAAAATATAAAGGGTTCTGAAGAGCATATTTTCCCTGATTCATTAGGGGGGTTACTTGTAATTTATGATGTTTGTAAAGATTGTAATGATAAGTTAGGTAGGAAAGTAGACTCTCACCTTGTCAATAACGGCTTAATGCAATTTGCTAGGTTTACAAAGAAATTAAAAGGGAAAAAGGGCAAACTCCCTAATCCATTAGAAAAAGGGAAATACAAAAATGACCCAGAAACTACATTGTATTATAGGTTTACTGAAGATGGGGAACCAGAGTCCCTTTATACGGTACCTAAAGTGAAGGTCGATGGTAATCAGTATGAAGTAGCAGTTGACGGTAGCGAACCAGAACGACTAGTTGAAATTATAAATAAAATCCTTATAAGAAATGGAAAAGAGCCCAAATCTAGTGAAGAAATTTTATCAAATGCAAAATATCAAAAAGTAGAACTTCCAACTATGCAAATAGATATGAATATTGATATTAGCAGTTATAGGAAAGCAATTATTAAAATCATTTATGAATTGGCATTTTACTGGCTTGGAGAAAAGTACTTAACAGATAACATGGGTAGAAAAATAAGGGAATATGTTCTGAGTGATAAAGATGAAGTTGAGGGTTTATATGGAATGGTAGATATGGTGGGGGAGAAAACAACCGGTTTATCATTTCTGGCAGATTCTGATTCACATATTGCAATTTTAAAAAGGGATGGTAATAAGATTTTTTGCTATGTTAATATTTTTAATAATTTTGAAGGCGGCTTTGTTGTTACGGAACAAGCCGATTTGTATCCGGATGCGACTGATCGTTTTTTTACTAATGATGTTGTTAAAAAGGAGATACGGGAATGCAGCCTTATTGAAGAAATAGCGAGGAAAGGAAACGAAAAGATATAATTGATTGGGAGGTAGAAAAAAATTGAAAATAGGAAATATAAACTTTAGTATTTTCAAACAAATATATACTAATAAACAAGCTAACAGTGTACCAGAAAAGCTACAAATAAATGAAAAAAAGTTAATAGATAGTAATGATGGGGGCTTAGTGTACAGTTATTCATTAACACAAAAAAATAGAATTTTTAGTTTAACTCCTATACAACAAAAGAATTTTAATAATCTTATTTTAGAAGGGTTAACTGGAAATCAACAAGAGGAATTTAATAATATACTTCAAATAATTTACTCACCTGAATTTATGAAAAGACAATCTGAAGCTGGTGGATTGGCAAAAGCTGAAGAGGATGCTTGGGCTAAGTACATTGAGTTTATTGATAAAGTTTATGGAGAAAAATTAGAGGAGCTAAATGAAATTCTTAATAAGGTAGTACTGTAGAATAACTAAATATATCAATAAATTAGCTCATCACATAATGGTGGGCTTTTTTATTTTGCTTTGTTTTATAAATACATCTAACACGCATACTATCTATTCTTACAAAAACATCATTATATGAAGATAAAAAAGGTGAATTAGATACAATATATAGTGTTTTAGGTTAGATATAATTCTATATTTAGTTTTCTTATCTAACTAGTATCATGGGGTCCACATTGATAAAGAGAAATTTAAGAGAAGTTTTTTGTTAATCTGCACATAAAATCTCCACTCCCCAATTAAGTCATGGAAAATGGAGATTCATTTGTCTGTAGTAAATTGTTAAAATTGTAATTTCTTGTTACAATTTCAGTTTGAAACTCATCACTCAACTTCCAATCCAAGCAAAACAAAACAATGAGTTAATTGCATATATAGCCTTCTTAATTCTGAAGCGAGGACTTTTAATGCTTCTTGATCGGCTGGTTCGTTTTGGCACATTTCCATGAGACCGTCTATTTGTTTAAAATATTTTGCTACGTTTAACATCATGTCTGGTTGGATGTATTCCTCAAAGAACGTACTTTCCCATACGGTTTCTTTTAATAAGTTATGTAATTCGAGTGTTGTCGGCGCAACTTCCGCGAGTCGAATCAGTTCGATTTTATCTTCCTCTTCTATGTCTTCCATAAGCTCGATCATTTCCATTCGGTCTTTTGTATTCATGTGAAGTTCATTTGCTGTCATGGACAGTACATAGTCATGTCGATAATCGGGGTTTGCTAATTTCAATGAACGGAATGTACTGTATCGTATTCCCCAGTAGTGATCATATAGCGATAATAGGTCATACAGTGGTTTAAAATCCTCATAAAAACACTGTCTTACCCTCAACAGACCTTCGTCAGGTTTTGCGACACTGAGTTCTGTTTCAAATACTTCACTATCAAAACCAGTTAGAACCTCTTCTGCATGAAAAGCTGCTCCAAAATTTTCGAATAAGAATGCTTCTATAAACTCTGAAAAATGTGATTCTAACACGTAAGGTGGCTCATTTGTCTCGTAAAAAATACTCATTCTTTTCTCTCCTAATCTTTTAGTATTGTTTCTTAATGACTATATTAGGATGAAAATAATAATTTAATATTATAATATTGTAAATTGTTTGTAAATTTGGCGGAAGTAGTATATTAAAAAAACAGCTTGAACCCTCAAAGATTCAAGCTGTTTCTCTTTTTATTAAAATCCTGTTTCTAAGCTAATTTCCGACGACGTGTTTCTTTTAAACCGTGAAGGAAGATATAGAGGACACCCGTTACCAGGATGACACCCGCCATGATGGCATACATATTTCCATAACCTGTATATGGTGTGATGTAGCCTAGTAAATATGGGGAAAGGCCAAGTCCTGCATCATAGAAGATGAAGAATGTCGATGTGGCAAGGCCCATTCGTTCTGGCGCGGATTCTTTAATGGAAATGGCTTGTGTTGCGGATTGCATGTTCCCAAAGCTTAGTCCCATTATCGCACCTGCCACAAGAAGAAGCCAACCGCTGCCTGTTACACTTAACAGATACATACTAATGGCATATAAAATAAATGCTGGATACATAATCATATTGGCACCTTTTCTATCCATTAACGGACCAGTGAACGGACGTGAAATGAGTGCCATGATCGAATATACAAGGAAGAAGAAACTTGCGGCTGTCACAAGATTTAATTCTGTTGCGTAAAAGTTGATGTACGTTAATACACTTGAATACCCAAAGCCGAGAAGTAAAATAATAATTCCAATTGGCACTGCTTTTGGTTCGATAAAGTTTTTAATCGAGATGCGTGGTTTTTTCTCTGTTTGTTGGGCAAGTTCTTTCGTTGTGTTTTTGATTGCTGCAGGTACTTTTAAGATCATACTAATGACAAAGCTAATGATCCCTAAAATTAAACATAATACAAAGATTACAGGGAACGTTGTATGTTGTAGCATATAAAGGCCGACAAATGGTCCAAGCGCTGTTGCAAGCGTTGTACTCATACTATAATAACTAATTCCTTCTGCTTTACGTGGCGCTGGAATAATCTGTGCCACGATGGTACCAGCAGCTGTACTAGCCATCCCGTGCGTAATCCCGTGAACGAGACGCAGGATAATTAAAAAGCCGACACCAACATGTACGTTATAAAGGGCTGTCATTACAATAAATAAAACAGCACCTAGTAATAACAATTGTTTGCGCCCAATTTTATCGATAATGCTACCGCAGATGAAGCGGCCAATGAGTGCACCGATGATGAATACACCACTGACAAGCCCCGATTGACTTATGGTTGCATCGTATTCATCAATTGCATATGTCGCAATCGTCACGACGAGTAAATAAAACACTAAGGTAAGAAGGAAGTTAATAAGGGATACAAAAATAAAATCCTTCGTCCATAATTTTGTATTTTGCGTTTCTTGCATTAATGATGCTCCTTTTCTTTCTTTAAATTCTCATGAACTTTCGGGAAAATCCCGTAAGCGATATGACGTTCCTCTTCTGGAATATCCTCCATCAGACGAAATTCAAGCGCGGTGATATCTTTACGTACATCACGGTAAATGCTTTCGCCTAATTCCGTTAATTGAATATTTTTTTCCCGCTTATCCGTACTGCTGATCTGTTCAACGAAGCCATGTTCCATTAATTTCTGAACACGTCTTGTAATCGTTGGTTTTTCAACCTCGTAATGCGCGGCAATTTCAACCAATGTCGAAGCCCCATGATGTTTCAGATGATACATCACTTGCCATAGCGAATACGTGATCTCATAATGACCCAACAACTCGTTCAACTTTGTAATGATTGGTCTATATAACGATAAAAACCGCTGTAAATAACCTTCCAACGAAACGCCTCCTTTTTAGTTACCCTTGATAACTAATTGATTACCTTAGATAACTATATACCTTTTTTTGAGAGATGGCAATAGGCGGAGTGGAAAGTATGTGAGAAATGCAAGGGAAAAGTGCTGGGTTGTACTGAAGAATTTATAGGGTTAAGTAAAGTGACTCTTAGCAATTGATTCATCAGATGACCTAAAAGAGGTAGGGCATGTACACTCGGGATTTGTATAGTAGTAGGAAAGGGGAGGGTGCCTTAGCATTTTTACAAGTGCTAAGGCATTTTTTGAAAATGGCGCTGTTATTGTTAATTTCGTGTAGGTATGAGAATTTATAAGGGAAGAATTTTCCGTTAATGCACGAAGCGGATGCATTTGAAGCTGAAATAAGGGAAGAATTTTCCGTTAATGCACGAAGCGGATGCATTTGAAGCTGAAATAAGGGAAGAATTTTCCGTTAATGCATGTAGTGGAAGCATTTGAAGCCGAAATAACGGAATATTTTTCCGCTAACTGCCCTAAATATGCCCTAAATCACTGGTTTTGGACAACATAAGGGAAAATTGTTCCGTTATTCTTAAGGAAATTTGAGTATTTTTCGATTTAAGGGAAATTTATTCCGTTAATTTATCAAATACCCGAAAGTGAAGACTTTTTACAAAAACTCTTTTTCAATTTTCTCGTAATCAATCCGGTACCATTTGGTGTTGTCCAACAAGCTGTCGTTAGTGGATGAGGTGATAATGTAACCTTGCTTTTCTAGTTTTTGAATGACTCCTTCAATCGTTCTGAAAGACCAGAACGCGAATTGGATTTGCCAGGCAGTATAGGTTCTTCTCAACCATTTGTATCCGTCTTTTTCGAGCGTCGATTCCTCTAGTAATTCGTGCAGCTTATTTAAAAAAACGGCTTCGTTTACTCCTAATTTCATTGCTATTGGGTCCTGTAAATAAGAAGCTTCACTATTTTTTAGTAATACATTATTTTCTAAGAATTCTAATGTGTTTATTAAATTAATGCTATTGGATTGCATGTTATTTCCTCCTAAGTTTGTGGGTATGATGGTCGTGATTTTATTTAAATGGAGAGATCATTGAGGCTCTCCCTACAGTACTTACAATAACGCTTCTCCGACTTTATCGTAATCAATCCGGAACCACTTGGTGTTGTCCATCAAGAGGTCATTAAATTTAGATGTGGCGATGATGTAGCCTTGTTTTTCTAGTTTTTGAAAAGTGCGTTTGATCGCACTTTCGGTCCAGAAGGGGAAGTCCTCTTTCCAATTTGCATAGGTTTTACGAATCCATTTGTATCCATCAGCCTCGTCTGTCGATTTATTTAGTAGCAAATCGAGTTTATGTAGAACAATTGCCTCTCTTAACCCGATGCGCTTTGCTAATGAAGTCGAAAAGTGGTGGTAAGGATCTTCTTCAAATAACAAATTATCTTTTAAACATTCTAGTGAGTCTATTAGATTGATTTCGTTAGATAGTTGATTTGTGCTCATGTAATTGCCTCCCTGGCTTGTATTTGGTTTAGCTGCTTAATAGAAAGGGGAGAGGTGATGGATGCTCTCCCTTTATGTTTTGGAAATACCTCTTAATAAAACTCTTCTTCGACTTTATCGTAATTAATGCGGTACCATTTGGTGTTGTCGAACAAGACTTTGTTGTAATCGGTCGTTGCAATGATGAACCCTTCCTTTTCAAGTTTTAGAAGGATGCGTTTGAACATATCCTCAGACCACATAGGCAATACCTTTCTCCATTCTGCATATGTTTTACGAATCCATTTGTAACCTTCCACTTCAACTGTTGATTCATTTAACAAGAATTCTAGTTTCGTTAGAAGTATGGCCTCGTTAAGACCGATGCGTTCTGCTACTGAAGGGTAAAACGCCATGGCATTAGGATCTTTTATTAACAAGTTGAAATTCCATAATTCTTCTGGTGGAGCTAAAGTGATTGATTTTTTAGGTTGATTTGTACTCATAATATTTCCTCCTTGGGTTGTGGTTGTTCAATTTTGAACTTGTCTCTGCCCTTTATATATTGTTTAGCGGCAAAAAAAGAGACATGGTAGGTAAATTTTTTTTTTTAAAAGTTTTAGGTTTGTTCAATTTGCGTTATTAACTTCCTAGTTTTTTAAGGATTTTTTGTCGTTCAGCTTCGAAATCAATATTTTCATCTTCATCAATGGCTTGAGTTTGATTACGGTTGTAAAACCAATGTGGTATCGATTCCGTTCTTTTAGGAGAACTAGATCGATTTTTTCTTTTGGTTTGTTTTGATTGATTTTCAAAATGATTGGTAGAGGCGTGCGACTTTGGAGCACCATTTCTCTCTTTTTTAATCTCTGTTTTATTTTTTATGTAGTAATCTATTGGTATTGCTGACGTCAATTTGTCGTGTTGGTGAACGTCATTTTGTCGAGTTGGTACCTGACAATTTGACGGAGTGGATTGTGTCAAGTTGTCATTTGCCTGATCGTCAATTTGACTAGATGGCGTATCGTCAAGTTGTTCAACTAAGTCATAGTTAATGCTGTACCATTTTGTGCGATCAGCTTTCATTTTGTTGAATTTGCCTACGATAATGTACCCTTCTGATTCCAACTTTTTTAGGGTGCGCTCAATTGTTCTCTTCGACCAAAATGGAAATTCTTCATTCCATGAATCGAGAGTTTTATATATCCATGTATGCCCTTCGACTTGCTTGTTTGATCGCTGTAGCCAGTAATGGATTTGTTGCAGGATGATGGCTTCGTTTAGCCCGATTTTCTTTGCAAGTGTTGGTAAAACTTGTAGTGGTGATTCCTTGATTAATAGTTTCATTGGTTAGTGCTCCTTTTTTAGGTGTACCAGGTACTGGAACGATTCTTAAGATTCAGAATACTTTGGGTACCTGGTACGCATAAGATTCAGAATTGTGTGGGGACCAGGTACTCGAAGAATTGAATCGAGTACCAGGTACGTTTTACCGTTTTAGTTCAATGCGCAATTTTTTCAATAAGCGATCACGGCGTTTCTTAAGTGCTGCGACCGATGCTCCGTATTTTTCCGTCAGTTCCTCGTATTTGTAATGGTAGTAATACAGATCCTTCAGTAGTTCGAATTCTTCAGCAGTCAAATAGTCTTCTAACAATTCAAATGTAGCCGCATGGTCATATGCCATGTGTTTGATTTCCATATATTTTTGGGCGGCTGCCAACTTGTCGTTTTCGTATGGTTTGTAATGCTCGGTATGTTGATTGTCTTTTCGCATTTCTTCGTAAATAACCGTCAACATGGTGCGGTAGGCGTAGGGGGCAAAGTGACCACGAGTGGGTTCATACTTTTGCCACGCCTGCCAAAGGGCAATTCTAGCGGTTTGTCGATAGTGTTCATAATTTTTGTACACGTGTGCTTTTCGTAAAATACTGGATATCATCGGCTCGTATTGTTCGAGCACTTGTTCAAATTCCTCCATTCTGTCGCTCCAAGCGACCTGTGCACAAGTCAATATTCCCGGGTGCTTTTATCGTAAATGGGAAATGGAAGGGAATCGAAAATGTTACTGAGGGATACATCGAGTGAATTGCGCAGTTTAGGTAGGTGCATTGGTTCGATAGATGAGATGGGTTGTGGGGATTGTGAGTTTTTGTCGGGACGGGGGGACAGGTACCTTGTCCCGCTTGTTTCTTAATAGGAATAAGAGTGAGTGATCTTATAGCTTTTATTCACTAGTTTGTTAGTTTTATTTTAAGAAAATGTAAAGTTTGTAAATATTTGTCGTAAAGTGTTGTCGGAAGCGGCTTGATATTTTACATTATTCATAACAAAGTACCTAATCTCTTTTAGGTATTTTTTCTTAACTAGGATAGGAGGTGTTTCTTGAGGGTAGAAAATCATATAAATTGTGTTTCACTTGTCAAATTCAAAAATAAGGAGGATTCGATTTTGAAATATCGTAAATTTTGGCATTTTATCAAGAATAATAAGATCATTGCGATCTTCCCTCATTATGACGGAGAAAACTCATCTATGATATATACGCATCAAGAACACTTCTGTTTAGAGGAAAAGGCTAATGAAGCTATGGACCGATTTTGTAAATTATACGGATCTAGCATAGAGGGGAGAAAAAGTGCAACTCGAGATCGCTTAGGTTATCGAAAAAATGTCCCGATTCTTGTGACACCAAATGATGCAGCATTCCCTCTACCAAGTCAGTACAACAACGAAGAGATCTGGATTATCGACTTAGACTTCTATATTGAAGAACTTAGCCCCAATAAGTGTAAAATCGTGTACCCAAATGATGTATCGTTTATCATCCCATTATCAAAAAGAGCAGTATTAGCCAGAAGAGCAAGAGCGTTAGAGGTACTACGTGCTTTTACATATCCAGTTGGACCACTAGCCGCTTAAGGTGGGACATAGGGGACAGGTACCGCGTCCCATTACACATAATTTTTACATGTAAAAACACTTGTGTCACAGAGTCATGAGGAAAGATTCTTGTACCTAGGGGACATATGATATAAGAACAATTAGTAAAGTTACATCGGAAATAAAAAGGATGACCTAAAATTAAACTTTTGGGTTATCCTCTTTTTCATTACTTGGAGCTTTGCTTTCTACACAATTTATTCTTTACCGTAATAAAAACCTAGGTGTGAATTACAGTAATACAGTAATACTGTAATTGCGGAATTTTGATTTAACTAAAGGATATTGGAAAAACACCGATGAAAACGCATATAAAACTAGTATTTATAATTTTAAAAATTTACTGTAAATTTAAAAAGTTTTGTGATAACATAAAAAATACAGTAATACAGTAATACTGTAATTGCGGAATTTTCATTTAACTAAAGGATATTGGAAAAACACCGATGAAAACGCTTATAAAACTAGTATTTATAATTTTGAAAATTTACTGTAAATTTAAAAAGTTTTGTGATAACATAAAAAATACAGTAATACTGAAATGTAAATTCTGGTATTACTGAAATTACATCCCAGAATTTATCATTGGAGGTTAAGCTGTGGAAGAATTATCGACTAAAATCCGAGAAATAAGAAATGAAAGGAACTTAACGTTAAAAGAATTGAGTGAAAAAACAGGATTATCTATAAGTTTTTTATCTCAAGTTGAGAGAGCTTCTTCTTCAATTGCTATAACTTCTTTAAAGAAAATAGCAGACGCTTTAGAGGTTCCAATCACAAACTTTTTCGAGGATTTTTCAAATGAGAATTATCAGGTGAAAAAAGAAGAACAAAAACCATTTAAATTAGTAGGTTCTAGCGTTGTTTATACGAGGCTTGGTGGAGAGTTTTCAGGCAGAAATATTGAGCCATTACTCGTCACTTTTCCTCCAGGACCTAATCCTGAAAAAAACTTTAGTCATCCCGGAGAGGAATTTTATTATGTTCTCGAAGGAGAATTATTGTTTGAGGTAGATGGAAAGGAATATTCGGTAAAGGCCGGTGACTCTATTCATTTTCCGTCAACTCTTTCACATTCGGTAAAAAACCCATTGGAAATTGATGCAAAGGTTCTTAGTGTAGTAACACCAGTTATTTTTTAGTAGCTGTATTTAATAGATTTATCAAATATGAAAGGTGGTTAGATTATGAGAGTAGCAACAGATATTGGAGGAACTTTTACAGATTTAGTTTATATCGATGAACAGGGTAAGGTGGGTGTAGCTAAAAGTCATACAACACCTCCTAACTTTGAAAATGGTGTACTAAATGTTATTGAGGTAAGTGGGATCAAGACTGAGGAACTTGAAACTTTTATTCATGGTACGACAGTTATTATTAATGCTTTAACTGAACGAAAGGGAGTAAAGACTGGACTAATTACAACTAAAGGATTTAGAGATGTATTGGAAATTGCTCGTGGTAATAGGCCTGATTTATTTAATATTCAATATAAAAAACCTACCCCTTTTGTCCCTCGTTATTTACGTCAAGAAGTAGCAGAACGCTTAAATTATAAGGGTGAAGTTATTCAAGAATTAGAAAAAGAACGGGTTAAGGAAATCATTGAGTATTTCAAAAAAGAACAAGTAGAAGCGATTGCCGTTTCTTACCTACATGCATACAGTAATCCGGTTCATGAGATTGAAACGGTTCAGTTAATTAAAGAGCTATGGCCAGAAGTGGCTGTAACTGCATCCTACGAAGTAACAAGAGAATGGCGAGAATATGAACGCACAAGTACAACTGTCCTAAATTCCTATGTAAAGCCGATCGCTTCTACTTATATCGAACGCCTTGAAAAAGAATTAAGTAAAACCATTCATTCATCTAACAAATATATTATGCAATCTAATGGTGGTACAACTACTTTTGAACAATCAAAGAAAACTCCGATTAACATGGTTGAATCTGGTCCTGTAGCAGGCATTTATGGGGCTGCAATACTAGGTAAAATTCTTGGTGAAGAAAACATTATCGCTTTTGACATTGGTGGAACAACAGCAAAATGTTCTCTTATTGATCATGGCGAAGTGAAAGTTACAACAGAATACAATATCGAACGAAATGATCGCACTGCAGGTTATCCAATCAAAGTTCCAGTTGTAGATATCGTTGAGATTGGGAACGGTGGAGGATCTATTGCATGGATCGATGACGGTGGCTCTTTAAGAGTTGGTCCTCAATCTGCAGGTGCACTACCAGGTCCGATTGCATATGGAAAAGGTGGGTCTGAACCTACTACAACAGATGCAAATCTAATAGTAGGCCGACTTTCTCCAATAAACTTTGATAATGAAGTAGATATGGAAATGGTAAAGGCAGTCATTGATGAAAAAATAGCTAGTAGATTCGATATTACATCTGAAGCTGCAGCATTAGGTATTATTCGTATTGCAAATTCTAACATGCTAAATGCTCTTAAGTTGATTTCTGTTAGAAAAGGATATGATCCACGTGAATTTACTCTAGTTGCTTTTGGAGGCGGAGGTTCTATGCATGCTCCAGCTCTTGCAAAAGAATTAGGTGTTAAAAAGGTGATTGTGCCGGTTGCAGCTTCCGTATTCTCAGCGTGGGGAATGTTAATGACTGATTTACGTCACGACTATATTCAAACATATATTCGTCGTGTAGATGAAATAAATTATGACGAATTTAATCACATGCTTGCTGACCAAGAAAGCAAAGCATTAGCGCAATATTTAGATGAAGGTGTAGCAGAAGAACGTGTGATGTTTACTAGATTTATAGATATTCGTTATCTTGGACAAGAGCATACAGTGAAGGTTCCAGTACCTAATGGTGTCGTAACAAAAGAGGAAATGAAAACTGTGATTCAAAAGTTCCACGATACGCATGAGCAACTTTACACATTTAAATTAGAAGGTAGTCCTACAGAGATTGTAAACCTTCATTTAATTGCATTTGGATCTGTCCAAAAACCTGAATTATCGACAATAGAAAACAATGGATTGGATGTACAAGATGCACTAAAAGAAGTTAGACCTGTCTTATACGAAGAACATGGATGGATTGATACTCAAGTATTTGAGAGAGAAAAGTTAAATCCCAATGTATACCTAGAAGGTCCTGTGATTGTAGAGGAATCATCAGCTTCAACAGTTGTGTATCCAGGTCAATCTGTAACTGTTGATTTATATGGAAACTTAATTATTGAGATGGGGGTGTAAGCATATGGAAAAAACAATTAATCCAACAGTAGTAGATGCTTTTACTTTAGATATTGTTAAGGATTCTTTAATCGCAATTGGTGAAGAAATGTTCTATGCGTTAGCTCGTACTTCAATGAGTCCAATTATATATGAAGTTTTAGATTATGCGAGTGGTCTAACTGATTCAAAAGGCCAACTCTTAACCCAAGGCAATGGGGTAACTGGGTTTATCGGAATGCTTACTTTCATGGTTAAAGAGACTTTAGAAAAGTACAACAAGTCAGGGGATTTAAAACCAGGGGACATCATTTTAATTAATGATCCTTATGGCGGAGGGGGATCCCATTTATGTGATGTTGGTTTGGTTATGCCGATCTTCCATGAGGGTGAATTAATTGCTTTCTCTGCTAACAAGGCACATTGGACAGAAGTTGGTGGGAAAGATGCTGGTTCAATGTCGACAAATTCAACAGAAATCTATCAAGAAGGATTGCAATTTCCTTGCGTAAAACTTTATAACCAAGGGGTTTTAAATGAAGCGGTTGTGGAAATTATTCGAGCTAATGTGAGATTCCCAGATTTATCATTAGGAGATATGTGGGCTCAAGTAGCAGCTTTAAAAACTGGAGAAAGACGGGTTCAAGAATTATGCGACAAGTATGATAAAAAAACTGTTAAAAATTCTATTAACTACTTATTAGATCATGGAGAGCAAATTGCGCTTAAATCATTAAGAGATTTACCTAAGGGAACTTTCGAAGCAGTTGACTACATTGATGATGACGGAATTGAAAAGGGACCATTTAAAGTACAAGTAAAGGTTGAGATTACAGATGATGAATTTATTTGTGACTTTAGAGGGAGCCATCCTCAAGTAACGGGTTCCATTAACTGTACACTAACTGGATTAGTTTCTGCAGTTCGAACTATATATCTTGCTATAACGAATCCATCACAAGATGTAAACGATGGTTCTTTCCGCCCTCTACGTGTCATTACAGATGAAGGGTCAATCTTCAATGCAGTTCGCCCTGCACCTGTATCGATGTATTGGGAGTCAATGTTGTTTGGTACAGACTTAGTTTGGAAAGCTCTAGCACCATTAGTACCAAATCGTTTATCGGCAGGTCATTTCTTATCGGTTTGTGTTGCTATTCTTGGTGGGAAACATCAGGACACAAATGAACCATTTTTAATTGTTGAACCATCTGTAGGAGGATGGGGAGGAGATCAAGAAAAAGATGGTGCGTCTGCTCAATTCTGTATTCTAGATGGTGAAACGTTTAATATTCCTGTAGAAGTTTGTGAAACTAGAAATGGTGTTTTGGTAGATGAGTATAGTTTAAATACAGATGGAATGGGCGCTGGAGAGTTCCGAGGTGGATATGGAGTTAAAAGAGCATATCGCTCATTAACAGACAATCAATACTTTACAGGATCCTTTGGTCGTCATAAATATAACACTTGGGGAACAAAAGAAGGTAAAGAAGGTTCTACTAACTACTTTGAATTTATTAAGAGTAATGGAGAAACTTCAGAACCGTTTGGAAAGTATAATCAATACCCATTAAGCAAAAATGATGTCACAAGACTTGTTACAGGTACAGGTGGTGGATACGGAAATCCGTTAGATCGACCAATCGATAAAGTAATTTGGGATGTGAAAAATGAATATATCACGGTAGAACAAGCCCAAAAAGACTATGGTGTGACTTTGAATCCAGAAACGCTAGATGTAGTCGAATTATCATTAGAGCGCCAACAAAGGGAGGTTCTTTAAATGGAGATTGTAGCAACTAGTGACGTGAAAAAAAGTGACAAACCGGGAGTTGTTTTAAAAACTATTTTTGATGAATCGGTCGTTGAGGGAGGAAAAGCTACTTTTGGAACAGTAACAATTCCACCTGGAGCTAGAATCCCGTTAGAGGGTACTGGCTCTCATATTGAGGATGAGTATGGCTTCGTAATAAAGGGCTCTATGGTTACTATGAGTGGTGGAAAGGAATATAGAGTGGCAGCTGGACAGGCAACATTTATTCCACACGGAGAAGAACATTGGGCATACAACGATGGCGAAGAAGAATGCGAAATCGTATGGGCATTAGTTTCTAGATAAGAAAAGACAAGATTCCTTCTATTATTTAATTGCCAGTAATAGAAGGAATCTATTTAAAAAGGAGATAGATCAATTGGTTTACCAAAATCGTATTGAAAAGGCTCAAGGTATTTTAGAAGAATTAGAATTGGATGCACTTTTAGTAACATCTCCAACAAATTTTTTTTATTTTAGCGGAACTTGGTTAGATTCCCATGAACGATTACAGGCAATTTTAATAAACAAAGTTGGACAGCCCATTATGGTGATACATGAAATGTCAAAAGAAGAAATTGATCATCCTAGCCTATTTAAAACAGTGCTTTGGAAGGATGGTGACCAATCAATTCTGATATTAGAAAAGTTGCTACCTAGAGCAGGAGTAATATCTATTGATAACCAATGGCCAAGCCAAAATCTAATAAATTTAATGAAGATGAATAACAATATGAAGTTTGTAGATAGTACTAGTGTCATAGGTAATTTAAGAGTGAAAAAAGATATGCATGAGATTGAATTACTAAAAAAATCAGGTGCTATAGCTGATGATGTTATAGGTAAAACAATAGATTTCATTAAAGCCGGTATGACTGAAGTGGAAGTGGTTAATGAAATCAAACGTCTGTTTAAAACTCACAATGTTGAGAAGATGTCCTTTAATCCTATAGTAGGTGCAGGGAAAAATGGAGCAATTCCCCACCATTCTCCAGATGATACAAAAATATCAAACGGAGATATGGTGGTTATTGATTTAGGGGGTATCAAAGATCACTATTGTTCAGATATTACGAGAACTATATTGATTGGAGATTATATAAGTGAAGAAATGAAAGAAGTATACAATACTGTTTTGGTTGCCCAAGAAGAGGCGATTAAAGCGATTAGACCAGGGATCTCATTAAAAGAGATTGATAAAGTAGCAAGAGATATCATTACTGAGGCTGGTTACGGACCACAATTTACCCACAGAACAGGACATGGACTAGGAATAGAAGTTCATGAGGAGCCATTTGTGACGTTTAATAATGACCAACTTCTTGAGGAAGGTATGGTGATTAGCGTGGAGCCAGGAATTTATCTTTCTGATCAGTTCGGCGTAAGAATTGAAGATATTGTAGTGGTTACGGAAACTGGCTTTGAGCGTATTAATAATTATCCAAGAGAACTAATTGTTAAAAATTAATTTTTTTGAATCTATAATTCAGAAAATTGGGAAAAGTGGTGAAGTGTATGAATGAAGTCGAAAAAAAATCGACAATTGGTAAAGATGAGGCTTTGTCTGCAGTACCTTTAAATGAACGACAACACTGGATGACACCAACGATGATATTTGGAGGTCTTGAGTTTACGATACCAGTATTAATGGTAGGAGCTTCTCTCGCAGGGGGGTTCTCTTTAACAGAAATACTATTAATAGTATTAGTGTCTATGGTTATCTTTCAATGGCCAGGAAACTTTGTTCAAGGATATATGGGTGCGAAAACGGGTCGTTCATCATCGGTTATTGCAAAATCAAGCTTTGGTGCACTTCAAGCTAGATTTATAGTAGGATTGACTATTTTTGTAGTTTCTATGGGGTGGTGGGCTCTTCAAACAGCAGTTGCAGGGAATGCTATATCTGCAATGTTTGGAATCGATTATATGACCGAATGGTTTTCATGGGCATTAATTACCGTAATAGCAGGTGCACTATTTGCTCTTCCAGCCATCATTGGATACTCATCAATGAAATGGACAGATTATATTGCGGTGCCAGCGGGTCTTATTTTAATTATTGGAGGCATCTATTTAGCGTTTAAGAATATGGGCTGGGAAACAATTACTTCTTGGGATCCTGAACCTAATATGACAATCTTGGCCGCAATAAGTCTTGTGATTGGCGTTAATGTATCTCAATGGGTGATTGCATCAGATTATACTAGATATGCAAAGCCTAAAGTTAGTGATAATTTAATTATCCCTATAGGAATTATTGGTGTAGGAATTCCTTTATTTTACGTTGGAGCAATCATGTCTGTAGGGGTAGGAGAAGCGGATATTGTAACCGTTATGTTAAATATGGGATTCCCTGTGTGGGGGTTCTTAATCCTATGGTTTGCCACTTGGACTAGTCAAATTGTAAATAACTATAGCATGGGCTTAGCGTTAGCAAATATGTTAAATGTAAACTCTGGGAAAGGTCGTGCTCTATTAACATTAGGAGGAACAGTTATTGCCATTATCATAGCCCTTGCAGGAATTCTAGATTATTTCACAGATTTCTTATATATGACAGCATTGATTTATCCAGCAATTGCAGGTGTCATGATGAGCGATTTCTTCTTAATACGTAAACAACAATGGGCTGACAACAAAGGCTGGAATTGGATGGCAACAATTGCGTTAGTTGTCGGAACTTATGTTGGTTACCTTACTCAATACGTTTATCCTTTTGGACTACCCGCTGTGCAATCATTATTAGTCTCAATCGTCGTATACTATATCGCGATGAAAATAAAAGGTTCGGTTGCACCAGATGAATTCACTAAAGTAGTTATTGAAGATATTAAATCTGAAGCTATTGAAGTGGAAGTAAAACAGGTTAAAGAAAAAGAAAGTGTAATTTAGGGACATAGGGGACAGGTTCCTCGTCCCAGTTTTTAGATTAAAAGAATTCTATATTTTGCAAGTGCTCACTTATCAATGTAAGTGAGCTTTACTTATGGTTAAAGGTACGCAGAGACAGGTACATTATCCCGTTTCGATAGAATTGGGACAATGTACCTGTCCCCCCTGTCCCAGTTCTCAAATGGTAGATTTCAGCATACCTTATTTCGGATGTTACAGTTGTATGTTTTAAGCATTTCCGATTATCTAAGGGGGCGACTTTTATCACGAATAACGTGCTATTTAATGAAGTGAACCTTTTTGTGCAGCAATATGAAGAGCCTATTTCTTCTGTCACCGACTTACTTTGTGACCGGCATGATGAAGAGCGAATTGCATTCCATTATGTAGAAGCAGGTGGTTTGAAACGTAGTTATTCATATCGCGAGCTCAAGCGAGACTCTTTGATTTTTGCCAATGTATTAAAGTCAATGGGGGTTCAAAAGGGTAGTCGAGTTGCGGTTTTATTGCCGAAAGGTCCGGAATTAATTATATCCGTGTTAGCCATCTGGCGTTTAGGTGCTATCCATGTTCCAATTTTTACTGGTTTTGGTCCGCAAGCTGTATTTTATCGTGTTGAAAATAGCGGTGCTGAGATTGTGATTACGGATGCCCACAATCGTCCTAAGTTAAATGGAGCCCAAGCTGGTACGGATACCGGTTCTGAAACCAAAGCGAAGATCATTACTGTTCATGCCAATTCAGAAGAGGGCGATTTGGATTATTGGTCATCATTTAAGGATGTCCAACCATTAGAACGAAATGAAGTTGTCACAAAGGATGATGTATTTATTATTCTTTATACGCCTGGAACTACTGGACATCCAAAAGGTGTGCAGGTACCTGTGTTTGCTCTGGCTTCTTTTGAAACTTATATGCGATTAGGGTTAGATGTCCAAAAAGGCGATGTTTATTGGAATATGGCGGATCCAGGTGGGGGCTATGGATTATATTATGGATTGATCGGGCCGTTACTTCTTGGCGAAACGTTTATTTTAGATAATTCGCCTTTCCATGTTCAACAAGTATTCCAAGTGCTTCAAGACTATAAAGTTACTAATCTTGCCGGGTTCCCAAATGTCTATCGTTCAATGCGTGCGGAAGGGGTAGACAATCGTTTAAAGGAAAAGTTATGTCTCCGTGTTTTATCAAGCGCTGGCGAACCGTTAAACTTCGATGTGATCCAGTGGGCAGAGAATGCTTTAGGCATCCCAATCTATGATCATTACGGGCAAACCGAGCAAGGTGCGCTCATCAATAATCACCATCATCCTCAATTGCAGCACACCTACAAACCAGGAACGATGGGGCAACCAATGCCGGGGTTTCGACTAACAATTGTAAATGACTATGCTGAAGAAGTTGGTCCCAATATTGAAGGTCAAATCTGTATTGATACCGTACATTCTCCGCTGTTTTGGTTTAAAGGCTACTATCAAAACGAGGAGAAAACACGAAAAAGTTTTATGTTAGGTTCACGATATTATTTAACGGGTGATAATGCTAGTTATGATGAGGAAGGGTATTTCTATTTTTCAGGACGACATGACGATATGATTTTAAGTAATGGATATCGAATAAGTCCGTTTGATGTTGAAAGCTCAATCATGCAGCATGAAGCTGTTACGGAAACAGCCGTTGTTGGCGCCCCCGACCTGCAGCGTGGCGAGGTCGTGAAAGCTTATATTGTGCTAAAAGAAAATTTCACGCCTAGTGAGGAATTAGCAAAGGGGATCCAACAATTTGTTAAAGGGAATTTGTCTGCATACGAGTATCCCCGTCTAATTGAATTCGTAGAGGCTATACCCAAAACCCCGAGTGGTAAAATGCAGCGTTTTCTTTTGCGGGGGTAGGTGGGACAGAGGGGACAGGTACCGCGTCCCAATTTTAGATTGAAAGAATTCGATATTTTCCAAAGTGCTCACTTTTTACTAGAAGTGAGCTTTTGTTTGTCGTAAAAGGTTGGTGAGAGCAGACGTGAATGTAATTAAATTCCACAATCACCAATGAAAAGGTTGATTTTTTAAAGCCTTGTCAATGATCTATATAGTCGAGTGTTAAAGCCGAGGTACCATAATGCATAAAGCTCGAGGGACAGACCGGTTTTAAAGGTTAGGTGCACAATATTAAATTGTTGTAAAGAAGATCTAGAGCATTCAAGGGACACAGGTATAGATTTCGTGGAAAAGTACTGAAATTGACGATTTTGTCACATAGTATTTAATGCAAATTGACCTATTGATTACTAGGGAGAACGTGGAAATAGGTTTGTTGGCGCAATTGAATTTAACATACATGTACAACTCTAAAAAACTTCAGCACGATGGAAACCTGCGCCATCGTGCTGAACTTTAAGAGTTGAAATTTTTCTATAATAACTTTGTCTTTGAAATTACTGAGCTTAAAATCGTTAGAAAGAAGCTCATGAGATCCCAGAGGCTTCAGCTAAATATTCAACCAGATGCAGAGCGCGCATTGAATGAGAGAGTTCCTCCCGTTCTATACCGAGTTTCATCTGTATTAGGCAGCCTGGATTGGTTGTAATAATAACGGCTGCATTTGTCGCTTTCGTATGCTTCATTTTTTCATCAAGAATCTGCATTGAAGCATCATAATTCACGATATTATAAATACCTGCCGATCCGCAGCACATGTCTGCCTGATTCATTTCAATAAAATGTATTCCAGGGATACTTTTCAATAATTCCAAAGGTTCCTGAGTCACTTTTTGAACATTGGTCATATGACAGGAACGCTGATAAGTTACTCTTTCACCGTGACGTGGCTGCATATCTGGCAAGCCACCGCAAGCAACAAGTATCTGACTAATATCTCTTGATTTAGCAGAGAAATTAGCTGCTCTTTCGGCCCACACTTTGTCATTCGAAAGTAAATGTCCATATTCATAAAGCTGGGCGCCGCAACCTCCTGCATTATTAACAATAAAATCTGCATTTATTTGTTCAAATGCGAGAATGTTTTGTTTTGCAAGGTGACGAGCTTCGTCCATTTCTCCAGCATGAGCTTGAAGCGCTCCACAACAGGTTTGTTTTGGAACCACTACAACATTACAGCCTGCTTCTGAAAGTAACTTAATAGATAATTGGTTAATACGATGGAACATGGAGTCCATAATACAGCCAGTAAAAAAGGCAACAGTATATTTTACTTTATGCTTTGCTTTCACTTCGGTTGGTGCTTGACTACGTTCTATAGGGGAAACAGGAGTAGGGATAACAGATTCGAAAGTGCCCAAGTTATATGGAACCTTTTCTACAATACCAGAAGTTCGGGCTAATTTTTGCAATCCGCTTTTTTTATACAGCCAGATAGAATGACCAGTTACATTCATCCACTTCTTGCTTGGGACCACTTTGTTTAACATAGCTTTTCGCAACAGTCGTGCTGGAAAGGAAAATCTTTTACGTTTTACAATTGCAGCACGTGCCGCTTCTAGGATTGAACCATATTCAACGCCTGTCGGACAAGCTGTTTCACACGCACGGCAGCCCAAACATAAATTTAGTGGTTCTTCAAGAATTGATAAATCCGTAATTTTTCCTTCACCGACCATCTTTACTAAATTAATACGGCCACGAGGTGAGTGAGTCTCTTTACCGAAAGTGGCATATGTTGGGCACACAGGTAAGCAATATCCGCACTGAACGCAATTTTTTGTTTTGTCGTACTGAAGTTCTTCTCTTAAATCTTTAAGTGATACCGTCACATCAGCTCAACTCCAATTTTTGACCTGGTTCAGGAAAAATCTTACCAGGATTCATGATATTGTTTGGGTCCCATACTTTTTTAATACGTTTCATCATATCAAGGCCGACTACACCGAGTTCCATTTCCATAAACGGTGCTTTCATTGTTCCAATACCGTGCTCACCTGACAGTGTCCCCCCAAGCTCAACAGCAGCCGTAAAAATCTCTGCAACAGCTTGTTCAACTCGAAGCATTTCTTCCTGATCTGTTTTATCACAAATGATATTAGGATGAAGGTTACCATCCCCGGCATGACCAAACACAACAAGATGAATACCGTATTTATCGCGTATTTTCAACAATCTTTCACACATTTCAGGTATTTTGCTTCGAGGGACAGTAGCGTCTTCAGAGATTTTCGTCGGCTTAATACGTACGATGGCTGGTGAAACTAGTTTACGAGCTTTCCAAAGTTCTGCTTCCTCGGCTTTATCCTTTGGAATTCGAACTTCTCGTGCTCCTACAGTACGACATAAAGCAGCTGCTTGTTCCATTTCTTCTCTCAAAGAGAGAGGATGGCCATCCAGTTCAATTAAGATGAGTGCTGCTGCGTCAGTTGGTAAACCAAGGGGCTCAAATTTCTCAACTGCCACAAGAGAAGCTTGATCCATCAACTCCATTTTGGATGGAAAAATACCAGAAGAAAGAATCTTAGAAATAGCACTACCGGCATCAACGAGACTATCAAAAATCGCCATGATGGTCCCGGTGGCCTGTGGTTTTGGAATGAGTCTCAATACTGCTTTTGTTATAATACCAAGTGTTCCTTCTGAGCCCACAATTAGTTTTGTTAAATCATAACCGGTTACATTCTTTACTGTTTTCCCGCCGGTTTTAATGATTTCTCCTTCGGGCGTAATTATTTCAAGACCGATGACGGAATCTTTTGTCACGCCGTACTTTAGTCCTCTTGGGCCACCGGAGTTCTCTGCTAAATTACCGCCAATTGTAGAGACGTGAGAACTGCTAGGATCTGGTGGATACATTAGTCCTTTTTGTTCAGCGGCTCTATGAATCTCTGCCGTTAGAACACCTGGGGAAACGATTGCAATGAGATCCTCTTCATGAATTTCAAGTAAATCGTTCATAACAGATAGATCTAAGACCATTCCTCCTTTAACAGGAAGAGGACCTCCACTTAAACTTGTTGCCTGACCACGTGGATAAATAGGAATTCTTTCACGATTCGCAAGCTTCACAAGTGAGACTAATTCGTCAACGTTTTTAGTTTGAATAACGATATCTGGCAAATATGTTCCAAAAGAACCGTCGAATGAATAACTAAAACGATCACTTTCATCTATAAGTACTCTTCCTGTCTTTACGATTGCCTTGATTTCTTCAATATGACGATTGGTAACTACTTTCAATTAATCCTCATCCTTTCTGTTTGGCTAAAGTGTGTAATCGTTTATTAATAAGCTTATTTTTTCTTCTGCATTTCTTAAATGAATCTGACATAGTATTTTTGCCAACTCAGGCTCTTCTGCTTCAATCGCAAGTAATATATCTCGATGTTCTTTGAGAACCGCTTCACGCCTTTGTTTTAACTCTATATTTGGACGGAGAGTAATTTGTAATGTTTTTTCGTAAAGTGAAGTTAAATTATCTTGTGTTTGGATTAAAATAGGGTTTTGTGAAGCTAGAATAATAGATCGATGAAACTCTATATCTTCCTTTTTGGCGGTTGTAACTTTTTCAATCGATTTATCTTCCCAGTCGCTAAATATTCTTTTCATGTTTTCAAGTTGTTCCGGAGTGCGTCGGAGGGCAGCTAAGTAAGCAGCTTCCGGCTCCAAAATTTTCCTCATTTCAAAGAGATATTTAATATTGTCAATATCGTCAGTATCAATATGAATACGTTGAATAAAATTTGAATTAGTAGATTCTTCTACATAACTTCCCCCGCCTTGACGTGATTTGATGACACCTGCAGCACGCAACATGCTTAGCGCTTCACGGATTGGAACTCTGCTTACTCCAAATTGAGCAGTTAATTCCATTTCAGTTGGCAGCTTTGAACCTGGAGGAAATTTTCCTGTTTCAATCATGGTTAATAATTCACGGGCAATTACCTGCGAAACTTTTTCTTTTTGAGTCATGTTTTTTACTCTCCATTCTCCTAAGTTGTCATATAAATTTACAAATTTGTCTTATAAATATAAAATTTTAAATTTACAAAATATTGGTTTATGTTTAAAATATAAACAAACTTACTGAATATTGCAATACTTGTAATGCAAATTTGTATTACAAGTTTGAAAGATGAGAAGGGGTAAGTAACGGTGATTTTATATCAGAAAGTGCTTTTTGAACCAAAATGAAAACACTTACAATTCCATATTGTTACAATTTCCAATCCGTGGATTAATTTATTTAACTCCACTTAACATAAATTGAAGTTTTATTGTTTCAGGGGTTTAAAACTGTGATTTATTTCAATCTACACGCTTTTATTAATAAGGGGGAATGTGTATGAACAATGTGGTTTCATTAGAAAAGCAAACGACTCGAAAAGTTACTAGAAGAATTGTACCGTTTTTAATTATTCTCTATGTTACTGCGTTCCTTGATAGGGCAAATTTAGGTTATGCTGCTTTGGAAATGAATGAAGCATTAGGCCTAACAAGTCAGATGTTTGGAATCGCTTCGGGTATCTTTTTCATAAGTTATTTTTTATGTGAAGTGCCAAGTAATATAATGCTAGAAAAGTTCGGAGCAAAAAAGTGGATTGCACGAATACTTATAACTTGGGGAATTGTTGTTGTTTTAACCGGGTTCGTTCAAAATGCTACACATTTGTATGTCTTACGTTTTTTATTGGGTGCGTTAGAAGCGGGATTCTTTCCGGGAGTTATTTTGTATTTAACTTATTGGTTTAGAGCAAAAGAGAGAGCAAAAACAATTGCCATGTTTATGACGGCAATTGCCATATCTTATATTATTGGGGCACCACTTTCTACATGGATTATGGATAACATTCACTGGATGGGATTAGATGGATGGCGCTGGATGTTCGTTATTGAAGGTTCTCCGGCTGTTATTTTAGGGGTTGTTACGTTATTTTACTTAACCAATCGACCAGAGGAAGCGAAGTGGCTTTCAAGTGAGGAAAAGCAGTGGCTAGTAACTGAATTGGAGAAAGAAAAAGAAGAGAAAGCAAAGGCAGATGCTAATCAAAAACAAGATGGACACAAACAAACCTTAAGTAATCCACGAGTATGGTATCTGGCATTAATTTACTTTTCGTTTAACATTGGTTTATATGGTATAGGCTTCTGGCTACCGCAAATCCTTAAAGCTCTTTCGGATGTATTAACGAATACACAAATTGGATTACTTACAATGATTCCTTATATCGCAGGCGCTATTGTAATGAATATTTGGTCTCGTAAGTCTGACCGATCAGGGGAGAGACGTATTCATGCGGCTATTCCGTTGATTGTGGGCTCATTTGGACTGTTTGCATCTGGAATGACTTCTAATCCGTTTATAGCAATTGCATTTATGACATTAGCTGTAGCAGGTATGTACAGTTTCTATGGTCCTTTTTGGTCTTTGGCCACGCAATTCTTAAGTACTTCAGCTGCTGCTGTTGGAATTGCGGCTATTAACTCAATTGGAAATTTAAGTGGATTCGTTGGACCTTATGGTATTGGGATGATTCAAGATGCCACAGGGAATGTCAGCATTGCGTTGTTCTTCTTAAGTGGGGCTTTATTAATAGCTAGCGTCTTATTGTTTGCAATGCGAAAAAGCCAATTAAAAGAAGTTTCACCTGATAGTTCCAAAATTGCTGTTGAAACAAATCAATAATCTTTTTATTTAGTACATGCTTTATAAAATATTAATTTCAATAAACTTGTCTTTCTATTTTTCTGAAGATTAAGAATGTAGGTACGTACATGTGATGGCGCAAAAAACAGCAGTAGCAACCGGAAATTAATGAACTGAATAATATTTAACTTCTTATATAAAAGTGAGTAAAAAACAAAAAGGGGAGGAAAACGGATGGAATTTAAAATTTTACTTACAGACTATGAATTTGAACATTTAGGGTACGAAGAAAAAGTATTTGAAGAATCAGGACTTTCTATTAATTTTATAAAAGCTCAGTGCAAAACGGAAGACGAAGTTATTGAACAGGCCAAAGATGTGGATGCCATATTAAATCAATATGCACCACTTAGTCAACGAGTTATTGAATCATTAACAAAATGTAAAGTTATTTCTCGTTATGGTGTAGGAGTGAATACGGTTGATTTAGATGCTGCAAAAGAGAAAGGAATTATTGTTGCAAATGTACCTGATTATGGAATGGAGGAAGTTTCTAATCATGCATTAGCACTTCTATTATCCTGGGCTCGAAAAGTGACGTTATTAAATAATGAAGTGAAAAAGGGAACTTGGGACTTTAAAGCAGGGGTTCCAATTCATCGATTCAATAATCAAACTTTAGGTGTACTAGGATTTGGCCGAATTCCTCGCCGTTTAATTGAAAAAGCAAGACCACTAGGATTTAATATTGCCGCTTATGACCCATTTGTTTCAGAAAGAGATATGGAAAAAGAAGGAGTACAGAAAATGGAACTGGATGAAATTATTCAGGTTGCCGATTTTCTTTCTATTCATGTACCTCTTATCGAAGAAACTTACCACTTAATCAACAAAGAACGCTTGGCTAAAATGAAATCTAATGCAATCATCATTAATACTGCACGAGGACCAATCGTAGATGAGGTTGCATTAGCTGATGCTCTTTCAAAAGGAAAGATTGCAGGTGCAGCACTTGATGTAATAGAGGAAGAGCCTATTAAGAGAACTAGTCCATTATTAGAAATGGACAATGTGATCATAACACCTCATAGTGCATGGTATTCGGAAGAAGCAATGATTGAGTTGAGAACTAAGGCTGCTTTAAATATTACACAAGTTTTAAAAGGAGAAGTTACTCCATACGCCCTAACATGAATTTAAAAAACTTATAGAAAGGTTTAGAAATAAGGAATGTAACTTGTTACTTTTTGCAGTCCTTAAGTTCTGATGGATAGTAAACTCGCAAAAGTGGAAATATCTACTTTTACGAGTTTTTTATTTTAGTCAAAGCAATTTGCTATAAGAAAGGTGAGTTTTGAGCAATTTGTGGTGCTATTTCCATATTCCGTATTGCCTTTGTGGATCTTGTATTCGAAAATTGGAGTCAAAATAATTCGAGGTACATTGTCCCGATATTAGATTGAAAGAATTCCATATTTTACAAAGGCTCACTTATCAATGGAAGTGGGCCTTTATTTGTGACAAAAGGTGCGGGGAGACAAATGCCATTTCTCCTTTAGAAAGGGACAATGTACCTGTCCCCCTGTCCCGGGTATTGCAATACTCTGTTATTTTATTCATAATTATGATATTGAATTTAAGCGAATGGGGAAAGTGTGCATGGGGAAAAGGGACAGTTCGATTAGGCGGATTATTATTATTTCATTCATTGTGTTAATGGTGAGTACGCTCTTAATCATCGGTTATATCGTTTTTTCAAGTTGGAAGACTTCTGTAGATAATATTATTGTAAAAATGGAGAATTCCACAAATCAAAAAATCTTGCAAGAAATTGATCATCTTCTTTATCTACCATATTTTTTAAACACAAGCAGTCACAATCTTATTGAGAATGGGATTGTTGATATAGATGATCCATCTGAAAGAGATGCTTTTTTAGTCAATGCCATTCAATCTAGTAACAAGAATATCTACAGTGTGAGTTATGGGTTAGAAAACGGCGATTTTTATGGTGCTAGGAGAGATGAAAACAATGAAATTGAACTCTATCGAAGCAATGAAGAAACTCATGGACACTCATACTATTATTCAGTGACTGAGGATATGACAGAAGGCGATTTTGTGGAGGATTATGGGAAGTTTGACCCACGCATAAGATCTTGGTATTTTTTAACAAAAAAGGCTGGTCAACCGCTATATACGCCCCTATACAAGCATTTTATAAGGGATGATTTGGTCCTTACCAATACTTACCCAATTTTTAACGATGACGGTACGCTTCAAGGTGTTTTAGGAGCGCGGATTGCACTCTCCAGCCTACATGATTTTTTGAAAGAAATTTTAAAAGATCGAATGGCAACGGCTTATATCGTAGAAAGAAAAACAGGTAATTTGGTTGCTACTTCAGTTAATAATCAATCATTTGAAAAACAAGCAGATGGTACGTTAAAAAGAATTTCAATTAATTCCATTGAAAACAACACCATTTTAGATGCTTATCAACATTATAAAAAATCAGCAGAAAATAAAACGATTGAAAAAACAGATCACGGGAATCTACATATTAAACTAACTGATTATAAAAAAGATGGAGTAGATTGGGTCATCATTACTGCCATTTCTGATCAACCATTCCTAGCTGAAATTAATAAGGAGATCAATACTGCGATTATTTTATCGATTATTGCTTTACTACTATCGATGCTGATTTATAAAAAAGTGACAGATGTGATTTTAAAACCGATCCATCATTTAAGCCTGACAGCAGAGAAATTTTCAAAAGGGGAACTGTTACAAAGGGCTAACATCTACAAAAATGATGAAATTGGGAAACTATCACTTGTTTTTAATCACATGGCCGAACAATTGCATAAACATATTCATCATCTCGAAGAAAAAGTAAAAGAGCGAACGACTGAAATTGAAAAAGCAAATAAAGAGTTAAAATATGCTAAAATTGAAGCAGAGAAAGCAAATGAGGCGAAAAGTGAATTTCTCGCGAATATGAGTCACGAAATTCGCACACCTCTCAATGCGGTGATTGGTTTCAGTGAATTATTACAAAACTCCATCGAGGATGAAAAACAACAAAACTATATAAAAACGATTAATAGCTCGGGGAATAGTTTATTACGTATTATTAACGATATTCTTGATCTCTCTAAGATTGAAGCTGGGAAAATAGAACCACACCATAAACAAGTCAACCTTCAAACGATTTTCAAGGAGATTGAAAGTATGTTTATCCAAACTATTCAAAGCAAACAGATTGAGTTTATCGTGGATATACCGGATGACTTCCCTAAAAGTATTGTTTTTGACGAAGTAAGAATGAGGCAGATTTTGCTGAACCTAGTAGGCAATGCTGTTAAGTTTACTGAGAAGGGGCATATCAAGTTGTCGATTAAAGCAATGCCTTCGAACACAGGCGATCGAAACCTGATCAACCTTCACCTTTTTGTTCAAGATACAGGCATTGGTATTCCTGATCACGAAAAGGAAAAGATCTTTGAGGCGTTTACCCAAATCTCTGGACAAAGTATTAAAAAATACGGTGGGACTGGCTTAGGGCTGTCCATTACGAAAAAACTAGTAGAAATATTGAACGGAAAAATCACGGTTGAAAGTGAAGTTGGCAAAGGCAGTACGTTCCATATTGAATTTACAGATGTCCAAATCACAGACCTTGATTCACTACCTGAACATATGGACAACTCGTTCTTGTGTAAATACAATTTCGAGGGTACTACGATCCTGGTCGTAGATGATATCGAGACGAACCGTTCTTTATTAGTAGAATATCTTTCGAAAACAGGAAGTCGTGTCCTAGTAGCTGAAAATGGATTGGAAGCGCTTCAAGTTGCCGAGTTGGAGAAGCCAGATTTGATCATCACCGATTTGTTGATGCCTGTCATGAATGGATTTGAGGCAATTACTAGACTGAGAGAAAACCCGGTCATATCGCATATTCCCGTAATCGCTTTGAGTGCAACTGTTTCGCAGGATGTTCCTGAAATTCGTAAATTCGATAGCTATTTAATGAAGCCAGTGAATATTGGCCAGTTACTTGATACAGTTTCTTCGTTCATACTAACAAAAACGGGGGCGAGTTCTAACTCCCATCGGAAGGATCCATTACTTAGTGAAATGTTAGATCCTATCGTGTTGATGGATGTAAGAAATCAGCTGAATCCAATCTTTAAAAAATTAGAATCTGGCGTGATTATTAGCGTTGTAAAAACATTAGCAGAGCAAATAATGACCTTAGGACAAGCACATCAATCGCAGGTACTCATCTCCGAAGGCAAAGAATTAATGAGTTATGTAGAATCCTATCAAATTGTTAACATTAAGAACAAGATCAAATCTATTGAAAAACTACTATTAGAGGATAATTCAAATGGAAAACAATAATTTAGTATTAATAGTTGATGATAACCCGAATAATATTCAGGTATTGGCTACAATCATGGCGGAATGTGGTTATGAGCTTGGGATTGCGCAGAATGCTCATGAGGTATATCGATTCCTTGAAGAAAACCACCCGCAGTTAATCTTGCTAGACATTGAAATGCCTGAGATTGATGGCTATGAAGTATGCGTGACGATTAAGTCCAAACCACAATATCAAAATATCCCCATTATTTTTTTAACAGTCAAAAGTGAGACGGAGGATATTGTCAAAGGGTTCAATTTGGGCGCAGTGGATTATATCACGAAACCTTTTAACCGAATGGAACTTATTTCGAGAGTAAAGACCCATATTTCTTTAAAACAATCTAGGGATGAACTGGCACGGAAGAATTGGGAGCTTGAAAATGAAATACAAACTAGAAAAAAACTTGAGGTAGAAAAAGACCTATTAACGAAACAGTTACTTGAACACCAACAACTCCTTGAAGAAAAGGTCAAGGCGCGAACGAAAGAACTGGCAGCTGCCAACGAAAAAATAAATCGTATTATCGATAGTATTACAGATGGTTTTGCGGCAGTCGATAAAAATTGGCAATATATTTACGCGAATCATCAACATATTATTACGGATTATGCACCGGCAATCGATGTGGTAGGTAAAAACATATGGGAAGTGTTTCCGAATGCTGTTCATACAAAGTTGTATGATGAGTTTCATCGAGCCATGTCAGAAAGGATTTCTGTTCATTTCGAAACGCCTTCATCACATGATGATTCATGGTTTGAAGTAAATGTATATCCATTTGAAGATGGAATCTGTTGTTATTTTAAGAATATCACGGAGAAGAAACAATATGAGCAAGAAATGAAACGCTTGTCGGGACTCGATTTAATCGGCCAAATGGCAGCAGGGATCAGCCATGAAATTCGCAATCCTTTGACGACGGTTCGCGGCTTTTTGGAACTGTTAAGGACAAATGATGAGTGTGTCAAATTCCATGACTACTTTACCCTAATGATCGAGGAAATTGATCGTGCGAATGCCATTATTACCGAATTCCTGTCCATGGGTAATACAAGAACAACTAATTTAGAGGAGTTAAATTTAAATGCCATCTTACACGATCTCAGTCCCTTACTGCTGGCGAATGCGTTAAACCAAAATAAAGAGTTTGAATTAGAAACGACTGAGATTCCTAATTTGAAATTAAACAGAAATGAAATTCGTCAATTAATCTTAAACCTATATCGCAATGGCTTGGAAGCGATGGATCAAGGAAAACTGCTAACCATCCGCACCTATACAGAACAGGATGCGGTAGTCCTGGCAGTGCAGGATCAAGGAGCAGGAATCGAACCCGACGTATTAGAAAAACTCGGCACACCCTTCTTCTCGACAAAAGATGAAGGCACTGGCCTAGGACTCGGCGTATGCTACGCCATCTCTAGCCGCCACCATGCCAAAATCGACATCCAAACAGGCAGCGAAGGCACAACGTTTTATGTGAGGTTTGGGGTGGGACAGTAGGGATGGGTATTGTTGTCCCACTCGGTTTGTGTGGTGGGACAGCGGGGACAGGTCCCTCGTCCCACCCAGCTCACTTGTTTGGTAAATCAGGGAAAAAATTCGTTTTGGGACAGCGGGGACAGGTCCCTCGTCCCACTCAGCTAACTTGTTTGGTAAATAAGGGAAAAAACTCGTTTTGGGACAGCGGGGACAGGTCCCTCGTCCCACTCGGCTCACTTGTTTGAAAAATAAGAGAAAAAAATTCCCTTAAATAGAAAAATGCATTAATTTTTAATGAAATAAGGGAAGGTTTTTCCTTTATCTTGTTCAAATGATTGGATTTTGCCTTGTTTTAGAGCAGTTAACGGAAATTTATTCCCTTATTTGTGCTTCTTAGGCCACTAAAATATATATTAAGGGAAAATTGTTCCGTTATTTGAGGTTCTTAAACTATCAAAATATAAATTGATTGAAATTTTCCTTATAATTTACAAAGAAATAGAAGGAGCATGGCGAATTTCCTTTACGAAATTGCCATGCTCTTTAGTTTGTACAACAAAAGTGAACGTGCAACCTAAATCAAGTTCGGTGGTGTTTTTCCTTGTAGTCCAGCCACTAGATTCGTTGCGCCTAACATGGCCATTTTCATACGAGTTTCATAGGTAGCAGAGCCGATGTGTGGTAATGTCACGGCATTTTCAAGTGAAAGTAATGGGTGGTCGGGTTGGACAGGTTCTTCAACAAATACGTCGAGTCCTGCAGCTAGAATTTGACCAGTCTTCAGAGCATCCACTAGAGCTTCTTCATCGACCGTTTTTCCTCTTGATCCATTAATAAAAATGGCTGTTTCTTTCATTAAGTCAAATTCTCTTTTTCCGATCATGTTTTCCGTAGCCGGTGTTAACGGAGTCATTAAGCATACATAGTCTGATTGTTTTAGTAATTCATCGATTGAACAGTAAGTTGCGCCATAAAGTTTCTCTGCTTGTTCATTTCTAGAGCGATTATGATACAAGATTTGCATGTCGAATCCAAAATGCGCTCGTTTTGCAATTGTGCTTCCAACTGCGCCCATTCCGATAATCCCTAACACTTTATGATGAACATCAACGCCAAATAATTCCTCCCCAATCATGGACTTCCATTGGCCATTCTTCACAAGATTATGCATTTCAGGGATCCTTCTCGCAGTTGCTAATAATAAACCGATAAGCGTATCTGCCACCGTATCGTTTAAAACTTCCGGCGTATTCGTAGCCATAATCCCACGAGCGGATAACTCTTCTATATCCAAATTGTCATAGCCGACTGAAGTATTACACACTATTTTTAACTGTGGCGCTTGATCTAATAATTCTTTATTTATTTTTAAACCTGAGCCCAGTATGCCATGTGCATTTTTAAGCTCATGAAGAAATTTTGGGTACGTTTCGGAATCTAGTTTTTCGAAGTATGCAACATCACACGTCGTCTGTATAAAATCTAATACTTTCTGATCTACTTTCTTATAGACAATTACTTTTGGTTTCATTTTGGAGCTCCTTTCTGTGGATGGGACGCGGGGACAGGTTCCTTGTCCCATTTTGGTTATAAATGGAAGGTTCCGCCACGTTGAATGGCATGAATTGTGAGAATATAAAGACTACTATTTCACACATAGTTTACCATTTTTTAGTGTGGGAGAATAGGATGGAATTAATAAGGTGCTATTATTTTGTCGTGAGCTTTCATCTAGGGACAGGTAACACGAGCAGTTCAATAAAAAAAGGGGCAGTGTACTGTACTGTACTGTCCCTTTGTCACTTCAATTCCTAATAATTAATCATAACCCGAACCGATATCAAGTTTTATACGATTCATGTATGGATAGATAATTGGATTGCTTCCTACACATAACGTGAATGTTTGGGTTGCTGTACCTATAGCCCCAGGGATAGCAGCGACGACTGGTCCAGGATTCAATGAAGCAACTGCACTAGCTACATATGGAGCAAGATACTGATAGATGCTATTTGTAGCTTCTGTCATACATCTATCTAAAATTTCTTGTGCTTGATTGCGAATAACAACGGGTACTGTGACATCTAGCCAGACACGATACGTTCTAGTTCTAAAAGGGTCTCGTAATATAGGAGCAGGAATGCCGAATGATGTAATTGTTTTTCTAATAACAGTTGTTTCAGCTAGTTGCTCTTCAGGAATCCTTCTATCCGGAGGTGGTACTCTTCCGTCAGTAGTACCAGATTCAGGACATGTTTCACTAATTACTCTATATCCAACTAACTCTGTTGGAAGAAAGTCCATATCACCATGGTTTTCGCCAGTTTGAATGTTTTTAATATTTGATAATGGTACTCGGTTTCGAATTGGATCATAATCACCTACACAAGCAGTGACAGTACCTAAGTTCTGTATACTCGTTTGAATTTGCTTTCCTTTTAAATCACCAAGCTCATTTACAGGAATTAAAGTAGGAGTGGTAACATCGTTATTCTGAACGAGATAATTATTTATAGGTACGGGTGGAGCTGACTGTAGGAAGTTAGGATTTAGAAACTCTCCGGCATAATTGTTATTATACAAAACGCCACCACACATGGGGCAACGATAGAAATTGACCATTTATTTCCCCTTTCTAAATCAAATACAACATACTATATTCACATATACTTCGTTGTGTTAAACAAGTGATGTGAGTACAGGTACCTCGTCCAAGTTCAGTAAATCAGGGACAGTGTACCTGTCCCTGATGTCCCACATTAACAATTTACAATTACTTCATATTCTCATTACAATTCTTTGTTACCATTTAATTGGCAGAATATAAAGAAAAAGCGCGCTCTCGTAAATACAGATTTATAGTTCATGCAAATGAATAAATCTTATTCGAGACTAATAAAAATATACATGAGGGATAGCTTTGTCCCAAATTTTCATAATTAATGGGACAGTGTACCTGTCCCTATGTCCCAAACCATTAGAAATGGGGTTGTCCATTTGCTTACACAATTAGTGCAGACCACTCTATTAAATTGTTCACTAGAATTGAAGGACATTGAATCATACAGTGAACGTGTCAGGATCATACATAATGACTTGGAGGCGTCACAAGGGTTAACTGGGTGGATTTCTTATCCCCTACAAGAGCATGGAGATATGTTCAATCAAATTAACTTCTTTGCCGATGAGATTCGAGGGATGGCGGATGTGTTAATTGTAGTGGGGATTGGCGGTTCATTTTTAGGCGCCCGTGCTATCCAATCTGCCCTAACCCCTTATTTTGGCATAGCTCGAAATGGCATCGAAGTACTGTATGTTGGCCAAAATATAAGCGGTACTTATATGAAACAATTGCTAGATTATATTAAGAATAGAGAAGTCTATGTTAATGTGATATCTAAATCCGGTGGGACAATGGAACCCGCTCTAGCATTTCGTGTGATGCGTAGGTATATGGAAAGTCGCTATGGTGAGGACGCAGTCACAAGAATCATCGTCACAACGGATGCTGAAAATGGATCTTTAAAGAAGATGGCTGATCTGAGTGGTTATCGTCAATTTGTAATTCCTGCAGACATTGGTGGACGTTATTCTGTTTTAACGCCTGTTGGGTTATTGCCAATTGCCGTTGCAGGAGTAGACAATATTGCGTTAATGGAAGGTGCGCGGACAGCAGCAATGGAGCTGTTAGAACCGGATTTAGTTCATAATCATGCCTATCAATACGCGGTCATGCGCCATCTATTATATGAGCAAGGGTATAAGGTTGAATTATTAGCCTCTTTTGAACCAAAACTAAAGGATTTTCACGGTTGGTGGATCCAGTTATTTGGCGAAAGTGAAGGAAAAGAGGGGAAGGGGTTGTATCCTTCATCTGTTAATTTTTCAACTGACCTACATTCAATCGGGCAATTCATTCAAGAAGGCAGTCCGATTTTATTTGAGACATTGCTCCATTTCCATGAGGTAGAAGATGATTTTCAGGTTCCCTTTGATCCACGAAACGAGGATGGCCTGAACTATTTAGCCAGTCGCTCGTTCAACGAAATTAATGCCATTTCAAAACAAGGAACAGCGCTAGCTCATTCTGAAGGTGGCGTGCCAGTGATTCAATTAGAGATGCCCAAGTTAGATGCTTATCATTTGGGCTATTTAATCTACTTCTTCATGAAAGCCTGTGCTATGAGTGCGAGTTTGTTGGGAGTGAATCCCTTTAACCAACCAGGCGTTGAGGCTTACAAGCAGAAGATGATAGAGTTATTGGGACATGAGGGACAGGTACCTCGTCCCAGTTTAATTACAGACGCTGCTCCTAAGCTTTAATTAAGGAGAGGTGCTAGGTACTAAGTGACGCTTGCTTGCGAGAAAAGTTAATATCAAAATGTGACAAAAAAGGTCTTAATCAAACAATTTCTTTACATTCGAGTCTCTTTTTCGGAGGCTCTTTTTATTTTTGTCGAAAGCTTGTCATTAACAATTGAAACTGTAATTACAATGTAATGTAATTTTTACAATTATCTGGTAATATGTTATTAGTTAATGAAATGATAGTAAGATTGTAGGAGGCAATGATAGTGGTTACCGTGGATTTATATGAAGAATATAAAAAAATCTTAGCGTATGGCGTCGGTCGTGGAAACGAAAATATTACGACTGATGAGTTACTCCAAGAATTAAAGGATTTACTAAGGAATGTGTATGGACAAGGGCAGGTTGATCAGTTCGTATCACAAAATGCTAAGGACTAGTGGGACATGGGGGACAGGTTCCTTGTCCCAAAATAAAGAGGCTCCCCCAAACATTAACCGTTGAGCGAGCCTCTATTTATTTATTTTGGAATTATTTTTACTTAGACGACGTAATGGCTTTCTTTACGACTTTCAAATCAGTTTCCAGGTCTTCCACTTTTGCAATCACTGCATCTAAAGGGGCTTTTAATTCTGATTTAGAAGCAGTTTGTTCTTTTATTATCGATAGTTGTTCATTGTTTTTTGCAACTTGTTCTGTTACTTCATCTAGTTTTTGAAGCACAGTCTCCAGTGACTCCTCAATTTGATCAAACTTATTTACTTTTTGATCAATCTCATTTACCTTCTGAGATAATTGATCAATCTCATTTACTTTCTGAGATAATTGATCAATCTCATTTACTTTCTGGGATATTTGATCAAACTTATTTACTTTTTGATCAATCTCATTTACCTTCTGAGATAATTGATCAATCTCATTTACTTTCTGAGATATTTGGTCAATCATATTTACTTTTTGATCAATCTCATTTACTTTCTGAGATATTTGGTCAATCATATTTACTTTTTGATCAATCTCATTTACCTTCTGAGATAATTGATCAATCTCATTTACTTTCTGAGATATTTGGTCAATCATATTTACTTTCTGAAGTATTTGATCTAATAATTCACGGTCAGACATTATTTAGCCTCCTTTTATTAATATTAGGATTAGCTGTGGATATTCAATCTATTGATTTTATCATAAATATGAAAAGCTTGGTCAGACTTACTCTTTCCATTTTAAGGAAGTGGGGATGTGGTTTTGAATAAAAGTGATGTACATGCAATTTCAATTATACTTGTTTAATAAAATTTGAAAATAACTTACGAACTGAATTTACATACTTGTAATTTATTGGTCAAAAGTGGACGGGTTTCTCGACTATATCGCACAAAATTATCGAGATATCTTCACTGCTTCTTGCAGCTCCTAACACATTCTCCAATGATTTTCGATTTGCTTAACCCTATTTACTTTCAAAAGATTTATTCTTACAATCCACTGTCAAACATTATATTAAGAGAATTAATGAATCCGTAGTGACCTGACATCACGCATTGTTACAAGAAATCATGTTTTTCTATTTAATTTCTATTAAAAGACGTGAATATAGTATCGAAATGATCTTCCAATTCAACTTGAAATGGGGGATTTTTTTATTATTCTATTTGATTTTAGTTACGAATAATGTAATTAAGAAAAATACAATTGCCAAAAGGATAAATGTGTGCCCCCATTTTAGAGAAGATCCCAATTAAATATCTATTAAATTCTATTGATAATGGCACCTTTATTTCTTTTAAGGAGGAGATTCATATTCAGTACAGGTCACTTAGAGAAATATCGGAAGCGATTCAAAGTCATCAGATCACACCAAAAGAGTTGCTTGATTATTATTTAGACAACATCGAAAAATTGGAGAACGACATTTCGGCTTGGTCGTACTTTGATAAACCTTTAGCAATCAAATTGGCTGAGGAGTACACGTTAGAGGCGAGTGAGAAGAGATTTAGGGGACCATTGCATGGGATTCCGATTGGTGTTAAAGATAATATGAATGTTAAAGGAATGCCTACTAGAGTTGGAAGTAGAGTTTGGGATAACCGAGAAGGGGCAGATAGAAATTCTAGTATCATAGATTTTTTACAAGAATTGGGCGCTATCGTCGTTGGAAAAACACATATGACCGAATATGCTTGGTTGGATCCTGCTCCAACGAAAAACCCGAGGAATCTTCATCATACACCTGGGGGATCGAGTAGTGGTTCTGCAGCATCTGTAGCAGCAGATATGATTCCGTTAACATTAGGCACACAAACTGCTGCCTCTGTTTGCAGACCAGGAGCTTATTGTGGTGTCGTTGCATTCAAACCTACAAAAATGGAACCGTTTACAGACGCCGTTCCTTTATCGCCAACCTTCGATACGATTGGATTTTTTGTGAAGTCTTTAGATGATCTATTATTTTTAAAGGATTTTTTGCCATTAGATGAAATAAAGACAACTAAAGCTGATGTTCAAACATATAAAATCGGCATAATAGAAGATCCTTTATATGAAACTGCTCAAGATGAAGTAAAAAGAGTGTTTGAAGTTGCTAAACGAGAACTTGAGGAAGCTGGGTGTGAAATCATAAAGGTTTCTCCAAAAGTATCTTTTACTCAACTAATAGAATGGCATAGAACCGTCATGGCGTATGAAGCGGCACAAGAATATTACGAATTTGTAAATAAAAATCAAAATTCATTAAGTAAAAACTTCAAAGATTTGGTGTTTGAGGGACATGAAATTTCAGAAGAAAAATATTTAGCTACTTTAAGTTTAATAGATCGTTCAAAAAAGGAGTTCTGGAATTCGAATAATGTTGATTGTTTCATTAGTATGCCTGCTGATACAACTGCACCTAAAGATTTACAAACTACTGGAAGTCCATTTTTCACAACGCCTTGGACCGTGTTAGGAGGGCCTTTGCTGACGATGCCATATGGTAATGATGAAAATAATTTACCTATCAGTATCATGTTTGCAACGAAACCCCATACAGATAAAAACTTAACGGAAGTTACCAATTTACTACTAAACGAGATGAAAAAAGTGGGGAAGTAATTGATCAAATCTAAAGGGGGTTTTATATGTTTAAAAGAATGACGAATTTCTTCATTCACTATATTCAAAGATTTATGCCAGATCCATATTTATTTGCGATCGTGTTAACTTTGCTTGTTGTCGTATTGATCTTCTTTACCGTTCCACAAGCCTCGTTATCTGGTGTAATTGATGCTTGGTACAACGGGGTATGGGGATCGCAAAATATTTTTACTTTTGCATTACAAATGACGCTCATTTTAGTGTGTGGTACGACTTTAGCTCAAGCTCCGCTAATTAACAAAGGGTTAAAAAAATTAGCAGCAATTCCTAAAAATCAAGTTCAAGCTGCGATTCTTTGTTTTTTAGCAGGTGCTATTGGTTCTTTAATTAACTGGGGACTTGGATTGGTTATTGGTACAATCATTGCAAAGGAAATTGCAAAAAGGCTAGAGAAAATGGATTTTGGTTATGTTGTAGCAGCTGCTTATATGGGATATATCGTTTGGGCATCAGGATTATCAAGTTCCATCGTGTTAGCCACTGCGGATCCAGAGAGTTCACTAAATATTATTTACAAAATGACGAATCAATTACTTGGGATCGAATATACAGTACTACCAATGTTTAATATTGTTCCTGTCGTTTTAACGATAATCGTTATTCCGATTTTATTAAAATTAATGGCTCCGACTAAAATAAAACCGATTAATAGGGACATATTGTTAGCAGAAGAACTGGCAGCTGAAAAGGCAAAAGAAAGCGATGCGAATCGACCAAAGACTTTTGCGAGTAAAATCGAAAATGCGTGGATTTTAAATTTAATTATTGTGCTTGCAGGATTCTATCAGTTTTTTGTGACGTTAGACGGGAAAGTTAATATAAATTCAATGATTTTGTTGTTTGCGATTTTAGGAATGCTATTCCATTGGACACCGATTGGATATGTAAGAGCGTTTGTTGAATCTGCAAAATCAGCGGGGTCATTACTTTTACAATATCCTCTGTATGGAGGAATTATGGCATTGTTAGCATACGTGCCTGCTGCAGGGATTAATCCTTTACAAACGGTATTGGCAAATAGTTTAGTACAAACCGCAACGGCACATACTTTACCATTTTGGAACTATGTCGGGTCTGGTTTGATCACGTTATTTGTCCCTTCAGGAGGGGGACACTGGGGTGTACAGGGTCCAATCTCCATTGAAGCAGCCATGGCATTAGGACAAACCTCACCAGAATATTTAGGAAAAATGGCCATGTCCGTCGCCTTTGGGGAACAGGTATTCAATATGATCCAACCGTTTTGGGCATTACCTGTACTAGCCTTAGCGAAACTTTCAATACGAGATATCATGGGATATTGTGTCATGGCTTTAATCGCTAGCTTCATCATTTTTGGAGTTGCGTTGTTGGTGTAGGGGATGGGACAACGGGGACAGGTCCCTTGTCCCACTTAGCATAGACAAGGCCGTCTGAATTAATAGATGGGCCTTGTTTTTCAATATTAATTTTAGTTAAACGCAAACCTGTGATCCACAGGCATTTTTATTTACAGAAAGGCGGGACAGTGTACCTGTCCCTACTGTCCCTTAGTTAAACGCGAGCGAACCTGTCTTCACTGCATTATTTTTACTTGCGGAAAGAGGGATCGGTACCTGGCCATCATAAGAAAGGCGCACTAAATACTCGATGTCTTTTGAAGTAGTTAATCTTGGGTTAACTAAGATATTCCCACTTCGCATGGAGTCTTTAATGATTTGTTCGAGATGGTCTAAATTGACGCCAAGTTCTTTTGTGTACATTGGTATTTCTAATTCTTTATTCATTTCCTTAATTTTCTTCACGACATTTTCAGCATTTTCTTTAGCTGAAAGGTTTGGATCATAAACATTTAATGCCTTTGAAATTTCCACATATTCATCGACCGCAGCTGGTAAATTGTATTCCATAATGTAAGGTAGGATGGTTGCGTTCGCTACGCCATGAGGGATGTCGAATAGTCCACCGAAAGCTTGAGAGATGGCATGTACATTTCCTAATCTTGTTTGGGAGAATGCGTAACCTGCCAACATAGATGCTTCTAACATTTTTTCACGACTGTGGATATCTGATCCATAGTAATAGGCTCTATTGATATTTTCCTCAATTAACTTTATAGCATGCAGAGCGATCGCATTGCTTACAGGGTTTTTTTGTTTTGATAGATAGGATTCAATTGCATGAGTTAGTGCATCCATGCCTGTAGAACTTGTAATATGTCTAGGGCAATTTAGCGTTAATTGGGCATCTAGAATCGCGAGTTTCGGGAATATTTTTGAACTGATCACCGCTACTTTGAATAAAGAATGCTCGTCTGTAATAATCGTTGATGCTGTGACTTCGCTCCCGGTCCCTGCTGTCGTCGGAATTGCCACTAAAGGGACACCCTCATTTGGGATTTTCTCTACACCCTCATAATCTAGTATATTTCCTTCATTTTTCAACATAATCGCTACAGCTTTGGCGGTGTCAATACTACTACCTCCACCGATTGCTAGTACGGCATCTATATTGAAATCCCTATATTGGTCTATAATTTTTGTAATGGTAGCACTTTTGGGATTCGGTTCTACGTCGCTGAAAATTTTGTATTCAATGTCCCCGTTATTTAAAGATTGAACTATGTTTTCTAGTATCCCCGAGTTCACGATCCCTTTGTCAGTAACGAGCAAAATTGTTTTATATCCATGAGCTAGTAAAATCTCACCGACTTCCTCTGAAGCTCCTATTTTCGATATTACTTTAGTAGGCATATACAATTGATAAGAAGTTTGCATGTTGATGTCATCCTCTCATAAATATGTTTAACTCAAAGCAGTTTACATATTAGTTATTTATATTAGCCAATTTGTATTTTAATAACTTTAAAATCTCCCTCATCAGTTGAAAATATTATTTCAAAATCGAAGTAGAAAAAACTTACTGTGTTGATTCACGAAACGTATTAGATCCAGTACTTAATAAACCTCCGTCCGTAGATGAATATAGTTGAGTAATATTACTACAATTTCTATTAAAATTCCTATGTTGCATCACCAAATCCCATGTTGTTCTCTCCGCTGAACATTTGAGTTCTCAAACTTTTATCTAGAACAATACTATTTCAATATGATGAATTAATAGGCTCGCATTTTTAAAAAAACCTAAACCTATGCACTAAAAATGCACTATAACCTCTTTCACCTCCTAATTTACTTTACGGTTAATTTGATTACCCATAAATTAAACTAAAAAACCCTTTTTATCAATTAAAAATTTAGACTATTATTTTTTTTCTAAATAAAGAAGTATCGTTATATAACTTGTATTTGTGATTTTATGTGAAAGTCTTCCTATTAAAAAGATACTTTCAAAAACTATAGTATCATTAGTAAAATTCTTCAAAATAAATATTTTGTTCTGCTTCAAGATCAATTTTTTAAAAAATTGCAATTGACATTTAATTGTAAAGTTTTTATATTTGAAATAAGTTCTCTGTATGGAATTGAGTTCTGTATAGAGAACAAAAAGTGTGGATAGGTGATTTTAATGAGTACAAATTATCGAGTACCTGCAGTAGAAAAAATTTATAGTGTTTTAGAAATAATCGCAGAAAGTTCAGAAGCATTAACTCTAGCTCAAATAATCAAATTATCAGGGTTAAATAAGAGTACGGTATATTCTTTGTTGTTATCGTTAACTGATGTTGGACTATTAAAGAAGAATGATGATAATACGTTTGAGCTTGGATACAAAATCGGCTACTTGGGCGCTAGATATGTTCAAAAGTCTGATCTTGTGAATGAGTTCAAATTGTTAGCGTCGGAAGCAGTCAAAGAGTTATCTCAAACTTTCCAATTGTCTGTTTTACAACAAAAAAATATCGTTTACTTATCTAAAGTAGAGGCTAAAAACACAATTCAGCTATCTACGAACCCTGGATCCATTCTCCCTGCTCATTCAACAGCAATGGGAAAAGTACTACTAAGTTCATTAACAGAAGCAGAGTTAGAAACCTTATATGAAGGCTATGAGTTTGAAAAGCTTACTGCAGATACGGTAGATAATTTAGAGGATTTAAAAAATCAACTAGCATTTGCACAGAAACACTCATATTTCCAAGAGATTGGGGAAGTAAGCGAGGAACTTACTTGTATAGCAGCACCTATTTATGGATTAGAACACAAAATAGTAGCTGCCATTAGTATTTCGCTTGCGGTAAGTAAGTTTAATTTAGATGCTGAAAATTACATTCAAGGTGTAAAAGAGCTAGCTAAGAATATATCACATCGTCTAGGTTATTGGCCAAAAGATTAAAAAAAGGGAGAAATGTTTAATGAATCAATCAACAATCCAGGATGTTATTGTGAGTAAAGAAGAGCTACACGCATTAATTGCAAACAAATTGCTGGAACAAAACGTTCCTAATGAACATGCACAAATTGTTAGTGACGTTTTAGTACACGCTGATTTACGTGGTGTCCATTCACATGGGGCTATTCGAACTGAGCATTATGTTAATCGTATCAAACTTGGAGGAATTAAAAAGAATCCAAATATCACGGTAGAAAACGTTTCTTCCTCCGTTTCAAAAGTAGATGGTGACCATGGTTTTGGCCACGTGATTGCCAAAAAAACAATTGAACAGGCAATTGAAAACGCTTCAAAAACAGGGGTAGGGGTTGGAGTAGCATTTAACAGCAGTCATTGCGGTGCCCTTTCCTACTATATGGAACTTGCCACAAAAGCTGGGAAAATCGGAATTGCGATGGCGCATACTGATAGTTTTGTCGCTCCATTTGGTGCAAAAGATGCCTTTTTAGGAACGAACCCGATTGCTTTTGGTGTTCCTGCTAAAAATAATCCTCCTATTATTTTAGATATGGCTACAAGTAATGTGGCAATGGGCAAAATTTTAGTTGAAAAAGAGCGCGGAAATAAAATCCCTCTTAATTGGGGAGTAGACGTGGACGGAAATCCTACTGATGATCCAAATAAAGTTGAAGCACTATTACCTTTTGGAGGACCTAAAGGCTATGGGATCAGCTTAATGGTAGATATTTTATCGGGAATTTTAGTTGGTGCTGCTTTTGGTCCGCATATTGAACCGATGTATGGTGACTTAACGAAACATAGAGAGTTAGGAATTATCTTCATTGTTTTAGATCCTAAATTCTTTGGATCTATGGATTACTTTTTAAATAATATCGATCAACTCTATAAAGAGATTCATAGTTTAGAGCCGGCTCCGGGATTCTCTCATGTCCTTTTACCAGGCGAACCTGAAAATAATAAATCAACACAACGAATTAAAGACGGAATACCATTACCTGAAACGATTATTAACTACTTAAAAAGCTAATTTGAGAGAGGGGAAAACTAAATGAAAAAGTTAAAATTCGCTGTACTAGGTACAATTATGGCTTCTTTGCTTGTTGGTTGTTCAGAAAATTCTAACTCATCAGAAAGTGTTGCGACTTCAGGTGAATCGGGTGAAATAAAATTAAAAGTAGCCCATTATTACGCTGAAACACATCCACAACATATTGCTTTAGTTGAGAAGTTCGAAAAAACGGTGGAAGAGAAAACAAATGGAGCCATTGATGTTGAGATTTATCCGTCTTCTCAATTAGGTGATGAAGAGCAATACACAAATGGGGTTCGTAACGGAACCATTGAAATGTCTGTTTCCGGAATGGGAATGCAAAATGCAGAGCCGAAAATTGGGGCAATGGAATTACCATTTATTTTTGAAGATTTCGATCATGCACGAGCTGCCTTTGAAGGAGACGTGGGGACATTCCTTGGAGATGCCTTCTCACAATTTGGAGTTGAAACATTGGCTGTGACTGCAAATGGATTCCGTGTCATTTCATCAAATAGAGAAATTAAATCTATGGATGATTTGAAAGGGTTGCGTTTACGTCTACCTAATATGGACACGTATCTTAAGTTTGGAGATGCGATGAAAGTAAGTATTCAACCAATGGGATTATCTGAGGTATTTACTGCCCTGGAGCAAAAAGTAATTGATGGACAAGAAAATCCATATGCGACTTTAAAAGAATCTGGATTCTATGAAGTTCAATCCCATGTTTTAGAAAGTAACCATATGTTTAGTCCAAATGTTTACCTTATTAATCAAAAGTTTATTGATAGTTTACCAGAAGATCAACAAACCATTATTCGTGATGCTGCTAAAGAAGCCGCTGCTTATGAGTGGGATTTATTGACTCAATCTGTTGATGAAACAAAACAATTCTTAACTGATCATGGAATTGAAATTGTTGTACCATCCGATTCGTTTAAGGCTGATATGGTTGAAGCAGTTAAACCAATTCACGACAATGTCATTAATAATACGGATTGGGGTAAAGAATACTTTGAACTTGTAGAAAAATATAAATGATTGAATCCAGCATAGTATAACTATGCTGAATTCCTTTAAAAGAGGTGAACCGATGGAGCAAATCTCAAAATATATCAATCTAACGCTAAAAACAATTGTTGGAGTGATTTTATCTTTTTTAATCCTCCTTGTATTTGGGAATGCACTACTTCGTTATTTATTTAATTCGGGGATTGTTTGGTCTGAGGAATTGGCTCGTTACCTTTTTGTTTGGCTTGTATTTTTAGGGGCAGTACTAGCATATCGCGATAAAGAACATATTATTGTTGATGTGTTAGTACTGAATGTCCCAAGACCATTACAAAAGATCTTATATATTATTTCTAACGTAATCGTTTGTATTTCCATGATCATGTTCCTCTATGGTCTAACATTGCTAATAGAGATGAATGCTGGAATTTTAGGACCTGCTACAGGTTTACCAGTAAATTTACTTTATTTTGCAGGAATGGTATGTGCGATTGCAGTTGTGATGATCACCATTCTACAAACCTATCATTTTTTCAAAGGAACTTATACTCCTCAATGGTTTAAAAAAACTGAAGTGGAGGAGGATGAGATCTCATGATGGCTTTAATTTTCTTATTGGCTCTATTCGTTCTACTATTTATCGGTGTTCCGATCGCATTCGCCATGTTAGTTAGTGGAATTGTCATGATGTTCTTTATGGGTATTCTAGATACTCAAATCATTGGAGAATACTTTATCAAAGGAGCAAACAACTATGCGTTAATGGCGATTCCATTCTTCATTCTAACTGGTGAAATTATGAATGTTGGTGGGGTTTCAAAGAGAATTGTAGATTTTGCTATGGCATTTGTAGGTCATATTAAAGGTGGATTAGGTTATGTAACGATCATAGCGGGTTTGATTTTTGCAGGATTATCGGGATCTGCTGTGGCAGATACTGCTGCATTAGGCGCAATTTTAATCCCCATGATGAAAAACAATGGATATGACATTAATCGTGGTACAGGATTATTAGGAGCAACAGGGATTTTAGGAACAATATTACCACCAAGTATTCCATTAATTTTATTTGGAGTAGCCGGTGGAGTGTCGATCTCACAATTATTTATGGCAGGAATAGCACCAGGGATTCTGATTGCTATAACTCTAGTCATATTATGGAAGCTACTAAATAAGGAATCCGTAAATCAATATAATAAAACAACAATGAAGGAAAAATGGGTTGCATTTAAGAGAGCGTTTCTAGCTTTATTGTTACCTGTATTACTAATTATCGGTTTAAGAGGTGGCGTATTTACACCTACAGAAGCAGGGGTTTTTGCCAGTGTTTATGCATTATTAATTAGTTTTGTATATCGTGAAATTAAGATTAAAGATTTACCTGAAGTATTTCTTTCAACGGCAAAAACGACAGGGGTCGTGTTATTTTTAGCTGCTGCTGCTACGGTAACGGGTTATGCCATAACAGTTGCTCAAATTCCAAATCAGTTGGTTAGCTTATTAACGGGGATTTCTTCAGACCCTGTGATTTTAATGCTTCTGATGATGGTGCTATTACTTTTTGTAGGAGCCGTAATGGATATGACTCCTGCAGTATTAATCTTTACACCAGTATTACTTCCGATTGCAACAAGTGTAGGTATTGATCCAGTTTACTTTGGGATCATGATGGTCATAAATTTATCAATTGGTTTAATAACACCACCAGTAGGAACCGTATTGTTCGTCGGAGCCGGTATAGCAAAAATAAGTATGGGACAAATCGTAAAAGGAATTTGGCCATTTTTAGTTGCAGAAATTGTCATTCTATTCTTGATGGTTATTTTCCCAGATATTGTGTTAGTACCTTTAAATTGGTTTAGATAAAACATTGAATTATAAGGAGAGATATTATGAAATTCATTAGATTTGTCAATCAACATCAAGTTACTCAATCTGCTATTGGGCTCGCGTTAAATGAAATGTATGTAGTTCCTTTCGAAAACTATGTAGATTTTTACTATCATCTAAAAGAAAACGGAACAACTGCAGAAAATTACATTAAGGAAAATAGCCTGACACCAATCTCAATCGAAGAAGATTCTTTGGATGTACCAATAGAAGCAGATGAAGTATGGGCTTCCGGTGTAACTTATCTGAAAAGTAAAGAGGCTCGAAACTATGAAGCTACTGCTGGGAAACTAGATGCAACTACTTTTTACGATAAGGTATATGACGCAGAGAGACCTGAAATTTTCCTGAAATCTACTGTGCGCCGTACACAAGGACCAAATAAAGAGCTTTATATCCGTAGTGATTCAAACTGGCAAATCCCTGAACCAGAACTTGGACTAGTTATTGGAAAAGGGGAAGAAATTATCGGTTACACATTAGGAAATGATATGAGTTGTCGAGATATTGAAGGGGAAAACCCGTTATATTTACCACAGGCTAAGGTTTGGAAAAAATCTTGTTCTATTGGTCCGGCAATTCTTTTGCCAGAATCAATCGCCGATCCATACGAACTTTCTATTAGTTGCAAGATTAGTAGAGAACAAGAAGTAGTATTCGAGGGCAATGCTAGTATTAAGCAATTAAAAAGAACACTAGATGAATTAGTAGAGTTCTTAGTACGTGATAATGATATTTTACCTGGTACTGTCTTGCTGACAGGAACTTGTATTGTTCCTCATAATGAATTCACATTAGCGGTAGGTGATGTGATTGAGATTAGCTCAAATCGTATTGGAACATTGAAAAACTATGTTGGTGCCTTTCAATAATAAATAAACAGAGGTGAATAATTTGTTAAAAGGAATCATTCCTCCACTGGTCACTTTTTTTGATGAAATGGGTTCTTTAGATATCGAAAAGAATCTCAAATTAATAGATATTCTCATAGAGAAAGATGTAGATGGGTTACTTTTATTAGGAAGTAGCGGTGAGTTTACATCAATGACGCACCAACAAAAGAAACAATATGTAAATGAAGTTATTCCTTATATAAATCAAAGAGTTAAATGTATAGTAAATGTCGGTAGTAATGTCGTTGAAGAGGCAATCGATTTAGCTATAGAGGTTGAGAAATTGGGAGCAGATGCTGTTTTAATTGTTAATCCGTTTTATTGGCCATTAAATGATACTCAAATGGTAGATTACTACAGCAAAATTATTCAGTCTACTGAACTAGATGCTTATCTTTATAATGTCCCTATGCTTTCATCCCAAGAAGTTCCTATAAGGGTAATTACTGAATTACTTGAAAAGCATGAAAACTTAAAAGGGATTAAAGAAACAATAAGCGATATTGGTAGATATAGAAAATTAATTGAACAAATAAGACCTAATTATCCGGACTTTGTTATTTTAACAGGTTTTGATGATCACTTTACTTCAAGTATGCTAATTGGCACAAATGGAAGTATAAATAGTACAGCAGTAGTATTTCCAGAAATCTCTGTAAATCTACAAAGAGCATTAGATAATCAGAACTTTGAAGAAGTGAAATATTATCAAAATTTAATATGTGAAGCAATGCAACTGTACGATATAAATAACTCATTCTTTTCAACTTTTAAAGAAGCTGTTTCATATAGATGGTTTAATAATGAACAAGTCTATCATAAAGAACCATTCAATATAATTAATCCTAGTACGAATTCAGAAGTGCAAAGAATTGTAGGTAAAATTGACGAAAAATTAAAACAGGTCTTACTTTTGGGTGATTGAAATGAAAAAAGTATTTCTTACGCGAAAAATGCCCGAGCATATGGTACAACAATTAGCACCATATTATGAAATGATTCAATGGCATGAAGTTTCAACTCCCGCTCCATCCCAATATATTGGAGAAGTTATAAAAGATGTTGATGCAGTTTGGTGTGTCGGTGGCGATTCTTTCGCTATCGATACACTCTCAAAAGCGAAACAATTAAAACTTATTGCAAATTTTGGTGTAGGATACAACAACTTAGATATTGATTCAATGAAGAAACTCAATATATTAGGAGCTAATACACCTAATGTTTTGAATGATGCCACAGCAGATTTAGCATTTACTTTACTGTTATCAACAGCTCGTCGAATACCTCAAAATATGAAATACATCGAACAAAACCAGTGGACAGGCTGGGAACCCTACCAAGGTGCTGGGGTAGATCTATCGAATAAAACCTTAGGGATTATCGGAATGGGGAAGATCGGTCAGACCGTGGCAAAGCGTTCCATAGGTTTTGATATGAATGTTTTGTATCACAATCGCAAACGTAATGAAGATGCAGAAAAGAAATATGGTGCGACCTACTGTGATCTATGTACACTTTTGATTCAATCCGATTTTATAATCATTTTGACGCCACTTACTAATGAAACGAGAAATCTTATCACTTTAGAACAACTTAAATTAATGAAACCTAGTGCAATTTTAATAAACGCAGCTCGTGGTGGAATTGTAAATGAAGATGATCTTTATATCGCTCTTAAAGAAAATTTAATATGGGCTGCTGGCTTTGATGTATTTGAATTTGAGCCAATCAGTAATACTCACCGACTCCTTCAACTAGATAATTTTGTCGCAACCCCTCATATAGGTAGTGCTACAATTGACACTCGAAATGCAATGATGCAACTAAATATAAATTCATTAGTTGCTTTAGCGAAAAATGAACCAATCCCAAACTTAATTTATTAAGTAAATAGATAGTAGATTTCTAGATTGAAACCAAAAACGAGTTATTGTTGCTTCTTATTAAAGGGAGGGTATATATGTTTCCTGTTATCACGAATGAGGTAAATCCTTATAGAGATCAAGTTCAAGGGAAAGCCAATGAACCTATTACCGTTGCAGGACTTCTAGACCAAGCAAAACAGTATTTGGGGAGAAACGGGAATACGATAACACCGACTTGGACTCTACATGAAATTTGCCTTAGATTAGAAAAAAATGCACCTCGAATTGCCATCATTGGCGGTTCAGCAGATCATCCTGCACATATTTTAGACTTTCTGACTGTATCTCATGTCGCATTACGCATTTGGGAGAATGGAGGTATCCCTTTCTATTTTTCTACTCCTGTAATGTGTGATGGTACTGCGCAAAGTAATCAAGGGATGAGTTATTCGTTACAAAGTAGAAATGCTGTAGCACAAATGATTGTCAATCAATTAGAATCACACAGTTATCACGCAGCTGTCGTACTGCAAGGGTGTGATAAACAACCATTAGGAGTTGTTAGTGGACTAGCACACTTAGATCGACTTCGAAAAGAACGGAATGAAACACCATTTATTGCTTCATTTATTCCAGCTCATGTGTTACAAGGGGGAACAATCCCAGAAGATGTTGTGAATGAATTAAAGGTCATTTGTGATGAAGCAAGAAAACAAAATCTATCTGAAATCGCAGAAGACATTGAAGATGCAATGAGTTATATTTTACAATGCTCCTCCAACACTGCGTTTCAAGGTGTATTGGAACGAGCCGTTAAAGCAAATCTGATTGATAAAAAACAACATAAATCATTAGAGTTAAGGTTAGCTGCTTCAACATGTGATTCTAATGGGGGGATCTGTGCTTTTAATGGAACAGGTAATAGTTCTCGACACATAGTAGCAGGACTGGGACTGATCCACCCTTCAGTGGAGTTACTCACTCAACCCCCAACTCAGCAACAAGTAAATCAAGTTGTAGATGCTTTTTCCATCATGCTGAACAAAGAAGAATATGGTGTTTCAAGCCTAGTTCAACAAAATATAAAAAATGCAATTAAAATTCATAGTTCTTCAGGCGGGTCAACAAATTTAATGATACATATCGTATCTGCTATGATTTACGCCGGTTTTGATTTTTCTCTCTTCGATATTGAAGATATTTTAAATGAATATCCAGTCCCTGATTTATTCAATTATAGTTTGACAGAAGATCGAGATATTTTCTCGCTGGCTATTCAATGTTGCAGTGGTCAAAGTAGAGGAATGGAATCTTTATTTTTCGAACTATTGAACAACAATGTACCAATGGATACGAATGCATTTACAGTGACTGGCCAAACTTGGTCAGAACGGCTGGAAAATAAAACAAATCTTTCCGCTCTTAACGTTAAAAATAATCCTATTATATTAAATCAGCCTAGAAGACCATTTAGTGGAATTGATGTTTTACGAGGTAACTTTTTTGAAAGTGCCATCGTAAAAATCAGTGGTATGCCTACACAACAATTAAATACATTTGATAACAAACTTTCGATTGTTCTTTATTTTGATAATGAAGATGAAGCAAATCAAGATTTACTAAGCGATCATCTACTTTCGAAAATTGAAAGAGCTGTTCCTAATAAATCGGTACTATTAGAGATAATTAAATATAATTCTCCAGAAAAATATAATCATCATTTAAGCCAGTTAACGAATCATGAGTTGTTTGAATATATGATTTCTGAACAAATTCTTAAAATAACTGTCATGATTGGTGGTCAAGGGCCTGCAGCATTTGGAATGCCAGAAATGTTTACACCAATGCAACATATTAATGCAAATCGTGTTTTAAAACGAATGTGTACATTAATTAGTGATGGGAGATATTCTGGAGTGACTTACGGAGCTGCGATCGGTCACGTAACGCCTGAATCGTTTAATGGTGGAGGGATTGGGTATATAAAAACTGGCGATATATTACTCTTGCAAATTCGGGAAAAAGCAATAAATTTGATTGACGTTACTGCCTTGACGAAAGGGAACATACAATTAAATTCTTCATTTTTAAACGAAGAGTCCCGTCAAATTTTATTTAATCAACGAATTGAAAAAATGAAAGTTAGACAAAAGCTTATTGCGGCAAGTAATAGATTAACTTATCATTCCGATGCTGCAAGAGGAGTTGTTCCTCAAACAATACTAGAAGAAGCAAATGTAAAATTTACAGAGTATTCGGTTATTAACTAGAGAATTGTTGGGTTCGAAATTATTTAGTAACTAAAAATAACTTCGTGGTGACAGAAGTTTTTGTGGCTACGGTAGAACAGGAGTGTATGTAAATGGTTGAAGCGATAAAAACAGTAGAAGTATTTAAAAACTATATTAATGGTGAATGGAAAGATAGTATAAGCGGGCAGATCACAAAAAGTATTAATCCTGCAAATAAAAACGAAATTGTTGGTCAAGTACAGTCTTCCACAATTGAAGAAGTCGATGATGCGATTCAAGCCGCAACGGAAGCGAAAGTAAACTGGCGTAAATTGGGTCAATATAATCGCGGCCAACTTTTATATAAAGTGGCGAATGAGTTAGAGAAAAACCTTAATGATATTGCAGAAACGTTAACAAAAGAGATGGGTAAAACGTTACCTGAAGCAATTGGAGAAACGCAACGTGGTATAGCAATATTACGCTACTATGCAGCTGAAGGTATGAGAAAAGATGGCGACGTCATTCCATCCTCTGATCAAGATGCCCTAATGTTCACGAAACGCACACCTCTTGGAGTAGTTGGCATCATTACACCTTGGAACTTCCCAGTGGCTATCCCCATTTGGAAAATTGCACCGGCTTTAGTGTACGGGAATACAGTTGTATTTAAGCCGGCAACCGAAAGCGCAGTAACAGCAGCAAAAGTTGTCCAATGTTTTGAACATGCAGGTCTTCCAAAAGGCGTATTGAATTTTATTACTGGTAAAGGTTCAGTTGTTGGAGATGCACTTATTAATAGTACGAAATTAAATGGGATTACATTCACTGGTTCTGAATATACAGGGAAGCTTGTCGCGAAAGCAGCGAGTGCTAATGGGGTAAAATATCAACTCGAAATGGGTGGAAAGAATCCTGTAATTGTTCTGAATGATGCTGATCCGAAGAGTGCTGTTGATGGAATTTTAAGTGGTGCCTTTAAATCAACAGGACAAAAGTGTACCGCAACTAGTCGTGTCATTGTTCAAGAAGGAATATATGAAGAAATTAAAAACTTACTTCTCGAAGAAGTTGGGAAAATTACAGTAGGTAATGGTATTGATGCTGAAATTTGGATGGGTCCATGTGCGAGTGAAAACCAATTAAATACGGTTTTAGAGTATATTAAGATTGGTCAAGAAGAAGGTGCAAACCTTATATTCGGTGGCAACCGTATAACCGACAATGAATATGCAAATGGTTTCTATGTAGAACCGGCAATCTTTGAAAATGTGACTTCTAGTATGCGTATTGCACAAGAAGAAATTTTCGGACCAGTTATTGCTCTTATTAAAGTAAGTAGTGTTGAGGAAGCGATTGATGTAGCAAATGATACGGACTTCGGTTTAAGTGCTTCATTATATACATCAAATATTGGTTCAGCTCTTGCCTTCATTGATGATATAGAAGCCGGATTGGTCCGTGTAAATGCAGAAAGTGCAGGGGTAGAATTACAGGCACCTTTTGGAGGCATGAAATCTTCAAGCACTGGAACACGCGAACAAGGTGAAGCCGCAAAAGAATTTTATACACAAACTAAAACGGTATTAATTAAAAATAAATAAGTAGATAATAAACCGCAATCTCAATATAATTTGAGGTTGCGGTTTTTTGGGACGTCGGGGACAGGTTCCTCGTCCCACTTAACTGGGACAAGGAACCTGTCCCTGTTGTCCCAAACATTATTGTTGAATTTGTGTATGTAAAAAAGTATGATAGAGAGTGCTGCTTTTAGTGAAGTGGTATGAAAAAGTACACTAACAATTAATGAAGAAAGCTATAAATATATTTTTTCTCTTTGATCTGTAAGGAAGTACATAATGGAGGTTTTATGAGTAATTTATATGAAAAAAGAAACAAGATCGTCATTCCTTTTTTAATCTCTGCTTTTATAGGATTGTTTAACGAAACGGCATTAAATATGGCGTTTGTGGAGATTGGAAAAGGATTTGGTATTGAACCTTCGACGGTACAATGGTTAACGACAGGATACTTGTTGATATTAGGAATTTTTGTACCTGTCTCTTCGTTTTTAATGCAACGTTTTACAACTAGACAATTATTTGGTGCTGCATTATCTTTATCGATTATCGGAACGTTAATTGCAGCGTTCGCACCGAGTTTTTCAGTTTTATTAATTGCTCGTATTTTCCAGGCTTTAGGAACGGCTATAATTTTACCGTTAATGATGACCGTTATTTTAATGGTGTATCCCGTTGAAAAACGTGGAGCAGCGATGGGGAAAATTGGGTTGGTTATTGTATTTGCACCAGCGATTGGTCCGACACTAGCTGGGGTGATTTTAGAAACATTTACATGGCATTTTATTTTCTGGGTAACGATTCCATTTTTATTAATTGCCATTTTCGTTGGTCTAAAATTCATTGAAAATGTGAGTGAAGTTCAGCCGACTAAGTTGGATGTGTTATCGTTTATCCTCTCAACAATTGGATTTGGTGGTGTCGTTTACGGCTTCAGTATTTCAGGCGAATTAGGGACATTTATGACAACTGAAGTTTACATGGCAGTTGGAATTGGCTTAGTCGCTTTATTTTTATTTGCGATTCGACAATTCAAGCTCGAAACACCGATGCTGAATTTAAAAGTATTTAAATATCCAATGTATACATTAGGCTTGTTAATTATCTTAGCTGTGATGATGACCTTATTATCGGTGATGGTTCTTTTACCGATTTACTTACAAAATGCATTATTACTAGCGCCGATGATGGCGGGGTTATTGCTGTTACCGGGTGGTGTTATAAATGCCCTATTGTCGGTAGTAGCAGGAAATTTATTCGATAAATATGGACCGAAATTGATGGTACCAGTTGGACTTGGGTTAACGATCATCAGTTTAATTTTCTTAAGCATGATCGGCACAGATACATCAAATTTAACCATTATTATCATGCATATTTTATTACTAATTGGGTTGTCATTTATCATGATGCCGGCTCAAACAAACGGCTTAAATCAGTTACCACGTGAATTGTATACGGATGGCACGGCCATTATGAATACATTACAACAAGTAGCGGGTGCAATTGGTACAGCAATCGCCGTAACAGTCATGTCGATTACAGCAAAAGGATATGAAAACCCGTTAACTGGTTTAGTTGAAGGGGTACAAAATTCAATATTGCTAGGATTAATCATATCAGTAGCTGCTTTCGTACTTTCATTCTTTATTAAGCGAGTTTCGACAGTACAGGGACACTAGGGACAGGGGTAAAACCTTGTCCTTTTTTTGTGGGACGGGAGGGACAGGTTCCTCGTCCCACTTAGTTGGGACAAGGAACCTGTCCCCATATCGTTACCCATATCGTTAAAAATCTCTATGGAATAATATGCTAGAGTTTTGTATCATTGATTATGGTAGGAAAATACTATATTAGGTGAGGCGTTATGAATTTGAAAAATATAGAAGCTTTCACAAATGAAATAGAAGGTCTACTTGAGGAGTATAAAAAGAAACTACCAAAATTAGAAACGATACAATCTCATCGAATTCATGAAATTCAGGAAAATTTTTCAAAATTGCAATATGTCCTAACTGTCGTTGGCTCCTCAAATTCAGGAAAGTCCACATTTATTAATGCCTTATTGGGTGAAGATTTATTGCCAACAAATAACGAGTCAGCGTGTTCCTTAACAACAACCGATATTGTATTTGGCGATGATACTAATAAACTAGCAAAACTCTATGAAAACGGCCATAAAGAATTGGTTGAGGGTGAAAACTTAGCAGAAGTTTTTCGTGAAGAAGCGAAAGCATCTCTGCAACAAGACGAGATTTATTTCCGTTATCAACTCACTCGTAAATTGTATTCTTTTCAAGATCATCAAACCCAGCAGGAGCGCGATATTGTCCTTGTTGACACTCCGGATATTCATGGAATGGAAGGCCTTGATGTTAAGAAAGAGGACATCTTGAAGGTTTTCAATGATGTCATTCAAAGAACGGATTCTTTATTATATATACTTAATTTCCAAAATTATAAAGCAGATAAAAATTTAGAAATATTAAATTCGATACGTGAGGTTCGCCCAGATTTATTGAATCACCTTAACGTTGTGGTTAATCAAATTGATCACATGACGCCTGAGGATGGGCATCTTTCAGACAGATTGAATGATGTATCAAATGCACTGATTAGTTGGGGTGTCCCAAATCATACGCTATATCCAATCAGTGCAATTAAAGCATTAGGTGCGCGGTTAATCGAATCTCAATCTCCGCAATTGGCTTCTCATGCGCAAAAGCTTGAACCGTTTCTTCCAGAGGTTGATGTAGAAGTGGAAGGAAAGCTTGTAAAGGGTCGGGTTGCGCTAGAAGATGCAGCGGATTTGCTACGAAAAGATAGCGGTATTTTACAAGTAGAAGAAGACATCATTGCCCCAATATTTCATCACATTTCCGATAAAAATGAAGAGAACATAAAATCATCGCTTCAAACGGGTGTGGAGGAAGTTTCGGATCAAGTCAATGAGGAAATGAATCAACTTCAACAGAAGATGGATGAAAAACGTAAGGAAATTCAGCATATTGAATCTGAAAAAGGTAAATTGAAGCAACTAATCGAGCACCATTTCGACGTTCAGATTGAGCTGCAGAATGTTTTCAAAAGTGAAATCAAAAAGTGGGCAGCAAATGAAAACCTTACGCCATTCTCCAAAGAAATCGAGCCATTTCCATATAATTTGAAAGTCATAAACTTTGATTCTACTGAAAGTGCGAGAGAAGCAGGAGAGCAACAGCTGAAAAATTGGATCCTAGAGGAAACTGAACAATTTCTTCGACAAGCACATCAACATTATCATACGAGAATCCAATCCAAAAGTTCTGAACATGACTTTTTTCACGACATGAATCGACTTGCAGCTATGTCACTTCAGCATTTAAATAAAACACTAGTAGAATTTACGAACCATCTTAAAGGAATTCGGTTCATTGATGAGCACCTAAATATTCCGAGTCCAGAAATGATAGAAAAACCTTATAAATTAGCGAATCTGGATCAGTATTTATCTTATGTTGAGGTCGAAACCTACGCCGAAGCTGTGACGCGGAACTACCTAATTTTCTTTAAGGAAACGGACTATGTTGACCGCTTTGCTTATCAATTAAAGAATGCGGTCGAATATACAGTTCGTGAGTTATCGATTGAACTTTCGGAAATGGGAAGTAAACTGAATGATATTTATAAGAAATTAAAATATGTTGATTTTCCACAACGAATTGTACAAGTTGTAAAAGACCGTATTCAAGAGTCTGTTCAACATATTAGAAGTGAAATCATCCATTTGAATGTGCACGCCGATTTAATCGAAGAAGAAATTGATGATCTTCAAAAGGAATACGCTTTGATGGATGAATTTTTACAAAAAATCGTAGGGCGTACCAACTTAGAAACTCAATCGATACCCCTTGATGTAAAGGAATCAGATGATTTTGAGCGAGCAATTCGTAAAGCGCCTAATGGGGCAACGCTTTGCCTGGAAGAAGGAACTTTTACTTTGCGAGAATCTCTTGAAATTCATCATTCCATTGGGATCGTCGGGGTGGAAGGGAAAACGCATCTGCAGTTATCCGATTCATTGATCGTTAAAGGAAGTAACTCTTTCTTTATGAAAGACGTTTCGGTTTTATTGGATTCAGAACAAAGTGGCATTGAGATAAGTGGGTATTATACAAAGATTGAAAATTCGACATTCACAACGAATGCCGATGCAAAAGGGTCACCGTTTTTATCCTTTGTTGGTGATGTGAAAGGCCTTGTTGAAAAGTGTGAGTTTTCGAACGCAGAGACTGCAATTCATCTAACGTCCAAAAATGAATTGATGATTAAGTCCTCTCATTTTGATTCCAACAGTAAAGGAATCTTAGCGATGGGTGAGTCAAATCCTTATGTTTTAAACAATCGATTTACAAATCATCAGCACAGTGCAATTGAAACGGACGATTATTCATCAGGTGTATATAAAGGGAATCATTTTGAAAATGGTGAAGTCGGTTTGAACGTTTTAAATTCGACATCACCAAAAATTACAGGGAATCAAATTATTTCCAATCAATTTGGCATTTCCGTTTACGAACATGCGAAGCCAATCATCGAGAAGAATGTGATGAAAGAGAATAAAGTGGGATTAAAAGCGCAAGGGCAATCTGAAATTGAATTCATAGAAAATGAAGTGCTACAACAATCTACTTTCGGCATCCATTTAGTGAATAATAGTACGGCTAACATGCGAGCAAACCTCATCAAGAGAAACGAAGGCGATGGATTAGTCGTGAATAATTTAGCGAAGGTAATCGCCCATAATAATGAATTTAGTGAAAACACAGGTCATGGTGTTGTGCTAAGTGATCAAACCGACGGCAAGTTTGAACAAAATGTATTTGAAGCGAATGAATCCCAAGGTATTTTAATTCAATCAAATGCAACGTTCATTGGAGAAAATAATAGCTTTTCAGAAAATGGGGAAGCGGGAATTCTTGCAGAAGATGATTCAAAAGTAAAACTCCTAAATAATACGATTAAGAAAAATAGAATCGGTATGAAGATTAACGGGAAAGTTGTACTTGTTTCACATCATAATGAATACCTAGAAAATGATGTACACGGCCTGTCAATCTCTGGTTCGAATAAAGGAATCATTGAAAATAACCGCTTTGCACATAATGGGCAATTGCCGATCTATTTAGCGAAACCACAGGCCATTCTGTTTGCGAAAAATCAATTTATCGTCACGAAATGGTATAGCAAAATGAAGGGTTCGTATTTGTTAGCAAAAATTCGAATCGCAGCATCGAATCAACAACTGAAGAAGGAAATCGAGTAGGGACAAGGGGACAGGCACCTTGTCCCTTTAGTTTTGGGACGCGGGGACAGGTCCCTTGTCCCAAAAACTGGGAAAGTGAACCTGTCCCTCCGTCCCATCAAAATTTTATTTTCACAGCTAATTTTGCGTCAAAATTCATATTTGGGACGAAAAAATGCTTCAAAAGTGAATTTTGGGCATGTCAATGCTGCATGCACTTTTGACTTAGGGTCGTGAATGAATTACGATTTAACTGAATAATCTAAACTCATATGAAAGGGAATCGAGTTGGTAACGGTTATTTCAAGTATTGGCTTAAAAAGGATGAGTAAAAGAGCTCCTTTGAAAAATAATACATTGAGGTGATTCGACATGCCGAGGGAAGCACGGAAGCAGAGTAGTACAGGAATTTATCATGTCATTATGAGAGGGATCAATAAACAAACAATCTTTGAAGATGAAGAGGATATGCAAAGGTTCTTGGAAATATTAAATAAGTATAAATTGGCCGGTAAATATCGAGTATTTGGTTATTGTTTAATGGACAACCATATCCATTTATTATTGAGAGAAGCAGATGAGGCACTTTCTACCGCCATCAAGCGAATTAGTTCAAGCTATGTCTATTGGTACAACATGAAATATGAACGATGTGGCCATTTATTTCAAGAACGATTTAAAAGTGAAAATGTCGAAACTGCGGCTTACTTTCTTACTGTACTTCGATATATCCATCAAAATCCATTGCGAGCAGGGCTAGTGAAAAATGTGTTCGATGGTAGATGGACAAGTGTAAATGAATACATACATAAATCAGACATTGTAGATATTGATATTGGTCTGAAATTATTTTCTCCCAACCGAAAAAAGGCCAGAAGTTTCTATATTGAACACATGAAAATTTGGACAGATGATCAATGTTTAGAGGTCGATCTGATTGCGAAAAAAACGGATCAGGAAGTAATGGAGTATCTATACAAATTAGGCGTAGTAAATATAAGTCATCTTCAACAATTGGACAAGCCAACTAGAAACAAGATATTAGTTGCGGTAAAATCACTAGATGGTGTCTCTATTCGGCAATTATCAAGAATAACAGGGATATCGAAAAGTGTGATTGGTCGATTATAGGGGACGGGGGGACAGGTACCGCGTCCCATTTGGAAATGGAATATAACAACCTAAATTGATATACTTTAAACTGAGGTGATGTTAAATGAATTCGTTAAGTGAACATGCCAAGAAAGAATTATTTAACGCTCTAAATGGAAAACAATCTGGTGTATTTGTTGTAGATGGAAAATTAATTTCAATAGAAGTCGAAAATAATGATTTAGGCTCACAAAATAATTCAGTTTCAGAGGATTTATCTCAAGAGATTGAAGAATATCCAGAACTAAAAGAATCATTAACTAGGTATTTGGATAACCCAGATATGAAACGATTTTCTGGTAATGAATTGAAAGCTAAGCGTTATGAAAGAAGAAAATAAGGAATTTCGAATTCCTTTTTACAGAAGAATTCGAATTACGTTTGGATAATATTCAACGGTTTTTCTCTGAACAAGGAGAGGAAACTTTAAAATGGTGGTATTTAAAAGAAGATGAAATAATTGATTATATTGAAACGCGGCTTTCTGAAAATCCTTATATAGGTACAAAGGTCAAAAGTGGTTGCTTTAAAGTATTAGGAAAGATTACCTTTGGGAAAAGCAAACATGTAATGCTGAATTATATTATTTATTATGCACTTCATGAAAGAGATGGTTATGTTGATGTAATCAACATTCTTCCTTCTAGAACTAAGCGAAAACGAGTTGAAAAGTGAGTATTTCTATAAAGAATGCCCATCTAAAATTTAGGTGGGTTTTTTAAATATTCGTTAACTTTTAAGTAATCGTTTATCACCCACAGTTGGAATCTCCATAAAATGGGACAAGGAACCTGTCCCGCTGTCCCACCGTATGTAAATTCCAAAGTCGGTCAAAATAAAGTAACGTGGGGACAGAATCTCATCAAAATTGGGACAAGGAACCTGTCCCCACTGTCCCAAATTTCTTAAGGTGGTGACACGTCAAAATGAGTAAGAATAAGCGGAAAAAACGATTGTCTTCTTTTATAATCGTTGTTGCACTAATTGTGATGTCTTTCCTGTTGAGGAGTTTAACAGATGGTGAACGTTATTCAGCTGAGGGTAATGGGAAGCCGACGAGTCTAAAAGACATTAAAATTAAAGTTGCTTGTGTAGGGGATAGTATTACATATGGCTATGGGTATCCAGAAGAATTACAGCGACTCCTTGGTACAGCTTATGATGTACGGAATTTTGGTTATAGTGGCAGGACCGCAATGAGCACTGGAGATTATCCGTATATTAAGGAAGAAATATATAAAGAGAGTTTAACTTTTTCACCAAAGATCGTTGTCATTATGTTTGGGACAAATGATTCAAAAGTTCAAAATTGGATTAGTAAAGAGGAATTTAAAAAGCAATATCGAGATTTAATACTGTCCTACACAACTCTGAATTCAAGTCCTACTGTCTACCTGAATACACCAGCAACTCCCTATTATATAGATGGGAAAACAAGTGGTCCGATGAAATTTAATATCCAAAAAGAAAAGGTCTCGGAAGTGGTGGAAGGCGTACAAGAATTAGGGAAGGAGCTAGGTTTAGAGGTCATTAATATTAATCAAGTAACCAAAAATCATCCGGAATGGTTTGAAAAGGATGGAATTCATCCAAACCCTGATGGAGCAAAAGCAATTGCTAGTGCGGTTTATCAGGGGATCACTGGGACATAGGGGACAGGTCCCTTGTCCCAGCTGCTTCTGTGAAATTATAAATAAAATAGGAACGTACTAAGGCCCACCTAAAGATATAGGCGGGCCTTTTATATTTCATCATTTAGTTAAGCGGGGGTTTGTGGTCAATCAGCCATTGCACTTTCTTTAAGTGGGACAGAGGACCTGTCCCTACTGTCCCGCACTTCTTCCTCTTGTCGGTAATGAGCATACTTTTCTTGAACGAAAAGGATAGCGATTCCGCCGAGTAATGCGGCCATACCGATAAAGGTGAAGTTCATTTGGGCGGATAGGTTCATTGTTAACAGTACCCCTACAAATGTTGGAGCGAATATGCCGCCAACACGTCCGAATGCCATGGCAGCACCTACTCCTGTTGAACGGACTTCTGGTTGGTAGTATTGAGAAACAAAAGCATTACTGATGTTTTGAACACCAACTGATGCAGCGCCGATGATGCCGACCAGTATATAAGCAAGTGCTGTGTTGTTTGTTAATCCGATAGCACTCAATGCGATGAAGCCTAATAAATAGAGTGGTACCATAATTTTTTTAAAGCCCCATTTATCCGTTAGTCGACCAAAGATAATTGTCCCCACGATCGCTCCTGCATTTAAAGCAACGACAAACAATAGACTATTTCCTAAACTGTAACCTGCTTCAATCATCAGTTTTGGTAACCAAACGTTCATCGCGTAAATAAGAACGAAAGCTGAGAAACAAGAAATCCAGAACATGATGGTACTTAGTGCCAGTTTGTTTTCAAATAGTTTCGCAAGTGGTGAACCGCCTCCTGACTTTCTAGCAGGTTTTACAAAGACTGCATTTGGCGCAAGTGTCACATCAGGATCCAACTTGCTATAGATGTTTCGTACTTCTTCGTCTCTTCCTTTTGATAATAAGAAGTTTGCTGATTCTGGTAGCTGTTTCATCAAGAATGGGATGAATACTAATGGAATAGCCGCAATCCAGAAAATCGGTTTCCAACCCATTTCAGGTAAAAGGGATTTACTAATCATCGCTGCCGCCATTGCGCCAATTGAATATCCACAGAAAATGAACGACACGATGGCCCCTCTAATTTTTTTCGGTGCGTATTCAGTTGATAAGGCAATGACATTTGGCATTACGCCTCCTAGACCAAGTCCTGCGATGACGCGCATAATTGTGAATAGCACAGGTCCTCCGGCGAAAGTTGATAGAGCGGTGAACAAGCTAAACATAATCGTACAAATCATAATGACTTTTTTACGTCCGATTTTATCTGCCATTAATCCAAACACTACGGCGCCAACTGCAGTACCAGCGGCTGTATAGCTCCCTATGGCTCCTGCTGTAACAGGCGAGATGGACCATTCTTCCATTAAGGAAGGCACAATGGAACCATAAATCACAACATCATATCCATCCATTAAGATAATAAAAAAACACCAAACGATTAGGGAAAGATGGAAACCACGAAAGCGACTGCGGTCAATGGTTTCATTTATTTGTATAGCATTCATTAAATATTCCTCCTTTATAATAGGGACACCACGGACAGGCACCTCGTCCCATTTTATGGGACGGTGCGCCTGTCCCTCTTGTCCTACAACTTTAATGATTGAAAGCTTTAACGCGTTTGCGCACTAAAGTGCTAATTGTAAAAAAATAAACTAATAATACCGGGGCAAGTTCTTCGTCCCATATTTATAGGACAGTGGACCTGTACGAAATGTCCAAGTAAATGTTTACTTCAGCACATAAACGCTTCAACGCGTTTATGTACTAAAGTGTGTTGCGTAAAAAAATATATAATCGCGGGACAATGTACCTGTCCCCCTGTCCCTAAATCTCAAAGTCTACAATAATCGTATCCTCTACGCCAATTTCCTTTAGGTAAGTAAGGATTTCCTGATGGGCTGGGTGAGGGAGATAGTTTTCTAAAGCTACACGGTCTTCTAGACGTGCGGTTAACCCCATATCGTAGCCTTTGCTTCGCTCGGAAAAGTTGATGCCCTGTCTAATATCGATGATACCAGGGATTTTCTCCTTTAACTCAAGCGTACGGCGGATTAGCTCTTGTTTTTGTTCTAACGTTGTTTCTGGAGAAAATTTAATTAAAACGATATGTTCAATCATGGTGAGTAATCCTCCTATATGTTAATCACGCTCAGATATAGTGGGACAATGAACCTGTCCCCATGTCCCTATTTGCTATTCAACGATTCTTTATCGAAGCCTGCAATTTGTTTGTATTTATTGGCAATTTCCGCAAGCTCCTCGTAGGAAATGACATCGTCTAAGTTTTCAAAGCCATTTGGAGCACGATCTTCAACGATTTGCATCACTTGTTCTGGTCCGTTTTGACGATTCGTTAATACAATATTTGCTGTTGCATCAAGACGTAATGCTTCATATTCTTTTAAGGCAAGTTCAGCATCAGGTTGTCCTTCAATTACTCGTCCTAGAGCATCGGCATCTAAAATTGCTTGTGATGCACCATTTGAACCGATTGGATACATTGGGTGTGCAGCATCACCAAGTAATGTTACTCGTCCAAATGTCCATTGTGGAAGTGGGTCACGGTCGACCATTGGGAATTCATAAACTGCTTTTGCTTCTTCAATGATTTTCGGCACATTCAGCCAGCCAAAGTCCCAGTTTTTAAAGGCAGGAGCAAATTTCTCTTTATCGATTTCTTTGTTCCAGTCTGCGCGGTCTGGCATTTCATCAATTGAAAGTTCTGCAATCCAGTTTACAAGAGAGCGACCTTCTTTTGCTAATTCCGGACTAATTGGGTAGGAAACAAATTTCTGATCTTGGTAACCCGCCATAATCATCGAGCGACCTGTTAAGTATGGAGTTGACTCCGTAACACCACGCCATAAAATTCTACCGCTGTATTTTGGAAGTCCTTCGTTAGGATAAAAGTGTTTTCGCACGACTGAATGGATGCCATCTGCCGCGATTAGGATATCCGCACGATATGTACCAATATGTTCACCTGTTTTTTTATTTTCAAAATGAGCAACCACACCATCTGCTTCGTTTTCAAATGAAGTGAGGTGATGTCCTGTGAACACAGCTTCTTCGCCTAATTGTTCCTTAACTGCATTTAGGAGTAGCATTTGAAGTTCACCACGGTGAATAGAGTATTGTGGCCATTTATAGCCCGCAGCCAAGCCGCGATCTTCTTGCCAGATTTTCTTCCCAAATTTATTGACATACATCAGTTCGGCTGTTGGTAAGCCTGTTTTTTCGAGCTCTTCCGATAAACCTAGCTCAGTTAGCACTTTAACGGAATGGGGCAATAAATTAATACCAACCCCTAGCGCTTTAATCGTTTCAACACTTTCAAATACTTTCACTAGCACGCCAACGCGGTGAAGTTTAAGGGCAGTCGCAAGCCCTCCGATTCCTCCGCCGACGATAATTGCTGATTTAATATTCGGCAAAATAATCCCTCCAAAAAATATTAAGTTATGTTTCATTATTACACATGTTTGTTCTTCATTCTACTAAAGTTTAAAGATTTTGATAATTTTTGAGTGGGACATAGGGGACAGGTCCCTTGTCCCAGTGCATAGATGAAATGATATATATAATAGGAACGAATTTAGCCCACCTAAATAAATAGGTGGGCCTTTAAATTAAATTCAACGCAAATCCTCATCCAAATCAGGAAAAGTGGGACAGTGTACCTGTCCCCCTGTCCCTTCTCCATTATTTCGCTTCTGTTCGTTCCTCACCTTTTGGCAAGTATTTTAGCATCTCTAAATCTTTTAAGCCGTTATAGATTTTTGTTGTGTAACCTAATGTGTCACTAGAAAGGTAAGAAGATTTGGAAGCAATCATTTCTTCTAATGTAGCTAAATATTTTGGGGCAATTTTAGACCATAATTTATAGGAATTGATTAAATCCTCAAGAGATAAATGCTGATAGTCATCCCCGACAAAAGTACCGTCTGGTGATATTTTATACCAAATATTGCCGTTATCGCGAATCCAATTTTTCTGATCTTTTTCAATTGCTGTCATAATGGCACGTGCAGTTTTTAAATACTTCTCGTCTCCAAACTCTTCATAAGCCAGCAATAATAAATTCATTCCACCTAATACATGGTTCATGGAGGAATGAGTTGTCACTTCTTGATTAATTGGGAAGTAATCTGATATGTAGAAGGAATCCTCATCCACTTCTATGACATGGCCTTGTTCTTTTTGAAGGACTAATAAATCTGCATAATTACGTAATGGTTCATTATAGTTTTTAACGTGAAATAATTCACCACTATTATAGTAAAATAACGCAATATATTCATTGAATCGCGTATCAATAAATGGGGCAGAGATGTTATATAATCCTTTTAAATAAGTGCTTGTTACTTCTGTTGGCCAATATGTTCGATCTCCTTTAAAGATATCTAAATTGACAAAAGAGTTGTATACGAGATTTTCAAAAAATCGATCTCCCTGTTGCTTATAAAGTGCCAGTGCTCGGTCTTCTATTAGTAATAATAAGTTTCTACCATAACCATAGCCACTTTGAGGCAGTGGTTCAGTTGATGTAGCCATTTTGTTAAATGGTCCTTCAGCAGTATACCAATTATTACGTTTCGAATAATATTCGGCATTTTCTTGCATCCAGGCTTCACGATTATAATCTGATTTAAATAATGTTTGATCTGAATTCATAACCCAATGCTCGACAATATCATTACCTGTTGAGGAAAGTGAATTAATGGTTAAAAATGCATTCCCGACTTGGGCATAAGCGAACGATTCTGTTTCAGCTAATAGACTACGCATCGAGCTTTTACCGCCATCCTCGTATTCCATAGTCAGCTGTTTAGATTTATATGCTTTGCCGATCATTTGCTCTTCTTTTGAACCGTCCTCTTTTGTCAGACGCAGCAATCCGACTGGATAGGAAGTGATGTCTTCTCCTATCACGGTTCCGTCATCCCGTACTAATGGATAACGGTCAAAGCGGAATAAATCGTTTGAACTCACGTTTTCTTCGATTTGAATTAAGTCAATATTCTTTTGAGTTCCACTAACATTATCAAATCTAGTAAAAATAAAGTAATCTCCATTATTAAATGTACGAACAGTAACGGTTACTTTTGAGCCGATGATTCCAACTGAATAGATTAATTCTTGGTCTACTGCATATCCATAATCGATCTTGTTATGATTGATTAAGGTAAGCGGTTCAAATGCACGTAAGTAGACATCTTCATCCAGAATCACTGGGATTTTTGCAAAGTAAGCACTAGTACTTGTCATTTGGAAAGATGGTGAGGACTGTGATGCTTCTACCTTACTATCAGTATGTATTAAAAAACCTTCATTAAGTTTATTTGAAAATTGCTCATATGTAAGTGGCTGAGTGTGCATCTCTGTAATAGCCACTTTATTTTTATATAAACTTTTTATTTCTTTATAAGTCCATGACACTTGAAAAATTTGATTTGCTCGATTTAATGCTTGTTCTTCTTCTACTTTTGTTATAGCTGTTTGTGGACGAAAGTGTAAATTTGGATCAAACTTTAATACATCCAACTCGTATGAGGTAATTTCATCCTTTTCTGATTGATTTTTTGCTATATCCCTACTTTTTATTTCATCAGTTGACTGCGCATAACTTGGTACCGTTATGGCAATTGTTGCAATGAAAGTAAGACAGATATGCTTTACATACTTTTGCAATGTTTGTCCTCCGCATTTTCATTTCTAATACTTTACTATTATACATAGTTTTGACATAAACGAAGAAGAATTAACGCTTCTAACAAGAGGGGTTCAGGTCAATCAGAATTTGCGCACTTTTTCATTTTAAGGTCAAATTGACTAGACTTTTCTGTAAAGTAGCAAAATTCAATAAAATATAGAGATAAGTTCCCAGGAGGAAGAGTCCCTGCTATTTTTATTGCACTCATGAAGTTTCTTCAAAAAGTTTATTTATAAATCGTCAAAAGTGATATATCATACCAACATAGACTATTGAGAATTGTACTGGACAGGTTGGAGACGTTCAGGACAAAAAATCTCACGTTGATGAATAGTAAAAGGATATAAATATGAAATAATGCTAGAATACTAGTGGTTCCTTAGTGTTACTTATCTATGTGAATATTTATTCCTTTTGATGAATGCGGTAGGGAGGAATGTGTGATATATAGACTAGAAAACTCTTTATATAACTTATTAGTCCAAGAAAATTATTCAGTTCTTGAAAAAGAAAAACTAAGGTTTGGTATTCAGATTGTGTTATCCGAATTAATAAAATTGCTCATTATTTATTTAATTGCTATTTTATTAGATTGTGTGCTACCAACTTTCATAACACACCTAGCCTTTTTAATTTTAAGACAAGTTTGTTTAGGATACCATTTCAAAGGTTTACTCACTTGTATTGTATGGAGTATTATTACATTTCCAGTTGCCATTAAATGTTTAATAGAACTTCATCATCAGCAGAACTTTTCAGGTGCTACTCTATTTGTAATTTTCTGTACCTTCTTGCTTATGGTATATCTACTTGCGCCAAAAGGGACGGTAAATCAACCTATTATTAACGAAAAACATCGCCGTTTTTTACGAAAGAAAATGTGTTTTCGCATGTTACTATTAATTGGGGTGTTCTGTTTCAGTTCAGTGGAAATAAAGCTATTAATCTCTTATGGAGTTTTAATAGAAGTCATCATGTTAACTTTACAACCAACATTAAAAGGAGATGCCTCAAATGAATAAAGAGAAAAAAATGAATTGGTTCAATATTAAATTTCATGCTTCAAAAATAGCAGCAGCCCTTGTAGCAGTAGGAGGAACAGCTACAACGATGTCTTGTACAATCTGGTTCCATGAGAAGAAAGTTCCTGAACAGTTACTTAGCAATAACCCATTTACAGATGATAAAGAATAGAGGCATTGACATGTAATGGAACTATTTATATTAAGCATCATTGAATTTATTATTCTATTTTGGGCAATAAGCTACGCAACACAAATGAAAATGAGTATGAAACGTATTTTAGCTTATATCTTGCTAAGCATGTGTCCCTCCATCCTGATCTTTCAATTAATTGGTCAATGGCAAGGAATTGTTTTCTTATTAGTTAGTTCGTTTACATACTTTTTTTGGCTTTCTCGAGCGTTTCTGACTCTTATACATATCTGCTTTGTATTAATTATTGGTGTTTTTACTGACAATCTAACGCAAGTTGTAATGAAACCTTTCTCTTATGACGCCCTTCCAGGGATGTTAGAACATTACTGTATTTTCACGGTTTTATTTATTCTTTGTATCATCATTTATAAGCACTCAACTAGAAAAATTTATAAGTTGCTAGAGGAAATGAAAACAGCGTATATGCTTATTCTTTTTATTGCTCTGGTGACAATGAGTACGTTTTATATTAACCTCTATCTAACTGAGTACTTATCTGAAAGTAACTTGTTGAAATTTAATATCATTACACAGATTACTTATTTTACGATTATGCTCTTTGTTCTATATTTAACAATCGTTAATATTAAGAAGGAGAATCATTTTCGAAGAGTTGAAATTGAAACCGCTCAGTTTACAGATTATATGCGGTCGTTAGAAGTAATCAATAATGATATGCAAAAGTTCAGACATGATCACGCTAATATTTTAGCATCTATGCAGGGATATATAGAGATCAATGATTTTGAAGGCTTAAAAAAGTATTTTAGAAAACATATTTTCTCGGCAGAAGAAGATACGCTCAAAAGAAATATGCGCTTGGCTAATTTATCGAAGTTACAAATTACAGGCATAAAAGGTTTAATTCTAACCAAAACCTTGCAAGCCGAAAAAGAGGGTATAACGGTTAATATTGAAGTTCCAGATGTAATTGATGAACTGAGTATGAATATAATTGATATTGCTAGAATACTAGGAATCTTCTTAGATAATGCAATAGAAGCAAACATGCAAAATCATACTGATAAAGAAATCGATATTGCCATTTTTAAAAGTAGGTCAAATTCCATTATGATTATTATCGAAAACACAATAGAGGATGATCATTCTGTGAAAATCGATAAAATATTTAATGATGGATTCTCAACAAAAGGAGAAAATCGTGGAAAAGGACTTAGCACTGTTAGAAGCATTATGAATACCTACCCGAATGTGGTGTTGCGTACGAATGTAAATAACGGTGTATTCAGTCAAATTATTGAAATGGAAAAAAGTGAGGGAAGTCAATGAAAGTTGTCATATGTGAAGATCATCCACAGCAACGAAAATTGCTCCATACCATTATAAAAAATTATGCCATGATGAATCATCCTAGCGTTGAAATAGTCCTTGTTGCTTCTGATGCTGAGCAGGTTTTAAGTTATATAGAAAACAATAAAGCCGATTGTTATTTCCTAGATATCGAATTGGGGGATGGAAGTAACGGGATTCAACTTGCCGATGCAATAAGAAAGAACGATCTCTTAGCTAGTATTATTTTTGTAACGAATTATTCAGAAGCATTAAAACTGACTTTTAAATACAAGTTAGCTGCCTTAGATTATATTATCAAAAGTTCTGACGAAAATTTCTCAGAAGAGATCATTAGCGCATTTGAAAGTGCAGTTGAAAGATACGAAAAATTGGGACAGACAAAGACGACTAATGTTTTCCAAATTAAGATGGGGGAATTAATAAAGAATGTCCCTTATGAAAACATTTACTACTTTGAAACATCTGAGGATTTCCATAAAATACGCCTTTATGAGAAGAATGGGGTATATGATTTTTATGGCAAACTAAAAGACATCGAAGAAATTGATTCTACCTTCTTTCGATGTCATAAGAGTTGTGTCATTAACCTCCAGCATATTATTGAAATCAATAAAAAAGATAAGTATGTCAAATTAGTAAATGGAGCGAAATGTACTGTCTCTTTTCGAGCGATGCGAAATATCATAAGTAAAGTAAATGAATCCATAGTTAAAATTGAATAATTGAAGAAAAAGACTCGTCATGACGGGTCTTTTTTTTATGCAGTTTCGTCTTAGAAGGGGATTACAAATTACGATAATGATTGATATGTGAACGCTTACGAAAGATTCGTCCTCAAGGTGGAATTTACGGTTAGAATATTTATGTAAGTTAAAAGAACTAAATAGAACGATACAAAAGGGTAAGGAGATGTTTATGTATAATCAGTCAAATGAGTACAACGCGGAAACGTGCTTGGACCTTGCATTAAATCTTCTTATACAAGTAGGGTAACTGCAGAAAACTGTCGTCCATAAAATGATCAAGGAAGACAATTATAAAGATTTATACGAACTGCTAGAGAATGCATATTCCAATGGGAAATTATTAACTTTATATAGACCACTTAGATTCACTTCAATCAACTGTCTATCCGAAGCATTATTATATTTAGTTCATTTACAAATACTTGAACATGCAGAAACCCTAACAATTATCGAAGCAGAAAGTTATGTAGGCGTTTTTAAATTGTTAGAAAGAAGAATCCAACAGTACAATCATCTATACTGCCAGAAAAAAGCAACTTAATATCTGGACGTAAAAAGCTATTCCTTGAATGAATAATAATAAAATCGCTAATGGATAAAAAATGTGGCTTCTTCTATTTTACAGCATGGGAAAACATATAATTTACAAGGAGCCGTTAAAGTGGAATTAAGAAAGAAATCTTATGAAGAATATTTAAAAGATAGAACTAAAAAAATAAAAGAAATAAAATCACGATTATCAAGATTAGAGACACCAGATAAATTTTCAAATGATTGTTTGGACGAAATTAGAGCACGTGTAAAAGCAAAGCATGATTCTTTCCTTAGAATAATAGGATCTTGCCTAGAAAAGAATGAAAAGATTACGTTAGATACCATTGAAAATGTTTATATTAAAGGTAACTATGACAAACTTCAAGATATCTAGACCATAACATAATGATACTTATGGCAATAAAGATCGACTGAAAGAGAAGAAAAAATAACTGCACAAACTACCAGGCTACCCGTTTTTTTGAAAATTTTATATATATAAAATTAATCTAGAATCCCTTTTGATCCTTTCAAAAGGGATTCTTTCTTGTCTAAATCAAAGTTGCATTTACTTGATAATTTTAAATTTGTTTCATAAATGATGTGCCAGATTGATAAAAAGAAGAAAGTAGATGGAATTTAAAACTTAGGGCCATTTTCTTCAACTTAGCAAGTATAGTTATTAAAGAATAGGTCTAAAAATAAAGAGTAGGAAATCAAATTTTATTAATCGATACATAAGGAGAGAAAATTAAAATGTTTAAAAAATTCACGATCACAGGATTCGCCCTACTTTTATTAACAGCATGTGGTACAGACACAACAGAAGAAAATGTAAGTACGACCAAGCAACCTAGTACTGTAAGTGAAGCCAACACTACAAATAAAAATAATGAAACAAGTGCTGTTGGAGATTCTAGTAATGCTACACCAAACCAGTCCACCACTGTTGACCTTACAAATCCAACTGTCTCTATGACAGAGGCAGTAAATATCTTTAAAGAAGCTTATCCAGATGCAAAAATTGAATCCATTGACTTAGATGCGGACTTTGGTCGATTACATTATGATATCGAAGGATTTGATTCATCAAAAGAATATGAAATAGAAATTGATGCAACTACAAAAGAAATAAAAGAAAATAAAGTTGAAACAGATAGAAGAGATAATAATGAATCATTAGATTTTTCAGCCATTATTGACCCAGCTAAAGCAATTGAAATTGCTTCTAAAAAAACCGAAGTAGAAGGATTTTCTCCTACAGGATGGACACTTGAGGCAGAACATGGAAAACAAACGTATACGATTGAATATGAAAAGAATGGCTCCGATATAGAGATTAAAATCGATGCTTCAACTGGAGAAATCCTAAAAGTTGAAGTTGATGACTAATAACAGGGGTATGGTTCTTTTAGAGGTTACAATCGGATGATTTGCGCACAAAAGGGCATGATGAGTAGATTTAGCTACTTATTATGCTCTTTATATGTTTTCTTATATGTACTTAACGTAAAATTTTTGATTTAAAATTTTCGCTATACTTTAGAAGAGTAGATCATTAGTGTGTTATTCCATTACAGGAGGCTCATTTCATTAACAAGGAATGCGTCTGTTTTCATTTTAGGAGCATTTATTACAATAATCTAATTGAAATATTTATGCTGAAATTGATGGAAATTGTGAAGCGACTTGCTAAAAACTAATTGTACTTAAGTGTACCGAATAAGGTAACCATTTCTATTTTCCCCGAATAATATGAAAACGATTGAAATTACTAAGGGGGGAAACTCGTTATGTATTACGGGAATTATAATCCTATGTATTTACAAAATACCCAAAGGATTTCTGTACAACAAGCACAACAAATTGCTCTTGGAAGAGTACCCGGCCAAATTATGCATGTAGATTTGGATATGGAGAACGGTATTTTAGTATACGAAGTTTACATTATGACGCCGCAAAATAGAGTATATGAAGTTGAAATCAATGCGAAAACAGGGCGTATTGTAAAAGTAGAGCAAGAAAATGATCATGATTTTTATGATTAAAGTAACCAACTAATGAAGTTTTTCCGTTACGAAGGGCGCTTTTCCAAGTAGAAAGGATCAGCACACTATATTTATTTTAGGGCGCAATTCTGCAAAAAAGAATTGTGCTTTTTCTTATGTAGTGCCATTTAACGGAGGAAGGACTCCAAAGAAATCAGTTTTGATCTAGTTATATTTATGTGCACTTTAGGAGGGAAATGGAAGAATAATGGAATAATAATCCTCTATTTATCTTTATAGGTACTTGGTATATTAATAATGTCTATGAAAGAGAAAACTGAATTGGGTAATTACTGGCTTATAAAGTAAATAACCATGGTATATACGTTAGTTACTGCACCAATGGAGGAAGTTATTTTTGAATGAATATATTGTTTATTATACTCTAGATTGTAATATTATACGTGAAAAAATAGTAAGAGATTTGGATGTTAAGAAAGAGGATGTTGTACAGGAAGTTTTAGAAAAGGTCAACCAAAGTAAGTATCTTATAGTGAAAAGTGACAAGGGGGATTTCAAAGTGAAATCTTCCTTAATTCGTTATGTTATGGTTAGGACTCGAAATCTAGATAATTAATCAATTCAGAGGAGCATCATGACTTGATTCTTTATATAAAGTAGTAGATCAGGATTGGTTAATACTTTGAAAGGAGTTTAAAAATGAATAAAGAATTAAATGATGATTTTATTCAGGCATTACTGGTTTCCCTTCAAGACGAAAGGATCATCGAAAAGATAAAAGAAATAACTGAAGCCAGCTCGTTTAATCAAATGAGGGAAACTAAGGAACTCTTGATAGAAAAAGAAAAAGAAATAGCAAGGCTCCAACAAGAGATTGAGTTGAAAAAAGAGGAAATTAATCAGTATCAAATAGAGACCCGACATTTAAATAAGAAATTGGAATGCTATTTTAACGAATTACAGAAGAGAAGAACAGACTATCGGGAAGCAGAAGAACTTTACGAGGCTGTTCAACAATTATCGGAAACTACTAAAAAATCCTTAAAAGGAATCTTCAAGGGCGAAACTGTACAGGATTTTATTGTCTGCGGTGTACAATATGAAAACATTTCATCTTTGTGGGATTTTATTAAAAACGAGATTATGGAAGGACGGGAGCTGGAAAGAGAGATTTTGCTCTCCCTTTTTGAGTATTTCTTTCAAGAGTACAGTAAAACATTCGATACCCCTTTATATAAAATACAGGAAGCGAAGTTGAATGAGGTCTTCAGAGAGGACTTGTATATAAGAGCCCCTCATAGCCAAGTATCGGGGGATATTACGGACATCCTGCTGCCGGGATATGTAAGTATTAATGGGAAGATTATAAAAAAATCCATTGTGAGAATCTAGTAGGCGAAAAAGAGAATAACAAATAAGGAGAAATAATAATGACATCGATTACTGTTCCAAAGATAGAAGAAGGCGTTGAAAAAATTCTTCTTATGCATTGGTATAAAAAGCCTGGTGATTATATTGTGGTGGGGGAAGCCTTAGCCAAATTTAAACATGAGGACATCGAATTTGACCTTTTTTCAGAAAAAGAAGGTACCCTTAAAGACTTGTACATAGAGGAATTCAATTTAGTCAAGATTGGTAATCCAATCTGTTATATAGAGTCTGATGATGCTCAGTCAGAAGAATTTATTAAAGAAGTGGAAAAACTAGAAACAATTGAAGATAAAGAAGAACCCCTTGAGGTCGTAACAAGTTTAGCAGCGGAAAATACGATTGACAGCTCTATTCACTTAATAAATAAAAACGAGAACGAGCAGCAGGATTTATTTTCACCGGATGCACAAACTGTTCCGGTCACTTCCATATCAATGACTTATAAAGAAGCGAGGTCTTTAATTAAAGACCTATATCAGAGGGCAGAACAAATCTTCTTTAAGGATGATTCGATCTTCTTTCAAGAGATTAAAAAGATGCTCCGTTCCAGATGGGTTTATATGAATAACATAAACGTTGTCTATGATCATAACATTGCAGCTTTATTTCCATATAGAAATTACTATGAAATAATAGACGAAGATTTTGATTACACAAAGCATTTGGACATTTCTGGTTTCAAAGGAGATGTCATGACACAGGAAGAAGTTACTAAAAGTTTTAATACAACCGATCACCCTGTATTTAAGAAAATAGTTGCTTTAGATGATTTTTCCGCGAATAAACATTCTTCGGTTACAAGGTTATTTGCCACCCAAACAACTAATTTCCCTAACTCAATTGCGTTTAAATCCAATGAGTACGACATTCAAATTTTTGATGTAGTAAATCAGAAAAACAATTCGCAGGGTAAAGGATTTTTCGTTCCTATTTTCCGTTTAGATGGAGAAAATACCTTTGAAATCAACGATCAAACGGTTCTCCGGTTATGGCTAGAAAACAAATTTGTACCAAGGGGATTAAGTACGGAACGCCAGAAGGAGTATGATTATTTGCTGGCATTGTACCAATTAAAGGATTTAAAGAATAGTGATTTACAAAGTGAATTGTCATCCATTTCTATTGATTCCCAGTCCTTTTATGAGAAACTTTTAAACTCTGAAAAAGTACGAGCAGATATTGATCCGTATGATGAAAAGATGTTAACAGATCCAAACCGAGGCCATTGGGATTTATGGCCTACCGACACGGAAGAAAAACCTTTAACGATAAAATTGAAGAATGAAATAATGGCCGGAAACCCTAAAATGGATATTAGGGAGGATGGCATAGTTGGAATTGATTTTGGAACTAAAAGTACAGTGGTCGTTTATCAAGAAGCAAGTGAACTTACTCTTCCTATGCGTATAGGCATTGGGTACCTTAATTCGGAAGTACAAGAATGGCACTATGAAAATCCAACTGTGATTGAATTTATTGATTTAGAGCATTTCATAGAGCTTTATCAAGAAAAAGAAGGAAGACCAGATACAAGATGGCAGGATGTAACGGTTTCCCACAATGCTCTTAACAGCTTGATGAATGGTAAGAGTGACCATTACTATTCAATTTTAAATAATCTAAAGCAGTGGGCGGGAGAAAAGAAAAAACAACTCCGATTAAGAGACAAGAAAGGGTATGCAGTTTTATTACGTTCCTTCTTAGACTTAACCGAGGAGGAAATTAACCCAATTGAGATATACGCTTATTATCTCGGTTTGTATATCAACAACCAGCACAATGGAATTTACCTGGACTACACTTTGGCATTCCCGGTGACGTATGAAAAAGAAGTAAGAGATAAAATTCTAAAAAGTTTTGAGCGTGGATTAAAAAAGACGCTTCCTATGCCGGTACAGCAGGATGAAGAGTTAATGAAAAAATTCCGTGTCACGGGTGGGGCAACTGAACCTGCAGCTTATGCAATTTGTGCCTTGCAAGAATACGGGTTTGAACCTGAAGGTGATGACGTAACGTACTATGGCGTGTTTGATTTTGGTGGCGGTACAACAGATTTTGATTTTGGTATTTGGCGTGAGGCGGGCTTAAAAGAAAGAAGATATGACTATGTCATAGAGCATTTTGCATCGGGTGGGGATCGTTACTTAGGTGGAGAGAACATCCTAGAGCTATTAGCATTCCAAGTGTTTAAAAATAACCAAAAAACGATGCGTGAGTTCAATATTTCATTTACTCTCCCAGCAGAATGTGAGAAATTCCCCGGAAGTGAGACGCTAATTAATGAATCACAGGAATCCTATTTAAATATGAAACAATTGGTAGAAAAAATTAGGCCTCTTTGGGAAAAACATGAAGGGTATGAAGAAAAGTTTGAAAGAGGCATGATCCGGGTAGACTTGTTTGACAAATCTGGCCATGCAAAACTCAATGTGGAGCTTTTGATCGATCAAGATGAGATGGAACAAATAATTGAGAAAAGAATTGAAAAAGGGATTAAAAACTTCTTTGAGTCTTTAAGAAGAGCTTTTGCTCAGACAGAATCTAGCAAAATCAATAAAATAAATATTCTCCTTGCGGGTAATTCAGGTAAATCCCCGGTTGTGATGAATCTATTTAATAAATGGATTGAAACGGAAGTACAAAATACTCTAAACTGGCCTGATGTGTCTGGAAATCTTTTTGAGATTTTTCCACCACTAGGGACAGAAGATGCTTATTTAAAGCAAGAAGAAAAGAACATAGACGTTAACCGAGATATTTTTACTGCTCCTACAGGAAAAACAGGTGTTGCCTTTGGACTTGTACAAAGCCGAAAAGGCGGAAATGTAAAAGTTATAGACCGAAATATGGAAAATGATGTATTGAAGTTTAAGTACTTTCTTGGCATGGGGAAAAAAGGTAAATTCAAAAAAGTGATTGATCAAGAAGATAAGTATAACATTTGGCATTTATTCATTGATGCGTCAGAAGAAGATTTTGAGATTTATTACACAAGTCTACCGGAAGCAAGTACCAACCAACTTGATATTAAACAGGTTCAGCGTAAAAAGCTTCGAATCGCGCATGTAGATGATTCAGCTTTCGTTTATATTCGGACTGTTAGCCCAACTGTTATCGAATACGTTGTGGCAGACGAAGACTCAATTGTAAATAATGTTTATTTAAGTGAAATTACTAAAGTGGAATTAAGTTAGTATATAATGCGGTAAAACCCTTATAAAAGAAAAGAAGTAGTCACCTACTACACTTTCCGATAATTGGAAGCAAGTTAATCAGGAAGTTGTTTTTATACATTCTGGAGAATAACTACTTGCAAGTACTCTCTATATCTTGAACATTTTGAAACTAATAATATAAGGCGTTTTAGATCTTATTCAAAGTGTGAAATAAAGCCATAAAAAAGGAAATTTCAAATGTGAAATTTCCTTTTTTATATTTTTAGAATTTACATTTTGTCTAGACATATAAAGTATTTCCGCAGTACGTGTTGAACAAATGGGTTAACAAATATTATCTTTAATTCTTTCAATTAAAATGAAATAATTGGTATGTTGGTTAAAATATAAAAAGTAAACGGGGGAAAGTCTTATGGAGAAAGTGAATTATTCTATTGTTGATGTGTTTGCAGAGGGTAAGTATACAGGAAATCCACTTGCAGTTTTTAAAAATGCTGGGAATATTTCCGATAGTGAAATGCAGCAAATAGCCAAAGAAGTTAATTATTCTGAAACCACTTTTATTTTGTCAGATTCAAAAAATGATAGTGGTTATGATGTTCGAATTTTTACACCTAATGAAGAGGTTCCTTTTGCTGGCCATCCGACTTTAGGAACTGCCTATATCATTCAAAACGAAGTATTAGAAAAACCTTTGACTGAACTTATTTTAAATTTTAAAGGTGGTCAAATACCGGTTTCATTCAATAAAGAAGAAGTTCTATGGATGAAACAAAATGAACCAACTTTTGGTCAAATTTTAGATCCTAATAAAGTTTCTTATATTTTAAATATTGATAAAGAAAACATAGATGAACGATTTCCTATCCAAGAGGTTTCAACTGGACTTCCAGTGATTATTGTACCTTTAAAATCTTTAGAAGCAGTTAAACAAGTAAGAATAAATAAAGAAAAATACTTTGAATTAATTGAACATACGGAAGCAAAAGCAATAATGGTTTTTTCTCCTGAAACATATCATTCGGAAAATGATTTAAATGTTCGAGACTTTGCAGATTATTATGGTATTCCTGAAGACGCAGCTACTGGTAGTGCTAATGGATGTTTAGCAGCTTATTTAGTTAAATATCAATATTTCAAAAAAAGTGAAATTAATATACGAGTAGAACAAGGATATGAGATTGAAAGACCATCTTTATTGTTTTTAAAAGCAGTTGAAGATAATGGTAAATTCAATGTTTATGTAGGAGGTAAAGTAGTAAAAATTGCTCAAGGTGAATGGTTTCTTTAAAAACATGCTTTTCAACATCGGGCGCGTTTTCAGAAGATGAATTCGCGTTCTTTTTGATTTTAGGGCCATATTGTCGAGCATTTCCTTTAATGTACAATGTTATTAGATGATACCAAATTGGGGGGATATCAATGATATTAGTAAGTTCTTGTTTAGCAGGATTAGAGGTAAGATATAACGGCACACATTGTTTAAATAATAAGATCATGAAACTAATAGAAGAGAAAAAGGCAGTTGCCTTATGCCCCGAATTACTTGGTGGCTTTTCGACTCCTAGAGAACCTGCAGAAATAATAGGTGGTAACGGGGAAGACGTATTAGATGGAAAAGCTAAAGTAATCGAAAAATCAGGTAGAGATGTTACGGAACTATACATAAAGGGAGCTTATATTACTCTAAAAAAAGCTATTGATATTAACGCAACAGTAGTTGTACTGAAAGAGTATAGCCCCTCCTGTGGAAGTTCAATGATTTATAATGGTGAATTTATAGGAGAGAAAATTGCTGGGAATGGAGTTACAGCTGCTTTATTAAAAAGAAACGGGTTACAAGTAATTTCAGAAAAACAGTTTGCCGATAATTTTGGTGAGATGATATAATTTCTCTTCAATTAAACCAGCTAATAGAAGCTACTTGTTATTCAATTATTGGGCGCAATTCTGTAGTAAGAATTCCGCTCTTTCTTTTTGTTAAGGGCCATGATTGTGGAGTAAATTCTAATATATGTGCTGTTAAAAGGCAATAATTAAAAGACACTCAAAGTTAAGTGTCTTTACTATTCTTATTCTAAAAGTAAAAATCCCTAACAAGTCTCATCCATCGTTATTGATTTATGCGAAGGGATTCTCCATCACTAGAAATAAAAATGTCCCCATTTCTTGTTACATATATTTCCGTTCCTAATTGGTTTAGAGCGTCTACAACCTCATTTTCTTCTGGATTTTTATCTGAAGAAGTGATAACAGCATACTTAGGTTGGATTAAGGTGAAAAATTCTGTACTTTTTTCATTATATCGACCATGATGGGGTACCTTCAAAAAGGTATGCTCCAAATTTCCTGATTCAATTAGTTCTGCAATTCGTTCTTCTTCTGCGTCTCCAGCAAATAAAAAACTATTCTTTCCATGTTCTACACTGATTACGAGGGAATAATCATTATCCCCAGAGTAAGACTCTTTCTGTGGAGGATCAATGGTGAATTCAGCGGTCCCCACTTTAAAATTAAAAACATTTGTTAATTTATGGGGAGCTATCCGATGCTCTTTTAGTGCTTCCAAATACTCTTTGTACTCTTTACTATCACTTTCGTAATTTGGAGTAATCACATTCAATACCTCAACTTCATTTAACACTGTATCAGCTCCACCAACATGATCTTTGTCAAAATGAGTTAGTATCAAATAATCAATCGAAGTCATTTTATTTTTTTTCATATAATCAATAATTTCTTCTCCATCCTCATCTTCCCCTGTATCAATTAGAACCGTTTGCTCTCCTATGCTCAAGAGGATACTATCGGCTTTACCGATTTTAAAAATGACGATATTTAAATCATCTTTTACCCCGTTTTCGTTTGCAGCACTAGAGCTACAACCACTTATTAAAATAGAAATAATTAAACTTATGCAAACGATCATCATTTTTTTCTGCTAATCAATTAAACCTCACCTCATAACCTTCAACTGCTGTTTTACCAAAATAATAGTTAATAAAACTTAAAATTTATAGATCTTTTTTTATGATAAAAGGGATATTGAAAAATAGACAACCGCTTTCTTAATCTAGAAACCGGTTGTCTACATTATCTACAAATCCGTCGTACAAAGAATATGGCAATCAATGCTATTGCCAAATAGATTAGGAGCTGGTATACATCTGTTTTGGTGAATTCACCAGTCGACTCATCCGTTTCACTTGCTTCATTATTCATCATAGGTCTGTTCTTATTTCCATTAGCACTACCTGGACCTTGTTGAGTCATATTTTCCATCTGTTCTGTTAAATAGGATTTTTTCTCTTCTGTTGTCATTGAATCAAAGTTGTCTGGTAATGTGATAGGGAAATTACCGTCTTGAATTCTATCTAAAAACTGCTCAAACTCTTCGGCAGACATAGAGTTAATATCAAAGCCGCCTTGCATTCCCTCATTTATTTGTGGGGGATTACCGTTTTGGGAACGCTCTCCATTGGCATTTTGCTGATCTCTTTGGCCACCCATTTCAGGCACCATGGAAGATGTTTGGGTAGATTCGACAACAAGATCGCCTGTTAACTGTGCTAAGATTGATTCACTACGTTGTTTTGCAAATTCAGGTAAGCTATTATCTCCACTAACCCCTTCTAAAAAATCTTCTGTTGTTGAAAATTTCGATGGATCTTCTTCAATATAAGGCACTAGTAACTTTCCTAACTTCGATGTAATGGCTGCAACATTTTCTTCTGTTAAAATTTCTGTCGCGATTTGTTCTAGATAGGTTTCGTACTGTGCGTGTAGGCTCTCATCACTTAATAACACATTTAATAATGGTCGATTGGTTAATGAAGTTCCTGAAACTGGCTCATAAATGCTGAAGTTAATTGCATCTTCGGAAAGTAAATCTCCTGACCCCATCATCATCCCTCCAGGTTGCGGGTCTCCTCCTGGCATTTGAGGGGGCCCTGCTTCAGCTGTCTGACCATTGGCCGGTTCCATACTTTCATCATTTTGTTGTCTACTTGGCATTTTAGCAGAATCAAAATTTTGAGCTTGGTTAGCTTCTTGCTCATTTTTCAATTCGCCAGATGCATCAGCATTAGGAGACATATCAGGGCGATCGCCTCCACCCATACCACCTAAACCAAATCCACCAAAGGACATATTATAATCCCAGGGCAAAATAGAAAATACACCATCTTCATCCTCATATAAATAATAGTTATGTTTCATCTGACCTTGGTAACTATCAAGACTAACGAGTGCTGTATTCATAGCAAAGTAACGAAGCATTTGATCTGTATTTACAAATTCTTCATATCCTTCACCTTCGTTAATTGATTTAATCATGGAAATAAGATTAGAGTCATCAATACTATCCTCATTCATTTTCACTTCGATTCCCTCGTAATCTTCTAGAGAATCACTGATATAGACAAGATCGCTTCCTGTCCCATCAGGCTTGAATAAATAACCTTTTGCCGTATTATAATTCTGGGCAATAAATGTTTCATCAATCGCTTCTACACCAAGCATTAGCCCATAGTATTCGTCGTTTACCATGACTTTCAAATACGAATGGGATGGTGTTGCAATCCCCATTTGCTCCATTAACTCATATGATACAAATTCTTTCATTTGAGTAGAGTCACTAAAATTATTATTTAAATTTAATTTTGTCAAACCATAGTAACTTTGAGTAGAATCAAAATAATTAAAGTCAACTTTTAAGCTATAGCGTTGTGAATCACCTTGTGCAACCGAAGTTAAAGAAGAATTTCCTTTTGTTCGAATTGCTACATTCGAAATCGCTTCTCCATTTATAGTAACGGAAGCTTCCTTGTATTCTTCATTTAATGGATTCGCTAACATATCTTCCCAATCTTTATCATCAATTGTAATGTCAATGGTTGTAACGACATCTTCATTAAATAGCTTTTTATTATATGAATAAGCTGGGTCTGTATTTTCAAGGTCAAATACTTGTACAAAATAAATAGCCGCTATAGTTAAGAGAATTGCAGAAATCATCGGTAAAATAATCCATCTCTTTTTAACTTGCATAACCTACCCTCCACTTATGTTTATTTCTTCTATTTTAAAATTTCAACATTCATTAATAATATTGGCGGCAAGAGATTCTGCCGCCGTGTCTAAAGGGGTTAATCAAAATTAAGCAGTAAAGTTCCCATCATAACTAAGCATAACTGCTGATTGTACACCCTTTATTTCTGAGATATTATTTAGAATTTCTGAATTAATGAGTAGGCTGTTGAACAATCCCAAGTATATAAGGGGAATATGTCAGGTGTGTGTCAAAGAAATATTTCGTTGCGGACATTTAAATGACTTCTTCTTTTGGGAATAATGCTTAAATGAACTTGGAATTATCGTGCCACTTTATTGTATTGACATCTTGCTGACTTACTTCTGTGATAATGTTATAGGGAGAAAAATAGTGAAATCATATTTTGTAGATTACATATTCGGGAGGTTAGAGTACCGATGAAAATACTACTTGTGGAAGATGAATATGCGATTAGTCAAGTATTGAAGGCTTATTTACAAAAAGTTGGCTATGAAGTTGTCCAGGTATATGATGGCGATGAGGTATTGGAAAAATTTCATGAAGGTTATCCTGATCTTGTTTTGTTGGATGTTATGTTACCGAATAAAGATGGTTGGGAAATTTTAAAGGAAATAAGGAAAGAAAGTAATTGTCCTGTCATTATGCTGACAGCTCTTGGTGATGTAAATTATCGTTTGGAAGGATTAAATTTTGGTGCAGATGATTATATATCGAAACCGTTTGTTGCCGATGAAGTGATCGCCCGTGTGAAAGCAGTATTAAGACGAACACATGTAGAAAATGAAAGTCCGGTGAAACGGTTTGGTCAGTTAGAAATCAATTTAAAAGCACATCAAGTGAAGGTAAATGGAAAAAATATTACGCTTACCCCACGTGATTTATCTGTTCTGATATTTTTGGCTGAAAATCCTAATCAAACTTTTACACGAGAACAATTAATCGAACATATTTGGGGCTGGGATTATGATGGAAGCGATCGTGCAGTTGATCTTGCAGTAAAGCGAATAAGAAAATCTTTGCAAGACTGGCCAAGTTCAGAAGGTGAAATTAAAACTCTTCGAGGATTGGGGTATCAGTTAAATGTTTATCAAAAATAAAAAACATAAATCACAGAAAAATAAACCCTCAAAAATTTTCAAAAATGATAAACACGTTTCTTTAATTCGATATTGGACAAGCAGATACTTGTTTACATTATGTATTGGGCTCATTGTCGTTGCAATTATTTCTGCGCTTTGGATCCGTCATAATACATTGGAAAACCGGTTGAACTTGATGTCCGTGCTAGCAGAGAGTATGGCGGACAGGATTGTTACCGCGAATGACCAGGCGCAACCTCCACCCAATTTTTTCCTCGAGCGGAAGTTGAAAACGGAATTAGAAATTGATCCCTTCACTTATATTGTGGATACAAATGGAAATGTTATTTCTAGTAATCGGCCAAAAGGACCATTCGAACAACAATTAAATCAATCCACTTTAAATAAAGTAGACAACATACAGAATGTGACTATTTATAATCAAGAATTTTATATCGTGAAATCGCCTATTAATATTAATGATTCAGTCGTTGGCTGGGTAGTCATGGTCGATACCAAAGATAATTTAACCCATGTGAACCAAGAATATACTCAACTAGCAATTATGATCGTTAGTCTGGCATTGTTTGGTTGGGCTGCTATCTATGTTCTGTCAAAACGTTTGGCAAAACCCATTAAATATGTAGCAGGAGCAGCCAAACTCGTTTCAGAAGGAAATTATCGAATCGATATCCCTAATGATAGTAAAGAAAAAGAGGTTTACGAATTAATCCACTCATTTAAAGAAATGACGAAAAAATTGGAAAGACTTGAGTCGCTACGAACTGAGCTACTGGCAGGGGTTACACATGAATTGAAAACCCCTGTAACTTCCATCAGCGGTTTATTACAGGCGCTTAAAGATGGAGTGGTTACAGGGGATGATGCAAAAGAGTTTTTAAATATATCACTAAATGAAACAGAAAAAATGAAGACAATGGTAGAAGACTTGCTGGCATTCAATCAATTTGCAACAAATACAGTCCCTGTTAATAATGAGATCCTTAATATTAATGAAGTCGTAGAAAATGCTCTGTTTAGTTGGCAAGTTGCCCAAAAAGAAGAGATTGAGGTTAAACTCCGTAAACTCTTCAACCCGGTTGAAGTCACTGTTGACCCAATTCGCTTTCAACAGGTCATGACAAATTTGCTGAACAATGCAAAACATGCACTGGGAAGTAATGGTGAAATATTCGTCACCTTGATGGAAGATGAAACAGAAATCATTATCGATGTATCGGATACGGGAAGTGGGATTCCAGAAGCGGAACAGCCATTTATTTTTGAACGCTTTTTCCGTGGTGAAAAGAAAAAATATAAAATCCGAGGACTAGGCCTTGGGTTAGCATTAAGCAAAATGATTGTCCAATCCCTTGGCGGAGATTTAGTATTACTAAAAAGCTCCACGGAAGGAACAACATTTCGAATAACTTTATCCAAAAATAACAGCTAACCATAGCTGTTATTTTTTATGGAATTTTTGACTGGCAAGGTTTTGACATTCTACTGACACAATCCATCGTTAATATAATTTCTGTAAGCTAAATCAGAATAGAAATGAACGGGGGATATTTATGAAATATATTAGAAAGACAAAAACTTTTAGGATGATAGTACTTCCATTCGCTTTAAGTGCAATGCTCGTAGGTTGCTCAAGTGAAGATTCTTCAATGATTGCATCAGTGAATGGAGAAAACATAACTGAAACAGAATTAAATGAAGCATTAACAGCTCAATATGGTGTGGAAATATTAGATACACTAATTACAGAAAAAATTATTGAATTAGAGGCAGAAAAGTTAGAATTGTCTGTAACAGAGGAAGAAATTCAGGCGGAATACGAAGATTATACTACCCAATATGGAGATGAAGAAACCTTTCTTGAAGTACTCTCATCTTATAATATGGATGAAGAAGACGTAAAGGAAGATATTAAAAACTATCTTTTAACGATCAAAGTAATGGAAGACTATGTTGGAATCACAGATGAAGAAATAAAAACCTACTTTGATGAAAATAAAACTACCTATGGACAAGCAGCCCAAGTAGAAGCAAGTCATATTCTAGTAGAGAATGAGGAGACGGCTCAAGAAGTTATTGAAAAATTAAATGCAGGAGAAGATTTTGCAGAACTTGCAAAAGAATATTCAACTGATACTGCTACTCAGGAGGATGGTGGTAATTTAGGTTACTTTGGTAAGGGTGAAATGGAAAAAGCGTTTGAAAATACCGCATTCGCTATGGAAATAGATTCAATCAGTGAACCGGTAGAAACAGATTATGGTTTCCATATAATTAAAGTAACGGATAAAATTGAAGAACAAGAAGCTGTTTTCGAAGATGTAAAAGACACAGTTTATGAGGATCTTCTAAATTCAAAAGTCAATGAACAATATTCAACTTGGTTAACAGAAAAAATGGAAGAATATGAAATTAAAAATAAATTAACAGACTAATATTTGATAAGTAAGTAGATGGGGCTAATTAATTAGTCCCTTTTTTCTTTTTAGAGGAGGTGATTATTTGATTTCTATTACAAGTTTTTTCGGAAGTTTTGACAAAACCGTACTATTCCTTTTTAACTCTAAATTAATCACAATGAAACGTTAAAAGTAAGATAATTAAATAGTCAGTTTTCCATAAACCAACTAATAGAAACTGACCATTATTCAAGTAAAGGGCGCATTCCGAGAGTAGGAATTGCGCTCTATTCTTTATGTATTGGGTCAGAATTGAAGAATGAAATGTACTTATATTATAAACAGTTTAATATTAGTCACAGTAAACCGTACAATAAGTAAATGAGGTTTTAAAAAGGGACTTTTATGTAAAGAGAATTGGCAATTGACCTTTTTAAGACATTTACCTTTATCATAATACTACCCTTTGTCTGAATAAGTTGATAAAAATCAATAATTTGTTGATTTATATCCTATTCAGTAAATGGAGGGTGATCATGTTAAATTACGTATTTCCTCAGATACCAGAAGAAAAAATGATTTCAATCATTAGAAATGGACTTGAACAATCGAGAGAGCCGAAGAAGATAATTATTCTAGGTGCTGGTATGGCGGGGCTTGTAGCTGCATCATTACTGAAGACAGCTGGACATGATGTAACAATTCTTGAAGCGACTGATAGGGTGGGAGGCAGAATCTACACATTAAGAGGCGATTTTAGGGATGGACAATATTTAGAGGCTGGTGCGATGCGTATTCCTAATACTCACTCGTTAACGTTAGAATATATAAAAAAGTTCAAACTACCAACAAATCAATTTATTAATAATAATCCTAATAATCTGATCTACATTAAAGGGAAAAAAGTTTCTATGAAAGCGTATGAACAGAATCCTAATATTTTGAACTATCCAGTGTATCCTCATGAAAGGGGGAAAACCGCTGCCGAATTACTTCAATTAGCAATCAAGCCAATTACAGATATTATTGATCAAAATCCACGAAGAAACTGGCCTTGGGTAATCAGAGAATTCGATAAATATTCCATGGATTTTTATTTGAGATATAATCCTTTTGGGATTTCGTTATCACCAGGAGCAATTGAGATGATTAGAGTATTACTTACACTTGAGGGACTAATGGAGCTGTCTTTCTTAGAACAATTACGTGAAATCTTAATCCTATTCACCCCTGATATTAAGTTTTATGAAATCACAGGAGGTAACGACAAACTTCCTAATGCATTTACAGAACAATTGCAGGATAATATCCGATATGGCCAATATGTGAAGAAAATTGTACAGCATGACAATCAGGTAACGGTTCATGCTGTACATAAAATTTTGGAGCCAACTAAGATTACTGGTGATCTTGCAATTGTGACCATTCCATTTACTGTTTTACAATTTGTCGAAATTGAACCACGCTCCTCATTTTCAGAAAACAAATGGAAGGCCATTCGGGAAACAAACTATGCTGGTTCTACAAAGACGGGAATTCAGTTTAAAAGCAGGTTCTGGGAAAAGAAAGGGATATATGGCGGGCAAACCATCACGGATCTCCCGATTAAATATGTTCAATATCCCAGCCGTAATCTCGGTTCAGATGGACCTGGTGTTATTTTAGGTAGTTATACTTGGGAGGATGATGCGATTCCTTGGGATAGCTTAGAAGAAGATAACCGGCTTGAATATGTTTTAAAAAATTTAGCGGCCATCCATGGTACTGAAGTATATGATTATTTTCAAGGGGGAGCAAGTCATAGTTGGATAAGGTATCCGTATTCTGCCGGGGCTTTTACTATGTTTAAGCCCGGACAAGTAACAGAATTAACGCCTCATATTTCCTTACCGGAAGGAAGGGTTCATTTTGCAGGGGAACATACCTCAACAGCGCACGCTTGGATTCAAGGTGCAATTGAATCTGGAATTCGAGTTGCATCTGAAGTTAATAACTTACCCAGAACATACTTTGGTTCTGATTCTGGTACCTTACCCTCACTCAGGAATAAATTCTAACCCTCATTTAGATGCATCACGGAGAACCGTATCAAAGTTGAATTTTAAGGCTATTTGGTACCAAGGTTTAATATTCGTTATTCAGCAATCAGCGCAATTCTGATGTAAGAATTGTGCTTTTATTATGTTTGGGCCAGATTGCGGAACAAAAACATACCAAATTGTTTAATAAAAAAGCCTCCTTTAAGGAGACTCATTTAATTAACTGTTTGGTTTGCCAGGAGGGTAATAATAAGGTGGTACCTTGAGCCAACCCCGTTTTTTCATAATAGATTTTAGAATGGCACCATATTTCATCGTTTCAGTTTGAAATTCAAAGAACATTAATCCGACATCATTTCTTAGGGATTGCGCTGCACCTGTTGCGCACATTGTAATTGCTGCGGCTATCTTGACACTTACGAAATTAGCAATTTCTGAGTCAGTCATTTTTGCTCCCAAAGGAACAGCACTTGGTTCGGAAATAGGCTTCGGTTCGGAAGAAGGGGGTAAGGGTATACCTTCTTGTTGAAGAAAATCCTTAAGTCTTGCAGCTTGTGAACTAGCGCCAGCCATTGATTTATGAAGAAAATCATTTAGCTCTTTATCTTCGGTTGTATTAATAGCAAGTTGTTCAAGTGCAACTGATTCTTCTAAAACGGTTAAATACATCCAACAGGACATTACTTCGCCAACATGTAAAGATGGTTTAGTTTCATCGTCAAATAGACTATGAAAAACCTTCAACAGTGCTTCGAATGCATGTTTCGGCATAGTTATCACCTCCACCTTTATTCTTAACATAGAGTAAAGTTTTAAAACCGAAAATATTTTGACGAAATTAGTGCGCAGGACGAAAGAGGAATGAAGATGTATCCGTTTTATGTAAATGGAGAAGGAGATTTTCGTACTTACAAACCAGATAAAGGGGTTGTAAAAGATGATGATATGGGGAAATGGTACGAAATAACTGACGTTAAAGAAGGTCATGGAAGCAAAGTATATTGCAAAGAAACATTCAATCATGACGGTATGAATTGGAAACCGTACTAAACAATTCGAAGACATTATGCAATAGCTTATTCAGTAATCGAGCGCATTTCAGGAATAAGAAATGTGCCTTTTCTTTATGATAAGGAAATTAAGTAGTTAAATTTTAAAACAAAAATATAGTTCAAACGATATTGAATAATCGCACACTTTCCTAAGATAAGGAGATCGTTTTTCTTCATGAATCGGTACATTTTATGGAATAAAATACTGAAATTGGATTGTAAATTTGCGTTAAAATTTAGGTGTGGTGTGGAAAAATATACTTAAACTATTGGGGAATTTACTTGAAGGTGAAATGATTTACCACAGTAAGAAAAAGGTTGTTTCATTGAACAAGTAAACTTTCTATGTCGTTTAGTATTAAAACAAAAAGAGCCTGCCTAGTAATCTTTGATTACTTAGGCAGGCTCTTGAATCAATCAATTAAATAATAGCTGTAAAAGGATCTATTGCTTTTCTTGATTTACGACTAATTGGAAAACATCTTTACGACTGTAATGTCCAACTACATCAAAATCAAAATGACCTCGTGTGATGTCGTCTAAATCTAAAGTAGCATATAGTATCTCTTCTTTTCCAAATACAGGTTTTACTAAAAATTCTCCAAGTGGATTTATGATGCAACTGCCACCCCGAGTAATTTCTTCAGGCATTTTTTGCATTTCCTCTGTTTCTAGTAGATCCTCTTCATACATATCCTTTGTACAATATTGATTACAAGATAAAACAAAGCAACGTCCCTCAATCGCAATATGCAGCATAGAAGCAAACCAGGTATCACGTGAATCAGCAGTTGGTGCAATATAAATTTGGATGCCCTTTTCATACATAGCAGCACGTGCTAGAGGCATATAGTTTTCCCAACAAATAAGGGAACCAATTTTGCCATATGGTGTATCAAATACAGGTAATGTACTCCCATCCCCTTCACCCCAAATGAGACGTTCACTCCCCGTTGGTTTCAGCTTTCGATGCTTACCGAGTAATTTTCCATCTGGACCAAAGAAAATCACTGTACAATAGAGAGTGCCTCCGCTTGCTTGTTGATCACGTTCAATAATACCAATAACAGTATAAGCTCCTGCTTTTTTCACAGCAGCACTTAATTGATCTGTTTCTGGACCAGGTACTGTTATTGCATTTTTGGCATAACGTAGAAAGTCATTGCGTCCACTTTCTGAACGACTTCCAACCACTGCCCCAAAGCTCATTCCACGTGGATACGCTGGAATATAAGCTTCAGGAAAGACAATAATATTGGCACTTTGTTCTCCGGCCTCTTCGATTAACTTTATTGCCTTGTCGATACATTTCTCTTTATTCATTACGATTGAACCTGCTTGAACAACAGCGACTTTACAATTAGACATCTGAATCCCTCCTGTTTTAAAAGTATAGGAGGAATTATGTATAATGTACAATATATGAAAATTATACTGAATATGCCAATTAGGAATAATGGAGGATTAAATGAATTTACGGGATCTCGAAGTGTTTAAAACAATTGTGGAATCTGGAAGCTTTTCAAAGGCTAGTGAGGAGCTATTTATCGCTCAACCGTCACTATCCAAGACAATTCAAAAGTTGGAGAAAAAGCTTGGTGTGATTCTCTTTGATCGTTCTAATCGAATTATTGGTTTAACTGATGAGGGTCGGCTTGTTTATGAAAAGGCAATGACAATACTACAACAAATGCAAGAGTTAAAAATAGAACTTGAAGATATAAATGAACATACAAAAGGGCATTTAAAAGTCGGAATTCCGCAAATTATTGGTACCTTTTTCTTTCCACAAGTAGCAAGGGCTTTCTCAAAGAAGTATACAAAGGTTACACTTGAAATTATCGAAGAGGGTGGCTTAAATGTAGAGAAGCTTGTTGAAAAGGGGGAAGTCGATGTGGCTTTTGTGGTGATACCTACCCAGAGTAAGGAATTAGAAGCACAGCTTATTTTTGAAGCGCCGTTTGTTGCCTGCTTGCCAAAAAGTCACGTTTTAAAAGATGAACAGCAGATTACACTTGCACAACTGCGACATGATGATTGGATACTATTTGATTCTACATTTGCCTTAAGCCAAGTGGTTCTAGAAAGTTGCAGTAGGGAGAATTTTATACCGAATATTGCATATACCACAACACAGTGGGATTTATTAATGGCATTAGTTCGTGAGGAACTAGGGGTAGCAATTATTCCAAGCCCTTTAACTGAAATGTGCTCACTGAATCTTTGTGTCAAAGAAATCAGTAGTCAATACATTCCTTGGGAAATTGGCATCATTGTGAAAAAAAATCGCTATAAAACACGTGCCTTGAAAGCTTTTTTGGAAACAGTGTCGGATGTATATAAATAGGCTTAAAAGGAACTAAGTTGTTATTCAATCTGGCAATTCGTGAAAAAAGAATATGCGCTAATTTTTTATTTAAGAGCCATTTACGAAGTAACGCATCTATACAAAGATAAATTGTATCTATATTAAACGCTCTTTACAAAAAATAAAAGTTTCTAATCCGATAGTTCTTCCTGCAGACTTTAGGTCTTTTTAAAGGTTTCCATTATAAAAAGAATGGAAAAGAAAAATGTCTTTCTGAAATTAATTGTATTTCATTAACATGGAACAATAATGACTGTGAATTCATCTAATGTATTATTACTGAAAAAGGGGAGAGAGTAATTGATTATTTCTTTAGCGCTAGCTAAAGCGTTAATAGATGTCTCAGAAAAACAAGCGATATCAATGGGGATCAATGAAGATATTGCAATAGTAGATGAGGGTGGAAATTTAATTGCATTTCACCGTATGGATAATGCGAAAATTGCGGGTATCGATATAGCAATCAATAAGGCTTGGACTAGTGTTGCTTTACAAATACCTACTGAAAACCTAGTTAGTGCAGCTCAACCTGGTAGTCCATCATTTGGTATTAATACTACCAATCAAGGGAGAGTTGTCATTTTAGGAGGTGGCATACCACTTATTTACAAGAATAAAGTCATTGGAGGTATCGGTGTCAGCGGAGCGACAAGTGCTCAAGACATCGAAGTAGCAAATGCAGCAGTTCAAGCCTTTCAGAACATGACATATAATCGGAGAAATAATCAGTAATGAAAAAAGGTAGTATTTTTAGGAAACGTACAAAAATTGATATAAAATGCTTTAACCGTAAAAAGTTCAAGACAAGTGGTAGATTAAAAATTTACAAGCCGTAAAACCAATAAGTTTCAACGTTATAGTCTCGACAAGGCTTGAACCTGTGAACTTGTGTTAGTGTGTTATTGATTATAGGTTCACTATTTGTAGGTATGATTTAGTAATTATTCGAGTGGATTGTTTACTTAATTTAATTATGGAGATAACATAAACTTATAAAAAATAAAGCCTAGCTACCTATGAAAGTAAGTAGGTAGCTTGCTTATTTTCTTCTTTCACATGTTAATAGCAGTTGTAAATTTAAAGAAACATAAACTATGGGATGGGTAGCTTGAATGTAGAAAACCCCACACTACTTAGTGAATTCTGGATGTAACTCCCCATCATAAGGAACGTGCTCTACTGTAATGAGAATCTCTTTTCCATCTTGATTCTTCCCAATTCGTTGATAGGTAAATTTATTTTCATTTAATTCTGTAACTTCAAGAACAGCTCCATACTTATTATCTCCTAAAGACACATGAGCTCTTAATTTATTATTGTTCAACACATTATAATAGCCGTAATCCCCACGACTTTGGCCTGTTTGTTTATCAAAAAATTCATAACGACTTGTTTTTGCATCATACTTTGCAAGAGCAAAGAAGTTTTGGTTGTACTCAGATACATCTGTGCCGTTTTCATCTAAAGCAACTGTTCCAACCCATAATGTATTTGCTAAAATTTGATCTCCATCTACTTGCTTATCCACTTTTCCAGTAAAAGTTTCCAAAGTTTTTTCTGGTGAAGTAAAAGTAAGTTCTGAATCTGTATAAGGCATATGTTCAACGAAAACTTCTACATCATTTCCATTTGCATCTTTCCCAATTCTTTTATACGTATATTTTTCCTCCGTTACTTCTGTTAACTCCACAACTCCTTGTGTACCTTTTGATTCTGAAATTAATACGCGGAATTTCCCATCATTTGTAATAAAGTACGTACCATAATCACCGCGACTTTCCTTTGATTCTTTATCAAAGAATTCATATCTAGATGTTTCGTAGTCGTATTTAGCAATTGCAATAAAGTTTGAATTCTCTTCTGTTAAATCATTGTGATTTTTATCAAAAACTTTTGTTCCTTGCCACAAGGTACTACCCAGAATTTTTGCGATCTCCTCTCCCTCAGACAACATTGTCTTTTCTTGAGATTCCTCTGTTTGAACTGATTCATTTGCTGAATTACTTGGTGTAGAAGCAATATCCTCCTTATTATTAGATGAACAGCCAACAATTAGAGCGGCAGATAGAGAAATGGATAGTAATAAAATAAGTGTTTTATACATTTAAAGTCACTCCTAAGTTTTTTGATTTAATCAAAGTATATCCAAACAATGTGGCATAATAGTGGAATAAAAAAGGGGGGGATAATAAATGTCGTTCCAGAATGAGAATGAAATCAACTTTTTTAAACGCTAATCTTTACACCTAGTTGTTCCATAATTTCATGAACGATAGAAAGTCTAAGGCCGCTACCAACCACGTTAATTCATGCATTTTGCATCAATTTCAATATGGCCATTGTCTGGAGTGAATTTAAACGCATGATCCAATAAAATGGTGAGCACTTGTTTAATTCGATTCTCATTTGTATAAGTTGCTTCAAATGCTTGTTTTGGCATGCTTTCACCTCCACCATTATTCTTGACATGGTGTGAGGTTTTTATAATAAAAAAACGATATTGTAAGATAAGGAGTAAAAGCGATGATTCAGACAGTTAAAAGGTTTTAGTATGATTCAACAAAGAGAAACAAGGGCTAGCGGGTTCGGGACTTCTTCTTTTATTTGGCGCTTGCCTGCAACAAGGAGCAGGCAAATTTCTATTTTAGGGGCATATTGTTAAAGAACACCCCTGAAGTAGGAATTGTTTTATTCAGGTAATAGGTAGTTTAATTAAAAATAAGAAAGTCAAATAGCCTACTAACAGGTGGACTTTTCGACTTTCTTATTATAACTAATCCCAGTTTTTAGAATGTTTCTTTATTAAAGCAATCATACTATTGATTGATGGAGAGAGCCACTTGTCCTTATGGTATGCAAGGAACGTAGAAATAGCTGGATGTTCTGGTTCTACGTCCTTTCCATGCAATTTCTGACTTTCTAATTCTTCTTTTACTGAAAAATAGGGTACCAATGAAATCCCTAATCCACTTTTAACACATTGTTTAATTGCTTCAATACTCTGGAAATCTAAACTTTCTTTCACATCAATTTGTTTAAATTTTATATAGTGATCAAAAACAGATTTATAACTACATGATTTTTCCGTATATAAAACAGTTTTTGAGTTTTCTTGCTTTGGAGGGCTTATTAAAACCATTCTTTCTCTTTTTAAAATTTCACAGTTAAGCTCGGGAAGAGACCAATCATCTTTTTCTAATATTAGAGCTAAATCAATGTCTCCGTTTTGAAGAGTTGATGCAACCTGATAATTTTCTATTGATTTGAGTGAAAGGTTAACTTTTGGGTAAAACATTTTATATTCGAGAAGAATAGATGGTATACGACCGATAGTAAGTGATTCCGATATCCCTATAGTCAAATCACCTGTTGGTTCATCGCTTGTATTTAATGCTTGGGAATATAAATCTATTATCTTCACTGCATAAGATAGAAAATGATGACCATATTGGGTTAAAACAACTTTTTTCCCTAAACGATCAAATAATGGTTTCCCTACCTCTTCCTCTAGTTCTTTAATATGTGCTGTTACAGAAGACTGGGCATAACCAAGATGTTCAGCTGCTTTTTTAAATCCTCCTTTCTCTACAATTGCCTTAAGAGTTATTAAATGACGAAGCTCCATGAAATTAAATCCTCCATTAATTATCGGTTTTACTGAATTAAATGTTCATTTATATCTATTTTACTAAACTATTCTAGTGATTTACACTGGAACCGTACACAGATACAAAAATCTGTTTAATGTAATTTGTTTCCACCTTAATGGGAGGATATTTTATATATACAACACTGCTTAAATAATAAATAGGAGGTAATAAGCATGACGGTAAAGATAAAGGTGTATTCAGACTATGTATGTCCTTTTTGTTTCTTGGCAGAAAAGCCTCTGGAAGAAGCAATAGAAGGAAAAGACGTGGAAGTAGAATGGATGCCATATGAGCTACGTCCTTATCCAAATGAAACATTAAAGCCGGAAGGTAGTTACTTACAAAATACTTGGAATCAATCAGTTTATCCAATGGCTAACCGAATGGGGATTGATATTGTTCTTCCAAAAGTTTCCCCACAACCCTATACCCACCTAGCTTTTGAGGGTTATCAATATGCAAAGGAAAAAGGGAAAGGGAATGAGTACAATGACAGAATGTTGCGTGCCTTTTTTCAAGAAGAACAAGATATTAGCAATATCAATGTTCTAACAAAGTTCGCTGGTGAAATAGGGTTGAATGAAAAAGAATATAATGAAGCTTTAACAACAAGAAGGTACAAAGATGCACATAAAAAAGCATTGAAACATGCTTATGAAGAAGCAAATATTACTGCTGTTCCAACGTTTATTATTGGTGATACTAAAATTGCTGGGGTGCGTTCTAAAGAAACTCTTGAACAAATCATTAAGAATGAGTTGGATAAACAAAAGCCTCAAATATTAACAGAAGGTATGACCTGCAGCATTGACGGATGTTGATTCATCCAATGAATTAAAAATTACTATATATGCTTTTAAATTGGAAGGAGTTTAATTCATGGCAAATAAAGATTTGTTGTTTGAAAAAGTGACATTAGGTAGTACTACAATAGATAACCGGGTAGGAGTTGCCCCAATGACTCGGACAAGTGCTACATCAGAAGGGTGTGCAACCAATCAAATGCTTTCATACTATACGTCATTTGCCCGGGGTGGATTTGGACTGATTATTACAGAAGGAATTTATCCGGATGATAAGTATAGTCAAGGATATTTAAATCAACCAGGCATTGTTTATGATGATCAAGTACAAGCTTGGAAGAAAGTAGTGGATTCTGTTCATCAAGCGGGAGCTAAAATATTTGCACAGCTCATGCACGCAGGAGCACTGTCGCAAGGCAATCGTTTTGTGAATGAAACGATTGCTCCTTCTGCTGTTCCACCAAAAGGAGAACAACTGGAGTTTTACGGAGGAAAAGGGGCTTTTCCAACACCAAGAGAAGCAACAAAGGAAGAAATTACAGAAGTCATAAACGGATTTGTGAATGCGGCTAAACATGCCAAAGCAGCTGGATTTGATGGAGTTGAAATTCATGGGGCAAATGGCTATATATTAGACCAGTTCCTAACGGATTATTCCAATCAGCGTCAGGATGAATATGGTGGTTCTACAGAAAATCGTGTGCGTTTACTGGTGGAAGTTTCGAAAGCTATTCGGGAAGCTGTTGGACAAGACTACACCGTTGGGATCCGAATTTCACAAGGGAAAGTAAATGATTACTCACACAAGTGGCAGGGGAAAGAAAGAGATGCTGAGATTATTTTTGGTCAGTTAGGACAAGCTGGTCTTGATTTTATCCATGTCACGGAATATGAAGCATGGCAGCCAGCATTTCCGGAAGGAGAAGGAACGACCGCAACCGATTCAGCTTTTGGAGATGGTGGAGCTTCACTTGCAAGGTTAGCAAAAAAATACAGTCACGTACCTGTAATTGCGAATGGGCACCTTGAGAATCCAGAAAAAGCCATAGAAATAATTAGAAAAGGAGAGGCTGACGCGGTTACCTTAGGAAAGGGGGCATTAGCCAACCAAGATTGGGTAAACAAAGTGAAAGCTGGGGAAGCATTAGCCGATTTCCAGCCGGAAAAGATACTAAGCCCGAATGCTAAGATTAAAGATTTTGAAGCGCAAGTATAACTGCCGTTGTATTATAAAAAAACTAAATGGTGCGTTAATCCAAAAAGGGTTAACGCCCTTTTTGAACGGCTATTCAATTAAACGAGTTAATAGAAACTCTGTTGGTATTCAATAATAGGGCGCTTTCCTGCAAGTGAAGCAGCACCTATTTCTATTTAGGGTCATTTTATGGATTAACAGTAAATAAAAGTATTCCAGTAAATAAAATAGACAAGCAAAAGATACACTCCTTAAAGTGTAATCGTTACTAACGGGTAGGTTAATTTAAGAAGAAAACATAAAAAGAAGCCGAATTTATTAAAATTCGGCTTTAAATGATGTATCTTTGAGGGAAATCAAAAGTAACTAATTATCCTTATAATTGTATTATATTGTGTTAATTTAAAATCGATACGTGACATATATCATAAATTGTTTGTATGAAGATGTTTTCAAACTTATTTTTTATACCAATTGGATTCGATCGTCACACCTGCATCTTTAATTAAATTAAAAACAGGACATCTTTTTTCTACTTCTTCTTTTAATTCTTCGATCCGGGAATCACTTTCATCCGTTGTAAAAATAGCCTCAAAATTGACTGTTTGGAAATGAGGTGAAACGCCTTCAACCCCCATCATGCCACGCGCGTCTATTGTTCCATTATTTTTAAACTCAACCCCTTGGAAAGAAAAGTTTTTTTCCTTGGCAATTAAGCCAATCATAACAGAAGTACAGCCTGACAATCCGCCCAACACATATTCAATCGGATTGGGTCCATCATTTGTGCCACCTAAATATTCCGGCTCGTCCACTATGAACGGTGAAAAATCTCTTGCCGAAATAGAAGTTTTTAAGTTTCCTTCCCAATTTCCACTTGTCCCAATATTTATCAATTGCTTTGTTGTCATCTAATCACTCCTAATTCATAGTATACCAATGGGGTTAATTATAAATTAAATATTTATAATTGTAAAATTTTTTGTTTTCTATTTTTATTAATTGTCACTAATTCATCCCCTATAAGATTTGCAAATAGCGTAAATCACCCAGAGTAGTGATGACATATGCAATGTCTTTTGTTCCATGGATCAAACCCGTCCATCCTAAAAAAAAGACGCTGATCTCCAATTTCTGCTGCTTCTCCTTTAATGAATCACTCATGTTTCATTAGAATGAAATAAAGCTGCTAATGAAGATAGATTATCTAGGTGTTGACAATCTTAGATTAAATTTAATTACACAAAAGGGTGCTTTCCTTGAAATGGAAAGGCCCTTTTTTGTGTTTAATAGGTAGTTAGGCAAACGGAAACTTCGATTTCTTGAGATACAAAATCGTTTTTTTAGGCTGAATTTGCTTATCAGTGGATTGTTAGAAATTGAACTTTTCAGAGTTCTTTCCTAGTAAATCTGTATTAAAATTATGTGATATTTACCAAAAAAATAGTATTTATAATTACAAATAGGATTAAAATTATTTTTGCATAATTAAGGAATGGGTGATTGATACTAACAAAGTTCCAAATTATTTTAAAAGGAGATTGATTATATTATGACAGTTGTAAATGACATTAAGACTGTTGTAGCCGGGTTGAAATCTGCTCAGGCTAGCTTTGAAACATTTGCTTTAAAAACAGATAACCAACAAGCGAAGACGCTCTATCAAGATGCCGCTACTCAAACCCAGGCTATTATAGATAGTGTTGTACCACGTCTTCAAGAAATTCAACAAGAAGAACCTCAGTACAGACAGTAATAATTAAAAAGGGGACAAAAGGTTGGTTGAATTAACCAACTTTTTGTCCCAAAAATTATTGATATAACACAGAGGTGAAGTCATGTTTTCCAAAATAAAAATTGTGAAGACTGGTCTTTTATTAGTAATAGCTATCGGATTATGCACAGGTTGTAATGGAAATCATGATCCGCATTCCAATAAGGACCTGAATAATTCACAGGTGAGTAAGCCAATCAGTCAATCCGTTGCCAATCAAGTAACAGAAAATATCATTTTGGAAGATGAAATTTCAAAAGTGATGGCTGTGAATACAGATAAAGACATATTAATAGCCATAAAAGTAAAACAATTTGATCGTTTTCGATTAAAAAAGATAGAAAATAAAATAAAATCAGACATGGAAAAGCAGTATCCAGATTATTCAATATTAGTTTCTGCTGATCAAAAAATGTATTTTGAACTTGTTAAACTGGACGAAAAACTCCAAAAGAATACTATGAGTATGAAGAATTTACAAAAAGATACTAAAAAAATTAAAAGTCTCATGAAGGAAGAATCGTAATGAAAGAGAGGCTTACTATATATGTCTAATAATAAAAAGAAGCAATTAACCCCAGTGCAACAGGAATATCAAGAACTTCAAAAGAAACGCGAAACAAAAAGACCAGTAGTTCGAAATTGCATAAAAGCTTTTTTAGTTGGTGGTTTTATCTGTCTAATTGGTCAGCTCCTTCAAACATTTTATATTTATTATTTTGATTTTACAGATCAAACAGTTGGTAATCCAACGGTGGGAACTCTAATTTTTATCGTAATGCTTCTTACCGGATTTGGGGTTTATGATAGAATTGCTCAATTTGGAGGTGCAGGTTCTGCTGTACCAGTAACTGGATTCGGAAATGCAGTTATATCTGCGGCTATTGAGCACCGTACGGAAGGATTTGTGTTAGGGGTAGGTGGGAATCTTTTCAAACTTGCCGGTTCTGTGATTTTATTTGGTGTATTTTCCGCATTTGTCATTGCTTTAATTAAAACTATTCTTATCCAGTGGGGCGGTATGTAATGTTAGCAGGTAAACGTACATGGATTTTTGAGAATAAACCTGTAATTATTTCCACAGGAACAGTTGGAGGGCCATTTGAGGCAGAAGGTGAAATAGCAGATGATTTTGATCTCCTCCATTCCGATTTGTGGTTAGCTCAAGACTCCTATGAAAAAGCGCATAAAATCCTATTTGAAGAAGCATGTCAAAAGGCACTCGAAAAGGGAGAAATTCAAAAGGAACAAGTTCAATTTCTTCTAGCAGGTGATCTAATTAACCAGATTACCCCTACAAGTTTTGCAAGTCGAACGATTGGAGCTCCATATTTCGGTTTGTTTGGAGCCTGTTCAACATCTATGGAAGGATTGGCTTTAGGTGCTTATATTATTAATACAAATGGAGCTAAATATATTTTAACAGGAGCTTCAAGCCATAACACGGCAGTTGAAAAACAGTTTCGATATCCAACTGAATATGGTGGACAAAAACCGCCTACTTCCCAATGGACAGTGACAGGTGCGGGAGCTGCTTTGTTAAGTAATTCTGGAGAAGGACCATGTGTAACTTCTGCCACGATAGGCCGCGTCATCGATATGGGGATGACTGATCCGTTTAATATGGGAGGGGCTATGGCACCAGCAGCGGTTGATACCATCCAAGCTCATTTAAAGGAACGAAATGTTGATCCCTCTTATTACGATTTAATCGTGACAGGTGACCTCGGAAAAATAGGACGTGATGTATCGCTTGATCTATTCAACAAGCATGGAACCCCTATCACTGAAGAACAATACCAAGATTGTGGCCTCATGATTTATCGGGACGGGCAACCGGTATTGTCAGGAGCTAGTGGGGCGGGTTGCTCTGCGACAGTAGTGTACGGGCATTTATTAAATCGTATGAAAAAAGGCGATTTTAAAAGAATGTTAGTAGTAGCAACGGGTGCTTTACTATCACCTTTAACCTTCCAACAAAATGAAACCATTCCTTGTATCGCTCATGCAGTATCAATTGAATATGGGGAGGGAGAATAGATATGATCTTTTTTTGGGCATTTGTTGTTGGTGGTTTGATCTGTGTAATTGGTCAAATTATGTTTGATGTGTTTAAACTTACACCAGCCCATACCTTAAGTACTCTTGTAGTTGTTGGAGCCATATTAGATGGATTGGGTTTGTATGAACCATTGATTGATTTTGCTGGTGCAGGAGCTTCTGTACCTATTACAAGCTTCGGTAATTCATTGGTACATGGAGCTATGCAAGAAGCTGAAAAACACGGTTTAATTGGGGTACTTACAGGGATTTTTGAAGTTACCAGTGCAGGTATTTCATCTGCCATTGTTTTTGGCATGATAGGTGCTTTGTTATTTAAACCTAAAGGTTGAGGAGGATGGAAGATGACGGTCGTATCAGATGTCAAACAATGTCTAGCTAGTCTCAAAGGAGTAGAATCTAGCCTATCCAATTTAGCAGAACGAACACAAGATAATGGCTCTAAACGTACCCTACATGAAACCATGATGGAAGTAAGTGAAATAGTGGCAGATTTGAAAAAAAGGGTTGGAGAATTGGAAAATGAAGAATATCAATATAAAGGATATTAAGAGGAGAGGAGGTCTTTTATATTATGCCTGAATGGCTAGATGTCATAGTTCGATCGATATTGTTTGTTGTGGTGCTTTTCTTCATGACCAAGTTGTTAGGGAAAAAGCAAATAGCTCAACTTTCTTTCTTTGAATATGTTACTGGAATAACCATTGGAAGCATAGCAGGAGAAAGTATTATGGGATTAGATGGAAACATGATTTATGGGTTAATAGCTATGATAGTTGTTGCGGCTATTCCGTTTATAGTTGGTTTAATTTCTCTAAAGAGCAAAAAGTTTCGCGATTTTACAGAAGGCAAGGGGACTATATTCATCAAAGACGGAAAAGTTATGGAAGATAACTTAAAAAAAGAGAGATATACAGCGGACGAATTATTGGAATTACTTAGAAGGAAGGATGTCTTTCAGGTTTCTGATGTGGAATTTGCGGTTTTAGAACCTGCAGGGGATTTATCTGTCATGCTGAAGAAAGAAAACCAACCTTTAACACCAAAAGATTTAGACATGAAAGTAGTTTCAATTAAGGAGCCTCAGACTGTTATTATGGATGGTAAGATTTTGGATGAGCCTCTTGCAACCATTGGGTATAGTCGAGGATGGATAAAGACAGAACTAGAAAAGCAGGGGGTTACTATTGAAAATGTTTTTCTTGGACAAGTAAACTCTTATGGGGAATTAACCGTTGATCTTTTTGATGATAAGCTTCAAGTTCCATCTCCTCAAGAAAGACCTATGATCCTTTCAACGATGAAAAAATGCCAAGCGGACTTAGAATTATTTGCGCTTGCAACAGATGATAAGGTGGCTAAGCAGCTCTATACAAAAAACAGTGAAAAACTACAAAATGCTATTGATAAAGTCTCCCATATATTAAAAAGTTAATCTGGATAGATTGATACGTAATTCAAGGTAGAGAAGAACTTAGTTAAAAAGAAAACAAGACAGCTTGCCAATTAATTAATGACTTTTAGGTATGAGAATATGTCTAAGTTATTCAATTAAACCACCAAATAGAAGCTCTTCCCTTTAAAGGGCGCGTTTATTTAACGTGTCTTTTTTATTTAAAGTGCCATCTATGATTTTCGGCAATTCTCTAACAAAACCTTGTTCTCTCTTTATCTGCCAACTTGTACGGATAATAATGTTTCCTTCGTTCGACTACTATTTTTATTTTTTTCATTGTTCACTCCCCATTGTGCTTATCAATTTATTAAGTATTTTTCTATTTCCATTTGTAAAAAAGGTACATCTGGCCATATAATCATCGCCTTTAAAGAAATCGAGATAGTTAATTTGAAATTTAGATGAGATTATCTAGAAATGTACTTAACTATCCCTTAGCTTAGGAAAAACTTGAAGATTGGTTTAAAGCAGTTAAGTAGTTTATAAAGCAATGCACCTAAGCAGAGGAGACTGGGACAAAACGAAAAATACCATTTTTCTTGATACTTTATAAAGCTTTTTTATATATTGTAGGTGATAAACTTATAAGATAGTTATAGATAATAATATTTATGATGTTTAAAGGGAAATGTTTCGATTCTCAAAAAATTAGAGGCAAATATTTAGTTATCTATGGGTGAATTACATTACGAATAATGAAGGTGGATGGACAGAATGATTCGTACAATGACAATGGAAGATATTGAAAGTGTATTAGAAATCTATAATGATGCTATTTTGAATACGACAGCGCTATATCGCACAGAGCCAGAAACGTTGGAAGAAAAACAAAGATGGTTTTTGGAAAATGTAAAGGAAAATAACCCGATGTATATTTATGAAGAAAATGGAGAAGTCATTGGTTTTGCCACATTTAAACGATTTTATCCAAATGAAGGGTATAAATTTTCCATGGAACATTCTGTTTATGTCTCATCAAAACATCAAGGAAAGGGGGTTGGAAAACAACTTTTCCAAAAATTAATTGAAGAAGCGAAGAAACGAAAAGTGAGAACGTTAATTGCTGTTATTGATTCGGAAAATGTCGGAAGCATCAAATTGCATGAAAAGTATGGTTTTCATTTGGTCGGTAGATTAAAACATATCGGATATAAATTTGGAAAATGGTTAGACATTGTCCATTATCAATTAGATTTATATGAATGATGAATAAAAGAAAAGGACTGGGACCCCCTACCTATAAAAAAGAGGAAAAAGCTTTATTATTTCATATTAAATCAATCCATGAGATTGTAGTGTGGAATTTAGGGGATTTTACGTTGTTTTACAATTAACCAGCTAATAATAAAAGCTAGCAGTTATTCCAGAATCGGGCGCCATTCTTGAGGAATCGGCGTTCTTTTAGTTTTGGGCGATTTAATTGAATAAGGGACCAGTTATGGTATTAAGCTTAATTAGTCATATTGGTTATTCGGGAAGGGCATTTTTTGTTGTAATTATATCGTGTGTTACGATATAATCGTTTCGAACGATTCAAAATGAGGTGCTTATAGTGATTCAAGATATAAACAAATACTTTACTGACATTTATTTTAATTTACATCCCACACAAGAAGAAGTGATTTCGCATCAAAGTGTCCGCATCTTACAAATGGTTCAGAAACAGCAATATGTCGTGATTCGTGACATAGCTGAGCAATTATCAATTTCACACAATACTGCATCTGAACATGTGAAAAAATTAGTAAGTAATGGGTGGCTGTATAAAGAGAGGTCGGAAGAAGATCAACGTAAAGTGTATTTACATTTAACAGACGTAGGTTCAGTAATATTAAAGAAGAATACAGAATTAGATGAAAATAAGCTCCAAGTTGCACTTAGAAGATTAACGGCAAATGAAAGAAAGATGATAGTTGAAGCATTTCGGCTTTTAAGTGAGGTATCAAAATAAATGTATTTGCTAATCAAAATTATATGTTCGGCAGCCATTATTGGTATCGTTACGGAATTGGCAAGACGGTATCCTTTATATGGAGGTATGATAGCTGCGCTACCGTTAATTAGTATATTAAGTATTATATGGTTAACAATTCAGGGAGAAACTACTCAAAACATCAACAAATTTACACTTGGCGTTCTAGCAGGATTTCCAGCAACGATGTTCATGCTGTTTGTGATTTATTTCGCATTGAAGCAATCTGTTCATTTAGCGCTAGCAATCTCACTAGGAGTAGTTGCTTGGGGAATATTTTTAATAGCTCAAAAATATATAATGGCCGCATTTGTTTAGTAAAAATTCTATACTCACGTTGCAGTTTAGTTTAAGAAGGATTAAAAACTTTAGTGATTTTGTGTAACAATTTTTATGGATACTAAATATATTAAAGGACATATAACATGAATAATTTCAACGGTATCATATCTAACCATCGATGAACGCCATCTAAATCATTAAAACAAAACGGCAAAACTAATAAAGCTACTATGTATCACAATTACAGCAGCCTTGGGTAATGTTTGGTTCGTTCTAGGTATTTTGTCTCTTATATTATTATTAAGTCCATTCTTTTTTTACGGTAAAAAAGTATCATTTCTTTATCATTAGGAGTTTACTTCCTAATGATGTTGATTGTAACTTTAATTGGTAATTTCCCAATGCAAATCATGGGATATGGGACATCGCCTATTATCGGTTACTTAATTTCTATTACTTGGCTTAATAAAAATAAAGAAAGTTTTGTTTAGAGAGTTATTCAATTAAGTGTTGCTTTAGTTCAATTAGGTTGGTAAATATCACGCCAAAAAAACGCTCAGAAAAAATCTGGGCGTTTTTACTTGTCATTCTTATTCGTAATTTACTGTTAAAACATATGTTATATAGTTTGTTATTTACATTATTTTTAGCATTTTTCTCCCCATCAACGGAACTGTTACTACTATATACTGCGCTTTTTATTATAGACTTTATTATTATCATCATTATATTTGGACCTCCAAAGTATTATGTTGTGCCTATCTTATCAATGATCTTAGCTTACGGCCATTCATAATAGTCTTCAGCATTCGGGCGCCATTCTTGAGGAATTGGCGCTTATTTTACATTCTAGGGCTAGATTTTTGAGCATCATGTTAATGGTAAGTAAAATTTGCGAGGAAATGAATTTAAACTGAAGGTGCAGCCTAGTAGGAAGAAAGGCGTCTTCATCATGGAAAGGGTAAAATTGTCCTTAACTAAAATGGAATAAGAGTGGCTTTTCGAATATTGCAACCTGGCGTAATTTGAGTATAATTGTGTTCTTATTAGTTAACTTCTTCAACAATGGTAGTGTTTATTTGAATTAAATTTAAAAATAAGAAAGGGTGAAATTTGTGGCTGAAATGACTAGTGAAGAATATTTGCATGCTTATTGTCAGTTGATTTTATATGGATATTCAAGAGAAGAAGCTAAAAAAATTATGGAATCCATTAAAGAAAAAATGAAACCTGAATATATGAAATTTGAAGATATTATGAAGAAGCTAATTCCAGAATAGGGCGCGATTCTTTTAAAAGGATAACGCTCGCTTTCATTAAAGAACTATTATCTGGAACAGCCAAACTAGATTATATGTTAGAGTTTAAAGTACCGAGTAACTATATTTAGCAATTTTTATCAAAAAAAGTTTCTCTAGATTCGGTATGATGATTTTGAGGTGAGCAAGTTGTATTACAGCGAAGTAACGCAAGGAGTAATCTCATATATTGAGAGCAATCTGATGGAAGAGATTCAGCTTGATACTTTTCCTTCTATTATCGGTTACTCAAAATATCATTTACTACGTATTTTTAAGCAAGAAACGGGTAAGTCCATTGGTGAGTACATACGCGGGCGTCGATTAGCGATGGCTTCAACGCTTCTATTGCATACGGATGAATCTATATTAACGATTGCTTTCTTATTTCATTTTCAATCTCAAGAAGCGTTTTCAAGAGCGTTTAAAGAAGCGTACTCCTTGCCACCGGGAAAATATCGAAAGCTTATGAAAGCTGTACGAATGATGGAGGAGGAAAAAGAAATGAATGAAAGTAAACAAATTAAAGGCTGGAGTTTAAGTGGAAATAACCCAGAACTGTATGAATTAACAGTAGACTCGAACGTTTTTCATACGGGAACAAAATCAGGGCTACTCTATGCAAAAAGTGAAGCAAACGAGCAACATTTTGCTACAATGATGCAAGGCTTTCAAGCACATGACTATATCGGAAAGCGATTAAAGCTTTCATGCTTCCTAAAAACAGCGAATGTTTTTAAATGCGGTGCTTGGCTGCGTATTGATAATGCCTCTGGAGATACGATTCAATTTGATAATATGGATAATCGATCGATTCAAGGAACTACAGATTGGAATCACTATTCAATCGTGTTAGATGTTCCAGAAAATAGTTCTTCTATTCACTTTGGTGTTTTACTGATTGGGAAAGGAAAGGTTTGGTCGGATGGATTCCGTTTTGAAGTAGTAACGGAAAAAGTGCCTACAACGAATATGCTTGACGTTGAACATTTACCAAAACAACCTAGTAATTTAGACTTTAGTGAGTAACATAGGTTTTTACTTATTGAATTTTATTATGGATGTTAGATATTCGAGAAAAGGGCGCATTTTTCAATAAGATCCCATATTTTTTTTCCAAACCTGAGCTTATTAAAACGCCAAAAATCCCTATTTTTATATTGAAAGAAGGGGCTTTTCTTTATATTCAATTGTGAGTTTTAAATTAAAGCAATACACTTCATTAAGTAAATACTTACTTGATAGTATTAGACAAGGTGAACCGCACCATTAGTAAATGAAGACTTTTGTCATTAGATAAAAAGGATTTAATGACATCCTCAATTTATTTATTCCTATATAATTTAATAGTTCATAAATATAAGCCCCCTACAATCTTAAAAGTAGGGGGCGAGTATGTTATTATGCATTTGGTTCTAAAATGGAAGTAATCTCTAAGCTTGTCTTCAATTTTTCATGACTGAAAATCATAATGTTTAAGTCTGCCATCTTCCATTCGATACACTTTATCACAGTATTCGAGCATTCGTTCGTCATGGGTAACCATAATTGCCGCTTTGTTTCTTGTTTTTGTTTCTTTGGCTATAAGCTGAACCACTTCATGGGCTCTTTTTGAATCCAGACTTGCTGTTGGCTCATCTGCCAGAATAATAGATGGGTTGTTTATAAAAGCACGAGCAATTGCCGTGCGCTGACGTTCTCCTCCAGATAACTGTTCAGGTAATTTTTTTAGTTTTTCTGCTAAACCGAGACTCTGTAGTAATTCCTTTGCATATTCCTCATCCTGTTTTAAAAGTTTCCCAGCCATTCTTTTCACTACAAGTAATTGTTCCAGAACATTTAAATAGGGAACAAGATTACTCGTTTGCAGGATAAACCCGATTTCTTCCAGCCGCAATTGTCCTAAATCCTTAGATCTTAATTCATTAAGGTTTTTACTGTTAACGATGACCTCACCTTTAGAAGGTTGGAGTAATGCACCTGCAGTAGCCAGAAATGTACTTTTTCCTGAACCTGAAGGGCCAATGACGGCAATAAACTCGCCTTGTTCCACAGTTAAGGAGACATCATCAAGCGCAATAACTTGATTTTCACCCTGTTGATACAGCTTAGAGACATTTTTAAATTGAATTCCTGACATTATTCCATCCTCCCAATCGCTTGAAGAGGGTCTATTTTTGTTATTTTTCGAACGGAAACCAATGAACTTAAAGTCGAAATGCCAAGTAATAAAAGGGCATAAAGAACAACTAATTTCAGATCAAGTGAAAATGGCATTTCATTCGGAAGAATCAAGGCTGTCCCATAAGTTAACAAGATTCCTAAGACAATGCTAATGGATGATAATAAAAATACTTGCGATACAATAGCTTTTCCAAGGAAACGATTGCTGGCGCCGATAGCTTTCAATATGCCAAACTGATTTGATTTTTGCAAAGTAAGTACGTAGAAGAATACTCCCAGAACAAAAGCTGAAATGGCCAAAAGGAAAGCGAGCATCATCATAATTGTGCCATTCTCTTCTTTATAACCGGGCATTCCCTGTACGGCTGTGGCCTTAGTTACTGTTTCCGTATTCTTGAATACTTGATTTATTTTCTCAGAGTCGATGTTTTCCCCTTGCAACATAATTGCATTTACAGGTTTCTCAATGCCTTTATCAGAACCAGGTGCTGAAAATTGAATTGAACGCCATTCATCCAAGGTAGTAAAAATAGCAGGTAAATGATTGTATGTTTCATTTTTAACGAACCCAACAATTTTTACTTTTTCAAGTGATCCTTCAATCTGCAGCGTATCACCAATCTTAAAGCCCTTTTTCTTTAATGTAACATTAGCGATCACCTTCAAAGGCTGGTTTGTTTGAAGGGGTTTTCCTTCTATTACTTTAGGTTCCAGAAAACTACCTGGATTAATCCCTAATATGGCGATATCTACTTTTTCACTTTCATTCGAGTCTGAATTATTTATTACTGTTCCCATAGTTGCACCCATTGCTGATGCAGCTGAAACGCTAGGTTGGCTTTCTAGTTTCTCTACCAACGATTCACTCAATAACGATCGGCTCATAGAGGATCTTGCCCCCTCTTCAAACGTCACATAATCGGCATCCATATTTTTAAATGTTGCCGCACTAAGAGTGGAAAGGCCGTTACCCAGTCCAGATAAAATGAATACCAGCCAGGCAATCAGGACAGTTATAACACCAATCATTAGAAATCTTAATTTACCATGCTTTAACTCTCTAATTGCAAGAAACAATGAAAGTCACTCCTTTATCGTAAATAATAATAGTCACGTTTGACTAATGAAAGTATATTAGTATTTTATTGATTAGTCAATCGTGACTATATAACTAAAAAAGATAATCTATTTTTGAGATTCAAAAGGAACCCTCCGTCGATTCCTATGATTCTTTTGGATAAAAAAATAAACTGATTGAACTAGTTGTTAAATGGAATTTCCAGTATCACAATTAAAAATTAAGTTATTTTCGTTATTTGTTAAGAAAAACTTAAGAAATTTGTGCAATTAATATTAAGAATTGCCCTTTATTATGTTAGTTAACAAGTGAATTTGTTTTACATATTGATGTACACATAATGGTGTAGTGTAGTACTGATTACATAATACCAACAAAGGAATTCTGTTTTTAAGGAGTGAGATTATCATTTGGATATTAAAAGTATTATTGATACATTACTACCGATTTTGCCAATAGCATCAATTGTGGCAGTCGTAATAATTGGAATAACGTATTTATCTTATACCCTATATCGAAAACGAGGTGGGAGAAAAAAAGCATCATTTAGCCAATTTAGCGCTTTATTTTTACTATTCGGTTGGTTAGTTGTTGTAATGGTTTTAACAACATTTAGCAGGGGAGCAAATTTTGAAGGCTGGGTTAATTTTCGACTGTTTAGCGACTATATAAATGCTTGGAATCAATGGTCTCTTAGTGAATTGCAACTTATAGTTTTTAATATGTTGATGTTTGCACCACTTGGGTTTCTGTTACCGCTTCTTGGAAAAAAGACTCGTCGAATTGTTCCTATTCTACTTATATCGCTAACTGTTACACTGAGCATAGAACTTTTTCAAATGTTCACCCGTAGAGGAATATTTGAATTAAATGATATACTACACAACACAATTGGAAGTGTTGCGGGATATTTTTTGATGCGTGCAATTCAAGATGTGTTAGTACTTCAAAAAATAAAGGTACAATCGTTATTTAAAGCTTTTTGTATACCCCTCGTTTTTACACTGCTATTTACGGGGGCATTGATTGTATACAGTGCAAAAGAGCTTGGGAACCTTTCCATTCGCCCAGTATATTCACAAAATATGAATCAAGTTGAAGTAGTACTAAACACAGAATTGAAGACGGACGATGACACAGTTTCTCTATATTATAGCGACCAAATTCATAATATTGAATATGGAAATGATCATGCAGCTTTATTGCAAAGCTCTTTTAATCTATCCCAAAAGGGCAGTATGCGTAAAGATGGTTACAATCGGGTATGGTTCTTGTTAGACGGTAGTGGCAATGAATTAATATTTAATTACAATTTAAAAGATGGGACATGGGGAATGTATCCCGAAAATTATGAAATTGTCTCTATGGATCAGGAGGAGTTAAATAGTTTTAGAGAATTTTATGAAAAGTGGTTGCAATCAAATGGGTTATTACCTAAAGAGGCAATTTTTAGTACACAAGATGATAATACTCTACGTTGGGATATGAAACAGTCTATTAAAAAAATTGCTTTTGAAGACAAAGATTTCTTTGAAGGTTTTATTATGCTCATACCATCTCAAAATAATCACAGGCCAATTGATGTATTTTATGATATGAAGGAGAATGTATTTGTAAGAGAAGTTAATATTATTAGTCCTTCACAAGCTTATGAAGAAATTCTAAATGGGAATTTTTATATGTATAATAATCTCAACGATGGAGACAAATTAATTATAAATCACTATGAACTTGACTATACTTACGACTCCAAAGGTTATTATCAGCCAGTTTACAAGTTTATTGGTTTAGTTAACGACCAACATTGGGAAGCATTGATTCCAGCTGTTATGGATTGATTAATATAATGAAAAGTTATTTGAGGATTAGCTATTTCCTTAGATAACTTTTTTATTTTTAACAAGGATGAATTTGCGCTCTTTTTAATTTTAGGATCATATAATAAAAGGAAATATCTTTACATTTGTGTTAATATTCTCCTAAGTTTGTTAAATAACAACTTAAAGTAAAGGGGCAAGTTTGTTTCTTGGATATTCCTTCGTTGAATCTGATTGAAGTAGGGTTCAACACTATATATTTAAAAATTAAGGGGTGCTGTAATTAAGCGAATAATATTAGGGGATGGGGATTCATGAAAGGAAAACGTTTACTATTAAAAACGATATTATTGGGCCTCCCAATCGTTGTATTTCTGTTTTGGATAACTGGCTCAATTAATTTATGGTTTTATGATATTGGTGATATCGATCATAACGTTAATGATTATTACCTTGAATTGGAACCTATAGACGGTGAATATTCTGTAACGATAGATTTAAGTAATCCCAAAAGTAATGAAGGAAAAGTTCTTTACGATGATGGAGATAATCAGATTTATGTATTTGATGTGATTGTTCGAGATACTACTCAATATCAAGTGTATTTTCGAACAAGTGGTAAATATAATTTACATGGCGCAACATTAGTATCTGCAACTGAGCATAAACGCGTTCAGGGTGGTTTTACTTACAATTTCAAAGCTAATGCTTATGCAACTTATCGTGGCCATACTTTTAAAGTTTACGAATCTGGTACATCTGGACTTAATTATAGCGATGGGGATGACTTTGGATTGTATTTAATTCCAAATGATTCAGAGGTAACTATAGATATTTCAGAAAATCCTATTATAGAAGTTACACTCTCCAATCTCACTATGCATAAATGGGGGAGAAAATAAAGGTACTATTTAAAGGATTACAAATGAGATACCTCTGAGAAATAACGATGAATTAGAAGATGCTATTAGTATGGTCAATAATTCTAGTTATGGATTAAATGTTGGTATATATACAAGTAATATTACGAACGCTTTAAATTCAGCTAGAAAATTTGAAACAGGTGGAGTATGAATTAATAATATACCACGTTTCGTTTGGATCATCTTCCCTATGGCGGATTAAAGGACAGTAGCTATGGGAGAAAAGGAGTGAAGAATGCAATAGAGGAAATGACATAATTAAAGTTTGTAGGAGTTAATGTTGGGTTTTAATCAATAATAAGTATAGGACGAAATCGATAATCGATTTTGTCCTATTTTATATTTGTTCGACCGGTATTATTTAGTTAATAATAGTCAATATAGAATTACTTAAACTTAGAAGAGGGGCGATTCATGTGATACCTAATAGTAAAAATGCGTGGGAAAAGTTCACTTTATATGGTGAAAATGATCCTAGAATAAGAAAAGTAATACTAGAGTCTTGGGATCGTTGTAAGTCTTTAGGAGTTTCACATAGTCTCAATGAAGTATCTATACCTGTAAATGAAAATGAATTTAATAAAAGGAAAAAAGAAAATACCCAACTTTTACATATAGCTACGCCTATTATGCTAGATATTTATAAAAAACTTAGAGGTGGCGGTTATCTCTTACTTTTAACCGATCCAAACGGATATTTAATACAATTAATGGCTGACAAAAAAGCTCAGGTCGTTGCAGATACAGGTGGTATCGTTCTTGGAGCAAAATGGACAGAAGAAAATGTAGGGTCAACAGGTCTTTCTATAGCGTTAAAAACGCAAATTCCTATGGCAACATACGGATATGAACATTTTTGTAGTGCTTTTAGAGTCTGGGATTGTTCGGCTTGTCCAATTATTGTAAACAATACATTTATTGGATTATTTGATATATGCCGTGTAGGCCCAGGAACAGATATTAAAGAATTATACGCTTTAGTAGTAGCTGGAGCAAAAGCTATTGAGGAAAAAATAGCTTTTGAAAAATTAAAAGAAAAAGAAATCATTTTATCTCAGGTGCTTTCTAATTACTGGGATATTAAGAAAAATACAGGTATTATTACATACGATTTAGAAGGAGGTATCTTATATAAAGATAGAAATGCTGATCAATTTATTCATTTAATTCAGAATGATGATTCAAGAAAAAGTGACTTATTCAATATATTAAACAGTTTCAAAGATTCAGAAGAGAACAAGGAAATAACTATTGGGGGAAAGGGTTATCTATTAGAGCGAAAAGAAATATTTCATGGATACGATAAAATGGGGATTATCATTTTAATAAATGAAAATTCGAAATTTGTAAATATCCCTCAGTTAGCAAGTAAAGATATACGGAATCCTTTAGCAGAGCAATTTCCTACTGAAAATCCTAAACTACTAAAATTACTCAATACAGCTGAAAAAATAGCTAATAGTGATTCAAGTATTCTTATTCAAGGAGAAAGTGGTAGTGGGAAAGACGTTTTAACAAACGCAATTCATAAATTTAGTAAAAGAAAAAACGGTCCTTTTGTAGCGATTAACTGCGCCTCATTACCAAAAGATCTAATTGCTTCAGAGCTATTTGGATATGCACCAGGTGCATTTACAGGCGCAAATAAGCAAGGAAATACTGGAAAGTTAGAGGCAGCTGACGGAGGAACTTTATTCTTAGATGAGATTGGAGACATGCCACTGGATTTACAAGCAATGTTATTACGATCTATTGAAGAAAAAGCCGTTGTACGTTTAGGGAGTAATAAATTAAAGAAAGTAGATGTACGTATTATAGCAGCTACTCATAAAGATTTAAAAAAGCTAATTCAACAAGGCTTATTCCGAGAAGATTTATACTATAGGTTAAATGTTTTCCAACTTACGTTACCACCGCTAAGAGAAAGAAAAGAAGATATGAAATATTTATTAAATCGAATGTCTAAGGAAGCTTGTAAAAATGCAGATCGAGGAGAAATACAATTTACTGAGAGGGCTTTGGAACTTTTCAGTCAGTATTCATGGCCAGGCAACTTAAGAGAAATGAGAAATGTAACTGAAAGAATAGCGTATATTCATGAATCAGATATTTTCGATGAGAACGCGGTGCTGGAATATATATTTATAGAGAAAAAAGAAGAAACTATAGATGATGAATACGAAAATATTCTACATGTTCTAAAACAAGTAGATGGAAATCGAACGAAAGCAGCAGAAGTCTTAGGAATTTCTAGAAGTAAGTTGTATAGGAAATTAGAGCATTATAAGAATCTATAAATGTATCGTGTTCGGACAATGGATGTTCACTGAACAAGTAATTGAAAATATAAAACTTCAATAAATTGAATATTCAAACCTGAATTTTAGATGGAAATCGAATGAAAACTTTAAAAGGCTTAGAAGATTTTTAGAAGTGAGCTGTATAGAAAAATAGAATATTACGAGAATCTATAAATGTATCATGTTCGGACAATGTACGTTCGGTGAACTAGTAATTGAGATTATACAGCTTACAAAAGACTACAGATTATGATTTGTAACTTTGTTCCAACCGAAATAACGTGTATTTTCAGTAGAAAAAGAAAAAAATTAATGATTTTTAACATGTTGGCATACATCTTGCATCTTTTTAATTGAGGCTAGACAAATAATAAGTCGTGAATGAATCATCCGTCTTGGCATGGATTTTGCATTAAATTAAATAGGGCAGAATATCTCTAATCATTTAATTTGAAATGGCGATTTATATTTGTTGCATGCCCGAAACAAAGAAGGGGGAGAAATATATGACAGTAGTAGTTGAAAATCAATGGATTCAACGTTTTACAGAGCTAAATGATTCAAATGAAGAATTAAATGCTCATGGTAAGTTTTTTACATGTTCTTATCTATTAGATATGGAATCTGTACAAGTTCTAATTGATATGCATGAGGGGAAAGTTAAAAACATTAATTTAGATCCAGGACCATTAGATGCTTATGATTTTGCAATTAGAGCGAGTGAGGATACTTGGAAAAAGTTCTCCATGCCAACTCCTCCTCCTATGTATCATGGAATCTGGGCAGCTAGTTTCCAACGTGATATGAAATTAGAAGGCAACATATTAGTATTGATGCAAAATATTCGTTGTTTAACTACACAATTAGAAATATTACGAGTATCAGGCATACCAGTTTAAAATAAGAGGAGGGGTATAGTATGACAAAAGCTAAATTTTCACCTGTATTAGGTAGATACGTAACGATAGATGTTGATGGGGAAGAATATAAAGTATTTTATTTAGAAAATGGGGCAGGACAACCTCTTGTATGTCAACATACAGCGGGATGTCACAATCATCAATGGCGTGGATTATTAGAAGATGAAGAGATTACTAGTAAATATCGTGTGATTGCATATGATTTACCTCGTCATGGTAAATCAGATCCTCCTTTAAATACAGAATGGTGGAAAGAAGAATATAAACTTAGTGCTGAGTTCTTTGTGAAGTTTATTGTTACATTGTGTGATGCACTTGAATTAGAAAACCCAATCTTCATGGGGTCCTCTTTCGGTGGAAATATAGCTTTACAACTTGCACTTCATCATCCAGATCGATTTGATGCAGTTATTCCGGTTGAAGCAGCAGACTATTCTCCAGGCTTCTATTTAGATTGGTGGCATCATCCACATGCGAATGCATCACAGGTATGTGCAAGTGGAGTATGGGATTTAATGGCGCCACAATCACCAGATAAGGATCGTTGGGCAACGTGGTTCTATTATTCACAAGGTGCAGAAGCATTTAAAGGCGACTTACATTTTTATTCTGTAGACCATGATCTTCGTGGAAAACTAGAACAAATTCAAGGAGACAAAGTTAAAGTAATCATGCTTACAGGGACTTACGATTATTTAACAACTACAGAAGATGGTAGACGTACAGCAAGCCAAATCAAAAATGCTGAATTTATTGAAATGGTTGATATTGGACATTTCCCAATGAGTGAAAACTATGAGGTATTTAAAAAATATTTAGAACAAGCATTAAATTCAATTCAGGCAGTAAAAGCGTAGTTAATATTATTTTCTAAACTTTTTAGTAGTAATTCAAGTGATATATAGATTGTAAGAAAATATAACAGGTGGAGAAGGGATTATTTTCTCTACCTGTTTCAATATATTTTAATGAAATTTTCAGATCAAAATATAGTACTAGATACAATTAAAGGAGTATAAATATGCGGCTTGAATTAAACACCCAAATGGGAACGCAATTAGCGATGACACCTCAGTTAAGTCAAGCAATTGGAATTATGAAAATGACATCAGATGAACTTGAGGAATTTTTATATGAAATCCAAATTTCGAATCCTTTAATAGAAATGGAGGACTATGGAAATTTTAAAGAAAAGAAAATTAAACGATTACATAACGAGATTAATATTAATAATTTGAATAAAAAAATAGAGGTGAACAAGACAGATAGTTTGCTACAAGAGTTCAAGTTAATTGTTGATGATCCAAAGGAATTTAAGCTAATAAAAAAAGTAATTATGAATTTAAATAATAACGGGTATTTACCAAACGCGTATGATTTTTTAACTCCAGATGAATACGCTTTTATATTAGATTTCTTTAGTTTGAATGGTTATGTAGGATTAGCCACATTAGATTTAAAACATTTCTTAAAAATTCAATGTCTGAAATTTTATCCTGATGACGAATTACTATTAAATTTAGTCGACCATATTGATTTGATAGCGGAAAAAAAATGGAGGTTTATATTAAAAAAATTCAAAATAACAGATGACATCTTGAGTGAATCTATTAAAAAAATTCAAAATTTGAATCCTAGGCCATATAGCTTTGTAAATGACGAGACTAACTTTATTCTTCCAGATGTTATTGTTCGTATAAGAAACAAACAAATTATATACACTCTATGTGATTGGTTTTCACCAAATTTAAATATAAATAGGTATAGTTTAATTAATTTATCCAAAGAAGAAAATAAACAAATTCAAGGTTGGAAAAATGAAGCGAAATGGGTCGTTCAAGCTTTAGAACAACGTAAAAACACGATGCGTGATATTATGGAATTTTTAATTAAATATCAGCAGGAAGCTTTTTTAAATGATCTAAGCTATATAAAGCCGCTTACATTGAAAGATGTTTCTAACTATATTGGTAAACATGAATCTACAGTTAGTAGGGCGATAATGAACAAATATATACAAATTAATTCGAATTTATATGCATTTAAAGATTTGTTCACTTCCAAACTTGAAGGGAATGCGGGGGAAATCATTTCAAAGGAAAAAATAAAATGGTTATTGAAAGAATTGATAGATAATGAGGATAAATTAGTACCATTATCAGATCAAAAGTTAGCTACAGTATTAAGTAAGAATGAAAGTATTACTATATCAAGGCGAACAATAACTAAATATAGAGAAGAATTGCAAATAGCTCCTTCTTCTAAAAGGAAATCACTAAAAATTATTAACAATTAATATACAGATATATCCATATGACAATTATGACTAAAATAAATATACTTATAAAAACCTGGGGAAATCATGCAACCATTAAAAGTACCTATTTTCTTTATAGGGACTGGTTGTATGGTACTTCCTTTTAGAAAAGGACACTATAGCTTTGAAATCTTCAGAGATTAATACTCTTTAAAGATTTTACGTTCCTACCATATCTTGTAAAGTAGAGAAATTAGAGTTCACTTTATTAGGAAAGCCAAAATTTGAAAGTAAACCTTAAGCCCTCTTAACTCTGATTAGGATAGAAATCGACCAGCAACTAATAAAATAGTTGCTGGTTTTTTATTTAAGCTAATAAAAGATGAGGTTTTTATGATTGAGTAGATGTCTTAGTTATTCAATCATAGGGCGTAAAACACAATTGTTACTGTTGTAAACCAAAAATTACGAAGTATTTTAATTTACCAAAAGATGATATAACCTAAAGGCAGAATAAACGATCCAAAGCTTCCTTCATATGTACGATTGGCTTCAAGGGGCATCTGTCTTTACACCACATAATTTTGCAATACTGACTATATGAGAGAGAAGCGGTTTAACAAAATTCTGAATAAAAATAACACAATTTTGAAATACTCACGTTGATAACGTTTTGAGAGGAGTTAATTATGTACATAAACAAAAATTTGTCTGAAAATATTAAGGGTAGATTAGATGATTGTGATGATTTGGTAACTAGGACATTTCCAGAGTTAGAAATTGAGGTATTATTTTTCGGGCATTTAGTAGGCGAGGAGGAATTGAAAAATAATATTGTACAACCATTTTCAAATATAAATAGCGATGAAGTGAAAAATATATTAAGAAGAAAAGAATTTAAACAAGAAGAAGATATTAACTCAATGGTTAGTGGGATTCTGGAAGGAAAAGCATTAGTCATTTTTAAAAATTCACTAGCATATGTAGTTGATATTTATGTTCCAAAAACAAGAAGTGTTTCAGCTGCAGAAATTGAAACTGTAATTGTAGGACCTAAAGAAGCTTTTATAGAAGACGTTGGAACTAACTTATCTATGATTAGGAGAAGAATAAAATCAGACCGTTTAAAGGTCCTTAGTTATAAAATAGGCACGTTAACTCAAACGAAAATGTATTTATTATATATTGAGGGTATTACCTCCTCTGTGTTAGTTAAAGAATTGCAAGAAAGAATCAATGACATTGACATAAAAGGGATTAATGATTTAAATCAACTAATACAATACTTAGACAGGAAGCCTCTTTCTATTTTTCCACAATATTTTACGACAGAGCGTCCAGATGTTTCAACATCAAAGTTGCTTGAGGGAAGAGTTATTTGTTTGTTAGATGGTAGTCCCTATTCATTATCAACCCCTACTAGTTTTTTTGAATTTTTTCAATCTCCAGATGATTACAACCAAAGATGGCTACTTGGTACTCTATCCAGGGCATTAAGATTTGCTGCATTAGTAATAACATTATTTGCTTCTGCATTCTATGTAGCAGTATCTATGTTTCAATATGAGATTATTCCTGTTAAATTACTGCATGAGTTTATTAAATCAAGAAGTAACGTGCCATTTAACCCACTAATTGAGGCATTAATTATTGAGAGTATTATTGAGTTGTTAAGAGAAGCAGGAGCAAGACTACCGTCTAAAATAGGACAAACAATTGGTATAGTTGGAGGTATAGTTATTGGTACTGCTGCAGTAGAGGCTGGTTTTACGAGTAATATACTAATTATAGTTGTTTCTATATCTGCTATATCTTCTTTTGTAGTTCCACATATTATAATGACCGCTTCTTTAAGGATTGCTCGATTTATTTTTATTATTCTTGCATCAATAGCGGGATTCTTTGGAATAATTTTCGGATTCATAATTTTATTAATTCATCTTTGCAGTTTAAAAAATATGGGGGAGTATTATCTTAAACCTATAGCACCATTATCTTTGAAGGACATAAAAGATACTATTATTCGTGCTCCTTATCAGTTCTTTAAGAAATAAGTTAAGGAGGAGCCTAAATATGCAAAATGAAAAATTTAAACCGTTCTATTTATTTTTTATTACCTATATGACTCAAATGGGTATAGTGTTCTTTAGCTTACCAAATATTATAGCCAATCATTTTGGATATAACGGTTGGATAATGATTATACCTATTTCAGTTGTTGTTTTGATTCATATTGGATTGATTGCTACAATTTATAGTTTTAATAAAGGTGAGTCGATTTTTCAAACAATTGAGAGTTTAAATTCAAAGGCAAAGATGATACTAATGCCTTTATATATTTCTTTAAGCATATTCTGGTCAATTCTTTCGGTTACAATCGCAAAACACTATGTACATGTTATGAAGTTTTTATATTTTCCTCAAACTGATATACAGTGGTTTGTACTGTTAACATTAATTCTTACTTTTTACCTTGTTACAAGAGGAATTATAACAATAGCCCATATCTCTACTATATTTTTCTTTTTATCTGCACCAATAATATTTCTTTTCTTGTATTTTGTTCCTGACTTCTCTTTTTTGCAATTTTCTACATTTTTGTTTAATGAAAATAAGGACTTTTATGGAGGAATTATCGAATTATATACTGCATTTCTAGGGTTTGAAGTAATACTATTTATGTTCCCGTACATAAGTAAAGAGAAAAGCGGTTTTAAATATGTTTTTTGGGGTCACTTATACACTTCCTTTGTATATTTTATTGTTACTATAATTTGTTATGGATTTAACAGTATACAACAATTAACTCGTGTAGTTTACCCAATAGTAAATTTAGTGAAATATATAGAATTCGACTTTATTGAACGATTGGACTCTATAATTTTTATATTATTTTATTTAAAGGTGTTAATTACTATTACGATGTATGTCTGGATTAGTTTAATTACTTTAAAAAGGGTGGTTAAATGGAGTGATAATCTTATTGTTTTTCTATTATTGGGAGTTGGATATTTATCAACACTCGCTTTTGTAACAAAAAAAGAATTAATATTTTTGTTATCTGCCTTAACAAAAGTTCAATTGTTAATATCAGTCTTCTTACCACTATTATTATTGATTATTACTTTTAAAAAAAGGAGAAGTAATGACTAGAATTTTAATGATTATTCTAATCTTGTTGATGCAATCGGGATGTAAGGACCAAAAAATTGTAGAGGAGTTAGGATTTATTCATACAATAGGTTATGAGTCAATTGAGGAAGGAGAGGATATAGGAAAACTTAAAGTAACCGTCTCATTTCCAGTAGCAGAAACCTTAAAACAGCAAACAAACACTATTGTTGTTGATACTCCAAGGGAATCAATGATATTTTTGAACCAAAAGACAAATAAAAATCTAGTTTTGGGTCAAGTAAGGAGTATTCTAATTGGAGAGAAACTTGCAGAAAAAGGAGTATGGGATTTAATCGATACATTCTATCGTGATCCAGTTTTAAGACCAACTGTAAAACTGTCTATTGTAAAAAGCAGCCCACAACAAATGCTTTCTAAAGACTATCCAAATTATCAAATGGTTGATACTGTTATCGAAGAGCTTTTGACAAAAGAAGCAAGGTTAAATACCATTCCTGAAATGGATATACATAAGTTTGCGAAAGATTACCTAGATGACGCTATTGATCCTATTGCTCCAATTATTTTACAATCTGAAGATGGAATAATGTCGGAAGGTATTGGATTATTTAGTAATGATCAGTTAAAAGCATTCTTACCAAAAATAAAAGCAAGTGTTTTCTTTCTTTTAACTGGTGAGTTTAAAGAGGGCAATTTATTAATTAAAATTAATAAAGAAGAGAAAGTATTATTTAGTTTTTTAAAGAATAAAAGAAGTATAAAGGTTGGATTAAATAATAATGAAGATATAGATGTGAATTTGTCAATTGATCTCAAAGGGTTTTTACTAGAATACCAAGGGGAAAAAGATATTAATAATGAGAAACAAATAGCAGAGGTGGAGGGAGATATTCAAGAATATTTAGAAAACGAAATAAACGAAATATTAGAAATTATGAAGGAGCATCAAATAGATAATCTCGGTTTAGGAAAGTATATAAAAAGAAAAATGGATTATCAGACATGGAAAAACCTAGACTGGCCTAAGTCAATTGATCGAGTAAACATTAACCCTACTGTAACCGTGACCATAATAGATACAGGATTGATTAAATAAAGAGGAGCATCTACCTTAGGTAGTGATCCATTAAATTAGGGTTTTTATTATGCAGCTAATTAGCTGGCATATATTTTCGGTAATTTAACGAAATCATGCTGTCCAGTTTATGTTTAATACGAACATTATTATAATAATAGATATACTCTTTTATTTTCATTTGTAATGAAAGAGATTATTTGTTCTCCATAATACATTTCCTGTTTTAGTAAGCTAAAGAAGTTCTCCATGACCGCATTGTCTGCGCATGTTGCTTTACGAGACATGCTCTGAAAAATCCTGTTCTGGCTTAATGTTTTCACCCACGTAATGTGTTGATAGTGCCATCCTTGATCGGAATGAATTGTTGTCCGATATTCAGCATGTTTCTGAATGATTGGAAGTAATCCTAGTTTTTTCATAATTTGTTGAACTTTTTTATGATTAATTGTGTATCCTAGCGCTCTTAATTCCGCATGAATTCGACGATAGCCATATCTACCTTCATGCTTTTCAAAGGTTTCTAAAATCAAATCCCATAAAGGAATTAAATAAGAAGCCACAAGATGGAGAATTATAAAATAATAGTATGTCAACCGTATTTAATTAATTTTCAAGGATATTTGGTACCAAAGTTTAATATTCGTTATTCCACAAAAAGGTCAACCAGAAATATCTGGTTAACCTTATATTACGATCAGGCGCCATTCTTGAACAATTGGCGCTTTTTTTTCTTTTAAGGGCAATATTGTGGAGGATAAAATTGTATAACAATTGAAGGATAATATTTAATTGAAGAATAGTTACATAAGGAAAAGTTATGTTTATTAATAATTAATTTAAGATTTACTTATGGTTGTATAGGTGTAAAATTGGTAATATAAGGTTGATATGAACCTTCTTATTGAAGTAATCTAAAATCGAAATGAGGGATAATAAATGGGGATTGATTTTCATAATAAGATTAATCGTCATACTTATTCAACACGAAAAGCAGATGATTCTTGGGTTAATGCAATAAAAGAACTAGTACAGTTCGACAATATCTCTAAGAGCTTGGATATAGGATGTGGTGGAGGTATTTATACGAAAGCTCTATCTGAAATGGGAGTACCTTCAGTTACGGGTGTCGATTTTTCCGAAGAAATATTGAAAGGTGCAAGAGATAATTGTAGTGAATATCAAAGTATATCGTTTAAGCTCGGTGATGCTCTAAATACGGGCTTAAAAAGCAACAGTTACGATTTACTTCTTGAAAGGGCATTGATACATCATATAAATGATTTGCAAAAATGTTTTGAAGAGGCTTATCGAATATTAAAGGACAATGGAGTTTATATTATTCAAGACCGTACACCAGAAGATTGCTTATTAAAAGGTAGCGACAGCCATATTAGAGGATATTTCTTTGAACAATTTCCAAAACTGATTGAGAAAGAGACTAAACGCAGATACGATAGCCAATTTGTAATAAAAACACTTACAGAGGTTGGTTTTAAAGAAATTCAAGAAGTAAAGCTATGGGAAACAAGAAAAGTGTATAAAAATAAAAAGGAATTACTAAAAGACCTGAGTGAGAGAACAGGAAGAAGTATTTTACACGAATTGGATGATGAAGAACTAAAAATCCTGATTAATTATATAGATAAAGCAATTTTAAATGAAAATAATATTGTGGAAAAAGATAGATGGGCAATTTGGAAAGTCATTAAATAATTTGGGCTTGATAAATTTTTATATTGTTTTAATCAAATTTTATCAACTTATAGAACTTAATTGTTATTCCACAATCAGGGCGGGATTCTGAAATAAGAATCACGCTCACCAATGGAATCCTTTTTCGACATATGAAAGATGAAATAATTATAAGGAAGTACATACTTTTGAAGAATTAAAACAACTAGTGGATCATTACATGATATTTTATAACGAATCCGGAAGACAAAGGAATTTAAAAAAGATGACTCCGGTAGAATACCGAAGTCATCTAATAGCTGCTTAGATAGCAAGGTTACTTTTATTAAACTATCCATAATTTAGGGCGCTGTTCAAAATCTTTGACAGGCACTTTTTTATCTTCTGTAAAAAAATTATAGTGATACATTAAAAGCTTGCCATAAGGATCGGCCAGTCTATTTTAGCTGAGTAATTTCTGCCAATATTTCATAGGAATGGAGACGGGCCTTATGATCGTAAACCTGGGCGATTGCCATGATTTCATCGGCTTGACTTTCATCCAGAAACTTTTCCAGCTTTTCTTTTACAGTTTGAGGACTGCCGACAATCGAAGTTCCTAATTGATTCTCAAGGGCAGCTATTTCATAATCGCTCGCTATGTCATTAATATTATCCACTGGCGGCTGCAATGGGATTTCCTTCCCGCGCATCAAATTCAAGAACTGCTGCTGCAATGTTGTAGCAAGCCACTCAGCTTCTTGGTCTGTGTCGGCCGCAATGATGTTTAGCCCTACCATTGCATGCGGCTTGTCCAATACTTTAGAAGGCTTAAACGAACGGCGATACAGCTGTATAGCCGGCAGTGTGTTATGCGGCGAGAAATGGCTAGCAAATGCAAACGGCAGGCCAAGCTCTCCTGCCAGCTGGGCACTGTATCCGCTTGAACCTAACAGCCAAATAGGTATGTTTAATCCCTCACCCGGAATTGCTTTAACATGACTATATCCTTGTGCCAGGGAAGGATCAAAGTAATTCCGGAGCTCAGCCAGCTGCTCAGGGAAATCTTCTCCTGAACTCCTCAAGTCACGTCTTAATGCACGTGCTGTAAGTTGATCAGTGCCTGGTGCACGGCCCAGGCCAAGATCAATACGTCCTGGATATAATGATTCCAGAGTACCAAATTGCTCAGCAATAACAAGAGGTGCATGATTCGGCAGCATAATGCCGCCTGAACCTACCCGGATTTTTGATGTACCTGCTGCAACATGGGAAATCACTACCGATGTTGCAGAGCTTGCGATAAATGGCATATTATGATGCTCAGCCAGCCAATATCGGTTATACCCCAGCTTTTCAGCGAGCCGGGCCAACTCCAAAGTATTGCGAAAAGAATCAGCCGGCGTACTTCCATCTGAAATTGGAGAGAGATCCAGGACCGAGAATGGAATATCCGTAATTTGTTTTGTATTATTTTCAGGCATATGCTCATCTTCTTTCTTTAAAAATTTCGTTTCAAACATATAAAAGAATTTATACCTTTGTCTTCTTTTACTGCTTCAATCTAAATCACATTAATTTAACTGACTTAATATCTGCAAGAAATACATCCTTTATTAGACTAGACATTTAATTTACTGCAGCCTCAGCAAAATTTCATAAGAGCGGAGCCGTGCCTTATGGTCAAAAATCTCTGTATGAGCCATTGCACGCCCCAATCCAAGGTCAATCTGGCCAGGGAAAAAGGTTTCTAAAGTTCAAAATTACTCAGCCACGGAAAGAGGAGAATAATGGGAAAGCAGCAATGCGCCTAATCCAATAAGCATTTTTTCCGTGACAGAGGCTACTCGTCCAATTACGATCGGGGATGCTGAACTCGCCATTCCGCCCAATTATGATGTTCAGCAAGCCAAAACCGTTTATATCCCCACTGCTCTGTTTTCTTTGCTAGATCAAGCGTGTTTTGAAGGGAAAGTTCGGCTGATCCTCCCTTGACAATTGGGGAGGGATCTAGTTCTGAAAGTTCTATTTCCTTTGTCATAATTCATCCTCCTTTTATACAATTTAATTATTTAAAGCTGGCCTGTATCTTTATGGGTTGGAAAGTAGGGTAAAACAAATTCTCCTAGTTCCTGGATTACTTCCTCCGGAGGGCGCTTGGAAAAATAAAGAGCAAACGCCAAATGGTTGACCCCAATTGCTTGAAATTGATGAAGTAGATCAACTAAACGGTTTCTTCCCACGGAATAGCCTAAGGGTATGGGGACAGGAATTTCATCGGGATTTTCCAATAAATTAATAAACAAGCTTTGAGAGAAGGGTTTAAATTCTCCTGGAGCATGAACTTCAGTCAAAGTACGATAATCCTGGATAAGCTGCGCCTGTTGAATAATGCTTCTTGGGTATTGAAGCCACCCATCCCCATTCCTGGCTATCCAATTGATAGACTGATTGCTAAATCCAGTCACCATGGTCGGAATCGAAGATACAGGCTTTGGGATTAACCTCATATCTGTACCGTCTATCAGCCCGGTGTGGCTGTGGATTGTCGGCTGATCCTCTTTTAACAGCCGATCGAGAATTTCAAAATTTTCTTTAAACAACGGACCGCTTTCTTGCTTAGATATCCCTAAAGCTGTAAAGTCCTTTTCTCTGTCCCCTGATGCTACTCCCATAATCAATCGGCCTGGAAACAATTGATCGATTGATGCAGCTTCCTTGGCTACCCGGACGGGGTGGCGCAAAGGGAGTACTACACTTCCTGTCACTAACGCAATGTGCTTGGTATAGGCAGCAAGGTACGTCAAATAAATCCATAAATCGTACTTTTGGCCGTTATCATCAATATTCAAATTCTGCATCGTAATATCACGGAGCCATAATGAAGCAAAGCCATATTCCTCAATTTTACGGGCAAGCTCCAGTTGATTTTCCATAATCGGATTTTTAGACATCCTGGCAGTTGGCAGGATAAATCCGAGTGTCATTTTGTCTTTCTGATACATGCTGTTATAGGCACGATGATTTTGAAAACTCACTCTTAGTCCTCCATAAAAGGTTATATTTTTAAGCCTATATACTTTTCAAACTGTTTAATGGTTTCCACATTACGTCGATAATAAGTCCATTGTCCGATTCGTTTCATTTCCACCAGCCCACTTTGCAATAGGATAGACAAATACTGGGAGGTAGTTCCCTGTGATAGTCCTATTTTGTTGCGAATATCACTAACACAAACCCCGCCATCAAAGCCGTTTTCTTTGATGACATGGGCCTGCGGGGAAAAATTATTATCAGGTTCTTTCAACATTTGCAGAATATTTACTCGTATTTGATTTGACAGAGCCTTGAAAATTTCAACTGCCTGTTCGTCATTTATCATATTTGATTCCCGGTTCAACGCTGCCCGCCCCTTTCTTTCTTATTAAAAATCTATTTTGCTTGGAATGCGTATACACTGATCGAACAAAAGGATATTGATAATTTGCGATATCTCTATATTATTTTCCTTTATACTCAAAATCAAATTTTATGCTTTAGACAGGGCTAGGAAACAGCTTTAAAGGAACAACACAAATTAGCTTAGAGAACAGGTGGCGGAGAGTTGAGTATTATTTTGCCTCTCTTTAAATAGCTTGATTTGGTATACAAGAAGAGAAAGTTGGTCAAGTAATTGGTCGAATTTCATCTGAAGGCACTGGGCGCAGCATGAATATTATGTGAATTTCAATTATCGAGTAGGTAGGTTAGGAAGTGAATTATGTAGGATTAAGGGGTGAAGGGGAATGGAAGGGTAAATGAAGTACTTGGTCAAGGACATACTATCCCTGATTCTACCTTTATATAAAATTCACCTGTAAGGAAAGGTGATGATAAATATGATTTATAGTGAACGATTAAAAAAGTAGATGGAAAAAAAGGATGGTCACAAGCATCAACGAACAATCATTTCCTAAATGAAGAGATTGAAAAGGCAATTAATATATGCAATCTGCCCTTTGTTATATTATACGGGCCAGATTATGGATAACACTCAATAAGAAAAGATATGCGGAAAAAATAGACTTAAACGAAAAGGGGAAGAGAAGGGTTTAAGAAAATGTATAAAAGCCACGAAGCGCATTGGTATGAAAGCGTTTCGTAGCTTTTTGAATGTTTCCGACCCATCATTTAAGCATTTTTCCCTCTTTTGTGTGTAGACGTATACATAAGAAATTTGAGTATTATTATTCGATTCCTTCCGTTATCCTAACATTTTGTATCGATTTTTATGGAAATAAGCCTCTGTTGTATATCCTCTTCCCTATTTGAATCAACTTAAATTTTATTCAACTGATTTTTTATTAGAATCTTCTTCTAAAAATTCTCTAAAATTATCTCCCCAATCACAGATGGAATTTACAACTGGTTCTAGGCGTAAACCAATTTCACTAAGTTGATACTCTACTTTAGGTGGTACAACCGGGTATACAACTCTAGTAATGATTTGATCTTCTTCTAATTCCCTTAATTGTCTAATTAACATACGTTGATTTACATCGGATAGGTATTTTTGTATTTCACTTAACCTTAATGGAGAATGTTGGAGCAAACACCATATAATGGCTATTTTCCATCTTCCACCTATAACGGATAAAGCCAAATCTTTGCTAGTGAAAAAAGTTTTTTCTTTATAATTAATTTCCATATATTAACACTGCTTTCTATTTATATTTTGTTTATAGTGACAAAAACGTCAGTATTGTCTCCTGAATTGTAATATGTGATTATGTAAAAGTAAATCAGAAAACAAAAGAAAGAAGGGATTCAATTGAAAAGTAGAGCTGCTGTTGCATTTAAACCAGGAGAACCACTTCAAATTGTAGAGATAGATGTAGAAGAACCAAAAGCAAAAGAGGTATTAGTAAAAATACTGTATACATCAGTCTGTCATACAGATGCTTTCACATTATCAGGTGATGATCCAGAAGGCGTATTTCCTGCTGTACTAGGTCATGAAGGTGCTGGTGTTGTCGTTGCTGTAGGCGATGAAGTGACTTCAGTAAAACCAGGTGATCATGTTATTCCGCTATACACGGCTGAATGTGGAGAATGTAAATTCTGTCGTTCCGGAAAAACAAACTTATGTAGTGCCGTACGAGAAACGCAAGGTAAAGGTTTAATGCCTGATGGAACAACTCGTTTCTCCTACAATGGAGAGCCTATTTATCATTACATGGGAACAAGTACATTTAGTGAATATACTGTTGTTCCTGAAATCTCTTTAGCAAAAATTAACAAAGAAGCCCCACTTGATAAAGTTGCCCTATTTGGATGCGGTGTGACTACAGGCATTGGTGCTGTACACAACACAGCAAAAGTTGAAGAAGGAGCTGTGGCAGCCGTATTTGGTTTAGGTGCTATTGGCTTAGCCGTAATTCAAGGGTTGGTTCAAGCGAAAGCAAGTCGAATTATTGCTGTGGACTTAAATGAGGATAAGTTTGAATTAGCTAAACAAATGGGCGCAACTGACTTTATAAATCCTGCTAAGTTTGATAAACCAGTCCAACAGGTCATCGTTGAAATGACGGATGGAGGAGTCGATTATAGCTTTGAGTGTATTGGAAATGTTGAAGTAATGAAGGCTGCTCTTGAATGCTGTCATAAAGGCTGGGGCGAAAGTACGATTATCGGTGTAGCTGGCGCAGGAAAAGAGATTCACACGCGTCCATTCCAATTAGTAACAGGTCGAGTATGGCGTGGATCTGCCTTTGGTGGAGTGAAAGGAAGAACTCAACTACCTGGAATGGTTGAAGATTTTATGGATGGTAAAATTGATTTAGATCCTTATATCACACACCACTTAGGCTTTAAGGACATAAATGAAGCGTTTGATTTACTTCATAAGGGCGAGTCGATTCGTACGATTTTAACATATGGAGAGTGAGAAAGTGAGTCTTAAACTTATTGAAAAACACCGCTCTTTCGGCGGAGAACAATGTAAGTACCGCCATTATTCAGAAGTCTTACAATGTGATATGACATTTAGTATCTACTTACCATCAAATAAAGAAGAGAAAAAAATCCCACTTATTTGGTGGCTATCTGGCTTAACTTGTACAGACGATAATTTTAGTCAAAAAAGTGGATTCCAAAGATTGGCTGAAAAATATCAAGTTGCCGTCATGATTCCAGATACTTCACCACGTGGAGAAAACGTTGCAGATGATGAAGCATGGGATCTTGGACAAGGTGCAGGCTTTTATTTAAATGCTACACAAGATCCATGGGCAAAGCATTATAAAATGTATACGTATATTGTAAATGAATTAACATCAATCGCAGCAACTTTGGTACCCAATTTTTCAGGAGAAGAAAGCATAATGGGCCACTCAATGGGGGGCCACGGTGCTTTAGTGATAGGCATGAAAAATCCGACGAGATTCAAAGCAATTTCTGCTTTTGCTCCTATTTTAAGCCCTAGTCAAGTTCCATGGGGGATAAAAGCCTTCTCCTCTTATTTAGGTGAAGACCAAACTTCCTGGAAAGAATGGGATGCTTCAGAACTAGTCAAAGAATCTAGCGTTCCACCTATTCTCATTATGCAAGGAACTCAAGATGAGTTTTATCCAGAACAATTAGAAGAAACTATTTTCTTAAATAATGCTAAAAAAAATAATCAGGTAGTGAATTATCAAAAAGTAGAAGGTTATGATCATAGCTACTTTACGATTGCATCATTTATTGAAGAGCATATTAAATTTCATAAAAACTATTTAAATAAGTACTAACAAGAAAGGTAGATGATTTTGTGTCAAAAATTTCCCTTCATCCAAGATTAGATAACGGATATCGTTATGAAGAAGAATCCAATTTTTCTGGTGGAACATTAAAATGTTTATGTGAAAATAATCCTGTAGAAGTAGCCGTTGAGGCACAAACTATGCACAACCACGCGTGTGGCTGTTCTAAATGTTGGAAACCAGAAGGTGCTATTTTTTCTCTTGTTGCCGTTGTCGGTAGAGAAAATGTTAAAGTTTTAAAAAATGCAGATAAATTACAAATTGTCGATGAATCAACGCTAATCCAACGTCATGAATGTAAAGAATGTGGGGTTCACTTATTTGGAAGAATCGAAAATAAGGACCACGCATTTTATGGATTAGATTTTGTACACACAGAATTATCTGACAAAAAGGGTTGGTCAGCACCTAAATTTGCAGCGTTTGTTTCTTCAATAATTGAAACAGGAACACCAGCTTCAAAAGTAAGTGAAATTAGAAACACTTTACAAGATTTAGGCCTGCCTACTTATGATGTTTTGTCGCCTGAGTTAATGGATTTAATTTCAATCAAAGTAGCTAAATTAAAAGGGACTTATAGTGCTTAAGCTATATGTAACAAATTTTAAGAAAACCCTGTTCGGAAGTTGATTTCAAATATAACAAGCTTATTTTTTTGGATTCTTCCATAGTCCTATATTAATATAAGAAAACATTCGGAAGATGCCTTCAAGAAGAGGATGCATGGAATCCTGGAAAAGGTGCAGGTTTTTATTTAAATGCTACACAAGACCCATGGGCAAAGCATTATAAAATGTATACGAATTTAGTAGATGCCATGCGTCAATTTTAGTACTAAATTTTCAGGAGAAGAAAGCAACATGGGCCACTCAATGAGCGGTCCATGTTGCTTTAGTGAGTGGCAGAAAAATACGTCGCGTTTCAAAGCAAATTCTACCTTTTCTCCTATTTTAAGTCCCTACCAAGTCCTGTGGGGAATAAAAGCTTTTATCTATTATTAATGGGAAAATAATGCTTCTTGAAAAGGATGGGACGCTTCAGAACAAGTTAAAGAGGTTAACACTCTACTTATTTTCATTATGCAGGGAAATCAAGATGAGTTTTATCCAAAACAATTAGAAGAAACTATTTTCTTAAAAAATGTACGGGAAAATAATCAAACAATAAATAATCAGAAAATGAAAGGTTATAATCATAGCTATTTCTTTATTACTACTTTCCTAAATGAACATTTCGCTTTTCATATGAAGTACTTAAGGTAATTTATTAACAAAAATTAAGAAATAGTTATAAAAAAATTAGGTTGGGAGGGATAATTACTATGGATATTAAAAAAATGTTAGTCAATGACCGTGTTAAACCATACTTATTAAAGGCCCGTTATGGGATTGAAAAAGAAAGTAAACGCGTTGACTTATCTGGAAATTTAGCTAAAACAGATCATCCTAAAAGTATTTCGCCGCGAGATGATCATCCGTATATTCAGCGGGATTTTTCAGAATTACAGATGGAAATCATCACACCTGTTACTGAGACATTAGAGGAACTGTTTGATTACTTAGCAGCGATCCATGATGTTGCTTATCGTTCTATGGGTGAGAATGAAATGCTTTGGCCATTAAGTATGCCACCGCAGTTACCAGAAAAAGACGAAGATATTGTGATTGCGAAATTGAAAAGTGCTGAAAATGTTCGATATCGTCAATCTTTATCGAATTCTTATGGCCGTCGTAAACAAATGCTTTGTGGTGTTCATTTTAATTTTGAATTTGGCGATGAGTTAATTCAAGCGTTATTTAACGCACAATCGGAGATTAAAGATTATCAGCATTTTAAAACAGAGATTTATCTAAAAGCCACAAGAAACTATTTACACTATCGATGGTTAGTCACTTATTTTTACGGAGCTTCTCCTAGTAGTGAAAAGAATTTTTTTGAAGAAGATTCGTTGAATAAGGTAGTAAGAAGCATTAGAAGCAGTAAATATGGCTATACGAATTCAGACGATGTTCAAGTGTCATATAGCAGTATACAGAACTATGTATCAGATCTTTCTTTGATGGTTAAAAGAGGGCTTCTATCAGCAGAAAGAGAATTTTATTCACCTGTCCGTTTAAGAGGCGGAAATCGTGTTTCAGAGCTAGAGGATCAAGGTATTAAATATATTGAATTGCGAAATATAGATTTAAATCCTTTTGAACCGTATGGAATAGGCTATGAACAAGCAGAATTTCTCCATCTTTTCTTAATTTATTTACTATGGAAAGATGAAGGGGAAAATTGTGATGAGTGGGTAAAAATGGGTGATTTTTACACTGATATAGTGGCTCTTGAACACCCATTAGAGCATACACAATTTGAGATTGAAGCTAAAAATATGATTGATGAGATGGAACAGTTAGCAGCAATTTTAAATTTGACTATTTCAGAGACATTATTTGTTCATCTAAGAGAAATGCTAATGGACCCAAGCAAGACTTTAGCTGGAAGACTTTGTATAGAAAGTGAAAAAAGCAGTCAAGGTCAAGTGGCTACGTCGATTGCTAAAGAAAATTATAAAAAATCATGGCATAAGCCCTATCAATTAGCAGGATTTACTGACATGGAGTTGTCCACTCAGATTTTAATGTTTGATGCGATTCAACAAGGAATCCAAGTAGAAATCTTGGATCGACAAGATCAATTTTTGAAGCTGAAATTAAAAGATCATGTTGAATATGTGAAAAATGGGAATATGACAAGTAAAGATAATTATGTATCCACTTTAATTATGGAAAATAAAACAGTAACAAAGAAAATTCTTCAACAACATGGATTCCGTGTGCCGAAAGGTGAGGAATTTCAGACGATTGAACAGGCTTTACGTTCCTATGATCTCTTTTCAACCAAACCTTTTGTTGTGAAGCCGAAAACAACAAACTATGGATTAGGAATATCGATCTTCAAAGAAGGCGCCATTTACGAAGATTATCGAAAAGCCATTACACTAGCATTTAAAGAAGACTCTTCTATATTAGTAGAAGAATTTCTTAATGGAACAGAATATCGATTTTTTGTATTAAATGATCGAGTTTATGCTGTTTTATTAAGAGTTCCTGCGAATGTTAAAGGTGATGGTAAACATACAATCGAAGAGTTAGTTATGCAAAAGAATCGTGACCCGTTAAGAGGAAGAGACCATCGGACACCTTTAGAAAATATACAATTAGGTGAATTGGAGAATCTAATGCTTAAAGCACAAGGATATCGAACGGATTCAATTCCAGAGAATGATGAAATCATCTATTTGCGTGAAAACTCTAATATTAGTACAGGTGGAGACTCGATTGATGTGACCAATCAAATTCCTGATGATTATAAAAAAATAGCAGTGGATGCGGTATCCGCACTTGGAGTTAAAATTTGTGGTATCGATTTGATTATTGAAAATACCGAAGTTCCTGCTGCTAATAAAAATGCTTACGGAATTATTGAAGCGAACTTTAATCCATCCATGTATATGCATATCTATCCATATAAAGGAGAGTCTCGACGTTTAACTATGCATATCATACATTATTTATTCCCTGAACTATTACAAAGTCAGTCAAATTAGGGGTACCACTAGGAAAATGCGGATTTACAACGTTAAGCTGTTGAGTAACAATAAAGTTATTTACTGTTCAAATCTCAAACATGCATAACCCTGTCCTGATTAGGGATGGGGTTAAAATATTAATGTTTAAATACTGTGTGTTGTATAATAACGAATTAAAGTGAGGAGATTGAGCGATGATTACTACTTATGAAGAAAATGTAGCTAGTTTTGATAAAATTAATTCCGCAAAAGCACAGGAATTGATAAAAGGGGAAGATGAAGCCGTTATCTATATTGGCAAGGCTGTCTGTCCTTATTGTCAAAAATTTGTTAAAAAACTAAAAAAGGTTGCTGAAGAAACGGATACTCATATCTATTATGTCAATAGTGTGGAAGAATCTGATATGGAAGATATTACGGCTTTTCGTAATGAATATGACATTCCAACGGTTCCAGGTTTCATCTTTACTAATGGGGACATAGTAAATGTGAAATGCGATTCATCCATGCCAGAAGAAGAGATCAAAGCTTTTATGAATAAATAATTCAATTCCAAAGCGACAAGTGTCTGCAACATTTCTCCTTGGAACATTTTTGATCAAGGCATATATATTGATTTGAAAATCTAATAAGATAAATCGTGTTATTCAATTAAAGGACGCATTTCACTAATAAGGAATGCGTCTATTTCCATTTAGGGACCAGATTTTAGAGCAATCTCTAAAGTAAATTGGATATTTATGTTAAAGTTTAAAGAGGGGGTATGAAGTAATTTACTTGAAAGGAAGAGTAGGTTACGAATGGGAATGTTTCAAAATAAGATGATAGTTGGAACAGAACTTTTTACGGAAGTCCAACGGTAGGCGGGATGCTCGTTGTAGGGGCAATAATCCTATATGTAATATTTAATAGTAAATGGTAGAAAATCCACTTACGAGATCGTTAACACAATAAGAAATAGTGTTGAATTGTTAATTATTTAATATAAAAATCTTCAACCATCAATGGTGCTATTGTTTAAAATCAAGGTACAAAATGATGAAACTTTTTTACACTGCTAATCAATCATTTCATCTCTTCGCTTCTCGTTTTTTATTAGAATTTCCCATTGCTCTTTAAATAATTATGGTAAGTGATGCATACATCCAAACTATTTTAGGAAAGCTTTCTTTTAGCTAAAGATTTTTCAAAATATAATGAAATTGAGTGGAAAAAATGCGATCTGTTATTATAGTCATTCTTTTAACAATTACCTTGTTCATTAACTGTTCCAATGTTTTAGCAAAAGATGAAAGTGTGGGCATTGAGATTGAAATGCTCCCTTGGGAAAAAGTGCATGAAATTTTGCCAAAGTACAGCAAGTTTACAGTATTGGATGTGGAAACAGGGAAAAAGTTTAAGGTGCAGAGACGTGCGGGAAACCGCCATGCGGACGTTCAGCCCTTGACTTCAAAAGATACGAAAATAATGAAAGAGATTTATGGTGGAAAATGGAGCTGGAAACGAAGAGCTATTATAGTCATTCATCGAGATCGATGGATTGCGGCTTCAATGCATGGGATGCCACATGGTGCTGGTGCATTAGATAATAATTTTCCTGGTCATTTTTGCATTCATTTTTATGGAAGTAAGACACACAGCACAAACTCTATGGATTTATCACATAAACTCATGATTTTTAAAGCAGCAGGCAAACTTGAAGAGTATGTTACCGGCGCTGACCCGTTTGAACTAATTAATGCATATGTAGCTGGAATTAAGCAGCAGGATTCCCGGATCATCTCGACCATTTCCCTTCAGCAAATTGACTGGAAAGAGCATTTTCAATCAATTGAAAATATAAATTTGAAACGTTTATCTATTTTTCCTGTTGAAGACCTAGTAAATCAATTAAGTCTTGAAGTGCCAGTTGAAATCCAATGGGTAAGTAATAATTCAGAAAAAAAAACCTTTAAAGGGGATATTTACTTATTCCGTTTTTCTCCCGCAGATGCATGGAAAATAGATAGTATCCGCTTTTTAAAAGATAGTCGTATTTAAGGGAATTAAAAATAAAAATATTTTTTGAAGCAATCAATATGAAGAAGGATGATTTTTCATTTTCAAGGATCCTTGTTAAAATACTTTGAAGAATATCTCATCCCCAGAATATATCCACACTATTATAAATGTATTTTAATCTTATGCGAAGTCATTAAGCAGTAGCATATTCCATAATAGGGCGCTTTCCTCAAATAAGGAGAGTGCCTTTCTTCATATAAAAGGGGATTTAATGGAAGAAAATTTTGAAACTTTACTTTCAAATAAGATATAACTTTTACTAGGTAAACTGCTGGATAGCGTTTGTTCAATAACCTTTAATCATATTAAGTAATGAGTTAAAATTAAAATAACTGTAAGAAAATGGAGGGTTGTTGAATGGCAACGATTGAGGACTTTTTAAAATTAGATATCCGTATTGGTACTGTTGTTAAGGCGGAATTTTTTTCTGAAGCAAGAAAACCTGCAATAAAATTAGAAATTGATTTTGGGGAAGTGGGTATTAAGCAGTCTTCAGCACAAATTACAAGAAGATACGAACCAGAACAACTTATTGGAAGTCAAGTAGTCGCAGTAGTAAACTTCCCTCCAAGACGTATCGCAGGCTTTAAATCTGAGGTATTGGTAATTGGAGGCGTCCCAGGAGAAGATGACGTAGTATTATTAAAACCAGATCAACCTGTTAAAAATGGAACACCAATAGCATAAAAAATTCAAAGCAACTTAATGTCAGATCAGAAATTGTTTCGTTAAAAGGGTCTTTAGTGGATAATGATGATCCTCAACAATCAAGTCGCGTTCATTTAGAAACGAGTCTTTATTTGTTAGGGCCATTTAATGAACAACATTTTATGAGAATATTGGTATCTAGATTTAAGTTTAGATTGGGTTGTGAAGATTGGTACTTAAACTACTTTTATTCAATTGGAAAGTAAATGGAGAGATACATTGATTAAAAAAATTGATATTACTAACCCTAAGCTTGCTAAAGAAGTATTAAACATTCAAATTCCTTCATATAAGATAGAGGCTGCAATGATTGACTTTTATGAATTGCCGCCATTAAAAGACACAGTAGAAACCTTGCAGCAATGCGAAGAGACTTTCTTTGGTTATTATTTAAATGAAGAATTATGCGGAGTTATATCTATAAAAACAGAGAAAGGTATAATTGACATACATCGGTTAATGGTGCATCCAAAACACTTCAGAAAAGGGATTGCCAAAATTTTATTGGAGTTCATTGAAAGCAATTTTGTTGATTTTGAAAAAATAATAGTGTCAACTGGATCCAAGAATATACCAGCAGTGACCTTTTATTTGAAAAATGGCTTTATCAAAACAAAAGAAAAAAGAATTACAGAACGCCTATCTTTAACTTCTTTTAAAAAGGAAATTTAATATTGATTTATTATACAATATGATTTAATCCCACCCTCATAGTGGAATGTCTCATGAATTATAAAGTTCAGGATTTATGGTGGTGAACTTTATTATGAAGTAGAGCGTTTTTTATGAGAAATATTAAAGTGCCAGTCCGATAGCAGACTGGCACTTATAATGATATATTTAGCTTAAACTAGGAGGGGGTTTTATCTAACGACTTTTTATTATTAGCAGGGGCAACTAAGATGCCTGTTGTTTCTTCAAAATCATATAAATTTGTAGGTAAATCAGTGAATCGTTCTAATTCATTATATGCAGGAATACCGTGGTAGGACATATCTAACCCTTCCTCTTCTTCACGTTCACTTGCTCGTAAACCGACAGTGATCTCACATACCTTTGCTATAACGGTTCCGCCGATTAGACCCCATACAACTACGACAATTGAACCCAATAATTGTACTTTTATGAGAGAAGTATCACCAGTTGTAAAGAGACCTTGAGATGTGTCGAATAGTCCAACTGCAATCGTTCCAAATACTCCATTAAAACCGTGTACAGCCACAGCTCCAACAGGGTCATCCACTTTTAGAGTATCTACTAATAAAGTAGCATAAATAACAATCGCACCACTGGTAACGCCAATAATGATTGCACTCCATTGAGAAACAAATGCACATCCAGCAGTTATAGCTACCAAGCCTGCTAATACACCGTTAATTGTCATACTTGGGTCTGCTTTTCCAAACTTTTTCATTGTCATGAAGAGAGCAGAAGTACCACCACTTGCACCAGCAAGAAGTGTATTAAGGGCAATCGTTGCAAGGGATGTATTGGATGCATCTAATGTGCTTCCTGCATTAAAAGCAAACCAACCGAACCATAAAATAAAAGCACCAGCTGAAGCTAAAGGAATGTTACTAGGTGCAAATACATTCGCACTACCATCCGAATTAAATCTTCCTTTTCTTGGTCCCAATATTTTTGCTATCGCAAAAGCAACAAATCCACCAAGCGCGTGAATAGCAGCAGATCCTGCAAAATCTTTCATTCCCAATTTTGCTAACCAACCCTCGTTATTCCAAATCCAATGACCCGATAGTGGATAGATGATAATACAAATAAGTGCAACTGCTACAATATAAGCATTAAAGTTCATACGTTCGGCTACTGCACCTGAAACAATCGAGATACTAGCAACTGCAAATCCCATTTGAAAAAGAACAAAAGCTGCACTAGGTAATTCAATTGATAAAGAAATCTTTTCTGGACTGCCAAAAAAACTTGTCCCAATCAATCCAAAGGCATCTTCCCCATACATAATGCCAAAGCCAATGAGCCAAAAAGTTAAGATGCCTACTGTTAAATCTACAAAAATCTTCATCGTAACATTGACAGCATTCTTAGTTCGAACCAAACCAGATTCTAGTAAACTAAATCCACCCTCCATGAATAAGACCATTGCTGCAGCTAACACAATCCATACTGTATTTAAATATATAAGTTCCATGTTATTTACCCCTCCGGATTTGCTAAATCATCTATACTTAGATCTGCCTCACCTGTCTTAATGTTATAGGCTTCTAGAATAGGATACACATAAATTTTGCCATCCCCATCTTCACCTGTCTGTGCAGAAGCAACAATTGTCTCAATTGTTTGCTTGACCATATAATCGGAAAGGACAATCTCCAATTTAATTTTAGGGCGTAGAGTTACTTTGTAATTTTTTCCTCTATAAACCCCTTGAGTTTCTTTTTGTTTCCCTCTTCCAACTGCTTGGGATACTGTGAAGCCTGTAATCCCTATATTCTTTAATCCTTTTAACGTATCAGTCAGCTTTTCAGGTCTTATGATTGCTTCGATTTTTTTCATTTTTGCCCCCTGATTATGTTAAATTTTTATTGTACTAATATAGTATATTTTTTTCATATATCCAATATCGATAATAGATTATACCTATCTTAAAAGAATATTTAATGCCAGAGAGGATAGGCTTAACCAAGATGAAACATCGGCACTTGGTTATTGTTCAATAATGATAGAAATTTGTTAAGGAGTTAAAAATTTGTTTATCAGAACATTTATTCAGGCTAAAACGAGAAAAGAAGCAGAAACTTATTTAAAAAATTTATTAGACTTTGCAGAAACGCTAAATTTAAAATTAAAAATAATTAATCTTGAGCCTTACTGGAAATTTGATGATAGCTTTCAAGTCAGTGGTATTGATCCAAGAGATAAACAATTAAGAAAGTTGTTAGAAGGTATTGCATCAAAATGGAGTGGTTTTCCAAATAGTTTTTTAGCATCAAAAACACTTGAAGGTTGTACGATATTTCTTGATAATATTGAATTTATTGAAATTTTCAATAAAGATTTCTAAATTTGTCTTTATGTTTGTAATATGTTGTGATTTAACTTAATAAGGAACTATTTTGCAACTTTCACTTTTTTAAATATTCCTCAAGGGGACGTTATTTTTGAAGAATTGGCGTTCGTTTTGAGTTTGAGTAGCATTCTTATAAGAAGGTCTCAAACAATGCTTTGGAAAAATTTAAAAATCAAGCCTTTTCAGTTTAAATTGAATAGGCTTGATTTTTATTGTTCTTTAGTTTTGAGTGACACTAAGAGCGATTAAGCGTTGGTCTAATAATTTTGTTTCATTAACAGAAAAATAATTTCTGAATTTTATAGTTAAATGCAAATAGAGACTTTTAAGAAAAGGTTATTCGCTCAACCGGATCTCAACAGTTGTCCCAATGCCGATCTTACTGGTTAAGTTTACTTTCCCTCCATGTGCCTCGATAATATCCCTTGAAATGGCCATGCCGAGACCTGTTCCTTGAATGTTGCTTGTATTTGTACCCCGATAGTAGCGTTCGAAGATTTGTTCCAGGTCATCTGCAGGTATACCTTTTCCGTTATCTTCAATTGTGAGTCTGTCTGTATGGATCCGAATCGTTACGGCAATGTTTTCGTCATTATGGATCAGCGCATTGTATACGAAATTTAAAATCGCGCGTTTCATGAGATGACGGTCGATATTCCACTTCAAATCCGGAGAATCACTAATGAAGGAAATTTCGTATTGCCCAAATTGCGGATCATTTAATAAATCAATGACAATTTCGCGCACAAAGCTTTCCAGTCGTGTTTCCTGCAAGGTGAGGGGCATGTCCTGATTGCGAAGACGCATCGTTAAATTAAAATCATCTAGCAAGTTTTTCATATAAATCGATTGACGTTCAATGACTTCGGAGTATTCCAAACGTTCCAATTGCGATACGTCTTGATCACGAAGCAATTCTGCATATCCTTGTATGGAAGCAAGCGGCGTTTTTAAATCATGGGAGACATTGCTGATCCATTCAGCACGCATCTTTTCCAGTTTTAGACGTTCTTCTTCATGTGCTTGCAGTGATTGTGATACATCATTTAAATTTGAAAAAACAGGTTTGTAGATTCCGGGCTTTTTCGTTTCTTGTACCGTAAAATTCCTTTTTTTGAGCTGTGAAATCCGGTCTATAATATTGGCGACAGGCTTTGTTAGAACAGTACTAAATAATAAACCAACGAGCATGGCAATGAATAAATCGACGATGACAATCGCTAACAAAGATTTCATTGCATAGGAAAAAATAGTTTTAGAATCCATCATGAATACTATTCTATTTTCTTTCGAATCAGGGACACCAATCAAATAGCTGTATGATTCAAATTCTCCAATGAAATAAGTATTTAATTCATTGTCCATATATTTATATTTATGGATAAGTTCAATTGGGCTATAGTGTGTTGAAAGATCTTGCGGTGCAAGGTAAGAAGATTGAACTTGTCCGTTCTGATCTAAAATCTGTATCCATCCTCCAAATACCCGTAGTGCCTCAATTCCTTCTTCGGAAACAACAGGCTCTCCATTTTCAAGCGATATATATTTGTCAAATCCGCGTGTAAAGGTTTCGCCTGAGTTCTTGGTCACTTCATCGATTCCGTGTTTCTGTTGATAAATAAGCACGCCCATTAAAATAAAGGTATTAAGGAAGATTACGATAAAGACAATGCTCAGCACCGAAATCAAGTAGCGGATTGTTAATTTCCATTTCAACTCAATCACCTATTTCACGATAAATCTATAGCCGAGCCCCTTGACTGTTGTAATAAAGGCTGGCTTCGAGGGGGTTTCTTCAATTTTTTCACGGAGCCTTCTAATATGAACCATTAATGTATTGTCTGCCCCATAAAAATCCTCTCCCCAAACACTTTCGAACAGTCTTTCTTTGCTGATAATCCTGTTTGGGTTGTGCATAAAGCACGCCATTAAACCGACTTCTTTTGCCGTTAGATCAAGAAGCTCACCATTTTTCACTACTTCCGTTTCGTCATGATTGATTGTAAATGGACCGACTGTCATCGATTTGTTTGCATTTGTTTGCGCAGACATTTCCATTGTATATACGCCTGCGCGCCTAAGTTGAGCCTTTACACGAAAAGCCACTTCCTTTGGACTGAATGGTTTTGTAATATAATCATCGCCACCAATCGCTAGTCCCAAAATTTTATCGATTTCATCTGATTTAGCAGATAAAAATAATACAGGAATTCGTGAAACCTCACGTATTTTATTGCATAAATCATAGCCCTCGCCATCTGGCAGCATGATATCTAATATGGCGATATTCGGGTTGAACGAATTAAATTTCTCCCATCCCTCTTGAACAGAACCAGCCACTTCAACCTCTGTAAGTCCTTCCTTTGCAAGCGCAACTTTTATTAAATGACATAAGTCGCTCTCATCATCCACGATCAAAATACGCGGTTTCTCCAACGATCTCACATCCTTTCTTTAAAAATGGAGCCTCTCTTTATTTACAGTCTAAACAAATTAAATTGAGTTCATGTAATTTTAACATTTAAGGATTTTGTAAGGTAGACGTGAATTTAGCGTAAGGTTTGCCCGGTATAGTTAAGACATAAGAAAGAGGTGCATATGGATGGAACCATTATTAGTAGTACGAAATGTAGAAAAAATTTATGGGAATAGCGCAAATACCTTTAAGGCGCTTGAAAATATATCATTTAAAATTGACCAAGGAGAATTTGTAGGTGTCATGGGGCCTTCAGGAGCAGGTAAATCAACATTGCTGAATGTGCTTGCGACGATCGATTCACCGACAAGTGGAGATATTTTAATCAGTAATGACAACATTGCAAAGATGAAGGAAGAGGCGCTTTCAGATTTTCGCCGGGATCACCTTGGATTTATATTTCAGGATTATAACCTGCTGGATTCATTAACTGTACGTGAAAATATTCTTCTTCCACTAGCAATTGCAAAGAAACCGGCTGCTGTGATTCAAGCACGTGTAGACACAATTGCCCGTACATTTGGCATTTCAAATTTACTCGACAAATACCCATACCAGATCTCTGGCGGTCAAAAGCAGCGTACAGCTGCGAGCCGTGCACTCGTCTCTAATCCAAGGCTTATTTTTGCTGATGAACCTACAGGGGCATTGGATTCGAAATCAGCCACGGACTTGCTGGAGAGTTTAAGCAAAATGAATGTTGAGTATGAAACAACAATTATGATGGTGACGCATGATGCATACGCTGCAAGCTTCTGCCGTCGAATTTTATTCATCAAGGATGGCCAATTGTTGAAGGAAATATTCCGCGGAACAAAGACACGCAAGGAATTTTTCCAAATGATTTTAGATGAACTGGCACGAATAGGTGGTGACGTGTATGACGTTATTTGATTTAGCTCTGAAAAATATTCGCCGTAACATGAAAAACTATTCACTTTACATCGGTTCAACCATTTTTTCAATAATTATTTACTTCACATTCGTGACTTTGAAATATAGTGAAGACATTAGTGCATTAGCAGAAACATCAAAACAAATCAGCGGCATCATGAGCGCTTCTGCCTTCGTATTAATGATATTTGTGGCGATTTTCATTGCCTATTCTAATTCTTTCTTTATGAAAAAAAGGAAAAAGGAAGTCGCACTTTATTCGCTTCTAGGTGTGCGCAAACGTTCGATTGGCTTTATGCTGTTTTTTGAAAACATGGTGATCGGGCTGTTTTCACTAGTAGTTGGCATTGCGCTTGGTTTTTTATTGTCGCGCGTATTGCTGACTTTATTAATGCAATTGATGGGGCTAGATATCGTGATAGGATTCGCATTTTCGATGAATGCGGTGATCAATACATTGATTGTATTTTTCATTATTTTCTTATTTACCTCAATTCAAGGATATCGTGTCATTTATCAATTTAAGCTAATCGATTTATTTCATGCTGAGAAAAAGGGAGAGGAATTGCCAAAAGCACGCATACTTTCTGCTCTTTTAGGTGTGGTCACTTTGGCAGTAGCTTATTGGTTGGCATTGCAGGATTTAGCGACTTCATCAATTTGGCGCATGCTCAGTTTGGCGACGCCAATCGTCATTATTGCTTTAACAGTCATTGGCTCTGCACTAGTATTTAACAGCATGCTCGTCTATGTGTTATCAGCCATGAAAAAAAATAAGGGCTGGGCTTGGAAAGGTCTTAACTTAATGACTTCTTCGCAACTGCTATACCGCATTAAGGGCAATACGAAAACTTTAACGATTATTGCCACTTTAAGTGCGACAACTATTACAGCAGGTGGAGCCGTATTTGGGATTTACTATAATGTAGATGAAAATATACAAGCCTATTCACCATATACATTTATGTGGGAAGGCGCTCCAGAGGAAATTAATCGAAATATAGTAGAGCACGAAGAAGCTGTCCATAGTAAGACGGTTCGAATTGAACAAGGCACGTATGAAAGGGAATATGCAGTCATTAATCAAACAACCTTTGAAAAATTGGCAAGAAACCTGGATTGGTCAAATATACAAGTAGCACAAGACGGGGAAGTGTTATTAATTGATGCATTTTATGATGAACGCTGGTCGCAAAAAATAGACTCAGTAATGATTGATGGTGCAGAATACGCGGTGGCGAAATTATATGACAAAGCTGTATTCAATACATCCACGGTTGGTGCAAGTGCCCTCGTTGTCACAGATCAGCTATACAGTAAAATCACTGAAGATGAAAAAACATATCAAGCTGTGCAAGTAAAGGATTATAAAAACCAATTCGCATTATCAAAGGAATTAGCAGCTAAAACTGAAAATTTCTCGAGTGCAACAGAAGACTATAAGGCTTCAATTGAAGCATCAGGTGCGCTGTTATTCGTCGGTAGCTTTTTAGGACTCGTTTTTCTCGTAGCAACCGGCAGCATCATTTTCTTTAAAATGATGACAGAAGCAGAAGAAGATAAAGGCAAATACACCGTGCTATATAAAATTGGCGTATCAAAACGTGAAATGAAGCGGACAATCCGCAGTCAAGTAGGGATGATATTTGCGTTGCCTCTAGGATTGGGCCTTCTTCATGGGGCGGTGGCATTAACAGCCTTCTCCAATTTACTAATGATGGATCTGCTCATGCCAGTGCTTATATGGATGCTTGCTTATACAGTAATCTACACCATTTATTATTTCATCACAGTACGTGGCTTTAACAAAACAGTTCATTTAGGTGGTATGGAGGGATAATATGAAAAAAGCATTATGGTTACTAGGCGTATTATTAGTGAGTGCCATTGTTATTTTTGCAACAGTGGACTTTAATAGATTTGGGAAAGACAGATTATATGTGCAAATTAGCGACGTCGCTTCAGTGCAAGAAATAAAACTAGATTCTGGCGAAATGATGAAGCGGTACTGGTATAAGCTGCCTGCATATAATGAAAATGGCGATCTGACAGAAGTTGAATTTTCTGCAGCAAAAGAACTGCGCAAAAATACCTATTTAATGCTGTATATAAAGGGCGGTAATGAAGTCACTTCTTATGATGAAGTGCAGTTAAATGATATTCCACAAAAAGCAAAAGAGAAGTTGGAAGGATAAACGGCGAAAAGCGCAGAGCAGACATTTGTGTGCAAATGGACTTGATGGTTGGGTAGATGGGTTATCGCTTGGGTTAGTTGTAGGACTTGTCATCGCGGGCACCTCTGCCACAAATGCCCTATATGAAGGAATGAAGTTGAAACTTTACTTGATAACGGCCGGTTTTCATGTAATCAGCATGATCATTGCAGGGAGCATTATCGGCAGTTTCTCTTGATAGTTTCACTCATATTGCGCTATCGCAACAGCAGTAATCCTACTCATATGTATAAGTTAATATTGAACTTTCGGGCACATTTCAGAAATAGAAATGTGCCTTTTGCTTTTAGGGGCCATATTGCACATATTACTTTAAATGAAAGATGGATATTTATGTTAAAATCTGAGTTAGACGGTGAAGAGGTGATAATATCGAAGAATTAATTGACTTTATAATGGCTACTTCTTTTTTGCTTAATCCTATTTTAGCAATTGTATTCTGCCTAAATTTAACTAGTTTCTTAAAGAAATTAATTGTTACAAAAGAGACGAATACAAAAGGTAACATTCTTTGGATGTGCATAGCATCAGCCTTTATAGTTTTCACGTTAACTTGGATGTTTGCTTTTACAGGCAATACTACGACATATCAATAAGATAAAGACCTGCAGATAAAAGAGATTACATATTTAATTTATCTTTAAGCTTCAAAATTTATCATTTATATCAAATAAATCTAGTGAAGAAAAAAGTACAATAACTCAATTTTAACAACCGGACGCATTTCCAGAAAGGATATGGATTTGCATTTTTTTACATGAAAGGCCTATAAATCAATATAGAAGGAATTTGAAACTTTTACCAATCTATTTCGTTAATCTTAATTACTAAATAATTAAGGAGCTTTTATGAAAAACAAAGGGAGATTATTAGGGAGTACTGGTTTGGTAGTTGTTTTTTTAATGATAGTTTTTCTAATTACGCCCAATTTCGTTTTGTCTTTGATTACTGCGGATATAAATCTCAAAGGCGAAAATTTCAATGGTATTCATCTAAATGAAAATATTACTAAGTTAGACCCCGATCAAATTTCGAAAGACACTCTTAATCCGAATTTTTACTATTTGTCTAATGGTATGAGAGTTATTACTGATGAAAACAAGAACATAAAAAATATCGCGATTACCCATGATACAGATAAAAATATAAAAACAAGCAGAGGAATTTCAGTAGGTGACCCTTTAGAAAATGTAATAGAATCTTACGGTGAGGATTATTATAAACGACGTGAGCAAGGTGTAGAAATTATTGTTTATGTTGATAAAAATAAATTTTTAGAGTTTTGGTATTGGAATCATGAGGTGCAAGAAATTCGCCTTGGTTATAATAGAATCAACTAAAATGTTATTGTAATTAATAGAATCTGATTGATACGCAAATTTGTTGCAAGGGAGAGAACAATATGGAAACGGTTTATTTTGCAGGTGGATGTTTATGGGGAGTTCAAGCTTTTATAAAAACTTTACCTGGCGTTACGTTTACAGAAGCGGGAAGAGCTAATGGAACAACTAACACCCTTGAGGGGGATTATGATGGTTACGCCGAATGTGTAAAAACTGTATTTGATCCAACAGTGGTCACGATCAATGAATTAATGGGGTATTTTTTTGAAATTATTGATCCATACAGTTTAAATAAACAAGGTGAGGATGTTGGTGAGAAATACAGAACTGGCGTGTATAGTGAAAAGCAAGATCACTTAAACGAAGCGAGGGCATTTCTTAGTGAGAGAAATGATTATGACCGTATAGTTGTTGAAGTATTACCCCTTACAAACTATGTGAGAAGTGCAGAAGAACATCAAGATCGGTTAGCTAGATTTCCAAACGATTATTGTCATATACCAGCAGTGATATTAAGTAAATATAAGTAATTAAGCAAATGAGCGCAATTCTTGAAAAAAGAATATGCGTTCATTTTTCATTTATGGAGCCATTTAATTTAGTTAATTCTATAAATTGTGATGAAAATATTTATGTTATCTAGAAATGTGCTATTATCAATAGGTTAACAATGTTAATCTATGTTAATATACCGAGATTTTTAGAATGAACAATATGAAACAATTATAGGAGAGTCCTAAATGAAAAAGAAAATGAACTACTTAATTTTACTGTTTACGGCTATCTTGATGGTTGGTTGTACAACTGTAGAAGATGTATCCACAACAGAGGAAGAAACAGCTATACGAGAAGTAACTACAGATCATACCAATAGTAATAGTGAAACAGAAGAGACAACTGCTACGGTTGCCGATGAACCGGCAGTAGAGGAAACACCAACCCAATCAACGAATGATTTGTTTTCAGGATATAAACTGATAGAAGTTGATGGTGGTGATTTGTCTGGATATCGTGAATCTAACGTTGTCGTGGACATTGGTTTTGGGGACCGTGAATATTGGGCCTTTACGAATGAATACGGGCAACTTGTTCGTGTCATTGCTGACAAAATCATTCTACAAGATGACCGTAACGAACCTGTTACATCATCTGGCAGATACTACGCTGATGAGGCAAAGGTTCCTGGCGTTGAAAGTCCCGTTTTAGATGAAGGACATATTATTGCTGATTCTCTAGGAGGGGTATCGAATGCTTATAACATTACCCCACAAGATAGTACACTGAACCGACATGGTGATCAAGCTTATTTGGAAGATGCGATTCGTAAAGCAGGGGGAGCGACGAATTTCGAAGCAATTATCACATATCCGAATACGAAAACACAGATCCCTTCAAGTTATCAATATACCTATACGTTAAAAGGGAAAGTCATCGTTGATAAATTTGACAATGTGAACCCTGATGAAGTAAATAAATCACTTGGTTTAACAGAAAGTAAGCCTTCTAAAGCAACGAGTTCAAACAAAAATCATGATATTTCTAGTGTTGATACAAACGATAATGGACAAGTGACGATTAAAGAAGCAAAAGCAGCAGGTTACAGTATGCCAATCACGAGTGATCATTGGTTATACCCATACATGCAAGATAATGATCATGACGGTATGGTAGGTGAGTAAACCCTTAGAACTTTAAGGGAACATAGATGAATGAAAGAAAGTTTCCTAGTTGGCCATTAATAACAATTTGCAATGGAATACGAATAGGAACAACTGAAGTTAATGGTCATAACAACTATAAAAATTTGTACGTTTTTCTCTAACGGAAGACTTTATTTCAATAACTATCTATAACTAACGGGTGCAATTCTGTAACAGGAATTGTGCCTTTTCTATAAAGGGCCATTCTCTAATTAACCTGGTACTCATAATTAAACTGGATAAATGTTAAAGCATATCTAACATATGTGAGACGATCGTATGTACGAGGATGAAAAAATAAAAGAACAACATTTATTTAATGAGCCAAGGAGTTTTACTCAAGAATAGGTGTCAACTAAATGATACTTGAGTGAAAAATGAATCATAAAAGCACTACTTAAATGAATAGTCCACTTTAACTATTATTTCCTGCAAGTTAATATTGCCTTTAATCACAATAGTGAAAAAAGGTTGGGAACAGTAGCCCAACCTTTTTAACCATTCTACTTATGACAGGAGATTGCGATCGGATGCTTTTTTCAACGCATCATCCCAATTTGGAAAATAATATAATGCATTTTTCATTAACTCTGGATTTGACTTCTTTACCTGTTTCTTACCTACTGGTCCCTCTTTTTGTACTAAATCCGCAATTTGACTCACAACTTCTTCAACACTCATATTGACTTCCATTCGAATTCCTCCCTTTTGGTTTTCGGTATCATTTTTCCCCAAATAACTAAAAGAAATACAACTCTTCTTCATTTTAATAAAAAAGTAATATAATGGTAGGAGGAAGGTCTTATGGCGACAAAAGAAAAAAGAAGCGAGTGAACGATTTGTATACGTACTTCAAGAGAGGAGATATTTTACATATTTTTGATGGATTAAGCACCACCACATACAATATAGAGCCATAATATAGCTTTCGTTATTTTTTTAAAATTTTTTTTGTGCCATAATATGGCAAGAGGAGGAATCAGTATGAAGAAAACGTTAGGATTGATACTTACATATATATGTACAATTATATTATTGACGCTTACAATGTTTGATCCAGAAGAAAATATTTTGCGGGATGTCTATATGGCGGCTTTAACAGGTCTTATATATATTGTCTTTACAATCGGATGGGTAAAGCTGGTGCAGCAAACAAAGTTTCAATCATTTCATAAATGGCTATTTGTTGTGATCACATGGCATGCATTATTAACGATTGGTGATATTTTATTTTTTCAAGCAACGCCGAATGTGTTGATTTTGCTAGGGATGCTACTTTGTCTACTAGTGTGCCTTTATGTTGATCGCTCAAATAGGATGGTAGTAGATGCATTATCAGCGGCTGTATTATTCGTGACGTTATACATTGCGATGCAAATTGACCATACGATTATTCCAGGAGGGGTAATTGGTGGCATCGTCATTTCAATGCCATTTTTAATACTTGCGGCAAAGAAATCCCTACGTGTAACACAAATTGTAGGACGTCTTGTGTTTTTCTTAATGGCTTTTACCATTTTATTTCTTGCACCTGCAACGCCTATCATCGCAGAGGGCGGCTATTTGTTGTATTTAATTATCCTGATCTTCATTGTGGCATTTGTACTTAGACGTAAAATCGAACTGCTATTGCCACAGCAAGCTATGCCTGTATTATTAGTAGTTACTTTTATTATGTATGTTGTAAAGTTTTTTTAATATCTCATGTTTAATCGGTAATCAAATACTAAAGTCTATTTATAGTAAAATTAGGTTAGTAGAGAGGGCGATAAAAAGTGCTTAAATTTATAGATGATTTTGCTGGTGCTGTATCTGATCTTATTAAAAGTATTAGTTATTTTATCGCCGGCATATTAATCGTTGGAGTACCACTTTTCCTTCTTGCAAAGTTCTTTGAGTGGATTTTCTATTAAATATTTGCACATTTCTTTCTTGAATTCTATTGTGTTTTTTGACCAATCCCAAAGTCTGTTAAAATGTCAAAAAAGGCTGGGATAAATCCAAAAAACCTCAGTTTCTCAAAGAGAAAATGAGGTTTTGATGTTAATTCTAATAATGAATCTTATTAAGTATCCGGTGAGAGCGGACTAAGCACACAAGCCGTAAAGCCACGTTGTACGTGTCTTTACGACTTGTCTTTGTGCTTTGTGCAAGGTCCGCTCACATAAAATTTGTCCTTCTAAACTTTCCGGAAACTGGCGCGGCTTACAGTGGTAGGCCGCGGTTTCTGGAGAATGGCTAACACTTATTGCTCTCAAAATATAAAGTATCAATATCTTATTAAAGATAATAGTGGCTTTCCTTAAAAAATCTACTTATGTCCCAGCCTCTCTTTGAAGAAATGTACTTAAACTATTTCTTCTTCAGTATTCATCACAATAGGTAATCTAGTAGCAATCGGTTCTTTAAAACAAGCGGGTATTGTCTTTTGTTTCCCCCTTAGTATGCTAAACCGAAAAGCGCTTTAATATGAGTTAAGTAACGCACATGACTTGCTTCTTTCATTAATGATGCTGGAAGACCTTTTAGCGGAATATTATTTCCACCAACAGTTGCTACACCGTCTTTTCGTCCAAGACTTGCAAGTGTTCCAGAGTTGATTGGATTAAATTCTTCTAGTTTTTGAACTTTAAGCATTGCAAATAAGTTATAACCACATGTTTCCCCCATTTGCCAAGCATTTTGAGCAGTAGGGGCATATATTGGACGACCTCCATCTGCTGGAAGTGAAACAGAAGCGTCCCCAACTACAAATACATCAGGGTGTGATTTAGAGCGTAAGTATTCGTCAATGACTGCTTTTCCACGATCACATTCAAGACCAGATTCTTGAACAAGTGGAAGTGCGGCTACTCCACCAGTCCAGATAAATGTGTTTGCTTCAATCGTAGAGCCATCTTTAAGTGAAATTTTATTGCCTTCAACGCCTGTAACTGGAAGGTCAGTTAAGAATTCAACGCCACGTTTAGCTAAGCTTTCAGTAGCACGTCCAATTAAGTCGTCAGAAAGAACTGGTAAAATTTTTGGACCAGCTTCAACTAATTTAATGTTTAACTCATTGAAGTCAACACCGTATTTTCTAGCAACAGTAGGGAAGTGGTCAACGATTTCACCAACTAGTTCAACACCAGTTAAACCTCCGCCACCAATGACGATTGTTGCATCTTGTGGATTTTTAGATTTTGCATAAGCAGCAATTTTGCTTTCAATATGTTTGTAGATGCGGTTTGCGTCATCTACTGATTTTAATACCATACTGTTTTCTTCAAGGCCTGGGATACCGAAGAAACCAGTTTGGCTACCAAGAGCAACGACTAAGTTGTCGTATTCTAATACAGAACCATCAGCAAGGTAAACTTCTTTGTTGTCCACTGTGAAAGATTTCACTTCGCTTACTACAACGTCTACATCTTGATCTTTGAAAAGTTTTGTTAAAGGAAAAGAGATTGCACGTTCTGTAGCTGAACCACCTGCAAGACGGTGTAATTCTGTAATAAGTTGGTGAGTAGGGTATTTATTCACCACTGTAACTGTTGCTTCATCTTTACTTACATATTTACGTAATGTTAGTGCCGTTAATAAGCCACCATAACCTGCACCTAAAATGACGATTTTTTTTGACATGATAAATCCTCCGTCCATACAATTTATATAAAGGAAACTAATATTAAGCTTTTCGTTCTAATTGAACTGCTAAAAATGCGTTTGCAAAACGTAAAATCTTTTGTGTTTCTGGATCTTTTAATAATTTTAACAGGCCAAAAATACCGACAGTTTCATTTGTATTATCTGCGCGGTCTTTAGCCTCAATTGCAGTGGCTGCAATGTTTTTTACAGAGCTAATTACAGGTTCAGAAATTTCTTTAACAGCACTTACTGTATCACTTTTTAACACGTCGTCCGTTGCAACTAATTGTGCTAAATCGTATGCTTTTGTTAATAGAGTGACAACCTCTGCTAACTTTGGAAGCTGTTCCACTAAAGTAGTTAGTGATGCTTGAACTTCAGGCTTTAATAATTGATCAAGTAAATCTAGTTTATCTGCACTTAGAGCTTCTTGAGCTTGCTTTGTTTCTTCTGACATATTTAATTCTCCTTTTGATCTGTGTTTCGCATATTCGACAGTCGATTTGGGATTAGTTCTTAAAGTTTTTCTTTCAATTATAATTAGGAATGATAGTTGACAAATATATATTGAAATAATATCTGAACTGACAGAAACAACTATACGTTAAAGTTCACAATTCGTACAATACATATAATTCATGCGATGTATTCCTAATTTTCATGAGATAGTGCAGTGGATGACTACATATTACCTATTGTTTTATTAAACTCTTAGTTAGAAAAGTTTCTACTAGAAGAGGAGAGTCATTTTATTTGCAGACCATTAAGCGGAATAAGTCAGATGAATTGGACTGAGAATATGTGATAAGATTAGTATAAAGATTGTAATCAAGAAAATATCATTACTTAACCAACATACTATAAATTGGAGATTAGTGGAATTTGGGGAAGGAAGTACCAACTTAAGTAAGAAAGTAATGAAAAAATCTTAATCTATTATATAAATATATAAAAATAATGGGAGAAAGAATTATGCTAGAATTTAGAGCTAATAAGAAGCGGTCATTGAAGAAAAGAATTGTTACGATCGTTGTTTTTGCGTTACTTTGTGCCTCTGCCGGATCAGCAGGAACATATATGTTTTTGAAAGGTGGAGAAGAAAAAGTAGCAAAAGCAACAACAGCAATAGATGGTGAAGTCATTGTAGAAAATATCGCATACGATAAAGTGCGCGAAATCAGTAAACACTTCGGATATGAGGATGTCCAAGACTTCGATTACACCGAAGATGACACTTATGAATTTTTAAAACTTCAAGATGATGATATTTGGCTTGAAACAACAGGCAAAAAATTCGGAAGATACCTTTTCGGAAAAGAATACAACATTCATTTGTTTGGTTACTTTATGCTTGGGTATGATCTGAAAAATATTAAAAAAGAAGATTTTTATTTTGATGAAAAATCTAAAACCCTATACATTAAAGTACCAGCTTTAGAATTAGCTTATATTCCGATGTTTGACAAAAGTTATTTTGATAGTTTTGTAGGAATATTTAGAAAAGAGTACACGGAGAATTACCGTAAGTTGATTTATGAAGATGCAATCAATCAAGGCATCCAAGCGATTCTTGATGATGATAGAAAGGTTCATGAAGGATATAAATTAACAAATGATTCTCTTAAAGAAATATTATTCGACAAACCAGAGTTGGGAAAATATGTAAAAGATATTGTTTTTGAAAAATCAGGTGAAGAGTCTACTATAAGAGTAGAAAAAACTAGAGAAGCGATTCTTGGTGATGAAAAAGAAACTGAACAATAAGGATATCATTACATTAATCAGGGCTACTTGAGTAAAATAAGATATATTATTGATTAGATTCTCTTTAAAGACATGAAAAGTAGGTGAACAAAGTGGGGAAATATCAATTGGATACTAAAGGTAAGGTAGCTGTGTCAAAGTATCATGAGAAAAACAAGCCTGCCAAATTTGATAAAAAGCAGCAACTTGAAAAAATACGTGCGGAGTATTTGAAAAAGAAGCAAAATCAAACAGATAAATAATATGAATGAATATAGGTCTTAAATTAACGAAGGCTTTAGTCAATTAATGAACTTTAACAATCAGTCGTGGTGATCTGAGCTTTAGATCTATCACGGAGATCTGTATAACTTTATCCAAAAATTTTATAAAAAACATCTTAACAAGTAAATTTTTAATTAAAAGTTAAGATGTTTTTTATTTTTTTATTTATTAATCATTTTCATACCAAGGATTTAAATGTATAAGCACTTCTGCTATATCATTGTGATGTTCCATTATTGTCTTTTTAATTTTACGGATGATATCATGACCTTCTTGAATCGTTAAATTAGCAGGAACACTTACACGAAGATCTACCAATATATAATGACCGTGTTCTCTAGCACGTAGACGGTCGATACGTTTTACTTCTGGAACTGTTAAAATGATGGCTTGGAAATCATCTAATAACTCATGACCTACGCTTTTTTCCATAAGTGATGCACCTGCTTCAACGAGCATTTCGTATGCAAGTTTAAAGACTAAGAATGTCACAATTAATCCAGCAATTGGATCCCCGTATAAAAGGATGTCGATTTGATAGGCTTCCCCAACCAATGCAAGTCCAATACCAACTACCGCAGCTAATGACGCATACACATCTGCAAGGTGATCATTTGCAGTAGCAATTAGACCTTTACTATTAATCTTTTTTCCAACTTTTATCGTATATATGTAAAGAACGAACTTCCAAATTAGAGAAATAATAGCCGTTACAAAGGCAATTATTCCAGCTTTTTCAGGTTCCTCAAAGAATACTTTGATAGATTCATAGGCAATAAAACAAGCAGCTAAAACTAAAATAATCCCTACAATAGCAGAGCTTAGAACTTCCGCTTTACCATGTCCATATGGATGATCTTCATCGGCAGGACGCTTTGAAATGCGCATCGATGTCAATGTGGCACCACTTGCAATGACATCTCCAGCATTATGATAACCATCCGCTAAAAGTACGGGACTGTTGAAGATTGCACCGATTACAATTTTTAGACCGGTTAACACGATATTGCTGATTAAACTAATCCAGCCAGCGATCATGGAAGTGTCTGAATTTGTGTGTTGATTCATTAATTTGTTCCTCCACTAAAAGTCTTTCCCTAAAACAACAAAATCCTTTGATTTTAATTAATCAAAGGATTTTAAATGAAAATATGTAGTTTGGTTGAACGAGAAAACTGTATCATCTATGTATCACTCCTAAAAATTTGCGCCCATATATTATAGTCCAGTAAATTCGCTTTTTCAATAGTTTTAGAGTCATAGTTCAAGATACTCTTTTATTCAACGAAAAAGGGAATTAAAAAGTGCTGACTCTTACATTAGAGGATACTACTGAATAAATAGAGTTGTATTTCAGATGGGGCTAAATCTTTTCTTTAACTCATTAGCAAAATTCAATATCGTGTAATTCGGCAAAGGGCGCTTTTCAAAAAGATTAGCGCTTATTTTCATTTAAAGGAAAATTTTATACTAATAATCTATTGGTAATGAAAAGTTAAATATAAACAATGAATAGAAATGAACTTAAATATTATATATAAGAAAATAAAAAGAAACTGAATTTTTAATAATGTATACTTTGAATGATGTAACGATTAAACGAAAAAAGGTAAGAAATAATTCGTACAGCTGTATTATATTTTATTATTTTTTGCCTGAACTTGAATATATTTAAGTTTAAAATATTGTTGTATTTATTGAAATGACTGATGTTTACTACAGTTTTGTTATTTATATTAATACAAAAGAAATTTATGTTAATTAAAAAAAATATTGACACTAAATAGTTTGAGAAGTAGAATCAAGTCGAATGATAATGATTATCAAAATCATTATATATTAAATAATAATTTTTAATAAAGGAGAATGTTGTAAAATGAAATTCCCAAAATTATTTAAACCTTTCGTAGCTAGTGCTGCTCTAGCAATTGGATTAGCTGGTTGTGGAGCTACAAATCAAAATTCATCAACTGAGGAGGCAGCATCGGCTCCCCCAAAAGTTGAAAACCAAGAAGTCAATATTTACACGGCAAGACATTATGATGCGGATGATCTGGTCTATAAGAAATTTACAGAAGAAACAGGTATTAAAGTAAATGTTGTTAAAGGGGAAGCAGAAGAACTAATTGAAAGATTAAAACGTGAAGGTGAAAGCACACAAGCAGATTTATTTATCACTGTTGATGGTGGTGTTTTAGCAAATGCTAAGCAAAACGATATCTTCCAACCGGTTACTTCAAAAATGATTGATGAAAACGTACCAGAAAACTTACGTGATGCTGATCATAACTGGATTGGGATGGCAACAAGAGCACGTATCATTGCCTATTCTAAAGAAAGAGTGTCACCTGAAGAATTATCTACATATGAAGATTTAACGAATGAAAAATGGAAGGGTAGATTATTAGTCCGCTCATCAACAAGTTTATATAACCAATCTTTACTTGCTTCATTCATTGAATTAAATGGAGAAGAACAGGCAGAGCAATGGGCACAAGGGATTGTCAATAATTTCGCTCGCCAACCAGATGGTGGAGACCGCGATCAAGCGAAAGCTATTGCAGCAGGTACAGGGGATATTGCCATTATGAATACTTATTATGTGGGTCTACTAGCAAATTCTGAAGATTCAGAAGAAGTAAAAGTTGCAGAAAAAATTGGCGTCTTCTTCCCGAACCAAGAAACGAATGGTACGCATGTCAATATTAGTGGCATTGGTTTAACAAAACATAGTAAGAATAAAGAAAATGCTACAAAACTAATTGAATATTTGACAAGTGTGGAAGCTCAAGAATTTTTATCTGCTAATAATTTTGAATTCCCTGTAAATCCTAATGCAAAAAAACCAGAATTATTAGAGAGCTGGGGCGAATTTAAAATGCAAGAATTAAATTTTGATACTTTAGGAGAGCACAATAAAAAGTCGATTGAAATCTTTAATAAAACAGGTTGGAAGTAATGAAACTAGATTTGATGAAACGTCATCTGAAAAAAGATGTTAATAGCTGGTGGATCATCAGTTTAGTGGGGGCAGTAGTTATTCTACTGCCTATCCTTTTTATTTTCTTAACAATATTTCTGGAACCTAATGAAAACTGGATCCATATACGTCAATACTTACTAAAAAATTATGTAAAAAACACACTCTTACTCGTTGGGCTTACTGGCCTTTTTACAGCGTTTCTTGGTGTAAGTTTAGCTTGGTTAATTGCAGCATATGATTTTCCACTTAGAAAGTTTTTCAGATATGGTTTATTGTTACCACTTTCGATCCCGACTTTTATTGCAGCCTATACGTATCGAACGATGTTAGGCTACACGGGCATCATACAGTCAACTTTAAGGAATCAATATGATTACCAAATCGATGCTCAAATTTTATCCATTTCAGGAATCAGGGGAGCCGTATTCATTTTTACCATGTTTTTATTTCCCTATGTTTATATGATTACAAGATCATTTCTTGAAAATCAAAGTACATCTTACATAGAAAATGCCAGATTATTAGGTCAGAAACCATTTGCTATCTTTTTTAAAATAGTACTGCCACTTGCAAGACCAGCAATTGTAGGGGGAACAGTTTTAGTTATATTTGAAGTGCTAGGTGATTATGGAGTAACAAGTCTTTTAGGTATTCACACGATTTCAACAGCTATTTTTCAGACATGGTTCGGGATGTATGATGTGAATTCTGCAATGAGACTTGCTGCTTGGTTAATGGTTATTATTGTGGGGGTCTTCTTTTTAGAAAAATTACTAAGACAGAGAAGGCGTTATCATATCAACAATAAATCAAGACCTCTTGTTCCGATTAAGCTGAAAGGAATTAAAGGGTTCGGCGCTTTCATTTACTGTGGTGTCGTATTTCTAATTAGTTTCCTGATTCCGTTTATCCAGCTGATCGCTTGGGCAAAAATGACCTTTAATAAAGTCTGGGAATCTTCATTTAATACTCTGATTTATCAAACAGTGTCTTTAGCATTAATCGCTACATTGATAATTCTTATATTTTCTATCATTGTAGCAAAGGTATGCAGTTCTCATTCATCGTTTTCCTTTGCCATTTCAAAAATCATTACTTCGGGTTATTCGATTCCAGGACCAATTATCGCGATTGGGGTATTGGCTATCTTTATTTCGCTTGATCAATATCTAGCACCTTTTTACAAGTGGATGGGGCTAGGGGAAGCACCACTTATTTTAAGTTTATCTTTAGTCATGTTAGTTGTCGGTTATTTTATACGTTTTATGGCAACTGGATTTAATGCAATCGAGGTAGGCTTTGAGAAAATAGGAACAAAATATACTGAAGCTTCAAGAATGTTAGGTTTAGGTGTTACAAAAACGTTCTTTAAAGTGGAGTTGCCTTTACTAAAAGGGGCTTTATTCAGTGGCTTTGTCTTAACGTTTGTTGAAATTTGTAAGGAACTACCACTGGCCTTGTTACTAAGACCTTTTAACTTTGAAACACTCGCAACAAAAACTTATCAATATGCACATGACGAGCAAATTCATGAGGCTTCGATTTCTTCTCTTTTAATCATTGCAATTAGTATTTTGTCAGTAGTAATCATACAAGTGTTAGGCAAGAGGGTGAGATCATGAGTATCTTGGAAATTGAAGGACTGACGTATTCATATTTAAAGAAAGAAGAGCCAATCATTAAGGATTTTTCATTTTCAATGGAAAAGGGAGAAGTTGTCGGTATTTTAGGTCGCAGTGGAAGTGGAAAAAGTACATTACTTCGATTAATAGCAGGCTTAGAAATGCCGTTAAAAGGAAGCATTAAGGTTGCGGGAACAACTGTTGTAAGTGATTGTGTTTATTTACACCCAGAGGAACGGGAAGTGGGAATGGTATTTCAAGACTACGCGCTTTTTCCACATATGACAGTGAAAAATAATATACTTTTCGGATTATCTCGTATGCCCCGAAACGAAAGAAAACAGCGTGTGGAAGAAATGTTAGAACTTGTTCAATTAGAGAGTTTTTCGAATCGATATCCGCACGAATTAAGTGGAGGACAGCAGCAAAGGGTTGCGCTTGCTAGAGCACTTGCTCCTAAACCAAATCTATTGTTAATGGATGAACCGTTTAGTAACTTAGATACAGAGTTGAGAGAAACAATTCGTGAAGAACTTAAGGTGATTTTGAAAACGGCCAATATGACTTGTATTATGGTTACACATGATCGAAAAGATGTGGAGGCTATATGTGATCGTAGTGTAGTGTTTGATTTAGCGCATAGTAAGAATGATTACAATAAATAGAAGATTACCAATGTATGCTAGAAATAAACTTACTCTACTGGTTCTGTAAAAAAGGAAAAAATGTAATATAAGTTTGTTATATTTTTACTTAAAAGATATTTATTAAAAATACGCCTCAAACACTGTTAACAGAAGTGTTTGAGGCGTTTTATTCAACATTCGGGGTGCAGTTCAAGAGGAGCTTCTTTCTTCATGTAAAGTGTGCGTTACTTAAATATTGAGGCAGCCTTTTCTTTTTGAAATAATCTGTGTAGATTGTTGAAATTAGTGAATAAAGATAAATTTAAAGTTAACTCTATATAAAAGAATGATAAACGAGGTGATGATTCATGAAGCCTTATGAAATAAATAACATGATTATTGATGATGAATTTGAAGGCGAAGAATTCGTGACTACTGATTTTGCTTACCAAAATGAAGAGTATAGCATTACTTTTAAAAAAGCAGACCTTGAAATAATCAATACATGGGTTTTTAAAGAAGGTACATCTCTTCCAGCAAAATTACCTGATCAACTTATTGAATCTATAAGAGAAGATGTTAAAAAGAAATTCTAGTCACATTTATTGTCATTAAAAATGAAGAGGCTGGGATATAAGTAGAATTTTTGAGGAAAGCCATTATTATCTTTAATAAGATATTGATACTTTATAGTTCGAGAGCAATAAGTGTTAGCCATTCTCCGAAAAAACGCGGCCTACCACTGTAAGCCGCGCCAGTTTCCGGAAAGTTTAGAAGGACAAATTTTATGTGAGCGGACCTTACACAAAGCCGGGGGCAAAAACGCCACGTCCGCATGTCTTGCCCCCATGACCAAGCACGCACGCGGCCTCAAAGACAAGTCGTAAAGACACGTACAACGTGGCTTTACGGCTTGTGTGCTTAGTCCGCTCTCACCGGATACTTAATAAGATTCAAAATTAGAATTAACAGCAAAAAAACGATTTACCCCATCCTCTATTATTGTGTAATTCAATTTTATGTTTTATTTCTTCGCTAATGTAGAAGCAATTTTCTCAGCTTCTACATATGCTTTTTGTAAAATCTGATCTCGATCAGCACCCAGTAAATCAGTTCCCTGTACTCGTATAATGTCGTAATCTTCAATGCCCATAAAGTTGAACATTGATTTTAAGTATTTATGCGAGTATTCAACTTCAGTATACCAGTCATTATTGGTATAGACTGCTCCACTTCCTTGTATTACTACAATACTTCTTCCATCTTTAAGCAATCCAACTGATCCAGTGTCAGTATATTTAAACGTTTCCCTTGCAATCAAAATATTGTCCATATAGGCCTTTAATTTTGATGAAATATTAAAGTTATGCAATGGATAAGCAATAACATACTTATTTGCGCTTTTGAATTGTTGTAGTATCTCATCCATACGCTCTGTTATTTCTTGCTCTTGACTAGTAAGTTCTTGTCCATTTCTTAATTTTCCCCATAATGTTAAAACCGTTTCATCGATCATCGGTACTTCTTCACTGTACAAGTTGATTTGTTCAATGATTTCCTCATCAGAATGTAGCTCTTTGTATGTTCTCATAAAGTGTTCTAGAACATTTAAACTTACTGAAGAAGTTGAATCGACTATTGGATGTGCGTTTATTACAAGAATTTTACTCATAGATGTATTCCCCCTGGTTGAATAGTTAGTATAATTAAGGATTAAATTAATCGTCGATAAAAGTTGTCTATAATTAAAGCTCTATTAATATACATCGAATAGCATTTTGTGTCAAATTGAAAATATATGTACCTTCAAGTTTGTGTTAAGATACAAATACACTTACTATCTAGAAGAATAAAGCAGGTGAACTAAATGAAGTATAGTGTAATGGTTGAATATGCTTTACATAGTCTTGTCTATTTAATTGATGTTCCTTCAGAAGAAAGCATAGGAATAAAGGATCTTTCAGAATTTCAAGGACTTTCAGAGACATATCTATCTAAAGTTTTCGGTAAATTATCTAAGGCTGGTATTGTAAGTTCTGTACCTGGGGTAAATGGTGGATATAAATTGGCAAAAGCCCCTGAAGAGATATCTTTTTGGGATGTAATCCAAGCAGTTGAAGGAATTAAGCCAATTTTTCAGTGCAAAAATATTGTAAGTAATCATCTAATGTATCAAGATCAGGAATGCTCTTCATGCACATCTAGTAATCCTACTTGTACAATTAATCTAGTCATGCTTGAGGCAGAACAACATATGCAAGAGTTTTTAAGTAAAAAGACACTCTTATGGTTAAATGAGGAACTTGAACACGTATTACCTACAAAAATAAGAGAAGGTTCCCGTGAATACTTTAGAAATAAAAACTCAGATTAGGGGCGTTATTCCAATATGGGATAGTGCCTTCTTTGTGTCTTTTTCTATAGGGAAGTGCCATTATTATTAAAATCTGAATAGCTTTTGTGTTTATAAGACTCTATTTTGTGTAAAAAACTTACAAGCTTTGTTAAAAAATAGCCCCTTTCATGAAGAAAGGGGCTTTATTGTTATACAACAATAATTGATTTTGTAAAGAATTGTAATTTAGATAATGTTACGAACGTTGATGATTTTTATAGTAGAAAGTAAGATTTTTTATTTACTAAAAACTTATTTCAATAGGGATTAAGTGAACTATGTTTTTATATCAGGTAAATAGCCGTTTCTACTTTGAACTATCCATCATAGTATAATACGAAAAAATTAAAATATAGAGAGGAAAAATCATTCTATGAGTCAAAGAAGAGGTTGTTCTAAATGTAACTCTCATTCATGCTGTTGCCCCAAAATAGATGTTGAAAAAAATGGAGTATCAATCATGACATGGAATATCTATTTTGGAACTAGCTTAACTCCTTTATTAGGAACAAATGCACAGGAACTCCCACTACGTGTTACTGAGATCTTTACACAGTTTCTAGCTACAAATTTTCCGGAACGTGCAAAAGCTATTGCTGATCAAATTGCAACAAAAAAACCAGAGATAATAGGTCTTCAAGAAGCAGCAATATGGCAACTTTTGATACCTCAAAATTCTAAAGTAGAAGTAGAGTATGATTTTGTCTCGATCCTTCTCAAGGAGTTAAGAAAGAGAGGATTGCATTATCAGGCTTTAGCAATTGTAGACACTACGGATGCTACGTTACCTAGTAGTACCGGCTTCAACGTTCGATTTGTAGATCGAGATGTGATTTTGGTGCGAGAAAATTCAAGACTTAATTTCTCAAATATACAAACAAAGATTTTTGATGCTTTTCTTCCCGTTCCAGTTGGAGGTATGGTTGAAAGACTCTTGTTTGGTTGGATAACTGTTGATGTCGAAAAATGCGGGGAGAAATTTAGGCTCGTAAATACTCATTTACAACCCATTTCACCTTTAATACCCGAAACACTTCTAGTACAACTCGCTCAAACGGATGAACTTTTAAATGGCCCGGCAGTTACTGAACTTCCCTTAATATTCATAGGGGATTTTAACTCAAATTCTGACGGCAGTGGTGCTTCCTATAATAAATTGATTGCTGCAGGATTTAAAGATGCATGGGTGATTGCAAGTAGGGGCGATGGATTTACATGTTGTCAGGATACTAATTTATTAAATTTGGACTCGAAACTATCTGTTAGAATAGATTTAATTCTTTTCCGAGGTGATTTCGGTGTTAAAAAAGTGGACGTTGTAGGAGAAGAGCAAGAGGATCGTACACCAACTGCACTATGGCCTTCTGACCATGCAGGAGTTTCAGCGAAGCTAAAGTTACAGTTTCATCATAATCACCATCATTCACATCACAAAAAATGTTGTGACGAGAGTAGCGATTAATTTTTAAAAGTCAGATGACCGTTTCTTGGGTAAAAAGGAACGGTTTTTTATTTTAATAGATAATTATAATTAAAGTATAAAAAAGCATAGTAGCAGATCGACGCTTGGGTCAGATCATTTGCTGCTGTGCTTTTTTATGATATTTTTTAGTTTACAATTACCGATTCAATAATTTTTTTGAAGTCTTGTAGATTGCTTTCGTAATTTTCAGGTGTACCTGCATACGTGAAAATATAAACATGATCATCCTTCATAAATGTTCTTTGATTTAACTTCATGGTACCTTGAGGTGTGTTATTTAAACTAACTACTTCATTCCATTCAATACCATCTGTTGTATAGTATTCGTTACTTTGATACTCATACCCAGTGCTAGCTGTTGCCAAGTCAATATATTCTTTTAAGCTTAAAGGCTGTTGTAATGGTTCTAATACAACATTGAAACTTGTTCCAATAGTAGCGTCAAGCATGTAAACGGCAACAGGAAGTTGTTGCTCACCGACATCTAATTTTTCAGCGGTAGTAGGAATCTTAAAAGTAATTTCTTCAAAATCTACGTCGACTAATTCACTTTCTTTATTTTCGGTATTTTCTTTTACCTCTGTTTGAGAAGTTTCGATAACTTCGCTTTCATTTGTTGTCTGTTCTGTTTCCTGTGAGCTTTGAGTACTGTCAGTTTCTTCTTTACCGCATCCTACTAATAACAGAGTACTAAAGGTAACGATCGATAAAATTTTAGAGAATTTTTTATTCATTCTTGAGCTCCTTCGAGTTAATATAAGTAAGATTATACATTTTTAGGATATCGATATATATACATATATAGAGATAAGGAAAAAATAATAAAAAAGGCATAGTGCAAAATATATATTATGAACTTGCTACACGATGCCTCCTTTTGCTTTGAATTTATTGAAATTTTTATTAAAGATTAAAGGGGAGAAGAGTTGAATAAAGGTTACACCGTAAGTGAGGGAGATAAGATGAAGTTAATAAAAATATTACTATTTTCATTTATTATTTTTCTTGTTGCTTGCAATGACGAGGAACATCTTATATTTGATAACAAAAAGGATGCAGAACAAGAAATTGGTGAATTTAAAACACCAGTAATGCCAGAGGGCTATCAAATGAAAAAAATAACGTATGATCATGATGGCTTTACACACCCAGTAACAAAAGTGTTCTACGAAAAGGGAAGTCATAACATTACGTTTATGATTCCATCTTCATGGTTTGATGATAAGCCATCGAAGAAGATTGAAAACGATCATATAGCAGAAATGGAATGGATTTCAAAAGATAAAGAATTTGTATTAAAGTGGAGAAAATCCGATCAACAAAGCTACAAATACCTATTTACTAATAATAAAAAAGATAAAGATTGGTTAATTTCAGTTGCAGAACATTTTAATCTAGCGAGGCCGTTTTCGAAGGATGAAATCTGTTCTTATTGCATTTTATCGTTAGATAGTTGTTTAATAACGAAATGGAATATTTCACCAATATGCCATTCCCTTATGATAAAATTTGGGAAACAGGAATTTTTCAAAAGGTGGCAATTGTTATGCAAAGGAAGTTTATTATTATATCGTATTTGCTATGTTTGGTTCCTCTACTATTTATTACGAATTTTTTGTTTGATATTATTACACTCGAAAAAATCCAAGGGTTGCCAGTGTTTTTCCCTCTAATTTTTTGTTCTATTGGTCTATTTTTTGCTTCAAAAGCATATCGAACTCTAAAGAGTGCATTAACGATTTGTGCTATAATTGCAAATTTAGTTTTATTGTTTTTCCCCTTTATTTACATGATTGGTGGAACAGTCATATTTGGTGTTTGAATAAATAATAATTAAAAATTTTTTCACATCGGGCAAATTCTTTTGTAATTATTTTGGGAATAAAAAATGAGGAGGATTTAAGGTGGCTGTAAATATTATTTTTAATCCGATATTTGCTTTAATGCTTTTTATGATAGGAATATGGATGGGAAGCATGATTGATCCGTTGTTTGGACTAATAACGATTTTTGGAGGTTTGTTATTAGGGGCTTCTAACTTCTTTCAGAACGATTTCATAATGAACAAAAAGGCAAAGATTTTATTTTATGCATCTTTCATTTTCTTGCTAAGTTTAATGTCAATAACTTACATAGTTATAACTGCACTTTTTCTTTAGTTATTAAAGAATCGGGCGCATTTAGCGTCTTTCTTATTGAAAGGTCCAAAATGCGGAGGAACGTTAAAATATTAATTTAATTTGTGATGAATCACTTAAACTATTGGTCAGGTGAAGAACTTCTCAGATTTTAACTTAGAAAGGAATTATAAATGGAAAGTGCTTTATTATTCATTTTTGGTATAGGATTTATTGCATTTGGGATTAGGCACAATAAAAAGATTCATGAAGACGAAGGTTTTGGCTCAAGTGGTTCTGTCATTTTTGATTTTATAACGAGTTGGACAGATAAATTACCATATTGGTTTACAAAAATAATTTATTTAATAATTGGTATTGGATGTTTGATTGGAAGTTACCTTACATATTTTTAAAAGAGAATGTGAATATAGATCGCGACTTAGAGTGGCGAAAAAAAGAGGCCGGGACAAAACCCAAAAGCACCATTTTTCTCAAGAGGAAAAATGGTGCTTTCTTGATGTTCCAGTATAATAAGTAGAAACATACTAATCGGAATTCTTATAAAGTTTATGCTGAGAGCGGACTAAGCACACAAGCCGCAAAGCCATGTTGTAACATGTCTTTTCGACTTGTCTTTGTGCTTTGTGTAAGGTCCGCTCACATAAAATATGGCCTTCTGAATGTTCCGGAAATTTTGCGCGGCTTACAGTGGTAGGCCGCGGTTTCTGGACAATGGCTAACACGTATTTCTCTTAAATTATCAATTATCAAAATTTTATCATAGAGAGTAGTGGCTTTCCTTAAAAACCCTACTTATGTCCCAACCTCTTTTGTTATTTTCTCGGCCAATTTAATTTCAACCTCCTAAGGTGGTTAACCAACTAAAAAGATTGCCTTGTACAAGTGGCAAGCTTCTTCAAATTCATGTTGCAAAAGCTCACAACTCCTGCATGGTCAATTATTTCTACCACTAACAGTTGCTCATCTGACTTCTCTTTTCCATACGCAAAGGTGCACTCATTTGTTCCTTTCTATTTGCTTGCTCGCAAAATGATCCCTAAATGTTCAGCTTCTTTTATGTAATTTTCTAAGATGTGGTTGAAAAAGATTGTGGTTTAGCTCTCAAATTTCGGTGTCTGCGGTCTGAATTTTCCTAATATTTCGTAATCGATTTTTTCTATCAGAAAAAAATCCTATCAATCAGTCGATTAATCTTGTGCTAAGATATACCAAATTAAACCAATAAGGAAAGTTGGTATAATATCTAATTTTGAAAGGAGCTTACAACAGTTGTTAATTAATTATCGCTACAATAAATTTTTACCAATAACAAAATCGATTGGTGGTACAACTGAAACAGCCGAGGAACATGTGCACTTTTCATTTGGTTATCCGAGCACAGAATCGTTTCCATTACAGGCATTAGCACAGTCCTCAGCAACGGCTATTTTGCAGGATGGAAGGGATTCGCTTCATTATTCGGGAGGCAGTGGCTTGGCAAAAGTGAAAGAGTGGATTGCAACAAAATCAGAAAAAGTAGGGATCTCGCCGAACACGCAACAAATTTTAATAACAGCCGGAGCCAGTCAAGGTCTTGATTTAGCAGCACGTGTATTGTTAAACGAAGGAGAAGAAGCGTGGGTGGAGGCGCCATCATTTTTTAGTGCAATTCGAGCGTTTAAACTAGCAGGCGGTGTAATCCGTGCATTTCCAATTGATCAGGATGGACTAAGAGTGGATGCGCTTGAGGAAGCTTTAGCTCAATCGTCACGGAATGATGAACCGCTACCAAAGCTTGTTTATACGATGCCGAACTACCATAATCCAGGTGGCATTAACCTGTCTATAGAACGACGTGTGAAGCTTGCCCAATTAGCGGAGCAGTATGGCTTTTACGTATTAGAAGACGATGCATATGGAGATTTAAATTATACCGATGAGCAATTACCATCGATTTATTCCATCATTCCAGATCAGACCATTTATTTAGGAACATTTTCAAAAATAATTGGCCCGGGTTTACGAGTCGGTTGGGTAATTGCAAACGAAGAGGTAATCGACAAGATGCAAGTGACTCAGTTAGGTACATCGAATAATCCATTTACACAGCAATTAATTTCACAATTTATCGAAGAAAACTCCTTAGAGTCACATATTGAGCAATTGAAATTACGCTATCGTCATTCACGTGATGTGATGGTGAAGGCACTACAAGAACAATTTGGAGAGAACATTACATTTGAGATTCCAAAGGGCGGATTCTTTATTTGGGTGACTTTCCAAGGTGAATTTGATGCGGATCTTTACACGGAAATAGCGTTTGAGCATGGAGTAAGCATTGTTTCAGGAACTGCATTTTATGAAGGCACTGGTGGTGAAAATCAAATCCGACTGTGCTTTTCATATAGCTCAGAGGAACAAATTAAGAGGGGTGTTGAAAAGCTTGCCAAAGCATATGAAACATTGAAATTAAAGGGGGGAAAGCAATGATCGAATTGAAAAATATTCGAAAATCCTTTGGAAAAGATGTCATCATAAAAGATATTTCGATGCAAGTGGAAAAAGGCGATGTGATTTCGATTTTAGGTCCAAGTGGATCGGGGAAAACAACACTCCTTCGTTGCATTAACTTTTTAGAAAAGCCAGATAGTGGTGAGATGGTGCTCGACAATCTACATGTGGATTTAAAAAAGGCTTCCAAGAAGGAAATTTTGAGTGTACGACGCAAAACGGCAATGGTGTTCCAACAGTACAATCTTTTTCAAAATTTAACAGCTCTTGAAAATGTCATGAAAGCACTGATTGTTGTTCAAGGTTATACCAAGGTAAAAGCAACAGAAAAAAGCTTAGCGTTGTTAGAGAAAGTTGGCTTAAGCGATAAAGCAAACCTTTACCCGAGCCAACTATCAGGTGGACAGCAACAACGAATTAGCATTGCACGTGCTTTAGCGTTAGAGCCGGAAATTATTTTATTTGATGAGCCAACGTCAGCACTTGACCCGGAACTTGTAGGTGAAGTTTTGCAAGTAATTCGTAAAATTGCCGATGAAGGCGTAACGATGGTGATTGTGACACATGAAATGAGCTTTGCACGGGAAATTTCAAATCAAATTGTCTTTATGGAAAATGGCTTTGTCGTTGAAAACGGCCCACCCGAACAACTATTTGAAAACCCACAAGAAGAACGAACAAAACAGTTTTTAGCAAAACATATAGCTCCATGGAGTTATCAAATTTAGGGGGAGAAAAATGATGAAAAAGTGGTTCAAAAAAGCGGTTTTTACAACGACTGCAGTATTAGCGTTAGCAGCATGCTCGAGCGAGGAAGAAAAAGAGACCGTAGAGGCATCAGCTGAAGGAACTAAGGTTGTATACGTAGCACAAAATATTGTTCCGAATAAACCTTATAGCTTCTTTAATGAAAAAAATGAAATGGACGGCTATACGGTTGATTATTTAAAAGCTGTCGACGAATTATTGAAGGATTATACATTTGAATATGACCAAGTTGAAGCAGATGCTATGTTAGTAGGGACAGAGACAGGAAAATATGATTTAGCTGCCAATTATTATTATCTAACGCCAGAACGCAAAGAAAATTATTTACTTGGAGAAAGCGAATATGGTTATACGTATACGTCAATTGTAACGAAAGCAAATGAAAAAGACATACAATCATTTGAAGATTTAGGTGGTCGTATTGTATCACCATTGAATCCAGGAGGGGGAACAAGTGTAGCCATTAAAGAATTTAATGAAAAAAACCCGGATCATCCTATTTTGATTGACTGGACAGAATCTTTTGCTGATGCGGAAGCATTTAAGGGGATTGATGCAGGGAAATATGACGCATGGTACGGTAATTCCCATAACTTTGATGTTATTAACGAAAGTTTAAAGCTAGATTTGAAAATTGCTGCCTATGTTTCAAAAGAACCGATTTGGGTGTTGTTCAATAAAGATAACGAAGAGCTTGTAACTGCTTTTAATGAGGCAACAAAACAATTAAAAGAGGATGGAACATTAGCAGAGCTTTCAAACAAATGGTTCGGTAAAAATTACTTTGAAGAAGAGTAAAAGAACTAACCACCGAGTGAAGAGGTGAAGTGATGAATACAAGTTATTATTTAGGGGCACTTGAAACGATACTACCTAAACTCCCAATTACAATTGGGATGATGATGTTGGCACTACTTGGAGGGCTTATCGTTGGTACGATACTAGCCATTATCCGTATACGGCAAAAGCCGATTTCAAATGCGTTGGCAACCATATATATTTCGTTTATGCGTTGTACCCCAACAATTGTTCAATTATTTTTAGTGTTTTATGGCTTGCCGTTATTTTTTGAACTAATGGGAATCGACATAAATGGTTGGAGCAAATTTATCTTTGCAGTGCTAGCATTAGGCTTACACAGCACTGCTGTCATTGCAGAAATTATGCGAGCTGCTTATTTATCAGTGCCAGCAGGTCAATTTGAGGCAGCAGAAGCAGTAGGAATGACAAAACTTCAAATGTTACGTCATATTGTTTTACCACAAGCCACTCATATTGCGATGCCTAATTTAGGGAATGAAGCAATCAGCTTGTTGAAAGAAACATCCCTCGCATTTTCTATCGGTGTTGTTGACATTATGGGAAGTGCGCAAATTTTAGTAAATAATAATTACGGCATGAATGTTGTGGAAGTGTATGTCGTTATCTCAATTTTATATTGGCTTTTATCCATTGTAGTTGGGCGAATTGTTGAATGGTCGCGTCGCCGATCTCAAAATCGTTATCGCAGAATGGCAAATGCTACTTAAGGAGGGCACTATGTTTGATGTAAGTTATATGATTCAAAATACCCCGAAAATATTAGAGGCATTGCCACGTACATTATTGATCGCGGTTATCTCGATGAGTATTGGATTAGTTTTAGGATTATTATTGGCTTTAATCCGACTAAACAGAGTGAAATTGTTGGAACAGTTAGCGACACTCTATATTTCATTCTTTCGGGGGACACCGGTACTCGTACAAATGTATTTAATTTTTTATAGTTTGCCATATGTGTTTATGTATTTGAATGAAAAATGGCAAACAACATTTTTCCCGGAACATTTTTCACCGCTACTAACAGCGATCATTATCTTTTCACTCAATATAACAGCCTACGTATCAGAGGCTTGGTATGCAGGGCTTGATTCAGTTGAATATGGTCAGGTGGAGGCGGGACAGTCAGTTGGAATGACGTGGCTCCATACGATTCGCCATATTATTTTGCCTCAGGCACTAGTCAATGCGTTACCGAACTTTGGCAATGCGTTTATTGGCCTTATTAAAGGAACATCCCTTGCCTTTTCTATTCAAGTAGTAGATTTAATGGCAGTGGCGAAAATCCAAGCGGGGGATGATTATCGCTATTTAGAAATGTATGCAGCAGTATCGCTAATTTATTGGGGTGTTTGCTTCTTGCTTGAACGTTTATTCATTTATTTAGAAAAACGATTTTCGAAATTTAAAACGAAGACTATTTATGTTTAAGGGGAGATTAGTGTGACGAAAAAGAAATTGCATTTAGGGGCATTTGTTTTTAGTGCGGGTCAGCATGTTGCAGCTTGGCGCCATGAAAGCTCAGCTGCGGAACATTTATTAGATACGCATCTATATGAACAATTAGCTGTCATTGCAGAGAGTGGCAAATTAGATATGCTGTTAATTTTAGAAATGTTAGCGGTACCCGAAAAATCGCCTGGTGTTTTTGATGATGCAAAAACTTATCCAACACCTGATACGATGACGCTTGCGACAATCTTAGCGAATGTCACATCAAAAATTGGAATCGGTGTAACACATACCACATCTTACAATGACCCATATCGCGTTGCTCATAAATTTAGTACGCTGTCGCATTTAACAAAAGGACGTATTGGTTGGAATATGGTGACAACACAAGATAATAAAGTAGCCTTTAACTTTAGTCGTGACGGGCATTTTGAACATACCGATCGTTACAATCGTGCAGGGGAGTTCGTTAAAGCAGTTGATGAATTGTGGCAAAACATTGATGAGTCAAAACAACTTCAATTTAAAGGAAACTATTTCAATATCCAAGGACAATTACCGGTTCCGCCATTAACATATGGTCGTCCAATTCGTGTGCAAGCGGGCTCATCTGCAAGTGGGATGAACTTTGGTGCACAATATGCAGATGCCATCTTTACAGCGCAAACAAATATTGAAGATGCAAAGAAATTTTATCGTGATGTAAAGACGTTAGCGACAACGTATGGTCGTTCCTATGATGAAATAAAGATTATGCCAGGTCTTTCACCGTATATAGCCGATACAGAAGAAGAAGCGAAACAACTAGAACGGGAACTGAATGAGTTGACGTCAATTGAAGCAGGGTTAACCTATTTGAAAATATTAGTGGATGTTGACTTAAGTCAATTTGATTTAGATGCTCCTGCACCGGTTCATCTGATGGATCCAGAAAAAAATAATGATAAAAAAGCGCGTGTTGAAATTGTGCGCAACAAAGCCATTGCGGAAAACTTTACATTGCGTCAATTAGCACAATGGACATCATTAGGGGGTGGGCACTATCCATTTATCGGAACACCTCAACAACTAGCGGATTTCATGGAGCATTGGTTAGAGGAAGAAGCTTGTGATGGCTTTGTGATTATGCCGCCTATTTACCCAGGAAGTTTAAGTGACTTTGTTGATAAGGTAGTACCAATTTTACAGGACAAAGGGATATTTAGAACGGAATATAGTGGTGTAACGTTACAGCATCACTTACAAGAAGTATAAGGGGGAAAGGCAATGTCAAATTTACCGACAGCGATTTTAGCGTATGATGAAGCGGCAATTGATTACTCGTTAGAACAATTTGGTCAACTAGCAAGAACTGCGGAAGCAAAAGGTGCACAATTATTTGTTGTGAATGAACCGGCAAATAAGCCAGAAATATATTGGGATTCGGTTATTACACTTAGCTATTTATTTAATGAAACGTCAACGATTGGACTTGCGACAACCTTATCGACGAATTTTAATGAACCGTATCATATCGCACGTATTTTATCGACAAATGATCATTTTAGTAAAGGGCGTGTTGCGTGGCATGTTGTTCGACAATCCATTTTTGAAAAGCAAGAACAATTCAATACGCAATTAACTGCAGAAGATAGTGACAAACGTGCCCGTGAAATTTTCGACATTACAAAGCAGCTATGGGATAGTTGGGAAGAAGATGCCGTTGTTGTTGATCGTCAAAGAGGCGTGTTATTTGAAGGGGATAAAGTACACTATATCAACTATGTTGGTGAAATATTTAAAGTGCGCGGTCCCAATGCAACACCACGTTCACCACAAGGACAAATTTTAAAGCTTGCAACAGTGAAAGATAGGGACTTCGACTTAATCGCTGTACATGCGGATATCGTGTTCGTAAAAAATGTAGCAGCGTTTGATGTGAAAGCTTTTGAACAGGCGTTAATTCAAGAAAATCGTTCATTGCAGGATGTACAATTATTTACGCATGCAAATGAAATCGAACAAGCCTCATTCCCTGTAGGGGGGCAGTTCTTTTACGCACACGAATTATCGAAAGTAAAACAAGAAAGCCCTGTGTTAAAGTCCCGTTTAAAACAAAAGCAACTTGTGACGCCGTAAAAAAATGGCGAGAAATAATAGCACTTACTAAATTCTACTAGGGTCTGACTGTAGAAAAACTCGAAATTTCGAGAATCTACAGTCTTTTTTCATTTGTATAAGTAAGTTGCCCCTTTTATTATAAATAAAAAGAAAACTCTCATTAAATTCTAATGTTCTTCTTCCTTCTCTCTAATTTTTGCTGGCTATAGTGTAAATATAGAAAGGTTAAAAAAGAAGGAGGAAAATAAAATGAAGAATAAAATGTTAATTGGCGTATTATCAGTAAGTGTCATTCTAGGCGGTGCAGTGGCTGTAGGAGCTGCTAATAATGGTGAAACAACAAATAATCAAAAGGTTACGACAAACAAGGAAATGATTTCTGTAGAAAAGGTAAAGGAAATCGCACTTTCAAAAGTAACAGGACATGTTGAAAACATTGAGTTGGAAAGCTATAAGGGCAACCAGTATTATGAAGTAGAAGTTGAAAATGGCAAAAAGGATTATGACCTTTACATTGATGCTTACACAGGTGAAGTTCAGCTAATGAAGGAAGATAGAAATGATGATGATGATTCGGACAATCGCACTGGAGTCGTCCAATCTTCAAACCTTATTTCTGATGAAAAAGCAAAACAACTTGCAGAAAAAGCTGTGAATGGAACTGTGACTGAACTAGAGTTGGATGAAGATGACGGCCAATTTGTTTATGAATTGGAGCTGATCACAAACAAAGGGGAAGCAGACGTCGAAATCGATGCCATCACAGGTAAAGTGATTGAAATAAATTTTGACCATGAAGACGATGATAATTTAGATGATTAATTAGAATGGGTATCAGACCCCAATTAGTACACATTGAACCAATAGAGGATTTATATATATAGGTATTAAAAAACCATTTAGATATTTTCACCTAAATGGTTTTTTGTTTGCACTTTTTTTGTACGATTGTACTAAAATAAAAACATGAGTAAAAAAATGAAGGATAAGAAATGCGATTGACGGATTCACCATTGAATTAATGAGAAATCCCCAGTTAAATGATCAGGAATATACTAACGAACTAGTTACAATCTTCAGAAGATCAACTAAAAAGTAATGGGCAGACAGTAGGAGGATAACTATGTTTTACTATGAAATAGTTTGTTGTAGTTGTAGACAAAAATTCAAACTAGATGAAGGTTCTCTAAAATATAAGCTATTCAAAGAAAGAACAAATAAGTTATTTCGTTGTGAGGAGTGCGAATCAAAAATAAGAATGGATGCAATAAAAAATTTCTTATCATCCTTAAAGTAACGCAGGCGTTAGTACAATAAGTATTATAGGATTATGACCATAGTTGCGGAATTTCAGAAGAGGCCACTGTCCTAAATAAGAAATGTCTCTTTCCAATAAAAATGGATATTAAAATTGAATAAATTCAACTTTAAAAGTCGCTTTTCTTTACATTTTGGAAGCGGCTTTTTAGAAGCTTATCGAAAGTATTCAATACTAAAAGAAAAATAATGCTAAAAGCGGCTAATCTTTATGTCATAATCTAGCGCAATTCTGCAGTATGAATTGCGCTTTTTCTTCTTTATGTTACGTGCCAATTGTAGGATTAAATTTATTCATTAACAAGTAGGATGGAATAAATAAAATAGCCAATGAAAGGTGGTTTCAGGATGCAAGGATCTATTGCCGTTATAACGATAGTTTTGCTAATCACAATGGTCATCATTCGTTCCAAACAATTAAAAAAACTTGGCATAAAAGCATTTAAATTTGGCGAAATGGACAAAAAAGATTTCATTATACCGCCATTTGCTATGCTGTTATTTTATTTAATTTGTTCCAATGCTTTTAACTTACCACGATTGGGAACCGAATTGTTTAGAAATGAGTCCATCGGTTGGATTGGTGTGGTCTTCTGCTTACTGGGTCTTTTATTATTCCTTTATAGCTTAATTTCGTTCGGAAAAAGCTTCAGGGTGGGAATTGATGAAGACCATCCTGGCCCTTTAATTACTACTGGTGCCTTTGCGATCAGTCGAAATCCGATATATACTGCTTTTGGATTCGTTTTATTAGGAGAATTCCTCATTTATCCAAATTGGATTTTACTATTATATTTGATTGCAGGTTATTGGCTTTTTAATCGACAAGTGCTACTTGAAGAACAATCGTTGAGGAAAATTTACGGTGAGGAATATAAACAATACAGCAAAAAAGTACGTCGATACCTTTAGTTTACTATCCTATTCGGTTGTTGGGCGCCATTCTCGAGGAAGTGGCGCTCATTTTGTCTTTTAGGACCATAATTGTTTAGTAAATAAAGCGAAGTAAGAAATATGAAGAAATGTACTTATGCAAGGTAGTGTCAGTATTTTAAGGTAGAGGCCTTATTCTGCCCTCAAGTACTAAAATGATCAGTGGAATGATGGACAAGAGGCCAAGCACGTACCTCGATCTTTTTTGCAAAGTGAAATATAGGCGAATCACTAGTAACATCAATGCCTTGCTTGGAGAGTATTGAATTATAACTAATTTCTGCTTCTGCCTCTTGTAATCTCCAAGGCTCATGTAAAATATCGCAGCGTAGCGGTACTCCTGACGAATTTAAGGTGTAGAAGCAGTAACGCTCGACCATCCATTCCTCGAAAGATCCCTTACTTGCTTGAAATGGTTCTGAAATTGGTCTATAGCTACAAGCTAATTCAATTTCATTGTCTTGTAGTCTCTTACTTTTAAATTCAATGTTTGTTCCACTATTTTTGATCTCCATATCAGCGTGCCAATATGGTAAGTGATATAGTGTTTTAGCCCCTTTAACAGCAAGCCAATTAGCAGCATCCAAACTAAAAAAGTATACACCAGGCTTTCCATCTAAAGTTACATATGTCCGAACATTGAGCTCAGGAAATTGATCTGTACCCGGAATAGATGGCAATCCCCGCAGTCTAATCCCCGACATTCGAAACGGTACAACCCCAATCCAACACATGCCATTATATGAATCTAAATGCAGTGCTTCGGGTACTAATTTTCGTAACACTTCAAATTTAATTGGATAATGAGCAAATAACAGATTGCTCCATATTTGCTTCATCGTCCAAGGTAAATTCGGAAGAGCCCACGGACGATGGCTGTCATCCCATGGGTCTTTTTTCACTTTTAGGAGTTCCCCCACAGCAAATCACTTCCTTGTCAATACTAAAGAAAATCATTTTAATATATGATGATCGTTTACTATTAGATGAGCAGGTTGAAAAATTCAGTCTATTCTATCTTAATTGTATTCACAATTGCAAAAATAAAAAAGTTTTATTTATAGTGAGATTTTTTTAAAGTTCATCTCGTTTTATTAAGTGAAAGACAAGGGGGGTGACGTGAAAGACGACATACAATTGGTTCAACAACTATTAGCGGGGGATAGGCAGGAGAAGTTGGGCTTTTGATACCGCTTAACTGAAGGACATAGCAGAAATAATGTGGAATCGGTATCTAAGTATTAGAAAAGCATCTCATTTATATGTAAACGACGGATATTAAAAGAAAGATATGAAACCATCATACGAATCATAGAGTTTATTTGGTATGCTCAAATATCGCATAAGAAATAAACCCGAGATTCATTGCCTACGATTTAAATGAAGTGGAAAGAATTAACCTTCAAAGTCTTCTGTATGCCGATCGAAAGTTACTCCATTGTAATATCAGCCTTAATCCGATCCATAAATTCTTCAACTGCACTATATCCCTGCTGCTTTAAATACCAGTTATTTGCGGCTGCCTCAATTAAGCCCGCCACATCACGTCCAGGCTGAAGCTGGATTTCCATAGAAGGGATTTTTACCCCCATATAGTCTGTATAGTGAAATTCCTGTTCTAAATCATTATATAAGGCGTCCTTTTCCCATTTTGTTAGATTGATATCAAGCGTAATTCGTGTTTCATCTTGAAATGCCTTACGTCCGTATAAACGAACGACATTAAGCAACCCAATACTGCGGAGTGCCAAAAATTCCTTGGTTTTCTCATCATGTGTACCTAGAATCGTTTGTGAACTAAGTCTTTTTAAAACAACGATATCATCTGCAACTAGCCGGTGCCCGCGGCGAATTAACGTATGCGCTGTCTCGCTTTTTCCTACTCCCGAGCTTCCACGAATCAAGATCCCAATACCAGACACATTCATACAAACTCCATGTACTGCCATTTCAGGTGCTAATTCTTTTATTAAATACGTCTCCAATTTGGGGATGAATTCAGAAGTTGTCTCAGGCTTATTAGTTACTAACAAGGGGATGCCTTGCTCTGTACAATGGTGGATTAAATGATCAAAATCTACTTCACCAGTTGTGACAATAAAACAAGACGGATGATAGTATACAAGATTTTTAATTTGAATTTTACGTTCTTCGGGGCTTAATTTCTCTAAATAAGTAATTTCTTTTTTCCCTAAAATTTGAACTTGCTCTGTAGGAAAAAAGTCAAAACAGCCTACAAATTCGAGTCCAGGACGATGCACCCCTGGTTGCGTAATCATTTTCTGGAGTTGATCTTCACCAGCCAATACGTTCAATGAAAACTTCTGAATCAAGTTTTCAACTGTAACTTTTTTCACTATATAAACACTTCCTATTAACTTTTTATAAAATTATACTGTAAATTTTTGGAGTGGTCATCCATCTAAGGGGACAGGTACATCGTCCCACTGGGGACAATGTACCTGTCCCTAAAACAACTAATAATTACGAATATCTGCAATTGGACCGGCTTCTTTAAAATTTACGTTTTCTGCAAACGAAATAATCTTCTGTGCCGTTTGTTCCGTACTGCTAAGTAATCCTTGCTCTTTGTAAGTAACAAACTGATCATGAAGTGGGAATGCGTCTTCGTTACTTGCTCGAATCGTTTCTTGCATACTAGTGTCGACGATGCCAGGAGCGATTGAGACGATTTCTACTGGATACTCTTCGTTCGATTGCTCAAGTGCAACAACCCGTGAAAAATGATCAAGTCCAGCTTTTGTTGTACAATAAGTTCCCCAACCTTCATAAGCTTTTCGACCAGCTCCCGATGAAATATTGATAATACGCTTCAATCCCTTAAAATCCTTTAACTTTGACATGAATGCATTAGATAGAATCATAGGTGCAGTCAAATTGACGGCAATCGCATTCGTCATTTCCACTGCATTTACAGCCCCAATTAAACCAATTGGATCAACCATCCCAGCGTTGTTAATTAGTGTGAAAGATTCCGCATTTTGTGGAGCAGACGCGAATAGCCCATCCATAACCGATTCAAGCTTATCAGTTTCAGATAGATCTGCACTAATGAATTTTACCCCATCCAGTTCATTCATGGTACGAGCAATTCCAACAACGAAATGCCCCGCTTCGCTCAATTGCTTCGCAAGTTCAAATCCAATACCTTTTGATACACCTGTAATAAAATAAACATTCATTAAACTTCCTCCTTAAATATATACGTCGAACTATTTCCAAACGTTCTTTCATAACAAATGGTTTGGTCTACTTTTTCTTCAATGTTTTTTACACATTATTAAATGTAGCCACAATGTTACCAGGATAACTCATTTCCACTTTAATAAAGTCAATTTTAATGTCCTGTCCAAAAGTGAAAACTCGATTTTTCCCATAATTAACTATTATCTATAACTATTGTTTATCCTATCATTTCCTTGTAAACAGTACATTAATTTTAATAATTTGAACGTAAAAATTTGCTCTTTATTAAGGCGAATAAAAGTAATGTAAGAAATATATTAATTGAAACGTGCAAAGGTAGACAGTTGACCTATAAATTGGGTTATAATTGGAAATGGAATGGATGGGACAAGGGGGACAGGTACATTGTCCGCGGGACGATGTACCTGTCCCCATGTCCCATCAAACATAAAAAAGAAGGTGTTCTGACAAATGAAAGATATTTTTGAGAAATGGCGATCCCATGACTTACCAACATATTTACAAGATGAGTTAAACGCGATTGCGGATCATGACAAAGAAATCGAAGACCGCTTTTATCAATATGTTTCATTTGGGACAGGTGGAATGCGTGGATTACTTGGTGCGGGAACGAATCGCATCAATATTTTTACGATTCGTCGAGTAGCAGAGGGGCTAGCACGTTTCGTTGCATCTAATGGTGAAGAGGCTACAAAGCGCGGTGTTGTTATTGCCTATGATACGCGTCATTTTTCCCAAGAATTTGCTGTGGAAACAGCTCGTATCCTAGGGGCGTACAATATTACTTCCTATATATATAAGGAACCTCGTCCAACACCACAGCTTTCATTTACAGTTCGTGAACTGAACGCATTTGCCGGTGTTGTCATCACAGCAAGCCACAATCCAAAACAATATAACGGATTTAAAGTGTATGGTGAAGATGGAGCACAGCTTGTTCCTGCGGGTGCCAATGCGATTGTGGAACACATGAATGCAATTGAAGATATTTTCGACTTAACAGTTCGCAATCCACAAGAGTTAGAAAATGAGGGCTTATTGAAGTGGATTCTAGAAGACCTGGATGCAAAATTCATGCAAAACCTTCTGACGTTGAAAGAAAATGACGCAATTGACTACAACATGAAAATGGTCTATACGCCTCTACATGGTGCGGGACTTGTACCGGTAACGGAAGGGTTAAAACAGTTTGGATTTGAACAAGTTCATGTCGTGAAGGAGCAGGCTGTACAAGATGGGGCATTCCCAACGGTGAGCTATCCGAACCCTGAAGAAGCGGCTGCCTTCGAATTAGCCATGAAATTGGGCGATGAAGTTGGAGCGGATCTTTTACTAGCAACTGACCCTGATGCTGACCGATTAGGTGTTGCTGTTCGTAAAGATGATCAATACGAACTGTTAACGGGCAACCAGCTTGGCTCCTTATTACTACACTACATTTTGCAAACGAAACAACACGAAGGAACGCTACCAACAAATGGAGCCATGATCAAAACGATTGTGACGGCTGAACTTGGTACAAAAGTTGCCGATCATTTCGGTGTGAAAACCATCAACACGCTAACGGGCTTTAAATATATCGCAGAAAAAATTGAAGAGTACGAGCAATCCAATAAATATACTTTCTTATTCGGCTATGAAGAAAGCTACGGTTATTTAATCAAAACCTTCGCTCGCGATAAAGACGCAGTACAAGTCGCGTTGAAAGTGGCGGAAATGGCGGCCTTCTTTGCAACAAAAGGAAAAACATTATTGGATGCATTAAACGACTTGTACAAGCAGTTCGGCTACCACCGTGAAGCCCTTGTATCACAAGTCTTTGAAGGAAAAGACGGCCAAGAAAAAATGAAGCAAATCTTAGATGATTTCCGAGGCAATATTCCGAGTGAGGTAGCAGGTATCCAAGTAGTGCGCGCTGAAGACTATTTAACGAGCTTGGCGACTTTATCGGATGAAACAACAGTGCCAATCTTTTTACCAAAAGAAAACGTAATAAAATTCGTGTTAGCCGACGACTCTTGGATCACGATTCGTCCTTCCGGCACAGAACCGAAATGTAAATACTATTTTGGCGTTGTAGCCGATTCAAATGAAGAAGCTATGGAACGTTTAGAGCAGTTGAAAGCTGGGATTTTATAATTTCAGAACCCCATTATCCTATAAAATATGAAGTTCAATGCAAAACAAGAAAAATCCCTCTATGGACAGATCAGTAGAGGGATTTACTATAAAGATGCTTTTTAAGTCAATGGAAATTTTGATCACGGCACTATTAATGCCAATCTCTAATGTAAACTGTCAAAAACATTCAACAATCATTCTGCTAAAGTATGATTAGAGAGTGGACTAATGCAAACAAGTCGCAAAGCCACGTTGCCCGTGTTTTTGCGACTTGTCTTGGGTCCGCTCACTAGTAATAGTCCTTCTACTTCTTTGCAAGCTTTACAGTGGTATGCTTCGCTTCCTAAGAAAGGCTATTAATTGAATGACCTATAGCGTTAGATGTTTGTTCAGTTTACTTATTCAATAAGTTGATGATTTCAATTGCTAAAATGGGTGATGTGCAATATGTAATAAAATGATTAAGTAAAAACCTATATGTATGAAATGAAAAACGTGTACCCATCAAATAGGTAAGCATACTTCAACAGTTGTGCCTTTATTCATCTGACTTGTAATATTCAACGTCCCGCTATGTTGTTCGATGATTCTTTGACAAACCATTAAACCTAGACCAGTGCCATCTTCTTTTGTTGTATAAAATGGTTCTAAAAGTTTTGGAATTTTATCTTCCTCAATTCCTATTCCTTCATCAATGACTTGAATACTAATCATTTGGTTATGGTTAGTTGTTGCCTTTACGGTAATTTCCCCACCATCCGGCATCGCTTCCATTGCGTTTTTGATCAAATTAATGAAAACTTGTTTTAACTGATTTTCTTCACATTTGATGAAGGGCATCTGATTATCAAATTGCAAATTGATTTGGATATCTTTTAAGTTTGCTTGGCTTTCTAAAAATGAAATGATCGAATTGAGAATATTTTCTATATCTTTTATTTCATATTTAATGACTTGTGGTTTTGAAAGAACTAGTAATTCACTAACAATTTGGTTAATACGATCTAATTCGGAAAGCATGAGTTCTTGATAATTTCTATCGATATCTGATTCAATTATTTGAATAAAGCCTTTCACAATGGTTAATGGATTTCGAATTTCATGAGCTACTCCTGCGGCTAATTGCCCTATAACTGCTAGTTTATCGGACCTTCTAAGCATTTCTTCTGCTACTATTGATTCGGTTATATCTTTGGCAATTTCATAAATCCCGATGCATTGATCATCAATTATAATGGGAATGATTTTTATTGTAATGACTCTTTTATCGCCATCTTTATGAATCATTGAGACAGTTAATTCCTGACTTTTCCCTTCAATCGCATCCAGATAGTGCTCCTTGTACCGATCTAAATCTTCGGGATCAATGATTGATGCCCATTCCTTTTCTCGGAACTCATTGATCGTAAATCCAAGTAAATTCTCAGCTGCAGGATTTGCCTCTATTAATTTCTGATCTAAATTAAATGTAAAAATCGGTTCAGAATGATGTACAAATAATGATTTAAATCGTTGTTCGCTTTCTTCTAACCGTTTTTCTAATAGTTCATTTAATTCCTTCTCTGTTTTCTGTAATTTCTGAGCGTAATATCTATATTTATCGAAATATAATCCACATAACCATGCAGGATAAATCCAAATTGCAGAGAGGATGAATTCATAAATAGGGACATAGCCTAATTCAAGATAATCGGAAATTTTAAAGGATGCCGATACAACTACATAAATTACCATAATACTTATTCTACCTGTATATTTCATGATCAGACTCCTTAACATCAAAAATGATCCTATTTGAAACTATTTCGAAAAAATTTCTTATGCAGACTAGGTATTTTATCATAATTTGGAAGAAAAGTAAACAGGACATTTGACGCTGCATGTGAATCTGTTAATCACTCCACAGGATTTTAATAATTTTCATCAGATTCAACTATTATTTGTATTACCTTTGCGCAATTTCATGTGGTGGTGATCAATCGTGTGTAAAGGATATGACAAACAACGAATCAGTGTGGAACTGGGGGGTATGGAGATTACTGGGACAACTTCCAATATTGAGGTTGGTAGTTACATGCTTCTGGTGACATTGAAAAAACCAGATATTAGATCAAGGCGTTCAAAAGTTAAAGAGCAGACGATTTTCAAAAGCTTCATTAATAGTAGGGAATAAAAGCATTAGCTCGTATCTAAGGGGTGGTTACCATTATTTTGGTACATGGAAATATAATAAATTGAAATGATAAAACAGGCTACATTCTTATTGTAATTCTTATAAAGTTTATGCGAAAGAGCGGACTAAGAGGCGAACACGATGTTGGTCATGGGAGCGATGCCACATGACTGGCGTTTTCGCCCCCGGCTTTGTGTAACGTCCGCTCACATTTAATTTCTCCTTCTAAACTTTCTGGAAAATTGCGCGGCTTACAGTGGTAGGCCGTGGTTTCTAGAGAGTGGCTAATACTTATTAATAAGTTTGTTCAGTGATGGCTAAATATTCGATTTAAAGTGTCAGAAAGCAACCCATTTTGTTATATTGGAGATAATCTGCTTAAAAAGTCCGTTGAATAAACCAAACGAGTCCAAAGGCTAATATGGCCACAGATGCCCCTGGAATGACCCATGTAACAGGTTTAAATGTTAATTTTTTTATCCAAAGTAGGATAGGGAAGATAACGGACACGATGATCAGTTGGCCAATTTCTATCCCGATATTAAAAGATAATAGTGAAGTGGATAAATGACCCCCATCAAGTCGCATCTCTGAAAGAATTCCTGCAAAACCAAATCCGTGGATGAGTCCAAAAGCAAAGGCAAGCCATGGCTGATGCTTTGAATCCGGATTAAATATATTAATAAGTGCTACATACACAATACTCAAAGCAATGGCAGCCTCGACAAATCTTCCTGGTAACTGTACGATTTCTAACGTAGCAAGTATTAGTGTTATACTATGGGCAATTGTGAACGCAGTGACTAAGCCTAAAATGTGTTTAATCGTTTTTGCCCCAAATAATAAACTAATAACAAATAGAATGTGATCATAACCAGTAAAGATATGCTCTAAGCCAAGTAAAAGAAACTGTGTAGCTGTTTGGACAAAACTCACTTCACCGATTTCAAGCTCTCTTGACTCGAAAGTTAGGACGCCTTCTTGTTGATTACCATCTAGTATAACCGTTGCATAATTGGCATGGCTTGGATCTGAATCATCTAAAAACATATTATAATCTAAAACTAGTTTTTCGGGTGTGTCTTCTAATTGGTATTTCAGGTTCATGACAGCAAACTGTTTGTCATTAATTGTTTCTACATCAGATGCTTCAAGCGTTCCTTCTACTTTTACACTATCTGCATAAAGGTCAATATGAGAATTAATATAATCTTGAACTATTTCCGTATTATATAATTGCTGATTTGCTCTTTCTTGATTCATAGCATGACCAAGTTCTGTAAGGTCAACCTTCAGTTCATAATTGATCTGGCCTGCATTTACTTCGATATTGGAGTATCCTTCACTGTTATTCGTATGTGCAAATGCAGAAGGAGACCCAATCGTAGTAAACAGTGAAAATATTAACAAAACCATTAAATATAACTTTTTCATCCGAATCGACTCCATTTCTTAGGTGTGAAAATAGGAAAGACGAGAAGGGCAGTGTCTCCTCGTCTTATTTAGTGAACAAATTATTTAGCAGTTTTGATAAATACAGGATTTGAGTAGAACCAAAGATCTGTCCATGGATCTTCACCACGTGGGTCTGTTGCTGGTTCTAGTTGATCCGTGTTCGTTCCACGTAAGCGAATGTAGCTGTTTTTATCAACATTTTCTAAAGTATAAGTAATCTCGATGTACTCACCATTTTTCTTCCAATCTGCTTCAGTGAAACGTTTCACAACTTTTGTAGTTGGGTTTGTTGCAGTTGAGCGATCTTCTACTGCACCAGTAACTTCTCCCATAATTAAGTCAACGCGTTTTACTTCTGGTTGATCTCCATTGGCATTAGTTGCTTTTGGATCTTTAATACGAATCGTTACCGTTACATCTTTAGATTTTCCAGGGATGGTAAGTGTTTCTCCCAAAGTAGCAGAGTTCCCCTTAGATTTCGCAAAGATAGGAGATTTCCCGCCTGCTTGTACTTTCACATCTAGTTCGGAAATTAGGTCACCAGTTGTTACGAAAACATTCCCGCTACGAAGGCTATCCATAATATTGTCGTAGTCTTTCTCAGCCTTTACATATGTTTTAGAATATTCACCTGGCCAAAAGTCACTACCGCCATCACGCCAGTTAACATGAGAGTCAGATGTAGCTGTAATCCACCAGTGTCTTCCTTCACCTAACATAGAATCCCATAAACCCCCAACTTTAGCAGCCATTTGGTCATAACCACCCATAGTTGGATAGTTTCCGTACGAACCTCGAGCGCCATTATCAAGTCCGCCATCTGGAGTTAATGCAGCAGCTTGGTGACCAGGAGCACCTTCCATCCCAATGGAGATATTAGGAGCTGTATCGTTCCAATTACGGAATTCCTCTGGTGTATCTTGTCCCCACTGGCCATCACCTTTTGCTGAACGGGAAGGGTGGTGAGCAATATGAATTGGCTGCTCATCTTCATCTAACTCAGTTAACATATAGTTTAAAGCATCAATCATCGTAGACTCAGTATCTCGGCTACCGTCGTTTGGATATGGTTCCCGTTTATTAAACTTACTTTCGATGTCATAAAGAATTTGTGATTCATTATCTACTTTAGGAATCATTAATGTACTATGGTCTGCAGCGGGTGTATCAAACTCCATACCATAGAATTGAATTAGTTCTGGAAATGCTTCTCGTGATTTTAATAGTTCAGGATAAGCTTGCTCTAAATTTACCTTTGAATGGTTAGGTCCGCCATGATCCGTTGTCATCACCCAGTCAAGTCCATATTCCGTAGCTTTTTCAGCATTTTTCACGATGGGATAAATTGCATCTCCAGCTTGAATTGGTGTCGGAGGATTTGTAGAGTTGTCCCAACCAACACTCCATTCACTATGCACGTGATGATCACCAGCAAGCCATGTCGCGTTAGCTTTTTTTACTTCTTGTTGTGTTAATTGTTTTGCTGATACTGTTTGGCTGCTTTCTTCAGGAGTAAAAGTTTGTACAGTAAAAGCCGTAGTGGCAAGTAAAGTTGTTGCAATTAATGGAATGGCCTTTTTTGCTTTCTTCTTCATTGAATTATTCCTCCTCGTATTGGTAGTACGTTTTGAATTATAGGAATGAAATATATTTTTGAGGTTAATAGAATGTAAATAGAACGTAAATATTCCAAAAAATATAAAAAATGAATAAATTATACTATAGTGTAATAGTAAATAAGAAACGATAGAGGGATAGAGAAGTAAGGCATATGAAGTGGGTATCTGAAAAAAAGGTGAAAGTATTTTCATCTAATAAGTAGTATGACTTAAGGGAGAGGAAGTTATAGAATCAGTGGATATTCAATTAATGAAGCTGATTTTAACAGGTAACGCTTTCTTATAGATTAGAAATTCAATTTTGGAGGAATCTCAGGAGGAATCAATCATCATAGAAAAATTCTGACAAAAGGAATTCTTGTCATCTGTTTGTAACAAAAGTAGAATTATTGTCTTATTTCATAAAACTGAAAATCTGTCAATAGGTTTTCAGTAGAAATATTCTTTTGTTTTGGAAATCTTTATGAGAACGGATTATGAATAAAGCTTTAAATTACTAGAGTTTGAGTTTTCATTGTTACGCTTACCATTTTGTGGGCCAATTATTACTTAAACTGTACTGTAACATTGGTGTTGCAAAGACGAGGAGGAATAAAACATGAATAAAAAATTTCTAGCAACATCATTAATGGCAGCAACATTATTTGGAGCATCATTTACAGCAACAACAGCAGATGCGGCAAGTTTAAATACAGAGATTAAGAGTGACAACGCTCAACAATATGTACAAGTGATTCAAGGTGACAACTATCAAGCAATTGCCAACCAATTAATCAATCAAATTGACTTAGCTAATGGAAAATTTGATTTTAATCAATTCCAAGAGCTAGTTAATAAAACATTAAATGGCCAAGCCGCGGTTAAAGTAATTAAAGAAGGTAAAGAAGTCTATAAAGACCAAGCTTCTAAACAAGCAACACAACAAAAAGCACCGGCAAAAGCTACAAACAACACAACAGCACCAGCGAAAGCGACAAACAATACAAATACAACAACACCAACAAATACAAATACTCAACAAGCAGAAGCACCAACAAATCCTACTACAACAAATGCTAATCAATCAGTCTCTAATTTTGAACAACAAGTAGTAGATTTAACAAATGCAGAACGTACAAAAGCAGGTCTAAAACCGTTGGAAATTTATGCTCCATTAATGCAAGTAGCGGAAGCGAAATCAGCGGATATGTCGAAAAATAACTATTTCTCACATACAAGCCCAACTTACGGAAGCCCATTCGATCAAATCAAAGCAGCAGGGATTTCTTACAAATCTGCGGGTGAAAATATTGCCCAAGGTCAAAAAACACCAGCTGAAGTAGTACAAGCGTGGATGGACTCACCAGGTCACCGTCAAAACATCATGAATGCCAACTACACTCATATCGGTGTAGGATATGTTGAAAACGGTAATTACTGGACACAACAATTTATCCAACAATAATTTAAGAGTTTAATAGTGTTATTTAATGAAGATGGTCTTGAAGTCAAACGGCTTCAGACCATCTTTTTGGGACAGGGGGACAGGTCCCTTGTCCCATTTTTTATAGTTAATAGTGACAGGAATTGTGTGAGTGACTGTCACCTTTTGATGCAATCATTAATACTGTCAGTTATCTTGTTTAAAACCTTGTTTTTGACAATTCATTTCAATTTGAGTAATGTAACTTTGAAACCTATGAACAAGAGTTATACGTTTCATTTTAAGTTTACACACCTATTGCGATAGTAGACTAGCAGGTTAATAGAGGTAAGTAAACATAACTAATAGGAGGTTTTTTTATGACAAGTACACAAACACTACTTAAAACTGAAGCGTTCTTAGACGTGATTCAAGAGCGTCGTTCGGTGCGTACATATGACCCTACAGTAAAGATTTCACGCGAAGAAATGTCTGAAATCCTAAAACTCGCAACGTTAGCTCCTTCATCTTCGAACTTGCAACCATGGCGTTTTCTAGTGATCGATACACCTGAGTTGAAAGAAAAACTTTTGCCAATTGCAAATAATCAACAACAAGTAGTCGAGGCTTCAGCTGTTATTGCTGTTCTTGGCGATGTGAAAAGCTATGAGAAAGCAGAAAAAATTTATGGGCAGGCTGTTGAAGCAGGTTTTATGCCAGAGGAAACGGCTTCTTCATTCATTGAGCGTACTGTCGGAATGTACTCAAGCTTACCATCTGAAGTGGCTCGCCAAATCGTTTATACAGACGGTGGTCTTGTATCGATGCAGTTAATGCTTGTCGCTCGCTCAAAAGGTTATGACACGGTTCCAATGGGTGGATACAATAAAGCGAAATTCGTTGAAGCGTTCGGAATTTCAGAACAGTATGTACCAGTTCTGCTTATTGCCATTGGTAAAGCTGCAAAACCGGGACACCAAACAACACGCCTTCCACTGGAGGATGTAGTATTTTTTAATGAAATGAAATAAGTTGGAAAGACCCATTAAATATAGTTGTATTCAATGAAAAGTTTAATTCTTCATTTGATGCGATCAAAATCCCTACTCTGAATTGAGGTAGGGATTTTTTTATGTACTTTATTTTAACGGAAAGTTGGGTGGAGTTTGATCTGACAAAATTAGTCCACGAATGCAAGTTAAATCCTTAATATAGGAATTTATCCCAGCGTGTTGATTTTTAAAAAATTCTCAGCAGATTTAACTATATTATGACCACCTTTGGGCAAATTACATGTGGAGGTGATAATCGTGAGTAAAGGACATGACAAACAACGAATCAGTGTAGAACTAGGTGGTATGGAGATTTTTGGGACTACTTCCAATGCACCTGTTGGAGGTTACCAGGCTTCTGGTGACATCGAAAATGCCGGTAGATTAGATAAAGGCTTCAAAAAAGTTGAAGAAGCAGACCGTTTCCCAAAAGCTTCATTGAAAGAAGGGGAACAAAAAGAGTATTAAACTTTGTTAGCCAAAAAATTGTAATGAAAAGGCCCCGGTTTAGTTCCGTGGGCCTTTATATATTTGGTATAAAAGGGTGTTTAGTATTAAAATAATCGTTCCAAGGAGAATTGCAATGTGTAATTGGGTGTGGACTTGCGGTTGATTTGCATCCCTATTTTAATGGCCTTAATGCGTTTGTCTGATCTATAAATATAAACGCATCATACCTGCTTCCAACTCGGGAAGGGACATAATTTCCATAGGCTTCGTATTCGGGATGATAGACAACCCCGATCGCACGGTGGCCAATCCAGTCGTTGAACAATTCTCGATTCTCGTCGGTGAAAATCAAAACTTGATCTTCCTGGCTAGCCGCGTGAAGTTGTCCTTCCCACATACTTAGTTTCGAAGGAGGAACTTTAATCACTTTTAACGGGTCTCCCCAGCTATCTGATGCAATAACAGTTCCTTCATACGTCCCAAATCCGATGGCAAATGTATTGTCTTTGCCGTATTGCTCCCTAATCAGCTGGCCAACGTTGATCATTTGCTCGTCCTTCATTGATGTTTCAGATGCATCCCCAATATGAGTGTTATGTTCCCAAATGATGATTTTGGCATCGTCACCGTGGTAGTTTATCAATTCATTAATGGCTTCCACCATATGTTCATCCCGTGTATTCCAAGATTTTGCATCCTTCATCATTTCACGGTAATACTCCTCGGCATTTTTGGCAACGAGGGCATTCATAATCACATTTAAATCTTCTTCCTGTTCATCAGAGTAGCGTTCCTCATTACTCCGCAAAGATCTTAATAAGCTCGAAACCTCACTGATACATTCATCTGTAAAATGCGCGGCAGAAAGGGCATAGTGTTCTGGCATGCGGTTATATGGCTCAAAGCAGGTGAAAGCTTTTTTAGCATGTTCCAAGTCCACTTGGTACTTCGGGTTATCCGATAAAAACTTCAACACTTCATCGATAGATTCAAAAAGACTATACAAATCGATCCCATAAAAACCGACTTTTTTATCCAATGATGTATTTTTCTCTTTTAGCCACTCTGTAAATTCTTCTATTTCTTCATTTGCCCACATCCAAGTCGGCCAGCGATGAAAGGATTTCATCAGAAGTTCTCTAGCGGTTTGACTTTCATCCCCGTAGCCTTTTACATATCGGTTGACCTCCTGCGCGGAAGGCCAATCTCCTTCAACTGCGATGATATTAAATCCTTTTTGTTCAATTAGTCTTTTGGAAAGCTCACAGCGATAACTGTAAAACTCCGATGTCCCATGGGATGCTTCGCCAATCATGACAATTCGGGCATTGCCAATTGCTTCAATCACGTTGTCCAAACTTTGGTCATTCAATGGAAGGGAATGCTCCTTGATTGCATTGATTAGTTTTCTTGGCATGTTTTCGTCTGCTCCTTTTTAGCTTTAGCTTACCCAAGGCTTCAACTGAGCACACCATTTCAACCAAAAAAGCGTAGGGGAGTAAATGCCATTCGTTTTGTGAAATGACAACAACAATCGTCATCTTTTCGTAATAAAAGCAGAACTTTTGTCTTATTTCACAAAACTGGAAATCTGTCAATAGGTTTTCAGTGGTAATATGTTTTTTAATTGGAAAATTTTGATAGAATAAATGATCGCTAGACCGCTAATTTAATAGAGTTTAAGATTTAACTGTAACTCTTACCAAATTATGGACCATATATTACTAAAACTGTGCTGTAACATTGGAGTTGCAAAGACGAGGAGGAATAAAACATGAATAAAAAATTTCTAGCAACATCATTAATGGCAGCAACATTATTTGGAGCATCTTTTACAGCAACATCAGCAGATGAGCAGGTTTCAACGAAGAGGTTAAGAGTGAATCAAATCCTTACGTTCAAGTAATTAAAGGGGATCAAACATACGGAATCGCGTTAAAATTAATCAATCAAGTAGCAGTACAAAATGGACAATTTGATATTAGTAAATTTGAAGATTTAGTCAATAAAGCATTAAATGATGCACAAGCTTACAAAGTAATTCAAGCTGGTAAGGTAGTGGAACAAGGAAAAACTACTAATCAAGAAGTAGAAAAAGAGGTTGCAACACCTCAAGCACCAGCTAAACAAACAGCAACACCAGCAACAAACAATAATACAACAGCACCAACAAATACAAATACAAATACAAATACTCAACAAGCAGAGGCGCCAGCAAAAGCTCCTACTACAAATGAAAGTCAATCAGTCTCTAATTTTGAACAACAAGTAGTAGATTTAACAAATGCAGAACGTACAAAAGCAGGTTTAAAACCATTAGAAATCTACGCTCCATTAATGAAAGTAGCAGAAGCAAAATCAGCGGATATGGCGAAAAATAACTACTTCTCACATACAAGTCCAACTTACGGAAGCCCATTCGATCAAATGAAAGCAGCAGGTATTTCATACAAATCAGCGGGTGAAAATATTGCCCAAGGTCAAAGAACACCAGCTGAAGTAGTACAAGCTTGGATGGACTCACCAGGTCACCGCCAAAACATCATGAATGCCAACTATACTCATATTGGTGTAGGGTATGTTGAAAACGGTAACTACTGGACACAACAATTTATTCAACAATAATATAAAAATTAATACGACACAACATCAAAAAGATGGTCTGAAGTCTAAGTGGCTTCGGACCATCTTTTTTTGGGGGACAAGGGGACAGGCACCCCGTCCCAAAAATTTTGGGACAGTGTACCTGTCCCTCCGTCCCTTTTGTTTTTGTCATTCTTCAATAATTGGTTGTACATTAATTTTCCAATCCTCAGAAGTTGCATCTTTAGAAACGAGGAGTTTTGTATTGATTTCATCGAATATGATTTCGCCTTCTTTACGAATCTCTAAAACAAAATAATCTGTATAGTAGAATGTTAAGGCATCATCATAATAATCTGTATAGGTTGCGACGTAGTTCATGACACTATTATTCTTGAGTGATTTGATCGTTTTTATAGCCGCTTCTTTCGTAATGCCAAGTGCTTCAAATTGTTCAAGTATCGGAGATTGTTTATAAACCAACTTTTGGCCCGTTTCTTTTTTATAGAGCATGTTTGCAAATTGTGATCGGTTAATTGGTTTATTCGGTTTAAAAGTTCCGTCGCCATAGCCACTCATAATGCCGATTGTTTCAAGTGTCGCGATGGCCTGTCCCCACTGATTTGTAAATCGTTCCCCATCAAAAATATCCGATTTCTTTCCGCCGTTTGCTTTGTAACTTTCATCGGTAATCAAAGGAATGCTATATACTTTTACAAGAACACCCGCTAATTGACCTCGAGTTAACGAGTCGTTTACACCAAATGCTCTCGTACTGTAATCCCATCGTATCGGATAATAGCCACTCATTATATTATTGTAATCTAATTTCTCAACATAAGAATAGAATTGATGTGTTTTCGGAACATCGATGAAGTTGCTGCCATTCCACCATTGTGAATATTCAACCTCTTTGAATCGATACTCAACCACTTTCGTAATAATACTAGCGAATTGTCCACGCGTAATATTTTCATATGGTCTAAAGTTTGGCAATGATCGACTGATTGCCTTTTTTGTTAATAAATAATCAACAGAATCATAGAAGTTATCCGTTTTATTGACATCTTTATAATGCACTTGTGCTGAAGTAACCCCATTTGTAGTTAATAGCAATGTTCCGGCTAACCCCATTGCAGCTAATGTTTTAGTAACTTTTATTAATTTCCCCATTTTTTCCACCTCTTGACTACATCATAATCTATTAAATGATAAATAGAAATTGGAAATTAGAGGTAGATCGTGGGCGGTAAAAGTGAGTAGAAAGAGCCAGGAAGGTTTGATTGGGTTATGAGCATTTGGGTGTGATTTATTAGCAGTGATAGCTTGTTTAAGAGCAACTTTTTTAAGCTTATGGCAAAAAGGTAAAATATATGAGCAAACGAGAGGGGGTTATGAGCGTTAATTCGATGTTTATGAGCAACTTTTTCAATTTTATGAGCACGGTCTAATAAAATATGGGCACCTAATTCGTGTTTATGAGAAAGCCACAGTTTTATGCGGCACCCCGAAATAGGTACCGGCAACCTCCACTTAACTGGTGTTCGGCTATAGACATTACGCATTAACCCAAAAGTGATTTTCTGTCCCAGTGTTTTATCAAATTTTGTAAATTTTGATCGAACATTCTGCTTAAAAATTTGCACAAAAGTCAATCCTTCACATTAGAAGGAGTGGTTTTAGTGGAAAATCGTTTTTTTATTGGGTTGTTTAATGGCCTTATTCTTAGCCTCATTTTGTGGGTTTCGATTTTTGGTTGGATTAAAATAATAGCTGATTTTTTCTAGAAAAAAGGGAGCGCCGAAAAATTACGCCCCCTAAATCCTTATGATACTGGAATTTTTGTAACCATTCGTCTTTCAACCAGATTCATACAGTAATTCAAAATCGGGCCGCCTAAACAAAGGGTGATGATCGTGCCGATTCCGATCGGGCCATTGAAAAGATACGCAAGCACTAAAAAGACCGCATATTGAATCGTTCTGGAATAAAGTACGCTAATTTTCGTGAGCTCACGAATGACTAACATTAATTCATCGACAGGTGCTGGCGCAAATTTTGCGTATAGATAAAATGCAGTTCCAAGCCCTGAGAAAATTAATCCGAATAGTAGCGTCATCAGTTGAGAAAACCATGTGTCAGGATTAACGAAATCTCCAATTAAAAAGAGCCATAAGTCGATGCCGACGCCAGTCAAAAAAGCAGTGATAAAACCTAAAAATTGAGGTCTTCTTTTACTTAATAAAGCATTACAAAAAATCATCATTAAGGCCAATATAATCTCCCAGCTGCCTACCGTAAGTCCAACCGTCTCGGATAGACCAACTAATAGTGCATCGAAAGGAGAAGTTCCAAATTGTGATTGAATCGTTAGGGTAATTCCAAGAGTAAGAATGACAATTCCTACTCCATACACGAAGGAATGTTGTTTACTCAACTTCATTTCCGACAGACAATTGTTTCGTCATTAAAACATGCGGAATGCCATCTTCCATAAACACATCGGATGACGTTTGATAGCCTAGTTTGTGGTAAAATCCTTCAGCTTGCGTTTGGCCATGCAATTTCACTTTGGCAACGCCTTTATCTTCTGCAAGATCTTCTAATGCTTGAATGATCACTTTCCCAAGCCCATGTTTGCGGAAAGGCTCTAAAATACAAATTCGCTCTAATTTCCCATACCCGTCCGCAAGACGTATTCTTCCTGTTCCTACTGCTTCCTCATTGAGATAAACCAAAATGTGATCACACTGCCCATCTAATTGATCGAATTGATCAAACTCGTCAGACAAAGGTACCCCCTGTTCTTTCACGAATACTTTTTTTCTAATATGAAATGCTTTTTGCAACTCAACTTCTGTTGTAATTTTATTTACTTGCATGGATACGCGTCCCTTCTAGATTTCTTGGTTTAAACAAGTCATAATAAGCATTATATAGTGAAAATGTTTTGTTGTAAATGCAACAAAATTCATTCGGGGGTTTTTATTAATGAAAGAAATTCTTCGTGAGATAGGCATGATAGCAAGGGCACTAGATTCGATTAGTAATGTAGAATTCAAGGAGCATGAATTAACAAAAGGCCAATATCTGTACCTTGTCCGAATCTGCGAAAATCCAGGAATTATACAAGAGAAACTAGCGGAAATGATCATGGTGGATCGTACCACAGCAGCGCGGGCGATAAAAAGGCTCGAAATACAAGGGTTTATTGAAAAAAGAGACGATCCGTTAAATAAGAAAATTAATAGACTCTACCCAACAGAAAAAGGGGAGAGCGTCTATCCTTTTTTAATGAGAGAAGGGCAGCATTCCAACAAAGTGGCGCTTTCAGGCTTCTCTGAAGAAGAAGCAGATCTCCTCCACGACTTACTCCAAAGAGTCAGAAAAAACATCGTGGTCGATTGGGAATATGTCAAAAAGGGAAACAAGAGGGAGTATTAGGGACAAGGGGACAGGTTCTTCGTCCCAGTTGTGGGGGACAGTAGGGACAGGTACAGTGTCCCACAACACAACATTTGATTTAGCGTTCCCTGATATTATAAGTAACGATCCACCAAAAAAAGAATAGGACCCTCGATCCAGGAAAATCGAGGGTCTAACTTTATCTGCTAATGAGCTTTATCTAGCGCAAGTTTTATACCAAAACCAATCAGAACAGCACCTGTAATGCTTTCCATCGCATTTTTTGCTGTCGGTTTTTTCATAAAAGCACTAATTTGATGGATGGAATAAACATACAGGAGAAACCAAATAGCTGTCAGAACTGTATACGTAGCGCCCATGATGAGAAATGGTAAAAAGGTATTGCTTTCAGTGTTCACGAATTGAGGCAAAAACGTTAAGAAAAAGACTGCAACTTTAGGGTTAAGAAGATTTGTAAGGAAACCTTGTTTAAAACATGAAGAATTTCCAATCTGATGTTTGTTGTTTTCATCAGCGATTGCTACTTCTACCTTCTTCCGCAAAGACCATAATGTTTTAACTCCCAGATAAATTAAGTAAACAGCCCCAACGTATTTGATGACAGAAAATATAAATGCGGATTTTACAATAATTGCTGAAAGTCCTAAAATGGCAGCAGATGTATGAACAAGAAGCGCGCAACAAGTCCCTAAGGCTGTTTTAAGTCCTCCAGTTTTTCCTACAGTGAGGGTATTTTTTGTTGCGATGGCAGTATCAGGCCCCGGTAAAATAATAAGAAGAATACACATGATAATAAACAAATAAAAATTCTCCATTTTTAACCCTCCTAATAATTCGAATAATTGGAAAATTGTTAAATTTAATTTACCATATAAATTTGGTAAGTAGGAGCATTTTTTCGTGGGACAACGGGGACACGTCCCACGTCCCACTTTTTAGAATAACATCTCCGTTCAACCGGAAGAAGGAATCTCCCAATTTCTAGAAGAATATTTATAGAAAAAGAATTTAGGTGATGAAAACGTGAATTCATTATTTACGATCGACTGTGGAGAAATCATACTTCGCGAATACAGAGTGGAAGATGCAGATGCGATTTATGAAATTACCTCGCAGCCGGAAGTCTATGAATTTTTACCTGATTTTAAAACAACACGCGAACAACGATTAGACTGGGTCACAAATTACGAAATCCCTTCAAACAAACGATTCTTATCAGCGGTACCAAATATTGAAAATCAAACTTACCTGAGATTGGGCATGATCTTAAAAGAAACGGGAGAATTTATCGGGTTTTGCATGACAGGTATTAAAGATGAATTGCCGACGCCAAATAGAGAAATTGCATATGCCATCTCAAAATATTACAGAAATAAAGGATACACAACCAAAGCAGTGATTGGCTTGATTAACTATTTGTTTGAAAATACAAATGTCGAACAATTAAATGCCGTCGCGTTAACAAGAAATATAAGGTCCAACCGGGTCATTCAAAAAACTGGATTTAAGCTAATAAGCGAATTAGAAATTAACAATGAACTGCATTATCACTACACTCTTCTAAAAGAGGATTGGAAGAGTAATAGATAAAACTCTAAGGTTATTAATTTCTACACACTGCTGCGCTTTCCTGTTAAAAAGGAACAGCGCTTTTTTCATTATAAAGATAGCAACATATTCATCGTTTTACGTAGATTATTTTTCCTTGGGGCAGGGGATTGACTCTTTTTTTGCAATGTGCTGTGAAAAATATTTGTATCTATTTATGTATCCAACCTTCATCTCAGGGGAACATATTGAAAAATATGCATCTAGAGGTGTCTAAAATTCGTGAAAAAACTTGTAATAGCAGCGATCGTACTAGTTGGGTTATTGTCACCAATGTTCTTCGCTAAGGCGGATGTCAAACTTGACGGAATTATTCCCATCAATTCCGAGAAAGTGAATTCGGTGCATGTGGAGCGGTTAGCTGGAGGAACCAGGACTTTTCAAATAAATGATGGTTATGAAGAAGTCGTCATACGAAAGGTTATTAATTGGATCAACACAGCAAAACCTCTTGAAAGAGTCAATCAATCTGCATTTTATAAATCACCCGTAAAACTCCAAGTTATCATGAGTAACGGGGACGTAGCAATCATTGAACCAATTTTCAACTGTGTTACAGAAAACGGAGCAAAGACTTGTTCGATTATGGATGGAGAAGTGTTATTTACCCAAAATCATGTAAAAGTTCGACTAAAGTCCCAAGAGCTTTACGATTGGCTTTTGGTAGGGTGGAAAAATGAGAGTTATGGTGCCTCTAAAGAAGAATTACTTGATGAAACATTATATTTTCAATATTATTCCCATCTCGACAAAAAATACGCTGATTTCATCATGTGTCCAAAAATCGATAGCATTGAAAGAATCGCTGGTGGCGACCGCGGTCATATCATTCAAGCAAGTGCATTAAACTATAGTGCACATCACGGTGATCAACCCTTTGACAGAATCCATATTACGTTAACGGATACTCAAGAAAAGGGTGTTCATATAACAAATGTCTTAATAGAAAAGGGAATTTCCGATAAAGAAAGTGGCATACAATGCAGGCGCGAGAGCCATTAGTTTTATCACCTATTTGGCACATTTCTGATTGAAGATTTGTGTTTTTACTATATTTGGAGAAAGGAATCTAACCTCACCACATATTACCGCTTATTAATATAAAAAATCTCCTGTAAAATGAATTTACAACTTTTATAGGAGGATCTTATGAAAAAAATAGTTTCTATGATTCTATCGCTAGTATTGGTGATGGCATTCATCCCACAATATTCTAATGCAGCAACAGCTAAATTTAAAGATATACCTACTTCGCATACTTACTATAAACAAGTCTCTTACCTAGAAGGAAATGGCTATATTTCTGGTTACCCAGATGGTACGTTTAAGCCAAATAATAAGCTAACACGTGCTCATGCAGCGATTATTATTAGTAATGCATTAAAATTAGATACAACAAATGTGACTAATCCGAATTTTACGGATGTACCGACTTCACACCCATACTATAACCAAATTGCAGCAGTTGTAGAGGCAGGCGTGATGGGCGGGAAAGGTAATGGGAAATTTGACCCAAGTGGTACATTAACTCGTGGTCAAATGGCGGTTATTCTAACAAATGCTTACAACTTAAAAGGTGTTTCCAATAAACAATTTAAAGATGTGCCTTCAAACCATTGGGCATATCAATTCGTGCAAGCTTTAGCCAAAAATGATGTGACAAGTGGTTATAGTGATGGAACATTTAAACCGAATGCAAACATTACTCGTGCTCACTTTTCCGTATTCCTTTATAGCGCACTTGGCACTTTAGGTAAGAAGATGGAAGTTCACTTCATCGATGTTGGTCAAGGAGATTCGATTCTAATTGAATCACCAAATGGCAAAACAATGCTAATTGATGGCGGTACAAAAGCAGCCGGCGATGATGTTGTCGCTTATTTGAAATCACAACAAATTAGTCAATTAGATTATGTGGTCGCAACACATCCAGACGCGGATCATATCGGAGGACTCATCGATGTTTTTGCTGCTACTCAAGTTAGTAACTTCGTAAACAGTGGGAAAGTTCATACAACTGATACGTACAACGAATTATTGACTGCTGCTACAAATGAGGGGTCAAACTATATTGAGCCAACAACTGGACAAACGATTAGTTTAGATTCATCACTGAAAGTACAAGTTCTTCATGCTGATGCTTCAGCAGCTGACAATAATGATGCATCAATCGTATTAAAAGTAACTTATAATGAAGTATCTTTCTTACTAACAGGTGATGCGGATACTGATATCGAGTCAAAAATGACTTCTAGTTACGATGTATCTTCGACAATTTTAAAAGCAGGTCATCACGGATCGGATACAAGTAGTTCATTAGCATTTTTACAAAAAGTACAACCTGCAGCAACTATTTTAAGTTACGGTAAAGAAAATAGTTACGGTCATCCACATTCAAAAGTATTAAGTAATTTAAAAACGGTCGGTTCAAAAGCTTATTCAACGGCTGAAAGTGGAACAATTACGGTCGTAACAAATGGGGCGACTTATAATATTCTTGGAAAAGAATTTACTGTTGGTACCGTGTCTACACCAACTCCTACTCCAACACCTGTTGTTACAAATCCTAAACCAACTACAGGTGGGGATGCGAAATCAGGAACATATGTCATTCCAGGCGCTCCGACAAGTTTCAAAAATTGTACAGATATGAGAAAGTACTATCCGAATGGCGTCAAAAAAGGACATCCAGCTTACTCTACTTCTAGCGATCGCGATCAAGACGGATGGGCATGTGAACAATAATTAAAGTTAAGCCACTCGTAAATGGGTGGCTATTTTTTTGTACCAAAAGGGTTAAATAACTCACGAAAGTAGGAGAGATGGGGATAGGGATGAGTATTCATGGGCGGAGAAATTCCGGTTAATTTATAATAGGAAGGCTTAAGATTAAAGCGTAGATATTCCGTTTAACTCCTCTAAAAAAGACAAAATCGAATGATTTAGATGAGATAAACGGAAAAATTAAATTAAGGATTTATCCCAATTCAATCGAAATTTTACCGTTTATTTTTTAAAACTGTAAATATGTAGAAAATACTTTACAAAATCTGTATTTTTTCATAATTAAACTAAAATTTAATTAACCCTATTATATTAGCTCCTTACAAACCACTGAACACCCCCTATGTGTCAGTGGTCTTTTTATTTTCGAATCCAACTTTATTAACTAATATATATGGTTGTACTTTAAGTGAGGAAAATGAAGAACATAATCTAAATAGAAAACTATCAATTATTCGGCCTAATAATCAGCCATTAAAAAATACTAATATTATAAGTAATAAATCTATTATAAAATTAATAATCTGAAATTTTAGAATTATGGTCCGATAAATGTTAATATGAATCACATAGTCCCGTCGTAAGATTGTTATCTTGACAGTGTAGGTTAGATATCGAATTGACGGGGAAGATGAGTGAAATTGAAAAGAAGGTGTCTCATTGGAAAATTGGAGAAAAAGTCGGGGATTGTTTTTATCATCAGTGGCGACGGGAGCGATGTTGAATCCTCTTAATTCCTCCATGATTGCACTAGCAATTCCTAATATTCAAAAGGATTTTGATTTGTCTTTTTTGACCGTTTCCTGGTTAATTACTTCTTTTTATTTAGCGGGTGCTGTTACACAGCCTATCGCTGGTAAACTTGGTGATTTGATTGGCCGAAGGAAACTGTTTCTAGGAGGTCTTATATTAGTAGCAATCTCTGCTATGGGTGCACCTTTAGCTCCAGTATTTGCTCTTTTAATTATGATGCGATTATTTCAAGCGGTTGGTAGTGGAGCGATTTATCCTGCGGGAATAGGAATGGTTCGTGACCATATTCATGAAAGACAGGGAGCTGCGCTTGGTTTTATTGCTCTATCGATGTCATCAATGGCAGCATTAGGACCTACCATTGGAGGATTTCTAATTGCGTGGGGTGATTGGCCAGCGATTTTTTTAGTCAATATACCCGTACTGTTACTATGCTTTACACTAGGGTGGATTGTACTGCCAAAGGATGAATCGAAAAAGAAATTAACTCGACAAGAATTGATTCAAAAAATGGATTTATTCGGTATATTGTTCTTTTCGGTTGGGATGATTGGTCTGCTTTTATTCTTATTATCTCTTAAAGCAACCGTCAATTATTTAGCAGGGATTATTGGTGTGATCTTCATATTATTATTTGTTTGGCACGAGTTAAAAACAAAAATTCCCTTTATCGATATTCGTTTATTTCATTCGAATCGGAAATTATCTTTAGTGTTTTTACAATATATTGTTCTGAATTTCATTTACTATAGTTTGTTTTTTGGTTTGCCCGCATATTTTCAAGATGGTCTCCATTTAAATGTCGCCCATAGTGGTTTGTTAATGCTTTTAGTGACAGGAACAGGAATCATCACGGCACCGTTAATTGGTCGTTGGGTTGATAAATCAGGTGTAAACCTACCAATTTTGACGGGGAATCTATTAATCGTGATTGGTTCACTTTTACTTTGGTTATTCTTTGGTCATGTTCCGGTGATTGTCACGGTGTTAATGGCATCACTTATTGCCGCGGGATGCAATTTCGGAAATGTTACACTACAAGTTGCCATGCTTGAAGCAAGTCCAGCCGACATGGTGGGAGTGTCAACAGGATTGTATCAAACGTCTCGACATTTTGGCTCAATACTTTCTGCCGTCTCACTTGGGTTAATATTTGGCGCAAAGTTTAATCCAGAGCACTTCACAACACTAATCATTGTATTCATTGTGGCAGGTATCACGGTTGTCCTACTAGGTGTGAAATATTCAAGAATTAGGGACATAGGGGACAGGTACCTCGTCCCAAGTGATAAATGAAGTTTAGGGGAATTTTACAGAGAATTCCCCCTAGAAACTTTGTTGAAAAATAAAAATTGTGGAAGGAGCTAAAATTAATGCAATACATAATTACAGCTTATGATGGTACAGATGAACAAGCCATTGATAGAAGATTAATGGCAAGAGATGAACATTTAAAATCAGTAGAAAAAAGAGTCAAAGATGGACAGCATCTATATGGGGCAGCAATTCTTGATAATGATGGTAAAATGATAGGATCAATGATGGTAGTGGATTTTCCATCAAAAGATGAGCTAGACGATTGGCTAAAGGTTGAACCATATGTGGTGGAAAATGTATGGCAAAAAATAGACATCCAACCGTGCAACGTAGCATCTATCTTTAGATAATGGGACAGCAGGGACAGGTACAGTGTCCCAATCAAAGTGAAGGCGGAAGTTAAATCCAAGTAATGGACTTTAACTTCCGCCTTCAAATTTAAGTATGTTGGTTCGGTAATACTGCTTTCATCGGATAAAATTCTGTTGTCATAATACCAGCAATAACTGCCGGGTCTTCATCTACAAGTTTTGGAACTTGAGCTTCACTATCAACTTCGATGATGGCAAGTCCGTGTGGAGCAGATGGGTTTAAAACTGGCCCAAAGACGAGAGCAATCCCTTGTTTTTGCTTGTCTGTCCAATAGGCAATATGTTTTAACATTATAGCTCGTTCTTCCTCTGTCATATCCTGATGAAATGTTAATCTTGGAGGAGTAGACTTCAACATGAAGTGTATTTTACCTGTATTCTCCGACATTTCTAAATTACCTCCATCAATTGCAATTTAATAAACACATATAAATTATGACCAAAAATTCCTTCTGAACACAAATGATAGATATCGGTTAAAATGGAATTGCAAGGGGGACAGTGTACCTGTACCCCTGTCCCTAAATGATATTCGCATTTTGATCTTGGATGGATCGCTTTGCTTGTGGTCGATGATGGAACAGATAATAGAAGGTAGTGGATAGCAATGTAATAATCCCCGCTACCGCGTACATCATGCTGTAATTGACGATGGAAGCGATCAGTCCCATGAAGTAAGAACCTAATCCATAACCTAGGTCAAATAACAGTAAGAAGGTCGCTGTTGCGATTCCTCTTCGATGGATTGGAGAAAGCTTTACAGTAAGTGCTTGAAAACATGAAAATAATGCCCCATATCCAATACCCATGAGTAAACCTGAAACTAAAACCATCTTTCCGGAATGAGATTGACTTAACATTAATAGACCAATTCCAAACAATAAAATAGATGGATAATACAAATAATGTTCTTTATATTTATCAAATGCTTTCCCAACGATGGGACGAAACACAACAATCATCATGGCAAACACAACGAAAAATAGACTTGCGATTTGAGTTTGATGGATTTCAGCAGTAAAAGAAGCTAAAAATCCAGATAAGGAGCTATAAGAAAAGGCAAGTAAAAATGCAAGTAATGAAATTGGCAAAGCTTTTAGTTCGATGAAATCACTAAAATGCATTCTCTTTTTCTCAGTTGGCACTGTATTCAGATCTAATACAGTACAATTTTGTTTTTTCTGTGATCCTCGCAAAACAACTGCAAATAGAAGGGAGAGTAATGAAATTAAACAAGCAGCTACCAGCAATACTGTGATGTTTTTGTCTTTCCAAAGAAAAAGGCCACATGCTGGTCCAATTACCATCGCAAGACTAGTAAACATACTAAAATAACCTACTCCTTCACCCTGTCGCGAAATGGGAATAACAGACGAGGCAATCGTGGTAGTAGCAGTTGAGGCCAGCGCATAGCTCATTCCGTGAATAAAGCGAATGATTAGAAAAACAATGATGCCAATTGCGCCGAAATAACTGAAGGAGGCGATTAGAAAAAGTCCTAACCCTACCAAAGCCATTTTCTTACTACCGAAACGGTCTACCCACAGACCCGAGAAAGGTCTAATTAAAACAATCCCGAGAGAATAAATCGTAATGGCCAAGCCCATCTGTTGTTCGTTCCCATTTAAAATATCTTTTACATATAAGGGGAACGCCGTCGCTAAAATGTAAAAGTGTAGTGAAACAAAAAAGTTACTTAAACACACAAAAATAAAATCTTTCGTCCATATTTTCTCATTCATTTATTTCTTCTCTTCTTTCTTACTTAAATCACGTCTCAATATTAACTTAATGATTATATAGTTAAATAACATTAATGTATAATTATAATTATTAATAATCGTATTAGTTTAGCTAATGTAAGGGGATTACTATGAATTTTGAACAGTTGGAATACATAAAAGAAGTCATTGAAACGAAATCCATGTCGATCGCTGCTAAAAATCTACATGTTACACAATCTGCAATCAGCCAATCGATTTCATTATTAGAAAAGGAATTTGGCGTTCAACTATTTAAACGCTCGCGTAATGGAACAATTCCAACTGAAGAAGGGAAAAACATCATTGCGAAAGTCCTTGAAATCTTAAAAAAAGCAGATGAATTAAAAGAGGAGGTTCAATCCTTAACTTCTTCTTATACCGGGGAATTAAAAATTGCCACAGTTCCTAGCATATTTATGACGTATTTACCTAAAGCACTAGCTAAATTTAAAAAGGATTTCCCGCAAATAAAAGTAACGATTACCGAAATGGACAATAAAGATGTAATCGAAGAAGTGAATCAAAACAAAGTAGATTTAGGCTTAATTGCACTATTTAATACAGTTAAACACACATTTCCAGAACATATAGCTTTTCACTCATTTCAAACTCAAGGAACCTTTCATGTAATTGTTCCGAAAGATTCTGTATTGGCATTTAGTAAAGAGCTTCAGTTAATGGATATACGAGAGTATCCGTTCGTCATATACGGGAAAAATTTCTATAACAATCTCATTGAGGATTTCGAAAAACATTATGGCTCATTAAATATCATTTTTAAATCTACAAACTCAGAGGTAATCAAAAAATCTGTATCAGAGGGAGTGGGTATTAGTATTCTCTCTAGTTTAATGTTAATAGACGATCCCTATTTGGAAAGTGGGCGAATTATTTCGATCCCCCTTACTGGTAATCCACTTAATTTTCACCTTTTATTCGGTAGCATCTACTCAAAGAAACGAGGCAAAACCCGACTAATAAAAAAATTCCTCGAATATTTTGAGGGACAATAAGGGACAGGTTCATTGTCCCAGTTACCATTTTCAATTCAATTATTTGGTTCATTCCTCACTATAGTACGGAAATCAAATTCAAAAGGCCTAAGTCTAGTAATTAAACTGGACTTAGGCCTTCTAAATTTGTTCTAAATATCAATTAACTGCTTTAACTTCTTCTTCTTCCTCTCTTCTCTTTTTTGGAACAAGGAATGTGACAGCAAGGCTAATGACAGCAATTCCAGCCATGATTAGAAAGATGTCATGAATTCCAGTTGCAAGAGAAGCTGAGGTTGGAGTACTGCCTATTTGTTGATTTAAAAATGAACCTAGTACTGCAACACCTATTGCCTGTCCTAATGTACGTACAAACGTATTGGATGAAGTAGCTGCGCCTCTTAGTTCCCAACCCACAGCTGACTGTACAACAATTGTAAAGGTAGTAATGGATAATCCAAAACCTAATCCCATCACAAAGATGATACCTACCATCATCCAAATAGGTGATGAAGTCGTGATCAAAGGTAAAGTCAATGAAGCTAAAGTTAGCAGACTGATTCCAATAAGTGATACAGGTTTAGGACCTACTTTGATTAAGAATCGACTGCCAATGGTTGCTCCAAGTGGCCATCCAATCGACATCGGTAATAAAATAAACCCGGAAAAAGTCGCCCCCTGATGGAGGACATTTTGAATCCATAAAGGAATATAAGTGGTTAAACCGATTAAAATGATACTCGCCAAAAAAGACACGAGATTCGGTATTAAAATTTCCCGATTTTGAAAAAGTTTGATTGGGATTAGTGGCTCAGGATGCATCATTTGGATACGTATAAAAACTCCTATAAACAAAATCACAACAACTAAAAGTACATAGGTCATGACAGAATTCCATTGAAAACTACTCCCTCCTGAAAGAAGAAGATAGAGTAGGGCGGTTGATCCGATGGTAAACGTAATCGCACCACCATAATCAATTTTTCGTTTTTGTTTTTCAATACGTTCTTCTAGATGTTTTCCAATAATCCATATGGCGATCAGCCCAAAAGGAAGGTTAAGGAAAAAGATCCAATGCCAACTAACAAAATCGACTAAAAAACCTCCAACTAATGGTCCAAAGAGGCCAGCTATTCCCCAGACTGAACTAAAAAGTCCTTGCACTTTCGCACGTTGCTCGAAGGTGAAAATATCTCCAATGATCGTAAAGGTAATCGGAATAACAGCGCCAGCGCCAATCCCTTGAATCCCTCGAAATACAATTAATTGTCCCATACTTTGTGAAAGACCGCATAGCATGGACCCAATCAAGAATAAGGAAGTCCCGATAATAAAGATTTTTTTGCGGCCAAAAAGGTCTGCCAATTTCCCAAAAATAGGGGTAGTGACAGCAGAAGTTAGTAAGTAAATCGCAAACACCCAACCTATAAGTTCAATTCCACCTAGTTTATTAACAATTGCGGGTGTTGCTGTGCTTACAATCGTTCCTTCTATTGCAGATAAGAAAGTGGCCACCATTAAAGCACTAGTTATTTTCCGTTGATATGCATTCATTTTTTTACTCCTTAGGGACATAGGGACAGGTTCCTCGTCCAATTTTTTACAATAAGAAATAATATACAGTTATTGAACTAAAGTCTATATAAATGAAGAAACTTTTTTAACTTAATCGTAAAAATATAAAGATTTCTTAAAAGATGTAAATATTCATGACAAAACCACCATATCAAAAAAAGTGGAAATTTTCCTTTCATACAAAAAAAGCAAACACAATAGTGTGCTTGCTTTTTCAATGCAATATGGAAATAGATCATATCTAGAATCTCAAATAGCTTAAGCAAAAATTGGCATTCTGAAACGGATTGCTGACTTTAATGTATACTCCACTCTTTTAATCAAGAAAGAAACTTTAAAAGCCATGACAGTGAATGCTGATAATAAGCTAATGAGTATTTTCAATATAAATCCCTCCACATTGTAATTTAGTGTTTATATAACACTGGTGATAGTATTTATTAAAACACAAAATCTATTCGTCACGGTCAATAATTCGCTTTCGATCTTAGATGAATAATACAAAAAAATTTGATTTAACGTTGCAGGTACAGGATGATTTTGTATATACTTTATTCATCAAAATAATTTGATGAAGGGAATAAGTTTATGAATTTGATGACAAATCAATTTGATCAATATGAAAAGAAATTCAAAGCTTTAGCAGATCAAAAACGATTAGAAATCATGTATGTACTTTGTCAGAAGGGTCAAACTTGTGTATGCGATTTAACGGAAACTTTTGGTATGACTCAATCAAAACTTTCATATCATCTAAAAATTTTATTAGATGCAAAGCTAATTACCAAGGAAACAAAAGGTACTTGGAGTTATTATGATTTAAATGATGAGGAAGTAAACAACCTATTATCTGAAGAACTTTGTTGTGTATTTAGAAAAACTGGAAGAGGTAGCTGCTGCTAATTTTTTTATCCACTAAATCAAATTTTTTTGATTAAACGACGGGAATAATTCATGAAATATGTTCACGTTGGTATTAATGTTACGAATTTAGAAAAGACGATTGAGTTTTACGAGAAGGTATTTGGTGTTTCACCAGTCTAAGTAAAAGCTGATTATGCCAAATTTTTACTAGAAACTCCGGTGCTGAACTTCCCTATATGTTCGAGATGAAGTGAAGGAAAATCAAGTCAACCATTTCGGTTTTCAAGTTGAAGCGGGCGAAGAAATTACTGCTCATAAAGAAAGACTAAAAAAAGAAGAATTTTTTGCACGTGATGAAATGAATACAACATGTTGTTATGATGTCCAAGATAAATTTGGGGTAACAGATCCAGATGGTAATGAGTGGGAGTTTTCTATACAAAGGCGAATAGTGATGTCCAAAAAATAGAATCCACTTCTTGTTGTGGCTCCTAATAGGGAAACAAGCAATCAATAATAAGTGTAAGCAAGGTGTAAATAATGGAGGTTTAATTTAGTGATATTAGCAATAGTAGCAACAATAATTTTTTTAGCAACACTACTTCTCGTAATTTGGCAGCCAAAAGGATTGAATATTGGCTGGAGTGCATGTGGTGGGGCTGTCCTAGCTTTATTATTTGGGGTAGTTGGATTTAATGATGTACTTGAAGTGATTGGAATTACCTGGAATGCCACATTATCATTTGTAGCCATCATCCTAATTTCATTGATTTTAGATGAGATTGGCTTATTTGAATGGGCAGCGCTTCATATGGCCAGAGCAGCTAGGGGACATGGGATTAAAATGTTTATCTATGTCAGTATTTTAGGTGCAATTGTTGCCGCATTATTCGCAAATGATGGTGCTGCCTTAATTTTGACACCTATTGTTTTAGCAATGGTTCGTAATTTGCAATTTAAAGAAAAAATGATTTTCCCTTTTATTATGGCAAGTGGGTTTATTGCCGATACCACATCTCTACCATTTGTAGTAAGTAACTTAGTGAACATTGTATCGGCAGATTTTTTTGATATCGGATTTGTCGAGTATGCCTCAAGAATGATTCTACCGAATATTTTTTCTTTAGTAGCAACAATTACTGTTTTATTAATTTATTTCAGAAAAAGTATCCCGCGTACATACGATTTATCGAAATTAAGAAAACCGGAAGAAGCCATTAAGGACATCAAAATGTTCCGACTTTCCTGGTATGTTCTTGGAATATTATTGATTGGCTATTTTTCGAGTGAATTCACTCAAATCCCTGTTTCACTTGTTGCGGGGGTCATTGCCATCTTCTTTTTATTAATGGGCAGAAGAAGTCAGGCAGTGAATACAAAAACAGTCGTCAAAGGTGCGCCGTGGAATATTGTCTTATTCTCAATAGGGATGTATGTGGTCGTATACGGTTTAGGCAATGCTTGGTTAACTGAGTCGTTAGCTAGTGTCATACAATCTACTGCAGAACAAGGTTTATTTGTTTCAACAATAGGTATGGGCTTTATTGCAGCTTTCTTATCGTCGTTAATGAATAATATGCCAACTGTTATGATCGATGCATTAGCTATTGCTGAAACTAATACATCGGGTACTATTCGAGAAGCTCTAATTTATGCAAATATAATTGGTTCCGACTTAGGTCCGAAAATTACACCGATTGGATCGTTAGCAACATTAGTGTGGCTCCATGTTTTATCGTTAAAAGGAGTTAAAATCTCTTGGGGAACATACTTCAAAACAGGAATTGTCTTAACCATCCCAATACTATTTATTACCTTAATAGGTTTATATATTTCTTTAATCATGAACTAAAAGGAGATTAACCATGGCTCAAAAAGCAATTTACTTCTTATGTACAGGAAACTCTTGCAGAAGCCAAATGGCAGAAGGTTGGGCAAAAAAATATCTAGGTGAAGATTGGAACGTTTACAGTGCTGGTATAGAAGCACATGGATTGAATCCCAACGCCGTAAAAGCTATGAAAGAAGCTGGTATTGATATTTCTGGACAATCATCAGATATTATCAATCCTGAGATTCTAAATAATGCAGATTTGGTTGTTACTTTATGTGGCGATGCTGCTGATAAATGTCCAATCACACCGTCACACGTTAAACGGGAACACTGGGGATTTGATGACCCAGCTGGAAAAGCATGGACGGAATTTCAGCGTGTTCGTGATGAAATTGGTGAACGAATTAAGCAATTTAGTAAAACTGGGAAATAAGAAAACTGCATTAAACAGATAATGCTCAGTCATAATAATGACGTTGTTACCTCAACAATCGCCGTTTTAATTGAATATCCAAAAGTAAAAGCTGATTTCAAAATAGAAATCGGCTTTTTATTTCGCTAAGGCATCATATATTTGAAGTTATTCCCTGTTTTTCTATTAATAATCTATTAATAATCTATATACTATTTTAATAATTTACATTTAGTTTTCTTATTTGTAATGGGAAATTGGACGTTTTTTATTCAAATTCTAAGTGAAAGGTAGACAATGGAAATACCTAGAGAGTCTTAAATGGAAGCGCAATCATTTTTTGGAATAGGATTATTTGGGCAACTATATAAAGATTTCACTTATTGCAAAATTCTACAAATACGTAAGAGAACCGTCATTTTTCTTAAATGGACTAACATAAAGCGGTAATAAAACTTTGCTATATTTTAGACAGGCAAATGATGGTACTGCCAAAAAATATGGGTAAACACTCTTACTCAAGCTAATCGAGAGGTGAAACGTTCAATAACGGAATTTATGAAAAATCCATCCTATCAGTAGAAAAATACGAACTAGGAGAGATAAAGTAATGAATAAAAAACAAATAAACTCAAACAAAACAAATAAAAATTTAACGAAGAAAGTAGCACCGCTAGTGATGTCGACATCAATGATTGCGGCAACTTTTTTAGCAGCTGGTGCACCTATTTCTGCAGCAGAGCTTGATTCAAAGGTGAATCCGGAAGTGATCGAACATGTGAAAAATCATGGTCAGGAAGTATCAGCATTAGCAAAAAGTCTACCAGGTTCGCCTGAAAAAGGGAAACTTGTTAGCGCACTGGCTAAAGATAAATCTGGTACTGCTAATGATTATTTAAATAATCAGGATGATCAAGGTGATATAGATGAAACAAATAATGATGAGCAACTAGAAAGTGAAGTAAGTGAAGCTCCGTCAGCAACTGAAAACAATACAACTGTGGAAACAGAAGTACCAACTACTGAAGAAGGCCAAGTAGAAGAGGATAAAGCAGCTGAAGAAGTTGTGGTAGAAGAAGAGCCAACAGCCCCAGTAACTGAAGACGATACAATTGTGGAAACAGAAGAACCAACTGCTGAAGAAGGCCAAGTAGAAGAGGATGCAGCAGCTGAAGAAGTAGAAGCAGAAGAAGAGCCAGCAGTCCCAGTAACTGAAGACGATACAACTGTGGAAACAGAAGAACCAACTGCTGAAGAAGGCCAAGTAGTAGAGGATAAAGCAGCTGAAGAAGTAGTGGCAGAAGAAGAGCCAGCAGCTCCAGTAACTGAAGACGGTACAACTGTGGAAACAGAAGAACCAACAGCTGAAGAAGCACCAGCTGTCCCAACATCTGAAAATGGCCAAGTAGATGAAGATTCATCAGCAGCTGAAGAGGAAGCATTTAGTACATGGTTAGATGATAGTTATCTATTCATCGGTAATAGCTACCAAAGTGTTATTAAATATTATCAATCTATTATTGAACAATATTTAGGGTTAGATTCTACTCAAACAAGTGAAGAATCTGAAAACGCTCCTGAGAATGATGTAGTATTGGATGAATCTGCTGATGCTGGTAAAACAGAAACATCAGAAGTTATCCCTGTTGATAACGAAAATACAGATTTAACAAAGGATCCTAATGTTAATCCAGAAAACCCGGTTGAAGAACCAACAGTTCCAACAACTGAAGAAGGCCAAGTAGCTGAAGGTACAGAATCTGTTGAAGTAGTGGCAGAAGAAGAACTAGCAGCGCCAGTAGCTGAAGAGGTAACGGAAGCCCCAACAGCCCCAGTCGCTGAAGAGGAAACTGAAGAAATTACAGCCCCAACAACTGAAGAAGGCCAAGTAGAAGAGGGTACAAAAGCAGTTGAGGAAGAAGTAACTGAAGAAACAGAAGCAACAGAAGAAACAGCAACTGAGGAAGAAGCAGTAGAAGAGCCAACAGCTCCAACAACTGAAGAAAGCCAAGTAGATGAAAGTACACCAGCAGCGGAGGAAACAAAACAAAATGAATCCGACAAAATCGCTTTAAAAGATAAAGTATTTGGATACTATCAAAACCTAGTATCTTCACTTTCTAACCTTTTAAGCTTCTTAAAATAAGAAAGACTCTTTAGCATTATTAATCTAGTACAAAGAGTTAAATAGAATAAAAGTGGAAGGGGAATGAATAAGTAAACTATTCATTCCCCTAAATGCAATCGCTTTTTATAAGAAATTAGGATTTATAGAAACTGGTGCACACTCATTTTATATGGGTGACGAAGAACAATTCGTCTTAATCATGATCAAAACACTTCAGTAATTTTTTAACCTCTACAAAGCCTCTATTATGGAACTAAGATTGTCCAGATTATATGAAAAAGGGAGCCTACAAAATTGTAGACTCCTTTTTTGGGTTGATCATAATTACTTGTTGAATCGAAAATCACCTTATTCTTTTTATTGGGCAAAGCTTCTAAAAGCCGAACTTGAGATGTCTGGTTGTTTACTAGAATTATTTTCGATTAAAGGTAGCGAGGATGTTTTATCGGATAAGTTGAAGTAGTATTAGAACAATTAACTTGAACAATCATATATTAAGTTGTGTAGTGCATCTTTAGTTGTCTTAATAAAAGATCCATGTAACCCAATAAAATAAAACGACTAATGTAAAAATAACGGTAGGTGGAATCACAACGATGGTTACTTTGATATAGTCCCACCATGTCACCCTTACCTTTCCGTTTCTAACGATGTGCATCCACATGAGTGTGGCAAGCGTACCCATAGGAAGTAATAATGCACCCATGTCACTTCCAATTACGTTAGCCAAATAGGCAACTTTCAATTCAATAGCGTCAAGAGGCATATTTGTTAGTGTAGTTGTTCCAATCATAAGCGCGGGATGGTTGTTAAAAATATTAGATAGAACGGTAAGTAGGACACCCATTAAAACACTAGTGTTTAGCAAGTTGTCACTTACCATTGGACTCATCACATGAATTAACCAGTCTGATAATCCGATATTATTGAGTCCATAAATAATTACATACATACTAAAGGCAAATACAATAATATACCAAGGTGTTTTTTTGAGCATATCACCTGGAGGTATTTTTAAATAAGCCCATCTCCAACCTAATAAAACGAGTGATCCAAGGATTGCCATGGTTGAAATGGGAAGTCCTAAATAAGAGGCAATGAAGAGACTACAACGAACCCCCAAAACAAAAAGGAGTACGTTTCTCATAAATCGAGTACGATCTTTCGCAGAATTTCCAAAAGCTGTTTGATTGATGGGATGGTAAGAAGGAAGAGTCATCCCTGTTACATTTGTAGGAACAGTCTTTGGTAAGGTTTTTCTGAAATATAAAAATAGTAAGCAAACTAGTAATAATAAACCGAGTGTTGCAGGGACAAACATCATTGCTGTTTGTGAATATAAACTCATATCCACAATTTTTAATGAAATAAGATTAACGATGTTACTTACACCAATTGGAGCGCTGGACGCTGTTGCAATTAACCCGCCCGATAATAGATAGGGGATTTTTTGATGATTTTTTAAGCCCATATTGTTTAATAGCATAATGAGGATTGGTATAGCAATTAAAATACTTCCGTCATTGTTGAAAAAGAGGGTCATGAAAAAGCATAAAAGGTTGACATACCAAAATAATCGAATACCAGACCCTTTTGCTTTTTCGGCAAGCTTCTCTGCTACCCAGTTAAAGAACCCAAAGCTTTCTAACACAATGGCCATGGCAATTGTAGCAATAATCGTAATCGCAGCATCACTGATGGTTTGAGTAATCGTGAGGAGATCTTGCATTGATACACTGCCAAAAAGTATTATAATAATCGCACCGGCTGTAGCAGGGATTGCTTCGTTCATATTTCTAGGCCGCCATAGAATGAAACCTAGAGTAACCAAAAAGGTGAGAATGGTTATTATCGCTATTGGTTGCATAGAATTTTCTCCTATTCTTAATGTCATCTATTCAATTTCCTGGAATAGTTAATCTAGCAAAATAGAATTTGGACCTTTCACCTCCCTTCATCAAATTTGTGCTGCTGCTATACTTATAAATATGTGAAAAACGTGAATTCCCTTGGTTTAAAACCTAAATATATCAAATAGAAATGCATACCTTTTAACACGTTTTAAAGCCTTTATCAGAAGGCTGGGAAAATTAAAAAATGCATGAATTCAAGTAAAAACTGAATTCATGCATTTTCTTTCATAGATAGATGTATTATGTTTTCATCTTGTAAGATATTTGATAGAAAAATGGATTAAATGTACGTCTAAAAAATGAAATTTAAGAATTCGGTGGTCCGTTCACATATAAAGTGTCCTTCTAAACTTTCCGCTGCATACAGTGTTAGGTAACCGCTTTTTAGCACTTATTAATGGGGATATAATAACCCGGGTAACTACTTATGTCCCAGCCTCATTCCATCTATTGAACCACTAATCATTAAACGGGGAACATTAATCGGGTAGCCAGAATATCTTAAAGTAGGATTCTCTATTTTCATGCCAATTTGGATAGTATTGCTTAACTATTACTTTAGTAAAGTAAATTAGATATTGCATAATATGGAGGTGAATTTGATTATGACATTCCAAAATTTAAATAAAGAAATTACTGTCATTGAACTCTTGGGAGGAAAAGTACTAAACGGTTCAGTGATTGAATTGGGTAGTGATCTGATTGTCATTTATGATGGATTGAATTTTGTTTATATACCAATTGACCATATTAAATCACTGGAACTAGACGCTGATAATGAAAATAATATTCAGCAACCATCAGAAAGACCATCATTTATTTCGAATGTGTCGAACAAGGATCTAACGCTTACAAATATTCTTACTCGAGCAAAAGGAATGCACGTGGAAATTTTTGTAACGAAAAACAAATCACTACATGGGGTTATTACATCAGTGTTGGACGATTATTTTGTTTTTGAGTCTCCGATTTACAAAACGATGTTCATTTCAACTCAACATTTGAAATGGCTAATTCCATACATTAAGGATCAGTACCCATATGGACTAAGTGAAAATGAATTTTTAAGTTTATCAAAGATTAAAAATACATCACTTATTAATAATTTCATATCTCAAATTGATCAACTTAAAAATCAACTGGTTGTCTTAAATCTTGGAGAAGAATCTTCTCATATCGGTCGAATTACAGATATATATGGTCAAATTATTGAAATTCAAAATGGAAAATCCAAGTCAACCTATCTCAACCTCAACCATATTAAAATTGTTCATCAAGTGTAATAAAAACGATGTACTCAGAAAAGGAGTTTTTTAAAGACTCCTTATCTGAGTTTTTTTTCGAAGAAAGACTATTAAAAAGTATTTTGTTAGATGCCTAGCACTTTTCTATCGCCGAAACTCTCACCAAAACAATTGCTCTATTTCTTTCTAAAAGATAAATATTCTAAAAACCTCTTAGCTGCAAGGGAAAGTGATTTTTGTTCTCTCATGGCAATTCCAATATTTCGAAAGGCAGGTACTTCTAGCTCTTTTGCGATGATCTGGTATGGAATCCGTTGTAAAATGAGTTCTGGTAATATACTAATTCCCAGCCCGTTTTCCACCATCGACATAATGGCATAGTCATCCCATGTTGTAAAAGAAATTTGTGGTGAGATTTGGTGCTTCTCGAAAATCTCAGAGATTTCTGCTTTTGCTCCCTTTTCTAATAGCATAAATGGACTGTTCACTAATTCTTTGATTGGAAATTTAGCGCAATCAGCGAGTGGATGATCTTCTGGAATAACTACGAGCAAGCGGTCTTGCTCCACAAACATTGTTTCCATTTCTGCATTTGTAGGTATACGTAAAAATCCAAAGTCGACCCGTCCTTCGATAATCCAACTTTCAATCTCCGTATAATCCCCTAACAGCATTTCAAAATCAATTCCAGGATAGTCCTTCCTAAAGTATTTAATCATATTTGGTAGCCAGTGGGTTGCCACACTTGAAAATGTCCCAATCCGGATAATCCCTGACTCGATATCATGTAAGTCCTCAATTTGCATCATTAACAATTCATGCTCATTGCAAATTCGCTGTAATTGAGGCAGTAATTTTAACCCATCAGATGTTAATGTAATCCCGGCACGTCCTCTTTCGAAAAGGGTAATTCCCCACTCTGATTCTAAATCGTTAATCATCCGGCTAATTCCTGACTGGGTATAGTTTAATGCGTCAGCAGCTCTAGTAAAACTCCCATATTCCACCGCTTTAACAAAGGCCATATATTTTTGGATATTCATATTCTTCCGCCCTTACATTCCATTTTGTTATGTCAAACATGAGAAACATTCAAATTTGTAATATATATGAGTATGCTATGCTATTACTAATTGGAAATCAAGTTTGAAAGTATGGTGATTAGTCATGAAAAATGCTTATTTGAAATATGTAGTCGCATTGCTTCTATTTGGTTCAAACGGAATTGTTGCAAGTTACATATTATTGAATAGTTATGAAATCGTTTATTTACGGACTTTGATTGGTAGCATATTTTTAATTTTCGTATTCGTACTGGCTAAGCAGAAAATGCAGTTTTGGAAAAATAAATCTCACTTGCTGTATTTGGTGATTTCCGGAATAGCGATGGGGGCAAGTTGGATCTTTTTATTTGAGGCATTTGCACAAATTGGTGTAAGTATTGCTACACTAGCTTATTATTGTGGACCGGTCATCGTCATGATTCTTTCGCCACTACTATTTAAAGAAAAAATGACAAGCGCTAAACTACTAGGGTTTTTAGCAGTTATAATTGGAATGCTTTGTGTAAATGGGCAAGCTTTTGTAGAGGGCAAAATCTCCATGGGATTGTTTTTCGGAATATTATCGGCCTTCATGTATGTCATCATGGTGGTATTCAATAAAAAGGCGATTAGCATAACAGGACTTGAAAATGCCACGTGTCAATTAGCGGTGAGCTTTTTAACGGTAGCCATTTTTATGGGATTAAAGCAAGGGTTCTCCGTTCATATAGTCGAAGGAAATTGGATTCCGATTCTAGTATTAGGAGTTGTTAATACTGGCATTGGTTGCTATTTCTACTTTTCATCCATTGGTCATCTGCCCGTTCAGTCTGTATCAATACTCGGCTATTTAGAACCTCTCTCGGCATTGATTTTTTCAGCTGTCATTTTAGGAGAAACGTTATCTCCTTTGCAAATAGTCGGTGCTGTGTTCATCCTTGGAGGAGCAGCCTATGGGGAAATATTTCGGACAAAAAGTAAAAATAATGCACATAATGAATCATATAAGGTGGAAAATACGTAAAGAACCTGGGGTGATAGAATGCTGATTCGACCAGCACAAGAACACTTTCTAAAGGGAAATGACACAGGGATCTTACTCTTGCATTCCTATACAAGTCATACACGGGATATGAAAAAATTAGCAGAGTACTTGAATAAGCAAATGGGTTGTACGTGCTATGTTCCATTATACAAGGGGCATGGAGCACAGCCAGAGTCACTGTTAACCACAACAATAAATGATTGGTGGAAAGATGTACAAGAAGCCTACGATTTTCTACAAACTCAAGGGGTTAAAAAGATTTCGGTTATAGGTTTATCAGTAGGTGGGATCTTTACATGTAAACTTGCACTGGAAAAGCCGATTGAACGACTTATTGTTATGTCTGTCCCAAAAGATCGTACGCCTGAACGCTTAAAACAGCGACTTCTTGATTATGCAAAAGCGTATAAGCAACTAGAAGGGAAATCTTCTGAAGAAATCGCCAAAGAATTAGTGCCGTTTCAGGAAATGTCGCTCCATTCATTTGAAATGTTCCAACAATTTATTCATCGCACAATGGATCATATTTCGGATATCACATCACCGGTAGCTTTCTATTATGGGAACAAGGATGACACTTTGTACGAAGAAAGTGCAAATTTTCTATATGAAAATGTATCTTCAAGTATTAAGCAGATAAAAACTTTTCCCAACTCCAAACATTTAATAACTTTAGGAAAAGATCAAGAATCTGTTTTCGAAGAAGTAATGACTTTTATGAATAGCTAAATTTTCAATCGAGGCTGGGACATTAATAGAGTTTTTAAGGAAAGCCACTATTCTCTATAATAAGATTTTGATACTTGATAATTTGAGAGCAATAAGTGTTAGCCACTCTCCAGAAACCGCGGCCTACCACTGTAAGCCGCGCAAAATCTCCGGAACATTTAGAAGCCCATATTTTATGTGAGCGGACCTTACACAAAGCACAAAGACAAGTCGAAAAGACATGTTTCAACATGGCTTTACGGCTTGTGTGCTTAGTCCGCTCTCAGCATAAACTTTATAAGAATTCCGATTAGAATGTTTTCTACTTATTATACTGGAATATCAAAAAAGCACCATTTTTCCTCTTGAGAAAAATAGTGCTTTTGTTTTGTCCCAGCCCCGTTCTTACGATTAGTCAAGTATATTTATTTAAATTCTTTTATGTTTTATGATTTAGTTGTAGTTGGGAGGGGTACCCCTCCCAACTACAACTAAATTTTCGCATACCAAAAAGACCTAACGTTTTTTCATTTTTTCGAAAGGTCATTTATGCTATAGTAAATGTATTCGATTATATTTAGTTTGTGGCTGTTTCATAATCGTAAAGAATGCCATGTGTCAGTAACTGAAACGTCACTTTCAGAAACTTATTGATACATGCGATAATCGCAACCTTATGAGGCTTTCTCTGAGGTTGCGTTTTTAATTTATAATAATAATCCACAAAATGATTATGTTTTTGTTTTAACATAAGCATCGCTTGTATCGTAAAATATAAAATTTTCCGCAGATGTTTATTCCCTCGTTTATTGATACGGTCACGGTACTGGGTATTCCCCGATTGATAACGCATAATATCTATTCCTACATACGCATTTAATTGTTTCGCATTTTTAAAGCGACGAATATCACCCATTTCACCAATGATTCTACAAGCAGTTGAATCGCCAATACCAGGAATCGAGCGTAATACGAGATATTCTTTACGTTCTTTCGATAATTCTGCCATCAATTTTATCAGTGCTTCCTTCTTTTCTTTTAAAGCTGAGATTCGAGCTGCGTAATCTCGTACTTGATCACATCGAACATCTGTCGCCTTAATCGCCGGATAACTATTTTCAGCTGTTTCTAATAACGTGATTGCTTTTTTCTCTGCACGATCTAAAGATAGATTTTTTTGCGTATTTGCCTTTAATCGATTTTTAATAATTGTTTTCGAATGGGCTAATACAAGTGCTGGATGAGGGTAGAGTTGCACGATGTTTAAAAACAGTGCTGAATTCGGTGTCAGTAACTTTTCTAATTCTGGAAAACTCATCTGTAAAATCGAATGCATTCGACTTTTTAGTAAAATCATTTCTTCATCGATTTCATCGTAATATCTTGTCAGTGCACGCATCTGTTCGTAGTACTCTTCTTGTATATATGTAGATTCACGTTCCATTTTAAAATGCGTTTTCGCAAGCTCATGAGCATCACTCATATCCGTTTTATGTCGTCGCATCTTCGCCATCTGTAAATTCGCTTCAAGTGGATTCATGCGGCTGTATGTATATCCATAATCTTTGAAAAACGCTTCGACAGGTTTTGAATAGACACCCGTTGCTTCAAAAACAATCTCCGGTGCTTGTCCATCTAGCTTGATGATTTCTTCGATACGTTCATGTAATCGGTCAAAATCTACACGTGTATGATGTAATTCACCTTCAAATTCACAGCGACAATAGCGATCGTAAATGACCATTGTACTTTTTCCTTTACTGACATCTAATGCAATGACATGTTTCATACATATCCTCCTTTTTAGCCAATCATAGAAGTCTTCACAGTGCCTTATCGATTCCACTTTCTTATACACGATCTCTTGGACCCAACATACTAAACTGATTCACATAAGGGTATGAAGTTAGCCGGTTTTTAATACGGATTCAAAATGATCCCAGAGGCTGGTCGACTTTCCTTCACTTCTACTATAAAAAATAGTAGCACAAACCATGGCCTCGGTTTGTGCTACTAATGTTAGTATGTTTTTATTTTCTAGAATAGATTGCTGAATTTCTTCTATTGGATTTTAATTTTTGGATTTAAACGAAAGTGGGATGTATTTCTTTTTTTCATACAAATTGATTAAACACGTTGCTAATTGTTGAATTCCAAGATGAATTTTATTTTCATTTACTTGTGAAATGCAAAGTCGAATGGCTGGCTGATTGTATTCGGCTAAAAACATTCTAGTAGCGTTCTCTACAAAAATATGTTTTTCATGTAATAGGCTAATTAATTGATCGACATTGATTTGCTGGGGCAAAAAGATAGTAAGATAAAAACCGAATTTTGGCTTAGTAAAATGTACATATTCCGGTAAATATAAAGCACAAGCTTCTATTAATAGATTCATTTTAGTTAAGTACAATTTTTTTACGTTCTCTAAATGATACTCAAACATCCCATTTTTTATATAGATTTCAAGTGCCCCTTGTGAAAGTGGGGAAGTATTGAAGTCTGCGCTAAATTTATAATGCACAAAGGAAGAAATCATCTTTTCAGGGAGTACTACTGTCGCAATACGTAAACCAGGCAAAAATACTTTTGAAAAACTTTTTACATAAACTACTCTTCCGTTAGGTTCATAGGCAAACAACGGGTCGGCTTTTGAATCTGTATCTAATTCAGCTAAAAAATCATCCTCTACAATATAAACATCATATTTTTCCGCAAGAGCCACCATCTTTTTCTTCTCTTCATTTGTATAATGATGACCAAGTGGATTATGGCATCTTGGAACGATATAAAAGAACTTTATATCATTCGAGCGAAATAAATCCTCAAGTCTTTCAAAATCAATCCCGTCCATGGATAAATTAATTCCCAGCGTTGGAAGGTGGTTTAACCGTAAAGTATCAAGCATTCCAAAATAAGTAGGCTGCTCGATTAATATATTCTTTTTCCCATTTGGAAATGGCAGGGCAGACAGAATATGAAGCGCTTGTTGTGATCCGGAAGTAATGACAAGTCGCTCAGGCTTCGTGAACACTTGTAATTGTTGTAAATACTTTGCAATTTCCTCTCGCAACGAGTAAAGTCCTTGATGATCATTATAAGTAAATAATTGCTCTTTATAATGATCAATCGCTTGGTTAATACAATGCTGAAAATCCTCATATGGCATGATCCGTTGATCGGGCCCAGCAGATAAAAAATCAATCTTTTCATCCTGAATAGGAGATTGGAAGTGATCTACAACGTAATAACCGCTTTTAGGTTTTGCATAGACAATATGTTGCTTTTCCAATTCAAGTAAAGCCTTTACAACTGTATTTTTACTACATTGAAATTGTTCAGCAAGTGATCGTATAGAAGGTAATTTATCGCCTGTTTTTAACCGCTTTTCTTCTATTTGTTGCTTCACCCATTCTAAAATACCCCTATATTTTATGGTCATCTAAACTCTCCTTAGCATCTGTCCCATGACAGATGGTGAATTTACGTCTATAAAAAAGAGTTGAACTTCACTACAATCATCCTAATTAGCTAATTGGTTTTACCATGATTATGAATGACATGTATATGCTTGTGAAGGGGGAATTTGGATGGAAAGCAATTTAAAAAGAGGGATGTTCCTCGGCTTGATTGGAATCATTTGTTTTAGTCTTACATTACCAGCGACAAGTATCGCGGTCCCTTATTTTGGTACGACGATTGTTGGATTGGGTAGGACAGTCATTGCAGCAATCATCGTCAGTATTATTTTTATTGTTAAAAAAGAGTCCTTACCGAATAAAGAACAAATGAAAAGTTTATGCATTGTAGCACTTGGTGTGGTACTGGGGTTCCCGTTATTAACAACTTTCGCCATGGAATCACTGCCGGTATCCCATGGAGCCGTTGAATTGGCTTTATTGCCTCTTGTGACTGCCGGTTTTGCAATGATACGCGGAGGCGAACGACCTTCGAAACGCTATTGGATTGCGAGTATTATAGGTGCGATAACAGTACTAGTTTATGCAGCTTTTTTAGGGCTAGGTCAATTACAAAAAGGAGATATTGCACTACTTATAGCAATTCTAATACTTGGCTTAAGTTACGCAGAAGGGGGAAAACTATCAAAAGAGCTTGGCAGTTGGCAAGTCATCGCTTGGGCAATCGTAATAGGGGCGCCATTTTTTATTATTCCTGTTGGCTTAAGTCTATCGGCTGACATGTTACAAGCACCAATTGAAGCTTGGATTAGTTTATTTTACTTAGCTGTTGTAAGCCAATTTTTAGGCTATGTCGCTTGGTACGGTGGCATGTCTCTAGGAGGGATCGCGAGAGTAGGTCAGATTCAATATTTACAGCCATTTTTAATGATTGGCTTTTCCGTCATCTTCTTAGGAGAAACCATTACATGGCTAACAATTGTTTTAGCGATTATCGTTGTGCTTTGCGTAATTATCGGGAAGGGACAGTAGGGACAGGTACCTCGTCCCATTTCACAAGGGGATACACTTAAAGAATCAAAACGTAGTAATGAGTGTTTGACAGAAAACTAGACTGTAACTATAATGGTTACAAGTTGCGTAATTAGTAATAGTTAATCCTATGAATTAAATATCTAAATTAATACGACATCTAATGCAATTTCCAGATAGACTTTAAGAGGAGGAATCAGTGTTGTTAAATGATAAACAAAAAGATTCATCTAATATTAAAGAAGAAAAATCTAGCGTAAACTTAACGGAACTAAAAAGTTTTCCGGATTTAACGACTATAGAGTTTGATGATTCCACAGGTTTTGTCTGTGATGTAAATACAGGCATTTGTGGGCCGGTAACGGAAAAGAAAGAGGGAGAAAAATGAAAATAACTATTTGGTCAGATTTTGTATGTCCATTCTGCTATATTGGGGAAGCCAATTTAGAAAAAGCTTTGGAGAATTTTGAGCATGCAGATGAAGTTGAAATCGAGTACAAGAGTTTCTTACTTTCACCAGATGCACAATACACACCGGGTAAGGACTATTATCAAGCCTTTTCGGATCTAAAGGGAGTACCTCTAGAACAATCAAAAGCGATGATGAAACAAGTAGTGGAAATGGCAGCGAATTCTGGCGTAACGATCAACTATGATATTGCGAAATTTACAAACACAGTTAAATCACATCATGTCTTCCAATACGCGAAGGAACAAGGAAAAGGCAATGAATTCTTTAAACGCTTTTATAATGCGCATTTTAACGAGGGCGAAGTGTTAAGTGATGAAGAAACGATTGTCCGTTTAGCTAAAGAAGTAGGTCTCGATGAAGCAAAAGTACGAACAATCATCGAAGATCAAGAGTACGCGAATGATGTAACAACAGATCTTGCTGAGTCTCGTCGCGTGGGTGTTCAAGGTGTACCTTTCTTTGTATTCGACAATAAGTATGCAGCCTCTGGAGCGCGACCACCAGAATACTTTAAACAAGTGTTAGATAAAGTTTGGGAAGAAAAAGCAAATCAATAACTGTTAAGAAGAATCGAAAGCCTGAGAGAAACTGTTTTAAACAGCGTTCTCTTGGGTTTTTTTAGTCCAATTTGATAATACTTAGTATTGAACTAGCATTACGTTTGGCAACCCGAAATACTTTATTTGCACCAATTGGGTAGAAAAGTAGGAAGCTTTTCCTAGTAATACATAAAATAAATATAGGAATCATTGGTAGTCGACTAGCACTTTTACCTGAGGTTATACTGTAACCTCACATATCGAAAAGGCAAACCTTATTGAAAAATGGGGACGCAAAGCCACAGATCTAAGACATCCTTGTTATGATGGCTGGGCTATCGAAGGGAGATCACAATGAAACTTTTTGCAAGAAGAATCATGTTTATTTCAATCTTAATCATATTGATTTCATTATTGGATTTCGTAGATAATACAATCATTCGCCTCTTTAAATTTGAGGATGAAGGTATATTTGAATTAGTTGTAGATTTCATTAGCCCAATTTTTGAAGTAACTTTAATGTTCTGGGCTTTGTTTACAGGCAAAAAAGTCATAAATCAAATTCAAAAAGAAGATGAACATTATAAACGTTTAGTCCAATTATCTCCAGAAGCCATTATTATTCATAAGAAAGGGAAAATCCTCTTTATCAATGAAAGTGGCGCTAACTTATTAGGTTCGAGTTCATCAAGTGAATTAATCAATCGTAACGTCAGTGATTTTGTCCATGATGATTCAAAAGGACTGTTTCACACTTTATTAGGACAAATAGAAAAACGCCCAAATAGTGAATTCAACCAGCAAATTAAAATGAGAAGAGTGGATGGTGCGATCATTGACCTAGAATATAAATCAACTAAGATTGATTTCAAAGGTCAATCAGTTAGAGAATTGATCATTAGAGATATTACAATCCAAAAGAGCGAAATTGAAAATGTAAAGCGCTTAGCATATCAAGATGAGTTAACGGGATTACCAAACCGAAGAGCCATTATGGATCAACTTACTCAGCTGTTGAAAACATCAGAAAAGAATGAACTGAACTTTGGGGTTATGTTTATTGATTTGGATGGGTTTAAGCAAGTGAATGACTCGTTTGGTCATGACGGAGGAGACATTCTCCTAAAACAAGTAAGTGAATACTTTAAAAGATGTGTAGAAGGAAAGGGGACCGTCGCGAGAGTAGGTGGCGATGAGTTTTTAGTTGTTCTCAATCAAGTTGGCCACGATGAACATATAAAGGTCGCAGAAAAGATGATTGAAAGCTTAAGTTCTCCAATGATTATCTTTGGAAAAAAAGCCCGTGTTACTCCAAGTATAGGGATTGCCCTATATCCACAACATGGTCATGAAGTAAGAGAATTAATTAGGAATGCCGACGTGGCGATGTACCAGGCGAAACAAAGTGGGAAAAATAATTTTCAACTATTTGGGGGAGGGACATAGGGGACAGGTGGGACAGGTCCCTTGTCCCACCCAAAACGTGGGACAGTGAACCTGTCCCTACTGTCCCACTCCCTACACAACTCCGAATTCACTCAATAGTTCCGAACAAATATGAATTTTTACGGCTAAAGAAAGTTGTTCGTAGTGCTCGGGTTTTTTGAAGTTTAATCCGGTTAGTTGTGCAACTCGATCTAGACGATAACGTAGCGTGTTTTCATGCAAAGATAATTTCTTCGACAATTCATGTAAATTTCCGTTACACATAATAAATTGAGTAAGTGTTTCGAATAGCAACAATGTATTCTCCGCATCAAAGTCCCTCAAAGGATTTAAATGACGTTCGCTAAACCGTTGCATCGTTTCGGTTTGCGCAAAAGGAAAAATAGTCTTATAGGTTCCAATTTCTTCATATTTCAACAATTCCGAATGTTCTTGATGGTGTAAAAGGGCAGCGTAAAAAGCTTCATGTATTGCTTGTTTGATCTCTTCTATTCGATAATGAAGATCGCTTACTCCAATTGCGAACTGTGTATTTGTATCTAAAAGTGTTTGAATGATTTCCGTTAATAAGATGTCTTGATCCTGGGAGTCAATAAAATCATTAGAATATAATAGTAGAAACCCGTTGTTATATCGGAATAAGGAATTAGAGGGTAAATTCAGTTTGCTATTTTTAAATGAAGTATGAATCTTAAAAAATTGTTGATTGTCTAAATGTCCTTGAACATAAAAATACATAATGAAAAAGTTATTCTTAAAGGATGGATTAAGTTGTAGCGCATGTTGCCTAATATGAACTGGATCAAGAGATTTATATAAGATCGTATCAATTTTTGTTTGACCGAAATGTGAGTTTCCTAGCAGTTCAATCGAATCTTTTATCGATATAATAATGTTCTCAAAATACATTGTTGAATCAATGAGAAATATAGGAAAGTCCATTGATTCAGCATACCGGAGCACAGAATCATGAATAGTTAATCGATAAACATTTTTAATGGCTAAACCACTTGCTTTTTTATTAACCAAGTATTTAATCGCATCATTAATAAGGTATTCTTCATCCTTTGCATATAAAAATGTGGTTAACGCAAATTGATGCTCCTGAAAATTACTATGAACATATCGATCCTTTAAACTGCGATCAAGCTCGTAGTCCAAAATTCCGCACGATGATATTTTTCTACTAAGCCCTTTTTCCCCTGTAATGAGCTTCATTCCATCGAAGACGTTTAAGTCTATTAAATCTTTTAGTGTCACATCCACGAACATTTCCCCTTGTGTTTAAATTCGCAATTTTTAATTATTCAGAATATTACGTGTAAATTCGTCATTTTTCAACATAAAAAGTTCGTCTGTTTAGAAGAATTCAAACTAAAAGTTAAAAAAATATAATAGAATGAAGTGAATTTTGTAATAATTTATAATATTGGTAGTTTACAATCTATTCTAACTTTTGTAAAATGTGATTAATCTTATATTGCTAGCTTGGAGGGTGCAGATTGATAGGGTTGAAGGTTAAAGGATTTATTTTGTAGAAAATTATCAGAAATATCAAAAATGTGAAAGAAAACTTTGGAATATACTCCCAAAGGAACTTGTTTTAAAACACATCTAAAAGACACTAGGGGGAAATATCGTGAAAAAGTCATTATTAATGTTATTACTAATTATTGGATCCGCGATTATGTTAGCAGCGTGTGGATCGGATAATGCGGAAAAAGAAGAAGTATCTGCTGACCCAGAAAAATTAGTTGTACAAGTAGGGACAAGTCCAACATACCCACCATTTGATTCAGAAGAAAATGGTGAACTTACTGGTTTTGACATTGAGTTAATCAAAAAAATCGGTGAAGTAGAAGGTTTCGATGTTGAATTTTCAACTATGCAATTTGATGGTTTAATTCCAGCATTAAAAGCAGGTCAAGTTGATGTGGTAGTAGGTGCATTATCAATTACTGACAAACGTCTTGAAAGTGTTAGCTTCTCAAACGCTTACTATAAATCAGGACTTTCTATTTTAACTAAACCTGATTCAGGTATTAAAGGCTTCGATGATCTAGATGGAAAATTAATCGGTATTCAAAAAGGAACTTCATCTTACAACTACATGATTGGTAACGGTATTGAAGATCAAAACATTAAACAATATGCTGATATTGCAACAGCTTATAGTGCACTTGATAATGGTGGTGTAGATGCAATTCTTTATGACAACCCATCTAACATTAACTATATTCAAACACAAGATACAGATAGTGAAATCGTTGGTGACATTTTAGCTGGTGAATATTATGGAATTGCAATCAACAAAGATAAAGAAGATTTAGTTACAAAAATCAATGATGGATTAGCTAAACTTCAAGAAAATGGCGAATACGACAAATTATTTGTTGATTACTTAAATGGTGAAAAGAATGGTTTCGTAGAAGGGGTAGCAAAACCTGAAGATGTACTAATTAAAGTTGACTAAGATTTTATTTATTAAATAGTATGAGATTCATATAAAGGGAAATTGGTAAAAAGCTAATTTCCTTTTATCTCCTTGCTAACATCTAAGATTTCTATGGCAAGATCATTTTAAAGGAGGGGCGCGAGTGAATACACAAGTCATTTGGGATAACTTTCCACAATTAATGGAAGGTCTTAAGTATACAGTATACTATTCAATTGCAGCAATTGTACTTGCAGTTATTTTTGGTTTAATAGCTGCTTTGATGAAGCTTTCTAAGATTTCTGTTTTAAGAGCAATTTCTTCGATTTATGTTGAGGTCTTCCGTTCGACGCCATTATTAGTACAATTATTCTTTATCGTGTTTGGTTTAACGGGAGTATTACCATTAAATGAATGGTTTGGTCAAAAAGCGTACCCGATTATTGCTGCGACAATTACGCTCGCATTACATGAGGGTGCTTATATTTCCGAAATCATTCGAGCAGGTATTCTTGGAGTGGACCGCGGGCAAAAGGAAGCAGCCGCAAGTATTGGGATGAGAGAATTTCAAACGATGCGCTATATTGTCCTACCGCAAGCGTTTAAGCGTATGATTCCACCACTTGTTAATCAATCAGCACAAACAATTAAAGATACATCTTTATTAGCACCAATCGGAATTATTGACTTAGTTTATCGTGGTCAAATCGTTATTTCATCAACATTTGAACCATTTACAATTTGGATTGCAATTGGTGTAATTTATTTCATCATTATCTTCTCCGTATCACAATTTGCTGGCTATCTAGAAAGGAGGGTCCAACTTGATAAACGTTGAAAACCTTCATAAATCATATGGAAAACTTGAAATTTTAAAAGGGATCAGTACCCAAATTAAACCTCAAGAAGTGGTTGTTGTCATTGGACCATCTGGTAGCGGTAAAAGTACTTTCCTACGATGCCTGAATGGACTTGAGGAAACAACGAGTGGGAAAATTGAAATTGTTGGAAGAGAATTAACAAATCCGAAAACGGATATTCACGAACTAAGACAACATGTGGGTATGTGCTTCCAACAATTCAACTTATTCAAGCATTTAACAATTTTGGAGAACATTACAATTGGCCCAATCAAGGTTCTTAAGAGAAGTAAGGCAGAAAGTGAACAAATTGCCCGAGAATTATTAAAAAAAGTTGGGCTACAAGATAAAGAAAAAAATTACCCTGACCAGCTTTCAGGTGGTCAACAGCAACGTGTGGCTATTGCTCGTGCGTTAGCGATGAAGCCGAAAGTTATGTTATTCGATGAACCAACATCCGCCCTTGACCCAGAAATGGTTGGGGAAGTGCTAAAGGTAATGGCGGATCTTGCACATGAAGGAATGACAATGGTAATCGTAACACACGAAATGGGCTTCGCACGTGAAGTCGGTGACCGAGTTATTTTCATGGACGGTGGCTATCTTGTTGAAGAAGGCTCGCCTGAAGAAATTTTCGGCAACCCAAAAGAAGAGCGAACAAAAAGCTTCTTAGCAAAAGTGCTATAACGACCATCCGATCGAGCTAACAAATAAAGATTTGAATTACTAAAATTAAGCTGGCTACTTCGAGAGTACTTTCCCTCTCAAAGTAAGGCAGCTTTTTTGTTGTAGAGATATTTGTTCCTTCAAAATATTTCTCGAAATGACTCCCAATCAGAAGATAAAAACTAGTATGGAAATCAATCGTAAAGACGGGAGGATGAAGACCAGATTCTAATCAGGGCACAAGCAAAAAGGTCTTCATCAAGTGTATGAAGACCAAAATCTAATTAGAGTACGAGTATATAGGTCTTCATCAGGGGGATGAAGACCAGAAACGTATCATGGTACAAGGAAAAAGGTCTTCATTGGGGGAATGAAGACCAAAATTTAATCAGGGTATCAGGAAAAAGGTCTTCATTGGGGGAATGAAGGCCAAAATCTAATCAGAGTCCGAGTGAAAAGGTCTTCATTGGGGGAATGAAGACCAAAATCTAATCTAGGTACGAGTGAAAAGGTCTTCATCAGGTTTATGAAGACCAAAATCAAATCGAAGCACGAGCAAAAAGGTCTTCATCGGGTGTATGAAGACCAGAATCTAATCAGAGCACAAGCAAAGGGGTCTTTATCTGAATAAAGTCAAAGTCTGAAAGGAAATCGCTAGAATAGTCGTTCAAAGAAGGAATGAAGACCAAAACTAGATAATAAAATTATTAATCATTTCCTTACTTCGGTTGTAATAAAATAAAAATCATCCTGAATAATTTGTAAAAAAATACAATCCAACTCTAAGGATTTTATAACATAATTCAATAACCTTACTTCTTACAATAACAATTATACTTCCATTTACAACATCCACATTATAGTTCATGTCAATCAATGTCACACTCAAACTCTACCTACTCCTATAAAAACGTTAATTATCTACAAAAAATATAAGAGTTTTTCAGAATTTCCAACAAAGAACAAATTTGAAACCCACTAAACACCAAAATTATAATAACACTATAAATATCCAAGTCCTGTACATTTGAAAGTTCATACCGATTGAAATCTAGTAAATTAAAAGGAGAGTTCAACATGAACATTAAAGATTTTAAACTAGAAAAATGGTTAAACCCAATCGTAGATGATGCAAAATATAATTTGGGCTCAAGTTGTGTAAAAGCATTTACAGTTGAAGAGTTATTTGAATTTATTGGTGCAGATGTCTTTGAATTTACGAAAGAGCTCCAAAAAATGAGTCTTCATTATGGACACTTTTTCGGGTTTGAAAGGCTGTTAATTGCAATTAGCAAAATGTATGAAGATGTCTCAAAAGAAATGATCTTAACGGTACATGGGGGCACAGGGGCTAATAACATAGTTATCACGGAATTAGTGGAGCCAACTGACAATGTTGTTGCAATTGTACCAAATTACCAACAGCATTATTCAATACCGGAGTCTCTTGGGGCTGAGGTGAGATTCCTTGAGCTAAAAGAAGAGAATGGTTATTTGCCTGATCTGAATGAATTAAAAAGTTTAGTCGACCAAAACACAAAAATGATCACTCTTTCAAATCCAAACAATCCGACTGGTGCTTTCATAGAAAAAGAAATGCTTGAAGAAATTTGTAAGATTGCTGCTAGTGTAGATGCTTATGTGCTTTGTGATGAAATATATCGCGGTTTAAAAGAAACGTATATGACGTCAATTGTCGATCTGTATGAAAAGGGAATTGCAACAAGTAGTACGTCAAAGGTGTTTTCAATGGCTGGAACTCGTGTAGGCTGGATTGTTACAAGGGATAAAGAAACGTTTGATCGACTCGAAAATAGACGTTCATACGACACAATTTGTAACGGTGTGTTTGATGAATTAATCACAGCGATTGCATTCGAACATTTTGAAAAGATCTTGGAAAGAAGCCGAGAAATTGTTGGTGAAAGTAAAGCTATTTTTGATAAATGGATCAAAACGCAATCTCACTTATCTTGTGATTATGACCAATGGGGGACGACTGCCTTCATCAAATATGACTTTGATATCCCGAGTGATGAATTGTGTAAGGATATCCTTGAAAAAGCGAGTGTCGCACTCTGCTATGGTGACTGCTTTGAAATCCCTAACACATTCCGTCTTGGCTATGCATTCGGTGATCCGAAGACGTTAGAGGAAGGTCTCAATGTACTAGGAGAATATTTTGCTAACTTAAAAATTGCTACAAAATAAATAAATTAATCTTAAAGGGTTTCAGGAATTTAGTTTTCTTCAACCTTTCTATAGAAATCTAAATAAGTTTGATAATCAAGCCAAAAATACTCACGAATAAGGACAAACCATCCTCCCATATACATGTAATGTATTGATAAAATAAAGGAGGGTCAGAATGGCTAATCCGATTGTTGCACGGTCATTGGATGAAATTCGTTTTTGGTCAAGAATTATGAAAGAACATGCTTTTTTCTTAAGCTTAGGTTTTACGTATGATCAAAAACAATTAATCGCTGAAGCGCAACACTTTATTGACCTATTCGAACGGATTGAAGAAAAGTTAAGCAGACTCACTGTCAACTCCGAGCCACGTCTTGTTCAAGCATTTAATAATGAGGTACATCAAGCAGCAGTCGCAATTTGGGCGTATAAAAGAAAAGTGTTAGGTATGACACTACGGTGTGAAATTCGCCATAACAATTACCCTTTACTGATTGATCACATTAGTAGAGAAGCTGCATACTTTGCGAACCGCTTAAAGGAACTGAATGCGGGAGTCCTTGCCCCAAAACCAGATGACATTATTAAAGAGAACGTGTTCTTTCTTAAAATTATGGCCGACCATGCGAAGTTTATTGGCCACCTGTTAGATCCGTCAGAAAGAAAATTAGTTGACCAGGCAAGAGAATTTAGTCATGATTTTGACCAACTACTATATCAGGCAATTGATCTAGAGCATATGAAACCACAATCTAAAACAATCCCATTATTAGATCAAATGTTAGATCAAAATCGCGTATCCGTAAAATCTTTGCGAGACTTTAAGAAAACTGCGCGTGAATTAATCGAAGCATGTCGGATTAAAAGCAATATTCACCCTCTTTTAGCAGACCATACTTTTAGAGAAGCCGAGAGATTCCTGGAAATTATCGATTTATATGAGGCGACTTTGGAAAATGGCTAACTTTTAATTTTAAGCATTAATGCTTTGAAACTTTTTGGATGAAGAACATTTTTACAATTTAAGGTAACGGAAAAGGTCTTCATCTCGTTAATGAAGACCTTTTTGTCATGCTAGTTAGATGAAAAGCGTCTTCATGTGGAAGACAAAGTTAATTAAGAAGATTGAGCTAATAGTTATATCTGCTACTTATTAGTATTCAATGGAAGTATGCTATAATTGTGGGAAAAAACCCCCTTACGCATCGATGTGATGAATATGCTTTTTTATTTTCATCCAAAGAATCGAGCAATAGAAATGGTTAAACTTGAGTTCACAGGGAAAAATATTCGCATGAACCATTTTTAATATATTCATATACATAATTAAAAGAAAAAATAGTTTCCAACCACTTCAATTAAATACTCTAGGTTGGAGTTGAAGGAGTAATTAATAACTATGCATAGAATCGGCGTCATCGGTCCACCTGCATCGATCGAACGTATTTTAGAAGTAGCAAATGAATTTGAACATGAAATTAAATTTATTCCATTTCCTTATCAAGAATCAAAGGAAGCAAAAGATATTGTAAAAAAACATCATCATCAAGTGGATGGTTGGTTTTTTTCAGGTCCTATTCCTTATCAGGTGGCTCTTACGGTTGAAAACGAAAATATGAATTACGCCTATGCCCCTAACACGGGAGCTGGTCTTTATCGAGCAATCATTCAATTATCTCAAGATCACGGTCAAATTTTGCAAGGATTTTCAATTGATATTATAGAGACTGAAGATTTACAAGAATCATTGGAAGAGCTTGACATTCCAGTGAGTGATTTATATATTAAATCATTTGACATAAATTTTAATTCACAGGAGTTAATTCAGTTTCATCTTGATTTGTGGAAAGAAGGGAAAAGTAAGGGCGCTTTAACCTGCTTAAGATCCGTCTATCATGCCTTAGTAAAAGAAGGAATGCCTGTTTATCCGATTGCCATTACCAAGATGGAAATACGACAAGCCTTGCATATTCTTATTGAAAAGGTGAGAAGTTCCTACTTTAAGGATACGCAAATCGGTGTGGAAATTATTGAATTCGATCAGTATGAGCTACAAAACGAAAAAATCAATACCCGTGTTCAGTTACTACAAGAGGAATTGAAAATAAGGAAGACGCTCCTTGAATTTTGTGAAAAACTTGATGGGTCGTTCTTGGAAACTGGTAACGGTCGTTATCAGATTTTTAGTTCACGCGGTGCAATTGAACGAGAAATTGACATGTTGCAATTGACCGTGCAACAACTAACATTAGACACTGGTATTCCAGTAGCTGTCGGCATTGGATTCGGAGAAACGGCGTCTGCTGCGGAGATGAATGCTTACACAGCTGTTCGACATTCAAAAGAGAAACCTAATCGTGGCTTTATTATTGTGCAGGAAGATGGCGTTATGATCGAATCAATGGGACAAGGTGAAGAATTAACTTATTCATTCCGTTCTCAAGATAAAGAAATGATCGAGAAATTGCATGAGGCAAACATCAGCATTAAAACGTATAACAAAATCGAAACATTAATTCAACGAATGAGCTGGGAGACATTTTCAGCAGCAGATCTAGCTACCCATTTATCGATGACTAAACGTAATGCTCAGAGAATTATTGCAAGTCTTTGTAAGTTGGATCTTGCCGAATATCAAGGAGAAGAATCTCAATCCACTAGAGGAAGACCAAGTAAAATCTATCGTTTAAAAAGTTGAAGTGTTTTATAACAACAGAATATAAATTCAGACTGTAGAGAAATCGAGAAATTTCCGATTTTTCTACAGTTTTTTTATTAAATAAAAAATAAAACTTAACTAAAAACTTTATAAGTTAGACTTTAAATACGAACTATATTTAAAGTAATATAAATTTATGTTCGTGTTTAAGAGTAAAATACGACGAATTTCAATAGATTTCGACTGATTAAAAATATTTTATTAAAAATCTGAATTTTAGTATTGTTTAATTTTTATTGAGCATATATAATTTGATTAACGAAAATGTCGCTTATGTGTCGCGAATGATATGAAGAAAGGATTTGTTTGTTATGGTACAGCAATTAATAGATGTTAATAGATCAATAGAATCGATTCAAAGTGACGTGATTGGATGGAGAAGACATTTACATATGCATCCAGAAATTTCATTCCAGGAAGAAAATACAGCTCAATTTGTTTATGAGACGCTTCAATCCTTTGGAAATCTTGAAATCTCTCGACCTACAAAAACAAGTGTAGTCGCACGTCTTATTGGTGGGCAACCTGGTAAAGTGTTAGGTCTCCGTGCAGATATGGATGCACTTGCTATTCATGAAGAAAATGACTTTGAGTTTGCTTCAAAGGTACCTGGTGTGATGCATGCCTGTGGACATGATGCTCATACTGCGATGTTGTTAGGGACTGCAAAGATTTTGACTTCCATGAAAGAGTCTATTAAAGGGGAAGTTCGCTTTGTCTTCCAACATGCAGAAGAAATTCATCCAGGTGGAGCTCAGGAAATGGTGAAAGCTGGTGTTTTAGATGGGGTTGACTGCATGGTCGGCGTTCATTTAATATCAACAATTCCTGTTGGTAAGATCGTGTTGAATTATGGTCCAGTCACAGCAAATTCAGACCGTTTTGACATTACGATTAAAGGAAAAGGTGGACATGCTTCCCAACCTGAAAATGCCATTGATCCATTAGTAATTGGTGCACAAGTAGTGACGAATCTACAACAAATAGTTGCAAGAAATGCCAATCCACAAGACAAACTAGTGTTATCCGTAACGAATTTCCAAGCGGGATTAGGCGCTTATAATGTGATTCCGGATTCGGTTAAACTAAGTGGATCTGTTCGAAGTTTTGGAGAAGATGTACGAGAGCTTACGGTTCGTTCGATGGAGAGAATCGTAAAAGGAATTACTGAAGCTCATGGCGCAACCTATGAATTGGATTATCGCTATGGTTATGGGTCAGTCATAAATGAAGAAAACGTAACAAAACTTGTCGAAGAAACAATTTTAGAACAATGGAATGAAAATCCATTACTCGAAATGCCCGCTTTAATGGGGGGAGAGGATTTCTCTGCATTTTCAAATGAGGTTCCAAGTTGCTTCGTATTAATTGGGGCTGGAAACGAAGAAAAGGGGATTACTTACCCACATCATCACCCACGATTTACAGTCGATGAGGACTCATTTAAAGATGGCGTTAAATTGTTTGTCCATACAGTGCAGAAGATTTTAGGATAGGCAAAAAGAAAAGGGGGAAATTATATGGTAAAAGAAACAGTTGACGTGCAGCCTGCAGTTGCCGAAGTTGAACATAAAGGGATTCTGAAATGGATCGAAACAGTCGGTAATAAATTACCACATCCATTTATGTTGTTTGTATATTTGTGCGGTATTTTTATCATCATCTCAGTAGTGTTAGCTGCGATGAATGTATCTGTTACTCATCCTGTATCAGGTGAGAATGTAGTAGTTAAAAGCTTGTTAAGCCAAGAAGGCGTTCATTGGATTTTAACAAACATGTTGACGAACTTTACAAGCTTTCCACCACTTGGCTTAATTTTGGCGATGACCCTTGGAATTGGATTAGCAGAAAAGGTTGGTTTAATTCAAGCAGTTCTACGTGCGATGGTATCAAATGTACCTAAAGCGTTAGTTGCATATGCAGTTGTATTTATTGGGATTTTAGGAAACATTGCTTCAGATGCTGCCATTGCAGTTATTCCTGTTATGGGGGCGATGATCTTCTTAGCTGTGGGTCGACACCCACTTGCTGGGTTTGCAGCTGGTGTAGCTGGTTGGGGTGCTGGTTTTACAGCAAACATTATGATCGCGGGAACAGATGCATTGATCTCTGGAATTAGTACACAAGCTGTACAAGCTATTAATGCAGACTTGGTTGTTACACCTGTTGACAACTGGTTCTTTATGTCAGTTTCAACTTTTGTTTTAGCTATTCTTGGAGGCTGGATTACTGATAAATTTGTAGAGCCTCGCCTTGGAACTTATAATGGCAATGTGAAAATGAGTATGGAGCCATTTACAGATAAAGAAAAACGTGCACTTAAAGCAACAGGTTTAACTGCCTTAGCTTTTATCGCATTCTTAGCCTTTCTAGTCGTACCAGAAAATGGCTTCTTACGTGATCCAGAAACAGGAGGAATCTTATCATCTCCATTCATTAAAGGGATCATTCCGATTATTTTAATCTTCTTCATTCTAACTTCTGTTGTTTATGGAAAAGTCGTTGGTGTGATTAAATCTTCGGCTGATGTACCAGCTTTCATGACAGAAATGATTAAATCAATGGCTAGTTTTATCGTATTAGTATTTGTCATTGCTCAATTCGTCGCATTCTTTAACTGGACAAACTTAAGTGTTGTATTGGCAGTTAATGGTTCTGAATTTTTAGAAAGCATTAACTTAACTGGATTCCTAGCGATTATTTTATTCATCTTGTTCGTTTCGTTAATGAACCTATTCATTACAAGTGGATCAGCAATGTGGTCAATGTTAGCGCCAGTGTTTATCCCAATGTTTATGTTAATTGGTTATAATCCTGCTTTCGTTCAAGTTGCGTACCGTATCGCAGATTCTTCGACAAATATGATTACACCGATGAGTCCTTATTTACCGTTGATTTTAGCTTACTACCAACAATATAAGAAAGATGCAGGAATCGGAACATACTTCTCTACAATGATTCCATACGCATTATCATTCTTAATTGTCTGGGTAATCATGCTATTCATCTGGTTTGCTCTAGGCTTACCATTAGGACCTGGAGTATCTGCAAAGTAGGGACAGAGGGACAGGTTCCTTGTCCCAAAATAATCTCTTATAATGTTAATATTTGTAATATTGAAATAAAAGAGGTCGAGCGAATATACTTTGGCCTCTTTTGAATTTCAAAAGTGGGAAACAGGTTAAGTATATAAAGAAAAGAGTGCTACCGTTAATATTTAGGGGATTAGGGATTTTTTCAAATTTGATCGGAATTCAAAGTTAACAGTCAAATTCAAAAATATTTGTCCGATCATCCGACCTATCAGTAGTATGAAAATTTTCTGCTTTTTTATTAGTGGAACCAATTAAATATTGACCAGTGATTTCTGAATAAAAAAACCGACATGTCTCAAAATAATGAACATGGAGGTGAATGGGAAATGAATAAAAACGAAAAGAAACACAAACATGAAGAGTTCGCGGAGGAGGTAGATTTCAACCGCAACCGTCGCAATCGTGAAGAGTTCGCCGAAGAGATCAATTTCCACCGCAGCCGCAATCGTGAGGAATTTGCGGAAGAGCAAAACTTCACTGAAGATAAATAATAATGAATAATGTTAATCATAATGATAAGCTTTAAAAATAGTTACTCAGCTCAATCTTCTTTCAGATTGGGTTGGGTAGTTTTTTCGATTTTGCAAGTTCAGGATCATAGAATGTACTTAAAAAGAACTTCTAAGTTGCATTATAACTGCAAAAAAAGAAAAGCTACTAAAGACATAACATATCAATAGAATATCATACCCATCTAGAAAACTTTGTACTAGTTCAATTATCTTATTCCAATAGTAATAATGAACCGTACTATTTTACATAAAGTTAAGTTTGACTCCTCATAGCTCTTTTCCATACTCCAATCTAACCTAAAGCTACCCGCCTAACCCCTATCTCCAATTAGAGTAAAATAGTTTCCTTTTAGAAGTCTTCAAGAATTGTAATTGCCCGTGAGTGGCTGTCACTCTATATCGAAAAGATAAGTAATATAATATATTGAAAATTTGGAAAAATATTATAATCCACCTAATTTATGTGATAGATAATTGATAGTTTCCCTCTATATACAATTAAAGTGCTGATAGATATTCTTAATCTAGTAATTGATTCAATATTTAGAATATAGAAATCGGAGGGAACTTATGAAAAAGAAATTATTTGCACTATCATTAACAGGAATTTTGGCGGTAGGTGCTGTTACGCCAGCAGCAATACCAGCCTATGCTGTGGGGGAAGGTCCAAACTACAATGGAAATGAATCCATTCAAACATCTAATCTGTATACTTACGATGAAATGGTAAAGTACCTTAAAACACAAGATGCGAAGCAAGCGGCGATGCAACTTGAAGTGATCGGAAAAACGGTAAAAAATCGTGATATCTATTTAGCGAAATATATTACGAATCCAAATAATCCAACCGTCCTATTTTTAACACAACAGCACGGAAATGAACAACTAACAACGGAAGGTACATTAGAATTCATCAAACATCTAGGGACAGGTAAAACAAAGGGCATCCTTGAAAACGTGAATATCTTAATTGTGCCGATGTTAAATGCAGATGGCGCAATGGGGGATGTTAATTTTTCTCTAGATGATTATGTAGCAGATGGGGGACGCCATTTAACACGTTACAATGCGGTTGGAACAGACTTAAACCGTGATCATGTTGATAAATTACAACCTGAAACACAAGCGCTACACGAAAATGTCTTACAAAAGTATGATATTGACTACATGATTGATCTTCATCACCAAGGGACGAACCTTGAACGAGATGGGAAATTAGTATCTGGATCTATACTTTATCCAACAAATGAAAACGTGAAGCCAGAAGTATTAGAGAAATCCAAAAAGTTAGGTGCCGTTGTCTTTAATGCAGTTGATTCTACTGGATGGGGTCATATAGGAAAATATAATGGTGGCAGTGGTGAAAATATTGGTCGTAACGGTGCAGCTGTTCAATATGACATTGCTACACTATTATTTGAAATGCGCGGAATGTCTGATCATGAGGATCCTTCTCGCGTCATCGGCCAAAAAAGTAATGGATATTTGATTAAACAAACGATTACGACACTAGATGCAACGGTTCGCGCAATTGCAGACGGTTCAATCGAAAACGCAGATATCAGTTTCTGGGATACATTAGACACTCAAACTTCTCGCCCTTCAGAATAATAAACGGCTAAGGATATGAGTATATATTGAGGCGTTTACTCAATGAAAGCTTACGAATAAGATACTAGTTTATAAAACGAAAATCAAATTTTTTGGAGGAATATTATGAAAAAGAAATTTTCAAAAGTAATCTTACCAGCAACACTGGCACTAACAGTAGGTGTTTCCTCAGCAGCCTATGCAGCACCTCAATCCACACCGAACGGACCTTACATTGAAGACAACCAAAATATTTCTCTATCAAGCTATATGTCAAATGCCGAATTAACAAAGAAACTTGAAAAGTTGGCAGCTTCCTCTAACGGAAAGATGAAGCTTGAAATCGCAGGCTATACTAACGAGGCGCCAGATGGCTATCGAACGGAAGAGGACAAAGGTGAACCAATCTATGTAGCAAAATTTGGGGACAATGACCCAAATAAGAAACGTATCCTTATCACAGCTCAGATTCATGGTAATGAGCAAATTGGGGCTGAAGCAGCAATTGACCTAATCCAAAAGCTTTCATCTAACGGTGAGGAAGTCAAAGAAATTTTAGAAAATGTATCGATCTGGATTATGCCACGCATTAACCCAGAAGGAGCAGACAATCAATACGAGGGGAAATGGTATCCAACTCGCTATACTCATCAGACATGGTTACCGGAAAACATTGATTTACCGTCTGATACAGCTGCACCTTGGTACTACAATAAAGATGGTAGTGAACGAGCTCAAAATAACGAAGGCCGTGTAGTTTACGGAATCCCTGGATACGATCAAAACCGTGACTATAATCCAAATCTTGACTTTAGAGTAGAAAATCAAGATCTAAATGAGGTTGCTTCATTCCTAAACGATAAGTCAAAAAATAATAGTAGATATGGTGGTTTCTATGTAACAGCAGAGGCACGCACAGTTACGAGTGTGTTCAAAGAATTCAAACCGGATGTCTATGTAGATGTCCACCACCGTGGGTTCAATACCGTATCGGATGAAGATAATCGATCAGTACCAGTTCAATTCGCAGCAGTAGTGGCAGATCCATACACAGATCCATTTACAGGCAAGCAATATGAAGTGGATGAAGATGTACTAACACTTGCAAAACAAGTTAATGCACTATCAGCATTAACGCTGCAAAAAGGAAATTCTCACTTTGGTGCTGTTCAGAAATATCCTGATGTAAACTTACCAGGTACAGCTCTTGGTGCATTCGCACTTAATGATACTTCAATCATGTTAATTGAGCTGAAGGGCCAAAGCCAAACTCTTGGACAAAAACAATCCGGTATGTTGAAAGAAACGGTAACGCAGCCGCTTATGGCAGTCTTTAAAGGTCTAGCTGATGGTTCCGTTTACGAAGTTGATACGAAAGTATACGACGATATTCCAGAAGCTTCGAATTCAATTAGTGACCCAACTTCGAGAAATTAAAAACTACTTATTTAAATAGGAAAAAAACATAGTGGCGATACTTTCTTAAAAATGATCGTTCGCCACACTTAAAGGAATATCTTTTTAACTAAAAATTTCTTTCCGAGGATAGCATTTTAGCTATCCTCTTTATTTTGTAAGGATGTTTTACACTTAAAGTAGTAATTAATTCAATTTAGAAATTCACTTATCATTAGGTCCTTAATCTTATCCGCACTAGTAATTGAGAACGATTTCCTTTGCTTGTATTTTACGATACGTTAATAAAGTTGACCGAAATCTTTTACATAATGTCCAATTTGAATATTACTCCGCCAAAATATCATTAAGAATCAACACTAAAAGGGGGACTCATGATGTTAGAAACATTTCAATTTAACCTGTCGACGCGTATTGAATTTGGAAATGGACAAGTCAATCAACTTGCTACTTATGTAAAAGAATTAAATGGTTCAAAGGTAATGATTTTAACCGATAAGGGGATTAAATCAACAGGAATTGTCGACCGAGTGATCGGTTTATTGCAGGAGAGCGAGATCGAATATGTGATTTACGATGACGTAAAACAGAATCCACGAGATACAGATTGTATGATTGCTTACCAAATCGCTCAAGAAGAGAATGTCGATGTCTTAATTGGATTAGGCGGAGGAAGCTCTATGGACACTGCAAAAGCAGTTGGGGTCCTATTGACGCACGGTGGCGATATTAAAGATTGGTATGGTCTTAATGTATTACAACAAAAAATTACTCCTCTAATTTGTATTCCGACAACTGCTGGTACAGGTAGTGAAATTACCTTCTTCTCCGTTATTACAGACACAACAACAAAATTGAAAATGAATATTCTTGATAATAAAGTTGCTCCACAAATCGCGATTCTAGATCCAGAATTAACTTTAACTCTCCCTCCATTGATTACAGCCTCAACCGGAATGGATGCATTGACTCATGCTATTGAAGCCTACACTTGTAATTTATCCGAACCAATCACTGATGCTTTAGCCCTTTATGCAATTGATTTAATCGTCAAAAACCTCCCAGAAGCTGTCACTAACGGAAGCTCTCTAGAAGCAAGGAGAAATATGTTAGCTGGTAGTTTAATTGCAGGGATCGCCTTTGGTAATTCCGATGTGGGTGGCGTTCACTGCATGGCCGAAGCGTTAGGCGGATTGTATGATACTCCACATGGCGTGGCAAACTCAATGCTTCTACCATATGTATTTGAATATAATATCCCTTCTACTGTAGTAAAACACGCAAAAGTAGCAGAGCTTTTAGGAGTTTCAACTGCCGGGAAATCTGTTGAAGAAATCGCCTACGAAGGGGTGACGAAGCTAAAAGAATTAGCCATTGAAGTTGGTATTCCGAAAATGAGAGATTTAGAGGATATCAATGAAAAAGATTTTGAGTACTTAGCAGAAGCTGCAACTCAAAATGTCTCGGCTCCAAGTAATCCAAGAGAAGCATCAAAAGAAGATTATCTTAATCTGTTCCGAAAAGCTTATTCTGAAAAATAAGGGGTGAATGAATGGGAGATTTAAAATTAAATAGAACGTTAGGGTTTTGGGCTGCCTATTCTGCATCGGTAGGTCTTGTCGTATCCGGTACTGCAATGGTTGTATTAGGGAATGGTTATGGTATTGGAGGGCCGGCATTTAGTATTATCGCCTTAATCTCCTTATTCATCATTTTAAGTGTGGCTTTATCCTATTCGGAAATGGCAGCCATGATTCCTGGGGCAGGGATGGTAGGAGAATATACACTTCCGGCATTAGGAAAATTACCAGCGATTTTCGCGGTACTTGCAGGATATATCGTACTCGTTGGCACGGATGGCGGGACAAATATGATTGTTGGTGGACAATCCTTTGAAACACTTACAGGGGTACCGTGGTATATTGCAGTAATCGTCATCTTAATCTTTTTATCTGCGATTAATTTGCTAGGGGTATCAGTTTTCGGAAAAGTGCAATCGGTTCTTGCAATCAGTATGATGGCCCTACTAGGAATTGTTGGTTTATTAGGTTTGTTAGGTATCGGAACACAAGAGCAATTAGCAACAGCACCACCATTCTCTCCAATCACTTGGAAAGAACAAATGGGAACGTTAGGAATTGCCATTTGGTTATATATTGGAATGGAATTTGTAGCACCACTTGCTGAAGAAATCAAAAACCCAGGTCGCAATATTCCACTTGCCATGCTTTTTGGTTGTTTCACGATTTGGTTAGTAGACTTACTATTTGGTTTAGGTGTAACGAAATATATCGCTTTAGATGAATTAGCGGCTTCAACAATTCCACATGTAGATGGCGCAGCAGCAATGCTAGGGAATACAGGTCTAGTGTTAATGGGAATTGTCTCAATAATTGCAGCGATCACAACTTGTGATACGTACTTAGCTGCAGTACCGCGTATGCTTTATGGTCTAGCGAAGGAAGGGTTATTACCAAAGGCGTTTGCGTATCTTCATCCAAAAACAAGAACACCTTGGGTTGGGATTTTTACAGTAATTGGATTAACGATGATCGTCTTAGTTTACGCATTTGCAAACAATGCCAATATCGATTTTGTAACAACAATGATTTCAGTGGCTTGTAGTACGTGGCTCATGTCTTACATTATTACACAAGTAGATGTTTTAATTTTACGCAAAAAATATCCAAACGCACATCGCCCTTTCAAAACGCCTTTATATCCACTACCACAAATCGTTGGGATTGTGGCATGTGTTTATATGATTTATACGCTATACGTTGATTTCACTGTACTGAAAATTTCTGCGATTGTGATTGCTATTTTGATTGCATTAAGTATTGCGTACTTAAAAGGAACGGGCCAAAAGTTATTCCAACCAGTCCCACTTGAGAAAGTATTCGAGGGCATTCAAAAACGTAGCGAATTAGACGAAGCCTACACATCAGAATCCACAAACTCAAAATAGAAATAAAAATGACAGTCTTCCGACATGTTATGGTGAGAGTAACTGTCACCATAAAGCAAGGGGTGTGCCATGGGAATCTATTCAATCATCGACAATCGAGCTTGGAACTCTTTAAAATTAGTGACAGACCAATTCAACGCTTTTACAACTGTAACAAGAACCGACATAAATCGGATCGAACTGGACGCTGAAAAAATTGGAATTAAAACCATGTATTCTTCCTACAAAGTGATGAATAAATGGATGGGCCGTGTGTATATTTTTAAATGGCATTGTTTTATCGAAGATTCAGCATCACCTCATAACCAAACAATCAAGTTACAATATAGAGGGAAATTATTTGGAGAGAAAATTCCAGAGTTTACTTCCAAACATGAATTGGCTACAAAATTAAATAAAGATGCTGAGATTATGAAAATTTGTAAAGCAATTGATTTTGAAAAACTTGAACTTTCTTACTCGAAACGTGACAATGGTTGGAACATAGAAATTTGGCCGAACTATGGTGACTTTATTTGGATGCTCATCCCACCTGTTCGGTATTTCAGAAAACCAAATGATGTGGAAATCCAACAAACCATCCAACTTGTTCAACGATTCCGTGACGTTTTTACAAGTTGAAAGTGAAAATTAACGACACCCGAGTCCAGAAAATGGAGTCGGGTTCGTCGATGAGCAATTGATATTAAAGGAGATGTGGCTGAATGGTCGTACAAAAAATGTATATCAATAATCAATGGGTGCTAAGTAGTAGTGGTGAAACGAGAGAAATCATCAATCCGGCGAATGAAGAAGTCATTGCTGTTGTGACTGAAGGAAATGTTGGAGATGCCCAAGCTGCTATTCAAGCGGCCCATGATGCTTTTTACAGTGACGGTTGGGGCGAAACACACGCAAGATTCCGTGCTGAGTTGTTATTTAAACTAGCTGATCGACTTGAAGCTGAAATTGAATCGTTTGCTCAAATCGAAACATTAAATAACGGAAAACCATTACGAGAATCTTCCTATGATATAGAAGATGCAGTGAATCAATTGCGTTACTATGCAGGACTAGCTACGAAACCATCTGGACAAGTGTATGATGTACCAGATGATATACAAGCCTTTGTCGTAAGAGAGCCAGTAGGAGTGGCAGGTCTGATTGTACCGTGGAACTATCCATTAGTAATGGCCGTTCAAAAAATTGCTCCGGCACTTGCTGCGGGATGTTCGATCGTTATAAAACCAGCTGAACAAACACCTTTATCATTAATTAAATTATTCGAATTAATTGATGAAGTAGGATTCCCTCCTGGCGTGGTTAATTTAGTACTAGGTGCGGGTGCAACGGTTGGGGCAGAACTGGCACGAAATCCTCTAGTCGATAAAATCGCCTTCACGGGTGGTACCGTAACGGGGAAGAAGATCATGAAGAGCGCGGCAGACACGTTGAAAAATATTTCATTGGAATTGGGCGGAAAATCGCCAAACATCGTATTTGAAGATGCTGATTTCGAAACTGCTGTTGACTATGCATTATATGCCATCTTCGCAAACCAAGGACAAGTATGCTCGGCGGGTTCTCGTTTAATCCTTCAAGAGTCACTATATGATCGATTCATTCCTGAGTTAGTGAAGCGAGCTCAAACGATTAGGGTAGGGGATGGCACAGATCCAGATACAGAGATGGGCCCATTAATCTCTAAACCACACATGGAAAAAGTGTTAGCCTACATCGAAAAAGGAAAAGAGGAAGGCGCAGAACTTCTATGTGGTGGCGACAAATTGTATGATAAAGGCTATTTTGTTGCACCAACGATTTTCGCCAATACGAAATCAGACATGGCGATTGTGCGAGAAGAAATCTTCGGTCCCGTACTAGTCGTACAAACGTTTAAGGATGAAGCAGAGGCAATTCAACTTGCCAACGATTCGGATTACGGTCTAGCAGGAGCGGTCTTCACGAATGATGGAGCAAAAGCCCAAAGAGTAATCCGCAAACTTAGAGCCGGCATCACCTGGGTCAACGCCTACCACCCAACCTTTAACGAAGCCCCATGGGGAGGCTACAAACAAAGCGGCATCGGTCGCGAACTCGGCACATTCGGCCTAGAAGCTTTCCAAGAAGTCAAACAAGTCAACATCAACTTAAACGTTCAGCCTACTGGATGGTTTAAGGGTTAAGATAAGTTTTTAAAGCCAATGATCTCGGTCATTGGCTTTTTAATTTGGAGTGTTTTAGAAAATGTCCGGTAAACTCAAAAATAGTTACTGTTAAAGAAGATTAAATTTTTATTATTTTCCCATCTTCCGCATAATCGTGCTCTATATCACTTGTTTTCTTCAGCATATCTTCACTCATATGTGTGAGTATTAATTTTTCTGGGTTCAATTCATGTAAATGCGAAGTGAGCGTTTCGTAATCTAAATGATATTTTATTTTTTTATCGTAGTAATAACATTCTGAAATAAGAAGATTAGCTTGTTGGCAAGCGGGTATTAAAGTATCCGTCCATTCTGTATCACCGGTATAAACTACTATTTTACCTAAATGCTCTATTCTTAAGGCAAGGGAAGGATCTCCACTTGGATGATTTACTGGATAGGGCATTACAGAGATATCATCAAATGTATTCGGGCAGTCTAAACTTAGTTCAACTATTTCCAGATTAAACTTGAAGTTTGTTTTTGTTGACCCTCGAAACATTACTTCCATCGCTTCAAGAATTCTGTTTTTCGTTCCAACAGGTCCTGCAATGGTCAGAGGGGTTGTCCGCTTACTTATTAATTGTGCATCAAGTATGAAAAAAGGAATTCCAGCAAAATGATCCCCATGCAAATGTGAAATCAAAATTAAATCGATCTCATTAGGGTTTACATGATATTTTTTAATTCCGATCATTGCTGAAGCGCCACAATCTATGAGAAAGTTTCTTTTTAGCGATTTTACATGGATACAGGTATGCATTTCCCCCCCACTACTAAAGGCATCGCCACTTCCTAAAAATCTAACTTCCATTTCCAATTAGCATTCCCTCCATCTCCAATTATCATTAACGAATTATTCGCTCACAAACTTACTATTACCTTTTTAATCTCTTTGATTTTTTTCGACTTCTTTCAAACAATAATTGGATTCTATTATTTTAATATAATAGTTGGTAAAAGTTTTCAGAAATGTGTCAAAAATGTGAAAATACATTATTTGTAAAAATGTGTATTAAACCCATTTTTTTCTATTTAATGTTTAGTATAACTGCGAAAAGAATAACGTATGTCTTTATTGGTCGAATTTTGTCACACTAAAAATAATGGATATTATTAGGTAGTTGTTGATTGCTTTAGTCCTACGTATGTAGAATAATTATGCATCTTTAGATGTAATCTAATATGAAAAAAGGAGGAGTGAATTTGAAAAATGTGTATAATAAGCTATTTAGTGTATTATGCATTGTGTTACTTGTGTTTTCGTCAGTAGCACCTTCAATCGTATTTGCAAATAGTTTGAATGAAAAAACAATAGCGATTGATGTGAAGGATGAAAACCGTATTATCAATTCTGGGCAGTTATATGTTTCAGAAGAAAAAGATCGAGGTGGATTTTCTAATCAAATTAAATTTGATTATGATTATTCATCAACTGCCTTTAAGCCTTATGGATATCAATATCAAAATATTGATCCACAAGCAAAGTATCTTGTTAGCTATAAAATTGATTATCGTGAGGTTGATGGAGTTGAACACACGTATATCGATCAAGTGACAATGTTAGGTGCAGAGTTAATGGCATTAGAACAGTTAGAAATTCCATTAAAGGAAGATTTGAAAGCAACTATTCTCGAAAATGATCTTTCTAGTGGAAATTTTGATAGTGTACTATTAATTGGTGATAACAATGCATTTGAGGCAGCAACATTTAATAGTGAATTTAATGAAAAGTTAGTTGTGAAAAGTAATAGTAATTTCCCAATTAGTTTCACTTTTACAACTCATAATCAAAATGATACTTCGATTAATTATTTTATAAATGATTCAATTGATTTATCGAAATCAATTAATAAATTGAGTGATTATACTTCGAATTTAGTAAATGTCCAATTTGATTTACCAAATTCCCAAGTAATAGTTTCAAAAGAACATTTTTATGATCGTTTTAATCTGTATGAAAATATGAAAATGACAAAAGGGAACTATTATGTAAGTTACAACGCAAATGATTTGTATTGGAAAGGTACGATTCAGATTCAGAGTGATACACAAATTGTTCTTCCTAATACACCTTCTGAACTAGATGTTAAAGTAACTGATTCATATTCTGACTATGAAGATCCAACAATATTAAATTTAAATTACCAAGTTACAGCTAAAAATGGTTTGTTTGAAGCAGATGTCAACAATAAGTTAGATGGGAAACTATTGTTAGGTGATAAAGAAATTGCTACCTTTACTTCGAATGGTAGTTGGGGTTATCAAACTATTGATATGGGTAAAAACCCAAATGGTACGTATATTTTATTACTTGAAACTACAATAGGGGATCAGGTGATTAAAGGGGAAGCATCTATAAAATATGAATCCCCATATCAAGACTTAAAAGGTACAGTCCTAACAGCTGAAAATGCTGAAGGCTCTGTAATGACAGATACTGAAGTAACTGTTTATCAAGAAAATGGATATGGTTTTGAGACAGTAGCAATAGAAACTGCTAATGAAAATGGAGAAGTATTCATCCCAGATGCATTTTTCTTGAAAGATCAAGATTATATTTTAGAAGTTATTAGTGAAGAGAATAAAACAGCTTTTGTTCAATCTTTTGTTGGACAATCTACTAATCAAATTCATTTAGAAGGTCAGTCTCTAAAATCTTTTAAATTTGATTCAAATGGGTTAACTGAAGTTGATTCTGCCGTTTCTTTCGGAAATGCTAAAAGTGGAGAATATCCAATTTACTTTGACTTTATTACAGAAGAATGGAAACTAAGCACTAATATAGATTCATTACTTTTCTGGACTGGTCAAAGTAAAGATGGAAAAGTCGGTTATGAATATTCTGCTCCTATCGACTTTGAAAACGGAAATAGTTTAGAAGATATTGAATGGAAAAATTATAAAGTAGCGAGTAAATATAGTGCATATGATTCTACTATTGTTTATTTTGGTGAATCATTTACTGGTGGAGGTGCTAATGGTGGAGCCTCTACGAGTGATACTTCAAGTGTTGTAGGGCCTAGAGAATATACACAAATAAATTTAGCACCTAACATGGATCCGGTATTTGGTTTAAAAGTAGTTGATGGAGCTACAACTTATAAAGGTATTGTTACCGCTCAAGGAAATGAAGTAGCATTTGGTGAATATTCAGCAAGGGTTTATCATGACCGAACTTCAATTCATACGTATTATAGTGGTCAAGAGGGCAACGAAATTCTAATTACGGATCCAAACTTAAATTTAACTTATGAATTAAGAAATTCTTCGGGTAACATAACTAAATTATCGACTAATAATTTGGTAACAATACCTTTATCTGCAAGTTTGGCAGATGGATCATATATTCTTAAATTAACTGGTGGCTACAATAAGGATATTGTGACATTAAATGCTAATCAGCCATTCGAAGTAGGTAAAAGTTCAACAACTAATAAACTACCAAATGTTATTTATGCTGATACCCAAACACCATATGGCCAAATAAATAACTATAGCGGTGGGGAAATCCAAATTTTTGAGTACATTAATAAATACGATTATTACTATTACAATCAAGTTGGACACTATTCTCTACAGTCACCCGAAAATGGAGTATTCGCAAATTATTATTCTGCAACGATTGACCCAGATAAAATGTATTCAATGTTAGTAAGAACAAGTGTAGGAGAACATAACTTACCTGTTATAGAAATTCGAGAATTGACTGGAGAAGAGATATTATCATTCTCTGAAACTAATATATTCAAATTCTCTGAAAATCTAAATAAACTAACTGTTAATGTAGAGAATGTATTAACTAAAAATACTAATCCAGATTTCAATCTTATGTTCTTTGATACTTTAACAACAAACATTAACAGTAAAAGTAAAGGACACTTTGAGTTATATTTATCTACAGGTAATTATAAAGGTTATGTTTCGATAGAGGATGATACTTCTCGCAAATTCCACGAAATTAATGTGAATCTTAAAGAAGATAAAGAAATTACTCTAACTAATGCGGATTTTGCAAAAATCGAAGTGACAAATGGAGTAGAGAAATTACCGGTCTTTGGGTTTGTGCCTGATAATTTTTATTTTAATAATTACTCCTACGACCGTTTGAGAACAGAACAATATATTTCTAAACGAATTTATGACAAATTAACATTAGTCGTCGGTAAAGAAGATCAATTTGATACGCCTTGGGGTTATCAAATATCAAAAGAAAATCAAGACATTACGCAAGATACCCAATATAATTTTACAGGTGAACTAACAGGTCAAATTGAAGATATTTATGTAAATGAAGACGCTCAAACTATTGGTGTTTCATATGAGTTGAATTCGGATGACTTTATAGTGGAGCGTATTTATCACGCTGTTACGAATCCTAATAAAATTCGAACTTTGGTCGCAAATCCAATTCGAAATTATTTTGGTTTATTTGATGATCTGAATGAGGTACAACCAAACTACGTGATTAAGGTTGCAAATGGTAAAGAAGTGTTCAAAGGTGTTTCATATGAATATTTTTTAAATTACTTGTATATTAATCTGCCAAAGAAACTTGAAAATGGAACATATACGGTGGAAATGAATATTCCTACTTCTCCACGAAAATCTTTAGTTCTTAAAGAAAACTTTACTGTCGGTGGAGAGCAAGGAGCATTTGTAAATATTTCATCTCCAACAAATAACGAGCTTACAAATAGTGAAACGGTATTAGTCGAAGGTACTGCAACGAAAAATGCACAGTTAACTGCTGTACTTAACAAAGGTACAAACACTGTTGCAACAAAAGAAGTAACTGTTTCAGCTGAAGGCAAGTACTCCGTTGAATTCAACACTGAAGAAGATGGTGACTATACTGTCGATGTAACTAATGGTTCAGTACATGATTCTATTAACTTCACAGTTGACCGTACGCCGCCTGCGAAAGCAACGGATATTACTTTTGAAGAGACTGCTGAAGGTTTAGCAGTTACATGGAAAGGTGCAACAGATGCTTCAAAATACATTGTTGAGGTTTCTAAAAATGATGGAGACTTTAACAAGGTTTCAACACAAACAGTAACAACATACGTAATCAAAGATATCGAACCAGGTGCGACATATAAAGTACGAATCGCATCACTCGATACAGCGTTGAATGGAGTTTGGTCTGACATTGCGACAAAACAAATTCAAACATTTGTTACAACTGCCATTACAATTAAAGACCAACGAATAAATGGACTTTTAGTAATTGGTGAAACATTAAATATTACGTTAGAAGGTTCATACAAAGAAGGCTATGTGGCAAAAGCGGTTATTAATGTTGATGATTCGGAAAAAGAAGTCACACTTATTTACAATGAATCTACTAAAAAATACGAGGGTTCAATACAAGTAGAAGCTGGTCAAAAAGTAATTAAATCTATTAAAGGCTATATTTTAGACGGTACAAATAAAACAAACGAAAAAGTACAAGAGCTTAATTGGACAGTTGGATCGACTGTAACAGGTTCAATTTCGAATGGAGACCCAGTAACCGGTGCAAAAATTGTCCTGAAAAATAGCGAACATTCTTATCAAGTCGTATCTGATGCCGAAGGGAAGTTTGAAATTAAGCCTATTAAAGCGGGTACTTATACAGTAACATCTACTATTAACAATCGAACTTTATCACATAAAGACGTTGTTGTAGCGGAATCTGAAGTGAAGGTTATGGATTCCATTTCGGTAGATGCTTATGTAAGTCCAATAATTAACTTTGTAGATAGTACGGATGTAAATGAGAAGGTACAAGATGGACTGTTCGTTCGTATTACAGGTCCAAATAGCTTTGCTGCTTATGGTACAACGCAAGGTGGTAAGTTTAATGCTTATGGTGGTTGGTCTTTAAATAATATTGTTACAGGAGAATACACAGTAACAGTATTCGGTGGAGGGGTTTACAATACAACAACTAAACCAATTACGATTACAAAAGAACCAAACTATACTATTAAAGTAGAAAAAGAGAATGTTGAAGAGAAGGATATAACAATTATTCTTCCAAATGACGTTGACAAAATTGATTATATTTACTTATACAGTCCTTCTATTTACCAGAAGTTCAATTATAGTGGGGTAGGGGATTATTACAAATATGATGTAACAGTTGAAGGTAATAAAGTTACATTCAACAAAGTTGTGGCAGGATCGGATTACCGTTTATTTATTGCTGTAGATGGTTACGTAACCTATAACCAAGCAGTAGATTTAAGCTCTTCAGAAGAAGTTACAGTCACACTTGATAAAGGTCGTCAAATCTCAGGTAAAGTGACAGATTCATCTGGCACACCAGTTGGGCTAGTTCAAGTTTATGCATATGGTGCCGATACGTATTCTTCAACAGTTACAGATGCAGAAGGTAATTACACATTAAAAGGTCTATCAAAAGGTGATGTGAGCCTTGAAATCTATTCGCAAATCTATTTACAATACAACGAACAGATTGATAAAGGTACAAATGATGTTACGAAAGATATTCAATTAGCAAAAGCAGCCAGCCTAACAGGTAAAGTAGTCGATAAAGATGGAAAACCTTTGGCAAGTGTTTCAGTATCTGCAAGCGGTAAAGACTCAAATGGAAAGTATGCATATGGCTGGGGGCGTACGGCAAAAGACGGTACTTTCTCAATTAATGGATTAGCTGACAATATTGAATACGATCTAGAATTCAGTTCTTATGGTTATCCAACTAAAAATTTAAATAAACAAAACGTTGGCGATATTGGCGAAATTACATTGCAAAAAGTTGGAACAGGAAACTTCAGCGGAGAAGGCAATTTCTTAGCAGTTTCTAAATCTACAGTTGTACCAGGTGAAAATGTACAATTTACATTATCTTATAAAAATAATGGCACGCAAACTTCAACAAATGTGCCTGTAACCATCTCGTTGCCAGAAGGATTTTCTCTAGTGGATAAATCCGTTCAGTTAAATGGTAAAGATGTAACGATTTCTAAAGAAAATAAAGTAAACATTCCAGAAGTAAAAGCAGGAGATTCTGGTAAAGTGACATTTACTGCAACTGTAGCAGGGGATGTTACATCACCATCGTTAACTGCAAAAGCGAACATTACTGAAACAGGTGAGGTTTTATCAGCCTCAACATCAGTCGTATATGTAACTTTAGAAGCTCCAGAACAAACAGCTTCAAAAAATGTAAAAGTATACGGTACAGCAAAACATGGTTCAACAGTCGAAATCTATGCAAATAATAAACTAGTTGGACAAGCAAAAGTAGATAGTAAATGGTGGTTCGCTGATATCGAACTTCCACAAACAGCCGAAAATGAAGAACAATTCACGATTACAGCAAAAGTGACTTCAGGTAATACTGTTGTGAACTCAAAACCTGTAAAAGTGAATTACACACCTTCTATACCAAAAATTAAAGATGTTACAATTCAAGCAGGTTGGAATGGTGATGTGAAACTAAATCCATATACAGGGGTTGCAACATTCGCAATTACCGAACATACATGGATGCCAACATCGATTAAGTTTGACAAAGAAGTAGACAGTGCAAGCTTAACATTCTTAGGCGAAACTTATAACATGAAGAAAAACGGTGACTCTTTCACGTTTGATGGAAACTTTGGTCAATGGACATCTTACGGTGAACAATTACTAGAAGTTACATTCAAAAAAGGTGACGTGGAAATCACATTACCACTGATGAACATCATCGTGTTAATTGATCCATCAGGCTATGTGTTTGAAGGATCAACAGGCAACAAACTTGAAGGTGTTCAAGCAATCGTTGAAGTGAAAGATGGAGATAACTGGGTAAAATGGGATGCAGAGAAATTTGGACAAGTCAACCCACAAGTAACAGACAAAAATGGACGTTACGGATGGGATGTTATTACTGGTCAATGGCGAGTAATCTTTACAAAAGAGGGTTATGAACCATATATTTCTCGTATTATGTCTGTTCCTCCGGCGGAAACAGAGTTAAATATACCAATGGTGAAAATTGCTGATCCATCATTAACAACTTCAACTGTATCAGCAGACAATTTAACAGTTACATTTGATCGTTACATGGATGTAGTAAGTGCGGACATTAAAGTTTATGAAGCTGATGGACGTACACCAGTTGATGGAACTGTGCAAGCAGTTGATGAAGCGAATGGTTACAAATCAATTGCAACTCCGGAAAATAAAGAATCTGGATTTGCTGGAAAAGATTCAAAAGGTCAAGATGGCTTCTTTGCTGAAGACACGGCTAAGAAAGTAGCAAAATCATTTAAGTTTAATCCTTCTTCATCACTTAAAGCAGATACAAATTATGTCCTTGTTGTAAATGGAGACATCGTTGATACGGAAGGTCGTGAACTTGGTGGTGACGTTTCGATACCGTTTACAACTGCTGCTGAAACTGGTTCAGGAAATGATTCAGGGTCAGGAAATGGTTCTGGCTCAGGTGGTTCTTCTGGTGGTGGAGGAAAAGGTGGAACATCAAATCCATCAACAAAAGAATCTACATCTGAAGTAACAGAAAAAGATGTAAAAGACCAAGTAAGTGACGCAACTAAAACGATTGTTGAAGTAAAAGCTAATGCAATCTCAAAAGAAAATCCTACTGTAGATGTAGCAGTAGGTACTGAAGCGCTTCAAGCTGTAGTGAAATCTGGTAAATCATTAATAATCAAATCAGGTGATGTGAAAGTTACAGTCCCAACTGATGTGTTAAAAGCAATCGCGAAAGACGCAACTGGTAAAACTAACTTTACAGTAAAATTAGTGAAAAACGCTAAAGTTCCTGGAAACGGTTCAACTTTATCGGATATCTATGAATTTAGTATTACTAATGGAAATACGACTGTATCTAATTTTGCAAAACCGATAGTAATTACAGTTCCAGTAAGTAACTCAGTGAAAGATCCAAATAAAGTAGCTGCATATTATCTAAATGAAGAAACAAACGAACTAGAATTTGTAATTAGTAAATACGAAAATGGCGAAGTAACATTTAAAACAAACCACTTCTCTAAATTCGTAGTTGTTGAAAACAATAAAACGTTTAATGACACAACTAATTCTTGGGCAAAAGTGTATGTTGAATCATTGGCATCACGTAACATTGTAAGTGGGAAATCGGTAGATCGTTTTGCACCGAATGATTCAATTACTCGTGCACAATTTGCATTGATCTTAACAAACATCTTAAATCTTCCAACAGAAGAGTATGAAGGACGATTCAAAGATGTACCTAAATCAATGGATTGGGCTGTTTACGGAATTGAAGCAGCAGCTCGCGCGGGAATTGTTGCAGGTAGCAACGGCAAGTTCAACCCGAACGATAAAATCACACGTCAACAAATGGCGACAATGATTGTTCGTGCGATCGAGTACGTGGACCCTACAATTATTGATGGCGTTCAAAATGATGTGAAATTTGCTGATGAAGCTTCGATTTATGATTATGCAAAAGAAAATGTACAAATCGTTGCTGGTCTTGGCATTGTTAAAGGTCGTGAAGTAGGCGGCCAACAACTATTCGCGCCTAAAGAAAATGCAACACGCGCTCAAGCCGCAACAATGCTTTATAACTTATTAGAGCAATTTTAAAGTTTCCTAGTATCGGTTCAAAGTTTATGTGCTATAAACTAAATTAAAAACTACTTAACTCAATCATATTGGATTGGGTTGAGTAGTTTTTTATTTTGATGATTAATTTGAATATTTTAGCAGAAAAGTTCATTGGGTTAATTATTCATTAAAGAAGGTATTCCGATTGCTTTGAACTGTTAATGAAGTGTCAGGACAGCAATGTTTGTAATATTCCCCCCTCAAATTTCATTACTATTAATAGAGTAATAAAATAATAGTAAAGGTTGGTAGAAAATGAAAAATATTTTACAACTATCAATACATGAAGCTTCAGAACTGATTAAAGAAAAGCAGCTATCACCTGTTGATTTGGTAGAAGCACTAATTGAGAGAATTGAAGAGACTAATCCTTTAACTAATGCCTATATTACAGTAAGGGAAAAAGAAGAATTGTTAGAAGAAGCAAAACGGTGTGAACTTGAAATCCTTAATGGACAATATAAAGGCCCATTACATGGTATTCCTATTTCTATTAAAGATATGATATTTACAAAGGATATAAAAACTACCATGGGTTCGGCTGTCTATAAGGATTACGTCCCTACTGAAGATGCTATTGTCGTTCAACGATTGAAACAAGCTGGGGCCATCATTGTTGGTAAAGTGAATACGCATGAGTTTGCATATGGTCCAACAGGAGATGAATCCCATTTTGGCCCAGTTCGCAACCCGCATCATCTTAACAAAATTTCTGGTGGGTCAAGTAGTGGTTCAGCAGCTTCGGTTTCATCATTTACTAGTTTTGGCTCTATTGGGACAGATACAGGTGGCTCTATTCGTATTCCAGCTTCGTATTGTGGTGTAGTGGGAATGAAACCGACATACGGAAAAGTGTCAAGTGACGACGTTTATGCTCTTTCTTGGAATTTAGATCATGTTGGGCCAATTACAAGAACAGTTAAAGACAATATTCTTATGTATAACGCCATTGTTGAGTCAGAGGAAATTCACATCGGTGACTCTGTAAAGGAATTAAACGACTTGAAAATAGCGATCCCTCAAAACTATTTCTTTGACGATTTAGATGAAGACGTCAGGGTTTCTGTGAATGGCGTAGTAAATCTATTAAAGGAAAACGGAGCAACTGTGGAAATAATAAAAATACCTCAGCTAGAAGAGATTACCGAACATCAAAAGACTATTTTACGTACCGAAGCCTATGCTAATAATAAAGAGAATTTTGAACTTGATGCGTCACTTTTCGGAGCAGAAGTTAGAGAACGATTATTAACAGGAATTGAGGTAAAAGGTCATGAGTACGCGTGGGCATTAAAGAGAAAAAATGAATTAACAAAACAGAGTAATGCACTATTCAATCATTTCGATGTACTCATAACGCCTACAATTCCAATCCTCCCGCCAAATATCAAAGAAAGAACAGTCCGAACAGATGCCGACAATAAAGATGCTGGTCACATTAGATGGACAATTTTGAAGAATACATCCCCATTTAATTATTTAGGACTACCAGCCATTTCGATCCCATGTGGTGTTTCAACAACGGGATTACCTATAGGATTACAAATCATCTCCAAGAGCAACAATGAGCAAGTGATTTATGAAACGGCCCTAGCTCTAGAAGAAAAGTTGAATATTGAAACAACAAAATGGGAGATTGAAAGAAAATCGTAAAATAATAGTTTCCTCATAATAGTAAAAATCCAAGCTACTTAACTAATCAATTGAATGAATTGATTTTAAGTAGCTTTTCTATTGGTAGGAATTTCAGAATTATCTCCTAATTATCTGACTAACTGAAACTCTCTCCCACACTAATTAATTCAATAATATTCCAATATAATCTTCTATTTGATATATTAAAATATTCTAAAAATTAATGTTTACAAAGGGGTTTTTGTAGTTTAATATTTTCGTATACAGTATACAGTTAATAGAGATTCAGGTAATAAGTTACTGTATTTTAAGAAAAAAGACTTACAAATGAACTCCAAAAGGTCCTCACAATATAAGGCATCAATATAATTTTCATCTCAAATAGGTTTCTTCACAAGTTCACAAGTTTACGATCTGCATCCCATTCACCAGTGGTAATCTCAACATTCTTTTTAGAAAAGAAGGGGACGTATATAAAAATTTCCAACATAAATACTAAATTAAAGGAGGATTTATATGGTGCAATTACAATGGGGAACTTCAGAAAAATTACGTGCGCTTTTGTGTGAACTAGTTAGTTGGCAAAGTCGGTCTAAGACTGAGGGTGAGGTTCAATTCGTTTATCGTTTAAAAGAAAAATTATTGAATATCCCTTACTTCAAACAAAATCCAGAACACATTGCATTTCATGATGCAGGGTTAAAGCGAAATGCCGTGACAGCATTCTATAAATCGCCTGAAACATCAGATACGATTGTGTTGATTTCTCATTTTGACACAGTTAATACAGAGGAGTATGGAAGTCTAGAAAAGTTGGCTTTCTCTCCAGAAGAGTTAACGAAAGAATTACAAAAACATAAAGACGAGCTTCCACCTGATGCATTAAAGGATTTGGAATCGGGTCAATATTTATTTGGACGTGGCACGATGGATATGAAAACTGGACTAGCTGTTCATATGTCCATTATTGAAAAGGCGAGTGCCGAAAATTGGCCTATTAATCTCGTGCTACTAACGGTTCCAGATGAAGAGGTGGATTCAGCTGGTATGCGTGCAGCAGTTCCAGGACTTATACGTCTACAAGAAGAACATCAACTCACATACAAGTTGTTCTTGAATGGAGAACCGTCCTTTTCACAAAGAAATGATGATCCTAACTATTATATATATTCGGGTTCAATTGGGAAGATTATGCCGTCTGCACTTATTTATGGGAAAGAAACCCATGTAGGAGAACCAATGAGTGGTGTAACAGCAAATTATATTGCCTCTTTCCTAACTTCAGAGATGGAGTTTAATGCAGAATTCCGAGAGTCACTTTACGAGGAAACAACACCTCTTCCTGTTTCACTTCGACAACGGGATATTATGAATATGGAATACTCAGTACAAACGCCATATCGTGCGCAGATTATGTATAACGTATTCCTAATGAAACGAACAGCATCTGATGTAATGGAGATTTTCAAACGTACAGCTGAAAAAGCTGCAAACGCTTGTACCAAGGCCTATCACGAAATTTGTAATCGCGAGGGTGTTCAACCAGTTGGCGATATTAAAGTCATTTATTATGAAGAATTACGAAAATATGCAGAAAATAAGCTTGGTCAGACTACAGTAGCCTCTTTTATAAATGAGGTATTGCAAAATAGTAGCTGGGATGATCGCGAAAAGTCTCTTCGAATTGCAGATGTTCTTATGCGTAACTGTCAAGAGTTGGGGCCAGCCATGGTATTGCTTTTTGCACCACCATACTACCCGGCCGTTAATTCGTCGGATCATCCATTAGTCATTGAATTAACAGAACAGACTAAGAAGGCTGCACAAACAAAATTCGGTGTTGAATTAAAGCAAATTCATTATTATAACGGTATTTCAGACTTAAGTTATGTGAATTACCAAGGTTCAAGTGATGGATGGAACGTGTATAAACAAAATACGCCTGTTTGGGGTAGTAGTTATAGCATTCCTTTTGAAGACATGGAAAAATTAAAAGCCCCAGTGTTCAATTTAGGACCATTTGGTAAAGACGCGCATAAGCGAACTGAGCGTTTGCATATTGATAGCGCATTTGTTCAATTGCCATATTTGGTTGAAAATCTAATAAAAACGATGTGTTCTGTTAAAAAAGTCGAAGTTTAATTAGGTAGGAAAACTGAAATTAGTACAATGGCAGACTAAATTTTCTGCAATTTACCCTATAATTCGACAGGAAATGTAGAAATTTCGGGTAAGAAAAGTCTGACAAAAGTATTGTAATTTAATTCGTAAATGAGTAAATTAGATTCATAAAGTTTAGAATATTTTAACAATAGTTATATCCACCAGTTATTAACAATAAATTTTAAGCATAATGTGTATACTGTATACGAAAAAAATTCATATTTTTTCAAAATATATGTTTAATCTACAATTTTTTTAGGTAGTTAATGTATACGGTATACTTTTAAAAGAAAACTTCGGAATTAGGATTCTGAAAATTACTAATTCCGAAGTATCCTTTTTCAGAAACTTTGTATACCGTATACAAAAGGTGGGAGTAGAAAAATCATGGTGAGAAAAGTAAGAGAGAAAGAGTTCTTAGCTGATCAGGCTACCCGGATTTTAAGAGAAGGGATTCTATCTGGCGAACTCTTACCGGGCGAAGAATTACCTGAAGAAAAAATCGCAACACAATTAGGAATCAGTAGAACTCCATTGCGAGATGCACTTCGAAGACTTCAACTTGAAGGACTTCTAATCATCGAAAAGGGGAGACCTGCAAAAGTTTCAAATCTAACTCCAGAAGATTTTTTTCAGTCATTGGAGATCCGGCAAATTATAGAGACCTACAACATCGAGCAAGTCACAAATCAAATCAATGATCACTTATTTGAAAAACTAAAAGACAATATCCTACAACAAGAACTAGCCACAATTCAGACTAATTATAACCACTTCCTAGAACTAGACCGCGAGTTTCATATTCTTTTAGCATCTGCAAGTCCAAATAATAAATTAATCCATTTAATACATGAAATGAACACGGGTACTTCTCGTGCATTTAATTACTTTGTACGAGATACGCCAAAAACAACTGAACACTCACTACAAGAACATATTGAAATTCTCGATGCGATTAAAGAGAAGGATTCAACTCTAGCAAGACAAAAAATGCAAACGCATTTAGAAAAAGTCGGATCTCGATTGAAGAATGTTCTAGTCACAAAAACTACTGATACCTATCATATTTAAGAACTAGAGTACGCAAAAATGGGGATATTAGAGGTTCGTTTATGCAATTAAATATCAGAAGATTCAATCTACTTATCTTCTATTCTTTCGAATAACCGTTCGAAATTTAATAGAATCAAAATTTGAAGCAAAGGGGATCAAGAAATGAAAGCAAAAAAACTTAGTCTATTCATGGCAATAATTTCATTAGTTTTAATTATTGCAGGTTGTAGCGGAGGCGGCAAATCTTCTAGTACAACAACAACAAGCGGAGAAAGTGAAGGAGGAGCTTTAAAAGAAGAATTGCACTATGCAAGTAATGCTCAACCACCATCACTTGACCCATTAATGTCAAATGCGGTTGTAACTCGTGAAGTTGCATCAATCATTTATGAATCATTAGTTGCATTTGATGAAAATTATGAGCCAGTACCAATGTTAGCCGAGTCAATCGAACAAAGCGAAGATGGGAAAACTTATACATTTAAATTAAGACAAGGCGTGAAATTCCATAACGGTAAAGAAATGAAATCAGAAGATGTTGTTGCTTCATTAACACGTTGGGCAGAAAAATCTTCTTCTGCAAGAGCAGTATTAGTAGACCCTGTATTTACAGCAGTTGATGATTACACAGTGACATTAACGCTTGGACAAGGTACAACATTAGCTTTAGGTGCAATGGCTAACGTATCACACTTAGCAGCGATTATGCCAAAAGAAATTGTAGAATCAGCTCCTGAATCTGGTGTAACAGAATTCATTGGAACAGGTCCTTATCAATTTGTTGAGTGGAAACAAGACCAATATTTAAAGTTCACGAAGTTTGATGACTATGTAGCTTTAGATACTCCTGCAAGTGGTTTATCAGGTAAAAAAGAAGCTTTAGTGAAAGATGTATACTATGACATCGTTCTTGATCCATCTACTCAACTTACTGGTGTTCAAACAGGTGAGTATGACATCGCTGGTGGAATTTTACAAGATGATTTAGCGCAAGTTGAAGCAAACAAAGATTTAGCACACATTACACCATTCTCTATGAATTATTCAATTCTTTTAAACCGTAAAGAAGGACCATTTACAAGTAAGGAAATGCGTCAAGCAGTTAGTCTAGCATTAGACCACGATTCACTTGCAGCGGTAGCAGCTGTTGGTAACTATACAATTTCACCAAGTTTAATGCCTAAACACGTTGAAAAATGGAGCACTGAAGCAGGTGCAGAATTCTTCAACCAAAAAGATACAGAAAAAGCGAAAAGTTTACTAAAAGAAGCAGGATATAACGGTGAAACAGTTACGATTTTAACAACTCGTGATTATCCAGTTATGTACAACGAAGCGGTTGCAATGAAAGAGCAATTAGGCGCAATCGGCATTAACGTTGAATTATTAGTCTATGACTGGGCAACAGCATTAGCGGAAGTTCGTAGTTCTCCAGAAGATTGGGATCTATTCACTACAAGTTTCCCTGGCGTTCCATCTCCAGCTGAAATGTTATACTTCGCCGAAGGATACTTCGATGGAGCTGAATCAGATACTCAAAAAGAATTACTAGCAAAAATTCGTAGTGCAGCAACACATGAAGAAGCAAAACAATATTGGGAAGAGTTACAAACTCACTCAATTGAAGATGTAAAAATCATTACTACATTTGGATTGAATGCAATCCATGCTTATTCTAATAAAGTTGAAGGCTACAAATACTTTGATGTTCCAGTATTCTGGAATGTAAAAGTAGCAGAATAATAGACTTTTCCTTCCCCACACTCTTTCATGGACTGTGGGGAAGATATTATTCAATTAAACTGCATTTTTGAAAGTCGTATTTTAAAGACACTTAAAGTGAAAATTTCAAGAAATGGGGAGGCGAATTTGTGAAAACGTACTTATTTAAACGTTTATTATCTTTAATCCCGATATTATTTGTTGTATCAATAGTTGTTTATAGCATTATTTACATAACACCAGGGGACCCGGCGGAGGTTATGTTAGGAGATTCCGCAACTGACGAACAAGTCGAGGCATTACGTGAAGAATTAGGACTAAATCAGTCGTTTATCGAACGTTACTTTACTTGGGTTGGACATGCAGTAACAGGGGATCTTGGCACTTCCTACTTTATGAATGAGGGAGTAACATCTGCCATTATAAGTCACCTATTTCCAACACTTTCTTTAGCGATACTGGCAGAATTATTCGCTATTATCATCGGAATTCCGATTGGGATTTTTGCTGCAAGAAGAAGAGGTTCCTACGTTGACCAATCGATCATGGGGTTATCCTACGTTGGGGTAGCAATACCTAGCTTCTTGTTAGCACTATTTTTAGTTTTAATCTTCTCTATTAAATTACAATGGCTTCCAGTTGCGGGTTACAAAGATCTAAGTGAAGGATTAATGGTCCACCTAGAATATATGATATTACCAGCAATCGCACTTGGATTAATGCATGTCGCATTAACAGCTAGGATGACTCGTTCTTCTATGTTAGATGTGCTTAATGCGAATTTTATTAAGACGGCAAGAGCAAAAGGGGTAAAAGAAGCAGTCGTAATTTACAGACACACTTTCCGTAATGCCCTTTTACCAATCATTACAATCGTCGGACAAAACTTCGGGATTTTAATTGCTGGTGCTGCTGTTGTTGAAACAGTATTCAACATTCCAGGTATCGGCCAGTTAGTTGTAAACTCGATTGAACGTCGTGACTTCCCAATTATTCAAGGAGTCATTCTATTTGTAACTTTTGTTTATGTATTAATTAATTTAATTGTTGACTTGTTATATGGAGTAATTGATCCAAGGGTTAAGTTAAATAAATAATCACTGAAATTTGAATTGTAAGGAAGTGAGAAAATGGTATCCATTGTGAAAACGCCCGATCTTGACAAGAAAAGAAATGAATTGAAGAAGGAACAACGTCGTTTAACATTTCGTAAGTTCCTCCAAAATAAATTAGCTGTTACTGGCTCTGTCATTCTTGTTTTATTAGTACTTCTAGCAGTAGTAGGGCCAATGTTGATTTCAGCAGATCCTTATGCAATTAATGCTGAAGACCGACTGCAAGGTCCAAGTGCTGATTATATTCTTGGAACAGACAATTTTGGTCGTGATTTATTATCTCGTATTATTTTCGGTGCGCAAATTTCGCTTTTAATTGGTTTATCGGTTTCATTTTTTGCAGGAGTATTTGGAACAATTATTGGACTTTATGCAAGCTACTATCGTCCATTAGATAATATTTTAATGCGTATCTGTGAAGGGATCATGGCCATTCCTGCAATTCTATTAGCAATTGCTTTAATGGCTGCACTTGGCCCAAGTACAAAAAATATTATTCTAGCTTTAAGTGTCGTATATACACCATACGTTGCACGTGTTGTTCGTTCATCTGCTCTCGTTGTTCGTGAAGAAACGTATATTGAAGCGATGAAAGCAATCGGAGCAAAATCTTCTCGTATTATTTGGGGACATATGGCACCAAACGTCATGTCACCACTCATTATTCAAATTACTTCAGTATTTGCAAATGCCATCTTAATTGAAGCAACGTTAAGCTTCTTAGGGGCAGGAGTTCCAGCACCAACACCAAGTTGGGGGAACATTTTATATGATGGAAAATTAGTCATCTTTAATACGCCTTGGATGGTTGTCTTCCCAGGGATTTGTATTGTATTAGCGATCTTAGCATTAAATATGTTTGGGGACGGACTTCGTGATATCCTTGACCCACATTCTAATAAGGGTAAGAAATAACTAAAAAAATGGTGATTTTTTCAGGGAACCACAAGTTGGAAGCATGCAACGAGTGGACTCTAGCATGAAAGCAAAAGGAGGGACTTCATGAATCAGCAACCGATTTTAGAGGTGAAGGATTTAAGAACAAGCTTTTACACGGAACGAGGGAAGGTTACGGCGCTACATGGCATTAACTTTCAATTAAGAGAAGGTGAAATCTTGGGGATTGTAGGGGAGTCTGGTTGTGGTAAAAGTGTTACCTCACAATCAATCCTCCGATTATATGATGAAAAATACACAGCCGAGTATGAAGGCGAAATTAATTTCCAGGGAGAAAATTTATTAAAACTTCCAATGGATCAAATGCAAGAAATTCGCGGAAATGATATTTCAATGATTTTCCAAGATCCATTAAGCTCATTAAATCCAGTTTATACAATTGGGTTTCAAATAAGTGAATCTTTAATTCTTCATCAAAAACTATCAAAAAAAGAAGCGAATGAAAAAGTAATCGAATTACTTCGTTTAACCGGGATTTCAGCTCCTGAAAAGAGGGTTAATCAATATCCACATGAATTGTCAGGTGGTATGAGACAACGTGTCATGATTGCGATGGCATTGGCATGTAAACCAAGAGTGTTAATTGCCGATGAGCCTACAACAGCTCTAGACGTAACAATCCAAGCTCAAATTTTAGATTTACTTTTACAATTAAAAGATGAGTATAACATGAGTGTAATGTTTATTACCCATGACCTTGGCGTTGTTGCGGAAATTTGTACGCGTGTTGTGGTTATGTACCTTGGTCAAATCGTAGAAGAGGCAGATGTTCAAAGTTTATTCTCTAAACCACTTCATCCGTATACTAAAGGGTTAATGAAATCCATGCCTGCAATCGACGGGGAGCGTTCAGAGAAATTATTTGTAATTGAAGGAGCTGTTCCTTCATTAAATAACATACCTAAGGGCTGCCGTTTTGCACCTAGATGTCCATATGCAGATGAAGTATGTATGGAAAAACCACCTGAGCTAACGGTTCATAACGATAACCAAAAAGTTCGCTGCTGGCACTACGACAAAATTATGAGAGAAGAGGAGAATCAAAATGACAACACAATTAAAGCAAAATAATGAACCCCTTCTTGAAGTAAATGGCTTAAAAAAATATTTTCCTGTAAAAAATCAATTAGGCCAGAAAAGTGCCTTCGTAAAAGCAGTGGATGATGTTTCTTTCAAATTGTATGAAGGGAAAACATTAGGGTTAGTAGGGGAATCTGGTTGTGGGAAAAGTACTACAGGACGCTCCCTTCTCCGATTAATTGAGCCAACTTCAGGTAGTGCATTATTTGACGGCAAAGATATTTTTAAGTTAAAGGGTAAAGAACTTCGCGAAGCAAGACAAGATTTACAAATGGTTTTCCAAGATCCATTTTCTTCACTGAATCCAAGAAAAAGAATTGGAGAAATTTTAGAAGAACCATTAAAAATCCATAAATTAGGATCTAGTGCAGAACGTACTGAAAAAGTAATGGATATCCTCCATAAAGTTGGACTAAATGTCGATCATTATTATCGCTACCCTCATGAATTTTCAGGTGGTCAAAGACAACGAATCGTGTTGGCGCGTGCCTTAATTTTAAATCCAAAAATCATTGTATGTGATGAACCAGTATCCGCTCTTGACGTTTCAACCCAAGCGCAAATTGTCAATTTATTGCGCGGACTTCAAGAAGAGCTGAAGTTAACATATCTTTTTATTGCTCATGATATCAGTGTTGTTCGCCATATTTCCGATCAAATTGGGGTGATGTACTTAGGTAATATTGTTGAATATGCAGATACAGATAATATTTTTGCAGAGCCTTTACATCCTTACACTCAGGCATTATTATCTGCAGTACCTAAATCTAGCCCGAATGCTGTGCGGGAAAGAATTGTGTTAAAAGGTGAAATACCTTCGCCTTTAAATCCACCATCAGGGTGTGTGTTCCATCCACGATGTCCGATGGCAACAGAACTTTGTAGTAAAGAAATTCCTGTGAATAAAGAAGCACGTCCGGGCCATTTTGTGAAGTGTCATTTATATTAATATCAGAATCTTCTAAACATAGAATAGAAATAAAATGCGTGAACGATCAAAAAGATATGAAAAGTAAGGGGCGAAAACTATGAATCTGGTAGAGCGTTTAAAAGAAGTCTTACCAGAAGATCGAATTAGTACGAATGAAACGGTGCTATTAAATCATAGCAAAGATGAATCGTTTTATTCGGGAAATCTTCCAGACGTCGTTGTATTTCCAAAAGATAAACATGAAGTAGCTGAAATTGTTCGTTTGGCCAATGAGCTTGAAGTTCCCATTGTACCATTTGGGACGGGCTCCGGTTTAGAAGGTCAAGTGATCCCAAAACAAGGTGGAATCTCCATCGATTTTCAAGAAATGAACAAAATACTTGAAATCAACGATGAAGACCTATTAGTGACCGTTCAACCAGGTGTCACAAGAGTGCAATTAAATGCAGAGCTCGGGAAATACGGTTTGTTTTTCCCTGTTGACCCTGGCGCTGATGCCTCTTTAGGTGGAATGGCTTCAACTAACGCAAGTGGAACGACGACAGTCCGCTATGGGGCAATGAAAGATAATGTTCGTAATCTTGAAGTGGTATTAGCAGATGGTCGACTGATTCATACCGGTAGTAGAGCGAAGAAATCTTCATCTGGCTACCGATTGACTGAGCTCTTTGTTGGTTCAGAAGGAACGCTAGGTGTATTCACTGAGTTAACACTCCAAGTGTATGGAATTTCGGAAGTAATCGTCGCTGCACGTGCTGTATTTAATTCAATACAAAATGCAGTTCAAGCGGCAACTTCTTTACTTGCAATTGGAGTACCAATCGCTCGTATAGAATTAGTAGAGGCCTATTCAATCAAACATATGAATTTAGCAGCAGGAACCAATTATCTGGAAGATGTAACGCTATTCCTTGAATTTCATGGGACAGATAAGAGCGTAGAAGGTGAGCTTGAAATTACGAAAGATTTGTTCGAAGATTTCGGATGTTATCAGTTTGATATTGAAAAAGATTCCCTAGGTCGTGCAAAACTTTGGGAAGTACGGCATAACAGTTTAAATATTTGGTTACATCATAATCCAGGAAAAAGGGTAATGAATACAGATGTCTGTGTGCCTTTATCGAAATTAGCAGATGCAGTGGAATATAGTCGAACTTGTCTTGATGAATCTAAGTTGCAAGGAAGCATTATCGGTCATATTGGAGATGGAAATTTCCATGTAGGAATTATTCTAGATCCGAATGACGCTGAGGAAATGAAAAAAGCCCACGCATTAAATGAACAAATCGTACATTTCGCCTTAGCAGCTGGCGGCACTTGTACTGGTGAACATGGTGTAGGACTGGGTAAGATGAAGTATCAAGAACAAGAACATGGTACAGCATTAGATGTTATGAAAACGATTAAACAAGTTTTAGACCCGAATCAAATATTAAACCCAGGTAAAATTTTTGTGTAAAACTCCAATTAAAAGTCCGTTCAACTTACTAAAACGGGATTCCAAACGAAAACTGAATATAGGGGATATGATGATGACGAAACTTAATGAATTACTAAATAAAAATATACTAGAAATTGAAGAGTCAGGTATCCGAAAAATCGCCAATCTTGCGTTAGGTATGTCTGATGTGGTGAATTTAACGTTTGGTCAACCTGATTTTCCATCACCATCTTATATTAATGCTGCGGGGATTAAAGCAATTCAGGAGAATAAAACGGGTTACACACTGAATGCAGGATTACCAGAGCTCCGTAAATACGCGAGCAAATATGTACAAGATCTTTATGGTTTATCCTATGATTCGGATGATGAAGTACTAATTACAAACGGAGCAAGTGAAGCTCTTGATTTGGCTTTCCGTACAATCCTTTCTCCGGGTTCAGAAGTTATTTTACCTGGACCAGTGTATACAGGCTACGAACCACTCATCAAATTATGCGATGCAGTGCCAGTATTTGTGGATACGCGTGAAACAGGCTTTAAATTAACGCCAGAAGCGATTGCTGAAAAAATTACAGATAAAACGCGTTGTATTATATTCCCATACCCATCAAATCCAACGGGAACTGTCCTAACAAAAGAGGAAGTACAGGCAATTGGGGAGCTACTGAAAGATAAAAACATCTTTATTTTATCAGATGAAATCTATAGTGAATTAGTATACGATGTTCAGCATTATTCCATTGCGGCAGTTCCTGGATTAAAAGAGAAAACGATTGTGATCAATGGTCTTTCAAAATCGCATTCTATGACAGGATGGCGAATCGGTTTTACATTTGCTCCTCCTTACCTAACAAAACAGATGCATAAGCTTCATGCATACAACTCAGTTTGTGCAACTTCAATCAGTCAATATGCAGGGATCGAGGCTTTAAAACACGGTGCGCATCATGAAGAAGTGTTAGCAATGAAAAAAGAATATAAAAAGCGAAGAGAGTATGTTTACAATCGATTACTCGAGATGGGCTTAGAAGTGGAAAATCCACAGGGTGCATTTTATATCTTCCCATCAATTAAAAAGTTCGGTATAAGCTCAGACGAATTTGCTTTAAAACTACTTTACGAAGCAAAAGTAGGTGTTATTGCAGGTACTGCATTTAGTGACTATGGTGAGGGCTACATTCGCATTTCCTACGCACAAGCAATGGATGAACTTGAAGAAGGGTTAAATCGAATTGGGAACTTCTTATCTACGTTGACAATGGTTAATAGTTAATGGTTTTAGTGGAGGTAGTTTCTTGGTTAGAATAAGGAGAGAACCCGTTTGTATTTTCGGGTTCTTTTTTATACTCAAAAAGAGAAAAATAAGTAGCATACAAACATGGTAATCCGTTTAGGAATTTATCATGTTTTTTTCTTCGTAGTTTAAGCGGAGGAATTTCGGTTTAACTGCATTAGATCAGATAAAATTCAGGTAAACGGAAATCAATCCTTTATTTAGAGGTAAACTTTGATATTTTTCAACTTAGCAGAAATTTCTCCTTTTATTTTCAAACACTGTGATAAACCAAATAATTGATAGTTTCCTTCATCTTTAAACATACTAAGTTTCAATTTAAAGTTATATTTTTATCTTTTTTTAAAGGAATAACTCTCATAGTAAATGCATAAATTAATAGAATTGAGACTTTATTAAAATTAAAGATGAAAACGCTTTAATAAGTCGCTTCATGGTCAAGACATCAAAATACAATTGTTGAGTATAAAACACAATATTAAGGTGGGGAATTACATGAAGGCGGAAATAGTTTTTATCAACAGTGAAGTCATTACAGTAGACGAACAAAATCGTGTGGTTGACTGTGTAGCAATCAATGAAAATCGAATTATTGCCACAGGCTCTTATGAAGAAGTTGAACACACAATCTCAAATGATACGAAAATTATTGACCTAGAAGGCAAATCTCTACTACCTGGATTTGTTGATGCACATGTTCACTTCACAATTTACGGAACAAACCTCCTTGGAGTTGACTGTACAGAACCTCATATCCAATCAATACAGGATCTGTTAGCGGATCTTCAGAAAAAATGTGAGGAAACACCAAAGGGACAATGGGTACGTGCCACAGGATTTAATGAAAATAAATTGGCTGAAAAGCGATATCCGACAAAAGAAGAATTAGATGATATTTCTAAAAATCATCCGATTATTATTATTCGAACATGTAACCATTTTTCCTTTGTAAATAGTAAAGCCTTAGAAGTAGCAAACATAAATGAGACAACGAAAAATCCAAATGGAGGTATTTTTGAAAGACATCCAGATGGTAAGCTTACAGGGAAACTAATAGAAAATGCACATATGCAAATGCTAGAATTTGCTAATTATACGCCAGAGGAATTACGAAGAGGAATGGGGTTAGCCTCTAAAGAGTTTTTAAAAGCTGGAATCACAAGTGTCCATGATGCAGGGGCTTATGGAGATGGTGCCGACACATTCCGAGTGATGCAAGAGGCTGTTAACGCAAAGGATATCAGAGTAAGAATATATGCTTTCGTCTGCTCTTTAACGAATTCTCATGTGTTTGTTAAAAAGATGAGTGAATCTGGTGCGATTACAGGACTTGGAAATGAATGGTTCAAAATAGGTCCAGCAAAATTATTTACAGATGGCAGTAGTGTTGGTCCGACTATTGCGACACGTGAAGGCTATACGCATGACCCAAATAACTATGGACTACTTTATTACAGTCAAGAAGAATATGAGCAAATTCTTGGAGAAGCCCATGCAAAAGGTTTCCAAATTACAGCTCACGCACAAGGAGATCGAGCGATAGAACTGCTGCTTGATTGTATCGAAAAAGCATTAAAAAAATCTCCAAGAGATAATCATCGTCACAGAATCGAACATGCAGGGATTGCTTCACCAGACTTACAACGCCGAATGAAAGAACTAGGAGTTGTTCCGGTTCCAAATCCAGCATTTATTCATATTAATGGCGATAAATATAGTGAGTACTACGGTGATCGAGTGAACGTAATGTATCCATGTCGCGACTATATCGATCAAGATATTATTGCAGCTTATGGATCCGATGCGCCAGTCATTGAACTCAATCCATTATTAGGAATTCATGCCGCAGTAAATCGACAATCATGGAATGGGCAATTGGTTGGAGAAAATCAAAAGGTAAGTATTTTAGAAGCAATTCGCGGATATTCATTAAACGGCGCCTACGCAAGCTTTGAAGAAAATATTAAAGGAAGCATCGAAGTTGGGAAGCTAGCAGATATCGTTGTATTAAATGAAAGTATCTTAAATTGTGATCAAGACAAAATCAAAGATATACAAGTCGAACTTACCATTGTTGACGGAGAAATATTATTTGATGCCAATGAACAAAAGGAAAAAGTTGAAACAGTTGGTTGATTATTACTTGGTAGAATGAGTTGAAAAAATAAAGATCTTCTCCATGAGAAATAAAATACGTATTAACTTAAGGGTGACGTGAAAACATGTCATCCTTTATATTTTTCCATTTTTCCTATAACAAAAAATTTCTATTAATTTGCTAGTATTTCTTTACATTAAGAATACTAGCCCTTATCTACAAGTATAGTTTGAATATAATAGATAGACTAAATTGTGTCAGAAAAGAGGTGAGGGTATGTACAGAAATAATAGAGGTCCGAGAATAGGTTTTTGTTATCCCGGCTATCGTTATTGCGGACCGGGTTGCTCAGGTCCAGGAAGGCCAATAAATGAAGTGGATTCATGTTGTAAAATGCACGATAAATGTTATGACCGATACGGGAGAACAAGATATTGTGATGAACTATTTCACCAATGTTTATACCAATATATGAACCCATACAGCAAAAAAGGAAAACATGCCGTTCTATTTTCTGGAATTATTGGCATGAAGAATATGTTCTAAGCGGATGCTTCATCTTATTAATGGACATAACTTACTCCCATAAAGTCCAATAAAACTTTATTATATATACTAGCTACTAAACCATTTAAAATATTAGTAGCTTTCTTTTTTGTCTTCATCCCATATTTATTACTCACGAAATAAAAAAAGAAACCCTAAAATGGATCCCACTTTAGAAATTTCTTCTGGTAGCACTGATTAAACTGAACTTTACGTTAAACTTTCTTCATATTCTCCATAACAAATAGAGTTTCTTCCATTATCCTTAGCTTGATAAAGGAATTTATCGCAGCATACATATAGACTTTCTAATTTGGTTGAATGATCAGGTATAAGCGTGATGACCCCGATACTAATAGAATATTTTTCTGGTATCCCTGGAATCTCTGCATCTGCAATTAGCTGCTTCATCTTTTCTAACTTGTTAACCGATTCGTTTTGATCCAATCCAGTAAGAAAAATGGCAAATTCATCTCCACCATATCTTCCAAAAAGTGAATCCGAGTCAAGAGATTGATTAATCCGCTGTGATAGATCTTGCAAAATACGATCCCCAACATCATGCCCATAGTTATCATTAAATTTCTTAAAATGATCAATATCAAATAGAATAAATGAAACATGCTTTCTTTCCTTGGAACAAGAAGCCAACAATTGCTTTGATCGGGACACAAAAGTTCTACGATTTAGTGCTTGAGTAAGGTCATCGTAATAGGCCATATGAATCAACTCTGCATCCGCTCGTTCTTTTAAGATCAGAATAAACCCAATATTCCCCAGAAGCATCACTAAAAAAATACTCAAAAAGGAAATCGTTTGAATCCAGCCAGGTGTAAACAATCCCATAGGTTGTTCGGATAAGAGAGCAACAATAGCTCTGACTAAAAAAGTAAGAGCAACGGTATAATAAAGAATCCCCATTAGCCTCATTAATAATGTAGAAGACTTTTCGCGCATTAAGCGAAAGGCAGGGAAAATTGCGAGCACAAAAGTAGCAATAGACGCACAGAATATTCGAATATGTTCATAATTATAAAACAAAAGAATTAAATGGAAGCTAACGATAAAAACTATGGTTAAACCGATATAAAATTTTTTAACGTGTTTTTGAGAATAGTTTACTAACATTAATAGAGCGATCGACTCGAGTGCTGTACCAATAAATTGTAAAGTATTAGCAATAGATACTGTGAATAGGTCAGGAATACCACCGCGAAGGATTACTAGTAACCACGCGATCGCTTGAATACATTTTGCTAGAAAAAATGTATTAAATGTAGAATCTCTTGAATGGTTTCGCCAATAGGAGCTAATTAAAACAACGGTAAATAAATGGCCAACCACTAAAGTAACTAAAATTGTTTTCATATCAAGTAAAAAATTCATTTACTCACCTAACCTAGGTAAAATTTCACGTTTTCAAAAAGATTAAAAGAATTAGTTCTTTCCTACTGATATATTACTATTTTTTTGACCTAAAGGAAATAAAATGTTAGCTTTCAGAAGATATATGTATGAGAAAGAATAATCGTATTGTTATAAATATTTACCGGGTTAATATAGAGCGCAAACCTGTACATATGTTTCAACCATTGGGAACTTACTACAAAAAAGATCTCTTAAAAAGATTTCGATGTAGTACTTTTCTTCTATTCTATTTGTCCTGGTCGAATAATCATGCTATGTATTACTTGTTTGAAGATTATAAAGGTTCTCCGTTATGAGTTTCTTCTATTATATAGTTTAAATTTTACTCCCAATAATAAAAGGATATCCCCCAAAAGAGATACCCCATCAATACCTATAGCTTTTCTTCTATTATATAGGTCCTGTATCCATCAACCTACTACGAACTCCCTAGGATTTAATCATCATCCGCTTCAAGTCGTGCAATCGTAGCACGAATGGATTCAATTTCTCGACGAATTTGCTCCATTTTAGTACTTAATGTCGAAAACACATTACTAAATTGTGTTGTTTGGATTTCTTGGTAGCTTGCAAGGATCCCGTCTATTCGAATGTCATCAAAACGTGTGGCTAAAGTCCCTTTCCATGTTGCCTGTGTAAGTTCAGGTTCTGTCATAAGATGTTGATTGCTTGAAAATTCACTTTGTTTCCCAGTTAGTTGGCCATTGCACGTCTGCAAACGACTAAGATCATTTTGCTTTTTGTGTAAAAGTGCATACCAATATGCTAAAGACATTCCATCACCTCTATATATAAGCTAGTCATTATTATCATATTTGTTGTTTAATTCAATTTTTCAGCACAAAAAATATTCACTGAATTTAAAGAAATTAGCAATTACTAATGTATTATGCCACTTTAATATAACACAACCTCTAATACATAAAATGGTAAGGTGTGCTCATTTTTTGTTAAATAATTTGGGAGGAATTAACTCTTTTTGGTGTAATTGCTATATAGTTATTGACCTTACTAATTTCCATTCTTTAGAATTAAGTTGGATTTTAAGAAAGGCATTGTTTCGTTTTGTTATTTGTTAATTACAAATAATGAAGTATACGAAACTTAACAACGCCGGGAAAAAAAGGAGAGAATTACATGTCAGGAATTATTCGTGTTACCCCTGCTGAATTAGAAGCAATGTCTAGTCGCTACGGAAATGAAAGTGCGCAAGTTGAAGAACAAATCTCACGTTTAGATAATATGATTCAAGAGTTGCAAGCTATGTGGGAAGGTGAATCTAGCAGAGCGTTTGCTGATCAATACGCTGATTTACGTCCATCGATTCAAGACATGCAAAGACTTTTAACTGATGTTTCAGTACAACTGAAAAATACTGCACATGCCCTTGCGGATGCAGATCGTCAAATTGCAGGTCAAATTCGCGGATAACTTCATCTAAGATTTGGATACAAAGAGCGTCATATTCGGATGAAGACGCTCTTTTCGTCTGTTAGTAGGTAGTTAGTCGTGATTATTATTCTGCGACTTAACACTCAACTTGTCATGGATAATTGATTTGCCTGAGGTGATTAAAATGTACATAGAAGTATCAGTTGACTTAAAACACTATGATGGGGATTGTTTTGATCTACGACTATCAAACTATTATACCGTTAAAGAGTTAATCGATATCGTATGGCAAGCAAAATCGATCCCCCATCCTCCAAAAGAAGGGTTTTGGATTCGAGTAGCAAATAAGCAAAAAGTTTTATCAGGGAATGAACAATTAGCGGGCAGTGGCATCACAACAGGTGATCGACTAGAAATCTTGTAAGGAGTCATAAAGATGTCAGAAAAAAATCAATCCTATTTAGAAAAACAGTTAGAGGCGACCCTCAAGTTTGAAAAGGACCAGATCACACTTACGTTTCAAATAGAAAAAATCAAGTTAGATGATGAATTAGAAATCACACTGCTACAGGAAATCAATCCCTTTATTCAGAAAGAAATCACCTTAACAGAAGATGAATTAATTTTTACATACAAAAAGGACCCAAACTTTATGACATTTGGGAAATTGCGAACATTGGATGAAAAAGAGCGCTGGATGTTTGCTTCCCAATTGCTGAAATCAATCATGTTACACAATTCCAATCGACTTCACGCAATTCTGTGTCCTGAAAATATTTTAATTGATGAAAGCTTGACTCCTTCTTTCTTATATTATGGGGTGAAAGAAAGTATCCCACCATATGAACGGAATGCTGAAAGACTTTGGCATGAAACAAAGGCAACGATTGCCGCTGCAATTGATCCTAAATATACATTTGACCAATATATTCAGTTTTCCAAGTCAATTGAATTAAGTGTAATGGCTTCGAAAGTTGTTGAAGCGAAAGATGAGCATGAATTATTGGACATCATCAAAAAGCAACTTCATGTTCTTGAAAAGGAAGAGAAAAAATTCACTCGAATTACGCGAACGAAGTGGAATTGGTTGCGATACAGTATAGCCGGACTCGTTTTGGTTTTATTGCCATTAGGTATTTATACGGCATATTCTGCTGTCGTTTCGCAACCGAGACAAGAAGCTTATGTTGCGGTGCAAGGCCCTTATATTCAAGGTGACTATAGTGAAATCATTGATCGTCTTGCTGATTACGATGTGGATGAAATGCCTGAAGTGATTCAGTACCAATTGTCACTTGCTTACATCGTTAATGAAACGTTGATGGAAGAGCAAAGGGAGAATATTATAAAAACCATCACGCTGCAAACCGACCCACGCTATTTTAAGTATTGGATTTATATCGGAAGAGGGCAAGCTGAAGAAGCTTTAAGTCTGGCTCGTCAGTTAGAGGATTTAGATTTAATTATGCTTGCGCTACTACACTATGAAGAATCTGTGAAAGCAGACCAAGATTTAGAAGATGAAGAGCGCGAACAACTTCTAGATAAAATCGATAACGAAAAAGGTGAAATAGAAAAACAGCTTGAGGAATTGAAAAAAGCGTTGGAGTTAGAAGCTGAACAAGCTGGTGCTTCGGGTGGTGCGAGCTCTGAAAGTGCAACGGATCAAGCTGGTGCAAAAGATAAAGCTACGGTAAATGGTGAGGCGAAGGAAGCCGGATCAACTGGTGCGGCAGATAAAGCTGCAACACCTGCGAACGCAGGAGCGAAAGAAAAACCAGTAACAGATGCTACTGAGAAACCTGCTGCAACTTCGGGAGCTACACAGCAACCAGAAAAGCCAGCTCAGGGGACTGAATAGTAGGTCGGATTACATGAAATGTCCAGTAAATTTTAAAAAGTGTCCGGTACTTTCGAAAATTTGACTAGTCCAAATATATTCGATTGGACCGAAAAAGCACACATCCGGTCCTAATCGCACAAAACAAATTCCAAGTGCACAAATCACATTACCAAACGCACAAAACAACAGTCCAAGTGAACAAAAGGAACCCTTCCAGCAATTCATGACGGACGTTTTATTACAACAAAAAAATCCCTACTAGAAGGTGATTTGATGAGTACGCTTTTATTTTTTTATGACAACTATTATCAATCCATTCAATTGGATCAACTAAAGAAAGACCAAATCACCGTTGGGAATGATTCATCCCATACTGTGACGATTCACAGCTTGCCGTTTACGAATGGCCCACTCACCATTACGGAAGATTCATTTGGTTTTACGGTAAAGCAAAATGAGCAATTGCTTGGAAAAGTGAATCCCAAGCAGTTTTTTGAATGGACGGATGCCAACAGCCAGAAAAAGCTGAACATCATATTTTTCCAATCCATCGCAAAACAGGAGACCTACTTTGTAGGGGAGAAGAAAGAAATCCGATTTTCCAACGAGAACGAACAAGCTGAAATTACATGGAAATCTGAACTCCAACTGAAGCCACAGTCGTTTGCACTTCTCAAAGTCGGCCATCAATGGACGTTCGAAAATCCAAATAACGCTGAATGCTACATAAACGGGCAGAGGAAACAATCCCGAAAACAAATTCAACTCGGGGACATCATCTACACACCATTCATGTTTATTCGTTTAGTAGAAGAGGATGTCCTAGAAATTCTAAGTTTTGAAGATTACGAGACACAACTTTCACAAATCATCGAGCCTGAATCGGAAATGAAGAAAAAATACCCCATTTACAGACGGACTCCAAGAATGGTGTATGAACTACCGAAAGAAAAGGTTTCATTGTCGTTTCCATCACAAGAGCATGACCCGTCAAACAGAGGCCTCTGGCTAGTCATATTACCACCGCTTGTTATGCTAATTGTTATGGGAATTGTGTCAGTTATTCAGCCTCGAGGAATCTTCATCCTAATTACCATGGTGATGTTCGTCATGACGTTAATTACGTCGTCCGTACAATATTTTAAAGACCGCGGCAATGAGAAACGAAAAAAGGAAAAACGAGTTCGCGTTTACACGGCGTACCTTGAAAATAAAAGACAGGAACTACAAGAGTTATCAGAAAAACAACGATTTACGATGGAGTTCCACTTCCCAACTTTCGAACGCATGAAATATTTAACGAATCAAATTTCAGACCGTATTTGGGAACGTCCATTAGAAAGTGATGATTTTCTTCAATTTCGTTTAGGGACGGGGACAGTACCATCAAGCTTTCCGATCACACTAAATTCAAACGATATGGCGAATCGCGAAATGGATGACTTAATCGAACAATCTCAAAAACTTGAAAAAGTTTATAAGGAAATTTCTGATGTGCCAATCATCGCGAATTTGGCGAAAGGGCCAATTGGGCTAATTGGGAAAGAGCGCGTTGTAAAACAAGAAATTCACCAAATCATTGGACAGCTTGCGTTTTTCCATAGCTATCATGATTTACGTTTTGTCTTTATTTTTGATGAAGCAGATTACAAGCAAATCGAGTGGATGAAATGGTTGCCGCATTTTAATATTCCGAACATGTATGCACGTGGGTTAATTTACAACGAAAAAACACGAGATCAGCTGCTTTCATCGATTTATGAAATGATTCGTGAGCGTGATTTAGAGGAGGAGAAAGACAAACTCCGCTTTGCACCACATCTTGTGTTTATTATCACAAACCAGCAGTTGATTAATGAACACGTTATCTTAGAATACCTTGAAGGAGACCACAAACACCTTGGCATTTCGGTGATTTTCGCAACCGATGCAAAAGAAAGTTTGTCGGACAATATTCACACCCTTGTGCGCTTACTGAATGATACACAGGGAGACATTTTAATACAGGATAAAAAAGCAGTGAGCATTCCGTTTACACTGGATTATCATCAAAAAGAAGATAACGAGCGTTTTTCGCGGATGTTACGCACGCTGAACCATCAAACAGGAATGACGAATTCCATCCCAGAAAGCGTGACCTTCCTTGAAATGATGAATGTAAAAGAAGTAGATGGACTTAGAATTGGGCAAAAATGGTCAGAAAATGAATCTTCGAAATCATTAGCTGTGCCAATTGGGTTAAAAGGGAAAGACGATCTCGTGTATTTAAATCTACATGAGAAAGCACATGGACCGCACGGATTACTTGCGGGAACAACGGGGTCAGGGAAAAGTGAATTTCTACAAACGTACATCTTGTCATTGTCAGTGCATTTCCATCCACATGAAGTGGCATTCCTTTTAATCGACTACAAAGGTGGGGGAATGGCTCAGCCGTTTAGAACATTGCCACACCTATTAGGAACGATTACGAATATCGAGGGTAGTGTGAACTTTACGAATCGCGCACTCGCTTCGATCCGTAGTGAGTTAAAACGTCGTCAACGCTTGTTTGACCGTTATAATGTCACACACATTAACGATTACACAAGTTTGTTTAAGCAACAGCAAGCAGAAGAACCACTGCCACATTTATTTTTAATTTCCGATGAATTCGCGGAATTGAAAAATGAAGAGCCGGACTTTATTCGAGAGCTAGTAAGTGCTGCTCGTATCGGGCGAAGTTTAGGGGTTCATCTCATCTTGGCAACACAAAAACCAGGCGGCGTCATTGATGATCAAATCTGGAGTAACGCCCGCTTTAAAGTGGCACTGAAGGTTCAAGATGCGAGTGACAGTAAGGAAATTTTGAAAAATGCAGATGCTGCTAACATCACCCAAACAGGTAGGGGATATTTACAAGTTGGGAACAACGAAGTTTATGAGCTGTTCCAATCGGCTTGGAGTGGTGCGCCTTATCTGTCAGAGCACTCCGATGGGGAAGATGAAATTGCCATCGTAACGGATTTAGGTCTAATTCCTTTATCGAATATTTCTGCAAAAGATACGAAACGAAAAGGCATCACAGAAATTGAAGCAATCGTAACGAAAATCGCAGAGACGCAACAAGTATTTGGTATTGATAAGCTAAAAAGTCCGTGGCTTCCGCCGCTTGCTGAACGCTTGTTTAAAAATGCGGAAACTTCCGAACAGCGAGATCGCATCGCCCTTGCCTTAATCGATGAACCTGAAAAACAAAGCCAAACGACGTATCACTATCAAGTGATGGATGACGGCAACCTTGGTATTTTCGGTTCCACTGGTTACGGAAAATCAACAACGGTGCTGACACTGCTATTAAATATCGCGGAAAACTACAGTCCTGAAGAAGTGCATTATTACTTAATGGACTTTGGAAATGGTTCGTTACTTCCGTTGAAGCAACTTCCACATACTGCTGATTTCTTCTTGATGGAGGATATCCGCAAAATGGAGAAGTTTATGCGAATGATCCGCGAAGAAATCGTTCGAAGAAAGCAATTACTTCAGCAAATGGAAGTGGGCAGTATAAAGCTGTATAACCAGGTAGCAGAGAAAAAACTTCCGCTACTTTATGTGGTCGTTGAGAATTTTGATTTTATTAAGGAAGAAATGCCGGATTTCGAACCTTACTTCAATCAATTTGTAAGGGACGGCCAGTCTTTAGGGATTTATATGATCTTTACGGCAACACGTATTTCATCGATTCGCCAAGCGGTCATGAACAATCTGAAGACGAAAATTGTGCATTACTTGATGGATCATAGTGAGGCATTTTCGGTGCTTGGGAAAACGACTTTATCACCTGAAGCGATACCAGGTCGGGCGATTATTAAAAAAGACGAGGCCCATTTTTCACAAATTTTCTTACCGGCTAATGGAGCAAATGATTTTGAGATGCTTGAAGCCTTGAAAGAAACAGTTAAATCGTTGAAGGCAAAATACTCGAGGTTATCAGAACCAACATCAATCCCAATGCTACCAACAGATTTGACACTGTCTCAATTAGCAAAATATATTCCGCTTGATAAACAACCACATTTATTCCCAGTCGGTTTAGATGAAGAGTTTGTCCAACCAGTTGCGGTAAATCTTTTAAACAACAAACATTGTCTCGTTATGGGGCAAGCGCAAAAAGGAAAGACAAATGTGTTAAAAGTGTTGTTAACGCTTGCTGTAGAAAAGGGAATTCGAGATATTGGGTTGTTTGATTCATTTGATAGAGGTTTAGCGACTTTCGCAGATGAAGGGGCAGTTACCTATGTAGAAACGAAAGAACAATTTGATGATTGGTTAACCATTATTGAAGCAGAAGTTGCATCCCGTGAAGTGACGTATGTTAACACGAACTTTAATGAACGGGCAAATCTTCAATTCCCGCCGATTCTTCTTGTGGTGGATGATTATACGCGATTCAATTCGAGTCTTGATTCGAAACTTCAAGAACGCGTTGTGAAGTTGATGAAAAATGCAAGTTATCTTGGATTTAACTTCATTGTATCTGGCAATTCGACTGATTTAACGAAAGGCTATGATGCATTAACAACGGTAGTGAAGCAAATTCGTCAAGCATTGCTATTGATGAAAAAATCAGAGCAAACATTATTCACACTTCCTTACGATCGTAAAGAAGAAGAAATTCAAGCAGGATTTGGCTACTATGTCATGAACAACAAAGAAATCAAAATACAAATCCCATTATGTGATATTGAAAGGAAGATCTACTCATGACGGCTCAAAAGAAGCTGATGTTAAAAATCGTGATCGTCATGATTTTGATTATCGGGGCCCCCATCCTTTACTTCCTAGCTATTGGCGAAAACCCGTTTTTCGATGAATCGAGCGGAACGAAAAAAATCGCCGTTGTCAATGAGGATACAGGTGCAGAAAACGAAGAAAGTGCACTTGCATTTGGAAAAGAAGTGGCGCCGATTTTATCGACAGATACAAGTTATGATTGGTCTGTTGTGAGTCGAAGTGCTGCGGAAAAAGGGTTAGCGAATCAAGATTACGATGCGGTAATTTATATTCCATCGAATTTTTCTAAAAACATTATGACCTACGAGGAGCAACAACCGGTAAAGGCTGAGTTTAAATATAACGTTTCAGGTCAATTAAACACAGCAAATCGTGAAAAAGTTTTACGAGAAATCGATAAAGCAACTGCACGAGTAAACGGGAAAATATCTACTCTTTATTGGAGCTATGTTTCTCAAGATTTAGAGGAAGTACGTGAGGAATTCGATACGATTCTTGAAAAAGAAATAGAGTTTTTAAATACGATTTCCGATTTTTATCGCCCGAATCTATCAGGTGTAGTAGGGGATATTGAAAATCAAAAAAGCTTGTTGGAGAATATCGTAAACTCCGTGAAGAGCGCACCAATCGATGGAAATATCGATCAGGCTGAGGACTTCGAGGAGCAATTAGCGCAATTTGTAACGTATGTAAATGACTATCAGCAATACCAAACTTCCGCGCAACAGCTTTTACAAACAGTACAAAATGAGAATCTAACAGCGGTGCTTGACATGAAGAGTGCTCAAGACCCACGTTATAACGAAATGAAGACGTATTTAATCGAACAAAATGAAAAGTTTAGTTCAAATGTCCGAAAGCTTGAAGACCAATTAGCAAAAAACGGACGTAATGTCACGAATTTAGCAGATCAAGTTGTTACCCAGAGAGATGAAATCATGAACCTCCTCAAGCAAGTGGAAGGGGAAATGATCGTACAGTATGAATCGCAAGTAATTAGTTTGAAAAATCAATTGAATGGTAGCACACCTGCAACAAATCCAACTACCCAAGCCAGTAATGGCGGTGGGAAAGTGGCAAGCAATACTAGTAATTTAGTTGCTTCATCGAAAATTACTGCACTTGACTCACAGCGAGCGAAACTAATGGACCTAGTGCAGGAAATTAATGCATTGAAAGAACAAGCTGCTACGGTAGCAGGTAATACGAATGAGTCCACAGCTGACCAAGCAGCGGCTCCTTCAGTAGGTTCAGTGATAAATGATAAACTGTCCCAACTGTCTGACCAAATCACAAACATCGAAGAGAGCATTAATCAAATACAACAACAAGAAAAGCAATTGCAAGAGCAGTTGAAAGAATCACTAGAATCTCTAGGTGAAGAGGAAGCCCCAGTAGTTGTTCCTTCATCACCGGGTAATGAAAAATCGATTATCAATGAAATCGAACGTAAAGAATCAGAAATAGTGAATTTACCATTAATAAATGATGGTAAGAAAGCGCGCTTGAAAAGTGTCTTTTACAAATCAATTAATAGTGATAATTCAACATTGTTAATGGAGTACTATGGAGCATTAGCTCAATATGAAACGGCATTGAAGACGAATTTAAGTTCTGATCCAATTTCCCAAGAACTGTCGTCAAACGTGAACAAAATCTTAGGTATTAATGAAAAAGGCACAACGTTATTTGATGAATTGCAAGCAGGAGTTCCTGCTTCCCAGCAGCAGTTAACATCATTGGAAGAGGGGCTAACTTCATTCTTTACAAAGCAAATGGAGAAAGTCGATTCTGATTATGAAGTAATTTCTGAACAATTAGAAGCAGTTGAAACAAGTGCGAGCAATATGCAAGAAAGCTTGGATACTTTCATTGCTGGTTCCTCTGAATCTCATTCTCCGGTTGCAGATGGAAGTAGCCTCGTATCAAATCAACAAAGTATTAGCCAAAACTTGCAGGCTATGAGTAATTCCATGAACACAATCATGGAAAATCAAGACAATATTATGTCAGTAACAAATGACCTTCACGCTAAAGCGGCAGATGTGAATGCAGATACGCAGGAATTGAACTCTAAGTGGAATGAAAACGTGGATACAACAGAGAAATATCGTAATGACATTCATGATGTGTTAAACAACGCATTTATCGATGGTCAAAAGAATGGTCAAATTTATGAGCATTTATCTACTCCACTAGCAGCAAACAGCCTAGATTCATCCGTGCAAGAGAATAAATTACCACCAGTGATTGTACTCGTCATTGTGTTAATTAGTAGCTTACTCATTGGGTATTTCTGCTACTATTTCAAAAACAACAAAACGAGCGTGCGCATCGCGTTGTTCAGTTTGCTGAACTTAATCGTTGGATTAATTATTAGTATTTACGGGTTGGATATTTATCCACTTAATGAAACAGGTGCAATTGAATGGACAATTTTCACTGTTTTATTACTAACTGCGGTGTCCTCTGTGATTTTTGCTGGTTTCTCAATTGGCAATCTAGTTGGTTGGTTCGTTAGTGTTGCAGTCATTGCCTTCTTCATAACGCCAATGCTGACGTTATTGGCATCAAATATTGATTATGAAGATCCGATGACAAAAGTATACTTATCCATTCAATACGGACCTGAATCTCTAATCGTTCCAGCAAGTATTGTTCTTGCGGTAATTATTGCGGTTGCAGCATTCGTACCGTATATCATCGGGCGAATTAAGAATCGTGCAAGTACGCAAGATGAGGAAACTTCGTATGAAATGTAAGATTTTGTTTGGCGCTTTAGTATTGTGGATAATGGGGGGAGTCGGGTTCAATTACGGACCCGGCTTCCACTTCCATTTAGGGTCAGAGTTAACGGCATCGGCCGCAAGCAATCTTGATGATCTTAGTCCAAATGAATACAAGGAAAAAGAATTCAAAGACAATAAAGAATATCTTCATAATGAATCTTTGTTGGAATCTAGGAAGGAAATCCCTGAAGAACAAAAACAGTTAGATTTTATTCCTAATGATTACGATCCAAATGAAAAAATCAAGGAAGAGCTTTTTGTTAATGATTTTGAAGAACGAAAAACGATCGCATATGAATCTATGAAACTAGGTTTGTTTTCAGGTGAATCAGAGATTGCAAAAGTTCAAGCAAATCAGTCGAGCTCAGAAAACAATCATGGGAACAAGAACCTACAATTTGTCTATATAGGATTGTTAATCGCTTGTATCCTCATTGCCCTGATTTGGCTTGTTCCAAAAATGGTGCAGGGAGATAAAAGATAGGGTCGCAGGTCAACGTAAAAAGTGACTTGGGTATTCGCACGTAAAGAGATAGAACTCGCACGTAACGGGGAGAAAAGCGCACGTAACAAAATAAAAGTCGCACGTAACGTGGCTAAACTTGCACATAAAAAAGCCCCCCGCACGTAAATGGGAGAAGAGCGCACGTAACAAGATAAAAGTCGCACGAAACGGCGCGGAATTGGCACGTAAAGAAGCCCCCCTCACGTAATGCATAGAAACTCGCACGAAAACAACTAAAACTCAAAACCAAATGATTTATCCCAAAAAGGAAAGGAGAGAATTCACGTGTCAAATGAAGTGAAAGTGGTATATGCGGATGTAGAGGAACAGCTTGGTGTGATGGAGAATGCAACTTCATCACTGAAAGCTACCGCAGTACCCCCGATTGAAGGGAATACATTAGATGTTGTAACAAAACTAAATGAACTTGCACAAGAATTAGAACAAATCTTAACGAGTTACCAAGCAGTGTTACAAAGTAATATTCAAACAACTAGAAATTCGGTTCATTACATGCGAGAGCAGGATCAGCGCATTTCAACGAATATCAGCGGTGCCGTTTCCGGTCCTAGGAGGCTGATGGAATAATGAAGGTATTAGATGCTAGGAACTTCCATGAGGGTGTCAGCCGCAACATGACAATGCTTACTCGACTAGAGACGGAAATGAAAACAATTGAAACTGCCATTGAAGGACTCACTCAGCTTGAAGAATCTTTAAAGGGGCAAGGTGGCAATGCAATACGAGCATTTTATCGGGATTGCCACTTGCCCTTTTTGCAATTTTTTTATCTGTTTAAAAGTAGTTTTCAAGATGTCCTCACGCAAATGAACGCAGCGCTTGATTCACTCGAGCCTGATCAAAGTGGGGTCATCCAACAATCATTCCTAGAATCAAACCTTGAACAAGGGCTTACTAACGCAAAACAAACGACTGAAAGTTTAACCGATGAAACGAATACCATTATGGGAACTGTTGCAGATATTGTGACTTTACCGAATTTAGATGACACAGGCGTGCAAAATGAAATCCAAACCGCTAAACGACACCGAGATACAACCGTTACTGATTTAATAGCCTTTGACAGTAGCCAATCTTCTGCACTTGCTATCGTAGAAAGTGATCTCAACGCAATGAACATATGGATTAAAGACCTTGAAACGATGATTACAGAAGGCTTAACCGATGTGAATTTCCCGGCAGAACATTGGGCGCAATACGCTTCAACTACTGCACTTCAAACATCTTTAACGAGCAGAACGAATCAAGTCGATGAAGTGACAGGTGAAAGTCCAGAAGAAAAGCCGGGAGATGTAACTTCTGCAGATGAAACCATTATGGGGCATAAAGAAGATATCGGGAATGTAAAGAAATTTAATACCGCTGTTAATGGTGCAGTTGAGAGCTTTGGAATGTTTATGGCTGGGAAGAATGCAGGGTTAAAAATGGAGCTCGTTCGGGATCCGCGCTCGGGCCGAAACATATATCGTCTCCTTGCAAGTGAGCGAGCGCTTCACTATTTGAGGGTCACACCAGATGGGAAAGCATTGCGTGAATTAAATTACAAATTACCTAAAGGCAATCAACCTTGGAAACCAAAACACTATCAGCAACAGGCAAATAACAGATCAACGTTAAAATTTGCAACAAAGAAACCCGGTCAGTCAGGCTGGTCAAAAGTTGGGGAAGCTGCATTAAAAGAACATTCATCCCTTAAATATTGGAATGATCAAGCAACCATCGCTGAGAAAGCTAAAACGGTAGGGAAAGCAACTCTTTCAGGGGCTGGAAAATCATTTAAAGATGCTGTTGATATCAAGGGCGTCTTTACAAGTGGTGTAGCAAAAGGATTCACAAAAGCATTGGGTCCTGTTTCAGCAGGCCTGAACTATTACAGTAATTATCACAATGCAGTAGATGACGGCTTAACTGGTACACAAGCACATACACGAGCAACAGTGGATACAGCCATTGATACAGCAGTCGGTGGGGCCGTTCAGGCTGCAAGTGTGGCCTTCTTCACAGCAGCCGTTCCAGTTCCAGGGGTTGGTACCGCAATTGGTGTCGCGGCTGGGCTCTTCATCAATACTATGTTAAACAATAAAGATAAAAAAACAGGGGAATCCGCAATGGATAAAATTAAAGGCTGGTTCCACTAACTAACGAAAATGGAGGCATTCGTCGCATGTTGAAACAACTTACCGAAGAAGATTTTGCCGTATTACGAGGACCACTCGAATCTGGTAGACAAAGTCCTAATTCGTTAGCTTCTACGCTTTTTTTAGGAATTTTCCTACAAGCCGGGATCTTCTATTTAACTTATTATATCGCAGGAAAATACACCATTTATCCCAACTTCGAAAGCATTCAAACTGTCCATTTGTGGCTCACAGTAGCGTTAATCGCAATATCCGTTGTCTTTACAATCCCTGCTGTTTTTAAAAAAGCCGAGAAGTTTCAATACTTATTATCCATCCTTGTCACTCAAAACCTCTCCGTACTTTTCTATTTGGCGGCGCTATTTATTATAGGAGAAGACGACAATGCACAGGCTGAATCGCTAGTAAACTTCACGTGGATTACCCTATTAATTGGGGCTTTACTATTTATCGCAACGTTTGTTCGATTTTATCGCCTACTTAAAAAAGGTCACTACCGTAAAGGGTCAAGAAGTGAAGAATTGCGCGGGAAATTTGAAACAACATCTTATATTCCAATCGCCATCATCGGAAGTATGGGGCTTGTTTTCTTAATCCAATATGTAATGAAAATGGGCTCCTCTGATTTATTTGATACGCTAATGTTTGTCTTTTTACCGCTTGGGATTTTTTACACACTGATTTTTGTCTTACCAGAGCAACTTGTGATGTTGTATTGCAAGCTACGATTTAAAACCTTTAATTTTGATGAACGCGGGTACCTACAATCGGAAAACATTCATGTAATGAATAAAAAAGTAAAACAAAGCTAGGAGTGGATGAAATGGAAATACGCAGTCTACAATTCGATCATTTAATTACGTTTCGTATAAGAGATAAAAAAGAAAACTGGCTTGAAGGAATCAAGGTCATGGAAGATTTTCCTTTAAATCATGAAGTTTATAAAAATGGTCCTGTGTTTTTCTCCTTTGAAGTAGAAGAAGGAGATGAAGGCCTATTCACGTTTTATTTGCCGATTAATGAAGCGGTGGAATTTGATGAGGGAATCACAGATTTCGCTTATTTAGAGCAATTCAAATTAGAGAAGTCGCTGCTATTGCGTCAAGCGCAGGAAGAAGTGGATTTCAAAACTGCAATTCAGAAAATAAAAGATTATGCCCAAGCGCAAAATTTACCGACAGATGATTCATTCGTTTGCGTGCTACTAGAAGTTTATGGGGAATACATGATTGATTTATATGTACCTTTGAAAGAACGGAGCGAAGTGCGATGATCGTTGAAAAACATCAAATTACTTACCGAAACGTGGCGTCAAAATATTATAACTTCGTACCTGAAGAAATCCACCTCGCCTTCGAGGATTTTGATCGAGTTTTATCAAAATACGGATTCAATGTTGCCAATACAATGTTTTTCTCTATCATAAGCGACCCAACAGCATCTGTCATGACAGCGGAAATTTTTCGACCAATCGAGGAAAGTGATTTCTCAGCGATGCCCACTTCTGAAGGCGTGAACTTTAGAAGTTACTTTTCTGTTGATGGCATGCTCATGACACGGATCATGGATCAATTCGATGAACTCTCCCAAGTGAAATATTGGGAGCTTGTTAAGCATATACAAGAGAATGACTTCACTCAAAGCAGTCCCATCTTTGTGGAATACAAACGCAGCCATTCAGGTGTTGTTTACGTAGAAATGAGCGTTGGCGTTCGGTAAAGTTTGGTGTTTGATTTGAGGGGCTAAATCTCTCAAAGTGATAGGATTTTTGTGGAATACCGGGATTATCGAAAATTTTGGCAGGAATATTTGAAAAAAAGTCGGGATTATTTCCAAAAGCGCGGGATTCTTAATCGTATTAACTAGCTTGAACGAAGTGTCTAGAAAAAACTTGAAAGAGTCTAGATTAATCCCAAAAGAGTCTAGATTAATCCCAAAAGTGTCTGAATCGTTACCAAGTTTACTAGCTTTTCCAAAGTGTCTAGATTATTTTCCAAACTGTCTAGATTAAATCCCAAACTGTCTAGATCAATTCGAGAAGTTAGATTAATCCCAAAAGTGTCTGGATCATTACCCAATTTCAATAGTTCTTCCAAAGTGTCTAAATTACTTGAAAAAGAGTCCAGAAAAAACTTAAAAGAGTCTAGATTAATCCCAAAAGTGTCTAGATCATTACCGAAGTTTACTAGTTCTTCCAAAGTGTCTAAATTACTTGAAAAAGAGTCTAGAAAAAACTCGAAAGTGTCTAGATTCTTCCTGGAAGGTCTAGATTAATCCCAAAAGTGTCTGGATCATTACCCAATTTCAATAGTTCTTCCAAAGTGTCTAAATTACTTGAAAAAGAGTCCAGAAAAAACTTAAAAGTGTCTAGATTAATCCCAAAAGAGTCTAGATCATTACCGAAGTTTACTAGTTCTTCCAAAGTGTCTAAATTACTTGAAAAAGAGTCCAGAAAAAAATCGAAAGAGTCTAGATTAATCCCAAAAGAGTCTAGATCGTTCCCGAAGTTTACTAGTTCTTCCAAAGTGTCTAAATTACTTGAAAAAGAGTCCAGAAAAAAATCGAAAGAGTCTAGATTAATCCCAAAAGAGTCTAGATCGTTCCCGAAGTTTACTAGTTCTTCCAAAGTGTCTAAATTACTTGAAAAAGAGTCTAGAAAAAACTCGAAAGTGTCTAGATTCTTCCTGGAAGGTCTAGATTAATCCCAAAACTGTCTAGATTAATTCCCAAAATTTCCAGTTCAATCCCAAACTGTCTAGTTCCCCATCCCAAGTGTTACAAATTGCTACTCAGTCAAAAGTATCTAAAAAGGGTAACCCCCTCTAAGAAGCAATTTATCACAACGAAAAAGGAAGGTATTGTTGGAACACGAAATTTTTCTGAAGGAAGATGTGAAGTTTTCAGGATTTTGGATGCGCTTTTTGGCTTCGCTGTTTGACAGTATCATTGTATCGATTGTCTCGTTTATTCCTGCAATCATTATTGGGTTTATTGTCGGTGTGTTTGGGGCGTTTGTTGATAATGAAACGGTCTCAATCATTTTAGGTGGCTTCATTTATCTCACGATTGTTGCTGCGAACGTTTGCTATTATGCCGGGTTCCACGCTTCAAAGTTTCAAGCAACGCCTGGGAAAATGCTCCTTGGCATCAAAGTGGTCGATATTCACGGGAACCGTATCAGCTTTTGGCGTGGGGTTGGCCGATTTTTCGCCATCCTCCTAAGTACATTCACCCTCTATATTGGGTTTATTATGGCTGGAGTTCATTCCCAAAAGCGTAGTTTGCACGATATAGTTGCAGGTACGTATGTGATTAATTCAAATGGAATAGTTGCAAAGGAGACGACTTATGCAGAGTAAAGAATTTTTCTTTTTAACATGGTTTGCATTTCTTGTTTCGTTCAGTTTTGTACTAATCGCCATCTGGAATACACAATGGATGCTCGTTGAAAAAGGCTTTTATACCGTTTGTCTTGGGTGGATTACGTTTTCTGCTTTCTCCATCGTAAAAGTTTTACGAGACCGTCATGAGGGCATCAAAACAGCGTCCGAGTATATGTTTTTAGCATGGCTATCAATGGTTGCGTCCTTCTCAATTGGTATGATTGCAGTTTGGAATACGGAGTGGCAACTAGTTGAAAAAGGATACTACTGGATGGGGATCCTCTTCACGACGTATACATCAATTGCTCTTGCGAAAGTGATACGCGACCGCCAAGCCTATCAAGAGCAGCAACCTGAAATAAAAGAGCCGCCTAAGAAAATAAAAGAAGAACCAAAAGAAACTCAAGAATTACTTGAAAAAAACAAACAATTATCGAACCACTAAGTTCCAACAAATAAGAAGGTGAAACAATGAAAGTATTAGATGTAAATGAGTTTCAATCCGGCCTTGAACGAAATGTTAATAGATTAACACGTCTCGAAAGTGAAATGAAACAAATTGAAACTGCTATTCAAGGCCTTACTCAATTAGAAGAATCCCTCAAAGGGCAAGGTGGGGAAGCGCTACGTGGATTTTACGAAAACTGCCACTTGCCCTTTCTTGAATTTTTCAACACGTTTAAAGCGAGCTTCGAAGGCGTTCTACAAGAGATGAAATCTGCACTTACATCTCTCGAACCCGATGGATCTGGATTTATCCGCCAGGAATCTTTAGAAGGTGAAGTTGAGCAAGGGTTGAACAATGCAAAACAAGTTACTGAAGAGCTAACAAATGAAACAAACAACATCATGGATTCCGTATCCGATATCGTGAGCTTACCGAACCTAGATGACAGTGAAGTTCAAGCAGGTGTACAAGATGCAAAACGTGAACGTAATCAAACCTTAGAGCATTTGATGCAATTTGACCAATCTCAAACAAGTGCATTATCAACGATTCAATCTGATCTTCTGTTAATGAAAACATGGATTTCCAATATTGAATCAATGATGACTGAGGGCGTAACGGATGTGAATTTTCCAGCAGAACAGTGGAAATCATTTGCTCTTCAACATCCGCTTACCCAAACACTTGCTTACCGTTCGCAACAAATGAACCAAATCATCGGTATGAATCCATTGTTAGCACCAAGTTTCATTGGAGGGGCTAATCCGTACACGATCCCTGGACTTCATCAAAATAGTCAAATTCCTTTATATAATTTCGGCATTAATGGCGCAACGGTATCCACAAATTTTGTTTCTTATATGAAGCAACAACAGGAACAAATTGCAACGGAGCTTTCTTGCCCTGTACCAACTGACGTAGAAGAAGTGAAAGAAGAGGAAAATAGTGGTTTCCTAGGATTCTTGGGGGATGTTGGAAAAGGTGCATTGGATGTCGGAAAAGGAGCACTGGATTTCTTAATTTTAGATGACCTCAAAACACTTGCTGATGGAGATGCTTCATTATTCGAAAAAGGATTTGCCGCTGCATCCATTCTTCCGATTGGGAAGTTATTAAAAGTTCCTAAAGCACTTGATGCCATTGCGGATGCTAACAAGCTCATTAATAAAAGTAATGTAGATGAAGTAGTGGATAAGGGGTACGATCATTCTAAACATACTTACAATATGGTTGAAAATCCTGGCCCATTAGCTAAAATGAATGAAGGTGCAGCTTCAACATTTAGAAGTGGAAAGTATAACGTAATAGAACTAGATAGCGATACTATTCTTTACCGTTCAGGAAAAGCAGGTGGAGGTAAGAATGCGCTAGGTCAATATTTTACAAGGGAGCCTGGTACATTAGTTGAAGGGCGAATAGATTCTGCCGTTAAGGCACAATGGATTGATCCAAAAACAGGTGTGTTAACGGGTACTTCCCCATTAGAAACGGTTTACGAAATCAAGATACCTAAAGGTACAACAATTTATGAAGGGCCTGCAGCAAACCAAGGTGGCATTTACAAAGGTGGAGGAAATCAAATATTCGTTTCAGAACCTTGGAAGATTAAAGGCGTAGAAGTACTTTCTTCAAAACCTATTAAATAAAGAGAGGGATTACCATGCTAAAAGATATAGAAAAATTAACAGTACTATTTCAACAATTAAAAAGTATTTTAGAAAAAGAAAACGATAGCGAAACCTTGTATATCAGGAATCAATTGGAATTAGGTTTACATTTAATTGATGAAGTTTTACAAAGCAACAATGAAAATAAAGATATTGAACAGCTATTTAGTAAGTTGAAAGAAATATATGCAAATATTAATCAGCCAAGAGTTGGTCTATCGGATTATTTCATCTGGAAAGATGACTACGACGAACGTCTTGAAGTAAATAATGACTTAGATACAATAAAAGAAAGCTTATCTTTAATATTTAGAGATCAATAATCTTCGCAATTAATGAATAAACCTTGATTGGCTTAGTGCCTCTCAAGGTTTTTTATTAAAAAATCATATGTTAGGTGTTGAAGGAGAAAGAAATTTATGGAGAACACACATCATCTGAAGAACCAAATCAAAGTTGTTATTAATCTACTAAATTCTAACTACATCAATGAAATCAATAGTGGTCTATTCCAACTTTTATATAAGCGCTACTCCGATGCCTTAGAAATTTTGGAGAAAGATCGAAACGTGGATCAAATTAACATTGTTGGTGGCGTTAGAGCATATATGGATAACTATAGTGACTACGAAAACCCACTTTTAGGGGAAATGCATGAGGCAGAGAAACTAACGAAAGAATTGATTTAGGTTCTGAGTATGAACTAGGGTGGTAAGTTTAGCCTTTGAGGGGGATTACTATGCTAAGAGAAACAGAGCAGTTAAGAGTTCTATTTCAAGAATTAAAAAGCATTTTAGAAAAAGAAAACGATTACGAAACGGTTTATATCAGAAATCAATTGGACTTAGGTTTACATTTATTGATGAATTTTTAACTAGCAGGGTTCTGAAAATTAATGATTGACTATAATCGAGAAGAAATTTTAGCGTTAAAGGCGGAATAAAGAGCAATAGGACACACAGTTTTTGTCCATTCTTTTTTTCAACTATCTCTCATCATTTAGAGAAGGATGGATAGGAAACAAAATATCCATTGTTGATTGTTGAATTGTATCATAATGAATTAAGCTGGAATAATGTACCCACTGTAAAAGCTAACTTAATTGAGCTAGAACTTTCGAAACTCCCAGTTAATTCAGTTGTATGTGATATTGAAGATTTATCGTTAACACCACCCTGGTGAGATCAAATATGCCCTAAGATTTCAAATCTAGCAAATTATTTTGCAACATCTTCAGGGAAGACGTTCTTTAAGGTATTTGAAACGGCGTTAGAAGTGGCTGAAGAAGACAAATGTAATGTGAAAATTAAACAAGTTTAACAATTCAAAGCCATAGAGAAAACTCTATGGTTTTTTTATTTAACAAAAAGTCACCAATAATGACCACAGTTTAAGCATATAAAAGAATAGATAGCAACTCTATAGTGTAGGTGATTGGTGTTTTTCGTATTTTGAATTAAATGGAGGAATGAGATGAATAAGGGGTCAGGCTTAGGTGGTTGTATTATCTCTAATAATATTTTAGAGAATAAGGGATCCATCAAATGGTGTTTTCGCGAAGAGCCTGTCAATGAACTTGACAATGGGTGGCGATTTTTATCAGATGTCGATACTGACGAATTTTTAAGTGACTCAAGAAATTTAAGTATTTGTGATTACCAAAAAGTGATAGATCTTGAGCCTGCCGTATTTGCGATTTACGAAATGCCCATAGGAACAGATTTAACCATTATAAAAGAAGGTGGGAATACTTTCTTTGTAACGGAAACGGGCGAGCTTATTTTACCAGTTAATTAATGGAATCATGAAAAATTCATTTATTTAAATAGTAATTCAATCAACAGAAAGCTTGAGAACTTCAATTAATTTTCCATAAAATAAATGGTCTCCAGGTACCTAGAGGAGCGTTACGTGCATTTGATCAGGATGTCACCAAACGCTTCTTTTTTTATCGAATAAATGGCTTCACTAAACCTTCGTAGAACTGAGTTTTAAATAACTGTTCTTTATAAGGGGGGATGAAACGTGACGTTAAAGGCAATTGCGAATAAATTATTTGTCATCAATCTATTGGATTGGTCTGCTCTGAATGAAATAGAGCAAGAAATGATGCAGCAAGAGTTGAATGCCATTATCCAGCGTTTTGTTGAGAAGGCCCAACAGGAAAATTCTATTTTTACGTTGAAGGCGATGATTGAATATGACAAGGCTAATTTCTTTTTACCGGTTCAATGTATTATCAGCCTATATCAAAGATTGATTTTTCTTACACAAAGTAAAGATCACACCAATTATCTAGACTTCGCAAAATACTTAAGATTATTTGGTCCCGATTGGTATGCAGTGGCAGATGAAATCAAAAGTTTAATCGAGCTCGATGAAATGGAGGAAGCTTATAAGATTGTGATGGAGATTCGGGGTTAAGAATGGATTTGAGTTTTGGCTAGATTCATCATAGTAGATTGTCTTCTCTATATCAGAAGAAAACAAATCGGGACTCCAAGATTTAAGTGGAAAATAAATATTATCTTGATGGGGTCGTAACGTATTTGTTAACGAGAAATCACTCTATCAAGCCTATTTGGAATGTCGGAATTATTTTGCTCTCCTATTGTTTGTAAGTATTTTTAACTATAAATACTCTCATAAATAAAATTAGCAATGACCTTACACCCACCGAAAGGTATAGCGTTTTTTTAAAACGATATTTCAACCTCATCTGGTAGTTATTTCTTGCTATAACTCAATAAAATTATAGTATCTATATGCTATAATAGGCAAATGTGAATAGAAACTTACTATCATTTAATATATTAGATTATTAGATTTAATCCGCAATGAAGATAAAAGGAGTAACTACAACATGATGATGCACCAACAAGATATTCCTTCATATATACTAGAATCGAAAAAACGATGTGAAATGAGAGGGATGGACCCGAATGCGATTCCTAATACTCAATATATTCCGGATGATGAGCTACAGAAAAAACTGATAGATTATAATAAACTTTTAAGTGTTTTCGATACTTTTTCAGAAAAGTTTATTCAAACGCTCAATGGGATGACGTTAATCCTCATAGTAACTGATCATAAAGGGACGATTTTAAAGTTTAATGGGGATTCAAACATGACGCAATCAGTTCAACAATTGGGTATAAGACCGGGTGCTCTTTTTACGGAAGAGACAAATGGGACGAATTCGGCTAGCTTAGCTCTCAGTTTAAATAAGCCTGTTGAAGTTATTGGAAAGCAACATTATCACAGTTTCCTACAACAAACTGCATGTTATACTGTACCATTTGAAGTTAAAGACAAAGTGCCTATTACAGGAACTATTTCCATTATGACGTTTGTGGATTATCAAAGTCCTTTACTTTTGACAATGTTAACAACAGTCGTTGGTTCTATTGAAAGAGAGTTCATATTAAAAGAGAAAAATAATCAATTAAATATTTTGAATCAAATCGTCACAGATAATGCAAAAACGGCAATTATTCAAACGGACGAACACGGTGAAGTGACGAAAATTAATTCCTTTGGTGAAAAGTTAACAGGTTGGCATAAAGAGACGATTATTGGAAAGAAAATCGAACGGCTTAGCCCACTAGCAGAAAATATAAAACAAATTTTAACATCACAACAACGATTTACTGATATCGAACTCCGTTTTACTTGTGAAAAAACTGGTTACCAAACGGTTTGTTTATTAGATGGAAGACCCCTTTATGATGAGAAAGGTCGATTAACTGGTGCATTTGCTCAATTAAAAGATATGACGGACCGTTATGAAGCAGAAGAACGAATTAATTATCTTGCGTATCATGATGACCTAACGGGACTTCCTAACCGTCGCTATTTTCATAAAGTATTGAAAGAAAAAATGGAGAAAACGAAGAAAAATAACAAGAAGTTCTCCATTTTTTTACTTGATCTCGATCGGTTTAAAATGATCAATGATACATTAGGCCATGAAAAAGGTGACTGGCTGTTAGTGCAAGTTAGCAAGCGATTACGTGAATATTTGCCTAACAACGCTGAGCTTTTCCGGATGGGTGGAGATGAGTTCACGATTATTGTGAATGGCTTATCCAATTTATCGGAAACTACGTCAATTGCAGAAGGGATTATTCAATTGTTTCAACAGCCCTTTGCAATTGCAAACTATGAATTTCATATAAGTACAAGTATTGGTATTGCTACTTATCTTAGTAGTGAGTATGATGCGGATACACTGTTCCGTAAGGCTGATACAGCGATGTACCGCGCTAAGGAACAAGGCAAAAACAGCTACTTTGTCTATGAATCGACGTTAGAAAACTATCTTTTTGAAAAGTTAACGTTTGAACAAGAACTGCGCCATGCAATAGAGAATAATCAGTTAGAGTTATATTATCAACCTCAAATTAGCTTATGTTCTCAAAAAGTAGTAGGAGTAGAGGCATTGATACGTTGGAATCATCCGACTTTTGGACTAATCAATCCTGGAGATATTATTCCACTAGCAGAAGAACTAGGTTTGGCAGATACATTGGGAGAATGGGTGCTACAAAAAGCATGTCATCAATCCAAAGAGTGGCAAAATCGTGGCTTTCCTCCAATAAAGGTCGCAGTCAATTTATCTCCACAAGACTTTTTACAGCACGCACTGGTCGATCGGGTGAAACAGGTGTTAATTGAAACGAAATTAGAGCCAAAATATTTAGAAATTGAAATTACCGAATCGATGACGATGGATGTTGACCATGCAATTTCTACGATGCAAGCCTTACATGAGTTGGGTGTGCAAATAGCTATTGATGATTTCGGCAAAGGCTATAGTTCCTTAAATTATTTGAAAAACTTTCCGATTGATCATTTAAAAATCGACCGCTCCTTTGTCAACGATATATTAAATGACCATAACGATGTAAAGATAATTAGTGCCATTATTTCCTTAGCCCACGGGTTAAATCTTAAAGTAATAGCAGAAGGTGTGGAAACGAAGGAACAGGCCTTGTTTCTAAGTAACCTTCATTGCGATCAAGCACAAGGCTACTATTACAGCAAGCCATTGCCAGTAAATGAAATTGAGAAGCTATTTTAGCGGTTTATTACCCCAGGTAGCATTAACAATAGAAGCACCATTTTTCTCATTGAGGAAAATGGTGTTTTTGCGTTTTTTCCCATTTCAACTCCCTTATAAATGATCCTTTTACCATTCAATTCCTAATTAGAATAAATCATCAAGGGTAGGGAACACTTTTTTAAAAGGAAATGAATAAAAACCGTCCTGTAGTAAAAATAAAATGATTCCTACATAAGAATTTAGATGGGAGTATTTTAGAAATTATGAAGGTTATGCATTTAACCATTGAACTAATTGTTGGATTTTTCTTATTGGTAATAATCGTGCATGTCGTTGGCAGAAAAATCATCAAGCAAGTCACACCCTTTACATTTATTTCTGGAATTGTATTTGGAGAATTACTTGGAAACGCCCTATATGACCCAAAAGTTGGTGTCGGTTATATTATCTATGCCTTAAGCCTTTGGGGACTCCTACTATTTATTGTTGAATATGTTGAAAGAAAATCATTATTCTTAAGAGGTATTTTTCAAGGGAAACCATCTGCGCTAATTAGAAATGGAGTAGTTGACCGCGAACAGCTGAGAAAAAGCCGCATGAATCTTAATCAATTGCAAAGTCTCCTTAGGCAGAGTGAAACTTTTTCTATACGAGAAGTAGCTTATTGTTATTTAGAGCCTAATGGTTCAATTAGTATATTAAAGAAGCCACAATATCAAAAGACCACGTTAGAAGACTTTAATCTAGTAGGAAAGCCACCAAATGTACCGGTCACCCTGATTCGGGACGGGAAAGTATTGTGGGATGAAATTAGTGATATCGGTTATGATGAAACTTGGTTAAAGACTCAACTCTTATCGCATAATGTTGTAAATTACAAAGAGGTTTTTATAGCAGAATGGTTAGAAGGCGACGGAATATTTGTACAAACTTATCAAAGTCCTTCCAAACAGGGATGAGGCGCGTTACTTAGTCCAAACGATTACTGATGAAAACAGGTGGGAAACCTATCATTTTCTCTACCTGTTTATTTTATTTTAAAAGAAATAAAAGTTGGACTTGAACAAGCTCAATTAACTCTTGACCGTTAACCTACTTTCAACTAACATAGAAATGTTTTGCAACATCAACGAACTGAATGATTATGTTAATCTTGGTTGAAATTGACCATATTGTATTAAAAGATATTGATTTTGATCCGATGAATGGAGCTTTAAATATTGAAACCGAGTAATAAATTACACGTAAAAATCACATTAAAGTCATTGATTGTGGCTGTTATCGTATTAGCTTTTATATTATCCATTGCAAGCAGCCTATACAGTAGTTATCAAGGGAATATAAGGTTGCTAAAAGAACAATCCCTTGAAACAAACAGGGTTTATGCCGAAAAACTTTCTCAAATGGTGAACATTTATTTAGACGATGCTTTAAAAGTACTAGAATTTAGTGCTACTGAAGTAGAAGGCCATTTAGATGATGAAGAATTAATCATGAATGTAGTGAATCGTGTTCAGGAGCAGGAACAATCGTTTAATTCTGTTGTGATAGCGAACTCTGAAGGCTTAATAATTGCAGGAGCACCAGCAGAAGCAGGTCTAAAGGGAAAATTCATAAAATCGACAGAAGGTTTACAGCTCATTAAAAACCAAGAGCCTTCCATAACAATGCCATATAAAACTTCAACAGATCGAGTGGTGATTACCCTCTCATATCCAATCTTTTCAAAAGACGGGTCCTATGAAGGGTTAATCAATGGAACGGTATATTTAAATGAATCTAATTTTTTTGAAACCATATTAGGAGATCATTATTATCAAAATGGCTCATATGTGTACGTTGTAGATTCTGATGGGATAGTTATTTATCATCAAAATGAAAAACTTATTGGAGATGACGTATCCGACAATGAGGTAGTAAAACAATTAATGGAGGGAAAAAGTGGAGTCCAACAGGTAACTAATACTTTTGGTGTAGATATGCTTGCGGGTTACAGTTTCGTGGATATAAGCAATTGGGGAGTTGTTGCTCAAACCCCAAAAGCAGTTGCCATTAATTCAGTTGGGAAAATAGTTATGAATTCGTTTATTATTCAACTTCCTTTAATTATCCTTTCCATCATCATTGCAATATTCGCTGCAAATAAAATTGTGAGACCATTAGAAAAACTGGCTGCCATTACAGTGGTTAGTGTTGAAGAAAGCGAAATGAGGAAGCTAAAAGAAACAAATGCTTGGTATTATGAAGCTCATCAAATAAAGACAGCACTAATTCATAGTTTCGCGTTTCTTCATAGTCAAGTTAATTTATTTATGGACAAATCAACGACTGACCCACTAACAGGTGCAATGAATAGACGAACAATGGATGAAATCCTACAACAATGGACGTTAAAAGAGATAAGATTTTCAGTTATTATGCTTGATTTAGATCACTTTAAAAGCATCAATGATACTTACGGACATGCCATGGGTGATGAAGTCTTGAAATTTTTTGTCAAGAAAATGAAAGAAGGGACTCGGGAAGTTGATATTTGTTGTCGATATGGTGGGGAGGAATTTATCATCCTACTTCCAGAAATAAGTATTGAAGATGCGTTTGAAATAGCTGAAAGATTACGCAAAACTATGGAGAAAACAGAAAGTCCATGTGGGCGACCTGTTACTTTATCAGCAGGTGTTGCTTCTTTTCCTGAAACAGCCGCTCATACTAGTGATTTATTAGATTTAGTCGATCAAGCCCTATATGAAGCAAAAAATTCAGGACGCAATCGCGTGACAAATGCTTCATCCAAAAGTTAAAAGATTATGACGGAACTTCTTGCTTTCATGTTGAGAAGTTCCTTTTTTCTTTTACACGAGAGTAGGTTTGAAGATTTTTTAAAGCGTAGGATGGGGGTTGAAGAAATTCTAATATTAAAATGGAAAATATTTGGCAATAATCTTGTTAGGTGCTACACTGAAAAGACATTTTAACACATTTAGCGAGTTCTTAATCCTTCATTTACAGTCTCGCGTGATTTTTGTAAGAATTATAATCCTGATATACATGGCAAAGGGTTTATTGATACTGATATTTATAAAAGGGGTTCAATTATGGATATTAATTTTGGATTATTATTTGGACACGACAAATGGCAACATCTGTCTTTTTATACAAGTGTGTCACTCGTTTTAGGTTTAACTACACTTCTACTCTCTGCGAAAAGAAATCAAATCCGAAATATCAGTATTATATGGGTTACGTTAATGGTGATTGGGATCATTGAAGAATATCGCCAACTGTTATTACCTGACCGCAGCGCGGAATTGTTAGATGCCCTCTACAATATGTTAGGCATCACAATAGGCTTAGTTATTCCAACCTTTATTTTTTCAAAGTTCAGTAAAGTTCAGCCTTTCCCTCTAAAACGACTAACATATTTTATCATCATTCTTTCTCCATTTTTACTTGGTTTACTTTATTTCAACGAAGAACCTTTTATCACATTCAATGGCACACTGTCAGATCGAGTAAGAAATTTAATAGCCTTGATTAATTTTCAATAAGAATTAATAAACTAATAAAACCTCTAATAAATTATTAATGCTCCTAGGAAGATAGCTATGATGTGATCCATCTCGATTGTAAATTTGGTTACTAAATAATTTACAAATTCTTAAAAGTTAAAAGTCTAATATACACATGTATCGACTAAAGAAATTTGTTAAGCTTACTATATTCAGCGCGTTATTGACCCCACTGAATATAGTTAAAGCTTCCGGTGTTTTTGAAAAATAAAAACTAAAAATTAATAGGTGATTATGTTGAATCAACGAAAAGGACTTGTGATGCGAGAAATCAAAATGGAGGAGATGGCCCAATCCATTGACTTGTTAAATTATGTTTTTCAAATGTCCATGTCCATTAAGAAAGATCGACGCTTCGTCAGTGAGAAAAGTAGACAGTTCAATGAAGGCCATGCACTCGGATGGTTTGACGGAGGCCAGCTTGTCTCCCAAATCTTAAGTTTGCCATTCCAAGTGAATATTTATGGCGTTCCTTATGAAATGGGTGGAATTACGGCAATCGGTACCTACCCAGAATATTCCAAGCAAGGATTGATGGATCAATTAATTAAGGAAACATTAATCATGATGCGTAATGAAGGACGATATATTTCCTACCTATTCCCATTCTCCATTCCATATTACCGCAAAAAGGGGTGGGAGATTATGAGTGATATCGTAGAGTTTCAAGTGAAAGATACGCAATTCCCTCACTACACTTCTATACCAGGAAAAATTCGACGAGTTGGAACGAGAGATGAGCACCTTGTGGATGTTTATCAACGGTATGCTTCCATCACGCACGGCGCCATGATCCGAAATACAATCGCCTGGAATGAAAAATTTCACGAGGATTATTGGGAAGAAAAATTCGTCGATACGGATGTGCAAATGCAAGCAGCTGTTTATTATGATGAAAACGACGAACCTCAAGGCTATTTGTTCTACCGAATTATGGAAGAAAATTTCTATATCGATGAAATTGTCTACTTACAAGAAGAAGCACGAAAAGGACTGTGGAATTTCGTCTCTGCTCATAAATCGATGGTTTACAATGCATATGGAAAAACAGCAGGAAATGAACCAGTAGCATTCTTATTTGAAGATAGCGAAATCATTCAAAAAGTTTCCCCATATTTTATGGCCCGGGTCGTCGATGTAGAGGAATTTTTAAAGCGCTACCCATTTGATGAATCCGACTTCCACATCCGGTTCACAGTGGCAGACCGTTTAGTTGAGTGGAATAATGGCACTTACGATATCTTGTCCGAAAATGGGAACGTAACCGTAAAAAGAGTGACTAATTTTGATGTAATGGAAGACATCACCGTTCAAATGTCCATCCAAACCTTAACAACGATGCTTCTTGGCTACAAACGCCCAAAATATTTAGAAAAAATCGAACGCCTAAAAGGAAAATCTGAAACCATCACCATCCTGGAAGACTTAATTCCAGTCGGCATTCCACAGTTTATTGATTATTTTTAAGATGGAATTTAAACCTTGCAGTTTTTTTGCTGTGAGGTTTTTTATTTGATCGGAATCATACGTGGGATTAATAGATCAACATTCAAACGATATGGAGTCCAAAAAGTTCATAGGGATGTACATAGAAAAATGTGGTAACACTTATTATAAATGGTCCTCATTTCCAAATTGAATAAATGGGTCTATTTCCGCGAGTCAATACTACTATAAATTCGATTAGGACTTAATAGATATAAGACCTATACGATTCATCCTCACTACATAAACGACTGTTTTCCGCAAATTTCATCATCAATTTCACCTCCTTATTCACGTAAGTTAATTATCATTTTTCGGATCAATTGATTATGCAAGTAAAATAGCTGCGACCATATCACCTCATTTTGTTTATTAATAATATTTTTATTGCAAAATGTTCTGTATAATTTAAAATGCGATGTAATATTAACATTTGGAAAATAGATAAACTGATACAAACGAATTTAGAATTTGGCAAATTTTTGTATGGATGGTATGATACGAGTGGGAGAAAAGTATAATTAAAATAACAATTTTTACAATATAATCGATACCGAAAAATCGTCTTTCATCAAATTTAAGGCATCTATATTGGATTAATAAGGGGGAATTATGAATATGAATCTACTGAAAAAGTTTAAGAAAAAGAAAAAAACACCCACATCCATTGCAAGAAAACTTGTAACGGTCACAGATCCGAAATCAATTATTTCAGAACAATTTCGATCGATCCGTACAAATATCACATTCTCCTTACCAGAAAAAGGGTTAACGACGATTTTGGTGTCTTCTTCTATGCCAAGTGAAGGAAAATCCACAATTGCTGCCAACATTGGCGTTGTATATGCGCAGGAAGGGAAGCGGGTGTTGATTGTCGATGCAGATATGCGAAAGCCAACATTACACTTCACGTTTGATATATTCAATACACAGGGGTTATCCAATATTTTAGCTAGACAAATTTCAGCTCAAGACGCGATCCAAGAAACGTTTATGGTTGGTTTATATGTGCTAACTTGTGGGAACATTCCACCTAATCCATCTGAGTTGCTAGCATCGAAACAACTGGAGAGTTTCATTGAAGAAATGGAACAATACTTTGACATTATTATCTTTGATGCGCCACCACTACTATCGGTTGCGGATGCACAAATTCTCTCAAACAAATGTGATGGAACTATTCTTATAGTTGATTCAGGTAAATCAAATAAATCGGATGCAATGAAAGCTAAATCTGCTCTAATGGCCTCAAAAGCAAGAATTGTCGGTGTTGTAATGAATAACTTTGACTTGCCAAAAAATAGTTATTATTATCAATATTATAGATAATCCTAAATAAATATATTGAATTTCTTTCATAAAATGTCGAGAAAGATGTTCTATGAATTTTTTATAAAATATTATTTCAGAATATTTCGATAAAAGAATGTTAAGTAATAAAATAACCATTTTATATAAAAAGATGTATAGAAAAAACATTATTGTAATAAAATAAAAGAACTTCCTTTTTCGTATAAGCGCATTCGATTTGATCGGATGCGTTTATTTTGTATGGTGGAAAGCAAATGGATGACACGTAATTATTCAGAAAAACTCCAATGTAAAAGCGTAAACTAAGAAAATAATTATTATTTATTTTGATTCTAACTCCATGACTTTGTTACAATGGAGTGGTTATTTAAAGAAAGTGTGGTTGTAAACAATGAAAGTTTTATTTATCGGTGATATCGTAGGTTCGATTGGTCGTGACGCTGTAGAAAAATATTTACCGCGTTTAAAGAAAAAATATGCACCTGACGTGGTCATTGCCAACGGAGAAAATGCTGCAGCAGGTCGTGGCATTACACAAAAAATTTATCAGCAGCTGTTACAAATCGGCGTTGATGTCATTACGATGGGGAACCATACGTGGGACAATAAAGATATTTTTGAGTTTATCGATGAGGCGGATTACCTTATTCGTCCAGCTAACTTTTCAAAAGAAGCACCAGGAAAAGGAATGGTGCAGATTGAGAAAAACGGGGTAACACTATCGGTAATTAACTTGCATGGTCGTGTATTTTTACCACCTCATGACGATCCGTTTGCGATGGCAGATGAGTTAATCGCAGAAGCTCGTAAAAAATCTCCACTAGTTTTTGTTGATTTCCACGGTGAAGCTACAAGTGAAAAAATTGCCCTAGGTTGGCATCTTGATGGTCGTGCTTCAGCGGTAGTAGGAACTCATACTCATGTACAAACAGCGGATGCACGAATTTACCCAGGTGGTACAGCATATATTACCGACGTAGGAATGACTGGCCCATATGATGAAATCTTAGGGATGACAAAGGAAAGTGTCATTTATAAATTCCAAACAAATATGCCAGCACGCTTTGAAGTACCTAAACAGGGTCGAGAAGTACTTAGTGGTTTCTTTGTGAATATCGATAATAAAACAGGAAAAGCCCTTTCTTGTGAGCGTATTTATATTAATGAAGATTATCCTTTCCAAGCATAAATTAATTAATTTATATTCATCCAAAGGAAATTCGACAAAAGTTGCTACAGGTTTTTCGGGTCATTACGGTGTCGGGAAACACTTGCAAATTAGCGTTTATTCTTGAGGGATACGCGGTTGATTGCCATGTGAGATGAAATTAATTTACTCAATTCAAATATTGATTTCTTTAGCCGAATGATAAACCCGTGAAATTTGTTGATTTAGAGCGAAAAAATAAAAGTATTTTTAACTGGTAAATTGAAGAATATTAGATTCTAATTCACTTTTCCCCAGCATAAAATGAGCTACGGACACTAACTTAAAGTCCTTTGAATGAACGCCAAACATATCGATCATTCAAGTCATATCTTATAGCAAATATGGGGAGGAATAAATGTGGATTCATTAAAAGTATCATCTCGCTCTAATCCAAATTCTGTCGCAGGTGCGCTAGTCGCGGTTATTCGTGAGCAAGGATATGCGGAAATGCAAGCTGTAGGTGCAGGTGCATTAAATCAAGCAGTAAAGGCAGTGGCGATTGCTCGCGGTTTTGTGGCTCCAAGTGGCACAGACCTAATTTGTGCACCGGCTTTTGCTGATATCACAATTGCTGGGGAAGATCGCACAGCTTTAAAGTTAGTCGTAGAAAAAAGAACTCGATAATGTGACGATTGAACTCTTAATCACTAGCGCAAACTAGTTGTTAAGAGTTCTTTCGTTTTTTTTTGTTTAATTCTCGGGTGTAATGGAATATCCGTCACGGGAAAAAGGGCAAAATCTAACCAAAGTATCCTTTCCTCCACACTTTTAAAATCAATACTTCCTCAAAATCCAAACCCAAGTCCATGGGTTCAAACCGTTATATTCTACTATAATAAATTTCCGAAAATTTTCAAAATAGCATTTACGTGTAACTTCTTCTTTATCGACAAATACTATAGAGAAATCGGTTTCAGTCTAAGGTCTGATTTTCACATAAATGTTGTAATTTCAATAGTTTCTGATAATTCTTCGTGTTAAACTAGGAATGGAAAAATTTCTTTCTTTACAGTGAAATTTACTTATTACAAATCAATACCAATAAGTTGGATATTTTTAGTCAAAAATAATGTATTATGTAATAAGTTAGTGCCTAGCGATGATTTTCGGATTTTATCAAATTCTTCTCGACACGCTGAGGCTATATAAATCAAATGCAAATTTTAAGGAGTTGTTATAATGTTACATCAGCTTTCATGGAAAGTCGGTGGGCAACAAGGTGAAGGTATTGAGAGTACTGGTGAAATCTTCTCAATGGCTATGAACCGTTTAGGATATCATCTATACGGTTACCGTCATTTCTCTTCACGTATTAAAGGTGGCCATACGAATAATAAAATTACAGTTCGTCCAACAGAAGTTCGTTCAATTGCGGATGATTTAGATATATTAGTGGCGTTCGACCAAGAAACAATCGAAGTGAACTATAAAGAATTAACAGAAAAAAGTATCATCTTAGCAGACTCTAAGTTTAATCCTGTTGAGCCTGAAGATTCAAAAGCTCCATTATTCTCAGTTCCATTTACTGAAATTGCTACTGAACTAGGTACTTCTTTAATGAAAAACATGGTTGCAATTGGAGCAACTTCTGCACTATTAAAGTTAGAGATCTCTGTGTTCCAAGATGTTGTGGATGAAATCTTCGGACGCAAAGGGAAAGAAGTTGTAGAAAAGAACGTAGAAGCAATTAAGCGCGGCTATGACGTGATGAGTGACCTTATTGGTGATCGTGTAGGCGAGTGGGCGCTTGAACCTGCTGACGGTAAACGCCGCATGTATATGATCGGGAATGATGCTGTTGCGCTAGGTGCACTTGCTGCAGGTGTTCGATTCATGGCTGCTTATCCAATTACACCAGCTTCAGAAATTATGGAGTATTTAATTAAAAAGCTTCCTAAATTTGGCGGAGCTGTTATTCAAACGGAAGATGAAATTGCTGCAGCAACGATGGCAATCGGAGCTAACTACGGTGGTGTACGTGCCTTTACTGCATCAGCAGGCCCTGGTTTATCATTAATGATGGAATCAATCGGTTTATCTGGTATGACGGAACAACCTTTAGTCATCATTGATACACAACGGGGAGGTCCATCAACAGGTCTTCCAACAAAACAAGAACAATCAGACTTAATGGCGATGTTATACGGTACACATGGGGAAATTCCAAAAGTTGTCATTGCACCTTCTACATTAGAAGAAGCGTTCTTTGACACAATTCAAGCATTTAATATTGCTGAGGAATTACAGATACCTGTTATCGTGATTACAGATTTACAATTAGCGCTAGGTAAACAAACGGCAGAACCATTTGATTACAGCAAAATTGAGATTCGTCGCGGTAAAATTGTTCAAGAAGAACTTCCAGCAAATGAAAATAAAGATTATTTCAGACGCTTTGAAAATACAAAAGACGGCGTTTCGCCACGTGTTTTCCCAGGTACACCAAATGGTATTCACCACGTTACAGGTGTTGAACATGATGAAACAGGAAAACCAAATGAAGCGCAAGGAAATCGTAATATCCAAATGGACAAGCGTTTCCGTAAATTAGAATTCTTAAACTTCGAAACACCCGTGCATACCAATGCACCATATGAATTTGCAGACGTGTTACTAGTTGGCTTTAACTCAACACGCGGGGCGATCGAAGAAGTTCAAGAGGCATTAATTGCTGAAGGATTAAAAGTAAACCACGCACATGTTCGTTTACTATTCCCATTCCCATCTGAGGAACTAGCACCATTAGTAAACAGTGCGAAAAAAGTTATCGTTGTTGAAAACAACAAAACATCACAACTAGCCAATATTATGAAAATGAATGTTGGTGGTCATGATAAAACACTTAGTATCACGAAATATGATGGAACACCGCTTCTACCACGTGAGCTAAAAAATCGTGTAAAGGAGCTGCTTGACTAATGGCAACATTTAAAGACTTTCGTAACTCTGTGAAACCAAACTGGTGTCCAGGATGTGGCGACTTCTCAGTGCAAGCAGCGATTCAACGTGCTGCTGCAAACGTGGGGATTGAACCCCATGAATTAGCCGTTGTTGCTGGGATTGGTTGTTCAGGACGTATCGCAGGTTATATTAACTCATACGGATTCCACGGGATCCATGGACGAGCATTACCAATTGCACAAGGCTTAAAAATGGCCAACCGCAACTTAAATGTTATCGCTTCTGGTGGAGACGGTGATGGATTTGCGATTGGTATGGGTCACACTATCCATGCAGTACGCCGTAATCTAGATATTACGTATGTCGTGATGGATAACCAAATTTACGGTTTAACAAAAGGTCAAACATCTCCTCGTTCTGCTGAAGGATTTGTAACAAAATCTACTCCAGTTGGGGCAATTGAACCTTCTGTAAAACCATTAGAATTAGCCCTTTCATCAGGTGCGACATTCGTAGCGCAAGGATTCTCAACAGATATTAAAGAACTAACTGCTTTAATCGAAGAAGGCATTAAACATAAAGGGTTCTCATTCATTAACGTATTCAGTCCATGTGTAACTTACAACAAAGTCAACACGTATGAATGGTTCAAAGAGCACTTAACAAAACTATCTGATATTGAAGGTTACGATTCATCTAATCGCGACTTAGCAATGCAAACAGTTATGGAAAAAGAAGGTCTTGTAACAGGGATCATTTATCAAAACACAGAAACTCCATCTTACCAAGAAAAATTAGATGGCTACTCAGATCAACCACTTGTTGATACAGAATTAGAAATGAACAAAGAACGTTTCGACGAACTAGTAAAAGAATTTATGTAATGTAAAGAACGGCAGAATCTATTATGGATTTTGCCGTTTTTGTTTTCTTGGAATTAGTAACTTTAGTATGGACGGTTATATGGATAACGTTGGCGGTATGGTGGATAGAACGGATAAATTGGGAAAAACGGGTAAATCGGGTAATATGGATAAAAATAAGGGTAACTCGGACGTCTTCTTCTTCTGCGGTGTCTTCTTCCATAACTGTCATAATAATCTTCATAATCATCATCGTAACGGCCATAATCAAATTGCATGGGGGGTTCCTCCTTTCAAGTTCGTTTTAACTTATGCGAATGATCCATAACTTTCTAGACAAATGCCTATATTCTACTTCCATTTCTGTGTTAGGGGTTGCCTAGTGATAGGAGATGTGGTTTATTACATTCGGGGTAGGAAAATGTAAAATTATTACTAAAACAAGTGATATAACTAAAAATTTATATTAAATTTACAATTCTGTTACAATTCCTTTATATTTTTCCACTATTCTCAAACTATAGTAGAAGTAGAGTGTAGAGGGGTCGTTTTTTGTGCGTTTTTCTCGCTATATCAAGGTAAAAGACCGTTTAATCATGTTGATGATTGTGTGCATTATCTCAAACATTATTCTTGCAATCTTCAGTATTGATTATTTAAGAAAAATGGAGAACAATACAGAGTTAATGTATGAACAAAGATTACTTGCGGTAAATGCAATTTCTGAAATCGAACATGCAGTAGAGGTTGGGGATCAGGCAAAAGTTGGAGAATTACATAAAAGTTTATCAAAGTATGAATTTGATTCGAAAATGGAATTTTTTCTAGATCAAGTTGATGCCGTAATTGAAAAAGGTAGTGAAGAGGAGTTTTATACTCTAACTTCTGAAATTAAACAATACATAATAGACCGAGCTGATGCACAATTAAATGCATACCATGAAGATATTTCCTTTGGTTATAAACTGTTAATTGGTGTTTCTCTTATTATGATTGCAGTAGTCATTTACTTTAGTGTTGTCGCAGCTCGTTCAGTCAATGTTCCGACAAGGCAACTGAAAAAACTCTTAAAGTTAGCCCAGCAAGGTGATTTCACCAAAACAGCAAATTATGATGCGAAAAATGAAATCGGCGAAGTGATTTTAAGTTTTAATCAGATGGCAACGGAAGTGAAAGAACTTCTTAAAACAGTTCAAGAAAGTGCATCTTCAGTGGAGCAATCCAATGCCCAACTTCAACTGGCATCTGAAAAAACTACAGAAGCCAGCATCCATATTTCAAATGATGCAAAGGATTTAACCACTGCAACAGAGCGCTCAACCGAACAAATCAATTTAAACGCTGCTTCTATCCAAGAAATAGCAAGTGGAGTAGAGCTGATTGCATCACACATTGATAACATTGAACAAAACATAAAACAGTCTGTGGCAGATGCAAATGATGGCGTACATTTCGTTAATGTGAACTTAGAACAAATGAAAGAGATTGAAGAAGGCGTTAAACAAACAAATGATCGAATGCAAGTGCTAGCAAGGCATTCCAAAGAAATTGAACAAGTTATCCAAATCATTAACACGATTGCCGGACAAACAAACCTTCTTGCATTAAATGCAGCCATTGAAGCAGCACGCGCGGGCGAAGCTGGTAAAGGATTCAGTGTTGTAGCAGGAGAAGTTCGTAAACTAGCTGAACAATCCGTTCAATCAACGAAAGTTATAGAAGAAATCATTAAAAAAATCCAAAATGATACAGTGGAATCAATGTTGTTTATGGAAAAAGCAATGCATTCCGTGCAAAATGGCATTGACTCAACAAACCAAACAGCAGCGAAGTTCCAACAAATCGTTTCAGACGTCAACGAAATTGAACCGCACATTGTGGAAGTATCAGACACTGTGAATCTAATAAAAGAAAACACAAACGAAGTCGCGAACAACTCCGTTCAGCTAAGTAAAGCGTCCGAGCAAAACTCGCAAAGGATTCATCAAGTCTCTACATCCACTGCTGAACAACAGGAAGCCACTCGCGCAATGTACAACGAAATCCAAAAAATCACCCGCAACATCCGCACCCTATCCCACGCCATCCAGCGGTTTACGGTGTAGCAAGAAAATAAGGGTTATCTTGAGCAGGCAATGAAATAAAATATGAATTAACCCTTCACCTGGAATTGTTGGTGAAGGGTTTTTAGGAGGAAGATGATTGATTACGGTAGAACGGCAAGTGCCATCAAAAATTTATGTATTAGATGCAATCATAAGAAGAGCAAACGGAAACATTGAAACAATAGAGATGATTGAAAATCTACTGAGATTAGCAGAGATTGGTTACGAAGGAGAGTTGAAGGTGGATCGACTTTGGTCAGAAATTTCAGTACCTGACAATTCAATCCTTATTCATAGCTACGAAACGAAAAATGACTTTGGGAATTCTCATCAAATTGACACTTTATTCGTGTGTCCAAATTTTATCGTCATCCTCGAAATCAAAAACCTTACGGGATATATTTGGTATGAGAAAGAAAAAAATCAATTTCTACGAAGAAAGAAAACCGGTGAAGTAGAGAGCTTTCAAAGTCCTATAGAGCAGATAATCAGACATGCGGACTTTATTGAAAGAACGGTAGAACGCCTAGGTCTAACTGTTCCGATTTATAAAATGGTTTTAATTGCAGAACCCTCAACCGTCATCGGACCAGTACCTGCTGATCCTCCAATTATCCACGCAGTTGGTTTACCTTCCAAAATAAAAGAATTAAATATACAATATGAAGGAAAAGCTCTCCATAAAGGTCACTATGAATTGTTAACAAACCATATTCTTGAACGACACAATCCAACTATTTACAAACCAAGATTTGAAGTTCCTCCTCTAAGGAAAGGAGCACTTTGTTTGTGTGGTAGAATTATGAAGTTTAATTATGGGAAATTTATCTGTTCGTGTGGGACAAAATCTCGTGATCCTTTATATCAGGGGTTACATGACTATCGATTTCTATATAGTGAGTGGATTACAAATAGTGAATTTAGAAATTTCTTCAATATCGAAAACCAAGCTTTAGTGAGTAAAGTTCTAGCTCGATTGAATCTCCAATATAAAGGTTCAACAAAAGGCAGGAAATATAAGATTCCAAAAGATATATTAAAAAGAATAGACTAAACTTCTTTTTTTACAAGTAATCAAATATGAAAGAATGAAATTTTCAGTGTCTAGAATGATAGGAAATTGTCTAGCTTTATTCTACCAATATAGAGGTGTCTAGAAAAAAACGAAAAGTGTCTAGATTAATACCCAAAGAATCTAGATTAACCAAAAAAGTGTCTAGATTAATTTAGCCAGAACTGGTTTGTCTAGAAAAAAACGAAAAGTGTCTAGATTAATACCCAAAGAATCTAGATTAACCAAAAAAGTGTCTAGATTAATTTAGCCAGAACTAGTCTGTCTAGAAAAAAAACGAAAAGTGTCTAAAATAATACCCAAAGTATCTAGATTAACCAAAAAAGTGTCTAGATTAATTTAGCCAGAGCGAGTCTGTCTAGAAAAAAACGAAAGTGTCTAGAATAATTGCCAAAGTATCTAGAATATCCAAAAAAGTGTCTAGAATAATTTAAACCAGAGCGAGTCTGTCTAGAAAAAAACGAAAAGCGTCTAGAATAATACCCAAAGTATCTAGATTAACCAAAAAAGTGTCTAGATTAATTTAGCCAGAGCGAGTCTGTCTAGAAAAAAACGAAAAGTGTCTAGAATAATTGCCAAAGTATCTAGAATATCCAAAAAAGTGTCTAGAATAATTTAAACCAGAGCGAGTCTGTCTAGAAAAAAACGAAAAGCGTCTAGAATAATACCCAAAGTATCTAGATTAACCAAAAAAGTGTCTAGATTAATTTAGCCAGAGCGAGTCTGTCTAGAAAAAAACGAAAAGCGTCTAGAATAATACCCAAAGTATCTAGATTAACCAAAAAAGTGTCTAGATTAATTTAGCCAGAGCGAGTCTGTCTAGAAAAAAACGAAAAGTGTCTAGAATAATTGCCAAAGTATCTAGAATATCCAAAAAAGTGTCTAGAATAATTTAAACCAGAGCGAGTCTGTCTAGAAAAAAACGAAAAGTGTCTAAAATAATACCCAAAGTATCTAGATTAACCAAAAAAGTGTCTAGAATAACTATGAATTTGTATAGTTTACTATAAATTTAGCCCAAAAATCTTAAGAAGAGGTAACCAAATTGAACAATGTCATAGATTTTATCTCAATTAAACAGCAAAAACAGGATGTGCAAGTGGCCAAACTGTTCAGTAAAGCCAATTCACTTCAGAATCCAGAGCAAATCAATAAGTTAGTAGAAGAGAAGTCGCTTGCAATACAGGATCACAAGCTATTTCTTGCGTTTCTTGCCTATTTAGAAGAGAAGCAAATTGATGCGGTATCGATATTCCAAGCAGTTCTTAAATTACCGAAACACCAGTTTGAACTGCAATATTCGATGAACTGGCATTCTGTTGTGCAATTATGTTTTACGTTTCTTTCTATATTAAAAGAAAACGACCCAAAACATTACCAACAGTTTATTTCTGTGATGAAGTGAAGAGAACTATCCAGTATGTATTAAAAACATCTTGCAAGGTGAAGAAAAAAACGTCGCGCCAAAGTGCTCAATCTACAACAAAACTTGCATACCATTCAGATCTAACCTATTACCTGCACCATAAACATTTCACTTCACCCAGAATCTCCCGCTTTATTCAGAACCGCACCATTTTCATCATTCAATCCCCTAGCCCCCATCGCCTCCAAAAATCACCTCAAAACCCAACCCAAAACCCTTATTCCATGTAATTTATGGCAAATCGGGTACTTTTCGATGTACGTTATTGTTCTTTTATCCTATGTTTCGTTATAATATGAAGATGGGATTCGAGTGTACCTGAACAATTGAAAGGAGTCTCAAGATTCAATGAATGAAGAACAACGACTAGCGAGTCAACAAGTGAAACAACCAAAACCTGAAGCGAAGCCTGAAAAGGACTATAGTAAATACTTCGAACGTGTCATTACGACGCCTTCATTAAAAGATGCGAAAAAACGTGGGAAAGAAGAAGTGAAATACCACAAAGATTTCTCAATTGATGAAGAATTTAGAGGCATGGGGAATGGTCGTAAATTTTTTATTCGTACGTATGGCTGCCAAATGAACGAGCACGACTCTGAAGTAATGGCAGGGATCTTCATGGAATTAGGGTATGACCCAACTGATTCAATTGAAGAGGCAGATGTCGTTTTATTAAATACATGTGCAATCCGTGAGAACGCTGAAAATAAAGTATTTGGTGAGTTAGGTTACCTCGTTAAATATAAACGTCAAAACCCTGAAATGTTAATCGGGGTTTGTGGCTGTATGTCACAAGAAGAATCAGTAGTTAATAAAATCTTAACTACATATCAACATGTCGATATGGTATTCGGAACACACAATATTCACCGTCTACCACACATCCTAAAAGAAGCATACATGTCAAAAGAAATGGTTATTGAAGTTTGGTCGAAAGAAGGGGACGTTATTGAGAACCTTCCGAAATCTCGTAACGGTGCCATCAAAGCATGGGTAAACATTATGTACGGATGCGATAAATTCTGTACGTACTGTATCGTCCCTTATACTCGTGGGAAAGAGCGTAGCCGTCGTCCTGATGAGATTATTCAAGAAGTTCGTGAACTTGCAGCACAAGGCTATCAAGAAATCATGTTACTTGGTCAAAACGTAAATGCATACGGAAAAGACTTCACAGATCTTGAGTATGGTTTAGGGGATTTAATGGACGAGATTCGCCAAATTGGTATTCCGCGTGTTCGCTTTACAACAAGTCATCCACGCGACTTCGACGATCACTTAATCGAAGTGTTAGCAAAAGGTGGCAACTTAGTCGAACATATTCATTTACCAGTTCAATCTGGATCAAATGAAATCCTTAAAATTATGGCGCGTAAATATACACGTGAACATTTCTTAGATTTGGTACGCAAAATTAAAGAAGCAATGCCAAACGTAGCGTTAACAACGGATATTATCGTTGGTTATCCAAACGAAACAGAAGAACAATTCCAAGAAACACTGGATCTTTACAGAGAAGTTGGATTTGAAATGGCGTTCACATATATTTATTCACCTCGTGAAGGTACACCTGCAGCAAAAATGACAGATAATGTACCGTTAGAAGTGAAAAAAGAACGTCTGCAACGCTTAAATGCGGTGGTAGAAGAGTTTTCTACAGCTGCGCTTAAAAAATACGAAGGTCAAGTAGTAGAAGTATTAGTTGAAGGTAGCAGTAAAAAACGTGATGACGTTTTAGCTGGTTACACTAGAAAAAATAAATTAGTGAACTTTGAAGCACCTAAAGAATTAATTGGACACATTGTAAAAGTGAAAATTACTGACGCAAAATCTTATTCATTACGTGGTGAGTTTGTGGAGGTAGTTAATCGACAAGAGGTGGAAGTATAATGACAACAAAACTCTATACTAAAGACGAGATCGTAGAAAAAGCAAAAGAAATCGCACATATGATTGCGAACACAGAACAAGTAGAATTTTTCAAAAAAGCAGAAGAGCAAATTAACGATAACCAATTAGTTCGTGAAAAAATTGCTAGTCTTAAAACACTTCAAAAACAAGCTGTTAACTTCCAAGCGATTGGAAAAGAGCGAGCACAAAAATTAGTGGAAGATAAGATTGATAAAATCCAAGAGGAAATCGATACACTTCCTATCGTTCAAGAGTTCAAACAATCTCAAGTGGAAGTAAATGAACTTTTACAATTAGTATCTAACGCAATTGCGAACAATGTAACAAATGAAATTATTGAATCAACAGGCGGCGATCAATTGCGCGGTGAAACAGGTTCAAAAGTTCGCAACAGCCAACCAGGAAGCTGTTCATAATATATCGATTCTTTCGGGTATCACCCAAATAGCTTTCGCGATGAGACATGCCTATTTTTAGGTGAACTAAACCTGAGCAGGCTCTTAGGCGTATAGGATTAAATAAAGGTGACTCAAAAAGTTGGAAAAACTCCAATTTTTTGAGCTCACCTTTTTTTATTTTTTTTGGAGCAAATTAGGTAGGTGCTTAATACAATAGTCTATGTGCGGAAGACAAAACCAATTTTATCCATTAACTATGACATGCGGTAACAGTATTAATCACATATCCTTCTTCTAATTTAATTGAAATCATTCTTGAGTATCTTTAGTTTTTCAACGTCGTATATCAGTTTATTCTAAAATAAAAATTTATATAAACCAGGACATTTCACCAATTAGGCATTCGCCGCATACTATAGTTCGACAAGAGTGTAAAAGGAGGAAATGCGTTGAAACGTTTACGTCAAATCGTGACTAAAGCGGTAATCGCGAAAGGTAAGAAGAGAACAGAAGCAAGTGAAGTGTTACGTCCACCACATACTCCAACAAGTATTTTAGGATGTTGGGTAATTAACCATCATTACTCAGCAAAAAAAGAAGGCAAATTTGTTGTCGTATCAGGTAAATTCGATGTGAACGTGTGGTACGCGTTCAATAACCACTCAAAAACAGCGGTATTTACAGAAACAATTAGCTATAAAGATAAAGTGAAATTACACTACCGTGACGAAGATATTATCGATTCAAACGATTGCCACGTTCGTGTATTACAACAACCAAACTGTATCGAAGCAATTATCAACCCAGGTGGAGACTGCTTCAACGTTGTAGTGGAACGTGAATTCTTAGTTGAAGTAATCGGTGAAACAAAAGTAGTCGTATCTGTACATCCAATCGAGTTTGAAGAAGAGTGGAGATTCCAAGATGACGATGACGACGATGATGACGATCGTGACCGTAAACACGACCGCAAAGATGAAAGTTCATCTTCTTCATCTAGTTCAAGCTCAAGTTCATCATCTTCAAGCGTAGATTCTGATTCACGCAGAGGGAAACACGGCAAATTTAAAGACGAATCATCTTCATTTCACCTATAAGAAAGTAAGAGCGCCATCTACTAAGAAAAGTAGATAAAAATGGCGCTCTTCTTTATTTGTTTTATGAATTTAAGCAGGTGAAAGTTGAGAGACTAGCATTTATGATAAAGGAATTTCAAGAAAAAGAGTATTTTGAGAATTTCGAGTATTATTTTTCAAAATTTTTATACTAAGTGTCTAGATTAATGCCAAAAGTGTCCAGATTAATTTCAGTCTCTAGAAAAATCCCCAAAGCGTCTAGATTATGATGAAAAGTATCTAGATTAATTCCAAAAGTGTCCAATTAATTTTAAGTGTCTAGAAAAATTCCAAAACCGTCTAGTTTATCATAAAAAGTTTCTAGAAAAATCCCAAAACTGTCTAGATTATCATGCGAAGCATCTAGAATATTTCCAAAAGTGTCCAGATTATTTTAGGTGTCTAGAAAAATCCCCAAACTGTCTAGATTATCATGCAAAGCGTCTAGATTATTCCCAAAAGTGTCCAGATTATTTTAGGTGTCTAGAAAAATCCCCAAACTGTCTAGATTATCATGCGAAGCGTCTAGATTAATGCCAAAAGTGTCTAGATTATATTAAGTGTCTAGAAAAATCCCCAAAGCGTCTAGATTATCATGAAAAGTGTCTAGAATATTGCCAAAACCATCTAAAAAAACGTACAAACTGTCTAGATTTTACCTATCCAATCCCCCGAGTTTCCATCAAATCCCCAATCCCCTCACTCCATTCCGCAAGAATAACTACAAATCCACCAAAAATCTTCATAAACAAAACAATTCTTCATCCCTAAATAGCTAAACTTACCAAAAATACCCCAATTCCCCTAACTCCAACCAGTTCAACCTCCCAAGTAGCTAGACAATTTCCAAAAATAAGACTTAACCCGAGAACCTCCGCTTTTCTTAAAAATTTGTTATAATAAAAGATACAAAGTATTCAAGTGAGGTTTACGAAATGACGACATACACACCGATGATGCAACAGTATTTATTAATTAAATCTGAATATGAAGATGCCTTCCTCTTTTATCGATTAGGGGATTTCTATGAAATGTTTTTTGATGATGCCTTAAAAGCTTCCCAAATCCTCGAAATTACGCTAACGGGTCGTGATGCAGGTGGGAAAGAACGGATTCCGATGTGCGGAGTTCCTTACCATTCAGCTCGAGGTTACATCGAGACGTTGGTTTCAAAGGGTTACAAAGTCGCGATTTGTGAGCAAACGGAAGATCCAAAGCAAGCAAAAGGTGTTGTAAAACGTGAAGTGGTTCAACTCATCACCCCGGGGACGATTACAGAGGGGAAAACAATTGATGGAAAATCAAACCATTTCCTCGGTTGTGCAGAACAGCTTGACGAGCAGCATTTTGCCTTTGCCTATCTTGATGTATCTACAGGTGAAGCGAACGCATCCATCATTGAGGGTGGATCAAAGACTTTATTACTTCAACTACAGGCACTTAACATAAGAGAACTGGTAGTGACAGAGCACCTGCAAATTTTACTTGCCGAACATGCGTCGAATCTAGGAATTGTTTTATCGCTCGAAAACGAAGAAATGCCAAATGCTGAGTCCGAAAAATATGTGCAAGGACTTCCAAAAACTTTACATGGTGTGGCAAAGTCACTTTTACAATATGTTGAACGTACACAAATGCGTTCACTAACACATATTCAATCGTTTACATATATCGAATCAAAACAATATTTACGAATAGACACGAATTCAAAACGTAATCTAGAGCTCCTTCAATCCATTCGTGGGGGAGATCAAAAAGGAACGCTTCTTTGGCTGTTAGATGAAACGGTGACAGCAATGGGCGGTCGTAAATTAAAACAATGGTTACATCAACCGTTAGCAAACCGTAGTGCCATTGACCGTCGTCTGGGTATCGTAACAGAGCTATTAGATGAATTTTTCCTTCGCGATGAATTACGTGAGCTGTTAAAAGCCGTTTATGACCTAGAACGTTTAGCAGGTCGCGTTGCATTTGGTAATGTCGGAGGCCGTGATTTAGCGCAGCTTCGTGAATCGCTTAGACAAGTACCATTTATCAAAGAGAAGCTCATCCAAAGTGGCAAAGAAACGCTCGTTCAACTAGGTAGCAATTTGGATGAATGCCAAGACATTGAACAGATTTTAGCCAAAGCGATTACCGATGAACCACCGATCTCAATCAAAGAAGGTGGTGTTATTCGCGATGGATATCATGAAAAATTAGATGAACTACGCTATGCGTCGCGCAACGGGAAAGACTGGATTGCGCAGCTTGAACAAAAAGAACGCGAACTAACAGGCATTAAAAATTTGAAAATCGGCTACAACCGTGTATTTGGTTATTATATCGAAATAACAAAATCAAACATTGCTAATGCTGACTTAACGCGTTATGAACGCAAACAAACTTTAGCCAATGCAGAGCGCTACATTACAGAAGAACTAAAAGAAAAAGAAGCAATTATTTTAAACGCCGAAGAACAAAGTTTATCGTTGGAATATGATTTATTTGTGGAATTACGTGAGGAGTTAAAAGCTTTCATTCCACGTGTACAAGTTCTTGCTTCACAAATTAGTGAACTAGACGTGTATGTAAGCTTTGCGGTAGTGACTGAGAAATACCGATTTGTAAAACCAGAATTTCATGAAGGAAAAGCACTGAAAATAGTGAATGGTCGTCACCCGGTCGTTGAAAAAATGTTAAATAAACAACTTTATGTTCCTAATGACTGTATTTTGACGGAGCAAAAGAACATGATGCTCATCACGGGGCCAAATATGTCCGGTAAAAGTACGTATATGCGTCAAGTGGCGCTAATTGTTGTACTGGCGCAGATGGGCTGTTATGTTCCGGCTGATGAAGCAGTGCTACCAATTACTGACCAAATTTTCACACGTATTGGGGCTGCGGATGATTTAGCATCTGGTCAATCAACGTTTATGGTGGAAATGCTTGAATCTCAACATGCCATTACAAATGCAACAGAACATAGCTTATTGTTATTCGATGAAATTGGGCGCGGAACTTCAACATATGATGGGATGGCGCTTGCCCAATCGATGATGGAATATATTCACGATAAAATTGGTGCCAATACTTTATTCTCAACTCACTATCATGAACTAACTGAACTTGAAGAAGAGCTTACAAAACTACAAAATGTACATGTTAGCGCGACTGAAAAAGATGGGAAAGTTGTCTTTTTACATAAGGTGAAGCAAGGCGCAGCAGATAAAAGTTACGGAGTTCACGTAGCGCAGCTTGCTGAGATGCCAGAAGCCATTATTGAACGTGCACAAATTTTACTAGAGAAATTCGAGGCAAAGGAACACGCAACAGTCAAAAATTCCAAAGAAGAAGATGGAGAATTGCAACTGTCATTCTTTGATGAAGAAGTGAAACAGGAAGAAGTCCATGAGTCACAGGTGGAGCAAGTTGAACCAGTAGAGCAAGTAGTACAAACAAATGCCGAACTTGAAGTGATCGAGCGACTTGAAAAAATGAACATTATGGGAACTTCTCCAATCCAAGCCATCAATGTTCTTTATGAATTGCAACAAACATTGCTAACTAAAAAATAAGTTCGGACAGCGCGGATTTCTAAAGATCCATACACAAGTAACACAACCCAGGTTATGTGAATATAACGGCCCTGTAAGTGAACAGAAACCAGGCTAAGTGAACACAACGGCCCTGTAAGTGAACATAATTCAGGCTATGTGAACACAACGAACTTTTAAGTGAACATAACGAGGAAATGTAAACACAACAGACGCGTATGTATACAAAAAAATAAACCAAGAATCTAGATCCAAAATTAAAAAAGGAGGCGCTTCACATGGGAAAAATTCAAATTATGGATGAATGGCTATCCAATAAAATAGCAGCAGGTGAAGTAGTAGAAAGACCTTCTTCAGTTGTCAAAGAGCTTTTAGAAAATGCCATTGATGCCGGAAGTACATCAATCGAAGTATTTCTTGAAGAAGCTGGTCTTACCTCCATCCAAGTTACAGATAATGGCAGTGGAATGGATGAAGAAGACGCCTTAAAATCGTTTTCTCGCCATGCCACATCGAAAATTTCAAAAGAGCAAGACCTTTTCCGGATTCGTACTTTGGGTTTTCGTGGTGAGGCACTCGCATCGATTGCGTCTGTTTCCAAAATTAATTTAAAAACTTCCGATGGTGAAAATAGTGGAATCGAACTAGAGATGGAAGGTGGGCATGTCATTAATATGCAACCAACTGCCTTTCGTAAAGGGACGGACATTACGGTTTCCCAGTTATTTTTCAACACACCGGCACGTCTAAAATATTTGAAGACGATTCAAACCGAACTTGGCCACTCCATTGATTTACTTAACCGTCTCGCTCTTGGTAATCCAGATATTGCATTTAAACTTGTACATAACGGTCAAACCTTACTTCAAACGAACGGGCGTGGCAATGTGCAACAAGTGCTAGCTGCAATTTATGGTGTTCATAATGCGAAAAAAATGGTGCCGTTTAGTGGAGAAAGTCATGACTACAAAGTGCATGGATTCGCAACCTTACCGGAAGTCACTCGGGCATCGAAAAATTACATGTCTCTTTTTGTAAATGGCCGTTGGGTGAAACATTACCTTGTTCAAAAGGCAATTGTTGATGCCTATCACACGTACTTGCCAATTGAGCGCTATCCGATTGTTGTTCTTTATATTGAGGGGGACCCTTATTTAACGGATGTCAATGTTCATCCCGCAAAACATCAAGTTCGTCTAAGTAAAGAACCTGAATTATTGAGCCTCGTTGAAAAATCAGTTCGTGAGGCGATTCGTGGGGCGATTCATGTTCCTGTTGTGGAGAAAAAGGAAAAACCTGTACGTGTGCCGACCGAGCAAATGAACATCTTTAAACCAGCGCCATCCTTTGATGAAACAAAACTGAACGCGATTGTTCATAAATTAAATGAAGAGCAACTTGTCGTAAAAGAAAACCAAACAAACGTCATGCCATCAGTATGGGATGAAACACCGTTTGAAGAGGCTTTACCGACTCCAGTAGAGGAACCGGGACAAGAGCAATTTGATTTTCCAATGAATGAAGAAGTGGCACCCTCTCCCCCTCAAATTGAGGAGACGAAGCCACCATTCCCAGATCTTGAAGTGGTTGGTCAAATTCATGGAACGTATATTGTGGCGCAAATGGAAGATGGATTTTATCTCATTGACCAACATGCTGCACAAGAACGAATTAAATACGAATATTTCCGTGATAAAGTTGGGGAAGTTGATCCAAATGAAAGACAAGCTCTTTTACTGCCACTGACCTTCCATTATTCAGCCGATGAAGCCTTGGTTTTAAAAGAAAATTTGCAAGGTTTACAAGAAGTGGGGATCTATTTAGAGGAATTTGGACAATCTTCTTTCATTGTTCGCGACCATCCAACGTGGTTTCCAAAAGGATTTGAACAAGAAATTATTGAAGAGTTAATAGAAGAAGTTTTAAAAGAACGCAAACCAGACGTGAAAAAGCTGCGAGAGGAAGCGGCCATTATGATGAGCTGTAAACGTTCAATTAAAGCTAATTATTATTTAACAAAGGAACAAATGGATACATTGCTTCGTGACTTACGAAAAGCAGACAATCCATTTACATGTCCACACGGTCGTCCGGTCATGATTCACTTCTCGACCTATGAAGTGGAGAAAATGTTTAAACGGGTCATGTAGGGGAATTTCCATCTAGCCTGCATTAATTTTAAAAAGCGTATTCGAAATTTCTAGAATACGCTTTTTATTTTTTACAAGAAATTAACCCGGTTTAAAAAAATAATGAAAATACAATATATCCAACAATCAAGATTAAAATTAATACACCAGTCTCTTTCCAACTCATATCACTTAAATTTGGTGAACGCCCTCCATTGAATCCTTCATTTAATGAACCAGTTGGATTATTTTTTAATTCCTCTTGGCGCATACGTTCTCTCGTTACTTCTGGACTTTCTTTTTTAGTAGACATCATCTCACCCCATTGTAATTTCTACTTAAAGTTACTCCTTCGTTTTCCCTACAGCAAACTCATTAAAAGATTGCTGTTTTGGGTTTTAGATTTCTTCATTCTAATTTAGTATAATATACCGTAGTAAGCTGTTTTTCCCAATAATTTAGAAATAAGTTCGATTTACAAAGAATTTTCATCAGCTAAATAAATATTTACATAACATTTGAAGGTTATGTATATTCGTCCAATATTTCATTATCAAATGAAAGAAGTAAGTTGACATGACGAAAACAATTGTAATAGAAATTTCGTAGACTAGAGGGGGATCAACATGTTCTCATTTAAAGAACGTACAAATATTATAAATATACTAAATCGATATTCGTTTGATGTCTTAGTTATTGGAGGAGGGATTACGGGGGCTGGCATTGCACTTGATGCTGCATCCCGCGGGCTTTCGGTGGCACTTGTGGAAATGCAAGATTTTGCGGCAGGAACTTCAAGTCGTTCCACAAAACTCGTGCACGGAGGACTACGTTACCTGAAACAATTTGAGGTCGGGCTAGTGGCAGAAGTAGGTCGGGAACGTGAAATTGTATATGAAAATGCCGTGCATGTGACAACACCTGAATGGATGCTGCTACCACTTTATAAAGAAGGAACACTCGGAAAACTTTCTACTTCTGTCGCTCTAAATCTTTATGACAAACTAGCCAATGTGAAGAAAACCGAGCGCCGTCAAATGTTATCTAAAAAAGAAACGCTAGAAAAGGTTCCGAATTTGAAAGAGGAGGGGTTACTTGGGGCTAGCTATTATGTGGAATATAAAACAGATGATGCGCGGCTAACGATTGAAGTGCTTAAAAAGGCTGTTGAATATAAAGCAATCTGCCTAAACTATGCTCGGGTAACGGACTTCATCACAGAGAAGAAAAAGATTGTTGGAGCAAATGTACGGGATGAGATTTCGGGTGAAACGATAACGATTCATGCTAAGCAAATTGTCAATGCAACTGGTCCTTGGGTGGATGAAGTGCGAAAACTCGATCAAATTGAAAATGGTAAATACCTAAAACTTACAAAGGGTATACATATAGTCCTGAATCAATCCGATTTCCCACTTGAGCAAGCAGTATATTTCGATACTCCAGATGGGCGAATGGTGTTTGCCATCCCGCGAGATGGTAAGACATATGTCGGCACAACAGATACGTTTTACGAAGAGGATCCAGTTCAACCAATTGCAACGAAGGAAGAAGTCGTTTATTTACTTGATGCGATCCATCACATTTTCCCTGACTTAAATTTGAGACCGGAGCAAGTGGAATCGACTTGGGCTGGGATTCGACCATTAATTGCAGAAGATGGGAAAGATCCTTCCGAAATTTCTCGTAAAGATGAAATATGGTTCTCCTCAAACGGTCTGATGACAATCGCCGGTGGAAAACTGACGGGATATCGCCAAATGGCAGAAGAGATTGTGGACAAAATTGTAAAAAGACATCGCTTTAAACATGCGCAAGATTGTGAAACAAAGTATCTATTATTATCGGGTGCTAAAGGGTTGAACTCACAAAACTTCAATGACTATGTGGCGAACAAAGCGAAAATTGGGGAAGCTGCAGGAATTGAATATGAGGAAGCAAAAAGCCTTGTTAGACGCTACGGAACAAATGTCGATCGAGTTTTTGAGTATGCTCGTACTTTAGAGCTTAACGGTCTTCCGAGGGCTCTTCATGCTGAATTGTTATATGCAATTCATCATGAAATGATCTATACGCCTTCAGACTTTTTCATTCGCAGAACGGGGCTACTGTATTTTGATATTGGGCAAGTGGAACGATTTAAAGAAGCTGTACTGGATATCATGCAAGAAATAATCGGCTATTCAGATAGTGAGAAATTGTTTTATCAAATTCAATTAGACCAATTTTTAGAAGATGCTAAAAACCCAGCAAAATAATAAGGGAGTTTTGGTGGATACAAAAATCCAATTAGCTAAGGGTGAGCCAAGATGAAAAAACAAACGAAAGTACTAGCGATGAGCGATGGCCATCAGATTTTCATCCGTTTTTTTGTGCCGGAGGGGGAACCAATCGGCAATTTTCACATTCTTCATGGCATGGCGGAACATAGTGCCCGTTATGATGCCTACGCTTCATTACTTTGTGAGCAAGGCTATTTTGTTACCGTTCATGATCATCGCGGTCATGGGAAAACCGTAGAACTTAATGGTTCTTATGGATATTTAGCAGATGAAAATGGATTTGACCGTATTGTAGAGGATGTATATGAAATCGTTCAGTCCATTCGAAATGAAAGAGAAAACGTACCAACGATTCTTTTCGGACATAGCATGGGCTCATTTATGGCAAGGCGTTTTATTCAGTTGTATAGTGAGATGGTTGATCGTTGTATTCTTTGTGGAACGGGAGCAACTACGATTCTTCATCGGATGGGCAATAGTCTTGCGAAAACCTTGGCTCGTGTGGAAGGGAAAAATGTTGAAAGTAAGCTTATGAGCGATTTAAGCTTTGGGAGTTTCAACAAAAAGTTTAAAAACGCCAAAACCCCTTTTGATTGGCTTTGTGCAAACGTCCATGAAGTGAAAAAATATATCGAAGACCCGTTATGTGGATTTATTCCAACGCATCAATTCTTTGTGGATTTAACAGACGGGTTACTCCTCATCAATCGAACATCAGAAATTGCGCAAATTCGAAAAGACCTACCAGTACTTTTAATTAGCGGTAGTGATGATCCAGTAGGGGATAAAGGCATTGGCGTCTTTAAAGTGGCGAAACAGTTGGAAAGTGCAGGACTTGGAGATGTTGTGGTGTATTTGTTTGAAGGGATGCGCCATGAAATTTTAAATGAAAAAAATAATCAATACGTTTATGAAGTAACGACACGGTGGTTAGAACATGACAGAAGAAAAAATTGAAGTAGTGGCAGTTGTGGGGCCAACAGCGTCAGGAAAGACAGCGCTGAGTATTAGACTAGCAAAAGAATTTAATGGTGAAATCATTAATGGGGATTCTATGCAAATTTATAAGGGCCTCGATATTGGGACTGCTAAAATTACAGAAGAAGAAATGGAAGGCATTCCCCATCATTTATTAGATATAAAAGAACCGACTGAAAGCTTTTCCGTTGCAGAATATCAAACTCTCGTACGTGAAAAAATTGCAGAAATACAAGAACGAGGGAAACTCCCTATCATCGTTGGGGGATCTGGCCTCTATGTTCAGGCGGTTCTTTATGATTTTCAATTCACAGAAGAACAAGTTGATGAAGAAGCGCGTAAAAAGTATTATGATGAATTAGCTAAAATCGGACCAGATGCGATGCATGAAAAACTTGCGAAATTGGATCCGCAAACGGCCAAAACAATTCATCCGAATAATACACGACGCGTTATTCGAGCCCTTGAAATGATCGAATTGCACGGTGAATCAAAAGCAACTGAAGAGCATCAGCGCGGCAATGTTCCCATGTATCATCATTTAGTTATTGGCTTAGATATGGATCGTGAGAAACTTTATGACCGCATTAATTTACGCGTGGATTTGATGATGGAAAAAGGTTTACTGCGTGAAGTTCAAGGCCTTTGGGAAAGAGGTATACGGGACGTTCAATCGGTACAAGCCATTGGATATAAAGAACTTTACGCTTATTTAGATGGACTTGTCACACTTGAAGATGCGACAGAACAATTAAAGCAAAACTCAAGACGCTATGCAAAACGCCAACTAACTTATTTCCGCAATAAAATGGATGTACAATGGATTGGGTATGATTGGGAAAAAATAGAAAAACTTTCTAAAAACTTTAAGTTTCAAGAAGGATAATAATCTCTTTTGTCGAATAAGTACATGTAGTAAATAAGATGGATGAGGTGTGTTCAGCGTGAAATCAATCAATTTACAAGATACTTTTCTCAATACTCTTCGCAAAAACAATACTTTTGTAACAGTTTTTTTACTTAATGGTTTCCAATTGAAAGGATTAGTAAGATCTTACGATAACTTTACTGTCCTAATCGAGTCGGAAGGAAAGCAGCACCTTATTTATAAACATGCTATTTCAACTTTTGTTCCCTCGAAACCTGTATCAATTGGTGCAGAAGATGAAGGGGCAGAGTAATTTATCTTGTGAGATGCTTGGCTAAAATTACTATAGGGTAATAATTTCCAAGGAAATATATATAAGTAAATCGGCTAAGTTGTTATACTAGCCGATTTTTTCTTTTTTCACTATAATGGCAATATGTGTGTAAATTGGAGGTAAAGTAAATGAAAACAATGACAACAGATGAATTAATCAACTTATTAGATGCAAACGAAGATTTAAACATTATCGACGTTCGCGAAGATCACGAAGTAGAAAACGGAATGATTCCAGGTGCTGTTCATATTCCACTAGGTTCAATCCCTGAAGAAGCTCCAAACTTAGACAAATCAAAGGAATACATCCTTGTTTGTAAAGGTGGCGTACGCAGCGCAAACGCAGCTGAATACCTAGAAGCGCAAGGCTTCGAAGTGGTAAACCTTGAAGGCGGCATGATGAGCTACGATGGAGAATTAGAGTTTAAATAAGGTACTGTAGAGTATTATAATGAAGAATCCCCTTTGTATTTAATGGCAAAGGGGAATTTTTTATTAGTTGGGTGAATGAACGACAAAATAGTTTGAAAATTTGTTGGAAAAGTCGTTCATCGCGGTTATGAACGACAAAACCAGATTGGAATTAGAAAGAAAATTTGTTCATCTGGGCTATGAGCGACAAAACTATATTGAAAATCAAAAGAAAGGTCATTCATCAAGTATAGCAATATAAAATTTTAGATAATTCGATTCAATGTCATGGCACTTAGTAAGCTGCTAAATACCTCATCCCATCAATCTCACTTAAACAATCACGTTCCTTATGGTTCATCCCACGCACCCTCGCAATCAATTTTATTCCCATTAACAAAACGACTCCACAAAAAAAGATTGCCTCAAAAGAACCCTGAGACAATCCCGAAATTATATATTCAAATTTAGCTTTCTTACTGGCAGTTTCCAATGCTTTGTATAAGAGGCAACTCGTAAAGCAGTAATGATGGCAAATAAAAGGTATAAGAATAGGTCATCTGTAAAAATTTCAAGACCAATGATTAGCCCTGCAAGTGCTGCCCAAACGGCATAGATTTCTGCACGTAAAACGAGTGGTTTACGGCGAGCTAATAAGTCGCGAACGATTCCTCCACCTGCACCGGTTAAAACAGATGCCACAATTACGGCACTTATTGGTAAATCCAATGACACAGCATACATGCCACCTTGGATGGCAAATGCTGCAAGGCCAATCGCATCTGTGAAGTTGCCCCATTTGTTCCAATGTTTCACAAAGTATCGAGGAACGAGGTAAAAGATTGTAATCGAAATCATGGCAATTTGGAACATCATTTCTTGTCCCCATAATGTTGATACAGGTAAACCAATTAATATATTTCGAATTGCGCCACCACCAAAAGCAGTCACAACGCCTAGTAAGTATACACCAAATAAATCATATTCTTCTTCCATAGCTACGATTGCACCGGAAAGAGCAAATGCAATCGTTCCAACAATACTAAACACTTCCCATGCCATAGCCTTTCCTCCTTAAATAAGCAAGTAATTATGAGAATATCAGCTTATTACTTTGAAGTCAAAATGATTTTATCATATATTACGAACGATTTGTGATGAAATAGTTGACGAGTTGACATGAATTGATAAGATGATAGAGGACTATAAAAAGAACGGAGCTTGAAAATATGGCATTTATATCAGCATTAAAGCCAGAAACAATTGAGTTGGCAAACATAATAGAAGAAAAAGTGAAACCATTCCACACAAAAGTAGATGAAAATGCGTTTTTTAATCAACAAAAAGTATTAGCTGCATTTCGTGAACATCAAGTGAGTGATTTTCACTTGAATCCATCTAGTGGTTACGGATATGACGATGAGGGACGAGACAATTTAGAGCGTGTTTATGCAACAGTGTTTGGAGCAGAAGCAGCAATTGTAAGACCACAAATTATTTCAGGTACCCACGCGATTACGTTAAGTTTGTTCGGTGTTTTACGTCCAGGCGATGAACTTCTATATATTACAGGCAAACCTTATGATACGCTACAATCCATTGTGGATGGAGGGGAAAAAGATACGGGATCATTGAAGGACTTTGGAATCCGCTATTCCCATGTAGATCTAATCGACAATCGTGATATTAATTGGGATGCCGTACGTGATCAAATCAATGAAAATACTAAAATGATCGCCATCCAACGTTCTAAAGGGTACGCCACTCGACCTTCTTATACTATTGAAGCAATTCGTGAAATGTGTGTACGTATTCGTCAACTAGCACCAAATGCATTGATTTTTGTAGATAACTGTTATGGAGAGTTTGTAGAACAATTCGAACCAACAGAAGTAGGTGCGGATTTAATGGCTGGCTCACTCATAAAAAATCCAGGTGGGGGCTTGGCAAAAATCGGTGGATATATTGCTGGTCGCGCGGACTTAGTAGAAAAATGTGCTTACCGCATGACGTCACCAGGGATTGGAGCAGAAGCAGGGGCTACACTGAATACGTTAGGAGACTTTTATCAAGGCTTTTTCTTAGCTCCTCATGTTGTGGCACAAAGCTTAAAAGGCGCTATTTTCACATCAGCAATGTTAGAAGAGGTAGGGATGACAACTTCGCCCCATTACACGGACGATCGAACAGATTTAATCCAATCGGTGTCATTCCAAACGGCCGATCAAATGGTCGCGTTCTGTCAGGAAATTCAAGCAGCCTCTCCAATTAATGCCCATTTCGCTCCAGTACCAGCTTATATGCCGGGGTATGAAGATGACGTTATTATGGCAGCGGGAACGTTCGTTCAAGGCTCGAGCATTGAATTAACAGCTGACGGCCCAATCCGCCCGCCATATACAGCCTTTATCCAAGGTGGATTAACGTACGAACATGTAAAATATGCAATTTGCAGCGCAGTACAAAAGATAAGAGGATAACCTTTTTCTTATTTGATAGACTTAAAAGGACTAATTGCAAAAACGGGTGTCTGGAAATGATTTTTCAGATGCTCGTTTTTTTGTACATATGAAAATACGTAGCGTCCTAATGAAAGTTAGGGACACTACGTAAAAGTTAATTTATTTTCTATTATTCTGTTTTTCTATTAAAAAAGTAATTGGAACGAATAGTAGAAAGGCAAGCAACAGTAAAGTGCCGCCGACGATAAATAACACCATAACAAAGGTTTCATTTAATTGGAATGGATTCAAATTGTACATCCACATGCCAAGGGTTAGGCCGAATGCACCGGCCATACCTAGGATACTATGGATGCTAACCAGTTTCTTAAACTTAATGGTATAAACTTTGTAAAAAATGCCCCAAGCAAATACCGAAAGCCAGCCGACCAATAAAATATGTGCATGAATTGGTCTTAATGAATAATCCATATTTCCGGACATGCTAGAACCAATAAAGGTCCCGATGATGCCAAAAATAGCTGCAAATCGTATTAATCTAATACTCCAAATTTGTTCCAATTGTTATTCCTCCAATTTTGTTTTGAACGTAGGAAGCGAGATCGTGAATGTCGTCCCTTCTCCAAGCTTACTCTCAACAGAAATCTCACCTTCATGCAGTTCAATGATTTGTCTAACAATCGATAAGCCAAGACCAGTTCCCTCTTTTTTTCGAGAAGCATCCACACGGAAAAAACGTTCAAAAACCTGAGGAATCGCTTCTTTTGATAACCCCATTCCTGTATCTTTAAAACGAATGGTAGTCAATGAGTCGTTTTGAGATAAGCCAATCCAAATACTCCCACCATGAGTATTATACTTAATGGCATTTGTTAATAAATTGTCCCAGACATTGCTCATAAGTTCTGCATCAGCCTTTATGTGGATGGGGGAGAGGTGATAAGAAACCTCAATTTCTTTTTCCTCTATTCGCCATTGATTCCTACGTAAAATCTGTTTTATTTGTTCGTCAACTTGGACAACCGAAAGCTTCATGGGGTAAGCTTTTTGATCCAACGAGGTTAATAGTAAAAGCTGCTTTGTTAAATTTGAAAGCCGTTTTGATTCATCTTCAATAATTTGTAAATAATGTCCATAATCATTACCAATATCGGTTTGAGATTTTAATAGCTCCGCATATCCCTGAATATTCATGAGTGGCGACTGAAAATCATGGGAGACATTGTTAATGAATGATTTACGAGCTTCGTCATTGTGTTGTAATTGTTTTTGCATTGTATTAAAACTTTCGACTAATTGTCCAATTTCATCTTTACGATGAATTGTTAAAGAGTAATTGAAATTTTCTCTTGTGATTTCTTTCGTTGCATCCGTTAACTTAGTGATTGGTTGTATTAAGTGTTTTGTAAACCAAATGACACCACTAATACTCACAATAGCAACAGCAACAAAAAACCAAGCAAAAATCATATGAATATCTGAAAAAAGTAGTTTATTGTTGGGACGTAGAAATAATCCGTATGCCTCTCCATTTAATGTGAAAGGAACACCTACCGTATTTTTTACATCGTTTGAGAAGTGTCCCATCATTAGAAGTTGGTGGGACACTTGATCCATGCCATGGTAAATCTCATTTTTATAAATCAAGTCCAATGCTTCTTTTGGAAGTTCTGTTTTAATGAACGGTTCGCCAAAATAGGCTTCTTTTCCTGATTCACTAACGATATAAATTTGATAGCCGAGTTTTCCAATTGATTCTAAGTATGGATCAAAGGAAGTAATATGTGCATGCATCCCTTCTAGGTTTACAGAGATTTCTTTCGCTACCTCTACATTTTGTTGATCAATTTTTTCCTTAGTTGAAGTCATGTACACCAAATTGGCTAGTAAAAACCCAATCGTCATACTGACCGTTAAGATGGCTAAAGTGGCAATAATAAATTTTCCGTAAAGTGTTTTCATTTGATTTCCTCTAGTTTATAGCCAATCCCACGGACAGTTTGAATTTCAACCGTTGCCCCATATTTTTTCAGACGCTCTCGAATTCGATTCATATGAGTATTTAAGGTTTGTTCACTACCTTCGTAATCTACTCCCCATACTTGCTCAATTAACACAGCTCTCGGTGTCACCTTATTAAGTCGTGAAGCCAATATGCTTAGTAATTCAAATTCTTTTAAAGGAAGAAGAATTGTTTCTTGATTGATTACCACTTCAAATGTTTTTCGTTCAATCTGGACATTCCCAACTTTGATGATTGCTTCTATTGCTCTTTCAATACGTCGTAATACAACTGCCACACGAAACAAGAGTTCCTTCACTTCAAAAGGTTTGACGATATAATCCTCTGAACCTGAAAGAAAACCTTTTTCCTTATCGTCTAGTTGCCCCTTCGCAGTTAGTAAAATAACGGGAATTTCATAATCATTCGACAGAATTTTTGTCAATTCAAATCCGTCCATCCCTGGCATCATGACATCGACAATAGCTAAGTCAACCGTTTTCTCCTCCACTAGTGCTAAAGCTTCCTCGGCATGATTGGCTCGGTAAACGTTGTAGCCTTCTTTACTTAAATGGATTGAGACTAGTTGTTGGATAAAGATATCATCATCTACAACGAGAATTTGCATAACTTACCCCCTATTTAATACAAAAGGGTGTCCATTTGTATTTTTATCTTTCACTATTATGAGAGGTAGTCCCATCTTTTTCAAATAATAGTATGAGGGCTGGTAGAAGCATGCCTCTAACTAGGAATGTGTCTATTAATATTCCTATGGAAACAATGAACCCGAATACGAATAAATCAGCAATCGGCATTGTTGTTAGTGCAGCAAAAGTTGCAGCGAGTATGACCCCAGCAGAAGAAATGACACCACCTGTATTTCTGATGGCAATTTCTAGCGCATCTTTTACCTTATGAGATTTTCTTTCTTCAATAAATCGAGAAGCTAGAATAATGTTATAGTCGATTCCAAGTGCTACTAGGAATATAAAGGCGTAAATAGGGACGCGGGTACTTAAGGCGTCATAACCAAACAATTGATCGACTAAGAAAATTCCTAAACCTAAAGCAGAAACAAACGATAATAAAATCGTCGCCATCATATAGATTGGCATCTTAATGGAACGAGTTAGAGCAAATAATAAGAATAAGATGAGTATTACTTCAAGAATAACAATAGTGAAAATATCTCGATTATTTACAATCTGTTCATCCACAAGTTTTGGTGTTACACCACTATAGTGAGCCTCACCGTTTATTGAAAGGTCATCTAATAATTTAGGTGAGTTTTCTCGTAAATCCTCAATAAAATCAATTGCTTCTGTTGAATATGGATTGATGGATAATGCGATGCTAAGTTTTAAAGCTTTTGCATCATCTGAAATTGCTGACATTCGAACAGAAGCAATTTCATCAAATTCACTCCATTTTTCAATAATCGCTGCGGTATCTTCTTCAGAAAGAGATTTGTCACTCTCAATAAGTAGTGTTGAAGGGGCAAGCTCTCCTTTGTCATACCTTGCTTCAACAATTTCATATCCAACCCTAGAAGGTAAATCTTCAGGGAATTTTTTAACCGTATCAAACTCATAATCTAGGTTAAATACATTAATAGCAGTCACGACAAGGAAAATTGCCACAAGTCCACCTGAAAGACCAGGTTTGTTTACTACGAATTTGGCAATTGGTCCCCAAATGCCATGTTTGATGCCTTCTTGTTGACCATAAGTTGGAACTTTCGGCCAGAATGCTTTGCGACCGAATAATGTAAATAATGCAGGGACCAATGTAATCGATGCGAACATAATAACGAACATCGCTAGTCCAAAGATTGGTGCGAAATTTTGATAATCACGGAAATTAGCAAAGAATAAAATGAGCATTGCGGCTAAAACTGTTCCGCCGGCAAAAAAACAGGCTCTCCTGTTGCACGCATAGCAGAACGCATCGCTTCATGTTTGCTTTCGAATTTGTTTAGCTCCTCACGATAACGAGAAAAAACAAATAACGAATAATCAATAACAGCAGCGAAAAGCAAAATACTCATGATGGAAGTCGTGGAATTGTTGATTTCTAAACCACTAGCACCAAGTAACGCAACACTTTGATTGACAACTTGATAAACAATCGCCGTTGCCAAAAGTGGGATAAACGCAAGTAATGGTGATCGATAAATAATGATCAGTAATACTAAAATAATAGCAATTGTCACAAGAAGTAGAACAAAGTCAGCTTGTTCGAATAATTTCAGAGTATCTCCTGCAATTCCAGCAGGTCCTGTAATGTAAAATTTTGTACTATCTAATGTTGCTGCGATCCCATTACCAATCTCAGAAACATGATCGTTTATTTCAGCGTACTGACTATTTCCAAGCCCTATTTCTAATACCATTGGCACAATCAACGTAGATCCATCTTCAGAGATAAAACTATTTATCGCTTGAGGTGGTAGTGCATTGAGATCCACGATATTGTCAATTCCTTCGATATCTTCTGCCAAAATGCCACTCAAAATTTGTTTGACTTCTTCGACATTCACGTCTGTCGTTTCACTATGGAAAACAAGGATTCCCGGCGTTCCTTGCTCGTTTGGAAAATACTCTTCTACCTTTTTCTCAGCTATGATTGATTGTGCTTCGTCGGGAAGTGATTGGAAGTTGCTTACTTTATAATCACTTAGTTTTGGTCCAGCACTTAATCCAACCATTAGCACCAGCCAGGCGATGATTGTAATCCACATACCTCTCTTTGTAGAAACCCAATCTGTTATTGGATATAATAATTTTTTCACAAATAAACCTCCTTTGTACTTACGAAGGCAATTTTACTGGATGAACATAAACTGAATATCAACTTTTGTTTACATTTATAGAACTTAGGAAGAGAATTTCAATACATAAAAGTTAAGAGCATGCTGAAATTACTTTAGAAAAATAAATTTATAGAATTGGGATTTGTCCCAAAAGCCTATTTAATCTACAATAGAATAAGATTTTCCAACTTACAAACCGCCTAAAAAAGAAACGAGGCATTCAAATGATTACATTAGAAGATATCAAAAATCACGGAGAATATATTGTCGTGGAATCTGCCCAGCCTTTAAGAACCTTTAGTTCGGCGATGTACAACGCTGGGTATGGTAATTTTACATATTTCATGAATCGAACAGTAGATAAACACTATTATCCGGATGATGCGAACGAAGAAATACGAGAATATATCCAAAATACGGGCTATCCACTACAGCAAACTGTTGCAATGATGACAGCTGTTGATATGGAGTTTGCTCATACTGCAATCTATAAGGATGGAGATACATCCATTACCATTCTTGTTACAGCAGGATTGGGTAATGCGGTGGATGTCACGCGTTCGCATGAATATGCGTACCGAACAGCTCCAGGAACGATTAATATGTTTATTTTTATTAATGGAAATTGTTCTGATGAAGCGCTAATCCAAGCCCTTTGCTGTGCAGTTGAGGTGAAAACGAAAGTGCTACATGATAAAGGTATCCTAGACTCACAATCCAACACCCAAGCAACTGGAACATCTACAGATAGCGTGCTTGTGGCATCCACGCAGCAGGGAGAATTTCATCAATACAGTGGCTCCATTACTCGACTCGGGTCATTAATCGGAAAAGGTTTATATGAAACATTACATAAAGCGGTGGATGAATACATCGCATTTATTGAAGGGGTAAAGTAAGATGCATATTTTAGCAGTTATTTTAGGGCAGTTACTTGACCTAATCATCGGTGATCCACCAAAATGGCCACATCCGATTCGGTGGATTGGTTCGTTCATCGCCTGGTTGACGAAAAAGTTAAACAAGGGCGATTATCGTTTTTATAAAGGACTGTTTTTGGCTATCATTGTAATTTCGTCTGTCACACTCGCGACTTTGGCAATCGTTTATGCAGCCTATCAAGTTCACATGGTTGTAGGATTCATTGTCGAAACCATTCTCATCGCAATTGGCTTGGCCCAGAAAAGTTTAAAAGAGGCGGCAATGGTTGTTTATGATGCCCTGAAAGTGGGGGATATGCAGGAAGCACGCACTAAGTTATCGTGGATTGTTGGGCGAGATACGGCGGAGTTAGAGGAACCAGAAATTGTGCGCGGAGTCGTCGAAACTGTGTCTGAAAATACGAGTGATGGTATTACAGCACCTTTATTCTATGCAATTCTTTTTGGTGCACCAGGATTATGGGCGTATAAAGCGATTAATACCCTCGATTCCATGGTGGGCTATAAAAATGAAAAGTATCGGCAGTTTGGTACTGTTAGCGCAAGACTTGATGACGTGGCGAATTTCATACCAAGTCGCATTACAGGATTACTGATTCTCTTGTTTACAAAGAATAAAACGAATCGCACTCTCTTGCAACGAATGAAACTTTGGCTGAATGATGCGAAGAAGCATCCAAGTCCAAATAGCGGATATCTAGAAGCAGCAACAGCCTATCAACTTGGCATTCGTTTAGGGGGTTATAATACATATCACGGTGTTACGTCGTTTCGAGCTTATATGGGTGAACCCGATGAAGAATTGCGAAGCGTTCATATTAAAGAGACAATTCAACAAATGAACATTGTCTCGCTCATTTTTACAATAGTAGTAGGAGGTGTTACCCTTGCAATTTCCTTCCCATGGCGCTAATTATGAAGCGCTCTACCAGAACTTTGGAATCAACATGCCTGGACAAGTTTTCGACCTTAGTGAAAATGTGAATTTTTTAGGAGCTCCAAATGCAGTGAAAGAAGCTTGGCCAAATTTACTTCCGAAAATTCAAGCATACCCACATCCACAGGCAGAACCACTGCGGTCGCTTCTTGCACAATCGCATCAAGTAAAGCAAGATCAAATTTTAGTGGGAAACGGTGCTGCTGAACTTTTAACCTTTTTTGCACAAAGGTTTGCGGGGAAACGAGTTATTTTAATTCATCCCACATTTTCTGAATATAAAATGACTTTGGAAGTGGCTGGGGCAGATATTGAAGATATCGTCATAACTGATATCAAAAAATACACACTACCGATTCAACAGATTAAAGATGCGATGAATTCTGCTGCATGTTTATATTTGTGCAATCCTAATAATCCAACTGGGACATTAATAAAGCGAGATGTGTTAGAAGATTTCATCTCGTACGGGGAAGAAGTTGGGTGTGAGATCCTCGTCGATGAAGCATTTATGGATTGGACTGACGAAGAGCATTCAGTCATTTCGCTCATTAACCAATATTCAAATGTAACAGTAATGCGTTCCATGACGAAAATGTACGGCATTGCAGGTGTACGACTTGGATACTTAATTTCAAGTGTTCAACTAGTCCAAGAGCTTGCAAAAAAATTACCCCATTGGAACGTAAATGCACTGGCACTAGCTATAGGTGAAATTTGTCTAATGGATCAAACATTCCGTGGAGAAAGCATCGTGAAAAGTCGTGAATTAAAAGAAAAAATAGAGGACTTTCTAATAAATCGTGGCTGCGAGGTAACGAAAAGCGCGGCTAACTTTTTATGTTTCCAACTAAAAGAGCCAAGTAAAACACGAGATTTCTATTTTTATTGTTTAGAGCGCGGCGTTGTTCTTCGTCATACGGAGAATTATTTAGGCATGAATGGACAGTGGCTACGGATTGGAATGAAGGGAAGTACCGCAATGGAAACGTTTATGAAAGTAATGGATGAATGGCATGAATAAAGTTGAAATCTTATTAATTAGGCACGGAGAAACTGAATGGAATGCAGAAGGAAGGCTTCAAGGTTGGCTAGATTCGAATCTCACGCCAACAGGTCGACAGCACGCTGAAAAACTTCGTGACTTCCTAGCGCAAGAAACCTTCCATGCGGTGTATTCAAGCCCTTCTCAAAGAGCGCTCCAAACAGCCAACATTTTAGTCAATCAAAAAATGAACATTATTCAAGATGCAAGGTTACAGGAAATCCGTCTTGGCAATTGGCAAGGGCGCTTAATCAAAGAAATTTTACAGAATGATAACAAGCGTTATTTACACTATACAGAAAATCCAGAACTGTACGATCCAGACCCTGAAAGTGAGAGATTTGAACAGGTGTCAAAGAGGATGGAGGAGTTCTTACATAATTGTAAGCAGAAACACGACGGTGAGCGAATAGTAGTCGTAACGCACGGTGTGGCTATTCGCGCTCTACTCGTTGCCATTCGTCAATTACCTATTCAAGAAATTTGGAACACCGGAGAAATAACTGGTACAAGTTTGACGAAATTAATAGTTGAAAACGGTGTTGTTATGCCTGTGTATATAGGAAAAACGCCGCATCTAGAAAATTCTCATTAATAACCACCAAAGAATAGAAATATACTAGAATAAAAAAGATGGGTGGTTTTGCATGGCGCATTTTGCACGAAGTCCAAATACTAGACTCATATTGCAGCATTTGGCTTGTATGTGGGTGTTGACAGTAATTGGGGTATTTCTTGGAACATTGTTGCCACCTTGGATTGTGTTGCCCTTATCTATCATTTGTTTCACCTTATTAATTGTCACGTACTTTGTTCGTACGATTAAGTTGGCGAATGCTATTTTGTATTCAATTCCATTCCTCATGGGGATTATGCTATTTTGGGTAACGCAATTTTTCATTCATTTTTTAGGTGTCGTGCTTGTATTATCTGTGTTTATCGCAACGGTCATTATTTTCATTTTATTAGCGGTATTAGGCCTGACGTTAAAAGCAGATATTTCAAATTGGGGCACTTATTTATTTGTCACTTTAATAGTTGTGGTTGTGTTTTCATTCATTGGTATTTTCATCCCAGTGGAAAGTATGTTTTTACTCGTGCTTTCAGCCATTTGCGTCCTGCTATTTGCAATTTACACGGTATATGACTTTAATCTCATACGACATAATCATGTAAGAGAAGATGAAGTGATTCGAATGGCGCTTGGCCTGTTTTTGAATTTTATTAATATGTTTATAAATTTACTAGAAATAGCTGCTTATTTTAAAAACTAGTATGTAGGGGGTTCTCTTTAAGAGAGCCCCTATTTTTTTGACTTTATGTGGGTTATGAAGTTCGAAAGCCGTAAGAAAATCTACTGAAATGACTTCATAGAGGCAATGAAGCTAAAAATGGAAATTATCCCCTCTAAAATACTTTGAACATTTTTCATCTATTTCCTCGAAAATTGCAGAATCTTCACCTTCAAAAAAGTTAGTACTATATGGATTTCACATGTAATACTAGAAAAAATTGTTTAAAAGTAGAATTTTTTTACAAAAAGTTATTTTTTTTTAAATAAAAAAGTGGTAATCTATATTTTGAAAGTTAAGAAAATTGTAATATTAGCTGTAAATCTTTCTGATTATTCTGAAGGGGAAAAAATAGGGATACTCTGCAGTACTATGCCTTCCCTTGGAGAAAAGACAAAACTATAGGAGGAAAAGAATATGAATTTTACAGGAGAATTACGTATACCAAATGTTATTCATTATGGAAAAGACAGTCTTTCCAAATTGGGGAAAGAGGCAAGTAAGTTAGGATCAAAAGCATTGTTAATTAGTGACAAGCCTATGAATGATTTAGGGTATGTGAATCAGATCATTGAATCTCTTCAAAAAGAAAATATTCACACAACTATATACTTAGGCGTGGACTCAGAAACAAAAGATACTCATGTTGAAGAGGCTTTGGCTATTTTTAAAGAGCAGAGCTGTGATTTAATTGTTGCTCTAGGCGGAGGAAGCTGTATTGATGCAGCGAAAGCAGTCGCTTTATTGGCTACAAATGAAACTGAATTAATTGAATATGTGGGCGGGAAGAAAGAAATAGAAAATGATCTCGTTCCAGTCATCGCTATTCCAACAACAGCTGGTACAGGGTCTGAAGTAACGGATGCGCTCGTTGTAACGCATACAACGAAAGATATCAAAATGATGATTAAACAACCTAAAATAACTCCAAAGGTTGCGATTGTTGATCCAATATTGACGCAATCAGCTCCAAAAATGTTGACTGTTGCAACGGGGATTGATGCACTATGCCATGCATTAGAAGCATATATTTCACGCAAGTCACATCCTTTGACTGATACTCTAGCGTTGTCCTCAATTAAATTAATTGTTGAAAACATTCAACGTGTATATGTTGATGGAAAAGATTTAGAAGCGAGATCGCAAATGGCTTTAGCTTCAATGCAAGCTGGAATTGCTTTTTCAAATTCATCTGTATGTCTAGTTCATGGGATGTCTCGTCCGATTGGTGCGCTTTTCCATGTACCACATGGAATTTCAAACGCCATGCTTTTATCAGCCGTATTAGATTTTAGTCTAGAAAGTTGTACTGAAAAACTTGCTCAAATTGGAAGAGCTATTTTAGAGAACGTGGACACGGATTCTGATGACGTAGTAGCCGAAAAAACGGTTTTGTATATTAAACAACTATGTGTTGAATTAGGTATTCCTAATCTTAAAGCATGGGGAATTAATGATGAACAATTTGAAAACTCATTAGAAAAAATGGCTACAGATGCGCTAGCTAGTGGAAGTCCTGGAAATAACCCACGAATTCCTACCAAAGAAGAAATAATCGATCTTTATCGAGTTGCTTTTACTTATGACTATAAAAACGTGAAAGTTCTAAATGGATAGTATTGAACCGATGAAGGGACATTGCTATATTCTTTAGTACCCTAGGTTATATTACTTTAGTTTCATAGATTGGGAGTAAAGTCTTTAGCAATTATTGTGATAGCTAGATGAGTACTAATAGATGATCAAAATGTAAACGCACTCATCTATTAAATATTTAATTTTATACTACTTGCCACATGAGGAGAGATAGAAAAATGAGTGAAAACATTAGACTTGGATTTATAGGATTAGGAAATATGGGATTTCCAATGTCAGAAAATTTAATTAAAAGCAAGTATACAGTGTATGGTTTTGACATTAATCCAACTGCTATTAGTAAATTTAAAGAACTAGGAGGACAAGTATGTCAAAGCATTAAAGAAGTAGTTCAGCAAGTAGACGTGCTATTCCTTAGCTTGCCTTCACCAGCTATTGTTGAGAAAACATTTTATGAAGAAGGAATTATTAAGTATAGCCCTGAAGGTTTAATGATTATTGATACAAGTACAGTAAACCCTGAATTGAACCGTACTATATTTAATGTTTGCCAAGAAAATAACTTAAAGTACTTAGGAGCTCCAGTTAGTGGTGGTGTAATTGGTGCTGTTAATGCAACCCTAACTTTTATGGTTGGAGGGCCAAAAGCATACTTTGATGAAGTACTTCCATTATTAAATGTTTTAGGGAAAAACTTGTTCCACGTAGGTGAAAGTCCAGATAGTGGTACGGTAATTAAGTTAATCAATAACTTGATGATTGGCTTCTATACTCAGGCTGTTGGAGAGGCTTTAACTCTTGGTGAAAACATGGGCTTAGATCATGAACGTATGTTTGAGATCTTAAGTGTAAGCTATGGTCAAAGTAGAATTTATGAAAGAAACTATAAAGAATATATAGCAGAAAATAACTATGAACCGGGCTTTACTACGAATCTACTATTAAAAGATTTAAAGATTGCTAAGCAAATGGCTGAGGAATGTAAAGTGAAACTGCCTATTGGGGAGCAACTAGTAGACTGGTATACAAAGATAGCAAATGAAGGCTACGGAGATAATGATATGTCTGCTGCTTACTTAATGACGAAAGATCTAGCAAAAAAAGCAATAGAAATCAAATAAACGACGAGAATAGGAGAATTACTATGAGCCAAACAACTACTTTAAATAAATTCTATAACATTATTGGGGGTCAATCTGTACCTTCATCTTCAGGAGAAACATTCATTGTCGAAAACCCAGCAAATAAAGAAATGAAACTTGGAGTATTCCAACAATCTACTGAAGCAGAATTAAATCAAGCAGTTCAAGCTGCAAAAGAAACATTGCCTGCATGGAAAAATGTAGCTGCACCTTCACGTGGACAATATGTTTATAGAGCAGCACAATACATTGAGGATCATGCAGAAGAATTTAAAGAGCAATTGATTCTTGAGGTAGGAAAATCATATAAAGATGCTGATGCAGAAGTAATTCGTACGATTAGAGCGATGCGCTTTTTAGCAGGTGAAGCTGAAAGATTAAAAGGAGAAACAATTCCATCTTGGGACGCAACTGTGCGAGGATTTACGAAACGCGAACCAATTGGTGTAGTTGGTGTCATTACTCCATGGAATGTGCCTCTTGCTATTTCTGCTTGGAAAATTGCGACTGCATTAGTATGTGGATGTACGGTTGTCTATAAGCCTGCAAGTATTACACCAGTAGTAAGCTATAAATTAATGGAAGCTTATGAGTCTGTTAATCTACCAGCAGGAGTTATTAATATTGTAACTGGATCTGGTTCAGTGATCGGAAATGCGATGGCAAAACATAAAGATATTAATGCGATTACTTTCACAGGTTCTAATCCAGTTGGAAACCAAATCAATCAAGTGATAGCTAGTAGAGGAGCTCGCTTCCAAGCTGAAATGGGTGGAAAAAATCCTTTTGTCGTATTAGAAGATGCTGATTTAGAACTAGCGACAACTCATGCAATTGAAGGTGGATTTGGAGAAAGTGGTCAACGTTGTACAGCTACAAGCCGAGTAATCCTACTTAAAGGAATTGCTGATCAATTTGTTGAGCTACTTGTTGAAAAGGTGAAAAATCTTAAGGTAGGAAATCCACTGAACCCTGAAAATCAGATGGGTCCAGTTGCTGAGGAAAAGGCGATGAATGAAATCCTGAATTATATTGAAATTGGGAAGCAAGAAGGGGCTCAATTACTTACAGGAGGCCACCGCTTAACTGATGGGGAACTAGCTAAAGGATATTTTGTTGCTCCAACAATCTTCCGTGGGGTTACTCCAAAAATGACGATTGCTCAAGAAGAAATCTTTGGTCCGGTGATCAGCATTATGGAAGTAGACACTTATGAAGAAGCTCTTGAGTGGGCTAACGATATTGAATATGGTCTTTCTTCTACAATCTATACGAATGATATGGGGAAAGCTCTGCACTTTATCGACAATATCCAAGCTGGATTCACTCATGTAAACATGATGACGATGTATAGTGAGCCTCATTTCCCATTTGGCGGTATTAAGGGTACTGGTCTTGGCGGATTTAGAGAGCAGGGAAGTGTAGGAATCGACTTCTTCACTGAATGGAAAACTGCATATCTTAAGTCTCAAAGTTAAATCTAGTATTTTTAAACGAAAATGAGTTAAATCCGGTGAAAGCATATGGAATACACACCATTAACTGAATTGATTTAAAAATACATTTTATTAATCCCAGTAAAACTATCATTATTCCATACGGGCCATGTCTATAATTCTAAGTGGCTCGTATGGATAAGTAATAGTTAAAGAGAAAACGCTTACAAATGTGCTCAAGATAACTGAGGAGTTATTATTCAGGTTGATTGAAGCATTCAAAGAATATACCTATAAAATTAAAGAAGGTGCTAAATAATGGATCTAATTATTATACTACTAGCGCTAGGACTTCTTATGTTGATTGCTTATCGAGGATTCTCGGTTATCTTATTCGCTCCACTTTGTGCATTGCTTGCAGTTATATTAACGGAACCGAATTATGTATTACCGTTCTTCTCTAATATCTTTATGCAAAAAATGGTTGACTTTATTAAAATGTACTTCCCTGTGTTCTTACTCGGGGCAATTTTCGGAAAAGTAGTTGAGATGTCTGGAGTAGCTGAATCAATCTCCAAATCAATCGTGAAAGTGGTTGGAGCAAAAAGAGCTATTTTAGCAATTGTCATGATGACGGCTATCTTAACTTATAGTGGCGTAAGTGTGTTCGTTGTAGCCTTTGCCGTTTATCCATTTTCGGTAAAATTATTCCAAGAAGCAAATATTCCAAAAAGATTAATCCCTGGTACTATTGCTTTAGGAGCGCTTACCTTTACGATGGATGCTTTGCCAGGAACACCTCAAATACAAAATGTTATCCCTACATCGTATTTTAAAACAGATATTTATGCAGCCCCGACTCTTGGTATTATTGGTGCAATCTTTGTATTTACATGTGGGATGCTATATTTAGAATCACGTAGACGGAAAGCACATGCAAACGGTGAGGGATACTTAGGTTTTGCAGATGACGCATCGTTAGCTCAAAAGGAAATGGCTGCAACTGCAGATATTTCTATTTCTCAAATTGAGGAAAATAAAACTGATTCCATTCATTGGGCGCGACAGTTGTTGGCATTTTTACCTTTGATTCTTGTAGGAGTAACAAATAAATTTTTCACTGCCACTCTTCCAAAGTGGTATCCAAATGGTTTTGATTTTGCTAGCATTGGGATGGAGTCTTTCGGTAAGATTGAAATTTCCAGTGTAGTTGGGATCTGGTCTGTAGAATTAGCCCTTGTCATTGGAATTATCGCAAGTATTTGCTTTAATTGGAGTGCGGTTTTTGAGAATTTTAAAGTAGGCGTCAACCAAAGTATTGGTGGAGCTTTACTAGCAGCCATGAACACAGGTGCTGAATATGGCTTTGGTGGTGTAATTGCAGCACTTCCTGGTTTTGGTATTGTTCGTGATGGGATTTCACAGACATTTACAAACCCGTTAGTAAACAGTGCGGTTACAACGAATGTGTTAGCAGGGATTACGGGCTCTGCTTCTGGAGGGATGGGTATTGCATTAAGTGCCATGGGTGAGCAATATATGGCAGCTGCAACTAAATACAACATTCCACCAGAAGTTATGCACCGAGTTATATCCATGGCCTCAGGCGGTATGGATTCTTTACCGCATAATGGAGCCGTTATTACAATACTTGCGGTAACAGGAATGACACATAAACAATCTTATAAGGACATATTTGCCCTTACAATCATTAAAACACTAGCATGTTTCTTCATCATCTTAGTGTACAGTCTTACAGGGCTTGTATAATAAGCGGATTGGAATACGTCCTTGGGAAAATAAAGTCTAGTTAATAAAATTAAACTTGATAGAGTAATTAAATATGGTTTTTAATGCTTTAAAAAACGTAATAGTTTAAAACCAGTATCCGCCTAAAAGTGGATTCTGGTTTTTTATTTTGGTTACTTATATTTTTTTCAAACCATGCGATTTGGAACGCATAGATTGTCATCTAAATGAAAACGCTTCGGCATGCTCATCTAGTCTTCTACGGATTCAAATGTGACAGCTTCAGCTAGTAAAGGAATAGTAGTAGCTGGAGCTATTACAAAACATTTCTGAAAAACACAGGTTGTAACTTGTATTTTCTCAGACCTCAATTCAAAATCCCATGTTGATACAAAAACGCAACAGCATGTGTACGATTAGACGTATTGGTTTTATCCATGACATTTTTAATATATTTCTTAATTGTTGTTTCACTAATTTCTAATAAACTGGAGATTTGCTTGGAGCTGTAACCGACCGCCAAACACTTCATAACTTCAAATTCACGTTTGGATAGTTTGATCGAATTGTTTTCATCAAAACTTAAGTGCTTGACGAAGAGCTCACCGATTGTTCGACTAAAATCTTTCGCCTCTACTAGCAATTGTTGTTGGAAAATTGATTTGAATTTGGTACCTAGGAAATAGCCGATTACCACCTGATTAAATAAAACAGGTACTACAAGAAGGGCATTGTTTTTTTCAGAAACAACATATTTTCTTGTAATTTTTAAATGATAATTATTCCCTTCGAAATACTTTGGACATTGTGCATGAATTGCCTCAAAAATTGCAGGAATAGTTGTGACATCATCACGAATCGACATAATATTTTTGATCTCATAATCTGCGATTGAAATGATTCCCTCAGCTAAATGATCGATAGGAGAATATCTAAAAAGTAAAGCTTCTTCTAAAGAGAAGGTAGAAAGAAATACCTCCATTAAATCCTGGATTTTTTGAGCTTGACTATCGATTGTTTTGATTCTCTCAATATCATTTTTCCAACTACTCTGTTTGATCAAATACGGACACCTCTCCTTGTGAAATGAGTTATCAAAACATGAACTTGGAACGAAATCTAGCGAAAAGTATACAAATTGGAGAAAAAACAAACTAAAAGTAGGTAGTGAACTATAGAAAAGTAGGAATATATTTCGAAAGTTAAGAAAATTATAATAGTTTTTGTAAGTGTTTTCAAATTTTCTTATACGAAAAAGGGGGAAACAAAATGGCAAATTTAACTGAAAAAGCAAAAGCATATTTAGAGAACTTTTATAATGGTCCTAAGATTGAATCCTTTGATCCAATTCAGCTAAAAGAAATCTTAGCACAAGCTCCTGTTCCGCCTCAAGATGACCTACCAAATATTCATCAAATTGAAGAGCGTTTTATTAAAGCAAAAGACGGCGAAGAAATTCGTCTTCGTATTTATACACCAGAAGGAGAGGGACCATTCCCTGTTTTAGTTTATTACCACGGTGGTGGCTGGGTAATCGGTTCAGTTGAAGGATTTGAAGCGGCAAACCGTTTAGTCGCAACGGAAGGGAATGTGGTGGTTGTGTCGGTCGACTATCGTTTAGCACCTGAAAATCCATATCCAACACCAATTGAAGATTGCTATGCTGCACTTGAATGGGTAGCTGCAAATGCTGCTGAAATTAAAGGGGATGCATCCCAAATTTCGGTTGGTGGGGATAGCGCAGGTGGAAACTTATCTACTGTTGTTGCGAAAAAAGCTTTAGATAATAATGGTCCAACGATTCAATCTCAAATTCTAATTTATCCTGTAACAAATTTAGAGTTTGAAACAAATTCATATAATCAGTTTGCAGAAGGATTCGGACTAGACCGTGATCTAATGAAGTGGTTTGGCATTCATTACGTAGGAGATGAAAAACTATACAATGAGCCAGATGTTTCTCCTTTAAAATATGATTCTGTTCAAGGATTACCTCCTGCAATTGTGATTGCTGCAGAAAATGATGTTTTATTAGATGAAGGAAAGGCATATGCAGAGAAATTAAAACAAGATGGTGTAGAGGTTCAATATGAGCTAATTCCTGGTGTTATACACGGTTATTACAGCATCATGCCGTTCTTTGCGGATGAAACAAAACAAACTGTACAACTGATCGTAAATTTCTTAAATAAGGTTAAGCAAGAAGCGTAATTCGGAAAAAGAAAAGAGGGAGAGGGGATTATCTCGCTTTTTAAATAAAAAATAGACCAAAACGAGGGGAGATCATTTGATGACAAATCACTATGATGCATTAGTTATTGGCGCTGGGTTTTCTGGAATTTACATGACGTATAAGTTGCGTACGGAAGGGTTTACAGTTAAAACGTTAGAAAAAGCGGCAGGTGTTGGAGGGGTGTGGTATTTTGCCCGTTATCCAGGTGCACGTTGTGATTCAGATAGTGTCTATTATAATTACATCTTTTCGGAAGAATTATATAAAAAATGGTCATGGTCTACTCGATTCGCTGGACAAGACGAAATATTAAGTTACTTAAATTTTGCTGCTGATGAACTTGATGTGAAAAAGCATATGCAATTTTACACGGAAGTGAAACAAGCTGAATGGGATGAAGACAAAAACATTTGGCGAGTCACAACTGATCAAGGAGAAGAATTTACAGCAACCTATCTAATCTCAGGGGTAGGATGCTTATCTACTTCGAATATCCCTAATTTTGAATGGCGTGACAGCTTTAAAGGAGAAAGCTACCACACAGGGGCATGGCCGCATACGCCGGTCGATTTCAAAGGCAAACGTGTCGGTGTCATTGGGACAGGCTCTAGTGGTGTGCAATCGATCCCTGTGATTGCCCAAGAGGCAGAAGAGGTATTTGTATTCCAACGTACGCCGCAATACTCAGTTCCTACACGAAATCGTCAATTTACAGAGGAAGAAATCGCTCAATTTAAAGCGGAGTTCTTAGAGGCACGCGAAATAATGAAAGCGTCTCCATCTGGTCTACCTATTCCACGCTCAACAAAATCTGTTGTTGGGACACCGGAAGAAGAGCGTCTTGCCATTTTAGAAGATGCTTGGGAAAAAGGTGGAATGATACTAAATAATGCATTCTACGACATTGTAACAGATCCAGAATCTAATGAAATAGTGTCAGAATTCCTTCGAAATAAAATTCGCGAAAAGGTGAAAAAACCTGATATCGTCGAACAACTATTACCTTACTATTATTATTCAACAAAACGTCCAATTTTAGATACAAACTATTGGGAAACGTATAACGAAGATCATGTACATGTAGTCAATTTACGTGAACAACCAATTGAACTAATCACAGAAAACGGTATTCAAACAACAGAAAAAGAATATCCACTAGATATCATTGTGTTTGCTACAGGTTACGATGCGATGACAGGAACCTTATTAAAACTAGATATTAGAGGAAGAGATGGAGTCTCGCTGAAAGAAAAATGGGAAGATGGGGCAAAAGTTGAAACGTATTTAGGGCTTGGAATTGCTGGATTCCCGAACTTCTTTACGATTACAGGTCCACAAAGTCCATCCGTTTTAACCAATGTGCCAACTGCCATCGAACAACATGTGGAATGGATATCTGACTGCTTAGTTTCTTTAAGAGAACGGAAAGTAAAAACAATCGAACCAAAAGTAGAAGCAGAACAACAATGGAGCAAACAGTGTACAGAAATTGCGAACAGTACATTGTTTACAAAAACAGAGTCTTGGTATACAGGTTCAAATATCGAAGGCAAATCACGTGACTTCTTAATCTACTTGGGAGGTCTAGATAATTATCGCCAAATTTGCAATGAAGTTGCTGAAAAGGGATATAAAGAGTTCGAATTACAATTTGAAGAAGTTAAAGCGTAAAAGGGGGAATGAAAATGGTGAATACGACTATATCAATCAATGAAAAGGTACAAGAGTTTTTAGTAGGAACAAAGGACATGTACATCGATGGGAAATGGGTTCAGGCAGTTAGCGGAAAAGTATATGAATCTATTAATCCAACAACGAATGAAGTATTAGCAAGAATATATGAAGGTGATGAAGAGGAAGTTAATTTAGCTGTACACGCAGCAAGACGCGCATTTGAAGGTGGTTGGAAAAAAACTGCACCTAGAGAACGAGCAAGATTATTAAATAAATTAGCAGATTTAATTGAAGAAAATTTGGAAGTCATTACACAACTTGATGCCCTTGAATATGGTGGCACACTAGCTGTAGCAGGTGGCTTTGCACAAAATGCAGTGCATCATGTGCGTTATTATGCTGGTTGGGCAACAAAGCTTTACGGAGATACAGTTGAGTTAACAGCTGGTGGCAATAATCATGCCTATACAAAGCGTGAACCACTAGGTGTATGTGGTCAAATTACTTCATGGAATTTCCCAGCATTAGTTGCATGCTGGAAATTAGCAGCACCACTTGCAGCCGGGAATACGGTTGTCTTAAAACCTGCGCAGCAAACGTCTTTATCAACATTATATATTGGTAAGTTAGTAGAAGAAGCAGGATTCCCTGCTGGTGTTGTGAATATCGTTACGGGGTCAGGAAGTAAACTGGGTGAAGCGATTACATCACATCCAGATATCGATAAAATTGGCTTCACAGGTTCAACGGTTGTTGGGAAACGAATTATGGAAAAAGCATCAAACACATTGAAAAAAATTACCCTTGAACTTGGTGGAAAGTCGCCAAATATTATTTTTGCGGATGCTGATTTGAGTAAAGCAGTTCCAGGTTCTATTATTGCCATTTTAATGAACACCGGACAAGTATGCGCGGCAGGCTCACGTTTATACATTGAACGAGCTGTATATGACGAAGTAAAAGAAAAGCTGGTTGAAATTGCTGAAAGCTTTGTACTAGGTGATCCATTAAATCCGAATTCACAGATGGGCCCACTCGTATCAGAAGCACAGGTTGAAACGGTTGAAAGATATGTAGAGTTAGCGAAAAAAGATGGTGCGACTATTTTAACAGGTGGAAAACGGCCTGATGATCCAGAGCTTGCAAAAGGAAACTTCTATTTACCAACAATAATCGAAGGATTGAATGAAAATTGTCAGGCAGTTTATGAGGAAATTTTTGGCCCTGTACTTTGTATTTTACCTTTCGACTCTATCGAAGAAGTCATTGAACGTGCGGATACAACAGAATATGGTCTAGCTTCTGGTGTTTGGACGACGAATTTAAATACAGCTCATAAAATGATTGATTCATTAGATGCAGGTTCTGTTTGGGTCAATGGATATTACCAAAATGACGATAATATCCCTCTAACAGGATTTAAACAAAGTGGTGTTGGGTCTGAACTAGGGTTAGCAGGGATTGAAGCATATACAAAAGTAAAAAGTGTTGCCATTAATCTAGGATAAGGAGTGTTGTCACATGAAGGCGTTAGTAATCGAAGGGGTAAAAAATGCATTTGTACAAGAGGTTGCAGATCCAATAATCGATGAAAATGGTGTCATCGTCAAGGTAAAAGCAAATGGGGTTTGTCGTAGTGACTGGCATTATTGGGCTGGGGATATTCCAATTACACAGAAAATCTTAGGACATGAATTTACTGGGGTTGTCGAAGAAGTAGGGAAGAATGTAAACAACTTCAAAAAAGGCGATCGCGTTATCGTTCCTTTCTCCGGTAGTGATGGCACTTGTCCATATTGTCAACAAGGCCATTCAAACCTTTGTCATTCTTCATTTATTCCGGGTTCGACTTACGATGGTGGTTATGCGGAATATGTAGGGGTACCATTAGGTGACCGTAATATCATTCATTTACCAGAAGAAATTAGCTTTTTAGATGGTGCTGCATTAGGATGCCGTTTAATGACAGCATTCCACGGAGTTGTGGATCGAGCAAAAGTAGAGCCAGGTGAGTGGGTAGTTGTATATGGTTGCGGAGGCGTTGGTTTAAATGCTATTAATATCGCTTCTTCCATTGGTGCAACAGTAATCGGAGTCGACATTAATCCTAAAAATCTAGAACTTGCGAAACAAATGGGTGCACATGTGGTGATTAATAGTAAAGAAGTAGACCCTGTTGAAGCAGTTCGCGAAATTACAGGCGGCGGTGCAAATGTATCAATTGATGCACTAGGTATCGCTGACACTTGTCTAAATGGCATCAATAGCTTAGCAAAACGTGGTCGTCATTTACAAGTTGGTGTCACAACGAAAGTAGAGGGTGGAAAAGTAGCATTGCCGATTGACCAAATGGTGATGCAAGAAATCCAATTTATCGGGACACTCGGAATGCCAAACCATCGTTTTGATTCATTACTTCCTCTAGTGTTACAAGGCAAAATTACACCAGGTAAAATGGTAACAGCTCAAATAAGTTTATCAGAAGTAACAAAAATCTTTGAAGAGATGAGTAACTTTAATACGTCAGGTACGTATATTGTAACGGAATTTAGCAATAGTACTGTAGGAGTTTAACTTCAATCAGTGGGGGATAAACCCCCGACAGAAATAACTGTAGATTAATCGGGACGCCGATTGATTTACAGTTTTTTGTTTGTTAATTTTTCATCAAATGAATATAGACGGCAACAAAATTAATTCGCAAAAAATTGCGAATAGATTCACTAAAAACAATATTCTTCTTATAAAATCGAGGAAATTCTCGTTTTTCACATTAGTGTTAGATTTTATAACATATCATTGACAAGTAACATGACCGAGCGTATTATATTGGTTAGAGGGAGGTGGGTTAAATGAGTAGTGAAAACAAAAAAACGAGTGAACTTCGTAGATCGATGCCGTTACTTCCAATTGGTACGGTAATGCAATTGACAGAATTATCTGCTCGTCAAATTCGCTATTATGAGGAACATGATTTAATTCAACCACACCGTTCAGAAGGGAACCGACGAATGTTTTCGTTAAATGATGTCGATACTCTTCTTGAAATAAAAGATATGCTTGAACAAGGCATTAACATGGCAGGAATTAAAAAACTATTTGCACTTAAAGAAAATCCGGCAGTTCAAGCAGCTCAAACCGAAAAAGAAATTTCTGATGCTGATTTACGCCGTATTTTACGCGAAGAGATGAAAGTTGCTCAACGTATGCAAAAGACATCATTACGTCAAGGGAATTTATCGCGTTTTTATCAATAAAATAAAAACGCATAAATAAATAAAAAACAAATTACTAAACATCAACGTGTTAGCAGACTATCCAAAAAAGCGCTAGCAGCTGAGGTAACTATTAGGAGAGTGAAATCTGTGGGGAAATACACAAAAGAAGACATTAAACGCCTTGTAGAAGAGAAGGGTGTAAAATTCATCCGTTTACAATTTACTGACATTCTAGGAACAATCAAAAACGTTGAAATTCCTGTTAGTCAATTAGACAAAGCAATCGACAACAAAATGATGTTTGATGGATCTTCAATCGAAGGTTTCGTACGTATTGAAGAATCAGATATGTACCTATACCCTGATCTTGACACATTCATGGTGTTCCCATGGACAACTGATAAAGGAACAGTTGCTCGTTTCATTTGTGATATTTACACTGCTCAAGGAGAACCATTCGCTGGTGACCCACGTAACAACTTAAAACGCGTATTAAAAGAAATGGAAGAAATGGGCTTCACAGATTTCAACTTAGGGCCTGAACCAGAATTCTTCTTATTTAAATTAGATGAAAAAGGCGAACCAACTTTAGAAGTTAATGACCATGGTGGTTATTTCGATTTAGCGCCAACTGACCTTGGGGAAAACTGCCGTCGTGACATCGTGCTTGAACTAGAGGAAATGGGCTTTGAAATCGAAGCTTCTCACCATGAAGTAGCACCAGGTCAACACGAAATCGACTTCAAATATGCAAACGTAATTGAAGCATGTGACAACATCCAAACGTTCAAATTAGTTGTTAAAACAATTGCACGTAAACACGGATTACACGCAACATTCATGCCAAAACCATTATTCGGTGAAGCGGGTTCAGGGATGCACTGTAACGTTTCTTTATTCAAAGGGAAAGAAAATGCATTCTATGATCCATCAACTGAGATTGGTTTATCAGAAACAGCTATGCAATTCATGGCAGGGATTTTAAACCACGTTAAAGCATTTACAGCGATTACAAACCCAACTGTAAACTCTTACAAACGTTTAGTACCAGGTTATGAAGCGCCATGTTACGTAGCATGGTCAGGACAAAACCGTTCACCATTAATTCGTATCCCAGCTTCTCGTGGAGTTTCTACACGTGTTGAAGTACGTTCAGTGGACCCAGCTGCAAACCCATACTTAGCATTAGCGGTTATTTTAGAATCTGGTTTAGAAGGTATCCGTCAAGGGTTAACTCCACCACCAGCAATCAACCGCAACATCTATGTAATGTCTGAAGCAGAGCGCATAGAAAATGGTATCGATAACTTACCATCATCACTTCTAGACGCACTTAAATTATTAAGTCAAGACGAAGTAGTGAAAGGCGCATTAGGCGAACACATCTACGAAAACTTCAAAGAAGCAAAAGAAATCGAGTTCGACATGTTCCGTACACAAGTACACCCATGGGAACGTGAACAATACATGAAAATGTACTAATTAGAAGGAGCTTCGACACGTTGACCGTGTCGAAGCTTTTTGTTTTAGTGAGAGAAAATTGTGCGAGAGTAGTTCACTCGGGAAATTAATATTCAAGTAAAAAGAACCCCAACTTTTGTGAGATGGGGTTTAATTATGTCTATTTAGCTTTCTTTCCATGTTAAAACATTCTCAAGATTCGTAATCAACGAACCGTTTTCTTTATCGAAAATTTGAATTAACACTCTTGATAGGTTTGGGTATGTTTCATGGGGTTGGAGTTTTAATAATATATAAATATCTGAATCTGTATGTTTTTCAAAAGTATAAGTTGATTTTTCTAACTCGGGTTCGTCATAACCAAGAGATTGAATCGCTTCAATTCGATCATCAAAAGCTGTTTCAGTCGCAATAGCAGTAGTGCCAGCTAATTCATTTTGCGCTACTACTTGTGCAGCTTGAAATTCTTCTTCAGAAAAGTTAGCGCGATCTTTGAATTGAAAGTAGATCCCGATAGCACCTGAAATGAGAAACAACAAAATAAGTGTAATCGAAATCACTTTGACACTAGAGCCTCCACGTTCATTTAGGCGGTTTGATAAAAGGTTCTTTGCTCGCTTATTCATGCGGAACACCTTCTTATTAAAGTTTTAATGGGAAAGAGTGGGGCAATAAACGTGCCCCCTATATCTAATAATGTAATCTAAATGTAAGGCAAAATCTATCTACTAAATCATTCAAAATCGTAACATTACATGAACATTTGGGGAGGATTTTGTGCAGGAGAAGATTTTGTTTGTACATTCGCCGATGAATTAATTTATTTCGTAATAAAAAAGCTCCCTAGTTAAGGGAGCAAATTAATTACTAGTTATATTGTAGTTGTAATCTTCTTTAATTATATAGGGTACATCCCAAGTCCAAGATGGATTTTTACCCCCAGAATTGCTCGTGCCCCCAGCACATGCTCCGTTTATATCAAACGCTTCTGAGTCTTCACTTTTTACATATATCTTTACTGAGTCATCTTTATAATTATTAATGCCTACTAGATTCCCGTATATACAGATGGTTACATTAGTTGCATTTCCGTTTATGTTATTTTTGAAAGTAGCATCTTTCCCTACTACTATTTTCATATTCTTTGAATTATTTAAATTACCAAAATTTGCATTTCCGCCGATAAATATTTCTCCAATGCTATTGTTAATTCCGCCACTAAGTGAGATGTTACTACCTTTTGGGTCTAGAAAGTCACCTGTAACGTAGAGAAGACCACCATTAAAGTCAAACTTTTTATCAAAAGAAAGATTTCCAATTACTTTTACTGTTGAATTAGTAAAGGTAGGTTCATTTTCTGGGAAGTTTTTGTCGCCAATAAATTGACACTTTTTATTTATAAAGCTAGATGTATCATTTTCACAAGTAGGTAAGTTATTATTAGGATCTGGGTCTTGAATTAATGGTACTGCTTGTAGAGTGTTAGAGTTAGATCCATTATTGTAGCTTATCGTGTTATCAGTAAAAGCATTAGATGAAGAATTGATCATTTGACCGAAATCGATTTCAAGGTTAGCTTTAACTGTAGTATCATTTGATTCTTTTGTTCCACTCTCTATTCCAGTACTATAAAAAGTAATGGTAGCAACATTATCAACTAGGGATGATAGAAGTATTTCATTGCCATTAGAATTTTTATCAAATCCAATCTCAAACTTGGGAGAACTACTTTCTGTGCCAATCGACTTTGACCGTGGTAGACCTGTGTTGCTATTAGAAAGCTTTCTTTCTAGAAAATCATATGCTGCAGTTATCCCTTTTTTTTGTGCGACTAACAAAATTTCATCAGTAATTACTTGATCAACAGAATTTAAATAGTCATTTTGCGCATTTCTTGCCACTTCTTTAGCTTCATTAAATTCATTTTTAATGGCATTCATATAAAATTGACTACCCATTTCAGCTAAATCTACAGATTGCATTTTTGCTTCTACAATCGTATTCTGCTTTGCGCTATTGGTGGATTGTACTGTAAAAGATAAAGCTAGTATTGTAAAAACAGATATGATCATTAGCACGAAGAAAAGTGTATAACCTTGATTGTTCCGTAAGTTTTCCATTATTCCCCTCCAATTAACCGATGTAATTGAAATTCAACTTGAATTTGATTATCTCTATTGTTTTTTTCAAATATTGTTAGTTTTAATAACTTATTATTATCTTCGTTTTTAGGTTTTATTGTGATGGGTGTATTTTCAACTTGTAGACATAATTTGCTATTTTCATATTTTCTATTTAAATTCTTCCGATCTATTATCGAAAAACTACAAGAATCAGCAGAAGGAATGATTTCATAATAATCCTCTTCTGTTGTTTGGTGTATCTTAGTCAAATCAGAGATAATAACATTTGCTTGTTGTTGAATTTGTGTCTTAGTAATCGCATTTGCTGAATAATTAACACCTTGAAAAAATATATTCCACATCAATAACCCGATAATAGAAATTAAAACAATTATTGCTAACACTTCAACTAATGTAATTCCTCTTTGATTTTTGTTTAACATTTTTATTCTTCCCTTATAAAGACATATCCGTATGTTTCAGTAACTTTAATTGCTTTATTCGTCAAAGCATTATTTTTAACCGAACCTTCTCTATAGATATTTATTTGAATTGGATATGCTTTCGTTGGTTTAGTATCTAAATCGGCTTCCATAGTTAAGATAACTTCCACATCAAATGATGACAAAAGTGAAGGGGAAGAGGATGTTTGATCCGTAACGATTTTTATTTTGTGTGGGTTATTTGTTTTGTCTACATTAATTGCTATACCAGGCACCCGTAAGCTAGATTGTGTATTTATAAAATCATTATTATTATTTAATTCATTTTGCCAAAAACTTAACTCAGCACCTGCTAAATTAATAGCTTGCTGTTTTTCGCTGTTATGGCTATTTGTTTTCCCCATTTGCGGAAAAAAGTTTAAAAATGAGATCAGGACAACTGTTAATATAACAATAGATGCAATAACCTCAATGAGAGTTACCCCTTTTTCATTTAGTGGAATCATTTAAATGTCTTTTCCCCTTTCAAAAGTAAGAATAACGAAGTAAATCAACTTTTCTTTTTTAAATCTTCTTTTAAATAATACTAATTTATCGAAGTTATAACAGTATTAAAAGTAAATCTTTTTTCGATATTGCAAAGATATTGTAAAATCCATAATTTACTCGTTACATTTTATGTTTCGCTATATTAATATAATTGTACGAATACATAATATTAAATTATTACGTTTGAGGACTTAATAATGGTTTTATTATACAACAAATGGTGATTTGTTGTACTAAAGTCACATAAAAAAAATTTTTTCAATTATTTTAAAAAAGTAGTGGTAAAAAAGTTATATACAGATGTAAAAAAAAGTTGTATATTATGATTAACTTATTCAACAACTTAGACTTTTGATTCTTTGAAGCTGAAGAAGAGGGAATCTTAGTACAAAAGTTTGTCACAAGTTGTGTGAATACTTTGTACTATTGTTAAGTAAAATTGTTTTAAAAAAGTAAAAGTAAATCTGGTAATATTTGAAAATTTTATTACAACTATTACAAATGGATATACATTTTACATGCTTTTGTGTATTCTAAGCCTATAATACATAAGTCATAGTTTGAAAGATTGAATCATTATAGAAACTAAATACATAATTAAATCTGGGGTTGACGAGATGAAAATAAAATTAATCGGTATAGCAGTTATATGTGTTTTCCTCGCCTATATTTGTTTACCCACAAATGAATCAAAAACCGCATACGCAGATGATGAGGGTAATGGTTCAACCATTGCTGGTGTAAATCTTGAAGGTCTAGATAAGGAAGAGATTGAAAAAGCCTTACAAAAAGAAGTTAAAGAATGGATAAAAACTCCTATTCTCGTTTCAGATGGTGCAATTGAAATGGAAATTGATTCTAATAAACTTGAATTTGATTTCAACTCAACAATTTCTAACTATGAGTCACAAACAGATAAACCATGGTACTTTTTCTGGAAGTCTGATCGTATTGTTCAATTACCTTTACAAGTACTACCTAACGATGAAATAAAAAACGAGATTGCTAGTGTAGGAACTTGGAATGCTGATGAAACTTATAACCAGCTTTTAGCTCAAGCTTCCTACTTAAAGGACCATAAAATAAATGCGACAGTGAATGATTCTTCATTATACGAAAATGAAAGACTAGCATTGACTATTGGAGAAATTCCTGAAGATGCAGGAGGAATTTATGAACTTTCAGAGTCTCTCAATAATTTAGTCATAAACCCAGGAGAGTCTTTTTCTTTTCTTGAACAGACTGGTGAAGCTACATCAGTTGCTAATTCTGAAGCAATTAATTTCGTTGCTTCCTTATTATATAGTGCAGTCTTACAAACGGAATACGAACTATTAGAGCGACATCCACAAAAAACGGTGCCTCCCTACTTAGAATTAGGAATGGAAGCTGCGATTGATATTTACTCAAACAAGGATTTAAAGTTTTACAATCATTCTGAATATCCGGCAAAAATTAAGACTTCAACTGAACGGAATTCTATGAAACTAGAAATAACTTCAGATGAGAAAGTGAAAGAGGTCCTAGTTCAAGTAGTAGAAGAAATCATTCAACCGAGAATTATTGAACGATATTCAGATGAGCTTCCTATAGGGGCAGAAGAGTTAATTCAAGAGGGGAATTCAGGTTATCGCATTGAGGTGAACCGAACGATTTCTGAAAGCGGTAGTGCTGAAGAAGAAGTGGTGTCTCGTGACTATTATGCTCCCACGAATCGAATTGTGTTGAAATCTTCAAGACAACCAATCACAGCAGCAAGTGATAATAACGCGACACCTAATACTACAAATGAAGCGAGTAAAACAGCCGAAAATGATGATCCAGACTTAGATATTGATTTAGATGGCGATGGTCTTCCTGATCTTGAGGCGCCCAAAGATGAAGATGAGCTACCACCTGGAAGTTATTACGATAAAGGTGGAAATTTAGTGACTCCGTAGAGAGGAGGTAAAAGATTTGAAGGTAAAAACGCGTAAACGACTAGGGGATTTGCTTGTTGAAGCGGGAGTAATTACGAATGAACAGCTTGAATATGCGTTATCAAATAAAACGCAAGATGAAAAGCTTGGCGATTTCCTAATTCGTGAAAATTATTTAACAGAACAACAATTAATTGAGGTTCTTGAATTCCAATTAGGCGTACCTCATATTCAACTAAATCAATATTCCATTGAGCCGGAGCTTTTACAACTAGTTCCTGCAGAGTTGGCAAAACGTGCAAGAATTATGCCAATTCGACGTGATAAAAATAAATTGTTTATTGCCATGGCAGATCCAATGGATTATTTTGCAATTGAAGAAGTTCGAATGGCAACAGGCTGTCAAATCGAAACAAGCATCGCTGCGAAAGATGATTTATACCGTACGATAACAAAATATTATGATTTACAAGAGTCGATGGAAGCAGCACTTTCCGACTTAGGGGTTTCATCAACAAATGAACCCCAACAAGAAATTATTGATGAAGATTCACCAATCGTACGTCTTGTTAACCAAATCATCGCCAACGGAGTAGCTCAACATGCGAGTGATATTCACTTCGATCCACAAGAAACTGAATTCAGAGTTCGTTACCGTGTAGATGGAATTTTAAGAACTGAGCGATCTTTACCAAAGCATATGCAAAATATGATGACAGCACGTGTCAAAATTATGGGGAACTTGAATATTACAGAAAATCGTGTTCCGCAGGATGGGCGGATTAAAACCACAGTGAATTTTAAACCTGTAGATATTCGTCTATCAACTTTACCAACGATTTACGGTGAAAAAATTGTTATGCGTATTCTTGATTTAAGTAATGCTGCCGGTAATATTTCGAAGCTTGGATTTTCTAAGGCAAATGAACAGCTTTTCCGAAATTTAATTTCAAAGCCTAATGGTATAGTTCTGATTACTGGACCAACTGGTTCGGGTAAATCTTCTACTTTATATGCTGCACTGACTCATTTAAATAATGAGGGTGTTAACATTATTACAGTTGAGGATCCAGTGGAATATCAGCTAGAAGGTATTAACCAAATTCAAGTAAAAGAAGAGGTTGGCTTAACTTTCGCTGCAGGAATACGTTCAATTTTACGTCAAGACCCGGATATCGTCATGATTGGGGAAGTTCGAGATTTAGAAACTGCTGAGATTGCCGTTCGAGCATCACTAACAGGTCACTTAGTATTAAGTACATTACATACCAACAGCGCAGTAGAATCTATTTCAAGATTACAAGATATGGGGATTGAGCCATTCTTAATTTCCTCATCACTAAATGGTATCATGGCACAACGGTTAGTACGCCGTGTTTGCCGTGATTGTGTAGAAACTGTTCCAGCAACAGAGCGGGAAAAAGAAATATTTAGAGCAGCTGGACTTCAGATAGAAAAAGTAAGACGAGGTCGGGGTTGTCCGGCTTGTAGCCAAACAGGATATCGCGGAAGACTAGCCATTCATGAAATCTTACCAATCGATCGCAAATTAAAAGAACTCATTTTACAACGTCAAAGTATTTCAGTCATCCGTGACCATATGAAGAGTGAAGGTTACCATTCATTACTTGAAGATGGCCTTCTAAAAGTATTAGACGGTATGACAACTACCGAAGAAGTATTGCGTGTAGCAACGTTAGATTAGGAAGTGATCATGATGAGCGAACTTTCAATATCTTCTCTATTGCAACGAGCATTTGATGAGAAGGCATCCGATTTACACTTAACAACTGGTATACCACCTGTATATCGAATTGATGGTCAATTAAAACATTATGGGGATATAGCAGTCACTCCAGATCTAATTCGGGTCATGATTGAAGATATCATACCTGCATATAAGGTCGAGGAGTTTAATCAGACAGGTGAAACAGATTTTAACTATTCATTAGGTGATTTATGTCGATTCCGTGTGAATGCTTATCATCAACGTAATGAAGGGGCGATTGCTGCTCGTTTGATTCCTTCGAAGATACCGACTATAGAATCTCTAAATATGCCTAAAGTATTGTTTGAGTTAGCAGATAAGCCTCAAGGACTAGTATTAGTAACAGGTCCAACCGGTTCAGGTAAATCAACAACTCTTGCAAGTATGATTAATTATATCAACGAGACGAAATCAAAACATATTATTACGTTGGAAGATCCGATAGAGTATTTGCACTCACATAAAAAATCGATGGTTAATCAGCGTGAAATTGGAATTGATACGGAGAATTTCTCAAGTGGTTTACGGTCATCTCTTCGTCAAGACCCGGATGTCATTTTAGTTGGTGAGATGCGAGACCTTGATACGATTTCAACTGCAATTACGGCTGCGGAAACTGGGCATTTAGTCTTTGCCACACTGCATACATCCAGTGCGCCAACAACGATAGACCGAATTATCGATGTCTTTCCACCACATCAGCAAGGGCAAATTCGAATCCAGCTAGCTAATGTGTTACAGGGAATAATTTCTCAACGATTATTTAGGCGACGAGATTCAACAGGGCGAGTAGCGGCAACTGAAATATTAACTGCTGTTCCGGCCGTTACAAACCTGATAAGAAACGAGAAAGTGCATCAAATCCCAAGTGTGATGCAAACAAGTCGTGCCCTCGGGATGCATACTTTACAAAATTCCATTTCGGAACTTGTATCAAAAGGGATTGTGTTAATGGAGGAAGTTAAACCTTACTTGAACGTAGGTGAGTACAGTTGACGGTTTATAAATATGTTGGTCGTACAAAAACTGGGACGTCAAAAAAAGGAATCATTGATGCATCAAATAAAAATGCAGCCATCATCAAGTTGAGAGAGAAAGGCATCAATCCTCGACAAATTGAAGAGTCGAAAAGCATCTTGCATAAAGATCTCAATTTAGGTAGTAAGGTTAAGAATCAAGACTTTGTTATCTACTGTCGGCAATTTGCGACATTAATTCGTGCAGGTGTCTCCATTGTAGAATCGACGAACATTCTAGCTCGCCAAACAAAAAATAAGCCATTAAAAAAGGCACTTGAAGAAGTAGAAGAGGATATACGATCTGGGCTTTCCTTCTCAAATGCAACGCTCAAACATCCGAAAGTGTTCCCAGCACTATTTAGTAATATGATGCGGTCTGGTGAAGCGACAGGGAATATTGATGACACGTTAGAGCGGTTAGCAAATACGTTTGAAAAACAATACAACTTAAAGAAAAAAGTGCAATCGACCTTAACATATCCAGCAATTTTGTTATTCATAACAATCATAGTCGTATTCTTTTTATTAATCTATATTGTTCCTACGTTTGTTTCAGCGTTCGAAGATATGGATGCACAATTGCCAATGATAACGATTATTACAGTTGCAATTAGTAACTGGTTACAACGCTTTTGGTGGGTAGCAATTGGCATAGTTTTATTGGTTGTTATTGGTTTTTATTTTCTGTTTAAGAACAATAAAGAATTTAACTACACAGTTCACTACTTATTATTAAAGATGCCGATATTTGGACCTTTATTACAAAAGGCAACAATTGCACGTATGATGCGGACTTTATCGTCCTTATTTAGCAGTGCAGTACCAATTCTCCATTCACTTTTGATCGTTGAAAAAGTTGTTGGTGATCCAGTTGTTGCAAAAGTGGTCGTTGAAGCTAGGGAAAGCCTTGAAAAGGGGAGTACACTAACAGCACCCCTTGAAAATAGTTGGCTTTTCCCACCTCTTGTAACATCTATGACATCAATTGGGGAGTCGACAGGTTCACTAGATTACATGCTAGAAAAGATTGCTGACTTTTATGAGACAGAAGTAGATCGAGCAGTGGATACATTAAAATCGCTAATTGAACCGTTAATGATTTTATTTTTAGCAGTTGTAGTTGGATTCATAGTGGCAGCGATTATGATGCCTATGTTTAGCTTGTATGAACAGATGTAGGAATTGGGCGTTCTGCGGGGAGGTGAACAACATGCAAACAACGTCCGTGCAAAAAACTAGTAAGTTAAAAAAAAGATATAGATATCATATAGGAGGATTTAACATGATTAAAAACTTATTGAAAAAACGTCTTGGAAATGAAAAAGGCTTAACTTTGATTGAATTATTAGCTGTAATTGTTATCTTAGCTATTGTTGCTGCTATTGCTATTCCGGCTATTGGGAATATTATTAATAATAGTGAAATTAAAGCTGTTAAAGCAGATGCACTTAATATTCTTAATGCATCTAATATTTATATGACAGAAAATAATGAAATTCAAACTATTACTTATACTGCACCTACTACTGCTGGTGGGACAGGGTCATATGCTTATACTAATAGCGCGGGTAATGCAATTACCCCTTCAGATTTATTTACAAATTATATAGAATCTTTAGGTGCATTTAGTGCAGTTGGATTTACAATTAGTGAAAATGCTGCAGGACAATTGACTATAACTACTGCGGCAGATATCGTTGCCGGATCTGCAAATATTGAATTTGCAAATGCCACTATTGATGGAATTGACGCTAATGACGCAAATACTGATGGTACATTTGTAATTGTTGATTAATTACTTAAAATAAATTTGATATCTAATTATCTAAAAGACAACTAACATGTCTCTCTTGTTAGTTGTCTAATTAGGTAATTAAAAATATGTTAGAATAAAGGTTAAAAAGGAGCCCTACACAAATGTTCAACCTAAAGAAAAAAAGTCATGTATCAATAGAAATAAATGATTATGTACTTCGTGCACTTGTGATGAAGGGCCCTGATTTTGCGCAAGCGAAAGTATTTGAAGTGCCTCTTCCTCCAAGTATTATCGAAGAAGGTGTAGTGGCTGATGATATGCAGCTGTTTGATATTTTTAAAGAGCATCAACATAATTGGGGAGGCAAACGACAAAATGTCCGTTTCTTTGTTCCTGATTCTATTATTCTGTTAAAATCTTTTGAGCATCCAACTGATGTGACTTCTGATAAGCTAAAAGAATTTGTTGAAATGGAGCTTGGCCATACGGTTCATTTGCCTTTCCAAGATCCACTGATCGATGTGTATGATCCTGAAGAAGGGGACGGGCAAGCGATGATGTTTGCTGCTGCCGCTGAAGAGGTCAATAAATTTATTCACTTATTTTTAGATATTAAAATGGACCCAGTTGTGGCAGACATTCGGTCACTTTGTAATTTGCGTGTACTTGACCATCTAGAACTTCTCCAACCGAATAAAACTTATTTACTTGCTAATTGGTTAATTAACGAATTATCCATTTGTATTTATTCCAATGGCCAAGTTGATTTTATGCGCTATCAACCGATAAACACGGATTTAGCCTTCTGGCGAGGAAAGCAAAAAATCAACGAACAAGTAGAATTTACTTTTGATGGGGAGCCAGAAGATTATCGAATGGTCATTACCGATCAACTACTTGAACTTGATCGAATTATGAATTTCTTTAGGTTCTCTTTACATAAAGGGGAAAAGTCTGTCGATGAGATTATCGTCATGGGGGATAATCCGCTTCTTCATCAAATACATTCACTTTTAGAGGAGAATTTAGCAGTTCCCATCAAAGTAATTGGTGATGAATTGATTCAAGAACACTTTCCTGGATTTAAAGCGAAACATGCATCGTTGTTAGGGCTTGCTTTAAAGGAGGTTGCTAAATGATCCCAGATATTAATCTTATCCCGAATCTCGACAAGGATGATTCGGGTTCCAAGATCGTGTATTTAATTATAAGTATCGCAGCTTTACTCTTACTCTCTTTACTAGCTTGGCAATATTTCCAGGCTCGTGCTGATATCGTAACTTTAACGAAAGAACAAACAGCGTTACAAGCACAACGAGACGAATTGAAATCACAGCTAGATGGGATGAATTCAACAACACAGGGTTCCCTAGAACAATCCGTTGAATTCGTCGAACTTGTCTCTTATCCTGTTACACCATTAATTGATGAAATTCAATCGTTACAACCAAATCATTCGTATTTAAGAAGTTATTCTTTCAATGCTGAGAGTGTTTCGAGTACAGTAGATTTCGAAACCCTTAACGATGTGGCAGAATATATCTCTAGTCTTACAAATAGTAGTTACTTTACAGATGTACAAGTCTCATCTGTATCAAATTTTGATTTAAGTACTGAGAACACTTCTGAAAGTGAAAAAGACTTTAATGTCATTCCTAGACAGACAGCAAATTTCACACTGGTCATAGATGAAGGATACTTAGCTACTGGAGGTGTTGAATAATGAAAATCTCTAGTAGTAAAAATTCCGCCGTTCTACTTTTAACAGCATTAGTCGCTGCGTTGATTTTTGCTGTATACTATTATGTCGTGACTCCTAAAAAGGATGAAGCGGAAATGCTAAGTAATTCGGTTAGCAGCTTACAGTCAGAAATTACAACCTATCAAGAGCAGCTAAAAGGATTAGAAGATACCCAAGCTAAAAACGCCCCAACTACTTTTAGTTTGCGTAAAAAAGTACCACAAAGCCGTGAAATTGATGGATTACTATTAAATATTGAAGAAATCGCCTATGTGACACAATCCAATGTTCAGTCAATTAGTTTTAACAATTATGATTCGCTTGTTTCTGAGTCTGGCTATATCGAACCTGAAACTCAAGAAGAGACTTCATCTACTGAAACAGAAGGCACGGAAACAACTGATCCAGAGGCAACAGAAAATGGTGAAGCGATTCAAGAGGATGTACCTACTTCAACCCTTGCACAGTCATTGCCACCGGAACTAAAACTAATAACATTTAATCTTGAAATAGAATCACCAGATTATACAAGATTACAACAATTCATTAAAGAAATTGAAGACTTAGAACGTGTTATGCACATAGATACAATCAGCTATTCACTTCCAGGTGAGGAAAACGAATTTGCTGAGGATGCTTCGGATGTTGCTACAGCGTCCGTTCAAGTGACAACGTTCTATTATGAAGGTGAACAGTAGCCTTTTTTTCAAAAATAAAAAATACTAATTTTCGAAGTGTGAACAGTGTCTAGGCATTCGCGCCAGCTGCTCGAGGTCATAAGTCAATCGCTGAAGAAGGCAAAAAGCGCCTTCTGTCAGCGCTCGTCTTATGCTTGGGGCTCATACGATGTGAGTCATGTCGGAGAGGCCACACGAAGTGGCGTTATCGACGACGCGCAGCTAAACGGGCACGAATGCACTTTTCTTATCACACTAAAATCACAACAGGTAAAGGTTAGGTGCTTAATAAATGGAGATTGTTTATACAGTGTTTGCGTTACTTTTCGGCCTTGTTTTTGGTTCGTTTTTTAACGTCGTTGGTTTACGAGTCCCCAAAAAGGAATCCATTGTGAACCCACCGTCCCACTGTACACGTTGCAATCGACGGTTAACTGCACTTGATCTTGTACCTGTTTTTTCGTACCTATTTTTAAAAGGAAAATGTCGTAAATGTGAGGCGAAAATTTCTCCTATTTATTGCGTAACTGAACTTGTTACGGGTCTTCTATTCGCCTTTGCTACATGGCAATTGGGCATCGTACCTGAATTAGCTGTAGCTCTTTTGTTTATTTCATTACTTGTCATCATTGTCGTGTCAGATGTCGCATACATGCTAATTCCCGATAAAATCTTATTATTCTTTTTACCATTCTTGTTTATTGGTCGTCTCGTATCACCATTAACGCCATGGTGGGATAGTCTTCTTGGGGCTGTCATTGGCTTCGGAATCCTATTCTTAATTGCCATCATTTCAAAAGGTGGTATGGGTGGCGGTGATATTAAGCTATTCTTTTTAATTGGCTTGGTATTAGGAACAGTACATACATTATTAACCCTATTTTTAGCTTCTGTCATTGGAATGGTTGTAGGACTCATAGTACTAAAGGCAAAAGGGCAGGGGAGAAAGACACCCGTTCCTTTTGGCCCCTCAATTGCAGCAGCAGCAATCATCGTTTATTTCTATGGTCACCGAATAATTGATTGGTATATGAACCTTTTACTCTAAAGCTTAGCACAATTGCTAGGCTTTTTATTACATAAGGAAAAAATTAGGAAATATTAGTAATGGGTAGGAGTATTGTATTATAAAATAGAAAGGTAATATGGGGGTGGTTTTATGAAACCAGTAATTGGGATAACGATGACAACTACACGTGATGGTAGATATGTAATTAATGAAGCGTATGTAGAATCTGTACTAGATGCTGGTGGGATTCCTTATTGCATCCCCTTTGGCGTAGAAGGGGATGTCGAGAAAATTATAAGTATTGTGGATGGGCTATTACTTACAGGTGGAGTTGATGTGCATCCACATTTTTTTAGCGAAGATCCTCATCCAAAGCTCGGAGAAGTAATGATTGAGCGTGATAAAGTTGAATTGTATTTATTGCATGAAGCGATAAAGAGGAAACTACCGATATTTGGGATTTGCCGTGGTATTCAGCTGTTAAATGTCGGACTGGGTGGGACGTTATATCAGGACATTCAAGCACAATACGAAAAAACTCCGATACAACATAGTCAACTTGCACGTAGAGCAGAAGCGGCACACTATGTGAAAGTCGAAAAAGAAAGCAAACTGTATTTAATGTTGAAAAAAGAGAAGATATCAGTGAACTCATTCCATCATCAAGCAATTAAGGATGTAGCGGAAACCTTAACGGTTGTTGCAAAGTCTAGCGATGGAATAGTGGAAGCGGTTGAAATGAAAGATTATCCTTTTGGAGTTGCGGTTCAATGGCATCCCGAAGAAATGGCGCAGGGTGGAGATCCTAATTCTCTAACGCTGTTCAAAGAATTCATTGAAGTATGTACGAAAAAGAACAGTCTAGTAAATTAAAAATAGTTTAGTAAACCTCGCACAATATTTAATAGTGCGAGGTTTTAATTATTAATGAATTTGTCGATAAAGTCCAACTACTTTTCCTAATATCGTAACACGGTCAACTAGAATTGGGTCCATTGTGGAATTCTCAGGTTGTAATCGGAAGTGTGTAGCTTCTTTAAAGAAACGTTTCACTGTCGCTTCATCATCTTCCGTCATGGCTACAACAATTTCCCCATTATTTGCAGTAGATGCTTGTTTTACAATAACGTAATCTCCGTTGAGAATACCTGCTTCGATCATGGATTCTCCCATTACCTCTAACATAAATAATTGATCTTCTCCCGCTCCATATGTATCTGGTAGAGGGAAATACTCTTCAATATTTTCAATTGCTGTTATTGGTAGACCAGCAGTTACTTTCCCTACTAAAGGAACATGTACGACATTTTGTTTTTGTACCAAGTCTTCTTCTTGATCTAAAATTTCAATCGCGCGTGGTTTTGTTGGGTCACGGCGAATTAGCCCCTTGCTTTCTAAACGGGCTAAATGTCCATGAACAGTTGAGCTTGAGGCAAGACCAACAGCTTCTCCGATTTCACGGACAGATGGTGGATAGCCTTTTGCACGAACTTCTTCTTTAATAAAAAGTAAAATATCTTCCTGCCGCTTTGATAACTTTTTCAAAACTTTCACCTCTCTATGTGAATATGTATCTGGTGTTGTTACATATAGTATAGCAATGATAGAACAGAAACGCAAACATAAGTTCGAATATTCAGTTGACAAAAACACATGTTCGTATTAAATTAAAAATATACATACGAACAAATATTCGCAAAAGGGGATTTTAGCATGAATTGGTTACAAAAAAATAACTACATTGCCATTTTATTTGGAGTCACTTTATTTATCGTTGGATACTTATTAATTACAGATGACGGAAATACAGCATATAATGAAATTAAAATCGAACACGGAGATACACTTTGGTCATTAGCAGAACGTTATAGCGGTGAAATGTCACATATAGATTGGATTAAAACAGTAAGAGCGGAAAATAATCTATTAACTGAAAATATTGAGGCAGGACAAGAGTTGGTTATTCCTATCTCAACAGATCACGTATATATCGCTTCAGATGATGAAGAGTATGATTCAGTAAAGGTAGCGAGCAAAAATGAAAACAGATAACAATCATGCAGTGATTTACTGTCGAGTAAGTACAGAGAAAAATACACAAGAAACTTCACTTACTCGACAACAGGAAGAATTACAAAAATACGCAGAGCAAATGGGGTATATAGTTTTAGATACATTTCAAGACCAGCAAAGTGGTTATGATGTAGAACGAGATGGGTTGCTTGAAATGTTAGATTATATAAAAGAACGAAATGTAAAAGCATTATTTGTGCAAGACGAAACACGTTTAGGACGTGGTAATGCTCGAATGGCCATTTTACACTTACTTCAAAAAAGCGAAACGACTGTTTTTTCACTCAACAATGCGGGACCATTAACATTTAATGAAATGGATACAATGTTACTTGAAATCTTAGCTCTTGTAGAGGAATACCAACGAAAGTTACATAATGCTAAAATTAAGCGTGGGATGAGAAGGGCAGTGGATAATGGTTATCGTCCTCAAGAAAATCTTAAAAATCGTGGTAATCATGATGGACGAGAACGAATTGAAGTTCCAATAGAAGAAATTGTGAATCTACGGAATAAAGGGCTTACTTTTCAGGAGATTGCATCTACACTACGAGGATTAGGATTTCAAGTTAGTAAAGCGACAGTTCACCGAAGATATACAGAATACATAGAGGAGCTCGAAAAGCTTAATAAAGGTTATTAGATTTAATGCTTTTAAATAGTAGTTTTCTTAAATTGGTTCACAATCCTTTAATCCAATAACATTAGTCATAATTGTATAATTACTCATTTTCAAGCCTCTGCTTAGAAAACCGAGGCTTTTTTATATCAAACTCCACTGGATTTTTATAAATATTAATGTATAATAATTCTTGTAAAACGGACGTAAGAAGCAACCTTTTAATAGAAAAGAAGTGTTTTTTTGAGTTTGTATTTTGCTTATGTAATGGTTGGACTTGCCATTGCGATGCCAGTTGGTGCCATTACGGTAGAGATGACGAAACAAGGTTTGAAAAATGGATTTATGCATGGATGGGCAGTTGGTCTTGGTGGAATGACCATTGATTTAACCCTGATTTTCTTACTATCCATGGGACTTGCCTCAATATTAGCATTACCAGTTATTCAGATTCCGATGTGGTTAATTGGAGCAGCATTTTTACTTTATCTAGGTTATGACTCCATTAAAAATGCGAACCAAGGCATTACGTTATCAGGTGAAAAAGTCACAAAATCCTTTTTTAGTTCCTATAAGAATGGATTACTAGTTGCGGTATCTCCAGGAAATCTAGTATTTTGGGTAAATGTATTTGGTGTTGTACTAGCAAAAAATTATTCAAATGATTCAAGTCAGTTTACAATCGTTGCATTGGGCATAATAACTGGTATTTTATTGCATGATTTAGGTTTACTAACTATAGTATCCATTTCAAGAAAAGCGATGAGTCGAAAAATGATTAATTGGTTGACAATCGCGGCTGGAATACTATTATTTGGTTTTGCCGGATATTTTATTTATGAATTTGTTGTGAGTCTCACTAAATATTTATAGAATTGATCAGTTCCTTCTTATAAAAGATGAATAAAATTTTAGTTACTTAAAAATTTTAGGTTACTACTAAATAAAATGAAACGAGTGGAGGTGAAATACTTGCGCTTCGTTTCTTTTTTTCTTACCCTTTAAAGTATTGGAACAATGAAGGGTGAGAAATTATGTTATCAAAAGAAAAAATTGCACGTATTAATGAATTATCAAAAAAGGCGAAAGCAGGCAAATTAACAGAGGCAGAAGCAAAGGAGCGTACACAGTTACGTAAAGAATATTTAGATACTTTCCGTTCTGCATTCCGCGACACAATCGAACATGTAAAAGTAGTGGATGATGAAGGTAATGATGTAACGCCAGAAAAACTAAAACAAATTAAAGAAAATAAGAAGTTTATTAATTAATGAATCATAGTTTCATAATGTAACACACTATTTTAAAAAGTGTTAGCAGAATTCTTTTAACGAATGATAGCTTTTGTATGTAAAGGACATTTCACTTTCTAGTTTAACCGAAACAATGTTCTATACTTACAGTGTTTATTACAGGTTTTTTAAAGGTTTTATCCGCTCTCAAATCTGGAGGGAATTTGCAAAGGCGTAATTGTTAAATAGTATGACATAATACCAAAAAATTGCGCATATAGGATTGTTTTCTTAATCAAATTTGTCTAAACTGTATAAGTACAATACAAGCACGAGAAAGGATGTCAAAAAATGGCTCAACAAGCGGATCTAATAGCAATTAATGCAATCCGAACACTATCAATCGATGCTATCGAAAAAGCAAACTCTGGTCATCCAGGTTTACCTATGGGCGCAGCTCCAATGGCATACACACTATGGACAAAACAATTACGTCACAATCCACAAAATCCAAAATGGTTTAACCGCGATCGTTTTGTATTATCTGCAGGTCACGGTTCAATGTTACTTTATAGCTTACTTCACTTAGGTGGATATGGTTTAGATTTAGAAGAAATCAAAAACTTCCGTCAATGGGGTTCATTAACTCCTGGACATCCTGAATATGGTCATACTGTTGGTGTAGAAGCAACAACTGGACCACTTGGACAAGGGATTGCCATGTCAGTTGGTATGGCAATGGCTGAAAAACATCTTGCAGCTACATATAATAAACCTGGTCACGAAATCGTTGATCACTACACATTCGCACTTTGCGGTGATGGAGATTTAATGGAAGGTGTTGCTTCTGAGGCCATCTCTTTAGCAGGACACCTACAATTAGAAAAACTAGTTGTACTTTATGATTCAAATGACATTTCTCTTGATGGGGATTTAGCAAAATCATTCTCAGAAAATGTTCAAAAACGTTTTGAGTCAAATGGTTGGAACTATATTCATGTTGCTGAAGGCAATGATGTAGATGCAGTGAATGCTGCAATTGAAAAAGCAAAACAATCAGAAGGTAAACCAACTTTAATTGAAGTTAAAACAGTTATTGGTTTCGGTTCACCAAATAAATCTGGTAAATCTGATGTTCACGGTGCTCCACTAGGCGCAGATGAAGTGACATTAACAAAAGCTGCTTACGCTTGGGAACATGAGCCATTTGCGATTCCACAAGAAGTATATGATACATTTAAAGCTGCTTCAGAAGTACAAGGTGTACAATCTGAAAATGAATGGAATCAAAAATTCGAAGCTTACAAAGCCGAATATCCAGAATTAGCAGCTCAATTCGAAAAAGCAATGAACAACGAACTTCCAGAAGATTTCGATGCAGAAGTACCTGTTTATGAAGCAGGAAAATCGGTTGCAACTCGTTCTTCATCAGGTGAAGTAATCAATGCTTTAGCGAAAAAAGTACCTTCATTCTTCGGAGGAAGTGCTGACTTAGCAGGATCAAATAAAACAACAATCAAAGGTGCTGGAGACTTCTCACCAGAAACTCCAGAAGGCCGTAACATTTGGTTTGGTGTTCGTGAATTTGCTATGGGTGCAGCATTAAACGGTATGGCTTTACATGGTGGGTTAAACGTATTCGGTGGTACGTTCTTCGTATTCTCTGACTATGTTCGTCCAGCAGTTCGTTTATCAGCGTTAATGGGTCTACCTGTAACATATGTATTTACACATGACTCAATCGCAGTTGGGGAAGATGGTCCAACACACGAACCAGTTGAACATTTAGCTGCTTTCCGTGCGATGCCAAATCTTACTGTTTTCCGACCAGCAGATGCGAACGAGTCAGCTGAAGCATGGAAATTAGCTGTTTCATCTAAAAATGTACCAACACTTTTAGTACTTTCTCGTCAAAATTTACCGGTACTAAAAAACTCAGCAACATTAGCTAAAGATGGCGTTGCTAAAGGTGCATATGTTGTTTCTCCAGCAACGAAAGAAGTTCCGGATGCAATTCTTATTGCGACTGGTTCAGAAGTTTCTTTAGCAGTTGAAGCACAAAAATCATTATTAGCTGACGGGATCGATACTTCTGTAGTTTCTATGCCATCAGTTGATCTTTTCGAACAGCAATCTGCGGAATACAAAGAGTCCGTATTACCAAAAGCTGTTACAAAACGTCTTGCAATTGAAATGGGATCTTCATTCGGCTGGCATAAATATGTTGGTTTCGAAGGTGATGTACTAGCAATCGATAAATTCGGTGCAAGTGCTCCGGGTGAAATCGTAATGGAAAAATACGGCTTCACAGTTGAAAATGTTGTAGCGAAAGTAAAAGCTCTATAATTAATTAAAAAGCCTCGTATCTCTATTTAAGGAGATACAAGGCTTTTTGCGTTTTAAAAAAGTAGGGAAGACAAAAGCTTTCACGTAATTCAAAGATAAGATTCCTTTCGACTTCTTATTATTCATACATAAGCCATTCAAAAATGTATGAAGCTTTTAGAATGGTACAACCTAAAGCAAAATAATAAGGAAAGGAAGATTTTATTGAAAACGAAGGCTTTTATCATAAAACTCGTCATGACAATGGCTATTTTGTTTTTAGTGTTAGGTTTATTTTTTGGTGTATCGTTAGGGGATATACTTTTACTAGGCATTATCTTAACAATTATTGGTTATGTAGCAGACTTCAGTATAATGCCGAGAATTGGAGGACTCTCTGCCACTGCAGGTGATTTAATACTTGCGTTTATCGTTATTTACGTATATGGATTATACGGATTCGATCCAGACATCTCAGTCTTTTCATCAGCCTTTTTAGCGTCAATGTTTATCGCAGCCGGAGAATTTTACTTCCATAAATACTTAATTGATCATCATCATCTATTGAAAGAAGAAATGGACGAGAATAATGCGCTAACTCCTCAAAAGAATATGGTTCCTCGAGCAGAATTTTCTGAGGACTTCGATAAAAATCTAGAGAAGAAAAGTAAAGAGAGCTAATAAACTAAACGTTAATAGCCATTCTAAAAAACATTCCAATCTAAAAAAAGAACTGTTTCGTTTGAATCAGTTCTTTTTATTTTAATTCGCAAGACCATGTTGAAAAGCATAAACAACCGCTTGGGTGCGGTCTTGTACTTCTAATTTAGATAAGATATTACTCACGTGCGTTTTTACCGTTTTTAGTGCAATGAATAGTTCATCTGCAATTTCTTGGTTTGTTTTTCCTTGAGCCACGAGGAGTAATACTTCCATCTCGCGTTCTGTTAGTTGTTCATGTAATTCGTTGTTGTTTGCACCATTTCGCATGCGAGTGACCATTTTTGTTGTCACTTCAGGTTCCAAAACTGTTTCACCGGATACAGTTTTGCGAATAGCGTCTGCAATTTGTTTCGCATTTGATGTTTTTAATATATAGCTGACTGCCCCAGCTTCTAAAGCGGGGTAGACTTTATCATCATCAAGAAAACTAGTTACCATCATAATTCTAGCTTGTGGCCACTGTTTAATGATTTCAGCTGTCGCTTCGGCCCCTGTCATGACGGGCATTACATTGTCCATTAGAATAATATCTGGCCGTAAGTCTAGGGCTTTTTCAACCGCTTCTGCACCGTTACTCGCTTCACCGACCACCGTCATATCCGGTTGAGCGGAAAGGTAGGCAGACACCCCGATCCTTACCATTTCATGATCATCTGCAATTAACACATTTATCATTTTCTCACCCCAAATCGTTCTTTTGCTCATTTGTTTCATCGCGAACCATTACTTCAACATCATCGGCTTGAACCACCGCTTCATGTTTTTTGATCGGCACCTTTACTTCAACAATTGTGCCTTCACCTGGAACCGACACAATTTTATATTTACAGCCAATCTCAACGGCTCGTTCGGCAATATTTTTTAGACCATATGAGGAGTTTTTATCCTCTTCCATATTAAATCCAAGCCCATTATCCTGTATTCGTAAAATAGCGAGGTCATCACGGGCGATTAATAATAATTCCACTTCACTTGCTTTTGCGTGTCTCAGTGTATTGGAAAGCGCTTCTTGTGCAATGCGGAATAGGTGATCCTCTTCTGCTCTAGACAGTTCAACATCTTCAATTTGGTAGTCAATATGGAAGTAAACTTTTTGTTGAAGCTCGATAATTAGATCGCGAAGACCTTGTGAAAGCGTGTTGTTATGAAGTGCAATCGGGCGTAAATGTAGTAAAAGTGCACGCATTTCAAGCTGAGCCTGTTGTACAATTTTTTCAACTTGATGAAGTGACCCAGATTTGCTTTGCTCTTCCTCTTGTTCCGTTAGAGCTGACAACAGCATAGATGCAGCGAATAATTGTTGTGAAACGGAATCGTGAAGTTCTCGGGCTAGTCTTTGTCTTTCGGCAATGATCCGTTCTTGAATAATTTTATCGTTCGCCTCGACTTTTTCATTCGTCATACGTTGTAAGCTTTTACGCTGTGTTTCAATTAATTCATTCGTTTGTAACAAAGCTTTTCTTAAAGGATATGAAACGTTTTTCTTCTTTACTGTAAAATCTGGTTCGATTAATTGTTTGACATAATTTGTTGCAATGGCTTGTTTAGATTTACCAATGGAGCTCATCCAAATACTTAGGATCAAACTAATGGTTAAAATAGCGATCATAATAACAGTGAAAAGGGGGAGTCCCTGATAGTTTGTTTCCCATAAAAAGCTCCAGTTTGTTTCATTAGGAACGCCAAATAATAATACCATTAGACCAAAAACCATCCCGCCTAAAAGTAAAAAGATTGTGAGGGTGCGGAAGATAAAAGCAATCATTTTCGAATCACCTCCACATCACCGAGCCATGTCGCTACGTGAATTATTAGGTTGCGTTTTGCATCTTCTGGATTTCCATCTTCAAAAACCAATCGTTCATTCATCATTCTTTTTGGAGCATATTGCAAAAGTTTTGCTTCTCCTAAAATGGTTGTATATTGGATTCGAAACGGAATCTCATAGGGAATCGTTACACTCACTTTACCGATTGCTTGTCGAATGGTTATAACTGAAGTACCGGTTGGTAAAATGGTTTCAGTTGCATCAATAGAAATATCACCTAAAAATCGTTGTATCTGAATATCTTGCCATTTGTAATTTTCAAGGGGTGTTGAAAAACTGCCGAATAAATCATTCTTCTGAACAGTTCCTCTTTGGAAATGATAACCGTCGATTGTAACAGTTTCCTGTTCTTTTGTAAGATGTTTATACAATAAATAAATTAGAATTCCTACGATAAACAGTCGTAAACTCCAAACATTCATGACGGCTAGGAAGAGGAAGAAGCACCCGGCCCAAAAATAATACTTTTTGCTTTTTGAAAAGCTGAAATAGAGAAATAACGCTCCAATAATAAGTAAAAAGGCACCGCCATTATTAAAGATTGCAAGTTCCGCGAAGACGATTAAAAGTAGAATAATCACTAGAAGTGTAAGTTGATCTGTTGAAAATCTCTTCATAATGGGTCCTCCCTTCATCAAGTATGTATTTGTTCGCAAGGATGAACATGATTTAGTTTTAATCAAAAGTTAGGAGAAAGCATATAGCTTTCTCCTTTTTTAGGTAATTATACCATGTTCTATTAAATGTTCGTGAGAAGTTTATCTCTAAAGTTGCTGCGGTTAAATCTAAAAATCACTGTTACGATAGGGGCATTTTAAATGCTTGGGGACATTGTTTGTTCGCCCACTATTCGGATGGTAAACTTATTTTACCCAATTGACTAAATTATTCTTTCGTAGAGACAGGTAATTCAAGTACAGGCGTTGGGTTAGAAGCATTTTGCGTTTCAAGATGACGTAAGCGAGCTTCTAATTGCGTTGTTTCATAATCCTTTTCAATGTTTGTTGCAAGGTTGTCAATGTAAGTTGAAAGTTCATCAAAATTTGTTTCATTTTTTGATTTTAAGACGTGGTCCATTTTGTGGTTTGCACGTGTTACATTTTCTTTGCCCATTAATTGAAGCTGACGAACTTTCATGTCTTTGATTTTGTGCTTCATTGTTTCGAATTTTTGTTCTAACTCTAAAAATTCCTTGTTTGTTGTTTCAATTGAAGTTAGTAATGTGTATTGACGTAATTTATAAGTTTCCACTTCTTTATTGGCAAATTCAATTAAATCTGCTTCACCACTATTTGTTGCAAGGGCTAGTTGATTCGTTCTTTTTTCTAACATCTCACTTGCTTCTTTTAGTTCGCCCTCAAGTTTTTCTTTTAATTGCGCTTGACGTTCAAGTAATTTACCAGTTTGTTCTGTTTGTTTTTCAGCTTCACGAATGTATTGGTTAAGCATCGCAATCGGATTCTTTTTTTCCTTTTTATCGAATAACTCATGTAAATCTGCTTCTAAACTGTATTTAAATCTTTTTAATAAACTTGTCATTTGAATTCTCTCCTTATTTCGTTAATTTTGCCCATTCATTTTCAAAATTCGTGAATGGATCATTTTCTTTTGTTGTATTTAATGAAAGTGGCGCGTCTTCGTTGTTCCATTTTTTATACACTACGTAAAGTACGAAGATTGCTGCAAGACCGATTAATGCTGGGATGTTTGAAATAGCTGATAATACACCAACAAGTCCAACTGCTACCCACATCACTTTCGCGAATGTTGATTTAGCTTTGACGTAGTAATGCATGCCGAGCCATACAAACAGACCTGAGAAGGCAAGGCCAACTAATGGACCTAACATGTGAAGTGCAACAATTACTGCGACAACTCCTAAAAGTATTAAACCTAATTTTTTCATTTCTTTTTTGCTCCTTTCGTTTGTAACCTTATGTTATCTAATTACGTGATTTCCTAAAACGGACCCGGATTGCATCTTTTACTAGGTCTAGAGGCTGAGGTCATCTAGGCAAAGTGTAGGAGTTTATTGTTTCATGGTTATTTGACAAAAATAGAACGAGTGTCATGACAGCCTTTGACAAAATATTTGAAATGCTTCTTTTATAATGTTAGTAAAGGAAGGAGGACTAAAAATGAGAACTTATTCAATATTTAATATAAAAAAACAATATCAATCATTTGTATTTGGACGAGAACGATTGCTTCTTGAAATGGTAACTTCTATAGATGAAACAAAAGAGTCCTCTGTATCCAAACAAATTAGTTATCTCTGTGAGCCAATAGAAGGTAGTATGGTACAGGGGTTCATCTATGAACATTTACAAAGAAGTTTCCCGGAAATGGTAAAAATCGAGGATTATCTAAAATTCGAGCATCAAATTAAAGGTCGCTTAAAATTAAGAGTATACTCTTATCATATAGAAGCGGTTTGTGAAGGATCGCGCATGCTAGATTTAGATCTATTCCAATCATTGAGTCAAATGAATGATTCGTTTCTTGCGTTCAATAAAGCGGATTCGGAATGTGGATGGTTGAAACCAATTAAACATGCCTCATACTAGAAAAAGCTAGTTTGTTTTGTGAAAAATGATACTAAAACACTAGAAAAACGCTATAAAAACAAAGCAAACGCTAGTAACATCAAAGTTTATAGTGTATAATCCTTCATGGAGAGTTCTTCTCGGTATTAATTGGTAGTGGAGGAGGTTGGCACTGTGGATACTTGGATTTGGATTATTATTGTGATTATAGCGCTAGCAGGCGGTGTAGCACTTGGTTTCTACTTAGCTCGTCAATATATGATGAAATATTTAAAAGAAAACCCACCAATCAACGAACAAATGATTCGTGTGATGATGGCTCAAATGGGTCGAAAACCATCAGAAAAACAAGTTCGTCAAATGATGGCACAAATGAACAAATTCTCAGACAAATAAGTCAATCAACAACAGTTTTCGCAGATGTCGAAGCTGTTGTTTTTATTTTGTTTACAGGCTTAAAAGATTTCATTAAAAAAGCCGCCTCACATATAGAGACGGCAAATTACTAACGACGATGTTCGACTAGGTCAATGGCTCCTAATACGATATGGGCTAAACCGAAACCGAAAATGGTATTGGCAACCATTTTGTTTGAACCATGTTTCTGTTTCATTGCATAGCCCGCAGCCGTAACGGCAGAACCAAGAACAGTTGGGATTAAACCTTCACGAATGTTATTCATTATCAAAATCCCTCCATCATCGTTGTTAGTTGGTGAAACACACCATTCTTATTATTGCTTGAAGTGCTCGAGATATGTAAGAAAGTTTCGTTCATCAGGTGGCTAAACGAAGAATCTTCTTCATTCAATGAACGTAATTCATTTTAATAAAAATAGAAACGACATTCTGAGGTCAAAATCAACACCTAAAATGCCGTTATAAATGAAAATTATGAAATTTCCTTCTGTGATAAAAAATCATCTTCATCATCATCCACTAAAACGTACTGATCTAAAAATTCGCGAATCGTTTGTTCATATTCATGCGAGTTTTGATTAAAAGATTGGGCATGAGCTCCGATGCTAAAGAGCTTTAACATTTTAGGTTCCTCTTTCGCTTCGTACATTTCTTCCGTCATCTCAGGTAGTATGAAGTCGTCCTCTAAACTATGAATAAACAGAACTGGTGATTTGATTTTTGTCACTGCCTGTTTGGGTGTCACACTTCTGATTGAATAGCCATCTCGAAGACGCAAGAAAAGGTCAGCAACTCGAACCGGTAGTTTTGGACGTAAAAGGGTTTCTTTTTTCACAATTTGTGATAGTAATTTCTCGAAGTCTGAGAATCCACAATCGGAAATATAGAAATTCGCACTATCTTCAATAAGCCCAGCATATAGAAGCATTGTCGCTGCACCCATTGATTCTCCGTGAATGCCGATTAGTGCATCTTCGCCAACAATCGTTCTCACGGCTTTTACAACTGCCGCTAAATCGAATTTTTCATAATATCCGTAACTTGTTGTTTTCCCACCAGAATCACCATGACGGCGGTGGTCAAAAACGAAGGAATTAAAGCCAAGTCGCTCAAACATTCGAGCATATTTCACCGAATTAATCTTATTTTCTGTCACACCATGGCAAATAATGATGGTGTTCGTTGTATTTAAAGGCTGTAGAAAAACACCTTTTATTGGATAACCATTTGGTGAATCAATACTTAACTCATCTTTTCGGCAATTGTTATACCATGATTCATCAAAACGTTGTGCTTTTAATTCACGGTCATAGATAAAGTCTGCATCTTTTTGTTTAATGTACATAAGTCGATTGGTTAACAAAATGCCAAAAGCTGCAGTCATTGCGGAAATGACGGACGTAAAAATACTTGATACGATCAATACTTTCTTTCGTTTCATAAAAACACCTCGATTCCTCTTTAGTATAAAATATTCAGCCTGTCATTATTCACCTATACTAATGTTACATTAGTTTTAAGAAAAATTTTTTATTACACCCCTAGTAAAAATACATTCAAAATAGAGGGAAATCTTATATTACATGGAATACATTAAATAAGATTTACTATTTCGAACAAAGGGGAATTGTTCATGTCAAAAGAAGTTGTCATTGTAAGTGCTGTACGTACAGCGATTGGTTCATTTCAAGGTACTTTAAAGGATGTACCTGCAACAAAATTAGGTGCCATCGTCATAAAAGATGCACTAAAAAGAGCTGGAATAGATGGAAGTCATGTTGATGAAGTCATCATGGGAAATGTGTTATCTGCTGGACTGGGACAAAATCCTGCACGTCAAGCTACTTTAGAAGCGGGCTTATCTTATGAAGTTCCAGCAATGACCATTAATAAAGTTTGTGGTTCGGGGTTAAAAGCTATACATTTAGCTGCTCAAGCCATTGCAGCGGGAGAAGCTCAAGTTGTTGTAGCAGGTGGCTTCGAAAATATGAGTCAAGCGCCATATTTACTAATGAATGCTCGTGAAGGATATCGTATGGGAAATCAAAATGTCGTTGATAGTATGATTCAAGATGGATTATGGTGTGCATTTAACGATTATCATATGGGAATGACAGCCGAAAACTTATGTGATTACTATCATATTACGCGAGAAGAGCAAGATGCGTTCGCAGCTCGGTCACAACAACGTGCATTTTTTGCAATAAGTGAAGGGAAATTTGGTGAAGAAATCGTGCCGGTTGAGATTCCAGTAAGAAAAGGGGAACCGATTATTTTTGAAAAGGATGAATATGTAAGACCAAAATCAACGGTTGAAACTTTGAATAAATTACGTCCAGCATTTAAAAAAGATGGATCGGTGACTGCAGGAAATGCATCGGGCATCAATGATGGTGCGGCAGCTGTAGTAGTAATGTCAAAAGAAAAAGCAGATGAACTAGGCATAACGCCGCTAGCAACAATCATTGCAAATGCAAGCGTGGGTGTTGACCCTGCCATTATGGGGACAGGCCCAATCAAAGCCGTTAAAAAAGTGTTAGAAAAAGCAAATCTTTCACTGGATGAAATCGATTTAATCGAAGCGAATGAAGCCTTCGCCGCTCAATCAATTGCTGTGGATCGTGAATTATCCTTTAATCATGATAAACTAAATGTCAATGGTGGGGCAATTGCGCTTGGTCATCCAATCGGTGCAAGCGGTGCACGCATTCTAGTCACGTTGCTATACGAAATGAAACGACGCGACGCTAAACATGGGCTTGCAACACTTTGTATTGGCGGTGGACAAGGAGTAGCGACGATTATCCAACGATAATGTTTAATGTTCGTTCGTACCTAGAAAATAAACAAGGGGTTGCAACGAAGGACTAAGGGTAGTATCGTACTAATATATGTACGAAATGGAGTAGGTGAATAGCATGGCAAAAAAGAAAAATCAACCACAAAAACAAACAACAACCAAAAATCAAGAAAATGAAGCACTAACATTAAAGGACCAAATCAATGGGGACGTGTTAGCAAAGCTACAAGCTGCAAAGAAAAGTTTAGTTGCTGAAGAACAAGCAAAAGAAGAAGAACGTCAAGCGCGTCTAGCCTTCGAACGCAAACAACGCGAGAAAAACATGTCCTTCGAAGAGCTTCTTGATAAGTATGGCAATCAAGGATCGAAATTTTAATGTTCATTGATCTGTAACTCTTTTTAAGTTAAAAAAGTGAAAGATAATTAAATTAGCGAGATAGCATGGCAATTCGTAAAGGAATTTGCCATGTTTTTTTATGTTTGTATGTGAAGCTCATAAGAGGAGGAGAATTACCGTCTGAAGAAAATAGTGGAGACTTAGAAGAGTAGAATATTAGTGGGGAATTCCAGTTAAGGGATCTAGATGAGACTCAAAGATTTAGAAGTGATAAGCGTACAGGGATTTCTAAAATAAAGGAACTTTCTTCGGTTATTTTACCTAGAGGACCCCTAGAAGTCAGATATAAGGGAAGAAATTTCCGTTAACCGCGCTAAATTAAGTCGAAATTTAAAGATTCGTACTAGATAAGGGTAAAAGTTTCCCTTATTTCGAGGAAAATACAAGCATTTTTCAATTTAACGGAAATTTCTTCGGTTATTTTCAAACACATAAGCCCAATTACATAACCCCAACCCTAGTAAACCCTAAAAAAATAAAAAGCACGGCCAATCCTAAAAATAGAACTGGCACGCGCTAAAATCTCATTATAATGGGCTTGTCTCACCCAATTTTATAATACTCTATTATTTTTTATTACCTCTTAAGTTATAGATCGCAACTAGTATAATAAACCAAATCGGAGTTAATAATAGGGCACTTCTTGTTTCCTCCGCAACAAACATAATTACTAAAATCGCTACAAATAGAATTAGCACAACATAGTTAATAAATGGAGTCAACGGTGCTTTAAACGTTGATTTTTTATGTAACTCGGGACGTGTTTTCTTATATCGAATATGTGAAATTAAGATGATACTCCACACCCAAATGAAGCAAATAGCACTAATAGTTGTAACGATACTAAATGCTGCATCAGGAATCATATAGCTTAATAATGCTCCAACTGAAACGACTACTGCTGAAGTGACTAAGGCATTTGAAGGAACATGATTACCATTTAATTTTGCAAATGATTTTGGACCTTGTTTATTTTTGCTTAAGTTATACATCATACGACTTGTTGAGAATAATCCACTGTTACCTGCAGATGCAGCTGAAGTTAGCACGACAAAATTGATAATTCCTGCAGCAATTGGAATTCCAGCTAAAGTGAAAACTTGTACAAATGGACTGTTTGCTGCACTAAGTTGTGTCCATGGATTAATACATAAGATGACGAAAATCGCACCTACATAGAATAATAAAATTCGAACAGGTATTTTATTAATGGCAGAAGGGATGTTTTTCTTTGGATCTGCTGTTTCAGCAGCTGATACCCCAACTAATTCCACACCCACGAATGCGAATACTACCATTTGGAAGGCAAATAGGAAGCCTGTAAGACCATTCGGGAAGAGACCACCATGTTCCCATAAGTTGCTTACTGAAACTTTCCCAGTGTTAGTTTCAAATCCAGTAACAAGCATGAAAATACCAATAGCAATTAGTGCGACGATTGTAATTACTTTAATAATAGCAAACCAAAACTCTAATTCACCAAATAGTTTAACAGTTAGCAAGTTTAAAAATAGTAAAATGACTAAACATGCAAGAGCTGGAATCCATTGTGGTATATCAAACCAATATCTTACATAAACCCCTACAGCTATGATGTCTGCCATCGCTGTCATAATCCAGCAGAACCAATAAGTCCATCCTGTTACAAAACCTGCCCATGGACCGATATAATCTGTTGCAAAGTCTGTAAATGATTGGTAACCTGCATTTGATAATAGTAATTCACCTAAAGCACGCATGACGAAAAATAATGCAATCCCAATAATTAAATAAACAAATATAATAGAAGGACCCGCTTTTTCAATTGCTGCCCCCGACCCTAAAAATAACCCTGTACCAATCGTTCCGCCGATTGCAATTAACTGTACATGTCGATTTTTTAAGTCGCGTTTTAATTCTTGTTGTGCCATGTGATAGCCCCCTGATGTTTTGTAGGAAGAGCCGTTTCTAAATTAGAGTTTCACATTTGTGCTTTACCACATGAGCATAGATGTCTAAAAATTTTCCTCAATTTTTTAATAAAAAAAGAGATAGACTTTCTATCTCATGAGAACTTTAAAAATAACAAAAAATCTGTTATCTTCTGTCCTTTTGCCTGAGATTATTAACCCTTCGGCGTCGCTTGAATGCGATCTCTCCAGAAACTGCTCCAACTAAAGTGTATGCTCTAGTTTTCAACGCTATTATTTTGTTTCAACTTAACAAATTTTAATGATGTCGGAAAAAATCAGGAACTTCTATCCGTCTTATTTCGACAAAATTCTACGTTGTTTACTTGTAGAAATCTTAACAATATTCGAGGAATCTATCAAGACTATTTGTTAGATAAATTCATCGAAAGAAAGGGTGTTTGTCGATTGAAAACGTTATCTTTAGAAAAATAAACCCATAAAAGAGAAATTAGTTGTATAAAAAAGAACTCTCAAAATGAATCTACTTAGTAAGTATAAAATTTAAAATACGAATATTATGTAAGGTAATATTAAATATTGTTCGTATTTCGCTTAAAAAGTAGTTGTTTATTCGGGATTCAAGTATAGAAGATCGTGGGATACAGAAATTGTTGCGAAATCGAGTTCAAAGGAGGAGTAAAGAATGGTGGAGCAAAAAATGTATAATTGCATTGTTTTATACAAAAAGAGCTAACCTAAAAAGTTAGCTCCTACACATTGAAATTTCCTTCATCAACTTCTTTGTAACTTGCTGGATTACTTTGAAAAGAATAATTAAGGTAAACGCGCCAGCAGTATCTAGTAGAACATCATTAAAGATGCCTGTTCGACCAGGTACAAAAGTTTGGTGGAATTCATCAATTGCCGCAATAATAAAAGTGCTAATGATCGCAAAAAGTGCAGCATACTTTAATTTTAATTTCCGATAAAGTAAGTAAATGACGATTCCGATGAGTCCGAATCCGACAAAATGAGTTGCTTTGCGTATTAAAAACTCAACGAAATGGTAATACCCCCTCGTTTCAACAGAAATCGTTTGCCCCCAATAGGTGACTTCGATTTTACTCAATAACTCCTCAAATGGTTTGTCAGCTAATACCTGTTGTAGAGAAGGGACGATGGTTTGTTGTTGATAGGACATACTTGAAACAAAAAATAGCGTGATCAGAATTGCGATGATTACTAGAATATACCTTTTCATCGGTGCTCTTGATAGATGTCTCGCTTTAAGAAGTTATTTACATTCGCTATATTGTTGATGTCCTTTGATTTTTCGTATGCCTTAACGTTTTCAAGTAGTTGCTCTGTTGTTCTTGCCCCAATTACAGTTGAAGCAATCGCAGGATGACTTAAATTAAATGCTATGGCCGCTGCATGTATGTCTTCATATTCAGATTCAAGTTGTTCTAAAACTCGTGCTAATTCTTCTTTTGAATAACTCATATAACTCGTGATATTATCCAGTCGATCTCGCCACGTTTTAGTTAACAATCCCTTTGCAATCGAACCACGTGTAACGACAGAAGCTCCTTTACTCGCGATTAAATCAAACCATTCTTCTGCTCGGCGGTCCAACATACTGTACTGCATCATGTTTGATACGCAGTTGCTTTTTCGGGTAAAGGCTGTAAAGACATTCGGGCGAATAGAGGAAATTCCGTACTGTCTAATCAGACCTTCTTTTTTTAGATCTTCAAAGGTTTCGATGATTTCATCCCATGAATCGTCAATCGTCCCACCATGTAATTGATAGAGATCAATATAGTCTGTTTGTAATCTACGTAAGCTCATCTTTAAGCCGTTTTTAATATGTTCTGGTGATGCATCCCAAAACCAACCTTCTTTGTCTTCGTGCCAACGATTGCCAACCTTTGTTGCAAGGATGACTTCCTTTCGATGTGGCTTTAATACTTGGCCGAGTATTTCTTCGTTTGCGCCTCGATCATATAAATCTGCTGTGTCAAAATAATTAATGCCTTGTTCAAGTGCCGTTTCAATAACAGGTTTTGCGTCTTCTAGTTTGGGTGGTAGCGACATACAGCCTAAGCTAAGTTCTGAAATTTCAATATCACTTTGACCAACTTTTCTTTTTTTCATATTTCCCCCTGCTTTCTGCCAAACTTTTCTTAACTAATGGTACAATGAAATGAACAAAAACGACAAGCGAGGGCATTGAAGTGATGAAAAAATTTGAAGAAAAAACAATTCAATCAACACCGATCTTTAGTGGGAAGATCATTTCATTAAAAGTAGACGATGTACTACTTCCAAATGGTAAAGAAGGAAAACGAGAGATTATTAATCATCCCGGTGCGGTGGCGGTTATTGCCATTACAAATGAAGGTAAATTAGTGTTAGTTGAACAATATCGAAAAGCATTAGAACGCTCGATTATCGAAATTCCTGCGGGTAAATTAGAACGAGGGGAAGAACCAGAGCAAGCAGCTAAACGCGAGCTAGAAGAAGAGACAGGATATGGTTGTCATGAAATCTCTTATTTACAAAGCTTTGCGACTTCACCTGGTTTTGCGGACGAAGTAATCCATCTTTATGTGGCAAAAGATTTATATGAAATTGAAGAAAAAGCAGAACTCGATGAAGACGAATTTGTTTCTCTAATGGAAGTGTCAATTGAAGAAGCGGAGGAAATGGTGAGAGATCAAAAAATTTATGACGCCAAAACAGCCTTTGCAGTACTATGGATGAAATTAAATGGTGGTAGGGCTTAAAATACTTCATAAGCAATGATGGAAATATAATTTTGCCAAGTAAGAATCTTTAACTAAATTTATTCTATAAACGTCTGTTTCTTTTTACAAAAAATGATGAATGATTATGAAGCTAAATATGATAGGTTTTTCTAAAATTTGAAGCTATTAAAAGGGTATATTGATAGAGGACGAGCATAAGCTGTAACAACGAAAGGAGAATGCTTATGTTTCGTTCTTTGACTGTTATACAATATGCCTGTATCTTAGCTATTAGTTTCGTAAGTGGCGTAGTATGTTTTCAGGCGTTTTCAATGGACAAGTCTATGAAACTAATTGGATATATTGATCCTAGAGTTTTAGATCAAACAGACATTTCGTTGTGGCAGACGATTCTTCCCTTAGTTATTTCTATTGTTGTTGTGTTAGTGTTTGCGACAAATCCCTATATTCAATATTTTGCGCGATTTGTAGTAGCCATTCGAATTACCTTCTTTGGCTTTAGTTCGGTATTTCTATTAACACAATCAGAATCGATGTTAACGTATAGTGCCTGGTGGTTCCCATTTCAACTTGTATATGCCATTCTATTATTAATGTTATGTTCGGTTTATGGTACAAGAAAAGTAGGACCAAATCGAAAACACTTTTTTTCTAAAAAATTATTTATCTTTATCATAGCTTGTCTAGCAATTGTTTGCGCGGGAGAGGTTGTAACAATTTCTTACATTTTTAAATGAATCACAATCTTGTAATCCCTCGAATTCATTTGGTATAATAAGATGAGTTTAGGAGGGCGTCGTATGGAGAGCCGTATCGATCGTATTAAAAAGCAATTACATAGTGCTGGCTATAAACTGACGCCTCAGCGGGAAGCGACAGTTACAGTACTATTAGAACATGAAGAAGACCATTTAAGTGCAGAAGATGTGTACTTACTAGTAAAAGATAAAGCGCCTGAAATTGGATTAGCAACGGTTTATCGCACACTTGAATTATTAACAGAGTTGAAAATTGTCGATAAAATCAACTTCGGTGATGGCGTATCGCGCTATGACCTTCGTCAAGAAGGGGCAAAACATTTCCACCATCATTTAGTATGCATCGAATGTGGTGCAGTAGATGAAATCCAGGAAGACCTATTAGACGATGTAGAAGCTGTTGTAGAAAAACGTTGGAATTTTATTATTAAAGATCATCGCTTAACATTCCACGGAATCTGCTGGCGTTGCCACGACAAACAAGAAAATCAATAATTTGACTCGCAAAGAGTGTAAACAAAGTTAATCGGCTTTGTTTACACTCTTTTAATTTGGGATTAGTAAGAATTAAGAATAATTAACAAGAGATGTGAATAAATGTGATGAAGGGTAAATTAGGATAAACGAAGAACGGAAATCTCTTTCATCGGGGTGATGAAGAGGGGAATAGGGCACATTAGCTTTGTATATCCTCTTCATCTGGAATTTGAAGAAGAATTATTAACTTTACTTTATTATTACAATTTCACTTCTTACGTTTTCGAAGAGTGAAATGGGGAACTAAGATAATAGGTACCTTTCAATTGGATTTGAATTCCAATCCAAATTGCCTGTACATTTCACTGGCTGGCGCTTTACTAGCTTTAATCCAAAGCCACATCAATCAATATAGTAAAATGTTTTACCTTGTAACCATTTGGAAAAAAAACTATCATTGGTAATATAAAAGGGTAGGTGTTTTGGATGCAACGTGACAAGGATGCATTATTAGATTATATACATTTTTTACAAGTAGAGCGTCAACTCTCACAAAATACATTGGCCTCGTACCAACGAGATTTAGCAAGTTATATCGAACATTTACATACAGTACAAGGTGTCAATTCCTTGAATGATGCTGAGCGATCTCATATATTAGTGCACTTAGAATCTCTACGTTCTAATGGCATCTCTGCTCGCACGATTGCTCGACATATTTCATCTATACGTTCCTTTCATCAATTTTTATTGCGTGAAAAAGTGACAGAACATGACCCGACTGTACATATTGAAATGCCCCAAATTGAACAGCGACTTCCAAAGGTGCTTTCGCTTGAAGAAATTGAGGCATTAATTCAAGCACCAAACAGAAGTAAGCCTCAAGGGATTCGTGATACAGCCATGCTTGAGTTACTTTATGGAACAGGAATGCGAATTAGTGAATGCATCGAGTTAAATTTGGAAGACATCCATTTAACGATGGGGTTTGTCCGTGTATTCGGGAAAGGTGGAAAAGAACGCATCGTCCCTCTCGGAAAAAGTGCAATTCGAGCATGTAACGAATATTTGCAAAGTGCAAGGGGGAAATTGCAAGGGGACTATCCAAAAACAGAAGCGTTATTCATTAGTCAAAGAGGAAAACGCTTAACGCGTCAAGGTTGTTGGAAGTTAATTAAAGAACATATAACGAAAGCTAACATTAAAAAAGAAATGACCCCCCATACATTACGCCATAGTTTCGCTACACATTTAATTGAAAATGGTGCAGACTTACGTGCAGTGCAAGAAATGTTAGGTCATGCCGACATTTCAACCACTCAAATTTATACACATATAAGTAAAACTCGACTTTCTGAAGTATATAAACAGTTCCATCCAAGGGCTTGAGAAATTCTATTGGGTTAAAGGTGCTAAACAGTATTTTACAAAGAAAATGGGGGAAGAAATCTCAGTGATATTCTTTCCCGATTTTTTTGCTTAATTAGGTGAAAATAAACACAGTTAATCGGAAATGCTCCGATTATATTAGCTACTTAAGATTACATATTACTTTTGAAGGAATTTCTTCGCATATAATCTAGATTTTTTGAAAAAGTGTCTAGAATAATCTCTCAACCGTCTAGATTCCTTAATAAAGTGTCTAGAATAATCTTCCAACCGTCTAGATTACTTGATAAAGTGTCTAGATTAATTCCAATGTCTAGATTACTTGATAAAGTGTCTAGAATAATCTCCCAACCGTCTAGATTACTTGATAAAGTGTCTAGATTAATTCCAATGTCTAGATTATTTGAAAAAGTGTCTAGAATAATCTCCCAACCATCTAGATTCCTTGAAAAACTGTCTAGATTAATTCCAATGTCTAGATTACTTGAAAAAGTGTCTAGAATAATCTCCTGATAAAATACCTTAAAAGTAGACAAAAATATCCGAACAAATAAGTAGATACATCTAGGGAGCGGATATTCTTGAGAAAAAGTTATTCATATGAACTAAAAAAAGAAGCAGTAGAACTCTACTTTGAAGGATTTTCAGCCAGTTATGTCGCTAATAAATTGGATATCTCCAGCCGTACACTCGTTAATGACTGGGTTAAGCAAGTGAAGGTTTCTAATACATTCGATGTTCTGCTTCCTAATCAAGGAAGACCTAGAAAAAATAGTAAGAAAAAGGAAACAATAGTTGAAGAAAATGAACGGTTAAAATTAGAGAATTTATATCTAAAAAAGCTCTTGGAGCTGAAAAGGGGGTGAATGGAAAACGAGTAACATTTGAATTTATTGAAGAACAATCCGAAAATTATCCTGTTACAACTATCTTTAAATTCATAAATGGTGTATCAAGATCAGGATATTATAAATGGAAAAAAGAAAAAGAAACACGTGAATCGCAAGCGGAAAAAGATAAACCAATTTTAAACGAAATGATTGTACATTATAGGATTCATGGTGGGAATTTAGGAAATGAACGGTTTAAATTAATTCTAGATCAGATATTGGATCACCCCATTAACGTTAAAAGAATTCGTCGAATGAGAGAGCAATACAACCTACCATTATTAACGAAAAAGAGAAAGCCTCATAGAGGCTTTAAGGAACATGTGAAGGTGGGGAATTTATTAAATCGTAACTTTAAAGCAAGACGTCAAGGTATTAAATTCAGTATAGATATCTCTTATTTAGAAATTAAGAAACCTGCATCAGATTTCATCTTTTTATGTGCGATTAAAGATTTATTTAATAATGAAATCGTAGCTTATAAAATCGGTGATTATCAAGATTTAGACCTTGTTCTAGATACGGTTAAATTACTAAAAGAAAAAGGACCTGAAAAAGGAGCGATCATTCACAGTGATCAAGGCTCACAATTTACAAGTTCCCTTTACATGAAAGAGCTTCAAAATCTTCAATTCACACAATCAATGTCTCGCAGAGGCAACTGCTGGGACAATGCATGTATCGAAAGTTTCTTCGGAAAATTAAAAACCGAAATGCCTGGTTTTGGCCAACCAGAAACTAAAGAAGAAATGATTGAAGCTGTATCAAACTATATAAAGTATTATAACGAAATTCGACCACAATTAAAACTGAAAATGAGTCCAGTACAGTATCGAAATAATTCGGTAGCTGCTTAAACAAGGTAGGAGAGAAAAAATCACCTTACCATTTTAGATTCAACCTCCCCTTGCCTTTTTTCACCATATCCCGTGAAGTCAGTCAAAGGCTCTTTTCACTTTGACTGACTTCACGGGATATGGGATCTTGAATTGAAGGGAGGTTGTACGAGATTAATCTGAAATTATAGGTATTTTGAATTTGACTGGGTAGATTTTTAAAAAATAATATTAATGAATTTGTCGGGATAGAAATTGTCCACTTGACAGGTAGTAAGTCACTCCCAACCGTCTAGATTACATGTTAAAGTGTCTAAATTAATTCCAATGTCTAGATTACTTGATAAAGTGTCTAGATTAATTCCAATGTCTAGATTACTTGAAAAAGTGTCTAGAATAATCTCCCAACCGTCTAGATTACATGTTAAAGTGTCTAAATTAATTCCAATGTCTAGATTATTTGAAAAAGTGTCTAGAATAATCTCCCAACAGTCTAGATTACTTGATAAAGTGTCTAGATTAATTCCAATGTCTAGATTATTTGAAAAAGTGTCTAGAATAATCTCCCAACCATCTAGATTCCTTGGAAAAGTGTCTAGATTTATCCCAATATCTAGATTATTTGAAAAAGTGTCTAGAATAACCTCCCAACCGTCTAGATTACTTGATAAAGTGTCTAAATTAATTCCAATGTCTAGATTATTTGAAAAAGTGTCTAGAATAATCTCCCAACCGTCTAGATTATTTGAAAAAGTGTCTAGAATAATCTCCCAACCGTCTAGATTCCTTGAAAAAGTGTCTAGAATCGTCTCCCGTCTGTCTAGATATTTTGAAAAAGTGTCTAGATTCATCCCCCACATGGCAAAGATTATTAAGTATAAGTGTTTATATTAGAAAGATAGGGCGATTCCTCTCTAAGAACGTATCAATTTTAATTTCGACTAAACTAAGTGTCGTAATTAACTCCAAAAATACAGGGATTTCCTTCAAATATGTCGAAAAGAATCCAAAAAATGTAGGGATTCTCCATTCCCAACCAACTTGCACATAAACTAAAACATTTCGTCAGATGTCTGACCTTTATTTTTTCCATTTTTTTATTTAAAATAGTAGTGAATAGGAGGACGTAATATGAAACCGTTCAAAAAAATACATTTAGTAGTAATGGATTCTGTGGGAATTGGGGAAGCACCCGATGCACAAAAATTTGGCGATGAAGGCTCAGATACACTAGGCCATATCGCAGAAGAAATGAATGGCTTAAACATGCCAACAATGGAATCATTAGGACTATCTAATATTCGCGAAATCAAAGGAATTGCAAAAGTTGAAAAGCCAAAAGCTTATTACGGAAAAATGCAAGAAGCATCTGTTGGAAAAGATACGATGACAGGGCATTGGGAAATCATGGGTCTTAATATTGACAAACCGTTCAAAGTTTACCCTGAAGGCTTCCCTAAAAAACTCATGGATGAATTAGAAGAAAAAACAGGACGAAAAGTAATAGGTAACATCCCTGCAAGTGGAACTGCTATTATCGATGAACTTGGGCCAGAGCATATGGAAACAGGCGCTATTATTGTCTACACATCTGCTGACCCTGTACTTCAGATTGCGGCTCATGAGGAAATAGTGCCGCTTGATGAATTGTATAAAATCTGTGAGATTGCACGCGAACTTACATTAGATCCTGAATTTTTAGTTGGTCGTGTCATCGCGCGTCCATTTATCGGAACTCCAGGAAACTTTACAAGAACTTCCAATCGACATGACTATGCTTTAAAACCATTTGGTCGAACTACGATGAATGAGCTTAAAGATGCTGGTCTTGCTTCAATCGCTATTGGAAAAATTTCTGACATTTTTAATGGTGAGGGTGTAACTGAAGCCATTCGTACGAAAAACAATACCGATGGAATGGATCGACTCGTTGAAGTTGTCCGTCGTGATTTTAAAGGGCTAAGCTTCTTAAACCTTGTAGATTTTGATGCAAACTTTGGTCACCGCCGAGACCCTCAAGGTTACGGAGAAGCGTTAGAAGAGTTTGACCGACGTTTACCAGAAGTGTTGGAAAGTTTAGAAGAAGATGATTTAATCATCATAACTGCAGACCACGGTAATGATCCGACTTTCCCTGGTACAGATCATACACGTGAATACGTACCATTAATTATTTACTCACCGCGTTACAAAAATGGTGGAGCGGAATTACCATTATGCAATACCTTTGCTGACATCGCGGCAACAGTCGCTGAGAATTTCGGCGTAACACCACCACCATTTGGAACAAGTTTCTTATCACGTATTACTGACTAATTGCCATGGTTATTGTCATGACTGAGGCAACGTATTGATCTATCAAAAATAACATTTAGTGGGAGGTTAATTCTCACTAAATGGTTTCACTTGATCCAAAGTAAAGTAGATTAGGGGTGCTAAATATGCGAATGGTTGATGTTATTGAAAAGAAGCGTAACGGAGAAGAACTCACAACAGAAGAAATTAAATTTTTTGTTAACGGTTACACAGAAGGGAAGATCCCTGACTATCAAGTAAGTTCTCTTATGATGGCAATTTATTTCCAAGATATGAATGATCGAGAACGTGCTGATTTGACTATGGCTATGGTGGAATCAGGTGACAAAATTGATTTATCAGGAATTGAAGGGGTTAAAGTGGATAAACACTCCACAGGCGGTGTAGGAGATACAACAACACTTTCACTTGCAGCGATGGTAGCTGCTGTTGGTGTCCCTGTAGCAAAAATGAGTGGCCGTGGATTAGGTCATACTGGAGGCACGATCGATAAATTAGAGTCAATCAGTGGTTTCCATGTTGAATTATCAAGTGAACAATTTACAAAACAAGTAAACGACATAAAGATGGCGGTCATCGGGCAAAGTGGAAACTTAACACCAGCAGATAAAAAACTGTATGCTCTTCGCGACGTAACAGGTACAGTTCCAAGCATTCCACTCATTGCAAGTTCTATTATGTCTAAAAAAATTGCAGCGGGTGCAGATGCGATTGTTCTCGATGTAAAAACGGGCGAAGGCGCTTTTATGAAAACTCTCGAAGATTCGATTTCATTAGCAAAGGCAATGGTTCAAATCGGAAATCGTGTTGGTCGAAATACGATGGCCATCATCTCAGACATGAGTCAGCCTCTTGGTTATGCCATCGGAAATGCCCTTGAAGTGAAAGAAGCCATTGACACGTTAAAAGGGAATGGTCCTGAAGATTTACAAGAGCTTTGCTATACACTAGGCGCTCAAATGGTCGTATTAGGTGGAAAAGCAAAAACAATTGAGGAAGCACGTTCATTGCTTGTTGAAGTTGTTCAAAACGGTAAAGCTATTGAAGTGTTCAAAAAATTCATCGAGGCTCAAGGTGGAGACGCATCTGTTGTTGATAATCCTTCTTTATTACCTCAAGCAAAATTCCAAATTGAATTACTGGCGAAACAAGATGGATATGTCGCGAAAATGGAAGCAGATGAAATTGGAGTTGCCGCTATGTTATTAGGGGCTGGCCGTGCCACAAAAGAATCGGAAATCGATTTAGCTGTTGGGCTCATTCTTCATAAAAAAGTAGGGGATCAAGTAAAACAAGGTGAATCACTTGCTACAATCTACTCAAATACCGAAGATGTGCAAAATGTATTGGATAAATTATATGCCCACATCGTTATTTCATCTGATAAAGTAGAAGCTCCAACTTTAATTAAAGAGATTGTCTTAGACTAATTTGATTGATTCGCTTTTTGTTAATGATAGGAGGCTGTCCAGAGAGTTTAACTTTCTGAACGGCCTTTTTATATTTAATAAATATCTGTCAAACTTTATGCGATTGCGGAGGGCACCACTTACATTACTTGTCACAAAATTACTGTTCAAACAAGTCTATCTCTGTAGCAAGCGCTAATTTTTTGTAATTATTAATCTCAAAAAGTCAAATTACTTATTGATATATTTAATTTCAGGCGTATTATTTATATATAGTTCAATTTTTCTCTCCATTTACCGAAATATGTAATTGGGTAGTGCATTATTCACCCTAAAAATTACTCAATAATAATTTGTGTATGGAAAGAAAACAATAATAATACAAAAGAAGGGATCGTATTGAGTAGATTTTGGGCAGGGCGTTTTGAAGGGTATTCATTTGATTATTTCAAAAAGGATTTATTATCGGGGACAATTGTAGGAATTGTCGCCATTCCACTTGCAATGTCGTTTGCAATTGCGTCAGGAGTGAAACCGGAATACGGGATTTATACTGCGGTCATTGCCGGTATTTTAATCTCCTTATTAGGTGGATCTAAATATCAAATTGGGGGTCCTACGGGAGCATTTGTTCCAATTCTACTAGGGATTGTACTTACCTATGGATATGAAGATTTATTATTAGCCGGATTAATGGCTGGAGTTATGCTCGTTTTAATGGGTGTTTTTAAATTGGGCGCATTAATTAAATATATCCCAAGACCTGTAACGATCGGCTTTACAGCGGGAATTGCAGTGATTATTTTTACTGGGCAGATTGCGAATTTCCTTGGATTAAGAAATATTGAGCAGCATGAGCGGTTTTTCGATAACATGAAGGAAATCGGGTCGCATTTAAATACATTGAACGTATTTAGTATTTTAATAGCTTTATTATGTTTAGCAATCATGTTGGTAACGCCAAAAGTATTACCAAAGGTTCCTGGCGCTTTAGTTGGGATCATAGTCACAACAAGTGTTGCAGCAATTTTCTTTAGTGGGGATGTGGCCACAATCGGTTCTACTTATGGAGCGATCCCTAACACATTGCCAGAGTTTGGTATTCCAGAAATAACGATTGACCGAATCACTATGTTAATTGGACCAGCATTTGTCATTGCTATGTTAGGTGGGATCGAGTCTCTATTATCAGCTGTTGTTGCGGATGGGATGACAAATAGCAAGCATAACAGTAATAGAGAATTAATTGGCCAAGGAGTTGCGAACATTGTTACGCCATTATTTGGAGGAATTCCTGCAACTGGAGCCATCGCACGTACTGCTACAAATATAAAATCCGGTGCAGTTTCACCAGTATCAGGGATGATTCATGGATTGTTTGTATTATTAACTTTGCTAGTGTTTGCACCCCTTGCCGTTCATATTCCACTTGCTAGTTTAGCTCCTGTTTTAATGATGGTGGCTTGGAATATGAGTGAGCGTAAGCATTTTGCTCATATTCTAAAACTAAAATCGGGCGATTCACTTGTGCTGGTGATTACATTTTTACTAACAGTTTTCACAAGTTTAACGTTTGCCGTTCAAATCGGATTATTATTGGCTGTTGTGTTATTTGTTAAACGAATGAGCGAAAATCTAGTTGTCGCTAAGGTATTACCAGATCATGAAAGTAGTAACGGAAAAGTGTTGCCACATGTCGTCAATCCGAAGCACGATTGTCCACAAGTAAGTATCTATACAGTGGAAGGCCCGCTATTTTTCGGAGCAGCTCAAATGTTTGAACAATCGATTCTATCAACGATTAACCACAAACCAAACGTATTAATTCTTCGGTTGGGTGAAGTACCGTTTATCGATACAACTGGAGAAGAATATTTCCGCAACATTGTTCGAGATTTCAAAAGTCATGGTGGTAAGCTTTTTGTTACAGAGGTACAGCCTACCCTAAAATCTATACTAGATCAAAATGGCATGACTGCTAAAATAGGAGAAGAGAATTTCATTGAGGGTACGGGCGATGCCATTGATCGGGCAATAGGGTGCATTAACCGAAATGCTTGTATCGGCTGTAAACACTTTGCTTTCCGTGAGTGTCATGAACTTTCAAATTCAAAAATCAGCTAATTCTACTAACTGAAAATTTTCATTATAATTGATTAATAGAGGCTTCTCAGAAATGATTTCTGGGTGGTCTCTTTTTTTTATCTACAAGCGTGGAGTGAGTGAATGGCGAGAAGGGGAGCTGAACAAATGAAAACAAGAGGATGCGCGGAAGAAGTGGGGAGCTAAACGGACGAAAGCTGGACGTAAATGAAGTATAGCCATCTCGTAAAATTCAAGGGACTACTAACAAAAACTATAAAACTTATGTTTTATACCAAGTGAAGTTTGATTTCTGTCAAAGTCGTACTAGTTTTAATCTTCATAGCCTCAATGAAGTTCAATTTCACCCCAAGCCCCATCAGTTTTAACCTTAATTGCCCGTATGAAGTTCATCTCACCCCAAGCCCCACTAGTTTTAGCCTTCATAGCCTCGATGAAGTTCAATTTCACCCCAAGCCCCACCAGTTTTAACCTTCATAGCCTCGATGAAGTTCAATTTCACCCCAAGCCCCATCAGTTTTAACCTTCATAGCTTGTATGAAGTTCAATTTCACCCCAAGCCCCATCAGTTTTAACCTTCATAGCCTCGAAGAAGGTTAATTTCATCCGAAGTCCCACCTGTTTTGACCTTCATAGCCACGATGAAGCTCAATTTCATCCCAAGCCCGACAAATATTAACCTTCATGAATACAACCAATTTACTTTAAAAAATGAACTTAATTCGATTAAGGAAAATAACCATCCTTTAATGACAATAAAGAACCAAACCAAACAAATTATCTCCTCATGCATGCTACTAATCAGAAAAAATAGCTTGCTGGATATTTGTGTCGTAAAAGGGGTGAGAATTCTTTTTAGATGTCTCAGTTATTGATGTTTAAAATTCTTCCTTTTTTTCCATACTGAATTTGCAAATAAAATCTTTATTGCATAGGGCGATTATTTTGAATTATTCGCCTTCTTGCTCATTATAAGCGTTTAGCGTTGTCGTTGGTTCAATACTTCTTCAGAAGGAAAAAGTGCCATATTAAAAAAATTTATAGCTCGAAAAAGTACAAGGATCGCTAACGCACTCGACGTAAGACATGAAGGCAATGCTCTAGCATATGTCGTATTCGCAGTAAGACTTAAACGAGCCGACTAAGCTTTTAAAGTTCGTGTCGCATTTTTGCCATCGCGAAGCTAATCAAGCTGCCTTCGATTTTTTGAAAAAATGTCGTTTTTTCACTTCTTTAGGCGAATTGCTTCTACTATTGTCAATCAGAAGGGTTATGACAGAGTAAAGTGGAATAAGCGTAGTAAGAGGAGGCGAAACATCGAAATGAATTACGAAATTAATATGCACACAAACGACATAGTAGTGATTAGGCTTTTCGGTGAATTAGATCATCATGAAGCTGAAAGAATTCGCACTGACATTTCTCGAACAATTTTACAAGGGAACTTACAAACGATTATTTGGAACCTAGAAAGATTAAATTTCATGGATAGTTCTGGGATTGGTCTGATTTTAGGGCGCATGAGAGAGTTGACTGCAGTAAATGGCCAAACCATTATATTAAATCCGTCCAATACAATGAAAAAAATATTCCAGTTTTCAGGTCTTGGTAATTTTATGTTTGAGGGAACTGAAGAAGAAGCAATTTTGTCAGCAAGGGGGATTGTGAATGGATAACGAAATGACTCTTTCGTTTTTAGCAATTAGTGAAAATGAAAGTTTAGCGCGAATGGCAGTAACAAGTTTTGTGGCACAGCTAGATCCAACAATTGATGAACTTTCTGAGTTCAAAACAATCGTTTCTGAAGCAGTCTCAAATGCAATTATTCATGGATATGACGAAGATGGAAAAGGAGTCGTAACGATTCACGCTGTTCGTGAAGGCGATGTCATTTCTGTAGCTGTTAAAGATCAGGGCAAAGGGATCTTTGACGTACAAAAAGCTAGAGAACCCCTATTTACTTCGAAAGCTGAAATGGAACGCTCAGGTATGGGCTTTACAATTATGGAAAGCTTTGCGGATGACCTTCAAGTCGAATCTGAGCCAAACATTGGAACCATTGTTACTTTTTCGAAAAAATTTTATTCGGTAAGAATGCCACAGATTTCATAAATGAAGGTTAGTACTTTTTAACAGTGCTATGTATATCTTCTTCAAAATTGGAAAACATTAAGCAGTGGTTGTGCTTATATGAACATCAGGTAAATACGGTTACTTAGCATACTTTGTTTAAAATCTGGGCGCAGATACGTTTTCACGTATTTGATAGAGTAAGGGGGATGAGGACAATCGAACAGCCGTCCAATGTTTTGTTGACACAGGAGGAGATGCGCGAGCTGATCGCAAAGGCTCAAGCAGGTGATGTTGAAGCAAGGAAACAAATGATTGAGGGCAATACGCGTCTCGTTTGGTCGATTGTTCAACGTTTTGCTTCACGAGGAGTCGAGCTCGAAGATTTATTTCAAATTGGATGTATCGGTTTAATGAAATCAGTTGATAAATTTGATTTATCGTATGATGTGAAATTTTCGACGTATGCTGTGCCTATGATTATTGGGGAAATCCAACGATTCTTACGAGATGATGGGATGGTGAAAGTGAGCCGTTCCATCCGTGAGTTGAATTATAAAATCCGTCAAGCAACCGACGAATTTATGAAGACCAATGAAAAGCCTCCTTCTATATCTGAATTAGCAGATATTCTAGGCGTTTCAAAGGATGAAGTGCTTGTTGCAACAGATGCCATGCGTGACCCGGCATCCTTGCACGAACAACTCTTTGAAAGTGAAGGCGATTCCATTACATTAATGGATCAAATGAAAGATGAAAAATCAGAACTACCATTTCAGTACATTCCATTGAAAGAAGTGCTGACAAAACTGGATAAGCGAGAACAATCCATTATCTATTTGCGGTACTACCTAGATTTAACTCAAACCGATATTGCAGAAAGACTCGGCATCTCTCAAGTTCAGGTATCACGGCTTGAGAAAAAAATACTAGCGCAATTAAAGCAATGGATGGATACTAATGCATCAAGAACGACAAAAAAGACGGTGAATAAATGACGAACAGAATTTTTGCATCTATAGACGAAGCAAAAGATTATTTTTACAGTAATTTTGGAAAAGATGTATCGTATGATGTTCTAATTAAAGAAATTTACGTTAGAAAGCTACCTGTATTATGTGTATATATAAGTGGGTTAATTGATGCAAATACATTAACGATCCAATTAACCCCACTTTTACATGAAGATGATGCTGAAATTGATATCGAAAATGAAGATGAATATTTTGATGCGAAGTTCAATTTCTACGGAAAATCAGAGCCTAAAGACAAAGAAGAATTTATGCTGGGTGTTTTAAGTGGAACGGTAGGGTTCATCACACTAAATGGCTTTGGATACTTAATGGAGTTACGAAACTATCCTGGTCGCCAGCCAATGGAACCAGATAATGAGAAAGTTATTCGTGGTTCACGAGATGGTTTTGCAGAAAATATCATCCTCAATACTGCGTTAATTCGACGTCGTATACGAAGTCCACAATTGCGTTGCGAACTTCATAAAATAACAGATATAGGTCATACAGATGTTTCTATTGTCTATATGAATGATCTTGTCAATGAGAAACATTTAAAATGGCTAAAGAAGCGTCTGGATGAAATAAAACATGATGGTTTGACCATGTCGGATAAGTCTCTGGAGGAATGGCTTTTTAAACAAAAATTCCATCCTCTTCCTTTTGTTCGATATTCAGAAAGACCGGATATTGTGTCGGCGCATTTATTAGAAGGACATATTGCCGTGATAGTGGATACGTCACCGTCCGTCATTATCATACCTGTTACTTTGTTTCATTTAATGCAACACGCAGAAGAATATCGCCAAGCGCCACTAGTTGGTACGATGATCCGCTTCTTGCGTTATTTTGCAACAGTCATGAGTTTGGTATTATTACCACTTTGGTATTTACTAGCCACCAATGAGCAATATCTTCCCAAAGGACTAGATTTTATTGGTGTGAAAGAAGAGTCCTCTATACCTCTATTTGTGCAAATAATCATTGCGGATTTTGGACTAGACTATCTACGAATTGCTGCAATCCATACACCAACCCCACTTTCTACTGCTATGGGGTTAGTAGCCGGTATTATTATCGGACAAATCGCAATTGATGTTGGGTTATTCTCCCCTGAAATCATTTTGTATACTGCTGTTGCGGCAATCTTCACTTTCTCTATTCCAACATTTGAATTAGGCGTTGCCATTAAGTTCTTTAGATTGTTTATACTTTTTGCTACCGTTGCATTTAATATTAGTGGATTCTTCATTTCAGTATTTATTATTTTCTCTTATTTATTAACAATTCGACCGATGAATGTTCCGTATTTGTGGCCATTTATTCCTTTCTTCCCGAAAGCGTTTGCCCGAGTCATGATTCGATTCCCAATGGCGGATGATGCATTACGGCCCTATATTGTTGGTGCAAAAAAGAGAAAACGTGCATAGTAGACCGTTGCGAAACCATTTTTCATATGATAAAGTTCAACATAAGAACTATTAGCAGATATGAAAAGTGAATACTTATGCAATGGAGGGGAATGTAAATGCATTTATATGGAACTCAGAACATTAATAAACATGGACATTTAACGATTGGTGGGGTGGATACTATAGATCTTGCAAAGACCTATGGTACTCCACTATTCGTTTATGATGTCGATTTAATTCGCCAACGTGCAAAAGGATTTATTGAAACATTTGAAAAGCTTGGCGTAAAAGCAGAAGTTGCGTATGCGTCTAAGGCTTTTTCGTGTATCGCAATGTATCAACTTGCCCAAGAAGAACGTTTATCTCTTGATGTTGTATCAGGTGGGGAATTATTCACAGCCATTAAATCTGGATTCCCTAGTGAGCGAATTCACTTCCATGGAAATAATAAATCATATGAAGAAATCGTATTAGCCTTCGATACTAAAATTGGTTGTATTGTTGTTGATAATTTCTATGAAATTCAATTAATAAAAGAAATTTCACAAGAAAAACAACAAACAATGAAAATTTTACTACGAGTTACACCTGGTGTTGAAGCTCATACACATGACTTTATTACAACAGGTCAAGCGGATTCTAAATTCGGTTTTGATATAAATAATGGACAAGCAGATCGTGCGTTTAAGGAAGTAGTAAATGATGAATACATTGAACTGCTAGGTTTACATTGTCATATTGGTTCCCAAATTTTTGAAACAGATGGCTTTAGTTTAGCAGCAGAAAAATTGATGGAAAAAATCGGTGATTGGTATAAAAACTATGAGTTTGAATGTAAAGTGTTAAACCTTGGTGGTGGCTTTGGTATTCGTTATACTGAAGACGACCAACCTCTAGAACCACAAGTATATGTTGAAGAAATGATCAAAACTGTACAAGCTCAAATCTCTAAGCTAAAATTAACTATGCCAGAAATTTGGATTGAACCTGGTCGTTCACTTGTTGGGGATGCTGGTACTTCACTTTATACAATTGGTTCTCATAAAAATGTTCCTGGCATTCGTGATTACATTGCAGTTGATGGTGGGATGAGTGATAATATTCGCCCAGCACTTTATGATGCTAAATATGAAGCTGTTATTGCGAACAAAGTAAATGAAGAGAAAAATAGTACATACACTGTTGCAGGGAAACTATGCGAGTCTGGTGATAAATTAATTGTTGATGCGACTTTACAACAAGCGAATTCAGGCGATACATTAGCCATTTTCTGTACAGGAGCATATGGATATTCAATGGCGTCAAATTATAACCGAGTACCTAGACCAGCTGTTGTCTTTGTAGAATCAGGTGAACACCAATTAGTAATACAAAGAGAATCTTATGAAAATATCATCCAAAATGATCTTCCACTAGCTCTGAAAAAAGGTGTGAAATCATGAGGATTTCCAAATGGTGGCTACTAGCGATTTTAGTAGCGCTATGCTTTATTTGGGCTATATTTTATATATTCGTAATCATCCCAAACACATCTTTACCGAAGTAAAAGCGGTGAACGCCCGTTTAGCTTCAACGTTTGCGAAAAACGTAACACGAGCTTCGATCGAAGACATACTTAACTAAGAGTGTGCTTCATCTTTAGGAGTCAGAGTATTTGACGGGGGAATTAGTCACTGGCGATAAGAAGGAAAGGCACTTGAAGTGTCGCCACTTGAAGCTAGAATCTTTTCAAAATACAGATGCACTCATACATATTCCAACAAATCCCAATTACTGGAAATGAACTTGCGTGTACTGCCTAAATCGTGTAGGATATGTAAAGATGTTGTGCCGAAAGAAAACGAGGGAATGTTATTCATGTTAGTACGCTATAAAAAATCTTTAGAAAAAATAGCCATGGGATTGCTTTCGTTCATGCCGCAAGAAAAGGACGTTAAGCGATTAATGGAGACAATTCAAACATATGAACAAGAAGATAATTGGCAATTGTATTTATGGAAAAAGAACGAAGAATTTGTCGGGATTGTGGGGATTCTAGCACAAGATCATGTTGCAACGATCCAACACATCACAGTTGTTCCTTCTTATCGAGGAGAAGGTTGTGCAATAGATATGTTAAAACAATTGCTTAAGACCGGTCAATTTACTGAAATTAAGGCAAATGACGAAACAGCTCCTTTTATCCAAAAATGTCTTCCAAATTTAGAGGATTGTGATTGTCGATAGAACTGTTTTAAAGATGAATTGTTTTCTAGATATTGAAGATTGATGATTCGTAGCTTACATTTTTTAGAGGATGCAGACGATTATGACTATCGTCTGCATTTTTATCTTTTATTAGCAAAAATAAATTAATATTATATTTGTATGCTAGAATGCATTTTAGCTATTTTAATTTATTAGACTTTATTTTCATTTCACGAGCTAATAGAATATCACTACGATCACGAAGCATATGTTTATGAACTAGATAATTGTCTTCAACCGTAGGAAGTTCAATTATTTCCTTTTCAACTAATTGTTTTAAAGAATCATCTAAGACAATTAGTTGAAACGGTTGAAAAGGCATATTTTCTTCGATTGCAGAAATACTATTAATACATTGCTTACATAAATCTTGGTAATCAATTAGCTGGAAATATAAAGAGTTTTTATTATCTATGAAATTTTCATAGGCTTTTATTAGAATCCGTATGGCTCCATTACGATTGTTTCTTCGCCAGTGATACATTCCAGTTGCAAGTTGTACATACCCTACTAAGGGATGTTTTTTTTCGCCAGGTGCAACTTCCTTCCAGTATTCCTCTAGTACTTCGTGGCATTCGAAATAATCTTGGTTACCATTAAAATATGTACAATAATTGACAAATAACGGGTGAAACAATGGATGCATTACAATCCTCTTTCCTCTATACTAGTATCGGATAATGCTAAGATAAAGTAGTTTAGCATAAAAAACGTGAAATCAATTACATATAAATTATTATTATTTTTGATTGATGGCTGAATATTGGTAGAAAAGTAACTTTAAAAAAATACTTCTTAAAACGCAAATGCATTCATATGAAAATAATAGTAATATAATTACATTAGAAAGACAAAGTTCGACACATATTAGGTCAGACTTTTTCTTTCATATGCGGATTGTAATAAAAAAATTTCAGTGTTATCCGCTTAAAAGTAGTAAATAATATACATAAATCGTCAGGTGGTAAACAGATGTATGAAGTAAAATTAGATGCCTTTACGGGCCCGCTTGATTTATTATTGCATTTAATACATCGCTTGGAAATTGATATTTATGATATTCCAATGGCAGAATTAACTGCACAATATATTGATCATATCCATGCAATGAAAGAATTAGAATTAAATGAAGCAAGTGAATATTTAGTTATGGCAGCAACGTTGTTAGCCATTAAAAGCCGAATGCTCCTTCCGATTCATGAAGGAGAAATGGAAGATGCTGAATTTGAAGTGGATGGGCCTGACCCACGGGAAGAGTTGGTAACAAAATTAATTGAATACAAAAAATATAAGGAGGCAGCATCACAATTAAAATTATTAGAATCTGATCGATCTCAAGTGTATACTCGTCCACCATCTGATTTATCAGATTATACACCAGATGAACAGCTGTCTCTTTTTGATGCAAATGTAAATGTATTTGATATGTTAAGCGCTTTTCAAAAGTTGCTACGCCGGAAGCAATTGAAAAAACCTTTACAGACTAGAATTTCAAGAAAAGAAATCTCAGTAAAAGATCAAATGATTTCTGTCATTGATTCATTAAAATCACGTGGTGGTAGGACAACTTTTGCAGATTTATTTCCTTACGAAGATAAGTCAACACTAATCGTCACGTTTTTATCTATTCTTGAACTAATGAAACGCCAAATCGTTTTTGTAGAACAAGAAAATAACTTCGAAGACCTAACAGTTATTTTACAGAAGGAGGTTACTCCGGGTGAACTCGAACAATTTGATGAGTAAAATTGAAGCATTACTTTTTGTTGTTGGGGATGATGGTTTAACAGTTAAACAGCTCTCTCAATTACTAGAAGTAGATGAAATAGATATAGAAGCAGGTTTAAGTGAGCTCGAAACGAATTATACTGAATCAGAAGAGCGTGGTATAACATTGAAAAATTTGGCCGGTACGTATCAACTGACTACCAAACCTGCCTTCGCTGACACGATTAAAAAGCTTGTAGAAAATCCAACAAGCCATGTACTTTCATCTGCATCCCTTGAAGTACTAGCCATTATTGCGTATAAGCAACCAATAACAAGAGCAGAGGTTGAGGATCTGCGTGGTGTAAAGAGTGAACGTCCAATCCAAACCCTTATCTCACGTGCGCTTGTTCAAGAAGTTGGACGAGCAGAAAGAACAGGGCGGGCCATACTTTATGGTACAACAAAGGAGTTTCTTAATTATTTCGGATTAGAGGATATTAAGGATCTACCGCCACTACCTGAAGGAGAATCGATTGAAGACAACCAGGAAACTGATTTATTTATGACGAAATTCCAAGAAGCATTTAGTAACGAAGAACAAAACAATTAAAAAGGAGTGACAACTTGAAAAGAATTGTCAAATTCTTAGTTGTAGTTGCATGTTCGATCACTGTTTATTTCTCTGTTGCTCAAGCAGCGAGTGCATCATATGCAGTGATTGACGCTGAAACGGGACGTCTATTACAAGGAAGTAATCCACATGGACAAGCGCCAATTGCGAGTTTGACGAAAATGTGGACAGCACTAATTGCGATTGAAAACAGTAATCTTCAAGATGAGGTTGTCATTTCAAGGGATGCAGTAATGAGTGAAGGTTCTTCAATTTATTTAGAACAAGGTGAAAAGGTTCCGGTTGAGACGTTATTATACGGTCTAATGCTTCGTTCAGGTAATGATGCTGCGTGGGCACTTGCAGAGCATGCCGGAGGTTCAGTTCCTGGTTTTGTAGATTTAATGAATGAAAAGGCAATGCTTTATGGTCTAAATCAAACATATTTTACAAATCCTTCGGGGTTACATCATGATTATCATCTTTCATCGGCTTTCGATACAGCCCAAATGTTACGAATTGCGATGGAAAATGAAACGTTTTATAAGATAGCTTCAACGATTAATTATAAAAGTTCCACAAAAAATGGGACGACTTGGCAGAATAAACATCGTTTGTTAAGAGAACAAGTAGGAGCAGTTGCAGGGAAAACTGGTTTTACGAAAGTAGCTGGAAGAACACTCGCAACTTATTTTGAGAAGGATCAAAAGAAAGTCATCGTTGTTACATTAAATGAATCAAATGATTGGAATGTTCATAAGTCGCTTGCACAACAAGTATTTGCAAAGTATAGTCTTGTTACGGTTGCAAAAAAAGGGAAATATAAAGTGACGAACAATAGATCAGTGAATCTGGAAGAACCGATTCAATTATTATTAACTAAACAAGAACAGAAGGAACTAAAAAATGTCCTTCAGATTTCTCGTAATGAAGATGTTAACTTCGGGAATTGGAATATATTCTTGAATGATCAAAGAATTTTTTCAAAGAAGGTAACTTTAAATAAATAGCGGGTCAAACCTTCAAAAAAATTTAGCGCTTCGTTTTCATCGGAATCTTAGTTGAAAACGGAGCGCTTTGATTATGCTTTAGGTCTATGTAGGTACTTCTAAATGTATTTAGTGAAATCAAGTATATGTCAAAATAATAAAACATCTTTGAAATAAAGCAATTTTCCTTTAACTAATATATAAAATATGACATAATTTTCACAGATAAATGGTAATTCGACTACGTTTTACAACTTATAGTTTTTTTAGGATATTTAGATTTAAGAAAAGATGATCACAGGATTGTAATACGATTACTCGTTAAAGAGTTGCATACTGTCAAAAACATATTGTCAGCGCTTCTTCTAAGAATAACTCGTTATCGATAAATGCAATAAATAAAAACATTGGAACAAACATTTTTAAAACGCGTAAAGCAAACGAACGCGTACAACATTTATATTTGGACGGAGTGATTTTTTTGGAAAGATTACAAAAGGTAATCGCGTATGCAGGTGTTGCATCGAGACGAAAAGCAGAAGAACTAATTTTAGAAGGTAAAGTAAAGGTCAATGGAAAAGTTGTTCGAGAACTAGGGACAAAGGTTTCAAGCTCAGACACTGTGGAAGTGAATGGAGTTAAGCTTGAAAAAGAAGACAAGGTGTATTTCTTACTTTATAAGCCTAGAGGTGTTATTTCAGCTGTTACAGACGATAAAGGTCGTAAAACGGTAACCGATCTATTCAAGAAACATGTACAAGAGCGAATTTTCCCTGTAGGACGCTTAGACTATGATACATCCGGTTTACTATTATTAACGAATGATGGAGAGTTTGCTAATTTAATAACTCATCCTAAATACAAAATAGACAAAACCTATATTGCACGTGTTAAAGGTATTCCAACAATTGAAAATTTAAAGAAACTTCAGCGCGGAATTAAATTAGAAGATGGCAAAACTGCTCCCGCAAAAGTAAGTATGACGACATTTGATGAGAAAGCAAACAAAGCAATTGTCGAAATTACAATACATGAAGGGCGAAATCGTCAGGTTCGTCGTATGTTCGATGCGATCGGTACACCAGTCGTAAAATTAAAACGTGAACGTCTAGCATTTTTAGATTTAACAGGCCTAAGTACAGGAGAATATCGAGAACTTACAAAACATGAAGTAAAATTATTGCGTGTATTGGCTGAAACTGGCAAAATTGATTAACACTGTTATTAAAGTGTAAACGTTCACAAATCCTTCATAATCATAAAAGATGCAATCGTTAATTTTGCTATAATAAAGAAGATTCAAATAGTTTTTTATGGGGAGGTTGCCGTTAAATGGAAAAGAAAAAGAAACGTACAATTCTGCGTTCCGTTATTCTAGTTGTTCTCGTGGCAGCAATCGTTTATACAGTATATAGTTCTGCAACGAAAGATAAAGTAGAAGTACTGCAAGAAGGCGCAGAGGCACCTAATTTTGAATTAGTTGATTTAAATGGTGAAACACATCGTCTATCAGATTACGAAGGCCAAGGCGTATTTTTAAACTTCTGGGGTACTTGGTGTGAACCATGTAAAAAAGAGATGCCTGCTATGGATCGTCAATACGCAGCATATAAGGATCAAGGTGTACATGTGTTAGCGGTTAATATCGCACAATCTGATTTTGAAGTTCAGAACTTTGTTGATACTTATAGGTTATCATTCCCTGTAGTAATAGATAAAACTAAAAGTGTCATGACTGCATATAACATTAACCCACTACCAACAACGATGTTGATTAGTCCTGAAGGCAAGGTGGAAAAAATTATTACTGGTGAAATGACTGAAAAACAAATTGCCTCTTTTATGGAGTCGATTAAGCCAGAATAGGAGTACGGGATGATGGAAAAAATCATTTGTGTCTGTAATCACGAAAATCCAGTAGGCACTAAGATTTGTGCAAACTGTGGGCGTCCTTTAACTGAAGAGGAACAAAATAGTAAAGTCTTAGATATGAAATATGATGGATCTGCCATTCGTTCTAAAACCTACAACAAATCCATTGTAGATAAAATTTGGAATTTCTTTTCTAGTGTAAAAGTGGGGGTTTCATTAATAATCATTACATTAGTAGCGGCATCCATCGGCACTATTTTCCCTCAAGAATTTTATGTTTCTGCCGGTACAGAACTTGAAAGAGAACTCTATTATGAAAAAACTTACGGTTCATTAGGAAAGCTTTATTATTCCTTAGGTTTAGCGGATATATATAGTTCGTGGTGGTTCCAAGTGTTAGTCGGTATGCTTGGAATTTCAATCATCGTAGCAAGTCTTGACCGTGGCTTACCTCTTTATAAATCTTTGAAAAATCAACGAGTGAAGCGACATGAGAGTTTCATGAAACGTCAACGTGTTATTGCAGAAGGTGCCATAACAGAAGGGGATTCAACTCGTACGTTAGATTTAATCGAAGAAAAAATGAAAAACTTAAAATATAAAGTGCGACGTGAAGGCAATGCACTTTTGGCAGAACGCGGACGATTTGCTCGTTCTGGTCCGTACATAAATCACGTTGGTTTAATTATTTTCTTACTTGGAGTTATGTTCCGTTTACTTCCTGGATTTTACGTAGATGAAGCCATGTGGATTCGTGAAGGGGAAACTCGTGCTGTTCCGGGAATGGATGGATACTTCCTTGAAAATGAAAAGTTCATTTTAGAAACATATGATAATGATCCAACAGAATCGCAAAAACAACAGGGTGTTAACGTTGTAGCGAAAAACTATCAAACTAATGTGAAATTATACAAACAGTCAGAAGATGCAGTAGCCGGACAATCAGATAATTTAGAATTAGTTCAAGACTACTCAATTCGAGTAAATCATCCATTACAACAAGAAGGTTACTCATTCTATCAAATGGATTTCCGTTTAAATGAATTAAAGGAAATGCGTTTCAGTTTAACGAATAAAGAAACTGGTGAATCGTTAGGACCCGTTAATATTGATTTAACAAATCCACAAAAAGAGTATGTGATTGATGATCAAACAAAAGTTGCATTATTAGGCTATTACCCAGATTTTTCTGGATTTGAAAATGGTGAACCACAAACAAAAACACCAACTCCAAATAATCCAGCCTTTATTTTTAAAATGTTCACACCTGAGAAACCTGATGGAGAAGTTAGCTTTGTGGCAATTCAACAAACGATTGAACCAAATGGAGATAACGTCTATAAAATGGCATTCCAAGGTGTTGAAACTAGAAATATGTCTGGTTTAACGGTTCACAAAGACCGGACAATTCCAATTTTAGCAATTGGAGGATTCATCTTCCTATTAGGTGTTGCGATTGGATCATATTGGAGCCATCGTCGTGTATGGGTACAACAATTAGATGATGGTACAATCAGACTTGCAGCACATACAAATAAAAACTGGTTCACCATTAAGAAAGATATCGATGCTATAACGGAATACGCACATTTACCAAAATATGTTGATCAGTTAGACGTTGAGGATGAGGAACAAAATGAAAAGGAAGGTGACAATACCTTATGAGTTTAATCGATATTAGTGGTTATCTATTATTCATCGCATTTATCGCATATTTAGTTGCAACATTACTATTTGGTGGTGCGATTAAGAGCAAAAAACCAGATGGGGCTGTGCAACGGGCGGAAAAATGGGGTAAAGTTGCCATCACTGTAACCATCATTGGTCTATTATCACAATTGGGATATTTTATTACTCGTTGGATCTACACTGGACATGCACCAGTAAGTAATATGTTTGAATTTACAACGGCATTCGGTATGTTTATTGTAGGTGCATTTATTTTAATTTACTTTATGTATCGTGTGGTGGTACTTGGTTTTGTTGCGTTACCGATTGCAATTTTAATTATCGCTTATGCAGCAATGTTCCCAAAAGAGGTCAATCCGCTCGTTCCATCTTTACAAAGTTATTGGTTAACGGTTCACGTTATCACTGCTGCCCTAGGTCAATCAATCTTAGCTATTAGTGCAGTTGCAGGCTTAATTTATTTACTGAAGGACATTAATTCGAAGCAAAAATCTAGAAATCGTTTTTGGTTAGAATTTATACTTTACTTCGTAGTACTTGTCATTGGGTTTGTTGTGTCTTCTATAACATTTAAAGCAATGGATTATGAAGCACAATTTACTTATGTTGACAAAGAAGAGTTTGAATCAGAAATTGTTTATTATATGCCTGCTGTATTTGGTATGAATGAATACCAAGTATTAACGGATGATGTTATGGAACCACTAGTGGAAATGCCACCGATTATTAATGCAAAAAAATTAACAACTGTGTTTTGGTCATTTATTTTCGGTACTGTCATTTATCTATTAATTCGATTAATTACTAGAAGAAGAATTATTGAAATGCTTCAACCGTTAGTACAAAAAGTTAATTTACCGTTATTAGATGAAATCGGCTACCGCTCTGTATTAATAGGCTTTCCTGTATTCAGTTTAGGTGCTTTAGTATTCGCGATGATTTGGGCACAAGAGGCATGGGGCCGTTTCTGGGGTTGGGACCCGAAAGAAGTATGGGCTTTAATTACTTGGTTATTCTATGCTGCATTCTTACATTTACGCCTATCAAAAGGTTGGGAAGGTAGAAAAAGTGCATGGTTAGCCTTAATCGGATTTGCCATTATTCTATTTAACTTGATCGTTGTAAACCTAGTAATCGCAGGTCTACATTCATACGCTTAGAAACGGATAAAATGTAAAAGTTCTTCTCATCACGGGAAGAACTTTTATAATATTTAAGTAATATATCTGTCAAATAAGTAAAAAAGTGCTAGAAAATGACCTACCATAGGTGGAATGGATTAATTAACTTTTCATTTTTTGTATAAAATTGTACAATAATATATGTAGAGAAAGAACGAGAGGGGTTTAATCGTGTCTGAAAATATTTCTGTATTAGTAGTAGATGATGAAGATCGCATTCGCCGTTTATTAAAAATGTACTTAGAACGCGAAGGCTATGATGTAGATGAGGCTGAAGATGGTGAAGTTGCATTAAAAAAAGCCCTCCAACAAGATTATCATTGCATATTATTAGATATTATGATGCCTGAAAAAGACGGTCTGCAAGTAGTAGAAGAACTACGTGAAAAGAAAACAACACCGATTATTTTGCTAACAGCTAAAGGTGAAGAAGCAAACCGTGTACAAGGGTTTGAATTAGGTGCGGATGATTACATCGTAAAACCTTTTAGTCCTCGTGAAGTTGTGCTACGGGTTAAAGCCATTTTACGCCGTTCTTCTGCATTCTCACCTGTTACAACTACTTCTACCTCAAAAGATTTGGTAGTGTTCCCACACTTAACAATCGATCACGATGCGCACCGTGTAACAGCTGATGGTACAGAAGTGAATTTAACACCAAAAGAATACGAATTGCTATATTTTTTAGCTAAAGCACCAGATAAGGTATTTGACCGTGAACAATTATTAAAAGAAGTTTGGCATTATGACTTCTTCGGAGACCTTCGAACAGTAGATACACATGTTAAACGTTTACGTGAAAAACTTAACCGTGTTTCAGAAAATGCTGCCAAGATGATTGTAACGGTTTGGGGCGTTGGATATAAATTCGAGGTTGTAAATGAATAGAATATGGAATAGTATTGTCGGGAAGCTATGGGGAACCATATTGCTTCTCGTTTCGTTTGTTTTATTTATCTTCACGGTTTTAATGCTTGAATTCTTAGACGACTACTATAAACAACAGTCTGAAGCGTCGTTAATGAAGACTGCGGATACGATTGAAAGTATTGTACGGGAATATGGTCTAGCAGAAATGTCTAATAGCATGTTAATGGCCCTGCTCGATGACGATACAAATGCCTTACTTGTATCAAGTAATCATGAAGTCATTTCCTCGTATCAAACCGGTTTAAATCAAAGTGAAATTCAACGTACGATTATTGATAATAAACAATTTTCCAAAATTAATAATTCAAAGGAACCCTTAGTAAAAGAACTGATTTTACCTTCACAAGATTCGGAAGAAAAAATGGAATCATATCTTGTGTTAGGTACACCTCTAAATACGGGTGAATCTAAACAGGGTGCTTTATATATTTTTCAAAATCCTGACGTATTGCATTCCACGTCTGAATATACAACTAAAATTGTTATTTTCTCAGCGTTTATTGCTTTTGTATTAACTACTTTCTTCGCATTCTTCCTATCTTCTAGAATTACATCACCGCTACGAAAAATGCGAGAGCGTGCCTTTGAAATAGCAAAAGGTCGTTTTGAAGGGCAATTGCCAACTACTCAAAATGACGAAATAGGTCAATTATCAGTTGCCTTTAACCAAATGGGTAGACAATTAAAAAATCATTTAGAAGTCATTAACCAAGAAAAAGAGCAATTATCAAGTATTTTAACTTCTATGACTGATGCGGTTATTACATTTAATCGCGACCGTGAGATTCTAGTAAGTAACCCACCAGCAGAGCGGTTACTACAGAAATGGTTCATTAGTAAAGGGCTTGAAAGTAAAAGTCCAATACCAAATGAAATCTATCATATGTTAGAACATGTTCTTGAATTTGAAGACAAACTCGTTGAAGATATCGAAATAGAAGGATCTTATTATACATTGCAAATCAGCCCATTAAAAAGTAGCGGTCAATCTGTTCGAGGTGCCGTTGCGGTCATTCGGGATATGACCGAACAAAAGAAATTGGACAAGTTGCGATCAGACTTTATTGCCAATGTGTCACACGAACTACGAACACCAATTGCTATGTTACAAGGATATTCAGAGGCAATTTTAGATGATGTGGTGACTACTGAAGAAGACCGCAAAGAAATGATAAAGATCATTTATGATGAGTCCCAGCGTATGGGTCGCCTCGTAAAAGACTTACTGGACTTAGCCCGAATGGAATCGGGGCATATGCGGTTATATAAAGATACGGTTCCAGTTGTCAACGTAATTGAGCGAATTACACAAAAATTTGCACAGGTTGCAAAAGAAAAACATGTTCTTCTACAGTTTACTTCAGAAATTTCTAATGACGTGCTAATTAATATCGATGAAGATCGAATCGAACAAGTATTAACGAATTTAATTGATAATGCAATCCGCCATACACCTGATAGTGGAAAAGTTACCGTGTCACTGGAACATGAACTGTCTTACGCAAAAATTAAAGTTGCTGATACAGGGGAAGGGATTCCAAAAGAAGACCTACCATTTGTATTTGAGCGATTCTATAAAGCAGACAAAGCACGAACTCGGTCTAAAGGTGGAACTGGCTTAGGTTTAGGTATTGCGAAAAATATTGTTGAAGCCCATAAAGGGAATATACGAGTAGATAGCACCGTTAATGAAGGGACAACCTTTACGTTCTATTTACCACTTGATTAAAAATAAAGCAGGGAATTTCATTTATTGATTCAATTCAATAGATAAAATACCCTGCTTTTGTTATATAATGGGAGATGATTTTAAAAGAGAGTAAAAATTATCGAAGGTTGAACAGTGTCTAGCTGCGAACGCCAGCTCCTCGACAACTTCGAAAACCCCTTCGAGGGCAAAAATTGTGTAGTTTCCATGAAATACACAATTTTCTGCGCCGAAAGTGAAACGACAGGCGCAAAAAGCACACTTCTGTAGGTTTCTCCAGTTGTTGGGGCTCACACGATGTGAGTCATGACGGCAATGCGACAGGACGTCGCGTTTTAGCCGTCGCGGAGCTAAACGGGCGTTCTCCGCTTTTATATTGTAACTTTAAGCTTTTTGAAACGACTAAATAAGTGAGAACGGGGGTGGGGTTGGATGAAAGATACAGAATCCATTTTCCATCGTTTATATGATCAATATCATCAAGATGTCTTTCAGTTTTTAATTTACTTAGTGAAGAACCGTACAGTTGCGGAGGATTTATCCCATGAGGTGTATGTAAGAGTACTAAAGTCATATGAACGGTTTCAAGGGAGAAGCTCCGAAAAAACTTGGCTATTTGCCATCGCGAAAAATGTAGCAATTGATTATTTTCGTAAAAATTCGGTTCGATCATCACGCAATTTTGACGCTTTTGATTGGGAAACAGAACAACTTGTTTCACCAACAAAATCGCCAGAATTAATATTGGAGTTAAACGACGACCTGAGGCAATTGCTTACCGCACTGGAAAAATGTACAGGTGATCAAAAAATGGTCGTCATTATGAGATATATTCAAGAGTTATCGATTGCAGAAACGGCGGAAATACTAAATTGGACAGAAGCAAAAGTAAAAACAACACAGCATCGTGCTATTAAAAATTTACGAGAAATTTTAACACAAGACGAAAAGGAGGCAAGTCATTATGAGTCACGAAAAATGGGACGACAACAAAATTGAGCAATTATTATCAAACTCTCCAAAAATTCAAGATCAACGCTCAAAAGATGACGTATTTCAAAGACTAAAAAATGACGGTTTGTTTGATGAAATGCCTTCGGAAAAGACGAAAAAAAGAATCCAACCTAAATTTAAATGGATGCCTATTGCTGTTTCAGTCGCTGCGATCTTGTTGCTTTGCATCTTAATTCCGTCTTTCACGAATCAAACACATAAAAATGAAGAAGCTTCTACCACAATGGAATCTGCTGAAAGTCAAGATGTTATGAATCAGGCTGACCAAGCAAATATTTTAAGAGCGGAACCAAATGAAGGTATGGGTATTACTTCAATGACAGAAGATGACTTGAGGTCAGCTGTTTATCCTGAAGATTTACAAGGAAATACGGCTTTTACAATTGGGTTAGCTAGTGATGATGCAGATAGTATCCCTATTACGATTCTACTTCCAAATAATAAAGTAGAAGAGGATTTAGGAAAAAGTAACCCTACGCAAGTGGAGTTGTATAATTATTATGCACCAAAGTTAGATGAAGCAGCTACAGGTTTTGCAGATTATCATCCATATAAAGGCATCATAACGGAGTCAGATGGGCAAGTTCAGCATACTTTGCCTAAAGATCATCAATACGATATGGCGTCAGCTACATTAACAACATATAAGGCTTCTTTAATTGATACATTTTCAACATATGAGGAAGTTGAGTTCTTAAATGAAGATGGCACACCGGTTATATTCAGTGAAGAAGGGGTACCAAGTGAACCGCTGAAATTAAAAGGTGAATCAACACAATATAATTTTTATCGATACACACAGATTGATGGAAAGGAATATTTAGCTCCTAATTTTAGAGAAACATTTACTTCGGTTGAAGATGCTCTAATGGGAATGAAAACAGAAACAAACGATGTATATAAATCTGTGATTCTTCCTAAAATTGATTACACAACGAAGGTAATAGATGGTGTTGTGACTGTGTCATTTGCAGCCGAACTTGACTTATTAAGCTTTGACCAAATGGACGCCATGCAAATGATTGAAGGAATGTTATTAACAGCAAAAAGTTTTAATATGCAAATACAATTTGAAAATGTAAAACAAACGGATTGGGAAGGATTTGATTTTACGAATCCATTACCAATTCCAGTGGGTGCAAACGAATTATCCAATCCTGTTTTCCAATAAAATCTCAATTAGTTGGGGAGTTTTCCCCACTTTTTTTGTGGTAATTATTTGGATACGCATAGTGATAATTATGCTGAATCGACTTACTTCTATATCGTAGATCGCGGCTCTGAATAATTGTACGTATTACATTTTACTGTAACCTAGAATTTCCGGTTTAGTTTGTGAAATCAAAGTGCAATAAATTTTATTGAATAAAGGCTAGTAAATAAATAGGAATTATTGAATAAATACTCTTTACATCAATCCCAATTAATTCTATAATGAAATAGAATTAAAAATTAAATATTGATTCATCTTCGGGGCAGGGTGAAATTCCCGACCGGCGGTATTTGAGGTAACAATTTCTGACCATTCACTTGGAGGATTTTGATGACTACTTCTTAAGCCCGCGAGCCACTTTTTTGTGAGCAGGATTTGGTGCGATTCCAAAGCCGACAGTAAAGTCTGGATGGGAGAAGGTGAAGGTACGGTCGCGTTTCGTTTATGAAAATGAAAAGATCGGTTGCAACATGTATTAGTATTAAAGGAATGCTATTATTTTTATTTAGCATAACCTATTTTACTAGCAAACGATTAATAGACCTTTGTTTAAGTGTGCCTATTCTCCCTTATGCTCTTTTGCATAGGGGATTTTTCATTTAAATTAAACGTTAACGGTTAGAGACTGTCCTTTCTTCTTGCGAGATGAAATCAGCAAAGAGGAGAGATTACTTATGCAAAAATCAAATTTAAAACTGCGATCATTTATAACGATTGCCATGTTAAGTAGTATTTCGTTTATTTTAATGCTATTAAATTTCCCGTTGCCAGGGTTTCCTGCCTTTCTAATGATTGACTTTAGTGATGTTCCAGCACTTATTGCAACATTAACGATGGGTCCGGTTGCAGGTATTTTAGTAGAATTATTTAAAAATATTTTGGAATGGCTATTTGCAGGTGCACCAACTGGAATTCCAGTAGGTCAAATGGCAAACTTTGCAACAGGTGTTTTATTTATTTTACCTGTTTACTATATATTTAAGAAATTACCTAATTTAAAAGGTTTAATATATGGAATTATTGTTGGTACATTCACTATGTCGATTGGTATGAGTATTTTAAATTTTGCAGTTTTCTTACCTATGTACACTTATTTACTTGGTTGGGGTACATTTGATATGAAGGAGACAATTGTACTTGGGATTTTACCATTTAATATTGTCAAAGGAATCCTGTTATTAGTTGTAGGAATTATTTTATTCCGCACTATGAAAACATGGATTGAAAATCAAAGAGCACAATATTTATTCCAAAAATAAGAATTTAAGAAAATCATTAAAGAGGTCGTTCCAATAATTTGGAACGACCTTTATTTTTGGTAAATACTAAAAAGGCGCTTTTTATTGTAATTATTCATCAAACTTATCCAACTCTGGTTATAAATTCTGATGTCGGGGTTAAAAGACATTCTACTGCATTCTTATAAAACACCTTCCATTTCCTCCCTACAACCCCCATAATTAACCTTAAATATTGCGTTTTTTAAGTCTTGTCATTTATTATAGAAAATTTAAAGGTGGTTATGAAATGAATAGAAATCTAACTTCACGGGGTTTTGCTGAACAACTTGATTCACAAGATGAGTTGAAAAAATATAAAGAAGAGTTTTACACAAGAAATGACGTTCTTTATATGGATGGAAATTCATTAGGGTTATTATCAAAACGTGCGGAAAAGACGTTGTTAACATTATTAGAATCCTGGAAAGAATTTGGAATTGATGGCTGGACTAAAGGTGATCACCCGTGGTTTTATTTTTCTGAAAAACTCGGAAATCTGTGTGCTCCATTAGTTGGGGCAAAACCAGAAGAAGTGATTATGACTGGGTCAACAACGAGTAATCTTCATCAATTATTAGCAACCTTTTACAAACCGACCAAGGGAAGAACGAAAATATTAGCAGATGAGTTAAATTTCCCTTCAGATCTTTATGCCATCAAAAGTCAAATTTCATTGCGTGGGTTAGATCCATCTGAACATTTAATTCTAGTAAAAAGTTTAGATGGTCATACGTTGGCAGAAAATAAAATTATTGAGGCGATGCAGGATGATGTGGCGGTTATTGTACTTCCATCGATTCTATATCGTAGTGGTCAAGTGTTGGATTTAGAAAAGCTTACAAAGGCAGCTCATGAACGAGGGATCATCATTGGATTTGACCTTTGCCATTCGATAGGCTCCATACCACATTCATTGCACGACTTAGGGGTGGATTTTGCTTTTTGGTGCAACTACAAGCATTTAAATGGCGGTCCGGGAGCAGTTGCAGGTCTTTATGTTCATGAAAATCATTTCGGAAAAACACCTGGGTTATTGGGGTGGTTTGGATCTGATAAAACTAAACAATTTGATTTATCCATTGAAATGACGCCATCTTCTACAGCTGGAGCATATCAACTGGGAACACCGCATGTATTGAGCTTAGCTCCTTTATATGGCTCACTTGAGTTATTTAATGAAGTTGGAATTCAGAAAGTCCGAGAAAAATCTTTAAAGCTAACAAATTATATGATGTCTTTAATAGATAATGAATTAGGACAATGTGGGTTTTCATATGGTAACCCTAAAGACGAGTCTCGTGGAGGTCATATTTACTTAGTTCATGACGAGGCAGCTCGTATTTGTAAAGCGTTGAAGGAAGATGGAGTCATTCCGGATTTTCGTGCACCAAATGGAATACGTTTAGCACCTGTAGCTTTGTATTCTTCGTTTTTAGATGTGTGGGAAACGGTTCAGAGATTGAAAACGATTATGCTTGAAGGTAAATACAAAAAGTTTGAAAATGAGCGGAATGTCATAGCGTAAAAAGGATAAGGGGGATCCTTCTTGGATAAAAACTCTATTTCTAATTTGAATGAGAAATTAAAGGGTGAAAAAGGGATTCATACTGATTTTAAACAGGATATGACATATAGTGAATATCTACAGCTTGAGCAAGTTTTATCGAGTCAAAAATTATTATCCAACCATCATGATGAAATGTTATTTGTGATTATTCATCAGGTAAGTGAGCTTTGGATGAAATTAATTTTACATGAAATGCGTAGTGCGATCATGGCGATTCAGCAAAATAAAATGCAACCAGCCTTTAAAATGTTATCGCGTGTTTCAAAGATTCAATCCCAAATTATTCAGGGGTGGGATGTGCTTGCAACGATGACACCTTCCGAATATCTGGAGTTTCGTGATAAACTAGGAAAGGCTTCTGGTTTCCAATCATATCAATACCGATTAATCGAGTTTGCGTTAGGGTATAAGACGAAGCATATTTTAAAAATCTATGAAAAAGATGTGGCGCTGTCGAAGCTATTACATGAAGCACATAAAGCACCAAGTATTTATGATGTATCTATTCAAGCGTTAGCGCGGCAAGGACTACCGGTGAACAAAGATTTATTAAATCGTGATTTCTCAGTTACTTATGCTGGAGATGAAACGGTTGCAGCGGCTTGGAAAGAAGTATATTTAAATGTTAACAAGTATTGGGATCTATATCAGTTAGGGGAGAAACTTGTAGACATCGAGGATTGGTTGCAGCAGTGGCGCTTCCGACATATGAAAACCGTCGAGCGAATTATCGGGTTTAAAGTCGGTACTGGTGGATCTTCTGGTGTAAATTATTTAAAGAAAGTACTAGATCATCGTTTCTTCCCCGAACTTTGGGATCTTAGGACTAATCTATAAAAAGGAAATGAGTACATGAATTCGAATAATGGACAATGGTCAAGTAAACTTGGCTTTATTTTAGCCTCAGCAGGTGCGGCGATCGGCTTAGGAGCTATTTGGAAAATGCCGTACGTGACGGGGCAAAGTGGTGGGGGAGCATTCTTCCTGATCTTTGTATTTTTTACGCTTTTAATTGGGCTTCCGATGCTGCTTTCGGAATATATTATTGGTCGCAGTGCACAAAAAGAAGCTGTAACTGCATATAAAATATTAGCTCCTAATAAGCCTATATGGTCTTGGATAGGTAAGCTTGGGGTAATCGGTTGTTTCTTGTTATTATCGTTTTATAGTGTGGTTGGTGGTTGGATTTTCGTATACAGTAGCGTTTCGGTTGTTGGTGGTATCATTGACCCTGCCGTAAATCCAGGTGACTTTTTTAACCAAGTGATTGGAACACCGTGGATTACGTTACTTGGTCTTGCGTTATTCACAATTGCTAATGTTGTTGTTATTGCATTAGGTGTTCAAAATGGGATTGAAAAAGCAAATAAATTAATGATGCCGCTTTTATTTATTTTATTTATTATTTTGGTGATTCGAGCATTAACTCTGGATGGAGCGATGGAAGGGCTTAAGTTCTTCTTATGGCCAGATTTCTCGAAGACAACAGGTGAGTCGTTACTATATGCATTAGGGCAATCCTTCTTTGCGTTAGCAGTAGGATTCTCATGTTTAGTGACATATAGCTCGTATTTAAAGAAAGATGTAAGTTTACCTCAATCGGCAGGTTCTGTTGTAATCCTAACTGTGTTTGTGTCTTTACTTGCAGGATTAGCGATTTTCCCTGTTGTGTTTACGTTTGGCATGGAGCCCGCTGAAGGACCTGGTTTACTCTTTATGGTACTGCCAGCTGCCTTTGGACAAATGCCGTTTGGTGAAGTGTTCTTAGCTATGTTTTTAATTCTTTTCTTATTTGCTACACTGACTTCTTCGTTTAGTATGTATGAAATCATTGTTGCTGCACTAATGGAGAAATTGAAAATGTCGCGAACTAAATTAACGATCATCTTAGGCGTTGTCGTATTTATTGCATCTATTCCATCTGCTTTAACGTATAGCGTATTTAGCGATGTCTCGCTTTATGGAAGAAATATTTTTGACGCAACGGACTTTTTTGTTTCTAACATGATTTTACCATTAGGGAATTTACTCATCGCTATTTTCCTTATTCATGTAATGGATAAAAATCTTGTGAAAAATGAATTGCAGCTAGGGAGTTCGATGGGTGAAGGGTACTACAAGCTATATAGAACATTAATGACGTTTGTTGTACCGGTTGTTATTGTAATTGTCCTTGTTTATTCGTTAAGTAATTACTAATAGGTGGTGTGACATGAGCAATCCGTGGATCGATATAACTCAACCGTTTAGAAACACGATTGCAACATGGCCAGGAGATACTCCTTTCAAATTTGAGTTGGCCTATACAAAGAATGAAACGGGTTCTGTCAATATTGGACGATTTACAACGAGTACGCATACGGGAACTCACGCGGATGCACCTCTTCATTTTGACGATGATGCCGCTTCGATTGATCAGCTTAACCCGGATATTTATATTGGGAAAGCAATTGTTATTGATTTCTGTCGGGAAAAAGTTATAAGTCAAAAGCAATTGCAACGTGTTAACTTTTATGGGGTAAAGCGGGTACTAATGAAGCTTCATGGTGAAGTGGATATTGAGAAATTTCCAAATCAAGTGCCGTTGATACAGCCAGACATTGCCTCTTTTCTTGCGGAAAAAGGAATTATCTTATTGGGCGTTGATTGTCCATCAGTAGATGCGCTAGATAGTAAATCATTAGACACACCATGCGCTACATTTTCATGGGATTCATATCGTTGAGAATTTATTACTACAGGATGTCGCACCTGGTTTATATGATTTTATTGGGTTACCACTTAGAATTGAAGGAGCAGACGGTGCTCCAGTACGTGCTGTAATCCGAAAAGTGGATGCTTAGTTACAATTGAATAGAAGACTTTATGTCACTGTTTTGCCACAAAATTCATGTCATGATGGATTTTGTGGCTTTTTATTTTATTAAAAATAAGTAGTCTTTGAGAGTATAAATGAAGTTGTGTTACGAAACATTACGCATATTTATAAGGGTTCATCAATAGTTTGGGTGTTTATCCAGTCCCCTCCATATTAAAACTAGATAAAAAGTATCTAAAATTGATATGTTATATAACCTAACATGTTGTTGCTATTATTAATAACATAACATACAATAGTTATATGAAAGGGGAGGAGAAATTAATGAGTCGAGAACTTCGAAGGGCAATGCCGTTACTCCCTATTAGCATGGTCATGCAATTAACGGAGTTAACAGCAAGACAAATTCGTTATTACGAAGAACATAAGCTGATTGAACCTGCTCGATCAGAAAGCAATCGGAGAATGTTTTCTCTAGATGATGTAGATGCATTATTAGAGATCCGAGAGCTTCTCGAACAAGGCATTAATATGGCTGGCATCAAAAAAGTGTTCGACCTTCGAAAGGTGAACAAAATCAAGAGTTTGAACAACATGGCAATGTCTGATTCGGAACTTCGATCTATTTTGCGTGAGGAGATGCAACAAGCACAAATCATGCAGAAAACATCAATCAGACAAGGGGATTTATCTCGTTTTTATCAAAGAAAAAGCGAGTAGATTATAAGATTAAAAGTCTAAATATTAACCAAATAACAGGAGAGTGGAAATTATGGGGAAATACACAAAAGAGGATATTAAAACAATTGTAAAAAATGAAAATGTGAAGTTTATTCGTTTACAGTTCACTGACATTTTAGGAACAATCAAAAACGTAGAAATTCCTGTAAGCCAATTAGAAAAAGCTTTAGATGACAAAATGATGTTTGACGGATCTTCAATTGAAGGGTTTGTACGTATTGAAGAATCAGATATGTACCTAAAACCTGATTTAGATACTTTTGTTATCTTCCCTTGGACAGCAGAAAAAGGTAAAGTGGCACGACTAATTTGCGATATTGCAAATCCAGACGGTTCACCATTTGCTGGTGACCCACGTTCAAACTTAAAAAGAGTTCTTTCTAGTATGGAAGAGTTAGGTTTTACAAGCTTTAACTTAGGGCCTGAACCAGAGTTCTTCTTATTCAAATTAGATGAAAAAGGTGAACCAACTTTAGAATTAAATGATGATGGCGGATATTTCGACTTAGCACCAACTGATTTAGGTGAAAACTGCCGTCGTGATATCGTATTAGAACTTGAAGAAATGGGCTTTGAAATTGAAGCTTCTCACCACGAGGTTGCTCCAGGACAACACGAAATTGATTTCAAATATGCCAATGCTTTAGAAGCTTGCGATAACATTCAAACATTCAAGCTAGTTGTAAAAACAATCGCACGCAAACACGGTTTACATGCAACGTTTATGCCAAAACCATTATTCGGAGTAAATGGTTCTGGAATGCACGCGAACCTTTCACTATTCAGTGGTGATAAAAATGCATTCTATGATGAGGGTGCAGACTTACAACTTTCGGATACTGCTCGTCAATTCATGGCAGGGATTATGAAACATGCGAAAGCCTTTACGGCAGTAACGAACCCACTAGTAAACTCTTATAAACGTTTAGTGCCTGGTTATGAAGCACCATGTTACATTGCGTGGTCTGCACGTAACCGATCACCTTTAATTCGTATCCCAGCTTCTCGTGGTCTATCAACTCGTATTGAAGTTCGCTCAGTAGACCCAGCGGCAAATCCATACTTAGCAATGGCTGTTCTATTAGAGGCTGGTTTAGATGGAATTCGCAATGAGTTAACACCACCGGCACCTGTAGATCGTAACATCTACATTATGAATAGTGCAGAGTTAAAAGAAAATGGAATTGATAGTTTACCAGGTTCATTGCTTGATGCTTTAGGAGAATTAGCAAAAGATGAAGTAATTAAAGGTGCATTAGGGGAGCACATTTACTCCAACTTTAAAGAAGCGAAAGAAATCGAGTTTGACATGTTCCGTACACATGTTTCACCTTGGGAACGCGAACAATACATGAAAATGTACTAATCTAGTAATAGAATAGGTTAAAAGTTAAAGAGACAAAGTCAGAATAAGTGACTCTGTCTCTTTTAATTTGGTTGGTATTAACGGTTAGAAGGAGGAGGAGATCTTTCAATCAAAAGGCGACCCATCATTGAGTCGCCTTTTGATTTTGTTTAACGGAACGCAGCCTGGAATTCCCCAGTAATTGTTTGGTGACCATTATTTGTATCTAAAGCTTGTTCTTGTTCTAAGTCGAAGCGATCCATAATTGGAATATCGTTTACTGAGAATAGGTAAGAATCTTCAGTTGCAACATGTTCATACCAAGCCCAGTTTGGTACAACGAAGTAATCGCCTTTTTTCCAATCAAAACGTACGCCGTTGATTACTGAGTAACCTGTACCTTTATGTACTTGGTAAACAGTTGAATGTGTATGACGTAATGCTTTTGTATGGAAATCCTTTGGTAAATGTTGCATGCGAGTTCCTAATGTAGGGTTCGCAGATTTACCAGTTGATGGATTAATGTACTCTACAGCAAAACCATGGTGTGGATTTGGATCGAATTCCATTAAACCTTTAATTCCTTCAACAGTACGATCCCATTTGTAGTTTGCAAGTGGAGCTACTGTATATTTATCATCGCCTACTGGACGTACCATGCCACCACGGTAACGTTTTTCAGTAAAGTTATCTGGAATATTAGGTTGTTGTAAACCGTCTTCAAATGGTTCAAAGAATGTACCACCGATAGAGTAGATTGTTGGGATATCTAGAGCGTCCATCCAAATCATTGGCTCTGTTCCTAAATGCTCGTGACCATGCCATAAGTTTTTAGGTGTGATTAAGAAGTCGCCTTCCTCCATGAAAATACGTTCACCTTGCACGATTGTGTATGCGCCCGAACCTTCTGAAATAAAGCGTAGTGCACTTTGAGAATGACGGTGGGAAGGTGCTTTTTCACCAGGTAATAACATTTGAACAGCAGCGTAAATTGTTTGAGTAGTTGAAGCCCAGCCCCATGGTTGACGGTAAGTTAAGCCAGGATTTTGGAAGTAGATCGCCCGGCGTTCACCACCACGTTCTGGGGTAAAGATTTCAGCTGCTTCAGCCATTTTCTTTTTAATTAACTCATCGCTCCAAAGATATGCTTGTGCGTGTGGTTGCGGTGTTTTGTTCATGATTTCAGGGATTGCTTCCCAAAGTGGACCTAAGTTGTATTGTTGAATATCTTTTGTGTAATCGGTTACAATTGAGCTTTTCATAAACTCTTTAATTTCTGCAGTTGCTTCAGCCATTTTCCATTTCTCCTTTTCTAATAACTTTTATATATAGAAGGGTAGTTGTAATATTTACTACTAGCGAACCCCTCAATACCGAAATGAAATTAATGATACCTCGGCAAATCAATTGACCTACCGAGGATTAAATAATTAGTCTATAAAACTCTTAAACAGTAACAACTGCTTCTGTTGCTAATACTTTATTTTCAAGTGAACCAATTTTATCAACTTCAATTGTGACAACGTCGCCATCTTTTAAGAATTGAGGTGGGTTCATTGCTACTCCAACACCACCAGGAGTACCAGTTAATACTACATCACCTGGTTCAAGTGTCATAAGACCTGATAAGAAGGAAACTAATTTAGGAACATTAAATACGAAATCATCTGTATTTGTAGACTGACGAACTTCACCATTTACTTTTAATACCATAGATAAGCCAGATGGATCACCAATTTCATCAGCTGTTACTAGGTAAGGACCCATTGGTGCACTACCGTCTACTGTTTTACCTTGTAGCCATTGTAGAGTACGGCGTTGAATATCACGGTAAGTCACGTCATTTGTAATTGTATAACCTGCAACATAGTCAAGTGCATCTTCTTCAGAAACATTGCGAGCTTGTTTACCGATTACAAAAGTGAATTCAGCTTCATAATCAAGTTGTTCCGAAATTGGATAGAACGGAATAGCATCATCTGGACCTAAAATTGTGTTAGCAAATTTAGCAAAGATTACTGGGTGAGATGGTAATTCACGTCCCATTTCTTGAATATGTTTACGGAAGTTGTGACCAACACAAATAATTTTTCCTGGACGTCCGACTGGTGCTTCAACTTTCACTTCTTCGCGGTTATAGATTACTTGTTTATCGAAACTTTCAGGGTTCGCTAAAATGAAGTCGATTGCATTTTGTGCCAATTGAAGAGATTCTTTACCCCCTTGATATAACTCGTCTGTGTTATTTGGTACAAATGCATGTGCGATTTCTTCATAACGGTATTTTCCCTCAGCCTTTAACTGTGCTTGATATGCATAGTTCAAGTCGATTACTTTATCATCAACGATAGCTCCTGCTCGTGTATGTCCTGCAACTGTAAAGTTAATAAGTTTCATGGTTAACCTCCTGATTTTTAGTTCACTATTAGTGAAACTTGTTTACTAATTATAGATTAAGATTAATGCTAGTTTTGAAAAATGTCAATAATATTTGTATTCAGAAAAATATTAATTTAAAGATACTTTATTACATAGCAAAATAAAATTTTGTACCTTCCTCAAAAAAAAACTATCAATTCAATTCTGATCTTATACAAAACAAATAGTAAATGGTTATGCATACAACAACTCTCTTAAAACAAATAAGCCCCCTTAAAGGGAGCTTATTTTGCAAGTTTTAAACTAATAATTATTTCGAAAAACCGTGAGATTGAGATATTTGTAAGGCGATGTCAAGAACGAACTGGCTAATAGGATGTTCAACCGTCACTGGTACAGTTTCAGTATGACCGACTATCGTAATAGCGCCAATAAGTTCGTTGTTATAGTTTAAGATTGGAACACTAAAAGAAGAGACATGTTTGATGAGAGGCTCAATTTTTGAGGCGAAAAGCGTATTTCTTGTTTCATCTTTTTTATGCTGCAGTTCTTCCAGGTCAGCTTTGCTAAGTTTTGATAATTCTTCTTGTTCCCATTCAATCATCGATGTTTTTACTTCAAATGCTGAAAAGATTACTCCAGTAGAAGAAGACATCGGTAGAGTAGCTCCAATTTGTGCCCCGATATTAATGCCATAATCTGCACTCAAGATGTATGAAACAAGCGGTCCTTTTACTGATGGTACCGCAAGCAGCGCGGTTAAATTCGTATGCTCATTTATTTTTTTAAAGAATGGGATTGCAACCTCAATTAACGAGGATTGGCCTAAAGCTGCATTGCCAAGTTGAACGAGTTTTGGTCCAAGTGTATAGGTATTATTTTGTTGATTTCGATAAACCATGCCGAATTGACAAAGTGTGGCTAAATATTTATGTAAATTACTTTTCGTCATAGAAGTTAAATTTTGAATTTCTGTGAATTTTAATGGTTCCTTTTCAGATGCAAGAATTTCGAGCAAGTTGAGTCCAATCTGTAATGATTGAATTACTGCTGGTTTTGATTCAATTTTCATAAGTATTCCCCCTTGTATTTCAGTTAATTCGAAATTATATCAAAAAAGAGATTTTAATGAAATTTCTAAATTTTAAATTTTTTAGTATTGACGAATAAATGAAATATAGTTTAAAGTTTTCTTTAACGAGAACAAGGTTCTCTAATTGTGGAATAGAAAATGGAGGTATGTAAAAATGGCTAATGTAAGCGATATCATTGTTGTAGGTGGAGGAATAGGGGGCTTAGCAGCTGCTCTATCAATTCAAAAAAATACTGGTAAATCTATTTCTATATTTGAGCAAGCGCCCGAATTTGGCGAGGTTGGTGCTGGGATCCAATTAGCTCCAAATGCATTAGAGGTATTAGATTATTTAGGTGTAAAAGAAGAAATTTTAAAAGTGGCAGTATTACCAAAACGATTAGTACTTAAAGATGTATATACAGCAAAAGAGTTAGCAACTTTAGATTTAGGAGAAGAATTCCAAAAAGAATTTGGACAGCCGTACGTTGTATTACACCGTTCAGATTTACATAGAGTTCTATTCGAAGCATGTCAAAAACATGAAAATATTAAATTCTTTAATAATCAAATAATCCAAAACGCAGAACAAAACGAAGGAATTGTGACTGTCACAAACCAAAATGGTGAAACATATACAGCTGAAGCAGTAATCGGAGCGGACGGATTAAAATCAAATATTCGTAAACGCTTTGCAAATGACGAGCCAATTAACTCTACTTACGTAGCTTACCGTGGAGCAATTCCAATTGAAGAAGTAGCAGAAAGTGCAGAATTAGATTTAGATGACGTAATTATGTGGATAGGTCCAAATCTTCATATGGTACAATACCCAGTACGTCGTGGTGAATTATACAATCAAGTAGTGGTATTCAAATCGTATGACGCTACAAAAGAAGATTGGGGTAACCCAGACGAAATGGCAAAACGTTTCGAAGGTGCTCATCCAAAAGTAGAAAAAGCAATCAAATATATTAATAAACAATTCCGTTGGCCAATGTTTGACCGTCTTCCAATTGATAACTGGACAGAAGGTAATATTACGTTACTTGGTGACGCTGCTCATCCAATGCTACAATACCTTGCACAAGGTGGCGTACAGGCATTAGAGGATTCTTACATCTTAGGTGAACAATTAAAAGCAAATGATTCTTATGAAGATGCATTCCAAAAATATCAAGAAATTCGTATCCCACGTTCGGCAATGGTACAAACAAGTGCACGTAAATGGGGTGAAATCATTCACGCAGAAGATGAACTTTTAATTATGATGCGTGATGCTACATTTGCAAGACATGAATCACAAGATTTCAATGCAGTTGACTTCCTATACGGTATTTTCAATAAATATAAAACAGAAAAATTAATAAAAGCTTAAGCGTATGATTTCTTAAAATAAAAATGCGTTAGAGAAAACTCTAACGCATTTTAATCAGCCTTTGTAACCGTAAGACCGTGACATTTCTTTTACCATTTGAATGACTTGTTGCACTACTTCGGAGGAGTCATCTTTTGGTATATCTTCAGTAAAACCAATAATGGCAACAGCAGCAATCAGCTCATTTTTATAATTTAAAATCGGTAAACTCCAAGAAGATACATGATTCACAAGAGGCTCTTTTGCAAATGCCACATGAGATTTAGTTATTTTTTTTAATTCCTCTTTAAAAGAATCAGTAGGAAAAGCTGGTTGTTTCGCTTGTTCTTGTTCAATCCAATTTTGTACTTCATCAGTGTTAGCGTATGCAGCAAATATTTTTCCTGCTGCAGACAAAAGAGGGAGCTTTGTTCCGATTTGTGCTCCAATATTAAGTCCAAAATTGGTGTTCCAGATGTTTGTAATGACAGGTGTATCATTTAGCCACACCGATAAAGAAGTGGACATATTTGTTAAATTACTAATTTCTTTAAAATAAGGAGTTAATCTGCCAATTAAATCATTATTCTTCATTGCAGCACTACCATATTCAAGGAATTTATAACCTAAAGAATAGTGTCCTTGTTTTTGATCGCGGTAAAGAAGATCCATTTGTGTTAATGTATTTAAATATTTATAGAGATTACTCTTAGAAATTCCTGTTAGTTCTTGAACTTCGGTAAATTTTAGTGGTGATTCACTTTGCGCAATGACATCAATAATTTTAATACCTTGTGCGAGTGAGCCAATGGTAGTTGTTTTATTCATATAATTATTCCTTTCGTTCAATTCTCCATTAAATGTATAATGCCATAGAAAGTAAGAATTGTCTTGGCTTTAAACGAATTCTCAAATATTTTTAAATATTTTCATTGTATTATAGGATTATATCAATTAATCATTAAAGTGAATTTAATTATGAGGAGGTTTTTTTATGACAACAGCAGTAATTAATGAAAAGGTGGGAACTTTTGTAAAAAGTATTGAGGGTATTGTGGACGTGCTAAACAATACAGAGGAATCAATACTTTATGTAAAACCTTCTGAAGCAGAATGGTCTGCGATGCAAATTGTATCCCATGTATTAGAAGCAGTTGATTTCTGGGTAACGGATTTAGAAGCGCTACTAATTGTACCAGGTGCAAAATGGGGACGTAATCATGAACACGTGCGTCGTCTAGCTGCGGTTGAAGAGAGCGTGGTTGCACAATTGAAAAAAGAGGATGCTGTTGTAGCACTTCAAAACCTAGTGCCAAAAGTTGAGGCAGCACTTGGAAAAGTAAACGAAGAAAGTTTAGAAAGAACTGCTCCAAGCTATAATCCAAACTTTGATGGCAAACCACTTTCATTCTTAATTGATCATTTAATTATAAAACACGTACAAGGACATCATGACCAAATTGTACGTCACTTAGCAAAAGTACAACAATAATAGAGAAATAAAGAAACCCACCTAACAAACCTTAGACTTTGGATTAGTTAGGTGGGTTTTATATTTGAAAAAAGTGAATCGCTAGATAACATTCGTAGTGTAAGTAATAATTCATCTTTATGTAGCTAATTAATGTGTGAAACTACTTAGTTTTGAACATAATCATGAGGAGTATATCAGTTCATATACTAGTAGTGGACAAGATAAGGTGGGACGTTAGAATAGGAGGGAAATCAGGTGAGGAAAAAGGTCATTTCACTTTCTTTACTAACCGTAATCCTTAGTGTGATGATTTGGACATTTTATATAAATTGGCCGAAAAATAATAATCAACAAACAGAAACTATTTTAACTTCAACAGAATTCTTGAAAATGAATAAAACAGGGGAAGATACTACTGATTATGTAGAAGAAAAGGAACAACCTATTCAAAATGAAAATGAAAAGACAAATTCATCACATAATCATGAACTTGGGGATGAAAAAGCTGAAGGCGGGGAAAGCGAACATAAAGAAATAATTGTTTATGATGAACATGCTGGACATGATCATGAAATGAATGAATCCGAAGTATCAAACGTAAATAGCACGGCAAAAGATTTCCAATTAAAAACATTGGACGGCAAAACTGTTCGGCTGTCAGATTTAAAAGGGAAAAAGGTTTTACTAAACTTTTGGGCGACTTGGTGTCCACCGTGTAGAGAAGAAATGCCTGAGCTTCAAAAGTATTATGAGGAATTAGCTGAAAAAAATAATGTAGTGTTTTTAGGGGTCAATATTACAGACCAAGAGTTCGGTACCAAGTCGGTTCGTGAATTTGTTGATTATTATGGCCTCACATTTCCAATACTACTTGATGAAACTGGGGATGTATCAATCGATTATGAGATCTTATCCATTCCGACAACCTTTATCATTAATGAACAAGGAATGATTGTTAAGCAAATTAATGGCCCTGTTAATTTGGAAATGCTACATCAATTGCTTGGAGAATAGAAGACTTATTCATGGAGGAATTATTGTGCAAGTTTTTTCAACGCCATATGTACTAGGAACAAAAAGTAAACAAGCTGGACGAATTTTCGGCGAACAACAATTTGATGTTATGAATATTCAATTGCAAACCGGTGAAGAAATTCCTTCACACAAAGCAGATGAGGACGTCTTAATTATTGTGAAAAGTGGGAAAGTCGCTTTTACTGTGGAAGGTCAGGAAACAGAGCTAACGAGTGAGACGTTGCTACATATGAGTCCGTCAGAAATTCACAGTCTTCGGGCAGTGGAAGATACGGATGTTATCGTGGTGAAAATTAAACAACCAATATAAAAAAGAGAGCCGAGGCTCTCTTTTTTTATCCCATGATATGGTAACCAGAGTCTACGAAAATTGTTTCTCCTGTTACGCCACTAGATAATTTACTAAGCATAACTAGTGTCATATCTGCTACTTCTTCTTGAGTTACATTACGTTTAAGTGGTGAAGATTCTTCGATTTTGTGTAACATTGTGTTAAAGCTTGGAACACCTTTTGCAGCAAGTGTACGAATCGCACCAGCAGAAATTGCGTTTACACGGATGCCTTCTGCTCCTAAATCAGCAGCTAAGTAGCGCACTGAAGCTTCAAGTGCAGCTTTTGCAACACCCATTACATTGTAACCCTCTAAAACGCGGTCCCCACCTAAGTAACTCATTGTAACGATTGAACCACCTTCAGTCATGAACGGACGTGCAGCGTTAGCAACTGCTACTAGTGAATAGGCACTTGTATCTTGAGCGAAGGCATATCCATCGCGACTTGTTTCAACAAAGCGATTTTTTAAGTCTTCCGCATGGGCAAAGGCAACAGAATGGACAATACCGTGAATAACACCAAACTGTTCTCCGATTTGTTGGAAAGCACTTGTAATGCTTTCATCACTATTTACGTCACATTGAATAACAGCTGTATTGTACTCTGTGTAATCAGCTAATACTTTATCAAGCTTACTTTTTGAGCGGTCTTTTCGATAAGTAAAAATCACGTTTGCTCCTGCTTCAAGAAGTCTTTTTGCGATTCCCCACGCGATACTACGTTCATTTGCAACGCCCATCACAACGATATTTTTATCTTTAATTTGTAATAAATCCATATAGTATTCCCCTTTACATGAAAATTATATCAGTTATTAGTACCAACTACTAAGATTGAGTTTAACAGTTCATAACAAAAAAATCAACAGATTCCAGGATACCTTGACAAAGTATATTGTATTACAATATACTGATGATAGCTAATTTGTTTTACAAGGTACCACTCCTATGATCAACTAACTTGTATTGCATGATAGAGAGGTGAATATGTGTCTTTACGTAGTCAATTACTAAAAGGAATATTAGATGGTTGTGTATTAGCCATTATTGAAAAGCAAGAAGTATATGGGTATGAACTATCAAAAAAATTACAGCAAGAGGGTCTTAGAGATGTTAGTGAAGGAACCATTTACCCGGTGTTATTGAGATTACAGAAAAATAAATGGATTGTTGGAAAGATGCGTCCTTCTGAATCGGGTCCCAACCGAAAATATTATTCGCTCACCGATGAAGGGGTAAAAGCACTTAATGAAATTAGAAATGAATGGGAATTGCTTTCGAAACCCATCTCACATATATTAAGGAGGGAATGATATGTCGCTAACTGTAAAAGATATCGTTCGACAAAATAATGAAAAGCGTAAATTGCTTACTCTAGAGAACGAAATCTATTATGAAAACATGCTGGTTTATATTCGAACAAATGCATTTCGAGATGAAAAAGCAACAGAAGAAGTGTTGTTGGAAATGTTGGATCATTTACTAGATGCACAAGCAGAAGGGAAAACTGCCGAAGAGGTCTTTGGTAAATCCCCGAAAGAATTGGCTGAAGAAATTATTACTTCTTTACCAAAGGAATCGTTTAAAAGTTTAGCTGAATTTACGATTGAAACGGTGTTAAATTTATTTGGATGGTTTTTGGTGGTTTGGGGAATCTGGCCGTTAATTAATAAAAAAGAACAAACAATCCATTTAGGCTCACTTTCGCTATCTGCACTTTTGCTAGTAGCAAGTTTAGTAGTTCTTTTATATTTAATATTTGCAGTAATTCGAAATCACGCCTTTAGTGATCAAAGAAAGAAAAAAATCATGACATGGGGTCTTGGGTTTTTCGTTTGGATTTTATTTGTCGCAGGGTTTGCATTAAATTTTTTAATAGATCCAATTGGTCCTTCGGTTGAAATTTCCTTTTATACTGCCTTTGGGCTTGGATGTTTCTTTATACTTGCTACTTATGTATTGAAAAAATCAAGGGAATCTAGGTAAACACTTAAAAGACGCTTAAAATTAAAATAATAATAAAATAGGGTAATTAGTCCAATGCGTGGGCTAATTATCCTTTTTTAATAAATAAATTAAAAATTATAAAAATTTTAATTGCAATAATATAAATACCAAAATATAATTCTTGTAATTATATTTTTTTCACTATATAGGAATTTAGTTCACTATTTTTCTAAAATAAAGAAAAATGTAAGGGTTTTCACCTGTTAGATATTCAAAACTGGGCTAAAAGCAAGAATAATAGTCTTATAATTGGCAAAAATCTAACAAATCAGTGATTTTTCTTGAATTCATTTTTCACTAAATAGATAGCAAATTTTCTATGTTCATCACCTTGAAAAAAATATAAAAGCTTTCACATTTTAAAAGGGGGTAGATATTTTATGGCAAAAATAAATGTTGCAGAAGTTATTAATAACAGTAAATTTAATCGTTTTCATCTTAGTTTGTTACTATGGAGTTTTTTTATCATTGCATTTGATGGGTATGATTTAGTTGTTTATGGCACAGTAGTTCCAATTTTGATTGAACAGTGGAACCTTACGCCTGTTGAAGCAGGGGCAATGGGAAGCTACGGATTATTCGGGATGATGTTCGGTGCAATCTTTTTCGGAATACTGGCAGATCGTATTGGAAGAAAAAAGGTTATTTTAGTTACAGTAGTATTATTTAGTCTTTTTACTGTATTATGTGGCTTTGCTGAAACTCCAACATTATTTTCTATATTCCGTTTTCTTGCAGGTTTAGGTCTTGGGGGAATTATGCCAAACGTTATTGCTTTATTGACTGATTATGCTCCTAAAGCTATTAAAGGTACGATTGTAGCGATTGTATTATGTGGTTATTCAGTGGGAGGGATCCTTGCTCCTACATTAGGAATCGCGTTAATTCCTACACTTGGTTGGGAATCGATTTTTTGGATTGCTGGACTTCCGTTATTAGTTCTTCCGCTAATGTATAAGCAATTACCGGAAACGGCAAGTTATCTTATTAAAAAAGGGGACAAGAAACAACTTTTCGCTACTCTTTCTAAAGTAAATCCTAGCTTGAAATTTAATTTAGATGATGAAGTCATCGTTTTACCCGAATCGGCATCAAAAGTACCTGTGGTGGGGCTATTTAAAGAAAAACGTGCATTAAGTACACTTATGTTTTGGGTTGCCTTCTTCTCCTGTCTACTAATGGTGTACGGTTTGAATACATGGCTTCCTAAATTAATGATTGAAGCTGGTTATGGTCTAAATTCAAGCTTGGCATTTCTTATTGCCCTTCAAGGCGGTGCCATTATTGGAAGTCTGATTATTGGCCCTCTAGCAGATAAATATGGATTTAAAAAGATGCTCGTTCCGATGTATGCTTCTGGAGCTATTGCTTTGTCCTTACTTGGGTTTGGTGGGAGTGAAGTTGTCATCTTTATTCTCGTAGCTATTGCAGGAGCTGCTACAATCGGTTCGCAAAATATTGTACAAGCCTATGTATCCCAATATTATCCTGCCTACATTCGATCGACAGCATTAGGTATGGCATCTGGTATCGGTAGAATTGGTGGTATGCTTGGACCAATTTTAGGTGGCTTCCTTTTAACAATAGCGCTACCTTTACAGATGAATTTCATCGCCTTTGCTATTTTTGGTTTGATTGCTGCTATCGCATTAGCAGTGGTACCTGTGAAGCATGCTCATAAAGAGTTAACAGAAAGTGATAATGAGTCTAAAGAAACTCATAATGTGTCTCCAGCAAATCATAAGGAGTTAGAAGTTCATAAATTATTATAGAACGTGCGTATTTGTCGATTTATCTAAGCGATCTTGATATTCTCATGTTCAATTATTTATAATATGGAAAGTTCTTTTGTATTTTCTCGATAAAAACATTGTATTCACTTAATAGTGCAATGAAATGGCATGTTGAATGAGACAGGATAATTCTGCATTGCTAATTAGATTAAATGAAACAAAATTATCGATCTCTATTATAAATAATCAAACTCTTTCAAAAACTTATTTAAAGAAGAATCAAATAAAGGACCACACATTGAACATTGAAATGTGTGGTCCTTTATTTATTAGCTGGTGTACCTATCTAACTCAATACGAGTCGATAGGCTAATTTTTCTATTCGAATTTTAATGCGTCGCCTTCGAATGATTCATCTGCAACTTTAATTGAATCAGTTGGGCAGCCTTCGAATGCATCTTGCATATCTTCTAGTAAATCCTCTGGAACTTCCGTAGTACCCATGTTATCATCTAAAATAACGAAGGCAATCCCTTCATCATCGTAATCATAAATGTCTGGAGCTGCTGCACCGCAAGCGCCACAAGCGATACATGTATCTTTATCTACTATTGTAAACTTTGCCATTTCTTTCTCTCCTTTTTCCGTGCTTCTAGAAAGACACGATTCGACCCTCTACTAAAGGTCAAGTTACTGATCTTTCTTCCGCGGATATATTATTGCTCTTTAAAAATCCGCTAATTAAGCTTCTTTACTATTCTAAATCGGTTTTCAAGACTTTTCAACATAAATACTACGAAAATGGAGGATAAGGAAATGATTTTTCAGTCCGTTCTACTACAAATCTTTCAAAAATTAAATAATGAACGAACGATTTCTTCAGCCTATCATTTGCTCCGTGGAAAGCGTTCAGGACAAACTATTCAGGATGTTGGCATCTTTCATTTACATAATTATTTTGGTATTTTGCCAAAGTTATCACGAAAGAAATATGACGAAGATGTGAACAAAATTCTAGAGGCTGGATACATAGAATTGAATGAGGAGGGTTATTTTCAATTAACCAATCTTGGACACGAAATAGAAAAAGAATCAATTCATCTTCCGTTTGATGGTTGGCATTATCGGGGAAATGAACATTTATTTTTTGCTCGACTATCACTCGTTGTTCAAAGTTTATCACATAATAGGTCAGGGGTAAGGAAATTCATCCCGTTACAAAAAGATGAAGAAATTCAACGATGGGTGAAGCGTTTTTTAATGGCACATCACTATCATAATGGACTACTTCAAGAAAAATTAGCAAGGGAAATTATTAATAGCTTAGAGACAGTAGATGTTGAGGAACGATTAAAAGCAATCGTCATTAATCGTTTGGGTGGATATAAGACACCAGGATTTACTTGGCAACAAATTAGTTACCATGAACAGCTTGAGGAAATAGATGTGCAACTTCTCTATATTGCGACGTTACAACAATGGATTCAAAAAGTCTATTCTCTAAATGCGCATTATCTATTATTAGGAGAAATTGCAGAAAATGTACGAATCGATATTCCGTTAACAGGCTCAGCTTTACAAACTGCTCAACTATTCAAACAGGGACTTTCAATTGAAGAGATTAGTAGAGTGAGACAACTTAAATCTAGTACGATTGAAGACCATCTTGTTGAACTAGCTATGAACGATCCGGCTTTTCCAATCCAGCAATTTATTAGTGATGAAGATAAAAAACTTGTTTTAACTGCCTTGGATGATTATGATACACGAAAATTAAAGGTATTACATGAGGTTGTGCCGCATCTGTCGTATTTCCAGTTACGGCTAGTTTTAGCAAAGGGGAATGACAACTAATGCAACTTGAAACTTTATTAAATAAACATTTTGGTTATTCTACTTTCCGACCTGGTCAAAAAGAAGTCATTGAAAAAATAGTTGAAGATCAAGACGTCATCGCCCTTCTACCAACAGGAATGGGGAAGTCTCTTTGTTATCAATTGCCAGGGTATATATTCAATGATCCAGTTCTTGTAATTTCTCCTTTACTATCATTAATGCAAGATCAAGTGGATCAAATGAAACAATTTGGTGAAAAACGGGTAGTAGCCCTGAACTCATTTTTATCGAATGAACAGAAAAGATATGCTATTCATTTTTTGGAACAGTATCGCTTTATTTTTATTTCACCTGAAATGTTGCTTAAACAAAGTGTTAAACAAAAATTAGCACAAATTAAATTATCTCTAATCGTTGTCGATGAAGCGCATTGTATTTCTCAATGGGGTTTTGATTTCAGACCAGATTACTTACGTATTGGAGAAGTTTTTAATCAATCAACACGACCACCTATTTTGGCATTGTCTGCAACAGCTACACAAAAAGTGCTTTTCGATATAAAACAATATCTACAGATGAAAGAGCCCTTTGAGTATGTCCATTCAGTTGATCGACCGAATCTTCATTACAAGAGAGTGAAGTTTCATGATCGAGAAGACAAAATCAACTGGATCCTTCAGCATGTAAAAGATACGGAGGGGCCAGGAATTATCTATGTTCAATCGAGAACAAAGGCCGAGAACTTAAGTAGAAGACTCTATGAACAAGGCATTCAGGCTGCAACCTATCATGCAGGAAAGGACACGGAAGACCGCCAATTTATCCAACAACAATTCATTGATGGTTCACTTGAATGGATAGTCGCTACAAACGCTTTCGGAATGGGGGTTCATAAGCAAGATGTTCGCCAAATTATCCACGAAACACTACCTGCAAATGTTGAAAACTATATGCAAGAAGTTGGACGAGCAGGACGTGATGGAAAAGATGCACTTGCAATATTGTTGTATGCAGAAGGGGACGAACAATTGGCAGAATTCATTGCGACAACAGATTTGCCTTCAGAGCATCATGTGGAAAACTATCAATCTTACATACAACGTCAGGAACTCCCTATTCAAATGTATCGAAATGGAGAAATCTCTGAAACTGCTTTCCGTGTGCTAGATTATTGGATGAATCATGTTTCCGTACATCAAGTAAAAGAGGTACTACGAAATATGAGAAATGATAAGTTTGTTGCAGTAAGAAAGATGATGGAACTGGTGAGGACGGAAGGTTGTATGCGCGAGCTTCTTGTAAACTATTTTGGGCAAACACTAGAGAACCGACCACCCAATTGTTGCGAAAATTGTGGAATCGACATGAAAGCTTTAGTAAAGTCTCGACAAGAACAAAAGGAAACAAAGAATCTTTTTGAGGAATCTTGGCAGGACAGAATATATCAATTATTAATAGGAAAATAAACCATTTCACCGCTTTTATAGTTTGAAACCTTTCTCTTTATTTGAATATTTCGACAAAATCTATGAAATTAGGGTATTACCATCATTTACTTTTTAGTAAAAATTCGGCATAATATGATAAAGATAGAGTTGGAGGTGGTACCTATGGGTAAAGATTATCGCGAAAAATTTGAAGAGCATCGTCAATCTATTGAAGTAGATAAACCAAACTCTAGAATGACACGTTCAAAGCGTCATTCTGTATCAACGACTAAAAAACGAAAATTTCCGCTAATGACAATCTTAACGGTAATACTTATCTTTATCCCTCTACTGTTTTTGATTTATGTATGGGGTTTTTATACACCCGACGAAACAGAAGTGGCAAAAGATTCTGAGAGTGGTTCTGTAGTGCAGTTGGAAAAAAATAATACCGTGTCGGCAAGTAACAATGACAAAGAAGATCCAGTCGTTGTAGATGACGAAGATGAATCGAAATCTGATGAACAGCAAACCGATGCAGCTAAGTATCAAGCAGCTAAAGAAAAAAAGGCAGCTGAAGAAGCAGCAAAAATAGTTGCACAAAAAGAGAAGGCTAAAGCAGAGGCTGAAAAAGCGAGAGAACTCGAGAAGCAAAAACAAGCTGAAAAAGAAAAACAACTAGAAGAAGAGAAAAAGGAACAAAAGGTACATACGGTTGGAGCTAATGAAAATTTATTCCGTATCGCATTAAAATATTATAATGGCGATCCAAATGGTGTTCAAAAAATAAAAGATGCAAACAATTTAAGTTCTGATAGTATCTCAGTGGGGCAACAATTAATCATTCCTTAATTCTTGTCAGTTGTTTAGACGCTCACTCAGTGTTTGGCTCACGCATGTGGCATTCTGAAGTAAAAAGTAGAGAAACGGGCATTCTCCGATTTTCTAGTCTAGCAGTGGTGCTACACCCTGGAGGTCGCTTTGACAATACCGGCGAAGGCAAAAAGCGCCTTCAACGATGTAGCGTTTTTGCAGACGCAGGTGTGAACGAGCCGCCTCAAATTTTCCTATGAGCACGAATTTGATTTATCCAATAAAATACATTAAAATAGCTTCATCATTTCGTGTAAATGAGTGAGTAAAAAGGCGATGGTTTATTGAACATCGTCTTTTTATTTTTGAGATTAGGGGGTACACGTATGCTTTTTGAGATGTTAATCATTGTTGTTCTTCTAATTATTGGGGTGCTAGTGTATATGGTTCTTCAAGCATTTGAAAACCATCTATTACATCATGAAATTCGCCTAAGAGGTAAGAAGGAACATGTTAAACTGTTTTTTATTTCTGATGTTCATCTGCGTAAAATAAACAAAAAAATGATTAGTGCCATAAATGAACCTATAGACGCAGTAATTATCGGCGGAGATTTTGCTGATCAACGTACTCCAATCAAACGAATATATGAAAATATTGATTTGTTAACGTCTTTAGGACCCGTTTATTTTGTATGGGGAAATAACGACCGAGAAATTGGGGAAGAGCGACTACGAACGATTTTCCAAGAAACCAATGTGCAAATTGTTGAAAATAATGCTGTGATTCTACCAAATGTTCAGAATAAGTGTTGGATTAGCGCAATAGATGATACGACAACGAGAAATGCACAACAAGACTTAGCCTTTCAAAAATGCCAACAAGGGGATATAGTATTCTTTATTTCACATAATCCAGAGGTATTTCCAATGGTAAGAAAAAAATATACTGCGCATTTAATGATGGGTGGGCATTTACACGGTGGTCAAATTCGTCTCGGCCCATTTGGTTTGCATCCGCATGGGTCATTTTCTAAACGAGAAGGAGTGCCAACACTAATTAGTAACGGCTATGGAACCACTATGATTCCGATGAGATTCAATGCAAAACCACAATGTCACATTATTGATGTAAACTTTGTTCCGTAAACCTAACCCATAATCTTTAAAATAGCGCTATAATAACAGTAGCAAGATTAAGGGAGATGTCTTAAATGCAAAAAATTGATGCAATTATTGTTGGAGGAGGTCCTTGTGGTTTATCAGCAGCGATTGAACTACAAAATATAGGCTTAAATCCAATTGTGATTGAAAAGGGTAACGTAGTTAATGCGATTTATAACTATCCAACCCATCAAACATTCTTTAGTACAAGTGAAAAGTTAGCAATTGGCGACGTGCCATTTATTATAGAAGGTCGTAAACCAAAAAGAAATCAAGCACTTGTCTACTATCGAGAAGTAGTCAAGTTGAAAAATATAAAAGTAAATCGTTTTGAAACTGTTGAATCTGTTAGAAAAACTGAGAATGGTGGTTTTATCGTAACATCCGATCAAAATGCTTATGTTACTCCTTATGTCATCATTGCTACTGGCTACTATGATCAGCCAAATTTCATGGGCATTCCAGGGGAAGATTTACCGAAAGTATTTCACTATTTTAAAGAAGCGCATCCTTTTTTTGATACAGATGTTGTCATCATTGGGGGCAAAAACTCAGCAGTAGACGCAGCGCTCGAATTAAATAAAGCAGGTGCGCGTGTTACAGTTGTTTACCGAGGAAGTGAGTATTCACCAAGTATTAAACCATGGGTATTACCTGAATTTGCAGGGCTCGTTCGAAACGGTGAGGTAATCATGCATTTTGATAGTTATGTGAAAGAAATACGTGATCATGAAGTGATTGTAGAGGTTAATGGGAATGAGCAAATAGTTAAAAATGATTTTGTTTTCGCCATGACAGGTTATCACCCTGACCACGACTTTATTAAATCGATGGGTGTGAATATCGATCAGGCTTCTGGTCGACCAACATATAATGAAGAAACGATGGAAACAAATATTGAAAACTTATATATTGCTGGAGTCATTGCTGCAGGTAATAATGCGAATGAAATCTTTATTGAAAATGGCCGATTCCATGGCGGTTTGATTGCTAAAAGTATTGAATCAAAGAATAAAATATAGTTATATGTTTTTTTAGGCGTAAACAAAGTTGTGAGATCAACTTTGTTTACGCCTTTTTAATAGAAATAGAAAGGTGGCTTTTTTCTGCTCCTGACCCCAAAGTTTGTTTATTTCTATCTTTCTCTTTTTCATTTAGTTTCTCTCTTCATTACCAAATAATCAGCTATTCTCTTAAATTTACATTTAGTTTTACGTAAATAATAAATGACACAATTCGAACATCTAATACAAAATTCCTTATATTTTCATCAATCTATTAAATAAATTTTTAATCAATAAAAATTGAATTTTAGCAACAAGTGGATATTGGCCATTTGTATGACATTAGGTAAATTCTGTATTAAATAACTCGTTAACATTATTTCAAGATAACAACTCCGTAATTTACTAACAGTAAAGGGGGTCTTTATTCATAATTAATTTATTGAGTTTCTAAATCTTGTTGAAAATTCACAATTTTGACATTAGAATTCATTTAACGGATGAAAGCGCTTAATTCGATAACTTTTGGAAGTTTGATAGGAGGTCGATCAATTTTAATCTAGTAAAAATTGAATAGTGCCTTTGTCTTTGGTAAGGATTTATAATCAAATGCGCATAGTGTATTTGCGTCCGGATTTTAATTGTGCTAAGGCCAATAGGATGTTGGTTAGTTAGTTGTCGTTCGGATGTGACGTACTTAGGCTAACTGCCTATATCACCTCATAAAATCCGTGACATCCGCTGGAGGCTTAATTTCTTTCGAGGTTTATACTTGCGTTGATTAGTTAACCTTTTGTCGAACATTTCATCACTGTGGGGAAGTTTAGATGAATGAAATTAAAGGGGCGGATAACTTGGGGAAACCAATTGGTAGAAATTTTTTAAAGTTTTTAATCGTCATCATTGCCTTTCAAGATGTAGCAGCTGGTGTTGCAGGCTCGATTATGGCAGACATTATCGCAGCCTACCCTAACTTTGATCCTACAATTGTCATGTTAGTAGCAACGTTTCCGGGTTTGATACAAATTGTACCTGCTTTATTTTATGGACAGCTATCATCGAGATTTAAGAAACGCACACTGTTATTTACCGGTTTAGTTTTATTTATGATTGGTGGCGTGATGCCGTTCTTCATTGATAGCTTACCATTAATTATTTTGTTCCGCGGAATTTTGGGATTAGGTGTTGGTATTACAATGCCATTATCAATTGATATAATTTCAGATTTCTTTGAGGGCCGGGAGAAAGATACATTAATTGGATTAGGTACTTCGACAATAGCTTGTATTGGTGCAATATTTTTCCAATTAGTTGGAGGGATTTTAGCTGATGCATATGGATGGCAATACGGATTCTTAACTTACTTATTCCCAATCTGGATTTTAGCTCTAACATTCCTATTCTTACCTGAACCAGAAAGAAAAGATAAACCAAATGCTACGATAAAAGATCTATTTAAAGCACCTAAACAAATTTATGGGTTCTCATTAGGTCAAGTGATTTATTCTGCATTTATCTTTGGATATGTAACAAATATCTCAATTGTGATTCAAGCAGAGGGACTTGGAAATGCTACGGAAGCAGGATTAGCGGTTTCTATTTTCACTTTTGGAACATTGATAGCAGGTCTTATCTTTGGCCGTTTACGCAGTAAGTTCCCAGTTGGTGTTGTTCCAATGGCCGTATTTATTACAGGTGTTGGGATGCTCATTTGTTACTCGGCAAATAGTTTATCCACCATCTTTATTGGTAGTTTAATTGGTGGATTTGCAATGGGACTTGTTCTACCAGGTGTATTTGCAAGAGTTTCTGAGTTATCAGAACAAATAGGTGTATCTTACGTTGGTTTAGTTGTTGTTGGTCAAGGTCTTGGTGGTATTTCTGGGCCATTCCTATATGGATTGATCATGCAACTATTTAATCAACAAGTTGGTAATTTTGCACTTCTAATTTCAACAGTTGGATTAATTTTATTATCCATTGTTTGGTACTTCTTCGTGAAAGCTCCAAAAGAGAAGGTAAGTCCAGATTTATCTGTGTAAATAATTTTTTAGGTATTATCTAATCTGGTCCTGTACAGCTTTGCTTAAAGGATAATACCTAAAAATGACCTATTTTATATTTGACTATATTTTCTATTAATTTAGAATATAAAGAGAAATGGAGTTTACTACGACTCTACATAGGGAAGTTTTAATTATATTAAACTTCTATTCTTGCATTACTTATTATTAATAGTGAGGTGGGCAAAAATGGGGATACAAATTGTACGTTACAGAAAAAGTCAAAAGATTTCATGGGGAGTTTTAGCTGAAGAGAATATCATTCCTTTAACTAATGAAGCAGAAAATTTATCGGATTTTCTTGTAGACGGTGTTCAAGAAGCAAGAGAGATACTCGTAAAAGAGGATTCTGAAAAAGTACTTTTAGAAGATGTTGAGCTACTTTCGCCTGTTACAAACCCGACGAATATCGTTTGCCAGGGTGTTAACTACTCGATGCATAGAAAAGAAACTGGTATGTCATCAAGTAGACCTCCTTATAACATGATTTTCGGAAAAGCCCCAAGTTCTATTAGTGGTCCATTTGATGCGATCGTAAAACCTGAGCATGTTCAATTATTAGATTATGAAATCGAATTAGGTTTAGTCATTGGTAAAGAAATAAACGAACAAACAGTAATTACAGATGAAAATATATCTGATTATATTGCTGGGCTAGTCATTACAAATGATGTATCAGCACGAGATGTACAACTAACAGAACTTCAATGGCTTAAAGGAAAAAGCTATCGTACATTTTGTCCAGTAGGCCCTTATTTATATATTCTTGATGAAGATGAGGTTAATGAAATATACAACCTAGAATTATTGTTAACAGTGAATGGTGAGGTTCGTCAAAGTGCGAACACTGACCAATTACTTTATAAACCTGTAGAAACATTAAATGAGTTAGCCCAAACGATGGATCTTACTGTAGGTGATTTAGTGTTAACAGGAACTCCAGGTGGGGTAGCAATGCAACTTTCAACAGAGGAATTAAATTGTTTAACTAGTTTAACAGCTTCTCCAGAAGAAAAAACAAAAGTAATTCAAAGACAATTTGAAATTGGTCAGTATTTAAAAGTTGGAGATGTCATCGAAGCGTCAATTGCAAGTTCAGATGGCAAGATTCAATTAGGGAAACAAAGAAATGTAGTGAAAGAACTTCAGTTAGTATCAAAATAATTCACTATAATATTGAAAATCTGCTACAAAAATCAGCTTAATTTTTTAATAGTCGTAAATACAGTAACGAGAAGGCTCGCGGTTTGTGTCCATAAGAAAGTGGTTTCTATTAATCTACCAAAGGTAAATAAAAATTAGAGGTGAAAAGAATGGCAATCGTAACTCGTAAAGTGAAAACTGGTCGTTATGAAACAAATATTCTTGAAGGTGGAGTAGGCAACTCAGAGACGATCCTATTTATCCATGGTAGTGGCCCAGGGGCGAGCGCAAAATCAAACTGGGAACATGTTCTGCCTGAATATGAAAACGATTTCCATGTTGTGGCCCTTGATTTAGTTGGTTTTGGTGATACAGATCACCCAGAACAATATCCTGCAAATGGTGTTGAATGGATGAACTGGCGTGTACAACAAATTACTGATTTATTAGATGAGTTAAACATTGAGAAAGCAAATTTAGTAGGAAATTCATTAGGTGGCGTCATTTCGTTGTACCTTTTAATGGATTCAGCAGAGCGTTTTAACAAAGTTTGTTTAATGGGAGCAGGTGGAGGCTTAGTTGAACCAACCCCTGAACTAGCAAAATTAACAAACTTCCATAAAGACCCAACACCTAAAGCACTTAAAAACCTTTTAAGTTGGTTCCTTTATGACCTTTCTGGTATGGAAGATAAACTAGACGCAATCGTTGAAGAGCGCATGAAATTATTTAATCGTCCAGATGTACGTAAATCGTATGAACAAAACTTCGTGAATTCAAGTTTAGCAGATATGTTAGTACCACCATCTGCATTAAAACGAATGACGAATGAGTTCTTATTAATCCATGGTCACCAAGATCGTTTTGTTCCACTTCAAAGTAGCTTATATATGTTAGACCACTTAGAAAATGCAAACCTTCACGTGTTCAAACGATGCGGTCATTGGGCTCAAATCGAACAAAAAGATCAATTTGTGAAGTTAACGAAAGACTTTTTTGAACCAGCTAAAAAAGTAACAACAGTATAAAGGGGTGGAAGAATGAGTCAAACGATTGTTGATACAAGAAAAATGCTTGTAGAGCGTGCACATGCCTTAATTCCAATGTTAAGAGATTATAGTCCGCAAATTGATCGAGAAAGTCATTTACCTCAAGAAATCGTTGATAAGCTTCAAGCTGAAGGTTTATTAAAAGTATTAAGACCAGAAATGTATGGTGGATATCAAACCGATATGCGTACATTTACAGAAGTCGTCACGGAAATTTCAAGAGGAAATGGATCAGCAGGTTGGTTTGTTTCATTAAGTAATATTCGTGATTATATGATTTCTTATGCATTCGGGAGAGAAGCATTAGAAGAAATTTTCGGCACTGGTGAAGATGTTGTTTTAGCTGGTAACTTTAAACCAATCAAATGTGAAATTAAGAAAGTTGATGGGGGTTACTACATCGAGGAAGCTCAGTGGCCGTTTGTTTCAGGAAGTCCGCATGCAGATTGGTTATATTTCGGTTTCCCACTAATCGATGAAAACGGTAGCGTCGAAATGGCAATTATGGTTGTTCCACGTAAGGATGTAACGGTACTTAACGACTGGAATGTAATGGGGTTACGTGGTTCTGGAAGTAATAGTGTTCATGTGAAAGATGTGTTTGTTCCAGAATATCGTGTGTCATTGGACCGACTTGCTCAAAAAGGACATTACATGATTGAAGAATTACAAGAAGTACCTCTATATCGAACACCTTTTGTACCATCATTAACACTATCTATTGTAGGGCCAGCTCTAGGAATTACAAAGGCAGCAATGGACTTACACATGGAACGTGTTCAAAAAGCAGGCATTGGGAATACATTCTACAATAAAATGAGCGAAGCAGCTGTAACTCATTTACAAGTGGCTCAAGCACAGTTAAAGATTGATTCTGCGGAACTACATCTACATCGCGCGGTTGATATGTTAGATGAATATTCAGCTAAATGTCAGAAGTTAACAATGGAAGAAGGTATAAAGATCAAAGCTGACTTCGGTTACGTAAATCAACTATGTAAAGAAGCAATTGATTTAATGACTGCGGGGGCAGGGTCAGTTTTCTCATATAATCAAAATCTATTCCAATTATTCTATCGCGACTTCTTATCTATGCATTTACATGGTTTCATCACACCATCAAGCTTGATAGAAACATACGGTAGAGTCATGTGCGGTCAAGAACCGAACACTTATTTCGTCTGATTGTTATTTGGGGTATCTGGGGATGAAAAAAATCTAAGTGTTAGTTAAATAAATACTAGATTAATAGGGGGAAATGATAAATATGAGTACAAGAACACCAGAAATTGCAAAGCTTGGACATTTTGGTTTAGTTACAACAGACTTAGAAAAATCACTTTGGTTCTTTAAAGAAGTATTGGGGTTAGAAGAAACAGAAGTGAAGGATGGCGTGCACTATTTACGTGCTTGGGGTGACTTCGAACATCATACAATGACAGTTCGCCAAGGGGAAGAATCTCATGTTGATCATATTGCATGGCGTACAAAAAAACCCGAAGATGTTGAGTTATATGCAAAAGATCTTGAAGAGTCAGGAATTGAAGTTCGTTGGGTGGCAGAAGGAACTGAGGCTGGGCAAGGGCGTGCATTCCGCTTTGAATTACCAAGTGGCCATACTTTAGAAATTTATTATGATATGGAAAAAACACTAGCTTCACCTGAAACGCGTTCGGTATTAAAAAATCAATCCCATAAATCTTGGAATCGTGGAGTATCGCCAAGACGAATCGACCATGTGAATATTTTAACTTCCTTATTAGCTAATGAATTATCAGATTTCTTACAAGAAAAATTAGGATTTAACTTACGTGAATGTGTTCAATTACCAGATGGTAATTTAGTTGGTGCTTGGTTAAGTGTGACACCATTAGTTCACGATATCGCGGTTAGTCATGACCCACATGCTGCATCACCAGCAGAAATTCACCATGTCTCTTACTGGTTAGATAATGCACAAGATTTATTACGTGCAGCTGATATTTTAAAAGAAAATGGCATTTTCTTCAAAGGTCCTGGAAAGCATGGTATTTCACAAGCGATGTACATTTATGCAATTGACCCAGGTAGTGGGCTACGCGTTGAAATCTTCACAAATGGATACTTAATTTTCGAACCAGATTGGGAGCCGATTGTTTGGGGTGTAGATGAAATGGATATTGGCTTCACTTACTGGGGCGACCAAATGGATACATTACCAGAAAACAACCCAACAATTAAAGCACAAGAAAGAAAACTGATTAAAGGTTAGGTAAAAACATAAGATTGTAATCTTAAAGTTTGAACAGTGTCTAGCTGCAGGCGCTAGCTCCTCGACAACTTCAGAACCACCTGCAAGGTCAAAAAGCGACCTTTTGTCGGTTCCTCCAGTTGTTGGGGCTCACACGACGTGAGTCATGTCTGCGGATGCCACAGGACGTGGCGTTTTCGCAGACGCGGAGCTGAACGAGCGCCTTCCGCTTTTCAAATAAAAGGAGGTTATTCAAAATGGAAGATCGTTTATTTAGAGATGCAATGGGGAAATTTGCTACAGGTGTAACAGTGGTGACAACAAAATTAGAAGATGGTTCACATGGGATGACGGCAAATGCATTTATGTCCGTTTCATTAGATCCAAAATTAGTTGTCGTATCAATTGGCCATAAAGCTCGTTTCTTATCAAAAGTTCGAGAAAGCAAAAAATTTGCGGTAAATATTTTATCTGCTGAGCAAAAAGAAATGTCTATGGTCTTTGCTGGCCAACTAAAAGATGAGGTTGAAATTAACTTTGAAGAATTAGCTGGTTTACCTGTACTTCCAGGTTCTCTTGCACAAGTAAGTTGTGAGGTGGTTTCAGAATACGTAGAGGGTGACCACACATTATTTATTGGAAAAGTTCTGGATATTAAATTAAACGATGGCGAGCCATTAATCTTCTTCGCTGGAAAATATCGTGATCTTGTAGAACTAGAACAAGTCAAGACAATCTAATTTCATTCAGTAAGCAGATTCTCCCATCTAAATGGGTGCACGAGATAAATGGAGAATCTGCTTTTTGTTACGGAGTAGAATGTAACAAAGAAATAATCAGAACGCGGTTAACAGAGGTATATATAATTTGAGTAAGGGGAGATGGCAATGAATATTCAAGCAGCTGCAAATGCTCTTTTAGAAGCGGAAAGATCAAAGAATCCGATTGCCCCTTTCACATCCTTATCAGAAGAAATTACTGTTCAGGATGCGTATGGGATTCAACTACAATATATCCAGAGTAAGTTGGATGCTGGGGCAACACTAAAGGGTATGAAAATTGGTTTAACGAGTAAAGCCATGCAAGATATGTTAAAGGTGTATACACCCGATTATGGTCATATTTTAGATACGATGGTATATGAACCAAATAGCAAAGTTGATATGGATCAATTTATCCAACCAAAAGTAGAGTTTGAGATTGCTTTTGTCTTAAACAAAGATTTAAAAGGACCTAACGTAACAGTTGAAGATGTTCTTGATGCAACAGATTATGTTGTTCCGGCAATTGAAATCATTGATAGCCGTATCGAAGATTGGAAAATTAAGTTTGAAGATACTGTTGCGGATAACGGTTCTAGTGCAGGGGCTGTTCTAGGTGAACAAAAGGCGTCGGTAGAGGGTCTTGATCTTGCAGCTGTTGAAATGAATGCTTACAAAAATGGAGAACTATTTGACTCAGCAACTGGTTCAGCCGTTTTAGGGGATCCTGCAAAAGCGGTAGCTTGGTTAGCCAATGAACTAGCAAGCTATGATATTCAGTTACGTGCAGGTGATTTTGTATTAGCTGGGGCTTTATCCAAAGCAGTACCTTTTAACGAAGGTGATGAATTCGAAGCAGATTTCGGTGTACTTGGAAAAGTGGGCATTTCATTTGTAAAGGCAGGTGTCGTGAAATGAGAAAATTAAAAGTTGGCATAATTGGTTCAGGAAATATCGGTACGGATTTAATGTATAAAATTGAACGCAGTGAAAACTTAGAAATGAGCGTAATGGTAGGGATTGACCCAGATTCTGACGGATTAAAACGTGCGGCAGATCGTGGTTACGTTGCTATTTCAAATGGTATTGAAGGTCTTATGGAACAACTTGATTTAGTAGATATTGTTTTTGATGCAACTTCTGCCTATGCACATAAGAAACATAGTGATTTATTGACGTCTGCAGGTAAAAAGGTGATTGATTTAACACCTGCAGCAATCGGTCCATTTACAGTTCCACCAGTGAATCTCACAGAGCATTTCGATAAAGCTAACTTAAATATGGTTACATGCGGTGGCCAAGCGACGATCCCAATGGTTAAAGCTGTTTCTAGAGTTGTTCCAGTTGAATATGCTGAAATCGTTGCAACAGTGGCAAGTAAAAGTGCTGGCCCTGGAACGCGTGCAAATATTGATGAATTTACACGTACTACTTCTAAAGCAATCGAGCAAGTTGGTGGTGCGAAAAAAGGAAAAGCAATAATCATCTTAAATCCTGCAGAACCACCAATTATTATGCGTGATACAGTTAATGCATTAGTTGAAGAAGAGGGGAAAGAAGAAGAAATCATTGCTTCGGTTCAGGAAATGGTGAAAGAGGTACAAAAATATGTACCTGGTTATCGTTTAAGAGGTACGCCACAGTTTGATGGCCGTAAAGTTTCAATATTCCTTGAAGTAGAGGGAGCAGGAGATTATTTTCCTCCTTACTCTGGAAACCTAGATATTATGACTGCAGCAGCTGCAAGAGTAGCTGATGAACTAGCGAAACAATTAACTGCAACTAACGCATAGGAGGTAGTTTTATGACTGAACGATCATTTGAAATATTAGACGTATCACTTCGCGATGGTAGTCATGCGATGAGACATTCATTTACAGAAGAGCAAGTTCGTGCAACAGCTAAAGGATTAGATGCTGCAGGAGTAAACTATTTTGAAGTTTCACATGGAGACGGTTTAGGTGGGTCTTCATTACAATACGGTTTTTCTAAAGTGGATGAATTAAAATTAATTGAAGCAGCTGCTGATGAATGTGAAAATGCAAAAGTTTCTGTTCTATTAATTCCTGGAATTGGCATAAAAGAAGATCTCCAAGAGGCTGTGAAAGTTGGAGCTAAGATGGTTCGTGTTGCAACTCATGTAACAGAAGCGGATGTTGCAGCGCAGCATATTGCATTAGGCAGGGAACTAGGTTTAAAAACAGTCGGATTCCTTATGATGGCTCATATGGCACCAGTAGAAAAAGTAGTAGAACAAGCAAAATTATTTGAAAGCTACGGCGCTGAAATTGTTTATGTAACAGATTCAGCGGGCTATATGTTACCAAATGATGTGACAGAACGCATTTCTGCTTTAAAACAATCAATTGGTTGTGAGATTGGTTTCCATGCTCATAATAATTTATCGATGGCAATGGCAAACACAATCGCTGCTGTCGAAGCAGGTGCAACGTATATTGATGGTAGCTTAAGAGCGTTAGGCGCTGGTGCGGGTAATACCCAAACAGAAGTGATGGCAGCTGTGTTAGAACGACTTGGTTATAATACGGGTATTGATCTTTATAAATTAATGGATGTTGCAAACGATGTAGTTGCAAAATTCATGCAACGTCCACAAGAAATTACGGGTTCAGGTTTAATCATGGGATACTCTGGTGTATATTCAAGCTTCTTGTTACATACGCAAGCAGCAGCCCAAAAATTTGGAGTAGATGAGCGTGATATTTTAGTAGAGCTAGGACGTATGAAAGCAGTTGGTGGACAAGAAGATCTAATCTATGATGTTGCGCAACAATTTGCCATAAAAAAACAAAAAGTTGAAATTTAATAAGTAGTTCCAGATCAGAAAGGTTGACTAGTCATTCGTCAGCCTTTTTTCTTTTGAGAGAAAAAGTATTTTTCATAGACAAGATAAAGCTCGTTTAAGGTGATCGAGTAGGGAAAATTGAACTTCATGAGCGAGATGAAGTTCATTTCAAGAGCTCGAAAAAGGAAAAATGAACTTCATATGCAAGATAAAGTTTAAAACCATTCACGATTAGACTTCCATTTACATCCGCTCCTCATATAAAGACACTTCCAAATGTGTGACCACTTTTTTGTTCCTTTCCTTTATCATTTCAAATCGGTGAAATCTAAAATTCCAATAAAAACTTACAGAAAAGGACCAGTAAGATAGTTAATTTCTTCTCTAGAACAGTAAAAAGTATTTAGGTAAAATTTGAATATATTCAAACATTTTTCAGTCGGCCTATAAAACCGACTGAAAAACGTTATGGCCTCCGGCGGATGTCACAGATTTCGCAAATGAATTAACTCGTGAAGACACGAGTACGAAATCTGGACGCAATTACGCCAAGCCGTAATTGATTGACTAATTGTGTATTTTCTAAAAAGTGAAGTTTGAGAGTTTAGTAGTTAAGAGTACTGTAAATTTTTTTAGAATTGGTTGAAAACGCATACAAAAAAGAAAAAGGGGGAGTACGATGAGTAAACCTGAACTGGCGAAACTTGGTTATGTAGCACTTGTTACACCCGATATTGAAAAGTCACTATGGTTTTTTAAAGAAGTGATCGGCCTTGAAGAAACGGAAGAAGTCGATGGCGTTCACTATCTACGTGCTTGGGGAGATTTTGGACACCATTCCCTATCGATTGAAAAAGGTGATAGCGGATATGTAAAGCATGTCGGCTGGAGAACGAAAAATCCAGAAGACGTTTTAGCTTTTAAAACTGCTCTTGAACAAGAAGGTGTTAATGTTCAACATGTTAAAGCTGGTACAACTCGAGGTATTGGTGCAGCGATTCGCTTTCAATTACCAAGTGGGCATTCATTCGAACTTTATTATGACGTTGATATGCCAGAAGTGGCAGAACATCGTCGTTCAGTGTTAAAAAACCAAACATATAAATCCTGGGCAAAAGGTGTGTCACCAAGACGCTTTGACCATGTAAATATCCATGCTTCAGAAAATATTAAAGAAACGTATAACTTCTTACTTGAGCAACTTGGATTTAAAATGCGTGAATACTTAGTCGATGATGATGGGAATACAATTGCAGGGTGGATGAGTGTTACGCCGCTTGTTCACGATGTTGCGTTTATTGCAAAACCATCCTTACCAACGAAAGCTCGACTTCATCATTTATCCTATTGGTCTGATGATACACAAGATATCTTACGCGCCGCTGATATTTTAAAAGAAAATGGTATTCAATTTATCGGACCAGGAAAACATGGAGTTTCACAAGCTATTTATCTATATGTAATGGATCCAGGCAGTGGTGCCCGTGTGGAGCTATTTACAGGCGGTTACTTAATCTTTGAACCAGATTGGGAGCCGATCGAGTGGACGATGGAAGAACGTTCGTTAAGTAACACATATTGGGGAGACTCTGTACAAGATAAAGAATTAAACAACATTACAATTGAGGCGAAATAATAGTCTTTTAATTTTCTGAAAAATCCCAATTATATATGATGAGAGAAATTTAATTTGTTGTGAAAGAGAGGTGTCAAATTTGATGAAGACAATAGAAATTAATAAAGAAAATATTATTTTCTGGCAAACTAGAATTTCTAAACATGTCATAGCATTAGGATTTTTTGATGGCCTTCATAAAGGTCATCAACAAGTCATTTCGATTGCAAAACAAGTGGCGATGGAAAAAAATCTCCCGTTATCAGTGATGAGTTTTTTCCCTCATCCTAAAAGTGTATTATCGAACGGCAACGAATCTGTTGATTATTTAATGCCGCTAGACCAGAAGAAAGAACAACTATCCCAACTTGGCGTTGATTATTTCTTTATTGTCGAGTTCAGTTTAGATTTTGCCGCACTTTCTCCGGAACAATTTATCTCTGATTATGTGATTGGGTTAGGGGCACAACATGTCGTATGTGGCTATGATTACACATATGGTAAGAAGGGTGCCGGAAATGCATCAACTTTAGTGGAACATGCACAAGGAAATCTTGAATTAACAATTGTCCCTAAAGTGGATTTATGTGGCGAGAAAATCAGCTCTACTAGAATTAGAGAGTTGCTCTCAGTAGGGAATGTTTCCTTTATTTCAAAATTAATGGGTCACCCATATACAGTCCAATGGTCGCCATATGCTGGACTATTGCCTTACTATACATTACCTGCCCCAGGGTTATATGAAGTATCGGTTGTAGGAAAGTCGTTCAAAGAAACTGGAATTATTCGCGTATTGAATCGAAATGATCTTCACTTTGAACATATGATAATTCCAACAAATGAACAGTTAACTTTTACATGGCATAAAGAAGTGAGCGAAAGAAAAGTAAAAGTAATTAGTTAAGCAAATAGTTAAAGGGTGAGGATATGTCGAAAAATAAACAATTTAAAGCACTTTTAAGTCAGCCTAATGCTTTTATTTTACCGGGAGCTTATGACGGGATGACAGCAAGACTAGTAGAAGAATTTGGTTTCCCAGCGGTATATGCAACTGGCGCAGGTATTTCAAATGCTCAGTTAGGATGGGCTGATGTTGGACTTACAACCTTAACAGAAGTAGCCGAAATCGTTAGCCGTATGGACGATGTAACAACAGTTCCGATTATCGTTGATGGAGATACAGGGTTTGGGAACGCCATTAACGTCATTCGAACAGTTAAAGTTCTTGAGCGTGCAGGTGCTTCTGCAATTCAATTTGAAGACCAAGTCTCTCCAAAAAAATGTGGTCACTTTAATGGGAAACAAATTATTTCTAAAGTTGAAATGGTTAACAAAATTAAAGCAGCAGTAGACACTCGTAAAGATGAGAATCTATCAATCATTGCTAGAACGGATGCATTGGCAATTAATGGAATTGAAGATGCGATCGAGCGAGCAAATGCTTACAAAGAGGCCGGGGCAGATGTGATATTTGTTGAGGCGCCGACTACAATTGAGCAACTTAAATCAATCACTACTGGTGTTCCAAATGTTCCACATATCATCAACCTGGTTGAGGGTGGAAAAACACCACTTGTTTCGTTAAAGGAAGCTAATGACATGGGCTTCCAAATTATGCTTTGTGCAAATAGTGTATTACGCTCAGCAATTAAAGGAATACGTCAATCACTTTCAATCTTAAAACGTGACGAATCACAGGAAAATATTCATGAGTTCATCTGTACTTGGGAAGAAAGACAAGAACTATTCAAATTAAAACAAGTATCTGAATGGGAGCAAAAATATTTACAAGATCAAGAACCACAGGAGGTTAAGTAATATGACGAGAGAAGTAGATTACGATATTGCAATTGTTGGCTGTGGAGCCGCTGGAACTGCTGCTGCATTAGCGGCTGCTGAAAAAGCAAAAGAACAAAATGAAAATTTAAAGATTGCTATTTTAGAAAGAGCTGATTTTGACAATCGAGGTGGAAACACTCGTTGGACAGCAGGTTATATGCGTATGAAAAGTATCGACGAACCGGCCGACAATTTCGTGGAAGATATGATAGCCTTTTCTGACAACTATGGGGACCGTGCATATATCGAAACACTACATGCAAATGCTGGTTCAACATTACGCTGGGTACAATCAAAAGGTGTAGATTTTGATTTTTTACCAACAATGTTCTTAACTTCATCTAAACCACGTCTTCTTCCTGTTGGTGGAGGCCGTGCGATCATTGATAATTTATCTCTACGTGCAAGAGCACTAGGAGTAGAAATTATTTATGAAGCAACAGCATGGGATCTTACATTAAATGATAGTGGCGCAGTGAACGGTTTAAAAATTCGCATTAAAGGTGGCGAAACCATCACTTTGAATGTGAATGCGGTGATCTTAGCTTCTGGTGGGTTCCAAGGTAGTCATGAAATGATGGCTCAATATATTGGTCGCGATGCTCATAAAATCCCAACGGTATGTGAAGGTGGATTATATAACAAAGGTGAGTCCATACGTATGGCTTTACGAATCGGTGCAAAAGGCGCAGGACAATGGGATGCCTTCCATGCGGAAACGGTCGATCCACGCAGTAAGCGCGAAGAAGCAGGAGTAATGCTTTATCCGTATGCCATATTAGTTGATCAAAATGGGAAACGCTTCGTCGATGAAGGGATTACAACAATTGATGAACAATATGAAGCAGTTGCACGAAAAATTTTCTATGAATGTCCAAATCATATTGCCTATATGATTACTGATCAAAAAATGTTTGATATTCCGAACTATGAGGAAGCACTTCAAACAGAACAACCTGCTATTGAAGGAAAAACAATTGAAGAATTAGCAAATAAATTACAAATTCCAGCTGAGAACCTAGTTAAAACAGTAGAAGAATTTAATAATGCGGTTCAACCGGGCGAATTCTTATGGAATAAAAAAGATGGAAAACAAGCAATTGGAATTGAACCACAAAAATCCAATTGGGCTATCACAATCGACAAGGGGCCGTATGTAGCTTATCCAATAGTATGTTGCAATGTATTTACAAATGGAGGAATCGCTACAGATCCTCAAGGTCGTGTGATTTCAAATGATAACGACCCAATTCCAGGATTATATGCAGCTGGCGAAATGACTGGCTTATATTATGGCAAATATCCAGGTGCGACTTCTGTTTTAAGATCTCTTGTGTTCGGTAAACGTGCAGGTGAGGACGCGGTAGAATATGTAGCTGCGTTAGAAAAAACATTTTCGTAATTAAAAAGGAGGGCATTGAGTGGAGTTAAAAGGAAAAGTAGCATTAGTAACTGGTGGAGGACGCGGGATTGGTCGTGAAACTTCACTATTATTAGCCTCACACGGTGCAGATATTGCTGTATGTGCTAGAAGTAAACATGAATGTGATGAAGTAGTACAAGCAATTCAAGAAATTCACGGGACAAAAGCAATTACTGTCATTTGTGATGTTGGAGATCCAGAGGCAGTAAAAAAAGCCATAAAAGAAGTGAAAGAGAAGTTAGGAAAAATCGATATTTTAATTAATAATGCCGGAGTTATGAGTCTAAAACCATTCGTTGAGACATCTGTTGATGAGTGGCATTGGGTACACGACATTAACTTGCACGCTCCATTTTATTTAAGTAAAGAAGTAATTCCTGAAATGATTGAGAGAAAAGATGGAATCATCATCAATATCTCCTCAATTTGGGGGACAAAAGGTGGTCCAAATCGCAGTGCTTATATTTCTTCAAAACACGCCGTCATTGGATTCTCCAAGGCCCTCGGTGAAGAGTTGAAACCATATGGAATTCGTGTGAATGCTGTTTGTCCTGGACCAGTTGATACAAAAATGACGAATGATATGGCACCAAATATTAATAAAACAGGTTGGTTACAGCCGATTGATATCGCAAATGTCATTGTTGATTTGTGCTTACCAAAATCAGTTGCCGTCACAGCAACGTCCATAGAGGCATTCGGTGCAGGACAACCGGTATCGTCATAAAAACTAATTATAAGCATTAATTCCTTAGTAGTATTTTCGATTGTAGCGGAAGACGGCGACTCCTGCGGGAATAGCGTCAGTCTTGAGACCCCACAGGAGCTTGCGACGAGGAGGCTCAAGCCACGCCCGCGGAAAGCGTCCGTCTGTAGCGGAAATCGAATTAATATATGAAAATAAAATTTTTAATAGAATAGGAGATTAATAAAATGACTGAATTTGTTAAAGCAATTGAAACAAAAAGCATTAGTTTAGAACTAGCGAACAAGGTATTAGATGCAGCGCTAGTTAAAGGGAAAGAAATGGGGATTGCATTTAGTATTGCAATTGTTGACCGTACTGGAAATTTAAAAGCATTCGCAGCAATGGACGGCGCACCTGTTTTAAGCTTAGATATCGCTCAAAATAAAGCATTCTCAGCGGCAGCTTACAACCGTGCAACCCACGAGTGGTATGATCGTTTAAAAGATGATCCACCACTACTACACGGGATTGTTCATACACCTAGACTTGTCATCTTCGGTGGAGGTTATCCTATCAAATTAGATGGCGAATTAATCGGTGGGATCGGTGTAAGTGGAGGTCATTACACACACGATATGCAAGTTTGTGAAGCAGGTTTAGAAGTTTTACAAGAAATTACACAAGGGTAGTGAAATGCCCATGGAAAAAACTTATAACCTAATAATAGTAGGTGCTGGAATGGCTGGACTTTGTGCTGCTGCTGAAGCGGCAGCACAAGGTGCAAAGGTTTTAGTACTTGAAAAAGAGGAAGAAATAGGTGGAAGCTCGTTATTAAGCGGACGCTTTATGGCATTTGCTGAAACGGATCTTCAGAAAAAAGAAGGAATTCAAGATTCTACACAATTATTAGTAGATGATTTACTAGCAGTTGGTCAGGGCAAAAACGAAGAAAGTTTAATCGAGGCTTACGGAGAACATCAATACGAAACGTATCAATGGTTAGTTCAAAAAGGGGTACATTTCCATGCGGTTCAAGCGGTAAGTGGACATAGTGTTCCCCGTGGCCATACGATCACTCCATCTCAAGCTATTTCAACTTTATATCAGTATACTGTGGATACAGGTAATGTAACGGTCGAATTAGAAGCTTCTGTTAAACGTCTTCGTAAAAATTCGGAAGGTCGTATTTCAGTAGTCATCTTCGAAAAGAATGGCCTTGAATACATTGCAAAATCAGATCAAGGTGTCATCTTAACTTCTGGAGGATTTTCTAGAAGTGAAGAATTGCTCGAACACTTTGCTCCACAATTAAAAGGTGCACTTCGGATTGGTGGCAAAGGAAATGTTGGGGATGGCATTAAATTAGCATGGGAACACGGTGCATGGGTACGGGATCTTCCGTATTTACAAGGAACATATGGTTTCCATCCTACAGCTGATGGACCTCGTAAAAACCAAGCGCACGTATTTTATAAAGGTGCAATCGTCATAAATAAACATGCCAAAAGATTTGTAAATGAATCGATTTCTTATAAATTAATTGGCACTGAAGCATTAAAACAACCAGAAGGCATTACGTATCAAGTTTGGGACCAAGAAATTATGAAAGAAAATGTTCCAGGTGATGCATTATATGACATTGAAAAGCTGAATGAATTGGGATTAATCGAAAAAGCAATTTCTCTAGAGGAATTGGCTGAATTGATTTCAGTACCAAAAGCACAGTTAGTTCAAACAGTCGATGAGTATAATCAAGATATTTTAGCTGGTGGCGACAAGGAGTTTGGAAGAACAACTTTAACGCATACGTTTGGAAAGCCAAAAACAATTAGCAAGGCTCCTTTCTATGCAATGCGTACCACAGTTGCAATGTTAGCTACTTATGCAGGGTTAGCAGTGAATGCGGGTGCACAAGTGTTAAATCCATTCCAAGAACCAATTCCAGGCTTATTCGCAGCAGGAGAAATTGTGGGAGGTTTCCACGGTGCAGGATATATGACAGGAAGCTCTCTTGGCAAAGCAGCAATTTTCGGTCGAATTGCTGCGCAAACAGCATTAACTTCATTCAGTAACAGTCTTCCTCATTTATGAGTGGTGAGATGAATGCTAAAGGTATTTCTATTAAAAGGTATTAAAGCATGACTGAATGAAGTTAAGTCTCCGGCGGATGCCACAGATTTTTAAAGGAAATTTATGGAGCAAGATCGACAAAATCTGGGCGCATATGTTTTGGCTGTGACGAAAGCTTGCGACAGTCACAAATACGCCAAGTCGTATTTGATAAACAGAAATAACATTGTAATAGCTTGATTTGAAAGGAGTTGAAGTCGTTTGAAAATTTGGCACCAAAGTTTAACGTCAATTGAAAATGTACCGGCATATCGCGATGCGGTCATTAATCATATACAAAAAATTGCTCGACCTGATGTTGAGGTGGTTTTACACGGAATGTCCAATGAGACATATCCAACTGAATATCCAGGTCATTTTATTACGTATTCTTACCTGCAAAATTTGCATCGAGAACAATTTATTCGAAATGCATTAATTGCTGAAAGTGCTGGCTATGACTGCATGTTTATCGGAACAATACCTGATGTTGGATTGATCGAGGCCAGATCACTTGTTGACATTCCAGTGATTGGATATGGGCAAGCATCTATGCACATTGCGTCTATGCTAGGCGATAAAATTGGGATTGTGAATTTTCTAGAGCCTCTAGCAGATCAATTACGATATAATGCTGGTCGATACGGGTTAAGCCAAAAGCTTGGACCAATTGTTCAAACGAAAGTAGGATTTTACGATATTTTGGAAGGCTTTAATAATCCGCAACCTGTGATTGATTCATTTGTTGAAAGTGCAGAAAAAGCAATCGCGCAAGGAGCCGATGTAATCATACCTGGTGAAGGGCCGATGAATGTCTTCTTAGCGACATATGGCATCAACCGAATTGGGGATGTACCGATTGTTGATTCATTTGCAGCGGGCATCAAAATGTGTGAATCATTAACAGATTTAAAGAAAAATTCAGGTGTAACGATGACTCGTAAAGGGTATTTCAATGCAAAACCACCTGAAGATGCTGTGAAAAAATTACGAGCGTTTTATCATCAACAAAGTGACATCCATGCCGGATTAGATTATGGTTTGTCCGTAAAAGCTCAAGTCCAAAAGTAGACTTAATGTAAGAATTTAGGATCTGTTCCAAGTAATACTGTGGGACAGATCTTTCTATTTTAGTAATAGGTATTGAGAAAGAAAAGTTTCAGGATAAATTGAATATGTAGAGTTCAGTCTTTTCATCCGTTTACAATAAAGAGTGTTCCACCAAAAACACCATTTCGTCCATTCAAAGAGTTTTTTATCTCCAAAACTTACTTTTCAACCCCAATAGGAAATTACAGTTCTTATTTAATAAAACAAAAAACTATCGAAAACTCTTATTTTTTCTTATTTTTATATCTTAATTTGTTAAAGAATCCATTATAATGTAATTATGTATTTACTTCATTCAGCATAAATCACACATTTCTTTTAGTGGTGAAAGTAAAATATAAGATTTTACACTTCAGTGGGAGTACAACTTTGCCTGAATGAAGTTAAGCCTCCGGCGGATGCCACAGATTTTTAGCGGAAATTAATCGAGCAAGCTCGATAAAATCTGGGCGCAAATACGCCAAGGCGCATTTGATTAGAATAGGGGGAGGCGTATGTTACAATCGGAAACATTCGAACACTATGAAGATAAAACAATTTCCACAACATCCGCAACATTTGGCCTGTTAAGAAAAGAATTAATCAGCAATTTGGGAATGAAGAGAGCAAAAGCCTTTTTATTAAGATATGGTTGGAATTTAGGGGTCGCACACGCAAAAGAAGTGTTGAAAAATCCGACGAAGCTTGAAGATATGCTAAATAAGGGTGGAGAGTTACACTTACAAACCGGTCAAATTTCAAAGATGATTTCCGAAAGAACACTAGAAATTGGTGAAAATGGTGAGGTAATCTACATTTATGCAACAGGAAAATGGCTTGATTCATTTGAAGTGAAAGAGCATATAAAAAACCACGGAATTTCTGACCATCCAGTTTGTCACACCCTTGCCGGTCTTGGTAGCGGTTATACTTCTATGATTCTTAAAAGAAAAGTGTTTTTAAAGGAAATAAAATGCCGTGCAATGGGTCATGAAGATTGTGTGTATGAAATGCGGCTAGAAGAAGAATGGCATGATCATCCGGAAATGCTAGAAGAAATAAAACTATACAATGAAAGTAGTTTTATTGACGAATTAAATTATACTTATGAACAATTATTAGAACAAAAAAATTATATTGAAAAAGTATCTACATTTCATGATACGTTAACTACAAAATTGTCGGAGGGTCAGTCTATTGAGGAACTAGTTCGCACAGTTTCCGAAACGTTACACCTTCCCGTCACAGTTGAAGATTTAAACTTTCAAGCGCGAATTTATGAAGGATTTACCGAAGGGGAATATGAGAAGCTAAATGAAGACTTTTTAAATTCTTTATCAAGAACGAGAAGTGGGAAAATCCAATCTGTAACTTATAATAAAACGTTCATTATCCGAGGCCAATATCACAACCGCCTTGTCACACCTATTACAGTTCAAAAGCAAATCATTGGTTATTTTACATTTATTTATAAAGATAAAACTATTGAATTAGAGAACGACATGAAGTTTATTCAGCGTGCAGCTAGCTCTGCCGCATTATATTTTTTGAATGAAAAAACAAGTATTGAAGCAGTTGAAAACATGAAAGGTTATTTTTTCGAGCAACTGTTATTAAAACAATATGCTTCTGAATCTGGGGTAATTTATCGTGGATATTATATGGGGATTGATTTAAAAGAGCCGTACTATATTGCAACATTAAATTGTTCTTCTAATCAACGAGATACCTCAAGTATGGAGTTTTATGACCAAATTATTCAATCAATTACTAGATATCTAGAAATGCAAAGTTTTAATATATTAATTACAGAGTTTAACAAACAAATTGTGATGCTCTTGCCAAAGGTGCAAGATCTATCATTTATACTGGGGAATATTTTAAGCCACTTAAATAATCAGTTCCGAATAGTGAATTTTCGAATTGGACTTAGTAATGTAAGCGATACCATTGAACATATTACCGAGAGTCTAGAAGAGTCTCAAATTGCGCTTCGAATTAATAATGATGACCAGGTCGTTTATTTTGAAAATGCAAGTATAGTCGGTACGCTTATAAACTCGAAAAACATGATGACTATTAGAAGAAAAGCAGAAAAGGAATTGCAACCGATCTTACAGCTGAAGGAAGCGAAACGTGATGAACTCCTTAAAACGATGTATGTTTTCTTACTCAATGGTGGAAACCTTCAACAATCAATTAGTGATCTTTCTTTATCGATGAGTGGGCTTATGTATCGAGTTTCAAAAATCGAAAAATTATTAAATAAAGAATTACGAAATCCGATTGTTGCTTATGAATTATTGTTGATGTTAGATGCGCTTAAAATTTTAGGGGATATCGAAGTTTAGAAAATAATAGTATAAAAAATTATTTAAAATTGGGTGTTTTGTCAGTTATTTTATAGCTGAGGAAACACCCATTTTTATTATTTTTTTGATGAATAAAACGTTTTCAATCGATTTCGAAAAACCAATAAAATTTATTGAAATTTGCTTTTAAAGTTAAATGTTTTTTGTTCTTACAATTTTCTGAAAAAATCGATAAATTTGTATCAAGAAGTAAACTAATGGCACTGTAATTAATTGTTGAAAGTTTTAATACGGACATTGTCTTAACAAATTGGACGCGGTCATGGGGTGATGTAGGTTTCGAAAATGGGGGGGAATTCATTACCTTGAGCAGTTCAACATTGACACAGGCCAAAATAAAAAAAGGGGTGTAGTACATGAGTCAAGCGGTAAAACTAGAAAATCCTATTCTATTCGCAAGATCTTTAGTGAGTAAATTAAGAGAACGTGCACAAGAGACGGAAGATATTCGACGTATTCCAGAAGCCACTATTAAGGAGCTAAAAGAAGGCGGTTTATTTACAATGTTGAGACCTAAGCGTTATGGAGGTCAAGAATTAAACTTAAGGACTTATAGCGAAGCAGTAGTGGAAATTTCACGTGGTTGTGCCTCTACTGGTTGGATTGTTGCACTTTGTGCAATTCGCGAACTAATGGTAGCAGAATCTTTTTCTGAAAAGGCGCATGAAGAAATTTTTGGTCAAAACCCAGATGACGTTTTATTTGCTGGAGTCTATGAACCTAGAAAATGTATTGCGAAAAAAGTAGATGGTGGCTATCTAATCGAGGAAGGATTCTGGATGTTCTGTTCTGGCTCATTACATGCAACATGGGGTTACTTTGGGATGCCAGTGTATGACGAAGAAGGTGTTATGATTGACCAAAAGTTAATGACCCTTCCCTTTAAAGAACTAGAAATTAACGATGATTGGCATACTTTAGGCTTAAGAGGAACAGGTAGTAATAGTGTGACAATGAAAAATGTTTTCATTCCAGATCATCGTGTAACGTCATTTAATGAAGCATTAAATGGAAACTTTGAATCAACACACTTACGCGATATCCCACTATATCATTCAGCACTATTCCCAGGTTTAATTTTATCACTTGGCTTACCTGGTTTAGGTGTCATTAAAAATGCACTTGAGATTTTCAAAGATGCACTTCCATACCGTCGAGCAGTTCATATGGGCGTTGAATTTGTAAAAGATGCTTCAAGCACACATGCAATTTTAGCAGAAGCGACATTAAAAGTTGAAACAGCTGAACATTATTTCTATAACTTAGCTGATGAAATTGATCGATGGGCAAGCAAGAAAAAATATATGGATCGACCAGCTCGTGTAAAAGCTTTAGCAGACATCGGATACGCAAATAAATTATTAAAAGAGGCACTAGATTTATTACTAGCTGGTAGTGGTTCAGGTTTCGTTTATGATGGTCATCCAATGCAACGCATCATTCGAGATTTCTTAACACTACATTCTCACCGTTCATTATCTCCAATTATTACCCTAGAAAACTATGGACGCGTGTTATCAGGCTTAGAGTCAAATGCATTACGTTATTAAATGAAATATTGTATCCGTTTACAAACTGTACAGCGTGAAGGGAATTTGGACTATTACTCCTAATTCCTTTCATTCAAGTGAAGTGGAAAACACTTATTTATTTTACTAGATTTCTTTATTGATGGGGGAGCTTATATGACAAAACCTGAAATTTCAAAGTTGGGGTATGTTTCGCTAGTTTCAACTGATTTAGAAAAGTCACTAGTCTTTTTTAAGGAAGTGATTGGGCTAGAAGAAACAGAAGTTGTGGATGGAGTTCACTATTTACGGGCATGGGGTGATTTCCAACATCATACGTTATCCATTCGTCAAGGTGACCGAGCTTATGTAAGTCATATTAGTTGGCGTACTAAACAAAAAGAAGATGTACTTGCATTTAAAGAGTTACTTGAAAATGAAGGGATTAATGTTCAAAAAATTGAACCTTGGACAACACCAGGTATTGGGGAAGCTATTCGCTTTACAGTACCAAGTGGTCACACGTTTGAACTGTATTATGATGTAAAAAAACCTGCAGCAGATGAAAAAAGAGCATCGGTTCTTAAAAATCAAACATATAAAGCGTGGGCGAAAGGGATCTCTCCTAGAAGAATTGACCACGTAAATCTTCATACATCAGAAGACTGGAAAGAAACTTATTCATTCTTCCAAGACGTTTTAGGATTTAAATTACGTGAATATCTAAAGGAAGACGAAAGTAATCAAATTTTAGCAGGCTGGATGAGTGTGACGGCATTAGTACATGATGTGGCACTTGTATCCCGTCAAAAGGATGAGCTTCCAACACCTGCACGTTTACACCATCTATCGTATTGGGTAGATGATTCACAAGACGTCTTACGAGCTGCAGATATTTGTAGAGAACATGGTTTAAATTTCTGTGGACCTGGAAAACACAGTATTTCTCAAGCTCTTTACTTATATGTTGCAGATCCAGGTAGTGGTTGTACAGTTGAAGTATTTAGTGGTGGGTATTTAATTTTTGAACCAGATTGGGAACCCGTTGCGTGGAATGCATCAGAACGAGCATTTGGTAATACGTACTGGGGAGACAGTATTACGAAAAAAGAAATTATCAAACATACAATCGAGGCTTAATTGTCTCAAAAGGGGAGGAATTTCGCATGGTGAACGTAACTAGTCAAATTACAAGTGAACTGATTAAAACAGAGGATTTTGAAACATTTTTAAATCGTTCAGGTGAAGGAAATGAAGAAACAATTTTATTTTTACATGGTTCTGGCCCTGGAGTAACTTCTATTGCGAACTGGCAAGCTGCATTAACAGATGCAGGTGAAAAGTTTCATTGCTTAGCACCTGATTTATATGGTTTTGCGGGCAGTAGCCATCCTGATGAGCCCTTAAAAAATCGACAACAATGGATGGATCAGTGGGTTAAACAAATTATTCAATTGCTAGATCATTTAGGAGTAGAAAAAACTCACCTTGTTGGAAATTCGTTAGGATGTTCAGTAGCTCTCGAGTTATTAATCGAATATCCAGAACGAGTTAATAAGGTCGTGTTAATGGGACCTGGTGGAACACCAAACACAAAAATTAGTTATGAATTAGCAAGAGCAAAAAGTTTCTATGACAATCCTTCTAAGAAAAAACTTCAACAAATAATGAGTTGGTTCGTCTATGATGCAGAAAAAATGAGGCCAACAATTGAAGCCATAACAGATAGTCGCTACGAAAATGCGATGAGACCAGAAGTTCGCCGCTCTAACGACTCAATCTTTTCAACGGTTGCTGTGCCTGTTCCTACAGTAGCATTAAACCGTATTGAAAATGAAGTACTTCTTGTACACGGTTTAAATGATAAAGTTTGCTCAATTGAATCAAGTTATTATCTATTAGAGCACTTGAAAAATGCACACCTTCATGTATTTGGTCAATGTGGTCACTGGACGCAATTAGAAGAAAAAGATCGTTTTAATCATTTGATTCAAGAATTCTTCTCAAATAAATTATAAAGAATAAATCACTCGGGTGTTTTCGAGGAGCTGAATATATGTCGAACAACGAAAGCTTTGATTACCAAACAGATGTTGTTGTAATTGGTGCGGGGAATGCAGCTATGTGTGCTGCAATTTCTGCAAGTGAGAACGGTGCGAGAGTCATCGTTTTAGAAAAGTCTCCTGAGCGGGAAAAGGGCGGAAATACAACGTTTACTCATGGTTCCATACGGTTTGCTTATAACGATCAAAACGATATTAAGGAAATCATCCCTGATATGGAGGAAGAAGATTTCCGTATCACTGATTTTGGAAGCTATACAGAGGAACAGTTTTATGAGGACCTTTGTATTATGACAGATTATAAAACAGATCCTACGCTTGCTTCCATATTAACAGGTGAAAGCTTTGAAACGATGAAGTGGTTAGTAAAACACAATATTCGTTTCATACCGATTTATGGAAGACAGGCTTTCAAAATCGATGGCATCTTTAAATTTTGGGGTGGAATGGTATTAGAGTCTGTTGGCGGTGGTGCTGGTTTAGTTGATGCCCTACATCTTGAGGCTTCAAGACTTGGTGCAACAATACTGTATGAAACAATGGCTGTAGAATTACTCCATAATGATGATGGGATCTATGGAGTCGTAATAAAAGAAAAAGGAAAAACGAAGCGAATTCACACAAATTCAGTTGTGTTGGCTTCTGGTGGATTCCATGCAAATGTGGAAATGCGTACAAAGTATTTAGGTCAGAAATGGGATATCGTCCATACTCGTGGTAGCAGGTACAATACGGGGGAAGGAATCCAAATGGCGCTAAATATCGGGGCATTACCAGCCGGGAATTGGTCCACAGCGCATTCTGTAACAGGTGACCGATATTTACCTGATTTTGAAGAAGGATTCCAAAGATTAAGTTATCCATTCGGCATTATGGTCAATGCTGATGGAAAACGTTTTGTTGATGAAGGAGCCGATTTCCGAAATTATACGTATGCAAAATATGGTCGCATCATTTTACAGCAGCCTAATAATTGTGCATGGCAAATTTTCGATGCGAAAGTAGCACCATTATTGCGTGAAGAGTACAAAGGGAAAAAAGTAACGAAAGTAAAAGCTAACACACTAGAAGAATTAGCAGATAAAATTGGCGAAATTCATAAAGTGAACTTCCTTCAGGAAATTAAATCTTACAATGAATCAATCGATCAATCGACACCATTTAATCCAAATATCAAAGATGGTCGTCAAACAATAGGTCTTAATGTACCGAAAACGAATTGGGCAAATACCATTGATACAGCACCTTTCGAAGCATATGCGGTTACGTGCGGAATTACCTTCACATTTGGAGGATTAAAAATAAATGAACGCGCAGAAGTACAAAGCATTCAATATAATAAAATTAATGGATTGTATGCGGCGGGAGAAGTAGTTGGTGGTCTGTTCTATTCAAATTATCCAGGCGGTGCAGGTTTAATGGCAGGCTCTGTTTTCGGAAAAATAGCTGGGGAAAATGCTGCTAAACATGCAGTTCAAACTACTGTTGTTAAGTAACGCATTAAAAAGTTGCCTCTTTTTAGAGAGGCGACTTTTTTAATGTAGAGTTAAACTGCTCCAAAAAATTTCGAATCACTATCTTGGATATCCCAATAGGTAATACTAAAATTTCTCCTTTTCACTCACCATTGATTAGTTAAAATATTCCTTCATATCTACAGGAGCTGAGACTTGGTTTAGGCCAATAAGCAACTTTAAGCGTGCTTTTTGTCCATTGATTCCAGTGGCAAAGATGACGCCTAATTCTTCTAAGCTTTTTCCGCCACCTTCATAACCGTAGACACCTTCAGCAATCCCATTAAAACAGCGAGAAACCGCTACAACTGGTATGTTTGCATTAAGTAACTTCTTAATTCCTTTTACCACATCAGGCGGAACATTCCCCTGACCCAATCCTTCAAGTACCACTCCATCATAGTGGCATTCCATAAGCATCTCTACTAAATCAGCTTCCATTCCCGCATAAACTTTTAATAATGCAACTCGTTTTTGAATAGAATGTACTTCGACGAAACGTCTACGAATCGGTGCATGATGAAAATGCACAACTTTTTTTGTGACTAATCCAATCGGTCCGTATTGGGGACTTTGGAAAGTATTAATACTTGAAGTTGACGTTTTTGTAATATTAAAAGAATGATGAATTTCATCATTCATCACAACGATGACTCCTTTGTCCCGAGCATTCTCATCACAAGCCACTCGAACCGCTTCTACTAAATTATAAACTCCGTCTGCCCCTAATTCGTTTGATGAGCGCATCGCACCTGTTAAGACAATAGGAAATGAAAATTGTGTCGTTAACTCTAAGAAGTAAGCTGTTTCTTCTAATGTATCTGTTCCATGTGTAATGACAATCCCATCGACTTGGCCATTATTTGCTTGTTTCATGATGAGATCACGTAATTCAAGCATTTCTTTTGGTGTTATATGCGGGGATGGTAAATTAAAGGCTTCGATTTCAGTAATATTAGCAAATTCAGCAAGCTTTTGGCTGATGCCAATTAGTGGATTTTGCTCATTTGGTAACACGGCACCAGTTTCATTCATTTTCATTGAAATGGTTCCACCAGTATGTATAAGTAAAATGTTTTTTTTCATTGTAAAATTTCCCCCGTTCAATAAATTCATTCCTATTTAATGATATAATGAAAAGTGAAGCATTTGTATAGCTAAAGTTCTTTTTGTGAGTGTTTATTTGGAAGTTTACATATGATATAATGGCTCTTATTTTGCGCATTTTCTGTAGGAAACTAAAGAAAACTTGTGACAGCACAAATACTCAAGTGAATATTTTATGTGAAAGGAGCGCAACGAATGTTTATATTGGTTACGGCAGCGATTGCGCCCGGTTTAGCATTATTAAGTTATTTTTATTTACGAAATCAAATGGCGACGGAGCCGCGTAGAACATTAATTCAATCCTTTATTTTGGGAGCACTAATTACATTCCCAATCATGTTTATTCAATATGTCCTAAAAGAGGAAGGCACTATAACAAATCCATTTGTTTCAAATGTGTTACTTTCGAGTGGGATGGAAGAGTTTTTTAAGTGGTTAATTATTTTTTCCTTCATCTATCGTCATGTTGAATTTGATGATCCGTACGATGGTTTATTATATGGCGCTGGTACATCATTAGGATTTGCAACCGTTGAAAATTTATTATATTTACTTTCATTCGGTATTGATTCTGCTTTCTTGCGAGCACTTTTACCAGTATCTAGTCATGCATTATTTGGCGTTGTGATGGGATACTATTTCGGTAAAAGTAAATTTGCAAAAAATGATAAGGCAGTCGAATATTTAATTTTATCATTATTTGTTCCTATGATTTTACATTTGGTTTATAACTCTATTTTAACCTTTAAAGGTTTTTGGATATCTTTAATTGCTCCATTTATGTTCTATTTATGGTGGCTTGCATTACGAAAAGTAAAACTCGCCCATCAACATTTAGTTGATCATTTAATTGAACAAAATAAAATTTAACGGTTTTTATTTTCGCTTAATACGTGAAAATAAAAACCGTTTTTTCATTAAAACGTATAAAAGCCACAATTTTTTACATGCTATGAAAAAGGAGTGATATAGAGTGATAAGAACATTAATTATTGCTGTCATTTTGACGTTTGGCACAATCTCAATAGTCAAACCACCTGAAACTTATGCATTCTCAGGCCAAGTAATTGAGCGCGGAGCCTTTGGAGACGATGTCATAGAATTACAAGCAAGACTCCAGTACTTAGGATTTTATAATGGAAGAATTGATGGAAAGTTTGGATATGGAACTTATTGGGCACTTCGGAATTTCCAACAACAATATGGATTAACAGTCGATGGAGTTGCTGGGAAATCGACAAAAGATAAACTGGCTAATAATAGTGATTTTGACAAGGAATGGGTACACACTCAAATTAATGCGGGTAATGAATTTACTTATTACGGTGGAAAACCATTAGATCAACAAGTGAAAACGAATAATGGAACTGCGAAGAAGGGAGCATCTAATAGTGCCAGTGTTCAACTTCCAGTAAAGTATTCAGAACGTGATTTGCAGCTAATGGCAAATGCTGTTTATGGTGAATCTCGTGGTGAACCTTATGAAGGACAAGTGGCAGTGGCTGCGGTCATTTTAAATCGTTTAGAATCACCAGACTTTCCTAACTCAATTTCAGAAATTATTTTCCAACCAGGTGCATTTACTGCAGTTGCTGATGGACAAATTTGGTTAACTCCAAATGAACGAGCGAAAGAAGCAGTTCTTGATGCAATGAATGGCTGGGATCCGACAGAAAACGCATTATATTATTTTAATCCTAAAACAGCGACAAGTAAGTGGATCTGGTCTAGACCACAAATCAAACAGATTGGTGAACATATTTTCTGCTATTAAAAAATAAAGGAGGGACGGTATGAAAAACTTAGTATATTTGATGGCTATTGCTATTTTGGCACTTGGATTATATGCGTACGATACAAAAGCAGACAATGCTAGCTTACAAAAAACGCTTCATGCACAATATACAAATTCATTAGCAGGGGCATCTGAGAAATTATCCAACCTACAAGATTCAGTTTCTCAATCATTATTATTTCAAGATGAAGCCGCACTTAACAATGAGTTAGATAACATTTGGCGAGTTAGTAATGAATTGCGCTCGGATATTAGTAGTTTACCGCTAACAAGAGAAGTATCAAACGATTGGATACGTTATATTGGTAATATCGGTGAAGAGGCGAAATTAGCTGCGGAAACTGGAGATTATAAAAGTTGGCAAAAAAAGATGTCTGTCGTTAATTCAAATCTAAATGCTTTATCAGATGAATGGACAGTGGCTACTTCCATATACTTTGACCAAGATGGTGACTTTTCTAAGTGGGAACGTGTAGCAGGATTAGAACCGGACGAATCACCGTTTAAAAATATCTCAGCCAACTTAAAGAACTATTCTGAAACTGACTTCCCATTAACAGCCAGTGAGTCGGATTATAAAAAGAAAATTGAACTTAAACATATTGAAGATGAAGAAATCACAAAAGATCAAGCCATTGATGTACTAGAAATGTTACTCCCTGGAATTAAAGATGCAACCTATACAGTAACACAAAGTAAAAAAGATGCTGCTTATCCTTTCTATCACATTCAGTTTGTGAAGGGTAGCAGAGTTGGATATGCAGATATTACTGTGAAAGGTGGACATATTTTATCTTTCTTATCTGAACGTCCTGTTCAAGAAAAGAAAGGTGTCACACAAGAAGAAATTAGGAAATTAACTAAACAATTTTTAGAGCGAGCGGGATATAAAGATTTAGAAATTGTTGAAGAACGTGAAAACCATGAAGCTTGGCATATTTCGTTGGCACGTGTAGTAGATGTAGGTGAGGAGAAAGCTTATGTTTACCCAGACGGAGTTCAATTAAAAGTTTCGAAAGATAGCGGAGAGCTTCTTGGACTAAATGCAATGGAATATATTCAAAAAGAACAAATTAAAGAACAACCTGTTAAGCCAATTGATTGGAAAACATTCTTCAGACCAGGTGCGGTTGTAGAAGAAGAAAGAATGGCTTATACAGAAAACGATCAATTTATGTTAAGACTTTGTTATGAAGTGATTGTTCGTATGGATGACAAATCAAACGATACGTTCCGAATTGTTGTTGATACAGATACGCATGAAGTGGTAAAAGTGGAAAATTTAATGTAAATTTAGTGGAAATTATAGAAAAATAGGTTAATTCGTGTAATAATTTTATTATTATACTTACACGAGGCGAACCTATGGAACTAAAAATTGGAACAACACTAACATTGGAATCTATTCACTCAGAGCGATCTGAAAAGTTTCACTGTAAAATTGTAGAACTAAAAAATCAAGTTATTTATATAGACTATCCAATAAATACAGTGACGAAAAAAACAGCTTTTTTATTAGATGGAGCACAATTTCACGCCACGATAACAAATCAACATGTGAGTTTTGCTTTTAAGACGGAAGTATTAGGACGTGTCGTGAAAAACATACCAATGATTATACTCTCTTGCCCACCAAAAGAAGAGTTCATTAAAGTTCAACGACGCCAATTTGTCCGTGTTAATACATCTGTTGACGTTGCAGTAGAATTTAATAATCAATACTTTCAATTTGTTACAGATGATATAAGTGCCGGTGGATTGGCTCTCATTTTAAAATCAAGTGTTTTATTTAAAGAAAACGATGATGTCAAATTAACAATTGTTCTCCCTTATAAAAATAAAGAAATTCGCTATGTTCGGACGGATGCAAAGGTAATTCGAATATTTGAACGAAACGGCATTAAATTAGCTTCACTTGAGTTATTTGATACGGATGAGGTGGACAAGCAATACATTGTACGTTTCTGTTTTGAAAGACAATTATTAAATCGAAATAAAGAACTTAATATTTAACCTACCTTTTATCATATAAAGGTAAGTCTTTACATGTAGTGTAGTTGGAGTTTGAATAACTTTGGCTACACTTTTTATTATTCCAGAAAATGTATCACAATAGGTTGATGAAAGTTTCTCACTTAGGCAAGGGTGTTTCATATTAAATCGGATAAATTTACAAAATTACGACGAAAATAGGTGTATAACAAACGATAAAAAATAAGTGATATGTTACAATGTTTGTGGAAAGTAGGGATTCAATTTATGAAAAAAATACAAATTGCAATTGATGGTCCAGCAGGGGCAGGAAAAAGCACAATTGCTAAAATTGTTGCCGAAAAATTAGGCTACACTTATATCGATACTGGAGCAATGTATCGTGCAGTTACGTATAAAGCATTGAAACAAAACATAGAATTAGATGATGCTAAGGAGTTAGAACAAATGGTGTTAAACACTTCTATTGTTCTTAAGCCTAGTGAAAAAGGGCAATTAGTTTTTGTTGATGGAGAAGATGTTTCAGAAGTTATTCGCACTAATGAAGTAACAGCTAATGTATCTCAAGTATCTGCACATCCAAATATTCGTCAAATTCTAGTTGGAAAACAACAGGAACTTGCAGCAGCAGGTGGTATTGTGATGGACGGGCGTGACATTGGTACCCATGTGTTAAAAGAGGCAGAATTAAAAATATTTATGTCCGCTACGGTTGAAGAACGTGCCAAACGACGCCAAATAGATAATGAGAAGCGCGGTATTCCATCCTCAGTTGAACAATTAATTGAAGAAATTGCACACCGCGATAAGCTTGATAGCGAACGAGAAGCTTCTCCGTTAATTCAAGCGGAAGATGCTATTTACTTAGATACAACTGAGTTGTCTATTGCTGAAGCAGCTCAAGCCATTTTGCAATTAGCAGAAGAACTTACAAAATAAATGTAAATAAAGCGTAAAAAAGGTTTTTTTAAAAATATAAGGAAAATTTTTTGTCTTTATATAATATTTAGAATAAAATAGAAATTGGAAGATGCGAAGGAGGGTTACATATGTCTGAAGAAATGAACTTAGGATTAAACCAAGAATTTCGTGAAGGAGATATTGTGAAAGGTGCTGCTGTGAAGGTAGATGAGAAAGCAGTGACTGTTTCAATTCAAGGTGCGCCTTTCGACGGTATTGTACCAATTAGCGAACTTTCGAGCCTGCACATTGAAAAAGCTTCTGATATTGTATCAGTAGGTGATGAACTAGATTTAATGATTACCAAAGTAGAAGAAGAAAACTTTGTACTATCTAAACGCAAATTAGACGCTTTAAAAGCATGGGATCAACTGGAAGAGAAATTCGCATCAGGAGAAGTTTTTGAGGCTGAAGTGAAGGATGTTGTGAAAGGTGGCCTAGTTGTTGATTTAGGCGTACGCGGCTTCGTTCCTGCATCGCTAGTGGAAGATTATTTTGTAGAAGATTTTGAAGATTATAAAGGTAAAACATTAACATTTAAAATTACTGAGCTTGATAAAGACAAGGGTCGTTTGATTCTATCTCACCGAGCTGTTGTTGAGGAAGAAAAAGCTTCTAAGAAAAAGCAAGTACTTGGTGATATTCAAGAAGGAGCTATCCTTGATGGTACGGTTCAACGTATTGCTCCATTTGGTGCGTTTGTTGATATTGGCGGAGTAGATGGATTAGTACACATTTCACAAGTTTCTCATGATCATGTGGAAAATATTAATACAGTTTTATCTGAAGGCCAAGCTGTTAAAGTAAAAGTTTTATCTGTTGATCCATCAAATGAACGAATTTCTTTATCCATTAAAGATACATTACCTGGACCTTGGGCAAACATCAAAGAACGCGTTACGAAAGGTTCTGTTTTAACAGGTACTGTTAGACGTCTTGTTTCATTCGGTGCCTTCATCGAGATATTCCCAGGTGTTGAAGGATTAGTACACATCTCTCAGATATCACATAAGCATATTAATACTCCGCATGAAGTTTTAAAAGAGGGGCAAGAAGTGGAAGTAAAAGTTCTTGAAGTGAATGCGGATGAAAAACGATTATCATTAAGCATTAAAGAACTTCAAACCAACCCGGAAAAAGTTGAAGAATACGATTATGAGCTTCCTGAAGAAAATTCTGGTTTCTCATTCAGTGATGTAATTGGTGATCAGTTAAAAAAGCTTACAGGAAAATAATAAGTTAAATATATAAAACACGTAATGATAACGATTAGTTATTATTACGTGTTTTTGATTTTTATATGTTTCACTATTGTAGTTCATACAGTACCTTGCTGAAGGATGTTTCTCCGGTGCTGAAAATACGCTAGTGCCAACAGTACCACACGTTCTGATGCTTCTGTTGGAGTCGACAAATTGTTGGGTTCATACGAAGAAAGTTATGTCTTACACGTATTTCTTGCAAGTCGATAAAGTCTTCTGTTTGAATTTCTTCAAAATCTTTATTTTTGTATGATGTTACTATCCATCAACATAATCGGTTGAAATAGCAAAAAAATTAATCTCCTCAAAACTGAATGAATTAAGTCCTATAGTGTACTACCTCTACTAGATTACTAGAAGAAATCTAATAATAGAAAATATTATCGTTAAAATAAATAATACTTTCAACTTTTGGACAAAATTTTTTCCTCTCTATATGTATATGTAGATAGGAATGCCATTTCAGCACCTTTTTTGTTGTAATTATTGGCAAAATTATGATGGCAAATTGGGTGAATTACAGTTATTCCTGTATTTTGATGTGAAAAAATGCTATAAAAGTTATTTTCGTGTATAATACAAAAGATAAGAATTTGGAAGGATGAAGTACAGATGACAAAACCAGTAATCGCCATCGTAGGTCGTCCGAACGTTGGAAAATCAACAATTTTTAATCGAATTGTTGGTGAACGCGTATCGATCGTGGAAGATATTCCAGGCGTAACACGTGACCGTATCTATAGTTCGGCAGATTGGTTAACACATGAATTTAACATTATAGATACAGGCGGGATTGAAATTGGTGACGAACCATTTTTAGAGCAAATTCGTCAGCAAGCAGAAATTGCCATGGATGAAGCAGACGTTATTATCTTTATGACAAATGGTCGTGAGGGGGTAACACTAGCAGATGAACAGGTGGCGAAGATTTTATATAAAACAAAAAAGCCAGTTGTACTAGCTGTCAACAAAATTGATAATCCAGACATGCGTGAAATGATGTATGACTTTTATTCATTAGGATTTGGTGATCCATTCCCGATTTCCGGTTCCCACGGTTTAGGTCTTGGGGATTTATTAGATGAATGCGCGAAGCACTTCCCTAAAGAAGATGAAGAACAATACCCAGATGATACAATTAAATTTAGTTTAATTGGTCGTCCGAATGTTGGGAAGTCTTCTTTGGTTAATGCTTTCTTAGGACAAGAACGAGTTATTGTAAGTGATGTTGCAGGGACAACTCGTGATGCAATTGATACACCTTACTCATATGATGATCAAGAATATGTCATCATTGATACGGCAGGTATGCGTAAAAAAGGAAAAGTATATGAAACAACTGAGAAATATTCAGTACTTCGAGCGTTAAGAGCAATTGAACGTTCAGACGTTGTTTTAGTTGTTCTGAATGCTGAAGAGGGTATTCAAGAACAAGATAAAAAAATTGCAGGATATGCACACGAAGCAGGAAAAGCTGTTATTATTGTTGTCAATAAATGGGATGCCATTGAAAAAGATGATAAAACAATGAATCGCTTTACTGAGGAAATACGTGAACATTTCTTATACTTAAGCTATGCACCAATTATTTTTGTCTCTGCAAAGACTAAACAACGTGTGCATAATATCTTATCAATTGTAAAACGTGTGAGTGAAAATCATGCGATGCGAATTCAATCATCAATCTTAAATGATATTATTGAAGATGCAGTTGCAAGAAATCCAGCACCTACTGATAAAGGTAGACGTTTACGTCTTTATTACACAACACAAGTGGCTGTTAAACCACCTACTTTTATTGTGTTTGTTAATGAACCAGAGCTAATGCATTTTTCATATGAACGTTTCCTTGAGAATCGTATTCGTGAAACATTTGATTTTGAAGGAACTCCGATTCGGATCATTACACGTGCACGCGAGTAAGTGAAGGGGGATCTTAAATGGAAAATGTAACTGTATTAGGAGCGGGCTCATGGGGTACTGCTTTAGCTATCGTGTTAGCTGAAAATGGCCATAACACACTTTTATGGACACATCGTGAAGAACAAGCAAACGAAATTAACGAATACCATTCAAATAAAAAATATTTACCAGAAACAAAATTACCTTCAAATTTAGTAGCAACGCATAATTTAAAGGAAGCATCTGACCATGCTTCTATTATCGTTGTAGCGGTGCCGACTAAGGCGATTCGTGAAGTCTGTTCGCAAATGTTGAGCTATTTAAATAAGAAGGCATTATTTGTCCATGTTTCAAAAGGTATTGAACCTGATTCATTGTTAAGGATTTCAGAAATCATTGGACAAAGTTTATCTCCTGAAGTGATTGATGATATTGTTATTTTATCGGGTCCAAGTCACGCAGAAGAAGTTGTATTAAGACATCCAACAACGGTAACGGCGGCTTGCCGAGATATAGAGAAAGCAGGCATTGTTCAAGACTTATTCATGAATAATTACTTCCGTGTTTATACAAATGATGATATCGTTGGAGTAGAAATCGGAGGAGCATTAAAAAATGTTATTGCCCTTGCTGCAGGAATTTCGGATGGCTTAAATTACGGTGATAACGCAAAAGCTGCATTAATCACAAGAGGACTTGCGGAAATTACTCGCCTAGGTGTCAAAATGGGGGGGAATCCCTTTACCTTTTCGGGTTTAACTGGAATGGGCGATTTAATCGTAACATGTACAAGTATTCACTCGCGTAACTATCGTGCAGGCAATTTGCTCGGTAAAGGTCATAATTTAAATGACGTATTAGATCAAATGGGAATGGTAGTAGAAGGAGTGCGTACGACAAAAGCTGCTTATCAGCTTGCTCAAAAGTATGAGGTGCCTATGCCAATAACATTTGCTCTGTATGATGTATTATTTAATGAAAAAGTTCCGAAAGCTGCAGTAGATGAATTAATGATCCGAATGAAAAAGCAAGAAATCGATGAATTATTATAGTAGTATTTTGAATGCGATGATTAATTAATTTCAACCAAGATAAAGGAGGTATTAATTTACCTCCTATTATTTTTGTAATGTTATCCATAATGTTTACTTTTATAAAATACATAGTGTCCTGATTTGAAAGGTGGTTTTTTTATGCAACACCCATTATTATCAATGGATCTTTCAATGTTTGTTTTAGCTTCTGCGAGGGGACCGCTTGCAACAATGCATGCACTTGATGTGATGTGGGTTTCCTTCTATTCTATTGCTGCCATGTTAGTTTCGGTGTTAATCGTTTCGGCAGTCCGTAAATGGGTTTCAAACGGTTGTTTATCAATGATTTTACGACTATTTGCATTTGGTCTCTTTTTCATTGGGACAATCTTAATGATTCTCGTAGTATTTACTTGGCCATCTTAAAGTACTACTGAATTTCATTCTTTGAATGACTAGTTCTATTTTAGATGAGATGAATAATTAAAGGTAATACAATTATATGGAGATATATTGGACTGAATGAAGTATGCCTCCGGCGGATGTCACAGATTTTTAAAGGAATTAGAGGAAGTTTGGCCTAAGAGCGTCCCATCGTGTGACAACGGCTAACTGACCTGCGTCGTGCAATCTCAGTTTCGATAAAAATCTGGCCCAATATGCCAAGGCGCATTTGAATATGTAGAGGTGAACACAATGAAGAAAAGCTGGGTTGTATTTTTAGTACTCGTTTTAACATCGCTCGTTTTATCCGGTTGTCTTTTCCCTGAAGACCAAAAGGCTGAAAATCAAGTGCCTGATGAACTTCAACTAGAAGTTGTACAGAGGGCTGTAGAGGAGTTTCAGGCCGATACAGGTGTCCTTCCAATTAAAACACGTGATATGGAAACAGATATCTTTATAAAATATCCAATTGATTTCTCAAAGCTTATTCCAAAATATATGGCGAAATCTCCTGGTAACTCATATGAGCAAGGTGGAATCTTCCAATATATTATTTGGGATCCAGAAGAAAATCCTACTGTAAAATTGGTTGATTTACGTTCAGTTGAAAAAATTCGTGAATTAAACATTCGATTTTTAGCAACTAAGTATCCAACCTTTAAAGAGCAAATATCAGACTATGTTTATACTATTGATTTCAAAAAAATTGGTTATGACGAAGAGTTAACAGTTCCTAGTCCATACTCGAATAATCAATTACCCTTAGTTGCTTCTACTGAAGGGGATTTATATGTAGACTATTCAATTGACTTAAATCTTTTCATAAAAGAAAATAATTTAACACCAAAACCTGGGGAGGATATTCGAATGTTGTTAGTAGAAAAATATCCTGTTGTTCCAGCCTATTCCTTCCCATACACAGTTGACGAAAATAATGAACCAGTCTTTATGTTTGACCCATCAAAAGAAAGTAAAAAATATTAGGATAAACGATTATTTATAGAACCGTCACTTAGTGCATATATTGCTCTTGGTGGCGGTTTTTTTGAGAAAAATTAAATGTAAACAAGAAGTGAAAAACTATTTACTTATCACAATAATATTGACCATGATCAGTGAAGGGCTTATCCATTGTAAATCGCATATTTTTTGTCTATTAAGCGCATCGATGATGATTTAAATTTCGTACAGAAGTTGACTATTTAAAGCCTTTTAAACTTACTGTGAACGTTTTTTATTTTAAAAGGTTGCACTTTTTTGCACATTTTGAGGAATTTTCGTACAAGGTAGTTACATATTTTATTTAGAAAGGTCATAGATTGTAATACGTAAAGGAGGAGCTACAATAGGCGAAGAAATCTTTCAACAAATAGCAGAGAGAACTAATGGGGATGTATATATTGGTGTTGTAGGGCCTGTGCGAGTTGGTAAGTCTACTTTTGTAAAGAAAATGATGGAATCTGTTGTGCTTCCACGCATTGCTAACGAAGAAGACCGCATGAGAGCAATGGACGAGTTGCCTCAAAGCTCACCAGGCCCAGTCATTATGACAGCAGAACCGAAATTTGTTCCGGCTCAAGGTACTCAAATCACAATTGGAGAAAGTGAAATACCATTCCGAATTCGTTTTGCAGATTGTGTAGGGTATATTATTGATGGTGTAAAAGGGTATGAAGACGAAAATGGCCCAAAATATGTACAGACACCTTGGAGTAATGAAGCCATTCCGTTCCAAGAAGCTGCAAAAATTGGAACAGACAAAGTGATTCGCGATCACGCAAATATTGGGATTGTCGTAACAACTGACGGTACTGTAAACGGTATTAACCGTCATGCAGCTCAAGTAGCTGAGCAGCAAATTATTGAACAACTTAAAGAAATTGGTAAACCATTTGTTGTTGTGTTAAACAGTGTTATTCCAAGTCATGCGAATACGGTTGCTTTAAGAAATGAATTATTAGAGCATTATGGTGTACCGGTAATTCCTGTTTCAATTGAACAAATGTCTATTCGTGATATGGAGTATATCTTGCAAGAGGCACTTTATGAGTTCCCAGTGGAAGATATTGAGGTCGAAAAGCCTGATTGGTTAGACGTTTTAGGAAACACACACCACTTAAATCAATCTTTAGCAGAATCTGTATCTAATGTACTAGATTCAATTACTAAAATTCGTGATGTGAATTTGGCAGTTGAACAACTAAGAGAGATTGATTATGTTGAAGAATGTGAGATTGAAAGAGTAGATGCAGGTTTAGGTGTTGCGACTGTTCGAATTACATTAAAACCTGAAATCTATAAAGCTGTATGTAATGAATGGCTAGACTCACCAATCGAGTCAAAGAAGGATTGGCTACTCTTTATTAAAGAGGCTGCCGAGGCAAAACAAGCGCAAAAGAGATTTAGAGAAGCAATTGAGGAAGCAAGTACAAATGGTTATGGTGTAACACTTCCATCTTTAGAAGAATTTGAACCAAGTGAACCAGAAATTATTAAACAAAATAATTTCTATGGTGTACGTATGAAAGCTTCTGCACCTTCATATCACATTATCCGTATCGATATGGAAACAGAATTTGCGCCATTAATTGGTACTGAATTTTATGCGAGTCAGTTATTAAAAGACCTTCAGTATTCATATAGACACGATCGTGAAGCGTTATGGGAAACTCAATTATTTGGTACGCCTTTACATGAGGTGTTAAAAGAGGGAATTCGTTATAAAATGAATTCAGTTCCTCCAAATGCGAAGAAAAGAATGCGTCAAACAATTGAAAGAATGGTTAATGAAGGTGATCGTGGACTTGTTACATTTATTATATAATTTTATCCTTCAGTTGGGGTACCAACCCCAACTGAATGAAGTTTGACATTATATCCGATATAAGTTTTTATAGGAGATTTCGCTTAGTAATCGAGGGGAAATCTGATTGCGCCATCGCTTAGCTGAGATAAGAGAAAAACGCTTTGGCGTAATTCATTAGGTATAAAGACAATAAAATACTTAAAAATTTTTTATTAGGACTTTTCATTTTATAGGTGAAAAGTCCTTTTATTTGTGTAATGTTAGAAAAAATACATTTTTCTATGCGAAAACATCGATAAATACAGTTGCACCAAGGTTTTCTATATGTTACTCTTTTTACATGATTTATGTTCATGACCCTTTGAGAGGAGGTGAATGGTGTGAATAAAACAGAATTAGTAAACTCTGTTGCTGAAGCTGCGGCTCTTTCTAAAAAAGACGCTTCTAAAGCAGTTGAAGCTGTATTTGATACAATTCAAGATGCTCTTGCAAAGGGTGACAAAGTTCAATTAATCGGTTTTGGGAATTTCGAAGTACGTGAACGTGCGGCTCGTAAAGGTCGTAATCCACAATCAGGTGAAGAAATCGAAATCGCTGCAAGTAAAGTACCTGCTTTCAAACCAGGTAAAGCGCTTAAAGATGCTGTGAAATAATCAGCCTTGCAGTTACATAGAGCAGTCGTCATGGACTCATGATGACTGCTCTTTTTTTACATACTAATTGATAAATAATAGATAATAAATTTGCGAGTACTATTTTCGCTTTTTTTCTTTTATTCAGAAACCCCTTTATGCGATAATGGGGTGTATGTGCTATGATTCAATTTGACAGTCTTGCGTCGTGATTTTAGGAGGATATGGTTACTATGTCGAAGGTCGATTTAAATAAAATAGAAGAAGCCGTTAAAATGATTTTAGAAGCGGTTGGAGAAGATACAACTAGAGAAGGATTGCTTGATACACCTTCACGAGTAGCGAAAATGTATACTGAAATGTTTAGTGGTATTAATGAGGATCCACGGGAATTCTTCAGCACCGTTTTCCATGAAGAACATGAAGAACTAGTTCTTGTTAAAGATATACCGTTTTATTCAATGTGCGAACATCACTTAGTTCCTTTTTACGGCAAAGCGCATGTTGCTTATATCCCTCATGATGGGAAAGTAGCGGGGCTTAGTAAATTAGGTCGATGTGTAGAGTCGGTTGCGCGTCGTCCGCAACTCCAAGAGAGAATTACCTCTACAGTTGCAGATACGATAATGGAAATGTTACAACCGTTTGGAGTTTATGTCGTGATTGAAGCGGAACATATGTGTATGACGATGAGAGGTTTGAAAAAACCAGGGTCCAAAACAGTCACTTCAGTTGCTCGTGGAGTTTTTGAAGAGGATGAAGTGAAACGTAGAGAAGTCATCTCATTTATTCAAATGTCTTAATTTCATCTTTTTATTGTGTTATGATGTACAAGAATATGAAGTATGAGGAGTAATGAACTTATGACAAACCCAGATTATATTGTCATTGAAGCAGAAGAAGATGGAGTTCATGTAATCGGTCTCACACGTGGAACAGATACGAAATTTCACCATTCTGAAAAATTAGATTCTGGTGAAGTAATGATTGCACAATTTACAGAACATACATCTGCTATGAAAATTCGTGGTAAAGCAAAAATCTACTCATCACATGGCGTTATAGAAAGTGGTTCTAAAAAGTAAGGTAGCTTGTCATGCTTAAAGGTTTGCATGGCATTTATCTTCATTCGCAAAAAAACTCCATCAATTAAAATGTGAGTTAATGCAAATTAATAATTTATTCAGTTTAGATCTTAACATGATACTGAGTGAAGATAATGCCTCCGGCGGATGTCACGGGTTTCGTATTGGAGTTGACTCGCGTAACACGAGTCCGAAATCCGGACGCAATTACGCCAAGGCGTAATTGATAGTGAAATGGAGTAATATCTATGGATGCAACATACATTCAGAAAAACATTAACCAATTAAAAACGAATATTTTCATGCATGTTCGACATAGAACTCTACTGCAATATACTGGAGAACCGGTATTGAATGAAGAACAATTGTTTTACTTGCTGTTACCCTTTTTCAACGGTGAAAATTGGAATGACAAGATGGATAAGAGTATTATCACGGTCGGAATCGTCCATGCATCACTTAGTGAGCATGAAAAAATTCATGAATTGGACGCAACAAGTAAAGAACAACAATTAACAGTTCTTTCGGGAGATTACTACAGTGGACGTTATTATCAAATTTTAGCAGAATCAGGAAATATTCCCTTAATCAGAAAAATATCTGAAGGAATTGTCCATCGTTGCGAACAGCAAGTAAGAGTTTATGAAAATAAATCATATACATTTAGACAATGGCTGGAGAGTTTAACAGTAATTGAAACAGCTCTTATTAAGAGCTTTTATACCGCTTATAATTTCAATCAATATTTGCCAATCGTGGAAAATTGTTTGTTGTTGCTTCGTTTAATTGAAGAGGACAAAAAGCATAAAAATGGGGAAACATCATCAATTTATCAGTTGATGGTAGAAAGTTCAGTGCAACATGAAGAACCATTTGAACGGTTAATTCTACGGGAGATTGATACGTTAACGACGAATCTTCTTGACTATCTTCAAACGTCAACATTTTTACATGACGATTTGAAACAATACATAAAACAGAAAGTACTGTTTAGTCAGAAGTGACAAGGAAGGTTTTGAAAAGATGAGCAAGTCAAAAGAAGAACGTGTTCATGAGGTCTTTGAAAATATTTCAGAGAGTTACGATAAAATGAACTCGGTAATTAGTTTTCAATTACATGTAAAATGGCGTGAAGATACAATGAAGCGCATGAATGTAAAACCAGGTTCGAAATGCCTCGATGTTTGCTGTGGTACCGCTGATTGGACTATTCAGCTTGCAAAGGCGGTTGGGGATACTGGTATGGTAAAAGGTCTTGATTTTAGTAAAAATATGCTAAAAGTAGGCGAGGAAAAGGTAAAACCATTTCCACAAGTTGAATTAATTCATGGAAATGCAATGCAATTACCATTTGAGGATAATACCTTTGACTACGTAACAATAGGGTTTGGATTACGAAATGTACCTGATTATATGAAGGTTTTACGAGAAATGAATCGTGTGTTAAAGCCAGGAGGTATGGCTGTTTGCTTAGAAACTTCGCAGTCTGAGATTCCTGGATATCGTCAATTATTCAGATTTTATTTTAAATATATTATGCCGGTATTTGGCAAATTATTTGCTAAAAGTTACAAAGAATATTCATGGTTACAAGAATCTGCAAATGATTTTCCAGGTATGAAGAAACTTGCATCTATGTTTGGACAAGCCGGTTTCACTAAAGTTAAATATAAGGGCTATAGTGGTGGTGCCGCGGCGATGCATATGGGGTTTAAGAAAGAAATTTAGGCGGGGAGAAGGTTTTTACGCGTGGAAAAGATGAAGTTAAAAATGCTCTATTCCGATTTGAAATCGGATATAGACGTCATCGAAAAAGAATTAGAAACAGCGTTGAACTCGTCTTCACACATGATAAATGATGCCTCCCTTCATTTATTGCAAGCGGGTGGAAAAAGAATTCGTCCAGTTTTTGTTTTAGTCAGTGCAAAATTTGGACAATATAATATTGACCAAATGAAAAATATTGCTGTTCCGCTTGAATTAATTCATATGGGATCTCTTGTTCATGATGATGTTATTGATGATTCAGATATGAGAAGGGGTAGACGTACTGTTAAAGCACAAACAAACAATCGCGTTGCCATGTATACTGGCGACTTTATTTTTGCGCGTGCATTAGAGTATGTCACATCGATTGAGAATCCACGTGTTCATCAAATTTTGGCTCGGACAATGGTTGAAATTGTTAATGGTGAAGTGATTCAAATTGAAGATAAGTTTCGAGTAGATCAAAATTTAAAAGACTACTTCCGTCGAATTAAAAGGAAAACAGCATTATTAATTGAATCTAGCTGTGAACTAGGGGCAGTTGCTGCTGGTGTTGACCCCAAAAATGTTAGACATTTAAAACAATTTGGTTATTATGTTGGTATGAGTTTTCAAATCGTTGATGATATTTTAGATTTTGTTTCAACCGATCGACAACTTGGTAAACCAGCAGGAAGTGACTTGTTACATGGAAATATTACGCTTCCAATTATCCTGTTAAAGGATGATCCTACAATTCAACGATTTATTCAACGTGCTGAACATGGTTTTGTGACTGAAGAAGAGCGTATGGCCATGTTAGAAGTTGTACGGAAGTCAGATGCCATAAAAGAAGCTGTAAAAATTAGCAATCTTTATTTAAAGAAGGCGATGAAAGAAGTTGAAGCATTGCCAAACAACCCAATGAAAAAGAAATTAAGGGACATTGCTTTATTTATTGGCAAGCGCAAGTTTTAATTTTGAATTGCATGACAATAATTAACTATATTTAAATTATTTGAGATAGTTGATGTATTTATGTTATTTTGGTAATATTTATCGGTAGGTGTAACGCCTTACCCAAACTTAAGGAGTGTATAATAATTATGGCAATCGAAAAAACTTATTTAATGATTAAACCAGATGGCGTTAAGCGTCAAGTAATCGGAGATATCGTGGACCGTTTTGAACGCCGCGGCTTCGAATTAAAAGCAGCTAAATTAATCGTACCATCTCGTGAAGTAGCAGAAGCTCACTATGCAGAACATGCAGACAAACCTTTCTTTGGTGAATTAGTTGACTTCATCACTTCTGGTCCAGTATTTGCAATGGTATGGGAAGGCGAAAGCGTAATTTCTTTAGCTCGTATCATGATGGGTGCTACAAAACCATCTGAATCTCAACCAGGTACAATCCGTGGTGACTATGCTGTTACTATTTCAGAAAACGTAATCCACGGTTCTGATTCAGCAGAATCAGCTGAACGTGAAATCGCATTATGGTTCGGTGCTGAATTAGCTTAATAGCTAATTACAATTACTACTTGTAAATGAAGGCGTAGAAAAAGTTGAATGACTTTTTCTACGCCTTTTATTTCAAAGGTGACCCATAAAGTTTTAACATCTGAAAGGATAGTACATATACTGAACATTATTGATTTTAGTAAGTTGAAAACGCAATCAAATTAGTTGTGAAACGGTCTTCATCTAGGTCTCCAGTTCAAAATCAGCTACAAATGACAACGAGGTTTATTTTTATTTATCATTAAATGAAGAGTAAAATTCTAGATCATTTATCAAAATGTACTTACATCATTACTATGTTCATTTTAGTTTATAAGCAATGACCCCTTCACACTAAACCTTGCCTTACTCAAGTTCCCAAAAAAATGTTAAACTAACATATAGTTGATAACATATAACCTTATTTTAGGAGGGTCACTAAATGGCGGATTATGTCATTCTTGTTTTAGGAATTGTATTAATTGCATCAACTATTCCAATTACAGCAATCATTACAACTTATTTGAGTAAACAATCAAAACTAAAATTAGAAGTGTTGAAATATGAAATTGACCTAGAGAAATTTCGAAAGGAAAGTTATATTATAGAGACTGAAAAGCTTCGTTTAGAAATTGAATATACTAGGGAGAAATTGGCACTAAATCAACCGTTTAAATCGATTTCACAAGATCCAATTCGACAAGAAGTAAGTCAAGAAACAATTGAACTTAATAGAAAATAATGAATCTTTTTTCTTCTTAGTAAAGTTGTTAGTTGAAATGTATTTCAGATTCCACTAATTTCAGATATAATTAATTTACGACATATGAGGGGAAAGATGGATGCATGTCAGATTATGAACTATTTATCGAAGGGATAAAAAGAAAAACTGGAATCGATTTGGCATTATATAAAGAAGCACAAATGAAACGTAGACTAACCTCTCTTTATGAGAAAAAGGGCTACCGAGATTTTGTTGCCTTTTTGCATGCGCTAGAAAAAGATCGAGATCTAATGAATGAATTTCTTGACCGAATGACCATTAATGTTTCCGAATTTTATCGAAACGGTAAACGGTGGGAAGTTTTACAAAATAAGATATTCCCTAAATTATTAAATAATAATAAACGTTTAAAGATTTGGAGTGCAGCATGTTCGACTGGTGAAGAGCCTTATACTATTGCCATGGTATTATCGAACTATTTGCCACTTTCTCAAATTCATGTGTTAGCCACAGATATCGATGAAAATGTCATTCAAAAAGCAAAATTAGGTTTATACCCAGAGCGTTCTCTAGCAGAAGTTCCAGAGAAAATGAAAGTGAAACATTTTGTTAATGAAGGACAGTTTTACAAAATAAGTGAAGACGTCAAAAGAACAGTTACATATAAGAAGCATAATCTTTTAAAAGATTCATACGAAGCAAACCTCGATTTAATTGTTTGTCGTAATGTAATGATTTATTTTACAGAAGAAGCAAAAGATCAAATTTTCCATAATTTTAGTAAATCATTACGTTCAGGGGGTATATTATTCGTTGGATCGACTGAACAGATATTTAATCCAGGACGATATGACCTTGAAGTGGAAGATACGTTCTTCTACCGAAAGAAGTAGTCTTGATTTTCAAGCCTGAAAACAAAAAGAACACTTACTTTGGGTTAGAAGGCGTCTCGCGAAACGGAGACGCTTGTTGTTTTTTAGACTCTTTATGTCGAATATTCTGAATATTCAATTGAGCAAGATTACTTCAAAATTGGTCTGTTTTTTTGGCTACAATATGTTATAGTAAGATACATACTTTAGCGAGTTGAAGGGAGAAAGTGTTTGATGCGATACTTAACTGCTGGGGAATCTCATGGTCCTCAATTAACAACAATTATTGAGGGGTTACCATCCCTATTACCAATTACAGCGGAAAAAATAAATTATGATCTAAAACGTAGGCAAGGTGGACATGGTCGAGGCCGACGTATGCAAATAGAAACGGATACAGTTGAAATCGTGGGTGGGGTACGTCATGGTAAAACACTTGGTTCTCCTGTTGCGTTAATTGTTAAAAATGATGATTGGAAACATTGGACTAAAATTATGGGGGCAGACCCTCTTCCAGAAGATGTTGACCCAAATGAAATTAAACGTCAAATTTCACGTCCTCGTCCTGGACATGCTGATTTAGTGGGTGGAATGAAATACGGACATCGTGATTTACGTAACGTATTAGAGCGCTCAAGTGCACGTGAAACTACTGTGCGAGTAGCGGTTGGTTCTGTTGCAAAGGCATTATTAAATGAATTAGGAATTTCGGTCGTTTCCCATGTTACTGAAATTGCTGGCATCAAAGCTGATACATCTAAAGTTCAAGGGAAATCAGCAGATGAAATTCGTACAATCGTAGAGCAGGATGCATGTTATTGTGTTGACCCAGAAGCATCTGCAAAAATGGTGCAAATGATTGATGATACGAAAAAAGCAGGTGATTCAATCGGTGGAGTTGTGGAAGTAATTGTAGAAGGACTTCCAGCTGGTATCGGATCTTATGTTCATTATGATCGTAAATTAGATGGTCGACTTGCACAAGCTATGCTGTCTATTAATGCTTTTAAAGGCGTTGAATTTGGAATTGGCTTTGAAATGGCTCGTCGTAAAGGATCAGAAGTCCATGACGAAATTTTATGGGATGAAGAGAATGGCTACACAAGAGCAACAAATCGCCTAGGTGGTCTTGAAGGTGGTATGTCAACAGGAATGCCAATCGTTGTTCGTGGTGTTATGAAACCAATTCCAACACTATATAAACCATTACAAAGTGTTGATATTGAAACAAAAGAAGCGTTTAAAGCTAGCGTTGAACGTTCAGATAGCTGTGCAGTTCCAGCAGCTTCTATCGTTGCAGAAAATGTAATCGCATGGGAGATTGCAAAAATAATTGTAGAGCAATTCCATAGTGACCAACTGCCTCAATTACAATCTCAAATTGAAGAAATGCGTAAATATGCAAAGGAGTTCTAAAATATGAAAATTCCTGTTCATACTGCTTCTCACTCATATGAAGTAATCATTGGAAATCGTATTTTAAAAGATGCCTTTTCATCGTTAAAAAAGCATGTAGAAGAAGCAGATCGTATTATTGTATTTACCGATGAAAATGTTTGGCAAGCACAACATGCCTACTTTCAAGAACAGTTCCCTGAACCGTTTGAAGTGTTTGTGATGCCAGCTGGTGAAACATGTAAAAGCTTTGAAAATTACTTTGCTGCACAAACATTTTTGCTAGAAAATAAAAGTACTCGTAAAACATTATTAATCGCGTTTGGTGGTGGAGCAGTGGGAGACCTTACAGGGTTCGCTGCTGCTACCTATATGCGCGGTATTCCATATATTCAAGTACCAACAACAATTCTGGCACATGATTCTGCTGTTGGTGGCAAAACAGCCATAAACCATCCGCAAGGAAAAAATATGGTAGGTGCATTTTATCAGCCACAAGCTGTCGTTTATGATACTGAATTTCTTTCATCATTAAGCGAAAAAGAAATGCGATCTGGTATGGCAGAGGTAATTAAACATGCTCTTATTTCTAATGAAAAGTGGCTAATGGAGTTACTAGATTTATCATCCATAACAAAACTTTCTGATCATCAACTAGCTTCCCATTTGAGATCTGGTATTGAAGTGAAAGCGAAAATTGTCACCGAAGACGAAACGGAACAATCAGTTCGAAAATATTTAAACTTTGGGCATACATATGGACATGCTATTGAAGCTGCAGCAGGGTACGGTGGGCTAGCTCATGGTGAAGCAGTGATGATTGGAATGGTGTACGCTTTATTATTAAGCGAGCGCTATGGTCAAATCAACCGTGAGTTTACAAAATCCTTCTTACAATTTGCTATTGATAAAGGTTACCCATTTGAAGGGGTATTCAATTATTCTTTTGATCAATTAAAAGATTATATGTTAAAAGATAAAAAAGCTGAATATGGTGTGTTAAATTTCGTTCTGTTATCAAAAATTGGAGAGCCATTTGTTCGTTCAATTGAGCTTTCAGAATGTAAAGAAGTAGATTTAGAATTAAGAGAACTTCTACAGGAGGTGGGTAAATGATTCGCGGAGTTAGAGGAGCAGTCACGATTGAAGAAGACAATCCCGAACTTATATATAGTGAAACAGTTCATTTAGTACAAGAAATTACGAAGGTGAACGAAATTGACCCAGAAGATATTATTTCAGTGTTAATTTCAACAACACCTGACATAACGTCAGCTTTTCCTGCAAAAGCAGTTCGATCATTAGATGGCTGGCAATACGTTCCGACAATGTGTATGCATGAAATGAACGTACCGAATGCATTACCACTTTGTATTCGTGTTTTACTACATGTGAACTTAGAGGTTTCACAAAAGGATGTAAAACATGTTTATTTAAATGACGCAGTGAAATTAAGACCTGATTTAGTGAAATAATGATTTTAAATTGAAGGAGACGTTTAAAATGAAATGGAAACAACAACTGAATGGCATGAAAGCATACAAACCTGGTAAACCAATTGAAGAAGTAAAAAGAGAATTTGGTTTAGATGAAGTAGTAAAACTTGCATCTAATGAAAATCCTTATGGTTACTCTCCAAAAGTAAAAGCGTTTTTAGAATCAGATTATACGAACCATGCAATTTACCCTGATGGATATGCACAAAGCCTTCGTACTGTCGTTGCCGAGTACCTAGGAGTTAAAGAAAGTGAACTTATTTTCGGTAATGGTTCAGATGATTTAATCGCGATCTTAACTCGTGCGTTACTATATCCTGGTGTAAACACTGTAATGGCTACTCCTTCATTCTCTCAATATAAACATAATGCAGAAATCGAAGGGGCAGAAGTACGTGAAGTTCCTTTAAAGAATAGAAAACATGATTTAGAAGCAATGCTAAATGCAATTGATGAAAACACATCTATCGTTTGGGTATGTAATCCTAACAACCCTACAGGTACAATCGTTTCTGAAGAAGAGTTAAAAGCGTTCTTAGCAAAAGTACCTTCGGAAGTACTTGTTGTTTTAGATGAAGCTTACTTTGAATACGTAAATGATCCAGCTTACCAAAATACATTACCGTATGTTCAACAGTACCCGAATGTAGTAGTAATGCGAACATTCTCTAAAGCTTATGGACTAGCTTCATTCCGAGTGGGTTACTTAGTAGGTCAAGAAGATGTAGTTGCTAAACTAGATCCAGTTCGTGCACCTTTCAATAACACAATACTAAGCCAAAAAGTAGCGATTGTTGCTTTAAATGACCAACAGTTCATTACTGAATGTTGTGAAGCAAACGAAAAAGGAAAGCAACAATATGTTGAGTTCTGTGAGAAACATGGTTTAGACTATTACCCATCTCAAACAAACTTCATCTTATTTGAAGTAAAAGCTGATAGTGATTTAGTTTTCCAAGAAATGATGAAACGTGGATTCATTATTCGCAGTGGTAATGCACTAGGTACTCCAGGTTATATCCGTGTAACAATTGGTACGGAACAACAGAACAGCAAATTCTTAGGACTTCTTGAAGAGGTATTAACTGAACAAGGGGTATTTGCATGATACGCAATGTCTTAGTCATTGGACTTGGATTAATTGGGGGGTCAATTGCCTTATCTTGTCAAAAGGCTCCCCATACAAAAGTATATGGTTATGACATTAATGAACAAACAAGGGAACTTGCTTCAAGTTTAGAAATTGTTCATGAAGTTGTTGATGATGTAATCCAAGCTGCAAAATTGGCCGATATCATTATTTTTGGCACACCAGTTAGCGCAACATTAAATTGGATGGAACAGTTAAAATCATGGCAATTAAAGAGCGGTGTGATTGTGACTGATACCGGCAGTACAAAAGGGTTAATAATGAAGAAGGCAGAAGAATTACAACAATTAGGTATTACTTTTATTGGGGGTCACCCGATGGCAGGGTCCCATAAGAGTGGGATTAATGCAGCAAAACCTTACCTATTAGAAAATGCCTATTATATGTTAACTCCACTTAAAAATGAAAGTACAGATAAAATCGAGTCATTGGAACAACTTTTAAAGTTTACATTTGCTAAAATTATTAAAGTCGATTCTTTTGAACATGATCATATGACAGCAGTAGTAAGTCATTTTCCTCACATCGTTGCAGCATCTTTAGTTCGTCAATTCGATCTTGAAAATCAAAAGTACCCAATGACGAGTTTGTTAGCCGCAGGAGGATTCCGTGATATTACACGAATTGCTTCTTCTAATCCAATTATGTGGCGCGATATTGTTTTACAAAATCGTGATGAGTTAATTGATCAATTAGACTCATGGGTTATTGAAATGAACAATGTAAAAGATTTAATTCTTAAAAATGATGATGAATTAATTGAACAATATTTTGCTGGGGCAAAGCAGGTTCGTGATAATCTCCCTGTTTCTACTGGCGCCTTTTATTCAACATACGATTTATATGTTGATATTCCTGACTATCCAGGTGTTATTTCTGAAGTAACAGGGTATTTAGCTGAGGAAAATATAAGTATTACGAATATTCGTGTGGTTGAAGCACGTGAAGATGTATTCGGTATTTTAGTTATTAGCTTCCAAAGTGCTGTTGATCGTGATCTTGCTGAAAAATGTATTAAACAACGAACTCAATTTGAAATGTATGTTTCATAATTGAAACTCATACAAAGGCTTGATGAAAGGAGTGTTTATATTGACTTCTAAAGTATTAGAATTTAGAAACCCTAGTTTACAGGGGACGATTACTGTTCCTGGGGATAAATCAATTTCTCATCGAGCAGTCATGTTTGGTGCCATTGCAAAAGGACAAACGACTGTTAGTGGATTTTTACTTGGTGAGGATTGTTTAAGTACAATTGATTGTTTTAGAAAACTCGGCGTTGACATAAAAGTAGACGGTACGAATGTTACTGTTACGAGTGATGGCATTGATGAATGGAAAGAACCGAAAGAAGTATTATATACAGGTAACTCAGGAACGACGACTAGATTAATGCTAGGGATCCTTTCAGGAACAAGTTTACATACGATTATGACAGGTGATGCTTCTATTGGTAAACGTCCTATGCGTCGAGTGGTTGACCCATTACGCCAAATGGGCGCACAAATCGCAGGACGTGATAATGGTCAATTTACGCCATTAGCAATTCAAGGGACAAAATTACAAGCAATTGATTACTCAATGCCTGTTGCGAGTGCACAAGTCAAATCTGCTGTACTTTTAGCTGGACTACGAGCAGAGGGAACAACAATTGTTAGAGAAAAGGAAATATCGCGTGATCATACAGAAAGAATGTTAAGACAATTTGGTGCTGAAATTACCGCTGAAGATGGAGTGATTTCTTTCAAAGGCGGCCAACACCTTCAAGGAACACATGTAAATGTACCTGGTGATATTTCTTCTGCTGCGTTTTTCTTAGTTGCCGGCTCAATTGTTCCAAATAGCGAAATTGTAATGACAAATGTTGGTGTGAATCCAACGCGTGCAGGAATCATTGAAGTTCTAGAACAAATGGGCGCGAATATGTCTGTGAAAATTGAAGATGAACAATCTGCAGAACCAACAGCAACCGTTACAATCCAAACTTCTGAATTAAATGGTACAACAATTGAAGGAGATATAATTCCTCGTCTTATTGATGAAATTCCTATCATTGCACTTCTTGCTACACAAGCAAACGGTACAACAGTTATTCGTGACGCTGAAGAGTTAAAAGTAAAAGAAACAGATCGTATAACGGCTGTTGTAACGGAACTTAAAAAACTAGGTGCAGACATTGAAGCGACTGAGGACGGAATGATTATCAATGGTCCAACTAAATTAAACGGAGCAAGCTTAAAATCATATGGTGACCATCGAATCGGTATGATGGCAGCAGTAGCTTCTTTAATTAGTGAAACACCGATTGAATTAGATGATGCGGAATGTATCGCAGTTTCATATCCGACATTTTTCGAACATCTAAATAATCTACTTGTTCAGTAATTGAAGATCAACCGAATCTATACTTCTACTCGAGTATTTTTCGTAACTGATTCTCAATGACAGTTTAACAGTTAGGGTCTCCACGTTAAGTGGCGGACCTTTTTCTTGTTTCTAATAGATTAGTCATGTAGCATAGTATTGATAATATAGAGATAAGGTGAACATAATGACAAATGTAGCGAACGAAATGATTTCTGCCATACAAAATGGGGAACTACAAACAATTAATAATTTATTAGATTCTGTTTTATTAAATGAAGAGCCAGATTTGCAATATGAAATTGCTGATTTATTAATGCAATATGGCTATTTAAATGAAGCAAATCGAGTGTATGAACATTTACAGTTCATCTTTCCTGATGAAGCACAACTTTCTATCGACCGAGCATCTGTCTTAATTGAATTAGGGGAAGAGGATGAGGCTTTAAATTTATTATTAGCGATAGATTCACAGGCACCTGAATACCCGCAAAGTCTTCTAGTACTAGCGGATTATTACCAAATGCAAGGATTATATGAGGTTGCGGAACAGCGAATTAATGAAGCATTACACTTATTACCTAATGAGCCACTTTTACAATTTGCTAAAGCGGAACTATTATTTGAAACAGGACGCTTTACTGAGGCCGCTCGTATTTATGAAGAGTTACATGGGAACGACAAATCATTTGCTGGAATACTCCTAGCAGAAAGACTTGCTGAAGTATATCGTTCCGGAGGGGGCTATGAAACAGCATTAGAATATTACATGGAAGCCCTTGAGGAAAAAGTAGCACCAGACTTATTATTTGGTTCCGCATATGCTGCATTCCAAGCCGAAAAATATGAACTAGCAATTAAACAATTAGAAGATTTAAAAGAATTGGATCCAGATTACTTTAGCGCTTATTTATTATTATCTGAGAGTTATGCAATGTTAGAGGATAATAAAAGAGCTTATTCTGTTATTTGTGAAGGTTTGAAACGTGATGAATATGACAAATCATTTTATTTATTGGCAGCTAAGCTAGCATTAAAGAATGGACGACCTGAACAAGCTGTTGAACATTTATATGAGGCAATTGCACTTGATCCTGAATATATGGAAGCACTTCTAATATTGATGTCAATTTATGAAAAAGAGGAGCGTTCTGAAGAAATAATTGAATTATTTGAAAATTTAACAAAAGATAATTTTAGCTGGACAGCGTTATATCCTTTCGTGGCGCACGCTTACGACAAAGTTGAACAATTTGAACGCGCATACGAAATTTACAACACAGCATATAATGATTTTAAGGAAGAGCCGTCGTTTCTAGAAAAATATTGTTATTTCTTAATAGAAGACGGTAAAAGGGATGAAGCCCGAGAAATTGCTAAGCAATTGATTTCCTTACAGCCAACTGAACAACAATGGTTTGATTTGCTTAACACTCTTGATTAAAAGGAGGGATAGCTAATGACTTCTTCCGTTCCGCTCGTTGATAAAAAGAACTTTGTCCGTTGGTTTTTGAAAAATTTTCAATTGAAAAGAAGAGAATGTGTTTGGATTTTAAATTATTTGTTGAGTAATGATAATTTATTAGAAAACATTCATTTCGTTGAAGAAGCTCACTATTGCCCACGAGCAATTGTCATGTCTTCTGTGGATTCGAACGGTGTTCCATTTCGGTTTTATAAAGGGAACATTATGACGTCAGATGCAGAAAAGTCTTTTCATGATTTACGTTTACATCCGAGTGAAAGCATGTACATTCAGTTGAATTTCCCAAATATCCCACCAAGTCAGCAGTATTTAGCAGTGCTTGAAGAAAATCCTCATATGCCGAAATACTTGCACATTAATGAAAAAGACCGAATTATTGCTGAAGAATTATTAAATAACAGCTTATTAGCATTTCAAGAAGAAAAATTGTTGCGAGAAATTGACGAAGCGTTAGATCTTGGAGACAAAGAACGTTTTATTAAGCTATCCAATTTACTTCAAACATTGAAACAGACATCTAATAATTAATCTTATTCAGTCGGGAAAAACCTCGACTGAATAAGATATTCTTTTTCTTCGGTTAAACATGACTATTATAAAAAATTAATCAACTTCCTATTATGACTTAGTAAAAACTAGGTAACACATAGCTCTTTTAGTAAAAAAGAAGAGAAAAATTCTTATAAATACGCTTTTTGCGTATTTTTACATAAAAATTTCAAAGAATAATTTATACTTATAATGATATTTGGCAAACATTAGAGGTAGAGGTTTATGGAGGAGAGTATTCGTGATATTTAGTGTAAAAGATGTACAACAATTTCAGACGCAAAAAGATTTTATAGATACGGCAATTATTCCATTGCTTTCAATAAATTTTGCTGATTCATCGATCAAACAAAGTAGTTCTGCTGCAGAATTTATGATGTCATTAACAAATTTTATCGAACAACAATTTAAGGGACGGCTAATGGTAATGCCACCATTTTCTTACACGGAGGAAACAAAAAAAGGCCTTGATGTAAATGCAATCAAGGACGAGCTTCATCGTGGTGGGTTTAAACATGTACTCTTTATTACAAGTGATCATAGTTGGACAAGCTTAAATAACCAAATTGATATTATTTGGTTACCAGCGATACCTCTTGAGTCAATGGACAAGGCTGTTAAAAAATCTGTCCTTGATGAGCAGTTAAAACAAGTAATTCCAGTACTTTCTTCCAAATGGTCTCAAGTCTAGAAATTGTTTCAAGAAATGTTCACAAACTGTTCAAATCAAGAGAAACCAATATTGACCAACTAATTTTATTGATATATCATAGATATGTCCTAGTATTACTACTATTTGTAAAAAGTATGTCCATTGGACTGACCTTTTAGTTAGGGGGGGGAAAAAGATGAGTAACAATCGAGTTACAAGACGTCAATTTCTTAACTACACTTTAACAGGTGTTGGTGGATTTATGGCGGCAGGTATGTTAATGCCAATGGTGCGTTTTGCAATTGATCCAGCTCTACAAACTAAAGCTGAAGGTGATTTTGTGCAAACTAGCACAAAAATTGCAGATATTACGGAAGAACCTACAAAAATCGACTTTTCATATGAGCAAGTTGATGCTTGGTACAAGTCTGAAGTAACAGATGCTGCTTGGGTGTATAAGAGCGGAGATACAATTATTGCACTTTCACCAGTATGTAAACATCTAGGTTGTACAGTAAACTGGGCTGGTGACGCAGCTCACCCAGATCAATTCTTCTGTGCTTGTCACGGTGGACGTTATGAGAAAAATGGTAAAAACATTCCAGGAACACCACCAACAGGTCCGTTAGACGAGTATGAAGTTTCAGAAAAAGATGGTTTTTTACTGCTTGGGAAAAAAATCGCAAATACTTTAGTTTAATTAGTTAGGGGGTAGACAATTGTGCTAAACAAAATTTATGATTGGGTCGATGAGCGATTAGATATTACACCAATTTGGCGTGATATTGCCGACCACGAAGTGCCAGAGCACGTTAACCCTGCACATCACTTTTCAGCATTCGTTTACTGTTTTGGTGGATTAACATTCTTCATTACTGTAATCCAAATTTTGTCAGGTATGTTCTTAACAATGTACTATGTACCAGACGTAGAGAATGCATGGAAATCAGTTTATTATTTACAAAACGAAGTAGCTTTCGGTGAAATCGTACGTGGTATGCACCACTGGGGAGCTTCATTAGTTATCGTAATGATGTTCTTACATACACTTCGTGTATTCTTCACAGGTTCTTATAAGAAACCTCGTGAGTTAAACTGGATTGTAGGTGTTTTAATTTTCTGTGTAATGTTAGGTTTAGGGTTCACAGGATATTTACTTCCTTGGGACATGAAGGCGTTATTTGCAACAAAAGTAGGGATTCAAATTGCTGCTTCAGTGCCATTTATCGGTGAATTAATTAAAATCTTACTTGCTGGTGATTCAACAATTCTTGGGGCGCAAACACTTACACGTTTCTTTGCAATCCATGTCTTCTTCTTACCAGCAGTATTATTTGCATTACTTGCAGCACACTTTGTGATGATCCGACGTCAAGGTATCTCAGGTCCACTATGATCTAAATAAAATGTTTTTATGATTTTCTAAAGGAGGGGACACTATGCATCGCGGAAAAGGGATGAAATTCGTAGGCGATTCGCGTGTTGCACTTAATAATCGCAAACCGAATATTCCAAAAGATTATTCCGAGTATCCTGGCAAAACTGAAGCGTTTTGGCCTGATTTCTTATTAAAGGAATGGATGGTTGGTGCGGTATTCTTAATCGGTTATTTAATATTAACTGTTGCTCATCCATCACCATTAGAAGGTCCAGCTGATCCAACGAACGCTTCTTATATTCCGTTACCAGACTGGTACTTCTTGTTCTTATATCAATTATTAAAATATACTTATGCTTCAGGTCCTTATAACGTTATTGGAGCAGTTGTTGTTCCTGGATTAGCTGTCGCAGCATTAATGTTAATGCCTTTCCTTGACAAAGGTCCAGAACGTAAACCTTCTAAGCGTCCTATTCCAACTGCACTTATGTTATTAACTGTTGCGTCAATGATTTATTTAACTTGGGAATCTGTTGCAAACCATGACTGGGAAGCAGCAAAAGCTCAAGGTGAAATTACAGATGAAGATTTAGGTTTAGTGCCTGATATTGAATATGATGAAAATTCAGAAGGTTTCTTAATCTTCTCAGGTGAACCTGGTAAGTCTTGTATTGCTTGTCATGGTGCAGATATGTCCGGTGGTGGAGCAGCACCTAGTCTATTAGGAAACGAATTAACAGCTGAAGAGGTTGCAGAAGTAATTAAAAATGGTCGTGGCGCAATGCCAGCTGGTCAATTTAAAGGTACTGATGAAGAACTTCAAGTATTAGCTGAATTTATTGCAAGTTTAAAAGCTGAAGAATAGTACAAGCTTAAAAGAGAGTTGGGAAACTGACTCTCTTTCTTTTATTTTTAGTACTTTATTTCAAATAGAATTAGTCCCAAGTTGAGTCGTCTTTTTTATCGGGAGAAATAATTAATTAGCTTTTACTAGAAGATTAATTTACTGAAATTGTGGTATTCTTTAGTAGTACATATGCTAAAATTTTTGTACATATTCAAATATTATGTAATTTTTGTGAAACTCAACTTCATCATCTTGCCACTTCTATAAGTGGTGGAAGATTGAAGTGAAGCATACGGCGTATGACAGATTTTTAAAAGGAAATTTAATAATTAACTTAGACTAAGAGTGTCACTTATCGCTGAAAAACGCAACGTCCTGTTGTTGTACCAGTGAGATGACAAACATCGTGTTAGCCTCTGTGGCAACGTTTAAGTGATCAATATCCTATTGACCTATGCTCGATGAAATCCGGCAGCAAATGTTTTTCTGTTTCGAAAGCTTGCAGTCATAAATAAGAAAGGCGCATTTGATTAATATAGAGGAGTTGTGAATCAGTGTTACTACAAATTCAGTATTTACTTCGATCTAAGTCATTTTTAACTTTATTATTGATTATAAATTTTTTAGGTACTATTTACGGTTATTACTGGTATGGTTGGCAGCTTGCAGTGACTGAGCCCCAATTTTTAATATTTGTACCCGATAGTCCCACTGCAAGTTTATTCTTTACTATTGCCATTCTTGGTTGGTTATTTGGTAAAAACTTTAAATTAATAGAAGCATTAGCACTAATCACTTTAATTAAGTATGGGATATGGGCAGTTGTCATGAATTTATGGACAATAGTTGAAAGTGGACCAATTGGACCGTTAGGATGGATGCTTGTTGTTTCGCATTTTTTAATGGCTGTACAAGCAGTTCTTTATATTTTTAATTATCGCTTTACTTATGTTCATGTGACCATTGCTGCCATCTGGACACTGCATAATGATGTTATTGATTACGTTTATGGTCAGATGCCAACATATCGAAGCTTAGAACAATATGCTAGTCATATTGGTTATTTCACTTTTTGGTTGTCTATTTGCTGTATTGCCATCGCATTCATCGTTCAAAACAAGGGAGAACATTTGCAGAATAAATAATTTACTATTAAAATAATAAATAGAGTAGAGTATAAAGAGAAAGGGAGAGATACAACAGGAATGTTTATCATTTACTTTTTAGTAATATTATTATTACCGATTTACGCACAAATTAAAGTAAAAAGCACTTACAAGAAATTTTCTCAAGTTGGTGCATCTAAAGGAATGACAGGTGCTCAAGTAGCTAGAATGATTTTAGATCAACATGGTCTTTACGATGTACGTGTTGTGCCAACGCAAGGAGTATTATCTGATCACTATAATCCAGCAACTAAAACAGTAGCTTTATCGGAGGATAACTACTATAACTCTTCTATTGCAGGAACAGCAGTTGCTGCACATGAAGTAGGACATGCTATTCAACATAAAGAAGCATATTCATTTTTAACATTACGAGCTAAATTAGTTCCAGTTGCCAATATTTCATCTAACTTATCATGGATTTTCGTATTAATTGGTATTTTTGCTTCTATGTCAAACATGCTTTTATTAGGGATTGTATTATTAGGTGCAGGTGTCTTGTTCCAAATCGTTACATTACCTGTAGAGTTTGATGCTTCTAAACGAGCGATGAATGAAGTTGTATCGTTAGGTATAATTTCAAATAATGAAGAGCGTAGTGCAAAAAAAGTTTTAAGTGCAGCCGCAATGACTTATGTTGCAGCAGCTGCAGTAGCAGTTCTTGAATTACTTCGTTTAGTATTAATTTATACTGGTATGGCAAGATCTGAAGATTAATAAAAAGAATAATTTACCGCCGATCCTTTAGGGTCGGTTTTTTTTATGTAAAAGTTTTGACACAAGACACACGTGATTCCATCTGGGTTTTTAGAAAAAAATTCATCAATTCTTCAAAACTTTTACGAATAATATATTTTTTAAAATTAATATTTTTAAAAAAAGTTTAATATGATGTAACTAAAAAGTAATAAATGTTATGAAAGCGTATAACAAACAACGCTTTACATAAAAGGAATAAAAAAAGGGGGGGAAATATGAAACTAGACCCATCTAAGGTAATCATCTTTGGGGCATTAATGGTCTTAATTATTGTATTTTTTGCTTTTTATGCAGGTGGATTGGTGAAGGATAGTCTTAAGGATGGAAGTGAAACTGGAAAAACAGAACGATTTGCGGTTGAATCTACTGAAAAACCTGTTGCAGAAGGGAAGAGTCCTAGTCAACCGGATATCCAAGTAAACTTAGCTAACAAAGAATGGGTGACACATGGTGGAGATTATTACAATCGACGTTTCTCAGAATTGGATCAAGTTAATCTTGAAACAATAAAGGATTTAAAACCTGAATGGGTAACGAGTTTAGGTTCGAGTCTTGATATGAAGTTTTCAGGTGAAGCTACTCCTATTGTTGTTGATGGGGTCATGTATGTTGCAAGTGGTGAGAATGATGTATTAGCCTTAGATCTTAAAACTGGGGAGAAGATTTGGGAGTATAGACCTGATATTGAGGAAAAGTTAGATACCGTTTGTTGTGGTTGGACGACTCGAGGTGTCGCAGTAGCAGATGGTAAAGTTTTTGTAGGTCTGTTAGATGCTAGATTAGTAGCGTTAGATCAAGAAACAGGTAAAGTTCTTTGGGAAACAGAAGTAGCAGATTGGGAAGAAGGTTACACAATTACAAGTGCACCATTATATTACAATGGAAAAGTTTATACTGGAGTTTCTGGTGGTGAATATGGAATAAGAGGTCGCTTAATGGCCTACGATGCGGACACAGGTTATGAAGTTTGGCGTTTCTATACCATTCCAACACCTTATGACAAACATGGTAATACGTGGCCAGACGATGAAAATAAAAACTGGTTAAATGGAGGAGCACCGGTTTGGAATACGCCAGCTGTAGATCCTGAACTTGGCATGATTTATTTCGTAACAGGTAACACATCTCCAGATCTTGACGGAAGTAAACGTGAAGGTGATAACCTATATGCAAACTCAATTGTCGCCCTGAACGCTGAAACTGGGGACTATAAATGGCATTTCCAACAAGTTCATCATGATATTTGGGATTTGGACCCTACAAATCCAGTTATTTTATTTGACGTTGAAATTGATGGAGAAATGAGAAAAGCGCTTGGTGAGGCTGGAAAAACAGGTTGGGTTTACTTCTTAGATCGTACCGATGGAACACCATTGATCGGTATTGAAGAAAAGCCTGTTCCTCAGCTGGAAGAACAAAAAACTTCCCCAACACAGCCGTTCCCAATTGGCGATTCCTTTGTGCCACAAGCTGTTACCCCAGAGGATGTGGAACGTGATTTAAGTGATGACTTTGAAGGGAAAATTGGCTCCATATTCACACCATTCTGGGATGAACCAATTACTTTAAAACCTTCAGCGTTTGGAGGAGCAAACTGGCCACCTTCAGCATATTCACCTGAAACTGAATACTTCTATGTTTTAGGTACAGATGGATATGTTGCTCTAACAAGACAAGATGAAGATGTTTATGAGGAAGGGAAACAGTGGATTGGCAGTATTTTTGTTCCTGTTACTGACGCACCTCAACGCGGTACAATTACTGCGATGGATGTAAAAACGAACAAAATTGCATGGCAAGTTAAATGGGATCAAAATGCTTATTCTGGAGTACTAGCAACTGCAGGAGATTTGATTTTTGTTGGACATAACGATGGACGCTTAATTGCATTTAATGCTAAAGACGGTACTGAAGTATGGAGCTATAAAATGGATGCAGGGGCTAATGCACCAGCTGTCACTTATGAAGTTAATGGAGAACAGTACATTTCAATCCTTGCAATGGGTAATTCTTTAGCTGGTTCAAAACATGGAGATAAAGTATATACATTCAAAATAAATGGAACTTGGGATGGAACACCTACTGATGCATCTGAAAAGGTAACAGTAAATGCACCTTCCACATCGAATACAGAAACTGAAGATAACTCAGGTGAAACAGTAAGTGCAGACCCATATGCAGAAGGTAGTTCAATCTATACGGCAAATTGTTTATCGTGTCATGGGGATATGGGGGCAAATGGTCATAATGGACCGAATTTACAACAAAGTAAGTTCGCTGAAAACTACGAAAATGTTGTTGAACGAGTAAATAATGGTGGTACGACTATGCCAGCATTTGGAGATATTTTATCTGAAGAAGAAATTGAAGCTGTTGCAAAATATGTAAACGAGGTATTAACAAAAGCTGATGAGTAAGAAGAGGGAATCAGTTCAACCCAGGAATGAACAAAGCTTATAAACGGCACTTCTTGTGGCAACCACTTTGCATCTGTTGCTTTCTCTTTCGATGAAGGAAAAGAGCTGTGAACAACTTCGTGTTAGCCTGAGCTGATGACCTTTCTTATGCGAATTCCTGAAAACTAATTTTCTTTTCAGCTAAAAAAGTGGCTTGGCAAGTACGCCAGGCCACTTTTACCTTAATTAATTCTAGGGTTAATCATCTATTCTGAACCCTTCGCCAGTTACATCATTTACATCAATAATAGAAACAAAAGCTTTGGGATCTATTTGGCGAATAATGGACTTTAATTTAACAACTTCATTTCGTCCGACAATACAGTATAATACGTCCTTAGACTGCTTTGTATAATGTCCATATCCATGGAAAACTGTAATACCTCGTTCCATTTTTTCTGATATATAGTCCGCAATTTCTTGTGGATTATTAGAAATAATTAATGCTGCTTTCGCAGAGTAGGCACCTTCTTGTACCATGTCAATTACACGTGCACCAACATAAACAGCAACTAAAGTATACATCATGGAATGATTATCTAAGAAAGTAATCCAAGATAATGTAATAACTATTGCATCAAACATAAACATTGTTTTGCCCATGCTCCATCCAAAATACTTTTTAGCAAGTCGGGCAATAATGTCAACACCACCTGTAGTACCACCACACCGGAAAATAATACCAAGACCGATGCCGACAAAAACACCAGCAAATAACGAAGCTAATAATAAATCATCTTGTAAACCTAATTCAAATTCATAATTTTGAAATACTCTTAAAAAGATTGAAACACTTACCGTTCCGAGAATTGTATATAGAAATTCTTTTCGGCCAAATTGCCGCCATCCAATGATAAACATGGGGATATTCAATATAAGATTCATTAAGGCTGGATCTAAATTAAGAGTGAAATATAAAATTAAGGTAATTCCACTAAATCCACCTTCTCCTAGTTCATTTTGCATATTAAAATGAACGAAGCCAAAGCTATATATAGCTGAACCGATTATTATACCAATGATGTCTCGGATTTTAATTCCTTTCATAGTTGCCTCCAATTTCCCATTAATTAACATAATTAGATTTTTTCTAATACTTGAGCATTCTTATTATGTTTCACTTTTCAACTTTTGACAACTACATCACAAATTTTATACGATTATTAATGAAGCATGTTATAATGTCGAATGGAGTAACATGACAACAATTACAGAAAAATGTAGAACAAACACATTAAATGTACTCAATAAATAATAAGCGACAAAGCTGTACGAACGAAAGGAAGGACCACGATGACAATAAGAGTAGCAATTGCTGGAGCAAGGGGAAAAATGGGCAGAGAAGCGGTAAATACCGTTTTAAAACGCGATGGTATGGAGTTAGTAGCTGCCCTTGACTATAAATATGTTGGTGAAAGTTTAGCAGAGCTTGAAATATTTTCGCCTAATTTAAATGTCCCTATTTATACAGAACTAACAAATTTGATTCAAGAAACAACACCTGATGTATTAATAGACTTAACAAACCCTCAATCAGTTTATGAACATACAAAGGTAGCACTTTTACATAACGTTCGTCCTGTTGTTGGTACTACTGGTTTCACAGAAGAACAATTAGCAGAACTAACACATCTAGCCGAGGAACAACAAGTAGGTTGTATTATTGCTCCTAACTTTGCTATTGGTGCAATTTTAATGATGAAATTCGCACAAGAAGCAGCAAAATATTTACCTAATGTTGAGATTATTGAAATGCATCATGATCGCAAATTAGATGCTCCATCAGGCACTGGAGTAAAGACAGCACAGATGATCAGAGATGTTCGAGAAGGTAGAAAACAAGGACATCCAAGTGAGCACGAAACAATTGATGGGGCACGTGGCGCAGACTTTGATGGAATGCGCATTCATTCTGTTCGATTACCAGGATTAGTAGCACATCAACAAGTGTTATTTGGTGGAGAAGGCCAATTACTAACAATTCGACATGATTCCTTTAACCGTGAATCGTTCATGGATGGGGTTATGTATTGTGTTGAAACAGTAATGTCTCTAGATAGACTAGTATATGGATTAGAAAATATCTTATAGTGAAATGGACTGATTGCTTTGAAAATCGCATTAATTGCACACGATCATAAAAAAGATAGTCTTGTGGAATTTGCCATAGCATATAAAGAAATATTAAGCGAACACGAATTATTTGCTACAGGAACAACAGGTCTGCGGATGCAGGATGAAGTAGGATTAAGCATTACAAGATTTCGCTCAGGCCCACTAGGTGGAGACCAACAGATTGGCGCAATGATTGCTAATAACGATATGGATATGGTTATTTTCTTCCGTGATCCACTAACTGCCCAACCACATGAACCAGATGTAACGGCACTTGTGCGATTATGTGATGTATATCATATCCCGTTAGCAACAAATATGGGGACAGCCGAGATTTTACTAAAAGGGTTGCAAGAAGGGTTTGTTGATTGGAGATTAATTCAAGAGAGAAGACAATAGGGTTAGCGAAAAAATCACTTGAATACCTTGTAGTTACTCGTCGCAGAAAAAAGCCTGTGCGATGTTATTCGTACAAAAATTTACTCCTGCGCGGCAACTTAGTATGTCGAAAGTCGAACAGCTTAATAGCGTTTGGACATTATTCTGGGGTATATCGAACATTCAACTGGATAGTGAGAACTTCTGACGGGTGCTTCATAGTTTTCATTTCAACAAGAATAAGCATCATGAAAAAGCGTATTTGATTAACATTTTCGTTCTATTGATTTCAATAAATGATTTGGGAATTAAATATTCTTGATTAGAGAGGATGACGTCGGATGAGAAAATTAAAAATTGGAATTACATGCTATCCAACTGTTGGAGGCTCTGGTGTTCTTGCAACGGAACTTGGAAAAATGCTTGCTGAACGTGGCCATGAAATCCATTTCATCACATCGAGCGTGCCATTTCGACTGAATAAAGTTTATCCGAACGTATTTTTCCACGAAGTAGAAGTGAGTAATTATTCAGTATTTCAATATGCACCATATGACATTGCTTTAGCAAGTAAAATGGCAGATGTTGTTAAAAATGAAAAATTAGATGTTCTTCACGTTCATTACGCAATTCCACATGCTGTGTGTGCAGTACTAGCACGCGAAATGAGTGGGGAAAAGTTTGGAATTGTGACAACACTACATGGAACGGATATAACAGTTTTAGGTCAAGATTCAACACTTGCGCAGGCGATTAAATACGGTATTGAGAAATCTGATATTGTAACAGCTGTTTCAGATGCGTTAAAAGAACAAACCTATGAATTAATCGAAACAGAAAAAGAAATTGAAACGATTCATAATTTTGTCGATGAATCTGTTTTCCATCCCGTAGATGCAGGAAATTTGAAAGCGCAATTTGGAATTAGCGAAGACGATCGTGTTATCATTCATGTCTCCAACTTCCGGAAAATTAAAAATCTACCTGATGTTGTGGATACATTTATGAAAATACGAAAAAAGTTACCTGCAAAATTATTATTAGTTGGGGATGGACCTGAAAGACATCGTGTAAAAGAGCTTGTGAAGACGAGTCCATATAAAGATGATATTTTATTCTTAGGTAAGCAAGAAAACGTAGCAGAACTTTTTGCTATCAGTGATCTAAAGCTATTATTATCACAAAATGAATCCTTTGGGTTAGTTTTACTTGAGGCAATGGCATGTGGTGTACCGGGAATTGGAACAGCAATTGGAGGTATTCCTGAAGTGATTGACCACGGAATAAACGGTTTTGTTGTAGAACTTGGAGATACAGAACAAGCAGCAAATTATGCAGTTGAATTATTATCTGATGAAGAAAAATTAATTGAGTTCCGACAAGCGGCCATCGCTGCTGTACAGACAAAATTTAATGCAACTCCAATTATTGACCAATATGTACAATTATATGAAAGACTGGCGGCATTACGCGTATGAGAATACCAGAATTCCAATCAGCTTATCGAGTAATTGATCGAATAGAACATGCAGGATATGAAGCCGTCATCGTAGGCGGGGCTGTTAGAGATTTTTTACTACAAAGAAAAGTAAATGATGTAGATGTCGCAACTAATGCGCAACCATTAGAAGTGAAGCAGATTTTTTCATCAACGATTGATGTTGGAATTGAGCATGGGACAGTCTTAGTTCTTGATGAGGGAGAACCTATTGAAGTAACAACCTATCGTACAGATGGTGATTATGTTGACCATCGTAGACCTGATCAAGTACATTTTGTCAGAAGTTTAGATGAAGACTTAAAACGTAGAGATTTTACGATTAATGCTTTGTCTATGACTAAAGATGGGAACATTATTGATTTATTTAATGGTCAAACTGACTTGCAAAATAAAGTTTTGCGTGCAGTAGGTGAACCTATTCAACGATTTGAAGAAGATGCTTTACGTATGCTACGAGCTGTTCGCTTTAGTGCACAGCTCGGTTTTTCCATTGAAGAAAAAACAATGAAGGCTATTCAATTAAAAAGTCAAAACATTGAATTAATCGCAAAAGAGCGCATTCATATGGAATTAGTCAAGCTATGGAAAGCCCCAAATGTTTATCATGGAATTACGATGTTAGTCGAAAGTGGTTTGTCACAATTTCTAGTTGGACATTTCGAGGTGCACAAAGAGGAATGGAAGAAATTCCAAGCAAATAATTCCTACGTTGGCTGGGCCTATTTATGTTTACTAAACAATTGGGATCTTCATTATATTTCTAATTTCTATAAGCTTTCGAATAAAGAAAAGAACTTTATCCAACAAGTAGAGCAAGCCTATAGTGCTCTATGTAATGGTGGTTGGACAAGGTTTAATTTATTTTTGCATGAGCTTGAAGTATTAGAAGTTGCGTATGATTTTGCTTTATGGCAACATAAAACAGTTTCATATCCAAAATCTCAAATTGCGAAGTTAAAAAGTGATTTACCGATTCAAACAGTAAAAGAACTTAATTTAAACGGACATCTTTTAATGAGTTGGTCCTCTGAAAAGCGTGGTCCTTGGATTAAGGAAGCTCTAGATGCTGCACTCATAGCAGTAATAAATGGTCAGGTAGAAAATAATGTAGATCAATTGAAGGAATGGTTTATGTATGAGTTTAACAATGAAAGATAAAATATTAGAACGTTTCCTTTTGGCAGGAGATGAACCACTTTCGGGTCAACAATTAGCAGATGATTTTGGGATTTCTCGTACAGCTATTTGGAAACATTTGCAGTCTCTTCAAGAAGAAGGCTACGAATTTGAGACGATTAAGAAAAAAGGTTATTGTTTAATCGGTAAACCTGACAGAGTAGATGCAGCAAGAATCACTTCCTTTTTATCAACGAAACAATACGGTAGGTCCATCCATTATTTAGAGGAAGTGACTTCAACTCAAGTTATTGCCCATGAATTAGTTCGAAATGGGGCTGAAGATGGTACGGTTGTTATTGCCGAAACACAAACAAGTGGAAAAGGGCGTATGGCTCGACCTTGGGAATCTACAAAAGGCAAAGGAATTTGGATGACACTCATGATTCGTCCAAACGTTATTCCACAACAGGCGCCTCAATTTACATTAGTAACTGCGGTTGCAGTAGTTAATGCAATGAAATCCCTTTATGCTCACTTCAAACCTGAAATTAAATGGCCAAATGATATTTTAATTAATGGGCGTAAATGTACAGGTATTTTAACTGAAATGGTGGCAGAAATGGATCGGGTTGAAGCGCTCTTAATTGGAATTGGCATTAATGTGAATCAACAGATGAATCATTTTCCTGAAGAGCTACAATCCATTGCTACTTCCCTAAGTATCGAAGAAGGGAAGCAATTAGATCGTTCTGAACTTGTGGCAACAATTTTAAATTATATGGAACAGTATTCAGAACTCTACATAAATGAAGGCTTTGCTCCGATTAAAAAACTGTGGGAAACAGCGTCTGGAACGATAGGGAAACGAATTAAGGCGACGACATTGCGTGAAGTAATTGAAGGACAAGCAATTGGCATCACGGAACAAGGGGTACTTGAAATCCAACTTGATAACGGTGAAATCAAAAGTGTTTACTCCGCCGATATTGAAGTGAAATAGAAGGCTTAAAATGAAGCAGCTGTCTCTTAGACTAGAGATATGCTGTTTTTTTATTAGGTACATTCAAATCCGATTTGATAAAATCGAAAAAAAAAATTTTATGTGTATAGTCATTCTGAGGGAAGATGAACGGAAAAACTCGAGAAGAAATGAACAGAGAAGCTGTCCAAAGTTTTGAGGAGCATTACAAAGTAGTTGGCGAACCCCTACGTAATTTTTCATGCTACAACTACAGATAAATATGGTTATTATTGGTCTAAACTCTAGTATTTTTAATTCTGTACCTTTTCTACTAAACTTGTTATAGTAGCACTATGGACAGTATCTTACGAGAACTGTACCACTCATTTTTATTATAAAACTATAAAAATATCTGCCTTGATCGTAAATCGACAGGGACGGAAGAAAACAGATGCGTTTAATTTGCATATTGCACACTACGCAACCCTTCTGTCCATTTTTAGACAGATGGGTTTTTTGTTTTAATTGCAAAGTTAACGTAGATGCATGTTGCTAATTGGATGTAGAGACATGTTTTCTTCTTAGTTTAGGTTCTTTCTTCATTTACTAAATGAAATTGTGCCCAGGCATAATTTAATGAGAGAGACCCTATATACAAGGAGGAGAAAAATGAAAACGACAACTGATTTTTTAAAGATGAAAACACAGGGTGAAAAAATCGTGATGATTACAGCATACGATTACCCAACAGCAACCTTCTCGGAACAAGCCGATGTTGATATGATTTTAGTCGGTGATTCTTTAGGGATGGTGGTACTCGGATATGATTCGACAATGCCCGTAACCGTGGGAGATATGATTCATCATTCAAAGGCCGTTAGACGCGGTGCTAAAGATACCTTTATCGTAGTTGATATGCCTTTTGGTTCATACCATGGGGATCCCAATGAAGCGTTAAATACTGCTGTGAAAATGATGCAGGAAACTGGAGCAAATGCACTCAAACTAGAGGGGGCAGGTGAAGTAGTCGAAGTCATTAAAAAGCTTACTAAAGCAGGGATTCCCGTTGTTTCACACTTAGGTTTACTGCCACAATCTGCTAGTGTGTTAGGTGGCTATAAAGTACAAGGAAAAACAACAGAACAAGCCGAACAATTACTTAAAGATGCGAAAGCTTGTGAAGATGCTGGTGCATGTGCTGTCGTTCTTGAGTGTATCCCTTATCAACTGACTGAAGTAGTAACTAAAGAATTAATCATCCCAACTATTGGAATTGGTGCAGGACCATATGCAGATGGACAAGTGCTTGTGTTCCATGATTTAGTAAACTTCGGCAATCACCATGTTCCAAAATTCGTTCAAACTTTCTCCTTTGTTGGTGAAGAGGTAGAGCGTGGCATAAAAGGTTATGCAAAAGCGGTAAAAGAAGGAACTTTCCCGACATTAGAACAAAGCTTTACGATGAAAGAGCAAGTATTAACAACTTTGTACGGGGGCGTTAAGTAATGAAGGTAGTAAAAACGATTGCAGAGTTAAAAACAATTGTAAACAGAGCAAAAGAAAACAGACACTCGATTGGCCTTGTTCCGACAATGGGGTACTTACATGAAGGGCATTTAACTTTGGCAACAGTTGCACGTAATGAAAACGATGTTGTGATTATGAGTATTTTTGTCAATCCAACTCAATTTGGACCAAATGAAGATTTTGAATCTTATCCGCGGGATTTAGAACGTGATGTACAACTAGCTTCCACTGTAGGAGTTGACGTTATTTTTGCTCCTTCTGTAGAAGAAATGTATCCAACAGATGGGGGTATTTATATTCGTGCAGGGAAGCAAGCGGAAATTTTATGTGGAGCCACTCGTCCAGGTCATTTTGATGGAGTGTTACAGGTAGTTGCTAAATTATTTCACTTAACAGAACCAAATTGTGCGTACTTTGGTCAGAAAGATGCACAACAAGTTGCGATTGTTCAAACTATGGTTCGAGACTATAATTTTCCATTAGAAATTCGAACAGTTCCAATTGTACGTGAAGTAGACGGTCTTGCTAAATCTTCAAGAAACGTATATTTATCAGAAGCTGAACGTCGTGAAGCACCAGCAATCTTCCAAGCTTTACAGATTGCTCATGAAGAATTTTTAATTTCTCGAGATGCTGAGAAAGCAATTATTCTTGCTAGAAATTATATAGAAGAACATACTTCAGGTCGTATTGATTATTTACAAATGTTATCTTATCCTGACTTGCGCCAAGTTAAAGAAGAGACGAAAGAAGTTTTAATTGCAGCTGCCGTGTATATTGGCAAAACTCGCTTAATTGACAATGTTATTTTTTCACTTAAAGGAGCACTCGTACATGTTTAGAATGATGATGAACAGCAAGATTCATAGAGCTCAAGTAACACAAGCTGATTTAAATTATGTTGGATCTATTACAATTGATGCGGATATTTTAGATGCGGTTGGAATGCTACCAAACGAAAAGGTCCATGTTGTAAATAATAATAATGGCGCGCGGTTTGAAACATATATTATTGCAGGGGAAAGGGGGAGTGGAGTCATTTGTGTAAATGGCGCAGCCGCTCGACTTGTGCAAAAAGGGGATATCGTTATTATTATTTCATATGTTTATGTGGTGAATGAAGATGCGAAAGGTCATCAACCAACCGTTGCCATTATGGGAGAGCAAAACAAAATTAAAGAAATAATAAGCTATGAACCAGAAGCTACTGTTTTATAGCGCGGTATTGACTCTTATTAATCTAACATATTCACTCACTTTCTGCTAAATTGATTGTTAATTGTCATAATTTGGCCCTTGCTAATCCTATTAATTTAAGATAGAATATATTTTAGGTGCCAAACCTAAGTAAAGTTTTATACTTTACAACCAAAGCAATCATTACGACACGGATTTGTCGGATTGCTTTGTTTTTGTGAGCAGGGAGATGAGCCCCTGCTCTTTTTAATTTTTAATAATACATACTAGAGTAAGAGAGGATTCAAGCAAATTTGAATTCTCTCTTTTTTAATTTATATATGCTGAGCATATCTTTTACATAAAAATTCGTACGAATGACGATAAAGAAATAACAGTACTTATTAATTCTAAAAAATACAATAAATCGTAGGTGATGCATGACCTATCTTAAGCTTTATGTTAAAATTCGCATATAATTATGTACTGTGAGTTGATTAAAATGATGGAAAGTCAAAAATATGCAATTGTAGATTTGGAGACAACTGGACATTCGCCTGCTAATGGAGATCGCATGATACAAATTGCAATTGTAATCATGAAAAATTGGTGTATTGAGAAGACTTTTACATCATTTATTCATCCTGGGCAAGCAATTCCATTATTTGTTCAAGATTTAACCAATATTACGGATATTGATGTTCAAGATGCGTTACCTTTTGAATCGCACGCTGAGACAATCTATGATATGATCCAAGATTCAATTTTTGTCGCGCACAATGCCGACTTTGATTTATCTTTTTTACAAGCAGAATTTAAAAGAGCAGGGTTACCAGAGTGGAAAGGGAAAAAAATCGATACAGTTGAATTAGCGAAAATTATTTTTCCTTCATCACTAAGCTTTAAATTAGGGGATCTAGCTTCTGATTTAAATATCCCTTTAGATAATGCTCATCGCGCAGACAATGATGCGAAAGCCACTGCCCAATTGCTACAAAAATGTTGGGAAGAGCTTTTAACACTACCGATAATTACAATCGAACAATTACACAAAAAATCTTTTCAATTAAAATCGAATTTATCACAATTGTTTTTTGAGGCTTTACAAATGAAGAGAAAAACAAGTTCAAATGAAGAGCACAATATTTATTATCGAAAACTAGCGATTAAGAAGAAAGCAGAATTAAAGACAGGAAATAAACAGTTGGCATACCCACAATCTAACGCTGATAAGATTGCATTTTTCCAATCCAAAATTCCAAATTTTGAAGAGCGTCCACAGCAATTTCAAATGATGGATACGATATGGGATGGATTAAATCTTAAGAAAGAAGTAATGATTGAGGCTTCAACTGGTATCGGGAAAACAATCGGATATTTATTACCGTCTGTTATTTATGCAAAACAACAACAGGGAAAAGTTTGTATAAGCACTTATACTTCACATTTACTAGAACAATTATTAACTGAAGAGATTCCGAAAATTGAGAAAACACTTGGCTGTCGAGTAAATGTTTCTTTACTAAAAGGGATGAAAAATTATATCGATGTTGTTCAATTTGAACAATTATTAAAAATTAGAGACTTTTCTTACGATGAAACGTTAACAATTTTACAAGTACTAGTATGGTTAACGAAGACTGAAACTGGAGATTTAAATGAAATTAATGTCTCTGGTGGAGGCCAGTTATTTATTGATAAAATTCGGAAAAATCCGGATCACCATAAAAAGGATAGCGAGCCCTTTGATTTTTATAAAAGAGCCATTGAAGAAAGTGAAACTGCAGATATCGTTATTACTAATCATGCCATGCTACTAGCTGATATGGAAAGACGTGAACCAATATTCGACCAGATCAGAGGGTGGATTATAGATGAAGCGCACCAATTTATTCAAGCTGCTGTTGGAAGAGATGAGTCGATTTTTTCATTTACAAAATGGAAATATGTTTTTGGACAAATTGGTCTTTCATCAGAAAATAATGTGTTTGCAAATTTTCATCGAGTGTCATTAAAAAAACAACGAGTTTCGAAACAAAGTCTTAATCAGTTAGAAAAGAAATTTATGCAAATGACAAAAGCATTCGATGAAACAATGAACCAAATTGTGCAGGGTATGAAACAACATTCAAAAAGCACGAAAAGTTATACGAAATATACATCCTTCCTACAAGAATTAAATTTAAATGAAACGCTACTTAAGTCTGTTTCTAAGGGAATACAACAATGGATTGATTTAGCGGAAGATGCGGCACGTCAATTCTCACAAGAAGTAGAAGAAATTGCTCCAGAACACTTAGTCATTCTTGAACAGTGGAAATATTGGACTCGAGAAATGAAAATGAAAGTAGCTGAATGGGAAGATGTATTCTTAAATGATGGAGTGGATTCATCCACATGGGTGGAAATTGACCGTCGAAATATTCCTGGAAGTATTCAAGTTTTTAAAAAACCGATACAAGTGAAAGAACATATTCGAAAGTTATTTGATTCAGTACGAAATCATCATGGGATAATTTGGACATCTGGAACATTAACTGTACCGAATAATAAACGATTTATAGCCGACCAGTTAGGCATTCGTGATGAGGTTCCTATTATAAATTTACAAGCTCCTCCAACATATTACAGTGGGGCAAAAGCCTATATAGTAAATGATATGCCAGATATTCAGTCGGTTTCGCAGCACCGATACATTGAATCAATTTCAATGGCTATTACTCGCATTGTCCGCTCAACAGAAGGGCGTTCATTTGTATTATTTACTTCACAGGATATGTTAAAGAAAACCGTAGAATTAATTCAAGAGAGTGAACTTCTTAATGATTATGTTCTTTTTGCTCAAGGAGTTACTGGAGGCAGTAGAATGCGTTTGTTAAAATCCTTCCAAAAATTTAACCATTCCGTGTTATTTGGAACAAATAGTTTTTGGGAAGGAGTAGATGTGCCAGGTGATGGATTGGCAAGTGTCATTATAGTGAGATTGCCATTTAGCTCTCCAGATGAACCATCATTTAAAGCAAAATCAATGGATTTGCAAGCGCAAGGTCTAAATGCATTTACGAATTTATCGTTACCTGAGGCAATCATACGATTCAAACAAGGCTTTGGTCGATTGATACGTTCATCAAAAGATAAAGGAGTATTAGTCGTACTTGATCGAAGAATTGATACGAAATCTTATGGGAAAGAATTTTTAGATGCTTTACCTCCAATATCTATTCAAAAACTACCTCTACAAAATATGGTTTTAGAGTTAGAACATTGGTATAATAACAAACATGAGGAAAGAAAGCAGGTAGACAAAAATGAATAATAAAAATACACCCAAACTGGTTACGGTGAGACAATGAAAAACTGGTTAATTTTTATCACTGTATTTTTACTTTCGTTAACACTTGTTATTTCTATTCTCGTAATTTGGAAAGCCGATGAGCCTTTTGATGAAATTGAAAAGCAGGCATCAGATTTAGCTATCTCTTCTGATCACCTGAAGTTCGTTTCTGATGGTTATGTTTACAATGGTAATGAACCGTACATTACTTTGTTCGGGGAAGATGAACAAGGTAAGAAAAAAGCAGTTTTTGTTCCTGACAACTTAGAAGAGAAAATGATTCAGGAAGTCTATTTGCAAGACGGTATTACAGAGGAACAAGCTTTATCGGTTTTAAATAATAAAGAGGAAGTAAAGGAAATTCTTCATACAAAATTAGGCTATGAAGAAGTTGGTGCTGTTTGGGAAATTACATATACCAACGAATCAGACGAGCTAAATTACGTTTATATTTTGTTTGAAGATGGACAATGGTGGAAACGAATTTTGAATTTGTAGAGGAGCAAAAAAAATGAAAAACTTATTGGCGAATCGTGTAAAAACTTTATCCCCTTCAGCGACATTAGCGATCACTGCGAAAGCAAAAGAACTTAAAGCACAAGGAATTGATGTAATTGGATTAGGTGCAGGTGAACCTGACTTCAATACACCTCAAAATATCCTAGATGCAGCTGCAGATTCTATGAACAAAGGCTTTACAAAATATACTCCAGCAGGTGGATTACCTGTTTTAAAACAAGCGATTATCGATAAGTTAATTCGTGATAACAACCTTGAATACAAACCAAATGAAATTATTGTAGGTATTGGTGCAAAACACGTACTATATACTCTATTCCAAGTAATATTAAATGAAGGCGATGAAGTCATTATTCCAATCCCTTACTGGGTTTCATACCCTGAACAAGTTAAATTAGCAGGTGGAGTACCAGTTTATATTGAAGGCTCAAGCGAACAAAACTTTAAAATTACAGCTGAACAACTTCGTAATGCAGTTACAGATAAAACGAAAGCAGTTATTATTAACTCTCCAAGTAACCCATCAGGTATGGTTTACACACGTGAAGAATTAGCTGAAATTGCTGAAGTAGCAGTTGAAAAAGATCTTGTAATCGTATCTGATGAAATTTATGAAAAATTACTTTACAATGGTTTAGAACATTTCTCCATTGCACAACTGTCTGAAGAAGTGAAAAAACGTACGATTGTGGTTAATGGTGTTGCAAAATCACATTCGATGACTGGTTGGCGTATTGGGTATGCAGCAGGTGATGCAGAAATTATTAATGCAATGACAGATCTTGCTTCCCATTCAACTTCAAACCCAACAACAACATCTCAATATGCTACAGTAGAAGCATATAATGGACCACAGGATTCCGTTGAAGAGATGAGAAAAGCATTTGAATCACGATTAGAAACAATTTATCCAAAATTAAGTGCAATCCCTGGTTTTAAAGTACTAAAACCACAAGGAGCATTCTATTTATTACCTGATGTAGCTGAGGCAGCACAAAAAACAGGTTTCGCATCAGTCGATGATTTTGCGAGTGCACTATTAACTGAGGCGAATGTAGCAGTAGTACCGGGTTCAGGATTCGGAGTACCATCTACAATCCGCTTAAGTTACGCAACATCATTAGATTTACTTGAAGAAGCAGTAAAACGCATGGACAACTTTGTTAAAACAAAATGGCAAGACTAAATTAATTGGTTTACTTATCAATTTAAGAGGGCTTCACAGAGGAGAGGTTCTCTTTTAACAGTTAAACAATTTAGTTCTTTTGCGGAGGACAACAATATGAAAAAAATAATGATTCACGAAATGCCAAATCATATTGGCGAAACTGTAAAATTAGGTGCTTGGCTAGCGAATAAGCGTTCAAGCGGGAAAATTGCTTTCCTACAATTACGTGATGGTTCTGGATTTGTCCAAGGTGTAATCGTCAAAGAAGAAGTAGGAGAAGAAGTATTCGCATTAGCGAAAGGTCTAACTCAAGAAACGTCAATGTATATTACAGGTGTTGTTAAAGAGGATAGCCGATCGAGTTTTGGTTGTGAATTAGCGATCTCTGAGATTGAAGTAATTCATGAAGCGAAAGACTATCCAATTACGCCAAAAGAACACGGTATTGAATTCTTAATGGATAACCGTCATCTTTGGTTACGTTCTCGTAAACAACATGCAATTATGAAAATTCGTAATGAAATCATTCGTGCGACATATGAATTTTTCAATGACAATGGTTTTGTGAAAATCGACCCACCAATTTTAACAGGTTCGGCTCCAGAAGGAACTTCAGAGCTTTTCCATACAAAATACTTTGATGAAGATGCTTATTTATCTCAATCAGGTCAACTTTACATGGAAGCAGCTGCAATGGCACTTGGAAAAGTGTTTTCATTTGGTCCAACCTTCCGTGCAGAAAAATCTAAAACTCGTCGTCATTTAATCGAATTTTGGATGATTGAACCGGAAATGGCGTTCGTTGAATTTGAAGAAAATCTTGAAGTTCAAGAACAATATGTTTCTTATATCGTACAATCAGTGTTGAAGAACTGTAAAATTGAGTTGGAACGCCTTGGTCGCGATACATCAAAATTAGAAAACATTCAAGCACCATTCCCACGTATTACGTATGATGATGCGATTAAATTCCTACACGAGCAAGGGTTTACTGATATTCAGTGGGGCGATGACTTTGGAGCTCCACATGAAACAGCAATTGCACAAAACTTTGATAAGCCAGTATTTATCACTTGCTACCCAGTTGGTATTAAGCCATTCTATATGCAACCACACCCAGAAAGAGACGATGTTGTACTTTGTGCTGACTTGATTGCTCCGGAAGGTTATGGTGAAATTATCGGTGGTTCAGAACGTATTCATGATTTTGATTTATTAAAACAGCGTTTAGAAGAGCATAACCTAGACTTAGACGCATATGCATGGTATTTAGACCTTCGTCAACAAGGATCTGTACCGCACTCTGGATTTGGTTTAGGATTAGAAAGAACAGTTGCTTGGATTAGTGGAGCAGAACACGTTCGCGAATCTATTCCATTCCCAAGACTATTAAATCGTCTTTACCCATAATCAATTACGCCATGGCGTTTTTGAGGGGCAAGGTTATTTAGCTGTTGTCGCAAGGATGCGACGATTTTGGGCTAACATCTATAACTCATTACAAAATCGCATGACTCATTGGAAGCCAAATCTTCTTCATTTAGTTGGGTTTGTACCCATCTGAATGAAGATAGATTACACGATATGAACATAATGAAAGCGTCCGTATGTATCTTTTTGCGGACGCTTTCCTTTCGTATTAGTTCAACTAATTATAGAACGATAGAAAGGAGTCAACTACAATGGCCGAAAAATTCAATCGACTCCGTGCATGGACTGAACAAGGGAACGTGTCTATTCCCCAACTATTTTTAAAGTATTACAAAGATCTAAAGATGACTGATGATGAAGCTTTAATACTTATTCACTTATTATCATTTCATTCTGAAGGAATCGATTTTCCAACGCCATCTGATTTATCGCAAAGACTTCAAATAAACGATAATGAAGTATCCATGAAACTTCAGCGCCTTATGCAAAAAGGATTTTTAGAAATTACACAGGGTGTTGATGCTAATGGTAAACTAACAGAGAAGTTTTCCATTTACCCACTTTGGCAGAGAATATTAGACCAACTTGAAATGACTTCGATGTCGAATGAAAAAGTGGTACAAAAAAACGAAGAGGGAGAAATTTTCTCCATTTTTGAACAAGAATTTGGTAGACTATTATCCCCAATGGAACTTGAGACGATCTCGATGTGGCTAGACACGGATCACCATTCGCCAGCCATTATAAAAGCTGCGTTAAAAGAAGCAGTACTTGCAGGGAAGATATCTCTTCGTTACATCGACCGTATATTATTCGAATGGAAAAAGAAAAATATAACGTCTATTAAACAAGTTGAAAAGCATTCAGAGCAATTTCATAAAAATATAAAGCCTGTGATGAATGAAAAACAAATTAAGAACGATAATACACAAAAAGTTTCGTTTTACAATTGGCTTGAAGAGAGAGAGTAGGTGAGATCATGCTAACAATAAAACAATGGCAACACTGCCTTGACGTCATGGACGGTATGTTTCCTGATGCGCATTGTGAGCTTGTTCATGATAATCCGTTTGAATTAACCATTGCGACACTTTTATCTGCTCAATGTACTGATGTATTGGTTAATAAGGTGACTAAGACACTTTTCCAAAAATACAAAACGCCAGAAGACTATTTAGCTGTCCCATTAGAAGAATTACAAAATGATATTCGTTCCATTGGGTTATATCGCAATAAAGCTAAAAATATCCAAGCATTATGCGAGAAGTTAATCAATGAGTTTAATGGGGAAATTCCTCAAACTCGAGAAGAGCTTGTCACATTACCAGGTGTTGGACGGAAAACAGCAAATGTGGTGTTATCTGTAGCATTCGGGATACCTGCCTTAGCTGTAGACACTCATGTTGAGCGTGTTTCTAAACGTTTAGGATTATGTCGAATAAAGGATACAGTTTTAGAAGTAGAAGAAACGATTATGAAAAAGACACCAAAAGAAGATTGGTCGAAAACTCATCACCAAATCATTTTCTTTGGACGCTACCATTGTAAGGCGCAAAACCCACAATGTAATGTCTGTCCGCTACTTGAAGATTGTAGAGAGGGGAAGAAGCGTCTTAAAAAGGGGTTAGTGAAAGTATGATTCCAGTAAAAAAAGAAGCCATCTCAAGGGAATTGATTGAACCCTATTTTGAACGGTGGGAACGATTGAGTGATCAAATTTTTCATGCCCACGATGAACGGAACGGGGAAGCAAAATCATTGATGGAAGAAGGAATTGCTTTATTCGAAGAGTTAGTATTGAACACCTCACTAGTTGAGCAAAGTTCCTTGATCCAAACTAATGAAGAATATGAAGTATTTCCAATCAATGGGATGGAGCGTTTTCTATTTATTAAAGCAAGACCTGCACAATATGCTTGTTTCCGTCAATTAGATGAATTATTTAAGGAAATTAAAAAGCGTTATGCTCGGTTACGAATAAAAGCATAGTTGGAGGAGTTGTCGCAATGGGATTTGCACAACTCCTTTTCTTATGGAATTAAAATGAGGCATTTAAGAAAATTGACATGTCTATGCGCAGGAAAATGTAGGTAATCAACCAAAAGAAAAGTAGTAGAATTGATCCCAAATATAAAAAGGACTCAACAGGTTCACTTATTCCTGCTGAGTCCTTTTGTATTTTATTTATTTTTATTGACCATTTTCAGTTGGGTTTATTGGAAGTTCAGGAGGTAAGAGGCTACCATCATCTACTTCTCCTGTGCCTCCATTATTTCCGTTATTATTCCCGTTACCATTTCCGTTGTTGTTGCCATCGCCATTGCCATTGCCATTTCCGTTCCCGTTCCCGTTATTATTCCCGTTTCCATCGTTATTTCCATCAGGAATGCCATCGCCATCTAAGTCGAAGTCTTCATCAAATCCAGTATCAGGAACCTCTACTTCAGGTTCTTCTACGGACTGGTCAATAAAGAGTGAAACGGATGCTGAATCACTTCGTACATCATCAGAAACAGCTGTTACCGTAAATGTATAATTTCGGCCTGGCTCTATATTAGAAACTGAGACTTTTTTCGAGTCTGTAGTTGCAATGACTACAGGAGCATCTGCATCAACAGTCATAGTTACTTCAAATTGAACATTTTTCTTACCTTTACCTTTTCCTTTGTAGTCCCAAGTTAAGTTAATTACATTTTCTTTTTCTTTGTAATCGGCTTTTAATCCTGTAGGAGCATCTGGAGTAGTTTGTTCATATACTTCTGACACTTGCTGTGGTTCAGTACCTTTTACAAATAGCTCAGTTTGGCGTAATTCATTAGGTGTATAATCACTTGCCAATCTTAATGGCTCTGTTCCAACTTCAATCGTTGCTTCTACAACTGAACTTGGCTTAGTAAAGTTAGGTGTTTCAATATCTGCTGAGATTTCTGACATAATAGTTTTAAATAACTTTTGTGGTAATAATCGCTCATCCCATGTAGTAATTGGTTCTGAACGTTTAGAGTAACCACTCCATATTGCAATAGAATAATTTGTTGTATAACCAGCAAACCATGAGTCAGGAACGCTTGTACTTGGTAAATTATATTTCGCAAATTCATCACCTGAATAGTTTGTTGTTCCTGTTTTACCCGCTACATCTAACCAAGAGATTTGAGCAGTTTGACCTGATGCACCTGGTTTATTACTCAATACATCTCTTAAAATATCTGTAACCATATATGCTGTGTAGTCATTCATCGCGACAACAGAATCTGGTTTATAAGAAATTTTTGACCCATCACGGAATACCACTTCTTTTATTGAGTAAGGGTCATTATATACTCCGTTATTACCGAATGCAGCATAAGATGCCGCCATTTGAATTGGTGAAATATTTACTCGGCCACCACCAATTGCGTCCGATTCTACTAGGTAATCTACATCGATTCCAAGTTTTGAAATAAAGGCTTTTGATTCTTCCAAACCAACCGATTGCAATGTTTTTACAGCTGGTACGTTACGTGATTGATACAATGCTTGTCGAATTGTCATTGTACCATTATATTTTTCATCCCAATTTCGAATTACTTGATCAGAACCTGAATAAGTCATTCTCTCATCGACAATTGTTTGACCCGTTGACCATTTTAAGTTTTCGATAGCTGGTCCATAATCGACAAGAGGTTTTAAAGTGGACCCTGGTGAACGTGAAGTTAAATCTTGTGCAAAGTTATAATCTCGATCTGCATAGTCTCGACCGCCACCGATTGCTTTAATTTGTCCTGATTTTGTATCAATAACAGACACACCAGACTGTATGTTTTCAGTAGGGAAGTTTTCGGAATTATTCATAACATCTTCTACAACAGTTTGGGCATTTGGATCAAGTGTCGTGTAGACTTTTATTCCATCAGCTAATAATTCCCCATCACCGTTTTCTTCTAATTCTGTTAATACTACATCAAGAAATGCATCATATTTTGTCCCAGTAACACCTTGTCTTTGGTCTTCTGGAAGTAAACCAGCAGTTACATCGGCTTTTTTAGCAGCTTCAGCTTCACTTTCTGAAATTTTTCCATGCTGTGCCATTAAACTCAGTACAATATTACGACGTTTTTCGGCGTTTTCTGGATATTTAAATGGATTATAGTTATTTGGACTTTGCGGCATCCCCGCAAGTAAAGCCATTTCATCAAGAGATAATTCGCTTAATTCTTTACCATAAAAATATTCTGCAGCAGTACCAAATCCATAAATTCTTCCAGACATTAGAATTTTATTAAAATACATTTCAAAGATTTCTTCTTTTTCATAGTGCTGCTCTAATTGGATGGCTAGCCATGCTTCTTGAGCTTTACGTTTTAATTGCTTATCGTTACTTAAAAATGAATTCTTAACAACTTGTTGCGTAATGGTACTCGCACCTTGTGCACCAAAACCTTGTGTAAGGTTGGCAACTACTGCGCTTCCTAAACGCCAAATATCGATTCCGAAGTGATCAAAGAAACGAACGTCTTCTGTCGCTAAAATCGCATCAACCATTTCTGGTGGAATTTCATCATATTCGACATATTTTCGATTTTCTGCACCAATTTTTGCGAAAAGTTCACCGTTTGTATCATAAAACTCTGAAGAAATAGGGTCTTTTAACAAGTCTTCATCAAGTTCTGGTGCAGAACTTGCGTAATAGGCGAATAGACCAACCCCACTAAGAAATCCAACTATACCGATAGCTACTAATGTTAATAGAATTCTTTTTGTCCATATTTTCAGAGGTTTTCGTTGTGCTCGTTTTTGTTGTTCACGTTGACGCTTTAATTCTTCACGTGATCTTCTTTTTTCTGTCAAAATAATCTCCCCACTTTAATAAACTAAATTACCCGTTTGAAATGATTTTTTTAATTGCTGATAAATAATCAATGCTTGGATTAAATCCGCGTTTAATTTCATAAGCTTCTTTTTCAAATATCTCTAATGGAATTGATTTACGACCACCGTCTTCCATCGTTTTCCAAGCAGTAAAAAGTACCTGAAAAGGTAAAACAAAATAACGCTCTAACACTGAAAATCGCACAATCGTAAATGCAATTCCTTTTTGGCTCACAACATCTTTCATATGTGTCACCTGGTGTTGATGAATATTTTTTAACGGGAATGAAGTTTTACTTTCTGTTTCTTTTGCTTCAAAATCTAAATAATACCCATCCCATACGCCGTTAAAATCCGTTGTTGATGGAGTTCGAAAGTATGCCTCACGGATTACTGCAGCACTACGGGACGGATATTCTACTTTGACGATTTGAACTGGAACAGGTTTCTTATGAATGATGGCAATTTGTTGATTTAAATAGTATGTGTTCGTTTCGTTAATTTCATCTTCAAGTGTTTTACCTCGGTTACTAAAAGAGATGTCCTTCTTCTTTTTTACATTAGATGTCGGTGCATCATTTTTCGGCGGATTAAAAACTTTTCCATTAGGATAACGAATTGCCATTAAATCACCTCTTCTTGAAATGATAGCTTTATTTTACATCATTCAGTAAGGGTACATATGCCTAAAGTTATTAATTTTAGGTTTCGACAGTCTCAAATACGCTATGGAGTATTTAGATAAACGTTGTAACTTGGAAAAATATCGAATTTATTGTTCTTTTAGCAACTGATGTCTAGTTTTGTTAAGTCACAAGGGATTTTCTATTTTTCAATGAATATAAACAAAAAAGGAGGAATTCGTATGCATAACAAAATCCAACAACTTCTTTCCCAAATTGACTGTGTAGACAAAATGATGACAGCAAAAATTGAGAATGAACGATCTTCGATTAATGACCAATTTTACTCACAATTAGTAACAACTCATCAAAAAGTAAGCTTAGCAGAAAAGCGGTATCATGTAAAGAATGCCTGTTCCCCTATTAGTAGTGAAATAGATTGATTTTTGGTAAACTAATAGTACCAAAAATATTCGAATATGCGTAAGAGGGTAATTATATGCGATTAATTGAACAAACAAGAGAATTATTAAATGAGTGTGATGCGTCAATTAAACGTTTTTATCAAATGCGTGAACTTGACGCTTCACCTGATTTTTTTAATGATGTAAAACCACATGCTGATCATATTCATTCTTTACTTGTGGAGTGGCAACAACTAACAAAACAATGGATTAAAGATAATCGGCCGAAATATATACATGCACAGCAAGTTGATAATGTCGTGGATGCGGTGGATCAATTTGTTGTGCAATCATTTTATAAGAAAACTAGTAAGAAAAGATTTGAACAATCTGTACTAGCCGTACACTTCACACTTACTACGCTTTTAAGGAATTTAGAAGAAGGTGAAAGTGATGTTTAGTAAAAAACGATCAATTGATGAATTATTACAAGAATGGCGATATGACGAAGAGTTAAAACAATCTATTGTTCACTGGCAAACGCTTGAAGGTCGCCCAGCACAATATGCACCGTTTCCAGAACAATTGCATCCTTCAATTAAAAAAGCTCTTCAGTCACGTGGAATTGAACAGTTATATACTCATCAACGGGATGCTTTTGATCATGCATTAAATGGTCAATCATTTACTGCAGTGACACCAACTGCTTCCGGAAAATCTTATTGTTATCATTTACCTGTTTTGCAAAAAATATTAGAGGATTCATCTAGTAGGGCTCTTTATTTATTTCCGACTAAAGCACTCGCTCAAGATCAAAAATCGGATTTAAATAATTTAATTGAAGCGATGGATGAGGAAATTTTAAGTTATACATATGATGGAGATACTTCTCCTGCAATTCGGCAAAAAATTCGTAAGGCTGGGCATATCGTGATTACCAATCCAGATATGCTACATTCAGGGATTTTACCGCATCATACGAAGTGGGTTTCTCTTTTTGAAAATTTAAAGTATATCGTCATAGATGAATTGCATACATATAAAGGGGTATTCGGGAGCCACGTAGCTCATGTAATTCGACGGTTAAAACGAATATGTGCATTTTATGGAAGTGATCCAATCTTTATTTGTACCTCTGCAACAATCAAAAATCCGAAAGAGCTTGCAGAGAAATTAACTAATACTAAACACGAGCTCATTTCTAAATCGGGTGCACCAGTAGGCAAAAAGACATTTATCTTTTACAATCCACCGATTGTTCATCCAACATTTGGTGTTCGTAGAAGTGCTATTCTTGAGGTGCGTGATTTGGCCACAAGATTATTTGAAGCAGGAATCCAATCTATTGTCTTTGCGAAATCTCGTGTTCGTGTTGAAATGCTCGTTACCTATTTAAAAGGATTAACTAAAAATAAAATTAAAGATGAATCGATTCGTGGTTATCGGGGCGGTTATTTACCAACAGAACGACGAGTAATTGAGAAGGGACTTCGTGATGGGGAAATCCAAATAGTCGTTAGTACTAATGCGCTTGAATTAGGTGTCGATATTGGACAACTTCAAGCGTGTATTATGACGGGGTATCCAGGAAATATTGCAAGTGCATGGCAACAAGCAGGTCGCGCGGGAAGAAGACAAGACTCTGCGTTAATTATTTATGTTGCAGCATCTACTGCACTGGATCAGTATGTGGTCAACCATCCGATGTATCTATTAGGAAGTTCGCCGGAAGAAGCATTAATTAATCCGGAAAATATATTGATATTAATGGATCATTTAAAATGTGCTGCTTTCGAATTGCCTTTTTCAATGACAGAAACCTATGGAGAATTTGAGGTCCAAGAATTACTTGCCTATTTAGAAGAGGAAGGTGTTCTAGTAAAAACAAGTTCAAATTGGTACTGGATGAGTGAAAGATTCCCTGCTCATGACATTAGTTTACGCTCGGCAGCTCAGGAAAACGTAATCATTGTTGACCAAACGATTCCAGCTGCAACGAAAGTAATTGGTGAAATGGATACGTATAGTGCGATGACTTTATTACATGAAGAAGCCATCTATCTCCATCAAGGAACACAATTTCAAGTAGAAAAACTAGATTGGGAAGAAAAGAAAGCATATGTACGTGAAGTAGATGTTGATTATTTTACAGACGCAAATTTAGCAGTTGAATTAAAGGTCATGAGTGAGGATCAAACAAAGCCATATAAATCTTGTCAAGTAAGCTATGGGGATGTAAGTCTTCTAGCCATTCCGACAATTTTTAAAAAGATTAAATTTTCTACACATGAGAATATTGGATCTGGTCCAATTCATTTACCACCACATGAAATGCATACAAATGCAACGTGGTTAACTTTTGAATTGCCAGAAAATTGGTCTGAAGAAATGTTAACGGATTCTTTAACAGGTGTTGCTTATGCAATGCAGTCTTTTGTACCTTTATTTATACAATGTGACCGAAGTGATTTATCTATAGTCCCCCAAGTGAAGGCAGTGCATAATAAAAAACCGACACTTTTTATATATGACAGTTATCCAGGTGGAATTGGTCTTTCGGAAAAAGTGTATGACATCATTGACCCTTTATTAAGACATACCTATAATCATGTGTATTCATGTCCATGTCAACATGGGTGTCCATCATGTATCGGGGCACAGGATCTTTCATCTCATGGGAAAGACCAAGTATTAAAAATATTAACAATTCTAATGAATGAATCGATGTGAGTATCCATGTCATATGAAAATAAAATATTACAAATGAAGAAGTTGTTAGGCAAAAAGAAAGAAGTTAAAGAAGAGACTAAACCTAAGTATCAGAAGCCTTCTCAACCAATCTATGTAAAAAATTGGGAAGATGCAGGGTTAACTTTAATAGAGAATGATTTTGGTGTGCTATTTAAAAGGGAAGTACGTTATCCGCTAGATTACAAACACGGAAAAGTTTATCTTAGTTCTTTCTTTCATGCGTTAGATATGTGGCATAACTCTAACATAGACCACCCATTTTCAATAGATTCCAATGAGAGGGTTATTTTCTTTGATACGGAAACAACAGGCTTAAAAGGTGTTGGTACGTATATTTTTCTGATTGGTCTTTTAGAAATTTGTGATGAAGAATTCGTCTTAACCCAATATGTTTTAGCTGATCCTTCAAATGAAGCAGCCTTTTTATTCGAATCTAAATTTTGGCAACAACAAGCAACAATCGTTACATACAATGGGAAGAGCTTTGATTGGCCTCAAATAGAAACACGATGGACGATGAATCAAAATGTGTTGCCTAAGTTAAAACAAATGAGACAAATTGATCTATTACACAGCACGAAACGTTTGTGGAAAAATAATTTAGAGCGAATGAAATTAACATTAGTGGAAGAAGAAAAATTAGGATTTAAACGTATAGGTGATATTCCGGGTCATTTGGCTCCAATTATTTATCTAGATGCAGTCAAAAGCGGAAATGCACAGGCTCTCATGAAAGTGCTGTACCATAATGAATGGGATTTATTATCACTTGTCACACTTTATAGTATTTCTACGAATCTATTACTAGAAGACGAAATACAGGATTCGGCTATAACCCATACCAATATTGGGAAGTGGTATGGGGATTTAAAATATGAAGAAAAAGCACAAAATGTACTATATAATGTAACAGATAATTTCAATGATCATGAGGCGGGAAATGCATATTTTTTACTTGCTTTTCAACAAAAGAGAAAATCATTTTATAAGGAAGCGGCTATTTCGTTTGAAAAATCGTTGTTAACAATTGAACCGCGGCAAAAATTAATAGCCCTTGAGCAACTCGCAATGTTACACGAACATCAATTTAAAGATTTAAAAAGTGCAATAGAGTATACACAAAAAGGATTAGCGTTACTTGAAAATCATTATTTTTTAAAGGAACAACAAAAAGTGAAGGCCAAGGAAAAATGGTACAAGCGCTATAATAGAATTGAAAATAAATTATCTACATTATTAGATGTAAATGTAGATCATTGAGACGAACACGTAGAAATTATTTTCGAAATTTCCTGGGTAAGCGCAAAATATGACAACGTTGTCAAAAGGTGTTACATTTAACTTCAATAAGTTAATATCCCTTACAATGATTAGGCTGACAAGATCAGCGCGCAGAACAAATATAAAAAGATGTATTTGATTATAAAATCTGTCACGTATATTTTAAAAACTATTGTTTTTCAAGTCCCTTTACAATATATCGATATGCTATAATTAAGGTAATGTATGTTTGGAATGGAAGGACGATGTTTGAATGGAAATTAAATTAAATTCAAAAATTATATATGAAAAAGAATTTAAAAAAGCTATTAAAGGATATAGCGTAGATGAAGTTGACCAATTCTTAGATCAAGTATTGGAAGATTATGACGTATTTGAACAAGTAGTAGAACAGCTTAAAGCTGAAAATAAACGCTTAAAAGAAGAATTAGAAAATGCTAATCGTAAACCACAAGCTGCACCATCTAGTGGTAATACAAATTTTGATATATTAAAACGTCTTTCTAAGCTTGAGAAGGAAGTATTTGGAAGTAGATTATACGAATAAAAATTAAGCTATGGCAACCCAACCATCGATGGGATTTTATACCTTGCATATGTAACAGTACTCTATTAAAATTATTCGTTTTAACGTAGGCTTTAGGCAATGAAATCAGTCTTTGTGATTTTCGATGTGTTTGGAAGAGTTTGTTATACATGTGGGCGTTGCATGTATAGCAATCAATGTAGTTTTTATCTTTTGATTATTTATCTCATCAGGTTTCGACTTCAACTGTATTAGCGAAAACTGTAAAACAACTCCCAACAAATGAGTTATAAGTCTTCGAATGAAAAAATAAAGATTGATGTTGTTTTTTTGATAATTTTTTAGTATACTAATTGATGTCATAGGAAAATTCGAGTAATCGCTGCAACATTAATGTTGTAGAGGAAAGTCCATGCTCACACGGATCTGAGATGACCGTAGTGTTCGTGCTTACCGAAAAAATAAGGTAAGGCAGGCTAAGCCTGACGGCGGAAGGAAAACCTAAGTCTTAGGATATGGTTGACACTTCCTGAAAAGTGCCACAGTGACGGAGCTTCATTGGAAACGGTGAAGGTGGAACGAGGTAAACCCCACGAGTGAGAAACCCAAATTATGGTAGGGGCACTCTCCTGAAGGAATTGAACGGATGGAGGGACGAAAGATTTCTTTCGTAGATAGATGATTACTACCCGGTCGTACGAGGTGTTAACCGTTTGAGTACTCGGGAACAAAACATGGCTTACTGAATTTCCATGATTAAATCTAAAATTATTATTAACTAATATACATTAAACTTTATTAATCATTCGTTAGTTCAGACTAATTATGAAATGTGTAAACACACACATTTTAACATTGGACGAATATGGTAAAGTTTAAAAAACTGAGTAGAATGACTTAGTATGATAGGCTCTCCATCTTCATATGGGGGGCCTTTCTTTTAGGTATAAGAGATAGGGTGGTCGTAATGAAAGACTCATTTGAGGAGAAAACTTCCAATAGTAAAAATTCAAATTCTTATTACTCAGAAAATGTATTATTAAAGGTTTTTGAAAATATTACAGAAGGTGTTATGATTACCGACAAAAATAAAATTATTCAAGTCGTGAATCCTGCATTCGAATTTGTAACAGGTTTCAATAGTAAAGAAGTGATTGGTAAAAAACCATCTATTATACAATCGGGTGTACATAATTCCACATTTTACATTAAAATGTGGGACAGTATAAAAAAGTTTGGAATGTGGCAGGGCGAGATTTGGAATCGACGGAAAACAGGTGAAGTATATCCAGAGTGGCTTACCATTATGAGTATAAAAGATTCTAATGGAGAAATTACAAACTTTTGTGGTATTTTTACTGATTTATCTGAAAAAAAACTTGTTGAAAATGAATTAGAAAAACGAACTTTAACTGACTCATTAACAGAAGTAAATAATCGTTTTGCTTTTCTCGAAAAAATGAACACTTTATTAGAATCAAGTGAATTAATCTCTTCACAAGTACATCACGCAGTTTTCTTTTTAGATTTGGATCGATTTAAACAAATTAATGATACGCTTGGCCATTCAATTGGCGATAAACTCCTAGTGGAAGCAGCAATTCGACTAAAAACGTTACTAGAGCCGAAAGATATTGTTGCACGCTATGGTGGCGATGAATTTGTCATAACTTTAACAAATATTCAACATCCACGAGAAGCAGCAAAGTTTGCTGAAGAAGTCATTCGTTCATTTGAAGAACCTGTTCTAATCAACAATCAAGAAATATTTATTTCAACTAGTATAGGTATTAGTATGTATCCACATGATGGTCAAACGACTGATGTCCTTGTAAAAAGTGCTGATAAGGCGATGAACTTTGCAAAGCAAAATGGTCGTGGGAGTTTTTCATTTTATTTTGAAGACTTAAATATCGACGCTAAACGAGTAATTCTGTTAGACCGTGAAATTCGTAAAGCAATCGAAAATCGAGAATTTACACTTAGCTTTCAACCCAAAATAGATGTAATTCATAATACGATTGTCGGATTAGAAGCGTTAGTCCGTTGGCAAAATAAAGAGCTTGGATTTGTTTCTCCAGGTGAGTTTATTCCTTACGCAGAAGAAACGGGACTAATTATTCCATTAAGTGAAATTATTATTGAAAAAGCTTGCGAAGAATTGGCAATACTAAGGGCTGCAGGCTATCGAGATATACCGATTGCCATTAACATATCAAGTATACATTTTGGGCAAAGTAACTTCTTAGAATCGTTACAAAAAATACTCGAAAAGTACAATACTGCTCCACATAATTTTGAATTGGAAGTAACTGAAAGAACGGTCATGAATAGCGATGAAGAAACAGTTCGTAAATTTGTTCGATTAAAAAAAGCAGGTTTTAAGCTTTCAATTGATGACTTTGGAACTGGTTATTCTTCACTTAGCTACCTTGTTCGATTCCCATTAGATTATTTGAAAATTGATCGAAGTTTTATTCAACATATTGCTTTGCTTGATGAAAAACAGGCAGTTGTTGATGCAATCATTCAAATGGCACATCGATTAAAAATGAAAGTCATAGCAGAAGGTGTTGAAAACATTCAACAGTTAAATTTATTACGTAAATTGGGCTGTGACTATCTACAAGGATATTATTATAGTAAACCGGTACCCATGGCCGAACTAATTGATTTCCTTCAAATTTGGGAAGTTGAACATCAAGGAAGGATTGAATAATGAGTAAATTTCAACTAGTAGCTACTTCAGCAATGGGCTTAGAATCAATTGTTGCGCAAGAAGTACAAGAATTAGGATATGAAACACGTGTAGAAAACGGCAAAGTATATTTTGAAGGAGACGAAACGGCCATTGCAAGATGTAACTTATGGTTACGTGTTGCCGATCGAGTAAAAATCGTTGTGGCTGAGTTTCCAGCACACACATTTGACCAATTATTTGAAAGTACAAAAGGAATTGAATGGGAACGTTATTTACCAGTAGATGCAGCGTTTCCAGTGTCAGGTAAATCAGTAAAATCTAAATTGTATAGTGTACCTGATTGCCAAGCGATTGTGAAAAAAGCAATCGTAGAGCGAATGAAGTTTCATTATAAGCGCTTAGGATTTTTAGATGAATCAGGAGCAACATATAAAATTGAAGTGTCTATTTTAAAGGATGTTGCAACCCTGACGATCGATACTTCTGGAGCAGGCCTTCATAAGCGCGGCTATCGTCAAGTACAGGGGGAAGCGCCATTAAAAGAAACCCTTGCAGCAGCTTTAGTAAAAATTTCAAAATGGAGTCCGTCTCGTCCTTTTGTCGATGTATTTTGTGGATCAGGAACGATTCCATTAGAAGCTGCTATGATTGGTCAAAATATCGCACCGGGCTATAACCGTGAATTTATATCGGAACAATGGCCATGGATGAAGGCAAAAATTTGGGAAGAAATTCGAGATGAAGCGGATTCCCTTGCAAAATATGACCAACCTATTGAAATTTCGGGTTCTGATATTGATCATAAAATGGTGAAAATTGCGCAAGAAAATGCATTAGAAGCAGGTTTTGGTGACCTGATTACATTTAAACAAATGCAAGCAACTGATTTTACTACAAGATTATCTGACGGTGTCATCATTTCGAATCCACCATACGGAGAACGTATTGGTGAAAAAGAAGCGATTGAAAAAGTCATTCGTCAATTAGGACAAGTAATGAAAGATTATCCTACTTGGTCTGTGTATATGCTTTCTTCAATGGAGAACTTTGAAGAAGTGTACGGAAAGAAAGCAACAAAGAAACGTAAGTTATTTAATGGCTTCATTCGTACAGATTACTACCAATTCTGGGGACAAAAATCAAAAAGAGAAGAATAATTTACTTTTTTATGTATAGAATACATGTTTTTACAATAGGCTTTATAAGATAATATATTTGCGATGTTAATCTTCGTTTAGTGGGCATAGAATCACTCACTGGCAAAGATTATGCCTCCGGCTAGAGTTATGCGAATTCAGCGGACTTGACTCGTCTAGAAAAGTTCGAAATCGGGACGAATTACGCCAAGGTAAAATTGATAGTAAATCGCAAAGGAGGTGTCTCGTTGTAGTATGAGACACCTCCTTCAATGTCTATAAAAAATAGACATCTATATGAAGGAGTTACCAAAATGAGAGAGTCTTTACCATTTGAATTATCTAAAGATCGGTCGTTCTTTGAATCTCTAGGGGATTGGATCGGCGACGTTTTATATGATGAATTGCCTGAAAAAGGATTTGAATGCCGTGATGAACAGATTTTTATGGCGTATCAAATCGAGCAAGCATTAAAAGAAAAAAATGTATTATTTGCGGAAGCTGGTGTTGGAACAGGAAAGACGATCGCTTACCTATTACCTGCTATTTCTTACGCACGATACACTGGGAAACCAGCATTAATTGCATGTGCCGATGAAACTTTAATCGACCAGCTTGTTAAAGAAGGTGGCGATATTTACAAACTTCGTGACCATTTAGGATTAAATATTGATGTACGACTTGCTAAATCACGTGATCAATACTTGTGTCTTAAACGTTTCGAGGAAGCAGAAAAAGTAGAAGTTGATGATTGGATTGACGATATCGCATTTTCAATTCCAGAAGGCGTATATGCACAAGGTTCGATGAAATCAGCGCAATTGTTCGGTGCGCGTAGTGATTATCCAACAGTAAGTGATGAAGATTGGCAAAAAGTTAATTATAACTCGTTAATGCAATGCGGTGTTTGTGAAATGCGCAATCGCTGTGGCCAAACATTACATCGTGCAAATTATCGCATGTCTACAGATTTAATAATATGTTCTCAAGATTTCCTGATGGAACATTTAGCGACAAAAGAGTCACGTAAACGTGAAGGTCAGTTAACTTTATTACCTGAAGTATCAATGATTGTATTAGACGAAGGACATTTACTTGAATATGCTGCACAAAAAGCGATGACTTATAAAGTTCAAGGATATACTATTGTGAATTTATTAGAGAGATTAATGGTTGATGGAGTTCGTGAACGTACGCTATATGCAATGGAGAAGTTACAGGATGATCATGAACTATTTTTTGATCAACTACGTGATGATATCGTCCCATCTGATGAAGAACGAAAAACAATCAAAAAATCTACGAAATTACTTGCACTCGGGAAGCAACTGGTTGCTGATGTGGAACAGCTTTTAGAAGAGTTTGTGTTCGAATCAGAACTTTATATGATCCCTGAGTATGAGTTAAATATGGCTGAGGAATTTTTAGAACAATACGTTGCTTCAATCCGAATCTTCATCGCACAGGGTGATGCAGTTGATTGGTTAGAAGAAACGGATGGCGAGGAAACATTAGTCATCATGCCTCGACTAATCACAGAAGTGTTACAAGAAACATTATTCTCTAAGAAATTACCAATTGTATTTTCTTCCGCTACATTATCGGTTAAGAAAGACTTTTCTTATATTGCCTATAGCTTAGGAATTACAAAGTATCAATCATTTAGTGTTCCTTCTCCATTTGATTATGAAGAAGTGATGAAAATCTATCTTCATGCATTAAACCAAGAGGAAAAAGTGAAAAAAGTAGAGCAAATTTTACGGGATGAAAAACAAACATTAATTTTATTTAAGTCGAAAAAATCAATGTTAGAATTCAAAGCTAAACTTCCAATGATGGCTCGTTTATCCACAGCATTTGAAGGGGACCGAGAATTATCTGCAATTATTCGAGACTTCCAAAATGGGGACATTAAAACGTTATGTTCGTATCATTTATGGGAAGGTCTTGATTTACCTGAGGAAGCATTAACAAGGGTTATTATTTTTGACTTACCGTTCCCACCACATGATCCACTATTTGATGCGAAACGTTCTTTTGCAGAAAATGCCTTTGAGGAAGTCGAATTACCATTTATGCAACTTCGCTTGCAACAAGGGATGGGAAGGCTTATCCGTACTTCTAATGATTATGGGGAAATTCATATTCTGTTAAATCCAGAAGAACAAAAAGTGAAAACTGAATTTATTGAAATTTTACCAGTTACACCAATCGAATAGATTTTAGCGAAATGTCCAAATGTGGCATTTCGCTTTTTTATATTGAAGATCATTAGCAGGAGGTACAACTGGAGTCATCATACCGCCTAGTGTTCCGATGGTGTTGTTTGCTGTAAGTGCAGGAGTATCTGTCAGTGATTTATTTATTGTAGGTGTTGTCCAGGGATATTTATTGGGATTACTTTAATGGTTTGGGTATATATTTATTCGTTAAAAAACGAGATTCGTAGCACAGAAACATTTATTCTTTCGAAAGTATGGAAAAGTGGATTAGGTTCAATCTTAGCATTACTAATGCCTATCATTATTTTAGGTGGGATTTATGGAGGATTCTTCACACCAACTGAAGCTTCTGTAATTGCAGTTGTGTATGGTTTCCTTGTTGGGAAGTTTGTCTATAAGAAAATTTCTTGGAATGTCTTAAGAACGATTATTTTAGAAACAGTTATTGTATTATCTACACTATCTGTGATCATTGCCTCGGCCTCTATTTTTGGCTTCTATTTAACAATCGAGAGATTACCTCATGAATTAGCGTCCGTTATTTCTGAATTACACTTGCAGCCAGTCGTAGTTATGTTTGTTATTTTTATCTTCAAATTGTTGGGATGTTTATTGATGAGATCTCGGCAATTATCATTTTAACGCCAATTCTATTACCGATTGCCACTTCAATAGGAATAGATCCGGTACATTTCGGTCTTATAATGATTGTAAATTTATCAATTGGTCTATTACACCTCCTGTAGGGTTAAGTTTGTTTGTTGCATCAAAAGTAGGAAATGTGTTGCCTGAAAAAATGATTAAGCCTCTAATGCCATTTATTATAATAATGACAATCGACGTAGTGATACTATGGTTATTCCCACAACTTAGTATTGGGGTAGTCAAGTTCTTCTCATAAATTCTATTATTCTTTTCATATAAAGAGATAGGGACTTTTATGGCTGATTTAAAGGTTACAGCAACTTTTAATTCAGCTTATTTATTTGCACAAAGGAATCTTTCCTGTGAAGAGCCTTGAATATAGGTATTTTAAATATAATTTTATTGAGCTATTGAAGTACTTTTGATGTCGTAATAACAATGTTTAAGTAAAAGAGCGTTGTAAAAAGTGGTACATGAATTCAATGATCAAAAAAACCCTCCCAAACACTGAGTAGGGGAGGGGGTAAAATACGTTTTTAACAATGGATTATTTTATCAATAGTTGAATCATCTCTGCTATACCAGAGAACGTAGCGCTATCGCAGACGCGGAATTAAATAGATGTTTTCCGCTTTTCTTATTACCAAAATTTATAACCTTTTGAACCAAGAGGTGAGTTTTGTACAATATCAATTAATGGAATAGTGTAAGCAATAAGGATTAATGCTACTAAGATAACTCCCCATACTTTAAAGTTTTCTAAGATAGCTGGAGTTTTTTCAGCACCTTCAGCTACTTCAGCAACTGGGAACTCTTCTTCGCCTTTAGGTGCGAACCAAAGTAAGTTTACGACAATTCCAATGATGAATAAAATCGCGATGAATAATATTGTACCACCAACTGCTTGTGCGATTTGATAAGAAATCCATTCAGTAGCTTGCTCAGATCCACCATAGGTAGAGTATTCAGAACGGCGAGGTGCACCGAATAAACCTGCAATATGCATGGCACCGGACATAATGACCATCCCAACTGACCATAAAATACCTGAAACGATTCCTAAGTTGTTCATTTGCTTCGTTAATTTCCGACCAGTTAGATGTGGAATTAGCCAATATGCTGTACCGAAGAAAGTTAAGACAACTGTAGTAGCAACTGTTAAATGGAAGTGACCTGTTACCCAAATAGTATTATGAATTAATTGGTTCATTTGATAAGATGCGTTGACAAGACCACCAGCACCACCAGGTATGAATGCAACCATGCCCATAAAGGGTAATAAGAAGCGTGCATCATTCCAAGGTAAGTTTTTAAACCAACCAAAAATTCCTTTAGCACCAAGCTCTCGACCACGTAATTCAAATGTAGCGAACATAGAGAATGCAGTAAGTAGTGACGGAATAACAACAAAGAATGTTAAAACCACTTGAACAAACTTCCAGAAACCATCAATACCAGGCTCAGTTAATTGGTGGTGAACACCAACAGGAATTGAGAAAAGTAAAAATAACATAAATGATAGACGAGCAAGGGCATCTGAGAAAATTTTACCACCAACAATTTTTGGGACGATTGCATACCAAACCATATATGCTGGTAATAACCAGAAATAAACAAGGGCGTGACCAAAATACCAGAATAAAGTACGAGTTAATAATACATCGATTCTTTCAATAAATCCTAATGACCAAGGTAATAATTGGAATAATACTTCAGCTGCAACTCCAAGTGTTGCAACAAACCACATTAAATTGTTTACAACAACCATAAACGAAAGAAGTGGTGATGTTTGACCTTTATTTTCTTTACGCCACTGAATATAACGTAAACTTTGAGCTAAACCTACGATCCAAGAACCTACAACCACTAATGTTAAACCTAAATAATAAATCCAGTGTGCTTGAAGTGGTGCATAGAATGTATAAAGTACAGATGCTTCATTTAAAAGTACCATAGTAGCTGCTGCTAACATACCGACTGTCATGATCCAGAAACCAACCCAACCAGTTTTACGTTGTTTGTTAGAAAGGGCACCCGCAGTTCGACTCACTGCTGCTGTTTGGAATCCTAGAATGAAATATGTTGTTAATATAAGTCCTAATAATACTCCATGTACAGTTAATACTTGATAATAACCGATGCCAAAAGGTAATTTGAATTGACCAGAACGAACTAAAACTTGAAGTAACCCACAAAGACCACCTACGAATAATGCTATGAATGCTACCATTATATGAGCTAATGCAAGTTTTGCATCTTTACGATCAACTTTTGTACTACTAATTGCTTTTGAATTTAATTTGTTGTTATGAGTGACCTTTTTATCCTTAGTGATTACTGCTGTCATTTGAGTTCACCACCATTAATTTAGAATACATCATTGCGTGACCTGTTCCGCAATATTCGTTACATACAATTAAAAACTCTCCAACCTTATCGACAGTTGTTACATATTCTGAAACATAACCAGGTTCTAACATCATGTTAATATTAGTTCCTGCAACCTCAAAACCATGAATAACGTCTTTTGTTGTAGCAATGAATTTTACTTTTGAACCAACAGGAATTTCGATATCCATTGGGTTATAACTAAATGCTGAAGCCACTAAAACTACCTCATAATCCCAATCTTTATCTTCTACTTTGTGAACACCAGGTTGATTGAATGGTGCAATTTCATCAACTTTTTCGTAATTAATTGTCCATTTTGAACTATTGGGATGAGTACCGTTATGGAAAGCACTCACACCTACAATGACTAAGAATGCAACTAGCATGGCTGCACCAAACGAAAGCCACCACTTCTCATACTTGTGTATGTGCATAAGTTGTTCCCTCCTATAAAAAGAAATAAATTAAGTTAAAAACGATCAATAAATAAATTGAAGCATAGTGCCCAAATGATAATAATAAAAATTCCTAAACCGAAAGTAGCATATAAAGTACCTTTCAAATTTTCATCAGATTTTTTATGGTTTGCCATGAAACTCCCTCCTAATTTTGAGAAAATGTATTTCATGAACTCATCATATAAAAAAACGTTTTCACAGGATGTGATAAAAATCACACTCTGATATGCGAAATGTGAACTTAATGTGAAACGTAAAAAATACACATATTTGAATCTTTTGGAATAAAAAAAACACACCAATCATAAAAAATTAGTGTGTTTACATTAATAATGGCAAAAAAGTGAAAAAGTACTTTTAAGTTAAAATCTTAATCAATTGTAAATAATATAGTCATTTTTCCTGCATCCTCGATTGTTACAGGTAGACGAAAGGCCTTTTCTAAGCCATATATAGTTGAGGAGTTCCTATCGAAGACGGTAGGGGGAGTAATGTCGTATTAGTGAATTCTTGTACTAAATGAGTACTAAAATGGCCAGCAAACATATTTCCAAATTCCCCAGTAAAGGATACTAGCATATCTCCCTCAATCGGAATGCCAAACATTCTTGCGCCTATAGCACTAAAAGTAGAAGAAGTGCTATCTATTATTATTTTCCCATTTATATCCCCAGTGAGACCGATTTGTACCCAAATATCTTCTTGTAACAAAGGTTCAAGTGTATAAGAAGGGGATTGCAGATCAATTTTCATTGTTAAAATGGTATTCAAAGCTTGAATTGTGCTGTTTAATATTGTTTGAATGGTTGTTGAAGTAATCACCGAATGCACCCTTTTTTGACTTTTTTCATCTCATTTCTTGTTATTTCTTCATTATAACAAAAGAGTTTAAGTGTAACTTGACGTAAGTGTGAATTTTTCATTATAATTTAGTAAATGCAACTGAAAATGATTATCAATGTTAGGAAGGAGATTTTCTAATGGTCTATTTATTTGTTGGTGCTACTGTGATTATTTATATAGGAATTGGGTCTTATGTGCTAAAAAGAACTGTGAAATAAAAATGGTACATCCATGAAAGTCATAATCCAAAATAAAGTAGAAATTTACTTTCTCTAAAAAAGTTAATAAAACGTATAATCTCCTACAAATCTAATGTTAAAGCTTATAACAACCTCAAACATGCCCCCTCAACAGCAAAATATTATCCTAACTTAGTAAATTAATTATATTATTAGATTTTTTTCTTATTTAATAGCCGATTTTGTATTCAAACCATGATATTATATATAAATATGACGAAAATAAGGCAAAGGGGCATTTGTAAATGAGTACTACTTTTGAAGACAAATTACAACAGCTACTTCAGCAATCGGCTGTTCAATACATAATTTATAAAAATAATGAAGATACAGAGCGTATGGAGAAGTTAAATCTTTTTGCACGAAAACTATTGCAAAAGGAATATGTCATCGGTTTTGCTGGGCATTTCTCTGCTGGGAAATCAAGTATGATTAATGCACTATCAGGGGAAGACATTTTAGCTGCAAGTCCAATACCAACAAGTGCAAACATAGTAAAAGTTCATAAATCAGAAGAAGATTTTGCAATTGTTTACATGCATCACGACAAACCAGTAAAGTTTGAGGCTGGGTACGATTTTAAAACAGTTAAAGAACTAAGTAAAAATGGCGATCTAGTATCTCAAATTGAAATTGGTCACTCTGGCTCAGCACTACCTCTTGGTGTGACAGTAATGGATACACCAGGTGTCGATTCAACGGATGATGCGCATGCAATGTCTACAGAGTCAGCGCTGCATATTGCAGATGTTGTATTTTATACAATGGATTATAATCACGTCCAATCAGAATTGAATTTCCAATTCACAAAACAATTAATGAAATATAATCCGAACGTCTACTTAATTGTAAACCAAATTGATAAGCATAAAGAGCAAGAACTCTCTTTTGAAGAGTTTAAACAATCTGTACAGCAATCATTTGCAGCATGGGGAGTAGAACCAAAAGGCATATTCTTTACATCATTACGTCAATTTGACCACCCTCATAATGATTTCAGTCATGTAAAGAAAATCGTGATGGATTCTATGAACAATTGGCAAGAACAGCTTGTTTTAACTGCTGAAAGTACACTGGAAAAGTTACAAAGTGAACATATTGCCTTTTTAGAGGAAGAAAAATTACAACGCAAAACAGATTTTGAGGACTTAATCTCTGAAGAAGATTGGGAAAATAGAGAAGACATATTAGATCAATATGAAAAACTGAAATTACAAACAGAATTGTTTTCAATTGATACATGGAATGAAACCTTTAAAGAAAAGCGGAACGAGCTACTTTCAAACGCAGCCATAATCCCTGCTGATTTCCGTGAAAAATTACGTGCTTATTTAGAAAGTAAACAGCCTGGCTTTAAAGTAGGGGGACTTTTCACTGCTAAAAAGAGAACTGAGGAAGAAAAAAATCGTCGTATCCAAGATGTATACGATCAATATCAAGTAGTTGTAAAATCTCAAATTATTGGTCACATCAAGCAATTGATGAAGCAATCGTTAAGGGACGTTGGTGCTCTATCAGATGAGCTTGCTAATTCAATTGACCAAATACAATATGATGTACCATTCTCACTAATTGAGAACCAAGTGCAAAAAGATGCGCTTGTAACAGGGGATGCAGTGTTAAACTTTGCAAATCGTGTGGCAGAAGCAACGAAACGCTATTTTGTTCAAGAGACAGAAGTTTGGAGAGAAGAGCAAAAATCAGTATTAAATGCAGTTGCGGAAAACATATCTGCACCTGTGCAATTAAAATTAAAAGCGATTGAAAATAAAGTGAAAGCAATTCATCAAATTTTAGAAATGGATGAACGAAAAGAATTTTCTGAAAAACAATTAATAAAAGCTTCGAAGGAAACAAGAGATGGTGCAAAACAGCAATCTCAAGTTTGGGAAAAAAGATTTGAGGAAGCGCTAAATGATATTCGTCCATTCGATCCAGCCATGTTAGCACCAAAAGAAGAAAAAATACAAGAAGTGCAAAATATACAAAATGAAGTGTCAGAGTTAGCAGGTAAAGGCGAAGAAGTGGTACAAGCTGCTACTCGTACGGCCAACTTAGTTAAAAATGTTGATGGATTCCAAGAAGTAGCAACATATTTAATGAAAAAAGTTGAACGTTTAAAGCAAAAAGATTTCACTATTGCTTTATTTGGTGCTTTCAGTGCAGGGAAATCTAGTTTCTCCAATGCGTTAATGGGGTCAAAAGTATTACCTGTTTCACCGAACCCAACAACTGCTGCTATTAACAAAATTCGACCTGTAACACCAGAGCACCCGCATGAAACTGCTGATGTTCAATTAAAAACAGCGGAACAATTACTAGAAGATATTAAAAATTCATATGAAGCAATTGGTTTATCGATTTCTTCATTAGACGAAGCACTTAACCGTGCAGAAGAAGGATTACAAGTACAATTAAAAGATGAGCGACTAAATGTCCATAAATCATTTATTCGAGCTTATTCTCAAGGCTATCCAATTTACAAGTCACAACTTGGACAAACCATCCGTGTGGACCGTGATGAATTTGAACTCTTTGTTGCGCAAGAAAATCGTTCATGTTTTGTAGATAATATTGATTTCTATTTTGATTCTCCTTTAACTCAAATGGGTGTTACGCTTGTTGATACACCAGGAGCAGACTCAATTAATGCTAGACATACTGGTGTTGCCTTTGACTATATTCGAAATGCGGATGCAATTCTGTTTATTACGTACTATAATCACGCTTTTGCAAAAGCAGACCGCGAATTTTTAATTCAATTAGGACGTGTTAAAGATGCATTTGAGCTAGATAAAATGTTCTTTGTCGTTAATGCAATTGACTTAGCATCTACTAAAGAAGAAGAAGAAGATGTTAAAGACTATGTACGCAATGAGCTTCAACGTTTCGGTATCCGATTCCCGAAATTATATGGGGTATCTAGTTTAAATGCTCTACAAGAAAAGGTAGAACAGAAGGATTTACAATCTGGAATGGCCCCATTCGAACAGGCATTCCACCAATTCTTAAACGAGGATTTAGCAAATATAGCTATTCAAGCATTGCATGAAGAAGTTGAAAAGACTCATCAACGACTACATGGCTTAATTAAACAAACTGAGCAAAACCTATTGCGTAAAGATGAACGATTAGCAGAGTTGAAAGAATTAGAACAATATATCCGTAAAACGTATAGTACGACGTCTACGAATATGGTAGAAAGCGATGTAAAACAAGAATTAGATGAATTACTGTACTACGTTATGCAACGAGTTTACTATCGATATCCTGATTTCTTTAGAGAAAGTTATAATCCGTCTACATTTGTTGCGATGCCAGCTCAAACTGCACTAGATGTTGCATTAAAGGAAACATTAAGTGCTTTACGATTTGACTTTGCTCAAGAGCTTCGAGTCACTAATTTCCGACTAGCTCAATTTGTCCAAAAGAAAATGCAAGATCGCTATAAAGATGATGTTCGTTCATTAAAAGAATTAAATACAAGCTTCTCATTTTTAGCATTTGAGTCAGATGAACCAGATTTATTAGATTTTAAAGGACCTTTCGAAAACATTGCTAAATATAGTTCTGTTAAATCGTATTTCAAAAATGCAAAAGCGTTCTTTGAAAAGAATGAAAAAGAGCAGTTGAAAGTAGCATTAGAGGAATTAACAAAACCTGATGCACAAAGCTATGTTGAAAATGAAAAATCTAATATTTACACATGGGCAATTAAATTCATTGAAGACGAAGCGGAAAAGTTAAGAGAGTTTATTCAACATCAAGCGATACAACAAATCGAAACAGAACGTCTTCTATTACAAGAAGAAAGTCGACTTGCTACTTGGAAGGAAATCTTCCATGAATTACAAAAAACGGGGGTATAACTTTGGGGAAAGTTTTTGTAAAAGCAACTGAGATTCAAGAGAAGAATGCACGTTTTATCGATACTCGATTTAATTTACAAGATCAACAATGGGGACAACAAAGTTATAATGAATCGCATATAGAAGGTGCAGTTTATTGGCACTTAGAACGTGACTTATCAGATATGTCCAAATCAGAAGGACGTCATCCAATGCCGTCTAAAAAGCAACTTCTAAATTTAGTTGAAGAAGCAGGACTTACACCGAATGAACCTGTCTATGTTTATGATCAAGGTGGTGCTCCTTTTGCTCCAAGAGCTTGGTGGATGCTGAGGTATGCCGGATTTTCAAAAGTTTTTGTAGTTAATGGCGGTTTTGAAGCATTACAGGCTGCTGGATTTAAAGTGACAGATGCAATTTCATCCTTTAAACGATCTTCTGTAATGCTAAAATGGAATGAATCTATTTATGCGAACCGACAAGATGTGAAATCAATAGTTGATAAGAAGGAACAAGCGACTTTACTCGATGCACGTTCAGCAGTCCGTTATCGTGGCGAGAATGAGCCAATTGACGTAAAAGCAGGACATATACCCACAGCTAAAAACTTCGATTGGGAACAGTTGAAAGAAGGAACTCACTTAGCTGCTAATGAAAAGCTTTTACAAAAAGTAGGAAAAGATGAAGAAGTAGTTGTTTATTGTGGTTCAGGAGTAACAGCGTCACCATTATATGCAGTATTAGCTGATGAAGGATATGAAAATATTCGACTTTATATCGGAAGTTTTAGTGATTGGATTACAGAATTCGATATTGAAGCTGGTGAAAACGAATAAAAATACTAAGCCTCCAAGTTTAACTTGGGGGTATTTTTATATTCAAATCTTTCCATAAATGTGTAACCTTTTCAAATATGGGTCGACTAATTGTACGAAGCAATTGAAAAGGAGAGAAACAAATGAAAAAAGCGTATTCAGCAATATTAGCTACAACATTGATTTGTGGCAGTGTGTTTACAGCGACAGGCGCACAGGCTTCAACAGTAAATACTCAGACGGTACAAACAGAAAAAGAGACTGAAACCAACTTTTTACAATTTACAGGAACCGTTTCTAAAATTATTAAGAATGACAATGGGACTTTTTTAGCAGAATTTAGTAAAGAAAATGAAACGCATCGCTTTACATTTGATGAAAAAACAATCATGCTTGACAACAGTGGGAAAGAGGTTGAATTAAAAGAAGGTATGAAATTTACTGCCTACGTAGATTCAAATAAACCTATGATTTTAATTTATCCACCACAATATGCACCAGAAGTGGTCATTGTCCAAACGGAAGAATCTGGTACTGCTAAAGTAGATAAATTCGACAAAGATTTTCTTAACCAAAAAAAGGATTTAATCATAAAAGTAAATGATGAAACAATTATTTCTAACTTATCAGGTAAGAAATTAATGGCTAAAGATGTGGTGGATAAAGAGGTTGTCATTTTCTATGATGTAGTGTTAGAAAGCTATCCAGCTCAAACTTCACCAAGTAAAATAATAGTTTTGGAATCGGAACTTTCAGATCTCGATCAAGCTATTAAAATCGCAAACGAAGACTACTATGTAAAAAATGAAGTGAAAATGATTCCTCTTCGTCTAGTTGCCCAGAAGCTCGGATTTAAAGTTGAGTCAACAGGGAAGGGTGCCATTATTTCTAAAGGAGCGGTTTCCTTCACCGTTACTCGAGGATCTTTAGACTATGGCTACAATAAATCAATCCGAAAATTCGAAAATGCGCCTGCATTGTTAGAACCGAATAAAACATACGTGTCTGAAGAATTGTTACCATTACTTATTGAGCATTACTAATTTACTGGGCTACCAACCTTTAGTAAGCTTCCAGAATGTGAATTTGGCATTTTGGAAGCTTTTTTTACTAAATTAAATTGCAGTAGGGATAAGTTTTATTCACAAAGACAGACAAAAATACACTGGGGTGCTTATTACTCAGTATACTTTGCCTCTTTGGCAATCCTATTTGGTTTCTAATGAAGACTTTTTTTATTTCGACAAGATCGGGTTATGCGGGGAGTTCGAGTAATCCTTGTTCGCTTTTACAAATACAAATTCTCCTTCTGGATAGCGGTAAGCAGTCAATTTTCCACCAAACACAGCACCTTGGTCAATATTTATTGATTGATTAACTATTAAAGGTTCTGGTTTTGGGTCATGCCCCCAAATTATTAATATATCACCCTGACGATTTTGATACCAATCTTTACGAATTGGTTTTCCGTTTTCATCAACACCGGAAACATCACCATAGCGACAAAAGTTTTTTATGCCAGAAGACTCTCTTCCAATGAAATCATCCTTTATTCCAGCATGAGTACAAACAGCCACCTGTTTCCCATCATCTATGATAATGTAGTGTGATGGCGCATTTAAAAGTAGATGTTTTAATTTCTTTTTTAATCGATTCGTTCGGTCGCTTCCATTCTTTTTTTCATATTCAATAAATTCCTCTTCTACATTTTCATCGCCATGCTTTAATATCACTTTTCTCCCATCAAGCCAGCGTGCGATTTTCCAACCATGATTACTATCAGTCATATAAGCTAATTTTTGTTCAACGTGTTGTTGAAAGAAGATCATTGTTTTTAAAGACTCTGGTCCTCTACTCATGACATCACCAACGGACATAAATTTTCTTCCTTCCGGATGAACGTAAAGGCCATCTTTATTTTGAACATATCCAAGTAAGTTCAGTAAAGTGATAAATTCATCAAAACAAGCGTGAATATCACCAATGAAATCGATTCCTTTTTTTAGTTCTATATAAAATTGAGGTTTTAAGTCCACATATATTCCCCTTCCATAGAGAAAATCTTCTTAATAATATGGACAAAAAATGTAAAATTCAAAACAACATTTTAGTAAATCGGAAGGGGGTATAAAAAATTAAATCAATTAATTATGAACATTTTGTGACAAAGTGAATCGTAATTCATCTGAAAAACAAAAAAAGTTTGTGAATATTTTCATATATAGAATAAGAAAGTAAAACGTGTATTTATTCACATATTCCTAGTACATATACAAGGGTTCATATAATGGAAGCGTTTCCCTGTGTTTTTCTAATATAATAATTTTTTTGTATAATTTTGCTGTTATTATTTTGTGAAAAATCGCACAATAGATGAATTTATTGTTTAAACGAAGAAATACTAAAATATAAAAGTAATTTTTCCGGAAATTGAATTGACTTTAAGTTGATAAAGAAATATCATACAAAACTATAGAAAACTATTGTTGTTGAAAGGGTGGCGCGTGTGGACTTGAATGAAAAATCATTAGAAATGCATAAACAAAATAAAGGAAAAATGGAGATAAGCTCGAAAGTTCCAATTGATAATACGCATGATTTAAGTTTGGCATATTCTCCTGGTGTTGCAGCACCTTGTGTTGAAATAGCAAAAGATCCTACCAAAGTCTATGACTATACAATCAAAGGAAATTTAGTTGGAGTCGTAACAGATGGTACAGCAGTATTAGGTTTAGGGGATATCGGTCCAGAAGCAGCACTACCTGTAATGGAAGGAAAGGCATTACTACTCAAAAAGTTTAGTAATGTAGATGCAGTTCCGATCTGTTTAGATACGAAAGATGTTGATGAAATTGTGCGTGTTGTTAAAGCAATTTCACCTACTTTTGGTGCCATTAATTTAGAGGATATTTCAGCGCCAAGATGTTTCGAAATTGAATCGAGATTACGTGAAGAGGCTAATATTCCTGTATTTCACGATGACCAACACGGAACTGCTATTGTAGTAGCAGCGGGGTTAATAAATGCACTAAAAATCGTAAAAAAAGAACAAGAAAATTTAAAAATTGTGATTAATGGTGCAGGAGCAGCCGGTATTGCTATTTTACGTTTATTATTACAACTTGGGTATAAAAATATGATCATGTGTGATTCAACCGGCATTATTTATGAAGGTCGAGAAAAGGGCATGAACCCAATGAAAAACAAGATAGCAAAACATACAAATCCACAGAATTTACATGGAAGTCTTGACGAGGCGTTAATTGGTGCAGATGTATTTATTGGAGTTTCAGTAGCAAATTTATTAACTGAAGAGCATATTAAATCGATGAATGCTGATCCAATTGTATTTGCAATGGCAAATCCAAATCCTGAAATTACTTATGAAAATGCGCTAGCATGGGGTGTACGAATCATGGGGACAGGCCGTTCAGATTATCCAAACCAAGTTAATAATATGCTTGCATTTCCAGGTATTTTTAGAGGTGCATTAGATGTTAGGGCAACTGATATTAATGAAGAAATGAAAATTGCTGCAGTGAGAGCTATTGCATCATTAGTATCAGATGAAGAATTAAGCGAAGATTTTATCATCCCGAAATCATTGGATGAACGTGTAGCGAATGTTGTAGCTAAAGCAGTAGGTGACGCTGCCATTAATACTGGTGTTTCTACTCTATATCAGCAACAATTAAACAAATAGACTAAGCTAAAGATAATAAAAGGCATCTTGAAGGTAAAGTGCATGACCGACCTTCAAGATGCTTCCTAATTATTTTTCAATCTCTTCTGTTAATTGCTCTAGTTGATCGATTAATAATCCAATGTAAGTGATTGTATCACGTAGTGGCTTCTCAGTTGTTATATCAACACCAGCCATTTTGGCAAGTTCAACAGGTGATTTTGTACCGCCTGCATTTAACACTTGTAGCCAATCTTGAACAGCGAGATCACCTTCATGAAGGATTCTTTGAGAAACTTGTGTTGCTATTGTTAGACCTGCTGAATAAGTATACGGATATAATCCTATATAGTAGTGAGGCTGACGCATCCAGGTTAGTTCTGCACCTTCGTTAATTTCGACAACATCACCCCAGAAGTCCTCTAACACTTTTCTTTTTATATTATTAAGAATACTAGCACTCACACTACCACCTTCATCTATGAGCTCATAGACTTTACGTTGGTATGCTGCTTCTAGTAAATGGGTAACAAAATTATGATAATATGTGCGAGAGATAATGGTTGAAATAACCCAACGTTTAAAACGTGCATCGTTAGAATTAGTTAACAAGTAATTTGCCATTAACATTTCATTCATCGTTGATGGAGCTTCAATAAAATATAGAGAAGGTTCAGCATTAAATATATTTTGTTTCGCATTAGCTAAATAAAAATGACCAGCATGTCCTAATTCGTGTGCTAACACAAATACCTCATTCATACGACTAGTCCAAGAGATTAAAACATACGGGTGTGCTCCATAGGGCGCTGCACAAAATGCACCAGTAGATTTCCCTTTATTTTGTGCAAAGTCAATCCATCGTTCATCAAATGCTAAATTTAACATTTTGCGATAATCCTCACCCATAATGGATAATCCGTCTTTCATATATTTGCGAGATTCTTCAATCGTAATTTTAGGTTCATAAGATGGGTCTAATGAAATTTTTAAATCAGCAAAAGTCATCTTTTCAAGGCCATGGACTTTTTGTAAAAGTTTCGCATAACGTTGCATATGTGGAGCTAATTCTGTAGTAATTAAATCAATCTGACGGTTATATAGATTTCGGTCAACATCTTGTTTAAACAAAAGGAAATCGAATACTGAATCATATCCTCTTAAATCAGCTTCTGTTTTTTCGATTTTTAAATGAGTATCATAGGTTTTTGCTGTTGTATGTTGATATTCACGTAATTTTTTCGAAAACGCATCAAACGCAGCGCGGCGAATAGGAGTATTATTTTCAACTTCCCAATCACCTTCAAATAAGTTGTAACTTAAAGGATAACTTTTACCTTCAGCTTCGAAATTTGGGAACTCTAGATCAACTAATTTAGTAGTGTTATATAACTCGTAGGGTGCATCGAAAGTCGTACCAAAAGCAGCAAGAGCTTTTTCAGCTTCAGGATGTAGTTGGTGTGGTTTTTGACGAATTAATTTATTAATGAAAATTGTGTACTGTGGGGCTTGCTCTTTTGCTTTAATCAAAACAGTTTCATTAAGCTCTAAACATTCACTTTTAATAAAAGAAAGCTGTGCGTTAATTTTTGAGTAAGTTTGACCTACTTTTGAAGCGCGCATTTGTGCTTCTTCATCTGTTTGATCTACGCTTAATGCAAGACTACTGTAGTTTCCTATAGGATCTAATTTATTAAGTAATTGTTCATAAGCCTGTAAAACTTCGATCACTTGTGACGCGTCTTTAATAGTCCCTTTATATGATTGTTCAATAGTCGATGCATCGTGAATAGCGTTGTTTAATGCTTCTTCAAATGCATTGTCTGATGGGAAGAGATGTGTCAAATCCCAAGTTTCTTTAATGTTTACTTCACTACGTACAACATTTGTCATAGGTGTTCCTCCCTTTATTACGATATATTAAATCAATTGCGACTTAGCGTAATTACTTCCGGATTTTGTATTCTAGTAGCACAATTAATTCGACTTAAAATCCGACTGAATGAAAATAAATTGTACCATATTTTTGAAATTTAGAATAGTTGGACAATATTGAACATTTCTTTTGATTGAAATCAAAAAGCCCTGCCAGTTTCGTTTTAATCGGAATCTCAAAGTAAAGGCAGGACCTATTTATGCAACAGTTTTGAGTAAGGGGGAGAATAGTTAGGCAAATGAAACCCCAATGATAATAATAATTAAAATAAACATAAATATGATCATGAACATTAAAATAGATAATAGTATAGAAGGAAGTAAAATGGCGAGGATTGCTTTCCAGTAAGAAATGTTATGTGTTACAGCAACGGCAATAACTGATAGAACGAAGGACCAAATGAATATAACAAAGGTAAGGAATAGTACAAAAAGAGGGAAGGCGATTGAATCAGCAAAATCAGGATAAAACAAACTTTTTGAATCAACAATCATCCAGATTAAATAAAAGGGGATTAATATTACGTATGGGATATAGACAAGGGAAAGGGCTTTAAAAAGATCAGTAAACGTTGCAATTCCATTAAAAAGTCTACCAAATAACATAAAAACAAAGGTGTAAATCGTGTTTGTAAGGATTCCAACAATAGGAGAAAGTATGAGAAGTAAAGCAATTATTCCCCATATAGGGATATGTGGGTATAGTTCACTGTCAATTAATCCAGTACATAGGCTACCAATCGTACAAATACTTAATAATAAAATTACATAAGACATACTCTTGTGTTTAATCACATAACGCATTGTTTTTTTAGGCTGTGTCCAAATGTTTAAAAGGGGATTCAGTTTTTCATCATATATTGGATGTTCCAGCTCATTCATGTCATCACCTCATGGTAATTTATGAAGCATGTTAGGGAGTAAGACATTTATAATGAAAAATATGATAAGTTACCTAGAAATAAACCAGGGAACTTCAGCAAGTAAATGTGCTACAAAAAAAGAGAAGTACATTTCACCTAAGCATCCCCCTTTAAGATGCTATAGGTAAAATGTACTTCAACTTAACTATATATTAATATACACCCTCAGTTAGTAAACCATTTGCTACTTTAACAAAACCAGCAATATTAGCTCCCACAACTAAATTGCCTGCATAACCGTACTTTTCAGCTGCTTCTTTACTTTCAGAATAAATTGATTTCATAATGTTACGTAGTTTTCCATCTACTTCATCAAATGTCCAAGAAATACGGCTAGAATTTTGTGCCATTTCTAGGGCAGATACAGCAACTCCACCTGCATTAGCTGCTTTTGCTGGGCCAAATAAAATACCATTATTTAAGAATTCATTAATTGCTTCTAAATCTGATGGCATGTTCGCACCTTCAGCTACTACTTTAACCCCATTAGAAATTAATGTACGAGCAGAGTCTCCATCAATTTCGTTTTGTGTTGCACAAGGAAGGGCAATATCACATGGAATTGACCAAACACCAGTGCATCCTTCAGTATAAACTGCATTCGGACGATAGTTTACATAAGTTGAGATTCGATCGCCTTTAACTTCTTTGATTTCTTTAAGGACTTCTAAATCAATACCTGTTGGATCGTAAATATAGCCAGATGAATCTGAACATGTAACTACTTTAGCACCAAATTGTTGAGCTTTTTCAATTGCATAGATTGCAACATTACCTGAACCAGAAACAGCAACAATTTTATCTGTGAAAGTTTCGTTTGCATCTAATAGCATTTGCTCAACGAAATATACTAAACCGTAACCAGTAGCTTCTTTACGAGCTAATGAACCGCCATATCCAGGTTGTTTACCTGTTAGCACGCCAGCTTCATAAGCACCACGAATTCGTTTATATTGACCCCATAAATAGCCAATTTCACGTCCACCTACACCAATATCTCCTGCAGGAACATCGACATCAGGACCAATATGACGGTATAATTCAGTCATGAACGCTTGGCAGAAACGCATAATTTCAGAATCAGATTTCCCTTTTGGATTGAAATCTGAACCACCTTTACCGCCACCGATAGGTTGACCAGTTAAAGCGTTTTTAAAGATTTGTTCAAATGCTAAAAATTTCATAATTGATTCATTTACAGTTGGGTGGAAGCGAAGTCCCCCTTTATATGGTCCAACTACATTGTTAAATTGAACACGGTAACCACGGTTTACATGAACTTGATTTTGATCGTCTTGCCATGTTACACGGAATGAAATGATGCGATCTGGCTCAACAATGCGTGACAGAATGTTGTGCTCGATATATTCAGGATGTTGTTCAAAAACCGGTACAAGTGAAATAAAGATTTCTTCTGCGGCTTGTAAGAATTCAACTTGATGTGAATTTTTTTGTTTTAATTGTTCAAATACTGAGTCAACGTACTGCTGTGCTGCTGATTTTTTGCTTAATACTTCTAACGTCATTGTGTAACCCTCCAAATGTTTTGTTGCTCTTATGGTATTAAGATTTTTCTAACTATTCAATCTTGTTTTTAGATGATAATAATACCGCAATTAGATATAACGCATTTATTGTTATATTAGAATAATATAGAACCTGTTTTTTATTTTAAAAATGATTGGTTGGTGAGGACTTATTTTACAATTACTTATTGATGCTGATGCGTGTCCTGTTATAGATTTGGCGCTATCTATTTCATCACAATATGAGATTAATACAATCTTATTCTGCGATACATCACATCGGATTGAGAGAGAAAATGCAATAACAATTATGGTGCCTAATGGTCCTGATTCCGTTGATTTTAAGCTAGTGAATACGGTTTCAAAGTTTGACATCGTCATTACACAAGATTATGGGTTGGCTGCAATGTGTTTAGCAAAAGGAGCTTATGTGATCGATCAAAATGGAAGAGAAATGACATCAGGCAACATCGATCAGTTGCTCACATTTCGTTATGAAAGTGCAAAATTCCGACGTGCTGGTGGAAGAACAAAAGGTCCAAAAAAGCGCACGGAGGAAAATAATATTTTGTTCGAAAAAAAATTTCGAACACTTTGTGAACGTGCAATAATTGCAAAAAAGGGGGCAAAAAGCTGATGGAAAGTGTAAAAATATATAAATTGGTTAAAAATTTCCCTTTACTTGGTGATGTTAGGAAAGGGAAACCAGTATTATGGATTAATCCGAATAAACAAAATCAACTATTGAATAACTGTGAGTTTACTTTTGAAATGGTAGAAGATGCGGCTAGAAGACTTCAACGATTTTCTTCTTATATAAAAATGGCATTTCCACAAACAACTCAACAGGATGGAATTATCGAATCGCCGATTAAAGAAATTGTTACTATGCAGAAGCAAATTGAAGCAAAGTATGATATTGAATTACCTGGAAAGCTTTTATTAAAATGTGACCATTCACTTCCAATATCAGGATCCATTAAGGCGCGAGGTGGAATCTATGAGGTATTAAAGTATGCTGAAAGCTTAGCAATGAAACATGGTTATCTTTCGATTCATGATGATTATGCAAAATTACACGATCCATTTTTTAAAGAATTTTTTAGTCAATTTAAAATTGCAGTTGGTTCAACGGGTAACTTAGGGCTAAGTATCGGTATTATGGGAGCAAAATTGGGTTTTCAAGTTACAGTACATATGTCACATGATGCTAAAACTTGGAAAAAGCAAATGTTACGTAGTAAGGGAGTCCATGTAATTGAATATGAATCAGATTACAGCCTCGCGGTAGAAGAAGGTAGAAAGCAAGCGGAGTTAGATCCAACATGTCATTTTATTGATGATGAGAATTCAGTGGACTTATTTTCTGGGTACGCTGTTTCAGCATTAAGACTTCAACAACAACTACAAGAGGTAAATATTCAGGTGGATGAAAACCATCCATTGTTTGTATATTTACCGTGTGGTGTCGGTGGTGGACCTGGTGGTGTTGCATATGGATTAAAAGCAATTTATGGTGAGCATGTGCACATTTTCTTTGGTGAACCATTGCAATCGCCTTGTATGTTAATAGGAATGATGACAGGATTACACGACCAAATTGCTGTATCCGATATTGGATTAACAAATGTAACTGAAGCAGATGGGCTAGCAGTAGGACGTGCTTCAAAATTCGTAGGAAAGATGATGGACCCAATCATTAGTGGCTGTTATACAGTTGATGATGATTTCTTATTCGATAGTTTAATAGGGATGTACGAACAAGAGAATATCTTCATGGAGCCATCAGCACACGCAGGTGTTTTTGGACCTATTCAATTGGTAAAAGAGGGTAAAGACTATTTAGAAGCAAATAATCTTGTTGAAAAAATAACTCAGTCTACACACATCATTTGGTCAACAGGGGGAGATATGGTCCCAACTGATCAACGTCAGGAATATTTGCAAAAAGAAATAAAAATAAATAATAATATTATGTAAACAAAAAGGATTCGTTACTTAGCAGTGATTCCAATAAAAAATGCTCTTCATAATATAGAAGAGCATTTTTTAATCTATTTAGAGTGAAGTGTGGTAAATGTTCTGTTTACAAGCCTTTTGCTACTGGGCAAATTTTCTTGTAGAGATTGTATGACAGCTGCTCCCAAAAGAATATTGCTACAAAAGATTTTGGTCCACATCCTAGCCACAGCTTGAATAAGTGAATCTAATCGACTTGAATTTCTTTTACTGTTTCTTCAACTTCATCACGTGTCATTTTTTCTTTACCAGATTTTAATGCATTTAACGTTTTGTGAGCTAATGCAAGTGGTAAACGACAGAATAATAAAATGGTTTTTTTATTAATATCTTTCATATAGCGGTCAGCTTTGTCCAAGTTTTCCTCAGCATAAGCAAATAAATCTTCACGAGTCCAACCATCAGGTACGAAACTTACGCCACGCTCAGCTAGATCTTCTTTTTGATTACGCAAAATATTGACTGCTTGTAATCCTCGGCCATATCCGATTGCCAAATCTCGATCAGTTTTCATGCCAGTATTCCATTCCCATAAATTTGATAGCATGACTCCAACGAGACCTGCAACGTAATATGTATATTCGTCTAAGTCTTCACGAGTATGAACTTGCCAATTTGCTTTTGCCCATTTTGCCATTCCAAAAGCCATTTCACTCGTTGCACTCGTGACAATTTCCTCTGCACCATCTGGAATTAAGCGAATCCAATCGCCTAAACGAAGAGTTACTTCAGGTAGTTCATGTTTAATAGGCTCAAGTATTTTTAAATATTCATTTTCATTAAAGCTCGATGCTTTTAGTAGATTGCTTACTTCAGTTAATATGTCGAATTTAACATCATTACTTAATGTATCATGATCTTCTATTTCATCAATTGCCCTCATGGCTAAATATGCGGTTGAAACAGCCATCTTTAGTTCTTTTTGTAAAAAAGTTATGGGGATATAAAAAGTTCGGCTTGTTTCTTTAAGAACTCGCATAGCGTCTTTTTGGAGATCTTTATTACTCATTAAATTTCTTCCTCCATTCATTCCATTACATATAATCGTACCTTAATTTGCAAAAAAATTAAAATAGAAACTACAGAAATGATCGGGAAGAATTTTTTTAACATCCTTCAGCCTAGGTGCATTTGATAAACAGTTTACTGTTTTTATGACATTCACATGTTAATTAAGTCTAAAATTCGTTACAATGAGAGTAGTAGATTAAGAATGTCAGTCAAAGGCATTATTTAAGGACCGGAGAAGTTGGTGCTGAGGCCCATTTGATTAGGAAAGTAGTGGTGAAAATGTTGGAACGTAAGAGAACGTATATTTTTATAGATGTTGAAGCTGCGTTAATTCGAGGAAAACAGCAAATTATTGAAATCGGAGCTGTAAAATTGTTTCCAAACGGAACAATTGAAACGTTTTCACAACTAGTACAGCCGTATAAGTTTAAAAAATTGAGTTCATTTATACATGAATTAACAGGAATTACGACAGAAGAGCTACAAGAAGCAGCATCTTTTAAAGAAGTAATAGCGATGTTTGAAAAATGGTGTGGGCGCGATTCAATTTTTATTACTTTTGGTGACTTCGATCGAAAAGTAATGGAGGATGAATGCGCTCGTTATCGAATAAATTGCGAATTTTTATACCCGATGATAGATTTTCAACAAAAATATATGATTGAGTATCAATTAAAAAATCATCCTAGTTTATTAGGTTTATTAACTGAATTAGAAATTACCGTGAATACGCAACACCGTGCTCTAGCTGATGCTATTAGCTTATTAAAGATATTTGAGGTGTTAAATGGCGAAGAACTTATTGAGAAGCAAAAAACGAATAAATTTATTCTTCTTTTAAGTGAGTTTCGTCAACGGGAAAATGATTTTGAATTGTGTATGACATATCTGAATGGTACTGTAGAACCATCAAATCTTTCTATTCAATCTATGAAAACAATGTATAAGTGTTTACCATTTGAAGTGCGTGAGGAAAATAAGGTTGCAGAGAATGGAGAAGAACAAATCATACAAAAAATAGTGATTGAGCCAGATTGTGAAGTGGAAAGATTTATCAAAGAATATGTAAGTCAACTAACTGATAAAGTATTGATTACACGTTCTGGAATGCGTCAATTATCCCGAATTCACCGACTACATCATTGTGCTATACCAAAAATAGAAGCAATGACATTGCAAAAACTGCTAAATAGTGAAGAAGCGGTAAGTCTATTTACGTTGAATGGACAATCGGTTAATAGATATGAATCAAAAATACGTAAACTTCTGCAAGAATATAAGCATGATATTGTTGTAGAATTCGAAAAACGAAATCTTTTTATAAAAGAAGAAGTCGGAGTATAATAGTTAGTGCAGATTTATATGAGTTTGTAAAGATTTCCAAGTTTTAATAGTTTCTAAACTAAAAATTTCGAGGGTTGGTAAAAAGAGTTAATTTGAAATTATAGTTTAGAATGGTAGATAAAGGAGACAGTTTATGCAAAATGTTATTGGTATTGATGCAGGGGGCACATTAACAAAACTGGTTTATTTAAATGACCAACAGGAATTTGAATTTAAACTTTTCCCTTCTAGTAATTTTAATTTAGTAAAAGATTGGATTGAAAGTAATCCCCAAATAGAGGAGATTGGCTTAACAGGTGGACGTACAGAGCAGTTATTATCTGTACTGAAAACGATGAAATCCATTGAATATGTTGTAGAATTCGAAGCAACATTTAAAGGTGTTTGTCATTTGTTAAAAAAAGAAGGGCTTGATCTTCAAAGGGGAATTATTACGAATATCGGATCGGGTACATCGATTCATTACATGGAAGGCGATTCCTACTTACGTGTTGGGGGTACAGGTATTGGAGGAGGGACGTTAACGGGTCTTTCTGCATTAATTACAGGCATTTTGGACTTCAATGAAATTACCGCTAAAGCAGCATCAGGCGATCGTAATTCTATCGATCTTTTTGTAAAAGACATTTTTGAAGGCATTGATGTACCTATTGAACTTGAACCACACTTAACAGCGAGTAATTTCGGGATGGTTAGTATTCTGAAGGATCCTAAGAGATATGAAACAAATGATTTATTAGCGACGATTCAAGCATTGGTTGGCGAAGTGATTTCGACTTTAAGTATTCAATTTGCTGAACACAACAATGCAGACCATATCGTATATATTGGTTCAACATTAACAAATAATGAACATTTAAAGAAAGTGATTGGAAACTATACACTTCTCAAGAAACATAAACCGATTTTCTTGAAAAATAGCGGATTTTCAGGAGCCATTGGAGCTTTATTAAATAAGGTTGAACAATCTGACATAAAAAAATAAATGTAAAAGTTACTAAAATAAATTTTATTTTAGTAACTTTTTTTCATGCTGACAGACATTTACAATATTATCTAAAAGGAATATAATGAATCGTTGTTCAAAGATTAATATTATCTATTTGAATTTTACTAGAGAGGTGGAGCATCTTGGAAACGCACAATCAAATCTTTACGAAACGGTTTAATTGTTTATTTCTTATGAACATAGCCGTTTTTCTTTCATTTTATAGTTTAATGACAACGCTCCCTCTTTATGCAATTGGAGCTTTAAAACAGTCGGATCAAGAAGCTGGACTGTTAGCGACAGTATTCTTACTATCTGCCATAATCGTTCGCCCATTTAGTGGGAAGATGCTTGATATGTTTGGTAAGAAGAGGTTATTAATCATCAGTCTCGTTTTTTACTTTTTATGTTCAATACTTTACATAATTAATTTACCGTTTGCGTTGCTTTTAGTATTACGATTTCTCCATGGAATTTGGTTTAGCATTATTACAACGGCTGGGGGATCGTTAGCAGCGGATATTGTTCCTGTAAACCGAAAAGGAACGGGGCTTGGATATTATACAATGTCAAATAACTTAGCTGTAGTACTTGGCCCTTTTATTGGTATTCTTCTCATTCAGCATTTAAGTTTTGATGTATTATTTACAGTATTAAGTATTGCAATTTTAATAGGAGGCATACTAGCTACTACTATTAAAACAGATGATTTAACTAAACCTGAAAAGGTAGAGCGTTCTTTTAAATTTACATTTAATGATTTATTTGAGAAAAAGGCTCTGCCTATTTCAGTTATTGCAGGATTAGTTGGAATTTCTTATGCGAGTATCTTATCATTTTTATCCATTTATGCAGAAGAGCAAGATCTACTAACCGTTGCTAGTTGGTTTTACGTAGTTTATGCGGCGGCAATGTTAATTACGAGACCTCTAATTGGCAAATTGTATGACCAAAAGGGTTCACGATATGTAATTGTGCCCGGGTTTTTATTTTATATATTAGGATTAATTTGTATTGCATTAGCTAATGGTTCAGCTATATTATTTTTAAGCTCTGCCGTTTTAGTGGGGGCTGGGTATGGCGCATTGACTACAAGTTTCCAATCCTTGGCAGTACAATCTGCAGATCATGTCCGAAGCGGTTATGCAACAGCAACATATTTTACGTTGTTTGACTTAGGTATTGCACTAGGTTCTTATGTTTTAGGTTTATTAGTTATTTGGGTGGACTATGATTCTATCTATTCCATCTCGGCTTTATTAATCGCTGTTACTGCTTGTATTTATTTTGTGTTGTTTAAGAAAAATAAAAGAAAACACATACAAAGTACAAATTAATTCTCAAAAAAGGAGTTGTGATGAAGATCACAACCCCTTTTTTTGGATGGCTTCTCGTGCAAGGGCATCTGCAGCTTTATTTTGGCTATCGGGAATCCATTTTATAAAAAATAAACTGAATTCTTCAGCTAATTTTAAAGCTTGTTCCAGATACGGCTTATACTCTTCGCTCTTGACATACTGCTTGTCAATCGAAGCAACGACAATTTTAGAGTCAGAACGTATAGAGACTAAATTCGTACCAAGCTTTTTTGCTTCTTCCAGCGCTCGAATTAATGCAATAAATTCTGCAACATGGTTATTTGTTTCACCAATGTATTCACTGATTTTCACAGAGTGGCCTTCGCCTTTAATAAAAATTCCTATTCCGCTTGGTCCAGGATTACCTGCACTCGCACCATCGATATATACTTCCAACAAATTGCATCCCTACTTTAAAAATAAATTTTGGTAGTTGTAAGCATATTATAACGTAATAACTATTTAAAAAAAGACACTAGGCTTATGTGTTGCTACTTTCCTTAAGAAATGAATTTTAGAATATTAGATAAATCACTTTGACAAAAGAAAAAACGCGATAGTAAAATAGATAGATGTTGCGAAAAGGGGGAGCTTTGTGAACAAGAATGCTGTCATAAAAGATATAGATGAACTGACTGACACTTATTGTACTGATTGTCCAATAAAAAAAGTATTACGCTCAAACCGTGGCAAATCAGGAGCTCATCGTTTTTGTATTGAATCCTGCTCTATAGGAGAAAAGTTGCAGTTCCTCGGGAATGAGTTAATGAAAATGCATGAAAGACGTTAAAAATGACTATGTTTCCATATAAAGGTCGTCGGAAATCACTTTCGAACGGTTGAAAAGTATCAAAAATTTGATATACTAATAATGTGTTATTAATGCTCATGAATAAAGTTCTACTTAATTGAGTAAACGTCGTATGTGAGCTTTTTATACGAGATCATATTCTGATGAGGATTAATATACTTGGTTGGTTACCATAGAAAGGGTTCCTCTAAACCCTATAAAGATAGAGGTTAAGAGGGGTGCATGTTATCATGTACCCCTTTTTGTACCCCAAATTTAAGAATCTACAAAAATTCTTATTTCAAATTTGCGATATTCCCCAAAATTTCTATTGCTTCTTTTTCTTTTCTTTCAAGTGAATGCGAATACACCTCATTGACAACATTAATGGTATCTCCTAAAATTTTAGCAACAGTTGGAACAGGTACACCGTTTCCGACTAAAATACTTGCTACAGTGTGTCTTAACGTATGAATAGTTATTTCACGGAATTGGTGCTTATCAATTATTTTTCTTAAAGCCCAATTCGGATAGTGATAGCAAACAGGCTCACCTGAACGCGAAATAAATACATAATCCGTTTCCTTTAGCTTATTACCTTGAGTTAATTTCGTTTCGATACACCAACTACGATATCTTCTTAAAGTATTTACTAATTCGTCATTCATATCGATTGTACGAATACTATTTTTTGTTTTCGCTGATCGTGTACTGTGATAATCACGTGTTCTTGAAATGGATATAGTCTTATTATCAAAGTCAATATCCTTCCAACAAAGAGCAAGGGATTCACCTTTTCTCATCCCAGTTGAGGCTATCGTAAAAATAACTGTAAATTGAGAAGCATTGCAGTAGGTTTTTGTTAAGTAAATTAACTGGTTTAATTCTTTTTCGGTTAGAGTGTCCATTTTACGAATTGGTTTGGCGCCCCGATAATCTAAACTTGTAAAACGACGACGATCTAAATACTCTTCTTCAACGGCTGCAATAAGAGATGAATTTAATGTAGTCACAGTATTCCGAATTGTCTTTTCAGACAAACCTCTTTCAATCATGTCATCAACTAAATCATGCTGCACCACCATTTTAGTCAGCTGTTTTAGTTTATAATGGCCAAGAAGGGGATTTAAATAGAGTCTAAAAAAACATTCGTACTGCGAGTAAGTTGAAACTTTGATTTTTTTCTTTTTTGATTCTAACCAAATAGTGAACCACTCGGATAATGTAGTTTGCATTTTATCAAGTTGAGTTACATTGCCGTTTAACACTTGTGCTTTTACTTCAATTAATGCACGTTCACATTCTTCGATTGAATTGAATTTTCTGGAGGACCTCTCAATACGTTTGCCGTTATGATCATGAAATTTGTAACGGTAAGCGTATTTCTTTTTACCTTCATTATCCTTATACCAGTAAATACTATCTTTTTTAGTTTTGTAATATTTTTCTCTTGCCATAACGATTACTCCTTTTTATACACGGGCAGGTGCTTGTTTAAGCAATCGTTTTACATCACTCCTTTCAAGTAAAATATAGGGCTTTTATTTCCAACAAACCATGCGAATTTAGCATAGTATTCTATTATTTATGTATTGGGTTAAACGTTGTAATGCAAAGTTATATTCAACGTTAAATAGTTGCTGGACCAAATTTATAGATTCGCGTGTTAAATCAATACTTAGTTGATCTAGCATGAAAGAGGGTACACAAGCGTGATACATAAACTGATTCGCTTTTGATTCCTGGTATTCTATAAAACTTTTTGTCATCTGTTTTTGATTTCCAGAATGAAGTAATACATGGCCGAGTTCATGGCAAAAATCTTGCCACTTTTGTTGATTATTTAAGTATTGATTTAAAAATATGTATGCGTAATCCCTAAGAAAAACCGCTTGACTATGTTCTTTCCAATAAAAAACCTTTATACCTAGCTTGTTTCCAATATTAAGAAAATCAAGTTGCTCCGGATTTAGAACACCTAACTTAAAATACATCTCCTTTACATAATCTTCCGTGTGACTAGTGCAATACATCTGACCATCTCCAATTCGGTGAAACTGAATAGAACGTTTGTTCTATTTTAGTATAAAACAAAACCCTACTATTTGGAAGTAGGGTTTTATTATCCATCTTTCTCTTTATCAAATTTAGATGCAATATTTTTATGATAATCTTCCCAACGCTTTTTTTCTTCAGAATCTAAAAAATTTTTTAATCTGATAAATAATTGATCTCGTTCTTTTTGTTTTACTTTTTCAAGTTCTATGAGTTCATAGTATTTTTTTATATCAGTATTAAAGATGATATAAATTACAATACCAAATCTAAGGGCGCTTAGTAGCATATAGAGTAAAAGAATCAATGTTAATACTAAAAGAGTAAAATCTGGATTCTTTGGATCTACACTAGTAAATAAAGCAAAAACGAGATAGATGAATGCACCTATAAAAGCATTTCGTATATATTTTAAAAGTTTTTCAAAGTTTTCTTGTTCTAGAATTGAAAATGTGGAATCCACTTTAATATTGCTGAATAGTGTGAAGACTGTAAAATAAATGCCGATAAAGATTGATGCAATGGAAATTAATGTACCATCTTCGGAAGTTAAGAGGTTTTTAAATTTATCCACAAAATAGGTATCAATAAATGGTATTCCTATTGGATTTGAATTAATTATTAAAAAATGGTTAATACCTAAAAATAAAGCAAGGAGAGTTATGGATGCAGTAATAAAATAGTCTTCAAAAAACACGAGTGATTTCTCAATTTTTGAATCTTTTTGTTTCATAACCCTTTGACTCTCCCTCCAATTAATTATTAGAACCATTCTGCTTCTTTAATGGCTAATATATCATCAAAACGTCTAAGTTGACCTGAACCAAGTCGTCCTTCATCGTAGAAATGTTCTTCAATTGCATCTGCAATTGTTTCCCAAGCATCTCCATCTGCTTCTTTAGTCGATTTGAAAACACTAACATTTTTAAGGTCAATTTCATGCACTCTTTTAAGTTCGTTGCTATAATATTTTGCCTTAATTGAAATGTACATATCACTATTATAGTCTAAAATTCTGATGAAATCTTTTACAACATCTGTATTTAGCAAATTGTCTTTTTTACGACCATTTCCCATGTATAATGATGCCACATTTCCTCCAAATTCATTTTGCGCCTTTACAATACTTTGAAGTGCATCAAGTATCAAAGATTTAGTTTTTCGATTACTCGAATTAACTAAATCTCTTTGAGTAGAAGTAATATCAAGTTTAATATCAAGGAATCTTATGTCATTAGAATCTAAAACATCTTTTAAGCCTATTTTAGGTTCAAGCTCTTCTAATTCAATGCCCCACTTTATTTCTTCAGAAGAGGGTAAAAATGACTCTAAATAAGTTTTTATATGTGTTCCTTTTGCTCCGTAATGATTATATTCTACAATTAATAAGTTCTCTGAATGCTGAAAAAAGCAGTTAGTGGATTCAAACACATCTTCCTTAATATCTTCGTATCTGTCAGTACCTTTTTTACCGGTTTTAGGTTTACGGACTCTATAATCAGCAAAACAAATGGCACGATCATTAATATCACGATTACTTCTGGGATCTCGCATTTTTAAAAGTGAATATTCGCCATGGCGAGTTTGTTTAAAACGATCTCCTTCTGTTAAAACAATTATTTTGTCCAGAAGATAAAAAAAGGGGATATTTGTTTTTTGTCCATTGTATGTGATGTAGGGATTATAGTAGTATAATTTTAATTCCATTTACATTCTCCTCGTATTTAAGTGCATGTCGTGTTGGCACGCCCTATTTTGTGTCTGATAAGATGAAGGACTATGCTTAGTTAATAAACAACTTTATACTAGAACTATAGTTTATTACCAAACTTCATCCCAAAAATCATTTTCATGCACAATCACAATTGGTTGGCCATTTTTTCGAAGGTCAACTGCTTTTTCAACTTTTCTTCCGTAACAAGAGAATGCCCAGCAAGGATTCCCATTGTCACCTACAATGAGGTAATCTGTTTTCTGAGTGACATTGTTATTAAAAGTTCCACCTAAATTTGTGATTATTTCTGCAATCTCATTGCGTTTTGCTTTACTAGATGTACCAGTAAAAGAAAACGTCCTGTTTTCAATAATTATTTCAGGACATACAGCACATATACCATTTACAGAGTACTTGTTTTGTAAGTCCTCTAATTCAGTTTCGTTAATATTATAGGAGCTTCTCGTATCTATAAAATTACCAAGATAGGCTTTTAACATGTTAATTTCATCCTCACTGATATGCCCATCATTTTTAATGGCAATTAGTAAGCTATAAATCTCATCAAATGGATAAAACCCTTTTAGAAATTCGCGATCTTCCATCCAATCAAATAACCTTATTATTTCCGTTTCATTAATCGAATTGTCGGCCATGATACCGTGAATAATTCCATGCAATTCTTGAAGAGAGGAAGTAACAACATTATAGTAGGTTTTAAAACCATCATTATTTGTTACATTTTTACAAAGCCATAAAATATCTTGGATTTCATCAGAAGTTAAAATGCCATCACTTAAAGCTGCATCAATTAGTGGGATAATTTCTGAAAATGGAAACTTATAATCATATCGTCGCTGTAAATTACACCAGTTGATGACTTCTTCTAATTCCATTTCATTTAATTCAGAATCAAGTTTGATACCCTCCAACAATCCAATTAATGAATTAACTGCTTTATGAATCTCTGAAGGGGCAGTAAAACTACGATAGTCACTCTCTTCTTTAAAATTATTAGTCATTAATACTCCTCCTCTAATGATTAATTTTCCACCCATAAATGTTTAAATTTTACATTAGGTATTTGTAATAAAGGACATGTCATTAAGACATGTCCTTGCATTTAGTTAATTTATTCATTAACTCATATTTTAAGACTTTTCGTTTTTAATCATTTCCCAAATCGTTCGAAGTTTTCGAAGCTCTTCTTCGTCTGATTTAGGAAGTTCTTTGTACCAAACTTGTAGTTCTGGATCGTTGATAAATGCTTGGAATTCTGCCTCGTCATCTTGAGGTTTTGTTGAAGGTTCTAAGGTGTCGGTACGGCCGAGGAGGTAATCAGTGCTGACTTCAAAATAATTAGCAATTAAATCTAATGTATCGTAATCAGGTTTTCTGTCTCCAGATTCATATCTTGATAATACCGCATTGGAAACGCCGATTTTTTTTGCAAATTCTATTTGAGAAATATTGTTTTTTTCACGTAAATATTTAATTCGATTTCCTAACGAATCCAATCAATATCACCTCTTTATGTATTATTTTATATTTAATTCAATGTTTACCACAATGGTAAATATAAAAATTGCCAAAAAGGTAATATTTATGTTGACTTTGCCAAAATGGTAATATATATTAATATTAAAGTTACCAATAAGGTAATTGGAGGTGGAAAAATGGCTAAACGATTAGTAGTTAATCTTGATGGAATTAAGCAGCTAAGAATTGATAAGGATATCTCTGTAGAAGAGATGTCTAAATTGATGGGTTATAAAGGGTATCAAGGTTACTACTATAAGGAAAATGGTGTAAGAAAATTGAGTGCGGACGATGTCGCCAAAATCTCTGTAATATTAGAAGTTCCTATAAATGAGCTTTTTTTTGAAGAATAAATTGCCGAAATGGTAACTTTTAAATTAGAAGGAGGTAATCCCCATGATTCAACAAGCTCCTAATGAAATTACTGTAATTCAAACGTTATTCACTATGTCTGGCATTACAAAAGAGAAGGTTCAAGAACAGTTAAAGGAAATCGTAGAGGAATCTGCAAGACCAATTCTTTTGTTCTGGGAGATAGAGGATATCGTTCGAGCAACTACATTTAAAAAATCATTTCTAGAAGAAAACATCTTATGTGATCCACGTGTGAAACGATATCAACGTCAATTTGGCCCTCGTGGGAAACGAGTGTGGCTTGCAGAACCAACTGCAAATGCCATCCAAGAAATAATCATGAATGAATGGAAATAAAAAGTAGCACGGGCAGGTGCAACATTAAGTAATCAGTTCAAGATATACCTATATACTACTAATCTATGAAATTTCTTACTATGCTAACACCGCATATATGCATTTTCTGCATAAAAAGGAGGTGAGGGAATGGAAATGGACGTTGGATCACTTATTCGCAAGTGTCGTAAGAAAGCAAAATTATCCCAAGAAGCTTTCGCTGATTTAATGCATACGACACAGTCAACGATTAGTCGAATTGAAAAAAATCTAATTGCATGTGAAGTGAACTTTTTAAGAAAAGCTGCAAGAATTACAAATTCAGAAGACGTAGTAATATCTGCTTTGTTTAGTGTTGATGCAATTACACAAGCTGCTCAATTAGTACCAATGTATATCGGAGGATTTGGTTTATGGATTTAGCTAAAAAATCAGCTAAAGGAATTGAAAATCTCGAAAAACAAAAAACACTGCAAGAAATTGCACGCACATTTGCAAAGCAAGGAATTGATATGAAAGTGGTGAAACGCTGTGAACTTGAAAGAACGTATTGACGTTTACTTTTTTCTAACGGAAGAAGAAATGGAAGAAGGGTATGTAGTAGACGGAGCTACTTACTGGTGGGTTTTTCTATACATTATTTTCGGATTCTTTACGATGTTCATTGCATTACAAGCACTTGTTTTGATGCAATAAAAAAACCGCTAAATCGGTGGCACGATTTAAACGGTTAAATAATACTATGTTGAATTCATTTTATCACATACCAGAAGGAGAAGCGAGAAAATTCTCGCTTCAGATTGTCGACAAAAGGCCTTCAGAATGGTCACATTCTGAAGGCCTTTTGTAATTTTATAGATTATTGGGGTATTTTATCGATTTATTTTTGGCTAAATCACTCTGCGAGTATTCTATTTTAGACCGTTTCTTTAACTTGCCATGTCCAATTGGCAAGCTTCTTTAAATTCATGGCAGCAAAAGTAAGCATCGCCTGCATAGACAATTTTTTTATCCCTCGTAGGGTTGTCCATCGCATACCATGCTTTTCTTTTGCATCGGCAAAGACACGTTCAATCGTTTCTTTACGTCTAGCATATATTTGTTTAATTTCGTTTTGATGACGAAGATGATCCGCTTCCTCTACATGATGTGCCCAAATATGACGCTCAATGATTTTTCGGTGGTCTTTACTGTTTGTACATTGAGCAAGCAAAGGACAGGTCGCACACTGAGTAGGGTTCGATTTATATTGGCGTTTTCCATCTTTAGTCGTTGTTGAATATTTTAGGATTTGCCCTTCCGGACAAAGGTAGCAATCATAGTACTCGTCATAAACATACTCATGTTTGCGTAAATATCCGTCCTTTGTCTTGGGGCGTGTATAAGGAAGTGCTGGTTGAATATCTTGGTCAAATAAGAATTTAGTGATTGCAGGTGTTTTATAAGCAGCATCGGCAGCAACAGCAAGTGGCTTCTTCACTTTTTCCATTACCTTTTCAACAAGTGGTTGAAGCATATGACTATCATGAACATTCCCAGGTGTCACAATTGAGCCAAGTATAAATCCATAGCGATCCGCTGCCGCATGAAATGAGTAAGCAAACTGCTTTGTCCGTTCATCTTTTACATAGTAACCACTTTCAGGGTCTGTTGTACTTTCTTTAATCTCCTTCATCTCTTCTTTTTCAAATTTATCTGGCGGGAATGGTTTCTTCCCGTGATCAATTCGATCTTGATTCAATTCTTCTTGGAGTTTCGCTTCATATGCTCGAGTCTCTTTACGAACTATTTTCTTTTCAAATTTACGTTTATTCGCACTCGCTTTAACATGAGTAGAATCAATGAAAACATGGTCGGCACTTAGTAATCCTTTATCTGCAATTTCTTTAAGAATTCGATAGAAGATCTGTTCAAAGATATCCGTGTCTTGAAAACGACGTTCATAATTTTTACCGAAGGTAGAGAAGTGTGGTACATCCGAATGGAATCCAAACCCTAAAAACCAACGATACGCCATATTTGTTTCAATCTCTTTTATAGTTTGACGCATCGAACGAATACCGAATACATATTGAACAAATGTCATTTTAATTAAAACTACTGGGTCGACACTTGGTCGGCCTAATGTAGAATATAGTGATTCTACTAGTGGATAGATGAAAGAAAAATCAATAGCTGATTCAATCTTTCTGACAAGATGGTCTTGTGGTACAAGTTGATCTATTGTAATCATCTCAATTTGATCGCGTTCACTCTTTTGATTTTTCGACATCATATCCATTCACCCCAACATTTATTAGAAAGTAGTTGATTGTAGTGTAGGCGGCGACTCCTGCGGGAACAGCACGAGCGGAAGCACCCGGACTGAGCGAAGCGAGGGAGAAGGCTGAAGCCGTGCCCGCGGAAAGCGTCTGCCGAAACGGAAATCAACTAACTCTATTTAAAAAGAAATTAATTATATTTTAAAAGAAAAAAGACTGTAGGCAAAGTCGATTTTCGACTTTGTCTACAGTCTGAAGCGAGAAAATTCTCGCTCTCATCAAGCAGTTCATAATCATCGACCAAATATTTAAAAAAGGACGGTGAGTTCGCTCCTTGCCAAAACCTTATACGATTATGAGCTGCTTGATGGGAATTACCTATCAAATTTTAAAAAATAAAGGAGTGGATAGATGGATCTCCTTAAGGAATGGGAAATCGGGGTCGGGTATGCCGAGAAAGTTGTTGAGTTGGCACGTCAAGAGTGTTGGGAACCATTTGATTTAAGAAGAATAGCTATCATGCTTTTAAGGTTTTCAAATGGGAGCGTGACAATTGAATCAGTTGTAGATAATATACAACACCATCTCGAGGCAATACATCATGACGAAGCAACTAAAACTGAATTACGAAGATCACTAGCGATGTTAAAGGAGGAAGATTGAGAGGAAAAATAAAAAGCAAGTGCAAAATGCACCTGCTCTAGATAACTGAAACTTTGGCGAGTCACTCAGTTAAATTAATTTCTTACATTATAAACGTAAATCAATTTTTTCTCAAGGGGGATACAAAACGTGAAAGAATTGGAGCAGTTTTTGGTCGATGAGAAAGAACTACTTACTGATCTTGCTCTAGATGTTGCAAATGCAAATTCGCCTTATGACTATACAAAAGCAAAAGAACAGTATAACGCACAGGTTGCACGTGTAAACGCTATTCAAGATGCAATTGACCTTATAAAAAAATTACTAGTTAAAAGGGTGACGTCAAATTGACGTTCCCCTGTGGAAAGGAGATTGGACTATGCAACAGCTCCAGGAATTACAAGTGATTGAACATCGTAACAGTCGAGTACTAACTACGTCACAATTGGCTGAATCGTTAGAAACCGAAGCGAAGGTTATCAACCGTAATTTTCAACGCAACAAAGATATTTATCAGCAAGGTGTCCATTATTTTGCACTATCAGGTGATGATTTAAAGTGGTTTAAAGCAACACGTCAAAATGACGCAAGCCTCAAATTTGTATCCGTTTTGTATTTATGGACCGAACAGGGGGCTTGGATGCACGCGAAATCGATTAACAATAGCAAGGCACGTAAAGCCATGAGTGCTTTAATTGATAACTACTTTTCAATGTCAAATCAAGGCAATAATAGCTCCCAAACACTAGCAATATCCTACGAGAAATTTATACAAATCGAGAGAAGGGTGGAAACATTGGAACAACGATTACGAGAAGAAATAACATTGCATTCTGGCGAACAATTGCGATTACGCAAGGCAGTTAGTACACGAATTTATGAAATGACAGACAACCACGAAGCACGCCAGGCGTTATTCCGTTCGTTATATGCTGCACTTAAAGAACGTTACCACGTCAGTTCGTATCGAGATATCAAGCAACATCATCTACAGGATGCTTTACGATTTATCACTAGATGGGGAGGAAGAACATGAATCTATTAATCAATGAACCACCATTGCAAGTTTTACCAACACTTGCAGCGAAAATCGGTTTAAATAATGCAATTATTATTCAACAAGTACATTACTGGTTACGAGTTTCAAATAATGTGAGAGATGGTCATAAATGGGTTTACAGAACTTTAGAAGAATGGCATTTGGAGTTTCCGTTTTGGTCAAAAAGTACTCTTGATCGTGCCATTAAAAGTTTAGAGGAACAAAACCTACTAGTAGTTGGAAATTACAATCGACTTAAAATGGACAGAACAAAATGGTACAGAATTAACTACGAAAGCCTAGATAAACTTTGCAACGACGCATTTCATCAAAATGACGAAATGGATTTAGTCAAAATAGAAACTTCCATTTCGTCAAATTGCATAAATGGAAATCGTCAAAATGAGGAAAACGATTTCGCCAATTTGACTAGACCAATAACCAGAGAATACACAGAGAATACAACAGAGAATACAACAGAGAAAAAGAAAAGTCGCAAACCAGTTTACGACGAATCCTCTGCAGAATTTCAATTAGCTAATTTGCTTTATGAAAAAATCCAACAAGATGACCCAAGCTTTAAAAAACCCAACTTGCAAAGCTGGTCTGATCATATACGTCTCATGATGGAACGTGATGAGCGAACAGAAGAACAAATCAGGTATTTGATTGAATGGTCCCAAAGTAATTCGTTTTGGAAATCAAATATCTTATCAACTAAAAAGTTACGTGAAAAGGCAACAACTTTAATCCGCCAAATCAAAGCTGAGAAAGCGAAAGAAAATTCACCAAAACGATATGGTCGTAGTCGAGAAGAAGTAGTGCCGGAATGGTTTGAAAAACGAAATCAACAACAATCACTTGAACCAACTGGTGAAGAATTGATTGACTTTGAAGTTGAAAAACAAAGAATTCTTGCAAAGCTAGGTAATGGTTAAACATGCTGTCATTTTTCTTAAATGCTATTGCAGTTAGTTTAGCTATCTTTGGGTTCGCTTTAATGCTTAAAGCAGAATTTGATAATTGGCGGAAATGGAGATGAAACGTATTGCCAAAGAAAAACAAAAATCATTGGCTTATAGATCAAGTCGAAACACATGCTATTCGCTATTTTCTTAGTGGCAGCAAAGCAGACTTGGGAATGTTGGTCAGCGTAAAACTGGCAATTAATGAGTTGATAACTGATTTGGGAGAAAAAAATATAGTTCTGCAAGAAGAAAATGAACGACTTCGCAAATTAACTGTAGCCGATTCCGGTGCAGATTTATAAATCAAGAAGGTGAACTGATGCTGAACAAACATGGTATTCCCATAGTTGAATCCAAACCAAAGAAACGTTCTAACAAAAACGGAAGAAAACAACGGCATCGAGATCTACATAAATTAAATTTTAACGAATTCGCAGTATTTCGCCGATACCAGTACGGCATTGAAATCACAATTACGGTCCCATCATTTTCACCGTTACTGCACACTTTGCGAAAGGACGGATGGAATTGTGTAGGGATTAGAAAAGGAGAGATAGCATGATTAATCGAGTTACACTAGTTGGTCGCCTTACAAAAGACCCAGAACTTCGCTATACGCCTAACGGAGTTCCTATGACAAGATTTACTGTTGCAGTCAACAGAACATTCTCTAACCAACAAGGCGAACGTGAAGCCGACTTCATCAGTTGTCTTGCTTGGAGAAAACAAGCTGAGAACCTAGCAAACTTCATGAAAAAAGGTAGCCTGATTGGTTTAGATGGGAGAATTCAAACTGGTAGCTTTGATGGGACTGACGGTAAGAAGGTTTACACGACAGATGTAATTACTGATAGTATTCAATTTTTGGAATCGAAACGTGACCAACACTATCCAGCACCACAACCTGTACCGAACTATCAGTTATCACAACAACAATACACTGCTAGCTATCAACAAAATCAAGGGCAAGTACCTTCTTACCAACAACCGAATTCTAACGCACAGCAACAATACACACCTAGTTATCACCAGAATTCAAATCTACCTTATGACCCTAATAATCCGCCGTTTTAAGGAGTGAAACAAATGGTGAAAGAAGAACGAGAGGAACTTATTTTCATCTGCAGCATGATGACCAACTACAGTGGAGATTATCTTAAACAATTAACCGATGACGAGTTAATTGAAATTTATAACAGCAACATGAATTTAGACTAGTTATTAAACGGAAGGAGTTAGTAAAGTGGAAAAGAAACGTGAACTTAAACCGTGGACGACTAAGGAAATAAAATTTCTTAATGAAAATCACAAAACAATGACTTATTCAGAAATTGCCAAAAAGCTTAACCGTTCCAAACCGTCTATTTTCAACAAATGCAATACGTTAGGTATTAAATGCATAAAAGAAAATAAAAATTTATCATATTACTTTTTGTACCAAGGCGAGGAAATCCGTGCAGAAGGAACAATCACTCAAATTGCAGATAAACTTAACTTATCACCAAAAACAATCAGATTTTATGCCAGGCCATCTGCAAGGAAATATAGCAAAAACATTCTCGTAAAAGTTGGTACGATTGATGAATTCGAGGAGGAGAACGATGGATCTAACAAAGTTATTTGAAATACAAGCAGGATTGGATTATCACATAACCAAAGAACATCCAGAAAAGAACGACGAAAACCGTTTGTCAAAAAAGGTACTAGCGTTACAAGTGGAATTAGGTGAATGTGCGAACGAATGGCGAGGATTTAAGTTTTGGAGCAACAACCAAGTATCAAGGGAAAATCTTTTACTGGAAGAATACGTTGATTGCTTTCACTTCTTATTATCGATTGGGAACACACTGAACTTTAGGAACCTGTTACCGAATAAAAAGCCGCTAGATACAGAAGTGGTGGATCTATTCAATTTACTATTCGAGCATATTAGCTTTTTACGCGACAAAGAGTGTCAAAGCCTCGAATTTTACTCAATGGTATTCCAGGAATTCACTGTATTAGGTGAACAATTAGGATTCACGTGGGAACAAGTAGAAAATGCTTACTTAGAAAAAAATAAAATTAATCACGAACGACAATTATCAGGTTATTGAGGCGATAGTTATGTCTAAGTACGTTTTATTTACACAAGACGAACATGAAACCATTGATTTTTCTTTTAGTAAAACAAAAGTCGAAAAGTTCATCGAATTATGGAATGAAGGGTACAGCATTGTGATCATCGCAAGAAAACTACAGAGAAAACAAATAGAGGTCACGATGCTGGCCATGGATTTGGATATAGTGGGGAAAATCCATCCTAGACCAGGTGGGATATTTGGAACTATTAAAAAAGAAGCATCGTAATTGAACCATATTGTTGAGCAGATGTTGGGTGACAACTAGAGAAAAAAGTAGTCGACTTTCTATAGTGAAAATCGACTTATAGATAATGATATATCTATTAAAGGAAAATGAATGTATTTTATTATACGGTGAAAATTAGCGCCCGTACGAGACAATTTGATGAGTTAATTTTAGATCTTTAAATTGATGAATATTCATTTAACATTTTATCAAGTGCTTGGCTAATTTGAATGGTTTTTGGATGAGTTAGACCATTTTTCATACCTACTTTTATCATTTGAGATCTTAGTATTTGAATTTCTTTTATGGTTGTTGTTTTTGAATTCATAAGGGAAATAACTCCTATATCAAAATGATTTTAGTGTTTAAAAAGCACTATAAAATCATACAAAAACTGGATGCGTACAACAATATATAATTCATTATTAAAAGTGAACATTTAATGAAAAGTTTAGAATTTTATTCGAAGAAATTGCTTGAGAAGTTGCAATAATTGAGGAGGTTTAAATTTGGGTGGACAAATGAATGTTTATGAAGTCATAGGAAGAGAAGACGATCCAGTCTATAACTTACTTACAAATTTACAAGAAAATGATGAAATTGAAATAGATGAATTACGAATTCGCAAGACAGATAAATTTTACGAAGTGGAAAACGATGATTTACATGAGGGTTTCAAAACAATTGACAGATGCTATGAGTTCATTAGTTCAAATGTTTTCTAAGAATAACTCCAACATTAAAGGGGTGATGCGAATGTAGCTTAAATGGCAAGAAAGCTTTTTACTTGGTATTAGGATGTGTGTAAATATTATTGTCTAAAAATATAAACACTTTCCTCAACCACAAAAGAAAACACATTAAATTAGAAAGGGCTTAAATTGCTACTATAGTATTTTTACCACAAAAAACAAAAGTCGCAGCTCTTAAATGCTACGACTAAGGATTACGCTCTCTTAAATCTACAACACTATGATTATACCAGGAGAGTGATTGCATGGACAAGCATGTAGCAGAATTGAAAGATGGGGTTTATGTCGTAAAGAATGGAGAAATGAAAGTAGTACAAGCACCTGCAACTGGTTACGGCAAAACAATTATCAGCTGGGAGGCAAATAAGCCAACTCGAGCTGTACATGAATATAGCGAAAAGTTATAAGTCTATCGGAACAACCGAGGACATTAAGTTTGAGAGAATGGGCACTCTCACGCTTGATGTCCTCTTTTATTTTGCGCAAAGGGGCGATGGTTATGACAAGAACACTTCAAGAGCAATTGGTAGAGAAAGGACTTTCTAAAAAACCTTTTAAAAAAAAAGCAAAAAAGACGTTTGAAAAATAATGATTCGAAAATGAGCAGAAAAGATATCGAAGAATTAATGGGAATTCGTAGACCTACTTACAAGCGCAACAAAGGGGCAATACGTCAGAAGTAACTTAGCATTCAATTAGTCGGAGGGCAAAAAGATGAAAAAAATTATACCGAGAATCGATGAAAAAAGAACGAAACTATCTTTGGAAAAAGCGTTAGAAAAATATCGCAAGTACTTAGTAACTCTACCTGTCGATTCTATGCCGACAATCACACCAATATACTCAATAATTCCACCAAGTAATACGTATTCATTTAAGAGTCAAACAGAAAACATTGCAATCGAACGAGTTGAGTTCGAAACTGAACGCTTACACTACATGAATAAGATCTTCAAGGCATTAGAGACTTTAAAAACTGAAGAAAGAAAAATAATTGTTGAGCGTTTTTTAAAAGAAGAAGTAAGTTATGACATTGAAATATGGACTGAATTAAACATCGCAAAAAACAAATATTACAAATTAAAATGGGAAGCTATGTTGAGAATGGCCTTCGCACTGAAAGTTGAAGTTTATTTCAATGATAACGAAAGTGGTGTTGCCGTGTGACCAGAGTACAACCAATTCGCGACAAAGATTTATTGCAGGACATGAAGCAGTACTATAAAGAAACGAATGAACGTAATTACATTCTATTTTTAATCGGTATTCATACTGGACTGAGAATTTCGGATATCCTGAAGTTAAGGGTACGCGATGTACAAGGGTGGAACATCATTCTTAAAGAAAAGAAGACTAAAAAATATCAAGAAGTGAAAATGCCGAGCGAACTAAAAAAAGCAATAAGACAATATGTCGAGGATAAACCAAAAGACGAGTTCTTAATTAAAAGTCGTAAAGGCATTAACAAACCCATTACCAGAAAAAGAGCTTACGAGATTTTACGCGAAGCAGCTGAATATTTTGAATTAGAACGCGTTGGTACTCACACATTAAGAAAGACATACGGTTATCATCATTATAAAAAATTCAAAGATATTGCAACACTTCAAAAAGCATTAAATCATTCAGATCCTGCAGTGACATTGATATATATTGGTATAGTTCAGGACGAATTAAACGCCTTACAATCTAAAATCGATTGGTAAACCTTCTAGAGATAGAGGGTTTTTTATTTTAATAACTATATGACTATTAAATTACAATGTGCCATTTTTCTGTAAATTAACATTCACTATTAAAGGTGTCTAGAAGCCTATATTTTAAGCGGATTTGGGAGCGTAGGTGAAAGTGACATAATATCCGAATAGACACATTCAGAGGGCTAAAATAAGCGTTAAAAATTAGCAGAACAATAAACAAAACAACCACGAACTATTTATGGAGGAAAACGGGAGAAAATTGGGAGGATTTCGGGAGGATGAAGGGACACATTTTCAAAATCAAGGTGTTATATTGGTATTAGCAATAATAGAAAGAATGAATTAGAAACATATAACATTTCTTACTACTAAAATCTAGTACTGACAAACATTTCCTCTTAATTTAATATATAATCGAGAGGAGAGAAAAACTATGCAAGTTTTTTTAAGTTGGTCAGGAAATGAAAGTAAACAGTTAGCTGAAATTTTTAAGGACTGGTTACCAAACGTTTTACAATATGTTGAACCGTATATGTCATCACAAGATATCGGGCTAGGTGAAAGATGGAATGAAAATATCACTAAAAACTTAAGTGATACTAATTTCGGTTTAATATTTGTTACACCAAGCAATATAAAAGCACCATGGATAAATTATGAAGCAGGTGCTTTAGCAAAAACTTTGGATTCGAGAGTTATACCAATACTTTACAAAGCTGATACCATGCTTCTTCAAGAGGGACCTCTAAAGCAATTTCAATCAGCAAAAAATTTAGATAAAGATAGTGTCCATAGATTGATTAAAGAAATAAATACTTGTAAAAAAGAAAATAATTTAAATATTGAAAGACTTAACAAGTCATTTGACATGTGGTGGCCTCAACTTGAGTCGCTGTTAAGTACTATAGAATCTGAATCTACTTCACAAAACCTTACTGAATCACCAGATGAAAAAGAAATATTATCGATGATAGTAAGGAAGCTAAATGATCAAGAAAAACTATTAAAAGAAAAACAAAATAGAATCGATTTAAGAAAGCCTCTTCCAACGGACATACGTTTTATAAAAGAAATAAAAATGACAACAACTGAAGTGTTTGATTGTTTGGTAAAATGTGAGGATTTAGAGGTGCCAGAAGAAGTTGTAAATACCCTAAAAGTGACTGCTGAAAGATTGAAGTCGATGTATATGTATTTGAGTAACCGTAGCTAATTGTCAGCTACGGTTTTCTTTTTGTATAAACGTAGAAAGAAGTGAGGAACCATGTTAGAACACACTTGGGAAGCCAATAAGTTCTATAAATCTGGGCAATGGCAGAAGTGTAGAGCTTCTTACATCCAATCAGTTTTTGGTCTTTGTGAACGATGTGGTGAACCAGGTAAGATTGTTCATCACAAAAAGTACATCAATGCACAGAACGTTAACGATCCATTCATTACATTAAACCATGACAACCTTGAGTTACTTTGCCAGAACTGTCACAATAGAGAGCATTTCGAAATACATTCACCGATTCGTGAAGGCCTGAAGTTTGATGAAGAGGGAAATTTAATCGAGGCATAGCCCCCCTATTATATTTTAAAAACACCGTTGTCTAGGGACCGGAGTGGGAGCTTCAAATAACACACAGGTCATTTTGCAGCCCCCCCTACTATGAAAAAGTCGATGTTTCGGACAAGAAAGGAGGAGTTTTTCAATGGCTATCAGAAAACCAAAAAAAAGTACTGCAATTAAAAAAGAAATCAAGCGATTGGACACTATCCTTGCAAACGTTGATGAAACAAAAAAGTCATTAGTGGAAGGGTTAATAAAACGAGCTGCATTTATGAGAGCAACTTTAGAAGAAATGGAAATCGACTTAGATGAAAATGGATTCACGGAAATGTTTAGTCAATCCGAGCATCAAGATCCCTACGAAAGAGTTAGACCAGTTGCAACTCAGTATCAAACAATGAATAAAAACTATCAGGCAATCATGAAACAACTAACAGATTTATTACCTAAAGGACCACCTAAAGAGGGTGATGATGGCTTTGAAGCTTTCGTGATGAATCGTGACTAGAGAAAAGGTTGCTTATCCATTAGTCTATAATCCTATCATTCAATACTTTAATGATATTGAGAATAGCTCAGTAACTGTCGGCAAAAAAGTATTCACCATTTATAAGTATCTTAAAGAATGCATAGATGATGACAGCGAAAGTGAATATGAATACAGTCCAAAAAGAGCAAATCACGCTTTAGAGTTTGTTGAAAACTTCTGTAAACACTCAAAAGGAAAATGGGGCGGTCAGCCGATTGTATTAGAACTGTGGCAAAAAGCTTTTATTGCTGCGAGTTTTGGATTTGTTCATAAAATTGATGGCACTCGAAAATATAGAGAAATCTTATTAGTAGTCGCTCGTAAAAATGGAAAGTCAACAATCGCTTCTGCTATTGGTTTGTACCTATTAATTGCAGATGGCGAACCAGGTGCAGAGGTTTATGCAATTGCTACGAAGAAAGACCAAGCAAAATTGGTGTGGTTAGATGCCAAACGAATGGTGAATAAATCTCCTATACTTAGAAAGCGAATCAAACCTCTTGTAAGTGAATTAAGAGCAGACGCATTTGACGCTTCATTCAAACCATTAGGAAGCGACAGCGAAACGTTAGATGGTCTTAATGTTCACGGTTCAATGATGGATGAAATTCATGCCTGGAAAGACAAGAATCTTTACGATGTAATAGTTGATGGTATGTCAGCACGTGAACAACCAATGAATTTCATGATTACAACAGCAGGAACTATTCGTGAGTCAGTTTACGACATGAAGTATGAAGAAGCGGAAATGTTGCTAAACGGATTATATGACCCTGATGGATATAAGGATCCTCGATTCCTCCCAATTATTTACGAGTTAGACAATCGTGAAGAATGGACGGATGAAAGTTGTTGGCCAAAAGCGAACCCCGGTCTTGGGACTATCAAGAAAATAGATCAACTACGTACCAAAGTAAATAAAGCAAAAGCAAATCCTTTATTGGTGAAGAATTTACTGACGAAGGATTTTAATATTCGCGAAACTGGTACAGAAACTTGGTTAGCGTTTGAAGAATTAAACAACAAGTTACAATTTGACATTACTCAACTTAAACCAAATTACGGTATAGGTGGAGCTGACTTATCAAAAACAACAGACTTGACTGCTGCAAAAGTCATTTTCATGTTACCGAATGATGAGAATATTTATGTAACCCAAATGTATTGGCTACCTGAAGAGTTATTGGAACAACGAGCCAAAGAAGATAAGATACCATACGATTTGTGGTATGAACGAGGACTATTACGAACAACACCAGGTAACAAAGTACATCCGAAATTTGTAACAGAATGGTTCTTAGAAGTTCGAGAAGAATTTGATTTATATATTCCTTGGATTGGATACGATGCCTGGTCAGCTGAATATTGGGTAGAAGAAATGAAAGGACATTTCGGTGCTGAAGCAATGATACCTGTTATTCAGGGTAAGAAAACATTATCAGGTCCTATGCATAATTTAGGTGCTGACATAAAAGCGAAACGTGTAATTTACAACAACAATCCTATCGATAAATGGTGTTTATCGAATACATCGGTTGAAATGGATAAGAACGGTAATATCCAACCACATAAAGGCACAAATCAACGTAGACGTATCGACGGTACAGCTGCACTTTTAAATGCTTACGTAGTACTTCAAGACAAAATGAGCGAGTACGTCAATATGATTTAAGGGAGGTGAGAACAAAAACATGGGATTATTCGAAAAAATGTTTGGTAAGAAGGTAAATAGTCAGCCTTCCACACAACGATTTGAACTCATTAACGATGATAGGGGCGGTTTTTATAATTGGAATGGAAACCTATATAAGTCGGACATTATTCGCTCAGCAATACGTCCTGAAGTTACCGCCATAGGAAAGTTAGTAGCTAAACACATTCAGCGAAATTCACGTGGATTAAAAATTAATCCGAACGAGAATCTCGCTTTTTTATTGAAAAGACCGAATCCGATTATGTCGATGCAAGTCTTCCAAGAGAAAATGGCGGTACAACTTGCGTTGAACCATAACGCATTTGCTTATATTGTGCGTGATGAGATGCTGAATGTTACAGCTATTTATCCACTTCCAGCTTCATCTGTGGAAGTAAAAGAGGGCGTTTTAGGTGATATGTTCCTAAAATTTTACTTCAATAATGGAAAAATCATGACAATTCCATACGATGATGTTATTCATTTGCGTAGGGATTTCAATAATGACGACTTCTTTGCAGACCATCCAGGAGAAGCGTTGTTATCTTTAATGGAGATTGTGAATACAACAGACCAAGGTGTTATTAAGGCTATAAAAAATAGCGCAGTAATTAAATGGTTATTGAAATTCAAATCTGTCCTTAAAGATGATGACATGATTGCACAAGTTAAAAAGTTTAATGCAAATTACTTGTCTATCGACAATAAAAACGGTGGTGCAGCAGCTACTGATTCTCGTTATGATCTCGAACAAGTGAAGAATGAAGCTTATGTACCTGATGATAAGCAAGCAACGAATACCATTCAACGTGTGTATTCGTTTTTTAATACCAACGATGATATTGTCCAATCAAAATACGATGAAAACAAATGGAACGCTTGGTATGAAGCGCGAATAGAACCAGTGGCTATGCAATTTTCTAGCGAACTAACATTTAAGATTTTTAGTCGAGTAGAGTTGCGGAAAGGTCATGAAATAATTTTTGAAACCTCTTCACTTCAATATGCAAGTATGCAAACGAAATTAAGTCTTGAAAAAATGGTTGACCGTGGGGCATTGACTCCAAATGAATGGAGAACAATCTTAAATCTTCCTTCAATTGATGGCGGAGATAAGCCTATTCGCAGATTAGATACTGCACTTGTATCAAACGGAAATGTCGTTAAGGGAGGTGAGGCAGATGGAAAAAACGGAACTAAGGGAAATAACAACGCAGAAGATTGAAATCCGAGAAGATGACCAAGGTAACCGAACACTTATTGGGTATGCGGTTAAATGGGAAAAGAAATCACATGTATTAGGCTATTATCGTAAGTTTCGCGAACAATTCAAACAAGGCGCTTTTACAGAATCTTTGCAGATAGACGACCAACGTTTTCTATGGTCTCATGATACTTCGAAGGTGTTGGGGAGAACAAAAAATAACACCCTTAGACTTCTTGAGGATTCAGTGGGATTGCGTTTCGAATTAGACTTACCAAAAACAACTCTAGGTAACGACACTTATGAATCGATTAAACGCGGTGATGTGGATGGAGTAAGTTTCGGATTTAATATGATAGCCGAAGACATCGAAGAACCAGATGATGATTTAATGCTACGTACAATTACAAAAGCAAGGTTGTTGGAAGTAAGCGCAGTAGCGTTCCCAGCTTATCCGGATTCAGAAGTTAGCGCTAGAGGTTATGATCCATACAAAGAACATATCGAAAAAAGAATGCGTTCGGAAAAACGCAAACGATTATATTTACAAACATTAATTTAAAAAGGCGGTATTTTACTATGAATAAAGAACAATTATTAGCAAGAAAAGCAGAAATTGCAGCAATATTAGCAGATGAAACACGCTCAATTGATAACTTAGACGAACTCGAGACAGAACTACGTGATATTAACTCGCAAATCGCTTCAATCGAAAAACGTGAGCAATTAATGAGTGAAGCTCGTTCGATTAACGAAAGTTCAGCAAATGCCCAAACTATTACTACTTTCAATGGTATTCTACAAAATGAAAACCGTTGTGCAGAACAAAAAGAAACTGAATACCGTCAAGCTTTCATGAACTACGTGCTACGTGGTGAAAAAATCCCTACTGAATTACGTGAAACAACTTTAACAACTGATGTTGGTTCTGTTATTCCGCAAACAGTTTTAAACCGTATCATTGAAAAGCTTGAAGCTACAGGTATGATTTTACCGTTAGTAACTCGCACATCAATTAAAGGTGGCGTAACTGTTCCAACTTCAACAGTAAAACCAACTGCTTCATGGGTTGCTGAAGGTGCTGGCTCAACTACTCAAAAGAAAAATACTGGAACAATTACATTTAGCTATCACAAACTACGTTGTGCGGTTGCGGTATCGATTGAAGTAGATACAATGGCGCTTGCGGTATTTGAACAAACGTTAATTAACAATGTTGTTGAAGCTATGACTAAAGCAATTGAACAAGCAATTATCTCTGGTGACGGAATCGGCAAACCAAAAGGAATCCTTGCTGAAACTCCAGAAGCTGGACAAGCGCTTGATGTTGCGAAGTTAGAATATAAAACTTTAGCAAATGCAGAAGGCGCATTACCGCTTGAATATGAAGCTGGCGCTATTTGGGTAATGACAAAGAAAACATTCACTGACTTCCAAGCCATGACAGATTTAAACGATCAACCAATTGCGCGTGTCAACTATGGTATTGGTGGAGCAACTGAACGTACATTATTAGGTCGTCGCGTTGTTCTTTGTAACTATGTTGATTCATTCTCAACTGCGGCAGTGGGTAATCCATTCGCATTCTTATTCAACTTCAACGACTACATATTAAACACTAACTACCAAATGGGTGTTAAGAAATATGAAGACAACGAAACTGATGATCTTGTAACAAAAGCGATCATGGTTGTGGATGGAAAAGTAATTGAAAAAGGTTCATTAGTAGTATTGAAAAAAGCGGCAGCAGTTTAATTGAAAGGGTGAACCTGAATGAGTAAATATATCGTTACAAAAGCATTTTTTGATAAAAATACAGGTATTGGTTATAACCCAGAGAACACGTTCGAGTCAGAGGATTTAGAGCGTGTTTCTTTTTTAGGTAATCAAGGTTTTATTCATGTACCAGGTACAGAAGTAGAGAACCATGATTCTAATGACGAACCAACTCTTAAAGATTTAAAAGTAAAAGCAAAAGAGTTAGGTCTAGAAGGTTATTCTAATCTTAGCAAAGATGAATTGGTTGCTCTAATCGAATCGGCTGAAAAAGTCGGTGATGATAATGCTGGAGAAAATTAAAAAATCTTTACGTGTTACTCACAATTCACTAGATGTTGAAATTCAAGACTTAATTGATGCGGCACTTGCTGATTTACGAATCAGCGGTGTCGTGATTCTCGACTTTACAGATCCTTTAATAATCAGAGCTGTGACAGTTTACTGCAAAGCTCAATTTGGTTTAGAAAATGCAGATAGCGAAAAATATCAATCATCTTATGAATCATTAAAAACGCATTTATCGTTAAGTGGTGAGTACAATGGCATTATTTAAAGAAGTTGTGAAATTGATATCAACATCATTCACTGTGGATGAATTGTTTCAAGAAGTAGAAGCGAAAACAGAACGTGAAGTATTTGCAGATAAACGAAGCGCTTCACAATCTGAATTTTTCAACGCTGGACAAATTGGTTTGAAACCTCAATATGTCTTTACTATTCGATTGAGCGAATATGCAGATGAAACAGAATTGGTTTATAACGGAAAAACTTATTCTATTTATCGCACATATGAAAAAGGCGAAAATATTGAACTTCATAGTGAGGTGCGTGTAGGTGGCAATTAACATAAGTGACCTAGTCAAAGAAATTAATCAAACACTCGCAGAATACTCACACGGTGTCGGTGAAGAAATGGAAAAGGTGGCAGAAACAGTTGCCATGAAAGGCGTAAAAACACTTAAGTTACGAAGTCCAGAATTGACAGGAGACTACAAAAAAGGTTGGCGAGCAAAGAAAGTGGATGGTAAATGGGTTATTCACAATGCAACGAATTATCAGCTAACCCATTTACTCGAAAAAGGCCACGCTAAAGTAAGCGGTGGTCGAGTTGCTCCAAAAGTGCATATTGCTTCAGTCGAACAAGAAATGATTAGCGATTTTGTGGAAGGTGTAGAGGAGGCTATTAAAGGATGATATTACAAGAGCTTGCAGAGAAGCTAAACGCTCTTTACCCTACTCGATACTCACATTTTACAAGCGCCCAAGAACCACCTTTTATTTGTTACTTAGACGATGGTTCGGATAACTTCTATGCAGACAATAAAGTGCTTGTAGAAAGAACTTTTGTAAACATTGAGTTGTACACAAAAACAAAAGATTTAACAGCAGAAAAGAAAATCAAAGGTATGTTAAACGATTATAAAATACCATTTCAGAAATCCCCTACGATTTTTATTGAATCGGAAGGGGTTTTTCAATGCACTTTTTCAATCACGTTAATTTAGGAGGTAAGAATACAAATGTCAAACAAAGAAACAGTAGTTATTCCATTCGATTGGAAAGAAATTATGAAATTGGATTTGCAATTCTTTGCTGAAAACAAAGTAGAGTTTGGTTTATCAAACGTTCACTACGCACCATACACGATTACTGGTGGAGAACCAGTATTTGAAACACCACTACCCATTCCAGGTGCAGTAACTTTAACTGGCGACCCGCTAGGAGAAACAACTCCATTTTACGCTGATAACATGATTTATTATGTTGCAAAATCAAATCAAGGGTACAGTGCTACATTAAGTATTGCTACAATCCCTCAAGATTTCTCGATTTATGCTTTAGGTGAACAATTGGATGAAGTCGATGGGGTAATTCATGAAGTTGCGGATGCACAAGGTAAACCATTCGCCCTTTTATTCCAGTTTGAAGGCGATGCGAAAGCTACTCGTCATGTACTTTATAACTGTGATGCAAATCGCCCTAGTATGAACGGGAACACAAAAACGGAAAGTACTGAAGTTGCACCAACAGAGTTAACTCTAACAGCTTCACCACTTTTAATTAATGGAAAACCGATGGTGAAAACAAAAACAAGTGCAACGACTACTCCAGCCATTTACGATTCATGGTTTACGAACGTTTACAAAAAAGTCGTTACACCTTAAGGAGCTGAGATAAATGGAAAAAACCATTGAAATTGATGGGAAACAGGTCAATTTTAAAACAAGTGGCGCTGTGCCGAAACGTTATAAAACTCAATTCCAACGCGATTATTTCAGGGATTTGCTAGGATTAGGTGTAACGGATCTCGATTTTGAAAACTTAACAGAAAAACAAAAAATAGAAGAAATACGAAAAATCGATTTCGACATGTTTTATAACATCGCGTGGACTTTAGCAAAAACAGCTGATAACAAAATTCCAGAACCATTAACGTGGTTAGATTCTTTTGAAACATTTCCAATTTTTGATATTCTTCCTCAGATTCAAGATATGCTAACGGCTTCAATTGCTACTAAAAAAAACTAGAAAATAAGAAAGGTACGTCAAACGGTGAAACAATAAGTACCGAGACGTACCTTGTCCTTTCTTACGAATGTAATTTAAGACACGAGGACTTAGAATCGATGGATGTTGGTGGTATATTAGATTACATCGATGAATATTTAGAAATGAAAAATCCTAAAAAGAAAAACATTCGAAAAGCTTCGCAAGACGATTTTGATAAATTTTAACACTCACTTTTTGTGGGTGTTTTTTATTTGTTAGAAAGGTAGGTGAAAACATGGCAAAGAACATTAAAGGAATCACAATAGAGTTAGATGGGGATTCTACCGGGCTTACACAAGCGTTAAAAGATGTTGACAAAGAAACGAAGTCGGTACAAACCGAATTGAAGACAGTGGATCGTTTACTTAAATTTGATCCAGGCAACGTCACTTTGCTCGTTCAAAAGCAAGAACTGTTAGCCGATGCAGTTGATAATACTTCAAAACGTTTGGATGTATTAAAACAAGCGCAATCTCAAGTCGAAGAGCAATTCCGAAACGGTGAAGTTGGTGCTGATCAATACAGAGCATTTCAACGTGAAATCGTTGCGACAGAAGGTCAATTAAACGCATTTAAAAAGAAATTGTCTCAAGTTGGCACTGGCGATGACCTTGCAGATACTAAAAAAGAAATGTCTAAGTTTGGTCAATTAACAGATGAAGCAAAGAATTCTGTTAGGGACCTAGGTGGAGAGCTGACCGGTCTTGCTGCTGGATTAGTCGCTGGTGGAGGTATAACTGGAGTAGTTGAAAAAGCACTAGATACATCCTCATTAAATACCAAGATTGAAATATCAATGGAAGTACCTCCTGAATCAGTCGAAACAGTTAAAAGTACAGTTAACGATGTTACTGCGGTAATAGGTGACCAAGAAGCGGCATTAGAAGGTGTCCGTAGACAATGGGCATTAAATAAAGATGCTTCAGACGAAACGAATGCGGCGGTAGTACAAAGTGCTGCTACAATCGCAAGCGCTTATGCCGGTATCGATTTTATGGAATTAATTCAAGAAACAAATGAAATTGCTAATGAATTAGGCATCTCAAATGAGGAAGCTTTAGGTTTAACGAATTCACTTTTGAAAATGGGTTTCCCTCCAGAACAATTAGACATAATCGCTGAATACGGTAAGCAACTTACTGACGCTGGATTTAACGCACAAGAAGTACAAGCAATTATGGCAGCTGGGGTCGAGACGGGTACTTGGAATATTGATAACCTTTTAGATGGTTTGAAAGAGGGGCGTATCAAGTTAACCGAATTCGGTCAAGAGGTACCGAAAGCTACATCCGAATTGTTGCAAGGTACAGATATTTCTAGTAAACAGTTGCAACAATGGGGACAAGAAGTAGCCAAAGGCGGGGAAACTGGAAGAACAGCTATGCAAGAAGTAGCTAAAGCCTTATTGAATGTAAAAGATGAAACGCAAAGAAATGCTCTTGGTGTACAGTTTTTCGGCACAATGTGGGAAGACCAAGGCGCAAATATTACTGATACTCTGTTAAATATGGACGATCATTTAATGTCAGCTCAAGAAAATCAAACTGCATTAAATGATGCTACTAGTAAACTCGATTCTTCTCCAGCGGTACAAATGCAACAAGCAATGGCAGATTTAAAAGAAGCTATGCAACCATTGCTAGAGATAATAGCAAATATAATCTCAAAAATTGCGGAATGGGTTTCAAACAACCCAACTTTGACAGCAACCATCGTTGCCATTGTTTCTGCTATAGGTATTTTAATGGGTATCTTTTTAGCTTTATCCCCTATCATAACCGCTATAACTACACTCGCCGGAGCGCTTGGAGTAGGTATCGGAGCAATTGCTGCACCTGTTCTAATTGCTGTCGCAGTGATTGCGGCCTTAATCGCAATTGGTATAGCTTTGTGGAAGAACTGGGATGAAATCAAAGCTAAGGCTGCTGAATTAGTTAAAAATATTCAAGAAAAGTTTGAAGAGTTTAAAAGTGCTGTCGCAGAAAAAATGAAAGCAGCCAAAGATAAAATTGTAGAAATTTGGAATAGTGTCATGGATTTCTTTGAGGCAATTGACATTAAAGAGACAGCTAAAAAAATATTTGTAACCTTTATAAATGGCATAGCTGCAAAAATAGTAGATACGGTTTCAAAAGTAAAAGAGTTATGGACAAAAGTTACTAATTTTTTAGATGGTATCAGTATCATTGATATAGCTAAGAAAATAATTACTACATTTGTAAATGGTATTGGCGAAAAAATTACAAATGTCACATCGAAAGTGAAAGAGTTATGGGATGGTGCAAAAGGGTTCTTAGAGGGCATCGATTTATTACAAATCGGGAAGAACATTATCCAAGGTTTAATCAACGGTATCGGAAGTATGAAGAAATTTGTCATGGATATCATTGAAGATACTATCGGAAGTGCAATTGATTTTGCAAAAAAATTATTAGGTATCAAGTCACCATCGAGAGTATTTATGGAAATTGGTGAGTTCACAAACGAAGGATTTATTGAAGGGATTAATAATAGTTCGAAACGGCTGACCAATGCCGTCGATGGTGTATATGGTTCATTAGCATCTAGTGCGCAAAAATCAATCACCAACGCTTCATACACAACAAATAACTATAACTCTTCAGGAGGCTCACAAGTCATTACTATCATGCTAGACAGCGAAGTTATTGGTCGTGCAGTTGCACCAATCGTCGGAGAGGAAATTGTATTACAGGTAGGACGGTGGTAGTGTGAAAGCATATATAAATGGTGTGGAAGCGCGATACGTCCACAATTCTTTACAATTTAGCGACGATACGTCAAAACGTTCTACCGGACATATTACATTCATTCGAGATAATGGTATAGCCGTTAGAAGTGGCGCAAGAGTTGATATTTACGATATGGAGAATAATCATATTTTTGGTGGCTTTGCAAAGAAACCAAAGATTAAAACATATCGCGGTTTAAGCGTAATTCAGGTGCAACTCGTAGATAATACGGACATTTTAAACCGTAGACGAGTTGCTGAAACTTACATCGATGAACTAGACCACGACATTATCAAAGATATTCACGCTCGTTACCTTGCCGAAGAAGGTATAAAGTTAGGTGTCATTGCTTCAAATAGTGGAGATACATCCACAGAAATGATTATTGAAACGACTGAATCTGATTTCACTAAAGGTGTATTAAGCGGTGTAGAAGTCGATGAAGGTGGAACGTTAACGCTTGAAAACATCAGTGATAACCCTCCTATCTCAAGAATTGTGGAAGACTTTGAGGATACGAATTACAACTTTAATTTTAGCGGTTCTTGGAGTCGTACTGGAACAGCATATCAAGGTGCATATGGATTTAGAAGTGAATCGATTGATCACCGAGAAAGTTCAGAATTAAAATTCGATATCGAAGTAAGAGAAGGGGCAATCGGTAAATTGTCCTTTTATTATTGGGTTAGTTCTGAACAGAATGAAGATTATTTCGAAACATGGCTAGTCAAAGATGGTAAATGGACGATGCTGCTAAGGGATTCGGGAATCAAGGAATATTGGCAATACTTCTATGCAACTTTAGAGCCTGGAGATTACGAAGTTTATTTTTACTATGATAAAGATAAATCAGTTAACCGTGGTTACGATAGGGCAGTAGTTGACCAAATCGTATTTGAAGAATGGGAAGGGTTAACCTATCCATCTCAAGGTGAACGCATTGCACCAAAGATTACGAGTTTATCAGAAACGATTAAAAGTATTCGAATTGAATGTGATGCAAACATTCCAACGGGTACGAGTGTTGAGTTTTATTACAGCTTAGACAACCAAGAAACGTGGGAATTAGCAGCAAATAATACAATTCAACGTTCAATCAACGGTCCAAGTGGTGTAGATATAAAGGCAGTACTTAAAACGACTTATACAACTATTACACCATCTGTTCGTGAAATAAAATATATTCTTGAAACAACAGCTGGTACGTTAATTCGTAAAGCTGTTTTTAATTTTGTCACAGCTTCCCAAGCGTTAGACGATGTATGTGAACTAAGTGGTGCGGTTTGGTGGATTACAGCGGATAAAGTGCTGCATTATGTTACTCGCGATGAATTTAAAGCTCCTTGGAATATCGATACGAATGCACCAATTAAGAATATCGAAGTCGAAACAGATTTAACGGAATACCGAAACCGTCAATACTTACGAGCCGGGCAAGATATTACGGATTTACAAACGGAATCGATTAAGGGTGACGGATCTAAACGGACATTTAATGTCGGTTATAAGATTGCCCAACGTCCAACGGTGATAGTAAACAAACAAGAACAAACACTTGGTATTCGCGGTAAAGATACTAATCGCGCTTTTTATTGGGCAAAGGATGAAAAGGAAATCACACAAGATGAAAGCCTTACACCTTTATCTTCCACAGATGTGCTGACAGTAAAATATTACGGTTTCTATCCAATTATCGTAGTAGCGGAAGATGAAAGTGCTATTACCGAAATGAAAGAGCGCACAGGTGATTCTGGACTGTATGAAGATGTAGAGGAAAACGAAAACATCGATAATGCGGATTTAGCACTTGAATTTGCTAATAGTAAGCTTCAAAAGTACGCGAAAATTAACACTAGGGTACGATTTGAAACGGTTAAAAAAGGATTGCAAGCCGGGCAGTTAATCAATATTAATTTACAAGGTTACGAATTAAACGATGAATTTTTAATTACATCCGTCACAATAAACCCGTTCAATGATGATTTTGTTACATACTCCATTGAATGTGTGGACGGTGAAGATGTTGGTGGTTGGGAACAATTCTTCAAACAACTTGCTAAAGCTTCAAAAACGTACGTCATCCGTGACAATGAAGTGTTAATCCGTTTAGCAAAACAATCAGAAGCAATTGGTTTTGCGGAAGAAATGGAGTATGAGATTTTTGCATGTAAGTTTCCAAGTGAAACACTTTATCCTTCCACTGATTTTATACCATGTTAGAGGTGAAGAAATGGAACAAATCGAAAATATAGGCTGGCATGGTGCCTTTGAAATCCAAATCATGCGAGGCGATGAGTTAAAAGTCGTTAAGTTTCCTAATCTAATCACAGACGCATGGCTTAATACCATTCGTGATGCATCGATGAGTGATGCACCAGTTGATTTACAAATTAAATACATCGGGCTTGGTAAAGATGATGGAACAATTCTACCCTTAGATGCTTCAAACACTCGATTGGGTAATGAGGTTGAGCGAAAGGTATTTACCAAAATTGAAACAGACGGAACGGGCAGAGTGAAGCGAACGGTAAATATTAATAGTGCGGAAGGAAATTTTCATATTAAAGAAATCGGCATCTTCGCTGGCAGCACAGCAACATCGGATATTAACTCGGGCATATTAGTCGCTCGTGTTTTTTATGATTTAGATAAGGATGAGCTTGAAAGTGTAAATATCGTGAGAACAGATATAGTAGGGAGGTTGTAAACATTGGCATTTGTGAAAACAGAGTTCGTAAATGGTCAAGCTCCTGCGGTTAGTGCAGAGGAATTGAATAAGTTTGGTGATGGTATTTTAGAGGCCATCAATTCTGTTTTGTGGAAAACAACTGATGAGGGAATACCCTTAGATTATGTTGTGGGATTTGTTGATATTGTAGATAATATTTGTTTTGATGGAACCTATTACTATACACACATATATGAAGGGAGTTCAACAGAGACAATAAGAAAATATAACCAATCAGGTGTGTATGTAGAAGGGAAATCAATATATGGCGATTGGAGTTGTTTTGACGTCGTTGGTGGTTATGTTTTTGCGGTAAATGGTAGGACTGGTAATAAAATGGAGAAATGGGCTTGGTCAACTTTCTCCAGTGGAGCGCCAGTAGCAACGTCGACTCCATCGTTTCTGAACAAAGTAGGGTTGGTTTCGATAAGTCAGGATGTTCATTATGTATTAAGTTCGACAGGTGAATTTTATGAATACAAATTCTCAACAAATATAGCAACTTTAATTTCGACTTTGACATTTAAGGATAGCGCTTTTACCTCTTTGGCATATGATGGAGTTGATTTTTATGGATTAACAACAAATGGAACTATTTATAAATTTACGGTAAATGGTGTTTTGTTAAAAACAATTAAATTAAATCTTATGTTTATTTCTCCACAAGAAATTGTCTACAACGATGGGTTATGGGTAAAGTCGTCTAGACACAGTACAGCACAGGGTGCGACGGGAATACTTTATAAAATAGCGATATAAAAGTAGGTGAAAAATATGTTCTATTTTAAGATGGATTTAAAGCTCGATGAAGGCGAGTTCATTTACATTGTTGATAAAGATTTAATAAAAGAACCGATATATTCAGAAGGTTTGAACGAAATTTATTTCAAGTGCAATATGGATTTGTCAAATGTAGGTGCACAAATAATCACAGAAGAAGATTATTTGGTTTTTAAAGACCTTAGAGAAACTGAAATAAAAGATAGTACAGCGTTGCCACTTGCGCCAACTGAAACTGAGTTACTAGAACAGCGCATAAAAGCAACTGAGGATGCACTATTACAAATGATGATGGAAGGAATGTTGTAGAATGTCATTAGCTTATAACTTTATCTTAAATATGTGGGTAATGAAACGAGTAGATCAAACCTTTGTACAAGCACAAGTCACACATGGACGATTAACAAAAGAAGAAGCAGATATGATTTTAGCAACGCCGCAAACAATGTAGGCGTATTTTTTATGCCTAAAAACAAAGGAGAGATAAAATATGCCTAACTTTTTTAATATCACGCTTGATACAACGGGTCCTAGTAACGTCGATGTAAAAATTGAAAATAACGCTTCCTATGCAACTGCTCAACTAGTAAACTGCCAAATTTCCACAAGTGATGCAGCAACCACTGGTTATCAAATGAAGATTTGGGGTGACGTTGATTCAGCTTATGACACAAATGTCCAAGCTACAGAAGCCCTAGCGAAGTGGATTACGTATTCCAGCACTAAACAAATTAAATTATCAGCTGGTGATGGAACAAAAACAATCAATGTTAAATTACGAGATGATGTGTTTAATGAATCCGCACAAGACTCTGATTCTATTATTCTTGATACAACTCGTCCAGTAGTAACAATTAGTGGTCCTGATGTATCAAAAATCTCTAAAGTACCTGGAAAAGATGTAGCTTCATTCAGCTACTCAGTTGATGTTCCTTTCACCGAATACAAAGTTAAAGTTGTGTCTTCATCTGGTTCAGCTGAAAGCACAGGTACAACAATTGGTACTACAAACGGTTCAACAAACATGAGTGCTACTGGTTCATTTGCTGCAAGCACTGCGATTAACTGTACAATTGATGGTTCTGATTTAGAAGTAGCTTCAGCTGGTGATGGTGCGAAAGTTATTAAAGTATTTGTTAAAGATGAAGCTGGAAACTGGTCAGCGTAAAGAGATAACTCCTAATGGCAGAACCTAAAGTTACTATTACATCAATTAGTAAGAGGAAAATATCAGATGAATCCGGGCACGATCAATCGATTATCAAATTTACATGTGACCAAACAATTGTAGCTTTTGAAGTGAGAGCTGGAGGAATTTTTCAAGGGTCTGGGCTGTTAGTTGGAATGTCTGACAGTCTTTATCCTTCAAGTTCGTTATATCCATCAAACTCGCTATATCCAATTAACTTTAAAGTAACAGCAGGTACCGTATTACAATTCGATATAGAAAATGAAGAATTACAGCAAGATGGGGAATATCGAATAAATATATATGCTTTAAATGAACAAGGGGAGTGGACACCATATGAGTAGTTTTTTTACCTTAACATTAGATACAACAGCACCTCATATTGATGTGTACGCTCCTACTTATACAACACCACAAGCGGAATTTGAAGTACTTATCAAAGCAAACGAGCGGTTAGCAGAATATCAGGAAATATTTGCGATTGATAGTGTTGGGGAAAAACATGACTTCATTTTTATGTATGAAAACAATGCGTATTTCGGCATTGTGGACGTTAGTAAATTTTCTATTGGTATAGCAACAATTTACGTTCGAGTTTGTGACGTAGTTGGCAATTTATCAGATACCCTTATGGTAAATATGGACATCAAACAAGCGATAAATATTGATATTTTATCAACAGACACAATAAGAGCAGTAATCGTTAATGAAGAAACTCGAAAAGTGATAGTAAATGAAAATTTTAGAAGTGTGTCTTCAAATGAAACAATACGATTGTTATTTACAAACGAAAAACTCGGGAAATCGAGGTGACAGCAGAATGACATACCAAGCAGGGAATACGGTACGATTAACCGCAGAATTTAAGGATTGGGAAGGGGTATCAATTGATCCCGAAACTGTAAAATTAATCATTTATGATTATCGATACACAAAATTAAGTGAATTTGAAGTGCCGACAGCAAACCGCATAAATGTTGGTACTTATTTTTATGATCACGTATTCGAAACAGGTCTATTTATTTACGAATGGTTAGCAACGATTGACGGTAAACCAAGTTTAGTTAGGAAGCAAATTAGCATTAGTAATGTTTAGCCAAATAAGGAAGGAGCATAAAAGCGATGATTTCTTTTTTAAAAGAATTAACCTCACTTACACCAGTTGCGCATTTAATTGAGTACTGGTGGGTGTGGTTATTTTATATCGTAATATTGTTTGTATTGTTATATTTCATTAAGAAAAAGTTTTAATCTACTTGATACAAAAATCAATGAATCGTTTCCCGAAATCGGAAAGGTACACATACTTTTCAACAGGACTTTGACCAGCATAGGTTGTTGATTGAAAAACGGCTGTTAGCATTCCAAGTGTTTCTAATCTGCTTGTAGCGCCAACCTTCAAACTTGGTTCTATATGTTTCGTAAATAATTGTATCTGTTCCTCATAGTCACTAAAGCTTAATAAAATTTTAAACTCTAACACTGTTATCGTAGCTAATGAATCAAGAAGCATTCTCCTTTCATCATAATTACTTTCCAATGTAGGTGTTTGAAGCATTTGAATGAAAAAGTTTTTAAAATACATCCTTTTCTCTTCAGAGGATTCCTTTTCGATTTGTTCATTAAGACGCTCGATTAAAGCCATTAAACTTTCTTCATCATGTTCGTTTATAGACAATAATGAATGTTCGAGTGCAAGTTCTTGATAAAATGATTCAATTCTTTTAAATCGTTTTTCTTGTTTAGTTGAAAAATATGCAGTAGCTAAAGAACCACCGATATAAGGTACTAATTGCAATCCGCTTTGAATAGCGATTTCAGTTTTTTCTTTGGTTGTTAGCTTATCATTCATTAAAACACCTCCTTTCAGTTAATTATTATCAGTTTAACAAAATTAACGGAAGGTAAATACTTCCTTTTGTCGAATTAAAGTGATGAAAGGAGAGTAGTATAAAGTGTTTAATGATATTTTTGAATATTACTATGTTGTACCTATATTTTCTTTTTTGTTAATTGCATTGACAGTTGCCATTAATAATTGGGGTATTACACCAATTGAATATAAATTGATGACTAACTTTAAAAAAGTCCAAGTGGTAGGCTCGACGATACTGATAGAAACCATTGTATTGAGTGTTTTTTGGATTACAGTATCTTTTGCTTTTGGTAGCATAGAAGGAATGTTGAAAGATAATGAACTAGAGAATAATACAATGAATATCATTATGATAATGTTAGGGATAGTTATTTTATCATTTTGTATGACTATAGCAATTAATTTTTCTAACTTTATAGGTAAGGAAATTTTAATAATGAAATATTTGTATTATGTTAATCTTCAAGATTCAAAGGAAAAATGGTATTTAGAGAGGAAATCTAGCCAGAATAAAATACTGCTTTCTAATAATAAAGGGGAGTTCCTTTTTGTTAGTGAATGGGAAAATCTTATTTTTAAAACTGAAACTAAATCTTTAAATAAGATGCAGAAATTTATTTTTTCTAGTGAACGGAAAACTCATATAATTTCTTTAATTTTAATTGGAGTTATCGTAATTTTGTACATTATAGCTATTAAGGTTGACCTTAATACAATTGGTAATTTTATATTGTTATTTGGAAATGTCTTTTTAATAAGTGTGTTTATTTGGTTAGATAAAGCTAGAAGAATAGTTTATGGATAAATGTAGCCTTCCACAATCTGTGGAGGGTATTTTTCTTGTCAATATAAGATGGCAGAAATTGTATCTAAAGTAATATACTAAACTTTATTATTAATTCACCGATATACCTAAATATAATATTTTAGAGTAGAAGAAGGAGGGTATATCGTTGGATATAAATGAAATAATTGCTTTAATAAACAAATCTGTCGATCAATTAGACTTTACTTCAGCAAGAAAATATATCGAAGAAAATTTTGAATTAGTTAATCAAAATCGAGTGCATTTAAAAAGTAACGCAAGAGAAATCCTTAAATTTCTTAACGATAAGTTGGAATCCGGAGAAAAGCCATTAACGAAAACTGAAATAGTTGCACTTAATGCAATTAACATTTATGCGACTAGATTTGATTTGAGAGGATTAAAACTTAATCTTAGAGGAAAAGAGCAATTGCTTTTAAAGAAAGAAGCACTTAATTATTTAAATTCTGACGCAAAGATTCTGTTGGAAAGCATGGGTTCTATAAAAAAGATAAGTTAACAATAGTCCCACATTTGAGTAACTATGTAAATATTAGATAGCAAAATCTTATTAAAGGTGTTCCTTCCTTTTTGTCGAATTGAGTAGATGAAAGGGAGATTGGTTAATGGAAAAAAATAATGAAGTTTTTATAAATGATATGAGTTATCGAAACGATAAAATGTATTTAATATTAAGAGGCCATCTTTATATTGAATTAGAATTGAACACTTTGCTTGATAACTGTCTTCCTCATCCAGAAGAATTAGAATTGAATAAAATGACTTTCTATAACAAAGTGAAATTGGCCAAAGCACTAAATCTTATAGACGATTTAACCAAAAATGTTCTTCTACAATTTAATGAAATTAGAAACAATTATGCCCACAATTTAAATTATCAGCTAGGTTATAAAGCTGTAAGAGATTTAAAAATTAATTTATCTAAAATTACAGGATTTGAAATTTACAAGGAAAAGTTTGTGATTGAAGATAAAGAAGGCTTAGCTGTAGATTTAAAAGCGTGTATAGTTGGAGCAAGAGTACTTTTGAAACACAAATCAATAACCGTAAACAAAATGGTACCCAAATATTCAAAATTGAAAGAGACATGAGCACTCTCACTCGAGGGTGCTTTTATTATTTAAAAAAACAGAGCAAACATCGGCTCTGTTTAACTATAATAATTATTCATTCTAACTATATTATCGTAAAAATGTGTAACAATTTCTTCGAACGTAAAACGAGTGTCATTTAAAGCATAAGTAATTAAATTTTCAGACCCATCATCTCGTGGCAGCCGACTACTGCTAAAAACAGGTTTTACATTACTATTTTGAATAAAGGCTTTAGCTAATTCTAATGCCATCTTATATTCCGGATTCAATATTAATTCCCCTCCTATCCTAATACAAGTTATTTTGGAGATGTTAATTTTATTCTTTCAAAATCATGACTGATTAATTAAAGAAATGCACTGTGCCGAGCAGTGCTATTTTTTATGCGCAAAAGGAGCGATAACTAAATGAAAACAGATACTTTGTGGACGTCATTAGTTGGAGGTTTAACAGCTTCAATTACCTATCTGATTGGTGGTGTTGACGAATTGGCAATTGCACTTGGTATTTTAATGTTCATTGATTATATCTTAGGACTTTCAGTTGCTTGTACCGTCAATAAAAATGTGGAGTCTCGAAAGATGTTTAAAGGGCTTCTCAAAAAAATGGCCATGTTGTTTATGGTTATTGTGGCTGTGCAAATGGATAATGCCACAAATAGTGGAGACTTTATGAGAAATGCTATGATCTTGTTCTTAATAGGTATGGAAGGGATTAGTTTCATCGAAAATTTAGGGCATTTAGGAATTAAGGTGCCATCGTTCATTAAAGATGCATTCACTCAATTGCAGAATGAAAATGATAAAAAGAGTGGTGATAAGTAATGGAACCGATAGAAATCGAACTTCACCCAGGACATTGGGAAAATGAAGGCAGCGGGGCAAATGGTATTCTTAAAGAAGTAGTAGAATCCCGAAAGGTAACTAAACGTGTTTATGAAATATTAAAGGCTTCAAAGGTTCCGACAACTTATTTCGAAGATAATACATCCACAGACCAAACTCAGAACTTAAATACGCTTATTAAGGAGCATAACAAGGACCGAAACGGCTTAGTAGTGTCAATTCACTTTAATGCATCAGGCGGAACAAGAGATAACGGCATTGGAACTGAGGTTCTATACTATGATCAAAAAGAATTAGCAGAGAATGTAGCGAAAGCCATTTCGAATGTAAGCGGGTTGAAAAATCGAGGAGCTAAACAACATAAAAATTTAGCTGTATTAGCTCAAACTTATGAACCAGCCATACTAATTGAAGTTTGCTTTGTTAACGACAGTACAGACGTTGCGCTTTATCGTCGAGATTTCGAAAAAATCTGTTACGCAATTGCAAAAGAACTAGCTTCATATTGTGGAAGAAATATTGAGGAAGGTGAAGAAAAATTGAACTTTACTAGTCCTACATTGAAGAAAATGTATGAAGAAAGAATAGCGTCACCTGGTACTGCAAAACTAGTTGATGATGCAGCTGTGGAAGTACTGGGGTACAAATCGAAGTTGATTAACGGACGGTTATCTGATGGTGATTTAGTTGCTACAGCAATTGAATTAGCAGTACATTTTGCAAAGAAGTGTTAAGTTTATGTAAATCGTCTTGAAATTTCATACATTATTTGTAAAATGTTAATTAGATACGCATGGCATAAACGTATTGTGAACTAAATGAGGAAGACCGCATTTCACTTAATTGTGAGTGCGGTCTTTTTATATTTCAGCTGCAGCTATAAAATTCTCAGCAAAACCGTTTAAATAAGGAAAAATTGGTTTCCAATTTAACACGCAATCATTAACTAACATTGTGAATAGCAATTCTATTTTACTCATACCAGGTTTAAAGTCGTTCCTTTAATAAAAGAGTTCGTTGCGGAAGAGTAACAAAATATGGTTTGGCGACCATCGTATAATCTTCATTTGCTAAAATACTCCTTCTATATGCTCCCAAAGATATACTTTCATAAATTCATCCTATTCTATTTTAATGTTTAAATTTACTAATATTTCCTATATAATGTAAATTGTTTTATATTAAATCTATTATGGGGGATTATTAATGAGAAAAATTTTATCTCTTTTATTGGCAATTATTTTAACAGTTTCGTTAGTGCCAAGCCAAACAACTCAGGCTAAAGAAATATTTAAAGATGTGCCAACAACTCACTATTATTATGATGAGATTATGTATTTACTAGAAAATGATGTAATCGTCGAATCTAGTTTGTATGGTCTGAATGATATAGTTACTCGTGAAGAAGTTGCGGTCATGGTAGCAAAAGCTGTAGGTTTAGATGGTACACCAAGAGCTACTAAATTTAGCGATGTCCCAAAGTCTAATCCAAATAGCGGATATATTCAGAGTGCGGCTGACGAGGGGATTCTTGGTGGCTATCCAGATGGTACATTTAAACCGAAAACAAAAGTAACTCGTGGTCAAATGGCTGTATTTATCGCTAATGCATTTGATTTACCAAGCGGTGATAAAGTATTTAAGGATGTTAAACCGGGACAAACTGGATACGACCAAATTAAAAAACTAGTTTCAGCTGGTATTACGTCTGGTTATGCTGATAGAACATTTAAACCGAATAATAATTTAAGTCGTTCTCACATTTCATTATTCTTAGTAAAGGCAATGGAATATGAGCGTGGTCTTTCACACGAAGCAGTTTTAGAGTTTCCTGCCGAACGCTATCCACAGACAGCAGCTCACATTTTGAAAGCTATCGAAAATGGTGAATCTCCTGTCTGTACAATTGATAGAGCTGGTGCGGATGAAAATAGAGAGCAATCATTAAAAGGTATACCTACAAAAGATGGTTATGATCGTGACGAGTGGCCGATGGCAATGTGTGAAGAAGGTGGAGAAGGCGCTGACGTTGCATATGTAGAATCAAGTGACAACCGTGGCGCAGGAGCTTGGGTTGGTAATCAACTAGAAGATTATCAAAATGGTACAAGAGTGTTAATTAAGGTTGTAGGTACGGTTACAGTACAACCAACACCAGTTGAGCCAACACCACAACCAGAGCCGATAGAACCTGAACCACAAGAACCTGAGAAAACCTATAAAAATTGTACGGAACTTCGTGAAGATTATCCAAATGGTGTTTCTATAGGTCATCCAGCTTACGACAAAAAACATGATCGTGATGGCGACGGAAAGGCTTGCGAAAAATAATGTTAACAGACTATCTCTCCTGAGGTAGTTCTTTTTTATTTTAATTAGTTGAAAAAATGGATAAACCGGGCACTCATGGATTGTGGACCCGGTTTTGTTCTTAATCTTCCATTTCCTCTAGAATTTCATCCAACCCGTTTTTGATACCATGCTGATAATTGCTAAAAAGGAACGTTTGTTCTATAATTTGAAGAGAAGAGGTGAATTGTGGTGAAAGGGCGTTTATTAAAAGCAATGCAGCGTAAACAATTTGTAGACTTAATGTACATTTCTAAATCAGGCGAAATAACTAAAAGACGTGTGAAGGTTATTAATGTTACAAATGAATCGTTTCATGCTTACTGTTTTACAAAGAATGCAAACCGTACTTTTCTAATTGAAAATGTTCTTTCAATGCTACCAGTTATTCGTAAAGAAAGTGCCGTGATTTCATGACAAATATAGAATTATTTCATAGACAAATCATTTTAGATTTAACAATCAGAACTCTGGAACGTGATCGAAAGCATATAGATGATTTAAAAATGCAACGGGCAATGTCAATTTGGATTGAAGAACAAATTAAAGTGCTACACAAAGAATTAAAAGCTGTAAAGTCAGAACTGTATAAAAATGGAGCGAAATTGCAATCAGAAAAACGTATTGATAATCTGATTACAGAATACTCTTTATTAGAACGCGGCCAATTGCAGACGAGGAGATATATGAATATCGCCTTGAAAAATTGGGTTGAGGAAGAAACAAAGCGGTTATTAGGCTTATCGTATAATAAAATTAATGATTTAAAGTAAAAAGTCACTCGAGTTTGAGTGACTTTCTTCATTATTATAAAGATAATAAAATACACCTGCCCGTACATTTTCTTTTGTACCTCATTAGTACCCCAAATGTACCCCGATTAATAAAACTAGAATAAGTTTTAATGGAAAGTTTACAATGATGATTGTTTTAAAAATACTGATTACACCAACTTCTAACCTACATTATAAGTCTAGAATAAATAAGATATACAATGATTGGTTACCATAGAAAGACAGCTCCTATTTAATAAGGGCTGTTTTTTCATTTATATTAAAAAAGCTCCGTTACTATATTTATTTATGTTAATTAGTGTTGGTCTGAGAATTTATTTGTAAGCTAATAAAATTAACATTTAGCAATTAAGGAAGCATTAAAAAAAGAGTGAGAATCAAGTCTTTATTGACTTGGACCTCACTCTTTTTTATTGGTTTTAAATTAAACTGTAACTGTTTCGAATTCTAATAACTCTTGATAATATTTATTCAATGATGAAGCAGATACACTAAAGTTCTCCGCTATTTCTTTCACAGTAAATGTAATACCTTCAAATAAATCGCGTTCTTGACCAAAACGAATAGCACCTGCAGCGATAGCAGAAGCTTTTCTTGCTTTTGGTTGTTTCTCTACTAAGTAATCTTGCACAATTTCAATTACTCGTTCAGTTGGTAGATTTCTTTCTAGTAAGAATTCTTTTATTTCATCAAGAACTTGTGATTCAAAAGAAGTGAACTCTTCACCACTATAGCCTGACTCTACTAGATGCACCCAGAAATCTAAATGATGTTTTTGTAAAAATTCTTCAACAGATTCAATAGAAGAATCTTTATATTGTTTAGTGAATGTATCAAAGGCTTGCTTATATTGCAGAGGGAAGAAAATGAGCGTAGATACAGCTAAATAATGGCCTTCTTTCCCTGAACCATCTGGTAAGATAAAGGCGAATATTTGCATGCCATCTGGAATCGCCTTTTTTGATTCGCGACGTATATAGATGTCTTCACCAGTTATTGAATGTTTTGCAGTGAAATAAGTTTCTTCAATGTGCTCTACTTGTCCGATAAACATAACGGGTTGATCCCAACTTTTTAAAACGTCAATTGTTGTTGGACGAATCATTTTTTTCATCGTACGTTTTAAATAGTTAGTCCAAATATCCTTACGTTGATGGAAGAAAAAGTCATCAAGGGCAACAGATTCAACTAATTCACGTTGTAAATGATTTTGAAGTTTAGGTAGCCATTGATGTACGAGCTCAAAAAACTCTCGTACATCTTTTCTTTCAGGGTATACATTATAGAATGTTTGAAGAACTGATTCGATCTCTTCAAAATATACCTCTTCAATTGAAATTTGCTGTTTTCCTTCACAGCATTTTTTGTACTTTTTGCCACTGCCGCATGGACATGGTTCATTACGACCTATCAATAAAAACACTTCCTTCTACATATTCTAGTGCAATAATTACGCCGACGCGTAATGGATTACATTAAATACTGTGTACTAATAATAATAACTACTGTCATAACAGATGAAAAATGATTGTTTATTTCAAAGAGTTTGAAATATCTGACAAAAAATATTTATATGTTTCAATTTATCATTTTAGAACTAAAAAATCAGCCTTAAAAGAAAAAATTAGGCTGTTTTTTCAGGTTGAGCTTTTTTAATGTAAATTTGAAGGAGATGAAACTGATTTATTTGTGCAATCAGATTTCCTCCAAAAATTAATAAACCACCAACGATCAATCTAGTTGTGAGATCTTCTCCTAAGAAAATTACCGCGAATAAAGCTGCGAATATTGGTTCTGTAAACCGTACCCATTCCAATCAATTTCATTTTGCCCCATTAATTCGAGATCAGCAAGTTTGTATTGTTTCGACTGAAAATTCTTTATTTGCAAAAAATGAAGTAGATCTAAATGAAATTATCACTGAGCCGTTTATCATGTCATCTTATAAAGGGACGAATGATGTATTAACGATATTTGAGGATCATGGGATCAAACCAAACATACGGTTTGAACTCTTTGATAAGGAAGGTATTTTATCGATGGTCGATCATAATTTAGGAATTACTATTTTACCAAAGCTCGTCTTAAATCATCTTCCACAAAATGTACGTGCCATACCGATAAAACAAGAATGCTACCGTACAATTGGTTTATGTAAAAAGCAACAAAAATCACCAGCTACAAAGAAATTTGTCGAAGTCTTAATAGAATGGCTTTCAATTAATGAAAATCTTACCAAGTTAGAGTAAACTAGAATTAATAAAGATAATTTAAACTAATGGGTGATTGTGTGGCAAATTTAGCAAATAAAAAAGTATTAATTACTAGTGGAGGAACACTAGAGAAATGGGATCGTGTGCGCGGTCATACAAATTTATCAAAAGGAACAATGGGCTGTTATTTAGCTGAAGAGGCACTAGCGTCAGGTGCGGAAGTAATCTATTTACACGGTTATTTCGCTCAATTACCAGAACATAAAGATTCCATGAGATTGGTTATGTTTGAAGGGATAGAAGATTTGGGAAACAAAGTAAAATCAATCGTACAATCTGAACACATTGATTTCGTTATTATGGCAGCAGCTGGTTCGGATTGGGTAATTGATCAGGTTTATGACCAGTCGGGAAATTTAATGACGGAAAAAGGGAAAATGCCATCTGATGAGCCCCCAATTATCCATTTTAAGAAAGCACCTAAAGTATTAGGCCAAATTAAAGGGTGGGCACCAGAAACCACACTTGTAGGATTTAAATTAGAAGCTACGGATAACATTGATTACTTAATTGATCGAGCGAAATTGCGAATGAATTCATCCGATGCACAATTTATGGTAGCAAACAGTTCGAATTCACTATATGGTGTCAATGAACCGCATTTCATTGTATCGTCCACAGGTGAAGTGGTACGTGTAGAAGGGAAACTTGATACTGCGGTAATGTTACTGAAAATACTTGCAGAATCTGAATAACTTTTGTAATTGAGGGACAATAGAAATTAAATGTCCTTCATATTTATTGAATTCCAAATATTCTGTATATAATAGGTAGTGATGAAAGAATTCATCATGGCAACTTGAAAGGAAAATTTAAATTTTACTTAAAGACATAATTAAGAACAACCGTTGACTTAACTGTGATTGTGGTGAACTGTGTCTTTTTAAAAAAGAAAGGAATATAGAAATGTCTATACAAAGTGTACGTGAACATTTAAAAAATTTTAATCGAGAGCAAGATATTTTAGAATACGAACAAAGTAGTGCAACAGTAGAACAAGCAGCAGTTGCATTAAATGTAATTCCTGCTCGTATTGCCAAAACATTATCTTTTAAAGATCCAGACGGCAATGCTTTTTTAGTCGTGACAGCAGGTGATGCAAAAGTAGATAACAAGAAGTTTCGCGCACAATTCGAAATAAAAGCAAAGATGTTAAATGCGGACGAAGTTGTAGAACAAACAGGGCATGTTATTGGTGGGGTTTGTCCTTTTGGATTAGCAAACAATTTAAATGTATTTCTAGATATTTCATTAAGAAGATTCCAAACGGTATTCCCTGCATGTGGAAGCATCAATTCCGCAATTCAACTAACATGTGATGAGTTAATGGAATACTCAGGTGCGAAATCTTGGGTAGATGTTAGTAAAGATTGGGATGAACTATTAACTGATACATCTACTGAAGAAGAGAAAACGGTAACGAACTAACAGATGTTTAGTTCGTTCCTGATGTAACCAAATGTTAATAATAATTAAGAGTGCTAGATGGAGAGGGAAACTATTATGTATAAATTAGATCACATTGTTCATTTTGTTAATAAACCTGAACAACTAGTTGAAGAAACAAAAAAAATCGGCCTTCACACAGTAGAAGGTGGGAAACATGAAATTTGGGGCACCTATAATTCATTATGCTACTTTGGTCTATCTTACATTGAATTTATAGGGATTTTCGATAAGGAGTTAGTTGAGAAATCTGCTTTAGTGCCGTACACATTACATGCGTCATACATAAAAAGAAATCGACAAAATGGGTTTACACGTTTGGCGATCAGAACAAATGAAATTGAGAAGGATGCTGAAAAATTTCGTGCTGCAGGACTTGAAGTATATGGACCTGAGACATTTTCAAGAACTCGACCAGATGGTACGGTTTTGACTTGGAAACTTCTCCATTTTGGTAAAAAGAATCTTCCTTTAGATTATCCATTCTTTATTCAATGGGAAGGTGCTGATGAAGAGCGTTATAGCGAATTAGAGAAAAGTGGGACGATTGCAGAACATCCACTTGGAAATTTAAAAGTGGAGGAAATCTCCTATGCAGTTGAAGATTTATCTGTTGCAAAAGAATGGGCACAATTATTTGATTTTGAGTTTGAAGAGGGCGACTCGTTTATTAAATTAAATGCGTCAAATTGTATTTTTGGATTTTATCAAAATCAGAAAGAAAAACAACAAAACGAAATTTTCGAAGTTACGATTTCTGGAGCGAATGAAGAAAAAGTAGTAGTAATTGAAAAAGCATACTATAAATTTATCAAATAAAAGAATGAAATAGGGGGATCTATTGAATTTTAAAACTCACATTATATCTATAATTTATTCGATTATGATATTGGGCGTCTTATCTTTTTTTACTTTCTTCTTATTGTTTTTCTTTACTTTGTTTGGACAAATCCATTATATAAGCCTGATTATAACCATAGCCATATTAATATACGTTCTACTACTGGCTAAAGTTTTTCAATTTTTGAATACAAAAAAACGTAAAAAGGTATTTGGAGTTGTAGCAATTGTAGCCATTCTACTCTCTTCAATTCTACCAATCTATCATACATTGGACGCAAAAATCCCAACTGTTGATGCAGAGGTGAGTATCTATGATTATATTCCATACACTCACGATTCAAAAGTTGTAACATTAGATGAAAAATCGACTTTGCAACTATCTGGAACTTTACCAAAAATTGATGGGGCAACAGCACTTTATCCGCTGTACTCTGCCATTGTTCAAGCAACGTATCCAGAAAAGCAATATGAACCGTACGATAGTGAAATCATGGTAAATACTACGCCAAATGCATATGACAACTTATTTAATGGTACTGTTGATATGATTTTTGTTGCTGCTCCATCAAAATCACAAATGAATAAAGCAGAGGAACTGGGCCTTGAGCTTGAACTAACTCCAATAGGTAGGGAAGCGTTTGTATTTTTTGTTCATCAAAAAAATTCGATTAATGGGTTAACGATGCATCAAATTAAAGATATTTATTCTGGAAAAGTAAGTAATTGGAAAGAAGTTGGTGGTGCTAATGATTCTATACGTGCATTTCAACGTCCTGAAGAAAGTGGTTCACAAACAGCCCTTCAATCTCTGATGGGAGATACTCCTATTATGGAAGCGCCAACTGAAAATATAGCCTCGGGAATGGGTGGCATTATTAATCAAGTTGCTCAATATAAAAATTATAAGAATGCAATTGGATTTACTTTCCGGTTCTATTCCACTGACATGGTAAGAAATGACCAAATAAAATTGTTAAGAATCAATGGAGTTGAGCCAACAAAAGAAACTATACGAAATGGTGAATATCCAATTACATCTGAATTTTATATCGTAACAGCTGGAACAAAAAATCCAAATGTGGAGAAATTGATCGATTGGGTGCTTTCGCAACAAGGACAACAATTAATAGAAAAAGTTGGTTATGTGCCTCTAGGAAAAACTGATTGATTTAACTTACTCAAACAATAAATAAAGCTAGCCATTTTAGAATTGTTGGCTAGCTTTGTATTTATTATTTATCTTCATAAAAAAACCAGCCTTGCAAATTGGGACTGGATGGTAATTTATAATTTCAATACGTTGGTGGCTTGTGGACCTCGGTTTCCTTCTACTAGATTGAACGAAACTGCCTGTCCCTCTTCTAGTGTTTTGAATCCTTCTTCTCTGATACCAGTGAAATGAACGAAAACGTCTTCGCCATCATTGCTTTCTATAAAACCATAGCCCTTCTCATTACTGAACCATTTGACTTTTCCTTGGTGCATAGAGGCGTTTTCCTCCTATTCGTATTAAAATGGCATCCGATTAATTGAGAAAATTAGACAATTACGTATAAATTATACATCAGTTATCTAATGTTGTCAACATTTTGACAATTATAAAAAGTGGATAATGAAATCCATTAAAAGTGATAAGCTATTAGAGTAACAAGAAATAATTGAAAGTAGGTAAATTACTTCATGACAACCTTAAAACCACTCTCAGATTTAGAAATTGCGCGAAATGCCAATATGAAACCAATAACTGAAATAGCGGAAAAAGCACAAATACCGCTCGATGCAATAGAACAATACGGACGATATAAGGCTAAAATTGATACAAATCAAATTAATTTAGATCCAACAGGTAAAATTGTTTTAGTCACAGCAACGAGTCCAACTCCTGCAGGTGAAGGTAAATCAACAGTAACTGTAGGATTAGCAGATGCACTAAAACGACTTGAACAAAAAGTGATTGTAGCATTAAGAGAGCCATCATTAGGACCTGTAATGGGTATTAAGGGTGGAGCCACTGGTGGAGGCTACGCGCAAGTTTTACCTATGGATGATATAAATTTGCATTTTACAGGAGATTTGCATGCCATAACTACGGCAAATAATGCCTTAGCAGCTCTCATTGATAATCATATACATCAGGGGAATGAATTAAACATTGACCCTAGAAGAATTATTTGGAAAAGGGTAATGGATTTAAATGATCGTGCCCTTCGAAATGTATTAGTTGGATTAGGGGGACCGACACAAGGTGTTCCTAGAGAAGACGGTTTTGATATTACCGTTGCATCTGAAATTATGGCTATTTTCTGTTTAGCGACAAGTATTGAAGATTTGAAGGTACGGTTAGCGAATATCCTAATTGGTTACACATATGCGAAAGAACCAGTATTTGTTCGAGATTTAGGTGTTGAGGGTGCGCTTACTCTATTACTAAAAGATGCTTTTAAACCAAATTTGGTGCAAACAATTGAAGGGACTCCAGCCATAATTCACGGTGGTCCATTTGCAAACATTGCCCATGGATGTAACTCAATTGCTGCAACTCAAACTGCACGCAAGCTAGCTGATATCGTTGTAACAGAAGCTGGTTTTGGTGCTGATTTAGGTGCAGAAAAATTTATGGATATTAAGTCTCGACAAGGTGGATTTGGACCTGATGCCGTCGTGATTGTAGCGACAATTCGTGCGCTAAAAATGCATGGTGGTGTGGCCAAAAATAATTTGGTTGAAGAAAATGTACCAGCATTAACAGTTGGAATCGGGAACTTAGAAAAACATATTGAGACAGTCCGACAGTTTGGAGTTGAACCTATTGTGGCTTTAAATCGCTTCATTACGGACACTGAGGAAGAAATTCAAACAGTTTTACAATGGGCACAAAAACATCAAATTCGTATTGCTCGTACAAATGTGTGGGAAGAAGGTGGGGCAGGTGGAATCGAACTTGCGAATCATGTTTTGGAGGTACTCGCACAGCCTCAAAATTTTGCACCTATATATGACTTAACCGATTCGATCGAACAAAAAATTAACACAATTGTACAAAAAGTTTACGGTGGTAAGGGTGTACAATTTACAGATCGTGCTCGGAAACAACTTGAACAAATTGAAAAATTCGGTTGGGACGCACTACCCGTATGTATGGCAAAAACTCAATATTCCTTATCTGACCAACCAAACTTATTAGGAAGACCTGAAGGATTCACCATTACTGTTCGTGAAATCATTCCCAAGTTGGGTGCAGGATTCCTCGTTTGCTTAACAGGGGAAATTATGACGATGCCTGGTTTACCAAAACAACCTGCAGCACTAAAAATGGACGTAGCAGAAGATGGAAGTGCAATTGGATTATTCTAATAAAATTATTATGTAAAGTAAAAAAATCTGGCCATAGTTGGCCAGATTTTTTTCGATTTTGTGGCTAAAAGGGAATAATATAAAGAAATAAATGGAGTGATTTTTTTATTGTATTGAAGCCGTATATTAGAAAGAAAAACTTGTCTAAAAACATGTTGGTGAAATGTGATTGGAAAACTCCAGAAGACAGTATTTTTACATATTAAACATATGAAATTTCTGAAAAATAAAACTTTAATTAAACGCATATTTAGTATAGCCTGAAAGAATGAATTATGTCATACTATAAAAGGTTTTTAACAACAAAGCTTGATAGGATAACAACTATATATTTTTTTAGCAATGTGGAACCGGTTTCATAAAAAATATATCAGTCAATTAATCAATGTAAGAGATGCTTTTAACACTAATATGGAACCGGTTCCACATTAGTATGGCATATTGTTTCGAAATGAGTGAATACATGGCGAATATAAGTGATGTTGCAAAATATGCAAATGTATCAGTATCGACGGTATCTAGATATTTAAATGGGAAAGGATATGTCGGAGAAAAATCTCGAAAAGCAATTGAACATGCTATTCAAGAATTAAATTACGTACCTAATGAAGTGGCTAGATCTTTATCAACAAGGCAGTCAGATTTAATTGGGTTAATTATTCCGGATATTAAGAATCCTTTCTTTCCAGAGTTGGCTAGAGCAGTAGAGGACACTGCTTTTAAATATGGATATACAGTTATTCTTTGTAACTCTGATGAACAATTAGAAAAAGAGCGGCATTACTTGCAAGCATTAACGAAAAAATATGTAGCAGGAATTATAATAACTTCTCTTTTTCAATATGAATCGAATCCGATTTCAAACATTCCAGTAGTAGCATTGGACCGTCCGATTAATATGGACATTCCAACAGTTACAACTAACAATATTGAAGGTGCAAAAATTGGAGCCAATCATTTAATTGATTGTGGAGCTACTAAACTGCTTTATATGAAGGGTCCTGTAAATATTACTTCATCAGAGGAAAGACTTGAAGGGTATTTACAAGCAATACAAGGAAAAGGAATAGAATCACATCTTATTGAAAGTCCATTTGAATTTGAAGCTGCGGAGGCTATTGCATTTGAATATTTACAAAAAAACCCCTCAATTAATGGGATTTTTGCAAGTAGTGATGCTTCAGCCATTGGTGCGATGAAAGCAGCCCTTCGGTTAAATAAAAAAGTTCCAGAAGATCTTCAAATTGTTGGTTTTGATGGTATTCAAATTGGGAATGTTGTTACACCTACTTTAACAACGGTAGCTCAAAATATTTATGAACTTGGAGAAACGGCTACAGAGATGTTGATAAAACAAATTGAGGGGAAAACATTACCTTGTACCTCAGTGTATATCAATCCTCAACTAATAGAGAGAGAAACAACGAAAAAGGAGCATAAAAGGTGATTACAGTTATTGGTAGTATCAATATGGATATTGTAGTTCAAACAAACATTTTTCCGAAACAAGGAGAAACTGTACTAGGTGAATTATTTAAAACAATTCCAGGTGGAAAAGGTGCAAACCAAGCAATTGCAGCCTCTAGATTAGGGAGTAATGTGCAGATGGTCGGGGCAGTAGGTCAAGATAGTTTTGGTACAGAATTATATCAGAACTTAATAAATGAAAACATTAATGTAACAGGCGTTACAAAAACAAAAAACACTACTGGAATTGCAAATATTTTATTACACGAAAATGATAACCGAATTATCGTTGTGCCCGGTGCTAACTTTGACGTTAGTAAAGAAATGGTTGATGACAATTTAGATATGATTAAACAAAGCAAACTAGTTATGCTTCAATTAGAAATACCGGTTGAAACGATTGAATACGTTTTAAGTTTGTGTGAAGACTATCAGGTTCCAGTATTATTGAATCCAGCTCCTGCAGGAAATTTCAAAAAGGAATGGATTGAAAAAGTTACATATTTAACTCCAAATGAAACAGAATGTGAAGAAATTTTTGGAGCCAATTTTGAAACGGTATTATCACAATATCCAAATAAAATCATTGTGACATTGGGTAGTGAAGGTGCGGCTTACAGCGATGGAAAGAATATTGTTCGTGTCCCTGGCTTTAAAACAACTGCCGTAGATACGACAGGAGCAGGTGATACATTTAACGGTGCACTTGCATATGCCATTTGCTCGGGCACTGATTTGAAAGACGCGGTTCGATTCGCGAATATTGCTGCATCAATATCTGTTGAAAAGTTTGGTGCACAGGGCGGAATGCCTAATCTTGAATCAGTAAAAATGCGCCTAGGAGGAAATTAAATGAAAAAGCATGGCATTCTAAATAGAGAATTAGCTGGCCGCTTTGCAAAATTAGGTCATACAGATCGAATTGTTATTGCAGATTGCGGTTTACCCATCCCCGATGGTGTTCCATGTATTGATTTAGCTTATAAATTAGGTGAACCTTCATTTCTTTCAATTTTAGAAGTGGTGTTAGAAGACTTAGTTGTAGAAGCAACCGTCGTTGCGGAAGAAGTTAAAACAAAAAATGAAAGAGTATCTTCTTATCTAGAAGAGAAACTTTCATCCATTGAATATGTCTCACATGAAGAATTCAAAAAATTAACGAAGGAAGCAAAATTAATTATTCGTACTGGAGAAACAACTCCCTATGCTAATGTGATTTTACAATGTGGTGTCATTTTTTAACTTAATCAAGAGAGAATAACTTTCGAAGTGTGAACAGTGTCTAGCTACAGGCGCCTTGCGCTTTCTAATACGGAAATGAAAATAGAAGGTGAATGAAACAATGATAGAAATGTCGGGAATCTCAAAAGCATTTAGCGGCAATGTCGTCTTGGACAAAGTAGAGTTCAAATTAGCTGATGGTGAAATTCATGCATTAATGGGGGAAAATGGTGCTGGAAAATCTACTATGATGAAAATCTTGAGTGGTATTTATACAAAAGATTCAGGAAACATCAAAGTGGATGGACAACTAGTTAACTTTAAATCTCCAAAAGATGCGGAAAAACTGGGTATTCATGTGATTCATCAAGAGTTAAATATATTGCCAGATTTAACAGTAGTACAGAACTTGTTTTTAGGAAAAGAAAAAACCTATGGCAAAACTGGAATTTTAAAAAATCGCGAAATGGAAAAGGAAGCTGCGGAACTGCTTTCAAAATTAGGGTTTAATATTAATCCTAAAAAACGTGCAGGAGATTTATCAGTTGGGCAGCAACAAATTATTGAAATAGCTAAAGCTATTGCTAGTGAAGCCAAATATATTGTAATGGATGAGCCAACAGCTGCATTAACTGATCGCGAAATTGAAACATTATTTAAAACGGTTCGTGAACTAAAAGAAAAAGGCATTTCTTTCGTATATATTTCTCACAGAATGGAAGAGATTTTTGCAATCTGTGATCGAATTACAATTTTACGAGATGGCCAGTATATCGGTGTTCGTAATATTCCAGTAACTACTTTTGACGAAATAGTAGAAATGATGGTTGGCCGTGAACTTGGTGAACGTTTCCCTACACGTCAGTGTGAAATTGGGGTTACGAAACTTGAAGTCCGTAACTTAAGTGTAAATGGATTATTTGAAAATATTTCATTTACAGTTAAAAAAGGTGAGGTCCTTGGTGTAGCTGGTTTAATGGGAGCAGGTCGTACGGAAGTTGCTCAAACCATTTTCGGCTATCGGAAAGCAAGTAATGGTGAAGTGTTCATTGATGGAAAGAAAGTTTCGATTAAATCACCAATCGATGCCATGAAATATGGTATTGGTTTTGTGACAGAAGACAGAAAAACACAAGGATTAGTTCTCGATTTTTCAATTCAGGAAAATATCGCATTAGCAAATCTTGAAAAATGCTCGTCTTCTGGTGTGATCAACAAATCGAAACAACAGTCAATGGTTACAAAGTATATTGAAGAATTAAAAATTCGCACTTCGGGACCAGAACAATCGGCGAAATCATTAAGTGGTGGAAATCAGCAAAAAGTCGTTATTGCGAAATGGTTAGGAACTGAACCAGAAATTCTAATATTAGATGAACCAACCCGAGGCGTAGACATCGGGGCCAAAAAAGAAATCTATCACATTATTAATAAGTTAGCAGAATCAGGTGTCGCGATTCTTATGATCTCTTCGGAACTACCTGAAGTAATTGGCGTAGCAGATCGTGTCATTGTCATGCAAGAAGGAAAGCTAACAGGTGAAGTAATGAAAAAAGAAATGACACAAGAAATCATTATGCACTATGCAACAGGAGGGGAAAAAGTTGGTCAATTATAAAAATAAAGAGTTGTTAACGAAACTTGGACCACTTTTCGGTTTATTACTACTAATTATTATCGTTTCAATCTTAAATCCAAATTTCTTATCGATTGCAAATATATTTAACGTTCTACGACAAGTTTCAATTAGTGCAATTATTGCACTTGGAATGACGTTTGTTATTTTAACAGGTGGAATTGATTTATCAGTCGGGTCAACGCTTGCACTTACTGGGGCTGTTGCAGCAAGCTTACTTGCAGGTGGTACCGACCCATTTGTAGCTATGGGAATAGCACTAGTACTTGGTTTATTATTAGGGGCAGTTAATGGTGTAATCATTACAAAAGGGAAAGTTGCACCCTTCATTGCAACTCTAGCAACTATGACAATTTATCGTGGATTAACTTTAGTTTTTACAGATGGTAAACCAATTTCTAATTTAGGTGATCATTACACATTCCAATTATTCGGTAAAGGATACTTCTTAGGTTTCCCAGTACCAGTTGTAACAATGGTTATTTCATTTATTGTTTTATACTTTATTTTACAAAAAACAACATTCGGTCGTCGTGTGTATGCAGTAGGTGGGAACGAAGAAGCAGCGAAATTATCAGGTATCAATGCTGATCGTGTGAAAATTGCGGTATATGCGATTACTGGTTTCTTAGCAGCATTATCAGCTTTAATTCTTACATCTCGTTTAAATTCGGCACAACCAACAGCAGGGGAATCTTATGAATTAGATGCCATCGCTGCTGTAGTTTTAGGTGGTACAAGCTTAAATGGTGGTAAAGGATGGATTTTCGGTACATTAATCGGTGCACTGATTATCGGTGTATTGAATAACGGTATGAATTTAATCGGTGTATCTTCTTTCTGGCAACAAGTTGTGAAAGGGATAGTTATTTTACTTGCGGTTTTATTAGACCGTAAAAAAACTGCATAAGGAGTGCAAAACATGAAAAAGTTAACGATGTTGATTGTTGCAACAATTTTCACAGTAATCTTGTCTGCTTGTTCAATGGAGTCTCCTTTTTTACAAAATGAAGAAGGATCAACAGGCCAAGATACATTAAAAATTGGATTCTCTATTTCTACTTTAAATAACCCATTCTTTGTTACGTTAAGTGAAGGGGCTAAAGCAAATGCAACTGAACTAGGTTCTGAAATTGTCATTGTCGATGCTCAAGATGATGCATCAAAACAAGCATCAGACGTCGAAGATTTAATCCAACAAGGTGTAGATTTAATCTTAATTAATCCAGTGGACTCTGCTGCAGTTGGTTCAGCAGTACAATCAGCAAACACAGCCGGTATTCCCGTCATTACGGTTGACCGCTCTGCAGATCATGGGGAAGTTGTTTCACATATTGCTTCTGATAATGTTGCTGGTGGGGCATTAGCAGGGGAATATTTACTTGAATTAGCAGGTGAAGGGGCGAAAGTTGCCATGCTAGAAGGGGTTGCAGGTTCTTCAGCAGCTCGAGACCGTGGAGACGGATTCCTATCTGCTGTTGAAGGTAAAGTTGACCTTGTTTCAAGTTTAACAGCAAACTTTGACCGAGGTGAAGGGTTAACAGTAATGGAAAATATGTTACAAGCTAATCCTGAAATTAAAGCAGTATTTGCACAAAACGATGAAATGGCTTTAGGTGCTTTAGAAGCAATTAAAGCGTCTGGAAAAGACATCATCGTTATTGGATTTGACGCAACTGATGATGCACTTGCGAAAATTAAAGAAGGAAAGATGGCTGCATCTGTTGCACAAAAACCTGAAGAAATTGGTAAAGCGGCCATTGAAACAGCTGTTAATTATTTAAACGGAGAAACGGTAGAAGAATTCGTACCCGTTGACCTTGAATTAGTAAAGCAATAATGTGAATAAATTTAGTGAACTGCACCTCCTTTGTTAGACACAATTAACGATGGCGGTGCAGTTTTTCCGATTTTTTGTTGCTTGTACCACTATTGATGTTATGAATATTTCTTTTTCTTTTTACTTTGTCCAAGGAAGTTGTCCAATGCCATCATTTTGCTTCCTCCAAATAATAAATAGAGGGACATAGCTAATAAGGCTAAATTAAATTCATAACCATTGATAAATCCAAGTTCAAATCGTACTTTCACAATGGCACCAATCATAATAATTGCTAATAGTGCTGCAATAAAACGCGTTGAAAATCCAATGATTAGGAAGAAGCCACCAATTAATTCTACTCCAGCGACACCGAAAGCTACATATTCAGCATAAGGAATTCCATAGTCCTCAAACCTGCCGATGGTTTCCTGAATACCTTCCTTAAACTTATCGAAGCCATGAATAGTAAAAATAGCCCCTAATATCATTCGGATAAAAAGTGTGCCGAATTCATTTTGTTTCAGTGTAGATCCCCCTTCGAATTTTCTTTTTAATACATATTATTTTAGCTAGTCCACAGATAACACTATAATTGATAAGAGGGCATAAAATTATTACAAATTTTGTAATAGAAAAATAAAACTAAATGATAGGATGATTGAAAATGATAGAAAATGTTAAAGAAGCAGTGAAAAATATATATAATCAGTTTGATGCTAGTCATGATTTTCAACATATTGAACGAGTATTACAAAATGCCGAAGCAATTCTAGCAACAGAACCATTAGCTGATGCTGAGTTAGTGCGACTTGCGGTATTGTTACATGACGTTAGCGATAAAAAATATACAGATAGTAAAGATAACGAAAACCAATTAATTAATACGCTTCCAATAGTCGATGAAAAGAAAGATCATATTCGTGAAATTATAGCAAGTGTCTCATTTAATGGAGGGAATGAACTTCCAGCTAAGACTATCGAAGCAAAAATAGTCCGTGATGCAGATCGTTTAGACGCTATTGGTGCAGTTGGTATTGCACGTACATTTGCTTATGGGGGAGCAAAGGGAAGAAAGCTTTATGATGACGAAGAAGAGGCACGTACTGCCATGTCAGAGGAAGAGTACCGAACAAAATCAACAGCTTCTGTCACTCATTTTTATGAGAAACTATTATTGTTAAAAGATTTAATGTTAACTGAAAAAGGGAAACAAATGGCTGAAGAGAGACATCAGTTTATGTTAAGCTTTTTAGAGCAGTTAAAAAATGAAAGGGAAGGAAGAGCCTGAAATATAGGGCTATTGGGATTATTCTTAATTTAGGATAGAGATAAAAATTATGAAGGTGGATGAAAAATGAGATATGTTCAATTAAAAAATGACAAGATCCCGCCAATTGCATTAGGAACCTGGTCGTGGGGTAATGGAGTAAATGGTGGAGACGCTGTTTTTGGTAATAACCTTACAGATAAGGAATTGAAACCTGTTTTTGATGCAGCAATGAGTGCCGGATTAAATCTATGGGACACTGCAGCGGTTTATGGAATGGGTGCTTCTGAAACGATTTTAGGGAATTTTATAAAAAATCAAAAGAATGTATTAATCTCTACAAAATTTACACCTGGTCGTCAAGATGAGATGGAAAAATCTCTAACTGAAAGTTTAAATCGTTTGGGTGTTGATCACACAGACATTTATTGGATTCATAATCCAAAAGATGTAAACAAATGGACAGCTGAAATTGTACCACTTATGAAAAGTGATCGAGTAAAACATGTAGGTGTCTCTAATCATAACTTAGAAGAGATAAAGTTAGCTACTTCCATTCTAGAAAAGGAAGGATTACAACTGTCAGCTGTACAAAACCACTACAGTTTAATTTATCGCGAATCTGAAGATGCTGGAATTATTGACTGGTGCAATCGAAATAATGTTGTATTCTTTTCTTATATGGTGTTAGAGCAAGGTGCTTTAACAGGAAAATATAATGCTCAAAATCCCTTTAAAGAAGGGACAAGAAGAGGCGACGCATTTCATTCAGAAGTTCTTCTTAAGTTAACTCCACTAATAGGGACGATGGAAAAGATAGGTAAAGAATATGAGGCTGATCCTGCACAAATTGCAATTGCTTGGGCCATCGCCAAAGGGACAGTTCCAATTATTGGAGTAACGAAGTCAAAACATATCGAAGAAGCGATTGCAGCTGTAGATATCGAATTATCTGAGCAGGAAATGAAAGAATTAGAAACAGCCGCAAAGGAAACAGGTGTTGGAATAAGAGGGGCTTGGGAAAAAAGTATGCAAATTTAAAGAAAAAAGTATACGATCCAGGAGATGAAATTAGAGAGGGTTTCATAGATTCCGCGGTTAACTTTTCTTTATCAGATGCCGTTCATAGGCTTGATGAACGGCATTTCTCTTAATTGGGTATGCAAATGAGGTCGAATTTATTGTATTGAAACTGATATGTTGTACTTTTTCTATGTAATATTAATAAGGTGCTCCAGTTTAGGGTGAAAAGTATTGACGGTGAGATTTAGACATGTTATTATTATCTCGAATTAAAGATAATTTAATTCTAACCAAATATAGTTTAAGTCATGAAGTATAAAAATAACGTATTTAACTAAAATGAAGATAGCTCTTAACTATCTATTTTTTTAAATAATATATCTCGAATTCGAAATAAAGAGAAAATGGAGGAAAACAATATGAATCACTTAAAAGGAATCCACCACGTAACAGCCATTACAAGTAGTGCAGAAAAAAATTATGAGTTTTTCACATATGTATTAGGTATGCGTTTAGTTAAAAAAACAGTAAACCAAGACGATATTCAAACTTATCATTTATTCTTCGCAGACGATAAAGGATCAGCTGGAACAGATATGACATTCTTTGATTTCCCAGGTATTCCAAAAGGAACTCATGGAACAAACGAAATATACAAAACAGCATTTCGTGTGCCTACAGATGCAGCATTAGAATATTGGGTGAAACGTTTTGACAAATATGAAGTAAAGCATACGGGCATTAAAGAAGTTTTTGGTAAGAAAACAATTTCATTTGTTGATTTTGATGACCAACAATATATGTTAGTTTCTGATGAATTTAATGAAGGCGTTGCATCAGGTACGCCATGGCAAAATGGTCCTGTACCTTTAGAGTTTGCTATTACAGGGTTAGGACCTATTCATATCCGCATCGCACAATTTGATTATTTTAAAGAAGTGTTAGAAAAAGTAATGCTAATGCGAGAAATTGCAAAAGAAGATTCACTTCACTTATTCGAAGTAGGTGAGGGTGGTAATGGAGCGCAAGTGATTGTAGAACATAATACGGTTTTACCAAATGGGCGCCAAGGCTTTGGTACAGTACATCATACAGCATTCCGTGTAGAAGATACAAAAGTATTATATGAATGGATTGATCGTATGCAAAGCTTTGGTTTTGGTACGTCAGGTTATGTAGATCGCTTCTTCTTTGAATCACTTTATGCACGTGTCGCACCTGGTATTTTATTCGAATGGGCTACGGATGGCCCTGGATTTATGGGTGACGAACCGTATGAAACAGTGGGTGAAATTTTATCCTTACCTCCTTTCTTAGAGCCTAAACGCGAACAAATAGAAAAACTAGTACGACCAATTGATACAGTGAGAAGTACACTGACAATTGAGAAAGAATACTTATAAAAATCATAAATGGACTCCATTCATTTTGTTGAATAGAGTCCATTTTTTATAGAAATTTATCTAAATCACCTATAGATGTTTAACACTACCAAATAATTTTGATTGTTGAACAAGTTAAACATTTAATGAAGGAAATAGTATCGTCACTCGGAAGATTGTTCCGTTAATGTACGTTGCCGCTGCTTTTATAGCCGAAATAGTGGAATAATTTTCCGTTAACTTCTGAAAAAAGCCAAATTTCATTAATATAACATAAGGGAAAAAGCTTCCGTTATTTTAATGGAAATCTCGATATTTTTATATTTAAGGAAGATTGTCATCTTTTCGGAAATAATAGTCTATATAAAAAATTTAGTGGCAATTTTATCTTGTTTTTAGTCTTTAAAAATACTAAAGTCGTTAAGAGAAGGAAAATTTATGTAGAAGAATAAATTAAAGAGGTGAAATAAATGCTTTCAATTAATCCAAAAGACAATTCAGAAAGAGAAAATTATAAACTATTAATTGGAACGATCATTCCAAGACCAATAGCTTTCATCACAACAAAATCAGATAATGGTATTGTCAACGCTGCACCATTTAGCTTTTTTAATATCGTTTCGTCTAACCCACCGATGCTATCTGTTTCGGTACAAAGAAAAGGTGGGCAACTTAAAGACACGGCAAGAAATATATATGAGAATCATGAGTTTGTTGTTCATATTGTAGATACTGAAAATGTAGAAAAAATTAATGAAACAGCCGCATCACTACCACCAACTGAAAGTGAATTAGAATTAGCTAAACTAACTCAAGTGGAAAGTGAAATGGTTAGCGTGCCAGGAGTTAAAGAGGCAAAAGTACGTTTTGAATGTAAATTAGTACATGCGACTTCCCTTGGTGGCCAAGAAAATCAACCAGGTTGTGATCTGTTTGTTGGTGAAATTGTTCAATACCATATTGACGAAAAGATTTATGATGGTAAGTACATTAATCCTATAGAGTTAGATGCAATCAGTCGTTTAGCTGGAAACGATTATGCAAAAATAGGTGAAATTTTTACTTTAGAACGACCTAAATAACTATTTAATAATTGAAATTTTCAAGGTGTCTCAATAATCGTGAGACACCTTTTGTTGTTTAACCGAAATTAACTTTTACATTTAATGGTGGATCGTAATTTAAAATTTAAAAGTAATTGGATTGATTTTAAGCAAATGTACACTATAAGGAGAAGTATTTATAATAACTAATAAGGAATGGTTATCATGGGAAAATCCCAAACAGCAATGTTGATTATATTACGAACATTTGATGAACCGCCAGAAAAATTATTTGAAGCTTGGATTAATCCAGATATTATGAAAAAATGGTTTTTTACAACAGAATTAACGAATATATATACGATGAGCGAGCCTAAAGTTGGTGGTACTTTTGAAATACTCGATTTTCACGATGAAGAAGACTATCACGTATTAGGTAAGTATAAAGAAATCGACCCACCAAAAAAATTACGATTTACTTTTAAAATGCCTCATATTAATGACGCAGAGGATGTTATTGAAATACAAATAAAGCCATATGAATCTGGTTGTAAAATGACTTTTATACAGGAAATCAAGATCCCTACAGAGGTAGGATTGACAGAGGAAGAAATTGAATCGAAACTAAAAGAATATCATGACCAAACCGAAGAAGGTTGGGGTTATATATTTGATGAATTAAGTAAAGTACTTAAAACAATGAGAGAAGTAAGTTTTTATGAAAAAATGTTAGGACAAGGTGATTTAAGTAATGATTATTTTAACAGCAATTCTAATCATGAAAGGAACGTATAACGTAACAAATCGAAATTATATAAGTCTTCCATAAATTTGGAGGACTTTTTATTTTTCGCCATAACTACGATACTATTATTTCTATAAATTATAGTTGTATCACTCTGTTTTGTTCAAGGGAGTCAATGAATTCAGTTTAATGCTTTATTTTACATAATCCTTTATAATAAGATTTATATATAACGTTGATATTATTGATGCTGTAAATTATTAATCGTTAATTTACACGTAAAACAATAGTTAACTGAAAGAGAAGGAAAAAAATATGAGTCATTTAATCGTATCAAATTTAACGAAAACTGTGGGAGATAAAACTCTCTTTAAAAATATCGAATTTACTATATATGAAGGTGAACGTGCTGGGTTAATTGGCATTAATGGTACAGGGAAATCTACTTTATTATCGATTTTAGCAGGTATCCAAGAAGCTGATTCAATCGAATTGGATCACCCAAATAAATATCGGGTGGCTTACTTACCACAAGAGCCACAATTTAATGAAGGAGAAACTGTATTACAAGCAGTATTCTCTGGTAATTCACCGATTTTACAATTGAACCGTGAATACGAAGAAACTGTTACGCAGTTATCAAAAAATCCTGAGTCAGAAGAATTACAAAATACATTATTCAGACTACAACAACAAATGGACAATGAGAAGGCTTGGGATGTCAACGCACTAGCAAAACAATCACTTACAAAACTGGGGATTGATATGTACGATGCGATTGTTTCAAGCCTTTCAGGTGGACAACAAAAACGGGTCGCTCTTGCAAAAGTACTAATTGAACCTGCAGATCTTTATTTGTTAGATGAACCTACTAACCATTTAGATGTTCAGTCAACTGAGTGGTTACAAGAGATGGTCACACGTTTAAAAGGCGCAGTTATTTTCATCACCCATGACCGTTATTTTTTAGATGAAATATCCACTCATATCTATGAGCTTGCTGATCAAACCCTGTATCGTCATACAGGTAATTATGCAGACTATTTAGAAGCGCGAGCTATTCGCGAGGAAATGCGTGCTGCGACACAAGATAAATTACGAAATCGTTATCGTTCAGAATTGAAATGGATTCGTCGAGGAGCAAAAGCTCGTACAACGAAACAAAAGGCTAGAATTCAACGTTTCGAGCAATTAGATGATCAAATTGATCGAAACACTGATGATGCGAATTTAGAATTATCTTTGGCAACAACGAGATTAGGAAAAAAAGTTATTGAAGGTGAACATCTATCAAAAACTTTTGCTGAACGTGTGATCCTTGAAGATTTTAACTTTTTACTACAACAAGGAGATCGTATTGGTATTATTGGCGCCAATGGCTATGGCAAATCAACCTTGTTAAATATCATTGCTGGAGAAATACAGCCTGATGAGGGTGAAGTAATTGTAGGTTCAACGGTTAAACTGGCACATTTTAAACAAGTGTTGCCAAAAATGAATGAAAACGAACGAATGATTGAGTATATTCGTGAAGCATCAAATGATATTACGGATGCGGAAGGTGTACGATATTCTGCTGCTCAAATGCTAGAAAGATTTTTATTCCCATTACATACCCATGGAACTCCGATTGGAAAGTTATCAGGTGGAGAAAGAAAACGTCTGCATTTATTACGTTTATTAATGGAACAGCCAAATGTTCTGTTACTGGATGAGCCTACAAATGATTTAGATATTGAAACACTTGGTGTACTAGAGGACTTTATTGAGCACTTCCCGGGTGTCGTAATGACCATATCCCATGACCGTTTCTTCCTAGACCGAATCGCAAAAAAACTTTGGATTTTAGATGGCCAAGGAAATGTAAATGAAAGTTTAGATATCTATAGTGACTATTTAGAAAAGCAAGCACTTGCCCAAAAAATAGAAGCTAAAGAGGAAAAAGTTGAAAAACAACCAAAGCTTCAAAAAACAAAAAGCGAAAAGAAAAAGCTAACGTTTAAAGAACAAAAAGAATGGGAAACAATTGGTGACCAAATTGCTAAAGTGGAAGAAGACATTATGACTACAGAGGATGAAATTTCCACTGCTGGTTCTGACTTTACAAAACTTCAGCAATTAACAGTTAAACTAGATGAGTTAAATACGGAGTATGAACGTTTAATTGAAAGATGGTCTTACTTAGAAGAAATTGTAAAAGGATAGGATGAACTGATTATGAAAATTGTAACAATCGAACCGACTCCAAGCCCAAACTCAATGAAAGTTGTCATTGATGAGGAATTACCTTTTGGTAAAAGTTTTAATTATACAAAAGATAATGTAGATGAAGCACCGGAAGAAATTAAAGCCATTTTACATATTGAAGGAGTAAAAGGGGTTTATCATGTTGCGGATTTTTTAGCGATAGAACGAAATGCAAAATTCAGTTGGGAAAATATTTTATCAAGTGTTCGTACTGCATTAGGTGAAAAAGGCGATGTTCTAGGCAAAGAAGAGCCGCAAGCTGTGGACCATTATGGTGAGGTCTTTGTTCACGTCCAAATGTTTAGAGGGATCCCACTGCAAGTTAAAGTATTTGATTCATCTTCTGAACACCGTATTTCAACAGGAGAGCGTTTCGTAAAAGCCTTCCAATCTGTAGAAGTAAATAAATTTGATGACAACTATATTTTAGAACGTAAATGGGTTGACTTCGGTGTTCGTTACGGTGATAAAGAGGAAATTGCCCAAAATATTTTACAAGAAATTGATGCGACTTATCCTGAAGAACGCATTGCTAAAATCGTCGAAGCAGCCAATACAAAAAAGTCTGTTACAGTCGAGCGGAAAAAAATTACAGTAGAAGAGTTCGATGTAGAAGATTGGCATACGCGATTCCAATTACTTGATCAAATACCGGACCCGGAACTCGATGATCTTCCACTTTTAGAAAAAGCGTTAGAAGATGAGCAAATGTCTATTCGTCGTCTTGCAGTCGTGTATTTAGGGATGATTGAAGATGAAAAAGTGGTCCCACTACTTTCCCGTGCATTAAAAGATAAAAGTGCGGCCGTGCGTCGTACTGCAGGGGATTGCATGAGCGATTTTGGCTTAGCAGAATTTGAGCCTGCGATGATTGAAGCATTGAAGGATAAAAATAAACTTGTTCGTTGGCGCGCGGCTATGTACCTGTATGAAACAGGAACTGAAAACGCATTACCTGCACTTCATGAAGCAGAAGAAGACATAGAATTCGAAGTGAAACTACAAGTGAAAATGGCAATTGCACGTATCGAACAAGGCGAAGAAGCAAAAGGATCCGTTTGGAAACAAATGACCGAGCACAGATAATGAGAAAAGTGAAATCGAGGAAATCGATTTCACTTTTTTACTTGAAGTGATGAAAAAAATCGTCAGAGTCACCTCTTCATAAGGGAAATGAAGAGAAAAAAGGGCTACAAAACAGAAAAGCTCCCCTACATTATTGATAGCTAATTTAAACTAGTATATAGTGATACGGCGTATGATCTATTGAGCAACTTCACTGTCAGTCGAAACTGCCTCTTTTTTTGTAGGCCTGAAAACTGTGTAAAGTATGCCTCCAAATATTAGTATGATTCCAAGAGACTGTAGCAGTGTTGGTCTAAAATCTAAAATGATGGTATCTAGCAAAATAGCAACAACTGGATCCATGAATACTAATACGGATACAACAATCGTAGGTAAGTGTCTGATACTATCAAAGAATAAATAATAGACAAAGCCTGTATGGATGATTCCCGTACCTAAAATAAACAACCAATTTGTTGTCGTTAATCCTTGGAAAACCGAAAAATCACAAAATGGTAGGAGCATGATCATTCCTACAAACGTTTGCAAAAAAGTCGTGGCATAAGGTGATAAACTACTAAGTGTTTTGCTTAAGAACATTGTGGATGCATAACAAATAGCTGAAAGTAATGCCCAAACAAAGCCTGAGTTGAAAAATTGTTCGATTGAAGTAAAATTGTCAATTCCTACAATAAAAATACTGCCAATAAAGCAGATGACCGTAGCCAAAATACCGCGTACAGTCATTCGTTCTTTTAAGAGGATTGCTCCTAAAATTAATACAAAGATGGGCGCTAAGTTATATATTGAAATAGCAACTGAAATTGACATTTCTTCAAATGCCTTGAACAAAAATACCCAATTCAGAACGAGGAAAATCCCACAAAATAGTGTTTGAATTATTTCTTTTCGATTCCATTCTTCATGTTTATGCCCACCTGTAAAAAACCACATGGCACTTAAAAACACTGAAGCAAAAATGCAACGGACAAAAACAAGTTCAACGGCTGGGATCCCTGTATGTATGGTGAAAAAACCAATGGAACCAAATATGGCCATTGAGATGGTTAATTTCATCATGGCGGATACATTCATATACAATCCTACTTTCTGATTTATATTCATATAGTATAAAGCAATGAAGTTCAAAACAGGTAAAATAGTATATAATTGAACTTCAAATGAGATATGAAATTTTAAAGGATGAAGGGAGTATATGAAACGAACTCCATCCGGGTACCTCATCCGAAAAAAGAAAAAAGTACCATTCAGTCCAATGATGAATGGTACTCTCAGATTAGATTAAATCGAAGTGTGTTTAACTTTTTACAACAGTTTGTAAAAATTCATCACGTTGGTCCGCCTCTTGTTGAACCCCGTTTAATAGAAGTACACCCGTGTCATATTTGCTTTGATCTTTTTCTACAACAAATTGCAAATTAACCTCGCTTTTTTCCCCGTTCACAGGGCATGTCCCTTTATATTCTACGACATGTTGATTTTTTTGAGTTTGAAAGTATACCCATTTGCCTTCTTCACAATATTTTGTGAAAGCCTCATCTAATGTCACAGAATCTGATTTATTAATCTTCGTTTCTTTTATATATGAAATATATTCATTATCTGTTATTTCTTCTTGTGGCCCGTAAAAGTACCAAAAGATGCCGATAATTATTAGTGGAACAATCCATAAAAACGTCCTTTTCGAAACATTTTGCATACACCTATTCTCCCTTTGAAACTTTTATTTTATTATATCATCAGGTAACGATGTTTTTCTAGAATAAGATAATTATTTTCTATTTAATAACTAATATTTAAAAGATGATAGAAAATTGGAAATATGAAAAGTGAAATTTACTAGTTTAAAACGGCCAATCATGTATTTTTGGCTTTTTTACAAAACGTCCATTTCAAATTATACTTAAGGCAGGTGTAAAAGGAGGGTTTGCGATGAAGAGAGCGTTATTGATCGCTGAAAAACCATCTCTCATGCGTGATATTCAAAAAGTTTATAAAAAAACTACTTTACCTTATGAAATTGATTTTGCTTCATTCGTAGGTCACGTTGTTGAATTAAAAGAACCACATGAATATAAACCGGAATGGAAGAAGTGGAATCTCGATGTATTACCGATGATTCCTGAGAGATATGAATTTCGAGTGAAGAAAAGTGCATATAAAGTTTATAAGGATTTAGAGCAAACTTTAAAATCAAATCATTATGATTTCATCATTAATGCCTGTGATGCGGGGATGGAAGGAGAAAATATCTTTTATTCCTTTTATAAACGTGTGGGATGTAAGCTTCCAGTAAAGCGGTTTTGGACTTCTCAAACGACAGATACAGCAATTCAAAAGGCGCTACAACAACTGATTGATGAAAATGATGCAATGATTCGTAATTTGCGCAATGCCGCGATGTATCGTTCGGTTTTTGATTGGTTGATTGGACTGAATTTAACAAGAGTGGCAACGGTAAAAGGTGGACGGATTATTAAAGTGGGACGAGTGATGACTCCTACTTTAGCTATTGTTGTTAAAAGAGAATTAGAGATTCGTAATTTTAAACCTGAACCCTATTTTCAAATTGAAATAGATTTAGATTCGTTTAAGGCTATGTGGTTTGATCCCAAAACAAATGACAACAAAATTAAAAATAAAGAGCTTGCAGAAGCTATTAAATCGCAGTTGATGGGTTTAGCAAAAGTAGTAGATGTGAAAACAGAGCGGAAGTCGATGTATGCCCCGTCCCTGCATTCATTATTAGAGCTACAAAAGGAAGCCAATAAATTTTTCGGCTTAACCTCTGCACAAACATTAAAAATTGCCCAAGGTCTTTATGAGAAAAAATTAATTACTTATCCGCGTACAGAATCGAAACATTTACCTGCTGCATTTGCAAAAACGATAGAAGACAATATTCGATCACTCGCAAATCTAAATGGATATCAAGAAGTTGTGAAAAACATCTTATCGAATAAAAGTCAAATAGAATATGTACGTCATTCAAAACGATATGTAGACGATAAAAAATTAACAGACCATCATGCAATTACCGTTACGGATGTTGCGATTGGAAAGAAAAAGCTCACAGCTGATGAATTGAAAATTTATCATTTAATTGCGAGAAGATTACTCTCCATTTTCTTACCACCCTATGTAATTGATAAAACAGCTGTTGTTTTACAATCTGGCGAGCATTTCTTTAAGGCCAATGGAATTACTGTAATCGATAAGGGTTACACGGTTCTTTATGAGGGCTTTAACAAGAAAAATGAGCGCCCATTACCAATGCTTCAAACAAATATGGAACTACCGATTCGCCAGATTGAGGTTTTATCCAAAATGACGGAGCCTCCTCAACGTTACACAGATAGTACACTACTTGATGCAATGTTTCATGCAGGTAGATTTGTTGAAGATAAGGAACTGCAAAGGATATTAAAAGATGCAGAGGGGATTGGGACTTCTGCAACACGTGCCGAAATTATTGAGAAACTAATTTCAATTGGCATGATTGAAAGACTTGGAAAATCATTTATAGCGACTCAGTTTGGCATTGATGTAATTGAAAGTCTCGGAAATCATGACGTCGTATCGCCTGTCCTTACAGCCATATGGAGTAAAAAACTAAAAGATATCGTTGATGGTCAATTAAGTTCTCGTCAATTTTATGGAGAAATGCTTAAGTTTGTTCAGGAAACAACAGCTCGATTAAAATCTATAGAAATGGAAGTAGCAGAAAAACAAACGGTAGTGGTTGGAAAGTGCATTAAATGTGGGTCATCTGTTGAAGAAGGATTTAAAGGTTATGCTTGTTCAAATAAAGCATGTAAATTTTTCATTAGTAAAACCTTGATGAAAGCGAAAATCACGTCTACAGATGCAAAAAAATTATTAACAGGAAAAGAGACGAGAGAAATTCGCTTTACATGGAAGAGTGGAAAAAAAGGAAAAGCGAAATTGAAACTGAATGGTGAAAAACTCGAATTTGTATTTTCGCAATCTAAAAAACAAAAATAAGTACAGGGGTTATCTAGAAAGTAGAACTTTCAAGATAACCCTTTTTCTATTTTAGAAAAATATCCGCTAAAGATTATTTCCCCTGCGCTGCGGTAGTCGTTCGTTTGCAAAGAGTGTCACAAAAGAAATTTTCAGACGCTTCCTTCTCTATGCATTTGCCTCTTTGGTCAATAAGAAACTTGCATATATTGGAATAATCTCTATGAGGGGAGGTAATGGTAGATGAAAGGAAGATCTGATTCTATGCGCGAGCATAAATGTCGCTGTAAACACCATGATTTCAAGGATGATTGTCATTGTAATCGCCACGATTTTAAAGAGAATTGCCACTGTAAGCACCACGAAAATAAAGAACATCTCCATTGTCATAAATGTAGAAAGTGTCATCACAAAAATAGTTGTAAACATTGTAGTTCATGCCAAACTTCCTTCTGTGATGATTGTCATGATTTCTTTAATATCAACTTCGCAGGGTTACGTGATAATTTAAACTTTAAATTGTTAGAAAATTACAAATGTCGTTTAAGTGTCGAGTTAGTAGCTGGGCGTCCAATAAAAGGGAAAACCTGCAATGTCGGAATTGATTTCATCGATATTAAAAGAGATGATGGGAAAATTGTAACGATTCTAAAAGATAAAGTGAGTCATATTGTATGGGATAATAAAAGATGTCCACGGTGCCGTAAATAAGAAATATTAAGGGCTATTTCTTCAATTCAGTTCAAAAATTTTGAATAGACTAATGAAATAAATGAAATGGTTTTTTCTTATTGAAAACTATGAAACTTTTTTTAATACTAGTTAAACTGTAGTTGGAATTAAGCTTAGTGATAGCCTGAAAAATAACATTATTGTTAATACCCTTGAGGGTGGCAAATAAACAGTTATATAATATGCTGTTCATGTCAGTTGATGGCCACCCTGCTAAAGGGTGATTTATTTTTGGGGAAAAAGATTCTAACTATTTTTATGACGAGATGAAAAGCGCTACCTTTCAGATGAAATCTCCTCATTCAATTAATATTTATTTTAACATTTAGGTTTCTTTAGGATCGTACAGAAAAACAAATTAATGCAAACATTACATATACAAGAAAAGTACAAAACATAATCATACCAAACCCCGACATAACGCCAATCATCGGCCCCATAATCCCAGCCATTAATCCACTAGATATGCCGGATAACAATGTTTGATAATCAACTAACGCACCAAAAATTGCCCCAATAATAATAGCAAGTATTGTAGTGATAACTGTAATGAACGTATAGGAAGCAGGAAAGGTATTGCCAAGTAACGCTCCAACTGCGATTCCCATTACACCACTACTCGTCATTGCAATATTCATACCTAAATGATAGCTAATCACGAAACGCAATTTTAATAAAAACGTAAACGAGATAAAACATACCAAAAAATAACTCACCAAAATAATAAGTAAAAGTGTACTCAATTTTTCACCTCGTCACATTGTATGTATGACTTGTATAGGTAGATTACTCTTATTTTGTTTCGAAAGAAGATACCCTCCGTACTATGTGGTTGGCAAATTTGTTCTTCATTTATTAAGAAGGGATGTATTAAAATGTTTGAAAACCAACATCCAGAACTAAAAAAAGAAGAAGGATACACATCACCTGCAAGTTCTTTACCATTACATGAACTAAAAATGTTACAAGGATATATTCATGAACAAAATTTACAAAATCTTGGCACCCTTATTCCTAATTATAAAAAAGCTTTTATCTTAATTAAGTTTTTTAAATCTAAAAAGAATCAATTAGTTGAGATCTATTCAAGAAATCATGATGAAGTCATTCATACGCTGGGTAAAGTAGAGACAGTTGGAAGAGATTTTGTTATGTTAAAAACACTTTTCACGCGAATTTGGATTCCTTATGCTGCCATTCACTCTGCAACTTCGCCATTTGGAGTACCTAATATCCCTAGCACCCATCAACATATCGTAATTGACCAAGAACTACGAAGGAAATTGTTAACTAATTTCGGTGAAACGGTTTCTAAGAAACATCAGTTACGGCAACAATTTTATGAAGAATTACTAGAGACAAACTTAAAAGCGTGGAAAGGGACTACCTTTTCCATCTTTTCTGGAAAAATTTACAGTGGAAAAGTTAAGGATATTTCAACTGGTAAAATTCACCTAAAAGAAAAACAAGAGCGAGAGATTTTACTACCAAAAGTAAATTATTTGAAACAAGCTAGGATTGTTTCTTTTGTTCAAAAAATGATGAATAAACTATTTAAATGAAATTAACCCATTTTAAAATCGCTCAAACAAAGGGAGCGATTTTTTTATTTCTATTAATATTGTAAGACATAAAGTATACATCGTTTGTCTGTGCTATAGTTTAAACAATTTACTGAATTTTCCATAAAATAAAGTGATTCTAAATATAAGGAGGGGAAATCATGAAAGAAAAGGAGATCGACATTCTTCCGGAAAACCAATTGTTTTACGAATTGTTAGATCAAGAGATACTACTAGTAATGAATAGTAAACAATTAAGTATTTTGGGCCAAACTTTTCGACCGATTTTTACTGGGAAAGTTGTAGAAGTGACGAATGGGTTTATTACACTAAATCCAGTAATAATAAAAATGCATAATGCACCATTTTATAAGTTTCCTACACCACTTAGTTTCCCTATGGAGCACATTTCCTTATTTACGCCATTTGACCCGAACAGAAGAATACCACTAATCTAATGTGTTGTTAAATACTGTAAAAAGGGGATGAAACAATTGCGAGACAACATTGATGATTTAAATACTTTCCAAAATCAACTTGGAAGCGGAGCGATCAGTATAAATGATATCCGAGAAGCTGTTGTATCAAGAGAATTTGAAAAACATCGAGGAGACAAAGCGCTTATATTAATCTTCCAATTTCCATTTTTAATCATTGGAGAAATTTTGGATGTAGTTAGTGATTATTTACTCATTAAAGCCGAAGTTACAAATGTAACTGAACTGGATGATGAAGAATTTCGCGTTCATATTGATGATATTGAAGTGTTTTATATAGAGAAAAAGGGAAAACCTCGCATTCCTGACATTAGGAATGGTCGTCATGCTTAGGAAATATCACGTTGTTGCCATACCGATTCGAATTGTGGTGAATCGATTCGGTGATCATGATCCAGACGGTATGATGTATGTATTAAAGGAAAATGAAAGTTACGTAAAAAAGCAAGTAGAACTCAATCCATATACACCTGTAGACTTAGTTGAACCTTTAGTGATACGTGCTAATGTTGGCGATGAAGTGGAAATCTTATTTGAAAATAAATTGCCATTTCACACGGGAATGCATATACAAGATGCAGATTATGATGTGTTAACTTCTGACGGGGCTTTTGTAGGGGTAAATCCAAATACAACGGTTGCACCTGGAGAGTCTATTATTTATAAATGGAAGGTTTTCAACGAGGGGGTTCATTTCTTTTCTGATTTAGGAAATCCCTTATCCAGTGAATTAGGTTCAAATGTTCATGGATTATTCGGTGCCCTTTTTGTAGAACCACGTGGCTCCTGGTGGACAGATCCTGTAACGGGCAAACCAATTAATAGTGGAAACTTTGCTGATGTTCATAATCCTTTCCTTCCTTCATTTCGTGAATACGGTTGGTTTTTCCATGATGAGATGGAAGTAGATGACTTAACAGGACAAAAGCCAATTAGTCCTCATACCCTTCAACCAGAAGCGACGCATGCAATTAACTATCGTGCAGAACCAATGCGCAATCGAATGCGCTTAATACTTGAAGGGGTTGTTTGTCCGGATTGTGAAGGGGAAGAAGTGCACCATGATTCATGGGTATTTGGGGACCCGGATACTCCAATCTTAAGAGCTTGTGTAGGGGATCCAATTAAGATCCGCCTCGTTCATGGTGGGGCTCAAGAAACACATGTATTCCACTACCATGTACATCAATGGCTGTTTGAACCAACGGATATTGACTCCGAAATACTCGATGCGCAAGCCATATCACCTCAAAACCACTATACGGTTTCACCATTATATGGTGCAGGAAGCCTACAAGGTGCAATAGGTGACGCTATTATACACTGTCATCTATATCCACATTTTGGAGAAGGAATGTGGGGGATGCAACGTAATTTTGATGTGTTACAAGACGGTAGTATGTGTTATCCAAATGGAGTTCAAATTAAAGCACTTCAACCTTTACCTGGAAGACCATTACCACCAAAACCAACAGCAGAAAGACCAGGTTTTCCAAACTTTATTCCAGGAGTCCCAGGGTTTAAAGCACCTCGTCCACCATTAGGAATAGAGGGCGGTAGAGAAGCGACACAAATCGAAAAAAATCATTTCGCTGAAAGAGCAATACCTGGTGCTGTGTTTGTAAATCCAGCTCCACCAGGTGCACCAGAAAGAGAATTCCATGTTGTTTCAATCCAAAAAAAGATTGTGTACAACAAAGAAGGATGGCATGATCCCGAAGGTCGATTTTATTTATTAAAAGAGGACTTAGATGATGTCCTATCTGGTAAAAAAGAACCTGAACCTTTTGTTATTCGGGCGAATGCCGGGGAATTAATTCGCTTTAAATATACTAATCTATTACCTGAAACAATTGGAGGGAATGCCTTCCAATTAGTGAACCGTACGTACGAAGCTGGTATGCATGTTCACTTCGTAAAATTTGACCCGTTAGTCTCGGATGGAGCTAATGTTGGTTGGAACTATGATTCAGGCATTCTTGCGGGTGAAACAATCGAGTATGCATGGTATGCAGATGTAGAGTTAAAAGCAACGTTTTGGCATGATCACTTGTTCCCAAATGAACATCAACAACATGGTGTATTTTCTAGTATCAATATTCAACCAAGAGGATCAAAATACTTGGATTCTCGCACGGGTAAAGAACTTAAAGCTGGTACACAAGCAACGATTATTAACCCGTTGATCCCAGATTTTCGTGAGATTAATTTATTCGTTCAAGACTTTGCATTATTATTTGATAAGGATGGATGTCCATTAAATCCACCACCTTTCCCAAATTCACCGGATGACCCGGGTGTCATGGGAATTAACTTTAAAAATGAACCGCTCCAATTTCGTTTAAAAGAGCCAGATTGTGACCCGGCCTATGTCTTTAGTTCCTGGGTTCATGGTGATCCTGTGACCCCAATGCTTTTAACCTACAATGGGGATCCAGTCCGTGTTCGATTACTTCAAGGTGCACAAGAAGAATCTCATAGTTTTAATCTTCATCGCCAACGTTGGCACAGGGAACGGCCAGACTTAGATTCTGAACTTGACCAACAGCAACATATCGGTATTTCTGAAAGCTTTACATTTGAATTCAGTATGGAAGGTAAAGGCGATTTCGATATGCTATATCACTTCGGAGCAATCGATGATATCTGGTTAGGGAACTGGGGAATATTCCGTTCGTTTGAAAAGCGTGTTCCTCATTTAATACCTTTACCTGACCGGGAAGCACCTCCTTGGAGAGAGGAGCCACTACCTTGTCCTACTGGTAAAAAACCACCAATGGCAGAACCGGGTAAAATAAAATATCCAAAAAATGCTAAAGTTCGTAAATTCGATGTTGTTGCGCTAAGTACACGAATCGATTATAACGATGAAGGAGATCACGATCCGTTTGGAATTGTCTTTGCTTTGAAAAAGGATGAAGACGATATTATAAGTGGGAAGCTAAATCCAGAACCACTAATCATAAGAGCAAATGTTGGTGAATATGTAGAAGTTACTGTAACCAATAAAATTATGGGACCATTCCATCATGATGGATGCCATGGATATCCTGAAGTGCCGGTGGAAGCATTCTTCCCTACTTCTAGACGTATCTCACTACATGCACAGCTTGTACAATATGATGTTCGACATTCAGATGGTGCAACGGTAGGATTCAACGATGACCAAACTATTGGACCTGGAGAAAGCTACACTTATTATTGGTATATTGATCAAGAATTTGGAGCAGTCAACCTAGTTGATATGGCGGATATACGAAACCATCGCCATCATGGTGCATTTGGTATGTTGATATCTGAACCAAGAGGATCCGATTACTTAGATCCAAAAACCCGTGATCAAGTGAAGGCGGGAAGCCAAGTGATTATCTCAAATCCATTACTTCCGGAGTATAGAGAGTTCGCCCTGATCATGCATGATGGCGCAAGGCTGCTTGATAAAAACGGAAAATTAATCATTGATCCAGAGCCATTGCTTCAAGTCGAACCAGACGAAGAAGAAGCAGATCCAGAAGATCAAGGCTCCAGAGGCTTTAACTACCGTAATGAACGCTTTAGTCATCGGGTGGAAAAATTAGAAGATGTCTATAAAGTATTTAGCTCAAAAGTTCATGATGATCCAAGTACACCGCTATTTTTAGCATATCCAGGTGACCCGATAACAATGCGTTTAGCGGCCCCAGCAGACAGAGCAAGAGCTCATACATTTTTGATTCATGGTCATACATTCCGTAGAAGTGAAGATGACATGAACTCTTCTATAGTATCTGTAAGAGGTCAAAATGTACCTGGTTCAAATGATGACTTTACTTTATTTTATGGTGCAGGTGGTTTATTCAATAGACCTGGTGACTATATGTACCGTTCAGGAAATATTCGATGGGATCTTGAGTTAGGTTTATGGGGTATCATGCGTGTACTTCGTAAAAGAACTAAAGATTTGGCACCTTTAAAAGAGTATTCTGAGAGGCATAAAGAAAAGAAATATAGAACGAATCGCTTTTCAGCAGCCAAGACGATCATTCGTTCGATTTTAGATAAGCAATCTACGAGCCAAGAGCGTACTACGGTAACAGCAAATGGAGAAAACTCAGAAAAAATGAGTAAGGATGAAGGTGTTAAAGATGGCGGGTCCTTGTCATAAATGTCAAAAATATAAATGCCAGTGTAAAAAGAAACGTGAGAAACCTAAAAAACCTGAATTAAAAGTAAAAGATTTATTTGGCTCACCATTTGCTTGTGAGGAGCAAATTCCAACACGTCGTTTTGCTTCTCCAAATAGTCCATTATCTCCTCAGGAATTAAATGAACTACAGGAATGTATTGAAAAGGCAAATGACATACTACGCTCATTAGTAGCTGAAAACGACCCAACAAACAAAAGACAACTACAATTACATTTTCTAAAGCTCCGTGGGGCAAGTGTTGAAGTGAAGATCCTTTGTACTCGGATGGAGCAAGAGGATGAAGAAGCGAATGAGATGGACGATTTGTTTGCTGAGTACGAGGATGAAGATCTAGATCTAATTATCCCACCACATAAAAAAATAATTAAAGTTTGTGGTAAAGTGGCAACAGCTGGACGGGATTTTATCCAATTTAACGGTATTGGTTCAGCTTACTTTGTACTGTATAATCATCTTCTATCTGTTGCAAGAGATAAATCATTCAAGAGTAATCAGCCAACACAGGACTACATTGATGCAAATCAGGAAACTAGAAGAGCATTGGCGTTTAACTTTGGCGAATTTGTAGCAAAAAATCCAGATGCGAAAAATATATTTTTCGGTATCCCACTTTCTTTACAACTCAAGAAATTTATAGGGAAAGAAGTATGTGTAGAAACAACCAGTGATGGATCTAAAGAAGGCTTACTTGTTAGAGTAGATGAAGATAGGATTGCAATCGAACAAAAGTATGGAGACAAAATTGAAATAGACTTGGACGAAATGTGCTTCATACTAATAAGAAATTTAAAATAAGTAATATATACACAATTTGGTACGTCATATGTACCGATATTGTAGTATAATAACATCGTTGAATATTATGAGAGAGAGTTAACCTTCTTTTCTCTAATTGTAACGTTAATGTCGTGTATGTCATTTGGATGATGTGCACGGCTTTATTTTGATGGATTTAGAACTATTATTTACTAACTGTTTATTGTTACATTGCAATAAAAAACTACATATAATATATTGATGAAGTTAGAAAATTATCACATTTGAACAAAATTATAAGTAAATTTTGAATATAGTATTGACTGAAGTTTGTAAAATCTGTACACTGTGAACAATCAATTGTTTTTTCGGGAAACACACATATAGAATAGTAAGGGATTTGATGAAATGATCGTATGTAAATTTGGTGGGACATCTGTTGCGAATGCAGAGCAAATTAAAAAAGTGGCGAATATTATTAAGTCTAATCCAGAACGTCGAATTGTTGCTGTTTCAGCACCAGGTAAACGTTTTGGCGATGATATCAAAGTGACAGACCTTTTAATTGATTTAGCAGACGCTGTTCTCAAAAATGGTAATGTCCATGAGAAATTAAATAATGTTGTAAATCGTTACAGAGAAATTACAGATGAACTTGGGTTAGATTATACGATTTGTGAAGTCATTGCAGCGGATTTAAGCGAACGTGTTTCAAGTGACAAATCGAAAATTGAACTCTTTATTGATAATATTAAAGCAAGTGGTGAAGACAATAACGCCAAATTAATTGCAGCTTATTTTAATTCAATCGGTTTAAAAGCAAAATATATTAGCCCGAGAGATTTATTAGTTGTAAATGATCTTCCAGAACGTACATATGCTTTACCTGAAGCATATGAAAACTTAAAATTCTTAGCAGACACAAAAGAAATTATTGTGTTCCCTGGGTTCTTCGGTTATACAAAAGAGGGTATTTTGCGTACATTCGACCGTGGTGGCTCTGATATTACAGGGTCTATTTTAGCGGCAGCTGTAAAAGCTGATTTATATGAAAACTTTACAGATGTAGATAGCGTCTTTTCTGCAAACCCGAAAGTAATTAACGAACCAGTGGAAATTCGTGAAATCACGTACCGTGAGATGCGCGAGCTATCTTACGCTGGCTTCTCTGTTTTCCATGATGAAGCATTAATGCCCGTATTTAAATTAGGCATTCCTGTTAACATTAAAAACACAAATAACCCAACGGCACCTGGCACACGTATAGTACCAACACGTACAACAACTCCAGGACGTCCTGTGACAGGTATTTCTGCAGACAATGGTTTTTCAATATTATATGTACAAAAATATTTAATGAATAGAGAAATCGGTTTTGGAAGAAAGTTACTTCAAATTATTGAAGAAGAATATATCTCATTTGAACATACGCCATCTGGAGTAGACGATATTTCTGTGATTATCCGTTCTAATCAATTAACTCCAGAATCAGAAGAGCGTATTGTTAAAAGAGTAAAAGAAGAATTACACGCTGATGATGTTCATTTCAATCATGGCTTCTCAATGATTTCAATTGTTGGGGAAGGTATGCGTAATAACACAGGTTTAGCTGCACGTGCATGCGCGGCTATTTCAAATACAGGTGCAAATATTGAAATGATTAATCAAGGTTCTTCTGAAGTAAGTTTAGTATTCGGCGTTTTACAAAAATATGAGAATCAAATCTTACGTGCGTTATATGATGAATTTTTTGCAACTGTAACAACTTGCTAATTATAAAAATGCTTATATTGATCGGCTATCTAGAAATGTTTCTAGATAGCCTTTTTATCTTCTGAAGATTGTCCATTGCAGAATTGAATTACCGTCCCATAGAGGATACTGGATATAACAAATCGGAAACTTGAGAAGTATAATTTTTGGCAGTAACCCAAACGTCATATATAATAAAAGGGAGTTTGTTTCTAAGGAGCTTTAAATGAAAACATATACTTACACACATCCACAAGCAATAGAGTATACGGGAGATATTCGTATATTTGATGAAAGTAATGAAGTAGTAGCAATTGCTAGAAGAATCTATGATCACATAATCAAAAGAAAGTTGGACCGCTTTTTAGATTTTCGATATTTTTTAAAATATGAAGTCGATAATGCTGAAGGAAAAAAGGCTTTCTTAGTGAAAAAAAAGATTCGAAGGGGACGACTTTGGTTTGAAGGTCTAGATGTAATCACCAATAAAAAATATATGATTACTTATGAAAACTGGAGAATTGGAATACCCGAACTATACATAACAGATGGACAAATTAAATTGCAACTTAATAAAGAATTTGAAGAGTGGTCAGAATTCCTATATGAAGACCAAGTAATTGCGAGATGGAAAGCTTCTTTCGTAGACGAGCAATTTGACATTATACTGCAAATTGATGAAAAAAGCCCAATTCAATCTGTTGAGTTCTTTGTTGGAATTTCACAGGCTACACTATTTGTCGGAGCATAAAAAGGAGAGTTTTAATGAACGTTGTATTTGTGTTAACTTCAACAGGAGATGAAGTACTAGAAATGGTATCAAATGATGTGGCAGGATTACTTGCTGCCGTAAAAGGTGAGAATGTCACATTCCCATTTGGAACCTTTCAATATGATTTCCATACATTAGATCACTATTTGGAAGGTGAAATATATCGTCAAGAGCTCACGATCTATTTAAAAGAAGAAAAACCAAATGTTGTAACATTTGTAGAATAACGAAGTTTATCTATTGTCTCATGGCCTAGCGTCATCAATTTTATGATTAGATTTAAAACAGGAATGAGGTTTTCACTTGATTCAATTAGTTATTATTGGTGCATTCTTATATATTATTTTCTCTTTACTTGTAAAACTACCTATACTTAAACAATATGCTCCAGTTTTAACAGTTGTTAATAGAGTGATCATCATTCTTTGTTTAATCATCATCGTCATAAAATACGGCTTGATTCGCTTAATCGTAACATTCATTAGTATCGTGGTTATCAATATTTCTGAGCTAATAGGAACGATATTTTAGAAAGACGTCTTTTTATAGGCGTCTTTTTTCATTACATGAAATATATGAGATGACTTCTAAGCATAAGATGAATGGAATGAAATTATCATTTTGCTCGTAATAGACTTAATATAGCCAAGTAGGTGATTTGAATGAAGATAGGGTATATTGCAGATGATTTAACAGGGTCGAATGCAACAGCAGTATTGTTAAAGAAATTAGGCTTAGAGACAGCAACCGTTATGACGGGTGCAGCAATTCCAAATCGCAATCAACTAAATGCCGTTGGAATGGATTTAGATTGCCGCTATTTGCCTAATAAACGAGTAGAGGAAAGAGTTAATGCTGCGATCACAGAATTATACAATTGGGGAATTGAACTAGTAGCCAATCGAATTGATAGTACGTTAAGGGGAAGAATAGGACTTATTACTGACCTTCTATTAAACTCATTAGGAGAAAATAGTGTTGCTGTGTTAACACCGGCTTTTCCAAATTCCGGTCGAGTTGTAGTAGGAGGTTATTTATTAGTTAATGGTCAATTGCTTGAAAATACTGCAATAAAAAATGATCCAATGAATCCAATTACAGAATCCTTTGTCCCAACTATAATTCAAGAACAGTCAAGTCATTCAATTTCACATATTGGAATTCAACATGTCAATAAAGGGGAAGCCCATTTAGTGAAGGTTATGGAAAAGCAAATACTAGATGGACATCGAATTTTAGTATTAGATGCAATAACTAATCAGGATATAAAGGTCATTGCTTCCTCTATGAAACAGCTTAAGGTTCCGGTATTTCCAGTAGATCCTGGTCCCTTAACTTATGAGTATGTTCGATCGATGCTCTCAAGTACATCTAAGAAACTAAGATATTTATTATCAATTGGTAGTGTCTCAGACTTAACGAAAAAACAATTATCCTATTTAGTAGAGAAAGAAAAAGCAGCTTATATATACTTAAATCCCATGAATCTTCTAACTTCTTCAATGAGACATTCAGAAATTGAAACGGCTATATCAAAATTTACGAACAACAATGAAGAAAATTTCTTTATTATTACCACATGTCATCCGAACAAAGAAAACATCTCATTGCAGAAAATTGCTATGCAGCAAAATGAATCGGAGGACAAACTAGCAAAATCATTAACTAGTGCAATCGCTGAGGTCACGACAAGGTGTATCTTAGAAAATAAGCAAAATATAGGTGGTGTGATCTCCTGTGGCGGAGATGTAACGGCATCTTTATGTGAATTTTCTGGGGCACAAGCCATTCAATTAAATGATGAAATAGAGAGTTTAATTGCCTATGGGGAATTATTAGACGGTACTCTAAAATATTTGCCCATTATTACAAAGGGTGGATTAATCGGAGATGAAACAACTCTCCATAAGTGTCTTAACTATTTACAAACTAAAATGAATAAGGGTGTGTTCATAAATGAGTAAAGTAAATAATATAGTTGCGATTCCAATGGGAGATGCTGCAGGAATCGGTCCAGAAATTACGGTTAAATCTTTAGCAAATGAGGAAATTTATGAGGTTTGTCAACCACTGGTGATTGGTAGTGCAAAAGTTTTACAAAAAGCCATTGAAGTGACGAATGTCCCGTTAAAACTTAACTTAGTTAGTTCGCCAGCGGATGGTAATTATACATTTGGAACAATTGATCTATTAGACTTAGACAATATTAATATAGAGCAATTGCAGCCAGGAGTAGTCCAAGCACAATGTGGACAAGCTGCGTTTGAATATGTAAAAAAATCGATTGAACTTGCGATGGCAAAAGAAGTTAAGTCTATTGCAACAACACCGATGAATAAAGAATCATTGAAAGCAGCAGGAGTAAAATACATCGGGCACACTGAGATGTTAGAAGATTTAGCAGGCTCCCGTGATCCTTTAACAATGTTTCAAGTAAATAGTTTGCGTATTTTCTTTTTAACTCGTCACGTGTCATTAAAACAAGCAATAAGTCAAATGACAAAAGAGCGTGTATTTGATTATGTAATCCGTTGTCATGAGGCGTTAAAGAGATTAGGGATTGAATCACCAAAACTTGCTGTTGCGGGGTTAAATCCTCACAGTGGGGAAGGGGGACTCTTCGGTATGGAAGAAGTAGAGGAAATTCGCCCAGGAATCGAAATAGCAATCAAAGAAGGCTATAACGTTGAAGGGCCAGTTCCAGCAGATTCAGTTTTCTTCCAAGCTCTGAATGGGAAATATGATGCGGTTCTTTCCTTATATCATGACCAAGGCCACATTGCAGCAAAAATGACCGACTTTCACCGTACCATTTCAATTACCAACGGGTTACCATTTTTAAGAACCTCTGTTGATCACGGTACTGCATTCGATATTGCATGGAAAAACATAGCATCCAGCATCTCAATGGAAGAATGTATAAAACTAGCAGCTGAATACGGAAGTAAATTTTAGGGACAAGGGGACAGGCACCTTGTCCCATTCTCTTTGCTTATTAGTTTACATTTGTGTTGAGGAATTACTAATAGTAGTAATTCTAATTCAAGTAACAATTAACTGAAAATGAAAGAGGATAGCATGAATGCTATCCTCTTAAGAACTCATTTTATGATTGAATATTACTTATAGTGGGACAAGGAACCTGTCCCTATCGTCCCAGTAAATTCGGCAACCACATTGAAATGAAAGGCACATAACTAAATAGTAACAGCAGGGTGATTAGTACTGCATAGAAAGGTAACAAAGCTTTCGTAATATCAGTTAACTTTATGCCCGCAATTTGACAACTGATAAATAAGTTTACTCCTAGAGGAGGGGTACACATACCTAAAGCAAGGTTAACAATCATGATAATCCCAAAGTGTACCGGATCGATTCCCATCGCTACTGCAACCGGTGTTAACAAAGGTGCTAAAATAATGACGGATGCACTTGTTTCCATAAACATTCCGACAATAATTAATAAAAGGTTTACTAGAAGCAAGAAGATAATTGGATTATCTGTCACTGTTCCAAAGAAGTTAGCAACCATTTGTGGAATTCCTTCACGGCTAAGGACTAGTCCAAAAATACCCGCATTCGCAATAATAAATAGTACAATGGCTGAAGTTACCCCTGAACTTACAAAAATACTGAAAATCTTATCGAATTTTATTTCACGGTACACAAAGGCACCGATTATAAACGCATACAATACGGCAACAACAGCAGCTTCTGTTGGTGTAAACACACCACCATATATCCCACCTAAAATAATAATTGGCATTAAAAGTGCTAGAATCGCATCTTTAAATGCTTTCCATGTTTCTCCAGCTGTTGCTTTCTTTTCTTTTGCATAACCGCGTTTTTTCGCAATTACGTAAACTAAAATAATTAATGATATTCCTATTACAATCCCTGGCGTAATCCCCGCCATGAACAAATCTCCAATGGACGTATTCGTTGACACACCATAAAGAATCATTGGAACAGATGGCGGAATGATAATCCCAAGTTCACCTGAAATCGATGTAACCGCACCTGCAAAATTCTTGTGGTATCCTCTGTTAATCATGGAAGGGATTAAAATCGAACCAACAGCCGCAACGGTCGCAGCACTAGATCCGGAAATGGCAGCAAAGAACATAGATGCAATAACTGTTACGATGGCTAAACCACCTGTATGGTGACCAGTTAATGTATTAGCAAAGGCAATTAATCTTTTAGAAATCCCGCCTGTTTCCATCAGTTTACCGGCTAAGATAAAGAATGGAATGGCCATTAGTGAAAATGAGTCAATTGAAGTAAAGATACGTTGTGCAACTGCTAATAAAGAAACATCTCCACCATACATAAGAGCGATAACGGATGCCAAGCCAAGAGTAACAGCGACAGGTACTCCGATAATAAAGAGTATCCCCAGTGATCCCATTAATACAGCACTCATTCTTCATCCCCCCCTTTAAAGACAACAATTAGGGCAGCGATGGCATTTAAAATAAGTAGGAAAGCACCTAGAGGTATAGAAAAGTATGGTATGGACATTGAAATTTGTAATGCTGGAGACTTCTGAATACTAACTTTTGAAACTAAATCGATACCATATTTTAAAAGAATCGCAAAAAATACGATACATATAACTAAAACAATCATCTTTAATACCCTTTGTACTGTTTTAGGAAGTAAATCAGGAATTGCTTCAACTGAGATTAATTCATTGTGTCGTATCGCAAGGGCTGCCCCAAAAAATACTGCATAAATTCCAAGATAACGAGTGGCTTCTTCTGACCAAGGCAATGGTACATTTAAAATAAATCGCGAAAATACTTGTAGGATCATAATGATGGTCATAACAATTAGTGAAAATGTAAGTAATATTTTGACTAACTTATTTATGCCATCAATACTTTTTAAAATGGTATTCATAGCAATCCCCCTATTTTAAAGGCTAAAGATGAGCGGCTTATTTAGCCGCTGCTTTAATTTTGTCGTATAACTCCGCGTAATCACCTTTGTATTTATCGATAACTGGTTGTGCAGCATCTTGGAATGGTTTGATGTCAACTTCATTAACTTGCATTCCTTTTGATTTTAATTCTTCAATTTGAGCTGCAGTATTTGTATCAATAAACTCATATTCAGCTTGTTGTGCTGCTTTTGCTGCCTCTGTTAATACTTGTTGAAGATCAGGTGAGAAAGACTCAAATAATTCATTATTAAAAATAAACACAGCAGGTGAATAAACGTGACCAGTCAAAGAAACATAATCTTGAACTTCTTCAAATTTTGATGAATAGATAATTGGAATTGGGTTTTCTTGCCCGTCAATTACCCCTTGTTGTAAAGAAGTGAATACTTCACTCCAAGCCATTGGAGTCGGAGATGCCCCAAATGCAGCAAACACTTCTTGGTGAATTGGAACTTCCATTGTACGGATTTTAATACCTTTTAAGTCTTCAGGTTTTTCAATTGGGTGCTTACTATTTGTAATATTACGGAAGCCGTTTTCACCCCAACCAAGGTTTTTAATTCCTACTGAAAGTAACTTTTCGTTTAATTCATCACCGATTTCTCCATTAAATACTGAACGTGCGTGCTCAGCGTTTTCGAATAAGAACGGGAAGTCAAGTACATTAAATTCAGGTACAAAGTTACTAATAACACCAGATGAAATAAATGCTCCGTCTAATGTCCCCATTTGAACCGATTCAACATTGTCACGTTCATTTCCTAATTCACTGTTGTAGTGAACAGAAACATCAATCGCTCCGTTTGAGTTTTTCTCAACTTCTTCTTCAAATGTTGTTAAATATTCCCCATAATGTGAATCTTCCGTTTGAGTAGTATTAATGGTAATTTCTTTTGCTTCAACCTTTGTTTCTCCTGAATCTGAATTTGAAGGTGCTGTGGCAGTTTCTTTTTCTCCGCCTCCACATGCTGCTAAGCCAACTGCTAATACAGGAATTGAAAGTAGTGATAAGTACTTTTTCATACAAAACATCCCCCTAGGTTTCATTAATTTTTAAAAATGTAAGATAACGCTTTCATTTTTTGATAAAAGAACGGTAACCTATCTCCTAACTCCCCGATGAAACTTTGAAAAACTTAAATTATCAATTCTAAGTTAATAGACTCACCTCACATCGACTTTTCTACCATTTTTTGTATTCTGGGAAAAAGATGCCAATGAAATTATTTTAATTTTCATTTACTTGCATATGATAGAAATTAATAAAGAAAATTCAATTTTTACTACGATATGTAATGAAGTGAAAAAATATATTTAATTTATTACTAATTTTTCATTTTATTTTACAAATTTTGTAGTTTAGTAAATCACACTTCATTATTACTAAAAGAACGGTGACTAGGATCTGACCGTTCAAGGAATTCAAAAAATTAAACATGAACACTCGGAAGGCACAAGGAATTGATTACTAGATGGAGTGAGGGATTTCAATGGCCAAAATGTTTGCTGAAGAACGCCGAAAACGGATTTTAGAGTTACTACAAGAAAGAAAACGCGTAACGATCCAACAATTAGCTGAGGCAATTCGAGTTTCAGATGCAACATTAAGAAACGATTTAACAACACTCGAAAAACAAAAGCTATTAAAAAGAACCCATGGTGGTGCTATATTAGGAGACGATTTTGAAAACGATTACAATTTTTCAGTTCGTGAGTTAAAAAACAAAAATGAAAAAACAATCATCGCACAAAAAGCGCTACAACTCATCTCTGACAACCAATGCATTATGTTAGATGCGAGTTCAACTGCAATGGAATTAGCAAAGCTACTAGTAAATGTAAAAAAACGATTAACAATCGTAACAAATGGTATGAATACAGCATTAGAGCTCAATGGGAATCCTGATTTTACGATTATTTTAATTGGTGGAATTATTCAAAAATCATCTATGGCATTAGAAGGGAGTTTGGGGGTAAACCTCTTAGATAAAATCAACATTGATACGTTCTTTGTTTCGGCAAACGGCTTCACTACTTTACAAGGACTTCAAGACTTTAGTGTTTATGAAGTCGAGTTAAAGAAGCAAATGATTAAACAATCATCAAAAGTGGTGGCATTACTCGATCACAGTAAATTTAATAAAACCTCTATTGCGACATTTGCTTCTATACAAGATATTGATTTCATCATAACTAATAAGCCAGTAGACACAGCACAAATGAATGAGATGCTCAACTTTAACAAGGGTTTAAGTATCATTTATCCATAGACATTGTTCAAAATGCTCCCCTTAACAATTGAAAATAAGTAATAAAAAACAATAAAAAACAATAGGATAAAGTAAAAATTCATAATCATTTAATCTCAAAATTTATTTTTTAAGTTAATAGAAGAAATCACAGAAACAGGTGGGGGATAAAAATGAAAAAAGTAATTAACAATCCAGAAAATGTCGTGAATGAAATGGTGGAAGGTTTTATCGCGGCTTTTGGAAACGATTACAAAAAAGTTCAGGATACAAATGGTGTCATAATAAAGAATAAACCAAAACGAGTAGCTGTCGTCACTGGCGGTGGAAGTGGGCATGAACCATTATTCATTGGAATGGTAGGAGAAGGATTAGCAGACGGCGCAGCGATTGGCAATGTTTTTGCCGCACCAACACCAAATACAGTTTTAGAAGTAACGAAAGAATTAGATAGCGGGCAAGGTGTGTTATATGTTTATGGAAATTATTCAGGGGATGTCCTGAATTTCGATATGGCTGCTGAATTAGCAGAGCTAGAGGATATTACAACAAAAACGGTATTAGTCAACGACGATGTGGCATCGGCTACTAAAGAAAATGCTTTTGATCGCAGAGGGATTGCTGGAGATATTTTTGCAATCAAAATCGCAGGTGCTGCGGCTAATGATAATTTAACACTAGAAGAAGTCGCAAGAATTACACAAAAAGCGGCTGATCATACGCGTTCCATCGGTGTTGCTTTATCTCCAAGTTCAATCCCAAGTACAGGTAAATATACATTTGAAATAGCCGACGATGAGATTGAATTAGGTATGGGGATTCACGGGGAGCCCGGAGTAAAAAGGACAAAGCTTCAGACAGCAGATGAATTAACGGCAAACATGCTAGATTACATTTTTGATGATATAGAATTGCAAGAAAATGATGAAGTCTGTGTGCTAGTCAATGGGTTAGGCTCAACAACTTTAATGGAGCTTTTTATTGTGAACCGAAAAGTAGCAAAAATATTAAGTGAAAAAGGCATTTCAATTTACGATACAGATGTTAATAGTTACTGTACAACGCTTGAGATGGCGGGAGTTTCTATTACCTTAATGAAATTAGATGATGAACTGAAAAAATATTATAATAAACCGGCTAATTCACCATATTATTTCAAGAAAGGAAGAGGTTGATGATGGTAGCAGAGACGGATGGGGTTCAAACTTATTTATCTACGAAACAAGTAAAAGATTTATACATTTATGTCGGTCAAAAAGTCATCGAAGCCAAACCAACCTTAACCGAAATCGATAGTGCTATTGGAGATGGCGATCACGGAATTGGCATGGAAGTTGGATTTAAAAAAGCTATTCAACAACTTAATGAAATCGAAGTAGAAGATATTAATACCATCTATAAAGAAATCGGAAAAGCCATGATTAGCAATATGGGTGGCGCATCGGGTGTATTATTTGGCACATTTTTTGTTGCAAGTGTGAAAAATAAGCCTGTCATTGATAAACTCACATTAGCAACTTTTACTCACCTAGTTCAAAGTGGTCTAGAAGGGGTACAAGCTCGAGGGAAAGCAAAAGTAGGCGATAAAACGATGATTGACGCATTAGCGCCTGCTGTTGAAGCATTAAATGCAGCGGTAGAACAGAATAAAGATTTGGTGAAAGCTTTGCAAGTGGCAAGCGAACAAGCAGAACTAGGATTAGAACAAACAAAACAACTAGTCGCAAAATTTGGTCGTGCAAAATCTTTAGGAGAGCGAGCAATTGGCCATCAAGATGCAGGGGCAACTACAATTTCAATCATATTTAAATCAATTTTTGACTATGTATGCAATTTAAAAACGAATGGTGAACTTTTGTATGAATAAAGTAATCATCGGAACAAATTGGAAAATGCATAAATCAATCGCGGAGGCAAAAACCTACACTTCAAAGTTAAACGAATTTTTTGAAGGATTTTCAGATGATATTGAACTATTTATTATACCTCCTTTTACAGCATTAGCACCTGTCAAAGAAATATTGGATGCCTCATCGATCTTAGTAGGTGCGCAAAATATGCACTGGGAAGATGAAGGGGCCTATACTGGAGAGATATCTCCTGTCCATTTAGAGGAACTGGGAATTGATTTAATTGAGCTAGGACATTCAGAACGACGCCAATATTATAATGAAAATGATTATGACCTTAATAAAAAAGTTAAAGCGGCACTGAATTATAATTTAAGACCATTAATTTGTATAGGTGAATTAATGGAACATAAGAGAAATGGGATAACTGAGGAAATTTTATCGATTCAGCTAAAAACGATATTGAAAGAAATTGAGTTTCAATCGGCAAAAGATATCATCATTGCTTATGAACCGAGATGGGCAATTGGTGTTTCGGGAGTATCGCCGGAACCCTATTATGTTCAACGAATTCATCAATTCATTCGGGAGAAGTTAATCCAGCTCTATCCTTCTATTGGATATGAAATTCCGATTTTGTATGGGGGTAGCGTGAACACTGAAAATGCGATTTCTTTGTTGAATCTTGATCATGTAAATGGGCTTTTTATCGGACGTGCCGCTTGGAATATAGATTCTTTTAAAGAGATTTTATGTGACGTAAGAGAATTGATTAGGGAATGGAAATGCGAGGATGAGCGATGAAACTAGGCTTAAGTACGTATGCATTTTTTTGGCAAATGGCGAGTGTTAACACAAATAGACTATCAGTTGAACAAGTTCTTGAAGAAACAAAAAAATACGGAATTGATCTGCTTCAAATTTGTGATGTAGTAGAACTTGAAATCGCAAACGATGCTGAGCTTGAGGGGATTGCAAAGAAAGCGGAGCAACTTGGAATCGAACTAGAGGTAGGAACGAGAGGAATTCATCCTATAAAATTAGAACGATTTTTAGAGATTTGCGAGAAGTTAAATAGTAAAACTTTGCGAACGATGCTCAATAGTGCCGACTTTGCTCCGAGTGTCGAAGAAGCAGTACAAATATTGAAGCAATTCAAGCCGGCATTAGAAGAAAAAGGAATTACATTAGCGATCGAAACATATGAACAACGAAAAACCGAAGAAATTGTAAACATTGTGAAAGAAGTTGCCAGTCCAAATTTAGGAATTTGCTTAGATCCTGCGAATTGTATAGCCAATTTAGAAACACCGGAACAGGTAATTGGTCTTGCAGCTCCATATGTGAAAAATCTTCATTTAAAGGACTTTACGTTTGAACGAAAGCCGGGCTGGGTTGGCTTTTCATTAATCGGCACGCCATTCGGAGAGGGAAAATTAGATGCGACTTATATGCTAGGTGAACTGCAACAACATCAAGTGAACGTTGATGCCATACTGGAATTTTGGTTGCCCTTTACTAATTCAATTGAGGAAACTGTGGAACTTGAAAAACAATGGATTACGAAAAGCATCTCTTATATTGAGGAGAACTTATTTTAAAAAGTTGGAGGAAACTTTATGAGTACATTAGAAAATAGCACAGTTTCCATTCTTGGCGCTGGCGGTAAAATGGGAACACGTATTTCAAATAATTTAATTCATACTCCATTTCAACTACTGTTATGTGAAAAATCAGAAGAACGAGTGGCAACGATGAAAGAGCGAAATTTAACAGTTGTGCCTATGGAAGAAGCGGTTCCTCAAAGTGATTTTGTTATTTTAGCAGTGCCTGATATATATATTAAGAAAATTTCAACGGAAGTAGCACCTTTAATGAAAGATGGAGCGGTGTTAATTATATTAGATCCTGCGGCTGCATATGCAGAGCAATTAGTTGTGAATAACAATTGCACGTCGATTGTTGCACACCCGTGTCACCCATCGATTTTCCTAGAAAAATATACGAAGGAAGAATATGATGATGCCTTTGGGGGAGTTGCTGCGAAACAAGATGTTGTAGTAGCACTTCACCAGGGGAATGAATCTAAATTAACGGTTGCATTGGAATTAATAAAATCTATGTACGCGCCTGTGGATACTTGTCATGTCATTACAGTAGAACAAATGGCGATTTTAGAGCCGACTTTAGTTGAAACAATTACTTGTATGATTGGGACATTGTTAAACGAAAGTTTAGACGAAGTGGTCAACATGGGAATTCCAGAAGAAGCGGCACGTGCCATGCTGTATGGGCATATCCAAATTGCCTTAGCGGTGGCATTACGTGGGACAAACCCATTTTCAGATGCATGCTTAATAGCGATTGAGCAGGGGAAAGAAGCTATTATTCAACCGGATTGGAAAAAAGTCTTTGAGAAAGAACACTTAGATTCGACAATCCGAAAAATGCTGAAATTAAGCTGAAATGGGACACAGGGACAGGTTCACTGTCCCGTAAACATTAATATGAGTTGGGACAAGGGACCTGTCCCTGTGTCCCCAAATTAAGTTAATGGGGGAGAAACTTTGAGAATTGGTATTGGTTGTGATCATAATGCAGTTGAGTTGAAGAACGAAATAAAAACGTTTATTAAATCACTCGGACATGATGTAACTGAATACGGGGAATTAGGTGCATCATGTGGAGAAGTTGATTATCCTGGTGTAGCCTTTGAAGTTGGGGAGGCGGTTCAAACTGGTGAAGTGGAGCGTGGCATTTTATTGTGTGGAACAGGACTAGGTATGGCCATTGCAGCAGGCAAAGTTCCTGGAATCCGTGCAGTCACCTGCCACGATACCTACTCAGCAGAACGTGCCCAAAAAAGTAATAACGCACAAATTATTACTCTTGGCGCTAAAGTAATCGGAGTTGAACTAGCAAAACAAATCGTAGAAAAATATTTAGAGTCCAGTTTCCCAGGAGGCAACTCAGCACGAAAAGTACAGCAAATTATTGACAAAGAAAAAGAATATTTGGGGCAGTAGGGACATTGGGGACAGGTTCCTCGTCCCATTCAAAGTAGTAATAAAAGTAAAAGTATCTTCCGAAGACTAATTTACGGAGGATACTTTTTTTATGGGAAAATAATGAATAATTCTAGAATGAACGGGCTCAAGAGTTATGAAGTTAAAACGCTAGGACAATGGGACAAGTACCTCGACTCAGGAACAATACAGAGCAATGGAATAAAGCTCTAGTCCCCTGTTTATTAAACTAATAAAAATATATGAAAATACAGTGGGAAATTAGATGATTTTTACTCTAGAGTTAATTAATTGAATTTTCTAAAATTTGTTATAACAACTCCTTTGCTCACTAAACATAGTAAGACAACTATCAATATGCAGCCAAAAGATTGTTAGAGTATCAAGAATAATTTTTTGAAAGGGGTTTCATGAAAATATGAAACTATCATTAAATGAGGGGGAAGATTAAACTAAGTATATTATAGAGCGGATGATGAAGAGGTAAAAGGTCTTTTAAAGAGGTAGTTTTTGAAATGAAAAATCTAATTACCCTAATTGGGAGGGATTTATTTGAAACAAGTTCAATCTATTCACTCGATTGAAAAAAGAACCATTCAGAAAACGATGAGAAGGATTTTACCTTTTATTTTACTTTTATATGTTGTTGCTTTCTTGGATCGGGTTAATTTAGGGTATGCTGCTTTAGAAATGAATGCAGATTTGTCTTTAACGGCAGAGGTATTTGGATTGTTGTCTGGCTTATTTTTTATCACTTATTTCCTCTTTGAAGTGCCAAGTAATCTCATTCTTCATAAAGTCGGAGCAAAGTTGTGGATCTCACGTATTATGATCACTTGGGGTATTATTGTTGTTTTAACAGGCTTTGCACAATCTGCTACACATTTATATATTCTACGCTTTTTGCTTGGGGCAGCTGAAGCGGGTTTTGTTCCCGGTATTATTCTTTATTTAACGTATTGGTTTAGAGCGCGTGAGAGAGGAAAAGCTACAGCACTATTTTTTGTAGCACTACCGCTAAGTGCGTTAATTGGTGCCCCCCTTTCAACTTGGATTATTGATAATATCTCTTGGAGTGGTTTAGCTGGATGGAGATGGATGTTTATACTAGAAGGAATACCAGCTGTTCTCCTAGGAATTGTGGTTTTATTCTTTCTGACAAATAGACCATCGCAGGCAAAATGGTTAACGGATGAAGAAAAAACATGGCTTGAAGGGGAGTTAGAAAAGGAAAGGCAGTTAAGTGCAAAAATAAATAAAACTTCCCATCTTGGAATGTTAAAAGATTCTAAACTTTGGAAACTATCTTTATTTAACATTGCTGGATTTATTGCAGTTAATGCATTGTCCTATTGGATGCCAACTATTATTAAATCATTATCCTCATCCTCAACTTCAAACATGGAAATCGGTTGGCTTGCAATGATACCAGCTATTATTGCAGTTCCTTCAATTCTATTTGCAGGCTGGAATGCAGATCGGACAAATACACATAAATTACACTTGGGAATAAGTGTCTCTATAGCGATGATTGGAATTATTGGTTGTGCCATAGTGACAAGCCTACCAATGATGGTTTTAATGCTGACCATTACCTCTGCTGGATTATATAGTATATCGGGTACTTTCTATGCGTATTTAACCTTCTTCTTTTCGGAATCAACAGCACCTGCAGGGATTGCGCTTGTTAGCACACTATCCTCTCTCGGTGGTTTCTTAGGACCGATGATTTTAGGGGTATTCAATTTGACACAAGGAATGTTTTTGATTGCCGGTTTCTTATTAATTAGCTTAATTACACTCTTTACGTTAAAACTAACAAAGAATAACCAAAATGAGACAGTAGAAGAAACAGCAGTAGGGACATAAGGGACACGAGCCTGTTTTTATAAAATTCAGGAGATAAACAGTTGAAATCTTTCCATTAAGATTTCTGAAACAAGATATGTGGAAAACATTCAATTTTCTTAATTTAATGAATGGTTATGAGTAAAAATTAGCCTTAGGAGTTCTATCTCTTAAGGCTATTTACTTGGAACAAGAGTAAATCAAATTAAGCAGTCGTAATTAATCTAGTAAGTGGTCGAACGATAAAAGGAATCAAGATTAATTGAATGATAATCCCTGGTAATGCAACAATTAATGCGCCTGATATAAAGGCCTCAAAACCAAAGGGAATGGAACCCATATTATATAAAACTGTGCTAGCAAGGCCATAAATGATTCGACCTAAAATCATTGAAATAATTAGTGAAATGAATATTTTTCCGTTTGTATATTGATAAGCAAGTCCGATTACTAACCCATAAGTTGCTAACTCAAGCATCATAGATAATCCAATTGGAAACAGTGGAGGCATGCCAGTTAGTAAAAAAGTGATGAATGGAAGTATGAGTCCTGAAATTGCTCCAAACCGTGCCCCACAAACGATCCCACAGATTAAAACGGGAATGTGCATAGGCAATATCACAGAGCCTGCATTGGGTATAGGAATCAACTTAACGACTTGTGGCAACAGTAATCCGATTGCGATACAAAGTCCAGTGAAAACTAGCTTCTTTGTTGAAGATTTGGTCATTTTTAATTCCTCCACTGAGTCAGTATTTGGGAAAATGGTTCGGGTTCATCGTCACATTAATTCTATTAAGATTTGGGACAAGGGACCTGTCCCCCTGTCCCAACGAATAGTTGGCATTTACTTTTGATTTGATAGTAGTCAAAATAGCGATTTTCTAACGGGAGCCATTGAGTTATAAACTGTTGTACTTTTTGTTCATTGCGTTTTGCAATTCGTTCAAGTTGAACATCTGGGTTAACCGTTAGAAAAATAGAATGAGTGTAATAGGGTTGCAAAATGGGATGCATACTATATACGCCTTCAACAATATTTAATTTTTTAGGCTGTATTTTATTCACTTCTCCTAATGTTTGCGTTTGGCAATTAAAAGGTTGATAGTAAACAACTTCATGATCGTGCAACGGCTTTAAAACGGAATGTAAAAAGCGATTATAATCCACATTTCCACCCGGTTCTTGTAATCTTTCTTTTGTTTTCATTGACATAGGTAGAAAAAAATCATCCATATGAAATACATTACAGTCAAAGCGCTCCTTGATGAAATCAGCGAGTGTACTTTTTCCACTTGCTGCATTCCCGTCAATGGCTATTATCATTTGTTCACTTTTTTCTGCACAATTATCTAGTAATTTAAAGATAGGTTTATAGCTTGTGAAATGTTCTAAAGTTTGTCCCATATCAACCATCCTTTTATCTTAATATTCAGATAATAAATCATGCAATATTTCATTTCATCACCAATGTTTTCTTCCCAAATTCTAAATGGTCAGTTAATAACTTTGCCGCATCCGATCCTTTATTTTGCAGTAAATACTCATATACTTTTACATGATCTTCGTAGAAGTACTGCAAGTTTCCAGAGTTCTTTTTAAATACTTCGATTGCGAGAAGCATTAGTTGGTTTTGGATTTGTGTGAAAACTTTCGTAATCTCTTCATTCCCATAATAATTCAAGATTAATAGATGAAAATCCGTATCAATCTTAGAGAACTCGTTTTCATCGTATTTGAGTAACGCCTCATGTTGCTTTTTTAAATTCTCTTCAAGGCTTTCTTTCAGTTGGTCAGTAATCATGAGGTAGTTATAGTGCATTGCTACATGTGATTCTAATGCAATGCGGAGATCATATATATCTACTAGTTTTTGAATAGATATGTTTGTCACAATAGGTCCTTTATTTGGTGTGTTGACAATAAAACCATCTGCTTCTAATTTTTCAAGTGCTGACCGGATAGGGGTACGACTCATTCCAAGTAAGTCTGTTAATTCCCGCTCAGTTAATGACGTACCAGGTTTAATTTCCCCTTGCATAATTAATTGTTTCATTTTTAAATATGCCTGCTCCTTCAAGGTCAATTTCTTCATTTTCACTCTCTTTTCCTTATGAAATTGAAATTCGATGTCTGTTCGAAAGACTTCTAAACTATTTTTTTATTAATAGTATATAGAAAAATACAGATTGTATACCTCATGTATCACTTTTTGTATTCCTTTAGTACTTTTTCAAAAACTCCATAAATATACTAGGTAGCGGGTATCGTTACTAGGCTTTTCATGGGAGGAAAACAATGATTCAAGAAACAAAGATTGTTGAGTTAGGTCATGTAATTAGTGGTAAGCGAATTTATAAAGGTAAAATCATTCCGGTTTTTAACAAATATACGAAAGAACTGATTGCTAATGTATATAGCGCTGATGAACAAACAGTGAAAGCAGCTATAGATAACTCTGTTGAAACGTTTAAAAACAAAAAGCTTAGTGCAAAAGATCGTTATGACATCTTATCGAAAGCTGCTCAAATCGTAAGTTGTGAAAAAAATGAGTTAGCCTTATCGATTACAAAAGAAGTGGGGAAATCGCTAAAAGATTCTTTAACAGAAATTGATCGGGCTATTGAAACCTTTACGATTGCAGCAGAAGAATCAAAAAGAATCTTTGGTGAAGGAATTCCATTACCTAATAAATTTACTGATGAAAAGAAAATGGCATACACGGTTCGAGTACCAGTAGGGGTAATTGCAGCCATCACACCTTTTAATCTTCCATTTACGTTGGCGGTTCACAAAATTGCACCAGCAATTGCTGCTGGAAATGTGGTTATTTTAAAACCAGCTGAAGCGGCACCTATTACCGCCATGCGATTAGTTGAAATTCTTGAAGAAGCAGGACTTCCAAAAGGGATTATTAATGTAATCAATGGCTATGGACATGAAGCTGGAGAGTATTTATTAAAAGATGAACGCATCAATATGTATACGTTTACAGGAAGTGTTGGTGTTGGGACTCATATAAAAAATTCAGTGGGAATACGAAAAGTCACATTAGAGCTTGGTAGTAATGCACCAAATATCATTCATAAAGATGCTTACAACATAGAGCAAGTAGCGAAACTTTGCGCCTCTAGGGGGCTAGCTACTGCGAATGGGCAGGCGTGTATTTCAGTTCAACGATTATATGTGCATAGTGAAATATTTAATGTGTTTAAAGATTATTTAGTTGATGCGGCAAGTACGCTTGTTGTAGGAAACCCAGAGGACCCGAATACCGATATCGGACCTCTTATTTCGGAACGTCAAGCAGAGCGAGTTGAAAACTGGGTTAATGAAGCAATAGAAGATGGAGCACACGTTCTAATCGGTGGAGAACGTGATGGGGCAATTTTTAAACCAACGATCTTGACCAATTTAAAACCTTCTATGAAAGTCATGTGCGAAGAAATCTTCGGACCTGTTATCAGTTTAGTAGAGTATGACGATATTGATGAAGTCATTAAAGAAGCCAACGACTCAAAATTTGGTCTCCAAGCTGGTTTATTTACTTCAGACTTAAATTTAGTGATGCGCGCTTCAATGGAGCTTGAATATGGCGGCGTCATTGTCAATGATGTGTCAACATATCGCTCTGACTGGCAGCCATACGGGGGAATTAAAGATAGTGGTTTAGGAAAAGAAGGTCCAATCTATGCGATCCGTGAAATGACAGATGAGAAAGCAATCATTATTAACTATCAATAATCCTTTAAAAAATTGTTAAAAAGGGAGATAAGAAATGACAAAATTTCAAGGAAAAGTAGCAATTATTACTGGAGCAGGTTCTGGAATGGGCCGTGCAACAGCGATTGAATTGGCAAAAGGTGGCGCAACAGTTATTATTGCAGATTTAAATGAAAACAATGCCAAACATACACAAAAACTTCTCGAGGAATATAACGTCCCTACGAAAATCTTTGTTGGCGATATTTCAAAGACAGAAACGGTCCAAAAAATAGTGAACGAAACGGTAGAAGAATTTAAAACAATTGATATTGTTGCAAATATTGCAGGAATGCCGATGACGTTCACACCAATTGAAGAGGTAGAAGAAGAATTTTGGGATCAACAAATGGCTGTGAATGTGAAAGCTGCATATTTACTGTCTAAATATGCACTACCATATTTAAAAAATAACGAATCAAAAGGTAGTATCGTGAACGTGGCATCTGTAGCAACAGTAAGACCACGTCCAGGGTTAACTGCTTATTGTGCATCAAAGGGAGCAATTGTTGCACTCACTCGCTCTCTAGCACTTGAAGTAGCAAATACAGGTGTACGTGTAAACGTCATCAACCCAGGTCCAGCAGAAACACCAATGCTGGAAAAATTTTACGGAAATATGGATCCGGTAGAAGGACGTAAATTGTATGAAGATTCTGTGCCAATCGGACGATTATGTTATCCAGAAGATATTGCGAAAATGATTGCCTACTTAAGCTCTGACGATGCCTCATTTATTACGGGGTCAGTCGTAAATGTTGATGGTGGTCGCGGATTGTAATAAAAAGAGAGGGCTTGCGTGCGTTGGGGAGTTGAAACAGGATGCTTACCCACGCACGTAAAGATTGAAAAGTCGCACGTAACAAGAGAGAAGTCGAACGTAAAAAGGTGAATTGCGCACGTATCGAGGTGTAAGTCGCACGTATCGAGGTGTAAGTCGCACGAAACGAGGGTAGTCACACACAATAAAGTGAAAAAAGGGAGAGAACCAATGAATAAAATTAACTTGGCTGTATTACCTGGAGATGGAATTGGAAAAGAAGTCATGCCAGAAAGTTTACGTGTACTAGATCTTTTAGCAGAAATCCATGGAGGACTAAAAATTGAGCGTACAATTTATCCATGGAACTGTGACGATTATGAAGAGCACGGAAAAATGATGCCAGATAACGGTTACGAACAATTACGAAACCATGACGCTATCTTTTTAGGCGCAATGGGTGACCCGTCACGTGTTCCAGATCATATTGCATTATGGGGTACAGTGATTAACCTTCGTCGCGAGTTTGAACAAGTTATTAATTTACGTCCAGTCAAGAGCTTAAAAGGTGTTCAATCACCTTTACGAAGTGACAAAGAATTTGATTTTGTCGTCGTTCGTGAAAATAGCGAAGGGGAATATAGTCAAGTTGGTGGATTAATTCATCAAGATGCTGATGAAATAGCTATTCAAACGAATGTGTTCACAAGAAAAGGAACAGAACGCGCCATCAATTTCGCTTTTGAATTGGCAAAAACTCGAAACAAAAAGTTAACTAGTGCGACAAAATCAAATGGTTTATATCATAGTATGCCATTCTGGAACCGTGTGTTTGAAGAAGAAGCAAAAAAATATGAAGACATTCAAACAGAACTAATCCATATTGATGCTTTAAGTGCTTTTTTAGTCACAAAACCTCAAAGTTTTGATGTCATCGTAGCAAGTAACTTGTTCGGTGATATCCTAACAGACCTCGGTGCTGCAATTATGGGAAGTATTGGCATCGCGCCTGCTGCAAATTTAAACATTAACGGAAAATATCCATCGATGTTTGAGCCAGTTCATGGTTCTGCACCTGATATTTATGGTAAAAACATTGCAAATCCAGTAGGTCAGCTTTGGACAGGAAAACTATTGTTAGAGCATTTCGGATACCAGGAGCTAGGTGAATTGTTACTATCAACGATTGAGGAACTACTAGTAGAAGGAGTTAAGACGCCTGATTTAGGTGGTACCTATAGCACAACTGAATTCACAGATACATTACTTGAAAGGCTTGCACAAAAATGATAGAACACCCATCCAATCCAATAACTGAATTAAAGAATTTACGAATGATCCAAATAAAAAATCACTTTGAAGATCGACGAATCGAGTATATCGAAGAGGCCATCCTTCAACAAATAGCTTCACTAAATTTATCAACTAAAGAATTAAAAGATAAAGAAATTGCTATAACAGTCGGTAGTCGTGGTATTCATAATATCAAATTAATCATCCAAACAATTATCAATGAATTAAAAGAAAATGGGGCTAAACCGTTTATTATACCAGCGATGGGTAGTCACGGTGGAGCAACAGCAGAGGGGCAATTAGAGGTGTTGGAAAGTCTCGGCTTTACTGAAGAAAGCTGTGGTGTTCCAATACGCTCTTCCATGGAAGTTGTCGAGCTCGGTACAACGAACGAAGGAGTACCAGTATTCATGGATAAAATTGCGTATGAAAGCGATGGCATTATTATTGTGAATCGGGTAAAGAAGCATACAGATTTCACTTCGAATTATGAGAGTGGTTTATGTAAAATGTCTACTATTGGCCTTGGCAATCACAAAATGGCACAAACGATGCACTCTTATGGTGTAAAGGGATTACGAGATCATATTAAACAATGTGCAAAAGTCGTATTTGATTCTGGAAAAATCCTGTTTGGAATCGCAATTGTAGAAGATTCCTATGACCATACTGCAATAATTGAAGCAATGCCTGCAAATGAAATATTAAAACGGGAACCGAAATTGCTAGAGCTAGCAAATGATCTTTTGCCGAAGCTACCAATCAATGAAATCGATATTTTAATTGTGGAACAAATTGGGAAAAACTTTAGTGGAACGGGTATGGACACAAATGTCATTGGAAGAATCAATATTGTTGGAGAAACGGATCCACCAAACCCCAATATCCGCTTTATTATCGTCGATGATTTATCTGAAGCTTCACATGGCAATGCATTAGGCATAGGATTAGCAGATTTCACGACGGAAAAATTATATAAAAAAATCGATTTGCAAAAAATGAATGAAAATACCATTACTACTACATTTCTAAAGAGGGCCTTTATTCCAATGGTATTAAAAGATGTACACGAAGCAATGAAAGTTTCTACGAATCTATTACAAGTTTCTGATTTAAATAGTCTTAAAATCATTAAGATTAAGAATACACTTAATTTGGAGGATCTTTGGGTATCGCCAAAAGTACTTGAAGAGATGTCAGGTAAAGCGTTATTTGAGGTCATTTCCGAAGGTTCTTATACAGAGTGCTTCAATGAATAGGTTTATTAGAAAGGATTTGATGATTTGATAAAAACAACAAGCAAATTAATAGGTAACTTAATTAATGGTGAATGGGTTCATTCCAATGAAACATTTGAAGTGCTGAATAAATGCACACAAGAAGTGATAGCAACAGTTGCACATGCAGACGAATCTACAGTAAAAGAAGCGGTAAAAGCTGCACGTGAAGCATTTGAGACAAATCCATTAACTGTTCTGAAACGCTATGAAATTCTTATGAACGCTGCTTCAATCATTGAAAAACGAAAAGAAGAAATAAGTTTAGCAATTTGTCGCGAAGTAGGAAAACCAATTAAAGAAGCACGACAAGAAGTTGAGCGCGGAATTCAAACGTTTATTGCATCAGCTGAAGAAGGGAAACGCATCGTAGGCGAAGGGATGCCAATTGATAGTCAGCCAGGTAACGACGGCAAAATGTCTTTTAGTATTCGTGTACCTAAAGGCGTTGTATGTGCCATTACACCGTTCAATTTCCCATTTAACCTAACTGCACATAAAATTGCACCTGCGATTGCCGCGGGAAATACAGTTGTACTTAAGCCAGCACAAGCTACACCTATTTCAGCAGCACTTATTGGAGAGGTTTTGTTAGAGGCCGGACTTCCTGCAGGTTACTTAAACATAGTAAACGGAAAAGGTAGCAAGCTTGGGGATCTGTTAGTAAATAACCCTTCGATTGATTTCTACACGTTTACAGGTAGTCCAGCTGTAGGGAAGTTTTTAAAAAATAATACAGGAATTAGACATGTCGTGTTAGAACTAGGAAGTAATTCACCTAATATTATTCATAGCGACGTAAAAGATTTAGAGGAAGCAATGAATTTATGTATCCGCCGTGGTTTTTCAAATGCTGGGCAAGCTTGTATTTCTGTACAGCGTCTCTACGTACACCAGGAATTATATGAGCGAGCTCTTGAAATTTCAAAGAATATCGTTTCCACCATTAATATCGGTAACCCTGAGGTGGAAGAGATTGATATCGGTCCAATGATCAATGAACAAGAAGCGATTCGAACGGAAAAGTGGGTCCATGAAGCTGTTTTTGAAGGCGCAACAATTATAGCGGGCGGGCGTCGAAATGGTGCTTTCTTTGAACCAACAGTACTTGCAAATGTTACATCAAATATGAAAGTGATGTGTGAAGAAGTATTTGCACCAGTTATCTCAATAATACCTTATGAAACTATTGAAGAGGCAATCGCGTATGCCAATGATTCAAAATATGGATTACAAGCTGGAATTTTCACTGAAAATCTTCGTGTTGCGATGGAGGCTGCAAAAAAGCTTCAATTTGGAGGAGTTAACATCAATGAAGTTTCAACTTATAGAGTAGATATTCTACCTTATGGTGGCGTTAAAGACAGTGGACTTGGTAAAGAAGGACCTAAATATGTAATCGAAGAAATGACGGATTTAAAATTAATTAATATACATGTCTAAAAAAGTGGGGTATTCAAATGACGAGAAAAACGTGGGAATTTTTCGGTTCACATCAAATTGTTTTTGGTAGTGGTGCTGTCGGACAGTTGCCAGAGATTTTAAATAAATATCAGTATCAAAAAGTATTAGTCATCACGGACCGTGGCATTGCGGGCACGCCAATTTTACCGAAAGTCATCAGTACATTAAATAATGGAGAATTTGATGTAAAAGTTTTCGATCAAGCGATGCCGGAACCAACATTAACATCCGTTCTAGATGCTTACCAGCAATTAAAAGAGGTTGACGATCTAGATGTTATCATCGGTTTAGGTGGAGGAAGTTCAATCGATTTTGCTAAAATCATCTCTCTTTTAATTAAATACGGTGGTTCACCAAGAGATTATTACAATGGTAAGACGGCCGTACCAGGAGATGTGATTCCACTTATTGCGATCCCTACAACTGCTGGTACTGGTTCAGAGGTAACAACAGTAGCTGTCATAAATGATGAAGAATTAAAATTAAAAGTTGGACTGTCGGATATCCATTTACGACCAAAAATTGCATTATTAGATTCTGAGCTTACTTTAGGATTACCTTCTTACGTAACAGCTTGCTCAGGGATTGATGCTTTAGCTCATGCTATTGAAGCTTACACTGCAAAGCCATTTTATGCATTTAATTCTGATGAAAAAGCCGTATTCCAAGGAGCCATTCCAATTGCAGAGCAATTAGCATTAAATGCAATTGAAGTGATAGCTGAGAACTTAGAGTTAGCCGTACATCAAGGCTTAAACATTCAAGCACGTGAAAAAATGCTATTAGGTAGTTTATTAGCAGGGATGTCTTTCTCAAACTCTGGAACTGCATTAGCCCATGCTCTTGCCTATCCAATTGGAGGAAGAACAAAATCTCCACACGGTGAAATTATCGGACTTCTATTACCTTATGTCGTAAAATACAATGCGCGAATGGACGTACAAAAAACATCTAAATTATATGACATATTAGTAGGTGGAGAAAAAGAGTTAACAATCGATGAAAAAATTGAAGCTCTTTATGAACGATTGTTAGCATTAGTTGATCATATTGGAATTCCGACAAATCTAGCGATGATCGGAATTAAAGAACATCAAATAGTGGAAATTATTGAAGAAACAATGCAAATCAATCGTTTAGCTAGAAATAATCCACGCACTTTAACAAAACAAAGTCTATGCCAATTATTAACAGATGCACTATAATGAAATAAAAGTCATGATGAAATGCCTACTGAAGGGGTTATAAGTATAAGCCTCCATAAAAGTAGGCTTTCTTTTTTACGAAACAAAGGGGGAAAGTGAGCAAATGAAAATCTTAATTACACGTACAATTAAATCGGCTCTATTAGATAACATACCTAAAGAGTTTGAAGTGGTGATGTGGAAAGAAGAAGACAGTCCGATGCCACGTGCGGAATTATTAAGAGAAATTGAAGATGCGGATGCTGTATTTACCAATGTTTCAGATCAAATTGACCTTGAAGTTTTTGAACGCGCAAAAAATTTAAAAGTCGTTGGTACGATGGCAGTTGGCTTTGATAATATCAATGTTCAAGAAGCAACAAAGCGAGGTATTCTAGTAGGACATACTCCAGATGTCTTATCTGAAGCCGTAGCGGAACTTGCACTTGCTTTAATGTTTGCAACTGCTAGAAGAGTTGTCGAAGGGATGAACTATATCCAGCAAAATCAGTGGGAAAGCTGGGGGCCTTATTTATTTGCAGGCCAGAAAATATCAGGAAAGAAATTGGGGATTATCGGAATGGGCCGAATTGGTAAAATTCTTGCTAAAATGGCTCGTGGTATCAATATGGAAGTGCTCTATTCTAACCGAAGACGCGATGAGCAAACAGAAGCAGAGTTAAATGTTGATTATCGGGATTTAGAAAGTCTTTTAAAAGAATCTGACTATGTTGTTATGTTAGCCCCTGCAACACCTGAAACATACCACATGCTAGGCTATGAACAATTTGCCTTAATGAAACCAACTAGCATTTTCGTAAATGTTTCCAGAGGCTCCACAGTAAATGAAGACGATCTCTATAAAATTTTAAGTGAAAAGAAAATCTTTGCTGCTGGCTTGGATGTATTTGAAGTAGAACCAATCAAAAATAATCATCCACTTCTAACTTTAGATAATGTTATTGCTGTTCCTCATATAGGAAGTGCTACTGTAGATACGAGAGATAAAATGGTTGAAATAACCCTGAATAATATACTTCGTGGATTAAAAGGAGAACGATTACTACATACGGTTAATAAAGAAGTGTATGAATTAAGTACTCGAAAATAACTCCAAACAATGAATAATTGGACATGAGCCATTGGTTTAAAATGGCTTATGTCCTTTTATTTTACTCGTTGATAACTTCAACCTTGAAATATTCAGTATAATTTTATCTCTAGTAATTAAATAGTTGGGATAAAGAAATATTATAAATGCCGACACAAAAACAAGCATTTCAGCATTAAACTAGTAAAACAAAAGGATGATGCGAAATGATAAAGGTTGCTTATGGTGCAGGTCATGGAGGATTCGGTGTCACCCCAGGCAAACGTTCACCGGATGGAGAATATGAATGGGATTTTAATACTAAAGTCGCAACAGCATTCGCAAACGAACTCGCATTGTTTAAAGGGGTTATGACGAAACGATTTGATGATCCATCTGGAAAAACAGACGTACCATTAGTTCAACGTACGGACGGAGCAAATAGGTGGGGAGCAAATTATTATATTTCTTTTCATCATAACGCATTTCAAAGCAGATGGGGCTCTCATTCAGGTGTAGAAACGTGGATTTATACGGATGCTCAAGAGGGCAGTATGGCACTAGCTAATGCAATTCATCCTGCAGTTGTAGAAGGGTATGGATTAACCGACCGTGGAATCAAACGAGGAAATTTGCATATTGTTCGAGAGACAACGATGCCAACAATTTTAATTGAGGGCGGATTTATGGATAGTACAATTGATATTCAAAAACTTCGTAATGACAGTGTACTTAATAATGCGGGGAAATTGATTGCCCGTGCATTAGCTAATTATGTTGGATTAAAACAAGCCGTCACCATCAAAGAGGAGGTGGAAGACGAATTGGAATTTTACTCACCTACCTTAAAAGAAGTCTATGAATATCGCTCTATTTCACCAGTTACTGAGGAATTTCTTGTCAAGCAGGCAATAAAAGTATTAGGGTATAATGAAAAGTACTGGCTTGAAAGATTGCAAAAAGGAGAAGTAAAAGAAGGAGATAAAGCAGCCATTGCTTATGAATTGGCACTATATTATGGGAAAAAAAACTTGTAGAAAGAGACTACTCCTTTTTTCTTTACAAATAATTTACAATTAAATTGTTGAATTCTGTAGAAATAGATTAATAATGATGTATCAAATCATAGATGAGTTAGTTCCGTTATACTAACTCAAAAAAGACCGCACTACACATCTTTGTGAGTGGGGTCTTTTTTATTAGTAAACGGTCATGTTAACTTTAAGAATTCAAATTTCTAGTTAATTAATAATAATAGTGTTGCCAATAATAGTTGGGATTGCCATAGCTGACTTGTTGACCTTCAGCCATCTGGGCATCCGCTTTAGTGGGATGAACAGTACCAAAAGGATGATTAGGCGGCGCATAAATGGAATATAGTTTTAGCGGTGTATTTCCTGTATTTGTTAAGTTATGCCATGTTCCAGCTGGTATAAAGATGGCAGAATCATCTTTAACTTCTCTTGTGAAATCTAATTGATCTTTACTCTTGCCCATTTGTGTAATTCCTTGCCCTTGTTCAATACGCAAGAATTGATCGACATCGGGATGCATTTCTAAACCGATATCTTCTCCAGGATTTAAACTCATTAACGTCACTTGTAAGTGTGTTCCTGTCCATAAAGCAGTACGATACGTATTATTTTGCTTTGATGCCTCATTAATATTAATGACAAAAGGGTTAGGACCAGCATCTTTTACATTTTCTCTTTCACTTCCAATAGGAAAATTTTGATCAAATTGATTTGGTTGAATTGCGCCATTAGGATAAGCTAAGAAATTTGGGTAATTGTAAAACCCATTACCATAATAAGGGTTTTGATAAGGATACCCATTAGAATTATAGTACAAAATCTTCGTTCCCTTCATCATTTTATAAATTATCATATGCAGTGATTTTAGAAATGTCTTAAATATGTAGAACCAAAAATTCCTATGATAATGCACAGAATATAAAAAGCCGAAAACAATGTTCGGCTTTTAGAACTTAATTATTTTGTTGTTCGGCCATTAATTCGGTTCTTAATTGCTGAACTACCTCTTCTGAAGCAGGAGCAGCTGGTTTATAATGTCCCTTTTGAAGTGCATAACTATATAATGTGCGTTGACGAGACTCATCTTGATTTCTCAATTGAATCAACGTCTGTCTTAGTTCTGAATTATTTGTTTGTGCAATGATATGAGCATAACCTGTTAAGCTTGCATTTAATCCTGCAAGATAATCATTGACCATTTCTTTATCTTGAAACATACTCATCCTCCTTAATTTAAAAATGACATCAAATCTTGTTGGGATTGTTTTGCTGCTTGTGCATCTCTTTCAAGAATAGTTTTTAACTCCGGGTCTGTACAACTTTGCGCAAAGGCTTCCAATTTTTTTGCTACATTACCATGTCCACCGATTAAACTTCGTAAATGTTCGACTTCTAATTCTGTTAAGTTATAATTCATAAATATCCCTCCTTTACATTAATAAATTCGCCCTTAAATAAAAAATATATACACTATTTATATTGATATATTAGAACAGTTCGTTTTTAATTAATGGAATAAATAATGACAAAATCAAGTTACTGTTAAACTTAAAAAAGTATTGCTATAATTGGATTTGTGATTATATATGAAAGAGGTTGAAAATATGAACGCTTATGATGAGTATATGAGAGGTATTGTACAACCAATGCGTCAAGAATTAGTAGATGCAGGGTTTACGGAGTTAACAACAGCAGATGAAGTAAATGAATTTATGGCAACAACAAAAGGAGTTTCAGTAGTGGTCATCAATTCTGTTTGCGGCTGTGCAGCAGGTTTAGCTCGTCCAGCAGTGCGTGAAGCAATTAGCGAAGTAAAACCAGATCATTTAGTGACTGTTTTTGCAGGACAAGACAGAGAAGCTACAGAAGCAATGCGCGGATACTTTGAAGAAGTTCCACCAAGTTCACCTTCGATTGCCGTTTTAAGAGATGGACAATTAGAATACTTTATCCCACGTAGCCAAATTGAAGGTTTCCCAATGGAACAAATTCGCGACCACCTAGAGGGCGTTTTAAAACAAGCATGCGGACAATAGTTACAACTGCAGGCAGGCCTGATGATTTATCAATCACCCTAGCACAGAAAGCTTGCGATGAACTAGGCATATCTTTTGAGCCTAGAAAAAAACGCTCAGTTTCCAAAATTAGTGAAACATTAGACGCAAATGTGATCGTGGCAGGCAAAAATCGATACGAATATTACCTGAAAGGTGCACTTGCGCCTTTCTTTTTTCATCCCAATTCGGCGGCATTTCGACTCAAACGTATTGATCGAGGTGAAGGAGATCCATTTCTTCATGCAACTGAACTAGTACGAGGTGATTCAATCCTAGATTGTACGTTAGGAATGGGATCTGATGCAATTGTAGCTGCTTTTGCAGTCGGTACAGAAGGGGAAGTCGTTGGACTCGAAGTAGATCAAAACGTCGCATTTATCGTAAAACACGGGATGAAAAACTATGATATAAGCGAATTACCATTGACGGAATGTATGCGTCAAATTATAGTTGTGCAACGTGAGGCGCTTGACTATTTAAAGGAACTACCTGAATCTTCTTTTGATGTTGTTTATATGGATCCAATGTTCGAAGAAATTATCGAGGAATCGAATAATTTTGAAGCCCTAAGAGATGCTGGTAGTCATCAACAATTAACTGCAGAATGGGTACAAGAAGCTTTGAGAGTTGCTAGAAAAAGAGTAGTAGTCAAAGCTCATTTTCGTTCTAAGTTATTTGAAGAATACGGTTTTACTAGAGATGTACGATTAACCGCTAAGTTTCATTATGGAGTTATAGAAAAGAATCGTTAAAGAGTTCTCTTTGTAAGTGTAAAAATTGTAGGGCAATGGGATAAGAAATCTCAGAGATTTTCTTATCCTATTTTTATTGTTATATTGATGGTTTATGGGGACTAATTTTTAAACAAACGGAGAAAATTCCTTTATGTTGAAAAGTAAACGAATTTTTAGATAATAAAGGAAGTTTTTCCGCTTATCTTATTCAAATTTTCGGTTTTTTTCTAATTTTATTCGTTAACAGGTTTTCCGTTCTTTTCTAGTTCATGTAATTTATCATAAAGTCGTCTTTTACGGTAAAGCATAATACCCGCTTCAGAAACATCTTCAATCATGCCTTTATTCGCAAAGGCACCGAAAATAATCCCTGCAATTGGTACCATTTGAAATAGCTTTTTCCATCCAAATTGGTCTCGATACGTGAAGAATACTTCTTGCCAGCCCTTAAGTTGAGAAATCATACTTTGCGGAGAATTTTTTTCCTCGTGCATCATTGCTAGTTCATTCAGAATGGCTTCCTTCCCAACGATGTCAGCAGAAGCAAATTGTAAACATTTAACGATAAACACACGCTCTTTTTGATCATTTGGATTATAACCATGGATCATCGCTATTTCTTGCAATGTTTTAAGAGCTGTTCCCAAAATCATTGGAATGTCAACAACCAATGTAAATAGACCTCCGACACCTGTAGAGGCACCCTGTACTGTTGCAAACTTCACACGGTTTTTCCGAAGTTTCTCACTAATAGAAATCATTTCTTCGATTGGTAACTTTCCAATTTCTTCAATAGAATTGATTTCATCAAGAGAAGAGAAAGTTTGTATTTTTTTAATGGTCGTCTTTTCACTTACTAAATATTTTCCACCCGTTTGTATATAACTTCCTAATTCATTTACTAAAACACCAAGTTTATTTTGAATAAACGCTGGTGTTACCTTATCAAGAATTTTAAAAGGGATACGACCAAGTTTCTCCCAAAAAAACAGCCCTTTCTGATCTTTTTCCCACGCTTCAATATCCTTAATATACTGATACAACTGTTCTCTAGTTTCCAATAATTATTCATTCTCCTTTTAAAGTAAAGGTCTATATAAATTTTTCTATTACTAATACGCTTTACTTAAGTGAAAAGTTTCATTCACAAGATTGCGGTCGATTGCTCATTTTAAAGTTATTTATTATAGAGTTGCATATAAGATAAAACCAAAAAGCAATCAGCCGTTTTATTATGGCTGATTGCTTGTCTATTTAGGGATTACTGAAAGGAATATTGTGATTTTGAAGAGTTTTCAATCAATCTGTCATTTTAGGGAATTGTTTTTACTCTTATTTTTTAATCATTATGCAATTCCTGCTTTCATCAACATTCCTGCTAGTGTACGTTCCATGTTTTTTTCCATCCATTTGGCAACATCAATGAGCTTGTTTAAGTTTGTACCTGTTTCAATACCCATACTATTAAACATGTAAACCATATCTTCAGTGCAAACATTCCCGACAGCTTTTGGAGCAAAAGGACATCCACCTAGACCTGCAATTGAGGAATCAAATCTTCTGACTCCTGCTTGATATCCAGCTAATGTGTTTGCTAGACCAAGTCCGCGTGTATTATGAAAATGGAGTCCAAGGGATAAATTCTTTCCAAATTCATTATAAAAAGTTTGAACAACATTTTGAACTTGCAGGGGATTTGCCATACCAGTTGTATCCGCTAGCGTGATCTCTGTACATCCGGCTTTCAAAAATTCTTCTGCAACTTTAAGTATAGAAGAAATAGGTACTTCACCTTCGAAAGGGCATCCAAATGCTGTACCAAGAATGCCAGCAACACCTTTATCAGTCGATACTCCTTCTTTTATTACTGTTGTAAGTTCCTGAATTGCTTGTTTGACTGTTCTTTTTGAATTTTTCATGTTAAATGTATCACTTGTTGCAAGTACTACATGTAAAAAATCAATGTTAGTTTGTAAAGCACGATTAAGACCTGAATAGCTTAATACAAGCCCACCATATCTTATATCATTACTTTTTGGCAATAGTTTTAAAACTTCTTCAGCATCTGCCATTTGTGGGACAACTTTTGGGTTTACAAATGAAACAGCTTCAATATTTCGAACTCCAGATTCTATTAATCTAGTAATTAGATCGACCTTAGTTTTAGTTGATAAAATTTTGGCTTCGTTTTGTAATCCATCACGTGGCCCAACTTCACAGATTTCTATCATGTAATGCCCCCTATAAATCATTGTTCTTTTGTTGCATTTTTACCAATACATGGTCACGTCCCTTATATATATGTTCTTGCATAGATATACGTGCACGCTCAGGTTCGTTATTCTTAATAGCAGTCAGGATAGTTTTATGAAATTCTAATGATTGTCTAAGTTGGGAGTGGTTGTAGCCATGGAATGATCGAAAAACTAATGGTAATACAACTACTTTTGAAATGTGAAATTGAATATGCGCATTATTGGATGCAGCAATAACAGCTTCATGGAAGTAATGATTTGAATTCACGATATCATTAGTATAATTTAAATCTTTTTCAATAAATCGATCGATTGCTTTCTCTAAGAGTTGATTAGCCTTTTCCATTTCATTTATATGTTTTTGACTTCTATAAATGGCTGCCTGACTTGCGGCATAACCTTCTAGCAAAGAACGAAGATCATAAATTTGTTTCACATCTTCCTCAGTGAAATGTCTCACCTTCACGCCTCTTTTTAATGGAATGACAAGGCCCTCAGCTTCTAGCTGTTTTATTGCTTCTCTTATCGGTGTTCTACTTATGCTCATCTCCTTTGCAAGGGACTCTTCTGCTAATCTCATACCGGGTTCTAGATTTCCATGAATAATGGCTTCTTTAATATATTCGTATGCATTCATGTCAACACCTCTACCATATTGTATACATAAAGTAATACAAATATTATTGACGCTCTAAAATTATTAGTAAATTCAGAGTTTTTAAAAAAACAATTAACTCTTTGCATACAAACAACCACTCTCGTATACAATGTTATGAAAAATTTAAATTTCTATAAGTCTTAGGGGGAAATGCAATGGCAGAACAAAGATTACCATTAGAGGATATACGAGTTCTCGAGCTTGGTACTCTACTAGCAGGCCCGTTTACTGGTAGGTTACTTGGAGATTTTGGTGCTGAAGTGATTAAAGTCGAACCGCCTGGAAAATCTGATCCAATGAGAAACTGGGGAAAAACTAAAGATGGAGTAGGGCTTTGGTGGCCTATTCAATCTAGAAATAAAAAATCAATTACCTTGAATTTACGTGAAGAAGAAGGTCAAAAGATATTAAAAGAATTAGTTAAAGAAGTTGATGTGATTATTGAAAATTTTCGCCCTGGGACAATGGAAAAATGGAATCTCTCTTACGAAACTTTAGCAGAAATTAATCCGAAAATAATAATGGTTCGTACTTCAGGGTATGGACAAACCGGTCCTTACAAGCATCGTGCAGGATTTGGAAGTGTTGGAGAAGCTATGGGGGGATTAAGATATGTTAATGGATTTCCAGATCGGCCTCCTGCCAGAATTGGAATATCGATTGGTGATACATTAGCTGCTTTATTTGCAACAATTGGATGTCTAGTAGCAATACATGAATCTAAATATTCTGGAAAGGGTCAAGTAGTGGATACTGCTTTATATGAATCTGTTTTTTCAACTATGGAGAGTATTATTCCAGATTACTTACTTGCAGGATATGTTAGAGAAAGAATGGGGAATATTCTTCCAGGAGTTGCTCCATCAAATATTTATTATACAAAAGATAAAACATACATTGTAATTGGTGCAAATGCTGATGGAGTTTTCCGTAGACTTTGTGAAGCTATGGATCAGCCAGAATTAGCGGATGATCCTAGATTTTCAACCCACAATAGTAGAGCAGAAAATATGAAACTTTTAGATTCAATGATTGAAGAGTGGACTAAAACACTTTTAGCAGATGATGCTCTTACTATTTTAGATAAAAAGGGTGTACCATCTGGACTTATATATTCAGCGAAAGATATTCTTGAGGACCCTCATTATATGGAAAGAGAAATGATTATAAAAGTTGACCATCCTCAATTAGGAGAGTTTCCGATGCCAGGGATCGTTCCAAAGTTAAGTAGAACACCTGGAGAGGTTAAGCATCCCGGACCAGAATTAATGGGTAAACATAATAAAGATGTATATCAATCATTATTGGGATTTACAGATGAAAGAATCGAAGAATTACTTGAAAAGAATATTATTTAAGATGAAATTTGCTTAATAGATTTCGCAATACTGTCAAAATAGTAAGCGGTTACAAGGTGATGTAGTAACGCATTTAGATATAAATAATTTTTCACTTGTAGGTATTTTATTGTTATTTAATTGAAAGGGAGGTTTATCATTATGAGTTGGAAGAAATCGTTGAAGTATGGGAAGTTATTTGCTTTTGGATTAATTCTTTTGTTAATTATGGCAGCTTGTAATAAACAAGAAACATCAGGAGGAACAACGACTTCGGGAGACAATAAAGAAAAAATTGATGAAATCGATATTTCTGTTACTCATTATCCAACAGGCTTGTACGCGGTTCCTTATAATGTAGGAATGGAGCAGGGGTTTTTTGAAGAGGAAAGAATCAAGATCAATGAAATTGTTGGAAGTAGTGGCGGTGGAACTACAGTAAGGAATGTATTATCGGGTGATCTTCCATTTGGTGAGGTTTCATCTTCTGCAGTCTTACAATCTTATATGGCTGGTGCCCCATTAAAAATTGTTGGTGGTGGAGTTCAAAGTGTTGGTGATTTAGTCTTTGTTACTAGAAAAGATGAAAACATTAATAAAATTGAAGATATGCTTGGTAAGACTTGGGCATTTACAAATCCTGGAGCTGTAACTGAAACTACATCACAGCTAGTCTTTGACGCTTCTGGTATTGATCCAAAATCCTTAAAACTTGTTGCTTCTGGTGGAGTGAGTGAAGGTTTAACTTTATTAGATGCAGGTGAAGTTGATGCGTCAATCATGTTAGAACCAGCTTACTCGGTTCAAAAAGATGATTGGAAATCGTTATTACGGGTTTCTGATTTAATTCCTAACTATCAACAAAGTGTGATCGTAACAAGTCCACAAATTATTAAAGAAAATCCAGATTTAGTTAAACGTTTCTTGTCTGCATATCAAAAATCTGTAGATTGGATTTATGCTAATCCGGAAGAAGCTGGTAAGATATTTGCGAAATCTGCTGAAATTGATGAAGAAGCTTCCGTGACAGCGATTACAAAATTATCTGAGGTTAAACATTGGAGCAGTAAAATAGAGACTGATTCTATTAATAATGTTGTAAAGGGTATGCAGCTGGCTAATACACTAAAAAAAGGAGAGGAAATAGATTGGGAAAATGTCTTTGATTTGAATTTCTTACCAGAAGATCAAAGGCTTGATATAACGACATTAGATAAGAATAAATAATTCTTTAATGACAATGGCCAGGCAGGTATGGGGTCTACTTTGATAATGGCTATTGTCATTTATTTTAATATAGGGACGAAAGGGAGGAGAACTATGACTGATTTATTAATGAAGGTGGAAAATTTAACTAAAATATATAGTGACGGATCAAAAGATGTGATTGCTTTACAAAATATTGATTTTAGTGTTGAAAAAGGAGAATTTATCTCTATTGTTGGACCAAGCGGATGTGGGAAAACAACATTATTAGAAATTTTGTCTGGGCTTAGATCGGCAACTTCAGGTTCTATTAAAATCAAAGGAAAAGCAGTAAATGGACCTCAGGATTCTATTGGAATTGTATTTCAAGAAGAATCCACTTTTCCTTGGAGAACCGTTTTAGAGAATGTTGAGTTTGGACTTCAAATGCAAGGAAAACCAAAGTCTGAATATCGACAAAAGGCAATAAAGATGATTGAGCTAGTTGGGTTAAAGGGATTTGAAAACTCATATCCTCATCAATTATCTGGAGGAATGAGACAAAGGGTGGCAATTGCTCGAACTTTGGTAACAGAACCAGAAATTGTTGTCATGGATGAACCGTTTGGTGCGTTGGATGAACAAACTCGATTGATTTTAGGTGGAGAATTACTAAAAATTGTTGAACAAACAAAAGCAACAGTCGTATTAGTTACCCATAGTATTCAAGAGGCCGCATTACTTTCAGATAAAATTGTTGTCTTATCTGCAAGACCAGGGAGAATAAAACATCTAATTAAGAGTTCATTGCCGAAACCACGTGATGCGCAAGCTTTAACAACTCCTGAGTTTGCTGAAATTACACAAAAGCTTTGGTCAAGTTTAGAAGAAGAATCTTTAATGAGACAAGAATCAAATGAAGACAAGGTGGTTGGATAATGGGTCTTCATAAAATTGTGCAAATATTAATAGTAGTCACTTTTTTGGGGGTATATGAGATTGCTACACGTATGCATTGGCTAGATTCATTTACCTTCACCCCATTTTCTACTATGGTTTTGAATATGGTAGAAAATTTAAGTAATCAAGAATATCTAAAGAATCATTTCGGAATTACGGCTTTTGAAATTTTGACTAGTTTTTTAGGTGCTGTAATATTTGGAATAATTATAGGAATTATTCTATGGCGTTCAGATTTTATACATCATATTTTTCAACCTTATTTAATGTTATTCTATGCGATACCATTTTTCGCCTTATATCCAATATTCATTAGTATATTTGGGGTTGGGCCTTTCCCGGTAATTGTAATAGGGTTACTATTCTCAATGCCTGCAGTGATCACAAATACAGCATTAGGTTTCCGTGAAATTCGAAAAGTTCTTATTAAAGTAGGCCTTTCAAATAATCTTTCATTTCGCCAGATGCTGTTATATATATATTTCCCTGCAGCGTGGCCTTTAATTTTTACTGGAATTAAACTTGCTGCAGCGTATTCAATAATTGGTGTAATTGCAACGGAATTTATATTATCAGCGCGTGGAATAGGCTATACCATATCATACGCTTACAATAACTTTGATTTAAATGGTATGTATAGTTCTGTACTTTTGGTTGTAGTAATTTCTTTAGTTGTTAACTTTGTACTTGGTCTTATTGAAAATAAACTATACCAAAGAAATGTATAATAGAATTTAATAAAAGAAAGGAGAATGTTATGAATTCAATTGCTACAGATCAAAAGTGGCAAAAAGTTGGAAGATATATGATCCCAGTAATTATCCTCATATTATGGCAAATAATTTATCAGATTATTGGAGCTCCTGCAATGGCTTCACCTTTTCATAGTTTTGTTGATTTAAGAGAAAATATGTCAAACTGGATGGGGGATATAGGAAATACACTTCTTACTCTTCTAATCTCCTTTTTAATAGCATCTATATTTGGTGTTATATTTGGATTTTTTATTGGCTTAAGCCCATTCTGGACAAAAACTTTATCTCCTTTACTTCTTGGATTATACTCTATTCCGAAAGTTACACTATATCCGATATTTTTATTAATTTTTGGTTTAACTTTACAAGGTAGAGTTGCCTTTTCTGTATTTCACGGGATTTTTCCAATTATGATTATCTGTATGGAAGCTACTAGAACCGTACCAAACATTTATTTGAAATTAGCAACATCCTATCGCATGAGTTTCATACAAAAAGCAAGGCAAATATTAATTCCAGCAATTATGCCACAATTAGTTGTAGGACTCCGTATGGGTTTTAGTCTTTGCTTTTTAGGATTAATATTGGGAGAAATGTTTGCCTCATATGAAGGTTTAGGGCATCGTTTAGTACATTATATGTCGCTTAATGAACCAGCTGCTATTTTGGCCATAATTCTAATAATTGTTTTTATTGCGTTCCTTTTTACCTTCTTATTCCTTCTTTGGCAAGAAAAAAACGAAATGAAAATTGGTAAAAGTAAAGTGAAAATTTCTTAATTTTATCTAATCATTTTAAACTTTTGCTTACTTTGAAGAAACATAAAGCAATGTACTTAGAATGTAATTTGGAAGAAAAATAATTGTAATGGTAATTTTTTTGTGTTATAATAAAAGAATGCTATTTTAGGAGCAGATAAATGGTTTGGCATTTTGCTAGATTTTTTAGGATACTTATTCACACTGGAGTAGCTTTGGGGCTGCAAGGACGCAAAAGAAGGTAGGGTTTGCGTTGCTTAAGTTAGAAGGTCCTAGTGGAATATTACCGCGGTTCAAAGAAGTGGTTTACTTCTTAATGATAATTTCCCCGGATGATCGGGTCGATACTAATTTGACTTTCGTTTAGACGAGAAGACAATCACTTCAGGCTAGATATTTAATGTTATAGCTTGAAATTTATTTATATGTTACCTATAAAGTTAGCTAAAGGGGTGGCCGTAATTACGGTCACCCCTTGTCCAATTTAGAGGCAGAAACTAAAATTAGCTTCTAGCAGTAAAGCATAATGAAGTTAAATATATTAACCATAATAAAAGACCAATACCGATTGAAATTGAAGCCATCATGCATTCCTCCTTTATAAAAAACAAACGACATAATTCCATTAATATTGTACAATGAATTAAAAAAAGATGAAACCTTTTAATTGGTAATTCGTATATATTATAAAGCATTTTGACTAAATTGTCGTTTAATGGAAGGTGATTAACTTTGAAGAAGTGGTTTCAAAAATTATTAGTCATAACAGTAGCCCTTTTAACCTTTGGTATAATTACACCAAATCATGAAATTTGGGACTTATTAGATAATGGACAACCTTCCGACAGCACAAGTTCGGGATATAATGAAATATCAAATATTGAGCAACATGAGGTTGATTCTCATGTAGAACAACAAACAGTAGAAGAATCTGTCGACAGTTTATTATTTGCAGCTAAAGAACAATCATACATAAAATTTGGTTCACGTATTTCTCCTGTAATTGGAGAAGAATTTGAATCTCGTATTTATCCAAAAATGGAAGAAGCAATTACAATGACTTTGTCTAACTTAGATCATCAATCAATTCGTTCCTTAATCGTTACTGAAAATCCAAGTGGAGAATACTCAGAGAAAATTTTCCATATAAAAGATGGGGACAAAAGGCAAGACTTGATTCGCTTTCATGTAAGAACTGAAAATCGACCACAAGAAGGGTATTATTATAATTTTCACTACCATACAAAAGAAGATCAATTTCTTGCGCATCATCATATAGGGGATATATATTGGTCGAAAAACACTCCACCGAAATGGTTATCTTAAACACTCGTTCAAAAACGAGTGTTTTTTTCTATTTTAAAGCTACTAGTTTTAATAGGATTTACCACTTATATCTCAAAATGTCGTTCAAAATAAATAATTCAAGGTTGATGATTTGCAATTAGATGATATAGTATATAATTCCTATTTATTACACTATTATCATTTGAGTCTTTAATCATACTGCAATTGTAATAAAATCCCACAATTCACATGAATATTTTACCAAAATATGATAATATAGTTATAGATTTCAATCAGGAATAATATTAATTAATAGAGTAGAGAGAAATTTTTGACTCTTGGTTTTATGAGAAAGTGGTGAAAAGCTATGATAGAAGAGCAAGATTGTAAAAGGTTGGAAATAGCTAAACATAATTTGCAAAAAATAAGCTTAATCTGTAAAGTTTCCACTATTGTTATTGTGATTATGTATATTTTTAATGAAATACTTTCAAACATCCCACTGCTTAACGCAAATGAACCTTTTTCTTTTTATTTTGATGTTAATTTTCTAATTATCCTTTTTAATTTAGCGGTTATATATTTACTTAAAATTTTAAGACTAAAAGTTACTAAATCAAATATTGGAAAAATAGAAAAGTTTATAAACGGTTATGTAACCATACTCATTTTGATTGGTGCGTTTGTATCACTTCTAGATCGACAATTATATAATCAATTAATGATTTATACTTTATTAGTTTTAACTTGTAGTTCTTTTTTACTTTTGCATTTAAAACAGTTAGTCGTTTCTTTAATTATTTCGATAACCGTTTTAGTCATTGGATTATTAATATTGGGAGAGGATAATCCTGAATTTAAACATCAAGTAATCTATTTATTGTCGCTATTACCAATTTCATATTATATATCTAAATCTCACTTTTATTCATATAATCGATCATTGCAACTGCAAACAAACTTACTAAAAGAAGCTGAAATAACGAGGGAGTTAACGAAAAAATTAAGAGAAGCAAATCGACAGTTAGAATTACAGGCTTCCCTTGATCCACTTACGAAATTGTTTAATCGACGTGCTTTTAATGATTATCTAAAGGAAATAAAGAACAAAGTAATCGAAGAACCAATTCATCTTTCAGCTATCATGATTGATGTAGATTGTTTTAAATTATATAACGATACATATGGACATCTTGAGGGGGACATTGTATTAGAGCGATTAGGAGAGGTACTTTCTAATATTGCAGATGAGTATGGTTGCTTTGCTTCAAGATGGGGGGGAGAAGAATTTGCAATATTGATGGTGAATCAAACAAAAGAAGTAGCTGATTCATTATGTCAAACAGTGATTGAAGAAGTCAGAAATTTGAGAATAAACCATCGAGCCTCTCATGTAGACTCAGTCATTACAGTAAGTATAGGTGCATATTCTGAAAAAATTATGAATGAGAGTCAGATACTTCATTGTATTAATCAAGCAGATTTAGCACTTTATTATGTTAAAGAAAATGGCAGAAAGAACTATATCCATTTAAATAATGATTTTCATTTTGAAGGAGCTTATCGAAAAGGGTAAGCTCTTTTCTATATGATATGTAGAAGCTAGATTAGATTGGTGATACTATAGACAGTAAGGAGTGAGTACATGAAACAACATGCAGATGAAACGTATTTAAATCTATTGCAGCATATTTTAAATCATGGCGTGAAAAAGGAGGACCGAACTGGTACAGGCACGATTAGTGTGTTTGGATATCAAATGCGTTTTGATTTATCGAAAGGCTTTCCGTTACTAACAACAAAAAGAATTCCATTTAAATTAGTTGCAAGTGAACTTTTATGGTTTATTAAAGGTGACACGAATATCCGTTACTTATTACAAAATAATAACCACATTTGGGATGAGTGGGCATTCGAAAAATGGGTAAAATCCGATGAATATAATGGACCAGATATGACTGACTTTGGACTACGTGCAGCCAGTGATGAAGCTTTCGCAAAAGTGTTACATCAACAAATGAACCTATTTACAGAGAAAATATTAACAGATGATGATTTTGCGAAAAACTATGGTGATTTAGGTCCTGTTTATGGTAAACAGTGGAGATCTTGGCCAACCGAAAAAGGGGAAACAATTGATCAATTGAAAAAAGTGATTGAGCAAATCAAGAAGAACCCAGATTCCCGTCGACTTATTGTATCTGCTTGGAACCCTGCTGAAGTTGATGATATGGCGTTACCACCTTGCCACTCATTATTCCAATTTTTCGTAGCAGACGGAAAACTATCTTGTCAATTATATCAGCGTTCGGCGTGAGCGCCTTCATGTAGTAATACATGTCGAATAACTCTTCTAAACGGGGAACCCTCTATGAGGTAATCCCGTGCTAAATTTGTGTTTCTAGATATTAACAGAAGCCTCCAGAAAATTAGGTGTAGTACCAGCAACAATCTTACATCGAATTAAATCAGCAAATCCAAAATACAAAGGATACCATTATCTAGATTCACAATAAATGCCGAACGACTATCGAAAGCATAGCTAGGTGAGAAACCCTAGTGAAGAAGCGAGTAGAGTACACTTAACAGGTGGAAAAGGAGAGGACCCTAATAGGTGAAGCTAAGGGTCATGATATAGTCTGATCCCCATAGTAATATGGGTCGAAACTTATTGTAAGGTTTCGTATAAAACAATAATGTCAGCTGACGTATTTTTAGGCGTGCCCTTCAACATCGCATCCTACGCTTTATTAACCCATCTTATTGCACATGAATGTGGTTTAGAGGTGGGAGAATTTGTTCATAGTTTTGGTGACACTCATATTTACTTAAATCATGTAAATCAAGTAAATGAACAACTTTCACGTGAACCGAAAGAATTACCGATTTTAAAAATTAATCCAGATAAGAAGTCAATTTTTGATATTGAATTAGAGGATTTATCAATTGAAGGATACGATCCACATCCAACGATTAAAGCACCAATTGCAGTATAATAAGCTTCTCTAGTGAATGTCTCAAATTTTGAGATATTCACTTTTTTAATCTTTTCTACTTACCCCTTATATAGTGATTGGGAGATAAAAAAGAGACATTTGTTTGAAAAAAATTTTAAAAAACATTTTATATTTCTTTGATATATTCTCTTTATTGTATTCTAATGTGTAATCTAATGGTATTGCTGCAGTCATTTTGTGGGTATGGAATACGTCAAATTGACGTATTCCAATCCGTCAATTTGATGAATTCGTGACGTCATTTTGTCCAAATTGGTTTGGCAAATTTGGTAGTTTACATTTTATTAAATTAACTTTTAGAATCTAAGAATTTGTTTATTTGGAAATTGTCACAAAATTGTTGGAATTATAAATTGGGATGACTATATTTTCAAACACATAAATGGAATTTATCATGTTTAAATTAGAAAACAAAAGAGGGGAAATATGGAGAAAGTTAAAGTTTGGGCAAAGAATCTTAAAAAACAAACGTATGTTTTATACTTTGCATATAAAGACGATCGAGTCCCTTGGTATGCGAAAGTATTCACTGCTTGTGTAGTTGCATATGCATTTAGTCCAATAGATTTAATACCTGATTTTATTCCCATTCTCGGATATTTAGATGACATTATTCTAGTGCCATTAGGAATTATGCTAGCATTAAAAATGATACCTAAAAACGTAATAATTGATTGTCAAATAAAAGCAGAAGAAAGAATGAATAATGGGAAACCTAAAAATTGGATTATAGGTTCTATAATAATCGTTTTGTGGCTCATTATTTTCGTATGGTTTTTGTATGTAATTCTTCAATTCCTGAACAAATAAAGAAGCAAGTTGTTTATAGAGTTCTAAAAAGTTAGAATCCCAAAATTAATGGTTTGGGATTCTATTGCCTAACGTTTATTCTCCGTCCATTTGATCTTTTAGCAAATTTTTCATCGTATTTTGATTTATTGGTTCATGTTTCGCATTAAACTCTGCAGCGAATTCTTCGTTATTCTGGTGTCTACGCTTTGCTAAATGTGTCACATTAGAAAATTGTTCCTTTTCCTGTTTTTTATTATTGCTACTTACAAAAAGTTCAAATTGTTCATGGTTTGTCATAAAAGCAACTCCTTTCAATAATTATTTTGAGTTAGCACGATTTCTTTTATGTAAGCAAAAAGTTAGAAAATAACTTATTAAAAACAAATACATATTATCCGACACTTTTATTTGAAAATAAAAATATGCACGCACCTTAATTATAAATAAATCTTGAATTTAACTACGCATTTCTTCTTTAAGTAATTATTGTGAATTTCTTTTGAATTGGAGAAAATATCAAATGAGATGATCATTTGGCTGGATTTGCATGAAGGCTGTTACTTATCAAGGGATTAAAGGTGTAGAAGTAAAAGAAGTACCGGATGCTAAAATTGAAAAAACGGACGATATTGTTGTTCGAATTACCACAACAGCAATATGTTCTAAAGCTTTAATAACAGAAGTACAACACACATCGATATATGTTGTACTATCTTATTAACATAATCAAATTAATTAATAAAAATGGGTTCTCTTGGATTATGATTTAGGCTTATAACTATTATTCTGAATAGTTTCAAAGTATGAGTGACAGCTTGGAACTCTTGTGTTACCATAAAATAGATTAAGATATTTGCAGGGGGACGCAGAATTGCGTTGAGAAGGTAAAACCTGACCCTTAGAACCTGTTCGTTAATACGAGTGTAGGGAGCAAAGTACAAACAAAAGTGTGTATTATTTTACTATTTGTACTTTTAGCTCTCCGTTAAGGAGGGCTTTTTTATTTGCTTAGAACATTTTTGTTTAAAGCAATTGATGATTGTCAATCCATTGACATTTATTATAACCTCACCTACATCTAAATATTTTAATTGCTGGAGGACATTGACAATTCCACCTCCAAAGGTAAAATCCTGACCCTTTAGACCAGAACAATCAAGCTGACGTAGGGAGCAATTTTTCAAAAAGTCCCTAAGTCTTCTCAATCTTTGGGACTTTTTATTTTGAAAGTAGTTAGACAAACAAATTTATTAGCATTGCGCTTACGTTCACTAGAAGGAGGATAAGTATGAATTTTTGTGATGAGGTTAGAAAAGAGACAGATTTATATTGGGAGGGTAGTTTTAATCATCCATTTGTTAAAGGAATCGTGGATGGGACACTACCAGTTGGAAAATTTAAATACTATATGATGCAAGATGCATATTATTTAAAACATTATACAAAGGTATTGTCTATTGCTGCATCTAAAGCACAAACAAACGAAGATATTATGTATTTCCTTGAGAGTGCGAAATTCATTAATGAAGCAGAATTAGAATTACATCGCACGGTTTTCAAAGAATTAGGTGTTACTGACGAAGAGATAGAAAATTTTGATCCAGCTCCAGCGGCTTACAATTACGTTAGCCATATGTACAATGCTGCACATAATGGTGACGTTGGAGAAGCCTTTGCGGCCATGTTCCCATGTCCTTGGTTATATCAAGAGATTGGTGAAAAATATCAAGATGCAAAACCGGGAATTAAGTTGTATGAAGAATGGATTGCGCTTTATAGTGATCCAGAATTTAAAAAGTCAATTGAACACCAAAAAACAATGATGAACCGTTTTGCAGAACAACAGCCTGAAAAAACTCTTATATTTAAAAGACATTTTGAAAAAAGTTGCTATTACGAATGGAAATTTTGGGAAATGCCTTGGACGTTAGAAAATTGGCAAAAGGAGGTTGAGCAATATGAGTTTGTATAATATTCGAAGAAGAAATCCTCTTGTTCATTGTATTACGAATAATGTCGTGACTAATTTTACGGCAAATGGGTTGCTGGCAACTGGTGCTTCACCAATTATGGCGGACGAAGTTGAAGAAATGAATGATGTTGTATCGGTAGTGGATGCCTTACTAATAAATATTGGAACGATTCATGCTCGTTCAAGAAATGCGATGCTTGTTGCTGGAAAAAAAGCAAACGAACGAGAAATACCCGTTGTATTAGATCCTGTAGGTGTGGGCGTATCAGCCTTTCGAAAGGAAACAGTTAAGGAATTACTAAATGCTGTAGCCTTTAGTTTAATCCGCTGCAATGCTGGTGAGCTTGCAACCATTGCAGGAGTTGAATGGCAGTCAAAAGGTGTTGACTCAGGTAATGGTGATATGGAAGTAGCAGAAGTAGCTAAAGTAGTCGCAAAAAAATATAACAGCCTAGTTATTGTTACAGGTCCAACTGACGTTATTACAAATGGTGAAACAGTTCTTTATTCAACTGGTGGCAATGAACTGATGACACAAGTGACGGGGACTGGCTGTTTACTAAGTGCCATCTGCGCGGCTGCCTTAACCATTGATGGAAACTCATTAGAACTTCTTCAAGTGGTCATGCAAAACTATAAGGATGTCGCGACAAAAGCTCTAGAACAAGATTTACTTGGTTCATTCCAAGTAGGAGTATTGAATGCGATTCATGAATTGTCTCGAGGTGAAGAGTATTGAACATTGTCATGACGATTGCTGGTTCCGATAGTGGTGGGGGAGCTGGGATCCAAGCAGATTTAAAAACGTTCCAGGAACTTGGCGTTTTTGGAACATCAGCGATTACTGCTCTTACAGCACAAAACACATTAGGGGTAGAAGGAATTTTTCCTACAACACCCGATTTCGTGAAGCAACAAATTGAAGTGGTTTTTCAAGATTTGGCCGTCAAAGCGGTAAAAACAGGGATGTTATTTTCACCAACTATAATAGAAACTGTTTCAGATACGTTAAAAGAAAAGGACGTACAGCTAGTCGTAGATCCCGTTATGATTGCAAAAGGTGGGGCAAATTTACTGCAATCCGAAGCTGTCGATGCTTTAAAGTCACAATTATTACCTCTTGCAACTGTTCTTACACCAAACATTCCAGAAGCAGAAGTAATTAGCGGGATGTCTATTCATTCAGTGAATGAAATTGAAAAAGCAGCATATAAGATTTTATCATTAGGTGTTGAATCAGTTGTCATGAAAGGCGGACACTTATTAGGTAAGGAAGCAATTGATCACGTTTACTTCAAGGATGGTTCATATTTTGCAATTCAAACAAATCGTGTGAACACAACTCAAACTCATGGTACTGGATGTACGTTTTCTGCGGCAATTACAGCATTTTTAGGTCAGGGAAAATCATTAAAAGAAGCAATTATTGAAGCGAAGAAATTTATTCAATTAGCCATTGAACATCCACTCAATATCGGACATGGGCATGGACCAACTAATCATTTTGCTTATAATCAAATGAAAGAAAGCTTTGAGGTGGTTGTACATGAATCGTAAACAGTTAGAATTGTATTTGATCATGGGAACTTCGAATGTAAAAAATGCCGATCCCTTAAGTGTATTAGAGTCAGCTCTACAAGCAGGAGTAACATTTTTTCAATTTCGTGAAAAAGGGAGTTCTGCTTTAAAAGGATTGCGATATGAAGAGTTTGCTCGTGAATGCCAAGCACTTTGTAGAAAATATAATGTTCCCTTTATTGTTAACGATGACATTGAGTTAGCTTTGAAACTTGACGCAGATGGTGTTCATGTTGGTCAAGAGGATATGGCTGTTGCAGAAACTAGAAAACTTGTGGGCGATAAAATCCTTGGTGTTTCGGTGCATAACCTTGATGAATTGGAAGAAGCAATCCGTAATAAAGCAGATTATATCGGGGTCGGTCCAATTTACAAAACTAAATCTAAGGCAGATGCAAAAGAGCCTGCTGGTACAAAATTTTTACAACAGGCTTCAAAGAAATATCCTTCTTTACCTATTGTTGCTATTGGAGGAATCTCATCCTTGAACTGTCATGAATCAATTGAGGCCGGAGCTGATGGAGTAGCCGTTATTTCTGCGATTTGTGAAAGTGCTAACATCCACCAAACCGTAAATGAATTCAAACAAAAAATAAACGATGCTTCACAAGTCACAAAAAGATAATTTGGGTTTGTATTGAAAGATTTACTAGAATAGTCGATTAATTTTGTTTGAACATTGTATACTATATGTAAACAATGATTTTAGGAGAGATGGGATGATTTCTTTAATAGTTGCACATGACAAAAATCGTGTCATTGGATATAAAAAAGGCATGCCTTGGCATTTACCTGGAGAATTACAATATTTTAAAGAAAAAACAATGGGAAAGCCAATGATCATGGGGCGCAAAACCTTTGAGTCTATCGGTCGTCCTCTACCAGGGAGAAGAAATATCGTCATTACTCGAAATACCGACTATGAGGCTGAAGGCATTGAAATCGTCTCAAGTTTAGAGGAAGCATTAGATTTGGTTGGAAATGAGCAGGAAGTTATGATTATCGGGGGCGAACAAATTTTTAGAATGAGTCTTGATATTGCAGACCGCCTTTATATAACGTACATCAATCATGAGTTTCCTGGGGATACATATTTTCCAGAATATGATGATAAAGAATGGGAACTCGTTTCTCAGCAAGACCCAATTCACACAAATGAAGGGTTTACTTATGAATACTTAATTTTTGATCGAGTAAATAAGAAACCAGCCATTTTAAAGGATGGAAGATTACTTTTAAATCAAGAGTATATCCAGCCTGAAATTACGCCAAGTCTAAAAAATCAAAAATAATACGCACAACCCAAGAGAATGGAATTGACCCATTCTCTTTTTTTGTAAAAAAATGAAACCTATGTAAAATTTGTTCGTATATAAGTCTACAAAGTCAAAAGTGCAAAATTATGGTAAACGTGTTTTTAAGTTATTTTCGATAACTTTAAATAAAAAGAACTCACATTAGGGGGAATAAGCGAATGGAAATTTTAAGTATGGCTTCCCTACTAGTCTTCTTGGTAGTACTAGTAGTATTAGGTGGTATTGGGTATGGTGTGTATTTTGTCATAACTCAAAGACTGCAAATTAAGGCAAAACCAACAGAGGTATTAATTGTTACAGGGCCAAAATTAGGAGATCCTGAAAAGGATAGTTCGATTTATGTGGGGATGGACGAAAAGGGAAATCCTAATGGAAAAATGGTTAAGGTTGCTCGCGGGGGTCACAGACGAAGACGCTTCCAAGTAGTTGAAAAAATTGAACTGAACGTTATACAAATTAAAATTAATACAACTGCTCATGCTGGCGGAGAAATACAAGTTGAAGCAGAAGGAACAGCAACAATTTCGGTTGGGGAAGACAACGAATCAATTATTCGTTTTGCTGAAAAATTAGGTGCCATTGAGCCTTCACAGCGAAAACAAATTTTAACGAATATTTTAGAAGATAACTTTCGCGCAGTTATTACAGAAACAAAGATTGATAAGTTATATTCTGATAAAGAAACATTTAAAAATGCAGTAAAGACATTAGCAGAACCAGAAATCGCAGCTCTAGGTATGAAAATTGACTCGATCGGTTTAAGTGAACTACGTGACGTTGAGAAAAATGGATACATCAGTAACTTAGGCCGAGCAACAATTGAAACTTCCCGAGAGCTAGCAGAAAAAGCTCAATCTGACGCGAATAGAAATATTGAAAACCATAAGTTAGCTAATGACTTAGAACAAAAACGTAAACAAGTTGATGCAAACAAAGAAAAATCAGAATTAGAGAAGCAGTTAAAACTAACAGAAGCAGAAAACAAAAAGGTAGAAGATACTGCTCGTGCGAACTCTGACTTAGCCTATGATTTAGAAAAAGAGAAATTAAATAAAGCGTTAACAGAAACTAGATTAGCCAATGAATTAGACGAGAACCAACGTAAACTTAGTGTAGACAAAGCTAGAAATGATTTGCGTTTACAAGAATTAGAGATTAAAAAAGCTGAAGACAAAGCGCAAGCGGAAATCGAAGCACAACGTAAACAAATTGAAGAAGAAACACAGGCAAGAATTAAGCAAATCCAAGTAGAAACAGAACGTAAAGTTACAGAAACAAAAGCAAAGGCAGAAGCAACACGTAAAACAGAAGAAGCAAAAGCAAGAGCAACAGAAATTGAAGCGATTGGGCTTGCTGAAGCAAAAGCGGAAGAAGAAAAAGGGAAAGCAAAAGCGAAAAGTATTACATTAATTGGTACTGCCGAAGCGACAGCATTACGTGAGAAAGCCGAAGCATTAAATCTACTTGGTGAAGCTGGTAAACTTGAAATGATTCTGAATGTATTACCTCAATTTGCCGAAGCAATTGCACGTCCATTATCCAATATTGATGATGTGAAAATTATTGACATGGGCAATGGTGAAGGATTAAATGCACTGCCAACACAAGTAACAAAAAACGTGACAGCAGTTCAAGAGGTACTACAAGCGACGACTGGTCTCAATTTAACTGACTTAATGACGAATGTATCGAAATTAGGTGCTAATCAAACAGTCGTGAATGTTGAAAAAGGCGCTCAGGAACAAAATTCTATAGAGCCAATTGTAAATCAAGTACTGGAAAAACAACCACGACCTGTTGAGGTTCCAGAAGTAGATAAACTTTCGGATAAATAATAAATTAATAGTCAAAATGACAAAAAAACAGGAGATGTCTTTTCAAAAGGTCATCTCCTGTTTTTCAATTTATAAATAAAACGCTATACAAACTACCATACATGCACAGCCACCAATCACGAACAGATGCCAGATTGCATGGTTATATGGAAGCTTTCTCCAAGCATAAAAAATCGATCCAAATGTAAATAACAATCCACCAGCTAATAAAACTGTGAAACCGTCAAACTGTAACAACTCATACAATGGTTTTATTGCAAAAACAATCATCCATCCCATCGCAATATATAATAAAAGGGAAAATGTTTCAAAGCGATGGATAAAGAGGCATTTAAAAACTATCCCGAACAGTGCAATTCCCCAAACGATACATAATAATACAATCCCTAAAACGCCTTTAATGGCAATTAATAAAAAAGGAGTATAGGTACCAGCAATAAGAACGTATATTGAAGAATGATCTAAAATTGAGAAAAACTTCTTATATTTTTCGGGCATACTATGTAATAACGTAGACATTAAAAAAAGTAATACTAGAGAAGCACCAAATATGGAATACGATACGATTTGGACTGCGCTTTCAGATTGAACAGCTAAAAATATGAGAATCACACAGGTTGGAATACTTAAAAATAAACCAAATCCATGTGTAATAGCATTCCAAAGTTCTTCTTTTAAATTTTTATAATCAAAGGCTTGTTCTTCTTGCATCATTATTTCACTCCTTAAGTCTAAACTATGCTAATCTTGTTTAAATTGCTCTTTTTAAATTTTTTCTACGACGCTTAAAACCAAGTGGCTTCGCTTTTCTTAATACTAACTTTACTACGATAAAATCATTATGCCCATTATCATTTGTCATATGTTTGGAAGTTACTTGAACATACAAGAGTAGCGTCATATCAGCTTTCAGTAAGTAATGAGATTACATTTGTCATCTTTACAACTAGTGGAAAAACTACTTATAATTGGCCTAATGCTAATAAAGGATGTGTCATTGTGAGTCGAATACATATAGTTACTGATTCAACATCTGACTTGTCAAAAGATGAAATTATCGCTAATGACATTCATGTAGTTCCGTTAACAATTCAAATTGATGGAGAAACTTTTGTAGATGGTGTTGATGTACAACCTGATACTTTTCTAGAATTAATGAAAAACTCAAAAAATCTTCCTAAAAGTTCTCAACCAGCAACTGGGAAATTTAAAGAATTATATGATGTGCTTGGAAAAAATGGAGACAGAATTATTTCCATACATATGACAGGTGGAATGAGTGGAACATACGAATCTGCTAGACAAGCAGCGAGTATGTCAGATTCTGATGTAACAGTCATTGATTCTCGCTTTATTGCCATAGGATTAGCCATTCAAATTCGTGAAGCTATTCGTTTGCGTAAAGAAGGGGCAAGTGTTGAAGAAATTGTAAAGCGCCTTGAAGTTGTAAGAGACAATACAAATTTATTTGTTGTCGTTGATACATTAGAGAATTTAATCAAAGGTGGCCGTATAGGTAAAGGTAAGGGAATGATCGGTTCTCTATTAAATATTAAACCAATCGCATCGTTAGAAAATGGTGAATATACACCGGTTTCAAAAGCACGAAGCTACAAACAAGTAATCAATTATTTATTTAATCAATTCCAGGAAGATACAGCAGGTAAACAGGTTAAGGCTGTCGGTATTTCTCATGCAGATGGCTTAAATACGATGGGGAACTCTTTAATTGGACTCATTGAATCAACAGGATTCAAAGACGTAGAAATTAAATTTACTTCACCTATTATCAGTACTCATACTGGTCGTGGGGCAATTGGGTTTATATACTTTGCCGAATAGTGAGAATTTAAAATTTTATTTTTCAAACAATTCAATAAATATAAATGTGTCAGCTTCCTAATAGAGGAGTTGGCACTTTTTTGTTGAAAGAAAAGTAAGGTGAATAAGAACAGCGTTTTCATGATGAGTGGAAAAGTTTTTTTGCGAACAGTTAAAATAAGTGAGACCAAACACTCTAGTATTTCGTAGATAAATAGTGAAACCGATCTGAAGGAGAAGTGATGAATTAAGTGAGATCCTACCCAATAGATGTAAGAATAAAAGAATTAGTTGAGTTTGCGAAGAAAAAGTTTGGATTAAACAACTATTATTTACAAGAATATCAGTTTCATCGAAGCATTAATTTCTTCAACGAAACGGTTTATACGTTATCTATGGAATGGTTCCCCAACGATGCGGTACAAGAAGATGGTTCAAACCCAGAAGGTACAGCAAGTATTGAGTTAGACATAACAAGTCGTAAATTTAAAAGTGCAATTTTTGTAAATGGTAAGTCCTTTTCAGTAGATGGGGTTAAGTTTAGCAATAATAGGGATGACATCATTAAATGGGTAGAAAATGAAACAGGATTACAGTTTGACAAGCAATTTAAAATACACAAACAAAATGAAGGGGAATTTTACTTTATGGCATGCGTGGATGGTGTTTCCGTATCACCGTCTGGTTATATTGATGTCAAGTTTAACGCGGATGGGGAGCTCACTTTATTTTCCATATATGGCCAATTTCCCTCAAAAGATCTAATTAAAGAAGAAAAATTTACACTTACCCTTGATCGATTAGGATATTTGAAAAAAGAACAATTGAAGTTGATTGAATCTCACTTATATGAACAGAAGAAATTTATTCCTATATATGCGATGGAAGAGATTTTTGTTACAAATGATGGAGAAACAGCAATACCATTTGAGGTTTTTACAGATAAAAGCCAGTTTTTAAACATCAATCAAACAATATATTGGGATGAACCAATTAATAAATCGTTTAAACGGAAAAAGATTCGCTGGATTGAAGAACTTACAGCAGAACAAGCATTTTCATGTGAACCTTCTCCTGATTCGTTCCCAATTACAAAGGTAGAACAAGAAAAATGTATGATAGCAGTTCAGAATCTTCTAAGAATGGAGTATCCGAATGAATCTGGAAATTGGAAATTATACTTTCTATATCGTGATAAAGGATATATTCACGCTACTCTTAGAGAAAATAAACAAAACAATCGTTTATTTCAGAGTAAAATTAAGGTAATGATTGATGGATCCAGCGTACAAGTTGTGAATTATATGGATAGCAAACTGATATTGAATGTCTTTGACAACTTTCAAGAGCCTGCTCAAATAACAATCTCAAAGGATCAAGCCTATCAAAAATTGAAACAATTCTTTGAACTAAAGCCTTTTTATGTTTATGACTTAAACCGAAAGCATTATGTTTTATGTGGAAAATTAGATTGTCACTACGGGGTGAATGCAGCAAGTGGAGAAGTGCGAGCATTAGATGATTTGTAGTTTTAATAGTTTATGAAAGGGAACGAATTAAACTTGTAACCTTTTAAAGATTATTAGTTTCGCTTTTATTATTAGGATTAGAATCGTAGTTAAAAAGAAATAATGATTAAGGAAACAGATTTATATTATTCTATTAAGCTTTTGCAATTCTTAGGAGTTGATGAGACTGGTTTATCAAGGGAAAACTCAACAAGGATATTTGTACTTTTTAGCAATGGTATTGTTATTAACAATAAGTAATATTAAGTTAGATGGGTATGATGAAAAATATTTGTATATACAAATCGTTGTTTGTACTTTTACACTACTTACGGTTTGTTTTCGATTTAAATTTACAATTTACGAAAAAAAATTAACCTATCGTATCGAATTATTTATATTTCAAATATATCAGAAGGAAATAGGTATTAATGAAATAAAACAGATCAAATTTACGCGTGTTGGTTGGGCGAAAAAGGGTGCGATTGTAAAAGTAATAAAGGGATTTAACATTCGGATTTTTGATTTCGAACCTAACCATGTATATACGGATTTACTAGAGTTTGCGAATAATAATTCGATCACGATTATTAAAACTAAGGACTATTTAATTTTAGAAAAACGAAAATAACTCAAAATATGGCAAGTAAAAAACAATCAGTGGAGATGAGTAATTCTCCCCACCGACTTTATAGATTTTTTAATGCCTCTCGTTTGCTGAGTGGTTGTAAATCGGATGAGTTGACAAATTCTTCTACGATGGAAGGATTCGTTTTAGCATATTCTCGCAATACCCATCCAATTGCTTTTTGAACAAAAAATTCCTTACTATCCGCTCGAGCAAGGATGTATTGAAACAAACGTTTCTCGTCAGTGCTTTTCTTAAAGAAAAGTTGATATAAAATCGCAGCTCTTTGTAGCCAAATGTTTTCATCCAAAATCCACTGATCTGCGTATTGAGGAATAAGCTTTGGATATGCCTTGAACATATAACCTGCGATATGCGGGGAAAGCACATCTACTGTATCCCACCAAGATTTTTTCACTATTAACGTTGTTAACCAGGACATATCTTCAGCGGAAAGTGTTTTCTTTACAACCTCTAGTAGATCAAGTGCAGCTTTTTGATACTCCCTTTCTGGAAGGTCCCATAACTCAAAAATAACTTGTTGAAGACTTTCTTTTGTTGGAACTCCATATTCCTTAAAATACTGTTTTGTAATCTTTCGGCGAATCGGAGTTCGAATTCCTAAAAAGTCAAACTGATTTCTCATGTAATTTTTCGACCATGCCGCATAATCCGAATCAATATATTGTGAATAAATCTTCATTAACTCTTCAACATATTGTTCATTGTTTAGCTCTGTTTCTTTTTGTTTGTTTAAGTTATTCTTCAAATTCTTTTTCTCCAATTCAAACTTTATTTCATTCAGTTTAATATTAGCTCCTGGTTAGACAATGGAAATTTATTAAATTTAAATAGTACTTCAGTTCAAACGAGCATGATATTTTCCCATAGATTTAGTAAAAAATTCAAAAATATGACACCAAAACCATTCACAATTCGTAAATTAAGTAATAATGATTTGAATTATTAAATCAATCCATATAGAAAAGGTGAAAATACATATGAAAGGTCACGAGAATTTAAATCAGTTTAGAAAGGAAGGGATTATTTGGATTCTACAGAACTTCGGAGGCTAAGGTTAAAACAAGTTGCGATCATAAATGGCTTAATGACAATTATTATTATCTCTTTTTTTATCTTTATTAATAAATTCTCTATTACCTTCTCCCAATTCTTTCTGGTTATTGGAGTAATCGCACTATTTCAAGGTGTTTTTGGTTTAATTAAGGGAGATTCTACAAAATCATTTATTCCTATCTTTGAGAAAATAGCAGTCTATGAGAAACAAAAAATGGGGAAAGAATGGTACAAACAACGAAAAGTAGGGTATATTTGGCAATTATTATTAAGTGTATTAATGTTTTTACAATCCTACTGGAATCGCGATACTAATGATCATATCTTTCAGTTTGATTTTGGATTTATTGGAATCCTACTTATTATTCTTTTAACTATGGTAAATATTAGCATGCTTCTACACTTTAGAAAAGTCGATCGTTCTAATTCACTATCGGACATGAAAGGATATACTTGGAAGTCAAATCTATTTTCTATTGCAGTCGGAATTATTTTTACCTTTGCAATCTTCTTTATTACTATTTTTTATCTAATATCTAATTATTAACTTCCGAATCTCCAAGGTCCAAAAGAGCTCAAAATATTGCTAAAGGGAAAAGTGTCAAGTCTTAGAAATCATATGTACTAGACGCTTTTTATGTTATGTAAAATATGTATGAATTGTTTGAATGTGCAGTTCATTTCTCACATATATTTCATATTATATAGAAAGTATATGTTTATGTTAGAGGAACAGTTGGTTTGTTTATTTCGTCCTTATTATTAATCAGATGAGTGAATCTGATATCTTCAACAAGATTAACAGAGAATTGTAGTAGTTTTAAAATGTGTGTGTTGGGGTTGAAATTACCCCCTTGAAAGTTATAAGGGGAAGGAGAAGGCAAATGAAAAGAGTGGTCCTACTCATTTGCAGCGTTCTTTTGCTTTTGTTTTCTCAAATGCTAATTAGCGAAAGAGAGAAAGAGCATCAAGTAATGAAAACCGAACAAAAAACAATACCTATACAATCACAAGACGTAGAAGTCGAACCATTCTTTGCACTACCTCCGCAATCAGACGTGATCATCCCTCAAAAAATAGAAGAAATACAATTTGATATTGTCGATGTCGAAACGGATTTGCCGCACGATCAATCTTTACATGAAGATGAATCTCCAATCTATTATCTTGCACTGGGTGATTCATTGACAAAAGGTGTGGGGGATGAAGAAAATAAAAAGGGTTATACTAAACGATTGGTGGAGAAAATTGAGCAATGGACATTAGAATCTAAAATCACATTAGACAATCGAGGGAAAAGAGGAAGAAGGAGTGATCAGCTTCTTTCCTTACTGAAAAAGGGACATTACGATATAGAGCTAAAGAATGCTGAGCTTATTTCAATTACAATTGGCGGAAATGATTTAATGAAAATCGTTAAAAAAGATCTCTTTGACTTAAAGAAGGAGACGTTTGATAACGAACTGATTGAATTTAAAGAACGTTATGATGAAATTATTAAAGAAATTCGGTTGCGAAACAAAAATGTTCCGATAATTTTAATTGGGTTGTATAATCCAATAACAAAATTCACAGGAGATATACCAGAACTAGAAGCCATAGTTACAGAATGGAATCAGGCTATTTTTGAAATATCAGAGGAAAATACGAATGCATGCTTTGTCAATGTTCAAGATTTATTTGATGAAAATACAAAAATGGTCTATCATAGTGATTTTTTTCATCCAAATGGCAATGGGTATACACTGATTACGGAACGGATTCTCTCTAAAATGAATGAATGTCACTTAGAAGTGAAGCCTGAGGAGGAGTCATTAAATTCTGAATGATTGGGAGTTAGCCTTTCTTAGTAAGCGCGGCCTACAACTGTTAGCCGCGCAAATTACCCAAAACTTTAGAAGGACAACCTTTAAGGGAGTGGCTTTGCAGTAGAAGGAGCAAAACGCTACAGAATGTGCCATTAGACCATGTCCAAGCGCGTGCACATTCCTTAGCATGCTTTTACCTTACACTATTTAGTTTTATTGTTAGAATATACCTAAATACTGTGATTTATATTTAGAACTATATTATGTTTTTTCTACACGATCTCAATATAGTGTAATACTTATTCGGTAAGAGTGAAAACCTAACAGTGAAAGATCGTTAGTTGTAAAATTAGTATACATAATAAGGAATGTTTAATTATTTTCAGATTAAAGGAGTGATTGCATTGAACATTTGGAAAGTCGCCTTTTTTGTACTTGCAGGAGCACTCATTTCATTCGTCATTCTCATCGTTGTTTGGGCGACTTCACCAACAGAAAAAGTTTCTGAGACGGTTCCTAAAGAGATGAGTACTAATGGAAGAAGTAGCACCTTACTCGTAGAAACAACAGCTAAGGATTTTGAAAAAATCGCGATGAAATATTTAGATGAAGAACTTAATTCGTCACCATTACCAGTAGAATTCGTTGTAAATGAGCAAATTGAGTTATATAGCGAACTCATCGTTTTTGGCGTTTCTGTTCCTATACAGATGAATTTTGATCCAATTGTCAATGAAGATGGTAATATAAGGTTAAAACAGACTTCTGTAAACGTTGGGAAATTGAATATTCCTCCAACAACTGTGTTAAAATTGATGGACGATGCTATTGCATTTCCTTCATGGATTACCGTTCGACCAAATAATGAGGAAATTTTTGTGGATTTATCAAATTTACACATTTCTTCAAACTCAACGGTAAAAGCAAAAGAAATTGATTTAGCAAATGATCGCATTTTATTAGAAGTAATTGTGCCAAATGAGTAAGTAGGAGGTTATCTTAAATGACAAAGGAAATAGCAACTTTTGCAGGTGGTTGTTTTTGGTGTATGGTTAAACCTTTCGATCAAATGGATGGAATCGACGAGGTAGTGTCTGGTTATACAGGTGGACATGTTGAAAAACCTACATATGAACAAGTTTGTTCGGAAACTACGGGTCATTTAGAGGCAGTACAAATTACGTTTGATCCGGATATTTTCCCATATGAAAAACTTGTTGAGTTGTATTGGACACTTATCGACCCAACAGATCCAGGTGGACAATTTTTCGATCGCGGGGAATCCTATACGACAGCTATTTTTTATCATAGTGAAGAACAGCGCGTGGTCGCGGAAGAGTCAAAAAAACTATTAGAACAGTCAGGGAAGTTTACTAAACCAATTGCTGTCAAAATCTTACCTTCAAAACCGTTTTACCCTGCAGAGGACTACCATCAACATTATTATAAGAAAAATCCATTACACTATGAGCGATATTCGATTGGCTCAGGTCGAGCAGCATTTATTACTCAACATTGGGGGAACCATCATGAATAAAGAAGAACGTCTAAAACAGCTTTCACAAATGCAATATTATGTCACACAGCAAAACGGAACTGAACCGCCGTATCAAAACGAATTCGATCAACATTTTGAAGAGGGGATTTATGTTGATATCGTTTCGGGGAAACCTCTTTTTAGTTCTAAAGATAAATTTGATGCCGGTTGTGGTTGGCCAAGCTTTTCAAAACCAGTTGTGGAATCAGAAGTTGTTGAGAAATTTGATACGTCTCATGGGATGCGTCGAATCGAAGTCCGAAGCAAAACGGCTGATTCTCACTTAGGACACGTATTCCCAGATGGTCCACGTGAATTAGGTGGCCTTCGCTACTGTATTAACTCAGCTTCTCTACGTTTCATTCCTAAAGAAAGAATAGAAGAAGAAGGATATGGGGAGTATTTAAAGCTATTTGATTAATGAAATGCAATTTGCGGCTTTCCTTTTGAAGGGCAAAAGTGAAAAAAGTTTCTTAAAACATGGTGATTCGTAATAGAATTCGCCATGTTTTTTTATTTTTCTTCGTATCTTAATAGTTGAGAGATTAAAAAAGTAAAACCAAACAAAGAAGTTCACAACTTTTTTTAGCATCCAATTAACCAAATAGAGACTATGTACGACAAGTTGCGATTATCATGTAATTTTTACTGCTAAGGTTGCCATTAACCATTAACATAACAATAAAATATGGGGGAAAACCATTCCGATTTTTCCCCCATTTATATTCAATATACTGTTTTGTACCCCCAAAGAGCCCTATGAATAAAATAGGTAGGGGCACCTTAAATCTTAAATTGATTGATCACATTACTTAAATCATCTGCTTGTTTTGCGAGTTCAATTGCAGAGGCATTGATTTCTTGCATAGAAGAAGAGCCTTGTATAATTGAAGCAGCTGTTTTTTCTGTATGCATCGCAGTATTTTCAGCAATGGTATGTACTTCCATAAAGGATGCCGCCACTTCATGACTTGTAGTTAGTGTATATGATATCTTTTGAACCATTGAAGAAATGATTGAAGTAGTTTGATCTGTTTGTAAAAGTATATTTTGAAGTAGTTGATTCATCTCAGTCGATACTTCCATCCCTCTATTAACAGAGGCTACACCTAGATTATTTTGCTCTACAATTAAAGTTACCTCTTGTTGTATTGAATTTACAATATCAGTTACTTCTCTCGTTGCATTTTTAGATTGTTCTGCCAGTTTGCGAACCTCTCCAGCTACCACTGAAAAACCACGTCCATGTTCACCAGCACGTGCCGCTTCAATTGCTGCATTTAGAGCTAAAAGGTTTGTTTGTTCAGCAATAGCTTTAATTGTTGAAATAATTGAATTAATTTCTTTTGACTTCTCACCTAATATCTCAACTGTCGAAGTTGTTTTAGCCATTGTATTTTCAATTGACTGCATTACATTGGTAGATTGATTAACCGCCCGACTTCCATCGGAGGCTGCTTTTTTCATTTCTCCTGCTGCCACTTTGACTTCATTTGCTTCCTTATTTAAATCGACTAAGGATTGTTCAAGCCCATGCATTTTTTGTAATGCCCCATTCATTCGAGCCTTCGTTGATTGACTATCTGCAGCAATATCTTGCGTACTGTTTGCTACTTCATCCATCGCTTTGGAGTTTTCTTCTGCAAGTACCGTAAGTTCTTTTGAACTGTTAAATACATTGTCTGCAAGATTCGATACTCTTTTAACAAGAGTAGATATCGATTCAATTAGGATATTCGTAGAGTTTGCAATTTGAGCGAATTCGTCATTCGTTCTTACATGTACGCGTCGTGTTAGGTCTCCTCCAGCCTGTGCAATATCTAAAATAGAGTCATTAATTTTTTCTGTGTTGCGACGAATCGTTTTAAATATGATATATCCGAACGTCACTGTTAAAATCATGGCAAAAGCGGATAATATGAAAAACGATATACGACTAATCATTGCAAAGGATTCAAGATCTCTTATTGTTTCTTCGTTTTTCTTTTCAAGAAGTTCAATTAAGTTAGCAGTATAGCCATCAATATAGTTTTTGCTATTTTGGGAGTCATTTAATTCCATCAATTTTTGGGCATTGTCAAATCCATAATCTTTCTTTGCTTCGACAACACTATCTGTATAGGACAAATAAGTTTTATAGTATTGGTGAATAATGGAGATAAATTCACTTTCTTCTTGTCGGTTACCTAATATGGATTTAAGCTCTTTTAGATGGGTATCAATAGTTTCTTTAATAGATTCATATCCAGTTAAAGAGTCTTCTTTTCCTGTAATGAGGTAATGTTGCTGATAATTTGAAAGTTTTGCTATATCACTTGCAAAATTATTAATTTTAACTTGTTCTTGTAAGTTTTCTTCAGCAAACAAATTTAAGTTTTGTTGTAGTCGAGTGATGTTAATATATGATAGAATTTGCATCGCTACAATAATTGCAATTAAGATGGTAAATATGATTAAAACCTTACCACGGATCAATTGATGGAACTTTGTCTTTACACCTGAATTAGTCTTAAAGTTACTTTTTGTATTAGTAGTTTGGTACGGTTTTTTTATACAAAACACCTACTTTCGAATTAGTGGCTAATATTCTAAATTTTACAACATTTTTACACACTTTACTATATTTTAATAATTGCATCGTGTTTTTTATTAAAGGAGAAGATTGTTATGAAAAAAAGCTTTTATTTATTTGTGTTAACTTTTCGAGGAGGGGACTGGTCTGATCAAAAGTCTAGATTTGCAGAAAGTATGTTCCATGATCATAGTTTTCCAAAAGCAAGTACTTCTTTCGAGGAGTTATCAAGCTATATTGAGACCCAAGCAGATGAATATTTAACAACCTCTGCTTTCGATGAATTATGGGATATTTATCGATTAAAATATGAATAAGAACATTACTTATTTTCCCATTATCGCTAGTGAAGGCTAATCATTGCGTAATTGTGGAAAAGCAAGTATATTTTAATGTGAAATAATTTTGGAAAAGAGGGATTGCTTTTGAGCATTCATATTAACGCAAAACAGGGAGACATCGCAGAAATCATTCTTTTACCTGGAGATCCATTACGTGCAAAATATATTGCTGAAAACTTTTTAGAGAATGCAACTATCTATAACGAAGTGCGAAATATGTTTGGCTATACTGGTACTTATAAAGGACATCGTATTTCTGTTCAAGGTACTGGTATGGGGGTACCTTCTATTTCAATTTACGCAACGGAGTTAATGCAAGAATATGGCGTACAAAAATTAATACGTGTAGGTACTTGTGGGGCAATCCAAAAAGATGTGAAAGTACGTGACGTAATTCTAGCGCAATCAGCTACAACTGATTCTAAGATGAATGATATTATCTTTAACGGTCTAAGCTATGCGCCAACAGCAGATTTTGATTTATTGTATAAAGCATATAACGCTGGTAAAGCAGCTGGTCTTAACTTAAAGGTCGGCAACATTATGACTGCTGATATGTTCTACTCTGAAGAAAATCAAAATGAGAAACTAGCACGTTACGGAGTTTTAGCTGTTGAAATGGAATCAGCTGCACTTTATACACTTGCTGCTAAATTCGGTAGACAAGCCCTTTCTGTATTAACAGTTTCAGACCATATTGTTACAGGTGAAGCGACTACTTCTGAAGAACGTCAAACAACATTCAATGATATGATTGTCGTTGCATTAGAAGCTGCGATACAAGAGTAGAAAATTAAGCAAAGCATGCTTGAATCTAAAGACTGTCTTAATTTTTTTGACAGTCTTTTCTTTTCGTTAATGCTTGAAACTGTTAATATTGAAATAGTGTCGCTATAGTAAGTGTAAATGAGAGTGGTGAATGAAATGGATGAACAAAATCAACAAAATAATGAACAGAAAGAAACAAATGTTCAAGAGCGAGATGAACAAGTAAAACCAGCTAAGAAATATTTATCAATAAAGCCTTTTACGTTCATCATGTTAATGTTTTTAACAATTCTACTGACTGCGGGCTTAACGATATTCGCATTAACTTTTGGTGATGAAAAAGTCGTCGAAGTATCAGTACCAGTTGAAAGAGAAGAATTCTCTAAACTATATGATGCCTATGACGAATTAAAAGAAAAGTATTATGTAGATATTGATGATGAGAAAGTTGTTTTTGGTGCAATCAATGGGATGTTTGAGGCTCTAGATGATCCTTATTCTGATTTTATGAATAAGGAAGAAGCAGACCAATTTAATGCTGATCTATCTTCTAGCTTCCAAGGAATTGGTGCAGAAATACAAGAACGAAACGGAAATATTGTCGTCGTTTCTCCAATTAAAAATTCGCCAGCTGAAAAAGCAGGACTTTTACCGGAAGATGTCATTCTACTAGTTGATGGAGAAAGTATACAAGGGATGAGTGCTTCTGAAGCTGTCTTATTAATTCGTGGTGAAAAGGGTACACCGGTTACTTTAACAATTCAACGTGGAGATTCTGATGAAACAATGGAGATCAAGATTGTTCGTGACGAAATTCCAGTTGAAACCGTTTATGGCGAAATGGGCGATGACAAAATTGCTCACATCCAGATCACATCATTTAGTGAAAAAACATATGAAGATTTGGAAAAGCTACTAGTTCAATATGATCAAGAAGGAATGAAGAGTGTCATTTTAGACGTTCGTCAAAATCCTGGTGGGTTCTTAACATCCGCAATCGACATTGCCAATCTATTTGTAGAAGAAGGTAAACCAATAGTACAAGTACAAAGTCGTGAAGGTAAACCAGAAGTAATGGTTGCTGAAGGTGGTAAGAAATATAATATTCCAGTTGTTGTATTAATTGATAATGGTAGTGCATCTGCTTCTGAAATATTGGCTGGTGCTTTAAGAGAATCAGCAGGTGCAAAAATTGTTGGATTAACTTCTTTTGGTAAGGGGACTGTACAAACAGTTAGCTATTTACCAGATGGCTCAAACTTAAAATTTACAACAGGTAAATGGTTAACACCGGATGGTAACTGGATTAATGAAAAAGGAATTAAACCAGATATTGAGGTTAAATATCCTGAGTATGCTACCTTACCATTTATTAACCCAGAAACAGAGCTTTCCAAAGGGACAACTTCACCAGCTGTAAATGCTGCAGAGCAAATGCTAGATGCATTAGGATATGATGTTGGTAAGGTTGACACTGAATTTGACGACTCAACTGTTGCTGCAGTGAAATCATTCCAAGCTGATCATAAACTTGAACAAACTGGGTCAATTGCTGGAGAAACAACATACGAAATAATGGACGCTTTAAGAGAGAAAATCGATAAAGATGATCCACAAATTAAAAAAGCAACTGAACTTCTATCTGAAAATGCTGACACTGAGCAAGAAAAGAAAGCAGAATAATAATTAAAGGTTGAAGGGCCGCCTTGCTTCGATGTATGAAGTAAGAGGCCCTTTCTTTTATCTTCATACAGTTTAGGTAAAATCTCGACTGTTAAAATGATCAGACTAAGGTCGTTGAATCCGTACGTATTTATGGACAAATCAGACACAATGATGCCCAGGCGAAATTGATAAAAAATCTAAGGAGATGCAAAAAAAATGAAAGATGTCTATTTATTTAGTGGATTTTTAGGTAGCGGTAAGACTTCTATGTTAGTGGATGTGATTAGACAGTTAAAAGAAGCGGGACTCAAACCTGCTGTTTTGATGAATGAATTTGGAAAACTTCCATTTGATTCACAAAGTGTAGAAGAAGACGTTCCGTTAAAAGAAATGTTAGAAGGGTGTATTTGTTGCTCCGGTGCGGAAAAAACAGAAGCTCAAATTCAATCGCTTTTGATGGATGCAGATTTTGATGTGCTAATCATTGAAACAACAGGTGCAGCACATCCGGTAGAGGCATTAGATGCGGTTTATTCACCTTTATTTGCTAAGCAGTTGAACATAAAGGGAATTATCACGGTTGCAGATAGTAAGCTTTGGTTAAATCGTGAACAGCTAGCGCCGCAAGTTCGTTCTTTATTTTTAGAGCAGATCCGCCATGCCCATTTACTAATCGCTAATAAAATGGATTTATTAACAGAATCAGAACAATCAAAAGTTGTATTTGAATTACAGGGCGCAAACCCGCATGCGTTTATTTTACAAACAACAAAAGGGCGTGTCCCTATTAAGTTACTTGAAAATCTTCAAGCTACTGTAAGACCTGCAAAAGATGATGTCCATTCAGCTCACATTGGTAAACACCTACACTTAAGTTCACGTTTAGTGGAATTTACAACTAGTTTCACGATCGAGCAGTTTGAAGAATGGATCCGCACATTACCAAGTACAGTTTATCGAGTAAAAGGCTATGTCCCAATAGAAGGAGTGCGAAATCCTTTTCTTTTCCAATATGCCTATGGTTTAGTTCAGTGGCTTCCTGAATACGTAAAAATGGCTCCTCAAATTGTCATAATTGGTGAAGATGTTCAAAACGTTGAAATAATAGGGGATAAATAATTATCGTAATTTTATTGTAAAATATGAAAAAAAGTTGTTTTACTAAAATTCTGTCAATAGCTTTATAGTGGAAATAACGTATTCCACTGGATAAATCTGTAATTATTAATACTTAGGAACCCTTAATAGATTTGAGATCTAAGTTTGATTGTCACTCCTCCCAATTTATGGACCAATTATTACGAATTTTGTGTTATATGATTGTCTTTGAGAGGAGGAGTACAAAATGAAAAAATGGATCGCAACATCGTTTTGTGCAGTAGCATTATTCGCAACATCTTTTACTTCAGCAAATGCAGCAAGTGTAAATGAAGATATGAAAAATGATTCAAATCTTCAAAACTTCCAAATTATTAAGTGGGATAATCATAATGGATTTGTATTACGTTCAATCCAAAAGCTTTCTATACATAATGGACAATTAACTTTTAATTCTTTTGAAGATTTTATAAATGAAACATTAAAAGAGCTTCAAGGATATAAAGGGTTCCAAATTAATAAAATAGTTAAAGAAGTACCAACTACTAATGAAACAGCAAAAGAAGTACCTACACCGACTTCTGTTAATAAAGAAACTACTAATCAAGTAGAAGAAAAAGAGGCAGCTCCTACGGTAACAAAACCTGTAGAAACATCTGCTAAACAAACGCCTGTTAAAGAAACACCTGTTAAAGAAGAACCGGTTAAACAGACAACAAATACACAAGCACCAGTTCCAAATAATAACGGGTCAAACAATAACACAGCTACAAATAATACAAATTTAAATCAACAACAAGTAGAAGCACCTGTTACAAAACCGTCTACAACTTCAAATCAATCATTCTCAGAGTTTGAACAACAAGTGGTAGATTTAACAAATGCAGAACGTGCAAAAGCAGGTTTAAAACCTCTTCAAATTTATGCGCCCTTAATGGCAGTAGCACGTGATAAATCAGAAGATATGGCTAGTAATAATTATTTTTCTCATACAAGTCCAACTTACGGAAGCCCATTTGATCAAATGAGATCTGCAGGAATTTCGTACCGCGCTGCTGGAGAAAACATTGCACAAGGTCAAAGATCACCGCAACAAGTAGTACAGGCTTGGATGGATTCACCTGGTCACCGTCAAAACATTTTAAACCCAAGCTTCACGCATATTGGTGTAGGGTTTGTTGAAAATGGATACTACTGGACACAACAATTTATACAATTATAATAGTTTACTAATATTATTTAGAAGATGGTCTTGTAAGCTGATAATGCTTATAAGACCATCTTTTGTATGTGTTATCATTTCATTAAAATGATTCAAATTAGTTTATTCTATCCTTATTAGCAATTTGTCACTTTCGTAGGGGATGTCCTACTAGTTTTTGTATTTATGAAAGGAAAAATATTAGGGGACACGCAAGTGGTTAAAAAGTAAGGCTACTTAACTTTTTCTTCCCTCTTATCATCATCTATATTAAATTCTTCAGTTACATGATCAACTACATCTTTAGTAGAACCTTTAAATTCCTTTATGGTCTCTCCGACCGCACGACCTAGTTGGGGTAATTTGGACGGTCCAAAAAGAATTAAAGCTATCACTAATATTATAATTAATCCGGGTATTCCGATTGATTGTATCATGCTGACTCTCCTTATATCTAATAATTTTATTCAGTAAGCTCTAGTCGGATTTAAAAATTATTTATATATGTTCTTTCTGAAACGATGATATTTATTTCAATTAAACGGAAAGTTATTAAAAAAGCTGTAATAATAAAAATAGAGATACAAATATTAGTGTTACCTAAAAGGGGATTGTTATAATAATTAATCTTTTACGAAATTCGGTGAATGTTAAACTATAGTGAGGATTATTTCTTTACATTCAATTATTAGTAGATATTCAACAAAATCTACGGATATCTTTCTTGGTATTGCAAAAGGAAGGTCGGAATCGAAATAAATGGTTAAAAGTTAGGAAACCATAATGAATGTACAAATGTATTTTTAATATCAAGCTTATATAATTTTAATCAATCTAGCCGAGGCGTGATTGATTAATTTATGTTAAAATCGTGTTTGTACATTTTTTTATTAGTAGCCCTATTTGTTATAGCCTTATTACATATGATATTTGTCTAAAAAGTGTCGAGATGTATGACTGTTATTAGTTATTCAGATAAAATCTAAAACTGACATTAGGTCACTGAATTATGCTGAATATGCTAGGTCTTTTAGTTGGCATAAGGAATATTTAGTTGGCCAAAGCATACTTTTAAAAAATTGTATTAAAGGAACTGCATGCGAATTTATTGAAAAACCTTAGCATAAATTGGTAATTAGAGCAGAAACACTACATAAATATATTAAGTTTTTCATGATGATAGGAGAATAAGTGTGAAACAAAAATCAATTATTTTAACAGGTGGCGGAACAGCAGGACACGTTTCGTTAAATCAAGCAATTATCCCTTCTTTAATAGAAGAAGGGTACGATGTCCATTATATCGGTTCTCATGATGGAATTGAAAAAGAGTTAATTTCAGGTGCTTTTCCGAATATACCCTATCATAGTATTTCAAGTGGTAAGTTAAGACGTTATTTTTCAATGAAGAATTTTACCGATCCATTTAAAGTATTAGCGGGTATTGGTCAGGCTTTAGCCGTTATTAGAAAAGTGAAACCAACCATTATTTTTTCAAAGGGTGGCTTCGTATCTGTACCAGTTGTCATTGCTGCAAAATTGTCGAATATTCCAGTTGTTATTCATGAATCTGATGTAACCCCAGGATTAGCAAATAAAATTGCATTGCCATTCGCATCCCATGTTTTTACAATCTTTCAAGAAACGCTTAAGTATCTTCCAAGTGACAAATCAACTTGTACAGGATCGATTGTACGTCAACAATTGTTCCAAGGTAATAAAAATCGAGGTAAGGAACTGTGTGATTTTAAAGACGACAAAAAGATTTTGCTTATCATGGGTGGAAGTTTAGGCTCTGTCGTGTTAAACGATGCATTGCGAAGTAATTTACCTGAGTTATTAGTGAATTATAATGTCATTCATTTATGTGGAAAAGGGAATGTTGACGAATCACTTAGAAGTATGAAAGGTTACAAACAATTTGATTATGTAACAGATGAACTTTCCGATTTATTATATGCTGCTGATTTTGTTGTATCTCGAGCTGGTTCAAATTCTATTTTTGAGTTCTTAGCATTGAAGAAACCGATGCTTCTTATTCCTTTATCAGCTTCTAAAAGTCGTGGGGATCAAATCTTAAATGCAAACATCTTCAACAAACAAGGGTTTGCCCAAGTGCTAGAAGAAGAGCTTTTATCGAAAAAAACATTTATGAAGGCCATTCAATCATTAGTGGCGCAACAAGATGAAATGATAGATTCGATGTTAAATGCAGAAAGTCCAAAAACGCCAGATGAGATGGTAAAGCTCATCACACAATACGAGAAATAAAAAAAACGACAAAATCTATTGTAGATTTTGTCGTTTTATTGCACTTGATTCAAAATTGTTTAACTATACGAAATGAAATAGTATTAGTCACCATAGTCAACTTAGATTTCTCTAATGCATATTAAGGTATGCATGGTTGTAATTGCATTATTTAGTTAAGAATTGCCGACCACTAGTGTGGGACACTAAGTTTTAATTGTATAAACTATGCCGCGAATCGTTACATTATATGGAAAATAGCCTCAGCTTTTATAATTAACAGATTTCTTGTTCTTCTTCTTTTTGTTCATCGTTAGCAGTAACTAAGTAGAACAAATCTTTTGGTATTTTAAATAAATCAAACTTTACTTCTCCAGCGTTAATTTCTTCATAAAGGGCTGGATGTGTATCCTCTGCACTTATTACATAAGGCAATTTTAAGGAGGCGCGTTTTGATTTTTCATTTTCCTTACGAATTCGAAGGAAGACCGTATGGAAATTGTGTTCGAAGAATAGTTCATTTAAAAATTCTTTTTTAGCTACTTGATTGTATCCCTTTCCTTGAAAAGGTAATCCAATCCATGTTCCAAGAAATCCAGCGCCATCTTGTATGTCATATAAACTGATTGTACCGATTGGTTGACCCCAATCATCTGTAATCGTTCTCGAAATGGTCTTACCTAGTTGCTCTTCTTCGAGCAATTGTTTAGTCATAAATAAATACTCTTCAGCAGATGTTGCCTTTTGACGAACATACGGGAAGACAGATGGGTGGATTAGTAATTGAAAAAGTTCGTTTGTTTCAGAAAGATCACGGTGTTTTAACAATTTAAACGCCTCCTTTTTTAGGATATTTGTTTCACTTCATGCAGAAGAAGTTTTCCCACTATAGAAAGAGTGAGAACTATGTCGAATATTAAAAAAATCACAAGACAGAAGTTAATAATAAACAATTTATACCTAAAAATCTAGAGGTTAAACTAAGGGAAAATAAATTTTTTTATTTCGTCACAAAAAGGAGCGATTAACTATTTTATAAAAATATTTTATGCATTTATTTTATTATAAAAAACCAATTTTGGACAATATTTTTCTCGAAAAAAACAATTATTTCTTTGTAAATTTTGTGAACACAAAATCAATTTTTGTTAAGAAAAGGTTAATGTTGAATTCATTGTATGCAAAGAATTATGATAGAATAAATTAAACAAAAAAAGGACGGATTCCCGATGAAAAAAACACTTTTAAAGGTTCATGGATCAGGAAATACATTTTATTTATATAATTCAGAAAATGAACAAGAATTTGATTGGGTACTGTTAACAAAATGGCTTTGTAAAAAAGAAAACGAAGGCGGGGCTGATGGACTGTTATTAGTTGTTCCTTCACAATCTGCAGATGCGAAAATGCGAGTAATCAATGCAGATGGTTCGGAAGCTTCAATGTGCGGGAATGGCTTACGATGTGTTGCACGATTCGTTTGTGAGAAATTAGGTAAAGAAGAAGCAATCATTGAAACGATGAAGGCGAATTTACACGTCAAAAAAGAACAATCACTTTTTGAAGATCTACCTACTTTTGCAGTTGAAATTTCACCAGTATCTTTTTTACTAAATACTTTACCCATGCAGTATAAAAATCAAACACAAATTCAGCATGAAATTATAAAAGAATTTCACCCTTCTATTCAATACACAGCTGTTTCAGTGCCAAATCCACATTTAATAGGGATTGTTGATGCCCATTATATTCAAAATATTTCGCATCAACAATCTCTAGCGGAATATTTGAATGGAGAAAATGAATATTGTATAGATGGAATAAATGTAAGTTATGTGTATCCAATGAAAAATGATACAATTTTTGTTCGAACTTTTGAAAGAGGCGTTGGTTTTACAAATGCATGTGGAACGGCTATGACTGCTTCTGCTTTAGTTTCAAAACAAAATGGAATTGTAAATTCAGAAGAGGTACTAGTGTATAATCCGGGTGGGTTTGTTAAGTGTAAGGTGTCCCAAAAAGAGGAACAATACCAGTTAACCTTAATTGGTAATGCTACTGTAGTTGCTGAATATAGTATAGAAATAGAAGAACATCAATACAAATTTGTAAGTCGCAAAGAGACAGGTGAACAAATTCAATATCAGAGATGTATTGATTACGTAAAGAAAGAAACAGAAGTAGTATTAAGTTAGCCAGTGATTTATTAGGTGGTGAAATAATTGAACAATCAATTTCTTACGGAAGAACAATTTAATTTACTATTTAAGAATAGTAAAAACTTCGTATTTTTTATAAAAAAGAATCCTGATGACTATGTATATGTTTATATTAATGATTCTGCAAAAGAAAAGTTGCTTTCGGGAAATGTTTGTGGACAAAAAATATCTGATGTTATGCCACCAATTCAATATGAAACAATACGTGAAAATTATGATCGAGCAATTGAGAGCGGAAAACAGATTGAATATCAAGATTATATATATCTAGCTAATGAAGTTAGAAAATATGAATCTATTGTTTTCCCATCTTTTTTAGATGGAGATATTTACTTATTAACTATAACAAAAGAAATATCTTATGACCGAGATGTTGATGATAAATACTTATTTATGCGCTCTGTCTTTTTCCATTCATTCCTTTCAACTGTATTAATATCAAATGATGGGCGTTTACTTGAGGCAAATCCACAATTTTTAAATGATTTTAATATTAATATTGACGAAGTTCGTGGAAGAGGATTTTTAGAACTTCCTATTATTAATCAAAAGAATGTTGAACAGTTAAAAATTTATTTATCACAAGCTCATAATGGAATAACTTTATCTTCGAAATTAATAACATTTATTGATGGGGAAGGGGAGTTAAGAAGTTTTACTGCTACTTTCACACCTTTGTTAAAAAGTGAAGAAGAAGTGATTGCAGTTTTTATCATCTTGCAGGAAATTACCCATTATATTCGACAAGAAAAGGCATTAAGAGTAACTTCAAATGGGCTGAATAACTTTAAAAATGCCCTAAATAATGCTGCAGAGGTTTCAATTACAGATACAAATGGTGTCATGATTGATGTCAATGATCGTTTTATTGAGCAAACAGAGTTTTCACGTGAAGAACTGATTGGAAGTACGCATCGTCTTATTAATTCACGTTACCATACAAAGGGATTTTTTGATAATCTTTGGAAAACCATTAAGAGTAGTGAAGTTTGGCGTGGGGAAATATGTAACCGGACTAAATATGGTGTTACTTATTGGGTAGATTCGACCATTATCCCACTTGTGGATGAAAATGGGCAAATTGAACAATATCTATCTATTAATTTTAATATAACTGAAAAGAAACGCATGCTAACAGAATTACACAACATAGAAAATATGTTTAAAATGATTACCGAAAATACAAATGATTTAATCGTCATTACAAATGAGGATGGAATTATCCAATTTGCGTCCAGTGCATATTGTAAAAAGCTTGGTTATACAGTAGAAGAATTAATTGGCCAATTTTATACTCAAATTTTAACTAAAGAGAGTAAGGAAATTTGGAATGCAGAGTTATATAACTTAACAGGTAACTCAAAAATTGAACTAATCCATGAATCAAAAGATGGAATAAGTTTATGGACTGAATGTAATTACACTGTTGTAAATAATTATCTTCGAAATAATGGTAGTCAAATCATTATGGTGTCACGTGAAATTACAGAGCGTAAAGAATTTGAAAATAAATTACTATTTTTAGCTTACCACGATACGTTAACACAATTGCCAAATCGTAGATATATTCAAAAAGAATTCCCGTACTTCCTTGAAAAAGCAAAGTCCAATAAGGAATCAATTGCAGTTCTTTATGTTGATGGAGATAATTTTAAAGCAGTCAATGATCAATTTGGTCATGATGTTGGGGATGAATTCATTAAACAATTCGGGAAAGCTCTATCAAAGAGTGTTCGTTCTCAAGATTTAGTTGTACGAGTTGGCGGAGATGAATTTGTATTAGTCATAACGGGACTAAATCCTAACAAGACATATCGCGAACAACAATTACAACACATTATTAATCGAATAAAAGAAAATTTAAAAGAAGGATGGACTATTGTGGGAAATCACTTTTCTCCAACGTCATCAATGGGGATTTCGTTCTATCCAGATCACGGCTCTACTTTGGATGAATTAATGGATTGTGCAGATCGGGCATTACATGATATAAAGGTCATCTCAAAGGATAGCTATAAAATTTATTCTCATGAATAAGAGTTTCTATTTAAAAAGGAACCGCGTTTTAAGGTAAACTTAATGCGTTGGTTCTTTTTATTATTGAAAAATAATGGGTACAAATTTCAATTAGTAGGGTAAATACGAGGTGATCATATGAAGAAAAAACTATTAATAATAGAAGATGAGATAAGTATAGCCCGTTTCCTAGAACTCGAATTAAAACACGAACAATTTGATGTTACATTAGAACATGATGGGCGTGAAGGGTTAGTTCGTGCTTTAGAACAGCCTTATGATTGTATATTGCTTGACGTCATGTTACCGTCTCTAAATGGGATTGAGGTATGTCGTAGAGTAAGAGCACAATCCGATGTCCCCATTATATTATTAACTGCACGTGATGCCGTTATGGACCGTGTTGCAGGATTAGATGCAGGTGCAGATGATTACATCGTAAAGCCATTTGCTATTGAGGAGCTACTTGCGCGGATTCGTTCGATTTTTAGAAGGGTAGAACGTACCGATGGAAATGAAGATGTTTTACAAGTTCGACAACTAATAATCTATCCTGACTCCTATGAAGTGTATTTTGAAAGTAATAAAATCGAACTTACAAAAACCGAGTACGATTTATTAAAGTTACTGTGTGAAAATAAAAATAGGGTTTGCACTCGGGAGATGATCTTGGAAACAGTTTGGGGGTATGAGACGGAAATTGAAACAAATGTTGTAGATGTTTATATTAGACATTTGCGGGCAAAATTAAAGACGGAACAGAACCCTTATATCGAAACTGTAAGGGGGGTAGGGTATGTGGTGAGAGAATGAATAAAGTGAAAAATTTTTTTATGAATTTATCATTAAAAAAGAAGTGGACACTATCAAGCACAATTGTCATTTTCATAAGTTATGCGGCAATCTGTACTATTATATACTTGGCGTTATATACCTGGCTTATTCATAACGAAGAAAACAATGCAATTCGTACTGTTGATGATTTAACTGCTTTCTTTGAATCACAGGAAGGACCAATTACTATTCAAGAACTACAACAAAGTTCAGGCCTTATGAAAGCCATTATTAATCAAAATCAAACTGTACGTATTTTTAATTTAGATGGTTATGAAGTACTAAGGATTAATAATACGTCGCCAGCAGCAAAACTCGAAAAATCTGAATTACAATACTTTGATACGATGGTTATGAAAAAAAAACTAGAGGGCAATGATGTATTTGTATTAGAAAGAGTAGTACAAATAGGTAGGTTTCAGGGTTATTTACAACTAATTCATCCATTAAATAGCTTTCAATCTATGATGAAATATGTCTTAACTGCTATGCTAATTGCAGGGATCGGAGCTCTTTTAGTTGCTGGATCTATCAGTTACTATTTAGCAAATCTCTTAATGAAACCCCTTCAAGATCTACGTGACTCGATGGTATCAGTACGTGAAAAAGGATTTGACGAGGAAATTAGTGTTACATATAAGGCAGATGATGAAATAGGCGATTTAATTACGATTTATCAATCCATGATAGATGAATTACATAGTTCTTTTAAGAAACAGCATCAATTTGTTTCGGATGCGTCACACGAACTTAGAACGCCTATTCAAGCAATAGAAGGGCATTTATCTTTGATTAAGCGATGGGGAAAGAATGATCCAGAAGTGTTAGAAGAATCTCTTAATACCTCTATTACAGAAGTGCAGCGCATGAAAAAAATGATAGAAGAACTGTTAGATTTAGCACGTAAAGAAGAGAAGGAACAACACGCCTATGCAGATGTCCAACATGTTATAGAATCTGTTATTATGGAACTGCAATTTGTTCATAAAGAAGCAAATGTTAATGTACTATACTTTGGTGAGAAAAAAGATGCTCATATAACCGAAAACGCCCTTTCTCAAATCTTAAGAAATATTATTGAAAATGGAATTCGTTATAGCGAACATCAACCGGTCATTAATATAGAAATTAATTATTTACCTGAACACATATTTATTACGATAAAAGACAATGGGATTGGGATTTCAAACGAACATTTACCACACATTTTTGATCGTTTTTATCGCATAGACGCTTCTCGTAAAAGTAATGGTGGAACAGGTTTAGGATTAAGTATTACAAAAATGCTAGCTGAACGATATGATGTTAAAATTGATGTGACTAGTAAAGTTAATTATGGAACAACATTTACTTTAAGGTTTCCCATCGTTTAGTTTTTGACCATTCTGAACTTTTTTAAATGATTGTGAAGAAAATATGCTCTTTTTGTGAAAAATAGTTGTATTTTTTGTGAAGAGTAGTAAGATTGAAATGTTAAAAATACGTTCTTCATTTTTAATTAATAAGTAATGGTAATTAAATCAATAGATTTTTTCTATTGTCGAAGAATGGTAATATATGAAATAATATTACAGATACACAATGGAACTGCCTTAGGGCGTAATTTGGAGGTTATTCTCATGTCGAACAATGTATTATATGCTGGTTCCCCTTGGTCAGCATTCTCTGGACCTAACTTAGGGTATGTTATGGAACAATATGAATTATTCCTACAATCTCCTGAAGAAGTAGATCCAGATTTAATAGCGCTTTTCCAACAATTTGGAGCGCCAACAATTGAAGGTGGCACTACAGAAACGGAAGGGGCTGCTAATGTACCTACAGCGAACTTAACAAAAGTATTTGCTGCTGTACAACTTGCAGATGCAATTCGCTCATATGGACATCTTGCTGCAGATGTATATCCGCTAAAAGATCGTCAATTAGATAATTCTCGAATTGATGTTGCTTCTTATGGTTTAACAGAAGCAGATCTAGTTGGAATGCCAGCTACGTTATTCTTTAATAACGTGCCTGCAAGCGTTTCCAATGGTAAACAAGCAATTGATTATTTACGAGCAATCTATACTGGTAAAGCCGGTTTCGAATATTCTCACGTAGATAACAAAATCGAACGTGAATGGCTACAATCTAAAATTGAGTCAGGTATTGTAAATTCAAGCTTAACAACAGAAGAGAAAAAAGCGATTCTAGAACGATTAACACGCGTTGAAGATTTTGAAAGATTTATCCATAAAACATTTGTAGGTCAAAAACGTTTCTCAATTGAAGGTTTAGATACATTAGTTGTATTACTTGATGAAATCGTTAAAGCTGCAGATGAAGACAAAATGAAATATTTACAAATCGGTATGGCACACCGTGGACGTTTAAATGTTTTAACACACGTTGTAAATAAACCATACGATATGATGTTTTCAGACTTTGCACACGTTCCAAATGATTTCTTCTTCCCAAAAGACGGCTCTTTAGAAATTTCTAAAGGTTGGACTGGTGACGTGAAGTACCATATGGGTGCTACACATACTAAGAATTCAGGAATGAAAGTGAAATTAGCTTACAATCCTTCTCATTTAGAAGTAGTAAGTCCGATTATTACAGGTTCAACTCGTGCTGCTCAGGAGGATACTACATCTTCAGGAACACCAAAATTTGATCCAAGTAAAGCTTTAGCTGTATTAGTTCATGGTGATGCTGCATTTGCTGGTGAAGGAATCGTTCAAGAGACTTTCAACTATGCAAATACAAACGGTTTCACAACTGGTGGATCAATCCACATCATTTCTAATAATATGATTGGATTCACAACTGAACATTATGATTCTCGTTCTACACACTATTCATCTGATGTTGCTAAAGGATATGGAGTTCCAGTAATTCATGTAAATGCAGATGATCCAGAAGCAGTAGTACAAGTTGCTCGAATCGCATTTGAATACCGTCAAATTTTCGGTAAAGACATTTTAATCGACTTAATTGGATTCCGTCGTTTTGGTCATAATGAAACTGATGACCCAACTGTAACGAATCCTTCAACTTATTTAATTGTTGCGAAACATCCTACTGTACGTGCAAGTTATGGAGAAAGATTAGCTACAGAAGGTATTGTAACTGCTGAAGAAGTTAAAAACTTAGATGATCAAATTTATGCTGAAATGCAAGCTTCTTACGATCATGTTAAAGAAGTTGGTGCTGAAAATGGCCACTTTGAAGTTGAAATGCCTGAAGAATTAAAATCAGGTTACCCAGAAGTTGACACAACAATTACTAAAGAAGATTTAAAACAAATTAATCAAGATTTATTAGCTTGGCCTGAAAGCTTCGAGCCACAAAATAAATTAGCTAAAATTTTAAATAAACGTGTAGATGCAATTGAATCTGGTAAAATCGACTGGGGTCATGCTGAAACTTTAGCATTTGCTGGAATTTTACGTGATGGTAACCCAATTCGTATTACTGGGCAAGATGCACAACGTGGTACATTCTCACAACGCCACTTAGTATTACACGATAAAAACAATGGTTCTGAGTACACACCATTACATCATATCTCTGGATCAAACGCATCATTTGCAGTTTACAACTCACCATTAACTGAGGCTGCAATCGTCGGATATGAATATGGTTATAATTTAGAAAATGAAAAAGCTTTATCAATTTGGGAAGCACAATTTGGTGACTTCGCAAACATGGCTCAAATCATGTTTGATAATTTCATTTCAGCTGCTCGTTCTAAATGGGGACAAAAATCTGGTTTAGTTCTTTTATTACCAAATGGTATTGAAGGTCAAGGTCCAGAGCATTCTTCTGCACGTATTGAACGTTATTTACAATTATCAGCGGAAAATAACTGGATTGTTGCAAACTGTTCAACTGCTGGAAACTATTTCCACTTAATACGTCGTCAAGCTAAAATGCTTGGAACAGAAGGAGTTCGTCCATTAGTAGTAACATCACCAAAATCATTACTTCGTCATCCTTTAGCTGCTGCTACAATTGAGCAATTATCTGAAGGTAAATTTGAAGAAGTAATTGAACAACCAGGATTAGGAACGGCTCCTAAGAAAGTTGAACGAATTGTCATTGGTTCTGGTAAAGTAATGATCGATTTAGCTGATCGTGTTAAAGAAGGCGAAGGTTATGAAAAACTTCACATTTTACGTGTTGAAGAATTATATCCATTCCCATCACAAAAATTATCAGATATTATTGCAAAATATCCAAACGCAAAAGAAATCGTTTGGGTACAAGAAGAACCTAAAAACCAAGGTCCATGGAAATATGCTTTAGAATATTTACTTGAAGTGGCAAATGGTAAAAAATTATCTTACGTTGGACGTCCTGAAATGTCTTCTACTTCAGAAGGTGACATGGATTCACATAAAGTTGCTCAAGCAAAAGTTATTGATGAAGCTTTAGCAATCAAATAATTCACTTATAACTAACACTATTACGGAATATTAGCTACAACTTAGAGTAGCGATACCATGCAAGTAAAGAGATATATTGCATGATATTAAAAGGAGGATATTAAAGTGGCTGAAATTAAAGTCCCTGAATTAGCAGAATCGATTACAGAAGGTACAATTGCCCAGTGGGTTAAAAAAGTTGGAGATCGCGTAGAAAAAGGCGAATTCATCGTAGAATTAGAAACAGATAAAGTAAACGCTGAAATTATTTCTGAAGAAGCAGGTGTATTAACACAAATTTTAGCTGGAGAAGGCGATACAGTTCTTGTAGGACAAGTAATCGCTGTTGTTGAAGCTGGAGAAGGTGCTGCACCAGCACCAGCTACACCTGTAGCAGAAGCACCAAAAGCAGAAACTGCACCAGCACCAGCAGCTCCTACACCAGCACCTGCTGCACCAGTTGTTGCGGAAGAAACTTCAAACGAACGCGTTGTTGCTTCACCAGCAGCACGTAAACTTGCTCGTGAAAAAGGCATTGATTTAAGCCAAGTTTCACCTGTTGACCCACAAGGTCGAGTACGTGTACAAGATGTTGCAGCTCATGGAGTAGCACCAGTTGCAGCTGCACCAGTAGCACAAGTTGCTCCATCAAACGGACCAGTAGTGTTCACACCAGCAGCAAACACTGATCGTGTAACAATCGAAAAAATGAGCCGCCGTCGTCAAACAATTGCAAAACGTTTATTAGAAGTTAAACAATCAACTGCAATGTTAACAACATTTAACGAAATTGATATGACAAATATCATGGCTTTACGTAAACGCAAACAAGAAGAGTTCGTGAAAGCAAACGACATCAAACTTGGTTTCATGTCATTCTTCACAAAAGCAGTTGTTGCAGCTCTTAAAAAATATCCATACGTTAACGCTCAAATTTCAGGTGATGAAATTCACTTAAATAACTTCTTTGATATCGGAATCGCGGTTTCAACTGAAGAAGGTTTAGTTGTTCCAATCGTACGTGATGCAAATAGCAAAAACTTTGCTGAAATCGAAAAAGATATCGCTAGCTTAGCTAAAAAAGCACGCGAGAAAAAATTAGGTTTAAATGACATGGCTGGTGGCTCATTCACTATTACTAATGGTGGTGTATTCGGTTCATTAATGTCTACTCCAATTATGAATGGTACACAAGCTGGTATTTTAGGTATGCACTCAATTATAAACCGTCCAGTTGCAGTTAATGGTGAAGTTGAAATCCGTCCAATGATGTATGTGGCATTATCTTATGACCACCGTATCATCGATGGTAAAGATTCAGTTGGATTCTTAAAAACAGTTAAAGAGTTAATCGAAAATCCAGAAGATTTACTTTTAAATTCTTAATAAAAGAAAAACTAGCGATTAAATTCGCTAGTTTTTTTATTTAACTTCATAAAAGTTCCTTAATTCAAAATACCTATATATATTATTATTTAGTAATTTGTCGTTACATTTGGTAAGAACCTTTCAAACCTTGATAAATCAGTATTTTTGTTTGTCGAATTGCAATTTTCAGAAAAAAGTAGCGTTGACAATACATGATATGCATAGTACAATCGAGTAGTAAATTAATAAAAAAGCCTCACGTTCGAGTGAGGTAGAGGTGCGATCTTTATTAGTTCTTTATCGAGCTTGAGCATGCGAAGAAGTAAAGAAGAAGGAAATATCGCCGAAGTCTGAAGTATGCTCAAATGCTTCATGCTGGGTCTGCAGTGAATAATTGCAGGACTGTCTCAGTTGGTTTTCCTTAGCCATCTGAGTTGTGCTATCTCAAGAGAAGGAACGGAAGAGGATTTAGGCTTTATGTAAATAATGCGACCTGAGTTCATCTTAGGTCGCTTTTTATTTAAGTAAATATAAAACATAACAAAGGAGAGAAAATCAATGTCAAAACAACTTAAACTACTTATGGTAGCTATGTTTGCAATTTTAATTTTAGCTGCATGTGGTACTTCAAAAGAAGAAGGTACATCTAATTCAGATGCTTCAAATACTGAAGAAAAAGATGTATTAAAAGTTGGATTAGAAGCAGGTTATGCTCCATTTAACTGGACACAACAAGATGATTCAAACGGTGCAGTTAAAATTCAAGGATCGGAAGAGTATGCAGGCGGTTACGATGTTGAAATCGCAAAACGCGTTGCCGATGCTTTAGGTAAAGAATTAGTCATTGTAAAAACTGAATGGGATGGTTTATTACCAGCTTTAGAATCAAATGTAATTGATGCAATTATTGCTGGGATGAGCCCTACTCCTGAGCGTGCAGAAGTAATTGATTTTACTGAAAACTACTATACAAGTAATTTTGTAATCGTAACAAAAGCTGGTGGAGAGTATGCAGACGCTAAAACACTAGCAGACTTTGCAGGAGCTAAAATTACATCTCAATTAAACACAACAAACTATGCAGTGATTGATCAAATTCCTGATGTTAAAAAAGAAACGGCAATGGAAAGCTTCTCACATATGCGTGTAGCATTAGAATCTGGTGTTATTGATGGATATGTTGCTGAACGTCCTGAAGCGGTATCTGCATCTTCAGCAAACGAAAACTTCACATATGTTGAATTAGAAGATGGATTCAAAACTGATCCAGCTGATACTTCTGTTGCAATCGGTCTTCGTAAAGGTGATGAAAATAAAGACAAAATTAATGAAGTAATTAAATCAATCACTGAGGAAGAGCGTCAAGAATTAATGGATCAAGCAATTGCAAACCAACCTGCATCAAAATAAGATTTAATGATCTCACTGGTCACTTTAAGGTGGCCAGTGTGTCTCTTTTTTATTAAAATGTGAATCTATTTTGTTGTTCCAAAATACTTAGGAGGATATTTATGAGTTTGGATATTATACTCTCTATACTTGAAGAGAATTGGCCAAGTTATTTACGCGGCGCATATATGACGTTATTAATAGCTATTATCAGTACAATTATTGGTGCTCTTATCGGATTATTTATTGGGGTGATGCACACAATTCCACTTCGAAAGAAATCTATTAAATCAGTCATTTTAAAATTAGTTAATGTCATATTAACAGTTTATGTAGAAATCTTCCGTGGTACACCAATGATTGTACAAGCAATGGTCGTATTTTATGGATTAGCTGCTTATGGCTTTGAAATGGATCGATTTGTTGCGGCAATTGTCGTTGTAGGATTGAATACAGGTGCCTATATGGCTGAATATGTTCGTGGTGGTATTGTTTCCATTGACAAAGGCCAATATGAAGCTGCAGAAGCGATTGGTATGGGACATTTCCAAACAATGATTCATGTGATTTTGCCTCAAGTTTTCCGAAATATTTTACCAGCTACAGGCAATCAACTAATTATGAATATTAAAGATTCTGCTGTGTTAAGTGTAATCAGTGTTACGGAGTTATTCTTTACGACAAAATCTATTGCAGGCGCAAACTTCCGATTTGCTGAATCATATATCATTACGTGTATAATTTATTTAATCATGACAGTTGTAGCTAGCCAAATTTTGCGTTATATCGAGAAAAAAATGGATGGCCAAAATGCCTACCAAGTTGAACAAATTAGAAAAAAATAGATTTAAGTCGCGTAAGGAGTTATAAAGATGGAAAAAGTAATTGAAATTAAACATCTAAATAAATCATTTGGTCAGCACGAAGTATTGCGCGATGTAAATTTCACTGTAAACAAAGGTGAAGTTGTCTGTCTAATCGGATCATCGGGCTCCGGAAAATCAACACTGCTTCGTTGTATTAACCTTCTTGAAACACCGAGTGGTGGGGAAATTATTTATAATGGTGAAAATATTTTAGATGAAAAACATAATATTAAAGAATATCGTACTCATTTAGGGATGGTATTCCAGCAATTTAATTTATTCGATAATCATAATGTATTAAGTAATTGTATGGTGGGGCAACAAAAAGTATTGAAACGTTCAAAAGATGAAGCAAAAGCGAATGCTTTAAAATACTTATCAGTTGTTGGCATGGACCAATATGTTAATGCAAAACCTCGTCAATTATCTGGTGGTCAAAAGCAACGTGTTGCCATTGCTCGTGCATTAGCAATGGATCCCGATGTAATGCTTTTTGATGAACCAACATCTGCTCTGGATCCTGAAATGGTAGGAGAAGTATTAAAAGTAATGCGCCAACTAGCAGATGAGGGGAATACAATGTTAATTGTAACCCATGAGATGGAGTTTGCTCGTGAAGTATCTGACCGAGTTGTGTTTATGGATAAAGGGGTAATTGTGGAGGAAGGACCACCTGAACAGGTACTTGTCAATCCGGTTAATGAAAGAACAAAAGAATTCTTAAAACGAACATTAAAATAATAAAAATGAAAACAGCAATCGTATATGACTTATACGATTGCTGTTTTAGCTTCTAGAATTCCATTCAGCATATAGAATGAAGACAATCGCAAATACGAATGCGATAATAAAAAACCACATTGGTAAACTACCAAAGGATAATGACATTTACAAAATCACCTCTATAAATTCATTGTATCATTTGCATGATAACCCTTCAATAAAAGGAAGATAGAGATCGTGGTGAACGAATTAGGTATTTTTATTAACACAGACATCTTAAAATGGTATAGAATATAAGAGAACAATGCAATTATTAAAGTGAGGTTAAAGTTATGTTAAATTTGAAGTGGAAAGAGGCACCAACAATCCGCACTGTAAAATGTGTTAATACAAATGCTTCAAAATATTTAGTATCGAATGTATTAACGGTTGGAAAAGAATATGAAGTGAAAAATGAAACAGAAGAGTTTCTATTTGTAGTTGATAATACTGGCAATGTTGGCGGTTACTATAAAGATTATTTTGAAGAACTTTAATATTGAAAAAGCACGATTAGCGAAGACAGTATCTTCTACTAATCGTGCTTTTATTTTTGATCAATTTCCAGTAGTTTCGATTCTAACGCATTTTGTTGCTCATTGCTTGTAGCCTGTACTCGTAGCGTTTCTTCAATTGATTCAATTAATTGAAGTTGAGTTTGTTTAAAGACATCAATCTCTGCGTGTGAAATGGTTTTGCGATTCTGATTCGAATCATTTGCGGTTGACTCTAACATTTTTGCATTTTTACGAATCATTTCATCTGAAGCATTCATTAAGCGTTCCTGCATCATATTGGCCCTACGTTGATTATTTAAATTAATGAGTATTGAAATTTGAGATTGCCATAATGGAATCGTTGTCATAATGGATGATTGAATTTTTTCAATTAACATTTGATTTGTTTGCTGCATGAGTCGAATTTGTGGAGCTGATTGAACAGCTATTTCTCTCGAGATTTGCAATTCATAAATTTTTCGGTCAAGCCATTCAATTGACATAAGTAAATCTGATAGTTTTTGCTTCGCCATCGGATCGTCTTTTGATTGCTCGACTTTATTAAGTAATTTTGTGTAGTCATTTTTTTTCAAATCCATCAACTTTAACTCGCCAGCTGCAATAAAAACGGAAATATGATGAAAATAATCTTCGTTTAACCGAAATAGTTCGTCTAACATGTTCATATCTAAGAATAGCCCTTTTTGGGCGTGTTGAAGTTGTATACTTAATCGATCAATTTGTTTACTTAAGCGGTTATATTGTGACATGGTTTCTTGGATAGATGATTTTCTTCGACTAAATAGTTTAGAAAAGAAACCTTTACTGTTCTCAATAAGATCGTCTGGGTTAATTTTTTCTAATTGTTCCATCAACTTATGAAGTACTTCTCTTATTGGGGAAGTATCATTTCGTTGAACTTGTACAAGCAAATTATGGCTAAAAGTTTTTAAAGCTTCTTGAACCTCTGAACCAAAATTCAAGACATAGTCATATCGAGAAACATCAATTTTACTAGCTAAATGCAAAGCTTTAGATTGATCTTCTGAAGAGAGAGACGAAAACAATCCTGGTAAATGTCCTTTACTAGAATCCGATTGAGTCATCGAAAAATCAGAAAAAGAGCTCATGATATTTGTAATTGCATTACCAGAGCTCTTTGATTCTGTCATCTTTCTTCACCTCTTAGTTCAAGTTGTTTTCGTCTCTTTTCATTTTCTAATTTTACGAAATCCAATTCAATTTTTAAATTTTCTATATCTGATTCAAGTGCTGACTTTAGATCATCTTCCATTGTTACATGTAAATCCTTTAATGTTTTACGTGTATCTTCAAGTGCTAGATGGACTTCAGTATCCTTAATTTGCTGTTGAGACAACATTGTATATGTCTCTGTTAAATGTACAGCAGAAGGTAAGTGTGCATAGAAGAAGTCTTCTACGTTGTAAAATTTCTGTGGGTTTGATTGTACAATGTTTACAATACGTCGAGATAATTTTGTCATTTCATTTAGTAATTTAAATGAACGAATTGATCGAACACGAACATACTGTTGTGTTAAAGAATTGATATGTGATTTAGCTTGCTTTATTTGACTTTCAATATGTTTAAATTCTGAGCGGGAAAGTTTCAGCTCTTTTGCTCTTTTGGATTTCTGGATTATTTTTATGGCGCTATTACTCACAATATAGGTTAATATTGTAAGAATTGGCACGACCACAGCACCTAGGTCAAAATTAACTATTGTCAATATATATATAGAAAAACTGAACAAAAAGTTAAGTGCATGTCTGATAAAAAAATTCGTTGCACCAAGCATAATCGTACCTCCTCTAGTTCTATAGTTGTAATACGTATAAGTTGAAGAAAAAGTTTCAAAAACAAAGTTCTTTCTATTTAAAACTTATTATGATTGTACAACTTATTTCAATGTTTTTGTATTGGAAAGTAAAGTAACATTTTAACAACTATACTAGATTAGATTGAAATATTGTGTAACCTTTAATATCTTCAAAAATCTCCTTTTGATAAGTACAAGTTTGTTGAGACTCTACATATCCTTTTTGAAGAAAATGCAGAAATTCTCGAATGGAACTATTTTTACCTTCTACTTCGATTTCAACGTATTGTTTATTCGGAACCGAACAAAATCCCTTTAAGCCTAATTGTAACGCTTTTTGATGTATGGATTGTGTTAGTTGAAATGTAAGTTCGATTTTCATCTTTATTAAGATATGTACCCTTTGTGCCATCGGACTTCCTCCAATAAGTGATCAATAATGAGCGTAATGTAACGGTATAAAAAGTACCGTTCACATCATTATAATAGAGTTTGGATAATTAGACATTTACTAAACGTTTGATAAAATAAGAATAAGGGAAGGGATGATCAATTATGTTTAAAATAATCTATATGGTAGCAGATTTTGAACCATGGTGGTTATTTGATGGATGGGAGTCATCAATTATTTCCACAGAAGAATATCAATCCGAAGAAGAACTACATAACGCGTTAGAAGCTAAACTTAACGATTTTCGTAAAAAGTATCAACATGAGGCAAGTAAAGAAAAGCGGTTTTTCGCATTTTGGAATGATGATGAAGTTGAATTTTGTGAAGCGTGTGATGAGGATTCACAAATTTACCATGGTATAATCGTTGAGACATTGTAGAATAATACGAATAGTAACAAAAAATAAATTAAACATACTTTCAATTTACAGAAATCAAAGAATTTTTGTGAAAAAGATTGAATAATTTATTTGACATTGAGTAAAATAATGGTATACTAAATTTAACAATAAAATTGTTTTACCGGGTACAAATGATTCACATATTACAAAGAGTGATCGGTGTAATGTCGGTACTCTTCGTAATATGTGAATTTTTTATTTGGGTAAAAAATTCCATATTGTTACACTTTATTTTTTGGAGGTTTTTTCAAATGAAACAAGGTACAGTAAAATGGTTTAACTCAGAAAAAGGTTTTGGATTCATCGAAGTTGAAGGTGAAAACGACGTATTCGTACACTTCTCAGCTATCCAAGGTGAAGGTTTCAAAACTCTTGACGAAGGTCAAAAAGTGGAATTCGAAGTTGTAGAAGGCAACCGCGGACCACAAGCTGCTAACGTAACTAAACTTTAATTCATAAGAATTAAAATTAAATTCGTTAATTCTAGACATCCCAATTTTGGGGTGTCTATTTCTTTTTGACTCAGTCAATATAGTATGTACCTTCATTCATTTTTTATAATTGATATTTATAATATTCTGTTATTTTTTTCATTTATTTAACAGATGGATGTTAGCGAATTTTACAAACCTCTGCCACAAACACTTCTTAATGATCTCCTTTATGTAGCATCAAAAGATTCCCATAGAAATTGCTCCATATTTAATTGAAGTGCAGTTGAAATTAGTCATGAAATCAAATACCTGAAGAAATGCATTTCACTTTCATCATAAAATGAAAAGAATCACCATCATAAAAAAATGATGATGATTCCTAATTGGTATTACCAAAGGACATGATTTGCTAAGCAGGTAGGAAAGTGGGGCTATTGCTGAGATATTTTTTCTAATGTTGATGTGACAATGTAATCTTCTTCTTGATCAATTTGCATAATGGATTCACGTTTTATTTCACCATAGTCTTTTACAAAATACTTTCTGTTGATGAAATTATCTCCCTTTTCTTCAATAACGAACACATGTTCGAAATTCTTGTATGGCGTTTTTAGTGTTTCATCAACTTTTACAATTTTCCATTTGCCAAACTGAGTTCCAACTTCAATAGGTCCAGCTAAATAGGTTTCAATGGCTTGCATATCCTCCAATGCAGAGACCTCCGGATAAGGAATTTCACCTGACGTACCTTCTATTACTTCTTCAAGAATTATTTCAATCTTATCGTCTAAGATTCGAAAAACACGGAGTAATGTTACGCCACCATTATCTTCAATATGGGCAACATATTTTTCAGATAGCCAAACTGTTTTCACATTTAATGTAGCGAATTCATTTCCTTCTCCAAGAAAGTATGCCACTGATTGATTTGGTTTAAAAAATGATGAAAAGTCAATTGTATTATTTGTAGATTCGTCATTTGATTGATCTGTAGAGTCTTCGCTTGCCTCGTGGTCTGTTTCATCAGAAACTGTTGGAGTAGGGGAGTGTTCCTCTTGAACTTGTACTTTAACTTTATCATCATCGTTACAGCCAGTAAGAATCATTAACAAAATTAAGGAAAATGCTATTGCACTTCTCATTTGAATGCCTCCTTTAACTTACTATATCTTATTCTTTACCAGTACTCCTAAGTTATTCTTGTATATTAAAAATTTTCTAATTTCGAATAATAGTTAATCATATTTATATTATGTAAACTAATGATAGAATTTGTTGCGTTTTTTAGTGAAGAACTTGTCCTATAAAAATTATCCATAAAAAAGAGAGTGCTCTCCTATTTGAACACTCTCTAATTCGCTAGAATCTTATTTAATTCCTTGAGCTTCTTTCCATTCTAAGAACTCATCATATGTTAATTGTTTATCTAAAATTGTACCGTCTTCTTGAATTTCAATTACACGGTTAGCAATTGTTTGGATGAACTGATGGTCATGAGAAGTGAATAGCATTGCGCCTTTGAAACGAATTAATCCTTCGTTAAGTGCTTGGATAGATTCTAAGTCCAAGTGGTTCGTTGGTTCATCTAATAATAATACATTTGAATTAGCAAGCATCATTTTAGATAACATACAACGTACTTTTTCTCCTCCTGATAAAACAGAAGGGGATTTTTTCACTTCTTCACCAGAGAATAGCATACGACCTAAGAAACCACGTAAGAAGCTTTCTGTTTCATCTTCAGGTGAATATTGGCGTAACCATTCAACTAATGTTTTTTCACTGCCAGTAAAGTATTTATCATGATCATTTTCGAAGTAGCTTTGAGATGTTGTTACACCCCATTTAAATGTACCGCTATCTGCTTGTCGTTGTTCCATTAAGATATCCATTAAAGCAGTTTTTGCAAGTGGGCTACCAAGTAAAATGATTTTATCTTCTTTGTTCATCATGAAGCGAACATCTTTAAGTAGTACTTCGCCATCTTGAGTAGCGGATAAACCTTCAACAGTTAATACATCGTTTCCAATTTCACGGCCAATTTGGAAGTTAATGAAAGGATATTTACGGCTAGATGGTTTGATGTCTTCTAGTTCGATTTTATCTAACATTTTTTTACGTGAAGTGGCTTGACTCGATTTAGAAGCGTTTGCAGAGAAACGAGCAACGAATGCTTGTAATTCTTTAATTTTTTCTTCTTTTTTCTTATTTTGGTCTTGAGCCATTTTAAGTGCTAATTGACTAGACTCATACCAGAAATCATAGTTACCAACATAAATTTGGATTTTCGAAAAATCTAAATCCGCAATATGTGTACAAACTTTGTTTAAGAAGTGACGGTCATGGGATACTACGATGACTGTATTTTCAAAGTTGATTAAAAATTCCTCTAACCATTTAATTGCTTTTAAATCTAAGTGGTTGGTAGGCTCATCGAGTAATAGAACATCTGGTTTACCAAATAAAGCTTGAGCAAGTAATACTTTGACTTTATCTGAACCTTCTAAGTCCGCCATTTGCATGTAATGAAGCTCGTCGCCAATACCTAAACCATTAAGTAATGTTGCCGCTTCAGAATCTGCTTCCCATCCGTTTAAGTCTGCAAATTCACCTTCTAATTCGGCAGCACGCATGCCGTCTTCATCAGAAAAATCCTCTTTTGCATAAATTGCGTCTTTTTCAGCTTTTACTTCCCAAAGACGTTTATTACCCATTACAACAGTATCAAGTACATTGAATTCATCGTATTCAAAGTGATTTTGTTTTAAAACAGATAATCGTTCGTCTTTACCCATTGATACATGACCTTCTTGAGGTTCAATATCACCAGATAAAATTTTTAAAAATGTTGATTTCCCAGCACCGTTTGCTCCGATTAGACCATAACAGTTACCAGGTGTGAATTTAATATTTACGTCTTCAAATAGTTTACGATCGCCATAGCGAAGACCTACACCACTAACTTGAATCATGTAAGTACCTCCTAAAATTTTTTTCATTCTATTTTATACTGCAGATATACATAGCAAAAATTGCTACTTTTTCTTTTGTACACAATGTTTCTATTATAGCATGTCAGTTGTTGTAAGGAAACTAACTTTCATTATGAGTGTTAAAACGAATCGATTCGACAGCTATTGTCTAATTGTGTAAATTTTCAAAATTTTCCGGGAAATTAAACGAGGAATCTTAATTATTTTCCAACATGTTATTGAAATGATTTTAGGAGAAAAAAATCACTGCATTACATTGGTAAAACTATAACGAAGGTAGGAAATCATCGAAATATAGATGAAACAATAATGCAGATAGCAACTTCATATGAAAAGTAATATTTTAATCTTATTTTAGTGTGAAGTGATGATTATAGAATGCCTCTCTCGTTTGTAACTAAATTATAGTATAATTATTAGTAGAAAAAGTTGAGAGGGATAGTAGATGTTGCGACAAGCTCAAAAAATTTTAAAAGATTATTTTGGTTATGATTCATTTCGAAAAGGCCAACAAGAAGTAATTCAGAATGTATTAAATGGTCAAGATACATTATGTGTAATGCCAACTGGTGGTGGGAAGTCACTATGTTATCAAGTACCTGCATTAGCATTGGATGGAACAACAATTGTCATTTCTCCATTAATCTCTTTAATGAAAGATCAAGTGGATCTATTGCGTGCCAATGGGATTCAAGCAGCCTTTATTAATAGTTCATTGACTTCTTCAGAAATTGATAAAACGATGATGAATGTTAGAAATGGTGAAGTTAAACTTCTTTATATTGCACCAGAGCGGCTTGAAATGGATTCCTTTTGTATGGCACTTTCACAACTCAATGTACCGTTAATAGCAATAGATGAAGCCCATTGTATTTCTCAATGGGGACATGATTTTAGACCAAGTTATCGAGCGATTTCAAAGGTATTAAAATTATGGAACACTAAGCCGACGATTATTGCGCTTACTGCTACAGCAACACCTACTGTCAGTGAAGACATTTGTCAGGTTTTACATATAGAATCAGAGGATACTTTTATTACAGGATTTGCGCGGGATAACTTAACATTTAAAGTATTGGTCGGTGAGAATAGAGAAAAGTTCATAAAAAACTATCTCGAGAATAATAAGAATGAGTCAGGGATCATTTATGCTGCAACCCGAAAAGCAGTGGACAGTCTTTATGAGTTGTTATTGAAATTCGGTATATCGGTAGCGAAATACCATGCGGGGATGTCTGAGGCTGAACGAAATGATGAACAAAATCGTTTTCTTGCAGACCAAGCCCAACTCATGATTGCAACAAATGCTTTCGGAATGGGTATAAACAAAACAAATGTTCGCTACGTGATCCATTATCAAATGCCACGTAATATGGAAAGTTATTATCAGGAAGCTGGAAGGGCTGGTCGTGATGGACTTCCAAGTGAATGTATCCTACTTTACTCACCTTCAGATGAACAAACTCAACGCTTTTTAATTGATCAATCCCGAGACCCCTCTAGAATTCCACTAGAACTAGAAAAATTACAACGTATGGTTGACTATTGCCATACTGAAATGTGTTTACAGTTGTATATCCTTCAATATTTTGGTGAAGAAGTGGAAGTAACTTGTGAACGATGCGGCAACTGTTGTGATGAGCGTCCAAGTGTTGAAGTAACAGAAGATGCGCAACGAGTGTTATCGTGTGTTGTTCGAATGGGCCAAAAATTTGGGAAAACGATTACTTCACAAGTGTTAGCTGGCTCAAAAAATAAAAAAGTAGAAGGATTTAGACACCTTTCAACCTTTGGTATTTTAAAGAAAATGAGTGCAAAAGAAATCGCGAATTTTATTGAATTCTTAATTGCGGAACGTATTTTGCTCGTTCATCCTGGTCAATTCCCGACAATTTATGTTTCGGAGGATGGGAAGGATGTACTGTTAGGTAAAAGAAAGGTATCACGGCGAGTTCAAACTGTAAAAGCGGTGGTGAAGCAAGATGATCCGTTATTCGAAAAGTTAAGAGGCTTGCGTAGGGAAATCGCTGAGCGTGAAGGTGTACCACCTTTTGTTGTCTTTTCAGATAAAACATTACGTGATATGTGTGAGAAACAACCAATAGACGAAGTAGGCTTCTTAGAAGTCAGTGGTGTCGGACAAAATAAACTAGAGAAGTATGGGGAATTATTTATTTCTTCTATTCGTGAATTTGTGAATGCGTAACTGCCTAAAGGTGATGATATTATCGTTTAAGGAAGAAAGTCTTTGTAAAAAGAAATTAAACGCTAATTTGTTTTTGTTCATTAAAAGAATTCTAATAAAAGATTCTAATAGAGTGTTTGGTGAGTGCGGGCTAAGCACACAAGCCGCAAAGCCACGTTAAAAACGTGTCTTTTCGACTTGTCTTTGTGCTTTGTGTAGGCCCGCCCACATATAATTTTTTCTTCTAATCTTTCTTGCTACTTTACGCAGCTTACAGTGGTAGGCTGCGCTTTCTTATATGGGCTAACAACTTCTATCTTTGTAAGGCATACATTTAATTTTTTTAATTTTTGAATATATATTTTATAATTTCATTAAAAATGAAAAACGACAAACGTCCTGTTTTCAAGTGGATGTTTGTCGTTTTTATTTTTAGGGAGTTATTTATTATTTTCCCAATGTTGTTGGATGAATTCATCTCGGCCTGAAATTGCGCGGTCTTCTTTATAATGTTCTAACTCTTTTTTATAGTAGTCTTGATGATAATCCTCCGCGATGTAAAAAGTCTCTGCGGGAAGGATTTTTGTAACGATTGGCTTTTTAAAACGACCGCTTTCAGCTAATTGTTGTTTAGAGCTTTCCGATAGTTCTTTTTGCTTTTCATTGTGATAAAAAATTGCCGTTTTATAGGATTCCCCACGATCATGGAATTGTCCACTATCATCCGTAGGGTCGATTTGCATCCAATAAATTTCAAGTAATTGTTCATAAGAGAAAATGTTAGGATCGAACTCGATTTGTACGACTTCTAAATGACCAGTATCTCCTTTTTTTACTTGTTCATATGTAGGGTTAATCACGTGACCACCCATGTATCCTGAAGTTACTTTATGTACGCCATCCCAAGTATCGAATGGTTTTACCATACACCAAAAGCAGCCACCAGCAAATGTTGCTTTTTCCATTTTTTACGCCTCCATATGCTTAAAATAAATAGTATTGTACCATGATGTATGTACGACATCAAATTTATCTTTATTTAGCAGAAGTTCCTCCAAAATTCCAGAAGCTGATCTTAATTAAATCTTTATTCAGGATATATAAGTGGAAGTTAATGTTGTATCCGTGCGAACAGCTGCTAACTGACCCTCGCGTGTGGCTTATATATCATTTAAAATCCAGAAGAATTGACAGAGGTGAAATTCATTTTACCTGAAAGATCATTTCACAAGGATTTATCGTACTTTGTGTAGTATTGGGGATACTACGAACCATTTCTAATTTTTAGACGTCACAATATTCAGTTGAAATAAAAAGGAGTTTTTATATGGAAGAAAATCAACAATTTGAACATCGTCCAACCCGCTATAAAAAGAGAAGACTCCGTAAAGGAAGAGTGTTTTTTCTCCTATTGTTTATTTTCGTAATTGGGATAGGCGTTTATGCAGTAATGCAATACAGAAGTGGGCTAGAGCTTGCAAGTAAAACAAAACATCCGGAAGAATCATTTGTGGCAGACGAACCAACAACAGAAATTGTATCGAATTATTTAATTGTTGGGGTCGATAGTCGTGGTGAGGAACAATCACGTTCTGATACGATGATGCTTTTATCATGGAATAGTGAAACGGATGAAATGAAACTTGTATCTTTTATGAGAGATATTTACGCGGATATCCCAGAGTACCAATCGTATAAATTAAACACAGCTTATTATTTAGGCGGAGTTCAATTGTTAAAAGATACAATCAGTACGATGTTTGATGTGCCGATTCATCATTATGTATTAATAGACTTTAAAAGTTTTGAATCATTAATTGATATTATGGCTCCAAGTGGTATTGAAATGGATGTAGAAAAAGATATGTCCGAACATATTGGTGTGTCCTTAACAAAAGGTGTACAAAACTTAAATGGTAAGGAACTATTAGGATATGCACGTTTCCGACACGATGAAAATGGTGATTTTGGGCGAGTAGAACGTCAACAAAAAGTAATCGATGCATTAAAAAATGAACTAATATCTCCAAGAAATATAAAAAACTTACCAAAGTTAATTGGTGCTGCACAAGGTTATATCACGACAGACCTTTCGACAAGTGATGAAATAAAAACAGTGTTATCTGTTGCGGCAAGTGGGTCTGTAGAAATAGAAAAATTAACGATTCCAGCTAAGGGGACGTATTCTTTTGCAGATTATAGTCATGCTGGTTCTGTCATTGAAATAGACAAACAAACAAATACACAAATTTTACATGAATTTTTGAAATAAATGGAGACTATTATTTTATTAATCAAATTTTACATGATAAAATAAATTATAGTATGATTGGTAGTTAAGTCGAGGTGATTGTTTGGAGAAAGAACGAGGAACAAGTAAGGAAGAGCGTGAACGTTTTGGTTCATTTTTCTTTTCCACTAAATTTATTCGATTTTTAGGTGGGAAAAATCTATTATTTCTATTAATTTCGCTACTTTTATTAGGCTGCGTTATTTTCATTTTTGATAAGATAGACTGGATTTTTCATCCACTACAAGTATTGTTTGAAGTAGTAATTCTTCCAGGTGTACTCGCAGTAATTGCCTATTATTTATTGCGTCCATTACTAAAGATCCTTGTAAGATGGAAAGTTCCTCGGGCATGGGGAATTATCATTCTCTTCATTCTAGTAATCGGTTTACTGACATTGCTAGTATTACTCGTTTTTCCATTTTTAAGAGATCAATTTACAAAGTTAGTTCAAGAATTCCCAATGTACTTTATGGCCTTAGTTGAAAACATTGTTACTTTCCTTAATAGCACTCGATTTAATGAACTATTCGAAAGAGTGAATATCAACTACGATAAAGTATTAAATGATGTAATGAACGATCTTGGTTCAACAGTTAGAGATACTTTTTCCAACTTAGCATCAGGTGTAGCTACAGGGATTACCGGATTAGTTTCAACTGTGACAGGGATTATATTATCTCTTGTGACCGTACCATTCATTCTATTTTATTTATTATACGAGGGTGAAAAGCTCCCAAGATTTATTTTGCGTCTGTTCCCTCCACGTATGCGTAATGAAATAGGGCAAGTCATGAAAGAAATGGATAAACAAGTAAGTTCTTACATACAAGGGCAAATTATGGTGTCGATTTGTATTGGGATTATGATGACAATTGGATTTTTAATTATCGATTTAGATTATGCCTTTTTACTTGGTTTCTTAGCCATGATTACAAGTGTTGTCCCTTATTTAGGACCAGCAATTGCGATTACTCCTGCAGTAGTCATTGCGATTGTTACATCACCGTTCATGCTAATTAAATTAATTATCGTTTGGACAATTGTTCAACTTGTAGAAGGCAAGTTCATTACCCCAAAAATTATGGGGAGATCCTTATCGATTCATCCGATTACCATCATTTTCGCTTTATTAACAGCAGGTTCTTTATTTGGCGTGCCAGGTGTTATTCTTGGAATTCCAGGATACGCATTATTTAAAGTTCTTGTGACACATTTATTTAAGTTCATGAAAAGACGCTACAATAAATTCGAACACGAATCAGAAAATAAATACGAAATTGACTAAAAAAAGGTTGTTCACCCACCCGAGGTGAACAACCTTTTTCTTATATATAAAGTTTAAATTTTAGAAGGTAGAACAGTCTCTAGCTACGCGGGCTAGCTGCTCGGGACACTTCGACTCCTCCTACGATGGCAAAAAGCGCCTTCTTCTCGGAATCTCCAGTGCCTGGGGCTCACACGAAGTGAGTCATGGCTGCAATGCGACAGGACGTCGCGTTTTTGCAGTCGCAGCTGGCGAGCCCACTCCGCTTTTCTATATAGATAATGTTTTTAAACGTTCTACTGCTTCTTTTAATAATTCAACATCTTGTACTAAGGCTAATCGCATAAAACCTTCACCTTGAGAACCGAATGTTGTTCCTGGCACCATTACAACACCTGTTTGCTCTATTGCTTTATAGGCAAATGAGACACTGTTGAGATCATATGGATATTTTGCCCAGACAAACATACCACCATTTGAAGGTGCTACAGTCCATCCAAGGTGTTTTAATCCGTTCATTAACACGTGATGTCTTTCAGCGAATGTAGATCGTAAATTAGCCGTAATCTCTTCTGCATGGTCTAAAGCTAGAGCTGCAGTCGATTGAATTGGATCAAAAATTCCGAAGTCTAAGTTAGATTTTAATCGACTCATGATTTTAATGGCTTCGGCATTCCCTATAATATACGCTACTCGAGCTCCTGCTAAGCTAAAGCTTTTTGAAAGGGAATTGATTTCGATTCCTACTTCCATTGCACCTGGGGTAGCTAAGAAGCTAATAGGACGATCTCCTGTAAAATAAAATTCTGAATACGCTGCATCATGTAAAACAAGAACGTTATATTTTTTCGCAAACTCCACAACTTCTTTAAAATATTCGATTGAAGGAGACATAGGTACTGGATTACCCGGCATATTTAAAATGAGTAGTTTTGCTTTTTGTGCAATGTCTTCAGGAATGGCTTTTAAGTTTGGTACGAAGCCTCTGTTTTCATCAAGAGGTATGTAATAAGGTTTTGCACCAGCTAGACTAATGCCTGCTGCATAGGCAACATATCCTGGGTTTGTCGTTAACACGTAATCGTCAGGATCACAGAAAGCGATAGGTAAGTGAACTAGTCCTTCTTGTGAGCCAATTGTTTGGATTACTTGTGTAGAAGGGTCTACTTCAACTTGGTTTACTCGCTTGTAGTATCTAGCGACCGCTGATTTAAATTCGTTAGAAGCTGCAAGTGTGTAACCGTATGCTGAGGGTTTCTTACTTAATTCGGAAAGATGATTACGTAACATTTCATGTGGTGGAATATCTGGACTTCCAAGACTTAGGTCGATTAGCTTCATGCCTTTTGCTTGCTGCTCTTTTGCAAAAACCTTTAAGTCTCCAAATATGGAAGATTCAAATAATGACATTTTCTCAGAAGGTACAATTTTCAACGGGAACACTCCTATCAACTGTTCAAGTTTAATACTGAATTAAATATAAGACACATTTTATCATAGTTAGATGCAAGTAGGAGAAAAAAGAAAAAAAAGGGGATATACCAATGCTAAAACATAATAAATGAGTATTTTGATAGATAGTAGAGTCATTGATCGTTTTCGATTAAAATAGACTTAAAGATAAATTAGGGGTTGAGGCAATGATTGTACATTCTTTAAGTGGTCCAAGTGGAACGGGCAAAAGTACGAGTGCTTTACAATTCGCATTTGAACATCAAATAGAGGCCATCATTGATGATGGACTGTTAATTATTGGTGGGGAAAAGAAAGCAGGAGTTTCGGCAAAGTTTGAGAAAAATACGATAACGGCAGTTCGTCGAGCTATTTTTCAAGATGATCTTCATAAAGAGGAAGTCAGAAAAGCTCTTAATAATTTTAATGTAGCTTCTATCTTAATTATTGGTACGTCTGATAAAATGACAAATAAAATTGCAGATCGACTCGAAATCGGTCCTATTACTCATTTCCATTATGTTGAGGATATTCGGTCTAGAAAGGAAATATTAATCGCTCAATTTGTGCGCGGAACACAAGGTAAACATGTGATGCCTATTCCGTATAAGCAAGTTGAACAAAATTTCTTTAAGAGATTTATTCAAAGGGGATTTGTAATCTTTTCTAAAAATAGAGTGAAACTGGGGGAGACGACACTTGTACGGCCTGACTTCCATCATCAAACCTTCACGATTTCAAAGAGAGTGTATTCGGATTTAATTAAGCATGTTGTGGAGACGAACCCACGTGTGGGGAAGGTAGATAGCATTCATTATGGGATGGAAAATAATTTTCCGATTGTCCAAATAGGCATATATTTAAAACTGCCTGTCACTTATGAAGTTGTAGTGGAATTGCGCGGGATGCAACAACAAATAACAAATGAATTTTTAACGCACTTCGAATTCGAACCTGGTGAAGTAAAAATTGAGGTTAAAGGAATTATTTGAATCGAAAAAACATAACGACTTTAAGTATCCATTAGGGGTAGTAATAATAAAAAAACATTTAATAGACAAGCAGATTATTAGATGAATTTGCTTGTTATTTTTTTTAACTAGATTATGGCTATTAGTCGCAAGAGGTAACAAAGATCTAGTTTGCCAATTTCATTCCAATTTGAGGAGATTAGGATATAAATAGTTATCTATGTTATATAAAACAAATTTGTATTGTACATTAGAGAAAAGAGATTTTATATGAAAGCAGGTGGAATTAAATTTTTGAAGTAAACGAGACCAGAAAAGAACTTTCAAAAAGAGGTAAGAACGGAATAGGCTTTTTATTATCAGCCTTCGTCATTTGGTCAATCATTACGATCATCTTTTTACAAAGAATCGATATCTCTCATAAAAACATTTATATGCTATATGTAACAGGTTTAATGTTTCCATTGTCAGTTGGAATTTCAAATTTAGTTAAGGCAGATTGGAAGTTGAAAAATAATCCTTTAGGTAATCTTGGATTATTTTTAAATCTTGCACAGATTATCTATTTTCCTATACTTTTTTGGGGAATGATTAAAAGTCCTAATGATGCAATCGTATTTTTTGCCATTATAACAGGAGCTCATTTTTTTCCTTATGGATGGTTTTATAATGTGAAAGCGTATTATGTAATGGCACCAATAATCTCTGTTGTAATCATGTTTTTGGGACTATTTTTAAATGGAAATCACTTATGGCTGATCCCTTTAACGATGGCATTTTTCATAATTATATTAATTTTATGGAACTATTTAGATTATAAAAACAAATCTTCAAAATAATAAAATTTAAGGTTTAGTTAATGAATTAATTAAATAATAAAAACACAGAGGAAGAACCTCTGTGTTTTTTATTGATGGCGATACTCAAATAAGTAATCGAATTCCATAAATCATAAGCTTATTTTTGACGATTAAATTGTGGAGGTCTTTTTTCAACAAATGCTCGAACACCTTCTGGAAAGTCTTGTGGATCTACAAATGGAGTGGACCCTTGCCAAAGTGAAGGAGTTGAGTCCACACATTCTTTTACTGAACGCTTTACAGCTAAAAGTGAAGCAGGTGACATCCCTGCAACTAATTTCCCCATGCGGATTGAGAATCGAGTTAAATCTTTCTCTGCAACCAGATAGTTCAACATGCCAGCTTTAAATGCTTCTTCAGCTTTATACATGCGACCGGTAAACACAAAGTCTTTTGTAGCTGAAGGACCTACTAAATCAACTAATCTTTTGGCAAACTTATTATTAATAGTAATTCCTAACTTACCAACAGGAATGCCCATTTTAGCTTTATCAGAACCGATTCGAATATCACATGCCAACGCTAGTTCAAGACCTGCTCCCATTGCTGGCCCATTAATAATGCCAATGACTGGGAGAGGTAAATTCTCAATAGTAGAAATGGTTCTTTCCATATGTACAAAAGCTTCTTCAGCTTTTTCTAAAGAAATAGAATTAAACTCCTTAATGTCTGAACCTGCCGTGAAATTTTCACCTGATCCACGAAGTAGAAGTACTTTATTTTTTGGATTTTCTAATGTTTTTAATGCGATTTTTGCAAGTTGATCCCACATGTTTGCTGTTAAAGCATTTTTAGCTTGAGGTCGATCAATCGTAATAATCGCTAAGCCAGCAGTTTCTTGATAAATAATCTTTGCTTCTTCTTCATCTAATCTCATCGTACGAACTTGCATGTATACAACCCCTTTAGGACTATTTAGTACAGTACATTATAGTATATGGACGTAACAGCTGAAACTATTTTTAGAATATTCAAGGAAAACTGAATATAAATGGAGAACTTTCGGTTTGAAATTATGATTTGTTCATTCAGTAAATAGTCAAGGATTGGAGAATGCGTATGCTTGGGAAATAGGACGCAAAGGAAGTAGAAAATCGTTAATACTATTTTAGAGGATTATAAATGGTAATGCGCGGTTAGAAGTAAGATGTTCCCCAGCTTTATACTGGGGAAATGATCTAATTGGTTTTTTAAATGGGGAAATTTAATCTTTTTCAGGATAGTCAACATGTAATGGTGGTGGTACAAGCCATCCTTTAGCCTTATTCAAACGTAAAAGTTTTGCACCAAGTTGAGCTTTCGCTATATGGAATTGGCCGTACATTGCTGCGATATCTTCTCGAGTTGAAGAGCCCATTGCTGTACTACATGCAACTAATCCGGCAGAGGTATCTGCAGTTAGCATAGCACTAATTTCGTTGTCATTAAACTTAGCACCTGGAGGAATATCTTCAAGTCTTGCTACTGGGCGTTCAGGAGGTGCGGGTGGTAGACCAACGCCATTAGTTTTTAGTATTTTTTCAAATTGTTTTACCTCTTCACGACAAAGATCGATGGCTTCTTCAAGAAGTTTTTTTAAATCTTCATCTCCAGTGTGATTATAAAGAGTTTGATATCCTGCAATCATACCGTAATCTACAAGTAAACTTGACCAAACACCAAATACTTCACCGTAATGTAAAGGTTCATCTTTTGGATTTCCACCTAAAATTCCCATACTACACTTCCTTTTCAAGTTAATCGCATTTTTCTTGCAATGATAGTATGGATGAAAAAAGCAAATAAATTCATTTTAAATTGTTCGTTTTTAACTTAACGAAAAGGGATTTAAGTTATCTAATTTTAACTGTTTGTAAACCCGTTCATCCTTCCGAAACAATATTTACTTCAATACGTTCTTCTAATTCAACATTGCATCCTCTTCAAAATTCACCAATTTCTAAATTTTTTAACAGTAGCGCGGCTAAAAAAAGTCGTAAGATCCTCATTTACACATTCTTTCTATAAATACTACAGAATTGTAAAATCTTTTGTTTGATAAGTTAGAATATTGCATATTATCCGACACTTTTATATAATGGAAAATAAGGGTTCCCGCCCCAAATAAATACAATACCAAAATTTCATGACGCATTATCTAATAAGGAAGTGAACAAATATGCTGAAATATTTAGATTACTACCGTGCTCATCTTGAATCTTTGAAGAAATCACCACATACGATTAAACAATATTGCATAGATACTGAACAATTTTTGAACTATATTCAGAAAAATAATTTAAAGCTAAAAGAAGAATTAGACAGCGTATTAATTGGATACAAAAAATTTTTAGAAACCGAATATAAACACGTCACTAGTTTTAATCGTAAAGTATCTTCGTTGAAAAATTTTTTATCCTTTTTACAAGAACGAAATATTATTGATACAGTACCGAATGATGCACTAAAGCAAAATAAATTAGAGAAAAAGAATATTCACCCGTTGACTCAAACGCGGTTAAATCTGGTTTTATCTGTTTATTTAAATAAATACAGAAGAATCAGTGAACGGGAATATGGATGGATTGCACTACGAAATCTTTGTGTTGTTCGTGCAATAGCAGAATTGGGACTAAAACCGATAGAAGTGGTTGAAATGAAGTGGACTCACATTCATAATAATGAAATAAAAGTGATTCGCTCGAAGTCGGTTCGTACGTTATCTTTATCTAAAAGCTTAATAGATTGGCTTGAGTTATATAAAAATGAAACAAAAATGATCTTTCCATTATGCGAGCAAGTGGATTATATGTGGTTGGGGATCGGTAATAAAAAATATCAACCAATCACTGAAAAAACAATAGAGCGAATATTTCAGACAATTTCAAAAGAAGTTGGATTTAAAGTGACAGCAACAGCTCTTAGATATTCGAAGATCCAAAATGAACTTGATGAAAAAGTTGATGAACAACTAAATCTACTATACACCCAGCTTGGTTATGCCAGAAAAGGTGTGCTTTTAGAGCGTGTCGAGCGTTTTAGACACGAATCCTAATAAAAGTTTCGCATATTATTGATTTTGTACAGAAGAAAATAGGGAAAAAGAGGAAAATAATGAGTACAAACAACATTGAGAGTAGCTTAATTTTAGAAGGTGGCACCTTTCGGACCGTATTTACGGCAGGGGTATTAGATGCATTTTTGGATCATGATTTGATGATGCCATACATCCTTGGTATTTCAGCTGGAGCTATAAATGCCTGTTCATATGTCTCTAAACAAAAGGAAAGAACTTATCGGGTGTACGCAGATTACAGAAATGACAAACGCTATATGGGATTTCGAAATTTTTTAAAAGAGAGAAGTTTGTTTGGATTAGAGTTTGCATATGATATTATTCCTAACCAGTTAGATAAATTCGATTGGGATGCATATCAACAATATAATGGAACACTGTTATTTGGTGTTACCAATGCATTAACCGGTGAAGTGGAATATAAAAATGCATTAAATATGGACCGTCGTTGTTCATTGCTCCGCGCAACATGTGCAATTCCTGTGTTGTTTCCAGAAATTAAACTAAATGATACCCCCTACTATGATGGTGGATTAGCCGATCCCATTCCAATTCAGAAGGCAATCGAGGATGGGTATGACAAGCATGTAATCATATTGACACGACCAAAAGGCTATCGGAAAGTGATGGATCGACAAAGTAAATGGGCAATGAAACTATTAAAAAAACGCTATCCGCAAATCGCCGAACGTTTACAAGTACGTGTTGATCAATATAATCACACGATTGATTTTTGTGAAAAGTTAGAATCAGAGGGGAAGGTTATTATTTTCCGACCTGAAAGTCCATTAAATAGTATGGAAAAGGATGTAACCCTCATGCGCAAAGGATATGAAATGGGATTTAAACAGGGAACTGAAAGAATGTACAATATGAAAGAATTCCTTCAAAAATAAGTAAAAGGGCCGTCTAAATTAAGACGACCCTTATTTTTATTCGTAATTAACTTTATAATCTTCGTGACTAAACCAACGTAATTTTGTTTCAAATAGCTTTAATAAAACAACGTTTAAGATAATAGGAAGGGCGATAAATAAAGATACAGCGATGATTAAACTTTGTGTGCTCCAACCTGTAATATCTAAATATTTTAATGGTCCAACGAATCCTGCTAGTCCAAACCCTGCACTATAAGGTGTTCCTTCAATTTGGAATAGACCACCTAATGCACCTAAAATACCAGCCGTAATAACCATAGGTAATGCAATTTTTGGCTTCATAAAGAAGTTGCGCATTTGAATTTTTGCTGATGCAACGTGGGCAATAGCTGTCCCAAAATTATTTGCACGGTAACTTGCGATACACATACCGACACCAGAAGCACAAACTCCAAGATTTGCAGCCCCAGCACCAATACCAGAAAGCATAATTACTGTTGCCACACCGATTGTAGAAATTGGAGAGATAATTAATACTGAAAAGACCATTGCGATTAACGCACCCATGATGATAGGTTGTAAACTTGTCAAGTACATGATTCCGTCACCAATTAATAAAGAACCATCCTTAATATATGGTAATACTGATAATCCGATTAAACCTGGAATAAAGATTGTTAATGCTGGCATTGCTAGTAAAGTCCAGTCTTTCAATTTAGAACCTAAAAATTGAACGAATAATACAGCCATTGCTGATGTTAGTCCGATATTTATAACAGTTCCGATTCCTGCAATTGTCATTGTGCCATCTTCCATGACTGTTGTGACACCACTACCAATAAAGGCAGCCAAACCGATCGAAGACATTTGGATTGGTGATAATTTAAATTGAACACCAATTAGAACCCCCATAATAACGGGTAATAAACTCATTACTATAATTGATGCAGTTAAAACTGGTTGTAGCCATGGGGCATAAGGAATAATTAATTTTAATATTTCACCAACTAGAGCATTGGGTATTAAACATACAACGATTCCTAAACTCATTCCGGTTAATAATTTGCTAAAAAAGTCTTTCATATTTTCATATCCTCTCTAAGATGTTGTTTACTGTTATGTGAGTATTATCATTATATAAGTTTTGAAGATTTATTCAACTGTAAAAATTCTGATAATTTAATATAGTTTTATAATTTGAGTCTAAGAGAGAAAAAATTATACTGAAAACGCTTTATTATTTAATAAAAGATAATGTAGATAGTCTTTTGTTTGCTATAAGTAACTCTGGAATAGTGAATTTTTGCCAATCTAAATAGCCAATTGTTTACTTTATGTCATAACGGTAATAAAATTAACTTGGATTTACTTCTAAAACTTTCATAAATTTAAAGGAGATTATTATATGTTGAAAACAAAAGTGTTCGATGAATTAAAAATAGCGATGAAAGAAAAAGACGTAGTAGCTAAAGGTGTTTTAACACTTTTAAAATCTGCTCTAGATCAAGCTGAAAAAGAAAAAGGGTCAGAGCTTACTCAAGAAGAAGAAATTGCTATTGTGAATCGTGAAATTAAACAAACAAACCAAGCGTTAGAAGGTGCGCAACAAGCAAATAGAGATGATTTAATAGAAAAAGAAGAAGCAAAACTTCTATTATTAAAGAAGTTCTTGCCGAAGCAACTATCGGAAGAAGAAATCATTCCAATTTTAACTGAAGCAGGTATCGTTAAAGGCATGAATATGGGCGAGGCAATGAAAATCGCTAAACCATTACTTACAGGTAAAGCAGATGGTGCAACTATTTCGAAAGTAGTTAAGAGCTTAATTTAGCAGACTATACTTTAACAAAAGAAACTCACATTCATTGTGGGTTTTTTCTTTTTTAAAAGTTTTTTTAATCCATGAAATTGTCTTTTACGTGCCGAGAAAGGGATTTCTCTATAACATTTCAAATATTTTCAGAAAATTATTGACATGAAAATCCGTCTGTACTACAATAAATTCATAAAAACGGTGCTGTTATAGTACAAAAAGCGGAAGGATGAGGAAATGATGACTATGTATCAAGAAGGATATCAATATTATATTGCTAAATGTAAACAATTTGGGCTAGAACCTATTAATTTTTATTACTTTGTACAACAATTAACACAAGAGCAATTAAATGCATTTAATGAGCAAGCGCAAGAAGTAAAAGTTAGTTTATAAAATGTTAGATATTCATTGAAGATAGGATTTAAATCGAAACACATGTGAACAATCAGCATTTGTACGAGTTTATTATTATCATTTTTTTAGGTTAATTTAACTAAAGAACATATGATAAATATATTTATGGCTGAGTGACACATAAGATTGAGGATTAAAAAGTGAAAATTAAACAGGATGTCGGATAGCAACCCCATTTGTAAATTAAAACAATAGGGGTTGCTTTTAATTTAATGGATAATTTTGGATTAACAGAAAAGGTTTACAAATAATTTACTTAATTAGATAATATTCTGTGATAAAATAACTATACTTAAAACTCTGACAAATTATCTTATAAAATATTAAACTTCGACATCTATAATAATGTCGGTTAGATTTTTTGTTTATCTAATGACGGGAGAAATTTTTAATATGGTCAAAATTGTTCATTCAAAAAATGAGACACCAACTATTGAATTTTCCTATGAGCAACTTAATGATATTAAAGCAGCACTTGATGAATCAGTCATTCTAGCTGTTACCGATCATCATGGTGTGATTACTTTTGTAAATAATCGTTTTTGTGAAATTTCAAAATATACAAGAGAAGAACTGATTGGACAAAATCATCGAGTTTTAAACTCTGGCTTTCACTCAAAAGTCTTCTTTAAAGAAATGTGGAAAACAATAGGGAGTGGGGAAACTTGGCATGGAGATATTTGTAACAGAGCAAAGGATGGCTCACTCTATTGGGTTCAGACCACAATAGTGCCCTTTCTTAATGAAAAGGGAAAACCCTATCAATACATTGCAATTCGAGTTGATGTGACTGCTAAAAAGAATATTGATTTAATTACTTACATAGCGAATCATGATGATTTAACTAGTTTACCAAATCGTAGAAGCCTATCCATTCGTTTGAATAAGGAAATTAAAGACAACAAGCAAAACAATACTAAATTTGCATTGTTTTTTATTGATATTAACCGTTTCAGGCGTATTAATGATTCATTAGGTCATCATGTAGGAGATTTATTTTTAGTAGAAGTTGCTAATAGATTTAAAGAATTAGATTCCAAGGGTGATTCTTTCTATCGAATTAGTGGAGATGAATTCGTTTACTTTTTAGAGAATGTAGATGACCTCCATATAATGGCACAGAGAATTATTAGTCTCTTTAAAAAGCCTTTCCAATTTGAAGAAAAAGAATTTTTATCGAGTATTTGTATAGGTATAAGTATTTTCCCTGAACATGGTGAAGAAATAGAAAATTTGCTTGTTGCAGCAGATATGGCGTTGCATGTAGCGAAGAATAAAAGAGGTGTATTTTGCAAGATAAAAGTGCAGAGAATTGCAATGAAAAATACAGAGTGTTGCCACCCAATATTTTTACTGTTTTCTCGACAACGCGTTGGCTAAACGGAAGCTCTGTCCCGTATAAGAAATAATATGGGCATGGTGAATTAAGCGATCCACCAGAGCTGCTGTTAAACGCGAATCTGAAAAAATACGATTCCACTGACTAAATTCTAAGTTTGACGTAATAATTAAACTCTTTTGCTCGTAACACTCCGTAATAATTTGAAAGAGTAGTTCAGCTCCTTCTTTTCCAAATGGAAGGTAACCCATTTCATCTAAAATCATCAAATCTACTTTCTCTAACTTACTTCGAAATTGCTTTAATTTTCCCGTTTTTAGTGCCTGCTCTAATTCTTCTACTAAATGTGAAACTCTATAAAAACGGACCTCATATCCTTGCTCACAAGCCTTTCTACCTAGTGCTGATGCTAAATGTGTTTTCCCAGTACCTGGCGCTCCAACTAAAATTAAATTTTCATTTCTTCGAATGAACTCTAATTTCACTAATTCTTCTTTGGTTATATGATTTGGTAAACTGATATCTTTATGCCATTGATAGGTTTCTAATGTTTTTGTATCAATAAATCGCGCTTGTTTTAAGTTTCGTGCTATTTTGGCTTGTTCTCGCCCCATTTGTTCTTTTAATAAAAGTTGGTAAATATATTCTTCTGGCGTTGTAAATGGAACATCGTCAATAGATTCAGCTATATGGGCTAGTCTTAGCTGTTTACACAATTGATGAATCGCTTCATTCATGTGCTGTTACCTCCTTTCCCTTTTGAGAAAGGGCATCATAATCTGTCCAATTTACACCGTAAGGGTGTTCCTGTTCCTCGTTATTTTTCGGAATATATTCGTAAAAGTTTTGGTCAATTTCTTTCATATCATGATTCACTAAAAGCGTTATCAATTCATTTAGTCGCTGTTTCCTTAACGCAAAGGAAGGGACTGTTAAGTACTCTTTAATACGAGTTGGTAAATAGGGGGTATAACGTGAATGCCCGATTACACGTGGCTTTTTCAACCAATCTTTTAATATATCTTTCCACGGAATGAAACGTCGTTTCTTCATATACGGTCTTGTATCAGATAATAAAATTTCACCTTCATTTGTAATCACCTTGAAAGAATCCCAATACGTAATACAATATAGTTGTACATAATTTCGCGCTCTCGGTACATGGATCAAGTGTTGATCCAAATTGAATTCATTATATTTATTAAATCCAATCGCAAACTGCTTAAATACAGGATAAGGTTCTTCTGGTAATTTCAATAATTGCTTTTGCTCCTGTAACCATAGGTCTTCAATCAATTCTTCTTTTTTATAATGTAGTCGCTGTCTATCTTTCTTTAATTGACATTCCAATTGTTCTCTCAGATCCTCAAAATCATTAATGACTGGGGGTGTGCTAAAGAAATTGTAACGTACATAACCAACTTTTCGTTCGACGTGGCCTTTTTCATTACCACTTGCAGGGTTACATACCTGTACTTTAAAACCATAATATTGTTGAAAGTGCCGAAAGGCATCTGTTAACTCTGCTTCTGTTTCACCTTTTCTTACTTTTTTTACTGCAGGTGTTAAATTATCAATTCGAATACTAATTGGTACACCGCCTGCTTGTTTAAAGAGCTGTTGTAATCCACTTAAAAAACATTCTAAATTTTCTCCAGGCATCGGCACCGCAAAGCCAGTATTGCTTGCAGGAAAGGACATAACTAATGCATGTACATCTACAATCTCACCATCTTGAACGGCCTCCATTGTCCCAAAGTCCAATTGCGCTTCACCTTCTGGATGATCTAATCTTTCATAACCTTTACTCATATCATCATCTTCTGCAGCTCGCCATTCTTGAATAAAATCACACACTGTACGATACGACCCTTTAAAGCCCATTGATTGTAAATCTTCGAACATTTTCTTATTTGTACGACGTAATTTTTTCTTTACTTTTATATCTTCCTCTAGCCAATCAACAATGATTTCTCCCCATTTTTCTGTATACATCATGCCTTTTTTCTGATGAGTTTTTTCTTGAGGAAGTTGATCTCCATCCCCATATTTCTTAGCAGTACGCCAATTGACTTTCATGGTAGTAGCCACCGCAGATATAGATAATCCTTTTTCATTTCGTAATGTTTTGATACAATTAACTTCAGACATTGCTAGCATCCTTTCATTCCTCCACTGGTAAAATTCGACACTTTAACAGTAGAGTGACTTGGGGTGACTGGCAAGTCTATTTTTTTTGCACGAAAAAAGTGCTAGACTCTGTACAAATTCTTTGCACTAGTCTGCACTTCTATTTTGCAATAAACATGTGATTCGAAAGTGAAATATTTACCCTTAAATAGAATAGTTAAAGCGATAGATGGTTTGATTATAAATAATCAAACTTCTAATCCTATCATTAAAAATGTAGTATTAGGAGATAGTAAAACTATTAAGGATTCAACACTAGTCTTTTTTCCGGAAAAGTCCATATTAGAGAATTATCAAGACGTTAAATTTTGTGCCATTGTTACGCAAAAGCCAGAACGTTATATTGATTTTGCTCAATCTTTTACGATTATAAAAGTTAGCAGTTCAAAAAAATCTTTTGAAAAATTTATTAAGTTTTACAGAAATCTTTTCGAATTACCGGTAGTTGGTATTACTGGTACTTGTGGAAAAACAACAACAAAGGAAATGGTCTCCAGTATTTTAAAAGCAGATATGAATCTAGTTAAGACGATTGGAAGTAAAAATAAACGTAAAAGAAATTTAAGTTATTTGATGAAGATCAATAAAAAAACAGATGTTGCGGTGATTGAGGTTGGTGTAGGAAATCCAGGGGGCATAGTGAATTTTGACAAATTCTTCAAACCATCAATAGGTGTCATAACAAATATTGGAGTTGACCATGGACTTGGCTTTAAAACTCATCAAGCATATATCAATGAAAAGGCTAAGATGGTACAGATTATCAATAAAAATAAAGGCACAATTATATTAAATATCGATGATGAAAATATAAAAAAATTTGATTTAAGAAAATTCGAAGGACGAATAATATATTTCGGCCTTTCTCAAAGTGCTCATTTTAAAGCAAGTAATATCCATTATGACGTCAATGGCATGAAGTTTTCTCTTCATTACGATAACGAAGTATTTGAATGTAAAATTAAATGTTTCGGGACCCATAACGTTTATAATGCATTAGCAGCTCTTGCTATCTCTACTACTTTAGGAGTCCCCATTATAGATGCCATTCAAAGATTAGGAAATTTCACCCCCCTCAAAAGACACCTACAAATAAAAACAGGAATTAATCAATGTACTCTAATTGACGATACTTGGAATACAAATTCAAAATCAATAGAAGCCGCTCTTGAAGCTCTTGTGAACCTGTCAAAGGGCAAAAAAACAATTGCTGTACTTGGAGATATTGAAGAACTAGGGGAGCTATCTGAGAGCGAGCATAAGAAAATTGGATCCTTCATTCATAAATATATAATAGATCAACTAGTTACAATTGGAAATGAATCAAAAATTATTGCCCAGCAAGCAATAGAACTAGGCATGAATCAACATAATATTTATATGATTAATAAAAAAGAAGACTTGATTAATGTACTATCAAAAACCGCGGACGCAAATAGTGTCGTTTTAATAAAAGGTTCCATGAGAAATTCATTTAAGTATATTCTTCAAAAATTAATATTTCCTAAACTTCAATAAAGCAACACGCAATCATCGGGATTTCCAGTACACATGCTAAACCTTAACCACTAGTAGCTGTCCAGAAATATTCTGGACAGTTTTTTTGTTTTTTTCATATTTAAGGTAATTGGGAAATTATTTACTGATTGTACAGTTTTATGAAGATGCTTATAAGTATATCATTGGGACTACTGTACCTAAATCCATATATATACCACTACATTCTTTTATCCATTCCTATTATGAGTACGATAAAAAACTCCTAAATAGGAATGTATTCCTACATAAATGAGAAGGCTAGGTGATATAAGTATTCTGACAATTATTACATAATTATGACAGAAATAGATATGAAATCGACTAGATCAGATAGAACGGAGGTTACAGGTTGACCCAAATGCATAATCAAAGGGATTCACAATTCTTCCAAATCCTTATAGATGCCATACATTCTTTGCAAGATATTATTTATATCATTGCAGTCAAAGAAAATACGTTCACGTATCTGTTTACCAATAGTTTAGGGGCCTCACACTTAAACACAGATGTTGAAATAGTCGGAAAAACTTTCAATGACGTTCTACCGAAAGAGAAGGCAGATTTTCTTCACCGACAATACTTAAAAGCTGCAAATTATAAAAAAGTTGTTCGTTTTGAAGACACTTCAGATATCGATGGAGAGGACTCCATTTACGAAACAGTACTAACGCCGATGATGAACGATCATCAACAATATATTGTAGCAGTTGTTCGTGACGTGACGGATCGTAGCAAAAAAATGCAAGAACTTCAAAAATCTAAACGACTATTTGAAAAGAGCGAAAAACGCTTGACCTCTTTACTTGATAATAATTCAGATGCCGTTTATATGCTCGATACAGAGGGGTATTTTTTAGAAGGAAATGAGGCAATGCAACAAGTAATCGGATACTCACCATTTGAACTAATTGGAACAAATTTTGAGCAGTTAATACCTAAAAAAGAGTTAAGTCGTGTAAATGAATTCTTCCAAAGAGCCATCGCTAAAGAGAACGTTAAGTATGAGACAGTTGCATATCACAAAAATGGACAGGAAGTTATTCTTGAAGTGAAAAATATTCCCATTGAGATTGATGAGGAAATCATTGGAATATACGGCATTGCAAAAGATATTACAAAAGAAAGAGAGACGCTAGAAGAACTCAATAAAATAAAACAACAATTTGAATCTTTTTTAGATGACAGTTTTGATGCGATTTCCTTAAGTAATGTGCGCGGTCGTATTCAGTTTGTAAATGAAGCATTTCTGTCTATGTTCGGTTTTACAAAAGAGGAACTGATCAATCAAATAAGTCCAATTGTTCCTGATTGGTTAAAAGAAGAAACCAACGAACTGATGCAATTAGTCAAGCAAGGAAAAAAAGTGCAAAACATTCATGTTCAACGCCAAACAAAGTCGGGAGAAATTTTAGATTTAAGCATTACATTATCTCCAATTTATGATGAATTCGACGAAGTAATTGCCTTTTCAAGTATTTTACGTGATATTACAGAACAAAAGAAAGCTTCAATGGAAATTAATCAGATAAAAGAAGAGTTAGAACTTGTTTGGGATTATTCCACTGATGCCATCTTTATGCTTTCTCAAAACGGTTCCATTATAAAAGCAAACCCCGCATTTGTTGAGATGTTTTCCATTTCAAATAATGTGAAAAATATGACGCTGAATGATTTTTATCTTGATGATCAAATCAACCAAAAACATGAGCTTTTAACTTACTTAAGACAAAAGAAACAAATTCTTCAATTTGAAACGAAACGTAGGCGTAAAGACGGTTCAATCATAGATGTTCTAGCAACTTACCGTCCAAGTGATCGTGGTGAAATACTAGCGATTGCAACATACAAGGACATTACAAAGGAAAAGAAAGTCCTTACCGAACTGACTGAAAGTGAAGAAAGAAATCGAAATATTTTAGAAGCTTCACCAGATCCACTCGTCATCCATAACGGAAAAATCATCACGTATGTTAACCAGGCTGGACTTCAATTAGTAAAAGCGAAAAAGATAGATCAAATTGTTGGAAAACCAGTATTAGATTTTGTTCATCCAGATTATAGAAGGCAAGTAATTGAACGGGTAAGGATTGCCCTTGAAGAAGGAAAACGAGGCGAATTAGCAGTTGAAGCTTATCTGAATTTAGAAGGTGAAAAGCTATTATTAGAAACAGCCACTGCAATGTTTAAAGAAGATGGGCAAGATTTAATAGTCGTAATGCTCCGCGATGTTACACAAAAGCAACGGGCGGAAAAAACGTTACGAGAAAGTGAAGAACGCTTCCGTTTGATTGTTGAGAATTCAAAAAGCATCATTAAATTCCTCAACCACAAAGGGAAAATCATCTATGCATCACCATCGATGGAAGTCACATTAGGTTACAAAATTCGCGATGTCATTGGTCAATCAATTAGTTCCACCATTCACCCAAATGACATCGAAAGGGCTTTGGGAATATTAGACGAAATCCAACTGTCTAAACAACCTAAAGACGTTGTCATTCAACATCTACATCAGGATGGTTATTCTATATTACTTAACACACGATTCATTCCACTTCTAACAGAAGAGAGAGAAATTGAAAAAATCATTGTCATTTCAGATGACATAACTGAAATAACTCAAAAAGAAACAAAGCTAAAAAAAATGGCTTATTACGATTATTTAACAGGACTACCAAACCGACGGATGTTCAATCAACAGCTCGAACAAGCGATGATGATGAGTAATCAAACAGGAAAATTAACTGCCTTAATGGTGGTAGATTGCGACAAGTTTAAAACGATTAACGATACACTCGGTCATGATATGGGAGATGAAGTGATAAAGGAATTTTCTCGAAGAATTCAATCCTCATTGAGAGAAAAAGATACCGTTAGTAGGGTAGGAGGAGATGAGTTTACGATTATCATTCCTGAGGCTCTAAATACTTTAGTCATCAGCGACATCGCCAAAAGATTAGTCGATGTCATGCAAGAGCCAATGCATATAAAAGATCATGAAATAAGACTTACAGCGAGTATTGGGATCGCAACCTATCTTTCACCGACAATGAACGTTGAAGAGCTATTTAAAATAGCAGATGAAAATCTCTATAAATCAAAAGCTCACGGAGGAAACACATATACGATGTAACAGGAAGAAATTTCTAGGGGGGAGTACAATGAGTTTTTTATTTTTTCCAAAGTCAAAAAAAGAAGAGAATGGACAGTCTTCCATTCCTTCTTTTGAAAGTCATACCTTCGTAAATAAAACCATTTTCTCGTCATTATTTCATCAACATCCTGATGCAGTATTTACATTAAAATTAAGCGGCCAATTATGTTTATATAATCCATCCTTTATTCGCACTTTTCAATTTAATGAAAGGAAAGTTGTTTCGGAATTCTCAAAAGCATTTAATCAACCGAAATTTAATTCCCATTTTAAAATGGCTTTAAAGGGACAAGCTCAAAATTTTAATGTTTCAGTTCTTCTTCATAACGGGCGTTTAATCCATCTCGATTTAACACTCGTACCATTATTAGATGAAGAGATGAAAACATTAGCCGTCTATGGAATTGCTATGGACGTTACGAAGTATGTAGAGCATGATCGGAAAGTGCAAGAAATATTAGATAAATTTGAAATGGCGCAAAAGAGTGGAAAGATCGGTTCATGGGATTACGATATAGAAAGCGATAAAATTTATTGGTCTAAACAACTTTATGAAATAACTGGGAGAAATAGGTATGATCCTTATTCATTAAAACTCAATGAAGGGTTAGAGTATGTTCATCCAGATGATCACGATCGTTATTGTAAATTACTTAATCAATCCATTCAATTAGGTAAAAGCTATGATATTGAATTTCGAATCCTACGCAAAGATAATTCTATAATATATGTATCTGAAAATGTAGAAGTAGAACTAGATGAGTTTGGTAAAGCAGTCCGATTAATCGGAAATACTCAAGATATAACAAAAAGAAAATTAGCAGAAAATAAACTCCGTGAAACGGAATCGAGAATAAATCATATCTATGATAATTTACCACTGGGAATTCGCTCAGTTGATGTTGTAAACAACAAGGTGATTTTTGTTTCACCAGGAATTACCGAAATTACCGGATTACCAGCTGAGAGCTTCTATCAAAGAGAAGTATGGGATAAGTTGATTCACCCTGCTGATCAAGAGTTTTACCAAAAACAATATTCAAACTTACTTGAAGGAATAAACTTTAACATTGAATATCGTATTATTCACAAAAATGGTGATATCGTTTGGGTACAAGATAAAACAGTGAATGTTTTTGATAATCAAGGAAAATTAATTCGAACTGATGGAATTCTCACGAACATATCTGAGAAAAAACATTATGAAGAAAAAATTAATCGATTAGCGTATTATGATGCATTAACTGGCTTACCGAATCGTACAAGCTTCATTGAAAAGATTGATTCATTAATTGAAGTGAACAAACCTTTTTCTATGTTGTATATCGAAATAGATCGCTTTAGAAATATAAATTCCTCACTAGGTCACATAATAGGTGATCAATTATTGCAACATTTCTCTAATCGAATCGATTCATTGATTAATGGAAACTATTACTTTGCAAGAATAAGTGGAGGTAATTTTGGACTGATTTTACCGAACAACAACGAAACCAATTATGCTGAAATTCTTGCAAAATCAATGATTGATAGTTTCCAAGAATCCTTAACGATAGATGGCTATGAATTGTATCTTAATGTGAGCATCGGTATCAGCAATTACCCTTCAAATGGCGGTACTCGTGAAGAACTGCTTCACAATACAAAAACAGCTTTAAAACGTGCAGAAGCCCTTGGAAAAAATACGTACCATATTTACTCGTCAACGATCAGTATCAATTCATTTAAGCAATATGAATTGGAGAGAGATTTACGCAAATCAATTGAAAATAATGAACTGATTTTATATTTCCAACCACGTGTTGAAACAAGTACAGGCAGAATTGTCAGTGCAGAAGCATTAATCCGTTGGCAGCATCCAGTTTGGGGCCTTGTGTCACCAGGTGAATTTATTCCGATAGCCGAAGAAAGTGGTTTCATTAATGACATTAGTGATTGGGTTTTAGAAAATGTGTGTAAAACAATTTTAAAATGGAAACGTGAAAAACTTTATGTTGTCCCAATCTCAATTAATGTGACGTCTCAAAGATTTTATAGAAGCGATTGGCTGCCAATACTTCTTAATTCTCTAAATACCTACGATGTAGATCCTTCTTTAATAGAACTTGAAATAACTGAAACGACATTATTACATTATGAAAAGGAAATTGAATTTGCTTTTCAATACTTAAAAGAATTAGGCATTAAATTAGCGCTTGATGATTTTGGGACTGGCTATTCATCATTAACTCACCTCAAAGACTTTTCAATCGATACGATCAAAATTGACAAATCATTTATTCAGCGTATTTCAGAACCAAATATTGAAACGATTATTAAGTCACTCATTTTTATGGGGAAAGGGTTAGAGATGACTGTCGTTGCAGAAGGAGTAGAAACATTAGAGCAGTTTGAATTTTTAAAGAATCAAGAATGCAGCGAAATACAAGGTTATTTATTTAGTGAACCAGTGCCTGCTGAAAAGCTAGAAATCTTTCTAAAAAGAGTCATCCTTAAAACTGCCCACTTCAGCGGAAATGTTGCAATGGAAGACCGAAGAGAATTTTACCGAATCGATTTATTATTTCCCTTAAGCTCTGATCTGACATTAACTTCATTCCAAGGAAAACCGGTAAATTTAGGGAAGACAGAAGTAGTGGTTGAAAATATTAGTGCTGGTGGTTTGAGATTCCTTTCCACAATGCAATTACCAGTAAGACCAGATGTCATTTATCAATTTGAAACAACTATTATGGATGAGCAGATGATAGTGAATGGTCATGTTGTCTGGAAAAAAGAAGTAAAGGATGGGTTCTTCCAATATGGTGTGCAATTCATTATTAACGAAAAAGAACGTGACGAACTGATAAAAATCCTGAATCAGTTAACGCTCCAACTTAAAAACAATGCGTATATTCCAGGTTGCAATTTTATTAATGACGATAAATACTACCATTTAAAAAAGACGAATCGTATTGTATAGCCTACTCCTAACTCTCAGTTAATTTCTGATTGTGATAAAAAAATAGTTTGCAGACAGAAATTAAATATGAAACTATCTTACTAAAGATAAAGTATGATTCTTTATGCTCATATCCATCAAAATTTACCTTTATGTAAATATTACTAAATTACTCCTCATTGAAAATTGAGTATGATATTATTATATGAACGTTAATAATAATATCTTTACATAAAGGATGGAGAATTTTTAAATGGAAAATGAGGGGAAGGTAAATATTCTCTTAGTTGATGATCGACCCGAAAATTTACTTGCATTAGAAGCGATTATTGAAAGAGATGAATATCAGTTAATTAAAGCTCAATCTGGGGAAGAAGCCCTTAAACATTTATTAAAATATGACTTTGCTGTTATTTTATTAGACGTTCAAATGCCAGGAATGGATGGTTTTAGCACAGCGAAAATTATTAAGGCGCGGGAAAAAACAAAAAATATTCCCATTTTGTTTATAACGGCAAATAACATGGATTCTGAACATATTTTCATGGGGTATTCTGTAGGAGCTATTGATTATATCTTAAAACCATTTAATCCGATGATTTTAAAATCAAAGGTTGAGAGATTTGTAGAAATGTACCGGTTGCGACAACAGTTACAAGCGCAAACGAATGCTCTCGAAGAAAAAAATAAAGTCATTGAACATATGGCCTTCCATGATGGGTTAACGGGATTACCAAATCGTAGGATGCTAAATGAACAGTTAGTCACAACTATTCATAGAGCAAAAGTTGCAAACAAACCACTTGGGATTTTATTCATCGACTTAGATCGATTTAAGTATGTAAATGATTCACTTGGACATTTAATGGGAGACCGTATACTGCAAGAGGCAGCTAATAGGTTATCAGCCTCAGTTCGAGAAGGAGACTTTGTAGCCCGAGCAGGTGGGGATGAATTTATCATTTTATTATCTAATACTGATCGTGAAGGTGCTCTAGAGGTGGCTGAGTCCATATTACACGCTTTTAAAGCGCCATTTCTTATTAATCAATATGAGTTTTATATCACGACGAGTATTGGATTAGCCGTCTTCCCATATGATGGGGAAGATTCTAATACAATTATCAAAAATGCCGATGCTGCTCTTTACCGTGCGAAAGAACAAGGGAAAAACAAGTATAAAGTGTTCCATACGGGCATGAACATCCAATCATACCGCACATTCCTCATGCAAAATGATTTGCGAAAAGCCATCGAAAGAAACGAATTTTCACTTATTTATCAACCAAGGGTACATATTGAAAGTGGGGAAGTCATTAGTGCTGAAGCATTATTACGTTGGAATCATCCACAATGGGGACTTGTTTCACCACAAGAATTTATTCCGATTGCTGAAGAAATGGGCCTTATCCTTGAAATCGACGAATGGGTTTTTAAAAGCGTTTGCGAGCAAATCAATATCTGGAAAGAGAAGGTTTTGCCTTCAATTCGAATCGCCATTAACTTCTCAGCTCAGCATTTCGTACAAAGGAATTTAATTGACCAAATTCAATCGATTTTAAATGAATATCAAACAGATCCTGAACAAATTGAAATTGAAATTACGGAATCGGCCATATTAGGGAATGAAACGATTGTTTCTCAAACATTAGCCCAAATCCGACAAATGGGAATCAAGATTAGCCTTGATGATTACGGAACAGGCTATTCATCATTAACTTATTTAAAAAAATTCCCATTCGATACGATTAAAATTGACCATTCCTTTGTTCAAGATCTGTCAAGTAATGAAAACAATAGTCGAGTCATTGTGGAGTCAATCATTTGGCTTGCTCGTCAATTGAACATGAAGGTCATTGCAGAAGGTGTTGAAAAACTTGAACAGCTACAACTTCTAACTGAATTCCGATGTGATGTAGTACAAGGCTATATTTATAGTAAACCATTAAAACCCGAAGACTTTATGAAATTCTTATCAACTTGTGGCGAGCAAAGAGCGACGGAGCAACTTAAAATGCACGCAGCAAAGGAACACAAAAACAAGCAAAAAGCTGATGTGGAAATCGGGGTAAATAAAGATATTTTAAAGCATGCAATTAACCAAATTAAAACAGAAAATTCACTTTCAAATCGAGAGTTAGATGTTTTTGAACTTATTGTAGATGGTTTAAGTAATAAAGAAATTTCCGAGCGCTTAGTTATAAGTGAGCATACAGTGAAAAATCATATAACAAATATTCTTTCGAAATTAAACGTCTCTGACCGAGTTCATGCAATTGCTCTAGTATATGAAACATGTATTCATCAAGAAAGTATTAAGAATTAGTTGATGAATCGGGACAATATATTTAGATATAAACGGAGCGTGTTGGCATGAAAGTAAGAACGAAATTTTTATTAGCAATTGGCACATTACCATTGTTACTTTTACTTCTCTTCGTAGTAAGTTGGTATCAAGTTTCTCATTTAAAAGAAGCGGGAAAGCAAATACAATCGAATTATAAAATGTCATTCCTAACAGGTCAGATTCGAGCGGATATGAGAGACGAGGGCATCTTCTTAAGAAATATTGTTATTTTTAATACCGAAGATTCAATCAATAAACAAATTACCCAATTGAAACTAAAGGGTGATAAAGTAAAAGATAATATCAATCGCTTAGATTCTATGGTCACAACATCCAATCAAAAAAAATTAGTTGAAGAATTGGAAACAGCAAATAATCGATATGAACTTTATATGGATGAAGTAATTGCACTCATTCAAGACCATAAAAAAGAAGACGCAAAAGAATTTATTGATGGGAATTCCGAACTGATTCGTCGGGAATTTACCGGAATCTTTGATGAAATTACCGCTGTATTTGAAAATAATTTAGCTACTTCAACGCAAAATTTGGAAAGTGATTTCCAAAAACAAATTATTATTTCAAATGTAATGTTAGCAATTGTTGTTCTTGCAATCATCACTATACTACTAAGAACTATCTTGCCTTTCACTCGTCGAGTTAGTTCCATGGCTGACTTAATGAACAATATTTCTAATGGAAATGAAGATCTCACGACAAAAGTAAAAGTTATCGCAAATGATGAATTTGATGAAATGGCTAAGGCTTTTAATCAAATGACAGAAACATTAGAAAATCAGATGAACATTGAAAAAGAGTTAACATGGAAAAATTCCAATATAGCAGAAATTTCAACCGCTATTACTGGGACAACCGAATTAGAGTCTCTTGGTCGTGTATTACTGTCAAAAGTAGTTCCATTGGTACAATCTAGTCACGCTGTATTCTATGTAAAAGATTTAGATGATCCAAGTAATGAAACATATAAACTAGTTTCATCTTATGCCTTTAAAGAAAGAAAACGTGTGAAAAATACGTTAACAATTGGTGAAGGGTTAATGGGCCAAGCTGCATTAGAAAAAAAACCTATTATTTTAACGGATGTGCCAACCGATTATATTTCAGTTTCATCAGGACTAGGAGAAGCAAAACCATTAAACTTGTATATTTACCCAATACGCTTTGAAGACCATGTAATTGCCCTATTAGAATTAGCTTCATTCCAACCATACACTGAAACACAAAAAAGCTTTTTAGAAGAATTAATGCGTCATTTAGGAATTGTCCTAGATAGTACGATTAGTCGCATTCAACTTGCAAAATTACTTGAAGAATCACAAACCTTAATGGAAGAAATTCAAGCGCAATCAGAAGAACTTCAAAATCAACAAGAAGAATTAAAAGCAACAAATGAGGAATTAGAAGAACAAACTCAAGCATTACGTCAATCGGAAGTGAAGCTTCAACAGCAACAAGAAGAGCTAGAACAAACCAATACGGAATTAGAGGAAAAAGCAAAGAGACTTGAAGAGCAAAACATCGCATTTGAACGAACAAATCGAGAAGTAGAAAAAGCAAAAGCAGAACTTGAAATTAAAGCAGAGCAGCTTGCGTTAAGCTCTAAATACAAATCTGAGTTCCTCGCAAATATGTCTCATGAATTGCGTACTCCTTTGAACAGTTTAATTATCTTATCTAAATTATTAGCTGATAATCTAAACGGAAATCTATCACCTAAACAAGTAGAATATTCAAAAACTATTTATTCATCAGGTAATGACTTACTTGTATTAATTAATGATATTTTAGATTTAGCAAAAATTGAATCAGGTAAAACAGAAATCATCCCAGGAGTAGTGAACCTGAACAATCTAGTAGAATACGTAGAAGCGAACTACAAGCCGCTTGCTGATCATAAACAGATAAACTTTGACGTAGTCGTAAAATCTGCTACCCCACAAACCATCTTTAGTGATGAAGTGCGTATTCAACAAATACTAAAAAATCTATTGTCTAATGCCTTTAAATTTACCGATCAGGGAGAAGTAAAATTAGAAATTGGCGTTCATTCGTTCTCAAATCTTGGACCAAATGAAACGATTCTTGAATTCTCTGTAATTGATACGGGGATTGGTATTCCGAAAGAAAAACAAGACTTAATCTTTGAAGCCTTCCAACAAGCAGATGGGACAACAAGTCGTAAATTCGGTGGAACTGGTTTAGGGTTATCGATTAGTAGAGAACTTGCAACACTTTTAGGAGGTAAAATACTGGTAGAAAGTGAAGAAGGAAAAGGCAGTAAATTCTCACTTCTAATTGGGGATTACATGGAAGCATCAGATGAAGTAGATTCGATCCATGAAAAAGCAGTCGCCGCGTCAGTATATACAAATTCAGAGCAGCATGACCTTCATCCACAAATTGAAGCGCCTAAAAAAGATGTGTCTATTTATGAAGGTACACCGAAAAATAATGAAATTAAACGCCTGTTAATCATTGATGATGATCTAAATCAACGAAACAGTTTAATGGAACTTATAGGCGACATGGACTTTATTATTAAAGCCGTTTCCACAGGTACGAAGGCCATTGAACTTTTAAAAGTAAATCCATTTGATTGTATTATTCTTGATTTAGGCTTAACAGATACAAGTGGCTTTGACTTATTAGAAGAGATTAAAAAGCAAGATCTTCACGATGAAATCAAAGTATTTATTTATACGGGTCGCGACTTAACAAGTAAAGAAGAAATGAAGTTGAATAAATATGCTCATACCATCATCATTAAAAATAAGTATTCTCCTGAGAGATTAAAAGCCGAATTAGAGCTTTATTTAAAAGAACATGAATATGATGCAGAAGATCTTATAGATGAATTCGTTTATTTTAGCACAAATTCCGACTTTAAAGGAAAGAAAATTCTCCTTGTTGATGACGATATTCGCAACGTCTTTGCACTCTCTAGTGTACTTGAAACGGCTGGAATGGAAGTAATTTTCGCTGAAAACGGGTTAGAGAGCTTGAAAATGCTAGAAGATCATCCTGATGTCGACCTCGTGTTAATGGATATTATGATGCCAGAAATGGATGGGTATGAGGCAATTCAAAGAATAAGAGAAAACAGTCAATTCATTCAATTACCAATAATTGCCTTAACAGCAAAAGCCATGCGAGAAGATCTCGATAAATGTTTAAGTATTGGTGCTTCTGATTATATTGCAAAACCAGTTGAACCTGACCAACTCATTTCACTAATCAAAGTATGGCTATATTAATTTAAAGGGGTTAATTTCGGGAAATGAACCTTAACAATAATGACAGTAATTTCATACTAACTGAAGAACCTACTAATGATTTAGAAAAGCTTGAAATCCAATTGTTACTAGATGGGTTATATGCTTGGTGTGGATACGATTACCGTGATTATGCATACCCTTCCATCAAAAGAAGGGTGCTGCATCGTATGCAAGCTGAAAAATTACCAACCATTACAAGTCTTTTAAATAAAGTGTTACATGACTCTACTTGTTTACAACGACTGATTGGAGATTTTTCTATTAATGTAAGCGAGATGTTCAGAGATCCGATGTTTTTCAAAGCCTTTCGAGAAACCGTCGTACCTCTACTTAAAACGTATCCATCTATTCGCATCTGGCATGCCGGTTGTGCATCGGGAGAAGAAGTATACTCAATGGCCATCTTACTTCAAGAAGAAGGTCTATATGAAAAGGCCAAAATATATGCTACGGATATCAATTCCGATGTTCTGAAAATCGCTAAAAACGGTTATTTTCCACTTGAACATATGCGGAAATATACACAAAACTATATGCAATCAGGTGGACAGAGAGCATTCTCCGACTATTATAAGGTGACCAATGTAGGAGTTAAGTTCGACCCTAATTTAATGAAAAATGTGGTGTTTGCCCAACATAATTTAGTGACGGACAGTTCCTTTAATGAATTTCATGTAATCCTTTGTAGAAATGTATTAATCTACTTTAATAAAGACCTTCAAAATAAAGTGCATGAATTATTTTATGAAAGCCTAGGTATGTTCGGATTCTTAGGACTCGGTGATAAAGAAACCATTTATTACACGGACTACGCCAATGTCTACGAAGATGTAAGTAAAAAACAGAAAATCTATAGAAAAGTTAAATAACTGAACGTTTGAAGTTGTCTGGAAAAATTTCTAGGCAGCTTTTTTTACGTGGTTTAATTTCACGAACTTGAGTCAAATTAAAATAACTATTTTTCATCGTTGACATTATACCCCCGTAGGTATAATATATGACTATAGCAACGAACAAACAGATGAGAAGGAGGCGGAATAATTGAATTCATATGACGATAAAGTAAAAAATCGTATTAAACGTATAGAAGGTCAGCTTCGAGGTATTTTGAAAATGATGGAGGATGGCAAAGATTGCAAAGCCGTGATCACTCAACTTTCTGCGGTACGTACTGGTGTAGATCGTTCAATTGGTGTAATTGTTAGTCAAAACTTATTGGAATGTATCAGAGAAGCTGAGGGTGACGAAGAAGCTGTGAATGAATCAATCCAAGAAGCTGTGAATCTGTTTGTTAAAAGTCGTTAGCTCCTATCGACTTTTAATTTTTAAATAAAAATATACCCATACCCGTATAAGGAGGTGGAATGATGGTAGGTTGGCTACTTATAGTAATTGCAGTAATCTTTTTCATTTGGCAAATGAAACCAGCTAAAGGAACAAAAGCGATCTCCACAGATACCCTAAAAGGTATATTAAATGACCAAGATAAAGTATTTGTTGATGTACGAACACCGCGCGAATTTAAATCGCAAAATATTCGCCAATTTAAAAATATCCCACTAGGGTCTGATTTTTCAAAGCTTCCAAAAGACAAAGAAATTATTGTGATTTGTCAAAGTGGGATGCGAAGTTCACAAGCTTGTAAACAACTAAAAAAATTAGGCTATGCAAACGTTACGAACGTTCGAGGTGGCATGAGTACTTGGCGAGGTTAATAGTTAATAAAGGAGGAGATTAAAATGAAAGAAATTAGTACAAAAGAAGTTCAGCAACGATTAGAAAATGGTGAAAAGCTGAGTTTGATTGATGTTCGTGAGGTAGATGAAGTACAAGCCGGTCATATTCCTGGCATTACACATATCCCACTTGGTTTACTAGAATTCCGCACACATGAACTCGATAAAAAAACACCATATATTATGATTTGCCGTTCTGGTGGACGTAGTGGCAGGGCAACTCAATATTTAGAGAGCCAAGGGTATAATGTGACCAATATGACCGGGGGTATGCTTGCTTGGGAAGGAAATATTGAGTAAATGTTATCTTCTATATATTTTTTGTCTGAAATAATACCCCACACGGTATAAGGAGCTAAAGAAAAGTGATGATTAAATCAGATGTTCAATTGGATGCAAAAGGATTAGCATGTCCAATGCCAATCGTAAAAACAAAAAAAGCAATGAACGACTTAACAGACGGTCAAATATTAGAAGTACAGGCCACTGATCAAGGGTCAACCGCTGACTTAAAAGCATGGGCTGAGAGTGTAGGTCACCAATATATTGGGACAAAAGAAGAGGACACAGTTTTACTACATTATATCCGAAAAAGTAGTGATGACAAATCTTTTGAAAAGCAATTCGAACAAACGATTACCAATGAAGAAGTGATCGATCGCGCGGCTAATGGCGGTATGATTCTAGATGTTCGAGAAGAAGTAGAATATGCATTTGGACACATCCCAGGTTCTAAATCCATTCCAATAGGTGAATTAGAGGATCGCTTAGATGAACTAAATCGCGAAGAAGAAATTTATGTGATCTGTCGTACAGGAACACGCAGTGATTTAGCCGCACAGAAATTAGTCGAAAAAGGATTTACCAAAGTGCTAAACGTGCTACCAGGAATGGGTTCTTGGATTGGCGATTTATCAAAAAGTATGAACTAAATTTAAATTAACTGGAGGAAATGATCATGTCTAACAAAGTAGCTATTATCGCAAGTAACGGTGGTCTTTTTGATGCTTATAAAGTATTTAATATCGCAACAGCAGCCGCAGCAACAGAAAAAGAGGTTGCCATCTTCTTTACATTTGAAGGTTTAAATTTAATTCATAAACAAGCGATGCAACAATTACCGATGCCAGTGGCGCGCGAACACTTTACGGAAGGATTTGCAAAAGCAAATGTACCGAGTATTCCCGAACTAGTCGAGACGGCACAAGATTTGGGTGTTAAATTTATTGGCTGTCAAATGACAATGGACGTAATGGGCTTAAAAAAAGAAGACTTTATTGATGGAATCGAAGTAGGTGGAGCCGTTACTTTCCTAGAGTTTGCAAAAGATGCATCACCAACATTAACGTTCTAATTATTAAGCTTAAGTGGAAGGGAAAGCCTCTTCCACTTAAAAAATCAAGTAAATAATACCTGTGGGGGTAATAAGAATATGACAATGATGAAAATGACAGCAGCACAAGTTGCTCGTAAAGTAATTGACAATCAACCTCTATTCATTTTAGATGTTCGAAACCGTGATGCTTATGAAGATTGGAAAATTGAAGGACACATTTTTGAGTATTTAAATATTCCATACTTCGAATTATTAGACGGTGTTGATGAAATTCTACCTAAGCTACCTAATGATCAAGATGTATTAGTCGTGTGTGCAAAGGAAGGATCATCCATCATGGTTGCTGAAATAATTTCAAAAGCAGGCCGAGATGTCTATTACCTAGAAGGAGGTATGAAATCATGGAGTTCGTATCTTGAACCAATAAAAGTAGGTGACTTAACAGGTGGTGGTGAACTTTTTCAATTTGTTCGTCTAGGGAAAGGCTGTCTATCATATATGGTGATTTCTGAAGGCGAAGCAGCCATCATTGATGCCGTTCGATTCGCAGACGTGTTTACGAACTATGCCAAAGAGAAAAATGTAGACATTAAACATGTATTTGATACACACTTACACGCGGATCACATCTCAGGTGGACGTCATATTGCAAAAGCAACAGGCGCTACTTACTATTTACCACCGAAAGATGCAACAGAAGTGGTATTTGACTATACACCACTTGAAGATGGTTTAACAGTGAAAGTTGGTGCCTCTCAAATTGAGGTTGGAGCTCTTTACTCTCCGGGTCATACAATTGGTTCGACGTCCTTTATCGTTGATAGCAAGTATTTATTAACAGGTGATATTTTATTTATCGATTCAATCGGTCGTCCTGACTTAGCAGGTTTAGCAGAAGATTGGGTAGGGGATCTCCGTGAAACATTATATCGTCGTTATCGTGAATTAGCAGAGGATTTAATTGTTTTACCAGCTCACTTTATGATGATTGATGAGTTAAATGAAGACGGAACTGTAGCAAAACGTTTAGGTAATTTATTTGCAGAAAATCATGGATTGAATATAGAAAATGAAGAAGAATTCCGTTACACAGTAACAGATCATTTACCACCACAACCAAATGCATATCAACAAATTCGTCAAGTCAATATGGGGAAACTTACTCCCGATTATGATGAAGAAACGGAAATGGAAATTGGTCCAAATCGCTGTGCAGTACGCTAAAGTCTTGTAGTATTTATTCAAGTAAAAAAAGGAGATATTAAAAATGAATTCGACGAAAGTATTAGATGTTAAAGGAATGTCTTGTCCAATGCCCGTTGTACGTACAAAAAAAGAAATGGACACATTAAGTTCTGGCGATATATTAGAAATTTATGTAACCGATCAAGGAGCATTAGCGGATATGCCAGCCTGGGCAAATGCAGCTGGTCATACCATTCTTGATCAAAAAGAAGAGGAAGATGTGCTAACTTTCTTTATTCAAAAAGGCTAAACCAAAAGTGAGTTGTTCATCGACTCACTTTTCTTCTTAATTATAAAGAAAGAAGGAAAACCAATGGAAATTACTTTCGTCATCCTCCTTTTTATAATCGGTTTTATCGGATCATTTCTTTCAGGAATGCTCGGAATCGGTGGTGCCATTGTAAAATACCCGATGCTTCTCATGATTCCACCATTATTTGGATTGCCCGCGCTAACTGCCCATGAAGTTTCCGGCATTAGCGCACTAGATGTGTTATTTGTATCGATTGCAGGAGTCATAGGCTTTCGAAATGGAGGGTATTTAAATAAATCGTTAATAACCACCATGGGTATATCCGTCTTAGTTGGTACATTTATTGGCAGTTTCACTTCACAACATCTATCAGAAGAACAAGTGAATATAGTATACGGAATTTTAGCGTTACTAGCAGCAATCATGATGTTTATTCCTAAGAAACAAATTGAGGATCTTCCATTAAATGAAGTGACATTTCATAAACCACTCGCCGCTTCTTTAGCCTTTTTTGTTGGTATTGGTTCTGGCATTGTGGGTGCAGGCGGAGGATTCTTATTAATTCCTATCATGTTACTAATTCTGCGTATTCCTACACGAATGACCATTGCATCCAGTCTTGCAATTACGTTTATTTCATCCATTGCGGGATCGGTTGGGAAACTATCAACCGGACAGGTGGAATATCTACCAGCAATCATCGTGATCATCGCTGGCTTAATTGCAGCACCTTTAGGTACAAAAATTAGCAAAAATATGAACACAAAAGTTTTACAAGCAATTTTAGCTTTTTTGATTCTTGGTACAGCAATAAAGATTTGGATAGATATTTTATAGAGAATTTCATTTAAAATAAAATAATAAATAACCCATCTGAGGGGAAAATAGATTTTTTGTTTACACACTTTTAATTAAGTAAAGAAGATAGTAATAGTCATGTATAGTTTACTTTATAGAAATGCAATTCCTTCCCATTTTGACGATAAGGTCATATTTAAATTAACTAACATATGATACTCATATAAATCAGTGAAGGGATTGTAAAAATGTATTTTAATCCTTATGGGTATCCATATCAAACAAATTATTATGGAATGGAATCATTTAATCATGTTGGAAATCCGTATTATACAATTGACCCTTATAGACTAATGTATGCCAATCCATATAATTCCTATCTCGTTTCGAATGGGAATGAAAAACTAACATTAAAAGATTATGGGGCTAATCCATTTGTTATTAACATTAACGAAGCGTCAAAGCAAAACAATAACTATCGTACTACATTATGGACAGGAAAACATCTACAACTAACATTAATGAGTATTAATCCCGGTGAAGATATTGGACTAGAAATACATCCTGTTGTTGATCAATTCTTACGTATTGAACAAGGGCAAGGGATCGCTGAAATGGGTAAAAATAAAGATCATTTAGATTTTAAACAAAATATTTCTGATGATTCTGCCATCTTTGTACCCGCTGGAACATGGCATAATGTAACAAATACTGGTAATACCCCCCTAAAACTTTATTCAATCTATGCTCCACCTAACCATCCATTTGGTACCGTTCATCCAACGAAAGCAGATGCCATGGCGCAAAGGCGCAATAGCGGTCAACAGTCAGGGAATACCGTTATTTCCGGAAAAACTCCAGATGAATGGGTTCGATACACAGAATACTTAGTGAACGAGGGTCTAGAAGATGTCAAAAGGGGAATAAATGCTACTCATATTCTTCAAGAATTTATTCTAATGGGGGTTCTTGTAGGGCAAGGTTATACCCCTGAAAAAGCCTATGAGACAGTAGAAGAATGGGAGAGGTCAGGAGTATCAAAGCTTCTTCAACAAAGCAAAAATATGTAACGATGCTTAGTAAACCATCATTTTTTTAAAAAATGATGGTTTTTTCTTTTTGGTAGCCTTTACTTTGTAGATTTTTAAAGATACAAAAGAACAAAAAATCGTTTATAGGTAATTGTACAAGGTACCAACACTATTCCACTTGAATAAAATGATATGATGGGTGATTTTTCATCTTTATAAACTTGTTAAGGTAGTGGTATGGTTCCATGAAAACGAAAAAATGGTTAGTTTTCGCATGCTTTAGTTGTGCACTAATGTTAACGGGATGTATGGGCAATTCTAAAGGTGAAGAAAAGAAAACAGTCAATGAGTTAGAACAACAAGTAGAAGAACTTCAGGAGGAAATCGAGCAGTTAAAAGGAAATGTAGAGGGTTCAGAAACGTCCACTCCCGTAGAAGAAACTATCGAAAACGTAAAACCTACCATTGTAGATGTGATTGATCCGCATACAAACGAACTTATCCAAACCTTTTTACCGCAAGAGCAAGGCTTTAGTTCAAATTTTGACACTTATAAAAGCGAAGTAGAACAGTGGGCACGTGGTTTAGCGCGCGGAATTGGAAATCAACCTGGTTATGATCAACGAATGGTACTTGATCAAATCGGGGAGAACGGGCAAATTATAAAAGGCAGTCCAATGGTGATACTAAAAGAAAAAGAACTAGTTGAAAAGGTAATCTCCGCTTCGAAAACAGGCGGAAAAATTGAGCTCCCACTTTACGAAACAGCTAGTAGCTATGACGAAAAAGACATTTCAACATTAGATGATGTAGTTGTTGCTTCTTATACTACCTATTTTGATCCATCTGTAACTGGACGCAATAAAAATATCGAACTCTCTTCCCAGTCAATTCATAACGTGATTGTTGGTGTGGACGATTATTTCTCATTTAATACACAAGTCGGGCCAAGAACTGAAGAGAGAGGCTATCAACCAGCTACTGAGATTATTAATGGTGAATACGTCATGGGTATTGGCGGTGGGATTTGCCAAACTTCCTCTACACTTTTTAATGCAGTCGATCAACTTGGAGTCCAGTATGTTGAACGACATCACCATTCATTAAGTGTCGGTTATGTACCAAAAGGTCGAGATGCTACGGTTTCATATGGCTCATTAGATTTTAGATTTCAGAATACAACGAGCGTTCCATTTTTAATTCAGACAATCTATTCGAGCGATTCAATTTCTGTCCAAATTACAACCTCAAAAGAATATGAAGAATTTTTATAAAAAAGATAGGAGTGCGTCTTTTTAGACGCACTCCTATCTTTTTTATATGTGTAATTTCGTTTGAACTTTTAATCGATTTTTTAGCATTTTTTGGACAATGGCTTTTTTACGCATTTTACGAAAAAGACAGGCAAAACTAAACTTTGAGAAAACGATTTATAGATGGGTCGGATGAAATGAAAAAATGGATAGTACTAATTTTATTTATTTTCACCATAAACTTGATTCTTGATGACGGAGCAGAAAAGATTCTGGCGGCAAACTATCGGGCATTAGAATTTCCCGTAAACCCCGATGAATTCCTGGATGAACCTGACGGCGCAATAAATATTATTGACCCGAATACAAATGAAGTCATCCAGTCATTTACCCCCAATCACTTTGAGCTTATGACTGATTTTAATTCTTATAAGACTGAAGTAGAACAATGGGTTAAGGAATTAGCATGGGGTTCTGCTTCTATGGGTGGTGGATATAATAAAGGAATGAGTTTAGATCGAATTGATTCGAATGGAGAGGTTGTCAAAGGGAATCCTTCAATTACAGTTCGAGAAAATGAATTAGTTAATCAAATTCTAGAAAAATCCTTCGATGGTGACAATATTAAAATCCCTTTAGCCATCCGGGAAAGTGGTTACCGCAGTGAAGACGTAAAACATTTTAACGAAGTAGTTTTAGCATCATACAGTACTTATTTTAACTCCACTAAAATTGGTCGAAGTAAAAATATCGAATTATCATCAGCTTCTATTCACAATGTCATTGTTGGTAGTGAGGATTTTTTCTCCTTTAATATGACGGTAGGACCAAGGGAAGTGGCTACTGGCTATCAGTTGGCACCCGAAATTATTAAAGGAAAGACTGTCATGGGGATTGGGGGAGGTATATGTCAAACGTCCTCCACACTTTTTAACGCAATTGATCAATTAGGTGTTGAAATTGTTGAAAGACACCACCATTCAAAAGATGTTGGTTATGTGAAAAAGGGAAGAGATGCAACTGTGTCATTCGGGGGATTAGATTTTATCTTTCGAAATACTACCGGTGTACCGTTTATTATTAAAAGCTATTATCAACCGGGCACTTTAAATGTACAGATTAGAACAACAAAAGAATATGCTGATTTATTAAAGAATGAGTTGCAAAATATTTCGGAGTGATTCAGGAGTTGAAAATCTTACACATGCTCATTCTAAGTAATCCTTCATATAGATAGAAAACAATATAAAAACGTATCCCAAAAAGTATTTAACTCTAGGGATACGTTTGTTTTATTTTCCTGATGAAATGGCAATATTATTATGATGTTGTCTCACATAATTTTTATCTGTTTTTTCATTATGAGGTTTACTATTAGATACATATAAATCAAAGTGTCCAGATGCTTCATTATCGCTGATAGTATCAAAGCTGTGAGGCATACCAGATAGTGAGGCCGCGATGTTCATTCCATCTACATGAACCGATACTGGTCTTGGTGCCCATTTCCATGTTTTAAAGATACTTTTCATTATGTTCGTGTCATATGAAGTGATCGGTTCTACATCTGCATGGTTATATCCACCCATAATTTTCACAGTAAATTGTTTTCCAGTCCATGTGTCAGTAATACGGATTTTTTCATTTCGCTTTAAGATATATTGACCATCTTTAAACCAATCAATCGCTGTACCATATTGAGATGGTCCACTCGCTTCTCCAGGAACAACATCATAGTTTCTTGGTGCATAACCATCAACCCAAATTGTTTCACCTGCATCAAACCAGTCATTCATCGTCATATAGTTGAATTTCACTATTTTCTCAGGTGAGTATTTGCTTCCAAACTTTTTAGAAATAGAAGAAGCCGTGTCTCCTTCTCTAACAATATATTTTGTTAGTTTCGAATTTTCACCTACTTTTTTATAACTAGATTTTGTAGTAGTTGACGTTTGTGTAGGCTTTGTAGTTGTAGCAGAATCTACAATACTACCATCCTTTGTTGCAGCAAATGGTATCGTTAAAGATTGTCCAATATTAAGAGAATCCGATGTTAATCCATTAGTTACTTTCAAATCATTTATTGTTGTACCAAAACGTTTTGAAAGTAGATAAAGTGTATCTCCTGATTTCACTTTATATGTATTTGAATTGTCATCTACTTGTAATTGTTGACCAACATGGATCTCTGAACTTTTTAAATTATTATCTTCTACTAATTGACCAACTGTAGTGTTATATTTTTGCGCTATTTTAAAAAGAGAATCTCCGGAAACAACTGTATACGAAGTCGAATCTGCTTGTACAAACGCTGGTGTAACAGCAACCGAAATTGTTAATGCCGAGGCTAAGACGATAGATTTTAATTTTTTATTCATATAGGACTTTTTCCCCTCTCAACTTTTCATACCCTGTAAGTCATTAATACTATTAACTATTAACATAATAAACTATGCAATTTATCCTATCAATAATAGATTTTTACCACTGATTCCACAATTCTACCAATTTAATTTCAAATTCGAGATAAATAATACTAAAGTAAAATAGATAAAGAAGGAGTATTAACAACAAATAATAGTAGAAAGTACTTTAAATAAACTTAATAACATAGCAAATTGTTAACTTAAACTAGTAGAACAATTTTTTAAAAAGTATTGTTGTATAAACCCATTGGTATTAAAATAATAGGAAAATCAATGGAGAGAAGGATCAATCACATGTGGATTTTCGCGGCATTGGTCACAATGCTTTGCTTTGGGCTAAACAATCTTATCTTTAAGTGGAGTACAGGGAAAGGTTATTCGAAAGTACATATTCAATTTTACTTTTATCTTGTTGCGTTCGTATTAACATTAATTTACGGTTTCTTTACAGGAATCCAACATATTAATTTTGTAACAGCTGTTATTGGCGGATTGATTGGTGTTTTAAATACTGTCGGTAATATTCAAATGTCAAAAGCCTTTGAAAAGGGACCTGCAAGTCTGACTTCACCGTTAATTAGCGCGAACTCTGTCATCCCAATTTTAAGTGCTGCACTTATTTTCAATGAACATATTACAATGATACAGTGGATCGGGATTCTCATCATGATGGCTTCAGCGATCGTGATTCAATATACTCCTGGTACGAATGCGAATACCGAATATGTCCCATGGTTATTACGTATTATCTTTGCTATTGTATCGTTTGGGATTTTAGGCATATTAATGAAAACATCATCTTACTTACATATTGATTCATTAAATACATTAATTTGTATGTATGGCGGTGGTTGGTTATATTTAGCCATTACAAGTCTCATTCAAAAAGAAGAATGGAAACAGTCTGAAGCAAAAACCGGAGGAATTGTGGGCTTGTTCAGCATTATCGGTTATAGTGCCTATTTCTTTGCATTAAATACAGGTACTGCGAGTATCGTTTTTCCAATTGTCAGTCTAAGCTGCTTAGTTGTTGTCTTAGGCGGTTGCTGGGTCTTTAAAGAACGTCTAAAAGCCTATCAAGTCATCGGTGTCATTACCGCGCTTCTTGGTATTGTCTTTACGAAAATATAAAAACAAAAAAATCCCCGTGTACATGACATGCTACATGGGGATTTCTCTTATTAAAATCTATACGTGACACCCGTCAGTTTTTCGGATAAAGTCCATAGGTTGTTTGCTACATGATCAACAAATAAGTTATCTAGTACATCCAATTCCGTTGGATAACCCTTTCCACCACGTCTTCCATCTGGCCCAATATATTCTCCTCCTCGAATAGAGGATTCAGTTGCAGCGTAAAGAATCGGTAGCGCACCCATCTCGGCAGATTGACCAACTAAATTTACGGAATATCTAGTTAATTTATTGGTAAATTTAGAGTTTCTCGATAATAAGCTTGTTTTTGATATACCTGGGTGACAGGCAATACTTTTACATGCAATATGATGTGAACGCAATCGATATTGAAGCTCTTTGGCAAAGAACATACAAGCTAATTTGCTTTGAGAATAAAATTTCAATGGTTTATATTTCTTTGAACCTTTTATATTACTAAACTCTGGTTTAGCTTTATGAGCAGCAAGACTTCCTAACGAAACTACTCTTGAATTCGGTGTTTTTTTCAACGTTTCGAGTAACAAGCCAGTTAATGCAAAATGACCTAAATAATTAACTCCAAATTGTGATTCAAATCCATCCTCCGTAGAACGGTAAAGGGGAAGCATAATTCCAGCATTATTAATTAATAATGACAAGGACTTATAATTATTTTTAAACTCAGAAGCAAACGCTCTTACACTTTTCAAATCATTTAGATCAAGCTTAATTGCATTGACATTCGCTTGCGGAACTACCGCTTTTATTCGATCAACAGCGTCATTACCTTTGTTTAAGTTGCGTACGGCTAACACAACCGTCGCTCCTTTTTCAGCAAGAGCTAAACTTGTTTGAAAGCCTATTCCACTATTTCCACCCGTTACAACGGCTACTTTTCCTGTTAAATCCTTTATATCGTTTTTAGTCCAAAATATCCCCATTTCTCACACACTCCTTTCAGTTTTCATATAAATAGAGATGGAAACATGCCATAGAATCCAATAATGTTTGGTAAATCATTGTCAGTATATGTTGAACGTTGTAAATAAGGTGATATTTAGGTTCACTTTTTATCATGCTTTCTTAAGCAATTAACAGTCAATGTTATTACTCAATATGTAAAAAATCTTAGAAAAGAGGGTCACAATTGGTTAGTTATCATTGGGGTGTAGACTCTTCTCAAGCCGTCACGCAAGAACGCTATAATTGCGTAATGGAAAACTACGGTAAACCCGAATATTGGGGAAGATACCTTACTCGAGTAGAAGGTGCTTCCGAAGGTTTAACAAAAGACGAAATTTCACTTCTTCATAAAAACGGGACAAAACTAATGCCAATTTACAATGATTTCCGTAGAGCTATAGGAGAAAGCAATGGGCGAATTGCAGCAATGAATGCAACATATTATGCACAACGACTTGGTATTCAAAAAGGAACTTTTATATTCGCCAACATTGAGAAATTTATGGAAGTCGACAGTTCCTGGATTAAAGGTTTTGTAAACTATTTTTATAATTCAGATTATAAACCGGGCTTTTACCACGATCCTATAGAAGGAGGATTCAATGCTGCTTTTTGCCAAGCTGTAAGTGAAGAGCGCAGAGTTCAGACTCAAGCCATACTATGGAGTGCCAAAGAGGATCCAGGTGTTACAAAGGCAAAAGATGCTCCTCAATTTAATCCTTTAACTGTTGATTGTCAGTCCAATACATGGGCTTGGCAATATGGGCGAGATTCTGAAGTTTGTCCAATTGATACGAATCTTATTGATCGTCGTTTATTCGACCAACTTCACTAATCTATTGTGAGCGTCACATAACTAATGCGACGCTCACGGTTTTTTGATTTATAAGAGTCCTTGTCATATAGTAGTAAATCCCTACAGTCTGAAATTACAGGTCCTTGCTCGCATCACAAAGTTCCCCCAAAATAATTCTAATCGTATGCATATGTGAATTTGCCTGATCTAAAATATCTTGGTAAGCCTCAACATTGCGTTCGTAAATATAAGCACCTGCGTCTTCAATATCGATTGGGGGATCCACATCTATTCCTTTAAAGTTAACAAGGTCATGAATTTCATTTGAATATAGACAATCAAGTAAGTACGTCAACTTAAATATTTCTGAATCAATTTCATATTGATGATCTTTATAAGTAGTCGTAATGCCATTTAGCTCAACTAAACGGTATTCAATCTGGTCCACTAAACCATTGATAAAATCTTGCGTAATGGTTTGTTCCTCTGAAAGAATAAAATTTCCTGGCGATGCAGGAAAGTCGACCTCGTAAAATGACGATTCTATTAAATTTTCATAGACTTTCTTATAATTCATCTTTTCACCTCACTTTTCAATTACCGAATTATATGATAAGAAATAGATGAATTATTCTTTTATTTTCCTAGTAGGATGAGCAAATTATAGGCTTCAGTATTAAATTTTATAAACGATAGGGAAAGGATTCAGTAATCAATTTTTGAATTGAAAACGATGTTTACATAATTAGAAAAAATGATGACAGTATTGAAATAGGAATTTAACCCGTATACACCCATAAAAATAAAGCAAACTAAACAAGAATTAAAGCATTGAATTGGAGGTAAAGGTAATGGCAAAACAATCAAAGCCTGATAATCGTTCAAATAATGTAGAACGACTACATGATATGATTGAAAATACTCAGAAGAAAATGCGCGATGCTGAAATCAGCTTAGAATTTGCCTCACCTGAGGAAAAGCAACGTTTGCAAGAGAAAAATGAGCGTCGAAAACAATCTATTACTGCCATGAAAGAAGAAATGCAAGACGAAATGGCAGCCAGAAAAAACAGAGAAGTTTAAAAGGAAAGAGACTGCGACATATTTGTCACAGTCTTTTAAATTTATAAGTACAGAATAACGAAGAAAATGGATAAAAACATATTGGATTAATAAATTTGTAATTAAAAGATTAGAATACATAAAATTGGGGTAATGAAATGATAGGGGATTAGTTCACGGTAAGCAAAGGGGAGTTTTAGATGGCAAATAGTCAACAAGAATTTTCACTTAAATATATCTTAGAAAATCAGCTTCAAAGTGATGAAGAAAGAATGCAATTTCTTCACTGGGTTGATGCAGTGGGCATTGATAATTTAAGGGAACTTCATAAAATTTGCGATAAAATAACGATCAATATGTATGAAACTTTTAAAGGCCAAGAAGCGATGTAACCTTTATATGATGTTTTTACTAAGAGAAGCATTCCATTACTAATGGAGTGCTTTTTCTATTTTGCATTTATTTCAATTCTGTTTGTAAAATAAAAAATTTAGAGAACAATGACTAATAAGAGAGAATTTCAGCTTAAAAGATAGAAAGTATTTACACAAATTTGTTCTAACACTATTATGGTAGTGGATATTTATGTAATTTTTAAACGTGATCATCTGGAAATTGCTTAGCTTTTACATAGAAATATAACTTAACCGAAAGAGGTGGCAATTATGAGAGACTACCAAATGTTTATTAATGGACAATGGTGTAACAGTTCAAAGGGCAGAACTTTTGAAAGCTTAAATCCGTATACACAACAACCTTGGGCACAAATCCCTCAAGCATCAATTGTAGATGTGGAATGGGCGGTTCAAAGCGCAACAGATGCTTTCTACACAATATGGAGAGACTATAATGGAACCGAACGAGCAAAATTAATGAATAATTTAGCAGATCTACTTGAGGAAAATGCCAATTTATTAGCTGAAATTGAGACAACTGATAATGGAAAGGTAATACGAGAAACAAAAAACCAAGTATATTTTGCTGCTAGGGGTTATCGTTTTTTTGCAGGCGCAGCAAATAAAATATATGGAGAGGTTATCCCATTAGATGACCCTGATTTGTTTGATTATACTATTCGTACTCCTTTAGGTGTCTCTCTTTTAATAATTTCATGGAATTCACCACTTTCTTTAATTGCAAATAAACTGGCTCCAGCATTAGCTGCCGGAAACACCGTCATTATAAAACCGAGTGAGCATGCTAGTGCTAGTTCATTAGAATTTGCAAAATTAGTAGAAAAAGCAGGCTTTCCTCCAGGGGTCATAAATGTAGTAACTGGTGACGGTGAAGTTGGAAAATACTTAACTGAACATGCTGGGATTAAAAAAATTAGTTTTACAGGTGGTGCAGAAACAGGAAAAAGGATTGCGGAAACTGCCGCTCGAAATTTAGTACCTGTCACTCTAGAACTTGGTGGAAAATCTCCAAATATTGTATTTGAAGATGCAGAGCTATCAAAAGCAGTGATTGGGGCTGTTGCAGGTATTTTTGCTGCAACTGGGCAAACATGTATCGCGGGATCTAGATTATTAGTTCAGAGAAGCATTTATCAAGAATTCGTTGAAAAGGTTGTTGAAAAGACGAAATCGATTCGATTAGGAAACCCTCTAAACCCGGAAACAGAAATGGGGCCCGTTGCGAATAAGCAACAATTCGATAAAATTCTAGGGATGATTGAAAAAGCAAAAGCAGAAGGTGCACAAGTAGTAACGGGAGGTAATTCACCTCAAAGCGTGGAATTGCAAAGTGGATACTTTTTAAATCCAACTATATTTTACAATGTTCAAAATGACATGGAGATTGCATGCGAAGAAGTGTTCGGCCCAGTACTAAGTATACTACCTTTTGAAGATATAAATGAAGCGATTCAAATTGCCAATGATACAAAATATGGACTTGCTGCGGGAATTTGGACAACAGACTTAAAAAAGATTCATTACTTAACTAGAAAACTTGAAGCAGGTACCGTTTGGGTTAATACGTATCGTACCGCCGCCCCTAATGCACCATTTGGCGGAATTAAAAATAGTGGATACGGTAAAGAACGTTCACTAGAAGCCATAAAAGAGTTTACGTACGTTAAAAATGTAATGATGAACTTCTCAGATGAAGAACGTGATCCATTCTCCATTAAAGTCTAGAGTAATAGATAGTAAGATCAACCAAATATCATTTTCTTTAAACAGTTGTGTGGATATTTCATGCAACTGTTTTTTCTTATTGTTAAGAAAATTGACAGACTAACAGTGAAATAACTTTGATTTAATATTCCAAAACCCATGCGCGGCTTACTTTAAAGACCATTCACACAATTTTCTTCTTATATTAAGACAAGTCGACAATGTCATTTTTCATAATATTTCATATTATCCGACACTTGAATAAAGTTTTTTATTCATTTCCACGCTCCAAACTAAATTATAAAATCAAAATTCTTTACGCATTAGCCAATAAGCAAAACAAGAAAAACCAAGTTCACAACATTAAGGTAAAGAGAGTCTCATTTCTCACTAAATCCACAGTTATGCTGACATTTAAAAGATGTGTTACAATGGTAATATAAAAAATGTTAAATATTTTGCATTAATCGGTATGTAAGAAAGGTGAATGAATAATGGAAAATCTTATCGAAATACTCGTAAAACAAGGAAAAAGCGTACTAACAAACATGAAAGATTTGAAACGCCTTTCCCATAAAAAGAATAAGGATCGCGCAGCTAGTTACGAACGCCTTAGTGCAAATCAACATTCCTTTAATGTTTATACATATGTAGATCCTAAAATAGGTGAAGGTAATGAAGTACAAGCATTTAAACAAAAGTTAGAAGAGTTCAATGGAATTTTTGTAGGTGTAGGAACTGATTTTGAGAAAGAAGTCAATGAAGAGTTAGTTGGCCCAACTTTTGAAGAAACATTAGTACTGTATAATGAGATGGTTACAGCACTGGGGTATGAAAGGGAAGTAGTCAATCCTAAAAGATTTTAACTGCAATGAGCATTTATTGACGAGATAGCATTGTAAAACTTTATTTTCAAGAAAAAGACGGAATAACACTGGACCACCTGTGTTGCTCCGTCTTTTTCTTTAATTCAATGAATGATAAAGTTCTCCAAATTGATTTGCATGTTCCATTTTATTGACCATTGCCCGATAAAATGGTTCTTGTATAACTGGATTCATGGTAACTAATTGAAGATCACGGTATAATTCAACGGCTTCAATCTCAGACTTTAATGCGGTTAATATCCCCGAATTATAATTTGATATCTGACTAGGTTCTAATCTAACATGCGGAATATGACCCACTAATCTTGCATAGAGCATCGTAAAAGATTCTATATGTTTTAATTCATCATTACGTGCATGTTTGATCATTTTATGATGAATTTCATTAGGTGCTAAATCCAACAATTTAGTATAAAACTTTGCTGCCGTTGCCTCAGCTACTATGGAATCATATAGGGTTTTTACTAAACGATCGTATGATAACTCACCTAAAACGGGTATTTTTTGGTTAATTTCAAATTGTGAATTATTTATTGGGTACATAAACTCAGTAGGGGACATTTGTTGACCGTATGGATTGTTAATATTCACGATCATTCTCCTCACTTTTAATATGTATAGTAGCCTATGTCATTTACGCAAAATGGGTGCAAAAAAGAGCGAAGAATAAATGTTAAAGCGGTGTCGTACTTAAAAATTGTAAATTTCCTTTTTTAAAAAAGAACTATCCAAAAATGAATAGTTCTTAAATGATTATTTAGTTTTAATTTTTGCACCTTGAAGTGTTAAATATTGTCCATCTTGAACAGTTAGGTACGTATCAGCTTGCAAATTTTCATTTGTTATAATACTCTCTAAATCATAACTACTATCTTTTGCCACTTCAATATATCCCATACCCGCTTCACTTTCCAAAATAATTTTATATTCCCCAGCCGGAATATCTTTTCCCACTTTATACATTCCATCATTATAAACACCATCTTCTGGAATTACTGAGGGTGCTTCAGTAACTGGGTACATTTTAGCGCTTTGTAACTTAAAGTACTGACCATCACTTAGAGTTGCATAGGTGTGACTATCTTCCGTTAAGTTTGCATTAAACACTATACTTTCGAGATTTCCAGTACTATCTTTAGCGGCTTCAATATATAGCCAAAACCCTCAGAGAAAATTAAATATTCACCAGCTTCAATATCACTACCTACTTTATAAGTACCTGCTTTAATAGCATGTGGTCCTGCTTCTTCTTTCTCTGCAGACTCAGTAGTGTCTTCTTTAGTATTAATAGCATTTGAATCAGTAGCTGATTCTTGATTCACATCCGGTTTATCAATCGCTTCTTCATCATCGCCAACTAAAGATCCGATAATGACCATTAAGATGATCAGTGCTATAATCCCTAAACAACCAAACTTTAACCCTTTCTTCACAAAAGTACTCCTTTCATCAAGGTTATTTAATCTCTTGATATTGTGCGCTTATTATGTGAGGAAAAAGGGAATTTACACCGATTGCTTATTTCATTAATAATAAAAACCCGATTCATTATTGAATCGGGTCAGTTAATTTTAAGCATTTAGGTAACTATATTTAAGTTCATCTAATTCTGGATTAACCGAAACTTGTAAGTCATGTTCATTGAAAAACCATAGATCATCTTTTTCGATATAAAAATGAATGCTTTCTATTACGGTTTCTATTCCTAAATCATGTGGTATTTCACGATTCATCCCAAGAGAAAAGCCCTCATGAAAGGGTGAAGAACCGCCATAGCGAGCATAAAACCTTATGTAATCACCAGCTTGTACATCCATCTCATCTTTAAACCACTTCAAAGCTTCTTCAGACACAACAATTTTCATTTCGACCAATCCCTCCAAAAAATCATGAACTTAAATCCATTTTACTTTTGGCTCTGTACCTTCTTTAATTCGCTTAATATTTGCACGGTGACGGTAGAAAATAAAGAATGCTAATACAGCTACTAATATGAAGAGCGCAAAATCACCAGTAACAATCCAATAAATCGCACTATATACTAAACCAACAACCGCGACAATCATCGATGATAAACTTACGATTTTTGTTGCTTTTAAGGCGATAAAAAATGCTATGATTAAAACAATGAAAAAAGGCCAAGAGTAGCCGAGTAAAACTCCACCTGATGTTGCAACTGCTTTACCACCACGGAATCCTGCAAATATAGGGAACATATGTCCAACTACAGCTACAACACCTAAAATTAAAGGGTGAATTGTTGATTCTGAGAAGTAGGGAATTAATAGCAATAGCGTTGCTGCTGTCCCTTTTAGGATGTCAAGAGACGTTACGACAATACCAGCTTTTTTTCCTAATACCCTAAATGAATTGGTACCTCCCAAGTTACCACTACCATGCTGACGAATGTCAGTTTTATAAAAAAGTTTCCCAATCCACAATCCAGAAGGAATTGAACCAATTAAATAAGCACAAATCAGTATTATTGCATTAACCATAAAAAAATCCTTTCAACACTAAAATTATTAGTTGGTACTAATAGTCGTAACCATTTTACACCTTTTTTTATTTATTCGGAAGGCTTATTTCAAATTAACCATTCTTAATGGGTTTAAATATTTCTTTTTTTTAAAAATGAATTAACAAGAAGGAAAAAGGCTAAATTATCATGAATAATTGTACAAGATGAATTTTACATGGTTGTAAAGATTACTACAAATTTTTAAAATTAAAGTTCTGTTTGTGTATTTCAACTTTTCTTTGATACAATTAGGAATGCTACTCTATTGTACAATGTTGACATTTATAGGAAATGTCAGTACGATTAGATTGAAATAGAACGGATGTTTGTATTTTGGAGGGGATTTGATTTGGCAGTTAATCAGCCAGGGATCGCATACGATGACGATGCCATTCAGATATTAGAAGGTTTAGAAGCCGTACGAAAAAGACCAGGAATGTATATTGGATCAACAGATAGTAGAGGCCTTCATCACTTAGTCTATGAAATTGTTGACAATGCTGTCGATGAAGCACTTGCTGGATTTGGTTCACATATCATTGTAAAAATCCATGAAGATAACAGTATTAGCGTTCGAGATTTTGGACGAGGCATGCCTACTGGGATGCATAAAATAGGAAAACCAACACCAGAGGTTATTTTTACAATCCTTCATGCAGGAGGAAAGTTTGGACAAGGCGGCTACAAAACAAGTGGTGGATTACATGGTGTAGGTTCTTCCGTCGTGAATGCGCTTTCTACATTTTTAGAAGTGACGATTTACCGTGAAGGTCAAATTTATCGTCAACGCTTTGAAAACGGCGGTCACCCAGTCACAACACTAGAAACATTAGGGAATACGAAAGAATCTGGAACAAGCGTCCACTTTTTGCCAGATAAAACCATCTTCTCTACAACAAAATTTAACTACGATACATTAGCTGAACGTTTACGCGAGTCTGCTTTTTTATTAAAAGGGTTAAAGATTGAACTTATTGATGAACGTGCTGAAGGTCAACACGATGTTTTCCATTATGAGAATGGAATTGAAGCCTTTGTTGCTTATTTAAATGAAGAAAAGGATACGATTCATCCTGTTAAATATGTTGAAGGAGCACATGAGGAAATTGAAGTAGAATATGCTTTCCAATTTAACGATGGCTATTCAGAAACAATTTTATCTTTCGTTAATAATGTTCGTACCCGTGATGGTGGAACACATGAAACTGGTGCAAAATCAGCAATGACACGTGTATTCAATGAATACGCTCGAAAAATTGGGTTATTAAAAGAAAAGGATAAAAACCTTGATGGTACGGATATCCGAGAAGGTCTCTCAGCAATCATTTCGGTCCGTATTCCTGAATACCTATTGCAATTTGAAGGGCAAACAAAAAGTAAACTTGGAACAATTGAAGCTCGTTCTGCAGTAGAGTCCGTTGTATCCGAACAAATGAAATATGTCCTAGAAGAAAATGCAGATTTATCTGCTTCACTAGTTCGTAAAGCAATTCGTGCACAACAAGCACGTGAAGCAGCAAGAAAAGCACGTGAAGATGCGCGAAATGGGAAAAAGAAAAAATCAAACACGATTTTATCTGGTAAATTAACACCTGCTCAGTCTCGAAATGCGGCTAAAAATGAATTATATCTAGTGGAAGGAGATTCTGCGGGCGGTTCAGCAAAACAAGGCCGCGACCGTACTTTCCAAGCGATCTTGCCACTTCGAGGTAAAGTAATTAATACCGAAAAAGCTAAGCTTTCAGATATTATGAAGAACGAAGAAATTGCAACGATTATTCATACAATCGGTGCAGGTGTTGGGGCAGACTTTACTGTGGAAGACGCATCGTACGATAAAGTCATTATTATGACCGATGCCGATACAGATGGTGCGCACATTCAAGTTTTACTTCTAACTTTCTTCTACCGCTATATGAGACCATTAATTGAAGCTGGGAAAGTATATATTGCTTTACCACCTTTATATAAAGTGTCAAAAGGCGCTGGAAAAAAAGAGCAAATTGAGTATGCTTGGACAGAAAAAGATTTACAATCAGCTATTGATAAAATCGGTAAAGGTTACATTCTCCAACGTTATAAAGGGTTAGGGGAAATGAACGCCGATCAATTATGGGATACGACTATGAATCCCGAAACAAGAACATTAATTCGTGTCAAAATTGAGGACGGTGCACGTGCAGAACGCCGTGTGACGACATTAATGGGTGACAAGGTTGAACCACGTCGTAAATGGATTGAATCGAATGTAAACTTCGGAATGGAAGAGGATTCAAGTATTTTAGAAAGTGAATTCATCCAACATGAGGAGGAAATAGAAGAATGACAGCCGAACGATTTCAAGAATTACCTTTAGAAGAAGTGATGGGTGATCGGTTCGGTCGTTATAGTAAATATATTATACAAGACCGTGCCTTACCAGATGCTCGAGATGGGTTAAAACCTGTACAACGTCGTATTTTATACGCAATGTTCCATGAAGGGAATACAAACGAAAAGCCTTTCCGTAAATCAGCAAAAACTGTCGGGAATGTAATTGGTAATTACCATCCTCATGGTGACTCATCTGTATATGATGCAATGGTTCGAATGAGCCAAGACTGGAAATCTCGTCATATGTTAATCGAAATGCACGGGAATAATGGTTCCGTTGATGGTGACCCACCAGCAGCGATGCGTTATACAGAGGCACGTCTTTCTGCCATTGCAGCTGAGATGTTACGCGACATTGGAAAAAACACGGTGGATTTTATCCCAAACTTTGACGACCAAGATTTAGAACCAACTGTATTACCAGCAAAATTCCCGAACCTTTTAGTCAATGGTTCTACTGGGATTTCCGCTGGTTATGCTACTGATATTCCTCCACACAATTTAGCCGAAACACTGGATGCAGTTCTAATGCGACTAGATGACACCAACTGTTCTGTAGATCAACTCATGACTGTTATTAAAGGTCCTGATTTTCCAACAGGTGGTATTATCCAAGGTGTAGAAGGTATCAAAAAAGCATACGAAACTGGAAGAGGGAAAATTGTTGTTCGTGCCAAAGCCGAAGTTGAACAAATTAAAGGTGGCAAAGAACAAATCGTCATTCATGAACTTCCTTTTGAAGTCAATAAAGCACAATTAGTTAAAAAAATAGATGAACAACGAATTGATAAACGTCTTGAGGGAATTGCCGATATTCGTGATGAATCGGACCGTACAGGACTTCGTATTGTCATAGAGTTAAAGAAAGACGTTCAAGGTCAAGGGATTCTAAACTATCTCTATAAAACTTCGGATTTACAAGTTACTTATAACTTTAATATGATTGCGATTCATAACCGCCGACCAACAATGATGACACTTCCTTTAATGTTAGATGCCTATATTGAACACCAAAAAGATGTTGTCACAAAACGTAGTAAATATGATTTAGAGAAGGCGAAGGACCGCTTACATATTGTAGAAGGTTTAATGAAAGCATTATCTATTTTAGACGAAGTAATTGCGACAATTCGATCTTCGAAAGATAAAAAAGATGCGAAGAACAATTTACAAGAGAAATTCCATTTTACAGAAATCCAATCTGAAGCAATTGTTAGCTTACAACTTTATCGTTTAACAAATACAGATATCACTGAACTCCGTCAAGAAGAAGAGGAATTACGTAAAACCATTGCGGAATTATCAGCGATTTTGGATAGTGAGAAACAATTGATTGCAGTTATAAAGTCAGAACTAAAAGAAATTCGAAAAAAATTCTCATTACCTCGTATTTCTAAAATCGAGGCAGAAATTGAAGAAATAAAACTAACTTTAGATGTATTAGTACCAAGTGAAGAAGTAGTCGTAACTGTTACTAAAGACGGTTACGTAAAACGAACGAGCATTCGTTCACATGCTGCATCAAATGGACAAGACTTCGCTATGAAAGAGTCTGACTATTTACTGTATGAAGCAAATCTAAATACTCAGCATCATCTACTATTATTCACAAATAAAGGAAATTACATTTATCAGCCAGTTTATGAACTTCCGGACATCCGCTGGAAAGATCTTGGTCAACATATATCAAGTATCGTTCCAACCGATAAAGAAGAAGAAATCATTAATGTAATTGGAATTGAAAAATTTGAACAAGACGATTTGTTCGTTTTAACAGCCACAAAAGAAGGGCAAATTAAACGCTCAAATCTTTCTGATTATGCTGTTCAACGCTATTCTAAGCCGATTAAAACCATGAATGTAAAAGATGGAGACGAAATGATTTTTGCAGAACTCGTTTCTCCTAATAAAGAATTACTTCTTACAAGTTACTTAAGTTATACTCTTCGCTTTAATTTAGATGAAATTCCTGTAACCGGTGTTAAAACTGGTGGCGTGAAAGGAATCAACTTAAAGGACGATGATCAACTAGTGTCTATTAACATTTTAGAATCAGGTGAAGAACAAGAAGTGTTCGTTGTTACACAGCGTGGTGCTGTTAAGCGTATGAGTGTAAGTGAGATTGAAAGTAGTAATCGTGCAAAACGAGGTGTTGTCATTTTAAAAGAATTAAAAGCTAACCCACATCGTATCCTAAAAGTTATGGTTGTTGAGAAAACAGATTCCATTACATTACTAACAGACAAACAAATCCAAGAAACCATAAATGTTTCAGATTTATCAAAAGCTGATCGTTACTCAAATGGTTCATTAAGAATAGATGTCGCAAATGATGGTGACATCATCTCAGTAAAAGTCGATAAAAAAGAATAAATTATATTAACAAAGGTATTTATAAGTTTAGTTGACTTATAAATACCTTTTAATTTTAATATTAAGAATTTAACAAATATTGAAAATGCTTAATATTTTAAAAATTCTTATTGAAATAATGTAATATATGTAATAATATTAATCATATCAAAAAACTAGGTTTAAATCAGGAGGAAATTTAAGTGAAAAAATGGTTATTTGCATCTCTACTAACACTTTCAGTTGGAGCGTTAGCAGCATGCGGTAGTGATGAAGCTACTTCTTCGAAATCATCAACAGAGGGAACTACAAACAAACTAGAACAAATTCAAGAAGACGGTGTCATTACAATTGGTCTTGAAGGTACATTCCCTCCATTTAGTTACCACGATGAAACTGGAAAATTAACAGGATTTGAGTATGAAATTGCAGATCAAATTGCGAAAGACCTAGGTGTTGAAGCCGAATATGTTGAAACAAAATGGGATTCACTAATCGCCGGTCTTGATACTGATAAATATGATTTTGTCATTAACAACATCTCAATTACTGATGAACGCAAACAAAAGTATGATTTCACAATTCCATATATGAAATCAGTTGCTACATTAGCAGTACATTCTGATTCAGATATCGCAAGTTTAGAAGATTTCTCAGGCAAAAAAGCTGCACAAACTGTAACAAGTAACTTTGCACAAGATGCTCGCGACTTAGGAGCAGAGATTGTACCAACTGAAAATTTAACTAGTTCAATTGAGTTAGTTTTACAAAAACGTGCTGATGGTACAATCCATGACCGAGTAACATTCTTAACTTACTTAAAAGAACAACCAGATGCACCAATTAAATTAATTGATGGTGAAACAAGCTCTTCAGAAATCGCTTTAATTTTAAATCAAAATAATGAAGAGTTTCGCGATGCATTAAATGATATTATTACAGAGCGTCTTGAAGATGGCACATTTGCTAAAATCTCAGAGAAATACTTCAATGAAAATGTAATGATTCAATAAGATTACCGGATCAATCGGCTCTTCATTGGCCGATTGATTTTTATCTTTATTCAACTTGAAAGGATGCCAAAAGATGAGCCGTGAACTCGAAATCGTATTAAATTCTATATGGCCCATTTTAAAGGCTGGGCTATTAGTAACAATCCCATTGTCACTTATTTCATTTGCCATTGCATTAGTGATTGCGGTGATTACCGCACTAGTAAAATTATCGAACTTTAGAGTTTTAAAATTCATTTTCAGCACGTACGTTTGGATCTTTAGAGGAACACCATTATTAGTACAATTATTCATCGTATTCTTTGGATTTCCTAAAGCAGGAATTACACTAGATCCTTGGACAGCTGCGATTATTACATTTTCTTTAAATACAGGTGCCTATGCCTCTGAATCAATTCGAGCATCAATCTTATCTATACCAAAAGGGCAGTGGGAAGCTGCGGAGTCACTTGGAATGTCTTATTGGCAAGTATTACGCAGAGTAATAGCACCACAGACAGTCCGTATTTCTTTACCACCTATTACGAACGACTTTATTGATCTATTAAAAGGTACATCTTTAGCTGCGAGTATTACCATTGCGGATATGTTTATGATCGGTCAACAAATTACTGCATTTACATATGAACCACTAGCCATTTATACTCTAGTAGCAGCTATTTATTTAGTTTTCTGTACGGTATTAACAACATTACAAAGCAGATTAGAAAAAACAGCTTCAAAGTACGTTTAGAAAGGAAGTGGACACCATCGTTGCTTTTACAGATATGAACAAACATTTCAATGAACATCACGTACTAAAAAATATCAATGTACAATTTAATAAAGGGGAAACAACTGTAATTTTAGGTCCATCAGGATCAGGAAAATCAACACTTTTACGATGTATCAATTTACTTGAGATCCCTCAAACTGGTACACTAGAAATAGATTCGTTAAAAGTAGATTTCACGGCGAAATTAAGTCAAAAAGATAGATTATCAATTCGTCAAAATACAGCGATGGTTTTCCAATCATTTAATTTATTTCCACACATGACAGTTATTGAGAATGTCAATGAGGGGCCAATCACAGTACTAAAAAAAGATAAAACAAAAATGGTTAGTATTGGCGAACAGTTACTTGAGAAAGTTGGATTACTTCACAAAAAGGATAGTTTCCCTTCCCAATTATCTGGTGGGCAACAACAGCGTGTTGCAATTGCCCGTGCACTAGCCATGGAGCCTAAATTTTTACTTTTTGATGAACCGACAAGTGCGCTTGATCCAGAATTAGAAGGTGAAGTGTTAAAGGTTTTAAAAGCCTTAGCCGAAGAAGATAAATCTATGATTATCGTCACGCATAATTTGAACTTTGCACGCGTAGTTGCAGATCGTATACTATTTTTAGAGAATGGTGAAATCGTTTTTGACGGAAAAACCGATGAATTCTTTAATAATACTAAAAATGAACGAATTAATTCATTTATTCAATCCATGCAATTTATTTAGGAGGAAGAGACAAATGACAAAAGAAAAAACAAATGTAGAGAGCTTTGATTTAGACCATACAAAAGTAGTAGCACCTTATGTAAGACTAGCTGGCGTAAAAGAAGGTGCAAAAGGCGACGTTGTAACAAAATATGATATTCGTTTTAAACAGCCAAATAAAGCACATATGGAAATGCCTGCTCTACACTCATTAGAACATTTAATGGCAGATCGTATCCGTAATCATTCAACACAAGTAATTGACCTTTCGCCAATGGGATGTCAAACAGGATTTTATTTATCATTTATCAATCACAATGACTATGATGATGTATTAAATATCCTTGAAAACACTTTAAAAGATGTTTTAGCAGCAACATCTGTACCAGCTTGTAACGAAGTACAATGTGGATGGGCAGCAAGCCACAGCTTAGAAGGCGCACAAGCTCTTGCTAAAGAATTTTTAGAAAAACGCTCTGAATGGCACATCGTATTTGCTGAATAATTTAATAACTAAAATGACTAAAGGACTAATTTTTTTAGTCATTTTTTTCTATTCATCTATTAATAATTAATAAGTTTATTGAGTAGAGTATGATGGTAGTAATAAAAAACTCGGAGGATACGTTAATCATGGTTTTAGAAAACCGTAGTAAAGGAATCATCCTCGTCATAACCGGTGCGCTATTTTGGGGAGTATCGGGTACAGTATCACAATACATGTTTCAAACCTTACACATTAGTGCTGAATGGATGACTACTGTTCGTTTATTATGTGCTGGGTTAATATTAACCCTTATTGCTTATAAAAGAGAAGGGTATCGAATATTCGATATTTGGAGACATAAAGCGGATATCCTCAGTGTAACGATTTTTGGAATCGTCGGTATGATTGGTGTTCAATACACCTATTTAGCTGCGATAGTGCATAGTAACGCTGCCACAGCAACCATATTACAATATTTAGGTCCAGCATTAGTGACTAGTTACTTCATTATGAAAGCAAAGAGGCTCCCAAATAAAAAAGAAATTCTAGCTGTAGTTTTAGCTTTATTTGGTACCTTTCTACTTGTGACACATGGCAATATTCAAACGCTATCTATATCAAAAGAAGGGTTCTTCTGGGGGATTTTAGCAGCTTTGGGTTTAGCTTTTTATACGATTCAACCGATTGAGCTATTACGAAGATGGGGCTCTACAATTGTTGTTGGATGGGGAATGCTCATCGGAGGGGTAGTATTTAGCTTTGTTCATCCTCCTTGGAAGTTTGAAGGAGAGTGGTATCTTTCCACTAATTTCGCCTTCTTTTTTGTCATCATCTGTGGAACAGTCTTAGCATTTTATTGTTATCTCAATAGTTTAATCTATCTCTCAGCTTCAGAAACTAGTTTACTGGCATGTGCTGAGCCACTTTCCGCAGCAATCACAGCGGTCATTTTTTTAGGTGTACCATTCGGGTTAATCGATTGGTTTGGGTCCCTATGTATTCTTTTGACGATCGTCATCTTATCTAGAAAAGAAAAAGAAGTAGTATTAGAGTAAGGTTTGATCTCTTACGTTTAATGCTGCTCTTTCTAATAAAAAACCTCAAGTGAAATTTCACTTGAGGTTTTTAAATTTAGTTAATGTGATACATCTTGTACTGAAATACCAGTTTGTGCCTTAACATCAACTTCACGGTATTTCGCTTCATCTGATTCTTTAGAAAGTAGAGTACCGATGACTCCGCCTAAGAAACCAAGTGGTACAGAAATAATTGCAGGGTTTGTAAGCATAATTAATGGGTCACCTACAAAGATTGCTTTACCAGCTTCTGGATTCCAAACGTTTGGAGAAACGGCTACAAGAATTAATGCAGAAATTAAACCAGTTAGCATTGCTGTTACAGCACCATTTGTATTGAAGCGCTTCCAGTAAATTGTATAAATAATTACTGGTAAGTTTGCAGATGCTGCGATACAGAATGCTAATGATACTAAGAATGCAACGTTTAATGTTTGTGCACCTAATGCAAGGACAATTGAAATAACTGCAATAATAATTGAGCCTACACGAGCAGCAACAACTTGCTCTTTTTCTGTCACTTTACCTTTTTTAATAATTTGACCATAAATGTCATGTGATAGGGCAGAAGCGCCTGAAAGCACTAAACCTGCAACTACCGCTAAAATTGTAGCAAAGGCAACAGCACAAACGAATGAGAATAAAATGTCTCCACCTAATGCTTGTGCAAGTAGTGGGGCAGCCATGTTACCAGCTGGGTTTGCTGCAACAATTGCTTCTTTACCTACAAATGCAGCTGCACCGAATCCTAAGAAGATTGTTAAAACATAGAAAATACCTACGATCCAAGTAGCCCAAATTACTGATGAACGAGCTGTTTGCGCATCTTTAACAGTGAAGAAACGCATTAAGATGTGTGGAAGACCTGCTGTACCAAGAACTAATGCAACCAACATTGAAATTGTATCAATACCGTTTGTGTATTTTAGTCCAGGATTTAAGTAAGCTTCACCTGCATCAGTAGCTGTACTCATATAAGAGAACATTGTTAAAATATTAAAGTTAAATTTAGCAAGTACAAGGAATGAGATAATTACTGTACCTAACATTAATAAACAAGCTTTAATAATTTGTACCCATGATGTTGCAGTCATACCACCAAATAATACATAGATTGTCATCATGAAACCTACTAAAAGAACTGCTGACCAATAAGGAATACCTAATAATAATTGAATAAGAGCACCTGCACCAACAAGTTGTGCAATCATGTAAAATAGTACAATTACGATCGAACTTAAAGCCGCTGTTCCACGAACTTTAGATTTGTCAAAACGAGCAGTAATCATATCTGCTAAAGTAAATTTACCAAGGTTACGTAATGGCTCAGCAACAATGTATAAAACCACTAAATACGCCACTAAATATCCTAACGAGAAGAAGAATCCATCAAAACCAGTTAAGGCAATCGATCCTGCAATACCTAAGAAAGAAGCAGCAGATAGATAGTCACCTGAGATTGCTAGTCCATTTTGCCAACCCTTTAAACCACCGCCAGCTGTATAGAAATCAGTAGCAGTACTTGTCCGTCTAGAAGCCCACCAAGTAATAACTAAAGTTAAACCAACAATCGCTAAGAACATGATAATTGCTATTGGACTCATTATTTAACACCTCTCTCATATTCTTCGATAATTTCTTTTGCTTCTTTATCGAAGACATTTGCTTTTGAAACGTAAAGGTGAGCAAGACCCCATGTCATAACGAAAAGTCCAGCTGAGTAAATCCACACCCAAGTGATATCACCAATTGCTTTATGGTGTAAAATTTGAGTGAAAGACGTTAGAATCGGTAACAACATGTAAGCTACAAGGAAAATTACAGTAATAGTCCATAGAAATACGTTTTTCTTTTTTACAAGTTGTTTGAACGATCCCATTTCAGCAATTTTGTCATAATTAATTGCTGGCTTATTATTCCCCATAAATACAACCCCCTTATTTGTGTTCATTTCTTCTACTTTGTGTTTGTAAATTTCTATTCTAATAGACTTTACACTTCCAATTCTAGTTAACAGTTCACAAAATTGCAATAGTTTTTTCTGAAAATTAACTTAAAATTCTCATAAAATTTTAGATTAATAGAGAAATAATGAGTTTGAAAGCTAAAAATAGTGAATCCTACTTACTTAACTGGATGTTTCATCATTAACTAAAGCAGTAATATCAATCATAATTAACCATTGACAATTAGATAGATGTCTTAAATTGCAAAAATAATCATAATAGGGAAATCATGAATTTGTTATTTAGATAAAGGATATAAAGAATATTGTTATTTCGTATTAATATTGTATAAAAGGTATTTTATTAATTTTTTAAATTAATCTAGATTAATTGAGATAAAAATTCTTGTTTGGGAAAACAACAAATGCATAGTGAAAAATAATATATTCTTAGAAATACTGATTCATGATGATGCGTATGAGATTAATTTTAAATGAACATTTAATAGAACAAAGCAAAAGGAACATAAAAAGGGAAAAAGTAAATAAAAAGATGACTTCAGTTCAAATACCGAAGTCATCTTTTTAAGCCTAGACTATAAATCCATATTATTTTATCTACGTATAACATTATGTTATTCAGGTAGAATCATGAACTTAGTGTGAAACGTCAGAAACTGAAACACCAGTATTGGCTTTTACACGAATTTCTTGGTAAATTTCTTGAGATTTCTTTTGTTCTACTTTATGTTGAGTTAAAACTGTACCTAGATACCCAGCAATAAAACCTAATGGGATGGTAATGATCGCAGGCACAGATAGTTTAACTAATGGTTCCCCAACAAAAATCGCAGCTCCTTCAACTGGACTCCAAAGGTTTGGACCCAATGCACCTAAAACTAAACAAGAAACTAAACCTGTAACGATCGCTGCAACAACACCATTTGAGTTAAACCTCTTCCAATAAATTGTATAGATAATAACAGGGAGGTTTGCTGATGCACCAATACAAAAGGCAAATGAAACTAAAAATGACACATTTAAACTTTGCGCAAAAAGAGCCAAAATAATAGAGATAATCGCGATTGAAATTGACCCAATACGTGCAGCAATTACTTGTTGTTTTTCTGTTAATTTTCCATCTTTAATGATTTCTCCATAAATATCATGTGAAATCGCAGAAGCACCTGTTAAAACTAATCCTGATACTACTGCCAGAATTGTCGCAAAAGCAACAGCAGCAATAAATGATAGTAATATGTTTCCACCTAGATATTCTGCTAGAAGTGGGGCAGCAGTGTTTCCTGCAGCATTTTCTAGTTTAATGGCATCAATTCCAACAAAATGCATTGCTCCAAAACCTAAGAATATTGTTAAAGAAAAGAAAATAGCAGTAATCCAAGTTGTCCATGAAATAGATGCACGGGCAGTTTTAGCATCTTTTACAGTAAAGAAACGCATTAAAATATGCGGTAAACCAGATGTTCCAAGTACGAGTGCCATCATCATCGAAACAGAATCAATAGAAGATGAGTATTTTATTCCTGGATTTAAAAACTCCTCGCCATGCTCAGCTGAAATTGTGTCGAACATATTCATTAAGCTAAAATCAAATTTTGCAAATACTAAAAATGCAAGTAGGGTAGTACCAAATAATAATAAACCTGCTTTAATGATTTGAACCCAAGACGTTGCTGTCATACCACCAAACAAAACATAAGTTGTCATCATAACACCAACAATCAGAACAGCAAGCCAATAATCAATTCCGAATAATAATTTTATAAGTGCACCTGCGCCAACTAATTGAGCAATCATATATAGTATAACAATTATGATCGTGCCAGTTGCCGCTACACCACGAATGCGCTTTTCATTAAATCTAGAAGTTAGCATATCTGCCAACGTGTAACGACCTAAATTTCTCATTGGTTCTGCAATTACATATAAAAGGACTAAGTTTGCAACTACATAACCTACAGAGAAAAAGAATCCATCAAAACCAGTTAATGCGATTGCACCAGAAACTCCTAAAAAAGCTGCAGCAGATAAATAATCTCCCGCAATAGCGAACCCATTTTGCCACCCCTTAAGTCCGCCGCCAGCTGTATAGAAATCACTAGCAGAAGAGGTTCTCTTAGCTGCTATATAAGTAACGATTAGAGTTAAGCCTACAATACCTAAAAAGAATCCTGCAGTAACTAAATTCACGATCTACCACCGCCTTGTTTATATTCAGACATTACTTCAGCAGCAACCTTATCGAACTTCGGAGCCATTTTTGTATAAACAATACATAAAGCAATCGTCATAACAAAAAGGGCAGCAGAGTATACCCAAACACCCGTAATATTTCCGAACCACTTCTGTTGTAATACAGGAGTAAATGCAAGGATCGGCAATAAGATATATACTGTTAAAAACACTGCCGTAACGCCGAATAAGAAGGTATTCTTCTTCTTTACAAATTGGTTAAAAGACGCCATTTGATCTATTGTTTTGTAATCGATTTGTTCGTTTTTAACCTTATTAACGCTTGTTTTTATCATTTTTTCCCCTGGTTTGTTTAACGTACTAACGTTAGTCATTTCATTTCCCCCTTATGAATTATTATTCTACTTTAAACGAGATATTTCTATTTCTCCCCGTTATAAGTTCATATTGTAGAAGAGTGTATTATTAAATTCAATACTATTTTTTCAAATATTTCCCTTGACAGACATTTTCCAAAAAACTAAAAAGCTTAGAATTATCAAGCTTTAGAGAGAATTTTCCTACATTATTTAGAAGTGAATTTCAGAACGCGTAGTAATAGCAATTGAATAAAAAACAGAAAATTTGACCAAAACAGAAAATTCAAAACAACTTTAACAATATAATAAATTAAGAGAGTGATCTTGCATTTTATCTAAGCAGCAATTGGTTGTTATAGTACAAAGTGAAAGAGTAATTATTTGATATTTAATTATTTTTAAATTTTTTCATGAAAAGTGAAAAAATTTAAAGTGAAAAAATGTAATTGGAGATTTAAAAGAAACTTACGATGTTTTTTACGGAATCTAGGTGAGTAAATTCTAGTGAATCTTATACAAGTATTGTTGGGTCGGATTAAAAGACAACAAAGTATAAAAAAACGAAAGTAAACTGATAAAACAATTTTAAAATCTGAATTTAAATCAGCTTAAAATGAAATAAAGTTATAAAAGGCATCTAATTTAATCAAATAAGGATTTAATAGCATTTTTCTAATTTCGTCTCACTATTATAAGTATACTTATGAACTGAAACGTTACTTCCGATAATTTATATTATGTAAACTAAAATTTATTTCAGCATTTAGGGCAAAAACTATAACTACTTTAGCACGCCCTATTATCTCAATACCTTTCAATACACTTATATTATAGATCGAGATGAGTTGCGATAAATTCTACTTTGCTTTATTGTGAACATTACTTTTGATTGCTTCAAATTCCATAGGAAAAGTTTTCCTCATTTCTTTAACGCGATCCACAGACATTTAAATTTATGTGTATCTTTCTTTTAGCACGTATAAATAAACTAATTGGTTTTAATGAAATCTTTTTTATATCGAGGTTTGTAATTTTTTACATACTAGAAACATAATACATATGTTCGCATGTCTGCTTCCCGCTATTCTCCAAATTTTCCATGAGGTGTATGAGCTCTAAATGCCAGTGCATACTATTTTGGTCGGCTTTTAAAAAAATAGAAATACAAAGACTTCCGAAGATGAGATGAACCTAGAAAAACTTGTAGTTAATGCTGTTATACGTTAAAATAAATACATATTGAGCATAAAATGGTGATTAGGTAAGACCTGCTTATTTACTTTTATATGTTTTTTATATTTATTAATTATGATGATTGATTTCTTTGTATCGAGTGCAAAGACGTTAGGTAGCATCTCAAAAGCCTTTTTTGTAAAAGGTTTTTTTAGATGCTACCTTTTTTATTTTCAATTAGGAGGAATTTTATTGGCTTTTCATAAACCACAAAAAATTGCAGAGTTAACAATCGAAACGGGGGTGACAAAGACCAAACTTCCCTTTTCACATATGTTGTTACTTGGATTTTTAGGAGGAGCATTTATTGCATTGGGCTATTTACTAGATATTCGTGTCATCGGCAATTTGCCTACTGAATGGGGAAGCCTTGCTAACCTGATTGGAGGAGCCGTATTCCCTGTTGGCCTTATTTTAGTTGTCTTAGCGGGCGCAGAGTTGATTACAGGAAATATGATGTCAGTCTCCATGGCGTTTTATGCAAAGAAAATCTCTCTAGGGAATCTTGTTCATAATTGGTTTTGGATCACTTTAGCGAATCTCGTTGGTGCTCTTTTTATAGCATATTTCTTTGGTCATGTGGTAGGTTTAACCGAAACAGGTCCATATCTACATAAAACGGTTGCGATGGCAACGTCAAAAGTAGAAGAATCGTTCTTACAAACCTTTATTTCGGCAATTGGTTGTAACTGGCTTGTATGTCTAGCGATTTGGCTTGCTTATGGCGCAGATGACTTTATTGGAAAAATTGCCGGCATTTGGTTCCCCGTTATGGCGTTTGTTGCAATTGGCTTCCAACACGTTGTCGCGAATATGTTTGTAATACCAGCAGCCATTTTTGCAGGAGAAATTACTTGGATTGACTTTTTTAGCAACATGATTCCGACTTTCCTAGGCAATGCGGTTGGCGGAGCTGGCTTTGTTGGATTTTTATATTTTTATGTTTATTATAAACAAGCAAATCAAGTTCAGAAACCACAAAATTAGACTGACGTTTTAACAAACAGTTCAATTTTAAAAGATCTTTGCAATATTAACTAACTAGTTCTCTTAGTGCTACTACAATTTCTACATTGAAGTTGTAGTAGTTCTTTGTTTTATCTCCCCTATTTTTTAAAAAAATTATTAATCAATTGAATTTATATTATAATTATGTAGTGGTCATAAAAGTATTTTTCAATACGTACAATTAAATTTTTGCGTCGTAAATTTACATACTTTAAAGGATGATAACTTTGGTTGAATTAAAATTACAACATATTTATAAAACCTACAATAAAGACATTCAAGCAGTAAACGATTTTAACCTAGATATTAAAGATAAAGAGTTTATCGTTTTGGTTGGGCCTTCCGGTTGTGGGAAATCCACCCTTTTACGTCTAATAGCGGGCTTAGAAGATCTTTCTCAAGGTCAGATTATAATGGATGGACAATTCATGAACCATGTTTCTCCAAAAGATCGTGATGTTGCATTTGTTTTCCAAAACTATGCTCTTTACCCTCATATGAACGTATATCAAAATATGTCATTTGGATTAAAAAGTCGCAAATTCCCGAAGGATGAAATAGATCGGCGTATAAAAAATGCAGCACAGATTCTAAATATCGAAGAACACTTAGATCGCAAACCAAAGGCGCTTTCAGGGGGACAATGTCAACGAGTAGCATTAGGTCGTGCAATTGTTCGTGATGCAAAATTATTCTTAATGGATGAGCCCCTTTCCAACTTGGATACAAAACTTCGTACACAAATGCGGTCTGAGATTATTAAATTGCATCAGCGTTTACAGACTACAACCATTTACGTGACTCATGATCAAACCGAGGCAATGACAATGGCAACCCGTTTAGTTGTAATGAATAACGGAAAAATCCAACAAGTTGGTGTTCCTAAAGAAGTTTACGATAAACCTGAAAATGTTTTTGTTGGGGGCTTTATTGGCTTACCGGCAATGAATTTTTTATGTGGTACCCTTTTACATGATAAAATTCTTTTCGATGATCTATCAATGGCAATTCCTAAAAGTAAAATAATGTCCTTACGCAAGCAAGGATATGTTAACAAAGAAATCATATTAGGTATCCGCCCAGAAAATCTTCATGACGCATCTATCTTTCCAAATACTACAGCAAGTTCTACGATCGATGTGAAAATAGAATTAATTGAATCATTAGGTGCAGAAAATCTTGTACACTCGCAAATTGCCTGTCAACCATTGATTGCCCGACTTAATACCCAAACAGCCGTTAAAGAAGGACAAATTCTAAAGTTAGCTATAGATATGGATAAAATGCACTTTTTTGATTACAATACAAAAAATCGTATTCATTTTGATGAATTTTAGGAAATGAACTTTTAAAAGACTATCTTTTAAAAGAATTCTAGTCATATAAACATTAATAGAATAGGGGTCGAAACATGCATAATCGCTTTAAACTCACAGTTATTTTACTTTTTTCACTTATATTTGTCGTAGCTTGTTCTAATAACGTGAGTACAAAATCACCATCAGAAAATGAAGAAATAATCATTTCAGCAGCTGCTAGTTTAAAAGATGCATTGGATGTCATACAACATACGTACGAAGAAGAACATCCTGGAATCACACTGAAATTCAACTTCGGAGCTTCTGGTTCTTTACAGCAACAAATCTCTCAAGGAGCACCAGTTGATTTATTTTTCTCAGCAGCAGAAGACAAGTTTGATTTAATAGTTAATGAAGGAATAATAGCAAATGAAGATGGTCTAGATCTACTAGGAAATGAACTCGTGCTAGTAGTTCCGAAAGAGAATCAATCGATTAAAGGGTTCAAAGACCTTGTCAAAGAAAGTACAGGTAAAATTTCAATCGGTTCGCCAGAAACAGTGCCTGCTGGGAAATACACAAAAGAGTCTCTTGAACAGATGAATCTATGGAATGATGTTGAATCAAAAATAGTTTATGCAAAGGATGTTCGGCAAGTATTATCCTATGTTGAAACCGGCAATGTTGAAGCTGGAATAGTCTATAAAACAGATGCATTAATTTCAAATAAGATAAAAGTCGTTTCAAATGCAGATCCTGCTACACACTCTCCTATTATCTATCCTGTCGGTATTATTAAGGATTCAGAACATTACGAAGCAGCCAAAGATTTTTATGTGTATTTACAAAGCGACGAAGCATTAAAGGTGTTTGAAAAATATGGATTTACTATTAAATAAAGATTTTATGCAAGAGTTTTTAAGTCCAATTTGGTTGTCGATAAAAATAGCTACTATTTCAGGTGTTATCGTTATTTTACTAGGAACAATAATAGGTCACGTATTTGCTAGAAAAACTTTTAAGGGGAAAGTTGTTTTTGAAACAATACTCATGCTCCCGATGGTACTCCCCCCTACTGTTGTTGGTTTTTTCCTTATTGTAATCTTTGGAAAGAATAGTATGGTTGGGCAAGTTATTGAATGGCTTTTTAAGCAGCCTATTATTTTTACATGGTGGGCTGCTGTTATTGCAGCAATTGTTGTTGCATTTCCCCTTATGTATCAGTCTTCAAAATCAGGATTTCAGGCAATTAACACTGACATTGAAGACGCTGCTAGAATAGATGGAGCAAGTGAGTGGAGAATTTTCTTATTCATTTCTATCCCTCTTGCTTCAAAGGCTCTTATTTCTGGAAGTATATTAAGCTTTGCGAGGGCATTAGGTGAATTTGGTGCTACCTTAATGTTAGCTGGTAACATTCCGGGAGAAACCCAAACAATTCCGACAGCAATATATATAGCAATTGATTCTGGGAATATGAAAATGGCCTGGATGTGGGTCATTTCCATTGTCATTATTTCCTTTTTCATGTTGCTAGTTGTACGGGTAAAGCATGAAAATAGTAAGTGAATTAGGGAAATTAAAACAGGTGTATTGAAACGTGAATCGTGTTTCAATATACCTGTTTTTAGATGTTCGAGATTAATGTCTAAAAGTATTCAATACGAATTTATTGATCTGAATAAATTTGAGGTAATCTAAAATAAGCGAATTATCAAGCCTAATTATATAAAATCCGCTGCATTTTTGATTAAGTTACTGTCATTCCTCATCATCAAAGTACGAAATATCACGATCAGTTCTACATTTTTCACATATATGAAGCATTCTTGTAGCGGTCTGCTCATTTCCTTCAAGTTCCATATTTTCTTCCTCACCGCAAACTTCACAAATTTTCATCATAATCTTCCCCTCGGTTTCTAATTTAAGCAAAAGACTAATGTATAATTTTATATCCTGTTTCTTTAACAGCCTGAATAAAGTCTTCACGTGAAGCAGCTTTCTCATCATAAGTAAACGTAGCAGTTTTGCTACCTAAACTTACTTCTGCATCGCGAATTCCCCATACTGTATTCAACGCTTGAAGAATTTTATTTACATCTTCTTCATTTTCTATTCCCTCGATCTTAATACTTTCATTTTCCAATTTAGCCATACTCCTTTTTAATGTAACTCTCGTTTATCCTCTTTAAACACTTCTCCCATTCCCTCTAGCAAGCCTAATAACGTAAAGAGTGATGTCCTTACTTCATCGTTTCGCATACTGCTTCCAAGCCGCCACATGCTGACTTTTTCATTTTCATCCATTTTCTCCCCAAATCTTTCCAGACCCCGACCAACTCCATTCAAGATGGTCTGTAATTGTTCAGGATCCAATTGACCAAGGAATTTAAAAGCGTTCATTCCGTTTTTGATTGTATTATGCATGCTCGGTTGATTGATTTGCTGTAATGCAATGGCTCCGACATCCACACGTTTTTCAAGTAACCCATTTAAAGCGTTAAGGACACCCATATCGTGGAGGTGTTGTATAATCCCTATCGTTGATAAAATGGCATCTCGATTGTTTGCTAAGACAGCAAGGATCTCTGCGATTGCTTGTGCTTGTTCCTGTTCAGGAGTAGGAATTTCTTTTCTAATTTGTTTGATTGCTTCTGCCATGTTCATCTCCTCCTACTTTGAATAATTCCGAAATCGCAGTAAAATCATCCCGTTTCCATTTCTCTTCCACTCGCACACTAATTTGCGGCATACGGTTTCCAAATCGATAATTTACCTTTGGTAACGGTGATTCTCCTTTTGCTTCCAGAACTTCCATTTTGACACCCATTTCTTTATAGTTTGGTGTATGAGTAACTAAGTCATGATAGCTACTTGTTAGACGGTTTACTGCTTCCTCGTCTTCCCGCGTATTCATTGTCAAGTACAATTCCTTTCCTGTTACACGATCGGTAACAATGGCTCTTACTTTGACTTGACCATACGGGGATGATAAACGCACTAAAGAACCATCTTCAATGCTTCTTTCCTTTGCAAGTTCCGGTGAAATTTCAAGCCAAGGATGCGGAACTTTATGTGTAAGCCCTTCAGATTTGTACGTCATATTTCCTTCATGGAAGTGTTCTAACAATCGACCATTATTGAGATGTAAATCATATTCAGCTCCTGCCTCATAAGGTGGAATCCAGTCAACTGGAACAAGACGTGCTTTGCCATCAGAAAAAACGAACTTTTCTTTGAATAGGAGTGGTGTATCCGTGCCATCTTTAGCAACTGGCCAAACTTGACTATTGAAACCTTCCAGCCTTTCATAGCTCACACCTGCAAAATATTTCGCAAGACTTGCTACTTCATCCATAATTTCACTTGGATGCTGGTAATTCCAATTCGCTCCAAGAAAATTAGCAAGTTCTTGGAATATAAGCCAATCTGGTTTGGAGTCTCCAAGTGGCTCAAACACTTTATAAAACCTTTGAATTCGACGTTCTGTATTTACAAATGTCCCGTCTTTTTCGAGACTTGGGGCTGCAGGTAAAACAACATCTGCAAATTGGGCTGTCTTGCTGAAGAACACATCCTGAACAACAAAGAATTCTAATTTTTCAAGCATGGAATCCACAAAATTCACGTTTGAATCCACTAATGCCATTTCTTCACCGAATAGATACAGCGCCTTTAGTTTTCCTTTTTTAACCCCTTCAAGCATTTGATGATTATCCAGTCCTGGATCTTTTGGCAAGGTAACACCCCAAGCCTCTTCATAACGGTTTCTTACCTTCTCGTCTTGAATCGGTTCATATCCTGGGAACCAATTTGGCATTGTACCGAAATCACAAGCTCCCTGCACATTATTATGTCCTCTAAGTGGATAAGCACCTGTTCCTTCTCGGCCATAGTTCCCAGTTATTAGAAGAAGGTTGGAGATTGCTGTACTCGTATTCGTTGCTCCCTTATGTTGAGTAACACCCATCGCCCATAGTATGCAGGCTGACTTCGCTTCATGGATCATGGTTGCCACCTGAATCAATTCATTTTTTGATAGTCCTGTAACCTTTTCAGCATAGTCTAGTGTGTATTTATCTAATGACTGAATATATTCGTCAACACCGTTTACCCGATTTTTTAAGAATTCTTTATCTTCCCAGCCTTGATCTAAAATGTATTTAGTCACAGCGGATATCCAGATAAGGTCTGTACTAGGTTTCGGGTGAATAAACATGTTAGCGCGCTCTGCTAATTCATTCTCCCGTAAGTCTGCAACGATAAGTTTCTGTCCATGAAGTTTATGAGATCGTTTAATACGCGTTGCAAGAACAGGGTGTGATTCAGCTGGATTAGCCCCAATTACGATAATCAACTCTGATTTTTCAATGTCTCTTATTGTTCCAGAGTCCCCTCCGATTCCTACTGTCCGTAAGAGACCTGCCGTTGCTGGAGATTGGCAATATCTTGAACAATTATCTACATTGTTTGTTCCCATAATAGCGCGGGCAAATTTTTGGAATAAGAAATTTTCCTCGTTGGAACATTTAGATGAAGCAATATATCCAATAGAGTCAGGTCCATATTGTTCTTTAATACCTGTTAGTTTTGACGCAATTAATTTAAGGGCCTCATCCCATGTTGCTTCCACAAATTCATTTCCTTTACGAATCAAAGGCTTTGTCAAACGCTCTTCACTGTTAACATAATCCCAGCCCCATTTTCCCTTAACACATGTAGAAATCCCATTAACCGGAGCATGCTCCTGTGGCTCAATTTTTAAAATTTTACGGTCCTTCGTCCAAACTTCAAAACTGCATCCGACTCCACAATAAGTACATACCGTTTTCGTACGTTTGATTCGAGCCTTTCTCATTGCTGCTTCCATTTCGGAGATAGCAAAAATCTCTTTATAGCCCGGTTCTACTTCTTTTGTCAAATCAATCATTGGTTCTAAAATTTTTGGAGGAATATTCGTTAAATAACCTGCTTCACCAAGCATGGATTTCTCCATTAATGCATTACATGGACAAACAGTTACACAATGTCCGCATGAAACACAAGATGATTCATCTATCGGTACATCGTTGTCCCAAATCACACGGGGCCTATCACGCTTCCAGTCGATGGTTAATGTTTCATTCACTTGTAAATCTTGACAAGCCTCCACGCATCTACCGCATAAAATACATTGATCTGGCTCATATCGGTAAAATGGATGTGAATTGTCTGGTGGATATGGCTTTGCTTCAAATTTATATTTTTGGTGCTCAATTTCAAGATGTTCAGCTGTATTATGGACAACACAATTCCCATTATTATTGTCACAAACTGTGCAATATAGTTCGTGATTCTGTAAAATCCTTGACATAGCTTCATATTGAGCATCTTTAACAACCTTAGAATCCGTCTCCACATGCATCCCAGGTTCTACCTTTGTAGCACATGCACGTACCATTTTTCCTCCTACATTAACAAAACATGTATCACAAGTTTGAATGGTTCCTAAGTTGGGATGAAAACAAATGCTTGGGATATAGGAGTCATTTTTCTGAGCTACTTCTAAAATAGTTTGATTAGGATGGGCTGTGTATTCCTGTCCATTAATTCGGATGGAAAACGAAGATTCTTTCATATGTTTCTCCTTATTCATCAATGTTTTTATACTCCTTAGTGAATTGCCAGTAAGCTGCTTCTAAAGAACAGAATTCCTCCAATAGTATTTCCAATAAAAAAAGGAATAATCCCCCTCTTTACTACTGAGTATAGAAACCTGATTGCTATAAAAATTCTTATCATAAACTCTTTTAAAAAAACATTTCCATAATTAATTCTCAAAAAAGCATAAGAAAAACTATCAAAGGTTAACCTTTTAACGGGTAATTTATTTGATTCATTTTATTTTTGAAATAAGTGAGAAGGAAGGTTCGAAAAAGTGGATAAGGAAATGTTATATCAGCGTGTACATAATATGATTATTTCTTCAACGAAAAAGCCAAAATACACAGCCCTTTCTACGGTAAAGATAGCTGATTTATTTGGTGTAAAGCCTGAAGATGTTGAAAAAACGCTGGAGGAATTAGTCCAAGATCAGCGTTTAAATAAGTCAACGTTGACTGAACCGTCAAATTATGAAATATATCTTTTACCCTAATAAAGGTATAACTACTATGAGTACAGTTTTTCGAAACACAGCAAGTAGAAATGTGGTAAATTTACTGGACCATACTAAATGAAAAAAGATGTAGTTGGTTCAAGCTTAGCTGAGCCAACTACATCTTTTTTTACCCTCCACTAACAGGTGGAATAAACGCAAGTGTATCTCCATCTTTTACAATCATCTGATTTGTTGCAAATTCCTCATTTACAGCAGTCATTATATTTTGTAGAGACAGTTGTGGATATTGATTTTCCATCCACTCTTTAATTTGACCAACAGTATTATCTGCTAGGTCAACTCTTAATTCTGATTTTCCGATTGCTTCTTGTAAGTGAGCAAATAATAGTATGTTAATCACGAAAGTTCACCTCTTTTTATAGATGGATTTCCTTGTGGGTATGGGACTTTTTCTAATTGATCGCCAATCCATTCTGTACCATCTTCCCAAAACTCTTTTTTCCAGATGGGGACAATTTGTTTAATACGCTCAATTGCATATTCATTCGCCATGTAGGCAATTTTACGATGTGGTGATGACACCGCAATTACAACGGCAATATCTAAAATATCTAGATGCCCAACACGATGTGTAATGGCAACTTTCGCTTCTGGCCAGCGCTCTTGTATCTCCTTAGAGATTTGTTCAAACATTTTAATGGCCATAGCTGGATAAGCTTGATATTCCAAATGTAGTGTTTTTTTTCCTTTTGTCAATTCTCGAACTGTTCCAATGAAAATCGTAATAGCACCAGCATTTCGGTCTGTTACTTTTTGCCTTACTTCCTCAACGTCAATTGGTATATCTACAATCTCAAACAGCGGTGTATTCATGATTTCCCCCTCATTTCTTTCATTAAAAATTCCATATACTGTGTCTTGTTATGAATTGAAAAAGTTGGGTATTCTAATTGCTTTTCTAGTGGATAGGTTGGCCAATAGAGTACACAAATGATATTCGTCACTTTTTGCAGTAATTCTTGATCTTCCAATGTTCGCAATAGAACAACCTTGGAATGGTGTTCGTTTTTATACCCTTCAATCAAAATAATATCGATGTTAAATGATGCATAAATAGCTAGTATATCAGCGAGTTGCCAGTTACTTTGTTGAATACTCATGCGCAACGTTCCAGCTCCTTCAACTGCTGTTACACTTGCTCCTGCCTGCTCATGACGAACACTGTCTTTTGTATTGTCACTCATTGGAGGTCCACCATGTCCATGATGCTTGATGGTTCCTACTTGTAAGCCTTCAATGGCGGCTTGTGTAATTAGTTGTTCCATTAACGTTGTCTTTCCGCTATTTTGATAACCTACTATTTGTAGAACTTTTTGATGTTGTCCCAAGGCCACTCACTTCCTTGCAAATCTTCTAACAATAAGACAGCTACTTGCATTCCTTTTTCGTATCCACGCGATCCTCCTGGTAATACAATGAAGGCATTCGCTCCCGCTAAGGAAGAAACCGCACTGGATTTATCAAAACCAGAAGGAACGGCAACTAATTGACCATCTTCGTATGAAGCAATCGCACGGACAAAACGAGTAAATGGATTCGCCTTTTTAAAATCGGCCCCCAAAACAGCTTGCTCCCTACGAAGATGTGGTTGCTTATTCCCAAATGCCTTTCGAATAATTGGACGTGTAAATAGTTCAAAACCAACATAGCAAGCTGATGGGTTACCTGAAAGTCCGAATAATAATTGACCATTTCGTGCAGCTACAGTCGTAACACTCCCTGGTCGCATTGCCACTTTATTAAACAATACTTTTGCGTGAATAGCTTCATAAATAGCTGGTAAGTAATCATAATCACCTACGGAAACGCCTCCAGTTGTTATTAATATATCTACTTCCTCTAAGGCTTTTTTGACAACATCAATACATAAATTGATATCATCGCTAAATTTACCGAAGTATTTGACGGTTGCCCCAGCACGTTCAATTTGAGCCATGATCATATAGGCATTACTATTACGAATTTTGCCCGGCTGTAAAGAGTCACTTGGATCTAGTAACTCACTTCCAGTTGCAATGACACCTACAATTGGTTTTCGGAAGACAGGTACTTGATCTACACCAAAAGTAGCAAGTAATGCGACAACACCAGGATTGATATATTGTCCTTTTTCAATAAGAATCGTCCCTTTTTGTACGTCTTCTCCCTTATAAGAAATATTTGTTCCCGCTTCAAAAGTTCGTTTAATCGACATGTACATTTGATTATTTTCTTCAAAAGTATGTGTTAATTCTAACATGACGACCACATCACATCCTTTGGGGATAGGAGCACCCGTCATGATTCGCACGGCTTCTCGGTAGCCAACTTCTTCTTCAAATACATAGCCTGCTCCTATTTCCCCCACGATCGTAAAGGTTACTGGATTTTCTGAAGCAGCCCCTTGACTATCAACCGAGCGAATCGCGTACCCATCATAAGGTGAACGATCAAAAGCTGGTACGTCGTGATCTGCAGCAATATCTTCTGCTATAAAGCGACCATGTGCTTGTAATAATGAGACAAACTCTTTTTTTTCTTGAGATGCATATTCCATTACTCGTTGCACAGCGTCTCCCACTGTAATTGGTTTTCTTTGTTGTAACACCTTGAACACTCCTTTACCCTAATAAACGATAATAAATGCTTTTAGCTTTTTCAATATCCTGTATACCATGAATCACCACTCGACCATCTTGGAAAATAACGATTCGATAGTCCGGCGCTTGACAAGATAATAAATACGGATTTTGTTGAATATCTCCGTAAGGCAAAAGTTTAACCGCGAGCTGATCTAAATTATGGTGAACAGGTTTTGCTGGACGAATCTGTATAGCATCTCGCCCACATAGTACCTCTAATTTTGTTTGATTTTCATAAGATAAATAGGGATATGTGGGATTTTGTCCACAAGAGGGACAATCATGATTGCGTACTTTTTCCACATTCATTTCATAGTGTTGATTTTGCCAAACATCAAATGTTAAATAGGATTTTCTTCTAGAGTCTTCATCGCCTACTAAAATTTTTAATGCCTCAGCTACTTGATAAGCTGCCACAATTTGGACAGCCGGACTTATAATCCCAACCGTGTCACAAGTCATCCCTGTGTTTGGCATTACTTGTAGCAAACAATGTAAACAAGGTGTTTTACCTGGCACAATCGTATAAGTTGCACCATAACTGCCAACACAAGATCCATATATCCATGGAATTTGATATTTTTGTGCAAGATCATTCATCATAAAGCGAACATCAAAATTATCTGTTGCATCTATCATAATATCTACATCTTCAAGTATTCCTGGTAATTTCTCTGTAAAGGCATCAAGAATAAATTCATTAATTTCCACTGCTGAGTTTATACTTTGAAGGCGATTTTTTGCAGCGATGACTTTCGGAACTTTTTCTTGCGCATCTTGTTCGGTATACAGTTGTTGTCTTTGTAAATTACTCCACTCTACGTAGTCACGATCAATAATCGTCAACTTTTCAATGCCTGCCCTTACAAGAGCTTCTGCACTAGCACTCCCCAATGCACCGACACCAATGATCAAGACATGTTTTTGTTTTAATAGTAGCTGTCCTTTTTTTCCAATCGGACTGAATAATTCTTGTCTAGAATATCTATTGTGCATAACTTTTTGCCTTCCTAACTTTTATTTTTGGTTTGACCTTTTCATTTCTAGCATTATAATAAAAACAATGTTTTCAAGTAAAAAACGTATTCAACTAAAGAAAAGGAGGTTTACACCTTGCACCCTACACATCATCAACTACCAATAAGAGCTGCCATTTTAACTGTAAGTGACACACGTACAAAGGCGAATGATTTCGGAGGTCAACAAATTCAAACTTTACTACAAGAAGCTTCCTTTGAAATCATTGACTATCAAATTTCAAAAGATGAACCATTTGAAATATCAAAGTATGTAAAAAAGTGGTGTACCAATCCAGATATTAATACGGTCATCGTCACAGGTGGGACAGGATTTACACCAAGAGACCAAACCTACGACACGATTCTCCCCCTTTTCGAAAAAGAAATGGTGGGATTTGGTGAATTATTTCGATCATTAAGCTATGAGGAAATCGGCCCAAAAGCTATGTTTAGCCGTGCTACAGCAGGTTGTCGTGAAAAATCCGCCATCTATGTGCTACCTGGTTCTGTTAATGCGGTAACACTTGCTATGACAAAACTAATTATTCCAACTGTTCAACATTTTGTCAGTGAGCTGAATCGCATATGAAAATAGCTGGTGTTGTCTTGGCTGGTGGTCAATCTTCTAGATATGGTCAACCGAAAATGTTTGAAAAGTATAATGGTCAGCCTTTGTATAAGAACAGTCTCATTGCCTTACAAAAAAATCAACTACAGCCTTTAATAATCGCTACAAATGCAAACTTAGAATCGAAGTTTGCAGAAAATCAGATTGAAATGATAATTGAAAAACAACCTCATCAAGGCCCTCTATCTGCATTACAGAACATTATAGCTAATTTCCAAAATGTAGAGTGGTTTTTTATAGTTGCTAGTGATATGCCTTATATGAATGTAGATTTTGTCCAAACTATGCTTACATATATCGATGATCGTTATGATGCGATTGTTCCTAAACAAGCTTCAAGAATACAACCTCTTGCTTCTTTATATCGCCGCAGTGCTTTGCCAAAAGCAAATCTATTACTTCAACAAAACAAGAGAAGTATGAAAGTCTTGTTAGAGCAACTTCGTGTTCGTTATGTTGAATTTGAGGAAGAGTGCTCAACATTTATAAATATCAATACGCAACTAGATTGGTCACAATTAGATAAAAAGGAGTCTACTTATGAATAATTTTACACACTGGAACGAAGAAGGTCGTCCGAAAATGGTCGACATTTCAGATAAGGATATTACACAACGTACAGCTATCGCTCGTAGTACGATTATTTTATCTGATGAAGTGTATCAAGCTATCCAACAAGGTGGCATAAAAAAAGGTGATCCTTTGCAAGTTGCACAAATTGCAGGGATTATGGGTGCCAAAAAAACAGCAGATATTATCCCGATGTGTCATCCGATCATGCTGCAAGGAACAGATTTCCAATTTGAATATACAAAAGCAGAAGTTGGATATGAACTTCACATACAAGCTACAGTAAAATGCAGTGGCAAAACAGGCGTCGAAATGGAAGCATTAACTGCTGCGAGCATTGCAGCACTGACTTTTTATGATATGTGTAAAGCTGTCGACAAAAATATGGTCATTAAAGAAACCTATCTTCTTCAAAAAACGGGTGGTAAAAGCGGCACCTTTATGCATAAATAAACAGAAAAAATCCGGCATTTTGCCGGTTTTTCTGTTTTTTCTTTAACCACCGATGTGCGACATTTCGATTTTCGACTTTTTCCGCTTCTCCATCGTCTGTTCATTTCGTTCATCAGAATAGCGGTCAGTTCGATTTTCCCAAACGTCAGAAATACATCTGATAATTGAGGCATCATCTTCCCCAGTTCTTAATAATTCCCGTAAATCAGTTCCATCTGTGGCAAATAAGCAAGTATACAATTTCCCTTCAGCTGAAATACGGGCACGGGAACAAGATGAACAGAAAGATTCTGTCACAGATGAAATGATACCGATTTCACCTTGTTCGTTTTGATATTGAAAACGCTTCGCTACTTCCCCTTGATAGTTAGGTTCAACTGGTTTCAGCGGAAAAACCTGATGAATTTGTTCAATCATTTCTTTCTTCGATACAACGTCATCCATTTTCCAACCATTTGAGTTACCTACATCCATATATTCAATAAAACGGAGAATATGCTTTTTGTCTTTAAAAAATTCTGCCATCGAAATGAGATCATGTTCATTAACACCTTTTTGAACTACCATATTGATTTTTACCTGCAAGCCTGCTTCTGCAGCTTTTTCAATACCTTCTAATACCGTTCTCACTTTACCACGATGACCATTCATCTCAAAAAATCGCTCTTCATTTAGTGAATCAAGGCTAACAGAAACCCTTGATAATCCTGCTTTTGCCAAATCATTGGCATATTTTTTCAGTAATGTGCCATTGGTTGTTAAGGCGATATCTTCTACTCCATCAATACGATGAATACGTTCAATTAAATTTGGTAAATCTCGACGCAGTAAAGGCTCCCCACCAGTAATACGAACTTTTTTCACACCTAGTGAGACAAAAATCTTTACTAACCTTTCGATTTCTTCAAAACTCAATATCTTATCAGACGGCAAAAAGGCAAAGTCGGGGCCAAATAGTTCTTCTGGCATGCAATATTGACATCGGAAGTTACAACGATCTGTTACTGATATCCTTAAATCTCTGAGCGGTCTGTGTAGTTGATCTTGTAGATTACTAATTTTGAATCTCCTTCTTTCATTCGTTTGTAGATAATTGAATACGCTCTTTGTGTGTATAAATATTCAATGCATTTTGGCGAATGAACCCCACCGTTGTAATCCCCAGTTGTTCTGCTAATTGCAATGCTAATTCTGTAGGCGCTGACTTGGATAAAACAATTTCACATCCAATTTTTGATACCTTCATTAAAATTTCGGACGATATCCTTCCGCTAAATACGATAATTTTGTCTTGCATGCTAATGTTATTTCGTATGCAATAACCATATATTTTATCTAGTGCATTATGACGTCCAATATCCATGCGACTTAACACAATACCATTAACATCACATAGCGCGGCATTATGAACCCCACCAGTTTCTTGGAACGTTACAGCCGAATCTTGCATATCCCGCATTAAACGAAAACAATCATCTGTAGTAATTCGCACATGTATATCATCCATTTTTTTGGATACTAATGCATCATTAGCAAAAACAAACCCTTGTCGACTCATACCGCAACATGAAGTGATGAATCGTTTATTTTGCATTTTTTGGTAGAGTGGGTTGACTTGCTTCGTATTAATATGCACAAACCCTTCTTTTTCTTGGTACCAAATATCTTCAATATCTTCAAAACTGCGAATGATTCGTTCTGAAGCTAAATATCCCATTACCATATCTTCAACATACTCGGGTGTGCAAACCATTGTAACAAATTCCTGCTGATTAATCTTAACAGTGACAGCGTATTCTGTTACAACAATATCTTCTACTACTTTTACTTTATTATTTTCAATACGTAGAATCTCTCGAGTTACTGCGTTTTTCATAAGGCATCCTCTTCTATTCAGTAATTTTTTCTTCAAAAATAAAGACAGATATTGCAACATCTTCTTCAATTTTGATATCTGTAAATAAATGGAGCAACTTTGATCCCATTAATTCTTCCATTCCTTCAGGAGTTGCTTCCGCATACAAATCTTTAATCATTCTTGTACGTGCAGCATGAATCATTCTTGCGCCTTCTGATGTACTCGACATAAACTTTTCGGTTGGTGTTATATTGCCATACAATGTTGAAATGGCCATATTATCTACAAAAACCGTATGAATACGCTCAGGTCCTTTTCCAAATAAATCTTTGCGTAGTTTTCGAATAATGTCATTAAATTCATGCACTTTTTTTGACATTTTTGCCACTCCCCTAACGTATATACACTATTTTTTGCCTCGTTTTGGTGAGACAGCCTTCTAGTTTGTTAATAATATAGCAACTTTTAAAAAAGTTAAAGGGAAAATAATTATTCTAAATTGACGAAAATTCAGAATAATAATTGACTATTGTGGATTCATAATGTAGACGCTATAATGAAAATTATTGTAAATGGAATTGATGTATTTTAATTTTTATGACTTTGTTTTATCGAAAAGTAAACATTTGGCATATTGATTCAAATATTTCAATTCTATTGTTTAATTAAAAAATAAAAGTAGATTGAGTTTTTAGTACGGTTTGCTAAGAATTTTATCCACCATGAGATATACAGCGTGTGAAAATATGCTGTTTCATGGTGGATTTTTTTATTTTTTGAGCATGCAACTTTATGATCACTTCGTTAATGAAAGTTCCCAATCGACTCGACTATAGTCTAAGGACACGATAAATCCAGGGTAGAGTTTAAAAATATTTATAAAAACTAACTCAATATACTCTTCCGGCTTTACCATAACCATTAACCTGGTGTCATATAATTGTCAAATAGCACAAGGAGGAGTTTTCTTTGACTAAAATTAACATTAATGGTTTATCCTATGAAGTGGCAGAAGGAGCTACAATTCTTGATACTATCAATCAAAATGGTATAGCCCATCCACAAATTTGTCATGTCCCATCGGTTGACCCTATTCAAACTTGTGATACTTGTATCGTTGAAGTAGATGGACAGCTAGTTCGATCTTGTTCAACAAAGGCATTAGATGGTATGAATATTCAACTTAATTCTGATAAAGCGAAAGCAGCACAAACAGAAGCAATTGACCGTTTACTAGAAAACCACTTATTATACTGTACGGTTTGTGACAATAACAACGGTAACTGTACACTACATAATACAGCGGAAATGATGGAAATCGAACATCAAAAATATCCTTATCAACCCAAAGTTGAACCACATGAAGTGGACATGTCTCACCCATTTTACCGTTACGATCCTAACCAATGTATTGCTTGTGGACAATGTGTAGAAGTGTGTCAAAACTTACAGGTTAATGAAACATTATCCTTAGATTGGGAAGCGGAAAGACCACGCATTATTTGGGATGAGGGTGTTGCGATTAATGATTCTTCATGCGTCGGTTGCGGACAATGTGTTACCGTTTGTCCTTGTAACGCTTTAATGGAAAAATCAATGCTTGGAGAAGCTGGTTTTATGACTGGCCTTAAACAAGAAACATTGGATCCAATGATTAGTTTAATAAAAGAGGTTGAACCAGGATATAGCGGTATCTTCGCAGTTTCCGAAGTTGAAGCTGCCATGCGAAGCAAACGTACGAAAAAGACAAAAACCGTTTGTACTTTCTGTGGTGTAGGCTGCTCATTTGAAGTTTGGACAAAAGACCGCAAGATTTTAAAAGTACAGCCTTCTGAAGGTCCTGTGAATGCAGTTTCTACTTGTATTAAAGGGAAATTTGGCTGGGACTTCGTTAACTCCGAAGAACGAATTACAAAACCTTTAATTCGTAAAAACGAAGAATTTGTTGAAGCAACATGGGATGAAGCCTTAGATTTAATCTCTACAAAACTTGGTGGTATTCAAAAAGAATTTGGCCCTGGTTCTGTTGGTTTTATCTCTTCTTCTAAAATTACGAATGAAGAAAACTACTTAATTCAAAAAATGGCACGTCAATTGTTTGGAACGAACGATGTCGATAACTGTTCACGTTATTGTCAATCTCCAGCTACAGATGGTTTACTGCGCACAGTTGGTTTTGGTGGTGATGCAGGAACAATTAAGGATATAGCGAAAGCTGGTCTTGTTATCATTGTTGGGGCAAACCCAACAGAAGGTCACCCTGTATTAGCGACTCGTGTAAAACGTGCCCATAAGTTACATGGTCAAAAATTAATTGTTGCCGATGTTCGTAAGCACGAAATGGCTGAACGCTCTGACATCTTTATGCGTCCAAAACAAGGTACTGACCAAGTTTGGTTAATGGCCGTAACAAAATATATGATTGATCAAGGTTGGCATGATGAAGCCTTTATTAATGAAAATGTAAAATTCTTTGATGATTTCAAAGATGTTCTTGATAAATACACACTTGAATACGCAGAAAAAGAAACAGGCATTAAGAAAGATGTATTAATCAATGTTGCGGAAATGATTCGTGATGCAGACGGTACTTGTGTACTTTGGGGTATGGGTGTTACACAAAATACAGGCGGTTCTTATACTTCAGCAGCGATTTCAAATCTTCTTTTAGCTACTGGTAACTATCGCCGTCCAGGTGCAGGAGCTTACCCTCTTCGCGGACATAATAACGTTCAAGGTGCTTGTGATATGGGTACATTACCAAATCTATTACCAGGCTATCAAAAAGTTACAGATGACGAAGCACGTGCTAAGTTTGAAAAAGCATATGGTGTTGAAATTCAACCGAAACCAGGTCTTACGAACCCACAAATGTTAGATGCAATTATGGAAGGTAAAATGAAAGCGATGTATTTAGTTGGTGAAGATATGGCGTTAGTTGATGCTGATGCTAATCATGTAGATAAAGTTCTTTCATCATTAGACTTCTTCGTTGTTCAAGATGTATTCCTATCACGTACAGCACAATATGCTGATGTTATTTTACCAGCAGCACCGTCTCTTGAAAAAGAAGGTACATTTACGAACACTGAACGTCGTGTTCAACGCTTATATCAAGTTTTACCAACACTTGGTGAATCAAAAGCAGATTGGGAAATCCTTCAATTGGTTGCACGTCGTTTAGGAGCAGATTGGAACTACAGTCACCCTAGTGAAATCTATGATGAAATGGCTAGTCTTTCTCCTATTTTCTCTGGAAATAACTACGATGTATTAGAAGATTGGGGCAGTTTCCTTTGGGGTAGCCATGATGGTACAAATACACCTTTACTATACGTAGATGGCTTTAACTTCCCTGACAAAAAAGCTCGTTTTGCTTTAAACGATTGGGTAAAACCTGTTGAATATGAAGCACAGTATGATTGTCATATTAACAATGGACGTATGTTAGAACACTTCCACGAAGGAAACTTGACTAATAAATCAAAAGGTATTCAATCAAAAGTACCTGAAATTTTCGTAGAAGTATCACCTGAATTAGCGAAAGAACGAGGCATTGAAGATGGAACTCTATTACGTTTAGTTTCTCCAAATGGCGCCCTAAAATTAAACGCCCTTGTAACAGATCGTGTGCAAGGTAACGAGCTATTCTTACCAATGAACTCTACTAGCAAAGATTCAGCAATCAATTTCTTAACAGGTTCAGCTTCTGATGTGAATACATTAACACCTGCCTATAAACAAACAAAAGTTAGAGTGGAAGTACTAAAAGCAAAAGGTAAATCACCACTTCCTAGAACAAATCCAAGAAATAAAAAACGTAATCCACAAAATGGTGTCGAAGTAGAACGTAAATGGAATCGTCCTGGCTACGTTCACTTAACAACTAATTAATGGAAGGAAGTGAAAGGTATGGCTACACCAATTCAAACCATTAAAAAAGAACAATTAACAGAAGAACAAATTAAAGAACAAAAGTTAGAGAATTTAAAACAACTTCTTTCCGAGAATGAAGAAACAGTAAATGAACTCTTCACGATCATGAAAGATTTAAATGATATAGGTGCACTTCAAGCAGTGACAAAACTACTTGAAGCAAAAGAAGACGTTGTTCATATCCTACTTGGTCAGGTAACTCGGAAACCTGTTACGAATATGATCAACAACTTAATGGGTGCTGCTGGTGCTTTATCGGCAATGGACCCAGAAAAAACAACAAAACTTATAGAGAGTTTAACGACTGGCTTAGATGCTGCTAACAAAGCGGTGGACACTGATGAAAAAATCAGTGTCTTCAAGCTAGTAAAAATGCTAAATGATCCTGATATCAATCGCGCTATGAACTTTGGCATTCACTTGTTACAAGGAATTGGTAAAGGATTAAAGTAGAAAGGAATTTCTAAAATGTTAACAAACGAGAGCGTTTTAAATGCACTAAAACATGTTGAAGACCCAGAACTTCATAAAAGCATCGTTGAGTTAAATATGGTTCGCAATATCCAAATTATTGAAGGAACTCATATCTCCCTTGATGTGATTTTAACTATTTCTGGTTGTCCGTTAAAAGCGAAAATTCAACAGGATATTGAACATGCTTTAAGAAATCTTGGTGCTTCAAGCGTCTCCCTTACTTTCGGTTCAATGACTGATGAGGAACGCCGCAATTTAACAGCTTCTTTAAAAACTCAAAATGTGACAGATCAAGGGATGCCGAAAATGCTTATGCCTGATTCTGGTGTCAAATTTATTGCTGTTACTAGTGGTAAAGGAGGCGTTGGTAAATCTACTGTTACGATTAACTTAGCAGTAGCCCTTGCTCGCCTTGGAAAAAATGTTGGTATTTTAGATGCTGACATCTATGGTTATAGTATTCCTGCCATGATGAAGACAACTGAAAAACCAACAATGATTGACCAAACAGCTATTCCTGTTGTGAGTGATGGTGTAAAAATCATGTCAATGGGCTTTTTCTCTAAGGATAATCAACCAGTCATGTGGCGTGGTCCAATGCTAAACAAATGGATTCGTAATTTCCTTGTTAACACGCATTGGGGCGATCTAGATTATCTTCTACTAGATTTACCACCTGGTACCGGAGATGTTGCTATTGATGTGGCAGCCATGATTCCGCAAGCACAAGAAATCATTGTCACAACACCGCACAACGCTGCTTCTCACGTGGCCTCACGTGCAGGTATAATGGCTCAACATACCAAACATTCGATTTTAGGTGTTGTTGAAAATATGGCTTACTTTGAAAATGAAAATGGTGAAAAGCACTATTTATTTGGTCAGGGTGGTGCCCAAAAATTAGCAGATGAACTTCATACAGATGTCTTAGCCCGAGTTCCATTTGCTCAACCTGAGGAAAATACCGGTTCTTCTGTTTATGATGAGGATTCAATGATTGGAGAAGTATTTTCACACCTAGCTGAAGATATTATTTATCGTTAATTAAAAGCGATTTGTTATAAAGAGACGCCGTATTATAAACATAATAAAGTATCTATTCAACCAGTTGTAGGATTGCCCCCTACAACTGGTTGTTTGATTTATTATTTGGTCTTTCTCATTTCAATGACCTCCAAAGGTATACTTTTCCCATTGGTTCATCTCTCACTCCCCTTCATTATCGCTTCGTATAGAAAACACATTTTAATTCCCATAAAAAAACACCTTCGTATTGAATTTTAGGACACAAATCCCATATTCAATCGAAGATGTTTTTAATATTTGTTTAGAGTTTGATATGAAAACTTATAACTAATTTTTATGATGAGTATTTTTCACCAATTAGAATCCAATTATTAATAACCAGCCTTTTTTAAAACCTGCATAAAATAAAAGCGGTAAGTATTCTTAACAAAATTGTCTAATGGTAAGCCGACGTTTAGTTGATATTTCGTAAATATAAAATAAAATCTTTTATCCCATTTTAAGCGTAATAATTCCCCAGCATCTTCACCATATTTCTCAGTAAATTCAATAATTAAAGGTTCGATCATATTGTAACAATAGTCTTTTAAGTTTGCAAGAGCGTCAATATCTTTGTCCTTTTGAAAACGCGTAATCCAATCTACTAATTGCTCATTCATTTGCTCTTCCATCCTTTTTTTCTTTGAGTTTCTTCCTATTATATTATACTCTGATATTTATCTTTTCTCACGTATCTTGTTTCTATTTGGTAGCGAAATAATATTAAATTAAATTGATTATAGTTTCACCTCTACAAAAGAAGTTAAATAACCCTTAAGAAAACAATTAGACTTTCATTATCTTTCATTAGTAATTTTTAATGTTCCATTTCGAATGGAATTGTCCACAACGCGAACAAACGTTCTTACCCCCGTTTTTTCGCACTAAAAAAACCCGTTCACATTAAAACGGGTTCCATCCAAATCTTATGAGCGATCTAAAAACATATCCGAACTATGTGGTACGTGCTTACTAGTTGTTGGATCGATAAAATGTTTTGCAGCATTAATGGCAATGGTTGCTTCTCCAAATCCGGTTGCAATTAGCTTCACTTTGCCGTCATACGAACATACGTCCCCTACAGCATAAATCCCTGGAATAGAGGTTTCCATCTTCGTATTGACTTTAATTGAAAACTTATCCATTTCTAGTCCCCATTGACTTAATGGGCCGAGAGATGAAAGAAATCCATAATTCACTATGATATGGTCAACTTTTAATACTTCAATATCATTCGTCGAACTATTTTTAAGTTGTAGTTCGAAAAGTTTACCACTTTCACCTTTCATCGCAACGGGAACAAAAGGCGTTCGAACATCAATAGAGGACGATTGTACTTGGTTCACTGTATGTTCATGCGCAGTAAATTGATCTCGACGATGGACTAACGTTACGTTTGAAGCAATTCCCTCAAGCATCAAAGCCCAATCTAGCGCTGAATCGCCACCACCTAATACGACAACATTTTGATTACGAAATAACTCTATATCATTCACAAAATAATGAACGCTTTGCCCTTCGTATGTCTCTACATGTTCCACAGTTAATTTACGAGGGGTAAAAGCACCTAGACCTGCCGTAATCATTACCGTTTTCGAATAATGGAGGCCTTTGTCTGTCTTAATTTCAAAGACGTCATCCTCAACTTTATTAAATGATTCTACAGTTTGCTCCAACACAATTGTTTGGGTAAACATGGACATTTGGGTAACTAAATTTTGAATTAAATCTTTTGAACGAATTTTTGGTAAACCTGCGATATCATAAATAAATTTTTCTGGATAAATAACTGATGGTCGACCACCTAATTGAGGTAAACTATCAATGATTTTGACCGATAAATCACGCATTCCTGCATAGAATGCTGTAAATAACCCCACAGGCCCTCCACCAATAATGGTTACATCAAAAATCTCCTCACGCCCCACCATTTGATCACTCCTATAATTATGGTTTCAAATTCTTCAGCCTTTACCCTTTCTTCATTATGGGTACAATTCCCTCTTTTAGATACCATCTATTCTATAAGTAACTCACAACAGAACATTTGTTCTTACGCCGATAAAAAGAGAAGGAATCTTAAAAAAGATTCCTTCCCATCATGCAATTCTATTATATTTTTAACCCTTTTACCCTCTAACTAGAGACTTTCCTCCAGCAATACCTGGACGTGTCATTTCATAAGGGTTAAGGATTTGGTCTAATTGTTCTTCTGTTAATGCGCCAGATTTAATTGTAAGCTCACGTACAGAAGCACCTGTAGCAATTGCTTCTTTTGCGATTTGAGCCGCTAATTCATAGCCAATATGAGGATTTACGGCAGTAATAATCCCTACGCTATTCTCAACATATTGTTTTAAGCCTTCTTCGTTTGCTTTAATGCCGACTACACATTTTTCTGTAAATGTTTTAAATACATTACTCATAATCGAAATCGATTGAATTAAGTTATAGAATAATACAGGTTCCATTACATTTAATTCGAATTGACCTGCTTCAGACGCTTGTGAGATTGTGACATCATTCCCCATTACTTGGAATGCAACTTGGTTCACAACTTCTGCCATAACAGGATTTACTTTACCAGGCATGATCGATGAACCTGGTTGACGAGCTGGTAGTTCAATTTCATATAAACCAGCGCGTGGCCCGGAAGCCATTAAACGGAAGTCATTTGCGATTTTAGACATATTAATCATACAAACTTTTAAATTGGCAGATACTTCTGTGTAACAATCTGTATTTTGAGTAGCATCAACTAAATGCTTAGCACTTGTTAATGGGAATTTACTTAATTCCTTAAGATGTTGAACAACAGATGTAATATACTTTGGATCTGCGTTTAACCCTGTTCCAACTGCAGTTGCTCCCATATTCACTTCAAATAAATGATGTCTTGAAAGTGACATACGATCAATATCGCGTGAGATAACACGACTATAAGCCTCGAATTCTTGACCAAGTAAAACTGGTACAGCGTCTTGAAGATGAGTACGACCCATTTTAATAACGCCAGCAAATTCCTTCGATTTTTCTACGAAAGCATTTTGCATCGTTTTTGTTGATTCAAGTAATTGATCCATTAAGCTTAAAATTGCGATATGTGCTGCTGTTGGGAATGCATCGTTTGTTGATTGGGACATATTAATATGAGTATTAGGGCTTACTTTTTTATAGTTCCCTTTTTCTTCTCCCATTAACTCTAATGTACGATTGGCAATCACTTCGTTAGCATTCATATTGATGGATGTGCCTGCACCACCTTGAATTGGATCGACGATAAATTGGTCATTCCATTTTCCAGCAATGACTTCATCACATGCCTTAACAATGTATTGACCGATTTCTTTTTCCAACATTCCAACTTCCATATTAGCAAGTGCTGCTGCTTTTTTCACAATCCCTAAAGATTTAATTAGTTCTGGATGAATTCTATACCCCGTAATTGGGAAATTTTCAACGGCTCTCATTGTTTGAACACCGTAATAAGCATTTTTTGGTATTTCTTTTTCTCCTAAAAAATCTTTTTCATTACGAAATTCTGAAGTAATCATTATACTTCTCCCCATTCTTAAATAATAGATAATGACTAGTAGCTAGTTAGCAATAAAGTTTGATACTTTGTCACAAATATATCTATACCGATATTAGCACAATTTCATCTCATTTTGATATATAAATTTAAATTAACAATTTTTTTATAGTATTTCTAAATTTTTCATTACTAGATAACAAGAATTCCGCAAGTTTTATAGAGTTATATACATTATTAACAAAAAAATCAAAAAAAAAGAAAGAGCCTCTAAAAGCTCTTTCTCCATTTCATCTTATACTGTTGCTTTTTCTTCTAACCATTTCATCTTATACTGTTGCTTTTTCTTCTAACCATTTCAATTGCTGTTGAACGAATTCTTCAGACAAATTATGTTTTTCAATGAAACGATTGCGTTCGTGTTTTGAGCACTCAATGGTACAGCCACCTAAATGTTTTAATTCATTTTCTTCTGAAGCTAAAATTTGTTTGTTACATTCTGGATTTGCGCAATTAATGTAACGTTCACATGGTTCGCCATCAAAATGATCTTTTCCGACAACAACATGTTCAACCTGATTGATTGGAACTGTTAGACGTTCGTCAAATACATACATTTGCCCGTCCCAAAGTTGACCTTTTACAACTGGGTCTTTTCCATAGGTAGCGATCCCACCGTGTAATTGACCAACTTCTTCTCCGATACCTTCGCGCATTAACCAACCAGAGAATTTTTCACAACGAATTCCACCAGTACAATAAGTTAACACACGTTTACCTTCGAATAATTCTTTGTTATCACGTACCCATTGTGGTGTGTCGCGGAATGTTTCTACCTCTGGACGGATTGCTCCACGGAAGTGACCGACATCATACTCATATGTGTTACGTACATCTAATACAACTGTATCTTCTTTCTGCATTTCCTCAAAAAATTGTTCAGGTGAAAGGTATCGACCTGTGACTTCATGTGGATTGATATCTTCTGGTAAGCTTAAGTTAACAAGTTCTGGGCGAGGACGAACGTGCATTTTCTTGAATGCATGACCTTCTGCCGCATCAATTTTAAACACAATTCCTTCAAATAAAGGATGGTTTTTCATCATTTCCATATAAGCGTTCGTATCTTCAATTAAGCCTGATACAGTACCATTAATCCCTTCTGTTGCAACTAAAATTCGCCCTTTTAAGTTAAGCTCTTTACAAGCTTTCAAATGTTCAGCTGCAAAAGTTTCGGGATCTTCGATTGTCGTATAATGATAATAAAGTAATACTTGATAATTCATTTTTATTCCACCTATCATGTATATTTGCAAGATATAATTGATAGTGCTTAAATTTCCGTAAGCTCTATAACTTTCTTGTTTTCCAAAAAATAAAAATTCCAATATAAATAGCGGTTTTGAAATGTATTGACCGCCGTGAAAATATTAATTGAAAAAATAAAATTGGTAATTCCGGACTAAATCTGTACTTTTCTTCACAAAAAAGTATCATTATTTTAACATATTTTCATCTCATCTGCCTACGACTTTTGATTGAATAATTATCTACATTAATAAAAAGGTACTATTTTATGAACAAACAATGAACTCAATTCCACACTAGCTTACTTTCCTATGGATACTATTAATAAAAATATATAGTAATAATTTTGTAATAATAAAAATTCTTTTATGACCCCCACAAACACTCTATCAATCTACGAATAATAGAGTGTCCAAACAAATAGCGGACAAAATACTATTCTGAGGTGACTAGAAATGAAATTCAAAAAAACAAGTGCAGCACTATTAGTAGCAACAATGGCAGTAGCAGGTTCAGGTTACGCATGGGCGGACGAAATTTTAATTAACCCTACTAACAAATCAGCAGAAGAACAAGTTGAAACAACACCTGAAGAAGGCACAACAAAAGTTAATTTAAATGAAGACGGTACAATCACGACAGTTTATGAAGATGGTACAGTAGAAGAAAAAACAACTGAACCAACAGAAGAAGCAGATTCTACTAAGGAAACTACTACAGAATCAACTGATAAAGCAGAAGAAACTACAAATGAAGAATCAAAACCTGCAACAGAAGTAAAAGATAGTAAGTTCCCAGAAATCCCAGAAGGTTATACTGCTGGAAATCTAGTAGCTCTTAAAAAAGCATATGAAAATGCAGGAAACGAAACAGCAAAAGCAGCTATTTTACGTAATGCTGAAAGAGCGATTGCTAAATTTGAAGCAAAACAAGCAGCAAATCAAGAAGTAACAACTACTGAAGAAACAACACAAGTAGAATCAACAACTAAAACTGAAGTGAAAGCAGAAACAGAAACACCAGCTCCAACTGTGAAAGAGCAACGCAAAGCTCAACAACAAGAACACAAAGCAGAGCGTAAAGCCCTTCAGCAAGAACATAAAGCGGAGAAACAAGCTTTAAAACAAGAGCAAAAAGCTGAAAAACAAGCAGGTAAAGGGAACGAGAAATAAGACTAATATTAAATTAACATTTCATTATACAAAAACCGCTTTTCAATTTTCATAAAGCCCTATAAAATCAAAGGCATTCAGAAATTTGAGAACGGAGGGTCGAGATGCTTTTGTCAATTATTCATGGGATCTTTAAATCAAAACCAAATATTAATGAGCTTGTACGAAAGGCAAAAGCAGGCAATCAGGAGGTTCTTCATGACCTCCTTTTTGCTAATAGGCCATTTATGAAAAAAACGGCCACCTTTGTATGTAAAAGATCCATTGATGAACATGATGAAGAATTTAGTATTGCGATGAATGGATTACATGAAGCAATTTTAGCGTTTGATCCAACTGGAAATGCCTCATTCCAAACATTTGCCCACTTAATTATTAGAAGAAGACTTGTGGATTTTATAAGAAAAGAATCAGCAAGAAATGAAAAATACTTATTATTTGAGCCTGATCAAGAAGAAACCTCAGGTCAACATTTTATATTTGATGAAAAATCACTACATACATATTCTGAAAATGAAAAATCAGCATCTAGAAGAGATGAACTTCTTCAATATCAGCAATTGCTAGCAGAATTTAATTTATCGTTTGAGGAACTGACGAAATGCTCTCCGAAACATTCAGATGCAAGAAAAACAGCAATTCACATAGCACAAATGATTGCGGAATCAGATGAATTCTATGATTTTCTAATAAAAAATAAAAGACTCCCACTAAAAGAAATCGAGCATTTAGTAGAAGTATCTCGAAAAACAATTGAACGACATAGGAAATACATAATCGCCGTCGTCTTGCTATTAAACAGCGACTTTATTTTTATTAAAGACTATGTAAAAGGAGAAATCATATAATGCGCACGTACAGAGGGATTGTGTGTAAGAAAAATAGAAATGATATGATTTTTATGACGGCGGGAGGTGCGTTTTTGCGCGGAATCCCTCTAATGACTGATCCTGAAATCGGAGATGAAGTAGAATTCCGTTTAGTTGCTACTTCCCCACTTCATAGTATTACAAAGAAAAAACTTTTGTTGGGACCAGCTTTAGTCGCAGCACTACTAGCGATATTTCTTGTAGCGACACTAATTCCTAAGTCGAACAGTGTATATGCCTATATACAAATCAACGGTGATGCCCCCATTGAATTAGGTGTCGACGAAGATGGAAACGTCATATCTGTTCATTCGCATCAAAAGCTAGAAACAGATCAATGGACAGGTCAACCATTAAAAACCGTTTTACTAGAAGTTGTAGAGAAGATTGCAGCTACAAACAAAGACATAAACATCACAACTCAATACGAAAAACAAGATAATATACGATTAAATAAACAAATAAATCAAGCTATTAAGGATGCGAAAATCGAAAAGTCAAAAAAATCAACCGATGAGAATCCTACTTCAGTTGAAAAAGATGAAGAAGTAGAAATCAAAAAATCATTCGATAAGGATGAAAATAGGCAGCAACCTTCAGTTGAACAAAATGATACTGAAAATAAAACCGAGAAGCCTATAACAAACCAAAATACAAATACAAACCAAAATACATCAAACGAAAAAACAAACACTTATTCACCACAACAACAAAATAAGCAACAAAATAATCCGAAAGTAGAACATCCTGGTCAATCACCTACTGGACGCGAACAATCTGCCCAAAATAATGCAAACAACGCTGGCAAATCAGTTGTAAAACCAAAGGAACAGTCAAACCCTCCTCAAAAACAAAAAAACCAAAATAACAATAACAAACAATCCAATGAAAATTGATTTTTAAGCGGGAATGTTCTCATAAAGTGAGGACACCCGCTTTCTATTATTGGTGTTTAAAACTCAATTGACGCTCACACATTTTTAACAAATTTAACACTAAATTTAGTTCTAATGGTCATTTTTTTAAAATATGATATTATAGTGGCCCAATTTGACTTCAGTAAACAAATGAAGAAAAAGTCTATATTTACATTTTTTTTACTTAATGTTTCCCATAAATAGTATATAATAGAGGTATTGGAGGTTTAAAATGCTGAAAATAAAAAAAATTGAATTTATCAAAACTGTATACGATGAATCACTTTCACATAATATCTTTTCGATTGCTAATATAGAATTTTCAAACTACCCCCCTATAAATGGTGCACTATTATATTGGAGAAAAAATAATTCTCGTTCAGATTTTACTCCTGAGGGAGACTATAAATTTTTCTATGACATGTCAAATTTACGATACTATGCCTCAGTAAAATTCCCTAAAAATACGAAGCTTTCAAGAGACCAAAAACAAGAACTAGCCTATATATTACTCGATGAGCGCGGTGCAATCGGATCCTATAGCTTTAAAACGCATCCAAATCGCAAAAAGAAATTTAAACCTGAAAAAGCCTTAGCTAAATTAAATTTTCCTGAGGATTTTAATGTCAAATCTATTCCGTCTTATGTAGGACCAATTATTGATGAATTGGATTTAAATGAATTAGTAAAATTGAATCCAAATTTATCAAAAAAATTCATTTTAGATTACTGTTTCTGGCGATATAGTTTAACAAAACTTCATCCAACAGAGTTTGAAAAGTATTTACCATATGTTGACTTTTCATATATTTGTTATGCATGTGATCTCCTAACAGAAAACTATTTAATCGATCATCTCGATCAGGTAGATGTGGCGACTTTGCAATATAATTATCCGGTGCTCTCTCAACTATCTGCTTCATTCAAAAAATTTATTGTCGATGAACTTCGTCGATTAAATAAAGAAATTAATCCGCATTTTAGTGATGAAATCGATTTATTTATTGAAGATGAAACCTATTTCAGTGAATATAGTACGATTAATTTACTAGAAGACTTTATTGAAGAGGAAGAAGAAATAGTGGATTTCCTGTTCTTCGAATTTGATCGTGGACAATATAAATGGCTTGGTAGCGAACATTTAGTAAAAGGGATTCCTTCATTAGCTTGTCAATTATATGATGATATGGGATTCAAAAGACACACAAACAAAGAGATGGACGAAATTATTGAAGCTTATTCACCAATGCAAATAAAGCTAGTTAGTGCAATTTTAGAACCGCATTGGTTGCATCGTTACCGTGAAAAGTTAGATTGGCATGCCATTTGTTCATACAACCAATATTTAGATGATGAATTTTTAAATGCTCACGTAAAATATGTTGAATTTGAATCACTTGGCTATAATTTATGGTGTTCCGTTACGGAGTCCTTTATTGAGAAATATATAAATCAATTTAATCACAGCCATCCGGTTCCAATTATTATTCGACATTTAACGGAGCAGCTATATTTAAATTATAAAGATACGATAAAGATAGATTCAGATTTACTATTCCAATACTATGATTCAGTGGGTGATGAAGAATATCATCGACTTCAAAACCGATTAGAAGAGAGTAGTTAACAGTAGCTCATATATATAAAGACGCACAGATTATACAACCTGTGCGTCTTTTCGTATTTATATTGTTGCTTCCACTACCAGCTAAACAAGTAAATTGCACTTTAAAATCCTGTTGAAATCTACTTATTATTCTCTAAAAATCGATCAAAATCCGATACACTTAAAGGTTTGCTGAAGTAATAGCCCTGTACAAACTCACAATGATGTTTCTTTAAAATCTCTAGTTCATATTCAGTTTCAACGCCTTCAGCTACAACATTCATTTTCAACGCATGTGCTAAAGAAATGATGGCTGAAACCATGGCAATATTTGAATCCCCGTCAATCATGCTAACTATAAATGAACGGTCAATTTTCAATGTGTCTACAGGGAAGTTTTTCAAATAACTTAATGAACTATAGCCTGTTCCAAAATCATCAATAGAAATCGTTAAACCTAAATCTTTTAACTTTTTAATTTTATTTATTAACTCATTAGTATAATGCATCATACTTAATTCAGTAATTTCAATTTCTAAGTTTTTAGGATCTATTTTCGTTTCTTCAATAATGATCTTTAATCGATCAATAAAACAAGGCTCTTCAAAATGTGTTGGTGAGATATTGACGGCAACACGTAAATTTAATCCGTATTGCTCTTTCCACTGTATAATTTGTAATGAAGCCTTTCTTAATACCCATTCCCCGATATCACAAATCAAACCGCTTTCCTCTGCAATGGGTATGAATTTGTTAGGTGGAATCTGTCCCAGTTCCGAATCATGCCAACGAAGCAATGCCTCCATACCAATCATTTTATTAGATTTAATATCAATCTTCGGCTGATAATAAAGTTCTAGAAGGTCCTGATGTATTGCTTTATACAACTTGGTCTCCATTTCTAAGGCACGATCGTCCATTCTTTGTATATTTTCTTTGTATAATTGATAATAGTTCCCTCTTGTTTATTGCAAAATAGAAGTGCAGACTAGTGCAAAGAATTTGTACAGAGTCTAGCACTTTTTTCGTGCAAAAAAAATAGACTTGCCAGTCACCCCAAGTCACTCTACTGTTAAAGTGTCGAATTTTACCAGTGGAGGAATGAAAGGATGCTAGCAATGTCTGAAGTTAATTGTATCAAAACATTACGAAATGAAAAAGGATTATCTATATCTGCGGTGGCTACTACCATGAAAGTCAATTGGCGTACTGCTAAGAAATATGGGGATGGAGATCAACTTCCTCAAGAAAAAACTCATCAGAAAAAAGGCATGATGTATACAGAAAAATGGGGAGAAATCATTGTTGATTGGCTAGAGGAAGATATAAAAGTAAAGAAAAAATTACGTCGTACAAATAAGAAAATGTTCGAAGATTTACAATCAATGGGCTTTAAAGGGTCGTATCGTACAGTGTGTGATTTTATTCAAGAATGGCGAGCTGCAGAAGATGATGATATGAGTAAAGGTTATGAAAGATTAGATCATCCAGAAGGTGAAGCGCAATTGGACTTTGGGACAATGGAGGCCGTTCAAGATGGTGAGATTGTAGATGTACATGCATTAGTTATGTCCTTTCCTGCAAGCAATACTGGCTTTGCGGTGCCGATGCCTGGAGAAAATTTAGAATGTTTTTTAAGTGGATTACAACAGCTCTTTAAACAAGCAGGCGGTGTACCAATTAGTATTCGAATTGATAATTTAACACCTGCAGTAAAAAAAGTAAGAAAAGGTGAAACAGAAGCAGAGTTAACAGATGCCTTTCGGCACTTTCAACAATATTATGGTTTTAAAGTACAGGTATGTAACCCTGCAAGTGGTAATGAAAAAGGCCACGTCGAACGAAAAGTTGGTTATGTACGTTACAATTTCTTTAGCACACCCCCAGTCATTAATGATTTTGAGGATCTGAGAGAACAATTGGAATGTCAATTAAAGAAAGATAGACAGCGACTACATTATAAAAAAGAAGAATTGATTGAAGACCTATGGTTACAGGAGCAAAAGCAATTATTGAAATTACCAGAAGAACCTTATCCTGTATTTAAGCAGTTTGCGATTGGATTTAATAAATATAATGAATTCAATTTGGATCAACACTTGATCCATGTACCGAGAGCGCGAAATTATGTACAACTATATTGTATTACGTATTGGGATTCTTTCAAGGTGATTACAAATGAAGGTGAAATTTTATTATCTGATACAAGACCGTATATGAAGAAACGACGTTTCATTCCGTGGAAAGATATATTAAAAGATTGGTTGAAAAAGCCACGTGTAATCGGGCATTCACGTTATACCCCCTATTTACCAACTCGTATTAAAGAGTACTTAACAGTCCCTTCCTTTGCGTTAAGGAAACAGCGACTAAATGAATTGATAACGCTTTTAGTGAATCATGATATGAAAGAAATTGACCAAAACTTTTACGAATATATTCCGAAAAATAACGAGGAACAGGAACACCCTTACGGTGTAAATTGGACAGATTATGATGCCCTTTCTCAAAAGGGAAAGGAGGTAACAGCACATGAATGAAGCGATTCATCAATTGTGTAAACAGCTAAGACTAGCCCATATAGCTGAATCTATTGACGATGTTCCATTTACAACGCCAGAAGAATATATTTACCAACTTTTATTAAAAGAACAAATGGGGCGAGAACAAGCCAAAATAGCACGAAACTTAAAACAAGCGCGATTTATTGATACAAAAACATTAGAAACCTATCAATGGCATAAAGATATCAGTTTACCAAATCATATAACCAAAGAAGAATTAGTGAAATTAGAGTTCATTCGAAGAAATGAAAATTTAATTTTAGTTGGAGCGCCAGGTACTGGGAAAACACATTTAGCATCAGCACTAGGTAGAAAGGCTTGTGAGCAAGGATATGAGGTCCGTTTTTATAGAGTTTCACATTTAGTAGAAGAATTAGAGCAGGCACTAAAAACGGGAAAATTAAAGCAATTTCGAAGTAAGTTAGAGAAAGTAGATTTGATGATTTTAGATGAAATGGGTTACCTTCCATTTGGAAAAGAAGGAGCTGAACTACTCTTTCAAATTATTACGGAGTGTTACGAGCAAAAGAGTTTAATTATTACGTCAAACTTAGAATTTAGTCAGTGGAATCGTATTTTTTCAGATTCGCGTTTAACAGCAGCTCTGGTGGATCGCTTAATTCACCATGCCCATATTATTTCTTATACGGGACAGAGCTTCCGTTTAGCCAACGCGTTGTCGAGAAAACAGTAAAAATATTGGGTGGCAACACTCTGTATTTTTCATTGCAATTCTCTGCACTTTTATCTTGCAAAATACATCACACCTATAATAAAGTATTTTATCAGTAATTGTTTGAATGTTTTGATATCGCTTTATAAGATCATGTTTGGAAATTAGTTAGTATTTCATTTAAAAACATTAAACAATTATTTGATTTTTAAAGGGAGTAATTAATCAATAGGAATTTGAACTGTTCATTTTTCCGTTAGAAGTAAATTCTACTTAAGTTCAACCCGTTACATTCTTTTGTTCCAATTATCACCCCCCTATATTTAGAAATATAGGTATTCAACTCCTACTTATTAATTAATAATATTAATTTTTTGAAAATATCTTTAGGCAGGTGACTTTCCCTGTCATTTAAATTCTTGTACTAAATTTTTTATTCCTCAGCCTGATGCGAATTTTTGCCGATTTATTTGTGATTGTCTCAAATATCATTTAATTAAAGAAAAAACACAAACTTTAACAAGTCTGTGTTTGAATAATAAAGGCATTATTTAGTGATCGTTTCATCAAATTCTTTTCGCCCAGAACTGATTTTTTCTAGTATAAAATGGATTTGAATCGAATCCTCATTTAATGGTACTTTCCCATTTTGATTAATTTGTTTCCATAACTTTACATTTTTTCTATATAACACTTCTGATAGTCGATATACATCAACGTCCATTTCTAAGCCGGCTTTAAACGTATCCATTACTTCTTTTTTTACTTGTTTGGCTACTTCTTTCTCAATCATGTTTTTAGTTATATTACTTTGAAGTCCGTCTAATTTTCCAGATGCTCTTATCGTAATATCAAACTTAACATCAGTACCATTTATAACAGGTACAACTTTAGAACTGATATGGCGCATGGAAAAAGATAAGTAGTCATTCCCCTCAGAAGCTACATTTATTTTTGTAGTAAGGTTTGTTCTTATGGTTTTTTTTGACAGCCATTGAAGTCCATCCGCTTTTTTCCCTTTAATAAAGCCCTGAAATCCAGTCGGTGTAACTACCGCAATCCCGTTAACATTTGACGCATCATCTATTCCATCTTTAGTTTTCCAATTTTTTGCGATTTTAATATAAGGAATATTTGCGGTATAACTGGGTTCATGTAGACGTGTAATTAGTTTACGTATACTATATAGGTCTATATATGAATCTTGTTTATAAGTATTGATAGGATCGCCCAATTTCGTAAGCGTGATTCCTTTTTCAAGTAAGGGGGTAGTAATCAGTAACTCTTCTAAATGATCATCCGTAGCGTAAACCCAAGTATTATATCTAGCTTCCGATAAACGGGTTAAAATATCAATAACCGAATTTATATTTCCGTTTTTTAATACATTTTCGCCGAAAATGACAAACGTAAGATGTCCCCAATAAATGACTTCATCGACAGAGTGGTACAAATTATTTACTGCTTCATCGATATCTTTTCCTGTTCCATATCCTATTTCTGCCTGCCTAACATTTTGATTTTCTTGTTGGGATTTTGCAACGTTTGCAAAGCTAATGAGTTGAACATAAACTTCATATTTCCCATCTTTATAATCAACGCCCAAACCAAATCCATAATACATCCGTTCAGGCTGCTGTGCATCCCAACAGCCTGAAAGAAACATGGTGAATATTAACAAGTAGATAAGATTACGCTTCTTCATATACTAAACTCCCTCATTGCCTTTCCCGAGACTCATCTTGAGGATCTAACATGTTGGGTCTTTGTTGATAATGATATTTAGCTGGGCGGAATAATATTTTTCTAATCGTATTCCAACTTAAATCAGCTGATATACCTAAGTATGGAACACCAAAAACTCTCATATTGCCAATATACAGGATTAATAAATAGACGCAGATTAAAAGTCCAAATAATCCAAAGAAAGCTGTTACGATAACAAATGCGATACGAATGACACTTATCGTTGTTAATAAAGATTTGTTCGGAAGTGTAAATGTAGCAATTGTAGAAATTGCGATAACAACAATCATTGCAGGACTGGTAATTCCGGCACTTATCGCAGCGTCTCCAATAATAATCCCACCAACAACACTGACTGTTCCCCCAATGGCTTGAGGTAACCGTAAGCCAGCCTCCCGAAGTAATTCAAAAATAGTGAGTAATAAAAGCATTTCTACAGGTGCTGGTAACGGTAGTCCCCTATTTGTAACTACTACTGTAGCAAGCAAGGCTAATGGTAATTGATCTTGATGATAATAGGTCAATGCCAACCAAAATGCTGGAAAAATAATTCCTAAAGTAACCCCAATTAGATGTAGAAAGCGTTCAAAATTACTGAAGGGGATTGTATTTTCGAAATCCTCTGATGATTTTAATAAATATCCTAAGTTAACCGGTGTGATCACTCCATAAGAAACCCCATCAACTAATATCGTAAATCTTCCCCTTACCAAGGATTGAACCGCAAAATCAGGACGACCAGTATTATTAAAAGCGGGTAGAAACCAGTTTTTTTTGTTTACAAATTCCATTAAAGACTGCCCACTCAAAATCGCATCGTTTTCAACGGTGTTTAGCTGTTTTTTTATTTCTGTTAAGATGTCTTTATTCACAGCATCTTCAACGTAAAGAATAGCGATATCCGTTTTTGATCTTTTCCCAACCTTCATCTTTTCAACACATAATGAATTTGTAGGTAATCGCTTTCGTATTAATGCGATATTCGTTGATAGATCTTCGATAAAGTTATCTCTTGGCCCTTGTATGATTACTTCCATGTTCGTTTCTTCTGGGGTTCTATTTGGTTTATGAGCAATATTGCTAGCATATAGTACTTGTTGATCCTCGAAATAGAGCAGAACATTCCCACTATAAACTAGAGTCATTGCCTCATTTTGATCTGTAATAAGTTTTAAACTAGGTAACAATAATTCGTCAAAATTTAATTTGTTTTTATTACCTGATGTATTCTTGGAGTCAGGTAAAATAATTTGTTCTTTAGCATCCTTTTCTTGACTACCCTTACTATTTATTTTAAAGAGCTTGTCAAATATCTCTTCATTTTTATTTGTTGTATTTTGAGATTCTGGTAAAATTATTTCCTTCTTACTATTTGATTCATTTTCTTGGTTACTACTATTTTTAAAAAATTGGTCAATTCGTGGGATGACCATGTTATTTAACATTTGCTGATCAATCATCGCATCACAAGTAACGAATAAGACTTTCGATTGATTAAATGTATATTCTTGAAATACGATATCAGCAGATTTTAAAAACAAGTTTTTCAGTGTGTTTTGATCGATTATTTGTTGTTGTTGTTGTTGTTGATTTGATTGTTGCTGAAATTGCTGTTGTTGGTTTGGTTGTTGCTGAAATTGCTGTTGTTGGTTTGGTTGTTGTTGAAATTGCTGTTGTTGGTTTGGTTGTTGTTGACATTGCTGTTGTTGGTTTGGTTGTTGCTGAAATTGTTGTTCTTGGTTTGATTGTTGCTGAAATTGCTGTTGTTGGTTTGGTTGTTGCTGAAATTGCTGTTGGTTTGGTTGTTGCTGAAATTGTTGTTCTTGGTTTGATTGTTGCTGAAATTGCTGTTGTTGGTTTGGTTGTTGCTGAAATTGCTGTTGGTTTGGTTGTTGCTGAAATTGCTGTTGTTGGTTTGGTTGTTGCTGAAATTGCTGTTCTTGGTTTGATTGTTGCTGAAATTGCTGTTGTTGGTTTGGTTGTTGCTGAAATTGCTGTTGGTTTGGGTGTTGCTGAAATTGCTGTTGTTGGTTTGGTTGTTGTTGAAATTGCTGTTGTTGGTTTGGTTGTTGTTGACATTGCTGTTGTTGGTTTGGGTGTTGCTGAAATTGCTGTTGTTGTTGTAATTGTTGTTGAAATTGCTGATATTGTTGCTGTTGTTGCCCATATTGTTGAAATTCTGGCTGTTGTTTTGGCTGTTGTTTTGGCTGTTGGTTTGGTTGTTGTTGAAATTGCTGTTGTTGATTTGGTTGTTGCTGAAATTGCTGTTGTTCGTTTGGTTGTTGTTGATATTGCTGTTGTTGGTTTGGTTGTTGCTGAAATTGCTGCTGTTGGTTTGGTTGTTGTTGATTTGACAATTGTTTACATTGCTGTTGTTGGTTTGGTTGTTGTTGTCGGTCCAATCAACATCACTGCTTTCCTTATTTGTTTTTTGTGAACGTCGGACGTTTTTTCCGCTTTTCTTCCCAGACTTCATCGCAGCCAATGCAAAGATAAAGGATAGAAGTAAACAAAATATAAATGTACTAATTAAAAATTCATTTTCATTAATCTGTAAGAAAAAGATATCATCAAATAAAAAAAGTATTAAATTGATAATAAAAAATGGTGGGACCAAATAAGTCCAGATTCGATTTTTATCTCCAGATATGTTTAATATGTCCGCAACGATAAATAATATAATTCCTACTCGAATAAAAGTTCCAGTTAACCACTGATAAACAGAAAAAAAATCCAAATGTTCTACATAACGGCCTAAAGAGGCTATTGCCCATTCTTCATATGCTGGATATCTTAATTGAGAAGCTTCTTCTGGTCCGAATATTGAAATAGCACCCATTAACGGCCCCATAGTTAATCCAATTAAAATAAAGAGCATAATCGCAAGATGATACCATTTCAAGCGTTCCTTAAAATATTGTTGTAAAAATAAAATTAATAATAACTCAATAAATCCTCCAGCTGGAAGAATGGATCCTTGTAATACCGGAACAAAACCATTTTCAAACATTGGCAATAACATTGAATATTCTTTGTATTGGAGATTTGTAAATGCTACAAAAAAACCAAAGATAACAACAAAAAACAAAACAAATGTATTGACAATAACTATTGTTTGAATATCAGTTATTATGAATAATGCTATAAGAATCATGTAAATGGTTAATATAATAACGGATGGGGTTTCAATTAACCATGTTACTGAGATCCATAAGATCGTTTCATGTAATGTAAATGCTGCAAGGATTAGTAAATAAATTGCCGTCACATAAAGGACAATGGAAGAACCCCATCTTCCTAATTTTTCTCTTAACCATTCTTTTATAGGTTGCTGATTTGATTTTTTATGAATAAATAAAACTAAAAATAACCAAGGAAAAATGTAAATAGCTGCAAGGATCACGGATGCCCATCCATCTCGTTGTGCAACGTCTAAAATTCCCGGTATGATTGTTACATGATTTTTTAAGCCAATTACGGTCATGATTAGAAAAATGACATGTAGAATACTAATTTTCATATGATTTACCTACTTACATATCTAGATTATATTTAGCGTTGACATTTAATTTAGGAAATATAAGTGGACAAATGAAAAAAGTGCCAAACATGGCACTTTAAAGTTGCTTACTCATTTGCTAAAAATTCAGCTGTGAGCTCATGACCGCGCATATAATCCGGTGAACCAGGAAAATTTTGCATAAAACCATGAATATTACCGTCAAAGCGGACTAATTTTACTTGTGTTCCTGCTTCTTTTAATTTGTCTGCAAACAATTCACCTTCATCGCAAAATGGGTCATACTCAGATGTGAATAGTAAAGTTTTCGGCATTTTGGCTAAATCCGTTTGCTTCACATTCAATGGAGAGGTTTTTAGATGCTCTATTTGTTCATCCTGTATGAGGTGTGTTTGATGAGTGGTCAGATCGACACCATATTTGGCATTATACATTTTGCGGGATAAATACGGGCTGTTTAGAATCGTTTCGTTTAAATCGATAATTGGATAATGTAGGACTTGTTTGGTTAAATTAAAATCACCAGTGATCAATGACTTTAACATAATGACTGAAGCAAAATAGGCACCTATACTAGCACCGCCTATTGAAATGTCGTCTGACCGTCCACCATAATTTTGTGCATGTTTTGTAATCCAATTTACTGAAGCGTAACAATCCTGAATTGTATCAGAAATTTCTTGATTACCTAGTTCATAATCCATTGTAATTACCTTAAACCCGCATAAAGAACTAATTAGACGGCAAGATATATCGTGTGTTTCAAAACCATTGTTAGTATATCCACCATCATGTAAATAGATAAAAATTGGATAATCATGTTCGATTTCATGTTCTTCTAAAATTGGTGTATATATGCGAATTGGAATGTTCGTTTCACCATTTTTAGCAGAAACTTTTTCTACCTTGTACATTTTCGGCCGTTTTATGATCGGTTGATTTTGAACTCCTTTTATACGTGTTTCTGGATATTTGGAGAAGTACTCTTGTATATACGTATGTAGCGGCATAGCTAACCTCCTTTATCAGTAGTTTTTTCGAATGTTGTACCTTATAGGTTACCCAATAAGGAGTGCACTATAAGGAACGAAAAAAACCATAAGTCCCGATAACTGACTATGGTTTTGATAAATGGTTTAATATGCGGATGTTGGTACATTTTCATGAAATTGTTCTTCAAAAAACTGAAGTTCTGGTACATATTGAGACATATGGCTTTTGATTTCTTCGTAAACTCCATTAGCATTTGGTAAATCTTTATTCGTTGCTTTTTGTAATGAAATGATTTTGTAATTCGACCAATTTTGGAATTTCACAAAAGTAGGAAGCATTTTTGGATTTGTTATTTCGATTGTCACCGTTTCATTTCCTTCTATATCATAAGAAACGGTTTTATTTACACGTAATTGTAGAATAGCGCCAATTTTTGTATACAACATATCTTGAGCCGATAAGAAATTTCCTAAAGAATGGACAACAAATGTTTTGTTCCCCTCTATACCTTCATACCATTTCACTGGTTGTAGTACATGTGGGTGATGAGCAATCACAATATCGACCCCTTCATCTGCAGCAAATTGAGCAATTTGATTTTGATCATCGTTAAAATGCTGTTCGTATTCATTTCCAATATGTAAGTTTAATATGACCACATCTGATATTTTCTTCGCTATTTGAATATCATGTGCCATTTTTTCTTGGTCTATGTAATTCACTAAATATTCTTTTCCTACCGGTGTTTGAAGTCCATTTGTACCATATGTGTAGCCTGAAAACGAGAAGACGATATTGTTTGCAGTGAGCGTTTTAATTTCTTGTGATACTTCTTGTGATGGTGACGCACCTACATACGTAATGCCTAATCTATCCCAATAGTTCGTTGCGTTGATAATGGCTTGCTCCCCACGATCTAAAGTATGGTTATTGGCCATATTAACGACATCTACCCCAACCTGCTTTAGCGCATCCCCAATTTCGTATGGACTATTAAAAAGTGGATAACTTGAAAGACCCAGTTCTTGCCCTCCAATGATACTTTCGGAGTTTGCAATCGTTAAATCGGTATTTTCTAAGTATGGTTTTACATCTGTAAACATTTTTGTGAAGTCATATTGATGATTTGCTATTTGTGCATCTTCATAAACAGAATTATGTATAAGGATATCTCCTATGGCACTGATTGTTGCTGAGTAATGTTCGGGTTCTTTCGGTTCTGGAACAATCGGTTCTACATCCACCTGTACGACTTCCTCATTGTTTCCTTGCGATGCTTCACCTATGACATAGTCTTCAACGTTACAGGCAGTTAAAACTAGCAAAATCATTAATAGTATTAAAAATTGTATTTTAATCATCTTTTCCTCCAAACCTCCTGTTCATATAATAAATCAAGAACTTTAGCCTAACAATATACCAAATTATAACATATTGAGTTAGATAAAAAGTTTGAGAATAGGGTTGAATTTACATTGGAGTTTATTCAGAAATTAATAGACCTAAGTCTAGAACTTATATCTGGACTTAGGTCTTCTATTATACTATGTGCTAACTGCTATTTTCTCTCCAAAACTTGAACGCGCCAACCTTGACCTGGCACAAACCTAAGTTCGCCAACCATCGTTTCAATTTCCTTGCTTTCTCCTAGAGGAACTTTTAACTCATATTTTTTAATCGTTGTCGAATTAAGGGTTTGCTTAATTGTAGCCTTTTCCCAATTCAAAATACTTCCACCATCTGCATTAGGTTGAGCAAGCTTGCCATTTCGTGTGATGAATCTGAGTTGTTTATAAATTTCTGCCACCTTTTCTGGCGTATAGACATTTCCAAGGAACACTTCAAACTTCTCTTTTGTTTCTAACGATTCCGCCATATAGCGGTATTCAGTTCCGTTATGGACAAATGTTGATTCATTTCGTAATCCATCTCCACCTCTGACAACTGTCCAGTACCCTTTTTGTGATTCATTAAATAAAGATTGCGCATCTTTTGTTGTAAAGGCGATCGAGTCATCCCCTTTCAGTTGAGGTTTGTCGCTGACAGATTGAATTTTATATTCCATATAACCTTCTTTTGTCACTAAAAAATATAGCTCATTATAGCCACTTTTCACCAAATCAGTTTCTTTTCCATTTAATTTAATGGTAAATTTAACACTGAATTCCGTTACACCATTCAGACGGCCAACTTGATTTAATTCATGTACATCAAGCTCTTTCACTTTTAAATCTGTAAATCCATAATCTTTTGTTGATGTAAATAAGGATGGAATGTTTTTAGGATTTTTGATTGTATAATCAAATAATTTCACAACAGGATTTACATTCATTGGGATATTGTATTGAGTTGGTAAAAAGTCATCATTCATCGCACGTGCAATATAAATAGCAAATTCGGCACGCGTCACTTTTTTATTTGGTTTGAATGATCCATCTGACTCACCACTAATAATTCCATTTTCAGCTAATCTCGTAATAGCCTCATACCATTTCGATGATTTCGGAACATCTTTAAATTCTATATTACCTAGATCTTGAAGTTTATAGGCTTTCACCAAAATGTCTGCCACTTCTTTTCTTGTTAATGGTTCATTTGGCTTAAAACTCTTTTCATTTGGAAAGATCCCCGCATTTACAACTGCTAAAATATCTTTATAGGCATAATGCTTTTTACTAACATCTTTAAATTTTAGCTTTTTATTGTTAGTTTTTAAATCCAGTGCATTCGCAAGGATGATGGCTGCTTGTGCCTTCGTAATTGTTTTATTAGGATGAAACATTTTGTTATGGTCATCTAATATATTTTGATCTACTAAGAAGTCAATTTCGTCTTTTGCCCAATGCTCTTCCTGAACATCCTTAAATGATGCGGCCGAAGCCAATGATCCAGAAAATAAAAGAACACTCGTCATAGAAGTAGCAACTAGGTATTTTTGAAACTTTTTCAACAGAATTCCTCCTAAATTTTCGCAAATTAACTAACCATACAATAGACGATTCACCATTACGTTTCGTTACATAAATTTAAATTTTTTCCATTTTTAATTTTATGTGTCGGATGACTCCTTTCACTTGTCTTGAGACAAGTTTAATAACATTTCCATTCTTTGGATAAGAAGGTTCACTTGGTGATTTGCATCAATGGTTTGCGAGCCAAATGCTAAACTGTGGATTAAAATCCCATCCATAGTAGACATGATCATTTTTGCAATGTCTTCTGCAGGTAGCGTAGGTTGAAATTCTCTCTGTTCAATGCCCTCCTTAATCAAATTTGAAAGAAACTGGAGTATTGTTTCATATCGATTCATAAAGATTGCTTTTGCTCTTGGTTCTCTCCAACCCGAAATCCAAAATTCATATATAGCAGGATAAATACTGTCTTCAATTGTTGGAAATACGTTGTAATAACTCTCTAAAAAATCCCTTAGAATCTTTGCTATTGATGGTTGATTCGGCTGATTTAATATGGAATCATCCATTTGTTGATCTAAATACAGAATCAGTGCTTCAAATATTTCGATTTTATCTTTGAAATATAAGTAAATCCATCCACGACTCATCCCGGCCTCTTCGACAATATCCTTCAGTGTGGCTTTTTCATATCCTTTCCGTTTGAATACCTCTAAAGATGCCATTAAGATTTGCTGTTTTCTTTGTTCCTTATGTTCTTGGCTTAATTTCGGCAATTGGTGCACCTCCTTCTAAAAATACAAATAAAAATGAACCACATGTCATTTATATATAATGACACGCGGTTCATTTTAGAATAGGCGTTTAGAAAAAATTTTTGAATAACAGCACTTGCTATGCGATAAAAAAGGAAATTTAGAAATGTAGTACCTCTGTTCATCTCTTAACCATACAATTAATAGTAAAGAACCCCAAGAGACAAACAGTTTTTATTAGGCATACTTATTATTTTTTTGCTGCTTCTAAATACTGAACAACTTACTCTAACCACTCTAGAGGCGTTCGTCCTAACTCTGGAAAATATAGATCACAACAATCTACAATAAATTCTTCTTTTTCTTCCATAAAGATCCTGCTATTTCTTTTGGGGTCTTTACCTCCTTGGAAATAGTTTCATGTATTGTCATTTTAACATCTCCTCGCTTTGTTTCTTGGCAAGGCCTCCAGGTGCAAAAGCTCCGGCAATGATCTCCACTAAATGAGCCTCTGGCAAAGACTGATTCCCCCCTTAAGTGGATCAATAGTAGATAAAAAATACCACCTTAAAAGGCTATAGCCGATTGAGGTGGTCATCATTATATTGCCTTTAGTCTTTCATCTACAGAATTTCCAAACATATTTAGGTCTTCACTTTTAATAACCAGGATATAAATCTCTATTCTTGTAAATAAGACCGATTTGAGGGTTTCCACTCATGGAATTTAAAAAAGAATTTTACTAAAGTGTACATTACGAAAGAATTGTTTCAAGTGCATCATTCAACATAGCATCAAAATTTCCAAATGACTGCATTAAAGTTCCTGAAGGTTTATCGAGTTCTACATATAAATTCTCCTGTAAATCATAACAATACCACGCTGTATCAGAATCTCCAAAAAATACATATTGCTTTTGCCAATCATTCTCATGCCAAAGTTCATTTGTCTCAATAAACCCATGAAGATCTTCATCAACTTCTTGTTCAAGTAGAACCTTATCAACACCATAGACTATTAATCCGTTAAAATCTAACCCATTTATTTTCTTTAGAAGATTAAGATATGACTTAGGTAATACAATATTTCCTAATTTCTGCTGAATAACTTGTTTCATTTTTACGATTTCTGTATCTGATGCTGGATTTCTAAGCGAACTCCCATATCTTTCTTCAATTTTTTCTATTTCTATCAACATGTCTTCCCACTGGGGCATATCTTCTCTTCCCTTCTTAAAAATGTTTTGGTGGGTAAATTTCATCCTCAAACATTGGCCAATTTATTATTTTACTTTGTTTAGGGGCTAATTCTCTTGTTAGAGAATTTTGTTCATTAGTAACAGCTTTATGATAAGGGTCATTCTTTATCAATACTAAATTAGTAAATTCATTGGTACCACCATCATCTAAAGGTAAATTATGATGTACTTGCCATCCTTTAGGGTTAAGTCCATCTTTCATTCTAGAAATATCAGCTTCACTTATACCAGCTTTTTTAAGATAATTAACTCTTACAGGATCGGTTGCAAATTCTTTAAGAAAATTCTTTCTTACGGAACTATTAAACTCTTTTCTAAGTTTTGCGGTTTCTTCCGGAAGTCGCTTAGTGTAGGTAATTTCTTCTACCTTTACGCCTTTTAAATGAACTTTTTCTCCTTTTAACATTCCTATAAAATAATTATCTTTTACAACATTAGTTTGATCCTGAACACTTTCAGTATCTTTTCCATTTCCAACTTTTTTACCCACTTTTGCTACATCTTGTACTGTATCAGCTACGTTTGCAGCATCACTTAGTTTATCTACCACTTTTGCAGGTTTAAATAGGGTTGTTGCTGCAGCTGCAATTCTTTCGTCGATTGTTGCATCTGGACCAAAGATGGTTGGGATATCTTCGAAAAAGAAGTCCGCTGCCAAAATTGTATAAGGAGCTAGTCCATCCGGAGTACCGGAACCATTTCCCCCGACTACTTTCCTCATCCCTTCAAATGTCAGCGCATAATCGCCATTAGGTCCAATTTGTGAATGATTAGTCATCAAATTGTGTTCTTTCATATATTCAATCGCTTCATAGTTAGTTGTTGTAATACCCTCACCATTTGCTATCGCTTTATACAGTGCATCGAGATTATCTTGTGAATCCTCAGTTTCTTCCACTTTTGAAATGTTCTGATCCATGCCTTTACTAAATGCTTGAAGATTCTTCTGTGGGCTTTTTTTCACAAGCATTCTCATGATCTCATTAAGTTTTATTTGGTTAGATAGTAAAGGATTTGATAGACTCATAAAGGTTAATAGATTCCATTTAGGCGTTGAGAAATTTACATCCGTTAATCCGGCGATCATCGAATGTTGAATATTTCCAATCCACGTTGACATAATTTTAAGATTATTTTCAACCACCGTCAATGCATTCGTTTGCGTACGATCAAATTCTAATAAATCATTCACAGTTTGATTACGTTGTGTTTTCGCATTCATGGTTTCGACGAGGACTTCACTGTCATTAAGCTTTGGTAATGAAACAATATCTGACACTTCGTCCATAATGGCATTTGTTTCACTTGTGAGTTCCATTGTCACGTTTTGTGCTTGATTCATACCCTGTTCAACTTCCACTTCAAGATACGATTGTTCAATGAAGCCAGATGGATCTGGTTCTAAAGAAGAGAGCGCGGAGCCCATTTGTTCAAGGATTTCTATAAAGTTATCTTTAAAGGTCATGAAATATTGGAGAAATGGTAAGTGGCATTGTGCGTAGAAAGTACGCAAAGCTTTACCACCCTGTCCCTTTAACGATTCCTCCATCTGCGCAAGGTCTTTAATGGCCCTTTCAATTCCCTGCATTTCTCCTTCAAGACGATGGAGCATCTCGATATTTCGCTTCAGTCCTGCATGTAATTCTTCTGCATCTAATACCTTCAATACATCACCTACTTGATAAAATGATCTGTAAAGTAGAATGTTTACTTTAATCTCGGTGTTATATTCAGTTTACTAGATTCCATTCGTTTCTTACCATATGTAAACATACCTAGAAGGATTTGGTACTTTTGTTTTTCTCCTTTGGTTCATCAGTTATTAGCATGTTTACTGAAAGCCTTTACATATTAGAATTCATCTAGGTTCCAATAGACAAGTGAGATGAATAAATTTTTTTAAACTTCTCACCAACTGACATTTCCCTCATATTCTAATACCAAAAGAAAAGAGGTGATTGCCCATGCTTGTTGAATTTACCGCCCTTCATTGGATATACGTTGTCTTTATCGTATTAATTATTGGGTTTATGGTGAAACGCTGGGATACTTCGCTTATTAGTATCCTTGGAATATTTGTTTTAGCAATCGTTGCAACTGGAGACCTAACCGCCTCCTTAAGTAAGGTATTCAACAGTTTTATCTACGCCATAACAGAATTATTGTCGACGATTTTAATTATTTCATTGATTGTGGCAATGAGTCAGGTGATGAAAAAATCGGGGATCAATGAAGTGATGGTGGCTCCATTTACAAAATTAATACGAACACCAACACTTGCTTATTGGGTTACCGGGATTTTAATGATGATTATTTCTTGGTTCTTCTGGCCTTCTCCGGCTGTTGCGTTACTAGGTGCGGTGTTGTTACCGGTGGCGATTCGTGCTGGGTTACCGGCACTTGGCGTTGCGATGGCGATGAACTTGTTTGGTCACGGGATTGCGCTTTCTGGTGACTTTATCATTCAAGGTGCACCAAAACTAACTGCTGATGCTGCAGGTATTCCCGTTGCGGATGTTGTTTCAGCAAGTGTTCCCCTTGTTATTGTCATGGGGGTTGTTACAACGATTACGGCATTTATCTTTTTACGCCGTGATATGAAGAAAGGCACTTTGGAGCTTGTCGGATCATATGACGGTGAAAAAGTAGAAGAAAAATCAGAAAACCTTCTCACCTTAGGTCAGAAAAAATTCTTTGCGCTTTTGATTGTGGTTGCCTTTTTACTCGATGTGCTTGCTATGTCATTGCTAAAATTAACTGGAGGCGATGCAACTGCCCTAGTTGGAGGAACGGCTGTCTTTATTTTACTTCTTCTAGCAGTTGTGGCACATAAGAAAAAAGGACTTGAGAAAACGACAAGTTACTTTATTGAAGGCTTCCAATTTGGGTTTAAAGTATTTGGTCCAGTGATTCCGATCGCAGCATTCTTCTATTTAGGGGATTCTGGGTTTATCAAAATTATTGGTGAATATTTACCAAGTACTTCGCAAGGTATTGTGAATGATTTAGGGATGGGGTTAGCCGCGCTCGTTCCGTTAACAAAGGAGATTGCAGTTGTCACGTTAGCAGGTGTCGGGGCAATTACAGGATTAGATGGATCTGGCTTCTCCGGTATTACGTTAGCAGGTTCCATTGCAAACTTGTTTGGAACAGCTATTGGCGAGGGTACGGCAACATTAACAGCACTAGGTCAAATTGCAGCAATTTGGGTAGGTGGTGGTACGCTCGTTCCTTGGGCGCTAATTCCAGCAGCAGCAATTTGTAATGTCAGTCCATTCGAACTCGCTCGTCGAAATTTAATTCCTGTTGTAGTGGGGCTAGTTGTAACGACAATAGTAGCGATGTTCTTAATATAAATTTAATTACGACTTGGCGTCATTGTGTCCGGATTTGTATGTCCTGCACAAGCTGAATGAAGATAAAGTATCTCATGGAGGATGTAATTCCTTCATGGGATATTTTTTTATATAAGAAGTGCTTTTCTATAAAAGGAAATTTGAATCCGACTCTCACTTTACTTTTCCTTTAATAGCTAGTCGGGTGAATTCCTTACAAAATGATAATTATTCATACTATTGGGTAATAATGGTGAATATGACAGTTTGAAGTTTAGACAATATTGGGGAAGTGAATTATGCTAAACATTATTTCTTTTGTGATGATTTCTATTTTATTTATCCTATTTCTCTTTCTACTCATTGGTTGGCGTTGGATCATTAAAAAATTCGTTCAACAGATGGGAAAAATTATTCTTACAGATAGTTATCAAGAAAATATTATGGAGCTAATGCCAGGTCTTCGTCATATGGGCATTCAAAATATGGTGGAAAATAGCTTACGTGCAGAAACGGGTGACGTTCTACATCGTCCACTTGGTTCGTCAAAAAAATGGCCGCATTTAGATCCGATTACATTTATCGCTGCTCAGACGACCCCCTTTCCAATTGATGGTGATCAAGATGTTGATGTAAATGTAACAATTGGTCCAAATGCAAAAAAACCAATGAAAATAAAAATTCCACTTATGATTAGTGGAATGGCCTATGGAATTGCACTTAGTGAGGATGTGAGACTTTCTTTAGCTGAAGCAGCTAAAAATGTTGGTACTGCCATTAACTCAGGTGAAGGCGGTATTATGCCTGAGGAATTAGACACAGCAGGTAAATACATTTTACAGTTTTCTAAAACGGATTGGTCAAAAGAAGAAGAAAAAATTAAGCGTGCAGATATGATTGAGGTTAAATTTGGACAAGGAGCATTATTTGGTGTAGGAGGTAGAATTTCACCTGATAATTTAACAGGTCGTGCTCGTGATGTGATGGGACTTAAAGAAGGTGAAGAAGCCGTCATCTATGATAACTTTTTTTCCAATCAAACATTAGATGATTTAAAGGAGCTTGTTGATGAGCTTCGAAACCTTACGGGTGGTGTTCCTATTGGTGCGAAGATGGGAGCCAGTGGAAAAATTGAGGAAGATATTGATCATTTAATCTATTTAGGAGTAGATTATATTGCGATTGACGGTGGACAGGCTGCTACACTTGGCGCACCTCCAATTCTTTCAGATGATATGGGAATTCCAACTTTACATGCCATTGTCCGTGCTGTTAACCATTTAGAAAAGAGAAATATGAAGGGCCAAATTAGTTTAATTGTTTCTGGAGGACTTTTAGTTCCTGGACACTTTTTAAAAGTCCTTGCCCTTGGAGCTGATGCCGTTTATTTAGGATCTGCCATGTTATTCTCAGTCTCACATAGTCAATCTCTTAAAGCGATTCCGTTTGAACCACCTACACAAGTCGTTTGGAATCAAGGGAAATTTAAAGATCTATATAACCGTGAAGAAGGTGTTAAATCAGCTGAGAAATTTTTAACATCTAGTATAGAAGAAATGAAAATGGCATTAAGAGCAATGGGAAAACGCTCCTTAAAAGAGCTATCAAAAAAGGATTTAGTATCCTACGATGAATTAACAGCTAAAATGGTGGGTATTCCCTTTTCATTCGAAACTTGGGAGGACAATAAAAAAGGTTCAGGTACTGACTCTAATCAATAGATTTTATCATAATGGAGAATGAAGCATGTCAAACCTTTTGCAATATTTTATTTTCACTATTGTTTCACTACTTTTTATCGTCACTTTGTTCATGCTTGTCGGATGGCGTTGGATCACGAAACAAATCATGATGAAGACTGGAAAGATCATACTTACGGACAGTTATCAAGAAAATATTATGGAGTTAATGCCAGGTCTTCGTCATATGGGCCTTCAAAATATGATTGAAAATAGCTTGCGTGCCGAATCTAGCACCGTTCTACAACGCCCACTTACTGGCTCTTCAAAAAAGTGGCCGCATCTGGAATCGATTACCTTTATCCCAGTACAAGTTTCACCTTCCGTTGTAAATGGAGATGAAGATGTAGATCTCTCTGTCACGATTGGACCAAAAGCAAAAAAACCAATGAAATTAAAAATTCCACTGATGATTAGCGGAATGGGTTACGGTGTTGGTCTTAGTGAACAAGCCAGGCTTTCTTTGGCTACAGCTGCGTACAATGTCGGAACCGCGATTAATTCTGGCGAAGGTGGCGTTTTACCTGAAGAACTAAACGCAGCAGGAAAATATATTTTACAGTTTTCCAAAGCACATTGGGCTAAAGAAACAGAAGTAATTAAACGGGCAGATATGATTGAAATTAAGTTAGGACAAGGTGCAATAGCCGGGATGGGCAAAAAGGTTCCTCCTCAAGATTTGCCAGGTCGTGCTCGTGAAATTATGGGACTTTATGATAATGAGGAAGCTGTACTTGGTGAACTTTTCTTTAAAAATCAAACATTAGAAGATATAAAAGGTCTTGTCGATGAACTTCGACGTACGACAGACGGTGTTCCGATAGGTATCAAAATAGGAATGAGCGGAAAAATTGAACAAGACCTCGATCACCTCATTAAAATGGGTGTCGATTTTATTGTGCTTGACGGCGGTCAAGCAGCCATGAAGGAGGCCCCACCTATTTTAGCTGATGACTTTGGAATCCCTACCTTGCATGGAATTGTCAGGGCTATTCGCCATCTCGAGAAAAGAAACATGAAAGGTCAAATCAGTTTAATCGTCTCCGGAGGGCTTTTAGTACCTGGTCATTTTTTAAAAGTACTGGCGCTCGGGGCTGATGCGGTATATGTTGGATCCGCTATGTTATTCGCTCTTTCCCATACACAATCCTTAAAAGCAGTTCCATTTGAACCACCTAATCAGGCTGTTTGGTATAACGGGAAATTTAGGGATCAGTTTAACATTGAAGACGGCATAAAATCATCGGAGAAATTCTTAACATCGAGTGTTGAAGAAATGAAAATGGCATTAAGAGCAATGGGAAAACATTCCTTAAAAGAGCTGTCAAAAAGGGATTTAATGTCCTATGATGAATTAACCGCTAAAATGGTTGGGATCCCCTTTTCATTTAAGAGATGGGAGGACAATAAACGCGGAAATGATAGTTAAATTGAACTTGAGCATGTAATAGCGATTGTTGAGATATTTCCATTAACACAATATAAAAGTGTCTCATGTAGAAGGTAATTCCAACTTAGTGAGACACTTACTTATTATTAGAAAGTTTTTATTTAAATAGAGGACTTTCTGCTAGAGACCACTTTCCACTTTCTATAATGTATCGAAATAAGCATCATAATAGTAGGTACTAAGAGAACGATCGAGATGAAATGGAAACACTGTCCTATCTGGGAGATGATGCCTATTGAAATAGATTTCAAAAATAATGAAAAAATGAAAAATAAGACTAAAAAGCCTGCAATGGAATAAATAGGTTTTGCTAATCGGGATACTTTATCGACAGTTGAATCGGGATCACTATAAATTGGTTGTGTACCAGTTGCTGCTTTAAATATGTGTATATCATAATCTGAACAAACATGAGACCACCCAGCCATTTGGAATAATTCAAAGTACTCTTCTTTTTCTCCCTTTTCTAAGCTACGATAATCAATACTGTACTGAATATCTTCTGGATCTGATTTTTCTAATTGGTAACCCATAAAAGCGAATTTTTTTAACATCCATCCTTGCTTTGCTTTTTTCGCAAGCTTTTCCATATCCTTTTGTTCTGAAAAAGCAAGTCCGTTTGACGGCATATATTTTATTTTCCCCATCTTACGCTCCCCCTTTAAGTCCTTTCTCGGCTAGTTGAATCATCACTTTTCGTCTTTTAATATCTTCTGTTAATACTTCTCTTCCTTTATCGGTCAATACATAAACTTTTCTACGGGAATCAGATTCATCATGTAGAACGATTAAATGTTCAGCTAATAATTTTTTAATAATTGTATAAAGAGAAGCTGGACCGATGACAAAGTCGCCATTTGTTGTTTCCTCTACCAAGCTCATCACTGCATATCCGTGCCTTGGTTCTGTAAGTGCTGCCATAATATAAAAAACTGAATCAGTTAATTGTTCCAAAGATTTCAAGTAAGAACCACCTCTTTATATCATAAAGTGATATATCTAAAAACAATATATCACTTTATGATACATATGTAAACTGCAATTGGAAAAAAATAAAAGTGCCCCCAAAGGACACTTGTTAGTTATTAATGATCAGTATAGCGGCCATAGTCAGGGATGGCGATTTTATCGAATTCATTTGCTAATTTTGTCAGGTTTTCAGTTAATTCTTCTCCTAACATTGGAATGCCATGTCCTGTTATGGCAATGCTTGGATTGAGGGATTGTAGTTTTTTGACGGAGTCCCAAGCGGTTTTCCAATCGGTTGTAAAATAGCGTGGTGGTCCGCTGATTTCTTGGTCTTGAACAAGGACTTTAAATAAGGATTCTTGTTTAACGGTAACAAAGGCGTCTCCTGCGATGAGGGCGCGGTCTGATTCACGGAATAATGAGACATGGCCTGGAGAATGACCAGGTGTATGAATCCACTTCCAACCTTCTAATGCGGGAATCGTGCCATCCTTTGGTAAAGTCTTGACTTGGTCACCAAGTTGAATAGGCTCATTTGGAAAATATGGCGACATTCTTGCAACGAGCCCACCTTCTACCGTTGGATCAGCTTCTGGATAGCTTTTTTGGCCTGTCAGATAAGGGATTTCTAGTTCGTGTGCATATACTGGGACATTCCAATGGTCTACTAATTCGATAATGGCACCGACATGATCAAAATGTCCATGGGTTAGGACAATAGCATTAGGTTTAGCGTTTCTACCAAAACGGGATTCCGCTTCCTTAATAATTGCATCCGCAGATTTTGGCATTCCTGCATCAATTAGTGTCCATTCATATGGTTTCGTTGGACTTCCAACAAAACATAAATTCACTACTTGTACTGTATAGTAATAGAGATCTGTCGCAACTTCTTTTCCTACGCCACTTTTAATGGATGTTACAGGTATAAACTTATAATCTTCGCCGTAACTCATTTGTTCACTCACAATGATCCACTCCTTTTACTATTTCTATTTTGTACGGATAAAATAGAAATAATCTTAAAAAAGAATGAAATCTCAAAGTAAATTCTAATAAAGAATCTAATATAGTATCCGGTGAGAGCGGACTAAGGGGCCAACACGATGTTGGTCATGGGGGCAAGACATGCGGCCGTGGCGCTTTTGCCCCCGGCTTTGTGTTAGGTCCGCTCACATAGAATCTATCCTTCTAAACGTTCCGGAAATTTTGCGCGGCTTACAGTGGTAGGCCGCGTTTTCTGGAGATTGGCTAATACTTTTTAATCTTAAATTATTGTTTAAATTATCTACGATTAGCATAAATAAAAAACCCCCCGTAAAAATTAGATTAAGTGTCCAACTTTTATGGGGCAGTTCATTTCAGAAAAATGGTGTTTTTTGGATTTGTTCCAACCACTCTATCCTATTAAATATGATATTCAATATTTTCATCAACGTAATGCCAATCGAATGGTGTTTCTTGGTATACGTAGTAGTTTAACCAGTTATAGAAAAGTAAGTGCGAATGAGCACGCCATGTATTTTTTGGCATTTGCGATGGGTCGTCATTCGGGAAGTAGTGTGCTGGTATTTCAACTGGTTCCCCTTTTTCAACGTCACGATGATACTCATCAGCTAGAGTAGTTGCATCATATTCTAAATGACCCGTAATCATAATATGTCTCGAGTCTTTCGATTGAATAATAAATGGACCAACATCTTCTGAATAACTTAATAGTTCTAAATCCGAGTGATTTCTTACCTCTTCAAAGGAAACAGAAGTATGTCGGGAATGTGGTGCGACATATTCATCACTAAATCCTCGAACTAAATCTACCGTTAAATCTGTAATTACGTGAGAATAGATTCCTGAACATTTCTTCGGAAGCTCAAATTTACCGATTCCAAAATGATGATATAGTGCAGCTTGTGCGCCCCAACAAATATACATGTTCGATGTGACATTCACTTTTGCCCAGTCCATGATCTTCGTAATCTCTTCCCAATACAACACATCTTCAAATTCCATCCGCTCTACAGGAGCCCCTGTAATGATCATGCCATCAAAGCGGCGATGTCTGATTTCATCGAAGGTTTTGTAAAATGAATCTAAATGTGATTTGGAAACATTTTTACTCGCGTAAGTTGCAGTGTTTAGAAATGTCACATTTGTTTGTAGTGGTGTATTACCTAACAAACGTAATAGTTGAATTTCTGTTTTTTCTTTTTCAGGCATTAAGTTACAAACTAAAATGTTTAATGGTCGAATTTGTTGTGTTTTTGCGCGGTCTTCTTCCATAATAAAGATTTTTTCTTGGCGCAGAATTTCTCCAGCAGGTAAATTTCTAGGTATATTTATTGGCATTCTAATTCCCCCATTTCAATACATGTCCTATCTTTTATACACCTTGTCTTATATATGACTTTTCGTGACTACCGTCTGATGGTGTATATTCATTCAACTCATATGCATATGTAACTTTCTTATTTCACAAACAATACCGTTTGAATGAATATAAAAAACCCCTCATTCCAGCGTGAGAATGAGGGGATACAATTTGTATACGCGCTCTTATCTCTCAAGACATATGTCTGTCTTGCTGGAGTTAGCACCTTTCTAACACTGTTAGAGGTTGCTGAAGCTTCATAGGGCCACTTCCCTCTGCTTCTCTTGATAAGATAGATGAAATTAAAATAATCTTAACACCAATCGCAAATAATTGCAATATTCATATTGTAAATGAATTCAAATAATAAAGGCACTTCAAAAAACTTATTTAAAGGTTTCTTTCCAAGTTGGTCGGTCCTTGCTATTAATCTGCTGTTCGAGTATTTCATCCCATGATTCCTCTACTGTATTCCAGATGCGAGCACTATATAGATCTTTTTCTTTATTGTACTCAATGAACTCAATACATGGGACATCATTTATTTGAATCTCTTCAATTGAATCAACAGAGGAGATCATTTCTTGAGTTTGATTTTCTTCATCATTTTCGGAATTTGCTTTATTGTCACGGAGTTCTTTCAAAATCTGTTCATTCGATAACTGTAGCTCTTCATTATGATGAACGTATCGATAGCTTTCTTCTGGGAAGTCCTCATAATCTAATACTTCTTCCACATCACCATAAAGAAAAGTTTCATGTACTGGACTGTAGTGAAGTTCCATAGTTTTTGGTTCTTGTTCTTCTTCAAAGACACCGCTTGATAGTTGCGATGAACCTTTTGCAGTTAATTGATAGTGAGTTTCTCCTTTTTCAATTAACCCGGTTTTCAGCATTTTTGTCATTAAATCTTGTATGAACAATTGTTCGACTAACAGGATTTCGCTTAGTTGTTCTGCATGTTGAAAGTTGCCCTTTTGAAAAGAAATCAAAAGCATTTTCATTAAAATGTCCATTTTAGAACGAATAACAGGCTTATATGTTATTTGTAATGTATGAACAGGGATTGTCCAACATTCCATTTGGACAATGTTTATTTTAGAATTTTGTTCTAGTTTTTGACTAAGTTGTTGCTTGAGGTCTTCTAGTTTCATGATTGTCCCCCCTAGTCAGACGTTACGCTAAAGCGTTTTGGTTAAATTCGCGATAGCCTTTTTGATCTTTTACTACGTTTAATAAGTTTCTATACATCTCACGCGTTTCTTCCTTTTTCGGTCGTTTCGTAAACATTTCTGAACTTCCAATTAAAACAAGTAATTCACGCGCACGAGATAAGGCAACGTTTAAACGGCGATAGTCCTTGGCAAAGCCGATGTCGCCATGTTTATTGTCATTATTACGAACCATACTTAGTAAAATGACGTCCATTTCCATCCCTTGGAATTTATCGACTGAACCGGTACGGATGTGTAAATGTTCAAGATTTAGCTCTTGTACTAATTGATTAATTCGCTTCACTTGTTCAGCATAGAAGCTAATCACACCAACAGATTTCAGATCATTTTCATTAAATGAACCATCTACTTTAGCTTTTTCTGTTGCATAATTTAGTTCGATTAACATTTCACGAATCATTGTTAATTCTGATTCATTAAATAAACTTGCGCCTTCTTTCATGCGCTCTTCAAAGAATCCTTGTCGATTTGGAATGTCATACCAAAGTAAATGTTCGTTACGTTTAACGAGATGACAATTCAATTTATGATCACGCATTGCATCTGAATCAGTTAAACCGCAGTGTAGTGATTCATTGCCATTTTGATAGAATGGAGCGATCGTTTGCATAATCTTTTCGTGCATTCGGTATTGAATCCCAAGCATTTTTTTGTTTGTGCTAGGGAGATTTTTATATAGACGTTCGAATAAGGATTCTTCTAATAATTTTTCTAGCTCACGTTTTTCTTCAAACGTATCACTTTCTTTAATTACCGCTTCCAAAGTCTCTTCCAATGTTTCATCCCCAATTAGCGGTGGAAGTTGATGATGGTCACCAACAAGGACAATCTTTTTACCTTTTAGCATTGGTAATAGTAATTCTGGTGGCGTTGCTTTTGAAACTTCATCAATAATGACAACATCAAATGTCGGGTAGTTGTCCATAAATTCTTTATTGGCTGAAGCTACACAAGTCGTCCCGATGACGTTCGCATTTTTTACATAAAGTTTACGAATTTCATCTAAGTCGTGTTCGCTTGCTTGTTCTAATAAGGCTTGCCATTCATTTTGTAATGTTTTTGTAATTGGCAACATATCGATTTTTGCAGTTAGTTTTTCGATTTCTTTTTCGGTATTTGCAATTTGCTCTGTTGTTTTTTCGAGCTCGGCTTCAGGGTTTTGCTTCGTAATTTGTTGAAGTGTCTCAGCATTCTTTTCTAACTGTATGCCTTGTGCATTAATTTGCTTCAGTTCTTCTGTAATCTTTTGCAGTGCCTCTTCTCCAACAGTTAACTCAAGATTAACACGTTCTTCATCTTGCTTTTTCTTTTGATAAGTTTCTTCTATTTTTATGACTTTTTCTTGATCTTCCTCAAGCTTTGTAATTTTTTGCTGAAGCATATCTCGAACAGATTGAAGTTCGTTGTTTGTTGGAATGAAGGAAGTATCCCCAATGTCCTTAGTAAGTTCATCAAGTTGTTGTTGATATGAACTCGTTGTTTGGTTGAACTGAGTTTCTTTTTCTTTTAGTGAAGTGACAACCGATTGATTAACCCCGGATTTTTGTTTGATTTGATCTTCCACTTCTTCTTTTATTTTTCGGAATACAAGAAGGGATTCGTCGACTAACGCGCGATACTTTTCTTCATATTTCGCTAAGGAAAGTTTTCGCAAGTATAATCCTTGAATCGAGCGAGTTCCATTTAATGGCGTTACTTGTTTTCTAGCAAAAGCATAACTAAGTTTAGTTAAAAACTCATCTATTTCTTGAAGGGAGTAAGATTGGTTCTGTGGTAAATTTGTAAGATCGACCGTGATCCCTAATGTTTTCTTACTATATTCAATTGCTTTTTCAAGTCGCCCCGAAATATCCTTTAATGTCTTAAATTCAACGATATTTTCATGTATTGTTTCCATGTCTGAAAATAGTCGATTCAGTACATAGCCTTTTCGAATAGAATGGGTTTCAATAAATTGTTCAATATCGTGAATCTTTTTCATTTGATGAATTTGTTGGATGGTTGAATCGAGATTCGTCGTGGTCGCTTCAATTTGGCTTAATTGACTTTTTACGTCTTCTAATTGTTTTTTTGCAGCTACGAAGTTTTCTTGGATCCGCGCATATTCAACAATTTTGTCACTCTTCGCAATTTCCTTAGTCGCGTATTGAATCTCTTCATTTATTTGTTCGATTGAGCCTAATGATCTTATTTGTTCATTCAGTTCATCAAGTTCTTTCGTCAATTTTTCAAAGGATGAACGTAATTTCTCTAAAGCCAATTCTGTGTGATCGCGCTCTTTTTTTAATGGACTTAGCTGCTTTTTTAACTGAACGATTTGTTCCGTCAGTTCAGCCAGTTCGACTTTCGCTTGTTTTTTTCGTTCAATTTCTTCCTCAAGCTTTTTTTGTTTTTCTTTTAATGAAATAATTTCATCGCGACATTGCTCAATTTCAGTTTTCAGTTGATGTTCTTTTGATGCATGTTGGTTTATTTCATTTGTGATGGCATCGTATGTTTGTGTTTTCCAATAGTTTGCTACGTTTTCTTCGATGAATTTTTTTCCTTCTTCTTCAATGCTTTCCGTACGACCATACCTTAAAATTCGTATATCTTTATTGGATAGAAGTCGACTTAACGCATTATCAACGGCAAGGTTTGATTGAGAGGCTATTAATGTTTTTAGTCCTGCTTTCGCATTTTGGTAACAAATCTCGGAAATTACAGTTGTCTTTCCCGTTCCTGGTGGCCCTTGAATGACATATAAATCATCGGCCGCAATGGCACCAATTACTGCTCCTCGTTGATATTCATTGAGATTATTATGAAACTCAATTTCAATATCCTTTTTAGGTTCGACGACATTCGGGTTATCTTCAAAAAGGATGTTTTCGAGGCTTGCGTTGGCAGCTAAACCATCTTTTAACCGTTCAAAACCATTTAATAGTCGTTTTAGTTGAGAAGTAGTTGAAGCATTGCTAAACGAGATATTTTCTGAGTGGAAGTCAAACTCATCATTACGGGCTAGTTTAACGAAGTTTGGTCTTAATTCAATTTCAATCGTTTGCGATGAACGATTCGCCTTTACGACTTCCCCAATGTCTTGTTTATAACCTTGGATTCGGGCGCTTAACCCTTTTACGTTTTTCCATTCTTTTTCTTGAATTCCACGACATTTCATCGAAAGGATGCTGTAATCTGAGTTGAAACGAACAGAGTCAAACTGTGTTTCAATGTCATCAAAAGATGCATTTTTGTAAAGAACTTTTAAATACCCTTCCCAGCTCGTAATTCGTTTATTGACGTAATCATATCGTTCTTGGGCAACGGGTAATTCGGCGATCGTTTTAATGAATTTCTCCGAATATGTATGTCCGCTAATTCTTGATGCAACGAAACGAATTTTCATATGGGCACGACGATTTGTAGCAACCGGGGTATGTTTCCCTTTCGTTCTGAAACTTTTTGCAACAAGACCGTTTTTAAGGTCGAAAATACAGTCCATGATGACAACGCGTTCATCAAATTTATTGGCTAATTTTTTATTTTTTTTGTTATCAAAATAGATGGTTAAATTAAGTGCATTTTGTTCAATTGATAATTTCTCTATGTATACATCAAAAGCATTTTGCAAATTAAAAAAGGCATGTTCATCTGAAAAATGCTCATTAATTGCTTGGCGAGACGTATTAGTTAAGACGATAAAACATTTAATGACTTCGCTTGGCGCAAGTTTTTGAACCATGAACACACCTTCCTTTCTCTGCTGACTTCTATATGATGAAATTTGAATATGATTTATGTTTTATATGAGTGCCGTTTCTCTTCTAATTCGCTAAGACTTAACAGCGATGATGGCTCGGCTGTGTATATACGAGCGATATAACACGATTTAACGCTTTTTCTCATTCTAAAAGTGAAAAATGGTTTTTCGCTTTTTTTATTCACAAACGTCATTATAACAAGAGATTTCGGTTAATGGTAGTTTGCGAAAAGTTGTTTCTCAATTCAAAATGATGAGAAAGTAGAATTGAAATGATATAACATGCTAAGGTAAATCGTCATAACGCACTATAGATTTTTAGGTCTACAACGCATGAAATCACAAGAAAAAAATAGCAGGGAGATCCCTGCTACGCTGCAGAACTTTATGTACATCGCTTTTCTAAAGTTGTTGATGTTTAAGCCATTGTTATTGTTGTGAACGGGCGATTTCTTTATACTTTGCATCCCACGCTGGGTCCGCTTTCACAAGTGGAAATGGTCGTAAGCTATCTCGTTTTACTAATGTATTAAGGGTAGTTCCAGTTGCTGCAATGGAACCATCTTCGTGTAAAATTTCATAGCCGTATGTAGTGCGAAGCTTATCATGAGATTCTACCCAAGTACGTACAGTCGCAACTTGTCCATAGCGCATCGCTTTTTTATATTGAACAGTTAAATCTAAAACCGGAGATATGTATCCTTGTTCTTCTAGTTTTGCATAATCGAATCCTAAGTCACGAATCAGTTGCGTTCTCCCGATTTCCATCCAAATTAAATAATTGGCATGGTACACAACGCCCATTTGATCAGTCTCAGCATATCGAATTTCAATTTGTTTTTCACTTACAAACATGTGATCACCTCTAGAAATATTATACCGTATTGTACAGGTGGTGCAATGAATTGATATTTTCCGTTTAATACAAAATCAATCTTGGGATATAACAATTCATTATATGGTCATAATAAAAATGAAAAGTAAATAGCATTTGTTAGTAATTTATGGTAGCATTAGAATTCGATTAACATGAAGGACGTGAACTATTTGATAAAAATTGAATTACCAAAACCTGATCTTGTCATTTATCAACGAGAGCAAAAATTAAAAGAAGGCGATGTGCCAATTACTCCTTATCACGGGTTTATTGATTTCCATAAAATCACTCGTGAAAAAGGCGGAATCTTCTTTTTCTATAATAAAGCGAATGAATTATTATTCGTAGGGAAAGCAAGAAAAATACGTCAACGTATTAAGAAGCATTTTGAAGATAATGTTTCACCAATGAAAACTCATCGCGATGAAATTTATAAAATTGAAGTGTATGAAATTGAAGACCCAATGGAACGTGAAATTTATGAAACGTATGCCATTAATACACTGAGAGCAAAATATAATATCGAAAAGGTATTTTATTAAGTCATACAGGATTAAATAAACAATGGGGATCCCTCAAAAGTTGAGGAATCCCTTTTTCATTTAATTGAAATTCACACTAGGCATTACTCTTCATCTCATAATCGATTATAAATCGCTCTTACATCTTACATTAAAGTTACAACTCACTAGTTGTTCCCTGACTTTCCAATTCCAAAAGTTTTGTTTTCATTTCAAGTCCGCCTCGATAGCCTGTTAATGTTCCGTTCTTCCCTACAACTCGATGACACGGAACGGTAATTAAAACTGGATTCGCTCCAATAGCTGTCCCGACAGCACGAACAGCTGTTGGTTTGTTAATAGAATTTGCGATGTCCGTATAGGTCTTTTTCTCACCATAAGGAATTTCACAGAGTGCATTCCAAACGGCAAGCTGAAAGTCTGTACCATTGTAATCAAAAGGAATCGTAAACTTTTGCCGTTTTCCTTCAAGATACTGGGTGATTTCAATGGCATAAGGTTCAAGCTTTTCTTGATTTTCAATGAGAGGGCTCCCCGGAAAGCGTTTTTTCGCCCATTCAGCCAATTCCTCGAATGGTTTGTCCTGTGAACCAACAAACACAAGCCCTTTAACTGTTGATGCGATATAAAAACACCAATCTTTATATTTTAACAAAGACCAAAATAGTGTAGGTTTATTCTCTGGCTTCATATAATTTTCCTCCGTTACTTACGTGATCGAAATAATATCAACTCGGTCCATCAAAACATTACTTCCTCTCATTATACACCCTAAAAATCTAAAACTGCGGTTGAATGAGATGAATTTGGTAAAGATGAAAAGCTCAATTTTAAACGAACAGCCAAGTATAACAGTAAAAATATTATGTAACCTAGATGGAAAGCCTTCAAAAAAGATCTTTATTCAGGGCATTTTCTTTACGAAAGAAAATCGACCGCTAATATTCCATTAACGGTCGATTTGTGAAATAGCATAATTTGATTGAACGGGATTTTTTTCGATGTTATTTAAAACCCAATCATCGTTCCAATATGCTTCATATCATTTAGAATGTGTTCTTTATTACGCATCACGTCGTTAAACCACATTTCAATCGGTTTCAACATTTGCTCTTCTGGTTGTTCTTTTTTGTGTAGAACATGTACTAAATAATTAATGATTTTCGTGCGATCTTGATAAAACTTTACGCGTTGATGAAAATCACGATTTACTTCTTCATTAAAAACTTCACCTAATCGGATAATTCCTGCATTCACTTGCTGTTCTGCAAAAAGCGAGGAACCAACAATGGCTAGCTTTTGATTAAATGACATTGGCAACTGTCTGAAATATGTAGACATCAGCTCTTCTGTATGACCCGTAATCGTTTGAAGAAGTTGCATTTGTTCAGTTGTTAAATTTTTTGTCTCTTCAAAAACTGGGATAATGGCATAAATTTGATCTAAATAATCTTTTACTTTATGAAAACGCTCCGAGCTAGAAGGTTCTCCCACTTTTACTAAGACTTCTTCCATTACATAGAGGCGTTGGAGGTAGCCAGTTAATAAAATGATTCCATTATATTGTTTGGAAGCGTTCGTTGTCATATACAATGACCCCCTTTCTTCTATTGTAAACGGTCATTTCTGAAACGAATAGTAAATTATTCTTAAAAGTGACGTTTCCTTATACTAAAATACATGTGGCTTTGTTTTATGCTGCGTTGCAAGGCTGACCACTACAAAGACAACCAATGATACTAGGATTGGAAGTGTCACCGTATGCATGCCAAACACATGGGGCGATAAACGATCAATTGAAATATATAAGGCTAACCCTACGACCATTGATGAAATGGAGCCATATTTATTGGCTTTTTTCCAATATAGGCCGAATACTACAGACCATAAAAATGCCGATTCCAAACCACCGAATGCGAATAAATTTAGCCAAATTAAAAACTCAGGTGGTTTTAACGCGAAGAATACTACAGCAAGTCCAATAATAGTCGTTACCCAGAAGCTTCTCGTTTTAATTTGGTGATCTGTAGCATGTGGATTAACAAAATTTAAGTATAAATCCTTTACAACTGTTGAACTAACTAACATTAATAATGCGTTTACGGTAGACATAATTGCGGCCATTGGAGCTGCTAATACAATACCAGCTAAAATTGGTGGTAATACTTCTAACGTTAAAGTCGGCATCACCTTATCCCCGATTTCAATACCAGGAACCACTGGTCGGGCCAGCACACCGATTAAATGCATACCAAACATAATCGTACCAATTCCAATTGTGCCGATAATAATTGCACGGTGTAAGCTATTTGAATCTTTATAGCTCATGGCACGAACTGCAATTTGTGGTAGCCCAATTACACCAAGTCCAATTAAAATCCAAAACGTTGATACATATAAAGGTGTTAAGGAACCGTCTGATCCAAAGGGCGATAAAAGTTCCGGATTTTCTTGCATTAAAGAATCCATAATATTGTCCATGCCCCCACCAGCAATGATGGTTGCAACTAACAAAATCACGGTCCCAATAATCATAATGGAGCCTTGCAAAGCATCGGTTAATGCTACCGCTCGGAAACCACCAATGATCACGTAGACAAGTACCGTTACAGCAAAAATAAGGAGTGCAACTGTGTAATTTAACCCTGTTAAGGATTCAATTAAACGAGCTCCCCCAACCCATTGTGCTGTCATGGAAGCAAATAAAAAGACAATAATACTAATAGCTGAAAGTACGATAACAACGTTGCTATCGTATCGCTTTTTTAGAAAATCAATGAGTGTAATCGCTTCATATCGTCTAGAAATAATCGCAAATTTCTTTCCTAGAATCATTAAGACGAAATATCCTGCAGGTAACTGAGCCATTGCTAGTAGCACCCAACCAAGCCCCAAATTATAGGCTACTCCAGGACCACCAATGAAACTAGAGGCACTTCCATAAGTAGCCATCATCGTCATGGCAAGTAAAAAGCCACCCATTTCTCTTCCGCCCAAGAAATATTCTTGTAAAAATGAATTCGATAAACGAACTTGTTTATTCGCCCAAAAGCCAATACCAAAAATAATAATTAAAAAGATGACTAAAGGAATAATAACCGACCAATGAACCATTACTTGCCCTCCTCTTCATCAAAAGGGATCTCTTTGAAGAAGATTTTTATCGAAATCCAAATGAGGATAATCATAAAAATAGTACCAGCAATACAGCTATAAAAGAACCATGCAGGAAATCCGAACACAAATTGGTACTCTGAAGGGTTACCAGAACCTAAGCCATATGCAAATCCATACCAAATCGCAAAATTGATGATCACGAGTGCGACACCAATTAAAGCTTCACGATTTGCTACTTTAAAGCGTTTATCTTGCAAATGTAACTTCCCCTTTCTGTTGTCTATTTTTGTAGAAAATAATACTATAATAGTTTACTTTTTCTATTTAAAAATTGGAAGGTGTTCTTTCATTTTCTCACTTTAGAAAATAGTTGAAAAAAAGAAAATCACTAGTATTTCATCTACTTTCTAATCAGTATTAAACGAATAATATTTTTCATAATAAATAAAAGTCGAAAAAGCATTAATATTGAGGAATTAGTGCTTTTATTTTAAACCGTTTCAATATTTTGTTATACTAATAGAGACATCACAAAAATGTGATATTTTAGAATTGGAGGATGAAAATGAAGAAACTTTCAGCAATGTTATTAGCCTTCACTTTAGTGTTCTCAAGTGTAGGGTCTGTCATACTTTTTGACGGAGTTCAAACAGCAGAAGCAAAATCTTATAAGTCGGGTAAAAAAAGCTTTAACAGTAACAATGGTAGTTCTAATAATATCCAAAATAACGATAATGGAACTGGTACATCTTCTGTTAATAAAGCTACGACAAATAATAATAATAAAACGACAGGTACAACAACTGCGAATAAAGGTGGATTCTTTGGCGGTGGCTTAATGAAAGGCCTATTTATTGGTGGTTTAGCTGGCTTACTTTTCGGTAGTCTCTTCTCAGATATGGGGTTAATCGGAAACTTGTTAGGCTTTTTAATTAACGCGGCAGCAATTGTCTTTATTGTTTTCATTTGTATAAAAATTTATCAAATGATGAAACGCAAAAAGGATAAAGAGGTAACAGACAGTTGGAAAAATTAATACTTAACGAACAAGAAGTAATTAATGCATTATGCTTATTCCATGCTCGTTTTAAAAATGTACAACCTTCTGATGTAGAAGTTGAGCTTGCCTATGACGACGCAGCTGGATTTACAGCCGAAGCCTATTTAAATGGGCAAATGGAATATTATAATACTGTTAATTTAATTACGGCGATCCGTTTATATTTAGAAGAACAATTAAATCGTGATTCAATGTCCGCTCGAATTGTACTAGACCTTCACGATGAAGAAGGAATTATTGCAAGAATCGAATGGTAAATAGAAATACGGAGAACGTCCGTTTAGCTCCGCGACGGCAAAAACGCGACGTCCTGTCGCATTGCCGTCATAACTCACATCGTGTGCCTCAACAACTGTAGAGGAGCTGACGTTCAGAGCTAGACAATAAAAAGTACAATCTATTATAGATTGTACTTTTTTAATGGTCTAATTCGGTTTTATCAAGAAACACGGTTTTTTTCTGGTTTGTTCGAAAATCTTTTACATGATAGTAGGCGATGTTGCCATTGATTAGTTCAACAAAGAATTCAATTTCTGCAGGTTTATAAATCGGCCAGTGGGCTAAAACCAATAATCCTTCTGGTGGAGGTACTTGTTTTAAACAGTCGAGGATTTGATCATCGTCAAAGTTTAAAAAGAAATATCCTGCATCCCGAATTTTGGCTAAAATACTAAATCTCTTCATGGCTCCTCCTTCATAAGTATATTAAAAACCACAATTTACTAGACTTAGATATTCTCTACTATTTTACATGAATATTCTCATATTACAACTAATTTCACCTTATTATGTAAGAATAATAAAACATCATAAAGAGAAAAAGGTGGATTATGCGATGTAACATAAATCCACCTCTGCCCTATTTAATTTTTACAAGATTATTTAGTTGCAATATCAACGATTCGACCTTCTGTAGTTGGGTTAATTGAACCGATTGATGTTAAATGTTCTGCAAAGTTTTCCCAGTCGGATAAGCCTAGGTCCGTTACACGTCCTTCTTTATATGCAGTACCAAGTACATCATATCCATCTCCACCTTTTGCAGTGAAGGCATTTGTTGTGACAGTGTAAGTTTTTGAATCTTCTAGATTTACATAGTTACCATTTGCATCTTTGTAAGAGATCTTCACTATACGTGAGCCAGCTGGTTTAGAAGAATCAAATTCAACTTTTGCACCAGCAACATGTAGGAATCCACCGTTTTCTTCTGGATATTTTCCAACACTAATTTCAAATGCTGCTTTTAATTCTTTACCAGTCACATCCATTAACGCGATCGTATTACCGAATGGAAGAACTGTAATGACTTCACCTACAGTTATTGGGCCTTGATTGATCGCAGCACGGATGCCACCACCGTTTGTAAAGGCCATAATCACTTCTTTGTCAGTATATTTTTTGGCTTTATTTAACATGCCATCAGTAATTAAATTACCAAGAGCTGTTTCATTTTTACGAACACTTACCCCTGAAGTATTTCCTTCGTCAGTCACTCGTGGATTAATAAGTGCTTCAGATGTAGTTGCATCAATCGGATTGTTTTGTACAGCATCTACTTTTTCTTTATATGGTTTTAATAATTCTAATGCTTTAGCATCGTCAGCGTAATCAGCCAGTTTTAATAATTCACCATCATATGCCACAACAACACCGTTTTCATCGAATGAAACATCAAGTGTTCCTAAATAATCGCTATATTGGTAAGCTTGTACGATTAATGTCGTTTCTTTTGCTTCACCTTTTGTATTTTTTGTTACAGCTACTGGTTCTGTCAGTTGTGTATGTGTGTGTCCACCAACAATAACGTCAATTCCTTCAACAGTTTGTGCTAATGTTAAATCGTTATCAACAGCCGCAGAATCATCGTAACCTAAGTGGGATAAGGCAATAATTTTATCTACACCTAAACCTTCGAAGGCTTTCACAGCTTTTTCAGCTTCTTTGATGTAGTTTTCAAATGCAATGCTACCAGGCGATGAAATAGCTTTTGTTTCTTCTGTTGTTAAACCGAAGATTCCCACTTTTTCTCCATTAAGTTCTTTCACAATTCCACTATAGATTTTACCATTTGCCGGATCACTAGAAACTAAATCACTAAATAAACCTGTGAATTTTGTATCCTTTGAAAAATCAACGTTAGATGAAACAAATGGGAAGTTGGAATCTTTAATAAAATCTACTAATGCTTGATGTCCTTCAGTAGTAGAACCTGCATCGAATTCATGGTTACCAAATGTCATAGCATCATAATTCATATAGTTTAAGAATGCTAAATCAGCCTGACCTTTAAATTCGTTGTAATAAAGTGTCCCTGTGTTCACATCACCTGCATCTAGTAATAGAGCATTCGGATTTTTAGCACGTACTTCTTTCACAGCAGTTGCACGCTTTGGAGCCATTTCGACACGACCATGTGTATCATTACTGTGCATAATTGTTAAATCAAACGTATTTACATCAACGTTTTCTTTTGTTTGAAGTGCTTTATAGATAAAAGTAGCCGCTTGTCCACGTGTTACAGGTGCGTTTGGTGAGAATTTTGTGTTCGACGTACCTTTTGTAATATCGTGATCATATAGCGCTTTTACATATGCATTCCCTTCTACATCTGTAAATGGTAGGTTTTCATTATTCGCAGCTTTAATATCTAGCCCGACAGCAATGAATTTCGCTAATTGGCCACGAGTAATCGTTTTATTCATTTTAAATGTATGATCTTCATAACCATTGATAATGTTTGCTTGCGCTAAAGCAGCAATGGCACCGTAATAATCATGAGTTTTGGGAACGTCTTTAAAACCAGGGTCTTTTACATTTTTTGTATCTAAATTTAATGCCTTAGCAAAGATCACTGCAGCTTGACCACGAGTTAGTGCTTTGCCAGGTTTGTATGTACCGTCAGTAAAACCTTTAATTAGACCATTGTTTGCTAAGTTAGTAATTGCTTCTACATGAGAATTTGACGAAGTAACATCTTTAAATGATATAGATTCTGCTTGTGCAGGCGTTATTACTAGTGCAGAAGCAGCAAGAACTGAAGTTGCAATTGAAGCAGTATATAATTTACTACGTTTTTTAGATGACATGAATAGAAACCCTCCGATGACAAATAGTTGAAAATTATGAATATCATAATCTATCCTTCTATGATACCGTAGATTTTTGGAAATAACTATGAAACTATGTAAATTTTATGTAATTTTTTCGTTAATTGGTAGAGTGGTTCTTCTGACGTAAAGGTTTTTGCTAGAACCCTCTCTCTGTGTAGACGTGGTTTAGTAGGTAGTACTGGTAAAACGGTTAGGTATGCGGACCAGTTCTTGCGTGAGACGAAATGGTGAATTATGCAACCAATTCCTTGGTCGAGCAGACGTGACTTATACGGACGAATTTCTGGCGTATGCGGACGAAATGGAGAGTTATGCGGACCAATTTCTGACGTAAACGGACGAAATGGTGACTTATACGGACCAATTCTGGCGCGAGTGGACGAAACAGTCACTTACGTGGCTGAATTCTGGCATATGCGGACGAAATGGTGTTTAAAGCAAACAAAGGATATTCTTTATGAGAGATTTTATCTTTTGATGAAGCTCAAATTTCTGCCGACAAATCATGCATAATGAACTTCATTACCTCTATGAAGTTCATTTTACGCTTGGTCTTGTCATGTTTTGAACTTCATCCCCTAAATGAAGTTCGTTTTACATCTGATCTTGTCTCATAATGATCTTCATACCCTAAATGAAGTTCGTTTTACATCTGATCTTGTCTCATAATGATCTTCATACCCCCGATGAAGTTTAATTTACAAATAAGCTTATCTCTTTTTGAACTTCATCCTCTAAATGAAGTTCATTTATTACCTAGTCTAGTCTCATTTTGAACTTCAAACCATCGATGAAGTTCATTCCACGCTTGATCTTGTCTTTTTTGAATTTCATTCCTCACATGTATATCGTTTTTAAACAAAAAAATAAGGCAAAGTCGAATACTCGACTTTGCCTTTATATTGCTAATTACTCAGCAGCTTTTGAACGAAGTACCATTTGTAGGATACCACCGTGACGGTAGTAGTCTACTTCTACTTCTGAATCGAAACGAGCAAGAGCTTGGAATGTTTTCACAGTTCCGTCTTCAGCTTTTGCAGTTACAGTTAAGATATCACGTGGTTTTACATCGTCAGTAAGGTTTACTGAGATTTCTTCTTTACCAGTTAATCCTAATGTATCAGCGCTTTCACCTGGTAAGTATTGAAGTGGTAATACACCCATCATTACAAGGTTAGAACGGTGGATACGTTCGTAACTTTGAGCAATAACTGTTTTTACACCTAATAAGAATGTACCTTTAGCAGCCCAGTCACGAGAAGATCCCATACCATAGTCGTTACCAGCAAGTACTACTAAGCCAGTGCCGTTTTCTTGGTATTTCATACAAGCATCGTAAATGTACTCAACTTCACCTGTTGGCCAGTAAGTAGTGAATCCACCTTCTGTACCAGGAGCAACTTGGTTACGGATACGGATGTTTGCAAATGTACCACGCATCATTACTTCGTGGTTACCACGACGAGAACCGTAAGAGTTGAAGTCACGGATTGCTACACCATTTTCTTGTAGGTATTTACCTGCAGGAGTATCTTTACCAATTGCACCAGCTGGTGAAATGTGGTCAGTTGTAATTGAGTCACCGAACTTCGCGATTACACGTAAACCTTCAAGACCTTTGATTGGTTCTGGAGTTTTAGATAAACCTTGGAAGAATGGTGGGTTTTGGATGTAAGTTGATTTTTCATCAAATGTGTATAAAGACTCAGTTGATGTTTCAATTGCATTCCATTTTTCGTTAGCTGTGAATACTGTTTCATATTCTTTTTGGAATAATTCACGAGTAACAACTTTGTTTAATACAGCATTTACTTCTTCAGTTGAAGGCCAGATGTCAGCGAAGAATACATCGTTACCATCTTTGTCTTTACCTAAAGAATCTTTTTGTAGGTCGATATCTACTGTACCAGCTAATGCGTAAGCAACAACAAGTGGTGGTGATGCTAAGTAGTTAGCTTTTACAAGTGGGTGTACACGACCTTCGAAGTTACGGTTACCAGAAAGTACTGAAGTTACAAATAAATCTTTTTCTTTAATTGCTTCTTCGATTTCTGGAAGTAATGGACCAGAGTTACCGATACATGTAGTACATCCGTAACCTACTGTGTTGAATCCGATTTGATCAAGGTATGATTGTAAACCTGATTCTTCAAGGTATCCAGTAACAACTTTAGAACCTGGTGCTAAAGAAGTTTTAACCCATGCAGGTGGTTGGATTCCTTTTTCAACAGCTTTTTTAGCAACTAAACCAGCAGCTAAAAGAACGTATGGGTTAGAAGTGTTTGTACAAGATGTAATAGCAGCGATTGCTACAGCACCTGTAGGCATTTCTAATTCGCCATCAGCAAATTTAATTGTTGATGTTTTAGAGAATTCATCTTCTGTTAAACCAAAGCCTTGTACGCCCATTGGAGCAGTTACTGCTTCATGGTAACGAGCTTTCATATCAGCAAGAGGAATTAAATCTTGTGGACGTTTTGGACCAGAAAGGTTTGGTTGAATGTCGTCTAATTTAATTTCTAATACATCAGTGTAAACTGGTTCTAATGATGGATCGAAGAATAAGTTGTTCGCTTTTAAGTAAGCTTCTACAACTTGGATATGCTCTTCTTCACGGCCAGTTAAACGCATGTAATTTAATGATTCTTCGTCAATAGCGAAGTAACCACATGTTGCACCATATTCAGGAGCCATGTTCGAAATTGTTGCACGGTCAGCTAATGGTAATTTAGATACACCAGGACCAAAGAACTCAACGAATTTACCTACTACGCCGCGTTGACGTAATACTTGAGTTACTTTTAATGATAAGTCCATTGCAGTAGCACCGTTTGGAAGATCACCAGTTAATTTAACACCGATTACTTCTGGAATTGGGAAGTATGATGCTTGACCAAGCATTCCTGCTTCAGCTTCAATACCACCTACACCCCATCCAAGAACGCCAAGACCGTTGATCATTGTTGTATGTGAGTCAGTACCTACTACTGAATCTGGGAATGTTTCAAATGTGCCATCAGCATTTTCTTTCACGTGTACAACTGGAGCTAAATACTCTAAGTTTACTTGGTGAACGATACCTGTTGCTGGTGGTACAGCACGGAAGTTATCGTAAGCAGTTTGAGCCCATTTTAAGAAGTTGTAACGTTCTGCGTTACGTTCAAATTCAAGGTCCATGTTAGTTTGTAATGCAGATGCATTACCGTATTTATCTACTTGTACTGAGTGGTCGATTACAAGGTCAACTGGAATAGCTGGGTTGATTTTGTCTGGATCTCCACCTAATTCTTTCATAGCTGAACGTAATGAAGCTAAGTCAACAACTACTGGTACACCAGTGAAGTCTTGTAATACAACACGAGATGGTTTAAATGGAACTTCAGCTTCTGCATCTGCACCATTACCGAATTTCGCAAGATTGTTTACGTGCTCTTCTTTAATTACGTAGTTATCATATTGACGTAATACAGATTCTAATAATACTTTAATTGAGTATGGAAGGCGTGAAATATTTGCAACGCCAGCTTCTTCAAGAGCAGCTAAACGGTAATAGTTATAAGTTTTACCATTCACTTCAAATGAAGCGCGGCTATTGTGTAAGTTTGCCATATGTACTCTCCCCCTAATAATTCATTGAAAAGATTGCTATGCTTCTTTTCTCCAGTTCTCATGTTACATCATTTACATACATAAGTAAATTACATTAATATTATCTTTTGTGATAAGTTATCGTTATGACCTTGTTCGAATTACCTTATTGTTCAAAACAACAATATAAATGAAGAAAGTCTAAACAAATTTAAATTGATAATTCGCTAATGACCTTTTTGTGTTCATCAAGTACTTGGATAGAATAGCTTTCATTGTCTTCGAGTTGTTCTAAATCAATGTACCAAATGCTATAACCTTTCACATCATATAGATCCAGTACATCCTCTGTCAAATTCGATAGTTCGATTAATGAAGCTGGTTTTCCATTGATGTTCACATCAATAGTACCTTCTTGTTTAATAAGACCAAATAGTATTTTTTCGTCAGATAATGCAGACACGATGGTGTTACTTTCTAATTTTTTTGGTACTTTCGCAGTTGCCCCCTCTTCATTACTCCATCCTTTAACATTCTTCTTTACAAGGGTGGTTCCAAAATTTTGACCATTCGATAGAAAGAAATAGCGCTGTTCTTTTTCCGTATTAGGCCCTTTAATCCATTCGTATTCTTGATTAGTCGGTAAAGCCTCTTCAGGAGTATCTTTTCCAGCACCAGTAAACTCAACAAAATATAGATTAACCAAATAACCTAGAACTAAAACTAATAAGATAAATAATATAACCCGGATGAATCGCTTTCTCATGACGTCCCCACTTTCTAGCATCTCGCGAATTGGTTTACTTCATCCATTTACTAATAAATATTGAAACAGTGCCTTTTAATTCAGGCATTTGTTGAGAGAATTTCAATGTGAAGTATAATGTTTTCATAAAATGAAGTGTATTTGTTCGCGCATTAAAGTATTGAGGAGTATATCCGACTTCCATTAAATAGAATTGTAGTTTATCAAATACTTGTTCTACCCATTCAATTAATATTTCTTCAGGAAATTCTTTTGATATTAACTGATCAATGATTGCCACAAGTCTTTCCTCTTCATCGTCTACATAAACCGTCCCTTTCCAAAAGCTATCTTTAATTCCTTGTAAGAGGATCGGGGATAGACGTATTTCAAATTGTGGATGTGAAATTAATGCACTTGCTAAATCTGCACCATGAGCAATCGAGCGTGCCCACCCTTTTTCACCGACAAAGCCTCGCACATCTTTCTCTTTTGTTAAATACGGTACACAAATTTCAAGTAGGCTTTTTGCAGTGTCATCAGGTAAAAAGTGTAGTTGGCTATCGACATTAATTAATGCGGTCAACCATAGCGCTGAAAATGATCGTTTGAACACTGTGTCTGTGTCCACTTCCCCAATATTTTGATATAGATAGTCATTTCCATGCAGGGTTTGTACAAGAAACGTCATCTGTTCTGAAGTCAAAAGTTGATAGGATAATAATTCAATAAATAATCGATAATTAAGTTGATCTCTTAATTCATTGTCGGGACTTCCAATATGTAGAATCATTTCTTCTATTAATTGATTTCCTTGTTGATTCATAAATTGTTGTCTTTCAACTGTATCCATTGATAAGACTTTTAATAATGTTTCTTTCAAAATAAATTCCTCCTAGACTCTGCAAAACTATCTCGTTCATTGTAAACTTCCAAGACACGTTTGGCTAGCGAGTTAGTTTATATTCTGATCGTTTAGAGAGGTTCAATTCCTTATGCAAGCTCAAAAGTAATGATTTGATTCATTTAGACGCATAAAGTGAGTTGATTTTCCTTTATAAGCTAAAAGTACATACCCTTCCTACGTCATTTCGAGCAACTACCACCGCATATCATTCTGTAACACAATCCAACCTTGTGAAAAAATATTCACCAACCAAAAATAAATATCTTTACATAATAGGGTTAAAATTTCCTTTTTTAATCAAAAATAGGAGTACGTATGGGACAAGGAACCTGTCCCCTTGTCCCGAAGTAAGGAGGGTCCATATGCCTGTTATGCGATTATTAAGTATGTTTTTTACGAATGGAAAAACATTGAAACGTGCCATGCATCAATTAAATAAAAGTGGCCACATTCAGCTTTCACCAAAAATATATAAAGAGTCGATCCAATTTCATAAAAGTGTTGTGATTAGTGGTAGTAAAGATGGCGAAACGATCATTGAAGGATTATTAACGATTCCAAAGTCGGTTTCCGTTAAATTCCGCAATGTGACAATCTCCCCTATTACTCATATATACGTAGAGGGTGAAGTGGAGTTTGAGCAATGTCATTTAGATGGAATGGATACTTCTGTTTTAGTTACGGTAAATGGAGGGAAAATTACGGCTTCCCATTGTGAGATTACAGATGCAGCTGACCGCGCTATCACTTTACAAAAACAGAGTACAGGGATTTTCCATCATTGTAAGTTCCAAAACAACGGGAAGGCGCATATTGAAGTGGATGGTTCTGAAGCAACGATTGAAGAATGCGAATTTTCAGAGGCTCGATATGCATATTGGATAAAAAATAATGGACTAGTCCATTCAGTAAAGGCTCACTTGCATCATCAACTAGATGCTCAAATTTATGTGGATCACTCGACTTTCATCGACCAAGGAAGCCTCATTGAACGTGGAGAGGATCACGGAATCTACGCGAAAAAAGAATCGAATATTACATTAGAGAACACTACTCTTCGTTACCATAAAAAATCCCAGCTTTTAGTACAGAGAAGTTCTTTAGTTGGAAGTCATTGTATCGTCCAGCATGGTACGGATGTTGGGGTTTCCCTACGCGATTATGCCGAAATGAATTTTTCTTACTCTGAAGTGAGCCAACATGAAAATGCCAATATACAAGTAGCGAAACGATCTCGTTTAAATTTAGAGCATTGTCACATTTACTCGGGGAAAAGCTTTGGTATCCAAGTGAATGATAAATCCATCGTGAATTTTTATGAGACATTGTTTAAATCCCACAAACTCGCACAAGTTTTCCTTTCCGGTGAATCAATTTGTTCAGTCAAAAATAGTCTTGTCAAAGAAGGAAAACATGTTGGAATTTATATCGAGAAAAAAGCGAATTGTACAATCGTTGAAAGTAAAATAACAGAACAATCGAATTCTGCTCTGTCTGTCATAGGTGGCCAATTGACTGTGATTGATAGTGAAATTATGTATAATTTCGGAAATGCAATTTTAGGAATGTCCAACTCTACGATAGAGGTAGACGGTTCGAAAATGTACAACAATGACATGGCCCATATTGCGCTGAAAGCAAATGTGAAAATGAACTTACTAAATAGTGAACTTTATAATGGAAAAAGTCTTATTTTAGATACACGTTGCAATGTTAAAGGGGTTAATTGTAAGTTTTACGAAAGTGAAAATGTTCAAATTGAAATCACTGAAAAGTCAACCTTAACTCTTGAACAATGCAGAATCTTTAACGGAAAATCCTATGGTGTAAAGGTGTTAAAAAATTCGAATTTCTTCTTTTATAATGGCCAAATTAGCCACCATATTCTCACGCAGATTGTCGTCAACGATAGTTCAGCAGTTGTGAGAGATAGCGAACTATACAAAGGGTGCCGCAATGCCATTTCCGTACAAAATCATAGTGAGGTATTAGTTCAAGATAGCTTCATTTCAAAGCATGTCCAATCGCAAATTTGGTTGGATTTAGAGTCTACAATCGAGTTGAAAGGCGTACAATTAACAGATGGTTTCCACTCGGATTTATATGCCCAAAACCAATCAGAAATTTATGTGACGGACAGTATGATTCGAAATGATAAAGTTCTTTATAATGTACGGGCTGTGAACTTCTCCAAAATTGAGTTGAGTAAAACGATTGTTGATAATCGTTTAGGAGATACGTTTTATAGTGAAAATAACAGTTTTATAACAAGCTCAGATTTATAACTATTACCACTTCCCTAACCATATAGGTTTATTAGAGTTGTTATTAAAAATATTTAGCCTCTATGCGAAAAAGAAAAAATCTACATCTAAACTTAATTTTAGCGCAGCTTACAGTGGTAAGCTGCGTTTTCTTAAGGAGGCTTTCACTCTATGAATCTTTCATGTAGCATTTTGTTCTTTCCGAAAATTTATTTCTATGAGAGAATTGGTAGTTGGAAAGGAAGATAATAAATGAATACGTTAGAAAAAATTACTACTAGTTATGACCCATGGGAGTCTTACTTAGATATCGAACAATTTGGGAAGTTAACTCTCTCGAATGTAGAATTTACAACAACTAATTTATGTAATATGCGATGTGCACACTGTGCAGTTGGTTACACTCTACAAACAAAGGACCCAACTGCCTTGCCACTAGATATCATTCTTAAACGACTTGATGAAATCCCACATCTTAGATCATTAAGCATTACAGGCGGCGAACCGATGTTAAGTAAAAAATCGGTTGAAAACTATGTAAAACCGCTTTTGAAATATGCCCATGAACGTGGAGTTCGCACGCAAATGAATTCGAACTTAACTATTGATGGCGAACGTTATTTAGATATCGCACATTATCTAGATGTACTTCATATTTCGCATAACTGGGGGACAGTTGAAGAGTTTGTAGAAACAGGGTTTGCTATGATGGAACGAAAACCTACTTTCGATCAACGTGCAGCGTTATTTGACCGCATGATTGAAAATTCTCGTATGCTTTCTGAAAACGGTGTAATGGTATCGGCGGAGACAATGTTAAACAAAAAGACACTTCCTTATTTGGAACATATTCATCATCAAATTGTCGATGAAATGAAATGTGCAAGGCATGAAATTCATCCAATGTACCCATCAGATTTCGCTTCCGCATTAACTTCTTTATCGTTAGAGGAAATGCGAAAAGCGATTCATCATTTACTTGATATCCGTGATGAAAACACTTGGATGCTGTTCGGGACACTTCCCTTCTATCCATGTAGCATGTCGGAGGAAGATCAGGAGTTATTAAATCGCCTGCGTGACACAAAAAATGTAACGGTTCGTAACGATCCAGACGGTCGCTCTCGATTAAATATTAATATCTTTACAGGGGACGTCATTGTGACTGACTTTGGTGATACACCAGCCCTTGGAAATATTCAAACAGATCATTTACCTGACATTTTCGATAAATGGCTTGAATCTGACTTAGCCAAATCCCTTAACTGTCATTGCCCAGCTGTTAAATGCTTGGGACCAAATGTATTGGTGAAAAACATGTACTACAAAGACCAACAGTTTGTGAGCGGGTCTGTGAAATAAAGTAGAGGGTATGAACGACAAATCTCGTAAGAAAATTGAATGTAAAGTCGTTCATCCACCCAATAAACTCCCAATTACCAAGTAGCCTATAAAATCTTTCAACCTACCAAAGAATACTTAACACTTAGTTTAGAATAACAAACCAGAGCATAATCAAAAAAAGAACCGGGCAAAAATTTGCTCGGTTTTTCTTCTTGTATATTCAAATTTGCTTGCCACAAGTACAGCTATACCCAACGTTTGCTCCCTGACGCTTGTGTTCTCACGTTTTTCTACCACAAGTGTGTGCATCCCTATTTACTGCCATACAGTATTTTTCCGTATGCGTTGTGGATAAAGGTTTTATAAATAGTGTTTGGAAAGTTTTTCACACCATCATAGGCATGAACAATATCCTTTTTAGCGGCTTCTTTATCCCCTTCTTCAACAAAACATAAGGCGCGGACTGCGAAACATAGATAAAAGAGTGATAACTCAATCGGGTGATAAACATTGGGTGGTATGTTTATTTCCTTACTGTATTCAATTGCTTCTTTATAATATCCCCTTGCCCAAAATGCATAGGTTTCTTCAATACAAAAAAGCTTGGCAATTAAATCTGCATGTTCCTGTGTCAAATCAGGATTTATTTCTTTTGCGAGCCTTGGAATTCTTTCATATTCCTTGTCAATAAAGTTGATGTAATGAGCTTTACAAAAAGTTAAATATTGTTTCACAACAGGATCTTCTGTAAAATCGGCATGTTGCTTTAGTTTCGTTAGGTAATATTTACTCTTTTCCTGCTCTCCTTGGCTAATGGCTTGGAGAAGTATGAATCGATAAAAATCGTCGATACGATAATAAATTTTTTCTTTATGAGCGATTTCTAAGGCAAGTTCTAAATGGTGTTGTGTATTTTTACTATCATCCACAGCAGCGTATAAAACAGATAATTGATAATGCATATCTAAAGTGGATAAAGGGTCGATTAAATGAATATATGATTGAACCCGCTGTTCTGCCTCTTGCATAAAATGGAGAGCTATCATATAATCATTTCGTTCAAAGGCCATTCCACATAAAAATGAATAGCAACCGATAATTCGTCGATAAACATGGATTTTTTCATAAGCAGTAATGACATCATACATAACCGATAAATCTTGCACATTATGAAGTTGATGATTTAATCTTGTATGTAAATCTAATAATCTCACTTCTTCATAAGTGTTCCCTTGTAGTTGTTCTCGAATATCATCTAGTTGTTGAAATAATTTATTTAACTGGGCTAGCTGATCTACAGTAAATGTACTAGCAGTTTCTTTATAAGCTTGTTCGATCTCCAATAATAGTTTGCGAAATTGTTTCACATTTCCTTCGTTTAGCAATTCTACGATGTCTACTCCTAATTGTTCTGCGATGTAATGTAAACTCTCCATGGAAGGCTTAGCTTTTCCATTTTCGATGAGGCTCAACATTCCTTTTGTGAGGCGCTCACCAGCTAATTGTGCTAACGTTAACTTCTTTTCATTACGAAGTTTTTTAATACGTTCCCCCAGTCCATTCATCAACAACACCCCGTTTCTATCGTACATCCATTTTAACAAAATGTTCCTTATGAAACAAAAATTTAATAGGATTAAACAGTTGGAGTTGGCCAAATGTCAGCTTTGAAAGAGGTTTAATTTAATTAAACAACTGCACCATTTCTCCTAAAACACCTCCGAAGTGTTTGTTTAATTAAATTAAACTCCGTAAGAGAGGTGTATGGCAGCACCATTAGCGAAACTGTCGAAACATATAAAATATATGTGTTTTTACGATTTTATCACGCAGATTCTTGTCGAATTCTTCAAGCCTGGATCACTTGTATCACAGATATAGAGTTCAGCACTTTCTTCATCCTATTTATAAAAAAGAAAAATGTCGAATTTGATTGGGAAATTGACAATTATGTTGAAATGCAATTTAAAGGCTTTACTTCGTGAGTTAAAGGTACAGAAGTTTTCATTTCAAGTGACCGTCTGATCAAAATAGTTCATTATATTTCATTTATAGCTTTTTCTACAGGCGTTCAAGTTCAAATACTAAAACAGTATCCAAAGTGAGGATTACAACACGTATACCAAAATGTAAACATGGAAAATTATTGTGGTTTGATACTAAATGGGGATTATTTTATCAGCATATTTTTTTTATAGATTAAAAGTCATTCGTTCGTTATGATTTAACTTAATGAAACTGCTTCCCTTACTTTTGAAATTCAAAAATGAGGGGGTTATTTTGTTATGGGAATTTATCTTATTAATCAATAGAAATGAGTGAGCCAACTTGAGTTCTAAAACTGAAATCCCCTTTAAAAGGGTCCGCTTCAGGAGGATTGCATATTTAATAGCAATTGTTTTTAGCATTATATTAGGGCTCGCTTCTAGAAAATTTAGTGACCGACTGCCGTTATTTGTAGCGGAAAATGCGGGGGATATTTTGTGGGCGATGATGGTTTATTTTGGATTCCGTTTTTTGTTAGTTCGTAAAAGTTTTCTTACATCAATGTGGTTTAGTTTTTTATTTAGTTTTAGTATAGAATTCAGCCAATTGTATCAAGGAGATTGGATGAATCAGATTCGGCATACATTGCTTGGCGGTTTAATATTAGGCAAAGGTTTTCTTTGGGTGGATCTTCTTCGATATACAGTAGGCATCATGATTGCCACAGTCTTGGATCGTGTGGTCTGCATCTTTTCGTCGGTCAAGTAGTGGAGTTAATTAAGAATAGTAGTAGACAATGTGAACAATAATAAGGTAAAGCTTCCTACTGTTTTATAATATACTGGAGCTATGAGTAACATATTTTAACCCTAATAGTTCGTTTGTTTCTATAGTATAATGAAATGTGTAAAAATCACCTAGGGATGTGCGAATGTTGAAGAAAATACAACCAAATAAACTTACATGTGCGATTGCGATTTCCCTTTCTTCCCTTTTGGTTGGTTGCAATATTGAAACTGAAAATCGTTTGGATCAAGATCAGATTTATGCATCCATTGACTACGATACATTAACTGTTCAAGCGGTTGAATTTACGAGTCAACAGAAAGTTTCAAATGTGGCGGTTGGACTATTTGATTTCGATACAGGGAAAAAAATCGCAAGTTCCTTAGTGAATGACAATGGATTTGTACATTTTGATTTGGTGGAAGATAAATCCCCGTATGATATTGTCATCTATAGGGTGACAGAGTCTGGAGAGTGGATGGAACAAACACGGAAATCTTTTGTGTTCGATAAACAAAATCCATTAATTAAAGTTCAAACATTTAATGTTCAATCAGAAAATCCTCTTTCCGTCCCTATTTTAATGCAAAATCCTGAACTCCCCCACGGTTGTGAGATTACTTCATTAGCAGCAATCCTCAACTATTATGGGATGACTTCGGATAAAGTGGAATTAGCTGAAAAATATATGCCAAGTGGTAAAGTTACAAAAAAAGGCAATCAATTATTTGGACCGGATCCAAATGAAGCATACGCAGGTGATCCTTCCTCGCAAACTGGTGGCTATTATGTATATGCCCCACCGATCGTTGAAGCAGCCAATCGTGTTCTTTTTAAACATAACAGCAATTATCGGGCAATGGATTTAACCGATGCACCCCGAGATGAAATATTATCGTACGTAGAATCAGGGGTACCCGTTTTAATATGGGTGACGATTGACTTAAAAAAACCCCGTACAAATGGAAATTGGATCATCAATGAGACTAATGAAAATCATCCAATTTTTCGCAATCTTCATGCAGTGGTGTTAACGGGATATAAGAATGGAAAAGTAACAGTGATGAATCCTTTAGAAGGCAATCAATCAATTGATGCGGATCTCTTTTTCCAACGATATAAAGAATTGGGTTCACATGCACTAGTAATTCTTTAGGGACAGTAGGGACAGGTTCCTTGTCCCAATTAAATTGAATGATGATGCTGGGCCAAAGACAAAAAAACGTCATTTTTCTCTTTCAAGAAAAATGGCGTTTTTAGTTATTTGGGATTAGCGAACCCTTGCAAATAACAATTATTAAGGAATCAACAAAATCTTCCCAGCACTTTTTCTATTTTCTAATAGTTGATGTGCTTTTACACCTTCCTCTAAAGAAAATAATGTAGGTTCTTTAATAGTTAATTTCCCTTGTATAATCCAGTCAAATAATTGTTTTGAACGCACATTTCTTTCTTCTAATGAAGTGAGTACGTTCCAAAGGTCTCCGCCAGTCAGCGTTTTAGACGTGTCCATAAGCATGCGCGGATCTATAGGACTTGGGTCACCGCCAGACATGCCGAAAAACACAACGGTACCAGCAATTTTAGTAGACATAAAACTATCTTCTAAAGTTGAACCGACTGAGTCATACACAACATCTACACCTAAACCGTTTGTTGTTTCCTTTACTTTTTCAACCCATCGCTCATCATATAAGAATACAGTATCCGCCCCTACATCATAGGCAACTTTTGACTTTTCAGCAGTAGAGGTAAGACCGATTACGTTCGCCCCTAAAAGTTTCCCGATTTGAACAAGATTCTGACCAACCCCACCCGCAGCCGCATGAACAAGCATGTTAGTTCCCGGTTTAATGTTGTAACTATCTTTCGCCAAGTATTGGGCAGTCAATCCTTGCAATAAAACGGCAGAAGCTGTTTCGAAAGAAATCTCATCAGGTAAAAAAATGACTTTCTCACGAGGCACCGCTACAAGCTCAGCATTCGCAAATGGAACATCAGCAAATGCAACACGATCCCCTACCTTTATGTCCGTTATCTCTCCATTGACTTGCTCAACAATTCCGGAACCTTCATAGCCTAATATATACGGTGGTTCACCAGCTAGATGATAGTTTCCCTTTCTTCGATATATATCAGCAAAGTTCAATCCAATCGCTTTCATTCTAACTAAAATTTCATTCTCTTTTAGAATTGGATTAGGAATTTCTTTATATTGTAAGACATCAGGTCCCCCAAATTTTTCAAAAATGAGTGCTTTCATTGGATTGCTCCATTCTATTAAATAATTAACTGAAATGAACGATCAACTACTTTGATGTAACATTCCAATTCCTTTCACGACATAATCATAATACTATCATAAAATTTACTAAATCGTTTTATACTGCTTTACCTCTAGTAGTAACTCGCCAAAATAAAAAGTCGACACTCATGATGAAGTGTCGACTACTTTTTTTAGTTAAAAGTGGGACGAGGTACCTGTCCCCGATGTCCCTAGTATGCTACGCGTTTTGCTTCGTAGGCTGAAATTGCGTCTTCGTATTTGAATGTTAACGCGATTTCGTCCCAACCGTTTAGAAGCATTTCTTTGTAGTAAGGGTCAATGTTGAAGTTGTATACTTTACCGTCTTCCCCTGTAACTGTTTGTGCTTCAAGGTTTACTTCAATTGCATAAGGTTTTTCTAGTCCTTTTGCTAATAATTCATCACATTCTTCAACTGCTAATTTAATAGGCAGGATTCCGTTTTTGAAGCAGTTGTTGTGGAAAATATCTGCAAAGCTTGGTGCAATGACTACACGGAAACCGTAGTCTAAAATTGCCCAAGGTGCGTGCTCACGTGATGAACCACAACCGAAGTTTTCTTGTGCTACTAAAATTTCAGAAGATTTATATTCTGGTTTATTTAGAACGAAATCTGGGTTTTCATTACCTTGAGCATCAAAGCGCCAGTGATAAAATAGGAATTGACCAAAACCAGTACGTTCGATTCGTTTTAAAAATTCTTTTGAAATGATTTGGTCAGTATCCACGTTTTTACGGTCAAGTGGAGCAATGACACTATTTACGATATTAATTGGTTTCATATATTTCACCCTTTCAAGCTTTACAATGTTATGCGTGTTGCTTTACGAATTCACGAACATCTACGAAATGTCCTGCGATTGCTGCTGCAGCTGCCATAGGAGGACTTACTAAGTGAGTACGTGAACCAGCACCTTGACGACCTTCGAAGTTACGGTTTGATGTCGACGCACAACGTTCTCCAGCAGGTACAATATCATCGTTCATTGCTAAGCACATTGAGCATCCAGATTCACGCCATTCAAATCCTGCTTCGATGAAGACTTTATCTAACCCTTCTTCTTCAGCTAGACGTTTTGTTGTATGAGATCCAGGTACAACAATTGCTTTCACACTTGGATGTACTTTTTGGCCTTTAATAACTTCTGCTGCTGCACGTAAGTCACTTAAACGTGAATTCGTACATGAACCAATAAATACATTTTGTACTTCAATCGAAGTTAATGGTTGGCCTTCTTCTAAGCCCATGTAAGTAAGAGCTTTTTTCAATGCCGCTTTATCTGATTCTGTTTCATAATCATCCACTGTTGGAACAGTTTGTGATACGCCTGATCCCATAGAAGGGTTTGTTCCCCAAGTAACAATTGGTTCGATTTCTGCAGCATCGATTTCTAATACTGTGTGATAAGTTGCACCTTCATCAGATGCTAGACTTAACCAGTAGTTTGCTGCTTCTTCAAATGTTTCACCTTGTGGAGCAAAACGTTTTCCACGTAAGTACTCAACTGTGATTTCGTCAGGTGATACTAATCCAGCTTTTGCACCTGCTTCAATTGACATGTTACAAATTGTCATACGTTCTTCCATTGATAATGATTGAATTGCTTCACCAGTATACTCAACGATATGACCAGTACCAACATCAATTCCGAATTTTGCGATAATAGCTAAGATAATATCTTTCGCTTCAACGCCAACACCAAGCTTGCCGTTTACTCGGATTTCCATTGTTTTTGGTTTGCTTTGCCATAATGTTTGAGTTGATAAAACGTGCTCAACTTCAGATGTACCAATACCGAAAGCGATGGCACCGAATGCACCGTGAGTTGATGTATGAGAGTCACCACATACGATTGTTTTACCTGGTTGAGTTAAACCTAATTCAGGTCCAATAACGTGTACAATCCCTTGATCCGGATGACCCATATCTGCTAATTCGATACCAAATTCTTCCGCATTTTTACCAAGAGTTTCCACTTGTGTACGTGCGATTGGATCATTGATTGTTGGTAAATTTTTTGTTGGTACGTTATGGTCCATTGTTGCAAAGCAAAGGTCTGGACGACGTACTTTACGATTATTTAGACGTAAACCTTCAAATGCTTGTGGAGACGTTACTTCATGAATTAAATGAAGATCGATATAAAGTAAATCCGGTTTGCCATCTTCATGATAGACAACATGTGAATCCCAAATTTTTTCAATAATGTTTTTAGCCATTCTCTTCACCAATCCTTAAATATAAGTTTCCATAATGCTATCGGATACGAAACTTGTGTCAATTTCTGCGATGACTTTGTCTGTCCATTCATCTGTAGAAAGAGCCGTTTCGTTATTCTTTGCAAGATCTGCAGTGAAGTGTCCATCTTCGAATACTGCATTTACTGCACGTTCGATTTCTGCAGCTTCTTCTTTCATTCCGAATGAATATTGAAGCATCATTGCTACAGATAAAATGGTTGCAGCCGGATTTGCAATACCTAATCCAGCAATTTCAGGTGCTGAACCGTGAACTGGTTCATACAATCCGAAATTATCGCCACGAATTGAAGCTGATGGTAATACGCCTAATGAACCTGTAATAACTGAGGCTTCATCACTTAAAATATCGCCAAACATATTATCTGTAACAACCACATCATAGTGACCTGGGTTTGTAATTAACTTCATTGCAACAGAATCTACTAAATTATGTTCAACTTCGATATCAGGATTTTGTTCTTTCTTTTCATCAACCACTGCACGCCAAAGTCTTGAAGTTTCTAATACGTTAGCTTTGTCAACTGAGCAAAGTTTACCTCTGCGTAAACGAGCCATTTCAAATGCATTATCAACAATACGTTCAATTTCAGAACGAGTATAGATATTTAAGTCACTTGCCTCTGTTTCCGTGCGTTGTTTTTCACCGAAGTAAATACCTCCAGTTAATTCACGAACGATCATTAAATCTACGTTTTCTGCTACTTCGCGTTTTAATGGTGAAGCATTTAATAAACTTGGGAAAGCTTTTACCGGACGTAAGTTAGCAAATAAATCAAACGTTTTACGGATTCTTAGTAATCCTTTTTCAGGACGTAATTCTGGTGAGTTGTTATCCCATTTTGGACCACCAACTGCACCTAGTAAAATAGCGTCACTTTGTTTACACATTTCAATTGTTTCTTCTGGTAGTGGATTGTTAAATTGATCAATCGCAGCACCGCCGATTGCAGCATATCCTAATTGGAAGTCATGGTTATAGCGTTTTCCAATTGCATGTAATACACGAATAGCAGCAGCAACAACTTCTGGACCAATCCCATCTCCAGGTAGTACTGTAATTTTCTTTTCCATGGAAAAACACCTCTTTGCAAGTTTAGCGGTGTACCGCCGTGATTTTTTAAAATTTCATCGAACACGTGATTATGTAATATTTTTTATTTCGTGTTCGCTACATATTTATTGCCTGGTTTTTCAGATGAACGAGTTGCCTTCGTTTGGGGCACATGATTAAGGTCATGGCTCCTGTGGTTACTCGTCACAGAAAATATTGTAACCATAGCTCGCACATAAGGCGTTTTTAGGTTGCTTCCTTTTATAGAAACGCCACCAAATATTGTATTTGATGGCGTTAAGTTTAAAATCAACTTAAGTGTAAAACTACTTATTAGTTAATAGGTTGTTTTGGTTGAATACTTTGTCGAATTAAATGACGATTGATCGCATTTAAGTAGGCTTCTGCTGTTGCTTCAAGTACGTCTTGTGAAGCATCGCGGCCAGTTGTTGTTAAACCGTTGTATAGGATGTTAACAACAGCTTCACCTAACGCGTCACGGCCTTTACCAACAGATTTCACACGGTAATCCTGGATACTAACAGGACCATCAACTAATTGCTCAAGCGTATTGAAAATCGCTTCCACTGAACCGTTACCTGTAGATGCAAGAGTTTTTAACTCGCCCTCAGGAGTTACAACTGAAGCTGTTGCAGTTGGAATGTTTTCTGTTCCGTAAGAAACTTGAACACTCTTAAGTTCGAATAAAGGAATATCTTCAACAGAAACTTGAGTTTCAGTTAATAGAGTGATTAAATCTTCTTCAGTAATTTCTTTTTTACGATCCGCTAATTTTTTAAACTCTTGGAATGCCTTATTAAGTTTTTCATCAGATAAATCATAGCCCATTTTAATTGCACGATCGCGGAATGCTGCGCGACCAGAGTGTTTACCTAAAACTAATGGCACTTCCCCTTCACCAATTAAAGCTGGTGAAATTATTTCGTATGTTTCAGGGTTTTTCAACACACCATCTTGGTGAATACCAGATTCATGAGCAAAGGCATTTTTCCCTACAACTGCTTTGTTTGGCTGAATGACAACACCAGTTAAACGACTTACTAATTGAGAAGTACGTTTGATTTCTTTTAAATTCAAGCCTGTTTCGACTTGGTAAATGTCATTACGGATGTGTAATGCTACACCGATTTCTTCTAATGCAGCGTTACCAGCACGTTCACCAATACCGTTAATTGTACATTCAACTTGGTCTGCACCATTTTGAATTGCTGCAATTGAGTTAATAGTAGCCATACCTAAGTCATCATGACAGTGAGCAGAGAATTTTACGTTGTCTGCACCACTTACATTTTCGCGAAGATATTTGAATAATTCACCATACTCTTGAGGTGATGCGTAACCTACTGTATCTGGAACGTTAATTGTCGTTGCACCTGCAGCGATTACTTTTTCAATGATGCGTACTAAAAATTCACGATCTGAACGGAATGCATCCTCAGCTGACCATTGTACAAGTGGGAAGAATTTTTTGGCATATTTTACAGCTTCTACTGCTTGCTCCACAACTTGATCAGGAGTTTTCTTTAATTTATATTCCATATGGATTGGAGATGTTGCTAGGAACACGTGAATATGTGGTTGTTCCGCAACTTTAAGTGCTTCCCAAGTCGTATCGATATCTTTTTGTACACAACGAGCAAGACCAGTGACGATTGAGTTTTTAACTGTTCCAGCAATACGATTTACTGCATCAAAATCGCCAGGACTTGAAGCAGGAAAACCTGCTTCAATAATTGACACACCAAGGCGTTCTAATTGTTTAGCGATCTCGATTTTTTCTGCAGTATTTAAATTAATTCCAGCAGACTGTTCGCCATCACGTAGAGTTGTATCAAAAATATCAATTTTACGCACTATTTAATCACCACTTTTTTCTTGCCTTCATTAATGAATGGCATCATTTCACGTAATTTTCTACCCACTTGTTCGATTTGGTGATCAGCACCTTCTTGTTTGTATTGAGTGTAACGTGGGCGGTTTGTTTCGTTTTCTTCGATCCAATCTTTTGCAAATGTACCGTTTTGGATATCTGTTAATACGTCTTTCATGCGAGCTTTAACTGACTCGTCGATAATGCGTGGACCTGAAACGTAGTCACCCCATTCAGCTGTATCAGAAACTGAATAACGCATTGTTTCCATACCACCTTCGTACATTAAGTCAACGATTAATTTTAATTCGTGTAATGTTTCGAAGTAAGCAAGTTCTGGTTGGTATCCAGCTTCAACTAAAGTTTCGAAACCATATTTTACTAATTGAGTTGTACCACCACAAAGAACTACTTGCTCACCGAATAAGTCAGTTTCAGTTTCTTCTTTGAATGTAGTTTCTAACATACCTGCACGAGCTGAACCAATTCCTTTACCATAAGCTAAAGCTAAGTCGCGAGCTTCACCAGTTGCATCTTGGTAGATTGCGAATAAAGCAGGAACACCAGCACCTTGAACATAAGTACGACGAACTAAGTGACCAGGACCTTTTGGAGCTACTAAGAATACGTCAACATCAGCTGGTGGTACGATTTGACCGAAGTTAATGTTGAAACCGTGAGCGAACATTAAAGCGTTACCTGGTTGTAAGTTTGGAGCGATTTCTGCCTCATAAACTGCTTTTTGACGCTCATCTGGAAGTAAAATTTGGATGATGTCAGCTTCCGCTGCTGCTTCTGCAACTGATTTAACGTCTAAACCGTCTTCTTTTGCTGCGTCGAAAGATTTACCTGGACGAATACCTACTACTACGTCAAAACCAGATTCTTTTAAGTTCTGTGCATGTGCATGACCTTGAGAACCATACCCGATAATAGCGATTTTTTTACCTGTTAATACTGATTCGTTGATTTCGTTTTGATAGTACATTTTAGTCATTTTCATTTCCTCCTAGGATATAAATACTTTTATTTTTATTTTTGTAAATCACTTAGATCATGAAAGATTTTAGCGATTATATATACTTAACTATCTTTCGTAGAGTAATAATCTACTAGAGAATAGAAAGTTGCGGTGTGTCAATTTTTTGAGATTCACGTACAGAAGCAGTTACACCTGTACGTGTTAATTCTTTAATGCCATATGGGCGAATGAGCTCGATGAATGCATCGATTTTTTCGGGATTACCAACCACTTGATAAGTAACGACATTTTTTGATGTATCGATTACTTGTGGTCTAAATGGTTCCACAATCGCATTCATTTCAATTCTTAAGTTTGCTGGAGAAACGACTTTTACGAGTGCGAGTTCACGAAGAACAATTGCATTATCTGTAATGTCATTTACTTTAATTACATCAATTTGCTTTGAGAGCTGTTTAACCAGCTGTTCAAGCTTTGTTTCATCTTCAATATTTACAACAAACGTCATTTTAGAGATGTTTGGTTGTTCCGTGTGTCCAACTGTAATGGATTCGATGTTAAATTGGCGTTTCATTAGTAATCCAGTAACCCGATTTAAAACGCCACTTTGATTGATTACTGTTACATTAATTACGCGTTTCACGGTTTTTTCACCCCCACTATAGCATCTAGTGATTTACCTGCAGGAACCATTGGGTAAACATTTTCTAGTTGTTTTACTTGCGCATCGATGATCACTGGTTCATCAGAATTTAATGCGTCAGCAAAAACTGTATCTAATTCTTCTGCTTTTGTAATTCGTACACCTTTAATGCCATACGCTTCTGCTAATTTTACAAAGTCAGGTTGTACTGGCATTAAGGATTGTGAATAGCGTTGGTCATAGAATAGTTCTTGCCATTGACGAACCATACCTAGAGCCCCGTTATTAACGATGACTACTTTGACAGGTAAGTTAAACTCTTTTAATAGACCAATTTCTTGTAATGTCATTTGGAATCCTGCGTCACCTACAATAGAGACAACCTTTTTATCAGGTTTTGCAAATTGTGCACCGATTGCGGCTGGGAAACCAAAGCCCATTGTTCCAAGACCACCTGATGTAATCCACTGGTGACTATGATTGTGACGATAATATTGTGCTGCCCACATTTGATGTTGACCAACGTCTGTTGAAACGATTGCATCACCATTAGTGATTGTATGAACTTTTTCAATTACTTGTTGTGGTAAAATCTCATTTTCATCTTCAACATACCAATAAGGGAATTCATCACGTTTTTGATTTAAAAAGTCAACCCACGCTGCAGTATCTGGCGCTTGAATATCCTTTTTAAGCATTGCTTTTAACGCTTCTTTTGCATCGGCAACAATCGGAATATCAGTTGGAATGTTTTTACCAATTTCAGCTGGATCAATATCAATGTGTACGATCGTTGCATTTGGTGCAAATGCTTTTGTATCACCAGTTAAACGATCATCGAAACGTGCACCGATATTGATTAATAAATCCGCTTTTTGAATTGCATCATTGGCTACAGCTGCTCCGTGCATCCCTGCCATTCCGTAATTCAATTGATGATCACCGTGAATACTACCTAAACCAAGTAGTGTATTAATTACTGGAATGTTGAACTTTTCGACAAATTCAGTCAATTCTTCTTGTGCTTCGGCGAAAAGTACACCTGCACCTGCAAGAATTAATGGTTTTTTAGCGTTACTTATTTCGTTCATTGCTTTTTGAATTTGTAAGTAATTTGGTTTAGTGTTTGGTTGATAACCTGGTAGATAAATCTCGTCGTTTGCATTTTGTGCAAGGGATTCATCAAAAATTGCTCCCGAAATATTTTTAGGGAAGTCGATTAGCACTGGACCTTTACGACCGCTATTTGCAATATGGAATGCTTCTTTAACAATTCTTGGTATGTCATTTACATTTTGAACTTGGTAATTGTGCTTCGTAATAGGAGTTGTAATTCCAATCACGTCTGCTTCTTGGAAAGCATCAGAGCCAATTACATTTGTTGCAACTTGACCAGTCAAAACAACTAATGGGATAGAATCAATCATTGCATCTGTAATCCCTGTTACTAGGTTTGTTGCACCTGGTCCAGAAGTAACTAATACTACACCTGGTTTATTTAAGACACGTGCATAACCTTCTGCTGCATGGATTGCGCCTTGTTCGTGTCTTGTCAAAATGTGACGGATTGGGTTTTTGTATAGTGCATCATATACGTTTAGTACTGCCCCACCCGGATAACCGAAAATTGTATCAACGCCTTGATCATGAAGTGCTTGAATTAATATATCAGAACCATTTCTTGGTTTTGTTTTTTCTGCTGGTTGTGCTGCTTTTGATGAATCTACTTTTTCATTTGTTGATAATTTAGCAGTCATTTTGCTAACTCCTCCCTTTCAATAAGGTTTTTAATAAAAATAAAAAAGCCTTTTTCTCCGACGCCAAATAAAACCTTTGCGTAGGGATGAAAAAGACTTTCATGGTACCACCCTTGTTCGTAGCAGTAATTGCTACCTCGTGAATAGTGGGAAACTATCCGTCCGCATTGAATGACTCGAAAAATTCCGAAAATTCAATGTGCAACCAGTCGGATACACTATTCATTAGTAACGAGCATTCGATCATGCCCGGAGCTATCTAATTGCTTACGCGTTTAATAGCTCACTCCGAGGGGATGTCGGATATAGTTGTATCGTCGGCTTCCAGCAATACCGACTCTCTGGTAGATACAATTCTCTATAACCTTTAACCTCATCATCGAGTTAAATATATATTTATAACGTTCTATATTTTAGGAATAATTTAATTATACTACTATTTGCTAATTTTCAAAATATATAATTTATTAAAAGTATATGCCTAATTACAAATATAATCAAGACATTATATTTTCATTACGCCGCCTTTAGAAGCATTTGTTACAAGTTTTGAATATCTAGCTAACCAACCTGTTTTGATTTTAGGTTCAAATGGTTTCAAGTTTTGGCGACGTTCTTCTAACACATCATCAGAAACTTTTAGGTTGATTGTACGGTTTGGTAAATCGATTTCGATGATATCACCATTTTCAACTAAGGCAATTGGACCACCCTCTGCTGCTTCTGGTGAGATATGACCGATTGAAATACCACGAGATGCACCACTGAAACGGCCATCTGTGATTAATGCAACTTTTGTACCTAACCCACGACCCATGATCGCAGAAGTTGGTGCAAGCATTTCTGGCATACCTGGCCCACCTTTAGGACCTTCGTAGCGAATAACTACAACATGACCTTCGCGAACAGTACCATTATCAATTGCTGCTTGAGCTTCATCTTGAGATTCAAAGACAATTGCTTCGCCAGTGAATTCTTTAATAGATGGGTCAACAGCGCCGACTTTGATTACTGAACCTTCTGGAGCAATATTACCAAATAAAATTGATAATCCTCCAACTGGACTATATGGGTTATCCTTCGTGCGAATAACTTTGTCATTTATGATATTGTGGTCTTGTACTAACTCACCCATTGTTTTACCTGTAACAGTAATACGATCCGGATGAATTGCACCAGGAATTTTAGTTAACTCATTAATAATAGACTCAACGCCACCTGCTTTGTTGATATCGTCCATTGAGATATCAGATGCTGGCATGATTTTCGCTAAATATGGAACTCGTGCAGCAACCTTGTTGATATCCTCTAAGTTATACTCAATTTCAGCTTCATTTGCAATAGCTAAAGTATGTAGTACAGTATTTGTTGATCCACCCATTGCCATATCTAAAGCAAATGCATCATCAATGGCTTCTTTGGTAATAATATCACGAGGCTTTACATCTTCTTTGATCATTCGAACTAAGTGTTTTGCAGCTTCGTAAATTAATTCCTTACGTCTTTCACTTGTAGCAACAATTGTACCGTTACCTGGTAGAGCAACACCTAACATTTCCATTAAGCAGTTCATTGAATTAGCAGTAAACATACCAGAACATGAACCACAAGTTGGACAAGCGTTATTTTCAATGTCTAAAAGCTCTTCAGCTGACATATTGCCTGATTTATGAGCGCCTACTCCTTCAAATACTGATGTTAAAGACAATTGCTTACCACTTGCACTCGTACCTGCTTCCATTGGACCTCCAGAAACAAAGATCGATGGAACATTTGTACGAACTGCAGCCATTAACATCCCTGGTGTAATTTTGTCACAGTTTGGTATGTAAAATACACCATCAAACCAGTGTGCATTAATAACAGTTTCTGCTGAATCGGCAATTAACTCACGACTTGGTAATGAATATCTCATACCAATATGCCCCATCGCAATACCATCATCTACACCAATCGTATTAAATTCGAATGGAATACCGCCTGCTTCAATAATCGCTTCCTTTACTACGTCCGCAAACTCGCGTAAGTGTACGTGACCAGGAATGATGTCGATATAAGAGTTACAAACACCAATAAATGGTTTTCCTAAATCTTTAGCTTTTACTTTTCCCGTAGCATAAAGAAGACTACGGTGAGGAGCACGATCAACTCCTACTTTAATCATGTCACTTCTCATTAATGTATCGCCCCTCACTTACTAGTAACCAATTAGTATATTGATAATACTATATTAGCACGAATATCAATCTATAACTTCGTTTGGAAGTTACATGAAATTGCTACGTTTGTTATAAGTTAAACGTATTAAATTGTTGCTATCATAGTACATTTTCTCCTCCTTCGTCAACAGTGTTTTTTTAATTATTTGCATAATTTAAAATACTACAAAATATTTGAAAACGTTTTCTCCCTATCTATTGTTGGGAATTTTCTGTTTCGGTTTACCTTTTTGAAATTTTTAAGAAATTTAAATTTATCTAAAAAGTTTGAATTTAATACACCTATTTATTCTGTTTGCTTGGTTTGGTATCAAATACTTCTTCTTGAGTTCATTAAACAATGGGTCACGTACATGTTAGATTCATAATGAATTGAGCTTTAAAAAGAAAAAAGTCTAGCAAAATGCTAGACTCTGTAAATTAAAAATGTGCGTACAATAAATCAACCACAAGATTAAACAAGATGATCGAATGTACACTTGCTAAAAGAATTCCTTGCTTTCTCCACTTTTTAATTGATTTTAAATCCATAATGACCACCTCATTTTTCTAAGTTGTGACAATTATATGACAATTTTTCGAAAATTGCAAACATTTTTGAAAATTCACACTTGCATTTTTTGTTATTTTCTAACACATCATTCAATCAAATCACGTATATTTTGTTTTTTAAAAGAAAAAATAATGTAAAGCAGAAGATGAAAGTTCATAGTTTCTTGAGTGCAAATTATATGTTTCATCTTTGAAATGGATTAAAATTTCAGATTGATGCATTTAAAATTCAATTTTGCACATATTACTAACGAAGCGAACGTACTAACCCCTGCATGTGGAATTATTGATCTTTGTCTTCTGTAAAAGTTTGTGTAACAAATTGAAATTATTTCATTAAAGGTTACTACACGCTTTCAAATCAAATAGCATAGGAGATGAAAACACACATGATGAGCTTTATTTGGTATTTAATTATCGGTGGGGTGCTTGGGTGGTTAGCTGGTGTCATCATTGGAAGGGACGTTCCAGGTGGTGTCATCGGTAATATCGTTGCAGGGATTGTAGGTTCTTGGATTGGTAGTGCCATTTTAGGTAACTGGGGATGGGAAGTTGCTGACTTCTACGTCTTCCCTGCCATACTTGGTGCAATCGCATTAATCTTCGTCGTATCGTTTATTATGCGTTCCTTCAGAAAAGCAACTTAAGGTTGCTTTTAAGAGCAGGCTCATAGAGATTGAGCCTGCTTTTTTTAGTTTGGTTTAGAGTTTAGGGTGGATAGTTTTATGTGCGAGGGTTCATTGGTTATGAGTAAGTTTGGTGGTTTTACGTGCGGGTTCTCTCTGGTTATGTGCGAGTTTAGTGGTTTTACGTGCGGGTTCCGGCATATTACGCGCGACTTTTCTACATTTACGTGCGCTCGAGTTCTTTTCGTGCGACTTCTCTCTGGTTGCGTGCGAGTTTGGTCGTTTTACGTGCGGGTTCCGGCATATTACGCTCGACTTTTCTACATTTACGTGCGCTCGAGTTCTTTTCGTGCGACTTCTCTCTGGTTATGTGCGAGTTCGGTCGTTTTACGTGCGGGTTCCGGCATATTACGCGCGACTTTTCTACATTTACGTGCGCTCGAGTTCTTTTCGTGCGACTTCTCTCTGGTTATGTGCGAGTTTGGTCGTTTTACGTGCGGGTTCCACTATATTACGTGCGGCTTTTCTACATTTACGCTCGACTTTTCTACATTTACGTGCGCTCGAGTTCTTTTCGTGCGACTTCTCTCTGGTTATGTGCGAGTTTGGTCGTTTTACGTGCGGGTTCTGGCATATTACGCGCGACTTTTCTACATTTACGTGCGCTCGAGTTCTTTTCGTGCGACTTCTCTCTGGTTATGTGCGAGTTTGGTCGTTTTACGTGCGGGTTCCACTATATTACGCGCGACTTTTCTACATTTACGTGCGCTCGAGTTCTTTTCGTGCGACTTCTCTCTGGTTATGTGCGAGTTTGGTCGTTTTACGTGCGGGTTCCACTATATTACGCGCGACTTTTCTACATTTACGTGCGCTCGAGTTCTTTTCGTGCGACTTCTCTCTGGTTGCGTGCGAGTTTGGTCGTTTTACGTGCGGGTTCCGGCATATTACGCTCGACTTTTCTACATTTACGTGCGCTCGAGTTCTTTTCGTGCGACTTCTCTCTGGTTATGTGCGAGTTTGGTCGTTTTACGTGCGGGTTCCACTATATTATGTGCGGCTTTTCTACATTTCCGTGCGCTCGGGTTTATTATGTGCGACTTCTCACAATTTACATGCGAGTTTATCTCCTTATCGTGCGACTTTACAACTCTTCCGTGCGCTCACTCTATACACCCCATGACTTTTGCTTGATTACATTCGCTTGCAATCATCAAATTATCTAATGTGATCGTCTTCCCTTTTTGCTAAAACAACATATTCGATTTCATCACTTACACTTTCGTACAATTTATAATAATGAAGGATATCTTCAACATATTCATCACTATGGTTATAGCTAAAGATTGCTTTTTTTAATTTTCCTTCTGAAACGCCGGCCTTCGATAAGTAATTCGCTGCACTATAGACGGCATCTTCAATATCATAGGGATCTGCAATACCATCACCATTGGCATCGATTCCATATCCTCCATACTTTTTGATTATAGCTGGATCGGTTTTTTCATTTTCATTTATCTCACCTTTCCCTTTCCCACTGCATGTAGGATGACTCCATCCAACAAATGTACAGGGCATAAATTGTAAGTGTCCTTCTGCCCCTACAGGTGAAACAAGCGTCTTCATTGAGGAGAATCGCGTTTCCACACGATGATGCGCTGCTAGTAATGTCCAGGGCACATTATATTTTTCGCTTGCAGCTATGTAAATCGGTATGTATTCTTCAGGAATTTGAAGATCAAAGTCTGCTTGTATTTCTTCTAGCTCGGATTTATATAGTAGTTTTTCAAAGATTGAAAATGTCTTCAGTTCTTGCCATGCTAGAAAAACGAAGAAATACATTGTGATGGATGCTGGGATGAGTAATACGACTAAAAATAGTTTCACACCAGGCGTTAGGATCTGTTTTTTCTTTTTATTCTTTTTCTTCGCCATATTCGCCACCTATCTATTACTTTCCATGTAAAATGTATCGTTATTGTTAAAATTGTCGTCTAATGAGCATTAATAAGAAAAAAATTGTATAATGCAAATCTATACAAATATAGTAACATACAACACGAAAGGATAAGGGTAATATGTGGAAAGATTTTAAAGAATTTGCGATGAAAGGCAATGTACTAGACTTAGCAATCGCTGTTGTGATTGGCGGAGCGTTTGGGAAGATTGTTACCTCATTAGTTGAAAATATTATTATGCCCCTAGTTGGAATGTTAACTGGTGGCATCGATTTAACCAATTCATTAGCATTTGGTCCGGAAGATAGTTTAAAAATTGGTGTTTTCATTCAATCAATTATCGACTTCTTAATTATCTCCTTCTCAATTTTTATAGCACTTCGCATCCTAACAAAGTTAAATCGTAAAAAGAAAGAAGAAGCTCTAGAAGAACCTGCTGCTCCAGAATTAGATCCAAAAGAAGAGCTGCTAAAAGAAATCCGAGATTTACTAAAAAAAGAACAAGCTTAACCGTATGAAAGTGTTTGACTACTATACGTCAAATACTTTTTTTATTGTAAAAAGTCATATTATTCAGTTGATGGTGTTGTTTTCGCTATTTTTACATGATAAATTGAATTAATATAACTGATTCATTTTAATATTTAAATTAAGAAAGAGTGAGAACATGACAAAACAATCTATTGAAACAAAATTGGTGCAATTAGGGAATTTGAGTGATCCTAGAACTGGCGCTGTGAACCCACCGATTTATATGTCCACTGCATATAAACACGCTGGTATTGGTCAATCAACTGGTTACGACTATTCTCGTACAAAAAACCCTACTCGCGACATCCTTGAAAAAGGGATTGCGGAACTTGAAAATGGTGACGCTGGTTTTGCATGTAGCTCAGGTATGGCTGCTGTTCAATTAGTATTATCATTATTCAAACCAGGGGACGAAATTATTATTCCAGATGATGTTTATGGTGGTACGTATCGTTTACTCAAAACATTTAGTGAAACGTACAACATCAAACCTGTTTATTCAGATTTTGCTAATGTTGACCAAGTCGAATCGTTGGTGAACGAAAATACGAAAGCCATTTTCCTTGAAACACCAACAAATCCATTAATGCTTGAGTTTGATTTAGATGAATATGCTGCTCTTTCGAAAAAGCACAACCTATTATTCATTGTTGATAATACATTCTATACACCATACTTCCAACGTCCAATCGATCACGGTGCAGATATCGTTCTTCACAGTGCAACAAAATATATCGCTGGTCATAATGATGTACTTGCTGGACTTGTTGTGGCTAAAGGCCAAGAATTATGTGATAAATTAGCATTTGCACAAAATGGCATGGGGCTTGTTTTAGGACCAATGGATTGTTGGCTAGTGATTCGTGGTTTAAAAACAATGCACTTACGCTTAAAGCAACATGATGAAAACGGTAAAAAAGTTGCTGCATTTTTAGCTACTGAACCCCTTGTTACAGATGTTTTATATACAGGTAAAGGTGGTATGCTTTCATTCAAGGTTAAAGATGAAGCGATGATTAATCCCTTCTTACAAAAAATGCAATTAATTACGTTTGCCGAAAGTCTTGGCGGTGTTGAAAGCTTTATCACTTACCCAGCAACACAAACACATGCAGATATTCCTTTAGAAGAACGTATGGCACGTGGTGTTGACAACCGCTTATTACGCTTCTCTATTGGTATTGAACATGCGGAAGATATTATTGCAGACTTACAACAAGTATTTGATCAGTTAAGAGAAGAATTCTAATAAAGACTATAAAAAAGCATTTGGAATCTGCAAAATTCCAAATGCTTTCTTTAATTAATGATTATAATGATCTGGTTCTGAAATCTCGCTTAACGCTGCTCCAGCTTCATTGACGTAGATATTTTCTTTTGCCAAGTCACCAATTGCACAAATACCAACAAGTTCCCCGTTATCTACTACTGGAATACGACGAATTTGGTGTTGTGCCATTAGACGAGCAGCTTCATGAACATCTGTTGTCGATGAACATGTCACCACATCTGTTGTCATGCAGTCATGACAGTGAACTTGGTTTGCATCTTTTCCGTCTGCAATGACATTAATGACGATGTCACGGTCAGTGATCACGCCCACTACTTTTTTCCCTTCACATACAGGCACGGATCCACAATCAACATCGCGCATAATTTGTGCCGCAGTCGTTATCGAATCATGTGGTGCACACACTCGAATATTTGAAGTCATTACATCTTTTACAGTTTTCATTATTCATTACCTCCATTCAAATTTCATCTTGAATATTGTTTGTTATTTCAACGAAAATATTCTTCAAAATAAAAAAGTGAGTAACTTTTAAAAAGTTACTCACAATAATAATGATTATTTACCTAAACGCTCTTCGATTAACGTCTCCATATCAATAGCAATTGTATCAAATTGGACGCCTTTTGGATCTTCATCATAGCCTGAATAGTTTTTCACGGAAATTCCGTTTTCATCAACTAAATAAAATGTCACACCATGCATAACTTGGTCGCCCTCTTGAGGCATTTTTACTAAAGCTTTAAATGAATTTAATGCGAATTGTTCAATAAACTTTTGATCATAGCCCGTTACTAAATGCCATTTTGATTCATCTGGAACGGTAAAGTGGCTAATGTATTTTGATAATACTTCTGGTGTATCTGTTGCTGGGTCTACTGAGAAAGCCACAATATTATAATCTTCTACACCACGATCTACGAGTCTTTGTTGAATTTCAGTCATATTAAATGTCATTGGCTGACATACTGTTGTACAATTTGTGAAAATAAACATCGCAAGCCATGGCTTCCCTTTCAAGCTTTCAAGTGATACCGTATCGCCCCGATGGTCAACAGCTTTAAAATCCTCAATCTCATATTCTGTTGTCGGTTTGAAATCATAATTACTGCAAGCACTTAAGAAGGATGCGACAACAATCAGTAATACAAGACCTTTAAGTTTCATTTTCATCTGCTTCAACTCCCTATAGTCCTTCTCTCATCTTATCGAAAATGGGAGTTTTTGTACAATGTATTTAAAGTGACACATTCATAACAAATTTGTGAAGGTTGTTTCACAATTGAAGTTAGGCTTGATTCATCGATAGAAGAGCGGTATGAATTGCTTCAAGTTTGGTTTCAATTCGGTACAATAAATAAAAAGAGACGAGAATTGGAAAACCAATTTCTTGAACTAACATGACCCATTCTTGCATCTTCGTTTAACCCCTTTCGAAATTAATGATGGAAAAAGTCGACAAAGTCCGTAAGTAATTGGATTTTGCCGACTAAGTAATTAAAAGCTCTTATTGATCAGGTATAGCGTTATGCTAATGTGACTTCTGTTATATTACGCTCCACAATTCTAGCTTGGTTTTTACCAATTAACGCATTCCCTTCGTGATGAAAAACATCTTGATCCATAATTGTTTGCATAACGCTTGAGATTTCCGCTCCCGTTAAACCAGGTTTCGGATCATTCACCGAGATGGTGATTGTTTTTCCATTGGCTGTATCAAATTTCATTTCAAGAACTTGTGACATTGACTGTATCCCTCTTTTCTACATTATTTGTTAGCTTCATGCTAATTCTTTTCCGCGCTTTACATGTTAGAATTGAATTTCTTCTGTTTCTGTTTTTAACGCTGCACTTAATGGATAATTTGATAAACTTGCAATTCCTTGGATCACTGCTGCAACTTGAGTTGATGTTACGTTTTCACGAACATTGTTGTAAGTTTTAGAAGCTAATACTGGTTTACCAGCTTCATCAACTCCAGTTTCATATGAAATTTTTAATGTCGCGTTTTGGAAATTGAATGTTGCCATTAACTTCACCCCCTTTCGCCTATTTATATAGTGTTTTAAGAGGCAAAAAGAGACATTGTTAATGAAAAAATTTTCAGTACCTTTTATAATGAGAGTTAGAGAGGTTAAAGAGGTGAACGCTTTGAATTTTGAAAGTGGGTTTATGTTGTTTATCGCATTTTGGACATTCGTCATGGTAGCACTCATGGCAATTGGTGGATTTTTCATGTTTCGCAAATTCTTAAAGGCTTTACCGAAGGAAGATGGTCGATCTGATTTAGATTGGCAAGCATACTACATAGAAAAGTCTCTCCACTTATGGGGTGACGAAGCAAAAGAATTGCTAAATGAATTAGTTAGTCCTGTTCCGGAATTATTCCGTCAAACGGCAAAGGAAAAAATTGCTGGAAAGATTGCAGAAATTGCACTAAAAGAACGCGTAAAGTCTATTAATAATGACGTGATTATCCGTGGATATATCCAAGCCACTCCAAAACGCGATCACAAATTTTTACGTAAAAAATTAGATGAAATGAAAATCGACGTTTCTCCTTATGAAAATCTATTTGAATAACCAAAGCAAAAGGCGCCCCGCTAAACAACGAGTCGGCAAAATTACGGCGTGACATCGCCAACATGACTTACATTGCGTGTGCGTCCATTCGAAAGGAAAAGCTGATAGAAGGCGCTTTTTTACTAATTGGTCCGTTAACTTATGTTATTGAGCAAATTGGTGCCTTAAGCTAAACACTGGATACATCCTATACTTTCATATTATTTAAATTAGAAAAAACCCTAGATTGTCTGGAATCTAGGGTTTTACTATTTACACTTTTGTTCTCATTAGATCTTTATTAGAAACTTTATCATTACAGAAAAATTTTGTTTTTGAGTCATGGTAATACTTCATCCCCATTTTAAACCACTTTAGCAAATTTCAGAAGATCAACTATACCAAATTCCCCCTTTTTCCCCAAAATCGGTTTCCAATTAGTATTTTGTCTTATGAAAGAATTCTCGTCCCCTTGTAGCAAGCCAATCAATACTTCTGCCACAATCCTACTACCAACAGGACCCAACCTCTTTCCTTCAGCATGAATTTCGGCCTCACGTAAAATGTAAAACCATAGTGGGGTTTTTCTATGGAAACCTAACTCTGAGACGTCAGACAAATCTCTATGATCGAGCGGTCTGATGCGCATTGCTTCTGAAACATCCTGCCCGCACGGCAAACCAAATGACAGGCCTCGCAATAGATTCCGTTGGGCAAGAGATTTAGGGGGTTGAACGAACGGCAATTCAAACAGTGGGCTGGATAATGTCGTATCAATCCTTTTTCCTAGCTGAGGGGTGCCAGTTCCAGTGTTAAAAAAGTTACCCCATTCCACATAACGTCTCGGAGCACGTTTTCCCCCTCTTAAATCATCGGGATCTTGATGGCTTAGATCTTGACTAGCATTAAATATGGGTGCGCTAAATTGATTATTCACTTGATAAAATGGTCGAACTTGGCTGTGGCCTAAACGAAATGCCGCCATAGAAAACTCGACCGGAATATAAGGTTTGTTTCTCCACCTGTAAAATTTACGGCCATTAGCAAGAATGTCTTTCACTAACGTTTTTCCGACAAGGAGGGGCAAGTATTCATATAGAATAATCCATTGGTAATGCCATCTGACAAGACGTTGCGCTTTTTCAAAAGCTTCGAAAGGATGTTTAACACCTTCACGCATGACGTAATCAACCATTTCATTATGGAATTTTAGAAAGGCCAGGTGAAGTTGACAGATAATCATATTCTCATCGTTTCTTGGATCAACTACCAATGCTGTATTTTGACTGTTTCGCGGTACGTCGTCGTATGGAGAATCATTTTCTGGAGATATGTTTTCAACTAATAGTTTGGTCCCTCCAGTTGAAATGTCATATAAATGAGGATCTGCAAAAGGACCCCTTCCATAAATATGATCCATCTCAAGAACTGGCGTTCGATAGTTTTCAATGGCTTCTGGATTGTTTTGTTTTTCAAAACTGGACATCGGATCGAAAGTAATATCGTGATCTATAAATTGGCCGAAAAATGTAAAACCTGCATAGATGTTTGGGTTGTCGAGGTTTTTAGTCGTTTGGTCCATCATGCCGCCTTTTTTTCCAAGCTCTAATAGTGCCTCCCTAACTTTTTCCGTATCCCGGGGGAAAGATGGGAGGTTTGGAAACATCCTTCCATACCGTTCACTATTGGAATTGGTATAAGGTGAACCTTTTAACCAAAATTGATCATTGTGTGCCAAAAGTCTACCCCCTTCAAATGTGCAGCATAATACTTTGAATTCAGCTTCCGTATAGAGTACAGACAGTTGTGCAACTGCAAAAAATAGTTCTACCTATTCATCTATCTACTTTTTGCGATATTCCTTTCATAATATGTTTTGATTATTAGTAAAAATGACTCATCTATCGGCCACTTTTTCTAAACCAATAAATTAGACAAAATATAACTGAAATTTTTCAAAAAAAAAACACCTAGATTATCATAAATCTAGGGTTTTAAAGACTTTTCAATTTTCTTATATTTTATTAACATCGCAATTCGCCAAGGCCATAACATTGAAAATGCCAAGATCCAAAACATTCCGCCTAGTTCAGCTACATCGAACGCACTCGATAAAATAACTTTAGCTAATACTCTAACTAGAAGTAAACCAATTAATATAAAGAAAAAGGCTTTTGAACGTTTCATAAAGATTTGTTGATCTCGCACTTCAAATTTTGACGTTGCGATTAAAACAGTGGAAAATACGATTCCCACACTCATAGCTTCCAGTATTTGCATCGGTGAAACGCGAAATTCCTCAAAAATAAACATTAGTGCCCCTGTTGACATGGCAATAGGAGGTATAAGAATTTTTTTTGCGTTAACAGGCTTTTTTTGAGATTTAATTCGCATAACCATGACGAACGATCCCATAAAAATAGCCATTACAGTTGAACCGATTAGTAAATATTGAGAAGGTATACTCGCAAACATGAAAATCCTCCTCTATCATTTGAAATCATTACTGTCTCAAGCGTAATATAAAACATATGTAAAAGACGTAATGATAATATCGTATTTGGATAAAAAAATCTACATCTAGATCACAACATTACATTTTAGTAATCTATGTGTATTTCCAAAAAAAGAATTCGCTATATCCTATAATGAACCAACTCGACTATTTTCACAATTGTAAAGTCTTAGTTGGTAATTTCCTAAGGATGATGCGAATTCTACTTTAGATAAAAGTATTTTTTATTCAGTTATTATTACATTTCATAACTACCTAATACATTTTGTACAACAGCTTTCAATTGCAGTGCTTCAAATGGCTTTGCAATAAAATCCTTTGCCCCTGCTTCTAATGCGTCAACAATTACTTTTTGCTGACCGAGAGCGGTAATCATAATTACGTTTGCATTCGGGAATTGTTGAATGATCTCTTTTAATGCATCAAAGCCTGACATGACAGGCATCGTTAAATCCATTGTCACAAGATCAGGTTGAAATTCTTTATATAGGTCGACAGCTTCTCTACCATTTGATGCCTCTCCTATAACTTCGAATCCCCATTCTCTAAACATATTCCCGACGCTTGCTCGCATAAATAATGCATCATCAACTACCAAGACGGTTGGCATTTACTCATATCCCCTTCACAATAAGTCAAACATAAGATGTATGTTAAAAATTTACTGAATATTAGTATAACATAAATCATCGTGCTAATTGGAAATATTTTTAAAATCCAGTGAAACCACCGAATAATGGAGAAAGAATGCGGATGATTAACGTCATGCCATCAAAGAATAATAAAACCCCAACTGCAATCATAATATATCCACCAATTTTTACGATCTTTTGGCTGTTTCTTCGGATCCATCCTAAACGAGAGATAAAGAATGATAATACAAAGAAAGGAATCGCAAATCCAAGGACGTATGCAAGCATGTACCAAATAGCAGAATCAGGATTCGTACCCGCTAAAGCAATGATAGACATTAATATTGGGCCAGTACAAGGCGTCCACCCGGCAGCAAAGGCAATCCCAATTAACAGAGTACCAAGGTAGCCAGATGGTCTGTTTTTAAACTCAAATTTTCGATCTTTCATTAAAAAATCAATTTGTAATAAACCAACAATCATTAAACCAAAGACGACAATTAGAATAGCACCAATCTGGCGAATTAAGTCTTGATAGCTTATAAAAAATTCCTTAACTAAAGAAGTACTGAATCCGATGGCGATGAAAATGATTGAAAATCCAAGTAAGAAAAATAACGTATGTAAAATAGCCCGTCTTTGTAACATACCCTTTTCATTTGTTAGTTCACTATAACTCATACCTGTTATGTATGACAGGAATGCAGGGTAAAGCGGTAATGTACATGGTGAGATAAAACTTAAAAAACCTGCACCGAACGCAAAAAAGATATTAATATCTGTTCCCATATCGTTCGCTCCTTACAATTAATGTCTTCATCGTACCAAATTTTACAGAAAAAAGCGCTTCCTTCCTTTGTGACGATTTTATGAAGAAAATGTGTAGTGAATGTGAAGTCATAAATTTAAGACATTATGATAAGGAAAATGTAAAAAGGTATTAATTATATGATAAAAACTCATCATTAGATGCGCGTAAATTCCAAATCGGTTCAAACCGTTTAATAATAGCGTTTTTTACCTTTCTCACATCATCTGATTCCTTCAATGGACATATTTTAAAATGGATTTTAGCATGATGAATTTTTTCTGTGATTTGTGAATTAATGTGACAATGTGTTGCTGTACCATCTTTATAACAGCTTTTGGGTGAAAGATTTCCAATATGCTGATTAAATCGAAGCTTAAACGAACTAGAGCAAATGCCCACAAATACCATTTCATCGTCTACATCAATGGTATAAATTCCATTTCGATTTAATAATGCATCATTACCTTTTACAATAAATTGGCTAAAGTTGCGATCCCCATATTTATTTAAAAATTGTTTATAAAATAAATCGCCTTCATTTTTTAAATGTAACAGACCTTTTCCAACTGGTAGATTTAATAGATGTTTATAGTGCTTTTCAACAACCGATTTTAGCGATTCATAACGTTTATGTTGAATTAAATCCTGGATTGTTTTTTTATCAAACTTGGCAAATATATTTTGAATATTTGTTTCAATCATTTCGAGTTCCATTTTATAGAAACAAAATTCACGTTCCCCAATCGTGATGTACATGATTTCTCCCCCTAACTTCCCTTAAACGATGGTCTTCCCATCATGAATGCAAAGAACATTTTAAATCTATTACGAGCATATCACAATAGTCTTAATAGACTGAAAAAAGAAAAAGCCGTCCAGAAAGGTAATTCTTCTGGACAGTCCTTCTAATTTCATTACTCCTGCGCTCACCAGAAGCCACTGAAAAAGTGAATTTCAATAATAAAGTATAGTAATGACTTGAACTATCAATCTTTTGAAGTGGAATTCACGTAGACTCCTGCGGGAATAGCAAATGCTTTTTGCATCGAAAGCGAAGCGACAGATGCATGAGGTGAAGACCCCGCAGGAGCAATGATAGGAACAAAGCCTAAAAGCGCCACATCGTGTGGCAACGGCTTTGTGACCAACAACCTGTTGGCCTGAGGAGGCTGAGGCCATGCCCGCGGAAAGCGAAGTGAATTCCACTTCAAACATAAGTTTTTCATTGGCCTGCGCTCACCAAGCAAATGTGGTAACGTGACAAAAAGTCTTCAGAACGAACCATTACACTTCTGCAGTTTTTTGTTCTCGAAGATGTTTTTTTCTCGTTTCGATAATCATCGATGTTGAGAAAATAGCCACTGCTAACCAAATAAAACAGAATGATGCAAGTTCTACTTTTGTAAAAGGCTCATGGAATAAAACGACCCCAATAATTAAGACTAATGTTGGCGCAACGTATTGAATAAAGCCTAGCATAGATTGAGGAAGTAATCTTGCTCCTTTTGCAAACATAACTAATGGAAATGCAGTGATAACCCCTGCCAATATCAGAAGTAAATCTGTTGTCCTATTAACCTGTAAAAACGACATGTTATTGGTTGACATAATATAAATATAGTAAACTATTGCAAAAGGTAAAATAAATAAGGTTTCAATAGCAAGACCTCTTGTTGCATCTAGGGTGATTTTCTTTTTAAGCACTCCGTAAATTGCAAATGAACCCGCAAGTAATAATGAAATCCAAGGTATTTCCCCATAGCTAATGGCCGTGATTAAAACACCAATCAAGGCAACAATAACAGCTAACATTTGTGCTTTCGTTAATTTTTCTTTAAAGAGAATCATTCCACAAAGTACCGTAATGATTGGATTAATATAATAACCTAAACTAGTATCAATCACATGACCGTTGTTGACAGCCCAAATATAGATATACCAGTTAAATGTAATGACACACGATGCCCCTACTAAAGATAAAAATAACTTTTTTTCTTTCCAAAGGGATTTTAAATCCTCAATTAAGAGTTTTCTTTGACCAATTAAAAGAATGAAGATGGAAGTAAAGATGAATGACCAAATCATTCGACTCACTAAAATTTCCATACTGTTAACATGTTCAAGTAGCTTCCAAAATAACGGAAAGATCCCCCAAATCCCGTACGCTACAAAAGAATAAAGAATTCCTTTCTGTTCTCCATTCATTGATAGACACCTTCTTATCTTTTTATATCGATTACTTCTAAACCGCTTAAATAGAGCTTTAGAGTAAAGATCATCGTTTTATTAATGGTTGGAGACCTAACAAACTGATGTAATTAAATGACCTATGTAAAAGGCTAAACTCATTATAGTCTTCGGATTATTTGAAGTAAATGGTTTTTTAGTTCTAGAAGATTTGTTTTGTTTCAACGATATTCAATAAGTCGACATGATCCAAGGATTTTCTGCTATGCATCGAATTGAGATTTGGAATGTTCATTTTCTCGGTTATGGTGGACAAAATTTGAATGTTTCAACATGGCTTTGCGGCTTGTGTGCTTAGCTCGCTCTCACCAAACCTACTATTAGAATAATGATTAGTATGTATTCTACAGATGAAAAATATTAATCTTTCATAAAAAACCTATCACTTTAGGATTAACCCCTAAAATGATAGGTTCTAATTAAATAATTACGCTTTCTCAGATGTAACAGTAAAGCGTTGTTTTACGTGTGCAGCATTTTGAATTTCATCGACTAATGCAATCGCTAAGTCCGCGTAGCTCACATAGCTTTCACCCGCGCTGTTTACTAATAAATGATCTTTTCCAAGTGTGATGTTCCCTGTACGAGGTCCTTCTGGGTCAAAGAATGCTGATGGGCTTAGGAACGTCCAGTTAATCGTAGACTTTTCAAGATCTAATAAGTTTTGTAATTGGTTACTTGCTGTTGGGACAAACATTTCTGGAAAATCTGGCGTTTCGACGACACGAACTGTTTTCGCTTCATCAACAAATAAACTACCAGCTCCTCCAACAACAATCAAACGAATATTCGTTCCTTCTAATAATTCAATTAAATGTTTCCCTACAACAACATGTTGTTCTTCACTTCCAAATGGTGCGCCGAATGCATTTACTATTACGTCAAAGCCTTCAACATCTTGTTTTGTAAGGGATAAAACATCCTTTTCAATTGTTGCAATATTTTCAGTTACCTTATTTGCATCTCGTACAATCGCAGTTACATCTAAGCCTCTTGATAATGCTTCCTGTACAATTTTCTGACCAGCTTTACCTGTTGCACCGATTACGCCAATTTTCATTTCTACTTCCTCCTCAAGACTTTTGTAATAATTATTGTTACACATTGGTGGTGAAAAAAGTGAAACCTAGATTATTCTGTCGTGAAATCACAGAATATAAACGTTTCACAATGATTAAAATCAAATACAACCCGGCGCAATTGTGTTTGAAATTTGAATTGCGCTCGAGGCTGTTTAGTTTTTACTGTCTAAATCTCTCATCACATCATCGAGTGTCAAATTTGCCAACTTCCATTCAGTTTCCTTTTGAATGTCACTAAAAATAGTCCCTAATGTCGATTCAATGTTTCGACCAACTGTGCATTGGATATTTGAATTTTGATGAATATGAAATAAGTGATTAGTCGGGTCCACGGCTTTTAAAACTTCAAGTAAGGAAATGTCTTTAGCTTCTTTCATTAATTGAAGACCTCGATTTCCAATATAAGCTTTGACTAGATTTGCTTTCTTTAATGAACTTGTTAACCTACGTACGACAACTGGATTAGTGTTAATGCTTGTCGCAATCCATTCTGAATTAAGGGATTCAGGCTCATTCGATAAAGCAACTAGTGATAATATGTGAATTCCCATTGATAAACGAGTGTTAATCAAGATTTCCACCACCTACGTAACTATCATAGTTACACCTTTTAAATAAGTCAAGTTACAAAACTTACAGATAGATATTGTTTAATTAATAATAGAGCAAATAAGGCATTTTATTTTGATAGAATATCGTTTCCAATACGTTAAAAAAAGTGGTCATTCTAAAGAAATCCCAACTACCTGAATAACTGTATGTAAAGACTTCCAACAAATATAAAAAGCGGATAATCATTTGAGTTCACCCGTAAATTATATATATTTTATCATTTTAGCTCAATTCTACCCGTCAGCTTCCCTTAACATTAACGATTTTTATAATCCAATATAACTAATTTATTTGGGATAATCATGACATTCAACCATTCATTTCTATACATAAATAATAGAATGTATTTAATGGTGAGTCTTATGACGCATAGGACGTGCTAGTTTCGACGTTGCCACATGGATGTGACGTTTTTAGTCGACCTGCCGTAATGCGCGATAAAAGACAATCGTTCGAATACAATATTCAATAAAGAAAGAGGGAAAATTGTCTTGAGAACTATCATCTTCCTTCACACAACAAAATCAGGCTCAAGTAGAGAAGCAATTAAAGCTGCCGAAAAACTTGGCTATTTTACTGTACTTTTAACAAACAGTAAGAACTTCATCAAGCAAAGAGTTAACTTTCCAGACGTTCACAAAATGATTTTAGTTGATTTAACAAATCTTCAAGAAATTAAAGAGACCATAGAAAGTAACCAAAGGCAAGGGTTAATCATCGAAGGCATTGTTAGCTTTGTCGATCCTTTTGTGTCTTTAGCAGTTGAACTGCATGAAGAATATTGTAATGGATGCCTGTCAATCAATGCCATAAAAGCAATGGAAGATAAAACCTTAACAAGGGAATTATTAAAGGGGATGGTTCCTCGTCCCACTTTTGTGGAGTTGGTGTTATGGTGTGACACCGACTTTTTGTCAATATTTAAGGGGCGTCCGAACGATTCGGCGCCCCTTTCCTTTTCATTCAATTATTACGTAGTGAATTTTAAGACTGATTTAATTTTTTGAATAACGCCACCTGAGCTATACGTTAAAACGCTTCGTTTATAGAATGAAAGGCTCAGTGTATAGAAGGCAATCACCGTTACAATGAGTAAAATAAGTGAGATGATCGGCTCTATTGGATTAAGATCAGTTGCTGCAATTCGCATTGGCATGACCATTCCTGAAGTTAAAGGAATATATGAGAAGATTTTAATTAACAACGTATCTGGATTGGCCATCCCTGAAATCATAACGTAAAAACCAACAAGTGTAATCATAATGGCTGGCATCATCACTTGACCGGCTTCCTCAACTTTAGAAACCAGTGACCCGAAAAGTGCACCGATAATTAAGAACAAGAAAATCGTTAAGAATAAAAACACAATCACGTAAAACACATAGGAATAAGATAGATCTTGGATTAAAGATGTCACCATATCCCATTTTGCGCCGCCATCCGTAAATCGAAGAAGAGCAAAAATCACTCCAAATAAAATCGCAAATTGAGTTAAAGCGAGTAAGAAGACCCCGAATAGTTTTGATTGGAAATGGGTGCTCGGTTTTACACTAACCAGTAACATTTCTAACGCTCGAGACCCTTTTTCCGATGCTACATCCGTCGTAATCATTGATAGGAATGCAGAGATAAAGAAGTAAATGACAATCCCCACAAGATAGGATACCCATATACCTGATTGTTTTTGATCCTCACTTTTCCCCTCAGTTCCTGCTTCATTTAGACTAATTGATGTGATGATCGGTTCAGAGTTTAAAATCTGCTCTGCTTCCAGTGCCGATAAATTCATCGATTGAATGGCATAAATTTTCCCTGCATATTGGATTAATGACGAGATTTCCGATTGATCATTAAGTTCAAGTGGTGTAAAGGTTGCAATTTCTGCTTTTAAATTTTTATTTTCATCAGAAAAGACAATAACAGCATCTAATGTTCCATCTTTAACTTGTTCATACATGTTTGTTTTAACGTCTTTCGTATGGTATGAGAATTCAATCTCTTCATTGGATACAAAGATTTGCCCTAAATTAACATCTGTTTCTTTTATTAAAGCAATTTGTAATGCTTCATCTTCTCCTTTAAATAGGGAGGAAATCTCAGTCCAGAACATCACAACAGAGATGATCGCTATGTATAAAAGTGTCATCAAGATAAATGACTTAGATCGAATCTTTTGTTTATATAATTGAGTAACTAAAATCCTTAGTTTATTCATTGTCGCCACCTACCTGATCTTTAAATATTTCATCTAAAGACAAATAATCGAGACTGAATTTTTCAATAAATTGTCCTTTTGCTACGACATCAAAAATGCCTTTTGCGAAAGATTCATCGATTAATGTTAGGACGTATTCATCGCGTTCTTGTTTGACTTCTTTTACACCTACCATTTTTTCAAGCTCTTCTTTCGGCATGTCAGTACGGATCGTTAATTTCGTTTTTCCATATTGCTTTTTCAAATCTAATAAACTACCTGAAAATAAGGAAACACCACGTTTTAATAAGCATAAATGATCACAAAGTTCCTCAACATTATCCATTTGGTGACTAGAGAAAAGAATGGTCATCCCTTGTTCTTTTAATAACAGAATCGCATCCTTCAATAAATCTCGATTCACCGGGTCAAGTCCGCTAAAGGGTTCATCTAATATTAAAAACTTTGGTTTATGAATAAAACTCGCAATGAGCTGCACTTTTTGTTGATTCCCTTTTGATAATGTTTCGGCTTTAACATGTCGTTTTTCATCTAATTCAAAGCGATGAATCCAGAAATCGACTTCTTTTTTTATTTCTTCTTGCTTCATTCCTCGAAGTTTTCCGAAAAAGTTTAACTGCTCTTCTACTTTCATTTGAGGGAAAATCCCGCGCTCCTCTGGTAAATAGCCAAGCCAATCACGATTAATAGAATTGATTGGAGAACCATCCCATGTAATCTTTCCACTCGTAGGTTCTTGTAAATTTAAGATCATACGAAAAGTAGTAGTTTTCCCTGCACCATTTTGCCCTATTAGGCCGAAAATTTCCCCTTGATCGATGGTAAAATTGAGGTCTTTCACCGCGGTGAAGTCTTTATACCGCTTGACAACATGTTCAATTGCTAACGTCATGACGCAACTCCTTTCAAAGTACTCTCTTTTTACTATTTTTATAGCTACCACTTGTTATACGGATAAAGGGGCGAAAAGTTTCTACATTCACGAAAGTAATAATGGGACAAGGGATCATCCCTATGTCCCACTCAATTCTTTCTCCACAATTAAAGCGCAAAGGCCGAGTAGATCGCTTGTAGTTAGTGTGCCAGCCTTAAATTTGTCTAACCAGCTCGCCATGAAGACTTTTTCATCCACACCTTTTTGGATAATGTCTTGGATTAATTTTTCATTTTGTAGGATTGCTTCCAGACGACTAACTAAAGATGGACTTGTAAATCCGTCTGCTACTCCCCCTGACTTATGAATTTGGGGTAACGAATTATTTACCCCACCCGTTACTTCTTGTGGTGGAGTTTTTGCATGTTTCGATTCAACTTTTGGTTTAACAAAACGAATTAACTCGTCGGCAATCGCCCGACATATTTTCTCAAATTGAGTATGATACAGGTTGACATCGACAGTTGAATTGACAAAACATACTTCAATCAAAATTGCTGGTTCTTCTGTATTGTTTAGGAAAAATAATTCAGTACGTTTTTTTCTTCCACGGTTTTTTAACCCACTTGCTACTGAGATTGCTTTGCTAACTTTACTTGCAAAGTCTTTTAAGTTTTCATTGACATATAACACTTCTGTTCCTAACCCATTAGTAGTCCTCTCGCCAGATGAATTAAAATGTATACTAACATCTAGCTTTCTTTGCGTACGATTGTGCGCAGAGACTAAAAAATTCAAGTTCTGTGATTGACTCGTCGATTGCGTGTCGACTACTTTGTTTACCCCAATTTTTTCATTTTTCAACAGTTCAACGACACGATCGACCACTTTTCGCGTTTCCGTACCTTCATCAATTAAATCTCGAGCAGCGGTTCCTGGCCCATAATGCCCGGGACTAATGGTTATTTGACTCATCCTTGTTGCCTCCATTTCTTCTAATGTGAAACTATAACTCTATTTTCCCTGAGCGAACTATTTATATAGTATGTTTCTTTTAACACCTGAAACGGGCTATTAAAATGGTTTAGTTCTCTTTGTTGTTTTATATAATTCATTCTCTTTAAATCATCAAACCTCTCCTAACGTTAACACCCCTCGCTCCAATCGTTATATATGGATTTATGAAGAGATAAGAGACATATTATGTAAAAATAAAAACCTAAAAGACAATTGTAATCTTTTAGGTTATTTTTTCTTATTCACTTTTCTCCTCCATAACACTAAGAAGAATGTAATGACGATATAGATGATGACCACCACAACAAAGGTAATGAATCGTTCCTGCGATGAACCATCTGCCATTAACACTGGGCCTAATCCAAAAAATGTGACCATGATATACAATATGATAAAAATCAAGTACACGAGCCATTTCATTTAGAACACTCCCTTAGCACCATCTTCTCACTTTTATTGGAACATCATACGCGTATATTAAAAAAGGGTACACAACTTGTGCACCAACTTTGTTAATAATTCATTTTTCGAAACTCATGAAATTGATCAATTGTTTTTTCAATATACTCACTAAATACTTCATTTTTCGTAAAGAAGCTATGAATGAGCCCTTTTGCTATTTCTAACTGAACCGTTACGTTTGAATTAGATAAACGCTTTGCGTAGGCAATGCCTTCATCGCGTAATACATCATTTTCTGCAACTTTTATGAAGGCAGGTGGTAGATTATTTAAATGTTCAGCTCTTAATGGCGCCACATAGGGATTTTGTCTTTCAGTTTCTTGTTGCAAGTAATAATGGCCAAACCATTCCATATCCTTCTTTTCAAGGCCAAATCCTTGAGCAAATTCGTTATATGAAGGTGTATCATACGTTAAATCCGTTACGGGATAAAGCAAAAATTGGGAAGCAATCGCAGGGCCATTTAAATCTCGACTCATCATTGATACAACGGTCGCTAAATTAGCACCTGCACTATCACCAGCTACTGTGATTTGATTCTCAATACCGTTAAATTCTCCAGCATTCTTCACCGTCCAAAGAAAGGCGTCATATGCATCATATACTGGCGTTGGGAATGGATATTCGGGTGCTAATCGATAATCAACCGAAACAACAATCGAATTTGTTTTGGCTGCTAACAATTGACAAGACTCGTGGCACGTTTCAATGCTATTTAAAACCCATCCTCCTCCGTGGTAATAAATGATAAATGGAAACGGTCCTTTTCCTTCTGGCGAGTAGATGCGAATTTTGATAGACGCTCCATCACGAACTTTAATCATTTGATCTTCTATTGTTTTTACTTGTGTTTTATTGTTTAGTGGTTTTGGTTGCCCTGCACGTAGTTCTCGTACTTCTACCGGTGTCATCGTATGGAGTGATGGCTGTTGATTAACAACATCCAAATATTGTTTTGTTTCATCTAAAAGGTTTGCCATCATTAGTGCACCATCCTTATTTGTATTCCTTTAAAACCTATTCGTTTAGTATGGATTAATTGTAAAGCAATTTATTCTATTTTTCAACGATAAATATTTTGAATTCATACAAAGTTAATTATTACGAGTCGAATGTTTTATTAATGCTAGATTCAAATGAAGATCCTCCCTACTTGGCGATTTATTCTTTTTTATTATTTCTCAAATAGGTATACAACTAGGAGCACCATTTAAATGCTCATATATTATTAATGTTAGCTTATTAACAAGTGAAAGGAGGTCTTTCGAATGTTTAATAGAAGAAAACATCATCATTGCAATAACCCAATCTGTTGTCCACCAAAAGTATTCCCTACTCAAGTGGCACCTGCACAAGTATCACCTACTCAAGAAGTAGTACGTACTAATATCTTCCCTACAGTTGTACCAAATGTTCATCCTACTCATATCACAAATGTAAATCGCCATGTTAGACGCAACGAGCACTTCTTCCCTGTTACACAATCAACTGTAAATGAATTCCAACAGGAAAGTAGTCGATTTAATGGACCGAGTATGGTAGGTGGTGCACAATCTCCATACGGCGGAGCACCAGGTATGGTTGGCGGCGCACAATCTCCAAACCGCGGAATACCAGGAATGGTTGGCGGCGCACAATCTCCTTACGGCGGAGCACCAGGTATGGTTGGTGGCGCACAATCTCCTTACGGCGGGGCACCAGGTATGGTTGGCGGCGTACAATCTCCATACGGCGGAGCACAATCTCCTTGCTGTGGCGCACCATATGGTCAACATATGAGACACTGCCATAAAGGAAGAAGACACTGGTAAATAATAAAAGCGGAGAACGCCCGTTTAGCTCCGAAAACAACTGGAGGAACCGGCAAAAGGGCGCTTTTTGCCCTTGAAGTCGGTTTCAAGTTGTCGAGGAGCTGGCGTTCGCAGCTAGACTCTGTTCTGACACTGGAAATTTTCACCTTATTATCTGTAAGTAAAAAGATTACCTATGATCATGTTGACATAGGTAATCTTTTTTCTTTTCGTGAGGATTGATACTTGGTTTTATATGCAAAATCATGCTTAATTCTCTATTTAATAAGAGGCCGGGTCATAAGTAGAGTTTTTAAGGAAAGCGTCTATTATCTTTAATAAGATATTGATAATTTTTAGATTAAGAGCAATAAGTGTTAGCCATACTCCAGAAACCGCGGCCTACCACTGTAAGCCGCGCCAGTTTCCAGAAAGTTTAGAAGAACAAATTTTATGTGAGCGGACCTTACACAAAGCCGGGGGCAAAAACGCCACGTCCGCATGTCTTGCCCCCATGACCAAGCACGCGCGCGGCCTCAGAGACAAGTCGTAAAGACACGTACCACGTGGCTTTTCGGCTTGTGTGCTTAGTCCGCTCTCACCGGATCCTTAATAGGATTCATCATTAGAATTAACATCAAAAAAACATCATTTTCTCTTTGATTTGTCCCAGTCTCCATTTTCATTCCACTAATTTCAATTAATTTGATTCAGAGGACTGCAAGACTAGAAGAGATAATGAGACTGATTCTTCACCAATACACTTTACTTCCTCTAGTCATTTTACTTAAGAAATTTAACCTATGAAGATAGTCTATTATTTTACACGATCTCTCTATTTTTTCTTTTTGTATGGAAAATTAGGTATCTAACTATTCACTCTATATAACAGAACATATAGTAAGTATGCAAGGTAATTCTAATAGAAGGAGGTGCACAACTATGTTTAACAGAAATATCGGTCATTCTAATCGTTGTAAGTGCCCAATTTGTTGTCCTCCTAATGTACATCCTACTCAAATCGCACCAGCACATGTATCACCTACTCAACACGTCGTTCGCACTAACATATTTCATACAGTAGTACCACATATCCATCCAACGCATATTACAACTATTAACCGTCATGTACGTCATAACGAACATTACTTCCCAGTTACACAATCAACCGTAAACGAATTTACTGAAACAAATAGAAATTGCGGGACTCCTGAAAACCCAAATCCAAACTGCCATCCAATTCGAAGAAGAGGTTTTGGTTTCTAATTAGAAGCTTTGCAAAATGAAAAAATAGATTACCTGACTTTTGCCGGGTAATCTATTTTTCTTTTTCCTATTCAGATTTTTTCTCTATTTAAAGTGATCCGAGTGAATGTTAAACCCGTTTTAATTTCTCATATTCCAGCTGTAATTGTTCAATACGTTTACGACCTTCTTCGCGATTTGCAATTGTTTCAGCTTGGATTTGTTTAGTTTCTTCAATTCCTGCCATAATCGTTTGCCAAGTCGTTTCAATCGTTTCGATTTTAATGCTTGGGTTCCCAGCAGTACGTGCTATGTTCACACTATTTTTACGGATATTTTCTGCATTACGGACGAGCATTTCATTTGTTCGTTTATCTAATTCATTCATAGAATCTGCCACGAGTTTTTGACGTTGAATTGTCACTGCATGAACTAAGCCTTGCTTAAAAATAGGAATAGTTGTAACAAAGGCAGAGTTAATTTTACCAATTAAGTGGTTGTTCCCCTGTTGAATCATTCGAATTTGAGGTGCAGATTGGAATGATACTTGTTGCGCCATTTCTAAATCGTAGCGACGTTGCTCTAGCAACTCCATAACCGTACGTAACGATTCGAGTTCCATAATTGCTTCTTGGTCCCCTTCATTGGCTCTTGCCTCCAGTTGAGGTATTTGGGTGTGTAATTGGTCTAGCTTTACCTCAATTGCTGCAACATGCTCGCTTAAACTTTGGAAGTATTGCAAGTTTTGATCGTACATTTGCTCAAGTTCCATCGTGTTCTTTTTCATTTCAAACTCATACTTTTGTATTTCGTTATATATGTTATCTACTTCCTTATTCATCGTGTCATATTTGGAAAGTAGACGTTCTAGTTTTTCTTTACCTTTTCCGAAAATTTTCGAAAGAATCCCTTTCTTCTCTTCTTTAAAATCTTGTGGATCAAAACGGTCCATAATTTTATTCAAGTTATTGATCAGTGCACTCGATTTTTCAAGTTTACTTGATTTAATTGTGGCAAGCATTTTATCAGAGAACGTGGAAATGCCTTTTGCTGTCTCTTTCCCAAATTCGAGAACTGCAATTTGATTTTTTGTATCAATTTTTTTTGCAAGCTCCTGTACTTGTGGTTCTTCTTTTAGGGCAAGTTGTCGCTTTCGAATTTGAGACATTTCTTCTGTTGAAACTAATTGTTTTGGCTCAGGTTGTGCGACTAAATCACTCGTCGTTTGTTCTTTGTTTCGTGTTTCTAAATCGTCGAATAATGGGTTTTTCATTTCTGACATGGAAATCCTCCGTTCAATTGTGAAAATCTATGTAACAGGATGACCTGTGTTTATTATAAGTACATTGATATGATGTTAATTTACATACGAAATAAGGTGTGAAAAAGTTTCACTTGATTCTCATTTAACTATAAGTTGGTAGTGGATTCAAATATGAGAAGCGAAAAATGAAAAAACCAGCCCTTAAGCTGGTTTTAATACTAATTAAAGGGCATTTCCTGAACCACCATCAATATTGACGCTAGTGCCTGATACGTAGGACGCAGCATCTGATACTAAAAATGTAATTACATTGGCTGCTTCTTCTGTATTTCCGATGCGTCCAAGTGGGATCGTTTTCCCAACTTCCGCAGAGTACTCCTCCCAAGTCGCTCCTGGCATTTCTCTTTGACTTTTCGCTTCGAGTTGGTGACTACGAATTAGTCCGATACACACTGTATTTACACGAATATTGTATTTTCCTAAATCTTTACTCATCGCTTTTGTTAAGGCTAGTCCAGCTGATCGACTCACAGTTGTTGGTAAACTTGAAGCTGGGGGCGTTTTAGCGAGCACTGCTGTGACATTTAAAATAGCCCCACCCTTTTGTTCTTTTAAATAGGGTAAAGCGTATTTCGAACAGTGGATCGCGCTAAATAATTTTAAATTTAGATCGGAGTGCCAAAGTTCTGTTTCTACATCTTCAAATGAATTAGCAGAAGACGTTCCGACATTATTAATGACAATATTTAATTGCCCGAAATGTTCAACTGTTTTCTCAATAACTTTTTTACACTCTTCTTCTGTTGAAACGTCGGCAGAAATTGTAAATATTTTTTCGCCAGTTTGCTGTTGGATAAATTCTTGTGCTTCTTTTAATGTTTCTTCATCTCGTGCTGCAATCGCCACTTTCGCGCCTTCTTTTACTAATTGTAAAGCAGAGTAAAGGCCAATTCCTTTACTAGCGCCGGTAATGACTGCTACTTTATCCTTCAAACCTAAATCCATGTCAAAAATCCCCTTTTCTTCAATACTATTTTTATTATAAGAGAAAAGGTTGAATTGTGGAATGATTTAGACTTATCAAAAAAAGGATTCTAGAGCCTAAACCCTAGAATCCATATAAAAGTTATATGCTGTTTAAATTAGTAATAACCTTTATTGCTGAAATGTGTACCAACGATAATTAATAGGATGAAAAGGACTACTAATAATGCGAATCCGTTACATCCGTAACCGCCTGCTCCACCAACGTTAGAGTATCCCATAATTCTAACCCCCTTCATTCAAGATATATTATAGTTTATGGCGTTTCCTTCCTGTGGTAATGGACAGGTGTGGAGATTTCAAAAGAAAAATTTCCACTGACTAGCTCTGACGCTTCAGCCATTACAACACTAGTAAATGCAAAAGGTGGCAACTAAATAGTGACATTCGTTTAGAAATCACCAATTTTTTCATTTTCTTACCTGGATATCCGATTTTACCGATTATTTATTTCAAAAATTATTCCATCATTTTCTCGAACTATTTACACCATCTTTTCGACAAAACAACAACTGCGAACTAGGCTAAAGTAACTAATAATAATCATTCGATGACAAACATCTACGAACACTGTCGAACGTTTTTTCGTATGAAATAAAGGGAATCTTCTGTAAATAGAAGAATAGTAGAAATACCAAAACTAGTAAGGAGATGATCCCGAGTGAATAAATCCATATTAATTGGAACTTCGATTACATTATTATTGGTACTAGCTATTACAAAATCTCTGTATGTTGATTGGTTTGAACTTGCAACCATTATCGTAGCCATTACGATTTTTTCTTTGTACTATCAGTTAATGAGCGGCCAAAATCAAAATTGGAAACAATACGGCATAACCGCTATGATGGGCTTTGTTTTTTGTTATATTCTTTGCAGTATCGATTTAATGGTGGATCATTATCTTTATTACTTACCAAATGGGTCTGAAGATGGCATATCTCTCACACTAGGGTTTAAATTCATCGAATACAGCGATGACTTACTTGTAGCGAGTGTGATAAGTTTGCTAGGGGTATTTAGTTTGACGTACGTTTTAACAAAATCAAAAGACTATACGGAAATGGCATAAGCTATCTTTCTTGATAGTGGATTTTTGAGACGGGGTTTACGCTCGGGGATGATGTACTCAGAATGAAGAGGATTTTGGGTGTGCTTGTGGGTGATTTTTTAGTTCGTTGATGAAGAGGGATTTTTGATGTGCTCGTGGGTGATTTTCCTCTTCATTCCGTTGATGAAGAGGATTTTGGGTGTGCTTTCGAATGATTTTCCACTTCTTTCCAATGTGTCTAAGGCTTTTAAATGCAGCGAGTTACTGCAAGAGGAAAACTATTTAATAGTTTTAAAAATGGAGAAGAGGACTGTTCTGAAATTTCCTTCAGAAGCAGTCCTTTCTTATTTTACCTGAAAAGAAAATTGTTTTTCTGAGTCAAACTCCCCTTCAATATATGTACGTTCTACAAAGGTCACGTTATTTTGTTGATCTAATAAAACAACCGTCGATGATCGTGTCCCGTAATCAGGAATTTGAATAAATAATGAAGATAGATTACGTTCCATATCAATTCCAACGCCTGTAGATGGCAATTCAGAATCTGGTGCTTGTTCGCGGTCTAATAAGATCGAGAATAATTCTTCAATTTGAAGTTCCTCAGGATGTGTATCGATATACTTTTGTAATCTTGTTCTTCCCTTTGTTACTTTAGGCCAAGGGGAATTAAGTGAGGCATTGCTTACACTATGTGAGCCTGGTGTGATGATATTTGTTTCATCTAAAACATTATTGTAATGGATGAGTTCTTCACCATTTCCAACGATCAGATTATATCCACCGTAAAGCTCTCTTTTTTGTCTGAGTTCATTAATATAAGAGGCGGCTGTTTGATCATTTGTTAAAAAATTTCGCACAAGATCCCCTCGCGAAAATGGTCTAGGTGGTTCACTTGGGTCACGGTAATTGGTTAAAGCTGCAAAACGTCCATTTTTTGAAATGCCAAGCCATGTTCCCTTCTGTAATAAATCCCTTCCTGCCAATAGGTTCGGCTCGTCTTCCCAAAAATGCGCAGCTTGCGTCGGGCGTCCATATTCTTCATCTCGATTAGCGACTACAATTAGTTTATATTTCGAATGTTGTTGAAAATTAAAATTAACTAAACACATGAAAACTATTCCCCTTTTTTATCCCAGTCAGCTTTGTTGCCTATATGATCTAGCTTTTCTGCAATTTCTCTTAATATTTTATTTCGTTCTCTTTGCGATGATACGATATTCACCATAAACCACAATACGATCAGTGCAGGTACAACATAAAATAATAGTGATATTAAATATGTCATGACCATTCACCTCTTTCTAAATTATTACCTTAGTCTATTCCTAATTACTATTTCAATAGAAGATGTAAAATTCCTTTTTTCTATACATTCCAAATTTCGAATTGATTATCAATTAAGTAGAATTGCAAATTTTTGATTAAAAATACGAACGATGAATCAACCACTATTCAATTTCATTCTCAATATTCGTATTTCCCATCGGCTACCTGGTCTAATATGATAGTTTGTTCGTCTTTATTTGATGAATGTGGGCTATTTTTAATCTCAATATACGCTTTCTTTTCTCACCTACGCGAAAAGAAAGCGTTTTTATTCAAATTAATTGCAAAATTCATTATATTAATGAAAAATTGAACCAATTCTATCTAAAAAAGTATATAATCAAATAGAGTAATTCGATATTTTTCGACTAGTACAAGGAGTGATTAATTTGACAAATCAACGTGCATACAATTTTAACGCAGGCCCATCTGCACTACCGCTTGAGGTTCTTGAAAAAGCACAACAAGAAATCGTAAACTTCCAAGGTGCAGGCATGTCCATCATGGAAATGAGTCACCGTAGTGCGAATTACGAAGAAGTACATAATAGTGCGATCGCTCGTTTACGTAAGCTATTTTCGATTCCAGAAAACTATGAAGTATTATTCTTACAAGGTGGCGCAAGTTTACAATTTACAATGGTGCCTATGAACTTCTTAAATGAAGGCCAAAAAGCAAGTTATGTTCTAACTGGTTCTTGGTCTGAAAAAGCATTAAAAGAAGCAAAACTATTTGGTACTCCAGTGGAAGCTGCTAGTACAAAAGAAAATAAATATCGCAATATCCCGGCTTTAAGTGAAATCGGGTTCAATGCAGATGATGCATATGTTCACGTTACTTCTAATAACACAATTTACGGTACACAATGGAAAGAGTTCCCTGAAACTGGCGATGTTCCTTTAGTGGCAGATATGTCTAGTGACATTCTTTCTCGCCCTGTTGATGTGAGTAAATTTGGCATCATTTATGCAGGTGCTCAAAAGAACTTAGGTCCATCAGGTGTGACAGTTGTCATCATCCGTAAAGACTTACTTGAAAAAGCAAATACAAATATTCCGACAATGTTAAAATACACAACACACGCTGATTCAAACTCTTTATACAACACACCTCCAACATTCGGTATTTACATGTTAGGTGAAGTGTTACGTTGGGTTGAAGAAAAAGGCGGCCTAGAAGCAATTGAAAAACAAAATGAAGAAAAAGCAAAAGTAATTTATGATGTGATCGATAATAGCAATGGCTTCTTTACAGGACATGCTACGGAAGATAGCCGTTCTTTAATGAACATCACATTCCGTGTAGCTGATGAAGAATTAGAAAAACAATTCTTAGCTGAAGCAAAAGCAGCTGGATTTGTTGGATTAAACGGTCACCGTTCAGTTGGTGGTTGCCGCGCATCAACTTACAATGCAGTACCATTTGAAGCTTGCCAAGCGCTTGCAAACTTCATGTTAGATTTCCAAAGAAAGCATCAATAAAAAAATGGACCGACTCTTTAAGTCGGTCCATTTTTTTGCGACGAGCAGCATTGCAGCGCAGGAGCAATAATTAAAAGTAGTTTATATTTCTAAAGATAATCTCTCTCTAAGTAGAAGTAGTAATCGGGTTATTTTTTATTGCGACGAGCAGCCACGAAGCGCAGGAGCTATTTTTTCTAAGAATGCTTAGTTTTCGAAAAATAACGGAAGCTTTTCCCCTTATTTCATCAAAATCCCCCAAATTTCCCCCTAATTTAGAGCAGTAAACCGGAATTTCACCGCTTATGAAATCTAATTTCTGTCTCAAAAGCCTAGTATATTAATACTATCTCTAAATAGGTATATTTCAAAACTGATTCCTCGATGAATAATACAACGATTGGGTTTATCCGAGGGCAACTTACTCTGCACGCTTCCGCAATACGTCTAGTTGTTGTTGCCAGCCTTGCACATTCCCATTATAGAATTCACGTTGCTTTTCCTCAGATACTGAAAGTGAAGAAAATCCACTTTCAATTACTCGTAACAAAGTTCCCCCATCTTTGGAAGTTAACATAAACTCAACTAATGTGGAGTTACCTTCCCTTGGTTCTTCACCAGGAAAGGAACTAGCCCAACGACAAACGAGATAATTCGGAGCTTCCATTTGTTCGGTTATTACTGGGAAAATACCAAACCTAGTGTGTGCTTCTACTCTCGCCCCATCGACCTGTACACTGTCGGGACCAGGTTTATCGCCCACCCACCATGCTGGTTGACTAACTTCTTCCCACACTGATTCAAGTGAAGCTCTAATAATAATTTCTTTGTCAATTCGGTTATGATCCATACTTTACCCCCTCATATTGAAATGTCTAAACTACATGTCCATATCTAAAAAGTTGCATTTTATTACAGGAAAACACAAAAGTTTACATAATATATTTATGCATAACTTAAATGAGAAAGAAGAAGCACTTTTGCCCTTCTCCCTGTTAAAATTTTATTACGATAGGTATTGATGCAATAAGCAAAACTTTACAGAATGATAGCTTTGCTCATCGATGTTGATCGAATAAAATAGGATTGCCATCCGGATCTTTAATGATAAAACTTGCAGGTCCCTCAGTTGTTTCATCTGCTTCCGAGATAAAGTTGATTCCTTTTTCTTTTAGTTGTTTTTGTAAGTCACGAATGTCTGTGAAAGAGTCAAGGTTTTCTGCATTTTGATTCCAACCTGGATTAAACGTTAGCAAGTTTTTTTTCAAACATTCCTTGGAATAGCCCAATGACTGTATCGCCATTTTTTAAAATTAACCAATTCTGCTCGATGTTTCCACCTAATTCTGTAAATCCAAGCTTTTCATAAAATGCTTTTGATGCGTGAATGTCCTTCACCGTTAAACTAACTGAGAATGCGCCTAGTTTCATAAAATCCTCCGATTATCATTTATTTAGTTCGTCTCCATTATAAAAGATTAACTTGCGATGCTCAAATTTTACCAATTGTGAATTTAAGTTTACATAATAATGTTATATTATAAATAAAAAGAAGGGGATTTTTATCTCCTCTTCCCTTTCTTCCATAATAATTACTTCGCCATTTCTTCAATAAAGATTATACTTTTTTTAAAATATTTTAAGAGAATTTAAAGTGGAATGGATAAAAAAATGACTCCGGTGTATTACCCGAAGCCATTTACTTGCCACTAAAATCAGTGGCTCTTGTATTAAACTATTCATGCAAGTCAAGAGTACTAGTGGTTTTATCACAAATTCTATGAGTTCACATATAGCAACACTTTACCTGTACTTTGTCTTGATTCAATAAGTTCATGTGCATTGGAGGCTTCTTCTAAAGAATAGCGCGCGCCGATTTTCATTTGAAGGCGACCATCCGCTAAATATGGAAGTACTTTATCGGCTGTGTCTTGTAATAGATGAGGACGTCGATTACGGGTTGTCCCTAAACTAAAACCTAGTATGGATCGGCAGCTAGAATGCAAGTCGGTACTTTTCACAATACCAGGTACATCACCATTAGCTATTCCGAAGTTTACTAATCTACCATAGTAAGTTAAGCAATCTAAGCTTTTTTCCGTCACCCATCCGGAGATTGAATCCAAAATTACATCCGCACCGTTTCCGTCAGTTAATTCATTAACTTTTTCAGCAAAGTCCTCTGTTTCATAGCAAATCACATGGTCTGCACCAGCATCGACAGCAGCAGAAATTTTTGATTTATTCCCAACTGTTCCGATTACTTGGCCTGCTCCTAAGACTTTTGCTAACTGAATAGCGGTAGTACCAATTCCACCGGCTGCTGCATGAATCACAACGGTTTCACCCTCCTGAACTCTTGCAACATCTGCAAGAAGCTTATAGGAAGTAAATGCTACTGTCGGACAAGCTGCCGCAATATCAAAATCTAGTTGATCAGGAATGACAAAAGTTAAAGCTTCATCTGCGACAACATACTCAGCATAAGACCCTGTTTTAGGGAAAGCAATTACTCGGTCCCCCACTTTTACTTTTTGAACCTCGGAGCCAACTGCTTCAACAATTCCTGCTGCATCTAACCCAGGGATAAATGGTGGTTGCCCTGTTCCATGATATTGGCCAAATCTTGCTTTAATATCAGCAAAATTGACCGATGTCGCGACAACTTTAATTAGTACTTGTTGTGATCCAATTGATGGTTGTTCCATTTCAATCAACTTTAACACTTCAGGACCGCCAAATTCAGTAATTACAACCGCTTTCATTTATACATTCCCCCAAGTTCAATTTTAAATATAGTAAGAATTACAGCATCACTGTGAAAATAAGCCATGCAAGTCCTGGACCAAATGCGATGAATAATGCTGCGATTAATAATAGCTTTTTAAAGAAAGAACGTTCTTCCACGCCTTGAACGTTTGCCATGATTAACGCACCGTTTGTAGAGAATGGGCTGATATCAACCACACTCGCTGCAATGGCTAACGTAGCAAGAACTCCTATTGAAGACATCGTTGGATCTTGTAAAATTGGTGCAGCTAATGGAATAACTGCTGTTAAGAAACCAGTTGTGGAAGCAAAAGCAGAGATTATACCACCAACATACGCAGCAATTAATGTAGCTAATGTTGGACTACCAACGCTTGCAATTTGATTCGTCATATAATCCATCGTTCCTAATTTGTCCATTACACCAACATACGTCATAATCCCACAGATCATTAACATAACGCCCCAAGGCATTTGTTTAATAACTTGTGATTGATCTTTCGGACGTATTAAAGATAGTACTAGTCCAATCATTAAAGCGCCAAAGCCCATATCTAGTCCATACGCTAATGCTAATGTAATTAGAAGGCCAATTCCTAAAAGTGTAACAACTTTATACCAAGTAGGATTTTCATCTTTACTATTAGCAGCGCCTGCATCTCCGCCTTCAACTGAAGCAGCTACTTCTAATCCACCGATCACACCTTTAGTATGAAGTTTAATCAATTTAATACCACCGAATGCAATAAAGACGACTACTGAGATTAATACATAAAAAATGAAACAGTAAACTAACAGCATAATTGGGGAATATGCAATATTTTGTGTGTCCATAACGCCTTTTACAACTAATCCGAAAATATTTAGCGGTGAGAATGAACCCGCATACATTCCGGTAGAAATCAAAGTACCCATTAAGATTGGATTAATTTTATGTTTAAATGCCAAACGCATCGCAATTGGGAATAAAATGGGCCCAATGGCAACCGTTGAAGCTCCAACAGCTGATAATAATGCAGCTAATGAGAATAATACCCAAGGAAGAAGACCAACATTTCCTTTCACTAGCTTTAAACCGCCAGAAATAATCATATCAAGTGTTCCATTATTTAATGCGATAGCAAATAAATAGGTAACCCCTGCTAACAGGATAAACATTTGAACTGGAAATGCTGCAAAGACGTCAGCCACTTCTAATCCACTAACATAGGTACCTACTATAAAGGCAGCTACCATCCCTAAAACACCCATATTTACTGAAATTACTGATCCAACTATAAACATCACTAAAAGTACTAAAAGTGTGATGATTTCTAAACTCATATATTTCGCCTCCTTATTGATTCTGTTTGTATGAATGATTCTTTGAGAATTAATCGAAGGAAAACTTCATCCAAATGAATGAATATTCCGATAATTCATTTTAAATATTTACTTAATGTACCGTTAACAGTATTAGCTTTAAATCTAGTAAAATAGCTAGATAGCAATTGATTAAGAAACTGTTAAACTTACTGATTATGTACTCATAAATGGAACTCTTTTGCATACTGATATTCCCTAAGTTGTAGAAAGAATCTGAAGATGGTACATTGTAGCAAGAAACAGCGAGAGACTAATGCTAGTTTACTCTAGATCGCTTAATCTATTAGTCTCTCTCCTTTTTAAAAATGTTTCAATTAAAATTTCCCTGATAATAAATAACCCGCATCAGGAACTTCAGTTGAAAGGTTTAGTTCCTTTAAGATTTTATAAACCGTAGCAACTCCAGCTGATAAAACAGGTAGCCCTAGTCTGTCTTGAACTCTTTGTATAGCTGGCAATGATGGCATTTGTACACAAGCGGATAAAACAACGGCATCTGCACCTTGAATATTTAGTCGATCTGCAATGCCAATTAAATTTTCAGGATCCAAACGACCAACTTCTAGATTATCAGCTACTTCTAAACTAATAGAGTCAATTACTTCAATTCCAGCCCCGTTTAAGTAGTCAATCACCGTTTGTGTAAGCGGCTTCATATAAGGTGTGATAATGGATACCTTTTTGGCACCGATTGCTTCTAACCCTTCGATTAATGCACCCGCACTACTTACAACTGGAGATTTCCCTCCGTTTTCTTCCGTCACTTTACCTAAACGTTCTTGAGAAATTTCATGATACCCTGGACCCTGGCACATAATCGCTACAAGACAAGCGTAAGCCAACACGTCACAGCGAGCGTCGGACAATTCAACTGCACAACGGTCACTATCCACATCCATTTTCTTTAATTCTTCCGGATTCACATGCATCATACGCATACGAGCTGAATGGAATGTAAATGTTTCTTCTGGTTTTTCTTGCATTCTTCTTAGAAGCATTGCTGGGATTTCTGTTTCCATTGTTGTATTAGAACTTGGTACAATTAGACCTACACGATAATTTTTACTCATTTTGACCCCTCCTGGTTTATGAAAAAATTGCTTTTCTTATTTGTTATAGGTTTTACTAGTTGCAAAAATCTCTAAATTTATTGGGAATTAAGATATTCCTAGTTTCTTTGCTAGGTAAGGTTCCAAACCACCGACTTTTACCATTTCGATTAAATGCTCAGGCAGTTTTGTTCCTTCGTATTCTTCACCCTTTGTATGATTAATGATTTTCCCCTCTAAAAGGTTGATTTCAATTTCATCCCCCTCTTCAATGACGGATGTATCGAGCATTTCGACTACTGGAAGACCAACATTAATCGAATTACGGTAAAAAATACGCGCGAAGGAGTTTGCAACAATAGCCCCTATTTTGTGGTATTTTAATACCATTTGTGCTGTTTCTCTACTTGAGCCGGAACCGAAGTTATTTCCAGCGACAATTACATCACCCGGTTGAACTTTTTTCGCAAATTCAGCATCAATTGCTTCCATTGCATGCTCAGCTTGCTTTTCTACTGGATAGCTCATATATTGTCCGGGAGAAATAATGTCGGTATTGATGTTATCTCCGTATTTCCATACTCTTCCTCTAATTACGAATGACATTAAATCATGACCTCCCTCGACAAATACTTTCGTGGGTCCGCTATTTTTCCTTCGATTGCTGTCGCTGCAACAGTTGCAGGTGACCCTAAATACACTTCACCGTCTGAACTTCCCATTCGTCCTCTAAAGTTTCGATTGGATGAAGACATGACGACTTCTCCTGCTCCTATGACACCACTTGTGAATCCACCACATGCACCACAGGATGGCATATTGACGATACAACCTGCCTCGGTTAAAGTGGTTAAAATTCCTTCTTTATTTGCCTGCATCCAAACATGTTGTGAGGCTGGTACAACTAAACAGCGGACATTTTTGGCTATTTTTCTTCCTTTTAATATTTCAGCGGCAATTCGCAAATCACTAATTCGACCATTTGTGCATGAACCTAAATACACTTGATCTACCGCTTTTCCTTCTACAGCGCTTACTGGATGAACATTATCTACCTCATGTGGGCAAGCAACTTGAGGCTCTAATTCAGAAGCATCAAATTGTAACACACGGGAATAAACCGCGTCTTCATCACTAGCAAACAATTCTATTTCATCTTCTACACCTTTAGAGCGTAAGTATTCAACCACTGTTTCATCCGGTTCGATTAAACCAGTTTTCGCACCCGCTTCAATCGCCATGTTCGATAATACTAATCTTTCATCCAATGACAATTCTTTAATCGCACTGCCAGAAAATTCAATTGTTTGATAGGTTGCGCCGGCATGTCCAAGTTCCTTAATTGTTTTTAACACAATATCTTTTGCGTAAACGCCTTCTTTTAACTTTCCATCCCATACAACTTTGATGGTTTCAGGAACTTTCAACCATGTTTCACCTGTTAATAAAACACCAATCATTTCGGTAGAACCAATTCCAGTTGCAAACGCCCCAAGTGCGCCTGCCATACATGTATGTGAATCGGTTCCAAGAATTAAGCGTCCAGGACGAACATGGCCATGTTCTACAATCACCTGATGACAAGGGCCTTCAAATTCATAATAGTAAGGAAGGTCGTGATTACGTGCCCAATCTCTAGTGAATTTTAAGATATCCGCTTGTTGAACTGTTGCTGGAGGTGTACAGTGATCGGAAACTACTACAACTTTATCCTGATCAAATAGTTTTCCTCCAAGACGACGAAAACCTCCGTCAACTAACCATGGACCTAGTAAATCATGCATTAAGGCAATATCTACATTTACCCAAACGATCTCTCCAGCCTTTACGCTAGATTGCCCCGAAGCTTTAGCAAGAATTTTTTCTGACATTGTCATTCCCATTAATGGTCACCCCCTTGTTAAATGATTACCTTTCTTCAAGTTCCTAATATTCTAGAAAGATATTAATAAAATATCTCCAAATATTTTCACTTGATTTTTCTCAATTTAACGCATTATGTAAGCGCTTATTCACAAGTTTTCTATTTTCAGATAATGGAAATCTTGTTTTTTTATCTTAACTTTTCCATTGTTGACTGTCAACAGTTAACAGTATAAAAAATTTAGAAATTTTACTTTTTTCAGACAGAGAATTAGTTTAATATTAATTTACCAACATTAAACTTATATTCTATTATCATTTCGCTAATATACAGAGACTCCTAAAATGGAGATTTGGCACTCAAAGTCCCAGTTAAATGGCATCAATGTTACGAAACAACCTTATATCATGAATCAACTATGGACCACACTACAATTGAAGGGAGATATGAAATGAGGGAAATTAAAAAAACAGACGCGCTCCATATCCAGGTGTATCAAATCGTCAAAGAAAAAATTCTAAATGGTGAATTTCAACCTAACGAGCGTCTCGTTGAATCGAAATTAGCAGAACAAATAGGAGTAAGCAGAGGGACAGTTAGAGAAGCTATTCGAATGTTAACGAAAGATGAGCTGATCGAGCAAAGAGATAGTTACCTCTTTGTTTATAACCCAAGTCAAAATGACATAATAGATATTTATGAATGCAGAAGGAGCTTAGAGTTACTATCGGTTAGACTAGCGGCACAAAAAATAACGGATGATCAATTAATAGATCTCAATCGAATCATTAAATATTCTAAAGAAGCTTTAGAAAAAAATGATACGGAAAAACTGACACGCTTAAACCAACAATTCCATGACACCATTACACTTTCTTCACAAAATAAGCAGCTTATTCAATTATTTGAAGTAATCAGTACAAAAGTGCTCTATATCCGGAATTGCCTCCTAAAAGGACATACGTATAGTTTCCCTGTCTTAATTAACGATCATGAACAGATATTACAGGCCTTGAAAGAGCGAGATCCAATTAAGGCAGAAACACTTATGAATAAACATATTGAAACGAGTTTAAAGGTTGTACATTCTTCCTCTTAACCGCAAAACAACTTTTAGCGATGATTTGGTCATGCCCTTCCATTACTAAGAGTTAGATAGAAGCAAAAAAGGTACCACCAACATAACATATTTGTTGGTAGTACCCCGTTTAGGCTCCTTCCCCTTGGAGTCAAATCTCAAAACTTAATAGAAATAATAAATAATTGGTGATGGACGAAAGCAATCCCCATATAAATATCTTTAAATAATGAAGAAGATAAAGTTTGCTATCGCTAGTAGACACTATGACAAAACTTTATAAATATTTTGGGAAAATTTAATGTTGAGGCCATTTAAAGTTATTTTCATAGTAGACCTGTTTGAGTTTTGTTAAATCATGTTCCCATTCTGAAGTAGAATGTTAAAACTACCTCTACCATTCTTTTGACCCTTCGTGACCCTTTATGATATTCAATAGTATTTTATAGATTTAGTATAAAACAATGGATAGTAGGATATAAGGAATAAAAATAAGGTAAGTTAGCCTAATATTAATCTGATGAACTGCTTTTCTTTTGAATTTCATGCTAGATTTGTCGTTCATCCCCTGATGAACGACTTTTCATTCGAACTTCCATCTAGTTTTGTCATTCATACCCCTGATGAACGACTTTTCATTCGAACTTCCATCTAGTTTTGTCGCTCATACCCCTAATGAACGACTTTTCATTCGAACTTCCATCTAGATTTGTCGTTCATACCCCCGATGAACGACTTTTCATTCGAACTTCCATCTAGTTTTGTCGCTCATACCCCTAATGAACGACTATTCATTCGAACTTCCATCTAGATTTGTCGTTCATACCCCCGATGAACGACTTTTCATTCGAACTTCCATCTAGTTTTATCGTTCATACCCTCGATGAACGATTTTTCCATTCGTTTCCGTTCTAGTTTTGTCGTTCATCCCCTCGATCAACGATTTTTCTCTTTGTTCTCTATCCTGTTTTGCCATTCATAACCTGAATTTATAAAAAAAATGGGACGAGGAACCTGTCCCCCCGTCCCGAAAAAAAGCTTCCCGTATGATGACGGGAAGCTTTTTGACAATATTGGGACAAGGAACCTGTCCCCGATGTCCCATTAGTATGCGCGGCCGAACCAAACTGTGTGTTTTGATTCTTTGCCACAGTTGATGCATGTGTGTTTTTCTGCAGGTGGGTTGAATGGAATGTTACGTGTTGTGAATTTTGTTTCTTCTTTCACGTTTGATTCACAAGCGTCGTCTCCGCACCAGCCAGCAAGTACCCAACCTGGGATTGTTTCGTTTTTCTCTGAATCCGCTAAATGTTGGTGTAATTGTTCTAATGAGTCGATATGTGTATGTGAGTTTGCATCACGGAATGCTTTTGCTTTATCGAATAGACGTGTTTGCATGATTTCAAGCTCTTTTTCGATTGCTTCAACAACAGAACCTAATTCAACTGTTTGTTTGTCAGCTTCGTCACGAGCTTTTAATAATACTTGGTTGTTTTCAAGGTCACGTGGTCCAAGCTCAATGCGAACTGGTACCCCTTTTAGTTCCCATTCATTGAATTTATAACCTGGAGATTGATCTGAATCATCTAGGCGAACACGAATACCTTTTGCTTTTAATGTCGCGAAGATTTCATCTAATTTCTCCATGATGGCAGGGTTCTTTTTCCAAGGACCAACTGGGATTAACACCACTTGTGTTGGTGCGATTTTTGGTGGTAATACAAGACCTTGCTCATCACCATGAACCATGATCACAGAACCGATTAAACGAGTTGATGTACCCCATGAAGTTGTGTGAACATGAGTGTGTTTGTTTTCTTTTGTTAAATATTTAATGTCAAATGCTTCAGCGAATTTTGTACCTAAGTAGTGAGATGTACCAGCTTGAACCGCTTTTCCGTCTTTCATCATTGCTTCGATTGAATACGTATCGACAGCACCTGCGAAACGTTCAGATGGCGTTTTTTGACCATCATATACTGGAATTGCTAGGAATCCTTCTACTACTTCTTTGTAGATATTTAACATTTGCATTGTTTCTTTACGTGCATCTTCTTCATCGACGTGAGCTGTGTGCCCTTCTTGCCATAAGAATTCAGATGTACGAATGAATGGAAGAGTTTTCTTTTCCCAGCGGAATACGTTTGCCCATTGGTTAATTAACACTGGAAGGTCGCGGTAGCTTTTAATCCAGTCGGAATAAAGATGTCCAATCATTGTTTCTGAAGTTGGACGTAATGCAAGGCGTTCTTCTAATTTTTCACCTGCTGCTTCAGTTACCCATGGAAGTTCTGGTGAGAATCCTTCAATATGATCTTTTTCTTTTTGGAAGAAAGATTCTGGTATTAACATTGGGAAGTAGGCGTTACGGTGACCTGTTTCTTTAAAACGACGGTCCATTTCTCCTTGAATATGTTCCCAAAGCTCGTAGCCATCTGGTTTGAAGGCGATACAACCACGAACTGGTGTGTAGTCCATTAAATCTGCTTTTTGAATTGTGTCAATGTACCATTTTGAAAAATCATTTGTTTGTTGTGACATGGTTTGTTCCTCCTCAATAATTTGCCTCGTGTATTGTTTGTGCGTTACAACGATAAAAAATGGCCATATAAAAAGCGTAAAAGCATCCTCATGTAAGGACGTCTTTACGCTGAATCGACGTGGTACCACCTTAGTTTGGCTTTCACCTGAATTGTGAAAAGCCCTCTAAACGTTTTGTAACGAAAACGACTCGGTTAATTTTGTTAACATCTCCGTGATAGGTTTCAATAAGAAGCGGTGATATAGCTCTCAGCAATTGCTATACTTTCTGTTTCACAATTCTTATTTACTTGGTCACTTCATAGATTGTCTATTTCTACTATAATGTATCAAATTCCCGTAAAAAATACAATTCTTACCGAAAAAATTTCTAAATTATTCTTATTTGTTCGATATATAGCAAGTTTCCACACAATTTTTGTGAATTTTGATTAGTTTGAACCAAAAAATACTGCTTCCACTTCTTGTTCTAGCTGCCCGATTAGTTGACATTCTGTTTTTCGCGCAGACAATGCTTTGACGATACTGCTGTAGTACCAATGTTGCTCCGCTCTTCCTCGTTTAAATCGATACCAAACCGATTCACCCGACTGTTTAAGATCTTCCCGGATTGATTGTAAGTTATGAACTTTATCCGCTGTAATGACATGGATTTCATCAATGGATGCGTGTTGTAATGAATGAATGGTGTGACGTTTTCGCTCTTTCCAAGGTAATGTTTTATCAGGTTCGGATGCAGCTTCGACTAGACGTGTGACTTGTTCACCAAACATTTCGAGTAACTGCTCTTTCGTCACATCTGTATCTTCTAACGTGTCGTGTAAAATTCCAGCTGCAATCACTTCTTCGGAACATTTTGTCTGTTGCAACATCATACCGACCGCAAAAGGATGTGTAATATATGGGATATTTGTTCCTTTACGCATTTGTCCCGCGTGAGCGACGGCTGCTAAATTAATGGCTTTTTGTACAATATTCATATTTGCTCCCCCCGTTTAGAAAAATTGACCTTCAGCACATGACCAATCTTTTGCATGCTTCAATGTAATGTCTATAAAACTTGCTAGTGCAGGCGAAACCCATTTATTTTTGTGATAAATAACTTGGGAGTAGATTTGTTTTAATCCCGCTTCACTAGGAATAATTTTCAACTTCCCTGCCTCGACTTCATCTTGTACAGCGATTAAAGGTAAATAAGCTATACCAAGTCCACTCATGACAGAACGCTTGATTGCCTCCACACTCCAAAGTTCCATAACATTAGAAGGTACAATCCCTCTGCTACGTAGATGCTCTTCAAATATTCTTCGATAACTGGCTTCTTTTTCATTCACAATTAAACACTCACTAAGCTTTTGATTTTCGTACAAATCACATAAGCTATTCATTGAACAGTCAGGACTCCCAACGAGAACAATCGGTTCATTCATTAAAGCATAGATGACTAAATCCGAATCCTCGAACTGTGGCACCATGACAAAGGCAATATCTGCACTTCCATCAAGAATTGCCTTCTTGTTTTCCCCACAAGGTGCATTACTTAAACGAATGCTGACATGAGGAAATTTTTTTCGATATTCTCTTAAGATCGGTTCTAAGCGATATACTGTAAGAGATTCAGGAGCCGCAATTTTTAGTGTCCCTCTAATATCTTCTTCCTCATTCGTAAGGCTTTCGATTTTCCGATAAGTATCCAAAATTTCTTTAGTGTAGGGTAACAGCTTCTTACCGATATCCGTTAGTCTTACTTTACGCCCCATCCGATCAAATAAAGGGGAGCCGAGATGCTCTTCAAGTGTCTGAATATGAGAGGTCACGGTGGATTGAGTGTAACCTAAATGTTCAGCTGCTTGGGTGAAACTTCCCGTTTCAATCACCTTGTTAAACGTAATAAAATGGCGTATTTCCATCCCTTCACCCCACTTTTAACATTCTTTTTTTATCAATAGTATCAGAAAAATCAATGGATCACTTCATAAACTTCAATTTTACACATGGGTTGTGACTCGTTAAAATGAAAGAATCATAGAGTGAGAGACGGTTTCTCATATGCGTGTTGAGAATGGGACGAGGGACCTGTCCCCCTGTCCCGGAGGAGGTTTTGCTTTGAAGCGTATTCACTATAGTTGGTTTGTTTTAACGGTCACCTTTTTTTCTATTATTGTCGTCGGCATTGTGGTGGCATCATCTGGGGTGTTTTTAACTCCGTTTGAAAATGAGTTTGGCTGGAGCCGCCCTACCATTTCCCTTGCTTTTGGTATATGTATGTTTTTCTTTGGAGTTTCAGGTCCATTTATGGCAGCTTTACTGGAAGTCTTAGGGCTAAGGAAAATGATGTTAACTTCAATGGCCACTCTGTTAATAGGTCTTTTATTCACCTTCTTGATGAGTCAGTCTTGGCATTTGATCCTTATTTGGGGAATGATTATTGGATTAGGTTCAAGTGTTTTCTTAACTGTATTAAGTCCATATGTGGCAAATCATTGGTTTAAAGAAAAAAGGGGTCTCGCAACGGGAATATTAACGGCGAGTACGGCAATGGGACAGTTAATATTACTTCCCGTTTTAGCAATGGTGATTGAAAACTACTCATGGCGATGGGCAATTGGGTTAATCATCACGCTGGGTGTCGTAATGTTCATCATAATCTTTTTATTTATGAAAAACTCTCCAAAGGATATGGGGATTCTTCCATATGGTCAAAAAGAAGAATTAGATGAAAAGAACAAAACACAAAAAGGAAATCCGATCATTATTGCTTTCAAAGGATTATTTAGTGCATTAAAGGCAAAGGAATTTTGGTTATTGGCAGGTAGTTTCTTTATTTGTGGCCTTTCCACGAGTGGGTTGATTGGGACACATTTTATTTCTTATTGTATTAGCTTTGGAATTCCTCTCGTTACGGCAGCTTCCTTACTATCATTTATGGGCGTGTTTAATATGGTAGGAACGACTTTCTCTGGCTTTCTATCGGACCGTTTTGATAATCGTTGGCTGTTATTTTGGTATTACTTGTTTAGAGGTGCTTCCCTAGTGCTTCTTCCCTTTGCATTAATGAGCGGGAATATCACTTGGATCATTGTGTTTACTGTGTTTTATGGTTTAGATTGGGTAGCGACTGTACCACCAACTATTAACCTCGCAAGACAAATCTTTGGGCTTCAGAAAAGTGCGATTATATATGGCTGGATTTATGCCGCTCACCAAGCAGGAGCTGCAGTTGCAGCATATGGCGGAGGGTTAGTCTATAAATATTTTAATAATTACACTTGGGCGTTTACGATGGCTGGCGTGTTCTGTGTGTTGGCGAGTCTATTTGTCATTGTTGTAAAAAAACAATCGACCGCGCAATTATCGAAAGAAGAACTTGTGAAAAGTTAGTTAAGTAGCTTGTTGGGGTGGACGGAGTGGATTCTTCATACGTACCACTCCCCAATTCATCCCATATAGCTTAACTCTGGAGAACTTATTTATAGCTGGCTTTATTCAATAACCTAAAACCCCAAAATAAAATGACAGAATAAATAGTTAAACCTGCGATCATAAGTATTGCTTCCCCGGTTAAACTAATCGGTGCATAACCACTATGACTGTTTGTATGTTCTTCTTCTGCTTTGTAAGTGAACCAAATAATAGTAGAAATATAACCATATAAAATAATGAAAGATGCCCACTTTACATAAACTAATAATTTGTTATTCGAAGATACTAAATTTACAAATAAAAACAGTCCCCCATATACAAGCATTATGATGATTATTTCGGAAATCCCCATTTTACCCCCTCATTTTCCTCTAGAAATTATTACTATTTATGACTATAATAAAATAATAAAGGTTTCCAGAATATAGGAACATTCCTATTTCTTACATAAAAGTGAACAAATAGAATATGAAAAGTTTTAATTTCTTATGTTAGAAGCACAACATGTGTTGAAAGGCTATCTCAAAATGACTTGAAAATGGGCATAAGATGACACTTCTTTGTCAAAATCTAAATAATATGTTAACTTCAATTCGCTTTATGTTAACATATTATTAAGTCTAAAATTAGTTGTGTGTATTGAACATTTAGTCAGTAAGGCACTTCACATTTTTAATCCCTACTAAAAACATAAATTTTATCAACTTTAACTAGTACATATTATTTTTCATCGAAAGGATCGTGCATGATGTATTTCAAAAAAGAACCGAAACAAATGACACCACAAGAATTATTAGAAACATTTACTCGCTTGTCTCAATTACCTTCTCGAATTCGGACAGCGGAAGAAGAAAACTATCTCTTAGTTATACGAAAAGAAATCATAAAACGGATGGAATAAAGTAAAGGAAGGATGTTGGAACATGAGTGTACGCAAAAGATTTGACTTAGAACTCGAGGCACTTCAGAAGGAATTTTTAGTATTAGCCGAAAAAAGCATCAATACTTTAGAGAAATCATTTACCGTTTTTACAAATAAGGACACGAACACTGCGGAACAAATTATTGAGGAAGACGTAAATATTAATCAACTTGAGGAGTCAATAAATGACCAAGTTATTTTACTTTTAACCAAACAACAACCGATTGTTGGAACTGACTTACGAAGATTAATCATTCTATTAAAAGCTGCCGCAGATATGGAACGTGTAGGAGATTACGCAGTTAAAATTGCCAAAACGACAATTCGTATTGGTAAAGACCGTTTTGTTACTTCCATTGAATTGATGGAAGATATGTGCTATAAAACTTCGCTAATGTTACGTCATATTGTCCAAGCATTTATTGATGAAAATACAACAAAAGCAAAAGAAATTGCAGAACTGGATGATACTATTGATGAAATGTACAGAAATATCATTAAACACCTAATGTCGTTGAGCAATGTGAAACCAGAATATGTCCCGCAAATTACGTATTTATCATTTGTGTGCCGGTCTATTGAGAGATGTGCAGATCATGCAACAAATATAGCGGAATATCTTTTCTATCTTAAAAAGGGCCTTCGTTTAGATTTAAATAATTAACTCTTCAAGTAAGACTAATTAAATGAAATAGTCGAGGGCCGTACAAGGATTAAGGAATTTCAAATATTCCTAGTCTGAGAAAACTTTTAAAATCTCTGATAATTTTTGCATCTTTAGGTTCCCACCCAATCAAACAAGATACCCCTACATATTGTACTCAAAGTAATCACCTACTGTTTTGGAGGGGTTCATGTGTATAGGGTTTTTCTGTTTCGCAACGATACTTCTGCTAAAAACATAGTCTTGCTTGATAAGAAACAAGGCGATGTGACGGGTGACGGAATCATTGACTATATTTATTTAATCGGGAGTAAAACCAATGTAGCCCAATTCTATATCGATCATATTACTCTGCTTATTCAAGATGGACGGACCAATCATATTTCAACAGTAACCTTTCAATATAATGGTGGATACAATGCGCGACTTTTCCTCGGAGATTTTTCCAAAGATCACGTTTTGGATATTTTGGTCAGTATCGATTCTGGAGGAAGTGGAGGCTACGGTTATTACTATATTTATTCCTTCAAGGAACACATTTTGCGTCAACTATTTGATGTGGAACAATATAATCAAGATTATTTATTCGAAGTTAATTATGAGGATTTTTATAAAGTGAGTGTAAAAAGTGCCAAGCTTAATATACTTTTCACGATTGATATTAGTAATAAAGGGCAAGATTATTTATCACAGTTCTACGATGAAAATGGCAAACTAAAACAACCGGTTCAAGGCGGGGCTCTTGCTTTAGGTATTTTATATCCTGTTGTTACTACTAATAAAGAATCGAGTTATGACTTACTTGCTTTTCAACGAATTATTGGTCCTACGAATTCAGATACATTAGGATCTATTGAAAATCTCTTATCATGGAATGGTTCTCAATTCGTTTCATCGCTATTGAATATCTCTTTACCTGGTTCAAAGTTGAAGCAGCTTGATTAGAATAGGGCCGGAAAAGCTTCTGCTTGTATGAGCTCAATTCTCTTGTTTATGGGCAACTTTCTAGCATTTATAAGCATTATAATTTAACTTAGAGCAAACTTAACCCTTTTTGAGCACGTTACAGTTACTTATGAGCATTACCCTAGTTTTATCAAATATAAAAATTTGTTTACTCTCTTCTAAATATCCTTATATGAAAATAGACGCATTTCTTAGTGAAACGCGTTCGGTTACTGCATTACTAAACCCATTTATCTAATGTCCAACCTTCAGCTAATCGTTCTTTAAGTAAAGTATCATTCCATATTCCCCAAGGTGATAATTTCTTTTGTTCATCAGATAATTCTTTAACTGATTCTCTTTTCCAAGTATCATAATCAACAATGTGCCAGCAAATAAATTCATCCCCTATGATATGTTCTGTTCTAAATTTGCTAGGTAAAATAAAATGTTGTGGAACTGGGTAATTCCCTACTTTTTTAACTATTTTGTGCCAAAGAGCAGCTCCTAAAGGAAAATGAATCAGATAAAGTTCCTTTGCCTTTACCAATTCATCTATGATTTCAGATTCACCCTTATTCAAGTTGGGCAATATGCGAATTAAGGGCCCAATTCTTTCATCCTTATGAACATATTGAAATATATCTACACCGTTTGATGTTAATATTTCAAAAACATCCCCGATTTTTAAACGAACCAACCAAATCAGTCCTTAGTATTTTTTAACTTATTATCTTCAACTTGTCTACGTCTTTTCTTTAAGACACATTCATTATAGTGAAATATGTTCTTTAGCTGAATAAAAACTGTAAAAATGTTACTCAGGTATTGTTCTAAAAATATGTTGTTATTAGATTTATTAATTTTCTAATATTAGAATCTGTGTCGAAGTTATGTTAAACTTACAAAGTTATTTTTGATTAATATACACAGTTTATATGAGGGGAAGCTATGATGAATCAATTGTCAAATAGATGGTTTGATCACCCCAGCTATTTTCGTTACGGGTTTTTTCTTCTTTTAATTGTTAGTGTGATCTTAAACAGTATCTTTCCAAATGGTGACGATCTTTTTTATATATTATATATTTTTTCCGTTATATTTCTTGGGATCGGTTTCTATAATAAACCGGCATGGTTCTTAATCTTTTTTACTGTATTGGTAGTATCGTTTCGGTATTTATTAATTCTCGATGAAGAACTGAATGTCGTGGTGTTTTGTATTCATTTATGTACGTATTTTTTAATCACGCTAATATCATCTAGGTTAATGAGACTTGTGCAAAAAGTGAAAGCAGATAATTTAGAATTAACAACAGCACTTGCTAATGCCTTGGATTCCAGAGACACTTATACTTTGCACCACTCTGAAAATGTTGCAAGGTACGCTGTTCAAATAGCTGAGAAGATGAAGTTGTCTAAAGAAAGTTGTGCCATTATCCGCAAAGGAGCATTATTGCATGACATTGGGAAAATTGGAATTCCTGAACATATCTTGTTAAAGAATGATAAATTATTGACCGATGAATATGAAATCATTAAAAGTCATCCCACGGTTGGCTATAACATCATTAAGCATGTTACAGATTTTCATAAAAATGGCGTTTTAGATATTGTTTTGTACCACCACGAAAGATTTGACGGGAAAGGCTATCCAAGAGGAATAGCAGGCCATCAAATTCCTTTGTTCGCCCGAATAGTAGCTGTTGCCGATGCTTTTGATGCCATGACGTCAAAACGCGTCTATCGAGATGAACTTAATTTAGAATACACGCTCAATGAAATTCGGAAAAATAAAGGAACACAATTCGACCCTGAAATTGTTGATGTTTTTTTAAGTCTTTTTGAGGACAAGAAATAATGTAGATGCAAAGGCTATGATAAAGCCCGAAAACACCAGTTCCTCTCTTGGAGAAAACTGGTGTTTTTTTGCCGTTATTATCATTCTCATGAGGTGTTCAGTGAGAACGGACTATGGGGCCACGTGCGTGGTTGGTCATTGGGGCGAGACTTGCGGCCGTGCGCGTTCTTGGTTCATGAGGCATGACTTGTGGACACGTGCGTTCTTGGTCATTAGAGACTTGTGGCCGTGGTGTTATCGCCCCCCTGCCTTAAGGGAACATTCTTCCGTTATTGAATAATCTGGCGGCTTATATGACTGAAATAAGAGAATAATGTTCCGTTAAGTGTTTCAAATCAGGAAAATTTTAAAGATTTTGATGAGATAAGGGAAAAAATTTCCGTTATTTTTCAGAAATTATGTGTTTTTTGAACCTTAAGGGAAATTTCTTCCGTTATTGAATAATGTGGCGGCTCAGAATAGATTTAGGCGGAGAAATTCTGATTACCCTTTTATCAGAAACTTATTAAAACTGGTTTCCCTTAAAAACTTTAGCCTCTCTTTATTATTCAAGTATTCTTTTTCTAATGCTCCTTCCAGCACACTTTCCTTTATCCCATTATTATTTAGCTTAAGTTTGTCCTGCTTGTTCCCATCAATCTCTAAAGGAACACGTGCTTACAAATTAGGTTTAATATATTCTCCTGTAGATGTATCGAAGCCTGCTGCTGTCATTTCTGTCTGGTCATTATTCCAACCAATCACTAATAATAGGTTTATATTTCGCTCCGTGTCTTTTTTCAGCATAAAATTATAGCCTTTCGCCCAGTCTTTTCCAGGGTAAATATTCCCCATCTTCAGTGCTTTTTTAAGTAACTCTGGTGAATCATACTTAATCTCTTCTAGTCGGATAAACTCTTTTTGGGGATAAGGAGATGTACCTTCACCTGTTAAGTCATTTACTTGATCAATTTTCCCCTCGTGAATCATTACTAAGTAAAACTTATTCGTATCAGGCACGCCAAATGAAATATTCCAATATTTTCTTTTCCCATTACTTCCAATTGACTTCCCCGGCTTATCTAAGTCGATACTTATGGCATCTAACAATTCCGCATGTTCATTCCATTCCAAAGCAGATGGATAGGCTAAATCAATTGCTTGTTTTATTGATAGTTGCTGCTCTTCAACGGTTTCTATTGCATCCTTTGTTAACTGAAAAGTCCGAGCCGAACCTTTCTCAGCCATGCTAATAGAAATAAATATTAGTAAAACAATAAAAACTAATTTTTTCATTTTTATGGCCCCTTTTAAGCTGTATTCTTTCCCAGTTCTGTGTTTTTAAGCTCCTCTAGTGATAAAATCAAATTAAAAGAAAATGTGAAATTATCATTATGATAAAGGAGAAAGAACCGAATGGGAGAATTAGATTGGAAACATAATGCTCATGGGCGCAAATTTATCGCTTCTTTTAGCGGAGGTAAGGATAGTACGTTAGCTCTATTTAAAGCAATGAAGGTTGGCGAAGCTGTTGGACTCATCGCCATGATGGAAGAGGAAGGAAATCGTTCGAGATCTCATGGAATGCCACCGGAACTTCTTCGTGCCCAAGCAAGTTCTATCGGTGTTCCTATAAGTACAGCTGCTGCAAGTTGGGAAGATTATGAAAAAGTATTTATAGGTCTTTTAGAAAAGGCTAAAAATCAAGGTGCAGAAGTGTTAGTAACTGGAGATCTAGATATGCCTGCTCATGGTTGCTGGCATGAAAAGGTTACGAACTATGCCGGATTAAAGCTTGCGATGCCGTTATGGGAAATGAACCATCGTACTGCTGTTGAAGAATTCATCGATTTAGGATTTGTCACGATGATGGTGACGGTTAATTTATCTCTTGGAATGCGTGAGGAAGATTTAGGAAGAACATTAACACATGAATATGTGAAGGAACTTGAAGCCCGTGGTATTGACCCGTGCGGAGAAGGTGGAGAATTCCATACGACAGTAATAGACGGCCCCATCTTTAAACATCCTATTCCAGTTCGTAAATGTGAAATCGTCAAAGACGGAGATTATGCTTTTTTACCTTTGGAATTAGAATAGTAACTTACTAAAATGAGAAAATCGTGTTTTGAAGAATGATCAAAACACGGTTTTATTCTTTATCTTTTTATTTCCCATTCATTCACCAAAAGTCCATAAATGATGTGGTCCACATAATGATCATATAACCACTCTGCTTGCCTTATGATCCCTTCCTCTTTGAATCCAAACTTTTCGGGAAGTGCTCTGCTTTTTTTATTTTCAACCGCTATCCTAACTTCCATTCGATTAAGTCTTAGGTCATTAAATCCGTAATCAATTAATGCTTTGAATGCTTTCGACATGATCCCTTTACTTTGAAACTTTTCGCCTAACCAATAACCCACAACCCCCATTTTGTTTGCCTTGTGAATTTCATTAAATCCAATCGTTCCAGCAATTTTCCCGTTATATATGATGGCAAACGATTGTGGATAGCCTCCATTTTCAACAAGCTCTTTACATCTTGATAAAATATGATGCGCAGTATCTTCTACACTTTTCGTATGGTCGAGCCAACCAAGCCACTCTTTTAAATAGGTTTTTGATTCAATAGTTAAGTTGTAAAATTCCTCTGCGTCATCTAAATTGAACAACCTCAACGAAACCTCATCATCAATCTTGTGTACCAACATTCTTCTCCCCCCTTTCTTTTCATGTAATTTCCCTAGATAAATTAGAAATAAAAAGATATTAATAAATCTCAGTAGAACTCATAACGGATCAGAAATAAGCTAGGATATTTAATAGAGTGATTGCACCTACTGGCAACCCGGTTAAAATCAATATTGTGATAAAAAAACTACTTTCAAAAGTATTTCTATATCGTTTTCTATATGAAAATGTGATCAACCAAATGCCCATATAAAGAACTATTAAAATCATAAACAAAAGTTCAGTCGAAAGCATAGTTAGCATTTCATTATTAAAAATCAAACTTGAAGAAGATAAGTATATAAACAATAGTAATCCGCCAATGATTAATGCTACATGTTGTTTTCTGTTCATCTAACATCTCCTTTAATCAACGCTCATGTGAGGCAGCTTGCAAGGGTTTCTACTCCTTTTTCAATTTCCTCAATCGATAATCCTCCAAACCCTAACATGATGTAGGAAATGCTTTCGGAGGTTGGCTGAAGCCAAAATCTTTCCGGTGAATATACTTTGACTCCTTTTTGAAGGGCCTTTTCAATCAAATCGCTGTTGGATATGTTGTTTAGTTTTAATAAGATATGTAATCCAGACTTTTCTCCAACGATCTTTACTTTCATCCCCATATGTTGTTCAATACTTTTTAACAATGTTTGATGTTTTCGTTGATACTGTTTGCGCATTCTTCGGATATGCTTTTCGAATTCACCTGATTGCATGAATAAAGCCAAAGCCCACTGAATTACTGGAGAGACTGATTGGTTGTAATTAGAAAACTTTTGTGAGTATTGAACCATTAGCGATGGTGGAAGTATAATATAACTTAAGCGTACTGAAGGAAGAAAGGATTTAGAAAATGTTCCTAAATATATGACCTTCTCCTCTTCATCCAATGATTTCAGTGAAGGAATTGGCTGCCCCCGGTACCGAAATTCGCCGTCATAATCATCTTCAATAATAAATCCCCCAGATTGATAAGCCCAATCTAATAATTGGTTTCTTTTCGAAATGGACATGACCATACCAAATGGAAATTGGTGTGAGGGTGTAACGTATGCAGCTTTTGCTTTGCTTGTTTGAAGATGCTCCACCGATAATCCGTCCTTTTCAAGAGGCACAGGTTCAATAAAGCATCCTTGATCTACAAAAACTGAACGTACCCCACTATACCCGGGTTCTTCCATCGCTACCTTTTTCCCTTGCAGTTCTAAAAGGCGACAAATTAACGCTATGGAATTTTGTGTTCCAGACGTAATCACAATCTGTTCCGGTACACATCGTACCCCTCTAGATTGCAGTAAATAGGATGAAATCTCTTCCCTTAATACAAGTTCCCCCTGTTTTTCACTGTACTCAAATAACCAGCTATTCTCTTGATCGACAGCGTCTGATAAACATTTTTTCCACTGCTTTACAGGAAATTTATGAAGATCTACATTTCCATATTCAAAATCCACAAGGACTTCGCTTATTGGCTTACATTCCGAACGAACTGGCTGTATTTTCTCAATCGGATGAAGGGTTGGTTTCTCAATTTCCGCAACCCATATGCCACTTTTCGGAACACTTTCAAGATAACCCTCTGATTGCAGCTGTTCATATGCAGACACCACTGTATTCCGACTGACCTTTAAATGTGTTGTTAATTGCCGAATTGATGGCATTTTCATCCCTGGTAAAAGCCGATCCTCTTCAATTTCTTTTTTTATCCAATGATATAACTGGCTGTATAACGACTCAGGCGACTCCTTTTGTAAAAACGGGGAAAGTTCCATTGTACCCCTCCATCTGTCCCTATTAAACTTTTATTTTCTGTCACTTTCTCCATGTACAGAATTTTCCTAAAATGATTTTATCACGTAAATGAAGGATGGGATATACAATGGAAAAAATTCGCCAAGAAAAATTAAGTTGTACTGATGAACAGCGTATTGATCAGTTTTTGAGCGAGGCACGGACAGGTTACTTGGGATTAGCAGATGGGGAATTTCCTTATGTGGTACCTTTGAATTTTATCTGGATGAATGGTGCCATGTATTTTCACGGAGCTGCGCATGGGAGAAAAATTGATGTAATTGTTGCGAACCCCAACTGTTGTTTTACGGTGGCAGAAGATGTTGGAACGATGGTCAGTCCGATACCCGCTAAAACAGATACGGCTTATATGAGTGTGATGATGTTTGGCGTGCTCGAAACGGTAAGTGATTTAAATGAAGCTACTGCAGCTATGCAAGGAATGTTAGATAAATATGTCCCTGGTTACTATGATCAAAACCTTTCGCAGACCCATGTTGAAAGATATCGCTCTTCTCTAGGGAGTCATACCGTTGTATTTAAACTGATTCCGAAAGTACGAACGGCAAAAGAAAATCAATTAAATCCGCAACTGTCTTTCTATACAGGTCGGAAGGTTGGGATGGATCTTTAAATAAGACTGGGAGTCGATGCTTTACGACTCATTGACTCCTATTTTGAACAAAGAACGCCAATTTCTTAAAATGGCGTCCTTTGATAAAAGATAATTGATTTTTTAAACTGACAATTCAGGTGATAAAAACTTAGGCAATGCTCTTTCACGCTTATCGAGTAGTATCTGTTCCGTTTTAACACCTTGTTCACGCAGTACTTCAATGTTTTGAAGTAGGAATTCATCACTACCAACAATGTAGAATAGACCCTCTTTGTCAGCAGCAAATTTTTTCACTTCATCATAGTAGTCATTACGGTTGTCGACGAATTGTGCCGCAAAGTTTTTGTCAGGTGCGGATGTGAAAATATCAGTGAATAAATAGTCCTTAGATGAGTCAATGTTTAAGGAATGAATTTGATTCACATTGTCAGTTCGTTCCAAATATTCAAGTACAAGTGGTCTAAAAGTTGCTAATCCAACACCCGATGACAACAGGTAAATATTTTTGTTTTCTCTTTTTAGCGGTACATTTGAATGAATTTTAAATAGTGCAACTTGATCGCCGACTTTCAGCGTTTTTAAAATCGATTTAAACTCAGAGCATAATTCTCTAATACGTGTTGTAATACCGATTGAATTTTCTTTAGGTAAAGTTGAAATTGACATATGGCGAACAAGGCTTTTATTCGGTTCATCTCCTGCATTGAAACCTTCTAGTGCAAGATGAGTGTGAGCGCCTTCTTCCCATGTAAACCCTTCTGGAATGTCCAGCATAAATGTTTTTACTTCCGGTGTTTCATCAATAATTTTATTTATTTTCGTCCAATATATTTGCATTGTGTAATCCCCTTTTTCATTATTTATCTCTAAAACTACTATACAACAATTGATAATTATTCTCAATTAAAAACTCTTAATAAATCCTTACTTATTTAGTACCTTCTCTTTTGGTTGTGGAAATTGGTATTCGTAAAGTTCCCGGTAACGACCTGATTTCGCGATTAGCTCATCGTGTGTACCACATTCCACGATTTCCCCTTTCTCTAACACGACAATTTGGTCCGCCATACGAATCGTAGACAATCGATGGGCAATCACTAAGCTTGTTTTTCCATGTAAGAGTGTACTTAAGCTTTCTTGAATGAGTTTCTCAGATTCTGTATCGAGGGCGGCAGTTGCTTCATCTAATACAATTAAATTTGGATTTTTCAGCAATGCTCTAGCTATTGAAATTCGTTGTTTTTGACCACCCGATAACTTTACCCCGCGTTCTCCAATTTGAGTTTGATAGCCTTTTGGAAATTGACTAATAAATTCATGGGCATTTGCCGCTTTAGCCGCTGCTTCAATTTCTTCATCGTTAGCTTCTTTGTAGCCGTATGCAATATTTTCTTTTAATGTTCCACTAAATAATTGAATGTCTTGGGCAACCACGACGATTTGCTTTCTTAACGATTGCAAACTAACATCTGAAATTGGAATATCATCAATTTTAATTGTACCTTCTGTTGGATCATAAAAACGTTGCAGCAAATTAGATAATGTCGTTTTCCCTGAACCAGAGGAGCCAACAAGTGCGGTCATTTTCCCTTCTTTAAGGGTAAGATTAATATTTGAAAGCACTGGTGTTTTTCCGTCATATGAAAAACTTACATTGTCATACTGCACTTCACCTTTAATTTCCGGTAGATGCAAACAATTTAGTTGATCTTTAACGCTAGGCTCTGTGTTCATTACTTCCATAATTCGATCGTACGAAGCTGCGGCTTGTTGCAATTCTCTTATAAATTTCGTCACTTTTGTAATGGGGCTTTGTACTAATCGTAAATAGGCTACAAATGCGAAAATTGCCCCGGTCGTCATATCGCCTTTCATGACGAATAACGCACCCATCACGATCACAATTGCAAAACCGATGGAGTTAACGAATGCGATTAATGGTGAAAACATTGAACTTAAGAAAGAAGCTTTTAAATTAGCATTCATATTTGTTTCATTATTTTGAGTAAACTTTTCTGTTTCAAAAGCTTCATTCGTAAAGCTCTTCATTAAACGAACACTTGTTAAGCTGTCTTGTAAATGATTTGTCATCTCTGCCATGGAGCGCTGTACATGTCGATACACGATTCTTATTCTTTTACTAAAGAACTTCGTGATGAATATAAAAAAAGGAAAAGTAAGGAAAAGTACCCCTGTTAACTGCCAGTTTACTGCAAACATATAAGCTGAGACTACGATAAATACTCCAATATTCGTTACGATGTCTAATAAGTCAGATGAAATTAATTTTTGTAACGCATTCACATCATTCGTTAAACGGGACATTAAGTAGCCCGTACGGTTACGATCAAAATACTCTATATCTTGGTCGATTAAATGGATGTATAAATCATTTCGTATTGAAAAGACTGCTCGTTGTCCAAGTATTGATAAAAAATAACTACTTATGAAACTAAAGATTCCCAGTGCCAACGCAGCACTAACAAACCCCGCTGTTACTTTCACTAACATGGAAGGTTCTTTCATTGGGATTACTTGATCGACCGTATATTGAATCAGTTGAGGAACTAAAAATTCAATCAGTGCGGTTATTCCAATTGAAATACAGGTTAAGGTGATGATCACCCAATATTTCTTTATTTTACTTAACAGGTCTAGAAGCATCCTCCAAACACTTGATGCCGAAACATTTAACTCTTCTCCTCTGAACATACCCATTCTTGCCATTCAATTTCTCCTATTCTTCGTAATATGTAGGTGTTCCCTTACTTTGTTGTATCAGAAGTTATGTATACGTTTATGCAGTTCGGTATACGTTTGTATACGTTTAACAAGTTAATTAAAAGTGTATACATTCGTATACACTTTGTCAACGTTCTTATTTATAAACGATATCCATATCCTAATGAACAATTAAGAGATAACGATTGGAAATAAAAAGAACCAGTGTATCAACCTGTTTGATAGACTGGTTCTTGGAGCTATTTGGATTGTGTTCTTTTTAATGTTGCTTTTATTCGAAGTTCAGCTACTTTTTCTAATAACAGAATAAACTCTTCTTGTTTTTTCTTATTTCTTGTTAGTAGATAAACACGGATCGTACTTTCTAAATATTTTCTGACTTTTAGGCTTACAAAAAAAGAGCGATGATGTTGCTCATGATTATATAATTCTTTAAACCATGGAAATTGTTTTAATTTTTCTATATTCTTATCGATCTTTGACGTATTTAAACTGGTATTCCCAGAACTTAAAAGATCGGTACTTGTTAAAATACTTAGAATTATTGAGATTAATATGACAATAAAAGACCCTGATGTTCTACTAAACTGTTTCATAAACCTTTTACCTGAAGTCATTTTATTTCACCAAATTTCTTAAATAAACATAATAGGACACGATCACGCTTATGAATAGAATAGTAAATATAATATTGATGATCTTATTGTTAAATAACAATAGCGGTACTGCCACAAAATTTACAATGAATTCACCATTTGGTACCTCAATACCAACAATTGCTAAAATCACAACTCCACATATGATGAACGCGCAAAACAATAATAAAATAAAAAGTATTTTAAACACATTTAATATAACCTTAAAGAACTGATCGATCATTGCATCTTTAAAACTCCTACATCCTATTTCCCACCATTATAGGTTACTTAAGTTGCTATTCAAACACACAAAATTTACCTTTCCCAAGAACTGATTAAGAAGCAGCTCACCTTGTCCCGCATCAACAAAAAAAGCATCCATCCTTTTTGGGGATTAACGCTCTTCCTTTAAAACCAGCTAATTCTTCACGATAATTTCGCTGATTTTGAATTATTTAATTTATTTTTCACTTTAAAAGCATAAGTAAGAGCAATGGTAATTGTCGCTGCGGTAATCATGTATTGTACGTATTTGGACATTTCAAAACTACTTGTTGTATACATGCTTGGAATATAAATGGACGTTAACAGTATTCCTGTTAATAGATCAGCGAGTCCAATTGAGATGAGGACGATGATGAAGATTGACACTATTCTTTTCATATGAATTACCCCCTAATTTTACTTTACGGACGATAAATGGAAAAAGTTTCAACAAATGTTAATCGTTTTTGTACAATCCATAAAACACGGCTAGCTAATAAAATGAAAAATTGACGCATTCCTGACTTTAAAAATGCGCCATAGTTATTCGTGTATTTTACTTACTTCTCCCAAAGCTCTACTAGTCGACCGTCTGGATCTTCAATCCAAGCAAACTTTCCATACTCACTAACCTCTTTTTCCTTTACGAGCGGTACACCAATCTGTTCAAGATGCGTCATTACCTCATCTAGATTATGTACTTGGAAATTTAGCATCACCTGTTGTTCTTTCGGAAAGTAACTGTCATCTTCCGTAAAGAATGAAAAAATTGTTTCATTTCCAGATTGAGGTTTAATCATCGTGCCATTCCAATTATTTATATCAAGTTTCAACACGTCACTGTACCACTTTTTTACAGCTTCCAAATTGTTCGTTCTCCAAAATACGCCTCCGAAACCTTTGATCATTCGTTCTTTCTCCTGTCTGTTCAAAATTTTATGGGAAACTCAAATTACAATTGCTACGATAGCAAGGCAATAGCTAATTACTAGTATCGACAAACTAAAACCATTCCATATGCATTCCTTTCAGAAACTGTTCAGTGATGGGATATCCCGAACTTTCACCGATGACAGCATCAATTCCGCAATATGGACAAAGTGCTGTATTTCCATCATCGATCCACTCAGTAATGGTAGCAGGATGAAAGGTTTTCCCACAATAAAAGCAACCACAGATTTTGTCCTTTTCTAATTCCTTACGATGTAGACTACTAAAACGGTGTGCCAGTTGAAATTGATTTTCCACTTTTATTCACCTTCTGTATTCATTAATAATATATATGTAAGATTTTTCAAAAGGTAAAAGCAAGGATGCTAGGAGTCGTACTACTGGTTTGCTTTATTGGCTAATAACTTCCTTATCATTGCAACGTATACGATCAATCCAATCAACCCAGTAAAGGCGAAAAGATAGGCTACAAACAAGGGTGTTCCAGAAAGAGACTCCGTAAGTATTCTATAAATACTAATCGTTAAAAGAAGCAAACTACTTATAATTCCAATAATTGTTCTAATTTTACTTTTCATTTTTATAACCTCCTAACTTTATTTTTCAAATTAAATTACCATAGCCGGGGGAAGCGTTAGTCGCCTCCTCCGCCTCCATCTCCTCCACCACTGTCGCAACTGTCGTTTGCAGAGTCTGAAGAAAACCAACCACCGCCGCCAGAATCAGAGGAAGTATTGTATTTACTACTTTTTCTCCTACGTTTTCTTTCTTTATCGCTTAAACCGCTTGAAGACTTGCCAAAAATTTTCCTTATGATGCTATAAACAAAATAAAACAAGTAACAAACAATAAAATATTTAAAAATAGTAAAGATTAATTCTAGAATAAATTCCACTATTCAACACCTCTTTCTTTAAAATTTTAGATCTTTCAATTCCTTCGCTAGTTTTGAACTTCGAAACCCTTTTTGTCGAACAAATTCCTTGATTTCACCCGCAGACATATAAGATAAACGGATATGAAAATAGTTGATATATTCAATAATTGCAAATAGAAATACAAATAAATAAAGGTAAAAATAAACAGGCATTTGTATCAATTGAACGATTAAGTATACGAATCCAACAATAATCAATAGAAGATTTAGTCGTTTGAAAAAGGCAAAAACCTTCAATTGTTTAACTGGCAGATTGGTAAAATCCTTATTCTTTATCTGTCTCCATTTTAAGTACCAATAGCAGCTTCCTTGAAGGAGAATGAATTCTAATAAGAAAAGTGCATAAATCGTTGGCAAGGCTGCTAAGTAAGCCGGACCCCAATCGTATGTTCTTAAATATAAAAACCAGACGATGAAAAACAAGATCGTAGCCGTTAGTTCTCCTGTAAATAAATTAAATAATTTCTTTTCCACTTTTTTATGCATGTCTGATTCCCCATTTACATCCTTTTCTTAACTTTATATACGGATATGTGGCGGAAATGTTTCAGAGATTGGGATATTTAGATAAAAAATTACGAACTTAGGCAATATTGCCAAGTCCGTAAACGTGTCGACAAATAGTTATGGTTGATTTTGTTCCTTTTTAAGAAATTCAACATTTTCATCATGGCAGTCTTTTAAACTTCTTTTATACTGATAGCCGTCAAGTAAATGAAGATGATCTTTATTGGTTTGAAGCGCAGTTTTTAATTGTTGGATATAGTTTAGGCCATCATTTTTTCTTTTGATGATGTCATTTTCATTTTCGGTTACATGACCGTGACCAGGGATGAGTAATTTGATCTGATGGGTTTGTAAAATTTTATCTGTTTTTAGCAAAGTTGCTATGTAGTCTTCAGAACTTGAATAAATAAATGGAAATTCTAAGTCCGATAAATAGTCCCCTGCAATCCAAATGCCAAGCGGTTCGACAACTGTAAAAATCCCATTATCGGTATGCCCTTTTGCAATGTAAAATGTAAGCTTTGTATTTCCAATCACTAGCTGTTGTCCATCTGAAGTGATCACTTCATCGACAATTGGATAAGTGATTGGATACGGTCGATCCATATAATACTGGTCATCAAAGACATGGATTTGTTCAATGATCTCGTCTTTATTTTGTCTTTTTGAAAAAGTCTCGCTTGCAATGACTTTGGCTTCTGGAAAAGCCCCGTAGCCAACAATGTGATCCCAATCCGAGTGAGTGAATAAGAGGTAGATTGGGCGCCCATTTTGGATTTCGTCAACGTACTGGCGAATGGTCTCCACTTCATTTGGGAGCAAGTTTGGGTCCACAACTAGAATGCAATCCTCAGTTTGAATCACGGTTGAGGTGGTTTTGTATAATTGGCTTTCAAATACGGTTATCTGTTCGTTTTTATATTGGATCAATTGCTTCAACCTCCCAAATTCTTTAGCTATTTATTTATGTAAGATACATTTTTAATGAAATTTTGACCTTCATCCCATTGATGAAGTTCATTTATATCCATGGGCAATCGAATTTTGACCTTCATACCCCTGATGAAGTTCATTTATATCCATGGGCGATCAAATTTTGAACTTCATACCCTTGATGAAGGTCATTTATATCCATGCGCAATCGAATTTTGACCTTCATACCCCTGATGAAGGTCAATTTTATCCATGGGCAATCGAATTTTGAACTTCATACCCTTGATGAAGGTCATTTATATCCATGGGCAATCGAATTTTGACCTTCATGCCCTTGATGAAGGTCATTTATATCCATGGGCAATCGAATTTTGAACTTCATACCCCTGATGAAGTTCATTTATAACCATGGGCGATCAAATTTTGAACTTCATGCCCTTGATGAAGGTCATTTATATCCATGGGCAATCGAATTTTGAACTTCATGCCCCTGTTGAAGGTCATTTTAATTCTCTTTCTATATAACTTTGAACTTCATTGCCCCTTAAGAGTTCACTTGTCACACGATTTCCTCAAATCCTGAACTTCATCCCACTACATTCTTGGGTCAACGGGATCTGATTCCATCGCTAGGGTTCCGAGTACGCATTCATGCACTCTTTCGATGGATTCGCCATTGACGAAGCGTTGAATTCCCTCAACTCCTAAGGAAAATTCTTTTAAGGCGAGTTTTTGTTTCTTGCCAATATTCCGTTGCTTTAGTCGCTTCAAGTTTTCTGGATCCAAATAGTCCATGCCATAAATAATATGGAGATATTTTCTACCTCTCACCTTTATAGCAGGTTGTACCAGTTTGCCCTTCGATGTTGATATGAATGTTTCTGGTTTAATGACAATTCCCTCGTGGCCATCACTAGTGATTGTCTCCCACCAGTGGATTACTTCTTCTTCACTCGCTTCGTCATCAATCACCATATATTCCGTTTCCACAAAGAGAGTTTCCATCCGCGCAAATTCTTTATTCATCTCCATATGCCATGTATGTGGCTTATGGAAAAATGTTTCATTGCTGTGGGCGAGGATGTGGAAAGGCGCAATTTGAATTTGATTGATTTCATTAATTTCCCAACAGTATTTTTGAAACACTTCTTTGAACACGTAGGCATTTGTCAGTTTTTCATCATATTCTTCAAGCCATTTCTCTAAATCCGCATGCTTGTCCCCTATACTTTCAAGCTTGTTCTTCAGCAAGGTACGGTCTAAAATGGCATTTTCAGCAACATGTGCATACTGACTACTAATGAGCTCTTTCGCTTTTAAATTCCACGGCATAATTTCTGCATCAATCAGAACGAATTCCGTTTCATATTTCGTGAAATAGTCACTAGCTTTTAAGCCATTGATCATTCTAGAAAGGATTTCACCCTCTGTTTCTTCATCAAAAAATCTTCGGCCTGTTCTAGTGTAAATTACGCCAAGTGTTTTTCGACCTACGTATTTATGACCTGCTTCCTCATCTTTAAACAAGAGCAAAATCCCTCTACTACCCATATGTTTCTTTTCGGCCACCATCCGTTCAATTCCCATACTTCGATAGTATTGAATCGCTTCTTTTGGATGTTCAAGATAGTCTTCTAAAGAAGAAGGCGCTGGCGTTGGGCTCATCGTTGGAGGAATGTACACCAACTCTTCTATCGGAACGGTATAGTGTGACACGGTATCGATTGAAGCAAGGGCATACTCTTTAGGAATATGAATTTCACCGAGTGCATCTGTTAAAACTTTATAGCCATTGATGTATTTTGCAATGTTCGGCGGATTTAACCTTTTCTTCTTAAACTCAACTAAAGGATTATGTTTCCCATCAGAATAATCCTTTTCAGCTTGAACCGATACAAATTCCTTTTCAGGATAGCGGAAGGCTGTCAACTCTCCACCAAACACAACCCCTTGGTCGATATTAATTGTATTATTAATCACAAGTGGTTTCGGCTTAGGGTCATGCCCCCACACGATCGTTGAGCTTGTTTTGTGATGAATGGTCCAGTCTTTCCTTACAGGTCTTCCGGTTTCATCAAGTCCATCTGAATCGCCATAACGACAGAAGTCGCTGATGTCATGAGACTCTTTCCCTATAAATTCATCTTTAATGCCAGCATGGGTACAAACTAAAGTTGGCACATCATTTTTCGTCAACACATAATGCGATGGAGCTTTCAGCAACAATTGCTTTAGCTCTTGCTTGAAATGCTCCGTAGCTTCTTTACCATGTTGCGCTTCATATTGAATGAATTCTTCTTCAACAAGCTCATCGCCATGACTTAAGGTTACTTTCTTGCCGTCCAGCCAACGAGCAATTTTCCAGCCATGATTACTATCAATCATGTAAGCAAGTCCTTCTTTTATATGACGCATGAAAAACTCCATCGTCTGAAGAGACTTTGGTCCACGGCTCATAATATCTCCAAGGGATAAAAACTTCCTTCCCATTGAATGAACGTAATATTGCTCGGCATTTTTCTCATATCCTAATTTTTCAAGAAGTTGAATCATTTCATCAAAGCAACCATGGATATCCCCAATAATATCAATGCCATTACTAACATCCAGTTCAAGTGGATGGTTCGTACGTCTGATTACTTCAATGTCTTTTGTTTCTGAGATGAAGTAAGTGGCTAAGTAGCCTTCTTTTTTTATAAAACGCTTCTCTTTTTTAAATTGTTGGACTTGCTGCTTAATTCTTTTATTTCCTCTTGGATTTTCACGGGTTTTATCACGTTCAAGTAACTCGCTTTGATCAATATCCAATACAATCGAGACAATCGGCACATGATGCTTTTTAGCAATGTTAATATATTTTTTTCGGTCATCTGGATATAAATGGGTTGCGTCGATACATGTTAGCTTATTGAGACGACATCTCGTTTCGATCAACGAGTCCATTAAGGAGAAGGCTTCTGCTGATATTGTTTGGTATTGATCATAGAGCGCATCTGCTTCAACTTTATTTCTTCTATGCCAATCGATAAATTCCGTGTCACCTACCAACACCCGACATTCATCTGAACTGACGATTTCAGAAGGAAGTAATTTGCCTTGATCAACTAGGTGTTTCAGAAAAGTAGATTTTCCACTATTGGAAGGCCCCACAAGTAACACAATACCTGCTAAAGGGAGAACGATATTCATTTTTTACAACCCCTTTCTCGAAAACAAGCACATTTGGGTCGGATAACCGTAAAGTTCGTTTTGTTCGCCGATACCATCAAACGATAATTCATATTCTTGCGCTTCATTTTGCTTTTCACACCACTGGGTAAATTCATCTCTCGTCCACTCAAATCGATGATCAAGGTGTCGGTATTTGGTATCCATCTCATAAACAGCATTATATTCTTTGTTTGGCGTCGTTAGCAGTAACGCCTTTGGTCGATAATCCTGTAAAATGGTTTTCATGATTTTTGGTAAACGATGCTCATCAATATGTTCGATGACTTCACACAGAATGATGATATCTTTGTTTTTTAATCGTTCATCATAGTAAAAGAGAGATCCAATCATTTGTGTAGGCATAATGAAACGCTCTTTCGATTCTACTTTTTCTAAGCGTTTAAGGGCTTTAATGGATTCTGACTGTGAAGGTTCTACAGCTAAAATTTCCTGTACGCCTTCGATGAAACCTAGTTTTTCAGACAACTTTCCCTCTCCTGAACCTAAGTCAACAATGCTTTCTTTAAATTGTAGTTGGTTAATTTTTTGGATGATTTTCTCGTATCGGAGATCATTTAGTCTCACTTTCGGTTCTGGTTCTTGATTCGTTGCCTCTTCGGTCTCTTTTTCCAATTGGCTATAAAGTTCCTGGAATCGAAGTGCTTTTCGTATGATGAAGTCACGTTGTGGATGCTGATCCAGCCACCCCTCACCATAGCGCTCAATTTTTTCGACTTCTCTTTCATCAATATAATAATGCTTATAATTATCTAAGACCGGGATTAAAACAAAAAGCTGTCGCAGCCCCATTTGGAGTGTGGTTGAGCCTTTTATCGTAATAAATCGGGCAGTACTCTTAGTTTTAAAATTCATATTATAATCAGCTTCACCGTAAGTAATCTCCACGTTGTATCCTAGTGGCTGAAATAATGCGGCAATTTCAACATCTGTAAGGTCTGAAGCTAAAGGCCCAAAGCTAAATTCTAAAGAAAATGAGTGATATACCCAGGGTTCATATTCCTCTTTTGGTTTTCCATTCAGTGCTGTTCCAAGAGCAGACCTTAAGAATGTACAGAAGATACTACTCACAACAAATTCTCGGTCATTTATATAGGAAGTAATGTCGTATTTTTCTGAATTATTTCGTGAAAGTTCAATTGGGTCTGGTGTAACAAAAAACGTCACATCAACTTCTTGTTCGCTAAATTTACTAAAAAACATTCTGACGAAATGCCCGCTAACACTTCTTTCGTAAAGGTTATTTGGGTTTTTCGCCAGTAAATAAGAGAGCACTTGTACATCTTTTCCTGTTGCACGTATCGATAATTGCATGTCACACACCCCTACTTTCATAAATCAGTTCCAAATTTATAGCCTCTAAACTTACAGTACCATTTGTTATAAGCGGCTGCAAAGTTATTAAAAAAGAGCATCAATCCCCTATCGGATCAATACTCCATTCATCAAAAAATTTTCCGAATACACTTCTAATAGTTTCAAACAGTACTACATTGCCTTATAGCATCCTTTTTTATGGCGCATTTTAATTTCATACATATTTGAATCAGCTTTCGCTATTAAGCTGTTTAAATTTTGGCCATCCGTTGGGAATATGGCTTTTCCAATAGATACAGAAACATTATGGTGCTGTATTTTCCATTGTTTTTGTTTCATTCCATGTTTCAATTGTTCTATCTTTTGGGATAAAACATGTTCGTCTTCAAACCTTGAAATTACCAGGAATTCATCGCCACCCCATCTAGCGATAATATCTTTTGGACCAAAAGTATCTTCTAAAAGTTTTGATATCCCTACCAGCACTTGATCACCGGTTTCATGGCCAAACTGATCGTTTATTTTTTTAAAATCATTCACATCCAAGACTAAGACGGCCATATGTATATTTTTCTTCGTGCAATATGTACATTCTTTAGAAAATCTATCTAATACGTAACGTCTGTTATAAATCTTCGTTAACGTATCTCTCGTTGATAGATCTACCGATTTATCATATTGGTAACCTAAGTACCAAGCAATTATTAAAGGGATAAGCGCTGGTACTGGTAACATGTGAGGTACTTCTCCAAAATGGGATTTGACCATTTCCCTAATTGCAAAAATCGTACATCCGAAAACAAGAACACTTATGATTCTACCCTTATAGCTGACCTTCTTACGATTCAACATGGCAATTGTGTACCCCTCCATCTAAACTGCAGTTATATTATTGTACACTTAAATTATGTTCAATTCTATATTAACCAAAAAATGGAATGAAGAAAATACTTTTTATAAATATATATGTAGTAGAAATTGTCATAAAAATCCTTTTTTATTTTAACTATCTTAGTGCTTTCAATATTGAGGGAGTATAGCTTATAATGAACTAACCATTAAATAATTGGAGGAATTTCCTATGAATGAAAATAATCAATCCGAAGCACCAAAAAAGAAAATGAGTCTACAAGAGATTATGAAGCAACAACTTGAAAATAAAAAGAACCAGTCTTCTACTTCCGCTAAAGGAAAAATGAATGGCGACCAAACTACGAAGAAAATGAAAAGCCAACAAACGAAAAAAGCAAGCAATACTCGAAGAAAAATGGGTGTTTAATGAACGGACAAAATCGAAGTAACGTCATACCTGGGGTTGAAGTTGATATCGTATTAAAACAAGATCAAAAATCGGGCAAACTAACCCACGGCGTTGTAAAAGATATCCTTACAAAATCAGCTACGCATCCCCATGGAATTAAAGTAAGACTAACAGATGGACAAATTGGACGTGTAAAAGAAATTTTTTCGAAATAAGAAAAAAGCATTTAGAGATCCGTTCTCTGAATGCTTTTTTGACTTATATTTATAGATGCTGATGTTTCCTAGTTCTCTTTGATTTGTTCGTATATTTTTTGAAGTTCCTCAAATGACAGGTCACTCAGTGATTCTTTAATTTTTTCTTCAATGACTTTCTTATTGTTTTCTCGGTATTGAGTCCACCATTCTCGCAGTCCTTCTGTCTTGTCAAAAATGTATTCAATATCTATTTCTTCGTTTTCATCATCTGACAGGTAGTCTAATACAGATGCTAACATACGTGAAAGATCCTCGAGATCTCCCTGATTTTTTGGTAGTTGAACAATTTTCTCCTCTTCTGACTCTTCATTCGTTTGAGAAGGCTTTCTAGGCATAAATTCCTCTCCTGTTCTACATCATTTATGCTTAGTATGACCTTCTTTAACAGAAAGAAGCGTAGAATCTTATTTGTTTAGTCTACTCTTCATCGCTTCTATATTCTAAAATATCTCCAGGTTGACAATCTAAAGCTTTGCAAATGGCCTCTAATGTTGAAAATCGAACGGCTTTTGCTTTTCCATTTTTTAAGATCGACAGGTTCGCCATGGTAATTCCGACTTTTTCCGAAAGTTCCGTTACGCTCATTTTCCGTTTAGCCAGCATTACATCAATATTAATGATAATCGTCATGTTTTCACCTCAGACCGTTAAATCATTTTCAGATTTAATATTGATGGCTTCTTGTAAAAGTCGCTGAAGTACAGCCGCAAAGACTGCAATGACTAACGCTGCAAAGATAGGAACCATGCCGATAATGACCAAACCAGGTGCATCGTCTAGCTGTGCTAACATAAAAACAAATGGCAATATGATCAAATACACAAAACTAATAATTAACGCACAATATTTGATTTTCTTTAGTGCATCTACAGACATTTGGGAAAACGCCTGATTTTTATCAATATTACCCAAAAGTTTAAATGACTGATACAGTGCACTGAAATATGGAATCACAGCAACAAACATACCTATTACAATCGGGTAAAGGATATGGGCATAATCAGGATTTGCTGGATTATGACTTAAATAAATCATCATATAGATACACAAAGCAAGAACTGGAAGTCCCATTAGGAAAACAGCTATTTTTAAAAAGATGGTTGAACCTCGGTTCATCAAAAACACCTCACTTACTTAATTTCAATTTGATAATAGCACGGTATTTATCGTTTATCAATAAATTTTTATCAATTTCCGCAATTTATTTATTGATTAGATGATAAAAAAGCCTTTTGTATGACAAAGAAATGCCTCTAAACATGTGAGAGCTGTATTTAGTATAGAGAAAGTCACTCTGAAATATTTTTGAAATGGTCGTATGAGAAATTAAAACCCGGCTATACTATTAGAGATTTCACTTCTACCGAATTGACCTAAGGAGGGTTAACCCGATGAGTGCGATTGATCGTTAGCTCAGAAGGACCGTCAAGACTGAAAGCTAAAGCAATGGATTAAAGACCCAATGCGGAAAGCGAGGCAGTGTGTCATGGAGGCAGATCGAAAGTGAGTCATGCCCGGAAATTATTTTCCGGGCTTTTTTGTTTTGTTTGTAGATATTATGATCGAATTTAAGGGAAGATTGATCCGTTAATGTATGTGGTGGGTACTTTTATAGCCGAAATAAGGGAAACATTTTCCGTTAACTTCTGAAAAAACGCGGAATTCCATTGATTTCGGTGAGATAAGGGAAAATACTTCCATTATTGTGAAGGAATTATCCGGATTTTTGAGTTTAAGGGAAAATTGTTCCGTTAATGTATGTACCGGGTGCTTTTATGCCGAATGTATGTTGCCGCTACTTTCATAACCGTAATATGCGAAGAATTTTATTCAGTTACTTAACTAAAAAAGAGCACGATTCTTATATGTGAATCGCACTCTTAAAACTATGAGAATACTGCAATTTTACGTGCAATGGATTCTGTTAGACGAGATGCTACTTTTGGAACAGCCCATTTAATAATCGGTGTTAAGATCGCACCCGATATTCCGCCTGCATTCACTTCTACTGTACAAGTCATCGTTGTTTTCCCACTCACTTCTTCAGCAGTAAAGTGACCGCTACCTGTAAAATTATCTGATAACCCTTTTAGTTCGAACTTAATATTTGAAGGTTCATTCCATTCTGTAATATCAACTTGTGCTTGGATTGTTTTCTTAATCCCCTTTACACTGCCTTCAAATGTCCAAATGGATTGCTTGTCCGTTACAATATTATGTTCTTTATAGGCTGGTACTGCTGTTGCCCATTTTTCTAGATCGCTCACATAATCCCACACAGCTTGTACTTCTACTGGAATTTCTACTGTATGTGTTCCTGTTGCCATTTTTGTTCCCTACTTTCGCTACTTATATATTTAGAGATTACTATACATAATACCATAATTTACATTAGTTAGATATTTTAACTTGTTCGTTTGTACATCAAAAATGTAACGGATCTCAAGCACATGCGTCAAATTCATAAATGGAGGCATGGTTATGAAAAGTTATGTTTTATCGATATTCTTACTAGGTAATCTTTTGTTATGGGGTTGTTCTTCTGCAAGTAATGAACATCATCAAAGTACAGTCATAACAACTGGTAATCCAACTGCACAAGAAATCTTGGAGAATGATCCAAAAGCAGATATTTTTCAATGGAACGGTACGATTTATGAGACGACTATTGATTGGGTAAATGAACTGGTTTTATCAGAAAGTGATTTGGTAGGTGTCATTAAATATCACACTTCCAATCCAAATGATTTTGTAGATCTTTCGGCAAATGTCTTACCTATTGGTACTGAAATTTATAAGGTGAAGGAACGAAATGATATTCTTATTACAAAATATAACGGTGAATTGAAATACTACTATCAATTAGTGGAAGGATAAACAAGGAGACTATAAAGTATGATGATGAACCAAAAACATTCGAATTGATGGAACAGTTTTGTTTACAAAACAACCTAACAAGAGCAGAAAAAACTCATAAAGAAATCTATATTTTAGATGCAAGAAAAACGGCGCCAGAAAAATTAAAGACGGTTCTGAGATTTAAAGTGACTGAAAATTAATGTTTCGGTAGCTTAATTTTCCACAAAAGTTCTAAAGCCTTCATGATAATAAACTAATCTAGGGTCAAACTAAATAAAAGCAAAAAGGAGTTTGAGGAATGTCTTCTGACTTATATGCAATAGGAAAACTGCAAAATTTAGCTCAATTAAAGGATCTTGCACCAGAACAATTGAAAGCTTTTCATGATTTTAATGCGGCTGTCTTCAAAGACGGTGCCCTCTCGAAAAAGGAAAAAGAAATCATTGCTGTTGCGATTACGCATGTAACCCAATGCCCTTATTGTATTGATTCTCATACAAAAGCTGCAAAAAAGGCAGGAGCTACTTTAGAAGAACTTGTGGAGGCGGTATTTGTAACTGCTGCAATTGAAGCTGGAGGTACAGTTACTCATAGTACGCATGTACATAATGCAAAAGATAAAGAAGCATCAGATGTGCTATATGCTCGTACTAACTTAAAAAACTTAGGTCAACTAGGTAAATTTGCACCAGATGGTTTTAAAGGCTATCAAGCATTTAGTGTGGCAGCCACAAAAGCAGGAAAACTAAGTGCTAAATTTAAAGAAATTATTGCGGTAGCAGTCGCAAATGCAACCCAGTGTCCCTACTGTATTGATGTACATACTAAAAATGCAGATAAACACGGCGCTACAAGTGAAGAACTTGCGGAAGCCGTCATGGTGGCTTCTGCATTACGTGCAGGTGGATCATATGCTCATATGGCGAATATGATCCAAAGTTTTCAAGATTAAAGTGATTTTGTCTTTCAAGAAAAGACTATGAGATAATGCCTAACGATAACAGCCAGAATATGATGAAAGCTATTTAATGAAAAACTTGATTTCAATTAAATGGCTTTTTTCATATAAAAGCCCATTCCTAAAATAGATTTTAATATTAGTTATACGCAATTCCACAGGAACTACGATTTTTCCCAAATAACAAATGATAGGATGCGGGAAATTCCTGATTAACACGTTGAACTTCACGTGCAAATTCCTTACTATCTTCTGGTACCCGTGAAAGTGCATTAGCTTCTTCTTGAGAATCAATATTGGCTCCAGGTGGGACGAACCTATTGGGTAGGATTCGAACACCATTTGTGACGACTGCATTATAAGAAATAAATGAGCCTTTCCCGACAATCGCATTATAAACAATGGCATGAAAACCAACAAAAACATTGTCTGCGATAAAACATGGACCATGTACAAGTGCCCCATGAGCGATGGTCACGTGATTTCCAATGAAAATAGAATACTCTTTACTTCTAGTCGAAATCATTCAATCTAATAAACCATGTAAAATGACCCCATCCTGGATATTTGTATTAGAACCTATATAAAAAGGCGACCCGTCATCCGCTCGTATACTTACATTCGGAGCTATATAAACATTGTTTTTAATGGTCACATCACCAATAACACTGGAAAACTGACTTACAGTTGCTGTTTTGTCTATTTTAGGATAATGTTGAACAGGATTAAAAGAAGTGATTGGATTGTGGCTAATAAATGGTTCAAAACAATGTGAATGGATGGTTTAAAGAGGTGGAGTTTATTCCCTTTTTTTCTATCAAATTATCAACTCCTTCACGATCTATTGGCATATAATTATTAGATATTTTATGCAAGTAGGTTTCGTGAGGCAGGGACACTGGATCATTAAAACCACTATGTTTAGCAACGCTCTTTTAACAGGAAGTAGAAATGTTACCAAAGAATTAATAAATTTTTTCCCCACTAGTTCACATATCTATATGGAATCATTCACATACTTTTACTTATAGTAATAAAAAGTTACACCTCCCTATTTTTTGATATAATTGGTATAATGATATTTTGGATTAATGCCTAAGAGATGTTTATTCCATTTTTCCCTTTTTTATAGAAAGATGGAATTAAATAGGGTAAGATATATTTATAAATATACGGTAGGAGGAGTGATACGATGTTCGACCATACTGGTGTGCTTATTTTAAAAGCTCTCATCATATTTACAATTGTGTTTGTTCCGTTTTTGATCCCTCTTGGGGAAGTATTATTTAAAAAACATTAAAAACCACATCTTTTTGATGTGGTTTTTCTAATGGTACTACCTGCCCTTTTTCTACTGGTGACTGTTTTTCTTTAGTTTCATTCAATGCCACTCCAATTCAAAACACCAACCTAATCGATGAATTAATTTTTAAAAATGTGTATGAAAAAATAGGCGCAAGCTATACTATTAAAGATTTCACTTCTACCCAAATGACTAAGGAGGGTTAACCCGATGAGTGCGATTGAACGTTAGCTCTGAAGGACCATCAAGACTGGAAGCTAAAGCATTGATTAAAACCCAATGCGGAAAGCGAGGCAGTGTGTCATGGAGGAAGATCATAAGTGAGTCATACCCGGAAATTATTTTCCGGGTTTTTTACTGTTTCTTCCCCTCCAAAGACAAATTTTCACTTACTTAACAATAGCCTTTTCAACAAACATTATCCATTAATCAAAAAAATCATAATCATCATCGTTTTCTTGCTCTACTTTTAAAATACGGCCAGTTTTCGCATTGATTTCTACTTGGTACATTTTGTTTTGAAAAGATAAAATATAAACTTCATAAATTAACACGCCATTCTCCATATCCATATTGGCATGAACAACTTGACCAGGAACACTGCCAAGAGCAATTTGTTGTGCTTGTTGCATAGAAATCCTTTGGTTATTTTGGACATAGTACGGATGCTGATTTCCAAAATACATTATAACTATTCCTCCCATCATGAATGTGAACCGTAATAATTTATTCATGATGCTCGAAAATCGTTACTTACTACAATATTAATGCTTCTCACATTGTTTCGCAAAAACTCAAAATTCATCCGTATGAAAAATGAAAATTGATCTATACTATTAGAGATTTCACTTCTACCAAGTGACTAAGGAGGGGTAACCCGATGAGTGTGATGGATCATTAGCTCAGAAGGACCGTCAATACTGAAAGCTAAAAGCATGGATGTAAGTCTAATGCAAAAAAGCGAGGCAGTGTGTCATGGAGGCAGAATGTAAGTGAATCATGCCCGGAAATTATTTTCCGGGCTTTTTATATGAAAAAATCTACTCTGATCATTCGATCCAGCTAAATCCTTTCATGTGATACTCTTCAATCTCTCCCTGAACAGCATAAGTTTGGTTTTACAAAACAAATATGATAAGAACAAAATATAGACTAATTTGGTCCAATCCCCCATTTTTCATATGAATCTGAAAACGCCGTTGAGTAGTAAAGGTTCATATAACCCAATTAAAGAAATATCCATTTCTTTCTAGCAACTTATGATAAAATGGAATAATCTACGCACAAAAAGGCATAGAGACAGTTTGTTTTGGTATTTATAAATATAAGTAGTAGGTGATGGAGTTTGCGCTTTAAAAAAAGTATCCCTAATATGTTAACTTTAGGGAATTTATACTGTGGTTTTCTTTCAATTGGTTTTGCTGCCAATAGTCATTTTAATAATGCTGCCATTTTAATCATCATAGGTATGATGTTAGACAGTATGGACGGTAGGTTAGCTAGAATTTTAAAAGCTGATAGTACTTTAGGAAAAGAATTAGATTCATTAGCAGATATTGTAACTTTCGGAGTGGCTCCATCTTTTTTAATCTACTACACTTATTTTCATCAATTTGGACTACTTGGGTTGGCTGTTGCTGGCATGTTCCCATTATTCGGTGCTTTTCGTTTAGCTAGATTTAATATAAGTGCTAATAAATCATCTCAAAATTATTTTATTGGCGTTCCTATTACAGCAGCCGGTGGTATTTTAGCGTTACTTACATTGTTTGGTAATTACATTCCTAATATTATAACAACCGTAATCTTTACGATGCTTTGCTTTTTAATGATTAGTAAGATTAGAATACCAAGCTTAAAAGAAGTTCCATTACCCAAATACGGCACGATTGTTACGATTTTTTTAGGTTGTTTATTATTTTTAATCTATAAAGAAACGTATGGAAGGTTTCCTTACCTAATTTACATTGCTACGCCTATTTATTTATTTTATTTGCTGCATCTAATAGTAAAAAAGAAAAAAAGTAGTTAATGCAAAGCACATGCTTTACTGGTAACCGACGGATTTGAAATGAATTGTGTTAGGATACTTCGAAAGGATCTACATAGATGAAAATATCACGTAGAGTTAAATATTATTTAATCCGTCTATTTCGGCTAAAATCTAATCCTCATCCTGTAGCATTAGGTTTCACTATGGGCCTTATTCCAAGCTGGGTTCCTACGTTTGGGTTAGGTCCCGTTCTTTCGGTGGGTTTAGCAAAACTAGTAAAAGCCAATACCGTTTCAGCTCTCGTCGGCGGTGTCCTAGGAACGCTTATTTGGCCACTGCTTTTCTTTTTAAACTATAAAGTCGGAAGCTTACTATTGGATAGGAATTCAAAAGTAGATGAACTTGAAGAAGTTGAATATATAGACGCTATTCATCATGCTTATAAAGGAATTGTTGGTTCCCACTCCAGTGGAATCTTATTTGTAACAGGAGCAGTGATCAATATACTAATCTCTTCAGTCTTCATTTACTTCATGATGTATCTCCTATTTAAGACGTGCCGAATGAGGATTTTAAGTAAAATAAGAGGTACTTATCGTTGAAGCGCTCAATATTGAGGGCTTTTTTCTTTGCCACTTTTATCTTTATGAAAAGATGCCAACGTAAATTTTGTTAAGTAGATTCTTTCATCAGATTATGTCGTGTAAATGGTTTATCTTTCTAATAATGTCTATCCAAAAATAAAAGAACATAACTCCCCGCACAAATAAAATAGGCCACCTTAATGATGAGGAACATTGAATATTCAAATGAAGTGAGTTTTCGTTCCCTCTTCAGCTTTTTCAGATATCGATACATGAAAAATAAACAAACGAAAAGCATGATGAGTGAGAATTGATGGAGATTTTCTAATAGACGAACCAAAAACTTCCCCTCCCTTTCCTTCCGATGCCTATATTTAGGAAAGTTGTCCACGATCCTCTCCTTTTCAACTTATGTTTTGCCAGCACTGGAAATGAAGTTTAAACCGACTAATCACACTTGAATTACTCTTCGTAAGAAATGAAATTCAAAATGCTCAGCTTTCCTTCTAGAATTGAACTTCATAAAGGCGATGAAGTTCAATATACAACTGAATCCCACTAGATTTGAACTTCATCCAGGAGAAGAAATTTATCTCTTCAATCTCTCACTCTAGTTATGAACTTCATCGAATTAATAAAGCACAATTCCCCCGTGAAACCACACAAAAAACAAGCCTTTTTAAATTTACAAAAAAAGCATTTCTCCTTCTTATAGAAGTTGAAATGCTTTTTTCTGTGATCTCGCTAAACTGCAAAAACTGTTCCAATCGCAAGTATTAATAATGCGATCAAAAGGAAGATCACCACGAGGACAATGATTAAGATAATCGTTGGGATAAATAAAGTAAAGAAGGCTTTCCAGTTTGAGATTTTATGTGCTTCAGCCACAATCGCAATTGAAATGACGAAACACCAAATTGTTACCACAAAAGTGACAATTAACGTGATGATTGGTAATACAGCGAAGTCACCAAACATATCACCATAAAATAAACTCTCTGGTTCCACAAACATCCAAATTAAATAGAATGGAATGACCACAATATAAGGTATGGCAACGAGGGACATTGATTTAAATATGTCTTGATACGTACCGGTACCTTTAAACAGTTTTCCAATTAACCAAACGATCAAAGAGTAAAGTGCATTTGATATAATTCCTAAAATCGGTGACAGGATAACTAAAAGTAATAAAATCAGCCATAGCGGCATCATCGGATACAGTTCCGTATCTGATAGCCCAGCACATAAGCTACCAATGTACCCGATTGCGATAATGAAAAGCGTATAAGGAATCCCCTTCTGATCCATTACATATCTAGCTGTTTTTTTCGGATGCAACCAAACGGATAAAAACGGATTTAACCTTTCTTGTTCATTCATAAACTCACCTCAAAATATTATTTTTATAACCTATTAAAATAGCACATAAATATCAAATATATACGAAATTACAATAAAAAACTAGACTTATTTTAGAACTTTTTAATATCTTCCAAAAGACTTAGTATTATTCCAGCAATTCCCTACCCGGAATCCCAACTGAGTGAAATTGATCCCTTTGCATATGGGATTAATTGATCGTGTTCGCCCGTTCTGACTAACTTTCCATTATAGCGTGAGTGCATTTTTTAAAAATGATTCATCGGTGTCCACTTTCAAACATTTTCGTTTTTCATTTGAATTTGTGGATTCATTTTTTGTAGCTCATGAATAAATTGATTTATGTTATTGGGAGCAATCTGAATGGTTTTATACTTTCCGTAATTAATTTCAATCCGATTCATTGAAAGTGCTGGGGCTACAAATGGATTTTTCGTGTGACAAACAGAGTGAATGTCCTGAATATGTATAGACTTCTTTAAAGGGCCATATAAGATGTTTAATCTTTCCTTTTCAAGTTTGTACTGTGTATGAAACCAAATTGCGCTTAATAAATAAATCATCAATGGCATTAGGATGATTCCTAAAAGATCAACAGGTTGCTGAATCGAATGATAGAAAACCCAACCGAACATGCCAATCAACGTCCAAATGACAATGCCCATCCACCAATCTTTTTTTGATGAAAAAACGACTGTTTCACCTCCCTATTTTTTATACGGTTCAATCTTCCAAATGGTTTCAAAAATTTCCATTGCTTAGGAGACTAAGAATCAACCATGGGGGCTTTGACTGTATTAAACTTCATAAACTGTTATACTTTGTAAGGAAATGAAACCATTTTAAAGGAGGTTTGAGAATTTGAAAAATAAGAAGTTATTATGGGGCTTGATGTCCGTTACCTTTCTTTTATTTGTAGGGTCAATTGTCTTTAGTTTATTGCGAGATGAAGATCCATATCGCTACTACACAGGGATGGGTAGCTCCTTTGACCTTTCTCCGGATGAAGAACAGTATTTATTTCCTTATTACTTAGATGGAAATGAAAGCATCTATCGCTCAAATGCAGATGGAACAGATGTCACGAAACTAATTGAATCAGAAAACGCCAGATTACATAGCCCGCGCTATTCGAATGATGGAGCGAAAATCCTTTATTTAGCCGAAAATGCAGAGCATATCAATACACTATTTGTCGCGAATATGGATGGTAGTGAACAGAAAATGTTAACTCCAGACAAAACTCATGTTTCCGAAGCTGTTTTTTCGAAGACAGGCGATCAAATTTATTTCGTTGGAACACCGGCTAAAGATTATAAAAAGGCTGAGGGCGAAACGACAGAAGGGTTTGACTTATTTTCCGTGAATCTCTCTTCTGGAAATATTGACCAACTAACGAATCGAGATTACTTTACGATGAATGACCTTTCTATTTCACAAGACGGGAAAGAAATTTATTATCGTGTATTTGAAGTGAATCGTGAGAAAGTAACCGCCTACTCCATTGAGGATGGAATTGAAAAAGAAGCACCGGGATCAAACAGGCTCCCTGAAGATAGCTATGCATTCCGATATTCACCAGACGGAAGTAAAATGGCTTACAATAGCATATCGGAAGAATCATTGGATAGTTCCCTGTTTAAATATGAGTTATTTTTGCTCGATTTAGAAAATGGGGAGACGAAAAGACTGACAAACCTTGGTTCATCGGTTGTATCACCGAAGTTTTTCAAAACCCAAGACAGCATCGCCTTTTTGGAAAATAAAAATTGGCCACAAGTTCCCGAAAAACATACGCTTAACGTTTTGGACTTAAGAACTGAAAAAATACAGTCGATTGAAATGAAGATAACTCCTCCTAATTCAAGCCATTGGGTAATGAAAACACTAGATATATTTGCCAATGGTTATACGGTAGCAGCTTTATATATCATCTTATTAGGGTTATTAAGCACCTACCTATTTTTCTTCCATTCGACAAGAAAACGGTTTATACCCGCAATTGTTAGCATTATTTTAACAGTACTTGTATTCATCAGCAGTTTTGTCGTAGCTATGGTTGTAGATCCATGGTACGGAATTGCTGTTGGGATGCTGGCAGTTGCGTTATTGGGATGTACGCTCATTATTTTTGCGTATGCATATGTTTTAAAGTTCTTTTTTAAAGAAGACAACAATACTTCAATTGAGATGAAGGAAGAAGCTGAGTAATTGCTAGGTGTTATTATTTTTTTATTAAAAAAGTCACTGGGACAGATGTAGATTTTTTAAGAAAAGTCACTAATATTTATAGTAAGATTTTGACTTTTTTCTTAGGATGAAGAGATATTATTCCGACTGGTTAAGAAGTGTTAGCCACTCTCCAGAAACCGCGGCCTACCACTGTAAGCCGCGCAAAATTTCCGGAACATTTAGAAGGCCATATTTTATGTGAGCGGACCTTACACAAAGCCGGGGGCAAAATCGCCACGTCGTGTGGCATTGCCCCCATGACCAACGTCCTGTTGGCCTCATAGACAAGTCGAAAAGACTGTTTCAACATGGCTTTGCGGCTTGTGTGGGGAGCGAAAACGCCACGTCCTGTGGCATCGCTCCCATGACCAACATCGTGTTGGCCTCTTAGTCCGCTCTCAGCATAAACTATATAAGAATTTGGATTAGAATGTTTCCTACTTTATTAAAATCCATAATCAGCACCTTTGCTTTTGAGTAAATTGATGTGTTTAAGGTTTGTCCCAACCCGTTTATATTTTTACATCAAACGAGCCCGATTGTTCTCTTTTGACAACAGTGTCACTTTTTGCGCTTCCCCAGGAAATTTCGGAAATGATTGCACGTGATTTCCGGTCATTATTTTTTTAAAATTCACGCTCCAAACGCACTTTTAAAGAGGAAATCACCTAAATTCCTTCCACTTCACATCTAATTTTATAAAAATTCAGAATTAACGGATGTGTCTTTTTATTAAATTTTAATTCTTTTAATCTTCTTTTCCCAAGTCTTCGATCCAACATGGCATAGGCCCGGATGATAACATTTTCTGAACTCAAAGCCTCTTCTATAGATAAAGAACCGTACTCCATAAATGGTTCATAAAGGTGGAAACTGTTGAAAATACTTTGATTATGCAAGATATCATCTGCATCATCTGACACTTGAACTAATGCTTGTCGTTCCTTCGACTGAAACATAATCTCCCAATCAGAACGATAAGGGATACCCTTTAAATTTTGATGTCTTTTCATCTGTTGATAGAGTTCCTCATGCTTGATAGTGTAAGTTACATCAGAAGCACTTAAAATCTCTTTTTTATCAAATGTGATCCATACTCTTGCAGGACCATCATGGAATTTTCGATACACTGTAGCATAAATTTTAATTCGACCTTGTAATTGATCACATAAAAAACTTTCAAGTGTTGATTTTGTTTTACTCCATTGCAAATGATTCACCACCTCTAACCAACATTTATTCTATTAATTTAACATAATGTTGGTATTGATCCCTTGACCAAGCTGCCGCGCTTACTAAATGAATGATTTCCTCAACAATAAAAAAGTAATTCCCAGGTGATAAACCTTAGGAATTACTTTTATCTCATAAAACATAGTTCTCTAGACTATGTATCGTTTGAGCTATTTTCTTTTAACCATTTGAAATTGTAAAGTTTTGCAGTTCATCAGACGTTATACGATAAGAGGCAACTTTTTTCTTCCGTTGCTTTACAATATCGACGTGTTCATCATAATTATAGACAAAGAACGTTACTTCTTTTTTTCCTTTTTTAACGGTCATAATATATGGAATCACATCCGTTTCTGGGTGAAGAACTGATTCTTCATTACCAGGGAAAATATGATACCTTTCTAAAAAAAGGGCCTCATTAAAATAGTCAACTAATTGATCCTGATCTTGCTTATTTAATTGCCTTCCATTATAGGTTACCGTAATATAGTTACTGTCAATTTTTGGATGGAGGGCAAATTTACTAACAACCCATCCAACGACTGCACTTGGGGGACTCGTTAATAACTTTAGCAAAATTCCACCCAACACAATAAGAGCAGCAGTCCATGTCATATCAATCAACTCCTTGCCAAATCACTATTTACCATTATTTTTCCATTCTACTATGGATATTTTATGCTCTACCTTTACTATCATAATAAATTTTAAGGGATTATGACCATCCAATCTATTATAATTTTGACCATCCACTAACATGTAAAGTTAAAGTGAATGAAGTGCTTCTGCAAACCGTTTAATTCCTTGATCAATTGATTGTTCGTCTTCCCTTGCAAATGTAAAACGAACAAACCCTTTTTTTGAACCCATTGTTGAACCTGGAACATAGATGACGCCTCTCTTCATGGATTCCTCAAGTAATTGACTTTCATTATGGTCTTTTTTAATGTGAACCCATAGATGAATACCGCCATTTGGAACAGTAAATTCTACCTCATCCTTTAAATAAAAGTTCAAACTCTCTACAATTTGGTTTTTTCGCTTTTCTAATTCCTTCACTAACCTTTTCATATGAGTTTGGAAATTTTCAGATTCCATAAAATCATTGGCAATCCATTGTGTAAAGCTGGAATGCCCAAAATCGATTTGTTGTTTGGCATCAGCTAATCTTTCAATCACTGAAGTTGGTCCAATAATCCAACCAATCCTTAAACCAGACGCAACAATTTTGGATAACGAGCTAATATATAAAACATTTCCATGGACGTCCATTGATTTGAGTGTAGGGATTTTTTCTCCATTGAATGAAGTGAGGCTATACGGATCGTCTTCCACTACAGGGATTCCATATTCAGATGATATTTCTAAAATCGCTTTTCGTTGTTGAGCATTCATTAAATAGCCTGTTGGATTTTGATAAGATGGATTGAGAAAAATCATTCGAATCCGATGTTTTTTGTATAAAGACAATAACTCTTCAGGATTTATTCCCTCTTGATGAACAGGCAAATCATAAACCTTTATTCCCGCAGATTGAAAAATGGGAAGACTATAATTATAGGAAGGGTTTTCGATGGCGACTGCATCTCCAGGTTTTAATAAACATTGAACGACAAGGTGAAGTGCTTGCTGCGCCCCAGAAGTAATGAGGATTGAAGATGGAGTCGTTTCAATTCCTCGATACTGTTTCACGTGTTTTGTCAGCGTGCTTCTTAATATAGCGCTTCCTTGTGGATGATCGTACCCTAAGCTTCCGATAAAGGAACGAGTTGAAGTGATTTCTCTTAAGGACTTTAGTGGGAACAGATCTTCGGACAACTCGCCACTTGCTAAATTAATGAGCTGATGTTCGACCGCTTCTTTTCTGATTCGTTGCGTAACAGGTAAATTCGGCAAAAAAGAGCCCGCTTCGATATACCGGTTCCAGCTCGGAATACGTTTTTTAGCAATTCCCCATATATCTTTACTAATGGTCGTGCCGCTTCCTCTATTTCTTTGAATAAGACCATTTGCTTCTAATTCATCATACGCTGCCACTACGGTACTCCTATTAACGTTCAGTTCCTTCGCTAAATATCGTTCGGAAGGCAATGGTTTATCCGGTGGAAATGTACCATCTGCTATTCCCTGTTCCATATACTCTGCCAGTTGTTTATATATTGCTTTTTTAGCGCTTCGGTCTGGTCTCCAATCCATGTACAATCTTCCTCATCCTATTAAATAATCGGTTCTAAAGTATTATTATACACCTAACCATCCAATCGTCTATTATATTCGCCATCCACTTTAATAAAGTTTGTTTTCATCTCGTTTGTACATGTTGATTCAATTTCATAGGAGGTAATTTCAGCAAAAAAAAGACCAGTACATAATGGAATTTTAAGAAAAGCCACAATTACCTATATGATTTTGATAATTTGAGAGCAATAAGTGTTAGCCATTCTCCAGAAACCGCGGCCTACCACTGTAAGCCGCGCAAAGTTTTCGGAACGTTTAAGAAGGACACATTATATGTGAGCGGACCTTACACAAAGCCGGGGGCAAAAACGCCACGGCCGCATGTCTTGCCCCCATGACCAACATCGTGTTGGCCCCAAAGACGAGTCGGAAAGACACGTTCCAACGTGGCTTTGCGGCTTGTGTGGGGAGCGAAAACGCCACGTCCTGTGGCATCACTCCTATGACCAACGTCGTGTTGCCCTCTTAGTCCGCTCTCACCGAAAACTAAATCATATTCTCTATTAGTATTAACAGCAAAAAAACACCATTTTTTCTAATTAAAAATGGTGTTTTGGGGATTTGTTTCACCTTTCGATTGTTTCAATACTAATCTATCTTTAACATCTAACATATTTACGCTTAAAGCCAATTCGATCTTTCTCTATTTCTTTTTGAATATTTTCATACGCATGAAGGAAGGTATTTTTCTTATTAGGTCTTCTCATTTCCACTGGCCCAATTGCCTCAGCAATTTCGACTGCCTTTTCATGGAGCGGCAAATAAGATACCCCTACCGTGTAGACAAAATTATTCATTGCAGATTTTGTTCGTTCTGGCGATTCACGAATGGTATTTTTAACCGTTTCCAACATCGTAGCAATCTTACTTTCCGAAAATTCATGGTCTTTTCGATTCCCAAGTAGCCAACAATAGCAACTCCAACCTGCGGACATTTTTAGTTCATCGCCACTGGCAATCCATTTATCTGCTACATCTTGTGCAATATCCGATTCTGATAAAGTTACTGCCACCACATAATCAGACAGCATATAAAAATAGGCCGACTCTATCCAACGATCATAATCCGCCTCTGTCATCGCTTTTGGATCTGCGATTACCCCTGCAAAATACATGGCGTCATAGTTACCCGTCGCATATAGTTCTTCTGCTAAAGCTTGGTTGATTTTAATTTTCTTCGCAATGGGCTTCATCGCACCCGTTGCAACGCCAAACACCGGTTCCTGTGCACCGTTCGATATGTACATTTTTTTCGTTCGTTCCTTGCCAAGCGCTTCCAGTTCCTGCATCACCATTTGAAAATCCATCGTTACTTAACACTTCCTTTTTTTAATATTTTCTCGATAAAAATTTTAAGTAGATGGATCTATTTTAACATTTGTCGTAGAAGAAAGAGCGTGGTAATATTTTCGGGCATAATGATAGGCCCCTTCCCACCAAACGGAACGGAGCCTATCATTTTAAATTCCCTTAAAGAGAGCGCTTATTTATTTACTTCCAATATGATTTTTCCTAAGCTTTGTCGGCTTTCGATTAAACGATGTGCTTCGGAAGCTTCCTCTATTGAGAAGGTGTTACCTATTTTAATGTCTAAACGGCCATCTGCTAGATATTCTAACACTCGCTCTGCCGTTTCACGTAATAATTCAGGGCGGTTGTTTCTTGTTGTACCTATGCTAAAACCGAGAACTGCACGGCAACTGGAGTATAAATCCAGTGTTTTAACTTGGCCTACTTCACCGCTTGCATTTCCGAAGTTAACTAATCTCCCGTACATCGCTAAGCAGTCCAAACTTTTTTCAGCTATCTTGCCACCGACGGAATCTAAAATCACATCGACGCCTTTTCCATCTGTCAGTTCATTCACCTTCTCTACGAAATCTTCCTGTTCATAATTGATGACGTGGTCCGCTCCTGCCACAAGGGCTGTTGAAATCTTGCTTTCACTACCAACCGTACCGATGACACGACTCGCGCCTAGAATTTTTGCCAACTGAATGGCAGTCGTTCCAATGCCTCCTGCAGCTGCATGAATTAGAACCGATTCGCCTTGAACTAATCTTCCCACATCTGCCAGTAATTTATAGGATGTAAAAGAAACAAGTGGACTCGCTGCAGCCTTACGATAATCAACGTTTTCAGGTAATACAAACGCAAGGTTTTCATCCGCTACGATATATTCTGCATAGGAGCCTGTCTTAGGGAAAGCAATAACTCGTTGTCCCACTTTTAGGTTTTGCACATCAGATCCTACTTCCGTAATAACTCCTGTTGCATCCATCCCTGGAATGATTGGCGGTTTTCCTGCTGCATGAAATTTCCCTTGTCTTGTCATAATATCCGCAAAGTTCACACTTGTTGCGTCTACTCGAATAAGTACTTGGTTACTTTCGATTGTTGGCGTGTCCACTTCAATATATTTTAATACTTCGGGCCCACCAAATTCATTAATAACAACAGCTTTCATCTATGATTCCCCCTACGAAATGATACTTTACCTGCAAAAAATCCCCTTTTTTATTCCACTGGCACTATATGATGAAAAGAAGATAAAGAATCCATTTATAAACCAAATTGATAAAACCACTGACTTCCCTTTTAATGGATAGATATATTGGGATGCGGAAATTTTTTACTTTACAATAAATTCTATTTATTTCACCAAAATCCCTTTAGTTTGATGAAGTTTTCTAAGTAAATTGATTTTTTAAATGAACGTGTATAAAAAAATCGAATCGTTTTATACTATTAAAGATTTCACTTCTATTCCAAGTGACTAAGGAGGGTTAACCCGATGAGTGTGGAAGATTGTTAGCTCAGAAGGACCGTCAAGAATCACTATTAAATAAGTGATTAAGGAGGGTTAACCCGATGAGTGCGAATAGTCGTTAGCTCAGAAGGACCGTCAATTTTCACTTCTAAATAAGTGATTAAGGAGGGTTAACCCGATGAGTGTGGCAGATCGTTAGCTCAGATGGACCGTCAAGAATCACTATTAAATAAGTGATTAAGGAGGGTTAACCCGATGAGTGCGAATAATCGTTAGCTCTGAAGAACCGTCAATAATTCACTTTTCATTAAGTGATTAAGGAGGGTTAACCCGATGAGTGTGGCAGATCGTTAGCTCAGATGGACCGTCTAAACTGTAAAGCTAAAGCATCTAATGCGAAAGCGAGGCAGTGTGTCATGGAGGAAGATCGAAAGTGAATCATACCCGGAATTAAATTTCCGGGTTTTTATTTTGTTTATTTTCGAGATAGAAAGCACTACGATAGCTGCTACCAACTTTAAACTTAATTTTTAAATGATAATCCATTTTCTTGTAAGGCATTCTTAAGTTTTGGTAAAGATGCGGGTCCCATGCCGTGAAATTGCAAAATCTCACTTTCACTGTAGGTTGAAAGCTGTTCCAAAGAAGTGATTCCATTGTTTTCTAATGCTCGTCTAGCTGGGGCCGATAATAATGAAAGAAAACCATTTTCAGGTTTACGCATATTTTCACAAGTCGGGCATGTTGGGCAGTCACTGCTTTTATAATAATTGTGACCATTTTTGCAAGTTCTTAAATTTTCGGGTTTTGTCATTTTAAAATCACCTTTTCAAAATTAATTTAACTCCCTATTTGCTCCTCATTAAGTAAGCTTTTAAATAGTAGTTCTGCAATATCTTCGTTAACCATTCCACTAAGATTCAATAGCATTTTAATTAGTCTAATCATTTTTAACTGTATCGTTGAGCAAATCACAATCCCAACTTGTTTTTCCTTAATAAATCCACAGTACGTGTGAAACCCAATCGTTGTTCCACCGTGATGAATAATAGGATGATCACACCACTTTTTCTTCTCAATAAACCATCCGAGCCCCATATCCATATGTTTAGATCCAGTTTTTGCATGGACTTGTTGTGTAAGATCTATTGCTTCTTTTAAGGTACGATCTTTAAGGCCCATTTGATGCTCGAGATAAACTAGCATATCATTCATTGTGCTTTTTAATGCACCCGCACCATTAATTGCAGGCAATTCGATTGGAGGAATTCTAATTTCTTTCTTATTATAGGATTTAATATAACGTTCATATTGTTCGGGTGTTCCATTTATAAACGTATCATTCATACCAAAAGGATTCAAAATCTCTTTCTTGATGGCCTCTTCATAACTCAATCCTATAATATCGGCTAATACATTCCCTAATAAGCCAACCCCAATATTCGAATAGCCCCATTTTTGATCAATTTCTTTTTTTAAGTCAAAATCAATGAAAAATTGATGTAAATCATCATGACTAAAATATTTATAAGGATTATCTTTTTCATCTTTATGCTCTTTCATTCGTTGCCGAATAGTTTTCATATCTTCTCTTGGGAAACGAGATCGATGTGTGGATAAATGACGAAACGTTACTTCTTTTCCATTATACATTAATGCATTTCTATACTCGGGTTTGTATGTGGATACTGGTTCATCAAGCGCGATTGTGTTATTTATTATTGACTTTGATAATAGCAAACTCGTAAATGTTTTAGTTGTTGAGCCTATTTCCAATACACAATCTCCAACAGCTACACTACCTAGATCATCATAAATGGTTCCTGTAATAAATTTCTCATCTTTTGTCACAACCCCAATCACAATACTCGCTTTCTTTGCCTGTTCTAATTCCCTCTTGATCAATACTTCCGTCTCTTGATTAATCAAACTAATCTCTCCATTCGAAGATGATAGAACTTCCAATACCTTCCTATTAACTATACGATTAACTAAAAGATTAGTGTCGTTTCTCCAAAGCAAAAAGCCGCAGTCAAATCCGAGGGGACCCGAATTGACTACAGCTTTTTACCATTATTGTTATTCGTTTACCTTAAATGTTTTCACAATCTCTTCAAGTTCTTCAGCCATTTGACTCGATTCCGTTGAGCGATCGGATACTTCTGAAATACCTGCAGTTGTTTCTTCAGCAGCTGCCGCGATATTTGTCATCGTGTTTTCGATTTCGTGAATCGATTGGTTTAATTCTTGAATTAATTGAACGACTTGCCCAGATTTCATCGTTTCATCTGTTAGTAATTTTGAAATATGCGCCATTTCACTTACAGTCTCTGTCACTGCAGATGAGATGTTGCCTAACGCAGTGGCCGTTAATTCCACAGTTTTTGAACCTTTTTCGATATACTTACTATTTTCGGATGAAGAAATTAGTACGTTTCCGATATGGTCCATAATGTCCTTCACTAACTTTTCAACTTTTGAAACTTCTTGATTTGACTGTTCAGCTAATTTACGAACTTCTTCTGCCACTACAGCAAAGCCTTTTCCATGTTCGCCTGCACGAGCCGCTTCAATAGAAGCATTAAGCGCTAAAAGGTTGGTTTGAGAAGCAATTCCAGCAATGGCATTTGTAATGGTTTGAATTTCCTTCGCTGCTTCAACTAGATTTTGGATCGTATTACTTACTTCAGTCGATCCTATGCGGATTTGTTCCATCCCCGTGCTAATTTCTTTCGCTCGTTGTTCTCCTTCAGAAGCAATTTGCATCGTTACATTCGATTTTTGCACCGCATCATCAGCGATTTCTTTTATGTTTTGCAAGTCATCCGCTAGTGACACTAACACGTTAGATGCATTGTCTGAATGATGCATTCCGTCTGTCACTGATACCGAAACCTCTTCGATATTATTTGCAACTAGTGAAACTGCATCGTTCATTTCGCCCAATGAACTAGCCGTTTCATTCGCATTCGCTGTTAACTGATGCGAAGTTGAACTCAATGTAGAAAGGATTTGTTGTAAGTTGACTGTCAATTGATTAAGTGTACGTGCTAAATCTCCCACTTCATCCTGACTTTTTACTTTTACCGATTCAACTGTTAAGTTTCCATTTGCAATTTCTTTCGCTTGTTCAATTAATTGCGAAATCGGTTTTGTTTTACGACGAATTAGGAATGCTGTAGCGATTGCTGCAAGCAACATTGGAATAATGCTGATTAACATCCCTTGTGATACAACTCCCCAAGTACGTTCTGTTACAATTTTCGCATCAAAATCAATAACACTGATTGCGATAATGTCCTTTGTTGGGTCGTGATCTTCGTAAATTGGCGCATACCCAGATAAGCGCTCCATTCCAGCAAATTCATAAGGTTGAGAATAAGTTGGGTGTTTCATTTCCAGCATCATCGCTACCGCTTCCTCATCGATATGGAACGAATCCCCAGGAGCAAATCCATCTTCTCTAAGATTATCATCAAGAGCGACAATATTGCCTTGTAAATCTAATATGTATTGCGTTTCAAAAATGTCTTTATGATTGATTGTCCAGTTTAGTTGATCCCCAATTTTTTCTTGTGTCTGTGCATCACCATCTAGGGCTTTCACAATATCCATGGGGCTAATTAACCCTGTTGTTATATTCGCACAACCATAAGCTTCTACCCCTGCAGCATCATATAATTTGTCGTATGCAGTAATGTAAGTTGCAACTGATGTAATCGCTAACATAACAACTAAGATCCCCGCAATAAGCGTACCTAGTTGAAAAGTCAGTGTATTTTTTATTTTCATGACATATGTACCACCTTTTAAATAGTGCACTACTAGTTCTATAAACATATATAAGTTTACTATGAAATAATTTATTTAAAAAGGTTGTTTTAGGAAAATAATAGTTTATTGTAATTTTTTTCATATTTTTTGTCATTGAATTTTCACTTTTCCGAAATGGGCCGTCTGTTGCTTGGTTCATGGCCGAAAGAGTGTATTCTGCAAAAAATCCCTATGTTATTCTTTCCTATGTAGATAAAATATTGAAATATTTTAAATAAAATGAAACGGACGTCTGTTGGGTCTCGTTTATATGTTACTACTGGGGGTGAACGTGATTGATAGACAAATAGATGAATTAGTGGACCAGTATGCTGAACACTTGTTACAACTGGCATACTTCTATACAAAAGACCGCTATAGTGCAGAGGATATCGTGCAGGAAGTGTTCATGAAATTTCTTGAAGCCAATTATGAAGAAAGAGGAACAGTTCGGGCTTATCTTTCAAGAATGACCATCAATAAAAGCAAAGATTATTTAAAAAGCTGGGCCTATAAAAAAGTACAGTTAAAGGAAAAGTGGTCTTTTGAAAAATCGAAGAAAAAGAAAGACGCCCTACTTGTAGAGGATGAACGTAACCTTATTGGGCATGCCATTTTAAATTTATCCCTCGAATATCGGGAGCCAATTATATTGTACTATTTTGAAGAAATGTCGGTAGCCGAAGTCGCGGCGGTATTAGCTATTCCGGAAAATACGGTGAAAACGCGATTGAAACGGGCTCGAGAAAAACTTAAACCTTTATTACAAGATGAAGAATGGGAGGTGTTAGCAAATGAATGAACTTAAAAACAGCTTAATTCGAGCAGCTGGTGATCTGAGTGAAAGTAAGGAAACCGTTCGAAAACGTTTGTACGATAGGAAGAAAAATCCTCGACAAAAAACACTGTTTCTAGCAAGAGCGCTTTCGGCCATCGTCACCATTTCCATTCTATTTATTGTTGCAAATATATTAATGAAAGATGAGGAATTGGCTACCGCTAGCCCTTTTGAGGAATCCTATTATGAAGTGCACTACGCGATTACGAAATCATTTGATTTTTCTAGAGATGAGGAATTGATTCAACAAAATGCCTACAATCAATATGAAGCAAAATTGGCCTATTATGCCTATGCATTATCGCTAGGGTATGAAATATCCGATTCTGACATAAAAAAAATGGAGCAAGACCTATTAGCCGGAAATGGAATGGAAAAGTATGATGAATATAAAGAACACCTTCTACAAAAAGCAAATATTTCGGAAGAAGACTATATTGAATATGAAAAAGCTAATGCCCCGTTTCTAGTGGCTCAAAATATGTTAGAGGATCATTTTATGGCACTTTTCCCTAAAATAAATGATGTGCTTGCGAAATCCCTAGCTCAAAAACATGCCATTCCCTATTTCCAAGACGCTTATGCAGAGGATATAATGCAATTTAAAGAAACACATGGCATAGTCGATAATGGTTATCCTGGCGAAGGGATACCGTCAGTCGGTCGCATTGTTGCACTGGAAGATAATATGTTTTTAGTCGTTGAAGATGCTACAGTAGAAGACATACAAACGATGGATCAAGCTGCGATTGTAAAAAAATATCATCAAGGCGTTTGGTACCCACAGGATGAGACGCCCGAACTTTCGGTTGGCGATCTCGTCGAAGTGTATTCTAAAACAAAGTTGACGACACAATATCCTTTCATTGCAGACATTTGGGATTTTAATATGCTAGAAGAATATGACGAGAATGCGACTACGACGGAACCAGTTTCACTCGAAGTATCTCCCGAGAACGAGTCAAAGTTACGAGTGCTTTTAAGTATGATTCGCTGGGAAGATAAAGAAGTCTCGATGTCACGCATGCCCGAATACACGCTAGAATTTAGGGGAGAACTCTACAACCTATGGACGACACCCTCCCACAGCAACATCACCATCATCCCATCTAGTGGCGGACGCTATAAAAGTTTATCAGAAGAACGCTCGAAAGAACTTGCGGAGATTTTAGAGTTGGAATAAATGTATTGAGAGAGCCTGGGCTATTTGGGTTCTCTTATTTACGCCCCAAAAATACCGAAATTAAGAAACCCCATAAGAGAATCGGTTCTTTTTCGTGATGAAATTGGGTTGGTTAAGAGATGTGGTGGATTTCTATGGTGACTTGCGGTTTAGAAAAATAACCGATAATCCCATTCAATAAATAGAGGAACAAAATTTCCCTTAATTTGAAAAATGCTTCTGTTTTCATGATAATAGAGGAAGTTTTTTCCTTTATCTCAGTCTAAAGCATTGGATTTTGCCTAATTTGGCGCAGTTAACGGAAATTTGTTCCCTTATCCCCGCCTTTCAACCTCACCTTTTATACAATAGAGGAAAATTATTCCCTTATTTCTGCCATTTAACATTCCAACCCATACATTAGTTGAAAATCTTAAAAACCAGCCACTTCCTTCATCAAATTTGGCTGATGTCCCCAGCTCTTTTTATGATGCCAAATTTTGCGATAAAATAAATCGCCAAAAATAAGAAGCACCCTAAATTCGTACTATTACTTGTCATTAAATTTGATACGGCGAGTTGCATTGCCACAAGTATGTTTAATACATAAGAAACCAGCAATCCAAAAAGTGAACCACACATCAAAAGATGCCCCACCCATGTTCTTTTAGGAATTATCTCTTTTAATTTTCGAAGGATCCATGTATCGTAAATTTGCCGTACTAAACAAAACATAATGGTGAAAATCATCAATAAAACAACGAGCCACCCTATCTGTTCATCCATGAAATCCCCCACTTTTCCGCTACTTTTTTCACTATCGAAATGACAAGCCAAATAAATACAATATAGATGATTGATTCGGCAAAACTCGTGATCAAGTAAAATAATATTCTGCCGTAATATTCTAGCTCATCTATGTGATAATGCTGTACCTTCCCAAATTTGAAGAGATTTTGATAACTAGTTAAAAGCATGATGGGGATGATAAGAAGCCAATATACTTTCGGTAATGTATTCCCTTTTACTAACATCTAACTCCCCCCTACTTTGTCATTTATTCCAACTTCTGTAGCTCGTTCACCGTCACAAATCTATATCCTTCATCTGTTAGTTGTTGAAGTGTTTCTTCAATAACTTGTAGCTGCATCCCAGTTTGATCATACATTGGATGAATTAAAATTATCGAACCCGGTTTTATATTGTTGACGATATATTCAACTTTTTCATCTGCAGTCGTGTAATAGGTGTCCGGCTCCAGATCCCACATAATCGTCTCTGTTCCTCGCTGTTTTAGATAAAATGGCAAGACGACTAATTTCTTTCCAAATGGAGGTCGGAAATCAATTTCACCCTCGAAACCTGCTTGTCGAATTAATTCATCTGTTTTCTCGAGTTCTTCTTTTACAAAGCTAGGTGTCTTAAATACCATACGTTCATGGGAGTAAGTGTGATTGCCAATTTGGTGACCAGCCTCGGCAATTTTCTTTGCTTCTTCAGGATGTTCAGCAATATCGCCACCAATCAAGAAAAACGTTGCCTGTGCATTGTACTGATCAAGAAGTGGTAGAATTTTATCTACATTCTCGGTTGGACCATCATCAAAGGTTAAAGCCACTACCTTTTCATTTGTCTCCACTCGGCTCGTTAAGTCCCCCATTAGCTGAAAGTTTCTCATATTCATCCATTTCATTAAGCCGAAAAATAGTAAAAATACAACTATAAGTCCTATGACAATACGTAAAAGTATCTTCTTCATTTCTAACCCTTTCCTGTAAGAATTGATCAATCTATTTTTTCTTTTCGCACTTTCAGAATATTGTTCAATGTGTTATGAATAGTTTGTAAAGTAATGAGATTGTGTCCAAGCATCATAAATGTCACAGCTTCCCCTGAAAACCTGAAGGACATCATTTATTCATATCTAGTTCATTAGGAAAAAACCGATTGCTACAATTATGACGAGTACCATGTTGGCTAATGTTATGAGATATTCCCGGGACTCTCTCATATACTTCCATTCAACGAATAATTCAAAGCCAAATCGAATGATGAAAAACAGGAATAGAAACAACGTCATATAAAACGTATCTTTTGTAACTACAATGGGGATGAAACAAATTGTGACAACAGTTATGATAAAAATTCCGATTCGGTATACCTTTTTTCCTTCCGTCTCTGAAATATCTTTCTTTTCAATTTTGAGTGTTCGTCGTAGAATCAACTCCAAAAGGATGAAAAGTAGTATGATGATGATGAATAAAACAATGTTCATAGTAAGCTCCTAAATGATTGATATTTCTATCTTACCTTACTACGTAAGAATTTACATAATTTAACTCAGATTGAAATGAAAGGGTGACTGACCTTTGAAAAAAAACAATAAGAAAATAGCCTTTTTTGCGATGATGGCCATTGCCCTCTTTGTCGTACTGGCGATTATGACATACCAAAATCAGTGGAATCAAAAACAATATTTTTTAGATAACTTTCAACGGCAATTTGTTGAGCTGCAAGGTATTATTACACACGAGGAAAAAGAAAACTGGAGCCATCCCGAACTCATATCCAACCAGCTATCTCTTATTTTAGATGATTTAGAATATGTCATGATGAGTCATTCATATCCCGCTAAAGTGCTTTCTGAGGAGGAAAAATTTATGTTCGCTCGGATTTATGGTTCCTTAAACCAACTCCCCTTTAACGAAATTTACCACGCTGCAGTTTGGTCAAAAAAGGATATGGAAAAAGTTAACATCGTTAACGAAGCACTCGTAAAAGCCGAACTAAAAATGGAAACGACCATACATGTGGACTGGGACGTTTTTATGAATCAATGCAAAATTTTGGATAAAGAATTGCAGAAGTTAAGAAGTTTGCAAAAATAATCATATTTCATAAAACATCATTATTTCCTGCGCCGAAAGCAGCGACAGGCGCAAAATTTTTTTCTGCGACGAAAGCGAAGCGACAGGAGCAAAATGGCAGGACAATAGCAATGTTTTTTGAAATCAAAGTCGCTAAATTTACTATTCATTGCCCTGATACTTTCCGAATTCTTCAGTGTAAGTCTGAGCCATAACGTCATTTTTTAGAAGTTCTTCAGTTTCAAGGATAATATTCGTAATAAAATCGAACGTCTCATCTGGTGTAAATTTTTCACTTCTAAATTGGATTAATTTTTCTCTAACGGTTAAGGGCCAAACTACATTCCAATTTGTCATTATTTAAAATCCTCGACAGAAATTGATTTTAGTAATTCAGATGTTGTCATCCCTTCTCCTTTTTTATAATCAATTTGGCTTTCTTTAATCATTTGTTCAAGTTGTGGATTTGCAATAATATCCGATGCAATAGATTGATCATCCATTTCCTGCAAAACAAGAGTATATTTCCCCTTACCAGGAATTGAAAATTGAAGAACTGAATTGTCACGATCCATTTTTTTAACGAAACTCATTAGCTCTTCAGAAGATTTAATAATGCACATTTCATCACCCTCCATAAATTTTATATTAATTTACATCTATCAGTTTATTATATTTTTAAATAGTCATTATTTATTTCGGATTCAATTATCCAAAATCTTTATTTCACACGACTTTCACTTAATCATTCAATCAAAATCTTCTCGTAAATAATCCACTAACCACTGATTATATTTGTGATAAAGGTGTATGATTTTATCCTTTTGCTCTCTAGGTCTGGAAGGTTTTTCTCTAAGTAATTAAATAATTGACCAGTCGCTTTTAGTCTACACCCTAAGCGAAGAATTTGGTTTGATTGTTAATCTAATTCTCCTGCTTGGATATAAGACTACTAGGTTAACAGCTTTATCACAAATATTGAAATTCAACCAGTCCAATAATTTCCAATAACAAATAAAAATTATAGGCGGTCGAGATTCATCTCGACAATATATTTATTTTTTAAGTCTTTTTTTAAAGTCTTTATATTGTCGTCTCATTTTGTCGTGGGATGCCATATCATTTTGTCGTGCGATACCTTCTCATATTGAGAAAGTTGTCGTGTTTAAACACATGAAAATTACGTCACGAACTCGGCTGTTATTAATTCGAAATCAAGACCATTACGAATCTTGCCAAATAACATTCTAGTCTTTCCGAATTTTATTTTTATCAATTTTAAAATATTGATTGCCATCCTCCTTGGAGGATATGCCCGATCTCTGTTGTAATCTTTTATTGTATTCTCTGTGTAATCTATTGGTATTGCTCCCGTCATTTTGACGTGTCCCATTCCACCAAATTGACGGGATGGAAACCGACAAGTTGACGTGTCTAATTCGACATTTTGACATAATCCTTTTTTACTAATTGACGTCTCCATTTCATCAATTTTTTGAGGGCTATTTTTCAACTCTTCACTTTGGGAAAAGCCGTGATAAAAGATTTTCTTTACTTCCTTCTCATTAATTCGGTACCATTTTTTGCGATCTGTTTTCCGTTCATTAAAATTGCCAACCTCGATTAGATTTAATTGCTCTAACTTTTTCAAAATACGGTCAATTGTACTTTTCGACCAAAACGGAAATTGCTGATGAAATTCCATCAACGTTTTGGAAACCCACTTTTCCCCTTCCCTCACGCTGCCAGCAGTTTGCACCAAATCATTCAATTGTTGTAACATCAGTGCCTCATTTAATCCAATTTTCATTGCAAGTGTAGTTGAAATAATTATTGGTGTTTCGTTATTAAATAAGCTCATTGATTTCTGTCCCCTTTAAACCTAAGTTTTCTGAGAAATTCATCATACTGCATTTCCCATTCATCCTTTATATAGTGTTTTAGGTGCGAAAAAGAGACATGAATTCAAAAATTTTTGCCCAACCCTCAAAAAAATATTTCGTACCCCATTTCTTTACCAAAAGCTTATAATAAAATGAAAAATATAGCTATTTTTGGAGGTAATCTCCTTGAAGGAAAAAATTTTATGGATTGGCTTATTGATTGTCTTCATAAGTTGGATAGGAAACTATCTTTATTTTCAATCGAAACAGCTGGATCAACCCATTTTTCTAGACCACTATTATGAAACCTATATGCAGGATGAATCCACTTTAACCTTTTACTATTTAAGCAATAAGACGGATGATGCTGTCATAAACCATGTTACCATCGATGGCATTGACCTGTATCCCGTGTTAGATCATGGGTTGGTGTGGTCATCTTCCCCTATATTTGAACAAGAGTTTACGCATCAATACTTAAAATCCGTTACATTGGACTTTGCTCCTGTTCCATTCCCGCTTAAAGAAACCGATGATGCTTGGTCTTTTGAGGAAATAACCGTGACTTTTACAAATGGTCAAACACTTACAACAGATATTGGTGAAGTACGTGTGTTCGAAAATTTACAAAATCATGAATTATTTAATTTTCATTCAGGATCGACGAGTAGCGAACATATACATCAAGAGATAATGGTTGCCACAAAACCCCTTACAGTAGAAGCAATTCAAATCCCTTTTGAGGAACTAGTTGAAGAGGTTGATGTGAAAGTGAATGTTGATACGAAACTTATAAAAGAAAATGAGACTTTGAGGCAGAGAGAAAGTACTGCAGGATGGCGGGATCAATTTGGAGTTTTAAAATGGAATGAAATAAAAGGTATTTCGAGTCATGAAGAAAAACTATTTCCGTTTCAATTAGAACGAGATAACTGGTTGCAACTTTTCATGCAAATGAACCCAAACCATAAAAGTTTTGTTGACTTCGGAGTGGAAATAACCGGTACAACAGATGATGGTAAACCATTTATCAGAAAGTCAACAATCATTGAACACCCCACCCTCACCCAAAACGTGATGAACGAAATAATAGACGAAAAAACAAGGAGGTAATGTCCATGTACAAAGCCTTTCATCGAATTTTCTGGGGTTATCTCATCGTGTGGATTGAAATTCATCTCTTCGTCATTGATATTCTGGCAGATCCAGTTGGATATTATCTTATATATTCTGGGATCTCTCATGTGATAAAAGATTTTCCAATTGGTCATAAAGCAAAAAAACTTGCGATGGTCCTCGTTTTTATCTCTTTACCTACTGTCTTTGTGCAACAAAACCTAAGAATTGACCAACTAACTCATTTATCGATGTTTTCTGGTTGGACATTTTACACAACACTATTAAGTCTGTTAAAATTTATCCTCGTCTTCTATATTTTCCAACTGATTATGGCCATCGTTCAGTTGCATGGAGATGAACGAATGATCAGACGTTCGTCAAGAACATTTATATTTTATGTAATCGGCATGTTTTTCGTATTATGTTTGAACACCTTTATGATTAACCTACCAGTAGAAATACTACTATTTTCAGCGGTCGTTTCAGTCATCGGCAGTTTAATATTAGAAATTGTATTCCTACTACTGTTACGGTCTGTTAGTGAAATTAAAATAGAACCTAATTGATGGAAGCACTAGCTTGTCAATTAGGTTCTTCTTTATTTTAGCAATAAATCAAGGACAAAAATGCTCACGAGTGTAATTATACTTAATCACACAAACATATTAAAAAGTGTTAGCCTCTCTTCAGAAACCGCGGCCTACCACTGTAAGCCGCGCACGGTTTTCGGAACGTTTAGAAGGATGCATTATATGTGAGCGGGCCTTACACTAAGCACATAGACAAGTCGAAAAGACATGTTTCAACATGGCTTTGCGGCTTGTGTGCTTAGCCCGCTCTCTCCCAACACTTAAATAGAATCATTATTAGAATAAGCTTTTAAAAAGTTATCAACGATAGGCATTTATTCAATTTCCTAAAAGATAAAAAAGAGGAACCCAGTTAAGGATTCCTCTTTTTAGATCATGGTAAATTTAATTTAATTAAAAATTAAAGTTTTACGATGTTTGTAGCTTGAGGGCCACGTTGACCTTCTTCAACGTCGAATTCAACTTTTTGGCCTTCTTCTAAAGATTTGAAACCGTCTCCAACGATTGCTGAGAAGTGAGCGAATACGTCTTTTCCACCTTCAACTTCGATGAATCCGAAACCTTTTTCTGCGTTAAACCATTTTACTGTACCTTGTGTCATGTAAATGACCTCCATTGTTTTAAAATTTAATATATAAGCTTTTTTAAGAAAGAAAAAAATTCACATATTACAAAAAGTACCGAACGCTCACGATTACTCTTTGTAATAGGTGAATTCTACTTCGTTTCCATAAAGGACCTTATTAATTAATTTTATTATATATCATATTTCCACGTTTGTCTACTGAAAAATTCAATTTCTAGAAATTAGCCAGTTATTATTGAAAAACAATGTGCCAACTTCTGAATAATAGAAATCGGCACTTCGCTTAGCGTGAGGCTTTTGGCGGTTGGCATACGTCACATTTCCGCTGATTGTTGTTCTTAAATTTCGTAAATGTTTTTTCAAAATTACTTCCACATGCACATTTAAATAATAATTTTTGAGAAAAACCGTGATATTCCGTTGAAAGCAATTTACTTTCAGAATTCTTTTCAACAAACTCTTTAATTTGATGAATCGTCCATCGCTTGTTCATTCTTACACCTCCATTATACGCTCCCGGAGGCATTCTTTGGCATCCGTTTAAAGTTTATTCTAGGCCGTCATGACCCTAAGTTTCTTATTATAACATGAATTATTTCACAAAAATACACAATATAAACTAACGAATTATAACACTCGCTTAAAACTTATTTTGCGCATCATTTGTATTGTTAGAGCAAGGCTAATAAAAATGATCAAAACCAGTAATATAAAATCAGTATTTCGTACATCAACTCCATGAAATCCGTACCACACCAATAAGTAACCAAAACTAACTATTAGATTAAAAGCAAATAACAATCCCCATGCAGAGACTTTAATTCGCCTATACCTACCCTTCCCAATGAAATACTGGATATACAAAAAGCAAACAACCGTTACCCCTAAAACTAACAAACCCGCCTGAACAAATGATGAAATTGACGTTGTGATTAGGATCGGCTCTTCCCTAGCAGTATCTACATATATGACATTCGCAACATTAATAAGATGAAAACCGAAAACCAACAAGATCACATAAAAATACACTATCCATTCACCAATGATCAGAATCGGAAACATAAATTCTTTCATCAAATTTCACCTACTGTTTTTTATAATAATAACGCAGGTAATTTTCATACACTTCCATATTTAACCATTACTAAATCGTGGTGAAAAATCTTCAAATCTTACATTTTACGATATAATTCTATTAGAACTGTTTGGAGGAAATAAAATGAAGATCAATAGATATCTAGTGAAAACCTACAGTACCTGCCTGTAAGGGGGAATTCCCCTTGAGGACCCTTGCAGGCGGTACATTCTCAAGGGAGGTTTTCACTAATGAAAAATCGATCACGGTCCTATTATCGCCATCAAAGAGAGCGAGTTATTAATCGAAAGCTCAAAATTATTCAATTTGCCTGGGGGCTGGAACAAAGGGATGCAATTGAACATCCATTTATTAAGAATCCGGGTAGATTATCAAAAGCGAAGATTAATTGCTCTTGTCAGATGTGCAAACATGATAAACATTTTGATATTCCAAAAGCAAACGTTAAATCGAAAAAGGATTTAATGGAATGGGATATGAAAAAATACTTTAATAAGTAACATTCAAAGTGTCCTGCTTTTTAGAGGGATCTTTGAAGTGTAACAGATGATTTAGCATGGTAACTCGTTTAGAGTCGCCATGTTTTTTTATTTCTTCGCGGATATAATTTCCGTCTATTGCATATAGTGAGGACTTAGATGGCACGAATAACCGAAATTTCTTCCGTTATGAATATAGTGGTGGCTTGAAAGTCGGTGATAACGGAAAAATATTCCCCTATTCTACATAGTGACGGGCCTCACAATTTAATAATCTGACCATTCCAGTTGGTTCATTAAATTCTCCCACTCAATGCAGTTTAAAGTATGTTTTTTAAAACTCGGATCAGTTTCGGAAATCCACTTTTTCGTAATCAGGTGGGTTGGGTTATTTTTCTCGTCCTCTACAAACCTAAAGTCAAACGAATTTTCCACTTCATGACCAATAACTAATTCCGTGCATTTTTTGTTTAAAAAATAATTGTGTTTTTTCATCCTCAATTCTAAACGCCACTACATCGTCATTAGCTGTTTCAAAGGCAAAATGAGTGTATTTGTCCTTACAATCAAAACAAAACTCCACCCTTTTATTGGTTTTATGTACTCTCCAAATTTCAGCATGTCCGTAATCCTCAGCTAACACACCATCCTGATCCTCATCTACTATCTTGATAAAATACAAATAATGGTGAGCAATATGTATATCTTGAATATCAAACTGTTCATAAGGTACAAGCTCTTCCGCCTTCCCACTAGTTAAATCTGCATACCAAAGCGATTTTATTCTAATATAGTGATCTTCATTAACAATTGGTTTACCAGAAAATCTGTCGTTAACTGCCGATATTTCGCAGTAAACATCGAAATGTATGACTTCATCAACTTGATCAGCATCTAAAATGTTATTTGGTTTGAGTTTTGAAATTTCCGTCTATATTTGCCTCCAAAGAATTTCTATCATCTATTTATCAAGTTTATTTTTTAATTAAAAAATTTTATATTTTATATTCTAAGCTCCGCACTTATACCTCTTTGCTCTAGTAGGTTCTCATAAGATAGTAATAGTTTAACAAGGAGGTGAAACCTTAATGTCAGAAAACTATGTTGGCGGAAGCTCTGATTATGGCAGAAACAACAAAAATAATTTTGCTTTAATCGTTGTGTTGTTTATTCTATTAATTATTGTTGGCACATCGTTCATGAACAATCGCTACTAATTTCAAGCATTTCTAACATATCTTGAGCTGCCACCTCAAGATTCCCACCTAACCTTCCTTTATGTAGCGAAATAAACTAGCTAATACTAAAACGCTTCACCACAAAAAGGGTGAAGCGTTTTCTACTTTGTAAAACATTATCCCACGAATAATATGAGAAATCATTCCGCTTTCAACTAAATTCCCCATAGTTTTTTTGATTAAAAACAACTCTAAATATTTTATTGAAATCAGGAAAGAATAAATTTCATCATGATTTTAAGAGCATTAAATCTTCATAAATAGACTTGGAAGGCGGTCTACTATGGATCAATTAAAAGTTAAACTATGGACAAATCAGTACATAATCATTGTCATATTGTCCTTAGTAATTTTCGCTTCCTTTTATATGATTACTGCAGGTTTCCCCATTTTTGTATCCACCATCACGGATAATCCAGCAATTGCTGGAACGATGACAACAACCTTAATGGTAGCATCATTAATTACGCGCTTTTTTGCAAGTGTGATGATTCAAAAAGTGAATATGAAATTGCTCCTTATCATTTTCCATTTTTATTTTTTAGGCACAATTGGTCTTACCTTTATAAATGACTCGATTGGCTTTTTAATATTCATTCGAGCGCTACAAGGGATTGGCTTTTGTATGCTGACGAATTTAGTATTTACCATTTCAAGTAATATTGTTCCAAAATCTCGGTTAGGTGAAGGGCTTGTATTTTTTGCCATGTCGACAAGCATTGGGGCAACCATTGGGCCACTAATCGCTATTTCTTATCTTGCGAATTATTCGTTTAAGTCCATGATGGTACTAACGTTAGGATTAATGATTTTTGCATTAGTTTGCAGCTTTTTCACGAAACAAAATACAGGTAAGCAAGAAAAGAAGAGCCCACAGATGACAAACAAAGAACCATTCTATAAATACATGTTCGATCGGCGGGTCCTTCTTCCAAGCTTACTGCTAGCGTTCAATTATATGGCCATTGCAGGAACCGTTAACTTTGTAGGAGCATTGGGAAAAGAAATCAATCTTGGCGGGAGCATCTCACAGTTTTTTATCGCACAAGGGATTTCTATGGTATTCGTTCGTGCGATTTCTGGGAAAATATTCGATCGGTTTGGTCACAGAGTCCTCATTATTCCTGGAGCCATATCTGGAGCAATAGGATTAACTCTTTTAGGGTTGTCAACTAGTATGTGGATGGTGTTGGTTTCAGGCGTATTATTCGGCATCGCTTTTGCCATTCTCCAGCCAATTATCCAAGCTTGGGCGTTGACGCTTGTTCCACCTGAGAAAAAAGCGACAGCCAACTCTATGCTTCTCATCTTTATGGATTCTGGCATGGCGATTGGATCACTAGGTCTTGGATTCTTAGCAAAAATAGTTGGATATGGCATGACTCTCACTTATTCTGCAGCTTTCATGGTGATTATTTTGATCTTATATTTAGTTGGGAGTAAGAAATAGGGACAGGGGGACAGGTTCCTTGTCCCAGTTTGGTGGGACAAGTGACCTGTCCCCTATGTCCCATCAACAAACAAGTAGGTCTGTTCCATGGTCAACTTTGACATTTGGGACAGCCCTCTTAAAATTTTCATCAAACTCAGTCAGACACTACTATTTATTTTGCTCCAAGCATTCATAAACAGCCATTAGATCACGTTTATTTAATTCACGAATACGATTAAAGATTGGAATATCGCGGGCAGCTTCTGTATATAAGCTTTCATCGATTACATCACTAACTGTACCACGTAACCATATTTTGACTTGTATTCCCTCAACAAGTTCCTCTAGACCTTCATCATTAATACCTGTTGCCTGACAGCTCACACATGGGATTGTTAATTTATAAACGCCTTCATGAATATTATCCTCTGTGATGACTTTCTTTCCTTTACAAAACGGACATGGATGACTCTTTATGATTTTATTGATGAGCGTGACGATTTTTTTGTAGCCAAACGCTTCATATACATAAGTTAGCTTTTTGTATTTTCCGTTTGTGAAATACTGATCGATGATGGTTTCTCTTGTTTCATCAATATTTGGAAAATCACATATTGTCACCTGATTATTGATACTAATGGATTCGATATTGTTTTTGATTGTGTCCCAGAATGGCAAGGCGTTTTGCAAGACGATTTCATAACCCGAAAAGCTCGCTTGTTCTAATTCGAATAATTTCAGCGCTACTTGGGTTTCTCTTGGTAACAGTGAGACATCTTCCGTTAATACAGATGCGCCACCAACAATCGATTTCAACTTGCTCAATTGAGGTAGCTCACCTACTATTTTCATTACTTCATCAATTGGCTGCTTAATGATTTCCCGAATATCCGTGTCTCCAAATTTAAGCGGTTTACGATGATTTAACACCGTCCCCTCACAAATTGGACAGGTCATCATTTCTTTCGAAGCTTTCATATCCTCTTTAATTTTAGATTTTGAGACGACTATATACATACCAAGAATCGTATTAAAACCTACCCAAGTTCTCCGCGCTTTGCCTTTCTTATCATAAAAAGACTGTTCAAAATACCCATACCAAAACGTATGCTTCTCTTCCTCTGTCATCTCATTATAGCTTTTTGTCAGGTCATGACCGAGCTCGTTCTTAAGTTCATCAAATAGAAATTCTAATTTTGGATATTGATAAAATTTTAATACTTCCATTATTTCTGGATAAAATAGCCCATCCCAGAATGGAACGTTTTTGTCCTGAATCACTAGTTCCTTATCAAATATTTCAATTTGAAGACGTCCCGAACAGGATGGACAGTGGTTTTCCTGAGAGTAGAAATCAAAACTTCTCGTATTTTTATTTGTCGGATGTGCCGCCACAAGATGATTAATGAGCCCGCCCATTTCATAAAGAAAACTATATTGGCTATACAAATGTCTTTCTAGATCAATGGCAATAACAGGTGCAATTTTGTCAGATTCGTATTCACCGTAAATTAAGCGCGCCATGGATGATAAGCTTTTGAGAATGCCACCCTTATAAATATTTTCAGCCCTTTTAAAGTAGTCGATTTGATCTTCTTTTAAATAAGTGATCCCATTTTGTGTTTTTAGTTCTGATGAAATTGGCGCTGGCTCATCGTTCTCTTCCCTATGCTTCTGCTCGAAATAATCATCATGACTGATAACCTCAAGATGCTCCACAGGCTCAACTTTTCTTTTACCAAAATCCGCGATAAAATCAGAGCTTTCTAACATATAGTCATTATGTTCAATCATGATGATTGAGACGGATTCATCTTGAAGGATGACGCGAATACTATCAATAAATTGATTTAAAATATTTTGAGATAACCCTTTTGAAGGTTCATCAAAAATAAACAGCGTATGGGCATTCCTCGTTTTCGAAAATAGCTCAGACACTAAATGAACACACTGAAATTCGCCGGTCGATAAGGTTTGAGTTTTTCGATTTAAAGTCAAATACCCAAGTCCCAGTTTGATTAAGAGACTCAAGCGTTTATAAGCGATGTCTTCATTTGGTAATTCCTCAATCAGATCTTCAATTGAGCGATCAAATAGTTCATCAATCTCGTCGCTATATTTTGTGAGTTTTTGTTTAATGTCTAGAAATGTCGCAACCGTTGAGCGACTCGTAATCGATTGATTTCTGTCTTGCCCGACCATCACCAGTTTATCTTTTGGATATCGCTTTACAAAATCATTGGCTAAACACTCATTAACAAGTGTTGATTTACCGCATCCTGATTCACCTGTAACTGCTACAAGTCTATTTTTCGGAATCTGGAATTCAGCCATTTGAATATTGCGGCAATACAAATCATGAAATTGATAGTATTCTGTTGGTTTTTCCTCATTTCGTTCCCAAAGAATGGGTGCTGGACGTGGTGATTCTTCTACTATTTTCCCACCATATTTCCCACTGCCAGGTCCGAAGAATACTTGATCATCGGTTAAATCAAGCACGGTATCTGAGTGATCAATGAGCCAAATTTGATTTTTATAGCCCAATTGTTTAATCTGCTCCAAAATGTTCAATAGCGTTTGGTGATCAAGCCCCACTGAAATCTCATCGATAATAATCACAGTATTTTCACTAACTGCCATGAATTCTGCCAAGTAAAGTCGCGTTAATTCTCCACCTGATAGCGTCCCCATAATGCGATTTACAGTTAAGTATCCAATATTCATATTGATAATATTTTGGAGTAGATGTTGTTTCGCCTCACTAATATGTAAATCTTCAGCTAGTGAAAGAATGGTTTCAACGCTTAAGTTATTGATGTCCGCTATATTATGTGGTTGACCAAATAAGTCAAGGGTATATTGAAGGACTTGTTCACTGTAGCGTTTCCCTTCACACGTAGCGCATTCTACATTTTTAATCGTACCGCGGCCTTTACATTTAGGACACCAGCCCATTGCGTTATTAAACGAAAACACTTCTGGCGATAAATCATGTTCATCAGCTAGTCTTGTCCGAATTTCTGTAAATACGCCAGTATGAGTGCCTATTGTTGAACGTGGATTAGAGGAAATGGATGATCTTCCGAGAAAAAGAACTAAAGGCATCCCTTCCATCTTGATGGCACTGAAATTTGTTTCCATAATATTAGGAAATAAATATTGGTATTCCGCCTTTGGTAATAGAGAAACAAGACGCTTTTTGGATTCTTCCCCAATTGTTTGGCAAAAAGTGGTTTTACCAGAACCAGACAAACCAGCAATTCCTAATGATTGATCTGTCGGTAGGGATACATCTAATTTTTGTATGTTGTTGGCAATTAATTGATTGATTTTCATATGAATCTCCTTAAAATTCTCTTATCTTAGAATAAACAAGTAATTTCATTTATAATTATGACTTGCTTTATTATTCCTAAAATCCTTGTAATCATTTCATTACTTAGTTGTAAATTATTAGTTCCTAAGCTCTTTAATAAGCTCCGCAAGTCGTTTAAGCCCTTTTTCAAGGTCAGCTAATGATGCATAGGCATACGACAAGCGAAGATGTTGTTGGTCATTTTTATCATAAACACTTCCCGGATTTAAAAGAATCCCTTCTTGGAGAGCCACTTCAAATAACTTTCTTGTTGAAATATCGGATTTTATTTGTAGCCATATATAAAAACCACCTTTTGGAATATCCCATACTGCTAGATCAGAGAAATATTTATTTAGTAGGTCAATTGTAAAGTCCCTTCTCTTTTTCAATTCAACTCGTATTTGATTTAAATACTCCTCATACAAGCCACTTTTTATCCAGTTGTTGACGATATATTGAGAGATGGAACTAGATCCATAGTCTGTTTGCATTTTAATATCAGCCAACCGATGAATAACAGGTTCTGGGCCAACAATCCAACCGATTCGTAACCCTGGACTTAAACTTTTGGAGATACTGCCAATGTACAACACATTCCCTTGCAGGTCACTAGCTTTCATCGGCTTTGGCGTTGGCGTATCCAACCATAATTCACCGTACACATCGTCCTCTATAATCGGTAGAGCTTCTTTTTGACAAATCTCTACTAATTGTTGCCTTCTTTTCTCCGACATTAAAGTACCCGTTGGATTATGAAACGACGGAATGGTATAGAGTAACGAAGCATGGTGTTGTCGCTTTAATCGACGAACTGAATCTGTTTGAATCCCCTCAGCATTTAGTGGAATTCCGAATAAATTCATGCCAGCAGACTGAAACACATGGACTGAATTTAGGTATGACGGTGTCTCATGCAAAATCACGGAACCGCGCTTTAATAGTCCAATCGAAATTAACTGCAATGCTTGGATCGCACCTGAGACAATTAAGATCGATGAGGGTGCCGCTTCAACGCCTTTCTTTTTTAAATAGTGGCTGATTGTTTTTCGCAATTCGAGACTGCCTTTTGGTTCTTCATATCCGAGCGTAAGGGATTCACCTACATCCATTTGTAAAAACTTTTTCATTTGCTCATTCGGAAGTAAGTCAGGGGAAAGTTCTCCTGTTCCTAATCGAATGAACGCTCGATTGGCTTCTGCTTCGTTAATTTTTTGAATGATATTCATATTCGGTTCATGAATACCAGAATGAACATAACTAATCCAATCAGGAGGCGGAGTTGACGCAAGTAGACTCCAAGTATTATTGACAACCCTCGTACCACTACCTACTTTTGAATCAATTAATCCATCAGCGGCCAATTCCTCAAGTGCCGTGACAATCGTGCTCCGATTAACTTCAAAATGATGGGCCAACATCCTTTGTGATGGTATTTTCATACCGATTGACCATTCCCCATTCAAAATTTTCTTTTTCATATAACTAGAAATCTGAAGATGTAAAGGTTCCGAGGAAGATTTTTGCGGTTTCCATTCTATGTCTGACACATTCCCTACTCCGTTCTTTTCTTTTATTGTATCAAAATGGTTGGGTTCATTGCCATCCAATTGGTTGGAGACATTTTCATAAACCTTCGTTATTCTAAATATAAGAATTGGAGGGAAAACATCGTGGAACCATTTCTTCACGGAATCTTACTTGCTTTTGGATTAATTTTGCCTTTAGGGGTACAAAACGTTTTTATTTTTAATCAAGGAGCAACGCACAAAAATTTTAGCTTTGCTTTACCAGCTGTGATCACAGCTGGGCTATGTGATACACTACTTATTTCATTGGCTGTGGCGGGTATATCGGTGATCATATTAAGTTTTGAAACGTTACGAATCTTCATGTTTTTAATTGGGTTTCTTTTCTTAGCATACATGGGGTGGCTCATGTGGAAAGATACACCTGAAGTAAAGGATCAGCAAGAATCCAATCCGTTCTCTGCAAAACGTCAAATAATATTTGCAGCTTCAGTTTCCTTATTAAATCCCCATGCCATTATGGATACTATCGGAGTAATTGGAACAAGCTCTTTAGTTTATTCGGGGATGGAAAAATGGATTTTCACCCTATCTTGTATTCTAGTTTCTTGGATTTGGTTCTTCTCGTTAGCCATTACAGGTAAGAAGATTGGCCAAATTGATACAAACGGAAAACTGTTAAAGCGCATGAATCAAATTTCCGTCCTCATTATTTGGGGAATGGCTTTATATATGGGAGCGCAAGTTTTACTAGCAGTGAGATAAATTGAATACATACATAGCTTTAAAAAATAGAACCTCATTATGTTGAATGCATCATAAATAAAAATGATTACACAACTTATTTTTTATATGGTGATCTAATATTTGCATTTGCAATGGCTATATTCAAGTTATTCTTCGATTTTCATATAAGTAAAAAACGCAGAGAATTTACACTCTGCGTTTTCATTCAAACTACTTCAGTATTAGGTTTGACCATATTCATTAATATTTATATGATTGACCACCATCAATTGGCACAACAACACCATTAATAAAGTCTGCTTGGTTTGAAAGTAGGAAGGCAACTAAGTAACCTACCTCTTCTGGTTTACCAAAGCGGCGCATTGGGTTTGGTTTTACAAACTCTTTCCCAACTTCTTCCCAATTGTCTCCACCCATTTGACGTAATGACCCCTCTACCATAGGAGTCATGATGGCACCTGGTGCAATCGCTTTAATTGAAACACCATACTGCCCATATTCAATCGCAGAGTTACGTGTTAACCCAACAACACCATGTTTCGATGCTGCGTAGCCTGATTGGTTACCAACACCACGAATACCACCCACAGAGGCTGTATTTACAATGGAACCTGAGCCTTGTTCTTTCATTACTTTTAATACGTATTTCATGCCGTAGAAAACACCATTTAAGTTAATGGAAACAACTTTTTGGAACTCTTCAATCCCAAAGTCTTCTGTTAAATTTTGTTTTCCTTCAATCCCTGCATTGTTAAAGAAGCCGTCAATTTTGCCGAACTTTTCAACCGTTGCATCAACAAAACCTTTTACAGCATTTTCATCAGCTACGTTTGCTGTAATTAATAACACTTCCGCTTCTGGCGAAATCGCTAACACTTTTTCTTCAGTTTCTTTTAAGCCTGCTTCATTTAAGTCCACTAATACTAATTTTGCGCCTTCTTCTGCTAATTGAAGTGTTGCTGCTTGTCCAAGACCTGATCCTGCACCTGTTACTATGACTACTTTTTCTTCAAAACGTTTCATAATTTGTTCTCTCCTTTAATCAAATGTGCCTAGATTTATTCGTGTTAAATTTTTATCGAACTCTTGGAGTAACTTCCTCTAAAACGAAATTTAGATATTGTATAATGCTCCATCGACTGTGTATGATGAAGAGCTTACATAAGAAGCTTCATCTGATAGTAAAAATGCAATGACATTCGCTACTTCAGTTGCTTCTCCATAACGCTTCATTGGGACAGCATCTTGATATGCGGATTGTGCTGCATCTGCCGCGCCTGGTGCAACTTTTGCCTCAATCTGACGCATCATTTGTGTATTAATCACACCTGGGTTTACTGAATTTACACGTACATTAAATGGAGCAGCTTCTAAAGCCGCCACTTTATTCATCCCCATTAATGCATGTTTCGATGAATTATATAGCATCATGTTTGGTGAACCAATTAGCCCTGCTACAGAAGCCGTGTTGACAATTGATCCTGCTTGTTGTTGTTTCATAATTGGCAATACATATTTTAAACCGTAGAACGCACCTTTTACGTTAATGTTATAGACGAAATCAAAGTCTTGTTCCGTAATTTCTTCTACTATTTTTGCTGGGCCTTCAACCCCTGCATTATTTGCAAATCCATCAATGCGACCGAATTTTTCCACAGTTTGCTCAACATAATTTTTCACTTCTGCTTCTTTCGAAACATCTGCCTTTAATGTTATGACGCGATCTTCATCTAAGTTCAGTTCTGCTGCAACCGCTTTCACAGCATCTTCATTTAAATCAACGAGAGTTAATTTTGCACCCTCACCTGCAAGCTTGCGAGCAATCTCTTTACCGATCCCTCCTGCAGCACCTGTAATAATGACAACTTTGTTTTCAAATCTCATTTTTGTACCTCCCCAAATAATTAGTACATTTGTAGTGTACTAGGTTTCTCATTCTGTAAACCATCCGTAATTTTTGCTAAACTGTTGAGGAAACCAACACATTCATCAAATCTGTCTAATAAGGAGAGGAAAAGATGAAAAATAATTCCCCCCATGTTTTGAGAACAAAGAATTTCTTAAAAAAGGCTTTTATCGAGATGGTACATAAAAAGGGATTTAGTAATGTTACGGTAACGGACATTGTTGAAACAGCTCAATATAACCGAACAACTTTTTATGTGTATTATCAAAACATATACGAGCTTGTTGAAGAGTTAATGGATGAAATGTTTGAAGCGATTCAATATTACAGCATGTCAAAGTATCAAAGTGATAGCCGTGTGAAAGTAAATGAATTAACAACGAACTCTTTTGAATTGTTATATTACATATACGATCATCGTGATTACTTCAAATTACTGCTAATTGAAAATACTTTGCCAAGTATTCACCAGCAACTACCTGAAGCCATTTTTAACTTACTAAAAAATAAATTTGATATTCATTACGGGGTATCCTTAGTTGATGATTATTCGCAAAAGCGCTATATGGCATATGGCACAGCGGGGTTGATTATGGACTGGATTGCTCAGGATTTTGATGTGACACCAGGGGAAATGACAGAACGACTTATACGAATTTTTAATACTTTTGCACAAGGGTTTGTCATAAAAGAAATTGACACGTAACTAACTTTGTACATAAGTATTATTAAATTTAGCCAGATGGATGTTATTATGGCATATATGCTCAAAATAGATCTTCTTTAATAGCTATTTAATCAATAATTGAAGAAAAGGTGCATTAACCCCTCTCTTTGGGTAAACGCACCTTTTGCTGAATTAAATTGTAAAAGATTCAATTAAATTGATTGCCTTCTTTAATTTAATTCATCAACATCAAACTTAAGTTGAAACGCTTCTGCACTTAAATTAAATTTTGTAATATAATTTTCTAAAATACTAATAATCTCCTCTTGTTTTTCTACGTCATCTGGATAATCAAAAAAGAGCTCTATATCATTTGGAGCATAAACTGTTCCAGAAATACTCCCCATGAATCCGGCCTTATTCAACTCTCGCCCTACTTGATCCATGAAGCCATCTTCCTTTTGCAGCTCCTCATATAATTGATTCACTTCTGCTTGTTTTAGATTGGGTAAGTTTTCAGCTTTCGATAAAAAGTTAGTGAGTTGAATTTGAATTTTACCGTATGCAAAATTATTTTTCTTCAATACTTTTTCTGCAATTTGTTGGATTTTCTCTTTTTGACTTGGTTCAAGGGGATTTGGGAATTGCATAATAATTTTCGTCGTTAAGGGCAATATCTCGTAATCAATATGGTACCCCTCAATGCCTTCATCTGACAGTGCGTTGCTAATATATTCCGTCAAATCTCTATAACTCAATCGGTTGGCAGTTTTTAAAACGGGTTGAGTCGTATTGGATACGCTAATTTTAAACATGGAAGCATCAACATTTTGTTTATCTAAAAACGTACTTACTAATTGTTCCACTTCTTGTATTTCATTTGATTTAAGTTTTTCATTCGTTTCGTATCTTTTAATAAGGATTTCAACCTTTTCATCCTCTAATAAAGCAAAGTCGACAGTTAATGGATAGCCATGTTCACTTAAATCTGCACGAAGGGAGTTCATCATGCTTTCATATTTGTCATGGTAATGTTTTAGCTCGTTGTTACTGTACATCGTGATGTCGATGCCTAGATCCGATTCTTTCGCAAAGTTTGCAAAAGGATTTAACAAAAAAATGAATAAAGCGCTCAAAAGAATTGCGAATGGAAGTGTGTACCTGTTGGAAAACACCTTTTTCACCATTGAATACCTCCTTAATAGAAAGTAACTTGCTTGGACAAGTTTGAACATAAATGACAGTTTGATGTTATGTATATGGTAATTTATTCAATTCAATGGTACCTATATTCTTAGCATTTTATACAACCTAAAGAGATTAAAACCACACGGATGATTTTATAAGAGTACCCTTTTCATTTTGAATGGTACTCCTTTCATACTATCGTCGCTTAATCGAGAGGCGTTCAATAAAAACCTGCCGACTCCCCTTCCCATTCTACCTCGCCCAGCATTAAATTCACCTTATACTATTGAAGATCCCCCTGCATAAAAATTTCAAATCAACGAAACCTAGTAGGAAATTTCTAATTGATTCAGATCGAAAAAATACGGGTATCCCATTAAAACTGGCCCCTAAGTTTTTCGAATATTTGATACTTTTAAAAATACCAATTATTTGTTAACGTTACCTCATAAAATACAAATACAAAAAAAGGAACGATCTATATGAGATTTAAACCAAGTTACGCACCTGGACCAACAGATGTACGTGAAAATGTACGCTTAGCGTTAGCGAAGAAAACAAATAACCCTGATTTCGATAAAGAATTCGTCCACTATTACTATGAGGTATGTCAAAAAATGGGACAGGTCATGGGTACGACAAATGATGTTCTATTGCTTGGCGGAGAAGGGATTTTAGCTTTAGAAGCTGCCTGTGCGAGCTTAACTGAACCTGGGGACCGTGTACTTGTTCTCGATAACGGTATTTACGGCGAAGGATTTAAAGATTTTGTTAGCATGTACGGTGGAGAACCGGTTGTCTTAAGTTTTGATGATCATCAAGACATTCCTGTTCAACAATTACGTGACTTTTTAGAAAAAGATCATCACTTCAAATATGCAACTTTTGTTCATTGCGATACACCAACATCGATGTTAAATGATGTTAGCCAAATCTCTCCCCTACTAAAAGAATATGGCATTCTAACAGTGGTTGATTCAGTGGCTGGCATGGTTGGCGAACCAATTGATGTGGACCAAAATAAAATCGACATTTGCTGTGGAGGTTCTCAAAAAGCAATCTCAGCTCCTGCTGGTTTAGCAATCGTTTCTGTTAGTGAGGACGCAAAAAAAGCAATGAATGAACGTAAAACACCCATTGCTTCCTATTACGCAAACTTACAAATTTATTTAGGGTATAGAGAAAAAGGAAAATTACCTTACACAATGCCTGCTGCTAATATTGAAGCTCTTGAAGTTGCCTTAGACAATATTTTAGAAGAAGGACTAATGGCGGTTTATGAACGACATGCGAAAATTGCAAACGCTGTGCGAACATCGATTCAAGAATATGGCCTTTCATTATTTTTAGAATCAGGACGTTCTAACACCGTTACAGCCGTCATCATTCCAGAAGAAATCGGCGCGTTAACATTACAACAACACATCCAAGAAACATACAATCTATATATCGCGACTTCTTTGGCACAATACACTGATGTTATTTTGCGCATTGGTCATATGGGTGAAAATGCATACTTTGACAAAGTTCTATCTGTCTTAACAGTGATCGAAAACGGCCTACGTGATCTAGGGTTCGAAGGCAACGGTAATTTAGGTCAACTATTCCTAGATGCCTATAGAGCAGAAAATTAAGAGATTTTATTGATAAAATCCCCTAAATCTAAATGTCTGGCACCACATCTCACTAACGTACTAGTAGTGGGATGTGGATGTCAGATTTAACTCCGATTATTACTACCGATCCACAATTATTTAAAACAGCACTTCTCATAGACGGTACTTCGTTAATCTCTCATTTAACACCTCTAAAACTTCTTTTGGCATTTCCCTGACCGTAAGATCCCCACCTAAAAAAAGGATCCAATTTGCTATTTCAGTAACCTCTTCCGAATTATTTACATCGATCAACATTTTTAGAATGGCTGTCGTTTGGTAAGGATTAGTATAGGAAAGAGAAACTTTTAAAGGGTGGTACTTTTTGAACTGAGCAATCGCCTTTGGACCGAGCTCAAGTACAACGTTATTTTCTTTATTCCCTCTACTAAGTTTTTCTAAAATTCCCTTCTTACTCATTTTATTTATGGCATCATTCGCTTTGACATCGACAAGGTGAGAGACAGGTAAAATCCGCCTCTTTTCCGTCTCCATATCAAAGCCTTCGATCAGCCAATTTCCCTTTTCATGATGAAGATGTAAAAGATAAATAGAATAAGTAGTCGTTCTCTGCTCTTCCTTCACCGTAATCAATAATGATTGAGTGAAAAGGAGCGTTTGAATTAGGTTTTCTAAAATTGGATCAGGTAAATCCGATAAATCAAGTAAGTCGGGATTATGGGGGTTCGTCCCTTCAAAAAGCAAGATTTTATTTAAAAGTACAAGGTCATCTTGCTGATTTTCTGAAATTAGGCCAAGTAATTTTTCAGCTAACGACTGACGACTTTTCAAATAAGGAAGTTGTTGATTTCTTGTGGCCATAAAGGCGATAAAAAGTGCTTTAATCTCATTATCTGTAAAGCGAACAGTTGGGAGGACAGAATTAGTCAACACATTGTATCCTCCATCCCTTCCCACTTCAACAACAAGCGGCATCCCCATCGCTTCGATTTCTCTAATATCACGAATAGCCGTCGAACGGGAAATATTAAATTCTTGCATGATTTCAGAAATGGTAAAGTGAGCGCGATTGTTGATATATCTCATCATCGTATTAATTCGTTCAACTTTATTCATCCGCGCCTCCTAAACAGTGTCATATTATGACATGATTTAAGGTTATTATAAACTCATCAAGGAATAAAGTGAAACTTCCATTAGGGGGGTTCCTTCATCCCCAATGATGGTTAGTTGAACCAATCGGGGTATTAGCGTCCGTTAACTCCCACCTATCTTCTTTAATCTTTTTAATCTTGAGGTGGGAGTCTTACGGACGGTTACACCGGGATAAAACAAATCACTTGATTAATTTAATTGAAATGAAAGAAGGTTTTCGATATGGCAAATTACACAATTGAAGAAAAAGATAGCTTTACTGTTTTAGGTTTTGGAATTGAGCTAAAGAGCCACTACACAGACTTTGTGGGGATCAATAAAGAAAAGGCCGACTTTTGGAATGAAGTTAAAGAAGATGGAAGACTTGAAGCGTTAAAAGCTGTTGCATCAAATGAGTATATTTTTGTGGTAAATGAAGCGGTGAATAACAAGATGATGCACTATGCAGGGGTTTTGACCGAGAAAACATTACCGGAAGCAACTCGCGTGATCCAATTCCCTAAGGGCGAGTATGTCGTTGTGAAAGGTGAAGCCAAAACGGATCTGGAGTTGAGTAATACGCTTACGGGGATGGCCTTTGGACAAGCGCTGCCAGAAGCGACAGATTATGCCTATGTAGGTGGTCCTAATACAGCTGTAATAATGGGTAAACGAAACGGCTTACTTTACGGCGAAATGTGGATTCCAGTTGTTCGTAAATAAAAGTTTTAGGGGGGCTCGACATGGCCTATATCGTTGATTTTAAAACGGTGTCTTCGGTTGGATTAGAATCGTCACCTGTGGCAGAAGCGCTTGCCGGTTTGCGCGCCAATGAAGCCCGTTACTTTATGAACAAATATAAGCACGAATTTACAGTTGTTCCAGCAAGCGAAAGCCAGGACACACTTGATTATGTTAGGAGCATTTTGAAAGCCGAACGGGATATTGAGTTTGCAGCCAAACCATTGGAAACATCGCGCTTTCAAGTGGAAAATATCAATTGGGCCTTCGTATTTTATGAGGATGGACTTGCGGTCAACGTCCTATACACACTTGATGGGCCTAAGCCAAAAAGAGCTGTTGGCTTTAAGCTTTCGGATGGGATGGAAGTACCTAAGGAATTAGAAGGAAAGTTTAAATTTGCGTGGCAGAAGTCTAAACTAGCCGGAACAATTCGGGGCTCGTACTTTGTTATTAAAGGAGAATATTAAAGTAAGCGAAACAGCACCTCCGTATTGAATTGGGGGTGCTGTTTTACTTAGTTCTTGGTATCGTAGTTTAGTAGGCATGATTAATATGTTCTACAAATTTCATCACGGCACGAAACAGCCTACGGAACCAATTTACCCAATTTGAAATGAGGTTCAATAAATAGATAATGACAAATCTAGTACCTTCATCTATCATGCGATTAAATATGGAGTTATGTAAACTTGGGAATTAAGTAATAGTAAACATAAGGGAACATTTTTCCGTTAATTAAAGTTTCAGGCCTGGTTTCACTTGAAATAACGGAATTTTTTTCCTTTATGCTTCATAAAATCTACCTATTTCAGCTTTTTTCAGAGCAATAAGGGAATTTTCTTCCGCTATTTAACCTATTTTCAAGGCTATTTTCTAAATAAGGGAATTTTTTCCGTTAATTACAGATCCAGGTCTGGTTTCACTTGAAATAACGGAATATTTTTCCTTTATTCTTCAGAAAATCTAACTATTTCAGCTTTTTTCAGTGCAATAAGGGAATTTTTTTCCGTTAATTACAGATCCAGGCCTGGTTTCACTTGAAATAACGGAATATTTTTCCTTTATTCTTCAGAAAATCCACCTATTTCAGCTTTTATCAGTGCATTAAGGGAATTTTTTTCCGTTAATTACAGATCCAGGTCTGGTTTCACTTGAAATAACGGAATATTTTTCCTTTATTCTTCAGAAAATCTAACTATTTCAGCTTTTTTCAGTGCAATAAGGGAATTTTCTTCCGCTATTTAACCCTTTTACACGGGATTTTTTTAAATAAGAGAATTTTTTTCCGTTAATTACAGATCCAGGTCTGGTTTCACTTGAAATAACGGAATATTTTTCCTTTATTCTTCAGAAAATCTAACTATTTCAGCTTTTTTCAGTGCAATAAGGGAATTTTCTTCCGCTATTCATCCTATTTTCAAGGCTATTTTCTAAATAAGGGAATTTTTTTCCGTTAATTACAGATCCAGGCCTGGTTTCACTTGAAATAACGGAATATTTTTCCTTTATTCTTCAGAAAATCCACCTATTTCAGCTTTTTTCAGTGCATTAAGGGAATTTTATTCCGTTATTTAACCCTTTTACACGGGATTTTTTTAAATAAGGGAATTTTTTTCCGTTAATTACAGATCCAGGTCTGGTTTCACTTGAAATAACGGAATACTTTTCCTTTATTCTTCAGAAAATCTAACTATTTCAGCTTTTTTCAGGGCATTAAGGGAATTTTCTCCCTCTATTTAACCTATTTCCATGGCTATTTTCCTAATAAAGGAATTTTTTTCCGTTAATTACAGTACCAGGCATGATTCCAGGCGAAATAAGGGAATTATTTCCGTTAAGTACAGAATCACGCCTGACTCCAGATGATATAACGGAAAATTCTTTGCCTATTATTTCATTGGGTGCTTAACCTGATCCCCCAACCGATAAGAACGTATTCTCACGCGCCCCGATGCGGGAATCAGCACCTTTTTATCCACTAGTTGAGAAAGTATTTTTCTTACCGTCTTGTCGCAAAGCTTCAAATCCCTCGCCACTTCTTTTGGAGTTATGTCCTCTCCTTTTCGAATCACTAGCTGAAGTACTTCCTTTTCGAAGAAGGTCAGAGTGGTCTGGTCCAGTTCATCACCCAGCAATCGACCAATTAATTGCTGAATAATTTGTTGACATCGACGGGGCTTCTCTTTAACTTGATCATATGAAAAACGGATCACAGTCCACCCATCAATCATCAACTGATTTTGACGTTCCAGACTGTCGGAAAACTGCCATCTGCTTATATTCGTTAAATGTGGGCCATACCCGTCGATTTCAAAGCAAATCCGGATGGCGGGACGAATATACGCAAAATCCAAATACCTTTTTCCGTCTTTGAAATCATTAACTTCATATTCTGGATGTAGATATCGAAAATTATTAAATAATGGCCACCACACCTGCTTCAAAAACAATATTTCAGCATGTTTATGACCTTCTTGTAAGCGCCGCAGCCGTTCCCCGGTTCTTGCCTGTATGTGATGATTCATAAAAGCCTGGTATTCTTCATCAAATCCCATAGCTTTCATCCTCCTATCTAATGGTTTTACATTAAATTTAGTAGATAAAATGTGAAAATTATTACATTTATAATAAATCTCCATACTGAATTTCAATAAAATAACGGGAAATGAAGCTTGAAGTGATGTAGCTTGAAATGGTGATAGTAAAAGGCAAATAAATGCGAAGTAGAAATGACTGTAATTAGAATAAAATGGGGATCGAACACTATTTTTAGTTTAATAGAATTCTTTAATTTGTCAATTTACTTTCTTAATATTTCGATAACTATATTCTTATCATTAAAATAACCTCCCACACCTTAAGCAGAGAGTGAATTGAAAAAAGCTTTACCCCTTAAAGAAGTAAAGCTCATGAAAGAAGTCACGATCTAGCCATTACCCTCGACCAATCGAATCGTTTAACTTCTTGCGGTATTTGTCTTTATAAGTTTTTGTGTCCTTTACAAGATCATCGCAAAAAGCAGCAACGTCCTCACCCGTAAGGTCCGTAACTTTCTTACCAAACGCTGCCCCTTCCTCAAAGAGGTCAAGAATACCATTGAAGATACGACTGCTTTCTTTCCAGTCGATCGGGCCACCAGCCGTCGACATATATTTTTTTATGGCGTCATAAGCATTGCGGTACTCTTTTGGAAGGGCCTTCGCACGTGCCTCCATCGCTCTCCATTCCCGCTTGTCATCTAGACTTCCGATAATTTTTTCAAGAAAACTCATGTGACTTCTCCTTTAAATTTATTTTATTTTGAGTTCATTAATTTTGCTTGATACAAAGTTCCATTTTTCCCAAAATTCATTAAGCCGCTCTTGACCTATTGCGTTGAGTGTGTAAAATTTTCTCGGCGGCCCCATAGTGGATGGTTTTTTCTCAATTTCCACTAGATTGCTTTTCTCAAGTCGCATGGTAATTGTATAAACTGTGCCTTCAACCACATCCGTAAAGCCAAGCTCACGTAGTGTTTGCGTAATTTCATAGCCATAAGTTTCCCCACGGCTGATAATTTCAAGCACACATCCCTCAAGCAACCCTTTCAGCATTTCTGTAATATTTTCCACATGATCCTCCATTAACAATTCATCATTATATAGTATTCTGTATTACCGGTATGCAGTATTACTTATTACCGGTATATAGTATTACAGAATAGCCCAACTTGTCAATAGCATGCTTTTATCAAGGTGACTAGCTTCAAATGGATTTTATCAACCTGGACTTTATTCAAAGTGCGTATCTTCTATGAATCACCAAAAAAGACGCATTTCCTAAAGAAACACGTCTTTCATTGAACCTTATTCATTATTTGCTTTTTCCTCCAAATGAACGATGCAATAAGAAGCAGAACACCCACCGAAGCCCCGATCATTTGATCTAATAAAAGTTCACTTGTTCTGAAATAACGAATTGTAAAAATACCACCAAAAATAATAATCATTGTAATTGCAAATCGAATGAAAAATGTATTTATTGTCAAAGTTAATCGACCTCTTATCAATCGTTCTATAAGTGCTGTATTATTTAATCCTAATCTAATTTTAACAAAAATACCCAATTTACTGAAGTTAAAATAAAAACACAATTCGATTGCAGATCATTATTTGTTACCTCTTTATGTAAATTGTATCGTTAGCGGGTGTAAGATACTCTTGATCACCTAAGGTAATTGTGGATCCTAAACGTTCTATTTCCGCATACAGAACTACTTTTTCTTGATTGAGGAATACTAATAGATAGATATCATCTCTCAGATCTATATTGCTTCGGTCTATGAACTTAACGCCTATTTGGTTTACTAGCTCATCTTGGGGAGTGTAAGGGTCAATTAAAAATGCCTTGTCCCATTTAAAGTCAACAAAATTCTTTATACTAACTTGACTATCACTCTGTTCAGATACCATGATAATAGCAGAATGAAGATCTTCTTCGATTTCTGTACTTCTTTCAATGGCGCTGTCACTGCATCCCATTAACCAAACACCCGAAAATAATACGATCCCGAATCGCTTTATCTCCATTTTAACTTTCATTACGCAATCCTTTTTTCCCTAAAACAACGGCTAGTATGACGAAAATATACGGATAAGTTAAGAGAGTTAATTCTAAAAATCCGATCCCAAATAATGATTGTTGTTCGTCTGCAAAAGTCCCCGCATCCATCATATATTTACCGATAAACAAATAGCTGGAAATAGATAATAAGACTAAAAAGTAACCGAACAAATTGAATCTATATTTCGCAACAATCGTGAACAACACGGGTATATAAACAAGGCCTGCTATAATGAAAAAGAAAAAAATATACAGTGGCTCAAAAACTGCCATGAATCCAACCTCCTCTTTCCATGAGTATTCGAACATGTGCCAAAATACTAATTATGGTAACAACGCTCATATTGATCTTTCATTAATAAACTTTTACAAGCCCTCCCAAACTCGTGGTAAATCTCTTTTCCAATTTTTAATTCGATACTTCTATTTGAATTTGGAAATTGAGGATCGTCATTCGTAATATATAATGTCTCATCATCTCGCCACTCCATCGAAAATTGATCTTTCGCATCCGCATAATAAACGATTTGGACGTGATCCTCTTGTTTATTAGTGACTTCAACCCACACATTCACACCACCTGCAGCTCCACCATATGGTTCATAATAAGCATGCGCGGTATATTTTTCAGAAGGAGACGTTACTGCAGGACCCTCTTGCATATAGGTTCGATCAATGTCATTAAATGTGAAAAAGTACGTCTCATAAAAATAAATTAAAGATGTTATAGCAACTCCCGATAATGTAGCAATGAGCATTTTTTTAGGTAAAGGTTTCTTCTTTATTAAAGACATGATGAACATCACACATAAAATCAAAAATAAAATCACGGTAATGAAAGCAATGAAAAGACCTAATAAAATTAATATGATGCATCCCTCCTTTATTTGTACGGCTGTAATTCTAGTAAGTTCGCACTTTTCTTTTTCTTATATAAATACGGAAAACTTAGTCCAGAGAATGACTATCAAACGTCTTTGTTTTTTCAACAAATCCCCATCCTATCCAAATATAGGTTTATGTAGATTGACGGAAAATATTGGGAAAGGTTTCGAATATAAGTGGAGTTTTATTACTAACAGTGGTTTACAAAATGAAAACAGGCGCATTTCTTTGAGAAACGCGCCCTGACGATTTACATTTAAACTGCTTTATCTTTTGACTTATTTCCAGGAGCAAACCAACCGATTAGGGCAATTGCTACTAATACACCATAGAAAATTAGGGTCCACGTAGTGCTATGAGGGAAGTCATGATTCAACACACCAACGTCCTCATGTGCTAAAGTAATGACAGCTAATTTGACACCAACCCATGCAACAATTGCATAAGCTGTCGTTTCCAATGCCGGACGCTTATCAAGTAGTCGTACAAACCATGTTGCAGCAAATTTGATTAGGATGAGTCCAGCAATTCCTGCAAGAAGAACGATAATAAATTTTCCTCCATCCATACCACCAAAATTTCCAAGAGGGGAATCTGGAAGACCTAAGGCAAGAGCAACTGCTGCTAAAATAGAGTCTACTGCAAAAGCAAGATCTGCTAATCCAATCTTAGCTACCGTTGCCCCAAAGCCTTTCCCTGCTGATTCTTTTTCATCGTCTTCATGAATATTCTTATTGTCTTTCCCGAATTTCGCTTGAATGACATGTTTTAATCCAAGATATAGAAGATATGCAGCTCCTATTGCCTGTATTTGCCAGACATTTGCAATAAAAGATATGGCAAAAAGTGCACCAAATCTGAAGAAGAATGCCAAAATAATTCCGTAACTTATCGCTCTATTTTTCTGGTCTTCAGGTAAATGCTTAGCAATCACAGCAAGGACTAGGGCGTTATCAGCTGATAATAACCCTTCTAATCCTATTAGAATTAACAATGTCCATGCATACTCTAACCAAATTGACTCCATCTAATAATCCCCAATCTATAAATTGAATGACATGTAATAAAACCCGATAATGATAGGATTTCCTAGATAGTAAAAGGATATTCTTAGTGAAGATTGAATAAAAGTCTTAAAATAGCTCATTAACTCCATTGCGATTTAAAAATGAAAAAACGCAATTAAGCACGATTATGCTCAAATGCGTTTTTTCATTTCGTTTGATCAACAGTTCAGATCAGATGACTGAATGATTTCCGTTTAACCTATTTTCCAATAGAAAGATTAGATCCTCGTCCTGAAAATTTACCTTTCGCGGAGCCTGGTTAACCATTCGTCAAATCACATTATTGCCTTTATAGAATAATTTATACCTTAGGGACAGTAGGGACAGGTACAATGTCCCTAGTTTTGGGACAAGGTACCTGTCCCCTATGTCCCGAAATATTAAATCTTTCTTATGTTGGTTAATAATAGAAATGTTTTTGCAATAAACTTGCCATGGACGTAACCAAATTATCACCTCCCTGTTCTTTTTCTCAGAAATTTCTATGTTACGATTACTAACAATTACAGAACTTGGAGGGCAAATATATGTTTAAAAAAATGATGGCAATTGTACCGGTTGCTGTACTTTCCGTAACAGTAGGTGCAAATGTACAAGCTTCAACTATAACCGTACAAAAAGGTGATACCTTATGGGATTTATCACGTGCAAATAATTCAACTGTTGAAACAATTCAAATGGCTAATCAATTAACTGGCGACCTAATACACCCTGGGGACGTCCTTACTATTCCAAAAGAAAAACAATATTCAGTTAAAAAAGGTGACACATTATGGGATATCGCTCGTGAACATCAGGTAAGCGTTTCTCAACTAAAAGAATGGAACCAACTACATACGGATCTCATTCAACCAGATTCAAATCTAGTAATCTTTGAAGGAGTAAAAGCTAGTAACGCTGTAGCAACTGATAAAAAGGTGAACACTGTTGCTAAGGAAAATACTCCTAAAGTTACGTCTCCTTCTTCAAATACAGTGGCGCCAAAAGAAAGTGCACAAAAAGCTGTGAACCCTTCTACTAGTAATGTAGAACCAAAGGAAACGGCTCCAAAAGTGGTCGCTCCTTCGGCAAGTACTACAGTACCAAAGGAATCTGCACCTAAAGCAGAAGCACCTTCTTCAAACAATACAGCAGTAAAAGAAACTGCACCTAAAGCAGAAACAGCTGCGCCAAAAGAAATAGAAACGACAACTGACGCTCCATCAGCAAGTGTTAAGGAAATCGTCGTAGAAGCAACAGCTTATACAGCTTCTTGTGATGGCTGTTCAGGTATTACATCAACAGGAATTGACCTAAAAGCAAATCCAAATGCAAAAGTAATCTCTGTGGACCCATCTGTTATTCCACTTGGTAGTAAAGTGCACGTAGAAGGCTACGGTGAAGCAATTGCTGGAGATACTGGCGGGGCTATTAAAGGTAATAAAATCGATGTCTTCGTTCCTACAAAACAAGATGCCATCGAATTTGGTAGAAAGACTTTAAAAGTAAAAGTATTAGATTAATAGCCATAGAACTCTTCTTTGAAGTTTTATCATACGGCTAAACAATATGAACAAGCAAAAGGGGCTGGGACAAAACAAAAGCACTATTTTTCTCAAGAGGAAAAATGGTGCTTTTTTGATATTCCAGTATAATAAGTAGAAAACATTCTAATCGGAATTCTTATAAAGTTTATGCTGAGAGCGGACTAAGCACACAAGCCGTAAAGCCATGTTGAAACATGTCTTTTCGACTTGTCTTTGTGCTTTGTGTAAGGTCCGCTCACATAAAATATGGGCTTCTAAATGTTCCGGAGATTTTGCGCGGCTTACAGTGGTAGGCCGCGGTTTCTGGAGAGTGGCTAACACTTATTGCTCTCAAATTACCAAGTATCAAAATCTTATTATAGAGAATAGTGGCTTTCCTTAAAAACTCTATTAATGTCCCAGCCTCTTTATTTATTTTCCTCATCAACTAACGCATCTATTAGAATACCCTAGCACTATTGCATCTAATGATTCCACTTTTACAGAACATTAATATCTTCTAGCCTAATTAACTAGTAATAGAACTTTTAAATTCCTCTAATAGTTGCTTTGCCCCTTGATGTATAAACACGGCATCGATCCCGCCTAATAAGAAACGAAAGCCTAAATCAATATGTTTTTTCATTAGATAAGGTTGCGTCATAATTCCAGGTACAATGTTATGTTTTTTACAAGCATCTAATACTTTTGAATAAGCAGCTTGCATATCAGGATGATCTAGTTCACCCTTTACGCCCATGGAAACCGAAAGATCCATAGGGCCGATAAACACCACATCGATCCCAGGTACAGAAAGAATTTCATCAATATTTTCAACAGCTTTAACATGTTCAACTTGTAGGATGACCAACAGTTCCTCTTTAGCATATTCCCAGTAACTTTCAGTATTAATACCAAATAAACTTGCACGCCCTGCGCCAAAACCACGAATGCCATTTGGTGGGTAGTGACAATATTGGATTGCACGCTCTGCTTCTTCTTTAGAGTTGATCATTGGTATCATGATCCCAGCGGCTCCAGTATCAAGCCCCTGTTTGACCATTGTGAGATCATTCCATGGAACTCGTAACAATGGCGTTGTTTGCGTGTATTTAATTTGAGAAATCATCTTTCCAGCCGTTTCAAATCCCATTGCTCCATGTTCACCATCAATCATAATCATGTCGCAACCTACATTTGCAAGTATTTCTGCAGTATCTGTACTTGCTGTCATCATAAAGGGACCATAAACACACTTTCCTGATTTCAACTTTTCCTTTAAAGAATTTTTCATCATATCCAATTCTCCTTCTATGTTCCCCTTCATAATGAATTACTAAAATTGCTCTAGAGAGACTATCCCTAGAGCAATATTTCAAAAAATGATGGATAATTCACAATCAATCGTCTAGGTCTCTACCTGTCATGTCTCTAGTAAATAATATTGCGATTAGCGAGACAATTGCAGCTAACATGATAAATATTCCAACCGCTACATAGTTGTTATTGTAATTTGCCAGTAAAGCAGTAGCAATAAGAGGTGCAGGCCCTCCCACAACAGCGGCTCCAATCTGATAACCAAGGGAAATTCCTGTATACCTTACGTTTGCACTAAAGCTTTCTGCAAAGAGTGTACCTAATATAGCTCCATACATTGGCCAAATAATTGCAAATCCTATTATGATAGCCAGAGTTAAAGCAAAAGTAGTTTTAAAGGATAAAATCCAGAAATAAGGAATTGCATAGAGAAATATTGCAATAGTACCGGCCATAAACATCTTTTTACGACCAATACGGTCAGATATTGCACCAACAAGCATCATGATTGGTATTGCTAATATGGCAGCAATTAAAATCCCGTTTAATACTGTACTATTATCGTAACCTACAGTTCCCACAGCGTAAGAGATTGTAAAGGTTGCAAAAATAAAGAACGTTGATGTTTCAACAAATTTTGCCCCGATTGTTGTCAGCACTGCACGCCAATGTTTCGTCAGCGTTTCAAATAACGGAACTTTTACTGTATTTCCAGATGAAGCTACTTTTTTGAATGAAGGAGTTTCCCCCACTCCATTTCTAATCCACAAACCAACCACTACAAGAACAACACTAGCTATAAATGGAATTCTCCATCCATAACTTAAGAAAGCTTCTTCAGATAAGAGATTAGTCAATAATGAAGCAGAAAGAGATGCCAAACTGATCCCAATCATCGCACCTATTTGCGGGATGCTTCCGTAAAAACCGCGTTTCTTTTTTGGTGCGTATTCAACTGCTAGTAAAAGTCCTCCACCCCATTCTCCTCCAAGCGACAACCCTTGAAGTAGTCTCAAGAAGATCAGCAATATTGGAGCCAAGAGACCTACCGTTTGATAATTAGGCAATAAGCCCATAGCAACTGTAGAACCACCCATTATACTTAAAGTGATAATCAACGTTTTTTTACGGCCTATGCGGTCACCTATATGACTAAATAATACGCCACCAAGAGGACGTACAAAAAATGCTAATGCAAATGATGCATAAGTAAGCATCAAGCTAATATAAGGATCATCGGATGGAAAAAAGATTTTATTAAATACTAATGCTGACATCGTTCCATAGAGGAAGAAATCATACCACTCAATTGAACTCCCAATTGCACTTGCAACGAGGGCTTTAACTCTTGTCCGATTATCGATTGTTTCTACCGAATCGTTTTCTACTTGATTGTTCTTTACTACAGCGTCTTCAACTAGTAATGTATTAGACTTTTGATCCAACCCTATCACTCCCTTTATTAAAATCATATTTTCTTAGATTTATAAGCTTCTATTTGCACTTCCTGTTTAATTAAATAAATACTTAACTAACAGCAAGGGCAATGATCATAATAAGTACATCAAACAAATACCCTAATATTCAGTTAATTATTAAAACAATATGTTATATTAAAGCACTCTATTATTTAATAACCTATAAGCTGATGGAAAGATTATTTTTAAAGCTCGTATCTAGCAATTCATGGAGTTTTTAAATTTGAATCATTTCTTTACCTAGTCTTTTTTGTACAGAATAACTAATTGAAGCGGTTACATTTCCTTGATTATGAAATATTGGAGCAGTTATACATTAACTCTCCCAATATTAAAGACTTAATAAGATTTGGGTTCTATTACCGTCAAACTTTGTGGTCAATTTTACTTTCGTAGCCGTTTAAATAGGATATTCTTTGACTTAGTCTTATAATTTCTTCACGTGCAATTTCATGCTTCATTTCCCATTTGTCTGTTAGCATTGCAGTACTCACACCTGCAATGATTTCTCCATCAGCATTATAAATAGGACACGCAACACAATGAAATCCTACTGCAGATTCTTGATGCTCTTCTATATAGCCACGAAGTTTAGCTTCTTGTAAATTTTCAAAGAGTTCATTTAAATTAGTAATTGTATATGGGGTTACTGATTCTAAACCATTTGGAAACAATTTTTCTAACTCTTCATAGGTTTTATTTAATAATTGAATCTTCCCAACAGAAGTACTATGTGATGGAAATAACACACCTGGATACGTTACTAAATCATACGTTGATGATCCTTTGATTTTTGCTAAATACATTACTTCGTTTCCTTGTGAAACGCCCAATTGAATATGCTCATCAATAATTGGCAATGATTTTTTTGCTTCAATCTGAAACAAATTAATTATTTCTAAGTCTTTAAAATAATGATGGCCGAACTGTCCTAGAACTGGTCCTAATTTATATTCATCTTGTTCATCTTTTACTAACCAATTTAATTGTTCTAATGTACGTAATAAGTTGAAACACGAACTCTTACTAATGTCCAATTCTTTTGATATATCTATTAAACGTAATGATCCTTGATGTTTTGTTACCATTCTCAGAATCCTGTCGACTTTAATTAATGACGGAACTTGATATTCCTTTTTCATATTAACCACCTAAGAGAACTAATAAATTTTGAGGGAAAATAACTCTTATTTACTAACCTCTAGTAAATTTAAATTCCCATAATATGAATCTTCAATAATTTTCTTAACATCCGCAGCATTTGTTAACATTGGATTCACTTTGATATTTCCACTACGTAAAGAATCTCTAATAAGTGTTTCAATTGAGTCCAGATTCACTCCTAATTCTTTTGTTGTTTTTGGTATGTCTAACTGTTTATTTAACTCAACTATACGTTCAATCACTTTGTATGCGTTCTCATTATTTGATAACTTTTCATCGTATACGCTCATCGCTTTTGCAATATCACAATACTTTTCTACTGCAGCTAGTAAATTAAATTCTAAAACGTAAGGTAATAAAACTGCATTTGCAAATCCATGGGGGATATCAAATAATCCGCCGAATGATTGAGAAATGGCATGTACATTTCCTAAGCGTGTTTGTGAAAAACATAATCCTGCTAACATAGATGCCTCTAATAAATTCGTACGACTTTCTATGTCGTTACCACGTATATATGCATTTAAGATGTTGTCATTTATTAGTTTGATCGCTTTTAATGCCATCTCTGATACGACACCATTATTTTGCTTAGATAAATATGATTCAATCGCATGTGTTAAAGCATCTATACCGGTTGAACTTGTAATCGATTTTGGACATTCTAAAGTTAATATTGGATCCACAATCGCATATGTTGGGAAAATTTTCTCGCTTATTACAGCTACTTTAAATAACGTTGATTCGTCAGTAATAATTGTAGAAGCTGTTACTTCACTACCTGTCCCAGCAGTTGTCGGAATAGCAATGGTCTCGACAGGTTGGTTTGGTATGTTTCCAACCCCTTCGTAATCCAAAATATCTCCTGAATTCTTTAACATTACTGCTATGGCCTTTGCCGTATCTATACTACTTCCTCCACCGACAGCGATGATGAAATCTATTTTATTCTTAGTAGCAAAATCTACCCCCTTTTTAATAGTTGCAGATTTTGGATTCGGTTCCACCTCAGAAAATACTTGATATCCAAATCCCTTTGAATCAAAAATGTTCGTTATCTTTTTGAGTATCCCAGCTGAAATAATCCCCTGATCCGTTACAATTAAAAAATTTCTTTCACTATATGAATCTAGAATATTGCCTAGTTCATTTAGTGAATTTTGCCCGAAGACTACTCTTGTAGGCATATAAAAATTATAAATATTATACATTTAACATCCCCCTCTTCGTTCAACGCATTGAACCAATTACAATATACTGAACTACAGGGAAATAATAACATTTTCCAAACATCAAAATCAACAATATTTTTAATTTTCTAAAATTTTAGTAAAATAACATATATCGATATTATCTTGACTATACTTTCATTGATTACATGGTAGTAAATTTATAAAAATTTAAAACACCATTTTGAGCGAGAAATCTTGCTTCAAAATGGTGTTTTTATTTAATGTTTAACTCTTTTTATTATCAATTCTTTTGCCTATCTAACCTATATAGATTTGGGCCCTTTTTTCATCAATTTAACTATTTGCTACCTCTATCCTTCTTTCTTTCGTGCAATCCGAAGTCGGTTTTTTCCAAAAGTATGTGATGATGATCCCGAATACTAATATTACTGCCGCGAAGTAGTAAGGATAATCAATATCTATATCAAATAACATCCCACCTAAAATGGGACCACTTATATTCGCTAAACTCGTAAACATCGAGTTCATTCCACCCACGAAGCCTTGTTCGTTCCCCGCAATGTTTGAAAGGTATGATGTAACTGCAGGTCTGAATAGATCAAACCCTACAAATACAATAAATGTAACAAGTAAAATAGAAAAATATGAATGAACAACCGTCATTAAATAAACAAGCAAAGCGGACACGACTAAACTGTATCGAATCAGTTTAATTTCACCCCAGATGCGTGTAAGTCGATCAAATAAAACAACCTGTGAAACAGCACCCAAAATGGCACTACCAGTAATGACAATTGCGATATCGCTCGGTCTAAATTGGAATTTATGGTCCACAAATAGACTAAAAAATGATTCAAATGCTGCCAATCCAAATGAGGCAATGAATATTAAAATAAAGGCAAGTAAATACTTCGGTTCCATAATACGCTTCATCCCACTCTTACTTTCTGAATCTTGCTCACTGTTTTCCTCAGTACGAACGGGCTCAGATAATAAAATAATAGAAAGTATCGCCGCAACTGTACCAAGTCCCCCTGCAAAGTAGAATGGTACACGCGTTCCAAGTTCTGCTAAAAAGCCACCTATACCCGGACCAATAATAAACCCTGTACTAATGGCAGCTGACATATATCCGAGTGCTTTCGGACGATTGTCAGTATTGGTAATATCCGCAATAAATGCTGTAACAGCAGGCATAATAAACGCTGCACTGATTCCCCCTAAAACGCGAGAAACGAAAAGAAGTTCAATTTCACGACTCAATCCAAATACAAACTCAGAGATCCCAAAAATAAATAAACCTATGAAAATCATAATTTTTCTACCAAATCGATCGACTGCTTTTCCCGCAAATGGTGACACAATCAGTTGAGCAATGGCAAATGTCGCTGTTAAATACCCCACTGTTGTTCCGGTAATACCTAATTCATTCATCAATGTCGGTAATACGGGTATCACAAGACCAATTCCCATAAAAGCTATGAATAAATTCATCAATAATAATGTTAAAGTAACTTTCTGATTTCCCATCTTTCACAATCTCCTTAACTACAAAACTCATATAGTTATCATTTGTTTACTTTAAACATCCTAGTGTATATAGTAACTATATAGTCAAGGGTGGTGCTGTAAAAAAATGAATACTAAAAGAGGAAATTATTTAACGACAGGTGAATTTGCAAAACTCTGCAAAGTAAATAAACAGACCCTTTTTTATTACGATCAAATCGGACTTTTATCGCCAGTTTTTAAGAATGAAAAAGGCTATCGTTATTACTCAATTCGCCAATTTGAATTATTTAATGTCATTGATTTATTAAAGGATCTTGGAATGTCACTCAACGATATTCAACAATATATGCAAAATAAATCACCAGAGAGTTTTCTATCTTTAATGTATCAAGAAAAAGATTCAATCGTGAAAAAGCGTCAAGAACTCGAAAGAAAAGAAAAGATTATTGAGACAAAAATAAACTTAATGGAAGAAGCGTCCTATCTCGATTTTCATCAGATTACGCTTGAACAACTACCAGAGGTGAACCTTTATTTAAGTAGAAATATTGAAAATATATCTTCGGAAGCGTTTGTAGAGGTAATTTCAGATTTCATTGATGAATTGTATGTATCCCAACTAGATACAGGTTATCCAATCGGTTCTATAACAAAGCGAGAACAAATTTTAAAGGGTGAATACACCAACTATAGCTATTTATATATTGAGCAATCCACCCCAAAGACAGGATATCCTTACTTTAAAACGATTGCGGGCAAATTCTTGATTGGCTACCATATTGGGGATGAGAAAACGATTCACCAAACATATAACCGCCTTTTTTTAGAGATGGAACAGTTAAACTTAGCATTAGGCGATTATGTTTTGGAAGAATATATTTATGATACGGTTGTAAAAAATCATAAGGAACAATTTGTGACTAAAATTATGATTCATGTTAGTGAAATGAAGGAATGAAAAAAAGAGTTGGTTCCACATTGGCGTACCAGCTCTTTTTTCATATACTTTTTCGGTGTGATCGGGAAGATACTTTCGGCTTATGATTTCCCTATCAAGCACCTCTTATTTTGATCATACTGCTCTACATTTACGTTATACTTTTTGGCCAAGGTTATCAGTTCTAAATAAATCTCCTTATTTAGCACAATCCCACTCTCGAGTTGCTCAGCCTTTCTTTCCTTCTCCAATTGACCTGGGAACATGACCCGTTCCGAACCTTTGAATCTCCCCTTAATTTACAGCTGTTAACGGAATTTTCTTCCCTTATATCTCCCCATAAGCCGCGTCTCGATACGTTAACGGAAGAAATTTCCCTTCTATTAAAAATGACATAAACTAAAAAGAAAATTCTTATGTAAACCTAATAAAGCACAAGATGGGAACTGCCTAGAATATTGTTAAACTAGCATTATAAAAACCACCCTATGCTCTCCCCTGCCCTATACTTCCCCAAAATTCCCCAAATTAATATTTTTATCTATGCTCATTTTCATAGTGCTTTTTTACTTAACGGGGCTTTAAGTCCATACGCATTCCTTGACTAAAAAATATGATAATAATGGAGGTGAATTATTTCATAACACGCGAAATTTTTAATTCAAATGAACCTATAATCGTAGTGCTCTGCTACTACTTAATTCAATAGATTTGGAGCAACTACGTCTAATTCATCTAATTCTTTTTAAATTGCAATACTGAAAAAAGTGACAGTAAAAAACGTGCCTCCCTACTTCCTGGTGTTCAAGTGGTTTATGTAAGACCAAGATGATGCAAGTTATTTACCTCATAAAATCAATGGAGCAACATTATGCGTTTTGCATATTACTGAAAACAGAACACCTAAACTGCTTCAAAAATAGATTCACTTTCACTTTAGGCCCATCAAATATGTTGCCTTTTAAGCAAAGCCAATAAGATATTGGGATCAAGTTAATCGTTTTATTTACAACTCATAGTAAATTCTGGGGGGGATATAGGTGATTACAATTGGTATGTTACATTACCGAAAAAATCCGCAAACCGTTTTTAAATCCTATGCATATGCCGCTGCAGCGAAAATGGAAGGAGTAAATTTTTTGTATTTTACTCCAGGCAATGTAGACCTAGTCAATAAACGAATTAAAGGGTTATTTTATGAGAATGGTGCATGGGTGGAGCGAGAAACAGGATATCCTGACGTTGTATTTAATGCCGGAGGGACTCTTAACGCTAAACAAGACCTAATAGTGGATGCATTACAAAAAGAGATTCCTTTTACTAGTCACCCAATTGGCGATTAAATGAAAGTTTATCAACGAATCAAAAAAGGCAAACGCTTTGCAAATTACTTAATTCCGTCAGAAGATTTCGAAAGAGTTCAAACGGCCTTTTCATACCTAGACATATACAATGCTATTATCATTAAGCCAAATTCAGGTGCTAAAGGTGAAGGAATCTATTTTATAGAAAAAAAGCAAGATGATTTTCTACTAATATTTTCAGGAGAAGAAACAGTATTATCGAAAGAACAACTTGAAGATTATTTAGTTAATATTTTACTAGACGAAGCGGATTATTTAGTACAGCCATTTATTCAATCGAAAACGAAACAAAGTCAATCTTTTGATATTCGCTTATATGTACAAAAAGATGGTGAAGGTAAATGGCGGTTAACAACAGTGTATCCTCGTATTGCTTCTAAGGGGATTGTCGCAAATGTAAGTAGTGGAGGCTACTCAGGAATTATTACTCCTTTTCTAGAGGAACAATTTGATGAGCACTATTTCGATGTTAAACGTCATTTAGAAGTATTTGCAGTTCAATTTGCAACACATTTTGATAGTCTTTATGATGAACGATTAGATGAACTTGGAATTGATGTAGGCATTGATAAACATCATAAAATTTGGATTTATGAAGTGAATTGGCGTCCAGGTACACCTGCATTATTCTTTTTAGAAATGGATATTCCGAAAACAACCATTCAATATGCTACTTACTTAGCAAAAAAAGCGCTAAAGGAGATATAAGGATGAAACCGCTTTTACTAGAAGAAATTTTTGATGCGCTCGATTTGAAAATACCCGAAGAGCAAAAGGGTAACATCATTTCTAATGTAGTTCATGACTCGACCTATGCAACCCATCAAACCTTATATTTTTATATAAGAAAAAAAGATCATCCGGATGGGAAAAAACTGAAGCACTACAAAAATCTCTTTATAATCACAGACCGACCATTTACTAATATGGAAGCATTACAACCAGAGCAAATTTTTATGGTTGAAAATTTAATGGATACATTTTTTAAATTTACTACTTACTATCGAAGCCTCTTTTCGTTGCCTGTCTTTTCAATTACAGGAACATGTGGTAAAACGACAACAAAAGAAATGATTAAACATATATTACAATCTTCCTATACTGTTCAAGCAACGATCGGCAATAAAAACAGCAGTTATTTTCACCTTAAATATTTAGTTGGAATTGATGAAAACACAGATGTAGCTATCATTGAAACTGGGATATCTGAGCCTGGTGAAATGAATGAAGCCTTTTCATATTTTGCTCCAACGATCGGTATTATGACAATGATTGATATTGATCATACTGGTGAATTCCTATCTTTTGAGAACTATGTTAATGAAAAGGCAAAGATGATAGAATTACTTCCTCCAGATGGAACTCTTATTATCAACATTGACGATCCACATATTTCATCCATGCGAATCAATGAATTCAAAGGAAAGTTAATTACTTTTGGGAAAAATAGTAATGCTTCTTTTCGCATTAAAGAAACAAACTATTCCGAAGATAATATGAAATTCACCTTCGAGCATGATGGTCTAGAATACAAAGGGGTTATTCCAGGCTTAGGGGAACATAATGTATACAATGCAATTGCAGCAATAATCGCAGCGAATGAAGTAAACATTGATATTGAAACATCTTTACAACAGCTCGCCTCCTTTTCACATCTACGGAGCCATTTTCAAATGATAAAAATACCAAACGATATTTCATTATTGACGATACTTGGAAATTTAACGTTCCCTCCTTTCATGTCGGGATAGAATTACTTTCAAAAATTGCTGCTCCAAATCAGAGAAAAATTGTTGTGTTGGGAAGACATGGATCGATTGGAGATTATGCAGATGAAGAATATAAAAAAATTGGAAAAAAACTTGTTGAACAAGGTATTCATAAACTCATTACCAAGGGCTTTATTGTAAAAGATATATCGAGAGCTGCACTTCGAGCTGGGATGAGCAAACGGGATGTGCATCATTTTTCGGAAATTAAAGAACTGCAAGCATTTTTATTAGATCTAATACAACCAGGTGATATTGTTTACTTTAAAGCAGTAGAAACAGATGAATCCTTTAAAGATATCATCAAGTATTTTAAAAATATAAAATAATTGTTTTTGAGGTTTGGATTCTATTTTTATCATTTAATATGGCATAAGTGTTGATTAAGGGACCATCTATTGATGGCCTTTTTTTCTTCATTATGTTAAAATGATAAAAAAGAATGCCCTAAAATTAAAGCATTCTTCATCAATCCATTGTATCTCTTTTAAATCATCGTGAGTCACGAAATATGTTGTCAATTTCAATGAAGCTCCATTTTCATTTTTCGACACTGACCAAACCCATATGTAAATGCTTTTGTCTACCATTCCGGTCCTTAATCACGGTCACTGACTTTTAAAGTGAACGAATGTGGATCTAAATTATTCTTTTCAACAATCTCATAGAAAATAGATTTGACATCTTCCTGCTCAGTTTCAGTTACTTTTTTATTTGTCAAAATATATTTAACCTGAATATCATCAATTGAACGAACGTCAAGCATCATTCGAAATTCATAATCTTTTTCGGTTAACCTATTCCCCACCTGTTCAAAAAAACCATTCTCTTCCTGGAGATACTTTGTAATCACATCTGCTTCTTTTACCTTCTTATCATGCAATACTTGCAACTCGGGATTGACCATTGGAGCAGATACCTCGATAATTTCTGGGGCTTCTCCTTTTGATTTAGCACTATTCAAAATAAAAACAGCTGAAATAGATAAGATGACAATAATCCCAAGACCAACTACAGTGAATTTCCTCTTTTCCAACTAATAAACTCCTTTTTTAATAGAGTATATGACGACTAAAATGAATTAAGCCCAAAAAAGAGATTCCATCTAAGATCATTTACATTTATTACAATGACCTGAGGCAGGGACAAATCCAAAAAACATCAGTTTTCTCATAAAGAGAAAACTGATGTTTTTTTTCTGTTAATTCTAATTATGATTCTTATTAAGTATCCAGTAAGAGCGGACTAAGAGGCCAACACGACGTTGGTCATGGGAGCGATGCCACAGGACGTGGCGTTTTCGCTCCCCACACAAGCCGCAAAGCCACGTGGTACGTGTCTTTACGACTTGTCTCTGAGGCCGCGCGCGTGCTTGGTCATGGGGGCAAGACATGCGGACGTGGCGTTTTTGCCCCCGGCTTTGTGTTAGGTCCGCTCACATAAAATTTGTCCTTCTAAACTTTCCGGAAACTGGCGCGGCTTACAGTGGTAGGCCGCGTTTTTTCGGAGAATGGCTAACACTTATTGCTCTCAAACTATAAAGTATCAATATCTTACTAAAGATAATAGTGGCTTTCCTTAATAATTCTACTTATGTCCCAGCCTCTTTCACCAAACGAAAAGGTCAACACCAAGCCCATATGATGCCTTACTCAACCACCAGACAAATCTATGCCCTAATTGAAACCCTAGTCGCTTTACTCATTTGAAGAAGACTCTTGATTCTTTCTATCTTCCTGTTTCCAAGGTGGGTCTGTGCTCATATGGATTTTTTCATTTATTTTGTAAATCGTAAAGGGGATCACAAAAGCAAGAAAGGTACAGAGAATCGTTAATCCTGAGATCCGTTCAGTAATGATATTCATCATTCTACTAAACCTCCTTAATTATTTGTTGTTCGAATAATGCTTCCTGGTCGGTTAACGGTAGCATTTGCATTGACGTCGATCTGACTTTGTGTAAAATACATTTCCCCTATTTCCCAATTAACTTTAATGGATTTCCAAAGCTTTGGATGATGTTGAAATAGGTAACTACCTAAACCTATGGCGTCCGTTTGAAGATCATTTTGCAAAGTTGTTAAAGTTCCTTTTGCCAATTTTTCAATTTCCTTTTCTAATGCCCGATTAAATTGTTGCAATACTTCCTTATCCAATACATCGTCCGTTCCAAGCTGTTCGGCAATTGTTCCTTCTACTTCAACATTAACGGTGATGTGTAAATTACTAGGATCATCATTTACAAGAGAAAAGCTATTTTGTATTTTGGTCAGTTCAACCGTCGCTTTTTCTTGATCGACTTCAATGTTTATGGTTCCCGTATGTTTTTTACCACTCATAAAGCTTAACCCTTTTGCATAATCCCCTTTTAAAGCCCCCACAATTTGATCTTTTTGTGCATTATAAATGGCAACACCCTCATAATTAATTACTGTAGGGCTCATCACTTCAAGGAGTGGAAGTGGAAAACTTATATTATCAAGCAACTTACTTTGGATATCTCCAATTTTGACAACATTTATTATCTCTAAATTCTTTTTCTGTTCTAATAATTTACTAATGTATTGTGCTGGCACCTTTTCATGTTCGGGCACGACCGTTAACAATTCACTAGCTTTGCCACTTGTAACTGCAATATTAATCCCTCTTCGCATATCCTTTTCTCGAAGAAACACATCTAGTAATTGTTCTAATCGTTTTGGTTCTTTCGCTAGCTCTTCAGAAAAAAGGACGAGCAGCAAATGTGTTGGATCTGTAGTTCGACTAGCCTGTTTAAACATCTCACGATTTACGTCAAAAATCGTTTCACCACTTGCAGTAAGATTTCTAAATGCAGGACCACTACCGCCACCCCCACTACCTGTAGAAGCAAATTGTTCTGGTACAATAAGCTGCTCCGTTAATTCGATTTCGGAATTGCTTTTGCTTTCCTCAGTACGGTCAATCGCCAACCCATAAACAAAAGCTCTTTCTTCAATTTCAACTTTGTCCCAACAACCAGTAAGTACAAGCAAATAAAATATTAAACTACATATAAGAGTAAATTTATTCACTTTGTTTGTCCGCCTTTAATTTTATAAGCTGACCATAGAAGGACAATCACAAGAAGTAAACTTGTTAATTTAGTTAAACTAATATATCTTGCAAGATGAGTCAGCTCTACATAATCCTTTGGGATCATACTTATAAAAAAGATCAATGGTGTTAATGTAATGACAAGATTTATCTTTTTAACCTTTTTAAACACCATCATAATCGTCATGACAGCGATATCAAACGCCATTAAGCAATGGACGAACAGGATAATGGTCCAAGCAAGAAATAAAAACGCATCAAACCGTTCAAAAAAACCACCCGGTATTTCGACAGTTCTAGATAAATCAAATGTAGGAAAAAATAAATTTGCTGTCGTGCTATTTCCAAATGTTCCAATACAAACAATATAAAGTATTGTATAAAGAATGGTGTTAAACATTACACCTTTAACTGCCATTTTAGGTGTGTTTTTAGGATTTTTCACAAGGGCAATATAAAAAAGGATAATGCCAAAACCCGCAAAAGTATTGAGGCTTGAATAGGTAGACTTTACGTATCCTTTAAAATCTGTTTGAAACACTGGTAATAAATTCTCGGTTTTAATAAAAGCTAAGGGTAATACTACTATTAATAATAAACCGGCCATCACAAAAGGTAAAAATAGAGCATTTAATCTAAAAATGCCGGCGCGTGAACCACATACGCCATAAACAACGACTAATAGAAAAGACAAAGAAATAACTTCTAACGGTGTTTGGTCAAATAAATATTGATGAGCGAGTGCCGATACTTCACGAACTTGCAATGAAGTAATGGCAATATATTGTAAAGTGAATAGAAAAGTTAAAATTACAGCAATTGGTTTGGTTACTAAGTCCGAAGCGATGGAAAAGAAGGATTTATTTGGATATAATAAGGTCAATTTTGCAACAACCCATGCCAAAATACATGCGACGCCTCCCCCCAATAAAATCCCGACCCACCCATCAGCTGCAGTCGTATCTTCTGCAAGTATTCTTGGAAGGGATAGCGTGTATACCCCAAGAATATTTATCGTCACAGCAATCAAGATATCTCGGTCACTTATATATCCCGCACCCTTCATTGGTTTCATTATTTAGATTTGCCTCCATCATTGATTTTGTTAATATCTCTTGGTTCTAAATAAGGTGGGCGTTTTTTAAGTGTGATAATTGGGGAACGGATGAGTAAATTTTTTAAATTCCCTAAAAAGTATGGGGCGATTGGTGATGAGAATGGTACTCCCATACTTTTTAAATTCACAATATGAATACACAACATGATAAAAACTAGTATTATACCGTAAAGACCCAATATGGATGCAGCACCTAATAGGCCAAATCTTAATACCCTCAAACCAGTCGCTAAACTATAATTGGGTATAGTAAATGATGCTATGGCTGTAAGTGACGTGATAATGACCATCGCCGGGCTAACAATACCTGCACTTACTGCAACATCTCCAATAACGATACCTCCTACAATTCCAATGGTTGATCCTATTGCTTTTGGCAATCGAATACCCGCCTCTTGCAAGATTTCAAATGTGACCGCCATTAATAGCGCTTCGAAAATGGATGGAAATGGTACCCCTTCCCTCGTTGCTGCAATAGAGAATGCTAATTTCGTCGGAATCATGCCTGGATGATAAGAGGTTAATGCTACATAAATAGCTGGTAGAAAAAGCGAAATAAAAATTGCTAAAAACCTTAATAATCTCAACAGAGTCCCAATCATCCAGCGTTGACTATAGTCTTCTAGTGATTGTAAAGGTTCACCCAACATGACAGGTGCGATCAGTGCAAAAGGACTTCCATCCACAAGAATTGCAACTTTTCCTTGTAAAACCGAATAAGTAACATGATCAGGCCGCTCCGTATCAAGTATTTGGGGAATAGGTGATAAAAAACTATCTTCAATCCACTGTTCCACAAAACCAGAATCTGGCGCAGCATCGATATCGATTGTTTTTATTCTACGATTCACTTCATTTAATATATCTGGATTCACAATCCCAGCAACAGAACATACGACAACCTTTTGTTTCGACCGTCTTCCAACCTCATGAACATCGAAACGCAGATTCGGATCTTTTAGTTCACGTCGGATTAAGGTAATATTTGTATCAATACTTTCTATAAACCCCGTTCTAGGACCACGTACGACCGCCTCAGACTGAGGTTCTTCAATCGAACGAGTCTCATATCCTGTCGTCCCCATCACTAAAGCCGTATTTACTCCATCTAATAAAAACACTGCGTTTCCAGACAAAATCGCATCGATTACCTCATATAAAGTTTGAACTTTTTTCGTATCAGTGATGGCAATCACATGTTGTTCAATCATTTCAAGTAAATTTGGATCACTTTGAGTTACCCCTGATTGACTCGATTTGGGATTATTTTTATTTGTCTCTGATGGATTCGCATTGGGTTCACTTTGACTTGTCTCTGATGGATTTGTATTGGGTTCACTTTGACTTGTCTCTGATGAATTCGCATTCGTATCATTTTGATATGTCTCTGATTGATTCGAATTAGTATGACTTTGACTTGTCTCTGATGGATTCGCATTGGGTTCACTTTGACTTGTCCCTGATGGATTCGCATTGGGTTCACTTTGACTTGTCCCTGATGGATTCGTATTGGGTTCACTTTGACTTGTCTCTGATTGAACCATTTTTAAGATATTGTCATTTACAAGTTTTTGGTCGGCCAAACCACTTAAATAAAGAATCGAACATTTATGTTTATTACTAACTGTTATCTCTCGAACGATTAAGTCACTGGGATTTCCCAGTTTATTTTTGATGTTTTCGACATTCTCTTTCAAAGTTAATCCAATAGGAATGTTAAATTCACTTTCAGATTGTTGGGTGGCACTTTCATATTGTTGATTTGTTGATTTTTTGTATACTCTCGTAAAAAGTGAACGTCTCATCGTAAAACTCCTACTAGAAAAAGCCAATTTATAGTTAATTTGCATTTATTATTAAATTTTTATACAAGCTTTGTTCGATTAATGACAGATGAACTACTTGACAATAGATAATTGTGGCTAATTTGTTATAATCTTAATGTAGCGTTTTTATGAGCGTTAATTATGAAGGTATTGTTTTAATTTGAAAGGAAGAAGACAACATGTATTTTATAGATAATAAAGGAATTACAGATCCGCGCGTAAACTTAGCAATTGAGGAATATATCTTAAAAAATCTAGATATTGAGCAAGACTCTTATCTACTTTTCTATATTAATCAACCGTCAATCATCATTGGTAGAAATCAAAATACAATTGAAGAAATTAATACCGATTATGTAGAAGACAAAGGTGTCATTGTGGTGCGTCGTTTATCAGGTGGCGGGGCGGTTTATCATGATCTTGGCAATTTAAATTTTAGCTTTATTACAAAAGATGATGGAGAGTCTTTCCATAACTATAAAAAGTTCACACAACCAGTTGTGGATGCATTGGCAAAATTAGGTGTACAAGCTGAGCTTTCAGGTCGTAATGACATTTTAGCAGAAGGTCGAAAAGTATCAGGGAATGCCCAATACGCAACAAAAGGACGTATGTTTAGCCACGGTACTTTAATGTTTAACTTAAATATTGATGCTGTTGTAGATGCATTAAAAGTGAAAAAGGACAAAATCGAATCAAAAGGCATTAAATCCGTTCGTTCCCGCGTAACAAATATTCTACCCTTCTTAAAAGAAGAAATTACCATTGAACAATTTAAACTTGAAATTTTAAAATCCATTTTCGGTGATGAAGATCAAATCAATTATTATGAATTAACAGATGAAGACTGGGAGAAAATCCATGAAATCTCTCGCAATCGTTATCAAACATGGGAATGGAACTACGGCAAATCACCGCGCTTTAATATCCAAAAAACAGAGCGCTTCCCATCAGGCGGAATCGATATTCGTTTAGAAGTAAACAAAGGAATCATTGAAGAAGTAAAAATTTACGGAGACTTTTTCGGTGTTGGTGAAGTAACAGACATCGAACAATTACTCCTCGGCGTACCATATAGCCGCGAAGCAATCGGTGAAAAATTAGGTGACATCGACATCGCCCACTATTTCGGTGGCATTACAAAAGAAGATTTCTTGAAGTTGGTTTATTAGGGACACCGGGGACAGGTTCCTCGTCCCACTTAATATGATAAAAAAGAGGGACAGTGTACCTGTCCCCCTGTCCCTAATTCACTTTCTGCCTTCGCATCCATTGTGTTGCGATCCACTTTTCTCCTTCTATTACAGGAGTACCTGCATGGAGTGTTAACTCGTTTAACATTGGATCATTATAAAAATATTCAAAGTAGACTGCCATCCCCTTTTGCGGACAAACAGTTAACCCTAGTTTCGGGAAAGTGGTTGTACCTCCCTCTTCCACATCGTTTAAGTATAGTACAAGCGTGCTAATGCGATTGTTCATTGCTGCTTTACTTGTCGAAGCGAAATAATCGTAATGCTCTTTATATTCTTGACCAGGTTTGTAATTTAAAATATGTAGTCCTTCCCCATGTTCTATAGGAATCCCCATAATGGCCGAAACCCTTTTTTCTACCCGCGCAAGAACCTCATTGTTCATGTCAGATAAAAATACCCCACTACTTGTACGTATATCACTCACTTCTTTTGTACTTCCGATTTTCGAACGCTGAAGGTGATCTTTTGACATCTGAATAAGTGCTTCACATTCCTCATCATCCAGTACGGAGCCTAAAACAACAACTAATGGTTCTTCAAATCTAGCAATGATTTGAATCTCTTTGTCTTCCGTTTTAATTGTATTCCCATTATGACTAAATATTGTTACTTCCCTTACTTGAGCATCTTTAACAACCATCTTTCATTCATCAACCCCTGTTTCTATAGAAATATTTTGTAATAATTCTACGTACACGTTTTTAATTCCTCTATAAAATTAACTAATAAAAAATATTTTTATATTGATTTTTTCGATATTCTCGTTTTTGCATTTCTCAAGACATTTACTTAACCGATTATTTCAGTACAGTTAAGCACAAAAAAACTGCTTATTTGAAAATAAGCAGCTTTAACACTTAATGTTATTGAAGACTATTTATCAATCCACTTTATTTATGTACAAAAATTCCCATTTATACATTCTCTCTTTCTTGATCTCGCGGATATTTTATTTCCTTATTTGTCCCCAAGAAAGTTCAAAACTGTATCTATCAATTAATATTCGCTCTAAATTTTGCAATTTCATCGGGTACTGGAATGGCTTTTCGTGTTTGTAAGTCCATGATCGTTAAAATTACGTTTGTAGTCGATGATAATAGCTCTCCATGATACATCGATTGTTCTAGGGTAAAGCTTTTATTACCAACTTTCTTCAACTTCGTGCGTATTTCAACCCTGTCCCCAAGGCGTACTTCTTTTCTATATTCTGTATCAAATTTCAACAAAACCGTCCCGCGCTTTTCCCCAAGTAATGTTTCTGTGCTTAATCCAATTTCTTTCATCCATTCGAAACGAGCTTTTTCAAAATGCTTTACGTATTTTAAATAATTCATATGCCCTAGCTCATCAATATCACTTTCGACAATTGTATATGTTTTTATATGTTCCATTACATCACTCCTCTATGAAACTTCAATCTTCAAAGTATGGCATCATTTATATTATTCCACTTTCCTCCCCTTTTACCTTCAATCATTCGATGAAATTTTGTTTTGAAACATAAAAAAGCGTGAATCCGCCAGTCTCCTGCTATCGTAGTTGAAGTAGTTTCATCCTCTAATGCAGTTTCTATTGGATGAATTCTCGCCTTAATATGTTTTCGAAAAAATTCTATTTTCCTTCATAGGCTTTCTGTATTTCTGCCATATCAAGTTTTTTCATTTTAAGTATTGCTTGATTGACGCGATACAGCTTTTCTGGTGTACTTTTGCTCATTATTTCGTCCATGTTACTTGGAACAACCTGCCAAGAGATGCCGAACTGGTCTTTTACCCAACCGCATTGTTCGGATTCAGGTACTGCTGAGAGCTTCTTCCAGTAGTAATCAATCTCCTCTTGTGTATCGCAGTATACCATAAATGCAACTGCCTCGTTAAAACTGAATTTATGCTCATGTGCGCTATCCATTGCGATAAACCACGCATCCCCTAAGCAGAAATCAGCATACATAACCGTTCCCTCTTTATCAGGTTCCATACCTTGCGGGTAGCGAGAAAGCTGGCCTTGTTTTGAATGTTTAAATACCGATAAATAAAAGTTTATTGCTTCTTCCGCTTTGCCGCATTGCTCCCCTACAAATAATAGAGATGGCACGATGTTAGGTCGCTCTTCTCCTTCTGGATCGACAAGGTTTAATTGCCATGATAAACCATACTTGTCCTGAATCCAGCCATACCACTCACTGAATGGATATTGCTGAAGTGGCATTAACACGGTCCCACCATCAGACATTTTGTTCCAAATACGATCAATTAGTTCTTTCGCGTTTTCAACACGAGATGGATTAAAATTCACCATAAATGATACAGAAGGATTGAACTTGAAATATGGCCCGGCACTGATTGCTGAAAACTTTTGTCCCCAAAGTTCAAAAGAAACAAGATTGGCATCGCCGGATGGTGTATCATGTAGAGTTAAATCATCCGACATTTTTGAGTTTGGAAATAAAGAAGTGTAAAACTCTGCTGCTTCTTTTGCTTCCTTGTCATACCATAAAGCCGGAATGATAATTTGATTCGTTTTTGACATAGTAGTTCCACCTTTTTTAGTAATTTTCACGACTAATTTGTTTTCATAGTTTATTTAAGTATCTCTAACTGCCCGTTTTCAAATGAGGATGAAGGCGTATAGCTGTCCTTCGGGAAAATAAACGTCCAAGGCATACTCACTTGAGATGGTATGCCAAGCGCTGGTAAAGTAAATGCCTTTTCTGCCTTAATATCTCCTTCAATTTTGTAAAGTAATCTTGTGTTCGTAAACTTTAGCGGCTGATCGGAAAAATTATGAACCAATACGGTTACTAGTAGATCCCCTTTATGGTTTACTGCCTCTCGTATAGGTGAAAACAAAATTTCAGAGCTAATTAAATCTTTTGTTGCTTGAAAAATTCCTTTTATATGTTCCAGGTCTTGGGGAGCTAGTGTTTTCTCCCAAGACGCTTCAAACTGTAATTGTTGCATATTGACCCACCTTTTTAAGGATAAATGTACCATTCCTTTATTTTACCAAAGATACAAATTTAAGTGGTTGTTTCACTCTAAAGGTATCTATAAGAATAATGTAAAAGATTGGACATACATTTCTTTTGAGGTGAAATTTTGAAAAAAGGACTTATCGGTTATATCTTGTTAATATTGATGATTACGGGAACGGTCATGTTTGTTAACAACTACGATGGTACAAATGATGGCCAATCCGAGGAAGATTTAGAAGCAGCTTTACTGAAAAGCATGGAAGAAACAAAAAAGGAAAAAAAGAAGGTTGAGGAGTTTTTAACAAAGGGGTCAATTGAACTACAAAATAATGGATTGAAACAAGTAGGATTAGGCTTTTCACCGGACGATCGACAAGTAGACATACAAGTACCTGATGAGAAATTTCTTAAAGACAATCGAAGTAACATTGAAAATATCATTCTAAAAGTTGCAAAAGAGAGTGAACTACAAGACTTTAAAGTGGATTATCGTGTGTTGGAACAATATGTTCAGTTGAGCAAGGAAGACCTTGAGCTAAATGAATCCATTTCAAAAGAAACACTTAAGATTTCAGATATATTAAGGGCAAAAGGCTTCAAAAACTATTCAATCTCCTTTCAACCACAAAAAGAAATCATCATCGAGGGAACGGAAGCAGATTTGGTGAAAAAAGAGGCTCTGGAAAAGCATATAGCGGATACAATCTATATAAAAACAAAGCAAAACTTCACGGTTAACATTCAGAAAAAAAGTGAAAATCAAATAAGAGACCAAGAATGGCAACCGATCTTTACTAGCATCATGGATGAAACGAAAAAGGAATTTGGTGAATATAGAGGGTTTGCCTACTCTTTCCACCCAGAACCTTTACAAATTATTATTAAAACAGATTTAGAAAAGCCAAAATGGTTTTGGAACTCTAATAAGCAAGCAAAGCAAATCACAAACTATGTCGAGAAAATCATAGAATTAAAACGAGAAGAACTATCTATTAAAGAAATACCCTATGAAATTATTATACGAGATAAAAATAATAAGAAAATGAATTAGGGACAACGGGGACAGGTCCCTTGTCCCTATCCATAAAAAAAACAAATGCCTTTAGTCAAATGATTAAGGGCATTTGTTTATGAGGGGGTGTTTATACTAAAACGTTGAATAACGTTCCAATATCTTCAATAGATACTTCAACTTCATCGCCAGACTTCAACCAAATTTGTTGGTCTTCTGGATAACCAAGGATTACTCCATCTGGCGTTCCGGAGAAAATAACGTCTCCAGGCTTTAATGTCATATACTCCGACACATAACTGATAATCGTCGCGCAATCAAATATCATATCTCTTGTATTTGAAGATTGACGAGTTTCTCCATTCACTTTGCAACTAATATTTAAATTCGTTGGATCCACTTGATCAGCAGTAACTAATTCAGGGCCAATTGGAGCAAAGTGATCAAGCGATTTACCAAGCAACCATTGGCCTGTACGGAATTGAAGGTCTCTAGCAGATAAATCATTACCTACTGCATACCCAAACACATAGGATAAAGCATCATCCTTTGAGACATTTGATGCTTCTTTACCAATCACAATGACAAGCTCTGCCTCATAATCATACTTTTCAGCATTTGTAGGTAAGGCTATTGTTTGGTTATGTGCAGCAAGTGCATTATTAAATTTACTAAATAACACTGGGGACGTTGGGATTTCCATTTTGGACTCTTCTGCATGGTCAACATAGTTTAAACCGACACAGATAATCTTTTCTGGCTCTGAGATACATGGTGCGTATGTAATATTTTCATCAGATACATACGTACACTCTTTTTCGACTAATTCACGTAACTTAGCAAGACTCTGCTCTCCCCCTACTATTACCTGTTCGATTGAAAGGGGAACATCAAGGGAATGACTATTGGCAGTTTTTTCAACATCAATAATTCCCTGTTCAACTTTAAGACCTAATCGAATTTTTTCTCCATCTTTAAAATTAACGAATCTCATATATACTCTCTCCCTATAATTGTTTTTATTAGATTAATATCGTGAATGACACTAAGTATAGTAAACAAAGCATCTTCTGATAGAAACGGATGGAAGAAAAAGGGCTAAACGTACTGCAAATAACCCTCCCTTCATCCATTTCCACATCAATACAAATACTTATAATTTAAATAGTCATTGTTAATTTGCAACGACTTCAAGTGGACTAGTTAATTGTGTAATAAGTTCTTGATTGATTCCTGCCTTTGTAGCAAGCTCCACAAGTTCCGAAATGACACTATCTGGAATTCCAATTCCTTCTACTTTATTTCTTTCAAAGTTTCGGTGTTCAATCTCTCCTGGAAGATAAATTTCATTTGCCCCTTCTACTAAAGGAGTATTTTTGATATAGGCAATATATTGGTCTACTAAACCTTTAAATTGTTCCACTTGCATAAAGCCATCAATTTTAATTCCTAAAAAGAAATGACTGATATCATTTGGTTTATCTAAATCCTGATACATGGAATTGATTTGCTCTCCGATTGCACCATTGCTTAATAATGCTGACAATAGGTCGACGATAACTGATAAACCATATCCTTTTGGCCCACCTACCGGAAAGAGGAATCCACCATTTACGACTTCGTCTGGATCTGTTGTCGGGTTCCCTTTGGCATTTAAAGCCCATCCTTCTGGTATAGATTCATTTTTGCTTTTTGCATTCAATATTTTCCCAAGTGGGACAACACTTGTTGCCATATCAAGAACAATTGATGGACTTTCTCCCGCTGGAGCAGCAAATGAGATTGGATTATTTCCAACTCTTGCCTCTGTACCGCCTGGAGGAGGCATTAAAGGTTCTACATTACTTACAGATAGTCCAATCATATTATGTTCAGCTAATTGCATTGCCCAATACGCAGCAGCTCCATAATGGTTGCTTCTGCGAATAGCAACAGCAGATATCTTCGAACTTTCAGATTTTTCAATTAGTTCTTGAATTGCTTCCTGAGCCACTACATGACCTAGTCCATGATCACCGTCTATTACAATCGTCGAATCCGTTTCAAATACTTTTTTAATATCCGGATTCGCCTTAATTTTTCCGTTCTCAAGACGCTTAACGTATACGGGAAGTCTTAGAATTCCGTGACTGCTCACACCTCTTAGGTCAGCTGTAATTAGTGACTGGGCAACTGTCTCTGCATGTTCTAAAGAAACACCTTGATGTTCAAGAATTAAACTTCCGAGCTTTTTTAGATTTTGAGATTCATATTTTTTTACTGTCATGACGATACCACCTCATTGTCTTTATTTATAATTATCGTTTTTTCATTTTCTTTTAATAAGAATGTGTAAACAAGGAATGCAATACCGGCAATAATTCCTGCAATGACTAACCCTCCAACAAAGCTTTTAAAATAGCCAACAATGAAGCCTGTCATGATTGGTGCAATCCATCCAGCAATATTACCAACGAAATTTTGGAGTCCGGCAAGCGTACCTACTGTGCCCTCTGGTGCAATGTCTGTCAAAATCGCCCATGTTCCACTGTTTGCAAACATCATTCCACCGATTGATATGGAGATTAAAGCTAAGGCAAGTCCTACATTCGATACGAATCCTGCAGGAATAATCGCTAAGCAAAACAACATTCCAATCGACATTACTGTTCGTCTAGCTGCGATTGGTCTCCACCCTCTCTTAACAAGTCGATCAGAGATTAAACCGCCGCAAATTGCTCCAATCGATGCTACTACCCATGGAATTACTGAATTGAAACCTGCTTTAAGCAAGCTCATATCTCGTTCCATAACTAAATAAGTTGGAAGCCAAGTTAGCATCATATAAAGTAAGTAGTTTTGGGAGAAAAGTCCATACATACAGCACCAAACATTCTTAATTTTTAAAAGTTCGTACCATTTTACTTTAGATTCACTAACTACTGTTTGCTCCATTTTTCCTTCTTGAATATGTTGTAACTCAGCCTCGCTCATCTTACTGTCTGCTGGATTGTTTTTAAAATAGTACAACCAGATTGGTACCCAAAGGAGGCCTACCGCACCTGTGAGGATAAAGGCCATTTGCCAACCCCAACTCCCAATAATCCAAGCAAGTAACGGTGTAGAAAGGCCGGCTCCCGTAGCAATACCCATTGTAAAAATCCCATTCGCAATTCCACGTTCCTTCGATGGCAACCAGTCCTTGATCACTCTCGTGTTTGTTGGAAATGCAGGAGATTCACCAATTCCCATCATCGCTCGGATACCAAGTAGTAATCCTAGCGAACGACCGCCTGCTGTAGCAATCGTACATAGCGACCACCAAACAATCGCGATTGCATAGGTCACCTTTGCACCAAATTTATCTACAATAGGGCCGACTGGAATTTGCATTAACGTATATGTCCAGAAAAAGGCCGACCCCAAAAGTCCAAATTGAACAGTTGTCAAACTTAAATCTTCCATCATTTGAGGACCCGCAATGCCCAATACAGCCCGGTCCATATAGTTGATCGAGGTAGCCAAGTACAATAATAGGACGACTCCCCACCTTAATTTTGTTTTCATATATATCTCCTCCAAATGGTGTATCCGCTTACATTTTCAGTAATAATCGAATCAAACATAGATTGGTAGATTGGATGATATTATGTTATAATTATAATGTAGTTATTTTTTCACAGCTGTCGTTGATTCTCGCAAAAACACGGCAGCATTTTATTTTCTTTGGTATATTTCGATAAAGCTCTTTTTTGTTTTTTCAAGGTGTGATACTAATAGCTCTTCTCCGTTACCTTGTTCTAATGCCCGAATAATCGCCCAATGCTCTTCAACCACTTCCAAACGGCGATCCTGCTTGAACAATACATGTATCCCGATTCGCAGCATCATCTCAGATACTTCTTCATACGTAGAAATGAGTCTTTTATTATTTGTTAACCTATAAAGCTCCGCATGATATTCCCGATCTTCAGACATAAATTCAATATCTGTCATTTCTCCAATATGCTCCTCCATGTGCTTTGTAAGAGAATACAATTTCTCAAATGAAACTTTTCGATCTTGTAAATGTTTGACAATCGCAGGTTCCACAATCATCCTCATTTCAAACACTTCATCGATATCTTCCATGGTAATTGGTTTTACGTATGTACCTGTATAGGGTACTGTATATAACCAATTATTGGCTTCAAGTATTTGGACAGCTTCTCTAAATGGTGTGCGGCTGATCCCGAACCTTTCTTTTGCAACTTTTTCCGTTATCATGTCGCCATCTTTAAGAACGCCATCGATAATTGCATCACGTATGATTTCCATAGCTTGTACCTTCAGTGGTTTCATAGACATTGCATATAACTTCACAATCTCACCTCCTTGTATTTGATAGACGTTCAAAATATATGATTCAGAATATATTATATATTCTGAATCATATATGATATATTCTAGCATATTTTACTAGTTTTACAATACAATTCCGTATAAAAATTCTGAAAACCGAAATAGCTCGATTGTAATAGAGATGTTCCATATTCTTAATTGTTTTAAAATGTTGTTAAATAATGAAAAAAAGAGCGTGTTTTGAACAAGAGTTCAAACACGCTCACGTAAATATATATTGTTTCATTTCATAAAAAAATATTAAATATATATCCCCTTTAATCATTAAGATGATGGTACTTTCTTTTCTCAAATTATCATTAGTAGAGACATGGAAATAAACGAGATTCCACTTATGCTCTACTTAATAAAAACTACACCTTTAAGCTAGCTTCGTTTTTTATAAAGGTTAAGATGTGATCAATAAACGGCTCCGTCTTTTCAATTTGAGTCCAATGGCCACACTCATTAAATACATGCAATTCTGCGTGAGGTAATAATTGAATTAAGCGATAACTCGTCTCTTCGATTGGAATTACTTGGTCGTTTAAACCATGGAAAATTAATGTTTTTACCTCAATTTGTTTGATTTGCTCATCCTCTAACGCCATTTCATCTAATTTATTTTGGCGTGGTGCTTGGAACATGGCTGCAAAAGCCTCTTTCACATCTGGTCGAATACTCGCCTCATAGCGCAAACGTACAAGTTCTTCATTGTTTGCTGCTGCTTGGTCATAGGAGAATAATTTAATAAGATTTCTCATGGAATCCAAGCTTGGCTCATAACCCCATACTTGATCTAAGCCTTCAGAAATTTGATGCTTTGTGCCAACACTACCCATTAAGATTAGTTTTTTCACTAAATCTGGTCTGCGATACGCGATATGTAGCGATAATGCACCCCCGAAAGAATTCCCTACTAAATATACTGGTTCGTTTGATACGGCTTCGATAAAACCGATTAAGTGTTCTACCCATAAGTCAATATGATAATTATGATCTGCTAATTTATCTGTTTCTCCAAAGCCAATAATATCTGGGGCAAAAACTTGATATGATTCACTTAACCGTGGAATGACTAAACGCCAGTTTGCAAAGGCTGATACGCCAGGACCTGAACCATGAATTAATATGATTTTTTCATCCCCAGTCCCTTCTTCATGATAATGTGTATTAATCCCATTAATATTGATGAATTTTGAAGCAATGATCATATAAATCTCCCCTTTTCAATTTGGCATAAGACTTTAGTCACAATGTGAGGGTGGGACAGGGTGCCTGTCCCCGTGTCCCTACCCGTGTCCCTATTAAACTAGTACGTCAGACTTTACAGGTGTTCCATATTTGAAGAATTCTTGAGGTAAGTTAGAGCCATGCCAGATAATCGCTTTCTCTAAATCTTTGCCTTTCCATTCAATTGTTCTCCATGCTGGGTCGAAAATTTGATAGCCTGGGTCACCGAATAATTCCACGCGATTGCCACCTGGCTCCACAACATATAAGAAAGCAGCTTGTGTGACGCCGTGTTTTCCAGGACCTGCTTCAATTTCGTAACCGCTTTCAATTAATAAGTCTGCAACATCCGATAAATGTTGTGGGAAACCGTACCAGTAGCAAATATGATGCAGACGGCCAGACTCACCTAATGCATCTGTCATTAAGGCAATGTCATGTACTAAACTACTTACACTTAACCAAGCTGCTACATCAGAATTATCGTCAGCTAAAATACGTTCACGTACTTTAAAACCTAATACTTCTTCTAAGAACTCAACATTCTTCTTTGTTTCACTTGCCAATACGTTAATATGATCTAAACGACGAACTGGTACTCCACGGCTTGGACGTTTTTGTGGGCGATTTAATAATGGTGTTTTTTGATCTTCTGGTGCATCATAGTAATCGACATCCCATAGAATTTCCATTTTATGACCATCTGGCGTTGTAAATTGGTATGCACGTCCATGACCGATATCACCGTCAATCCACCCAATACCGCGTCCAGATTTTTCAATTGCAGCTACACGACGTTCTAATGCTTGAGGGGATGTCGCTCTCCAAGCAACATGGCCTAAGCCTGCTTCATCATTTTCCGTAATAATTAACGTATTATGATAGTGATCTTCATAAGCACGCATATACACAGAATTACCTTTACGCCCTACTTCATCCATTCCTAAAATGTTTTTGAAAAACCCTACTGATTCCTCTAATTTTGGGCTATAAATTTCAAAGTGTGCAAGTTGCGCAACATCCAAAATAGGTTCTTTTGTCATTTTCCATTCCTCCAATTATATTAATAGATAATTTATGTTAAAGTGGATGAACGCTCGACTTTCATTCAGACAAACGTTCATGACTTACTTACTTCACAGCACCGAGATGGTTCCCAGTTTAAATTACCAAGTTGGATGCCCTTTAAAACCAAGTATCGTTCTTCCGTACCCCGCCATTGCATCTTCATATTGATGCGTTGGATGAGCAGCAACCGCCAGAATATCTCGAACAAACCGCTCGCTACTTTCACTCTTATATACTGAATTACCGCCAAGAGTGATCAAAATTCGTGATGCCATTTCCGTGGACGTTTTCGCAATATAACCACGGATTGCAAATAGTTGTTCGCGCTCTTCTTCTTCTAACACCCGGATCCCATTATCTTGGTAATAATGTAAACGATCCGCATATTCTTTAGCTAAGGCTTTTAATGCTGTTAGCTGAATATTCAATTCTGCAAGAGTACGTTGTGCACTACCTGCATCTTTTTCGTTTGTATTGTTATTGAAAATACGAATACGACTTTCCGTTTTTTCTTTAAAGTTGCGAATCAATCGTTCAACTGCTCCAATGGCAATATGTGCAAAGCCCGCTAAGAAGAAAGCTAAATAAGGCACATTGAAAATTTGATAGTCTTCTTCATAATTTCCATCAGGTGCAGTAGCCCCATTAAGTACTCTCGTTAACGGGAAAACTAAATGCGGTGGCACATATACGTTATCTACTCTCACACCGTTACTACCTGTCCCTCGTAATCCAATAGAATCCCAGTTTTCAATAATTTCTACATCTTTTTTATGAACGATAAACAAGCTAAACTCTGGCTCTGTTCCGTCTTGCATTTTGTGAACTGCACCTAATGCAATCCAATCACATGCAAATACCCCACTACAGAAATTCCATTGTCCTGATAAACGGTACCCTTCTCCGTCATCCACCACTTTTCCAATTGGTGCGAACACATCGGCCATCAAAGCGCCACTATTAAATAATTCATCACGGCCTTCTTTAGGTAAAAATGCTGGCCACGTTTCATGGATAATTGCGAAATATGTTAGCCATGCAGCTGACACATTGTAGTTAGCTACTGTTCGGATAATATCGCCAAATGTGTAGTAGTCTAAATTTTGACCACCATACGCTTTCGGTCTTAATAACTTTTGAAAACCAGCTTCTTTGATTTTTTCAATGACCTCATCGGGAAGTCTTGTATCCAGATCGGCTTGTGCAGCATACTTTTCTGCTAATTCCCCGACCTCTTTTGCTTTTTGAAGTAACTCTTCACGATTAATCGTTTTTTCAAGAACTGCTAAAGAATTAACTGCCATTTCAATTCCTCCCTTATTTTGAAAGCGTTATCACAACAATCAGCAACCTCTGATTGATTTCATTATAGTTGTCTGTTTATTCAGTAAATAGCTATTTAAAATAGGAAAAAATGATTTTTTTTAGCGTATTTATGCTAATTAATTTCTTGAAATAATGACCAAAGTGGAAAAACGTTAACATATCTCAACATTTTTACAATGACTATAATGAAAAATACTATCTATAAAAAATTAAAAAACCCTGGAAGTTAGTCAATAAAAACTAGCTTCTAAGGTTTTTACTTTTGTGTTATTTAGAAAGTGAGTTGACTTTTTGCTTTTAGGATCCTCAATGCCATATAAATGGAAAATACGCGTTTTGTATCATCTAAATCTACATTTAAAATCTCGCTAATTTTAGACAAACGGTATCTCAAACCACTAATAGACATTGAAAGAACTTTCGCTGTGTTATTAATATTCGTACCATTCTCTATATAGGCATATAACGTCTTTGTTAAATCAAAATCCTTGTCTACTTCAAGTAATCTACCTAGTTGCTGGGTAACAAAACGATTAATTAATAAATCGTCTTGGATTTGAAATAAGACACTTTCAATCTCCAAATCCTCAAAGTAATAGATGTTCTTTTTTTGATTTTTTGCCTTTAAAGCAGCTAATGTTTCATTATATAAAACCGATAACTGGCTAATACTTTCAACGACTGAACTAACCCCTATATAAAATTCATATTCTTGAAAACGGCGTAAACAAAACCTTAATAATTGCTGGATAAATGATTGTGGTTCCATACATAACAAGTTAAATGTTGAATATTCAATTAAAATAATTAGCTTATCTGATTCATGCGATACGATGGCATTGATATTTCTTTCTTTTAAAAACAAGTTAATATGTTTGATTAATTCTTCATTGACTTCAATCTCATGATTAATATCGGATTGATTGATCGTTCTTTCGAGCGTAAGCATCCAATACGACTCATTAGGAGGAAAGTTGAGATAATAGGCAATCTTATAAATTTCTTTGTCTTCTAATCTACCTTCTAATACATCACTTAAAAAACTACGCTTTACATTTTGCTCTGTATTAATCTTAATATTTTCATTGAGTAATATGACAGAAGCAGTTAATGAGGCTTTATCAATGATCATATACTCCAAATCAGTTGGTTGGTTATTATTTGAGTAAAGGAACGAAAAATATCCCTTAATTTGTTGCTCAAACAATATAGGCGTTCTAAGTATACCCACCTCAGGAGAAATCCTAATAAATTCGGTATTTTTTGTATTGATTTTATTTAAATCAAAATCATCCAACACTCCCGAAGATTGCACGATAATTTTGTTATGTTCATTTTCGATAAATGTCGGTAAACCTGTTGTTTCATATAATAAATCGACAATTCGTTGTATGCCCTGTTTTAATAATAATTCATTCGTTAACTTTTGTTGAATTTCATTTGCCTGCTTCAAATGATCGCGTTCAATTTTAAGCTTTGCTGTTACTTCATCTAACTCTTGTAACATACTCGTAGATTGATAATAACTATTTTCGTTCTCTAATTGTTCACCCCATTTTTCAATAGGCATACAAATCGCTTTGCATTGTTCATGTCCCATTGCTAGACATTCTACCTCTTTTACGAGAACGGACTTTTTTAAAACGGTGGACAAATAGCCACTTGCATATCCGCATAGTGTATGACAAACAGGCTTATTACTAATTTCTCCATCATCTAAAAATTCACCAGCTTCAAATGAGTTTGTCCAAATTAAATCGATTAAATTTAATTGATTGTCCTCGTCAAACTGAATATCCGCTATTTCTACACCATCTAAGTACCCGTGTAGAATATGAAATTTAGGTCCGGTTTTGATTAATTCCAACTCATTCTTCCATTGATAGGACATGGCTTTGTTGGCATCACTAACACCGCAGTGCCAACCATATCGAATAAAAACACCCTTCGTACGATCTTCCCCTATGGTAGAAACAAGTTCTTTTTTCAATGAGGTTCTAGCGGAAATTGGTATTGAAATCATACGATCATAAAAGACTTTACTAGCTTCCTCTTTTGGCAAATCAAAAACGTCATTGATATTTGTTCGCTTTATATCTATCGCCAAACATTACCACCCCTATATTGAATTATTTTATAATCTATGAATGTTAATATTTATGCTACTCAATTTAGAGCTTTTTGTTTAATTCATCTTTAGATGCTTTTTGTAAACGGTTTCATCAAGTAGTTTAAATTCTCGAGTTTAATGGACAATGTTATGATGCAAACTTTTATCTTTTAATAAGTTGAGTTCTATTTGTTTAATTGTGATAAATATACAACATAACCAATATTCTGAATATTATAACATCTATAGGTAAAGAGGTAAATAATTCTCTTTACTAGTCTGATAGAAAAAAATGAACGTGTTTTGATATAGATTTATCAAAACACGCTCTTTATGAAAGTTAATATTCAATACTTGTCTGTAATCACACCAATGGATGATGCTTTAATAAATGGTAAATCTGTTAATTGGGATAGGGTTTGCGTATCCCCAGTAACTACCACGCCGAAATACTGTAGATCGTCTTCTGTTAGTTTCCCATCTTCTCCACTTAGCGTTGTAAATAATCGATTAAATTCCCCTTGCCATCGGGTTTTATATTGTTTGCCAGACTCAATATTTAGAATAAAGTAATCAATAACTCACCAACTTTTGGATACCCATTTTTTCTTTCATAGTGATCACTTACTTATATAACAATTGTAAAGCAAAAAAGTATACAACCTTTTACAAATTTTTTATAAATAAGTACTCATTTCCATGAAGAGGATTTCGGTCGCTCCTTTATCTCGTTTTCCTCTTCATAACTTGAATGAAGTTCATTTTCATCCACTCACCATCTGATTTTGAACTTCATAGCCTTGATGAAGTTCATTTTCATCCACTCACCATCTGATTTTGAACTTCATACCCTTGATGAAGTTCATTTTCATCCACTCACCATCTGATTTTGAACATCATACCCTTGATGAAGTTCGTTTTCATCCACTCGCTATCTATTTTTGTACTTCATAGCCTCGATGAAGTTCATTTTCATCCACTACCATCTATTTTCAAACTTCATCCACCCTACTTCTAGTTCATCTCAATAAAAAAATCCGCCAGTTAATTAAATTAACTGACGGACCCACATTTTTCGTTATGCTTAAAGTACTTTGTCTAAAAATTCTTTTGCGCGGTCTGATTTTGGTGTAGAGAAGAATTCTTCTGGTGAGGAATCTTCTACTAGATAGCCACCTTCAAGGAAAAGAATACGATCGGCTACTTCTCTTGCGAAGCCCATTTCGTGTGTCACAATGATCATCGTCATCCCCGATTCTGCAAGATTCTTCATAACTGCAAGAACTTCTTTTACCATCTCTGGGTCTAGCGCAGATGTGGGTTCATCAAATAGCATGACTGTTGGATTCATTGCTAATGCACGTGCAATCGCCACACGTTGTTTTTGACCACCCGATAAACGGTTTGGATAATCGTTACGTTTCTCGAATAGCCCTACTTTTCTCAAAAGATCTTCAGCTGTTTTCACTGCTTCACCTTTTGAAATACCTTTTACCTTCATCGGTGCGTAAATTAGATTTTCTAACACCGTTTTATGAGGGAATAAGTGAAAATGCTGGAATACCATACCTAAGTTTTCGCGCACTTTCATGACATTTTTTTCAGTAATCACTGTTCCACCTACTGAAATTTCCCCACTTGTCGGCTCTTCTAATCTGTTAATACAGCGAAGAAAAGTGGATTTTCCCGATCCTGAAGGTCCGATTACGGCGATAACTTCTTTTTCTTTTATTTCAGTAGAGATCCCTTTAAGCACTTCATTTTTACCATATGTTTTGTGTAAATTCTCAACTTTAATCACTACGTCTCATCCTCTTTTCTATCATTTTTCCAAGGAATGTTAATACGAGTGTCATTACATAATAAATTACACCTGCAATTAATAACGGTTCAAGATAGCGGAATGTATCGCCACCTACTACATAAGCACGGCGCATAATATCAAGCGCACCGATGACCGTAACGATCGCTGATTCTTTATTTAATGTAATAAATTCATTCATTAAAGAAGGCAAAATATTTTTCATTGCCTGTGGTAAAATGATATCTTTCATCATTTTGCTATATGGAATACCTAGTGCTTTTGCAGCCTCTTGCTGACCTTTATCGACTGCGTTAATACCTGCACGAATAATTTCAGAAATATAGGCTGCAGAATTCAGACCAAAAGCAATTATTGCAGCTGGCATTGCGTCAATATTAATGTCTAAAATTTGTGGGAATAAATAGTAAATAATCATCAATTGTAGTACAAGCGGTGTACCACGGAAAATCGATGTATAAAACTCGGCAAACCATTTTAAAGGCTTAATCGACCCGATTTTACATAGTGCTAATAAAATCCCAAGTAATAGCCCGATGATTGTAGCCGAAATAACAATTTGTAATGTAACGCCTATCCCTTGTAATATGTAAGGAATAGAGGGAACGACACTAGAAAAATCAAACATCGTAATCCCCCTTTCTAAATAATTAAAATAGTAAAATAAAAGCGCAATCGCCCTGCTTAACCCGACAAGCGCTGGCGACTCCGAGAAGTTGCGTTCGCAGCTAGACACTGTTCAAAATTTCAAAAAATTTTTACTTATTCTTGTAAAAAAGTATGAAACGTCATTCAGACTAGCTGAATGACGTATATGAATTATTCAACAACAAACCATTTTTTCTTAAGTTCGTCTACTTTACCTTCATCAATTAACTCTTGAATCACTTGGTCAAATTCTGCTTTTAATTCACTACCTTCTTGGAATACAACAGCTTTGAAATCAGGCTCTTCAACTTCGATTGGGAAAGCTTGTAAATCATCATTTTGTGCTAAGTAGTTTTCAGAAACGATATTTTCAATTACTGCACCTTGAATACGACCATTTTTTAATTCTTGAATTAGTTGAGGAATAAGGTCGCGACTTTCTACAGTAAAGCCATTTTCAGATCCGAAAGATTCTGCTAAGTCTAATTGAATAGAAGCAACTTGAGCTCCCACTACTTTACCTTTTAAATCGTCCATAGCAGTAATATTATTTTCTTTTAGTGATACCATATATTGTTCTGTTTCATAGTAAGGATTTGAGAAGTCCACTACTTTTTCGCGTTCTTCAGTTGGTGTCATACCTGAGATAACAAAATCAAATTTATCAGCTTGTAAACCAGGAATTAAACTATTGAAATCAGAGTTTGTAATTTGTAATTCATAACCTAAGCGTTCAGCAATTAAATTTGCTAAGTCAATATCAAATCCAATAATATCATCGCTTACTTTTGTGTCTACAAATTCGAATGGTGCATAGTCGGCAGAAGTACCTACACGTAATACTTTTGTTTCAGAAGTTGATTCTGTATTAGTATCAGATCCAGTTGATGAATCTTTTTCAGATGTACCACAAGCTGCTAAAATACCCATCACTAATACTAGCATGAATAAAAATACTTTGTTTTTCATGTTAATTGTCTCCTTTGATCTCTATTTTATTGTTCTTCTAAATATCTTTGAATTGCTTTTTCAAGCATTGCTAAACCATCATCGATTTGCTCTTTTGTAATCGTTAGTGGAGGAATCATACGAATGACCTCGCCAACATTACCACATAGATAGAACAGCACGCCTTCTTCTAATGCATAATCAAGAATTTTCATAACCGCTTGTCCGTCCAGTTCACCTGTTTGCGGATTTGAAACTTCAATCCCAATCATTAATCCAGCTGAACGTACGTCACTAATTATTGAATACTTCTCTTTTAGTTTAAGTAATTGTTCTCTTGCATATGCACCAACCACTTTTGAATTTTCCACAAGATTTTCTTCATGCAAGATTTCTAAAGTTGTCAGTGCAACAGAACAAGCAATTGGATTTCCACCAAATGTTGTACCGTGCATGCCTAGTGGCCATTTTTTCATTAATTCTTTTGATGCAACAGTCGCACTAAGTGGTAAACCAGATGCAATCCCTTTTGCAATGGCCATAATATCAGGAGTTACATCATGATATTGAGCTGCAAACCATTCGCCAGTTCGGCCAAATCCAGTTTGAACTTCGTCGAAAATTAATAAAATGCCATGTTCATCACAAATTTCTCTAACCTTTTTCACCCAAGCACTAGGAGGAATTACATATCCACCCTCACCTAGAACAGGCTCCATAATGACTGCTGCTACTTCTTCGGGTGTAACTTGGTGATTGAACAAACGTTTAAAGTCTTTTTCAAGTTGTTCTACGCAATAAACTTCTGGATCCACACCTTCTGGGCAACTTTTTACATCTGCATAAGGGATTTGATAAGAAAGATGTGATGGCTGCAAGAATTTACGATATTTACTTTTAGAAGTTGTGACACCTAAAGCCCCCATAGAACGGCCATGGAAACAACCAGTAAATGATACGACATACGGACGTTTCGTTACAAACTTCGCAAGTTTTAATGCACCCTCAATAGCTTCTGTTCCGCTATTCGCAAAGAAAAAGCAATCTAAATTGCCTGGAAGGACTTTACCTAATTCTTCAGATAATCTCAAAATGGATTCGTACATAATAACACCTGAAGGACCATGTACGAGGTTGTCGGCAGCATCTTTAATGCTTTGAACAATCTTTGGATGGCGATGTCCTGTATTCGTTACAGCAATTCCTGATGTGAAATCTAAATACTGCTTTCCATCAACACCGTAGTAATAACAACCTTCTTCTTTAACAACTGGAATATTCGGATGATCTTTAGCCATACTTGGTGCTAGAAAATTACCCATATTATCATATAAATCAAGCCAATTACTCATGCTGTTATCCCTCTTTCCTCGTGGCTAATAAAACTGAATCTATTATTTGATTTTCAAATTTAATAACAATTTCAACATTTATACATTCTACTACCGCTTGTATAATTATGCAACAGGAAAATGCACAAAAAATTATCCGAAATCTAATAAATATATTATGAATATTTAGAAATTTTAAATCAATTTCTCCATTTAAGTCTTCACCTAATGAATAACTTCTATAACTTTGGTAGGTGAATTATTGTTATTGTTTTTCATTAAAGGATAATCATTTAAGATAATCTTTTTAAGTGTTATGAATTTACTAAAGTTTATAATCTATACGCTATTTGTTAATCAGCTTAAGACTCGTGCGTAACAGTTTTTGTGGCGAATATACCGACCGTAATTCGCTCAACTAACATAATGGGAGTGAATCAATATATCTTTACTGATTACAACGGCAGAGAGGTACGTCCTCCCCTTCACTTGTCAACCTATTCTACTTATGAAAAATAATCCCCACTTCTTCTATTATTCTTTTAACGCATTTGATAAACCTGTCTAACTTTTAGCGCTACATTACTAATAGTGCGACTCCTTGCCACTTCGGTTACGTCGTTTAATTGTTAAAATGGCAATTATTTTCTCTATACTTCATTTTTTTCTTAATTATACACTACTCATCAGTTAAATAGCCTATTTAATAGAAGAATCAATTTTAATTACCCACTTTTCCTAACTAAGGTTCCTAAATTGGTAAATTTATCTCTATATTGTTAAGAATTTGTTAATAACATATAATCAATCTGTAATACAAACTACATAGAATTGGAGAATTATATGAAAAAACTGGGTGCCGTTATCCTATCAATGTCATTGCTAATTGCCCTATTTCCGCAACTAACAATGGCCGCACAAGACACAAGTTTTGAACAAGACTTAACAAGCTATTTAAAACAGATAAGTAGCGAAAGAGGTTTTGAAGTTACAAAAGAAGATGTAGAAATGATCCTATCCTATTATGACGACGGTCTAGAAAACTTTGATTCTGTTGAAGAACTAGCTGATTTCCTAGGTGAAGTGATCAAAGCTGATTACAGTAACTTAAATACCATTTACGAAGAATACGAACTAAATCAAGAGAGTCTTGAACTACTGTTACAAGAAAATGGCGAAGTACTAAATGACTACATTTTCCTAGATGACCTTGATTCATCAGTATACTTTTACACAGAAGATGGCGTTTTTGAACGTGACCCGAATTTTGATGAAGATTTAGTCGCGTACTTAGCCAACATTAGCGAACAACGCGGATTTAACGTGACAAAGGAAGATGTAGAAAAATCTCTAGCAGATTATGATCTTAGCCTTGAAGATTTTGAATCCGTTGAAGAACTAAGTGATTTCTTAGGTGAAGTCATTAAAGCTGATTATAGTAATTTAGATTATTTATACGAAACGTATGAAACAACTCAACAAGAGTTATTCAGCCTACTTGAAGAAAACGGTGAGAGCATCAACGATTATATCTTTATCGATGACTTAGAGTGGCTTTTTGCTGATGTTGATTTGTCTGACTTGTTAGATTATATGTTTGAGGATCTAATTCCCCTTTTTGAACAAATCGATTTAACAGATGAAGAACTAGATCGAATTAAAAATCATTTAATGTCCTTAGAAGATCACCTTTCAAATCCGGGTACAGCTGAGCGTCTTAATCAATTAGGCGAAGAGTTAATGACTTTTGACTTGGATATGACTACCGAGCCAACACTTCAGCAAGTAGCTAAAATAGCATCTATTTATGAAGAATTCTTTTCAATTTTTCAGGTAAAAGCTTCTTATAGCTTAGTAAAAGGTGATTCTGAAACTCCTATTTCCTTTATGGATTTATTGAATTTAGAAGATCTAGAAGGCACTAACTTTAAAGTAGCATTTTACACTTTGGACGGACAATTCTTAGCTGACCTTATTCTTACAGAGGAATTCCTCAATACTGAATTTCTTAATGAAATTGGTAATGATATCGAAGAGGCTGTAGATGAAGTGACTGAAGAACCTGTAGTAAAAACAAATGAACAATTAGTCGCGAAAACAGAAGAGTACCAAACTGTTAAAGGTGGAAAACTTCCAAAGACAGCTACCGACTATATTCCGAATGCACTTATTGGATTAATGATCGTTATGTTGGGACTATTCATGTTTAGAAAAGTAAGGAATGCATAAGGTGAAATCCTTAAAGCGAATGAACCGAAAAAATCGGTTCTTCATTCTTTCGATTTCTGTGATCTTAATTGTATTTGGAGGTTGGCTTTCTACAGATAATATTTATAAGTTTGTTAAAGCAAATTCTGTTGTCAAAACAGATGTTCCGAGTACCGAAGTAACGGAAAAGCAACAACCTAAAAAAATCGAATCCGATAAAGTGCTATATCCAACTCGCCCTGAAATCGGGGAAGAAATTGGCGAACTGTATATTCCCAAATTAGGTGCAACCCTCCCTATTTATCACGGAACCGATGAAGATGAATTAGAAAGAGGAGTTGGGCATTTTGCTGGAAGCGTACTCCCTGGCGAAAATGACAATTCTGTTCTATCAGGCCACAACGATACAGTATTTCGAAAACTAGGGGAAGTAGGCGAAGGTGATCAATTAATTGTTCGAACATCAGCGGGTGAATTTACTTACATCGTTAACAAAGTACGAATAGTGGATGAAGATGATCGAACAGTTATCGTACCGAAACCGAGAGCAACCCTAACTGTTAGTACTTGCTATCCGTTTGAATATCTTGCAACACCTTCGGAAAGATATATTTTGGTCGCTTATCTGGATTCGAAGAAATTAAGTTAATAAATGTGAATGCTTACTAGTGTTGAAACTTATTTAGTAAAAAGGCTAACTAAGCTTTTTGAAAGTTAACTTTTAAAATTGCAGCCAGTTGACGGAACATACCGTCGACTGGCTGTTTTTGATTCTTTTGAATAGAGGGGTGTGGAAAGCCCTTTTGAGTTAAGTCTTCATGATGGCTATGAATGGGGTATTGGATGAAATTTGAAATGAAACCCCCTTTCATATAGGGGATGAAGAGGATTTCGGATAAAGATTCCTAACGTAACACCCTTCATCATGGCTATGAAAAGGATTTTGTATGAAAACCCTAACTGAAACACACTTCATCCAACCAATGAAGACCCATCACCGCTCCCATCACCAGCCAAATGGTCTTCATTCATCCTATGAAGACCATTATCCTATCCCATCACCAGCCAAATGGTCTTCATCAAGCTTATGAAGACCCAAATTCTATCTCAACACGAGCCAAATGGTCTTCATCCAACCAATGAAGACCCATTTCCGATTCCACCACGCATTAAAAATCAAAATTGCCTCAGTTATCCACAAAACAAAAAAAGAGTGTTAAATTGCTTATGGCAATCAACACCCTAGTCGCTTTATCCTTATAACCGCTATTCAACTACCCCAACCTTATGACTGGTTCTTAATCAATTTATCATAATACTCATTTGGATTAGAAATCTTGTTCTCGATAAAAAACTTTGCTTGCTCTTTAAACAGGTCAACCCATGAATCTTGGTCCATACTCAGTTCTCCTAACGGCTCGACACTACCATCGATTTTCACACCATCTGTTTTTACATTAACCGTTACTGTCATATAAGTTTTTTCTCCATAAACCACCTTAAAGATCACTTGCTCTTTGGCTAAATCTACTTGAGAAAATTCATGACGTACACCTGTGGGCTTAAATATAGTACGTCCACCATTTGATTGCTTTAAATGATTCTTCATATTCCACCTCATAAATAACGTCTAGTTTAATTATGGCATATTATTCCACCAAAAAGCACTATATCGAACAATCCTTCCCTCATTATTCCCTCAACATCACACTATTAAATTCCTTAATAAATTCCTCATAGTGAAGGCTAACAGCAATTTTTGTTTTCCCTTTTTTACTACCTGGTCGGTAATCAATATAAGACATACCTTTAGCGTCTGCGTCATTTTCAATTACCGTTACGTCATAATTTATGTAATCTACAATTGTAGGATTATTTACCACCATCATTGTAAGAAGGTCATGAATCGGTGCGCCTTGAAGATTTGGTTCCCTTTTCTTATAAAAATTAAAATAATAGTCGAAAATCGGAAGCATTAGGGAAGCAAAAACATTACGCTTATTTTTAGAAATAGCCTCTACCATATCCCGGGTAAGAATGGCATGTTGTGTTACATTTAACGGGGTGATCGTCAAATTATGTGCCGTCTTCACGATAATATTTGAGGCAGTTGGGTCACCATAGAAATTTGCTTCCGCTAATGGAGATGCGTTGCCCGGCATAAAAAAGGCACCACCCATGATATAATAAGACTGGACCATTTTCATATGATCAGGAAATAGAATAAAAGCAATTGCCAAAGATGTGGAACGCCCGGTATCGACAATAATGAGCTCATCTTTATATTTTTCTATAAGGACACGGATCGTATCAAAAGGGTAAACTTGATATTGAAAATCAGGAGGAATCTTAATTGGACCAAGCCCATCCTCACCGTGTATTTCCGGATAAATCGGCGCGGCTTCTTCTTGAACAGGCTTTGAAGCACCAGGTATGATTGGGATGCCATTTGCCCCCCCTAATTTCAATAAATAGGCTGCAGTCGCTGTCGCTTGGTCCTGTGTCACATTCCCATAACTCGTCACAATTCCAACCAATTCAATTTCCGGATCCAGTATGGAATACATAATCGCTAAAGAATCATCAATTCCTGGATCACAGAAAAAAAGAATTTTCATGTGTGTAGTTGCGCCCCCTTTTTACTCCATATATATTCAATGAACTACAATTCATGTCTAGCTCTGATAAATTTGTAAGTTGAACAAAGTATTAAATAATAGAAGATAGGACAATGTTTCTAATAGAGGTTTTCGTCCAAACTCTTATCTACCCAAAAACATAAATTCTTTTTGGTAAAATATGAACATGATGGTTAGGTAAAGTGGACTAATCCCTAATTTTATTGAGAGAGGAAATATAAAATGGATAAACCCCAATTGATTACAGTAGAAGCGACAGTTCAAGCACCTGTAAAAAAAGTATGGACCTATTATACAGAGCCAACCCATATCACAAAATGGAACAGTGCTTCCGACGATTGGCACACACCGCATGCTGAGAATGATTTAAGAGTCGGTGGGAAATTCCTTTCAAGAATGGAAGCCAAAGATGGAAGTTTCGGTTTTGACTTTGGTGGAGTTTACGATGCAGTCATTCCATTTGAGGTAATTGCCTATACACTGGGCGATGGACGCAAAGTGAAAATCAATTTTAATGGTCAAGAAGACAAAACGGACATTCATGTGGAATTTGAAGCTGAAAGTGAAAATCCTCCTGTAATGCAACAACAAGGTTGGCAGGCTATTCTAGATAACTTTAAAAAATATGTAGAGAAAACAGCCAAACAATAAGATAAAATGTGATAGAAAACAATGTCATCTGAGACTGCAAAAAATTAACAGAGTGTGTGTGTGCTTTTAATCATTCAATAATTAAAGTAATTTTTACGTTTCTTTCAGGTACCTTTTTAAACAATTGTTTATTTGAGGTACCTGAACTGTTTTATAAAGTTAACACGATTGGTTAGATAAATATTATATTGTTTCTGGCATTTTAACATAACTGCTTATAAAACCTAATTGAATCAAAACAACCAGTTGAAAAATGCGTAAACACCTACTATTGCGAAGATCGATATTAAAATCACGATTGAAAAACATCCAAAAATAACCCAATTATAGTTACCATTTGATGAATCATCTGGTTCTTCACATCGTTTTTCATTTACAGTTTGAAGAAGTGTTAAGATCGTCGGTTCAAGTTCCAACCCTGTTAAAATGTCTTTATCACCTTTATACTTTAATGCTCTTACTATGTTATTAGGGTCGTTTCCCATAGATTTTTCAAACACATTGCAAGCTTTTATCATTTTTGCTGATTTATTTTCTACTAAATACCAGTAGCGGCCAGCCATTGCGGGATACTTTAATTCAAAATAAATGTCTCCTAATTTTTTGCGGAGTTCTAGTTTATTAGGAAAGGTAGATATTAATCCATGTAATCGGTCCCTTGCTTTGCCAAGGTTATCATTTTTGATATCCTCTTCAACTTTCTTTAAAGTGTTAGCAATAACTGAACTCTCACTATAATTAGAACGTCGCAATTGAGCTTTTGCTTCTTTCTTAATAATAGAAAGTATGTCTTTCTTACTTAAATTTGAAAGATTATCTCCATATAAAAAATCATCGATCTGATCACTAATGTTATACCATTCTTCTAAATTCTCTTTATATTCTAGGTCACGTACCACAAGATAAATCTCATAAGCTAAATCAATGGCCTTATTTTCATTTTCCAGTATGTTTTTAGAAAGATGTCGAATGTAATATGCTGCACACTCTTCATATGAAGGCTCGTCCATATCTAACTCCTTTAAAGCCCTTCTAAAGTAATCCTCCACCTCAAAAATATTATGTGGTTCTCTTAAGGAAGCTAGAATATTCAGAGAATGTGATGAACAATCTTTTTCTAACATATTTATAGCCCAATTAATATAATTAACCGGGCTAACAGTACCTTTATAAATGTGATAATACAAAAGGAGGGTATCCAAATTCAACCACCTCTTTTAAACGTTCTTCTCGGTCCTTCACATTCTTCATCCTAACTAGATCGAGTTTGCAATCTTCACTAATTCTTCTGTCGTCACTTTGTTCGATACCCTTTTGTCAATTCCAAGCATATATTGCCAATGATTATTTTCGAACACTAAAAAATTGAATAATTCATTTTCAAAATAAATTGCTTGTTGTCCATTTGAAAGTGTCAGCGCTTGTTGTTTGCTTCTATCATGAAAAAACAATTTATTTTGAATAGGTCGAATATCAACTTTAAAATGATTTTCTGGGGTACTTTCATTTAAAAAATGAATGGAAAGTGCGTCATTCATATCATAATTCGGATCGTTAAAAAATTTACCAAACCGATGTGTAAAATCGATAGAAGGTTCTGTTTTTGGCAAACTCACAACCTGACTGAAGTGATTCTCAAATTCCTCCACAGCTTCACTGACTGATTTATATCCCGCTTCACTTAACGTTCCCTCCAATGAAGGAGGTGTATCATCCAAATTTGCGTAAATTGTTCCATTATTTAAAACGAACGTAAAAGTACAAAAGGCAAACAATTTAAGAAGAAAACTCTTGTTCAATGTCATCACCCTAAAATTCTATTTAAACATAGTTTGTCCTAATCAGTGCCAACAATTCTAGCTTAGTCACATGTCTTAGAACAAAAGAAAAAAAGAGCTGTCGTTTCTATCTAGTAATTTCAGCTCTTACCACCGTCTTTTTATAAGGTCAACCAAATAAATTGTTGACTATCTTTATTAAATAAAAGATGGATCGTAGCAAGATAAAATGGTAGTATATAGGAATTTTGCTCATCAGAATCCATCATATGTGAAAATATCAGTATAAGAATACTTCTAGCGTAGTTGTTACCTAGTATTTATTCTATATTATTCACTCATCGTTTTTCTTTTTAATTAAATAATAATTGACAATACTTAAAAAGGCCTTTGCTGAGTTCTTCATCGCCCGTTCATCAATATTAAAACGTGGGTGATGATGTGGAAATTGAGTATTTGGGTCGTCCGTTGAAGATCCAGTAAAGAAATAAACTCCTGGTACTTTTTGTACATAGTACGAAAAATCTTCACTCGCCGTCACCGGGGGAATATCCATTAGTTTTAATCCTCTAATACGCAACGCAGCTTTAACGATTTCTGCTTCTTTCTCTGAATTAACTAATGCTGGATAACCATATTCATAATCTAGTTCATATGTTGCCCCATAAGACCTTGTTACATAACCAATGATTTCTTTGAAATATTTTTCTACTCTTTCCCTCTGAGCTTGATTAAACGTACGAATCGTACCTGTAAGGATAGCCTCTGAAGGAATAACATTTTGTGCAACACCAGAGCTAAACCTGGTAAAAGCAGCGACTACAGGCTCTGCAGGATTTAATTTTTGATTCAAAAATACAAGACTTTGAATCACAATGATTGACCCAATTACGATAGGGTTTGACGCAGTATGTGGAGAGGATGAATGCCCCCCAAACCCTTTAATTTTTAAAGCAAAGTTATCAATTGAAGTTGTTGCATTCCCTTTTGGCACTGCAAAATTCCCTAATTTAATAGAAGATAGAACATGATTTCCGAAAATATAGTCAACCCCTCTTAATGCACCTTCTTTAATCATTTTGATAGCCCCACCTGGTGGTTGTTCTTCCGCAGGTTGAAAAATAAAGACAACCGTTCCATTCAGTTCGTCACGATATTTACTTAATATTTTTGATACGCCTAACAAAGTCGCTGTGTGTGCATCATGACCACATGCATGCATCACATTGGGTATCTGAGATTTGTAAGAAACTTCATTTTCTTCTTGAATCGGTAATGCATCCATATCTGCGCGTAGTCCAATCGTAGGTCCCGGTTTCGCCCCTTTTAACGTCCCAACAACCCCATGTCCACCTACATTCCGCAAAACATCAATGCCATATCCTGCTAAAATATCCCCAACCATTCTGGCCGTATTTACTTCTTTAAAGGATAGTTCAGGATTCTCATGTAAATATCTTCTCCAAGTAACCATCTGATCATATACATCCTCAACCTCTTGATGCCATAGGTTAAGCAACAGAACACATCCTTATTCCGTTAATAAGCTAATCACTCTTAATATATTCAATAGCTTGTAGATTGCTATAGAACAATTCTAATTTCTAACGACGCTACACTGTTAATCTTAAGTAACCAATAATTTTTTATAATTTAACTCCAATTTGACATGGAATAAATTGTAAGATGGTATTATAATATTATAGTTAAAAAGAACAATAGAAAAGTTGTACAAGTGTAACAAAGGAACTACATCAGTTGCAATCACATATTATGATGAATGCTAAAAAAGGTTAGTTAATCTCGGCATTTTTTTCTCATTAGTAATCGGTGGATTGTTTGTGAATCAAGCGTTTATGTATATACCTCTAGCGATCTGCTTTTATATGGAATTGGTATATTAATAATCTTTAAGGAACTCGGGAGGAAAGAACAGGAATTACCTGGAGTTAGGTAATGTTTAGGGGGTTCTAACTATTTATTTGGGGGTACAATCATTTGTTTATTTTATTTTTAATCACACATATTGTCACAGGCTTCATTTGCTTAATTAGTGGAATCTTCGCGATGTCTTATAAGAAAAAGAAAGGGAAACATACAGTATCAGGTGAAATTTATCATTGGTCATATGTCCTCGTGTTTATTTCTTCGATCGTGATGTCTGTAATGCATTGGGAAGAAAGTGCTTACCTTTTCTATATTGCAATATTTTCATACAGTCTTGCTCTACTTGGGTATTTGTCGGCAAAAAAGAAACGTAAAAATTGGCTAAGTAAACATATTGGTGGAATGTTAGGTTCTTATATTGGCATTGTCACGGCAACCATCGTTGTCAACATCCCAAAAGTTCCCGTATTAAATGAACTCCCTGTACTAATATTTTGGATTTTACCTACTATTATCGGTACTCCATTTATTTTTAAAGTGGGAGGAAAATATAAAACTAAGAAAGTTAAGAATACCTTAACGAACGAATAATAGTTGGTATGAACAACAAGCGATTGCATTTACGCGCAATCGCTTTGTTATTTTAAAAAACTCCATATCAATATGACTCCAATTATTGAGTAGTCTTATTTTCATTTTTCCCGATTTTCAACAGTGAAAGTGCAGTTATTATTGTTAGAACCGTTAATATCACAGCACTAACGATATAATGAAGTCCATAATTTTCCTCAAAACCATCTAAAATAGCTGAATAAATGCCTGCTAGTATTCCCGTAAAAATTAGATTTCTCATCCTCATAATAGGCGTCCCCCTTAAATTATCAATGACCTTGTTATTTCTTATGTAAGTTTACCTAAATATAAAAGTAAAAAAGATGTGTGAAGTGATTCTTCCTTTTCACCCATCTTTTTATATTTTTGAAATCAAATATTCTTCCTATTTAATATAATTCTAAATTACGAATTAAAAACATTGCAATGTAAATTGTACTTGACCGAATTGCTTTTTGGCTAATGACCTTTTATCGATACCGAAATAGATGATTCCTGAATCTCCCCAAAGCCATCCCATATCCTCTTCATCCGAATCAAGTTGGAGAAGAAGTACAGCTTCTTCTGAGTTCAGATTAAATTCATCAAAAACATCATTTTGGATGCTAAATGGATAACCTAACATATAATGAGCGGGGTCATACTCCCCTTCTAAGTCGCTTGGTTGTATCATTTCATAACGCATCTCAGAGTAGTTTTCTTCATCCTCATCGCTTAACTCGATATTTTCCGGAAACTCAGGGAGTGTCAATATGTTGACGAATGTAACTTTAAAGCTTGGTAATGGATGATAATTTTCGGACGTTTCCGGATATTCTTTCCTTACTAACTCTTTTTCGTCTCCTTCGAAGTATAAAACCTTAAAACACCCCTCATCTTCTACAAACCCCCATGGCTGATCAATGACATCATAAAAAATATAAAGAATGCCTCTACTTGGAAGAATATTTTCTACATCGAATGGCTTTACTTCTTGTAAGTTCAATTGTCCTAAAAAAGAATGAAAACCATTTTTGTATTTTGGAAACTCCCAATCTTGTGGCAAATCCGGTAACCCTCCAAGTTTAGAAGAGCCTATCGGGATTTCCTCCTCTTTCACTTTCTCTTTAATCATTTTGATCGATTGTTTGGCAGCGTTTAAAATATCCGATTCTTTATGAAGTAATCCGTATTCATTCAACAGTAACTGTAAATCTTTCATTTTCATCCCCATTTCTGATGTTCAAGATTATTTTAATGAATAGATTTTACTTTCAACTATGAAAGGACCGCGCAATTGAATAGAGGCGATCCCTTTATTTCAATCAATAAAATATTATTATCCTAAAAAATTTATATTCAGCGTTTTCATTCAATCCTTTTTAATCAGTATCATCATGATCACTTGGGATGAGAATTTGACCGCTCCAATCTTTTTTCCATAAAGTTTGAAGAATAAGCTTAGATAGCAAACTTGGTTGATAAGGCTTTATTAAATAATCTTTCGCACCAAGAGCTAATCCCTTCTCTTTCTCATCTAATGCAGAGGATATAAAGATGGGAATTGACTTTAGTTCGTCGATTGCCTTCAGCTGTTTAATGATATCCCAACCATTCAATCCTTTTTCCTCAAGCATGATGTCAAGAACAATAGCATCAGGATGATCTGTTTTAATTGCCGCTAACGCTGCTTCTCCATTACTAAACGTTTTTACAAATAAATTACTTTCTTCTAGTTCAGTTTGTAAGAGATTTGCAAGACTACGATCATCTTCTACGATAATGACATTTACTTTTCCTTTTGAATGTTGATTTCCCTTAGAATCTCGTTTTTGTGAATATTCATTGATTCTAATGACTAGTGGGAAATTCACAGTAAATGTACTCCCTTCTTTTAATACCGATTGGACAGAAACATCGCCATTATGTGCTTTCATAATTTCTTTAACAATTGCCAATCCCAGACCCGTTCCACCAATTTTACGTCGGTCGGAATTATCTACTCGGTAGAACTTTGTAAATACTTTATCTATTGCATCCTCTGGTATCCCAAGTCCTTCGTCTCTAATTGCAACTTTTAAGTCTGGACCATCTTCAAAAACGGTCACGTAAATATTACCACCATCTGGAGAATATTTAATCGCATTACTAATCAGATTATTAAATACTTGAGTGATTTTCTCTTTGTCTCCGAGAACCATTGTATTATTTGTCTTCACTTCAAAATGAATGACATGATCAGGATGATTCAGTTCAGACGTTTCGATGATGTTACGAAGAACTGGAATCATATCATCATATTTTTTGTTGTATGTTTGCTTTCCTGATTCCATTCGTTGAACATCTAAAAAATCATTGATCAGCGACGTCAACCGCTTCGCCTCTTGGTAAATCGTCGATAGATATTTCTTTTGTCGTTCAGGCTTTAACTCTTTTGTAAGCATTAGCTCTGTAAATCCTAAGACGCTTGCAAGTGGTGTACGCAATTCATGACTAACGGTACTGACAAATTCTGATTTCATGACATCAACTTCATATTCCTTCGTGATATCACGATGGACGATAACTGTTCCAAATTTCTCACCACTTCTTGTCAGTGGAACACAGTATAGTTGAACAACTCTTTGCACTGGGCTGTGCTGGTGATAAACGAAAGATGAAGATTGATCTGTTATATCATTAATTAAAATGATATCGAAGAATTGTTTTAGCTCTACTCCATTTTTCACTGAGACTTCTAAATTCTTTATCCAATTTTCATAAGTACTTTGAATAAATGTTGAAGAATCCCACCCCATCATTTCACATAGCTTTTGATTCACCTGAATTACTTTCCCATTAACGTCAACTAGCTGAATTCCTTCATTAATGGTATCAAAAATATCCTGTGTTAACAGTCGCTCTTCTTCTGATTGTTCGAATAATTGAACCTTATCTAAAGAAATAGCGATTTGTTTGCTTAAGTTTTCATATTCTGTAATTTCAACTTCATGAAAAAACTTATCAAAGCGTGAAAACAACATGACCGCTTTAATGTCTTTAGTAGCAGAAAGAATAGGTAAATAAAGATCATATGAATGTGAGAGTGTAGTATGATATCCCTTCTCTGCAGCAATGCTTTCGCGTTTAATTGTGTAGGGCTTCTTCGTCTCCTTCAGCCTTACAATAGGACCTGATTGTAAATTGTTTAAAAACTGCCGAACACCTTGTTCTGAAACTCCAAAGCTTGCATGTTTACAATCTCGATCAAAGAATACGATGATTCCTTTATCAGCTCCAATAACATCACACATTGTTTTAACGACACTCTCTAATACTTCATTTATATCTAGCGAATTAGCTATTCCAGCGATAAGATCATTCCGCCTTTTTACGTCTAACTCTCGACTTCGAGTCATTTCCAAGGCTTCTTTTAGTCCATTTTGTTGCGCTTGGAGTTCTTCCTGCTGAGCTATAAGTTCTTCATTTTGCGAACATAAGGATTGTTCTTTTTCTTGAATACTTTTGCTCATTTTTTCAAAGGCTTTTGATAAAAGACCAAGCTCATCATCTCTATTTGTTGTATCCGTAAACAACACTGTTTTTCCTTCTGCAATTTCACTCGCTGCAATGGTTAGCTTTTTCAATGGGTTACCAATTCGACCGATCATTACTCGTGTAAAAATAAGCATAATGACAATTAAAAAGAATAACGTAATGACAAAAATAACTCGATTATAGAAAAACTTCCGCGTTTGTTGATCCGTTATACGATCAACCTGTTCATGAAGGTCATCTGTATATGCCTTTAAAATTCTTTGAAAAGCGCGAATATTTTGTGAAGCATTTTGAGTTACTGCTATTTTTGTCACTTCATCATATTGTCCAGTATCGTAGAAATTTTTTGATTTTGGCAAGATGTCATTAAAATAATAACGATAAAAATCTTGAGTTTCTTCAAGCAACAAGTCATCCTCTTTATTGTCAGTAACCTCTTCAAGAGCAGCTATTTTTTCTTCTATAATTCTCTTTTGTTCCTTTACATTTTCATAATATGATTCTTCACCATTATAAGCGTAATAGGCCCTCATTTCTGAGATCGCTAAATTAAATGCATAACGCAGATCCGTTGCAAGCTGCTGCTTCTCTTCTAGTCTTTCATTTATATGATCGTAATGAACTGAAAGTCTATTTTGATAAATAATCATAACCGTAATTAACAAACTGAACATAACAATTATTGTAATAGTTAATAAACTAAATTTTTTCGTTAAGCTTGTCTTGAGATATTTATTCAGCTTCACCTAAAATCTCCTCAATTCTATGAACAAGCTGCATAGGGCTAAATGGTTTACTCATAAAATAATCGGCACCAGCTTGTAACACCTTTTGCTGATCAGTTGTTTGACTTTTAGCACTTAACATCATAATTTTTGTTTTATTATTATCTTTTCGTATCAGTTCAATTAGTTCTAAACCCGAATAGATCGGCATCATATAATCTACTAATATAAGATCATAAGAGTTTTTCTTAATTAATTGGTATGCCTCTTCACCGTCACTCGCCTCATCAATCGTATGTCCTTCATCTTCTAGTGTATCAACGACTAGCATACGTAAAACTTCTTCATCTTCAGCAAGTAAGATTTTCGCCATATTCTTTCCCCCCAAAAACTAGACTGGCTGTTGTAAAAACTCACAGACAACCAGTCTAAATGTACATTAAAGTTATTTATTTCTTTATTTCCGCTTCCTTAAATGCATCTTGCATAATATTATAGGATTTCTTTAATCGTTCATGATATAGGGGTTGATCCCAATTATCCCAAGTATAATTCATCCAAGTTCCAGTAGATTGAGGTACACTTTGAACAACTTCATTTTGGCTGTTAGAGACAATAATTTTTACCGATATCCCATCTATTGTTTCCGAACTATTGATACCTTCCTTCGACCAAATATCCCCCATAATTTCTTTTCGGCTCGGATCTTTTACATTTAGTAAAAGCCATGGTAATCGAAGCTCCAAAACCCCATCCTTCATATAAAAATCGGAAAGTGAATTAAAGTCTTCAGCAGTAGGATTTCCATTACCAAAATGCAACTTCCCTGTTTCATATGATGAAAATGGCACAGAAATGGTACCCTCTACCTTATCGATTGACATTTCTTTATTGAGTGTTAATTGAATTGGATGGTACACTCCGTTATTCTTTTTATTTGCATATTCTAAAGTTGGAATCATTTTTAGAATATGTCCATAATCATAGTAGAATGAATCATAGTAGCTATCGATTAGAACCCTCGAGTTCTCCTTCCCTTGCAGTTGCACAAGGAAATCAATTCCTTCTTCTTGAACTGCTGGAATATTAGGAATGATGGACTGTCCTTGATTGTTAATTGTATCTAGTAAAACGGATAGCTGAATTTCTTCTTCGTTCCATTGACTTTTGTCATAATCCATTCGAATATTCAATCCTCTTGCATCACTTGACATATACACATTTTTGATAAGATGATCATCATCAATCGTTTGAATGGGCTCCTCATTTCTAGCATCCCAGTCAGCTGTATTCCCATCAATCAATATTTGTGTTTCCTCCGTATCAGGTTCAAAACTTAACAAGCCGAAGTGCTGTTCATTTGTTTGAATATTATCCCAAAATGGTCTTCGGTCAGGGTTATCATAATCCGCCGTATTCCAGGTGCGTTTAAACCACTCATCATGCCAAGAGAAGACTAGACCGCCTGCCATTTCTTCGTGAACTATGTCTTCAAATAAGCTTTTTAAGTATTGCCCTTGTTCCTGCTCTGAGTGGTTTCCTTGGTCAAATCCATATTTATTTTCATGTGTTAACCCTCGAGATGCTGGTATACCAAACTCTGCAACTAGTATAGGTAGATCATGGTTTTCCTTCATATCATGCAAATAACCTGCATAATTATTTTTTTTGCCTCGATGGTCAACATACTCTATATATTTTTTTTCATAGTTTAATAAATCTGGATAATAAGGGTAAATATGATAGGATGCAAATAATCCGGGATAAAATGCTTCTTTTGCTTTAATGACATTTGGATTTACTGAAACCATATCTTCTTCTAGATTTGGTTCAGAAGGATGTTCAAGTAAATCCGTCGTCACCCAGTTTGTAAAACTAATAGGATGCTGCCATTTATAGTTTTCCGCCTCATACGTTGCTGTGAAATCCATCATTTCAGCTAACCATGATTCAAAAGGAGAAACATTTTTAGCTATCATGTAGGTTCCATCATAATTCGTTTTATTTGGATTATTTTCATTCGTCCCGACAACACCTTCAGGATCCCACTCAACACCAATAAGCCATCCTAATAAATAGGGCGATAAATCATAATCATATCTTCCACTTGCATGGCCTGCTCTTTCCTTTAAATCAGCATTACCGTGAATAAGGTCAACAGTACGCTGAATTTCTTCTTGGAAATCATTTGTGACCGCTGGATCATATGCGTTTTTCTTCTCTAAAAACGTCTCTTCATTCACCCAAACACCATGGAATAGATAGATAGGGTCTTTGCGATAACGATTATGTTCATATAAAGCTTCATAAAATGCAGGTGGATGAATTGTATAAACACGCAGTGCGTTAGCATTCATTTCACTAATTTGTTCAAACCACCTTCCATACTCTTGCTTTGAAATCTTTGTTTCTCCAGGAAAAGCACCAGGCTTAGCGATCCCCATATTCACGCCTTTTATGAGGAGATCTTCCCAAGCACCATCTCGATATACTTGAAGATACTCTTCACCAGAACGCCCAATTACATTCATATCGTCTATCGTCTTAATCTCTGGTTCTACTGCTTCCTTACTAATTGGAATAGTCTTTTTTGTTGTTAAAATATTCGTCATCATCGGTACATATGCTTTCCAGAAAAATGTATCCGTTCTCCCCTTTTTCTCAATAGAAAACATCTTTTGCCACCAAGATAATCCACTTATTCGGTAAATTTCAGGCACTTTTTCTTGATCAGCAAAGTCGCCAGCAAAATAGTAGCTATCAAACAACTGATTTTCATGATGAATCACTGCTGGTAAGGATATAGGAATATGATGATCTTCAAGTTTTTTAGCCCCAGTAGACGATAAAGACAGTTCAAAATTTGCCTGAACTTCTTTTTCATCATTTGCTTTGACTATATCAAACCAATAATTATATGAAATATTTTGTTTAATTTCATAGTTTTCTAAGCCAATTTCCGTTAGGTTAAACAGTACATGTTCACCTGATAAATCCTTTTCTGATAAAACAAGAACCTCGTCATCCTCATTCACAAATACGATACCGTTCCCCTTATATGCATAGGATTTACCATACTGTTTTTCATAGTTTTGTTTAAGCCAAACGGGTACTTCACTATTACTTAAATCGTTAAAATAACGTCCCATCCAACCTGTCCATCGCACATTTAATAAGTGATAAAATTCTTCCTTTACATCTTGTTCAGTTGGAGAACCAAACGTATTAAATTCAGCAATAAGTGTTTGATGATTTTTCATTAAGGAGTCTTTTAATTTATGAATCTCTTCAGTTGTCATCCCGCCATACAAAAGTTTGGAACGGTTCCCTTCTTTGTTTTCACTCATATATTCATCCTCATAAACACCATAACTATCTGCAACATAAAGGAAATCATACGTTGATAAATCCTCAGGTAATGTTCTTGTTTTGTACTTTGGCGGTTTGTTAGTTGGAACAAAGCCAACATAATCTTCTTTTAGATGATAAGGTTCATCATCAGTTTTCTTAATCTTCAAATGATTAAGTAACCAAACGATTCCTTTGTGTTCGCGATACGATAGATCTGGAACCGTCTTATCAACTATTAATACATTCAACTCCTTTGTAGGCTTCAATTGCCATAACCATAAAGGAGTTGTAATTAAGAGCAGAAGAAGTAAGATACCAGCACTTATGATCGCTTTTGTCTTAGTCATTGGAAACACCTTTTCTAACCATTTCTCCCCAGCCTTTTTTACCAGCTAACATTTCAATGATTCCTTCAACACGCCAAATGACAGTCAACGGTCGATACCAAAGTGTTTCAGTAAGCGAAACGAAAAATAAAATAACGAGGTGTTTAACCTTTGGGTATCTTTCCATACTCCATTCCTCTAACAAAACAGATGTCATTGAGAAAATCGATCCGTAAATTAATGAAAGAAGGAAGAATAAAGTAGCAAATTCTAAATAAATACCTCCAGTAAAAATAGAAATGATTAACAGAATATACCCAAACAATTCAATTAATGGTCCTAAAAACTCGATGAAAAAAAAGTAAGGCATTGAAAACATGCCGATTGATCCATATCTCGGATTAAACATTAATTTTTTATGTCTCCACAAACTATCAATTAAGCCTCTGTGCCATCTTTTTCGCTGACGTCTCAGAAACTTTAAGGATTCAGGTGCTTCTGTCCAACAAACGGGATCCGGTACATAGATGATTTTTTTGTTTGCTTTCTTTTCTTTTACAAGTCTGTGCAGTCGGACAACAAGTTCCATATCCTCCCCTACTGTGTGCGCATACCCACCAGCTTCAATCACCCACTTTTTTGAAAAAACACCGAATGCCCCTGACACAATCAGTAGCAAATTATTTTTACTTAATCCTATACGTCCTGTTAAAAAGGCTCGTAAATATTCAATAACTTGCATCACAACAATAGGTTTTTTCGATAATTCGATCTGAACAAGCTCGCCATTTTGAATGACACATCCGTTCGCAATCCTCACACTTCCTCCAGAGGCAATGACTTCATCACCCGACTCAATAATGGGTTTTAATACTTTTAAAAAGGCATTCCTTTCAATAATGGAGTCACCATCCAATGAACAAAAATAAGGATATTTCGAACAATTGATGCCCGCATTCAAAGCATCTGCTTTACCTCCATTTTCCTTATCTAGAACAATTAAATTTGGGTAAATACTAGATCGATAGATTGCTTTTATATGTTTTGTTTCCAGTTGTTTACGAATTACACGATTTACTTCTATTAATTTTAATTTCGACATGAGCTTTTCAAGAGTATCATCTGTTGAGCCGTCATTTATGACAATAATCTCAAATTCCGGATACTCAATACTTAATAGCGATCGAATACTACCGTAAATTCCTACTGATTCATTATAGGCTGGGACAAGAATTGACACTGGTTTTGTATACTCCGAATTCAATAGTTCCTCGTACGGCTCATTATAATCAAGTTGATACCTTCGCCTTATTTGAAGAAGAGAAAGGAAAAGCATGCATCCATAAACACTGATCATCATCAGCATATATATTAAAATGAACCAACTACCAATTTGTAATAAAATAGCCAAATTAATAGGAATAACTTTCGCGCTCCTTTTCAAGCCATTCAATGGCCATATCCTTAGCAAATAGATCTTTCGACTCTTCTGTTACTCTTGTTAAAAGTTCAATTCCATCTTTAAAGCGTAATATAGATTTTGCAGCTTCAGCACGTACGAGATATTCCTTGTCTGATAAAAGCTCTATTAATTGACCTTTGTATTCATCCAATCGTTGTATCCCTACCACCTTAGTGACCATCATACGAACCTGCCAGCTTTCAGAGTTGAAAAAACCAATAATTGCCTTTGCATCAATTGGAAAGCCCGTTGTAGCGTACGCCTTTAAAGAACGTATTCTTAATTCATCATCCTCTTGTATAATAAGCTTTTCCAAAAGATGTTGATGTTTGAATAATTGCTGTTCCCCAATCCTTTCTACGACCATATATTGCAACCTCATAGATAGTCCATCAAACTCAGCAGTTAACTCATCAAATTTTTCTTCTTCCATGCTCATAATGATCGAAAGCAGTGAAAAGTCCGATAGTTCATCCGAGACATATTTCATATACTCAATGATCTTATGATCATTAAACTTAGCTAGAAGTTTTAATATTTGAACTTTTTCAGAAACAGTCGTTCTTTTTTTATTAAATAATTCATGTAAACTCTCATCCAGATAATCCATATGAAAATCTTCAATTAAGTAGAGAGCATTCATTCTAAGACTCCAACGCTTTTTTCTCAGCTCTTCTTTTACATATGTTGTTAAATATTGTTTAGCAAAACTACTTATTCGCTCTTGTATATATGAATCATCTAAAATTGTTGAATAGTCGATCATTAATTCAATGACAACTTTAAACTTCTCTTGATCATGCGCTAAAGGTAAAAGTTCTTCTTCACCTGTTTGTAAATATTGAAAAATTGCTAATTGATACTTTTCCTTGTAGTCATTAAGTTTTCGTGTTGTTCGATTATTAAAATACTTTTTCACGATTAAATAAAAAAAGAGACTCATTAAGATGAAAAACATGACAGCAATTAAAATTAAAAGCAAAACTAAACTAATTTCAATCATCTTATTTCATCCTTTTCATTAAATGAGCAAATCGGCTTTCTAACTCTAAAAGTTTGAAAGGCTTTGTAATATAATCATCAGCACCATACTGTAATGCCCGTGAAATGTCTTGATCACTTTTGCGAGAAGTAAGCATCATAATCGTAAATCGTTCCTGATTGTGTAGGCCCCTCAAATTTTGCAAGACCTCCAAGCCGTCCATTCGGGGCATCATACCATCCAACACAATGAGATACTTTTCATTCTCTTTTAGATGCCAACCAGCTTCAAAAAATTCTACTCCATCCTTAAACGATTTAATATCTAATTCAAATTCTTCTGTAAATTTGCTTTTACTAATGAGATTTTCAAGCATCGTACGAATAATTGGATCATCATCAATAATTCCCACATTTATTCGTTTCTTATGGTAACGAATATTGGTCATTGGTGCGATTTTCACTCTATTTCTACCTTCGCTCTGCGCTTCAAATAGTGCACCGTTTACAACTTCAATATTCTTTTTAAGTTCTAACTCATCCGAATTTATTTCATGTATTCCAGCTGAGAATGTACAATAAAACTCATGTTCATCATTCAACCCTTTAAAAGATGTTTTTGAAAATTGACGTAAAATTCGTTCAAGTATACTTTTTGACTCATTCGCTTTTGTTTCAGGAAGTAGAATAAGAAATTCCTCTCCTCCATAACGAATAATGATGTCATTTAGTCTTAGTCCATTCCTTATCACGTTTGCAAAAGTCTCTAATACTTTATCGCCTACAATATGACTATAGGTATCGTTAACACGCTTGAAATGATCAAGATCTAGTAGAGCGATGCAAAATGGCTCATGTTTTCTTTTAAAGTTGCTTATGAATCGCTCATAAGCTCGTTGCAAATATTTCCGATTAAATACTTTCGTTAATTCATCTATTAGAATTAAATGATCTATTGCTTGCTTTCTTTCTAGCTGTCTATTTATCCTTACAACAAATTCATCAATATCTAAAGGTTTTGGAATAAAATCATCTGCTCCCAGTTGATAACTTTTTATTCTCGTTTCTTTCGAATTATCAACACTTATCATAATTGTTGGAATAACATGCTGTTTCATTTTGTCCTTCAGCTTTAATAAAACATCCAGCCCATTTTTATCTTTCATATGGATATCAATGATGACGCAATCTGGGTATAAATCATAATAAGAATTGATTGCCCGATCAGCATCAGACACTGCAAAGACCACCAAACCTGTTTTCTCTAATTTATCCTTTAGATACATTAATAAAGCTGTATCATCATCGATTAATAAAATAAGATTTTTATCTTCTAATTCTTCCGTTCGTTTAAGGATTTCATCAATACCTGAATTTTCCTCATAATAAAAAATGGAGATTAAAGGTAATAAAAAATCCTGTATATCTCCCGTTGTCCATTCTTTTTCATCATTCTCATCTAACTGACTCATTAAAAATTGAGCTGATTCCCCTGCTCGGTCAAACCCTATTGTCAAGGCTGTCCCCGCTATGGAGTGTAAAAAACGGTAAAATTCTTTATGCAAAATAGGACCTTTTGCATTTAACCATATATCAAGTTGTTTTCTTACGTTTTTTACCAAAGCTTCTGAGTACTTATCCATTTGCCTCTCCTAGTAAACTTTTTGTCTACTACTATTCTACTTAAATGTGAGGATTTTATTAGAGACATTTCAAATAATTTTCCAACCCACTGACTTTTCTCTTATTTTTTCCTTTTGGAAATGGTCCTTAAAAGATAAAAAAGTGCTTTCCTTAGTACAGGAAAGCACCTTTATGTGTAAACTAAAATGACTACAACTAATGACATAGACACCCCTCTTCAATAGGGGCCATTTTGCCATACTTTCTAAAGTACTCAATCTACTTCAGTGTTAGTTTCAGTCTCCTTTCTATATCTAAACTTCGCATATTCCTCAAATTCAAATAGCTCAAACTGTTGCACAAATTCGTCAATAATTGCCTGTGTTGCTTTTAACTCGCCCGCAACCATTGGATTTGCAGCCTGAAGTTCAGGTGTTTCTAGTTGCTTTTTCAATACAACTTGCTTCGTTTCTAAATGCTCTAAAAACATAACCGCACGCTTTCGTCGAAACGTTTTTGCCCCTTCAGACTTTACCTCATCATGCTCCCCCCGATGACCTCGATGTCTTCCTTCATGATGTTTGTGATGCCCTCTATGTCCTTCATGTCTCATATTACATCCTCCTCATCGTATACAAACGAATACAGTCTAATTCCATTTTATTGTATACATTCGTATACACAACAGTCAATCATTCAATACAAAAACCGCACCTAATGCAGGGTACGGTTAACTGTTATGTGTAATCTTGTTTTTTAAGCAACTGGAATCCAAATATGTGTAGGAGCAATTCGACATTTTATAAAATCCTTCATAAAACTAATCACTAACTCATGTTAAATTTGTTTCATTAGTTTTTTTCTGATGACATATACAACAATCAGTAATAGTGGTAAAAACAATCCAATCGAATAGGAAAAGAGTAATCCTGTTGTTGCAATCCATTCTTGTAGATATACGACATTGGGATAAATGATAAGAGAAAGGACTACTACGATTATTCCAAATGGTGTTGTTAAAGGGCGATAGTCTTTTAAATTCATAATTTGTGCGAACCCATAAACGGCACCGTAAAAATAAATGGTTGTCTTAAAATAGAGTGCAATAATCCATTGAGCTGCCATAAAAGCTTCAATTCGCTGTATAAAATCCCCAATATTTATTCTTTGTGCCAACTCATAACCTGGATAAAGTTCACTTGCTGTACTATATACCCCTAATACAGACACACAATAAAATGTAAGTATTATAATGATGAATCCACTTAAAAGGTTTCCTATAAAAAACGCCTTTTTTGCTTGTTTAATGTTATTGATAAAGGCCGGAAAAATCATTAATAAAACAATAGCATTAATAGAAGTTACCTCAAGTAAAGTTATAGATGTTTGGAGGATTGTTTTTGGACTTGATTCAAGTATTGGCTGTATGTTTTCAACTTTGACCTCAGGAGAAATAAAAATTAATAATAAAATAAAAAGAATGAAGAACCAAAAGATAAGTAACTCAGCCGATCGCGCAATTGTCTCTAATCCTAGACGTACTCCCATAACGATAACTAACATCATTAGTATACTAAGCGCTGCCATTGGAGTATTTGGCATAATATGGGTGTTGAGGAATGTACCAGAATAATACAATAAAGTTGATGCATAAAGTAAACACATGAGTACAAATAAAAGTGAGGCAACTTTTCCGAGCCATTTCCCTAAAATCTTTTCGTTCATTTGAACAAACGTGAATTGTGGGAACCATTGTGCCAATAAGCAAAATAGCCAAATAATAAATAGTCCGATGACTGTACTAACTATTGCCACGACCCACGCGTCTTGTTTCGCTTGAGCCGCTAGTGCTGATGGGACAATTAAAACGCTAGTACCAACTGAAAATAATGTGACTAACACTAAAAATTGGCCTGAACTTATTTTAACGTTTTGCATCATTTTGCCTCATGTCGTCCCTTCAAAGTGTCTATTTCTCCAACGAAGGAGTAAAGGCACTCATAAGTGGTTTAAATAAAAAAGTTAATAAGTCCATGGGATTTGGGATTGTTATTCCCAATACAAAAGCAATACCTAACACACCTCCAATAGCAAGAAGTGTTAAAAAAACTAACAACTCTTTTTTTAACTTTTTTTCCATCAGAGTTGGCACTTCAATCAACAGAATAGTAGCTACTATTATCAGTATTCCTATTACTTTGAACATATTTTAGTCCTTTATCTTTTCTATTAAGGAATTTTTAATCGTTCCAGTACCTAGTATTTTTAAGTCTACATCAACATTAGTTGTTAAATTCGAAAATTCCTCTTCCCAATTATTTTTTATAGTATTCCATTCTTTCGGATTAGATCGATGTATTTCTTCACCAAATCCAAAAATGTCCGTCTTATATTTAGTTTGTAAAGTAGCAATGGTTTTTTTAATATTATCTTGCATTTCTTTTTCATAAATTTTTTCTAGTGAATGAATTGTTTTTAGTTCGTTAAGATTGATTTTACACTCTACCGACCCTACATCCCCTTCCACATTTATTTTAATATTCACTACTGGTTTACCATTTTTTATATTACCTTTCAGTTCAGAATTTACCTGAATAACTTCAATAGTTGCTTTCCCTTCATTTGGACAAGATATGGCTTTTACTGATGTTTGAACTGAATCCGTTACATAACTAAACCCTATTGTTTCATCTTCAGTTAGCCAGCCAACTAGTTGATCATCTTTAAATACAGCTAAATTATCATATCTTATACGAGCAGAAGGTGAAATCGATTCAATATTTTGTTTGCTTGAGCCTTGTTCTTGATTGCCTACTATTTCAACTCCTGTTAATACCGCTTCTTTACCATCGCTGACAAGGTCTTCAATAAGTTCATCCAACTTTATACTTTTTGTACCTGACCATGCAATTTCAGACATTTTAAGGCTGTTAAACATTTTATTTGCCGGAATATTTTCAACAGGTGTTGTCACATTTAGTATATTTGCTGCAGTATTTTCTTTTGCAACAACCACATAGAAATCTGGTCGAAGTTCTGAATCCCTTGACAATAAATCTAAGGACTCAGCAATCCCCTCTTGAGCTAATTCCTCGCCAACCACTAATATTCTAGTATGTCCCGGATATATTTTTCGTGGGGAATCTTTTGTCATTTTTCTAAATGCTTCGTATACCGTTTCCCCTCTCGCTGAATAAAGGGTAACCATTGTCCCTCCCCCAGTACTATTCGTGGACACTACAGAAGGTACAACTACTTGAGCTGATACTTGGTAGTCATCTTCCACTTTATCGATTCCTATAGCCAATGTAATAGCAAGTTGGTTTAATTCTCGTCTGTCCCAACATCCCGCTAATAAGAGGTTGAGAACTAGAAGTCCAAATATGCACTTTTTCATTGCTAAACCCCTTCTAAACTTCTTATTTTTTTGGAGGTGATGGTTTTGCAGAAGCAGATTCCTGTTGTCTAACGTTATTTTTCTGACTAATTAAGCGAGGGCGAGTAGTCATTTTCCACTTTGGCAACACAATTAGCGTATCCTTTTGATCCGATAAATTAAAAGGTGCTATTGGAGACATATAAGGAACACCAAATGAACGCAAACTGCACAAATGCAAAACAAGGGCAATTAAACCAATAGTAATTCCAAATAGACCAAATGATGCTGCTAAAGCCATAAATACAAAGCGCAGCATCCTTACTGCAATCGCCATTTCGTAAGATGGAGAAACAAAACTAGAAATAGCTGTAATTGATACAACGATGACCATCATTGCTGAAATAATACCCGCTTCTACTGCGGCGGTTCCAATAACAAATGCCCCTACAATCGACATAGCTGAACCAATTGATCGTGGCATCCTGATTCCTGCTTCTCGCAATATCTCAAAGGTAATCTCCATGATGAGTGCTTCAGCAAATGCTGGAAAAGGTACACCTTCCCGTTGTGCTGCCAAACTAATGAGAAGCGCAGGCGGTAGCATGGATTGATGAAAAGTGGTTATCGCTATAAATAATGCAGGTGCAAGCAAAGAGATTGCGAATGCGAGATGTCGTAGAAGACGGATAATACTCCCAATGATGCTACGCTCATAGTAATCCTCAGCAGATTGAAAATACTGAAAAAATAATGCTGGGACGATTAGCACAAAGGGAGTACCATCCACTAAAATCGCAATGCGCCCTTCTAGAAGAGCTGCAGCCACTACATCAGGACGTTCTGTATTATAGACGGTGGGAAAAGGAGAAGATTGAGAATCCTGAATTAATTCTTCTATATTTCCGCTTTCTAAAATCCCATCAATATTGATTTGATTCAAACGTAAAAGAACTTCTTTCACTATTTTGTCATTTGCGATATTTTTAATATAGACGACGGCAATATTGGTTTTTGTACGTTCTCCAACAACCTTTGACTCCATCCAAAGATTTGGATCTTTAAATTTCCGACGAATCAACGCTGTATTGACTCGCAAGTTTTCAGTGAAGCCTTCTCGCGGCCCTCTTATTACGGTTTGCGCTTCTGGTTCTGATACTCCTCGTTCAACCCAATGTTTACTAGATAAAATTAAACCTTGTTCATAACCGTCGATTAAAAAAATGGTGTCTCCAGACAAAAGACTTGTCAGCATCTCCTCAAAACTAGTTATTTCTTTAATCTCTCCTACTGTTATAACTACTTCCTTCAAGATGCTAATCAAATCATGTTCAGGATGAATTTCTGTCTGTAAATCTTCCTTTTTGAAATCCAGCATAAGGGTTTCCAACACAAAGTCTTGTAATGAAGTTGTATCAGTTAATCCATCCGTATAGATTAGGCAGGCTTTTATGGTGCCTTCTTTTCCAATTCGAATTTCACGATAAATAATATCTGAACTTTTTCCAAGAGTTTCTTTTAAAGTTTGTATGTTTTGTTGCAAACTTCTCTTTAAAACTTGTTTAGGTTCGGATTCCACCTTTTGGTTACGTGGAGGGGGATTTGAATTATTTGATTTTTTATTCTTTTTCTCTAAAAACCACTTCATCGCTCTCATCTACTTTTTTACTTATTATAAAATTCATTAAGGTATTAAACTAACTTATATTTAACATTAACTACTTATAGGTATTTTTATACTTAGAATGTAATCAATAGTAGATATGTCACCTATTAAATCCTTTACCTCAGGGTTATTTTATAAATTCATTTTTTAGATTTTGAGCATATTCTTGATCTAATCTGCCATAACCTTGGTTTTCATGATTACTTATTATCGTTGCGGTACCATTGACTTCAAACCAAATTTGATATTCAACAAGACTTTCTGGCATATTTTCATCAATCGTATAAAATAAAATGGCAATTATATCTTCTCGTCTTGCCATCGATGCTTCAGTGTTTGGTTCCCATTCCACATGTTCAAGAGATTTATTGATCGTATCTAATGTTCCCTGGTCACTTATGATTACTTCTTCATTATTTCCTTCTTTATTCACTTCTTGTACATCAACTCTCGTTAATTGACCTTCTTTTTCCGAACAAGCAGCAAGTAGTATTCCTAAGACTAGTATGTACATGTAACCAATCATCTTTTTCATGGATATACACCTCCATTCACTTAGTCGTTTTGTCCAAATATTCGTTACCAAATAGATGGAATTCTCATCACATTAAAAAAAGGCCCTCTTTATGAGAGCCAGTGATTCTATCTATATCCTATTCTGAAACAGCTTCCGCTACCTTGATTGCAAGAAGTTCGTTCAAATACTCATCGATTTGATTATGGTAATCCGCGCCCTCTGCTCCAAAGAGACCAAAATGTCCGCACACACTCTTAATGACTTTTAGTTCACTGTTTGGAATGAGCTTTTGCTCTGCTTCACAGTCTCTTACTGGGAAGAACATATCTTCGTCGATTGGCATTACAAACACCTTTGCTTTGATTCGGCCAAGTGCTTCTTCTAGATTTCCACCTGTATTTCGACTAACATCGCCTCGTTGCCACTTCCATGCCATTGTCAGCAATGCATTTGGGTCAAAACTTTGGAATAACGGCTGTAGGAATCCTTCTGTGAATTCTTCTGCAGTCTCTAATCCGAATAGTTTCCATTTTTCTTGTTTATAAAACTCTGTACTTAATCCAAGAACAGACCAAATATCAGCATGTCTTTTTAACCCTTCTGCCACTTCTAGGTGCGACGAATAGTTTCCACCATTCCATCCTGGGTCAGATGTAATCGCATCTATTAAGGTCTTCGTAAATAAGTAATCATGCACAGTATTTTTCGCAGTACCCGCAATCGGTGCAGCACGTTTTACCATGTCTGGATAACGAACGGCCCATTCATAGGTTTGTTGAGCACCCATAGAGCCTCCAACGACTAAAGCGATTTCTTCAATTCCGAACTTCTCCGTAATGAATTGATGTTGAGCTCTAACATCATCGCCAATGCGTACATTTGGGAAATTTGCCATAGCAATCGGCTCTGGACTATTATGTGGGGAACTTGACACACCATTCCCAATCTGATTGATGACGATGATAAAGTATTGGTCTGGATTTAACGCTCTGTCTACCCCAATATACGCTTCATAATCTTTACTTGTCCCAGAAAACCAAGTAGGAACAACAATGACATTATCTTTTGCACTGTTCAACTTACCGTGTGTACGATATGCCAGTTTCAAATCAGGAATGATTCCGCCATCTTCTAACTCAAAATCTCCTAAATGATAAAATTCATATGGTCCTACATTTTCTTGTGAATAAAAGTCGTTCTTTACCAATTCTATTCCACCCTTCAGTTCTTCATCTAAATCCAGGTGACTGATTGAAAAATACATTTCTATATTCATGATAGTTTTATGGAATTCATATGTCCATGACTATTACTGTCGAAATCTATTAAATAGTTAATATAGTTTTTTCGTAAAAAAACGAAGCCATTTTTTTATGGCTTCGCTAATTCACATTATTTTCAGTAGTTATTCAGCTGTAACTTTTAATTCACCGTTTTCCAAAATAACGTTTATACGTTTCACATCAGGTTGATCCAGGATAAAATCAGTAATTTTATCTTCTAGTTGTTCCTGAATTACTCGTCTTAATGGACGTGCCCCGAAGGCAGGATGATAGCCGAGTTGTGAAAGTTTATCCTTCGCTTCTTTTGTAATCGTCAACTCCATATTTTGTTCTTTTAATGTTTCGTTTAGTTCGTCAATCATTAAGTCAACGATTGTTAATATATGTTGTTGATCAAGTGAGTTAAATTCAATAATACTGTCAAAACGGTTTAAGAATTCAGGTTTAAAGAATCCACCCAATGAGTCAAGAATATTTGCTTCTTCCACTGCATCTGTTGTGCCAAATCCAACACGAACAGGTTTAGCACCGACTCCCGCATTACTTGTCATGATGATCACAGTGTCCTTGAAGCTTACGACTCTACCTTGGCTATCTGTTAAACGACCATCTTCTAAAATTTGTAGGAACATGTGCTGAACATCTGGGTGTGCTTTTTCAATTTCATCTAATAATATGATGCTATATGGATTTCGGCGTACCTTTTCTGTTAGTTGTCCTGCTTCATCGTGACCAACATAACCAGGAGGTGAACCAATTAATTTTGAGACACTGTGTTTTTCCATATATTCACTCATGTCGAGACGAATCATAGAATCCTTCGTACCAAAGAGCTCTTCCGCTAATGTTTTCGTTAATTCTGTTTTACCAACACCAGTCGGACCAACGAAAAGGAATGATCCAATTGGACGGTTTTTCGCTTTTAAACCAGCACGGCTACGGCGAATCGCTTTTGCCACTTTTTGCACTGCTTTTTCCTGTCCAATCACTTTTTTACGTAAGTTTTCCTCTAGTTGTTTCATTTTAAGTTGTTCGTCTTGCTGCAGTTTTCCGACAGGTATGTTTGTTTTTTGTTCAATCATTTCTTGAATATGTTGAACTGTAACTGTTGGTCTTTCTGAACTAGTCTCTTTATTTAAGGCTTTTTCAAGTTTCGCTTCCTCGTCACGTAACTGTGCAGCCTTTTCATAATGTTCATTTTTAAGTGCTTCTTCCATCTCAGTTGCGATTTCTTTTAATCGAGCTTCAATTTTTTCATTGCTTTGGTCATCAATTGTTAGATTTAATTTCGAACCAACTTCATCTAATAAATCAATCGCTTTATCCGGTAAGAAGCGGTCTTGGATATAGCGTTGTGATAATGTGACACAAGCTTGAATCGCTTCATCGGAATAAATGACGCCGTGGTAATCCTCATATTTTTTCTGAATTCCTTTTAAGATTTGAATGGCAGCTTCTGTTGACGGTTCATCTACTTGTACCGGTTGGAAGCGGCGTTCTAATGCAGAATCCTTTTCAATTTGGCGATATTCTTTTAATGTCGTTGCACCGACCACTTGTAACTCACCACGAGCAAGAGCTGGTTTTAAAATATTGCCCGCATCCATTGAACCTTCCGCAGAACCTGCACCAACAAGTAAATGAATTTCATCAATAAATAGAATAATATTTTTGCGTTTTTGCAAGTCTTCAATTAATTGCTTCATTCGTTCCTCGAATTGGCCGCGGATGCCAGTATTCGCAACAAGAGATGCAACATCTAGTAAATAAACCTCTTTATTGCGAAGTTTTCCTGGAACATCTCCCTCTGCAATTTTCAGGGCAAGACCTTCTACAACTGCAGTTTTACCAACACCAGGTTCGCCTATTAAAACAGGGTTGTTTTTGTTTCTTCTATTTAATATTTCAATAACACGCTTTATTTCTTCATCACGTCCAATGACTGGGTCAATCAATCCAGCTTTGGCCATGTGCGTTAAGTTTCGTCCAAACTGATCAATGAAGCCGCCATGTCCTTCTTTTCCATCAGGCTTTGATGAAACCTGACTATCTTGAACTGGGAATGGATTAAAGTTATTTTGATTCATAAATAAACTGTCAAACGGGAAGCTGTTGAAAGGGTTCATATTCATAGCGTTACCTTTCCCTAGGGCTTGCTGTTGTTTTAAATAGCAATCATGACACAATTTCATTTCTTTTCGTTGTCCGTTAACATTTAAATATAATTGAACATTTGCTTGATTTTGATTACATTTTTGACAAAGCATATAAAATTACCTCCTACTTTGACTTTATTTGACCTTGTGACTTTATTATACTTTGACCTTTTTTGACTTTCAAGTATTTAATTAATAGAAATTGTTTCTATTATAGGAAAAAGCTCGTCTCCTATTTACTAAAGTAGCTTTGGCAAGATCGTTTTACACCAAATAAGAAGTACAATCAAAATAACGGCTAAAAGATAAAAGCTTTCAATTTGAATTGGCCCTTTTGTAGCTTTTGGAATTACTCCTTAAAAATAAAAAAATTGGCTTATCGAAATTTGATAAGCCAATTCATTACGTATTTATGTTTTTTACAAGCTCGCTAAATATGGTGGGACAAGGAACCTGTCCCTATTGTCCCAAGGCGATTTTAATATGGGCTAAGTGGTGCTCTTCGTGCCATCTTAATTTTGCGAGTTTTGATGCTACTGTTATTTTACCATTCACTTGGTGAATAAATGTGCGTTCTAATTGACCTTCTGTTAGACTTTGACCTAGAGACACGATGCGTTCATTTATACCTTCTAACATTTTTATAGAAGGTTCTACTGGAAGCTCTGTATCTGGTTGGATAGCCCACTTTTCTTCATCAAAAACTGGTACTGTAGGGTTCTCATCTGTTAAAGCCAACTTCAAACGTTGATACATGTTCAATTGAGAATCTGCGATGTGGTGAACTAGTTGGCGAACTGTCCAGCTACCATCACGATATGTTCTGCTCAATTCCTCATCACTTAATGCGTCAACCGTTTCTCTTAATCGAATTGCGTATGTTTCAATGTCCTTTAGCCATTCTTGAACATTCTCTAAAGTTACGTTTTCAGGAACTTGTAGTTGTCCAATTGGGTATTTTACAACCATTTTCAATCCCCTTTTCCCCTAATTAATGTACGAATTATCCCTGTAATTTACTTTAAAATTAAATCGTTATCAGATATTGTCTACTGATTAAATTTTATACTTGTTATTCATCAAATAACATTGTGCCTTTTTCTTTTAAGTTTGTATGGAATGAGAATGCTTTTTCAAGAATGTGTGGTGTATGACCGCCCACTGTTTCTTTTGCTTCTTCAAAATATGCACGTAATTGTGGTCTGTACTTAGGATGTGCAATTTCAATTAGCTTTTCCGCTCTCTTCACTGGTGGTAGTCCGCGCAAATCCGCATATCCTTGCTCTGTTACGATTACATCTACATCGTGTTCTGTATGGTCAATATGCGATACAAAAGGGACAATTGCTGAGATTGCGCCGTTTTTTGCTAAGGAAGGCGTTACAAAGATTGTAATTTTCGCGTTACGAGCAAAATCCCCCGAGCCACCAATACCATTCATTACTTTTGTTCCGCTAACGTGCGTAGAATTGACGTTTCCGTAAATATCAACTTCAAGTGCTGTGTTGAATGAAATAACACCTAAACGACGGATTACTTCCGGGTGGTTCGAAATTTCTTGAGGTCTGAACATAATTTTCCCTTTGTATTTCTCTAAATCTTCAGCAAGAGACTCTACACGTTTCTTAGAAAGTGAGAATGCTGTACCCACTGCAAATTTAACAACACCCGCATCTATAAGATCAAAAACACCATCTTGTAATACTTCAGAAGCTACTTCGATATCTTTAAATTGAGAAGTTTTCATACCATTAAGAACAGCATTTGCAACAGATCCTACTCCAGATTGTAATGGAGCTAAAGAATTTGGTAGTCTTCCTTCTTTAACTTCATTAGCGAAAAACTCTAATAAGTTATCGGCAATTTGCTGTGTTTCTTCGTTTGGCTCAAATAATGGTGAAGGAATATCAGGCTGTTCTGATAAAACAATTCCTTTTACTTTTGCTGGATCTACTTTAATCCCAATTTCGCCGATTCGGTCACCTACGCTATAGATTGGAATTTCTCTACGCTCACCTTGATCTTTCAGTACATAGATATCATGTAGACCTTCGTACGCGCTAGGAGCAGTAGTGTTGATTTCAATGATAACGTTTTCAGCTTTTTCGACAAAAATCGGTGAGTTTCCTACAGAACCGGTTGGAATAATATAACCATCTTCAGTGATAGCAGCCGCTTCGATAATAGCATAATCAATTTTTCCTAATGTCCCTTTTCTTACTTCTTCAGCTGTATGGGATAAATGCTGATCAATGTAGAATAATTCACCGGCATTTATTTTTTTACGCATGACGGCATTACCTTGATAAGGAACACGTAAATTAATGATCCCCGCTTCAGCCATTGATTGGTCAGCAGTTGGCCCTAATGAAGCTCCTGTATAAAGATTTACTTTGAAATTTTCTTTTTCGCCGCGCTTAGAAAGAGCAAGCGGAAATTCTTTTGGCTCTCCGAAAAGTGTAAAGCCACTCATTCCGAGGTTCATCCCGTTTTCAATCCAAGATGCAGCTTCCTCAGCCGAAACAATTTTGTCTAAAAACGCTTCATTTCTTATAAATTGACTTAAATCTTTACCCATTAACAATCACCCCATAATAGTATTGTAGCTTGGTTTTACTTAATCAATTAAAAGCATAGACATTATTGGAGTTAAAAATGCTGACAATTAACTCCACATTACCATAAATTGTCTTGTCTACATTGTAAAGGAAGTTCCGACTGTTCGTCTATTACATCATATCTATAATAACGATAGAAAAAATCTATGATACAAGAATAGTATCGAGATATAGTTTAGTGAGCCTGTTTTTTTAGGCCAGGTTATGAGTTCTGCTAATTTAGACTTGAGTTCTATTTATGGTAGATTAGTTGCACAACACCAGAGGAGAATGTGTTTGTTTCAACTAATTTTAAATTTAGCCTCTGTTTTATATCACTAAACAACGGCTTCCCTTCTCCCAACACTACAGGGTGAACAGATAATCTAAATTCATCAACAAGACCAAAATTAATAAAATCAGTAATAAGACTTGCTCCGCCATACAACCAAATGTCTTTACCAGGTTTATGCTTTAATTGATTTACCACTTCAAAGATATGATCATTGATGAAAGTTGCTTTATCATCATTCCCTTTCTGAGTCCTAGAAAACACATACTTCTCTTTACTATGGACTTGCTCCCAAATTTCTTTCTCAGCATCAGAAGCATCTTCTTCGGGAGTAAATTGCCCCCATAAATCATAGCTTTTTCTTCCATAAAAAATAGCATCTATTTGATTTAAGAAATGATTAAACCCCATATCAGGGTCCATGATACACCAATCTACTTCTCCATTCTTCCCCTCAATAAAGCCATCTAACGTAATGGCTAAATCTAAAATTATTCTTCTTTGCCTTTGATTATTTGGCATAATTTCCCTCCCTAGGCTTTTTTCTGCCGTGACATTCAAGTAGTTCAAAGGTTATTATGGTGCTTTTAATAGAAATAAGCGCTCATCCTAACAGGAAAGCGCTCAACTTCGGAATAAAGAATACCATATTCTCTTATATTAGGCTAAAATTTCTATCGCTTAAAGTGTTGTGCTGTTATTATTCAAGAAATGCATACTTGTTGTCGATAATGAAGTGGGACAAGGAACCTGTCCCTACTGTCCCACAATTACGGCTTTGGACGTTTTTATGTTAAAATTCCCAGACAAGTAAAGGCCGAATAAAACTAGTATGGTTCCCGTGACAGCGAATTCAGTAATAGGTTCTCCTAGCAATATTACGCCTAGTATATAACCTGCAACAGGATTTAATAGCAACCAATTGTTTGCTATAATAGCGTCTTTCTTAAGTAAGTAAAACCAAAGACTTAAATTAAAAATAGATAATGCAAACACTGACCAAATTAAATATCCTATAACATTGAAATCAAATGTTATTGGTTGGCCAGCTTCTAATAGAAGTGTAGGAATTACTAAAATAACTGCTCCAATAACAGTCTGCCATGCATTAATAACAATGGATGGTAGCTGTAAATCCATTTTCTTATAAATTAGACTCCCTAAAGCCATTGATATAATTGCACCAGTTAAAAGTAAAATACCACTGATGGAAGCATGACTACCTACTAATGACGGATAAGAAGCAATGAATAGTCCTAGGAAAGATATAACCATCCCTCCCCATTCCTTTAGTCGAATGGTTTGCCCTAAAAACATAAAGGCAAAAAGTGCAAATAATAGAGAATTCACTGGTACAAAAAGATTAAAGATCCCTGAGGAAACCGTTTTAAGTGCTACTAAACCAAAACCTAAAAAAAGGTAGTGTTTAATAAGCCTAACCAAAATAATGTTCCAAATTCCTTTTTATTTGGCATTCTATATTTTCCCTTTTGAAATAAGTAAATATAGCTCAGCAACAATACTCCAGCAATCAAAATACGTAGGGTAGCTAGTGTTAGTGGCGGAGCAGACTGAAGCCCGAATTTCATTGCAACAGCTCCAGAAGCATATAAAACGGTAAATAATAGTCCAAGCATCAAACCTTTCGAGCCCATAAAGTTGTATCCCCTTTGACTTAAGATACTCTTATTATTGCAAAAGCGAATCCATTAATCTATCAGTTTATAGAATTTTCTGTAAATAAAAATGATATTATTAATTACGTCCCGTTTGATAAATAAAAAAGACCTCGTTTCTTAGAAAGGCGAGAGCGTAAAGTGAAATTTCAATCAGATCTGATACGAGCTTAGGCACTATGATTTTTCAAATAGATTGACTCAGTTCATATTTAATTGGTATCCGGGATGAAATTGAACTAGATAAGGGGCGATAACTTCACATATTGGGATGATTTTGTCACAAATAAGTGCGATACTTTCACATTTTAGGCCGAAAACCCCAAACACGCCCCTAAGAATCCATATTTTTCATCACAACATATACTGTTTAGAACTAACTATTTAGGAGTGAAAACACATGGGATTTTTCCAGCCTGAGGGAACTATGGCACCACAATTTCCTCCCCCACCGTTCATACCGCCAAAGCCTTCTGTATCGTATATCATTGACTGCGTCTATCAAAACACATATGTTTGGCTAATCAACGGGGAACAATTCTGGTTTTACCCAACGCGCGTTGAATATGGAGAAATATCTGGCTATCGATGGAATGGCGCCTTCTGGCAATTTTATGGGATTGACCCGAGATTCATAGATGCGGTTGCTTGCCCACCTACCCCAACACTTTACTGAGGTCTATCTCTAATCTCAAAGTAGCCCTACCATTTTATTTTGGAGGTTTCGTATGACAAATTTTTATTCGTTTAGTGGAACTGTCACGATGATTAGTGAATTTTTTACAGGCCAAAACGGCGAAGGTTGTACTCAATTATTTACATTAGAAAATGAAGAGGGATCAATTGTAAATTTCGTAGTTTCACCGTCAACTTATATTGTGGATCATGAGATGATTATGGTAGGAGATCGTGTCACAGGTTATTATAATGGAGATCTACCTGCGATTCTTATTTACCCTCCACAATATCAAGCCATTGTGATGGTTAAAGATAATCCTAACCAAATTGTAAAGGTTGATTATTTTAATAACCAATTGGTAAGTAGTGATGGCCAGTTATTATTACATTTATCGCCCTATACCCAACTTTTACTAACAAACGGGCAACGCTTTTCAAGATATCCAGGGAATCGAGATTTAATTGTTTTCTATGGACCGTCTACAAGAAGTATCCCTGCTCAAACCACACCTTATCGGATAATTGTTTTATGTTAAGATTTTCTTAACAACCGTAAATCAAAAAGTTACTTAAAACTCGTTCATTATTGGCGAGTTTTTTATTATGTTTTAAAAAAGAGTCTTTCATGAGACTTTGCTTAATTTAAAAAATTCCGCACTTATACCATACACATGGCAAATAAACACATAAATTATAATTGAAATGAGGGGGTGAAATAATATGTCAAATAATAATTCAGTAGGTGGAAGTTACGATTATGATCGCTACGACAACAACAATAATGGATTTGCATTATTAGTTGTTTTATTTATCCTTTTAATTATCGTAGGTACAGCGTTCATGAATTATTACTACTAATCTAAATATTATCCACATCCGGAACTTCGAAATATCCTATTATAAGACCTTACTTACAAAAATACTTACTCTAAGGAAAATATACTAAGAAAAATCGCTTCAACACTAGTAATACAGTGTATGAGGCGATTTTTTTTAATTAAGTTGATAGGATCGATTTAAATCATCACAAAAATTTTTTCCTTCGAGGTGATGCAAATACTTTCTTTAAAGAGGAGCTCTTTGGATTCTGACCAATGATAATTACCCCGAACAATCCCAATATGAACAACCCCGTTATAAACGAGGTCAAATACCTCGCGACTCCATCCTGTCGTCACTTTAAAGTTCACTAATGGATACTTCTCACGAAAGAGCTTCAACAGTCCCGGTAACTTATGTCTTGTGATATAATTCGAAACCCCTAATCTTAGTGTCCCCCTCACCTCTTGGGACATATTTTGCACAGTTTCTTTAATGTTAAGAAGTCGGTCGAGCATTTCATCTGCACATTTCGCTAAATATTCCCCTTGTGGCGTAAACTGGACACCCTTTACCCCCCTCGGTTAATTATCGTCAGATCAAATTCCTTCTCTATCTGTTGAATTCTCTTCGTCAACGTTGGCTGTGAAATATACAAACTTTGGGCTGTTTTCGTAATGTTTTTTTTCTCATATAGAATCTTTAAAATCAGCCAATCACGTTCATCCATTTGGTTCATCCAAAAATTTCCACCTAAATAGTTAAATAATTATTAATGGTCCATCTATTGTTCCTCTCATTTTATTATAATTTTCTGAATCCAACTAAAGCAACCACTGCTATATTGTAAAGCGATAATTATTGTTGGATAAGTTCCTCACACATTTAGAAAATGGATGTTTTCACAATGAATTGTTCAGTAAAGTGACGAATTATATGATTCCCACCACATCTAATGCATAAAATGCCTTTAGATAATAATGAGCGAACTATTTGCTTTAAGAGAAAATCATGGATTAATAAGTTGATCAGCCAGAGTCAAGGATCAGCTTTCCATACAGTTAACTTTAAATAAGAGGGAGCGAGCAATAGATGAACATGAGAAACAATCCTGAAGAACGATTCTTTCAAGAAGAAACAACTGCTTCACAAATTGGAAATGAAAATGCATCAGATAAAATTGAGATTTTAGGAAATCTAGTTGTTCTTGTTGGCGAAGCCATCGTTGTATACTCCCAAGTAATCGCCGCCCAAGAAAAGGCTCAAGTAAAACAGAATGCAACAGATGGTCAAAGTAATGTACAACTACAATTAAATCAAATTTCAAAAGAGCTCGATGAAATTAAAAGATTGCTAAGAAAAGCATTATAGTGAGAATGTGAATTATTATTGATGGTTTTGTGTACTTAAGGTGTCTTATGTGCATATGGTGTTTTGATTTGTGCAGTTAGCGTTCCATTTTGTTCACTTGCACCAAAACTCAACATAAATAAAGCCCCCTCACTCTTGATAGTAATTCTACCTACCAAATGAGGGGGCTTTATTTAAGTTCATGTTAATGAGAATAACGGGACAGTGTACCTGTCCCCTTGTCCCATTTACATTCCACCAGTTACAGGGATTGATTCACCAGTAATTGCAGCTGCACCTTCAGAAGCTAAGAATACAGCTGTTTTCCCGATTTCAGATGGTTCAAGTAAACGTTTAATCCATTGTTTACCTAAGATGTGGTGTGCTACTGCTTCTTCTTCAGTAGTGCCGTCTTTTTCAGCTAAAATTGGAATTTGTTTTTCAATTAACTCAGTACGTACTGGACCTGGTTCGATACAGTTAACAGTAATTCCGTTTGTTGCGTTTTCTAAAGCTACTACTTTAGAGAAACCAGTTTGTCCTGCTTTAGCAGCACAGTAAGCTGATTTATAAGCATCTGGAATACGACCATGAGCAGAAACGATGTTGATGATACGACCGAATTTTTGAGCTTGCATTGATTTTAAAGAGTGTTTCGTCATTAAGAATGTACCTTTTAAGATAACATCGTTTAAAAGATCCCATTTTTCTACTGGGAAGTCTTCTGTTTTACAAATGAATTGTAAACCAGCATTGTTTACAACTACGTCTACAGAACCGCGTTCAGCGATCACAGCATCAATTGCAGTCTTTACTGATGTTTCGTCAGCTACATTTACTTTGTAACCTTTAGCGTTTTCTAATCTTCCAGCAGCTGCGATTGCCGCTTCTTCATTTAAGTCAAAAATGGCTACGAAATCTCCGTTAGCAATGAATTCTTGTGCGATGGCAAAACCGATCCCTTGAGCGGCACCAGTAATAACCACTGTACGATTTGTTGTTTTCATAAGTAATTCCTCCAAGCATCATGTATATTAATGTGTTAATAAATTTATAACTAATTGGAGAAGAAGTCTCATCTTCTCCAAATAGTTTAATAGAAGTAAATTCCGATGATTAATGCAGCGATTAACGCTAATAAGTTTGGTACTGTCATGATGATAAACGCGTATTTGAAACCATTTTTATGTGTTAAACCTGTTAAAGCAAATAGAGATAAAACTGCACCTGAATGTGGTAAACCTGTAAATACTGCTGAGGCAATTGCTGAAATTCTGTGCATCGCATCTGGGTTAACACCCATTGCTAAATAGCTATCCGCAAACGCCTCCATCGCAATCCCTAATCCACCTGAAGCTGATCCAGTAATTGCACCAAGTGCTGAAGAAGCAATCGTTAAACTAATTAATGGGTTACCTGGAATGCTTAAAATAAAATCTGAAATCGCTTTAAATCCTGGTGCCATTGTAATGACAACACCAAATGCTACAGATGCTGATGTAAAGAAGATCGGCATAACTGAACCATTTGCTCCTAAAGTTAACGCCTCTTTATGCGACGGAATATATTTGTGGAAAATAATCGCAGAAATAATTACAGCAGCGCCTAAACCAACCAACACAATATTTTCTACTTTCATAGCACTACCAACAAAGATGATTACCATTAAAACTAAGATTGGTAAAATACTTAAGAAGAAAGATGGTGTTTTTTCTTTTAATTGAATTTCTTTTCCATTTTCTTCTTTATCAACTTTGAAGACTTCCTTTTTCACTAAACTTTTCTTTAACGCATAATGCATGTACCAAACACCAACCACAATCGCAACAATCGTAGCGGTAATCCCGATTAATGGTGCAGCAGTTAAAGTTGTCCCTAAATATTTAGTTGGTACAACGTTTTGTATCGATGGTGTACCTGGTAACATCGTCATTGTAAATGTTCCAATCCCTAAAAATACCGGTATAACAATTAAGTTCCATGCAATATTTAATTGTTGGAATAATGGTTTTGCGAGGGGAATAACTACGAACAGAACAACGAATAAACTAATACCACCATAAGTTAAAATGGCACTAATTAAGAAAATTGCAATTAGAACCGCAAACGGCTTTTCTGTCCCAGTAATCGAAAGTACTTTTTGCGCAATCGATTGAGCAGCACCACTTTTTTCAATATACTGCGCTAAAATGGCACCCAATAAGAAGATGGCAAAAAAGTTTACGATAAATACTGTAAGCCCTGTCATAAATGAAGCTTCTGTACCAATTAAGCTTGGGAAGAAGTCCATACCATTTGTTAAAATGACGATTATTGAAGCTACAGGAGCAATGAAAATAATACTGAATCCTTTCATTGACATAAAGACAATCACAGCGATTGCTAGAATAATACCTAAAGTTCCCATATCATGTGTCCTCCTGTTTTTCTACTACAAAATGTGAATATTTTTCGAATACCATCGCATGTAGAATTATGTCATGTTTATGTCGAATTTTATAATACTTCTTTTATTATCTTCGCTATAACTATTAAGTTATCTCCTCGTTTTTACATAAAATTTGTCCTTCATACAACGTTATCGTTCGTGAAATGATATAGTATTGTGTATTATTAAACATAGTTACTTATTAAAATTGGAGAATTAGTTGAAATGAAAGAAGATTTAACAATAGAATATCTACAAGCAATCGAGGAATATGGGAATATTTCACATGCAGCAAATGCGCTTTTTGTATCTCAACCCTATTTAAGTAAATACTTAAAGAACTTAGAAACAAAACTCGGCGTAGAACTCATTAATCGGCAGGTAACACCACTGACTCTGACTTATGCGGGTGAGCTTTATATCTCGTATATGAAAGACATTCAGAAAACCTATGAGAAAATGCAACATGAACTAGAATCGATTTCACATTTAAAAAAAGGCAGATTAACGATTGGCATTAATCCTATTTTAGCTTCGCATACACTGTATAAATTTCTCCCTGATTTTATGAGCAAGTACCCTGGAATACAAATTGAATTAGAGGAAGTAACTGCTAGCGAAATGGAGTCATTAGTACTGCAAAATAAAATTGAAATTTGTATCAATATGCTACCGATTACCAATAAAGATCTTGTTTATGAAACCCTATATGAAGAAGATTTCTATTTAGTCATTCCACCAAATCATGAATTATTCGATCAAAACAATACAAAACCGATTCATGTTCCCTTTAACCCATCCCGTTTAAACAATGAGAAATTTATTTTATTAAAACCAGGTCTCGGATTACGACGATTTACAGATCATATTTTTGAAAAGTATAATATTAAACCCCAAATCATACTCGAAACAAACAACATTGAAAATGCATTTAGATTAGCAAAAAACGGTGCCGGCTTAACGATTATTCCTGAAGGTGTTGTCACACGAGATCAAATTAAAGTTAACTCGAATCTTTATACATTAGGAAACCCAACTTACAAAAACAAAATCGTTATTAGTTATAAAATAGATAATGTACTTTCCCCTGCTGCAAAGGCCTTTTTAGATTTCACCAAAGAAAAATTCATGCAGTTTTAAATCCATTTATAACAATAAAACACAAAAAAGCAGTACCCAATCTCCAAAATTATTTGGATCAAAGGGTACTGCTTTTATTTACATAATATTTAAGGAATAAAACTTATTTTTGTATATTATTTACTTTTGTCCTGTTTTTTAATTATAAAAGGAGCAGCAACGAGAGCAAACATTAAGACAATCCCAAGATAGCCAATTAATGGATAGAAATAACTTACAAGTTGAGTAAATCCAACGTAACTTGCTAAATATCCAACGATCATCGTAACGATAAAGAACATTTTAAATTTCTTTGTTCCCGACTCTGCAAAACGAGCGGTAAACGAGAAAAACATGCCAATAGCAGTGTTATAGATCATCCCAAAAATAACTAAAGACATGATCAGCCCTAAAATTGGTGATAAATTACTTACAATTCCGAGCATCGGCATATCTAAATTGCCAACTTCTCCGATTTTCGAAAAAATCGCTAAATGACTTAAAATGATCAAAATTCCTAAAACAAAGCCACCTAATAATCCACCTTTTGCTGCAATCTTTGGATTCTTTTCTGTTCCACCCATCACAATGGACATCGAAGCGCCTACTGCAACATTAAATGAAACATAATTAATACTAGAAACAAACCAGTTTGGTAGAGTTGTAGGTGTGGCTTGAGCAACTTCGTTTAGTGACGCAAATGACGCATCCATCGTTAGTAAACTATAAATTGAGATTAGTACAACGAAGAAAATAAGAAACGGTGTAATACCTCCAATAATTGAAACTACACGGTTTACTTTCAATAATCCCGTTAAAATAACGAAGATTGTCATAAGAGTCGATCCAACAAAGAATGGTAATCCAAACTGTTGATTCAGGTTAGAACCTGCACCTGCAATCATAACGACCCCTACTCCAAATAACGTAAAAATCAAAATATAGTCAATGACTGTCCCTAGGTACCGCCCACTTATTCTGTAAATGACATCTTTATGTGAGTTTGTTTGAGTATAACTCCCAAGCCAAACTAGGACCATTCCAATAAATGAAAAAAGTGCAGTTGATAGAATTGCTCCGAAAATACCCAAAATTCCAAAACTAGTAAAGTACTGTAAAATTTCTTGTCCAGATGCGAAACCAGCACCTACAATTACCCCAATAAAGGCGCTTCCGATTCTTAAGATGTTATTCACTTTAAAGTCTCCTTATTGTTCTATGTACATATTGATAGGTTACAATTATATTTCTAAACTAATCAATTTCATAGTCATTTTTTTGCACTTCTCATTATAAAGAAAATTCCGAATAATGAAACTATGAGGATGCTATTTGTTTTTTCATAATTTACAGTTCAAAATATAATAACTTCTCACCTAATTATATACTAAGAACATTGGGAATTGTTGAAAAATTCCTGTATTTTTTAATTTTTCCTTGTAAGTTATAGTATTTTTATAGATTATAAACACGTTTATTGTATAATAGTGGATTTTTCTAATAAAAAAGAAAAGCAAATTCATCTCTTCATAATTTTGCTCCTCTGCTAATTTACTAAAATTTATTTTTTATTTGTTTCTTGATTCTGATATTCAGTTTTTTCTGATACTGAGAATTGGAAGAATTCAAGCTATTAGTCCAATTACGAAGCTACCACGATTTAGCCATCAATTTATGCCCCACACCTCAATAATTAATGACTTTTCACCAATACACGTAGTTCATTACTTGGTTAACAATATTGACAACACCATTCTCAATGTATGATTCTAAAACTACGTGGCCTTTATTATTCAAAAAATAACTATAAGTTTTAGCATCGTCATCAATCTTCACAGAAACCATCCAGTTTTTATCTCCAGCTAAATTCGCAATGAATGCTTCTGTCTCGAAATCCGTTGCAGAAAGCCCTTCATTTTCTAATAAATAGTTTTTTACTGCTTTTTCAGTAGAATGCAATTGATATTGTACAAAGCCAAAAACAATGGCAATGACGGCTAGCAAACCTAAAAGATATTTGTATATTTCTTTCAAACAATCTCCTCTTTTCAAGTAAAATGATTATGTATATGCTTTTTTATTTCTTAGTAGGTAATAAAATAATAGGCGAAGAATTTCCGTCTAAAGTATAGTGTGGGGGCTTAGAATTAGAAATAAGCGAAGAAATACCGATTTACTGCTTTAAATAGGCTAATTTCAAAGATTTGGCTAAGATAAACGGAATAACTTCCCTTATTTCAGTGGAATTTTAAATTTTTTTAAATTTAAAAGGAATTAAGCCAGTTATTTTTTAAAACGTCTTCTATGATAATTTGTTCCAATAAAGTAAGTGATTTTTACTATTAGCTCTTCAACTTACCATGTAAAAAATAAAGTACTTAAACCGACTACCTGCTACAGTTCAATGTAATTTTTCTTATGTGAATTTCACCTAAAAAACCTCCCGAAAGAAACAACTAACTTTCGAGAGGTAATTTTTAATTAATATTGATTAAATGGTGTGCCCGTTTCATGAATCGCTTGAGCTAAGCTGAATATTGATACGGCAACATCAGCATAAGTTACTTCACCTTTTGGATTGAATTGGTTCTTTTGGGCGCTTACTAATTCTAATGCATCTGCTAACGCCACATATCCTCTATATTCATTTTGTATTTTACTTGAGTCAGCAAAAGATAATTTATAAATATCATGTTCTTTCGCAGCCGTTTCAAGACCTAGTGCTCGAATATACCAAACTGCTAGCTGTTCACGCGTAAGTTTCGCATCAGCCTTAAAAGTTTCATCAGCATTAATAATGCCTATTCTAACAGCTCTCTCTACAATCGAATAGTAAGGATGATCCGGACCAATATTTGCATATGTTTGATTTGCATTTTCTTCTGCAGCACTTGTATCGAACTCATAGAAATAAGACAACGACTTCACTAATAACTTCAGTGCTTCCCCATTTGTCATTGAGCTATCTGCATTAAATGAAGCTGCATCTTTAATTTCTAACATGCGGTTTTGAAGCAAATAATTTAATTCAGCTTCAGCAGTCGGATGTGTCAAAACAGGTGTATCATTTTTTCTAAATAAACTACTCCATTCACCTGTATTCGCATCTAAATAACTATAAGCCTCTCCGTTATATATTGGTGTATATACTAATTTATAATCGTGATCTTTTGGATCATTTCCTTGTTTGATATATTGAAGTTTTAAGCTTAATGCATCAGTTAATTTATTTTTTGCTTCTTCTTTTGAAACAACTTCTTCTGGCGATGGCCAGTCCACATTATCACGGTGATTGATATATAGACTATTTACTGAACCATTAGTCCCTACTCCAACATTGATTTGATGCCCTTCTACTAAAATCCCATTGACTACTCGAGGGAATGTAAAGTAATAAGTTCCTTGAGATTCAAAGAAAGAAGGTTCATCAATTGGTTTTGCATAATTATTTAAATAAGATGGAACCCATTCTTTTAAATAATCCAATGCTTTTGCTAATGCTTGTTGTTCAGTGAGTTTTCCTTTATTACCTGTGCTTTCGCCACTCTCTAATAAGATATCTCGCTTCATATCGTGATAAGAGACTATTTCACCTGTTGCCTTATTAAATTCAATACTAGAACCCATGCCACCATATGCCCAATCGTATGAGTATTGAACACTTAATAAGTCTTCGTTACCATAATTTACTTCTTCAACTGATGAAATGGTTAATTTCACTTTATCTGAATCTATTTTCAATAGTTGTTCTGCAGCCTTTTTAGCCTGTTCTACTGTCATATTGGCTTGTCTTGCTGGCAAAGGTTTTGCCGCTAACTTTTCAATTTCCGCTTCTTTTGGTACTTCTTTTGTAAAATCATTAGCCGTTTGCCAGTCACCAGAAATTGCATTTACACCATATTTGACATTTGGACTATAAATTAGTGCAATCGATTCATCACCTGTGCGATAATCCGTGATCACTTGATATCTTAAGCTGACATCTAAATTATCTTTTATCTTTTGTAATAATTCGTTTTCACTTTTAATTTCTTCTATTTTAACAAAAGTTGCATCTTTCGCATCTTCAGCATAACGATAGAAGCTAACAACCTCACCATTTCCAAGAATAGTTAGTTGAATTTGTTGGTCAGCTAGTGGAACATTATTTTTCTTTTGTACGAATCTAAATTCATAGCGTACTGGTTCAGTAATTAATTGATTCGAATAATAGGAATAATCAATAGTATCTTTATCTATTTCATATTCTTTTCCATTCGACAATTTATTCAAAAACGAAACAGCGATCTTCTCTGCCTCTTCTTTCGATACTTTTGCAGGGAAAAGTGCATCTGCTGTATTAAGAGGTTCGAAATGGAAAGTTTCAAGCTCTAAATCATCCCCAACAAATACAATACTTCCATAAAGATCTTTACCTTTTACTGTTTTATGGAAGCTTAAATCATAGCGAATTCGCTCATCATCTGGATAGTAATGACCATTACTCATATAAAAATCATTACTTGATAAAGAATCAAATTGTTTTGGGAACAGTTCTTTTAACTTTTTAATTAACGTATTTTTCGAGATTGTTGTCTCCGTCGATGCTACTTCAATTGCAACTCTCTCTGGTTGATTCTCTATAGGCGTTTGTGCATTTGCGACAGAAGATAGTACTCCAAAGGAAAGGGCTGTTGATGTGACAAGTATTCCTACTTTTCCAAACTTTTTCAAAATTTTTCCTCCCTAATTTACAGATTGTTTATATTCTACCATATTTAACCAATATAAAATATAAGGATTTCTCACTATATACAAATTTTTCTATCTAGTAGGATATAAATGCTATAAATATATAGTTAAAAAACTAAGGTTACAATATAATCACAAAAGACAAAAAAACACCTTTCTACTTGTAGAAAGGTGCCAAGCTGTTATAGTTATCAAGTTTCAATTACTAAATATTATTCTAAATTGTATGACTTAATAGGCTCTACTATATTAAAACCCATTTTTATTGCTATATCTTTTGGAAATCCCGCATCTAGGTGCATACAATATACTCGATCTCTAATTTTCCACTCTATAAGATCATCTAATTTTCTTAACGAAAGATGTGGGTTACCATTATAATCTGCCTTACAAGTATCTTGATAAAACACATCAAATTTTCCATCATGAAGCCATTCGAGAATGTGATTCGGGATATCGCTGCAGTCTCCACTATAATAAATTGCCTTATTTTCATAATGTAATATATAACTGTAACAATCTAAATCTTTTACATGATTTACTGGTACAGCTTCAAAAGTCATTTCAAAATCTTCATATTGATAGGCATCTTGAGTAGCAAATTCTGTTAATTTATAAGTATTTTCCTCTACACCCATCATTTTTAGTAGTTCTTTAATTTTCAATTTTTTTGGTGCATAAACATGAACGTTGCTCTCTGCCATTGTTCCCATTGCATAATATCCATAAAAAATGAGGTCTCCTAATGAGCCGACATGATCTGGATGAGTATGTGTTAACAGAACACAAATTTCCTCTACATCTTTTAATAAATGACTTTGATGAATCTTGCTAAAAGTACTGCTGCCACAATCAATCAGTAATAGTACACGACCCTTTTTAATAAACGCTGAATTATTCCCTAATTCTGTATTAAAGGCACTACCACAACCGATAAAACTTAGCATCCTAACCCTCTTTTCTAATATTCTTGAACCAACACTTGATTATTTTGAGAAAAGTCGAAAATTAAATCCGAGAAATACATCTTATAAAAAAACGACTGCTCTATTGAACAATCGCACCTTTTTTGCTATTTACATTGATTGAGATCCCCTTTTAATATAGCAGGTCCCAATTTTTCACTTTTAGAATTTGATAAACGAACCTGAACTTCAACATTTTCCATTTCGGCTGTTATTTCATCAAATCTACCTGCCCATGTCGGACCATCCTGTTCTGGAGTAGGATATAAAATAAAACGCCAACTAATTTCTTTTGGAATAAAAGCAAAGCCCTCATAACGGTCATAATCTCCATATGTGGTTGGCTCTGGAAGGTGTACGCCAAGAATACTGATATTTGTTCGTGCAGAACTTGGAGGACGTAATTGTACTTTATATATGAGTGCAGAACCCTTTGCGTTTGTAAGCTTTTGGTCAATGGGTTCTAAGACGATACTGCATGGCATTGTAATTGCACTTGATTGGGAGGGACAAATAACCAACAATATAAGAATAATTAAACCCCAAATGACTTGTTTCATAAAACACCTCTTTAGGTTAATTTGTCCCCTTTAATCACAATTTATTGATAAGCCTTTCAGCAATTCAACAAAAAGACTAAAAACTTATTTGTTTGTATGATATTTGGTTTTCATATTAAATATAAATAGACCGATAATAATTAACAGCACACCCAAAATATCTACCCATTTTAAATTCACTTGGGGCAATATTAAAAATCCTGTTACATCAAAGATCAGCGAAAAGATTAATTGTGCAATCACACCAATTAAAACGGCTTTGGTCGGTCCTAGTCTTTTCATCGCTTGCATCATACAATAAATAACCCCAATTCCCACTAACCCAAAAAACCAATAACTAACTTTCATGTCGCTAAAATCAAAAACATCCATTCCGTCAAGTATTAACCCGAAAATCAGTGATGCAATGCTACCAGTAATAAGTACAAATGTAGTAGCAATCCACCCTGTTACATACTCATTTAAATGGCGATTAAAGATATTTTGTAAACCAATAAAAGCACCTGCGACTACTGCTAAAATGCCACCTAAAATCAATTTTATTTCTCCTCATTAATAGTATTTTTGACTACTTGCCGATTACAATCAACAATCATGGAAAAAAATACCTTTATATGTAAGTGCTCCTATAAACTAATAAATACTACTCCAAGCATCATGAGTGCCAAACCAATCCACTGCATTCCTGCAACAGGTTGTTTCCTTACATCAAACACCCCTAACGCTTCTATAATTACGACGGTCCCCAATTGAGCAATTAAAGTTAACGAAATTGCTACGGTTGCCCCTACTAATGTGACAGCAATAACACTTGAAGCTACCACGATGGCTCCAAACGAACCTCCAAATAAATATATTGGTTTCACCTTTTTAAACCCGTTTACATGATTTTTCTTTGAAAATAAATAAATGATCAATGCGCCTGTAGCTCCAACTGCCTGTGTAATCATAGCGGTTGTCCATGTACTCACTCCTGAACCAATCGCTGCATTTGTTACACTTTGGAGTGCGATAAAAAAACCAGCTAATATAGCCATTAAAATCCCAATCATCTTAAACCTCATCTCAAGTAAAATTATCCATTTATCCATCTTGCTTAGCATAAATACCAAAAGGCAAATCACCAAAAAGAGACTATCGACTAACAAATAATAAAACTCGCTTTTCATCTTAGTATCTCGTTTTTATGCTGATTTATTTTATTTTTTACACACAAATGTCTTTTATGTAAGGAAAACGGTCCAATTCTCCCAATAAGTTTCACATAATGAAACTTACTCCTCTTGAAGAAATGTGCTATGTATACAAACTTCAAACACAATATTTTAGAAAACATCACTTTTCCCAAAATGCGACAAATCACTTTCTTTACTTCTCTTATACAGATCCCTTAAAACTTATTCTCCCTAACCGCCATAAAAAAAGTGCTAAACTCTCTAAGAGCCTAGCACTAACATTTATTGTGAAATTATCGTTTAACCTCTCTTGCCAATGCTCGCTTTAAAGCATCTGCCGCTTGATTTACAGCTTTCATCCCTTGATCTAAAGTACCCGGCATCCAGAAGAAGCCATGAATCATACCATTATATCGAGTTTCTTCTACTGACACTCCAGCTTCTTTAAGACGTTGTGCATAGGCTTCTCCCTCATCACGCAACGGGTCAAATTCTGCGGTAATAACGAGTGCGGGAGGTAAGCCGCTCAAATCCTCTGCTTTTAGTGGAGAAGCATATGGATTTTCTCCATCTTGAGGATCACGCAAATAATGATCCCAGAACCAAATCATGCTATCTTTTGTTAACAAATAACCATCCGCATTGTCTCTATAGGACACTGTTTCATATGAGTGGTTCGTAACAGGATATATTAATAATTGATAAGCTAATTCAATTTCATTTTTATCGCGAGCCATTAAAGAAACGACCGCTGCTAGATTACCACCTGCACTGTCACCACCTACCGCAACACGGCTACTGTCAACTAGGATGGATGGACCATTTTCAACTACCCATTTCGCAGCAGCGTAAGCATCTTCAGCAGCCGCTGGGAATTTATGCTCTGGCGCTAATCGATAATCAACGGATACGACAACACAATTTGCTCGGTTAGCTAAAAGCCGACATGGAACGTCAACCGTATCAAGATCCCCAATTACCCAACCACCACCGTGGTAAAAGACGAGTGATGGGAAAGGGCCTTCTCCATTAGGTGTATATATACGAACTGGGATGTCCCCCCCAGGACCAGGAATTACGCGGTTCTCTACCTTACCAACCTTTTCTGGAATTCCTGCTAGAGCACTAAAATCTGTTGTTAATCTTGCTTCCTCTGGGCTAAGCGAACTCATTGGTGGTGCACCCGCTGCTTCCATCTGTTCTAATAGAAATTTTGCTTGAGAATCAAGGGCCATAATAAAAAAATCCTCCTTAAAAGATTAATAGATTCTATTCAGACTATAAGAAATGATAACGCTTTCAAATTAGTTTTTAGCACTACTCTTTGAAACTAACGAAAATCCTTCGTATCCTTTTGATGCTATTTCATCGCAGATTTTGCGGTATCCATCATATCCACCAACATAGATCTGGAATCCTCTTGCCTTGCCTTCAATATTCGCGCCCGTATACCAAGATTCAGTCTTTGTATAAAGTGTTGCATCTGCTAGTTCTCTACAATGTTGACTCCACTTTTCTTCAGCTTCAGGTTTAGCTTCAAATACTTCCACTTCATTCTGACGAAGATGATTAATGCAATCTATAACCCATTCAACATGCTGTTCAATAGCTGCGGGCATATTACCTAAAACAGATGGACTTTCCGGACCTGTTAACATAAATAGATTTGGGAATCCTACTGTCGTTAATCCAAGATATGTTTTTGTCTTCGCACCATTGTCCCACTTCTCTTTAAGAGCCACACCATTTCTACCTTTTATATCAATTTTAAATAATGAACCAGTCATTCCATCGAAACCAGTTGCAAACACAATCGCATCCAATTCATACTCACCATCTGTAGTACGAATCCCTTTAGATGTAATCTCCTCAATTGGTGCCTTTTTCACATCTACTAGGCTAACATTATTGCGATTATAAGTTTCAAAGTAATTCGTATCAATAATCGCCCGCTTCGTACCGTAATAATGGTCAGGCACTAGCTTATCGGCTGTTTCTGGATCCTTAACAATTTCACGAATTTTTGAGCGTACAAATTCCGCGACAAGTTTGTTTCCTTCTTCGTTAATAAGGAGGTCATTGTACGCGAATAGAATTGCCCATCCACCCTTTTCCCAAGCTGCTTCTAACACTTTTTTGCGTTCTTCGGGAGTATCTTCTAATACGGACCTCTCTCCATAGTACATGGCCATTCCAGCGACGGAATTACGCATTAAATGTCTCATACCGTGATAATTTTCTTTTGATTTTTGAAGAAACTCTTGAGTATATTGGTAATTTTTTGCAGGCACACTAAATTGTGGTGTACGTTGGAAAACCGTAAGATGTTTGGCTTCCTTCGCAATTACTGGTATAGATTGAATACCACTCGAACCAGTTCCAATCACCCCAACCCGTTTACCGGTGAAATCTACCTTTTCATGTGGCCAATGACCAGTGTGATACCAATCACCATCAAAGTTGTCTAACCCCTTAATATTAGGAACGTTAGCTGTTGATATACAACCAACCCCTGTGATAAAGTATTTCGCTGTTATTTGGTCACCTTGGTCTGTTTCGATTAGCCATCTATTACTACCCTCGTCATAGCTAGCAGAGGTTACACGAGTGCTAAAATTGATATCAGGACGCAGATCAAATTTATCAGCTACGAAATTCAAATATTTCAAAATTTCAGGCTGTTCAGGATAACGAGAAGACCATGACCATTCATTATAAAGCTCCTCAGAGAAGGTATAGTTATAGCAAATGCTTTCTGAATCACAGCGTGCACCTGGATAACGATTCCAATACCATACACCACCAACTCCGTCAGCTGTCTCGTATACTCTTGTAGATAAACCCGCCTCTCTTAAACGATATAGCATGTACAATCCTGAAAACCCTGCCCCAATAACAACAGCATCAACACTTGTAGTTTCACCTTGACGTTTATTCGAAACTCCCATATACTACCTCCTAATTTATAAGCTATGAAACTTTGAGTAGTTATAATAGACACGTGCTTATCAGATGGAGACGAGCTTATCTATTTATGCTAGTCTACTAACTATGAATCTAATCTATGAATGCGCATACATTTTTATTCCGATAAATTACTAGACAAACAAATGCCCCTTTGTGGATTCGTGAGTTGCACATGTTTTCGACAAATCTTAGGTCCTCATAAGTATGTCTCTGTATTAGACTTAACTACCATGAGCAGAAGTATTAATAGATGCACTTAATACACCTTGAATAAATCTATGTATTATTTCGTATATAACAAGCTTATTCATTAACAAAAGTAATAAAATAAGATTTATTTGCTTATCGTATGTCGATTTTAACCTTATTTGGTTTCTATTAATAAATATTCTTGACATAAAGAAAAAACAGCAAGGTATTCAATTCCCTACTGTTTTTGCTAACTTCATATTGTGTATATTCTTTAAACTTAGATTTCCCATATGCTAATACATATTTATAAAACTTTTTCAATTTCCTCTTTTAGTTGTTGTGCATCAATTTCAACTGGAAATTGGAATTCTTGATCATTGATAAAAACAGCAGGTACCATTTTTACGTTGCGTTCTACTGCTTCTGCAACAATTTGTAAGCCAATATCAATTGTTTCTGGTTCTTCTTTTAATACGTATTGTTCAGTCAGCATTTTTTTAATCGTATCACTATCTTTTTCATGCCACTCGCTTTGTTTTGCAAATAAATCTTTCATCAAATCATAGATCTTTTCTGGTTCCTTGTAATCAAAGAAGCAATTCGCAAGTGTACCATAAAGAAGCATTTCACGTGGTTTATCAAAATGCTTGATTATGTATTGTACTTTGCCCTCTTGGATATATGACTGTAATGTTTGGTCTGCATTTTCAAAAAATGTAGCGCAATATGGGCAAGCAAGATTTAGAAAGACTTCTACTTTCACGGGTGCATCTGGTGAACCATAGCTTAATTGTGCATTTTTAACGACTGTTGTCATCTTAACCACTCCTTATACAATTGCGATTTTATAAAGATTAGGAAACTCTTAGATTGATCCCCGCCTATTATAAAACACAATGTTTATATTCTAATATTATACCATTATTTACTAGATTTTTTGTAAAATAACCAAGCCAGTTTTGTAGAAAATATCTTCTATGGTCCTGTGTAACGCAATGTTTAAGCTATTACTTTGAAAATGGGACGAGGAACCTGTCCCCTTGTCCCAATCTCATAATCTATGCGTAGAAAATGAATCCCAAAGATGTGCATGTTATGGACAGCTGATAAGGTTGTTGGAGAAGTTTCTTCCATGACGAAATGTTCATGGATGGGCAATTAAAAGACGAACTGTTTTATCGCTCCATGTAAATCCCCCTTATTCAATTTATGTATCCTTCATTTTTGATTTTCATTAAATTAATTACAGCATAACTCCACATAATTCCCTCCTTCTATTTTCTCATAATGTTCATTATCTTCCAAATTTACTCATAGAAATAGTATGGGAAAGAACAAACCTTCCTTCAACTACCACTTCATCTAGACTAAAAGGAGAACTTACTTGAAAGTGATAAAACTTTATAAGTCTTATTTATTGGAGCTCGCCTTTAAAATTCCTTGGATTGTGATTGGTGCAATGGTCGCCGCGATTAGCCTAGAAGTCATCCTCATTCCAAATGGACTATTTGATGGTGGAGTGACTGGCATTTCCATGATTCTTTCAGATTTATTTGGATTCTCATTAAGCTTTGTGCTGTTCATTTTAAATATTCCATTTGTACTGCTTGGTTATTTATTTTTAGGGAAACGATTTGCATTTTCTGCAACGTTAGGCATTCTTTCATTAGTGCTTTCAACGAATTTTCTAGAAGGATCCACGTCTTTTCTATTTGGTCATTCACTATTAGTCATGATCATGGGTGGTATTTTACTAGGTGTGGGGATTGGCATCGTCCTCCGAAATGGCGGGGCTTTAGATGGGACAGACGTGTTAGCCATTTTGATCTCAAATCGAACATCATTTTCTGTTGGAGAGGTCATTTTTGCAATAAATATCCTGATTTTTCTTGGGGCACTAGTAATAGTCGGATTGCAAGGTGCTTTAATCTCAACCATTACATATTTTATCGCTACTACAGTTGTCGATATGGTGAAGGATAAATAATAAGTAATAAAAAAACTGTAATCTAGCTCGTTTTTTGAGTTTGATTACAGTTTTATCCTAGTTGTTATGAACTGGGTAAGTTTGAGATTGCAAATGTTAATTATTTAAATGTTCATTTCTATTTTCGGGATGTTTTCTTAATCGGGTTATGTTAGGACCTAGCTCATTTAAAACAATGGCGATGAGAATGATTACAATTCCTAACCATTGAAGCGGCGTAACTGTTTCAGACAAAATAATACTTGCTGAAAGTATGGCAATCGGAAGTTCAATGGATGTTAAAATATTCGCCATTCCCCCAGAAACTAAAGGTGCCCCAACTGCGAAAAATAGTGGTGGAAGGACTGCTCCAAATAATGAAACACCTAGCGCAGATTTTATTAAGTTTGCCTCTAATGGGAATAAAGTCGAGATATCACCCATGAATATGAAAATCACCATAATAGTAGATCCTGTGACCATTAAAGAGCTTCGTGTCCATGCATCCACGTTGACAGCGACCTTTCCGCTGAAAAAAATAAATCCTGCATAAGTAAATGCAGAAAGAATACCAAATATAAACCCTTTAATAGGAAGACCTTTTATGTCCCCATTCAATATATTCGAAGCAAAAAATACACCGACTAAAATTAAAATGATGGACAAGATTGTGACAGGTGACGGTTTAATTTTGCTGAAAATCCATTCTAGAATAATCCCAATCCAAACAAATTGGAACATTAAAATAATAGCCAATGAAGCCGGTAGAAATTGCATGGAAGCATAATAAAAAATACTTGTTAACCCAATAAAACAACCGGTCGCCATAATTTGAACAACATTCTTCTTATTAAGCCCTCTGAAACCGGAGCGTTTAATTAGTGTAAAAGCCCATAATAACAATGAAGAAATAATCATTTGAACGATATTAATTTGGCCAAGTGAGTAGCCGTAGCTAAATCCCATTTTTGCAAAAATCGGTGTAAACCCAAAAAACGAAGCACCTAATAAAATGAATATTACACCTTTATTAAATCTCATGATGCGAAACCTCCTTGATACAAAAAAACTAACCTTTTAATTATATCATAAGCGGTTTAATAGATTTTCCTACAGATCTAAACGTTTTATGTCTAATGTGCAAAAGAGCCATTTTAAAAGACTTGCTATAAAATACCCAAGCTTTTGTAGATGAAGAACGTGTTCAACATGTTGCGCGAGCGTAATTTCTTTCAGTCGTCATTCATGATGCGCCGTTTTATTGGCTTCCGTTATAGAATTCCCGCTCATCAGCCCATGAAGAGGTAGTTCATCGTCTCTCGTTATCGATTTCCCGTTCATCTAGCCTATGAAGAGGTAGTTCATCGTCTCTCGTTATCGATTTCCCGTTCATCTAGCTTATGAAGTGGGCTTTTATCGTTTCTCGTTATTGAAATCCTGTTCATCACTTTTATGAGAACTCTTACTCTTCATTCAAAAAGCAAAATCGGTCTTCATCTACCTTATGAAGACACTTCCTCTTCATTCGATAAGCCAAATCGGTCTTCATCTGCCTTATGAAGACACTTCCTCTTCATTCGAAAAGCCGAATCGGTCTTCATCCGCCTTATGAAGACACTTTTTCTTCATTCGAAAAGCCAAATCGGTCTTCATCCGCCTTATGAAGACACTTCCTCTTCATTCGAAAAGCCAAATCGGTCTTCATCCGCCTTATGAAGACATTTCCTCTTCATCGGCGAAGCCAAATTGGTCTTCATCCGCCTTATGAAGACATTTCCTCTTCATCGGCGAAGCCAAATCGGTCTTCATCTACCTTATGAAGACACTTCCTCTTCATTCGAAAAGCCAAATCGGTCTTCATCCGCTTATGAAGACATTTCCTCTTCATCGGCGAAGCCAAATTGGTCTTCATCCGCCTTATGAAGACACTTTTCTTCATTCGAAAAGCCAAATCGGTCTTCATCCGCCTTATGAAGACATTTCCTCTTCATCGGCGAAGCCAAATTGGTCTTCATCCGCCTTATGAAGACACTTTTTCTTCATTCGAAAAGCCAAATCGGTCTTCATCCGCCTTATGAAGACATTTTCTCTTCATCGGCGAATCCAAATTGGTCTTCATCTACCTTATAAAGACACTATTTCTTCATCGACAAACCAAATCGGTCTTCATCCGCCTTATGAAGACATTTTCTCTTCATCGGCGAATCCAAATTGGTCTTCATCTACCTTATAAAGACACTATTTCTTCATTCGAAAAGCCAAATCGGTCTTCATCTCGTAAAAAATAAAGAACCCTCAAAAGAAAATCTCAGAAGGTCCTTTCATATTATTTTAAACAATGCATAGCGTCTTTCGCTTCATCCCATGGTACACTGTAGCCCTTTCCTTTAGCACAGAAAATGCTGGAAGAAGTATATTCTGGATCGGCGTTTTTATCATATCCAATTTGTTCAATGACTTCTTCAGTATTGTGACATAAATCATATCCACTAAATGTTAGCGATAATGCCCCTTTCCCATTTGTATAAGCAGCAAACACGGTGCTGTAATTCATGAATGTTGATACCGGGGCTTTCCCTTTAATGATGACCTGGTCTTCTGTGATGATGGGTGTTTCAAAAGTGCCGCTTGCTTGTTGAATATCCGTCATCATGCGGCCGACATGTTCGTTCGAAGCTTTCATTTTAAAACTATAATAGGGTTCAAAAAGAACGTTTTCGGCTTGCTCAAGTCCTTGTCGAAGTGCACGGAATGTCGCTTCACGGAAGTCCCCACCTTCTGTATGCTTATTGTGGGCACGACCAGTTAGAAGTGTAACCCGAAGATCGGTAACGGGATACCCGGTAAGTAATCCATGGTGTTCGCGTTCGAATAGATGTTTTTCAATCAGTCTTTGGTGCCCTACTGACAAATCATCTGCATGACATTGATTGATAAATTCAATACCCGCCCCACGTTCATTTGGCTCTAGCTTTAAATGAACTTCCGCATAATGTTTAAGCGGTTCAAAATGACCGTAACCAGTAACTGAGGATCGAATCGTTTCCATATATAAAATTTTAGGATCTTCAAATTGTACATCGATGTTGAAACGCTCTTTCACTACTTCCACTAAAACTTCCAATTGAATAACGCCCATGATATGCACATTAATTTCTTGGAATTTTTCACTCCATACGACACGCAACGTCGGCTCTTCTGCCTCTAACATTCGGAAGTACCGTAATATTTCTTTGATATGTTCATTTCCTTCATACACAACTTTTGCTTGAAGTGTTGGGACAAGTTCAAAGTTAGATGTTGACTCGATTTCGTGTCCTAATATGTCACCAATCTCTGCTTGTGTGAGGCCTTTCACAGCAAAAATGTCTCCCGCATGAATTTGTTGGACTGTTTCGAAGCGATTCCCGTTGTAGAGACGTACTTCTGTTACTTTTTCTGTCACATCGCCAAACTTGAATTCATCCCGCACAGTTAAAGTCCCTTGAAGCGCTTTTATGAAGGTAATCCGTTGCTGTTGTTCATCATGTCGAATTTTAAAGACTTTACCTTTAAAGGGTTGATCGTCATCATAATGAGTTTGTGTTAGAATACTGAGCTGATCAAAAAATTCAATCACACCGATGTCTTTTAAAGCAGCGCCTTTCGCACAAACATAAGCCTGTTGTTGGTTAATAAATGTGCGGAGTGTCTGTAAAAATGCAGCTGGCAGAATATTCCCCTCCATGTACTGATCAAAGAGGAATTCATCCCGTTCAGCAATCCATTCGAGCACAGTTTCAGGAATGGAATCTTCCGAAATCGGGTCATCAAGTAGCAACATATCTTCTGAAAATTCCTTTTTTAACGACTGCATTACCCTTTCAACATCCGCCCCTTCCCGATCGATTTTATTAATAAAAATAAAAGTTGGGACATTGTATTGTCGGAGAAGATGCCAAACCGTCTCAGTATGACCTTGAATTCCTTCAACTGCGCTGATGATGATAATTGCATAGTCCATTACACTAATGGCACGTTCCATTTCTGGGGAAAAATCGACGTGACCAGGTGTATCTACTAACGTATAGGTATCTCCCTTATATTGAATTCTACCTTGCTCTGCAAAAATCGTAATGCCGCGCTGACGTTCAATCGAATGGTTATCAAGATACGCATCCTGATGGTCAACTCGTCCACGTTCTCGAATACTTTGTGTATGAAAAAGGAGCTGCTCCGAAAATGTTGTCTTTCCCGCATCAACATGAGCTAGCACACCTAATGTCTTAAACATAAAAAATCCTCATTTCCTTGTTTTGCGTTCTTCTATTGTAGCAAATTTTCGGGTTTATTTTAACGAAAGGTAGAGGTTTTGAGAGAAGATTGGTATGAGTTAACATAATATTATTACTTACTAGTTAGGAGGGTATGGGAGATTTATGAGCGTTGGAGTTATTTTTGAGCTAGTAGGTACGGTATGAGCTTCTTTTCCCTGATTATGAGCAGAAAAGTTTTATGAGCGAGAAACTCCGTTTTATGAGCACAATTCGGTTCTTTATGAGCAGCTTTCCTCTCGGTATGAGTAACCTTTCCCCATTTATGAGCAACATGCCATCCTTTATGAGCGCTTGTCCCTTCTAGCAAGCTACCTTCCCTATTTATGTGCCACCCCGCAATTAGCTAAAAACACAAGAAAACTTGTTGTGACAATCAATCACAACAAGTCTTTGTTTATCTTAATTTGCAGCTCCTTGCCATACCTTTTCAAGTTCAGCAATTGTCGCGCGCACTTGGTCTTCTGGTAAATTATGTTTTTCCACATATCGGTTGCGAGGATGTTTCGTACATTCTATTGAGCATCCGCCTAAATGCTTTGCTTCATTTTCTTCTGAAGCTAGAATATGTTTGTTGCAATCAGGATTTGAACATTTAATGTAGCGTTCACATGGTGTGCCATCAAAATGGTCTTTTCCGACAACAACGTGCTCCACTTGATTAATTGGCACTGTGATGCGCTCATCAAATACGTACATTTGGCCGTCCCAAAGTTGCCCTTTTGCTACAGGATCTTTACTGTAAGTCGCAATTCCACCATGTAATTGGCCAACGTCTTCCCCAATTCCTTCACGTTTTAACCAACCAGAGAATTTTTCGCAACGAATCCCACCAGTGCAATATGTCAGAACACGTTTTCCTTCAAATAAATCTTTGTTTTCGCGAACCCATTTGGGTGTGTCACGGAATGTTTCCACTTCTGGACGAATCGCCCCACGGAAGTGACCCACATCATATTCATACGTATTTCGCACATCAAGTACGACTGTATCTTCTCGCTGCATTTCTTCCATAAATTCAGCAGGAGATAAATAACGACCAGTTATTTCATGTGGATTAATATCATCCTCTAGACTCAAATTGACAAGCTCCGGACGTGGACGCACTTTCATTTTTTTAAATGCATGCCCTTCTGCTTCATCTATTTTAAAAACAATTCCTTCGAATAATGGATTATTTCTCATCAAATCCATATAAGCATTCGTATCTTCAATTGTACCTGAGACCGTACCGTTGATTCCTTCTGTTGCAACTAAGATACGACCCTTTAAGTTCATTGTATTGCATGCTTCTAAATGCTCAGCAGCAAATTGAGTTGGATCTTCAATTGTTGTGTAATGATAATATAATAAAACTCGGTAATTCATGTTTGTTCCACCTATCATTTATATTTGCAGGATATCCCTGATAGTATTAAAAGCGCTTTAAGTTACGCCGATTAAACGAACCACGCCTAAATAAGATATATTTAAATAATATATGATAAAGCGATTTTTCTCCACCACTAATAAAAATGATGTAAAAATTAATAGGTGTTTTGTGAAAAGTTTTCGAATTGCCTATATCTATTAACCTAAAAAATAGAGTGTGAGTGGGATCGTTATTAAACTAATAACTGTTGTAATTAGTGTGATAAACGAAAGTAAATTAGGCTTCGTATTAAATTGGACAGCTAGCATAGTCGTATTTGCTGCGACAGGCATTGCGGCTAATAAGACAAATACATTTTTAATCATGTCATTTACTGGCATAAAGCTAACTAATAAAGCCGCAATTAAAGGAGATGCAATCATTCGAACTACTATAACCGGGCTTAAATACTTTATTTCAAATTTCTGGGATTGAATCTCAGCTAGTTGCATCCCCAAAAGCAACATGACAGTAGGAATTGCAGCTGATCCTAGTAATCCAAGTCCATCAATAATCGTTGGCGATAACTGAATATTTATCAGTTGAAATAATATCCCTAATGTTACTCCATATAATACCGGCATTTTAACTACTTTCTTTAGTGCTTCTTTAATTGTAGTTGGTTTTTCACTGCCATAGGAGGCAATAAAAATACCGACAGTGTTGATCAATAACGCTTGGATGACCATGATAATAATTGCATAATCAAATGCAACCGCCCCAAAAGCAAATAAGGCTACCGGCGTTCCGTAATTCCCACTATTCGGAAAGATATTCCCTAATAACATGACGGACATATGCGTTTTATCCGCCTTGATTATTTTCCCATAAACTAGGGTAATACATACGAGTACAATTGTAAGTGTGATGCTTAATAAGAACATATAGAAATGTTCAATATTTAACTTATTCGTATAAAACGTTTCAAAAGTTAGAAAAGGTAACATTAAATAAAGGGACATAGTTGAAATTGATTTTATATTTAATTTGAGTTTTTTTTGCCCTATATACCCTATACTAAAAATAATGAACGCAGGTAAAACAACTAACAATAAATCCATCAAAAAAACCCCTCTCAATTACTACCCCGTTTAAAAAACAAAAAATGCCATTTCCATCATATAGTAATTGATATTTTAACATGTTAATAGGATGAAGAGTCATTTTAAATCATCTCATTTATAGATTAAAATTATGATATATACATATTTGTTTATATCATTCTAATAATTTACAATTAACTTGTATTGGTAAAGGCTTAACAACCCTTATTAATTTTGCCCCCAACCTTAAAATCAGTATTGCAACGAAAAAGTGGTCCACTGAATTATTCAGTCGATCACTTTTTTCGTACTTCCTTTGTCCGCACCAATTATCTAAACCCTTCAAGAAAAAAACGAATTGTGTAATAAAAACAAAATTGAAATATTATAATGTCTCATCCGCCCTCATTTTGTTGTACTTGTAATTCTTTTTCCAAGTTTCAAAGTAGTACGTTCATTATGAATAGGAGGTTTTGTGACTTGAAGAAAAAGCATTGGCTATTCGGTCTTTTATTTGCCTTTGTTTTACTCGTTCTTGCTGCATGTAATGGGAATGACTCGAAAGATGAAACGAATCCGTCGGAGGAAGGAACAACTTCAACTGAAACCACTACAACCGAAGAGGAAGCAACAGCGGAAGAATCCCCTTCTGGAAAACTAGTCATTTACACAGGGCGTGATGAAGGGCTTGTGCAAGGGGTCATTGAAAAGTTCAATGAAAAGTATCCAGACATTGAAGTCGAATACTTAACAATGGGCGCACAACAAATTTTAGAACGTCTCCGCGCTGAAAAAGCGAATCCTCAAGGTGATTTCTGGTGGGGTGGAACACAATCTGCACTTATTGTAGGGGCAAATGAAGATTTACTTCATTCTTGGGAGCCAAGTTTCTCAAATGCCATCAAAGATGAACATAAAGATGCAGAGGGTCGTTGGTTTGGGGAAATGCTTTTACCTGAAGTCATTATGATTAATAGCGATGTGTTAACAAAAGAAACGGGTCCACAAGATTGGGATGACCTCCTTGACCCGAAATGGAAAGACCAAATCCTCATTCGTGGAGTATTAGCTTCTGGTACAATGCGTACGATTTACTCCTCAATGATTGTTCGACAAGGTGCGGATACACCTGAAAAAGGTTATGACTGGCTAATGAAACTTGATGCGAACACAAAAGAATATACACAAGATCCGAATCAACTTTACTTAAAACTAACTCGTCAAGAAGGTACGGTTTCATTGTGGAATTTACAAGATATTTTACTGAAGAAACATACTACAGACTATCCATTTGACTATATTTATCCAAAGAGTGGTGCACCGATTTTAGTTGATGGTGTAGCCGTCGTAAACAATGCTCCAAACCTTAAAAACGCAGAGCTCTTCACAGAATTTTTATTTGAACAAGGACTTGTAACAGAACTAGCTAATGAATACTATCAAATTCCAACTCGTACGGACATTGATTTAAATGCAATGCCTGATTGGTATAAAGAACTTAATTTAACGACGTTTGATATTGATTGGGAAGTCATGTCTGCGAAGGAAGCAGAATGGATGGAATACTGGGACACAAATATTAAAGGTCGTGCAAAATAACCGCCATCCCTCTTTTACTTTCATATAGTTCCCTTAGGGTGTGACAAAAAACTCGTCACACCCTCTTTCTAAAAAATAGCTATTCTTCTTCGATGTCGATGGAAAGGAGCTTATGTGTGAAAAGTGTTCGATTGGAACATGTGACAAAATCTTTTGGCAAAGTCGAAACCATTAATGATTTAAATTTAATGATCCAACCCGGCGAGTTTTTTACCTTTCTAGGACCAAGTGGTTGTGGAAAAACGACAACACTTCGTATGATAGCGGGATTTTATTATCCTACTACGGGCAAAATCTACTTTGATGACGCGAACGTAACCGGTTTACAGCCAAACAAACGAAATATTGGGATGGTTTTTCAAAATTATGCCTTGTTCCCCCATATGACGGTTGATGAAAATATTGCGTTTGGATTAAAGGTAAGAAAAATGCCCACTCCTGTCATTCGTAAAAAAGTGGATCGTATTCGAGAGATTGTTCATTTAGGACCTTTCGGAAATCGCAAAATAAATGAACTATCAGGCGGGCAACAACAACGAGTTGCTTTAGCAAGAGCCTTAGTCATTGAACCAGATATTTTATTGTTAGATGAACCTTTATCGAATTTAGATGCCAAATTACGCGAGGAAACACGTGTTGAAATTAAGCGCATCCAATCAGAGCTTGGCGTTACGACGATTTATGTGACACACGATCAAACGGAAGCGATGGCGATGTCGGACCGTATTATGGTGATGGACCGTGGGCATGTGCAACAAGTCGGAACTCCACAAGAAATCTATAATCGCCCCGTCAACCGATTCGTTTCGAACTTTATTGGAGAAACCAATCTCTTAGAAGCAACAATTGATGAGGTCACTTCAGAGGACTTAATTGTGACAACTTGTGATGGGTGGACACTGCGTGGGAAAAGGAAAAACATTTCCCCCTTAATTAAACTTAAAATTGGTGAAACCGTTTATGTTTCTATTCGACCTGAATTCATTCAGCAAGGACCTGGAGAAAATGATTTATCTGGGATCATTTCCTTTGTCGAATTTACCGGATTAAGTGTCCAATACATTGTGAATATGCCAAGTGCCACTTTGAAGGCGATGATTTTAAATGATGGAAGTCCACTCAAACAAATTGGTGATGAGATTGTCCTGAATATCCCACCGGAAGGCCTTTATTTCCTTGGAGAATAGGAGGTTGAATACAAATGAAACGAGAAATTTCATCGAATGAAAGCGGATGGTCTCGTCTCACGCAGTCTCCTTATTTTATCTATTTATTGATTTCGCCCTTATTTCTTATTTTATTTGCTTATGTTGTATATCCGTTTTATCAAACATTTCTTCAAAGCTTTAATGGTGAAAATACCCTGTTAAACTATCAGAAGTTTTTCAGTTTAGCGAGCCCTGCGAACTTAGAGGCACTTTGGACTAGTGTCTATATATCCGTGATTAGTGTCTTCACTTGTGCCTTAGTTGGGGTAACAATGGCGTTTCTACTCGAGCGATACGAATTTCCGGGAAGACGCTTGCTGTCTGTGCTTGTATTAGTTCCAATGGCGCTTCCTCCATTAGTGGGCGTACTCTCCTTTACGTTTTTATACGGAGATAGTGGAATTATTCCGAGGGGGATTCAGCATCTTTTAAGCTTGGAGCAAACACCTTTTGCCTTAAAAGGAATATGGGGTGTCATCGTTGTACATACCTTTACCATGTACACGTACTTTTATTTGACGGCTTCATCTGCCATTAAAGGATTAGACCCATCTCTTGAAGAAGCAGCGACTAGTTTAGGTGCTAGTCGAATTCGAGTTTGGTCCAAAGTTATTTTACCGATGTTAACTCCTTCAATCGTGGCAGCATCCCTGCTTGTTTTTATGGTATCAATGGCCTCCTATACTGCCCCACTTATGTTTGGTGTCGAGAGAACGATGACGATGCAAATTTATTTATCACGGACAAATGGAAACCTCGAGATGGCGGCAACCCAATCAACCATTTTATCCATTGTGTCGGTAACGTTTTTAATTATTATGCGGTGGTATCAAAATCGACGAAACTATCAAAATCTGAGTAAAGGTATTAGCGTTCATAGATCAGAAGTATCGTCGAAACCTTTGAAAATTATCGCAGTCATTGGTTCATTTATCGGGACACTCATATTAATTTTGCCTATCTTGGTACTTGTGTTGATTTCATTTTCGGTAGACGGCTCATGGACCATCCAAGTACTGCCGCCAGAATATACATTCGATCATTATATTGCGTTGTTTACAGACGAAAAAACATGGCGACCTATCTGGAACTCCTTACAAATGGGATTTGTCGCTACGATCGGGAATATTTTGTTTGGAGTTGCAGCAGCCTATGCGATGGTACGGCTGAATTTTAAAGGTAAAACCCTTCTAGATATTTTAATTATGGTTCCGTGGGCATTGCCTGGAACAGTCGTGGCAGTTAATATTATTGCGGCATTTAGTACAGAAAACATTTTTGCCTTTAATCAAGTGTTAATCGGGACATTTTGGATCCTACCGCTCGCCTATTTCATCCGACATTTGCCTCTCGTCTTCCGTTCAACTTCAGCGTCCTTAATGCAGCTAGATCAATCAATAGAAGAAGCGGCAAGAAGTTTAGGCGCCTCTTGGTGGTATAGCTTTAGAAAAATTGTGTTACCTCTAACTTTTACCGGGGTCTTAGCAGGGACATTACTCGCTTTTGTTCAAAGTATTGGAGAATTCGTTGCATCCATCTTAATTTATAACACATCAACCATGCCCTTATCAGTTGCCATTTTCCAGAAACTATATGCATTTGACTTTGGTACAGCTTGTGCATATGGGGTATTGCAGATCTTGTTGATTTTAATTGTCTTGGTGATTTCAGAGAAGTTATTAAAAGGCAGCGCAGGGTCAGCTTTATAGAGGGGATGAACGAAGATGAACCGAGAAACTCGTGTGTTGGTTTCTCGGTTCATTTGTTTATGGGATGTGGGTTTTGGGATGTACTTGTGAGTTTGTGTTGGTTACGTGCGATTTGGTGTATTTTATGTGCGAGTTTGATCTGGTTATGTGCGAGTTTGATCTGGTTATGTGCGAGTTTACCCAATTTATGTGCGACTTTCTCATATTTATGTGCGCTTTTGTGTTGGTTATGTGTGACTTGGCGACCTTTACGTGCGAGTTTACCCAATTTACGTGCGACCTTCATTTGTTTACGTGCGGCTTACTTTTTACGTGCGCTTTTGTGTTGATTACGTGTGACTTGGCGACCTTTAAGTGCAAGTTTGACCAATTTATGTGCGACTTTCTCGTATTTACGTGCGGCTTCTTTTTTACGTGCGCTTTTGTGTTGGTTACGTGTGACTTGGCGACCTTTAAGTGCGAGTTTACCCAATTTACGTGCGACTTTCTCGTATTTATGTGCGACTTCTTTTTTACGTGCGCTTTTGTGTTGGTTACGTGTGACTTGGCGACCTTTACGTGCGAGTTTACCCAATTTACGTGCGACCTTCATTTGTTTACGTGCGGCTTACTTTTTACGTGCGCTTTTGTACTGGTTACGTGTGACTTGGCGACCTTTACGTGCGAGTTTACCCAATTTATGTGCGACTTTCTCGTATTTGCGTGCGGCTTCTTTTTTACGTGCGCTTTTGTACTGGTTACGTGTGACTTGGCGACCTTTACGTGCGGGTTTACCCAATTTATGTGCGACTTTCTCGTATTTACGTGCGGCTTCTTTTTTACGTGCGCTTTTGTGTTGGTTACGTGTGACTTGGCGACCTTTACGTGCGAGTTTACCCAATTTACGTGCGACCTTCATGTATTTACATGCGACTTTTCTTTTTCACCTTCGACTTCTTCAATAAAAAATGAACCGAGAAACTTTTAGGTTTGTTTCTTGGTTCATGTCTTTTGGAAGAGTTTTCTTTCGTAATCCATGTACAAAATCAAAGTGAGAAGATTTAATTGAAGATGCCATCATCTCTATGTTAAATCACCGATACTCACTGCCCCCACCCCAGATGGTACGGCCACCTGTGTGAGCTGTTTGTGCGTGTGTATCTTCATCAACTAGTTGTAAAACACCTGGTTCTTCATTGTGGTGCCAAGTGTAGCCGTCAGGAGTTTGCCCGTTTGCAAGACCTTGAACATCTGTAGAGGATAACCCTAGTTCATTCGCTATATTCGGATTTTGCGAGATTGCTTGATATAAAGTATCATTTGCAATATTAAAATGAATGTGATCACTTTCGAGATATACCTCCTCAGAAAGCACTACATTAAAATCTGATTCAAATACAGGAAAAGTCCCTTCAACTACTTGTCCATTTGGCAAATCAATAACTTTTTCAACGAACGGTACGCCTGTTTCTGGATGTTCAAATCCGTTTAAATGATCATTTTTTGTCTCCAGTGATTCAGCTTCTACGACATCCGCTCCTTCAATCAAATCGATCACGCCGATTGCTAGTGTCGAAACGGCTACAACTTTTCCAAGATTTTTTAATCCCTCTATTCCTTGCTGTTGATTGCCCGTAGAAAACCCTTTTACTGTTGCCCCTGCCTTCGTTGCAGTGTATTTAATGGCCGAACCGATGCCTTTTATAGTATTTGTTGTAGAATCTTTTAAGTTATTTAATCCCATTTCTTTATAATAGTCATCTTTCTTAATCACACCATATGTTCCTTGAACCGTTCCATCTAAAAACTGCCCTGCATTGTTTAATGCGATTTTAGAAGCTGCCTGCATACTATCACCGACGTCTTCCATCCATTCTCCTGTTTCCTTCCACTTTGTTCCTACTGCTTTTCCAGCAAGTTTTACGGAACCACCAATAATTCCGCCACCAACCGTCCCTATTCCTTTTCCAACTTTACGAAATACGTCCATCAAGAGCTCTCCATTTCTTTCATCCTAGTTCAGCACCTTACTTTAATAGGTATATCATATCACGCCTTTTATTCAGACAAGATGAACTTTTATTTCATAGATGTAAGGTATTCCGTAATGTTTGATAAATCTGTTTAATAAAATTAAGGGATGATGGAGATTGGAGTGAAGTCGTTGAAACCCAAATACAATTTATTCATTAGTATGTTTTCTTTAATCGTGGGGATTGGGGCTATACTCATTTCCTGGATGATTTTAATGAATCGAGCAGTTCCAATTGATCTTGTTGGAGCAATTGTATTTTATGGTTTACCAATCTATATTTTATTCACTTTACCATTGTATTACGGTTTAAAAGTTTTAAGATTATTTGGACAGCTTCAGTTGGGTTATTTTTTTGCGGGAGGTATTCTTGTAGCAGTCATACAAACATTGCTCATTTTGTTCGTATTAGGTGCACCATTATTTGATCAAAAGATTCTATCTATATTTTTCACTCCATTATTACTAGGAAGCCTAACATTTGTGTTATTTACAATTCGTTTTACTAAATAAGTTCGAAAAAAAGAGAGTAGTTGTTATGTTACTACTCTCTACTAAAATCTACAGGTACTAATCCCGGAACTAAGGAATAATCAAAGTCCCGTAAATAAGGTATTTTGGCGCGGGCAGTTGGAATTTGACCCAAATCCATATCATACAACAAAATTTCTTCCTTTAATCGAGAGCATTCGTAGAGTATTGCCGCTTGTGGATTAATTAGTTTTGATTTTCCAAAACTTTTTTCACCTATACTGTTGACCCCTAAAATAAACACCGTATTGTCCACTGCCCTTGCTGGAAGTTGGATATCCCATCTTTTTTCGGATTGTAAGCTCCAGTAGCTTGGGATAATAATCAATTCAGCCCCTCTGAGCGCAAGTATCCTACTTGTTTCAGGAAATTCAATATCATAACAAATTACGATCCCAATCTTCCCAACAGTAGTTTGAACAGGGACGTAATCTCGTTCACCAAACGCAAATTTCTGCTGCTCATGATGCCAAAGAAAGGATTTACGATAAACATGCACAATTTCACCATTTGCTTCTATGACCGCCGCTGCAATATATAGTTGCTCCTCCTCTTTGTCGATAAAAGGGACTACTAGAACAACACTATATTTTCTTGCAATCTCACGAAATTCTTCTACAATATCCTTCGTTTTTTGTTGGAGCTTAATAATGGTTGGTTTATTTATATGGTAGCCACTCGACCATAATTCCGGTAATACCACCAATTGTGCCCCTTTTCGAATGGCTTCTAAGACTAGCTTCTGCCCTTTTACTTTATTTCGTTCTAACTGTCCTGAAACTAATTCCATTTGAATGCCTGCTACTTTCACAGCAAAACCTCGATTCTTATAGGATTAAAAAGTACACTCTAAGTAGATGAATGTAAAATTTATCTTTGTAAAAACAATGTAACCATCTATCTAAAACACATACATTTTTTGTGATGAAGGGCGAAACTAAATGATGTATAATCCGTAAATATTGAAAGGAGTGAAAATGAGGAGGCAATTTAATGAAACCCATAACGAAAAAACGAACGAAGGCTTTCTTAATTGATGCAGCGATTTCAACAGCCGTCACATTAAGTGTGGAGTATTTTTTACGTAAGAAAATTAAAAATGAAGCGTTTCATAACCTTGTAACCCCAACAGCTGTCATGTGGGGATTAGAGCTCGTCCAATTACGTAACAATGGACAAACAATTGGTTATAAAACAATGGGACTAGCCCTTGAAAATAAAGAAGGTTCTGTACCAACAACGGGGCAAATTTTAAAGCGTATGGCCCATCGCGATACAATTGGTAGTTTTATATATTTAAAGGATCGAACAGCATTTGAAGGACAAGATGGCAGTACATTACCGCATGATGAGTTTTCAGATACAGTTGTGAAGGAATTGTAATTAAACAAGCCCCTTATATTGGGGCTTGTATAGAAGTTATCGGTCATAATGTGTCATTTGTGCCTTAATTGTGAAGTTACCGCCCTTACTTGTGACAAAATCGACCCTCATTGTGAAGTTATCGCCCTTACTTGTGACAAAATCGACCCTAATTGTGAAAGTTTCATACTTTAGCTCTCGCACAACATGATCTTGGACATGTCTTACACGTCTTGCATCCCCCATCTAGTAGGTATGAAAAGCAACATGTCTTTCTAACTCGAACCTCTTCTTGAGTATCGGCTAAACATCTTTTATCACAATAAAATCTTTTAATTGGATTCTCCTGATCATTTCCAAAAAGTAAACCGGCTGACCCATTTACAATTAATTGAAAATCTTCTTTTGCACGAGTACGTAATTCTTCGTTTTCAATCTTCACCAATACGGATTCATACAACCAAAACAAATAAATTGCAAGATTTTCCCATAGAATTAATTCAGATTGCTTTGTCACTTTTGATAAGTTAGAAATTAGGACCGTTGCATTTTCTGAGAAGAAAAACTGAATCCATTTTTCTAAAAGAGCCTCTCGATTTTCATTCGCCAGTTCAGTGTGTAAATGATGAAAATAAAATTGTGGAAGCCATTGATCCGCTTCTACTGATTGAAGGCTAACATTTTGAAATGAAATATCTAGTTTTTTATTCCACACGCTAATGCCATAAAAATAAATGACTGCTAAAAATGAATATCTTTTCATGAAAATCGAAGCTGCCACTTTCAAGTTAGGAGAACCAATTTTCGTTTTTACTTGCTCCAAATAGCACAACAACTTCTGTTCATTTAATAACTCATCTAATGAAATCGATAATGCTGAGGGCTTTTGTTCTGTTGTAAACCGAAACTGTTTTAGTTGTTTAATTTCTTGATTCGTTAGCTCGTTAAGCATTGACACCCACCGCTTGCTTTTGAATGTTTCTTCCTTTTCCATAAGGGATACAAAGTGGTGTACCAAATAGTGGATCCTTGGAAATTTCACATTCCATTTCAAATACACATTTCACTAAATCTCTTGTCACCACATTCTCTGGTTTTCCCTGGGAGAAAATGCATTGATTTTTGATAGCGACGATATTGTGTGCATAGCGACAAGCTAAATTCAAATCGTGCAACACCATGACAATTGTTCGATTTTCTTTCTCATTTAATTCAAATAAAAGATCCAAAATTTCTATTTGATGCGTCATATCGAGATATGTTGTCGGTTCATCCAGTAAAATAATATCTGTGTCTTGTGCCAGAGTCATGGCAATCCACGCTCTTTGTCGCTGTCCACCCGATAATGAATCAACTGGGCGATCCTTTAAATCTTCAATTCCTGTTGCCATCAGTGCAGCGTTTACTTTTTGTTCATCTTCTTCCGTCCACTGCTTTAGTAAACTTTGATATGGAAAACGTCCTTGCTTCACTAACTGTAAAACCGTAAGACCTTCTGGTGCGATTGGTGATTGCGGGAGAATCGCCATTTGTTTTGCCACTTCTTTTGTAGACATTTTCGAAATTGCTTTCCCCTCTAATAAAACAGCACCCAATTTTGGTTTTAATAAACGCGCAATGGATCTGAGTAATGTCGATTTCCCACAACCATTTCCTCCGATAAAAATGGTAATTTCCCCTTTAGGAATTTCGATATTTAATTGATCTATTATAATGCTATCGCCATATGAAAGGGTCAAATCCTTTGTTTCAATTGCATGCACGATATTCTAAACCTCCATTCTTCTAGCTTCACTAAGATTTTCTCGTTTTAAATAATAAGTAAATAAAATAAGGTGCACCGATTGCTGATGTAAACACACCGGCTGGAATTTCTAACGGTGAAAATAATGTTCTTCCAATTAAATCGGCGACCATAACCAAGATCCCACCGACTAAAGCAGATACGGGTAATAATGCACCATAAGATGAGCCGACAAGTTTTCTTGCCATATGTGGTGCCATTAAGCCGACAAATCCAATACCACCCGCAAATGCAACAGAAATACCAACCAAAGCCGTCGCAACCATCATTAACGTAAAACGCTGTCTACCAACATGTACGCCGACACTTGTTGCCACATCGTCACCAAGTTCTTGAATATTCATTTTTCGAGCAAGTATCATTGCAATGGTTACGAGAACTATTGTCAATGGTAATAAAATGCTAACATTTGCCCATGTAGAACCGTGAACCGTTCCTGTAATCCAAATATTTGCCTGGCTAGCGCGATAGATCGGCCCTAAAATCATCATAAGTGTTTTAAAAGCATCCATTAGTGCTGAAATTCCAATCCCAATCAATACGAGTCTAATTGGAGACACTCCATTTTTCCATGCTAGTAAGTAGATTAGAATCCCAATAATTGCAGCGCCAAGAAAAGCAGCGAGTGGCATCCATTTAATACTCACTGTCAAGGCATTATTATCATCACTGAAGAAGGCTAAAAATCCAACAACAGCTACTGCTGCACCACCTGTAAGACCTAAATTATCAGGAGACGCTAAAGGATTTCGAATCATTCCTTGTAAAATGCCACCTGCAATTGCAAGGGAGATCCCTACTAAAAGAGCAACAAGTATTCTTGGTAGACGGAAGGACGTAACGACGAGCTGTTCCATTGTCGTGCCTCCACCGAAAAATACTTTGATCACTGAGAGTGGGCTGATATTCATATCCCCTAATGCTGTACTAATGATTAAAACAAGAGCTGTAATTAATAGTAAAATCATAAAAACTTTTATTGCTTTTGTATCTAAAAGAAAGGAAACTTTCCCTTTAAACCATCTTATATTTTTGTTTTGACTCATTTTCCGTTGAACCCCCTTCTTGCAATGTAAATAAAGAAAGGAGTACCGATAATCGCAGTCATGACACCGACAGGAACTTCTTGAGGCATAATGATATACCGTGCTAATACGTCAGAAATTAGTAGTAAGATGCTACCGAGTAACCCAGCGTACGGGATAATCCATCGATGGTCTATTCCTACCACCCAACGTGTTATATGTGGGATGACAATACCGATAAATCCAATCGGCCCTGCAACGGCTACTGCACCACCAGAAAGAAGAATAATTATTATACCAAGAATAATTTTTATATAGCCTGTACGAAGTCCTAATCCCTTTGCAACGTCTTCCCCCATTGATAGCACGTTCATTTTAGAAGCAAATAGTAGCGCTCCTATCCACCCAACGACTAAGTAGGGTAATACTGAGGTTAAGATATCAAGTTTTCTTCCCTGTACAGATCCTGCTATCCAGAACAACACTTGCTCAAGTGCAGACTCATTTAACACAAGAATTCCTTGTGTAAATGAAGAAAACAAAGCCGTAACAGCTGCTCCAGCTAATGTAATGGTCATCGGTGTTAGCCCTTCTCTTCCAAAAGAACCGATTGCATATACACCAATCGTGGCAATTGCAGCTCCTAGAAAAGCAATCCAAGCAATAGCTTGGAAATTCCCCATTGAAAATAGAGTAACCCCAATAACAACTGCAAAACTTGCACCTGCGTTTACACCAAAAATATCTGGAGATGCAAGCGGATTTTTCGTAAGTGTCTGCATTAGAACACCTGCGATGGCAAGGCTACTACCAACCGCTGCCGCAATGAGTGCCCTAGGTAATCTTACTGTTTCAATGACAAGATGTTCATTTGAACCATTATTTTGTTGAAAAGCATCCCACGCCACTTTCCATGAAGTATCTGTATAACCGTAAACAATACTTATACAGATGAAGAATGCTAATAAAAGTATTAGCATGAAAAGTCCGAGTACTTTTTGTCTATTATTTTTTAATAACATGTTAAAAACCTTTCCTACTCCGAAAAAAATATGAGCTAGTTATTAGATTATAAAAATAGACATATGATGTCAATGACTTTGAGAATCATTTTCACTTGTATACAAAAAATTATAGTTAATATAATAAATTTAGTTATTGACTTTAATACCCAACATGTTATACATTTGCAATTGAAAATGATTATCATTAACACAAAGGAGATAAAACAATGAAAAAATTTCAACCAATTCTAACATTACTTACTTTAATGTTAGTTATCTTTTTAGCTGCATGTGGCGGAAAGGAAGAATCAACTAGTACTACAGAGAACAAAGAAACTTCTAATACAGAAAGTACTAGTTACACTGTCGAACATGCAATGGGATCAACAACTATTGAAAAAACACCTGAGAAAGTAGTTATACTTACAAACGAAGGTACTGAGGCACTATTAGCACTTGGCGTAAAACCTGTAGGAGCTGTTCAATCTTGGACTGGTGACCCTTGGTATGATCATATTGCTTCTGAAATGGAAGGTGTTGAAGTGGTAGGTTTAGAAAGTGAAGTAAACCTTGAAGCCATTGCTGCCCTACAACCAGACTTAATCATCGGGAATAAAATGCGACAAGAAGACATTTACGAGCAACTAAGTGCAATCGCTCCAACAGTTTTTGCAGAAGATTTACGTGGTGACTGGAAAATTAACTTTGAATTATATGCAAAAGCTGTTAATAAAGCTGAAGAAGGTAAAGAAGTTCTTGCTACATATGAGAACCGTGTTGCAGATTTAAAAGAACAACTTGGTGATCAATTAACGAAAAAAGTTTCAATGGTTCGCTTTATGGCTGGAGATGTGCGTATTTATCAAAAGGATTCCTTCTCTGGTGTTATTTTAGAAGAGTTAGGGTTTGCTAGACCGGAAAGTCAAGATGTAGATGAGTTTGCCATTAAAGGCGCAACAAAAGAACAAATTCCTTTAATGGATGGGGATATTCTCTTCTACTTCACTTACGAAACTGGTGACAATGAAGCGACAAAACTTGAAGAAGAATGGTTGAAAGATCCAATTTTCAATAACCTTGAAGTAGCCAAAAAAGGTGAAGTTCACAAAGTCGACGATGTGATTTGGAACACAGCAGGTGGCGTAAAAGCTGCTAACTTAATGCTAGATGATATTGAAAATACTTTCTTAAAATAATAGATAAAGTTCGATTCCATTTTACTTGGGATCGAACTTTTTTAATTGTTAAACCCTACCGAAAATCCGTTATGTTATAATGATTCTAATGAGTTAACTCGAAATGATTTTGAGTTAACGAAAATGCGCAAAATTAGTTTCTGTTGGGGGAATGATTATGATGATTAAACTACGAGGCCACCATCTTTTTTGCTTACTAGGTTATCGCGGAATGGGTTATTCCAAAGAATACGTGGAAAATATGACCCGTTTACATCGAATTTTGAGAGACAATCCGAAAACTTGGATTAAGATTGTGGAAGGGCCGGATCAATTATGTGAAAAGTACCCTAACTCAGGTGAATATCACTGCCAAAATGCCAATATTTTTGAAAGAGATGCAGCGATATTAGAGAAAATGGAACTCAAAATTGGACACATTCTTACTTGGGAAGATATTGAATCTCGGATAAAAACTCATGTCTCTCCTTCAGATATTCAACATGTCTGTGAAACTTGTACGTGGCGGTCTTACGGGGTTTGCGAAGAAGGTATACAAGATATTCATCATGGGAAGGGGTTAAGGGAAGTGAAATAGCTCTTCCCTCCTTCACATTAAATTCACTTTAGAAGATCCTCCAATGCTTTGTATAAGGTTGAAAATTGAAAATCAAATTTCTCTTCGATTAATACTTTTGGCACAACACGTTGCCCTTCTAGGACAAGTTTACTTTTTTGACCAAGTACCAATTTCATTGTAAACGATGGGACAGGTATCCAATGTGGTCTTTTTAATACGTGGGCAACCGTTTTTCCGAAATCCCTCATTCTAATTGGAGTGGGTGCTGTAACGTTTATTGGTCCATTTAAGTGATCATTCTCAATGGCAAAGAGTATCGCCTGTACCACATCCGTCACGTGAATCCATGATACCCATTGTTTACCCGTTCCAACTGTTCCACCAATGAAATATTGATACGGCATTGTCATGAGAGGAAGAGCTCCTCCTTCATTGCCGAGAATTACACCAAATCTCATGAAGACAGTCCGCACTCCAATTGTTTCTGCCCTTTTTGCCGTAGCTTCCCAATCCCTAACAGTCTTCCCTAAAAAGTCATTTGCCGTTGCTTGTGAATCTTCCGTATATGTTGTATCAAGTGAACTCGGGTAAATCCCAATTGCACTTGCATTAATCAGAGTGGACGGCTTGTGTTCTAGCACCTTTATGATCCTTAATAACTCAGTGGTAGCTTTCATTCGACTCTCATAAATTTGTTTTTGGTGGTGATGAGTCCACCTTCCTGCGTTAATGGAGACACCTGCTAAATTAATGAAAACATCAACATTATCTAATTCTTCCTCAGGTTTGGCCCCTTCTTTTAACCAGGTAACATAGGTTTCATTGTACATTGGTACCAGTTTCTTCCTCGTCAATATCACTACTTCATGCCCTTTTGTAATTAAAAGGTCCGTTAACTTCTTTCCTATAAACCCGGAACCACCTGCAAGTACTATTTTCATGTCTTCACCTCAGTCAATAGTTACCATTAAACACGCTGCACTTATCCATCCTATTTAACTTACAGCCAAATATCAAAAACTTAATGTGTAAATTAAAATATGTACGATGGACCCTTCAACTTCCCCCCTTTTTCACCTAAATTATCCTTATGTATAGATTTATGTAGAGTACCCAAAAATTCCCTCTATATATTTAACGTTTCAAGGAGACAAAAGTTTCAGAAAACTGAAATTTTACATAGAAAAACTGCTTTCTGAGAGAACCAGTCTCACTAAAAAGCAGTTTTTTATTCACACACTTAACATTTAAGAGCTATGACTTGAAAGCGAAATGAACTTCTCGACACTTTTATCATGATAATTTCACAAGTATTCTACCTCTTGCTTGACCTTTTAAAAGAGTTGGTAAAAACTCTGGAAGTTGCTCCAAAGTTACTTCTTGTTGAATCAATTCTTCTAAGTTAGCTGGTTTAAAATCAGTTGCTAGACGGCTCCACACTTTTAATCGTGTTTCCATTGGGCAATAAACCGAATCAATTCCTAATAAGTTTACCCCTCGTAAGATAAACGGAAAGACTGTTGTTGGGAGCTTTGTCCCTGCTGTTAGTCCGCTGACTGCAACTGAACCGCCGTATTGAATTTGACTTAATAGTGCTGCTAAAGGTTCGCCACCTACTGGATCAACTGCCGCTACCCATTTTTGTTTACCTAACGCTCTAATTTTTCCATCATATACTTCATCTCGTGAAACAATTGAAGTGGCACCTAGTTTTTGTAAGTATTCTTGTTCAGATTCTTTCCCAGTACTTGCTTCAACTTGATAGCCAAGTGTAGACAGAATTGAAACAGCGAAGCTACCAACGCCACCAGTTGCCCCTGTCACAAGTACTTTTCCCTTTTCTTTTGAAACATTATTTTCTTCTAGTCGTTGAACAGATAATGCTGCAGTAAATCCTGCCGTTCCAATTACCATCGCTTCTTTTAACGTAAGTCCTTTTGGTAGCGGAACAATCCAGTCAGCTGGAATGCGTGCATATTCACTAAAACCACCAAAGTGGGAAACACCAATTTCATAGCTTGTTGCGATGACTTCATCCCCTTCTTTAAATCGTGGGTCTTTTGAAGAAATCACAATCCCGGCCAAATCTATTCCAGGTACAAAAGGATAATCTTTTACTATGTTTCCATTCGGAATAGCCGCAAGACTATCCTTATAATTAATGGAAGAATATGCAACTTTAATCAATACTTCTCCATCTGGTAAATCTTTTAAACTTAGATTTTTCACTTCTACTGTAAATTCTTCATTATGATCTACTACTAATGCTTTGAAGTTCTCTACCAATTTTCCCACCCCTAATTAAGTTTACATTCCAAGGGTATCAAAATTATTCTGACCGGTCAAAATATTTTTGATATACTTTTATTAATCTAAAATTGTTTTTATAAGTCATTCGGAGGTTAAGATGAAGAAAAAAGAGGAAGAACGAAAGGAACAAATAATGAAAGCAGCCTATAACGCTGTCTCAACTTTAGGTTACGATAACGTCACTCTTCAGGATATTGCTGATTATGCCAATGTATCAAAAGGAGTAGTTCACTACTATTTTAAAAGTAAGCAAAACATATTATCAGCTTTACTGGAATCTATTACTAACCAAATTTATAAATATGAAGTAGAAGCGATAGACCAACATCAAAATGCTATTGAAAAACTGAGAGCATACTTAGATGCTGTTTTTATTTCACCCTCAAAAAATAAGAAGTTTTACAGCGTCTATTTAGACTTTTTAGCTCAAGCCAACGGAAATGAAGAGTATAAAAAAATAAACCTGAACTTTTATGAGAATTGTTGGAATATTGGGCAAGAAATCATTGAATTAGGCATAAGAGAAGGTGTATTTAATCAAGAGATTGACTCTTTAACAACTGCGAAAATGATGAGGGCAATAATTGATGGTTCATTAATTCAATGGTTAACAAGTAATGAGGACGGACTCCATCAATTCTATAAGGATGCTTGTATGAAAAGTATCCTAAAATTACTACATTAAATGTTTCAACTGCACAAAAGTTCCAGCTTAATTCAAAAAATGAACAACTGTAAAACAGGGGAAATCCCATTTGTTGTACAGTTGTTTATTTCACTAATTATTCAGCCTTCATTGTACCGTTTTTCGCTAGATTCACATGCCATGAAAGCGCTTTTTCTAAATTGTGAGGTGTATGGTGACCACCAGTTAATTCTACTGCTTCGTTGTAATAATCCCATAATTGTTGTTTGTAGTCTGGGTGTACACAGTTTTCAATGATTAACGGTACACGTTCTTTTGGTGCTAATCCGCGTAAGTCTGCAACCCCTTGCTCTGTCACAATTACATGTACATCATGTTCTGTGTGGTCATGGTGTGGAACCATTGGCACGATCGATGAAATTGTTCCCCCTTTTGCATAGGATTTTGTTACGAATATACTGATCCGTGAGTTACGTGTAAAATCACCTGACCCACCGATACCATTCATCATACGCGTTCCAGATACATGGGTTGAGTTCACATTTCCATAAATATCTACTTCAAGGGCCGCGTTAATGGCGATTAATCCTAAGCGACGGATGACTTCTGGATGGTTAGATATTTCTTGTGGGCGTAAGACGATTTTATCTGCATATTTTTCTATATTGCCATAAACTTTCTTTTGTAATTCCTCTGAAATTGTAATCGACGTACAAGATGCAAATGATACTTTTCCAGCATCAATTAAGTTAAATACCGCATCCTGCAATACTTCTGAGAAGACCTCTAAATCTTCAAATTCAGATTCTTTAAATCCTTCTAACACAGCGTTAGCAACAGAACCTACACCAGACTGAATTGGAGCAAGCTTGTTTGTTAAGCGACCCGCTTTAATTTCACCACGAAGGAAATCAAGTAAGTGGTTGGCCATTGTTTGTGTTTCATCATCTGGCGCTACAATTAAAGAAGGCGCATCTGTTTGATCCGAAACGACAATGGCTTGAATTTTCTCAGGTTCTACACGAATACCAATTTCACCAATACGATCTTTCGCTTTTAATAATTGAATTGGTTGACGATCGCCTTGTTCTTCAGGAATGAAGATATCATGTACACCTACTAAAGTCTCAGAATGGGCAACGTTCAATTCAACAATAATATTTTTCGCATATTTTGCATAAATTGGCGAGTTCCCAACAGAAGTTGTCGGTATGATTAGGCCATCTTCTGTAATCGCTGTCGCTTCAATAATGGCGAAATCAATTGGTCCAATAATACCTTGACGAACTAACTCTGCATTATGAGATAGATGCGCATCTACATATAGGATTTCACCTTTATTGATTAAATTACGAATCACTGGGTCTCCTTGATAGGGAACACGTTTACGAATTGCGCCGACTTCAGCTAATCTTTGGTCAACTTCAGGTCCTAAAGACGCACCTGTGTAAACATCAATTTTGATATTTTCATTTTTTGCTCGCTCAGCAAGTGCTAAAGGGACAACCTTTGCATCCCCTGCACGTGTAAAGCCACTCATTCCGACGATATCGCCATCATGAATTAAAGCAGCTGCTTCTTCGGCAGTTTTTACTTTAGTTAATAAGCTTGGTATACCGATTCGTTTTTCAATTGTTATTTCCATCCATAAACTCCCCCATTCTATTAACTAGACAGAATAATAGCTTCCCTTCTCTATTTATTCTAATATCGAATAATTTAGAACTCCTTTTGGAAAATATTTATATTTTTGTAGGATAGCTTTTTTTGGGGGAAGGGCGTCATTTATGACTACACCTAAAGTTGGTAGAAAAACATTAGCTGCTTATGAGCATGTTATATAATTTTGAGCAACTGCATGGTTATGAGCAATTTTCCTTGGGTTATGAGCAGTTTTTAACCGATTATGAGCAACTTTTAATGGTTTATGAGCCCTCTTTGATCATTTATGAGAAACCTTCTTTTATATTTGAGCACAATCAATAAGGTTAAAAACTCAACCCGCTTTTTATTGTGAGCGCACTAAATTTTCACCCTCAAATAACAATATTAGCACGATCAAATGTGTTACCACTTGACCGCGCTATTAGGCATATAACCCCTTTAATCTCGTCCTGGTTTCCCGTCAACTAACTCCACTTTCCCTGAAATAGCAATACCTTGTAGTGCTTGTGTCGCTAGTTTGTCTGCTTCAGCATTATCTTTTCTAGGGACTAACTCATACTCAGCTTTAATACCCATTTCGGCTAACTTTGCATCGATTCGATCTGCCCATGCCGCTAAATCCTTCTCATAAGCAGGCCATTCACCACTCATTTGGTTAATGACCACTTGCGAATCCCCGATGAAACGCACAGTTTGATGATGAACGTCTAATAAATCGAGTTCCACAATACTAAAATTAAGTGCTCCATATTCCGATTCATTATTCGATGTTAGTCCTGAAGCTGCAGCGTTTCGTCTTAATCGATATGATTTTCCGTTCTGTTCAAAATAAATGACACAGCCGAACCCAGAATAGTTTGTACCTATATCAAAACCACCATCAAAATACACCGTTACATTATGAGGTTCGGTTTCAATTTCCTTAATATATTTCTTCAGTTCTTTTGCCATCCACGTACTATCATGTTGATCGATAAATGTAATATTTTTGGCACGCCCTGTTTTTTCTAAATCCTCAGCAATATGCAAGGCAAGCGCCGGTGGTATTTCATCTGATCGGAAAATAGTTTCTTCACCATTTTTCGCTCTGTATGTCCATTCAATTGTTATTTTCATGGAAGGACCTCCAAATATTTAAATTGTTCTTGGTTTATTATATCCGCAACACGACACATTAAAGCACTAGTTTGGAATATAAAAATAGCCTGCCAATTTGTAAGTAGCTGTATTCGAGATCATTATTTTATATTAAACGGTAAAACCTCACTATTTTCCATGTATAAAAATCAAGAATGTCCTCAAAATTTTAAAAATAAATAAAAAAGTTGGAAATCCAATTAGTAGGTTTCCAACTTTCATTTCATATCATTCAGCTGTTACTTCCTTCGTTGATGGTTTTACTGATTTTGCTTTCTGTTGTTTACGCACAGGTTCTGAAGCATCACTTTTACTGTAGTATTTCCCTTTTGTAATAATTGCAATGATGACTGTCAGAATCGATGCTAAAATCGCAGCAAAGAATGTGGCTGTGTTTTGTAGGAACGTTCCCATATAACCTAATGCTGCAATGGTACCAATCACACTTGACACAACTAATGGGACAACGCCAACTGGATTCCATTTATAAAGTCGATCCTGTCTTGCTTCATATTCCATCGGTACAAGTTTTAAGGTTTTTTTCACAACTAAAGCATCTGTAACTAAGATTGCAGCCCATGCCATTAACAATACCCCTTGGAACGTCATGGCACTGCCTAAGTAATCTAGAATTCCACCGAGCATTAATCCGATTGAAAGGAGTCCAGAGACAACAACCCAGAAACGACGATCGGGCTTAAAATGAAATACATTCTCAAAAAAATTGGACAACGACAGGGACGCACTGTAAATATTCGTAACGTTAATGCGTAATTGCGTTAACATTGTAAATACCACGCCTCCAAGTCCAAGAAGTGTGACAATGTAAACCCCTGGATTTGACTCTCCTAATCGGACACCAAACCAAATTCCTAGTAATCCCATAACTCCAAAACAGAAAATTTGTGGGATAAACCCGATCATAATCGAACCTAATTTGATATCTTTCGGTTTTAAGAAACGTGCATAATCCGAAGCAATTAAGGCAGTTAAGCCCATGATCCCATGTTGCATTCCGATACATAATAGTAATGCTGTTCCACCTATTTGTGCACCTTCAGGTAAATAGGTCCAGAAACTACCAGCAAATTTTGATGGTGTGTTATATGCGACAATAATCGTGATCACTAAAAAGATGCCGAAGATGGGTAATGACCATTTTTGCAGTTTGTCTAATTGTTTAATACCAAACCAATTTAATGGAATTACAATTAAGCCAAATACGATAATGAGTGTCCATAAAGGAATTGAGGGGAAAAATGCATGTACGGCTGCAACGAGTATCATACCTTCGAATGCACAATACATGATAAAGTTGGATGCGTAAATTAATGAGGTTAAGGATGCTCCTATATAACCAAAACCTTGTCTAGACATGAGATTGACGTTCATTCCAGACTTTGCAGATAAATATGCAATGACGGTACCTAAAACTCCCGCAATGACAATCGCATAAATCGCGGAAATAATGGCATTCATCGCGCCAAATTGTAAAGCCATGACACTACCTGTTTGGAAATAAAAAATTGCTGTGGCAATGCCAAATGTGATGTTGGTTACACTAAACCAACCCATATTTCTTTTTTCTTCCGGTACTCGATCGTAAGAATAATCATGTGATACTTGTTCATCGAGACCAGTTGTTTTGTCTACATTAGTCAAATCATTTCATCCTTTCTTTTGATTCGTACAAATCTTCCCTTCCTTACATAGATTTCACACTCAACTACATCCTTTACAACAATTGAATGTTTGAAAAGAAGGTCACTGAATGTGTACTTTGTCATAATTATGTAGAGGCAATCTCACTTTAAAACGAGATTGCTACTTCAATATAATATAATTATATACACAATTAGTTTACATAATCAAGAGGCGTCCTAATATTTACTTATAAAATCAATTATAAAATAGGTATTTCCACTATAATAGGCACCTAATTCACATACATTAAACCGAATATTTATTCGCTAAATACAAAAATCCGAACCCTATTTTCATGGTCAAAATTATATTAACTATTTTTTAATCGAACCTTTCATCTTAAGCCTTCAAAATTTCTTTAATTGATTGTGAAGGCTGACTTCTCACGAATGTTCAAAAAATAGTTGTATCCCCTTGGAGAAAAAGTTCATTACATTTCCAATCAATTAATATGCTTTTTACTATACTTTAGTATTGTTTCACTCAAGGTTTGGAATTGCCTAAAATATAAAAAGACCTAAGAAATGAGTTCTTAGGTCTTTAGATTAATGGAACACGATGGTTTTATTATTTTCAACAATGATTCGGTTTTCTAGATGCCATTTCACTGCTTTTGCTAATACTCGACGTTCAATTTTACGACCGATTTTCTTTAACGTTTGCACATCATCTCGGTGATCCACTCGTTCAACATCTTGTTCGATGATTGGCCCTTCATCTAAGTCATTTGTGACATAGTGTGAAGTGGCCCCAATAAGTTTTACCCCTCTTTTATGCGCACGTTCATATGGGTTCGCTCCAATAAACGCTGGTAAGAACGAATGATGAATATTAATGATTCGGTTTTCAAAGTGGTTCACAAATTCTGGAGTTAATATTTGCATATAACGGGCCAAAATTAAAAGATCTACATCATATTCTTCCATTAAGCGAATTTGCTTAGCTTCTACTTCTTTACGAATGTCTTTGTTTGCTGGTAAGTAATAGAATGGAATACCGTAAGATTCCACTATATCGCGCGCGTCCTCATGATTACTAATCACCACGGCAATATCCGTATCTAAATCCCCATTTTGCCACTCCCATAATAATTCAAGTAAACAATGTAGCTCTTTTGATACGTAAATAGCAGTACGTTGTCTTTGATTGCGATAATGGAACTTGAACTCCATATTGAATTCATCCGCAATGTTTTTAAAGTCCTTCTCCATTGCTAAGGCTTTTTTTGGTAGATTTTCACAATTGTATTCAATACGAATAAAGAACGTGCCGTTTTCTGGGTCACTAGAATATTGGCTAGACTCAAGTATATTCGCTTCATATTTAAATAAAAATGTCGATAACACCGACACAATCCCCGGTTTATCTGGACATTTCACTAATAATCGAGCACGATTTTGTAAATTCACACTCTGCTCTTTTGATAAAGTTTTTAACATCTTATGTACTCCCTTACTTTATTCTCTTGGTCTACCATTATCTAATATTTCGAAATAATCAGCAAGTAGTTTAAGGAAATTAAAATAGATGAGTGGAAAATATTTAAATTACTATTTTTAGTAAAATCAAAAATTCATGCAGAAAACGCTTCCATTTTTACCTGATTTATGGTAATCTTAATTCAAGAATTATTACGGTCTTGTAGCTCAGCTGGGAGAGCATCACGTCGACAACGTGGGGGTCGCAGGTTCGAGCCCTGTCGAGACCATACTGTTAAAAAGTCTAGAAACATTGATACAATGTTTCTAGACTTTTTTCTACTGTTCGATTTATCTTTAATTGCGCCCGTTGCTGAATAAGCTAAAATTCAGTACAGAGGTATCTCATTTGTGATCTGTAATTGCACCTTATTTTCTCCCCCATTTATGCATGGTAAGATTGGTGAGTATAACTTCTATAATACGATTTTCCGAATCTATAATTACCTCTGTATCATTTGGAATTAAATACAATCCGAAGTCATCCCCATCAGAATAATTAAGTCCAGAAGTACCAGATTCGTAAACTTTAAAAGTATGACCTCGGTAAGTTGCATTAGCTTTGAAAATGTAAGTAAAACCACCTTGTACGTGTTTATGCTCAGTTTCAGATACTAACGTTGCGACATGCAAATAATATTTACCACTTGTTCGAAAATACATTTGATATTGAGTAGTATCTCGAAATGCAGTAATTGAAAATTTTTTTGGTCTATTAAAATCCGAATTATTATATATGCAAGAATTTGAGAGTATGGTTCACTTCAAGCGTGAGCTAGAACTTTATATCAATTACTACAATCACAAACGTATTAAAGGGAAATTAAAAGGATTGAGTCCGGTACAATATCGAATTCAATCCTCCATAGAGCTGCTTAACTTAATTTAATGTCTAACTTTTTGGGCTCACTTCACTCTTGAATCGCACCCGATTATGGAAGATATAAGTAACTGTTTTGTAATACTAACGCAGTTTAGTACAGACATTCACAATCTTTAAGAAGTTATCATGCGTGATTGACTAATAGATACGAATACTATTTTCATTGTTAAAATTTCGATAGTTAGATAAAAACACATCTATTGTAACTGTTTATATGAATTCAGAATTGTTAAACTATTATTAACTACCAAGAATACACTTGAAACTAATTCTTAGGAGGGATATAAATGCAGCAAAAGTTACATTTAATTCCGTATCAAGTGAACGAAGTGGTCGAAGTGGTCGAAGTAGTGCCAAAAGGTATTGAACTTATTGCAGCACCAAAAATTTGGGAGAATTCTAAAGGGAAGGGAATCACTGTTGCGATATTGGATACAGGGTGCGACGTCACCCATCCTGATTTGAGTGGACGTATTATCGGCGGACGGAATTTCACTGGTGATGATGATGGACAACCTGATGTAGTTACTGATTATAGTGGCCATGGAACCCATGTGGCTGGCACAATTGCAGCCATCCATAACGGGACAGGAGTAGTTGGTGTTGCACCTGAAGCAAATTTATTGATTTTAAAAGTGCTTGATAAAAGCGGTTCAGGGCAATACGACTGGATTCTAAATGGAATTAACTATGCAGTTGAACAAAGAGTGGATATCATCTCCATGAGCCTCGGCGGTTCGGTCGATGTACCTGAGTTGCACCAAGCTATTCAAAATGCAATCGCTAATCAAATTCTAATAGTTTGTGCTGCTGGTAATGAGGGAGATGGACAGAGTTCTTCAAATGAATTGGCCTATCCTGCCTGCTACAATGAAGTCATCAGCGTCGGATCCATTAATCTGCAACGCAGTTCTTCTAAATTTTCAAATTCGAATAATGAAGTAGACTTAGTAGCCCCTGGTGAAGAAATCCTTTCAACGTATTTAAACGGAACTTATGCAAAACTAAGCGGAACTTCGATGGCAACACCGCATGTATCCGGTGCACTTGCACTCATAAAAGAGATTGAAAACAGAAACTTTGAGCGAAATCTGACAGAGGCTGAGCTGTATGCACAATTAATAAAGAGAACGATACCTCTAGGAAACTCGCCAAAACTTGACGGAAATGGAATGCTGTACTTAACAACAGAGGAATACTTATCAGATGTGTTCAACCAAAAATTATCTGCACAGGCGTTGAAAATATAATGGAAAAACTAGATTTGCTATACTGTGAATGGGAAACGGCCAAGTCAGACTTTTTAAACTATAAGGAAAATCGACCCTATTTTGACGAAAAGAAAGATAAGGAAGTCAGAAATCAATACTATCAGAGCATTTCATTCACGGATGCTAATCTTTTAGGCAGCCTTCACACATTGCTTGAAAAAACACATACAGATCAGTTAAACTACAGCCCGCACCGTTATGTGTACCCTTGGGTTGATTTGCAGGAAAACGGTTCATTAAAAAGCCTTTATTCTGGAAATGGGATGGATCCACTTTCTGTCATAGAGCAGGACGTTCGGCTCCATGAAATGCAGGCAAAAGGGTTATTATCGGATGATCTATTTAACTGTGAACATGTAGTGCCTCAATCATGGTTCGATAAAAAAGAACCAATGAGAGGAGACTTGCATCATCTATTCGCCTGCGAACCCACCTGCAATAGCAGTCGCAGCAACTACCCTTACTACGATTTCCAAGATTATATCCCTGAAGGATTAATTTTAGGAATCAAAGATGGCTGCGGCAAAGCAGAAGAAAGTAAATTCGAACCAGAATACGGTAAAGGAATCGTTGCTAGAGCAACACTCTATTTCCTAATTCGCTATCCAAACACAATAAAAAAAGAACTAGAGAATGTCTCTTTATTGATAAAATGGCATCAATCTTTTCCAGTATCTATCTATGAAAAGCATCGCAACCTAGCTATCCATGAACTTCAAGGCAATCGGAACCCATTTATTGATTTTCCAGAGATTGCAGAAAGTATCGTAAAAAGTTAAAAACACTAATTTCCTTATAAAAGTACAAGAGAATTAGTGTTCGCTATTTTATATTAAACGTAATTAGTATAATTGCTACATGTAGTAAGTCAAGGTATTAAGGGTGATTGGTCATCTTTTGTTCCAAAACTTCGTTTCAAACGAAGGGAAAGGAGATGATTCCATTGACAGTATATGAGTCTATAACGCTCATGTTTAGTTTCGCTACACTTATAGTAACGATTCTTGCATTGTCATTTACTTTTTCAAAAAAAAGGTAAACCACCCTCTATACCTTACACTGTAGGGTGATTTACTAGTCCTGCCAATCGCCTTTAATGCGATAGGATTTGCTAAAGACTGTTTAGTGTTCCAGCACTAAACAGTTTTTTTACTTTATGATTACTATGACTTAAGTATACCACAATTCTCCCTACTTTCTACTAGTTCGATACATATTTCGATACACCCACTTAACTAAATCTAAATTAGTTTATTAGATGTAATCAAAATTGGATACGCTTATTTTTTTGAAGAAAAACAACAATAAAATAAAAACAGAGGTCTTTAAATAAGAGCAGTTCAACATACTTATGTTTTCTTCTTAAACTAACCTACCCGTTAGTTAAGGATTACACTTTAAGGCGTGTACCTTTTGCTTGTCTATTTTATTTACTGTTACTCTCCATTAAATGGCCCAACAAGGAAAAACGAGTTCCTAAATGAACGCGCGCCCTATTATTGAATAGCGAAATGGGTATTATTAAATAATTTTAGGAGATTTTCGTCTGTATTTATTTATACAAAGTTCTTCTTATTTCCCTGTTACACTAAATTGCTTAATTCGTTCACCAATTTCGTCACGAACACGCTGAAATTCGGACCAATCTTTTCCAGCTGGGTCATCAAATCCCCAATGTTCACGTTTAACATGTGGTGGTGTGATTGGACATTTATCAGCAGCATCTCCACATAATGTAACTACCAAATCAGCATTATTTAAAATTTCTAGGTTAATAATATCTGATGTTTGACCGGAAATATCAATATCAGCTTCTTTCATGGCCTTTACAGCGTTTGGGTTTAATCCATGTGCTTCTATACCAGCACTGTATACACTCCACTCATCACCTAGATATTTCTTTGCCCAACCTTCTGCCATTTGGCTTCTGCAAGAGTTTCCTGTACATAAGAAGTAAATTGATTGTTTTGACATAACATAATTCTCCTTAGTTAATTAATAATGATAGATATAATCCCAATAACGTAATAAATAAAATTGGGATTGTTAAGACAATACCTGTTTTGAAATATGTTCCCCATGAAATCTTAACTCCTTTTAAAGATAAGACATGAAGCCACACTAAAGTCGCTAACGAACCGATTGGTGTAATTTTCGGACCTAAATCAGAACCAATAACGTTAGCGTAAATAAGAGCCTCTCTTACAGTTCCAGAAGTAGTTGTTTCTGCGATTGCTAATGCGTCTATCATTACAGTTGGCATATTATTCATCAAAGACGATAAGAAAGCTGCTATAAAGCCCATGCCTACTGTTGCAACAAATAAACCTTGTTCAGCAGTTGCTTGAATGACACTAGCTAATGATTCCGTTAGCCAAGCATTCCCCAAACCATATACAACCACATACATACCAATCGAGAAAAATACAATATTCCACGGTGCGCCTTTTACAACTACTTTTGTATTAACAACACTACTTCTTCTAGCCATGATTAAAAAGAAGATAGCGATGATTCCGGCTACAATAGATACTGGTGTGTTAATAAACTCACTCGTAAAGTAACCGATTAATAATAAGCCAAGCACATACCAAGAAAGATGGAACATTTTTAAATCCTTAATTGCTTCGTGTGGTTTTCTTAATTTTGATAACTCGTACTCTCTAGGAATACTTTTTCTAAAATAAACTAATAATACCGTAATTGTTGCTACTAAAGAAAAAATATTTGGAAGAATCATTCTTGAGGCATACTCAACAAACCCGATATTAAAGAAATCTGCCGATACAATGTTAACTAAGTTACTTACTACAAAAGGTAGAGATGTCGTATCTGCAATAAATCCACTCGCCATTATGAATGGAAAAATCATCTGTTCTTTAAATTTCAAGTTACGAACCATTGCTAAAACAATTGGTGTCAAAATTAAAGCTGCACCATCATTTGCGAATAGCGCTGCAACAATTGCGCCTAAAATACTTACAAGGACAAACATTTTAATCCCATTACCATTTGCAACTCTTGCCATATGTAAAGCTGCCCACTCAAATAACCCTATTTCATCTAAAATTAATGAGATAAGAATAATTGCCACAAATGATAGTGTTGCATTCCAAGTAATGCCGATTACTTCATTCACATCGTTAAAATCGACTACCCCTAATAGTAAAGCTACAATAGCACCGCCACATGCACTCCAACCTATATTTAATCCCTTTGGCTGCCAGATAACGAGAATAAGTGTTGCTAAAAAAATTATTGTTGCTAAAATTGCTGTAATCACTAAACTTAACCTCCATCACAAATACACTTTCTTTTTACTAGCAACAAGAACTACTTGTATTTCCATTAGGAACTACACAACATGAAGTAGATTCGATTTTATGAATATTACTATCAGCCTTAGTAAAGAAAAACTCCCACTCATTACCATCTGGATCTGTCACCCAAAATTTATCTTGTACGGCATAACAACATGTTGTATCCATCTCATCACGTGCGAAAAACCCTTCTTTTTCGAGTCTTTCCTTATGAATAGTAATTTCTTCGCTTGTTTCAACTTGAAAACCAAAATGATTTACTTGATTCCCCTTCACTTCATCACGAACATTTAGAGTAAAGTTTAGCCCCGGATTTTCTAATAAAAACTTGGCATAATCATGTTTTACTTTTACTGGCGAAACACCAAATACCTTTTGATAAAACTCAATCGACTTCTCTAAATTCGTAACATTAATTCCAACATGAACGTATTTCATAATAAATTCCTCCCTATGTTATATGCTTAATCAAAAAAATTTGATTTAATAGCTAAAAAAATTAGCAGCAGCTACCTTTTCCAGTTTTTCTAAATACACAACAAAGTTCTTCAGATAATAAATTGTTTACTTCATCATCATTCAAATCATAATAACTCCAAGTTCCTTTAGTCTCCTTTTTTATCAAATTTGCATCCAATAAAATTTTAAGGTGATAAGAAAGTTTAGATTGGGTCATTCCAAAAGTTTCTGTTAAATCGCATACGCATGTTTGCCCTTTTTGACAAAGTACGTACATGATTTCTAATCGTTTCTGATCGGCTAAAGCCTTAAATTTCTTTTCATATTGTTCGAACTGATTTGTCATTACAGTCATGTTCGCTTTTCCTTTCATCAATTTTTTTTGATATATAGAGTATAAACAAATTAATTCTGAATATGCAACTAATAAATCAAAATTTTTTGATCTATTATAATGACTCAGAGCTATACGTTAAAAATCAGCCCAGAGGTTGGTATCCGATTACTTACACGTATAAAGCAGGCGGTGTAGATTACGCAGCTGTGGAATTCGACGGAAAAAAGTAATAGAACGAGAACTTGAGTAAGTAATTTTTTTAAAGAAACGGCTCTAATCGAGTAGTTTTTATTTTTGCCATTCTTCAGTGCTTCACCGTCCCATCTTACAATTATATGAATTATAAATTAGGAGATGATTATATTAAAGATTAATTACTAAACATCACTAAAACTAGCTTGGTCACTGGCGTAATCTTGTTATATGGATCAATATTTTATATGGTCTTTGTTCAAGAGTTCCCTTATGACGAAGAGTTGCATGAACAGGCGAGAATAGCCCGAGAGAATGCTGAGATACGATAGGAACTACTGAAAGAACTTGAATTGGTGGAAGATTGAAGGTCACCAATGCTCTTGCTCTTTAATGGTCTTACTATTTTTTTAGAAAAGAGAAAAGTCCTTTTTCCTTTTCCTTCTTTTGTTCTTCATATTCTGTAATTTGTTGTTCGTGTTGTCGAAAGTTAATTCGATTAAGCGTATTCATAATGGCATTGTTTTGTTGTTCTACACGGTCTAGTTGTCGAGTGGAAAGTGATACAGGTTCATTTGCCTTTTCAATAAGATAACTCATCATATTCCCAAGCTCATTCTTTAATGTTTCATTTTGTTCCATTAATAATTCATTTTGTTTTCGTTGTGCTTGGATAAGTTCTAGTAATTGTGTATTTTGCTGTTCAATTCCAGCGACATGTGTAACTAATATTTCCATCGAGTTTGCTAATTCATTATATTTTCCTTGGTCGACTACTCGAGGCGTTAGGGTTTCTGTAGGTTGCCAATCATTTGTAAGTGTCTCTACTTCAAATCCTGGAGATGTCAACAGTTGTGCTGCTTCATTTAATTTGACACCACGATTTTTATTTAATAAGATTAATGCTTTAATTATTTCAATATCTCGGTCTGAATATTCACGATGACTCCGAGCATTTCGTTTAACTTTATAACCATTTTTCTCCAAAACGGATATATAATAGTTTATCTTTTGTTTGCTGATACCAACCTGTTGTGCAACCGCTGCAGTTGCATATGTATTACTAGCCATACACTTTGTTGCTCCTTTACCTTGCTGTATATGTATTTGTATCAAGTATATCACTATTTCCCCATAATTGTTCTACTCTAACAAAATTTTCAAGTATATAATGATCATGAATATACTTACCGACCATCCATTCGTTACATCAATTCCTAAACTATTGATGTCAGTTAAAATTCCTCTCTTTCCAGTGAGTACGCATATAATATACCCTCCAACAAATACTGTACCTACAACACTAGTAACGACTAATTTTACACTCCTTTTTAATTTTCATGAATGCCCTTCAAAAATTAACCAATTTTCCTTTTTCTATCAACAATCAAATGGGAAAAGTACATTTGGACAAACTCAGCCATGAATTTAGGATTTCTAATGGACATTCTAATTAAAACTCTAGCTGTGGATGTTAGAGTAATATCTAATGCGTGTGTAAATTGCATAATACATCGTAGTTTTTTCGTTTGAAGCGAATGGTTACTTAGCTTGTTTCCCTAATTTAGAAGAATTTGAGAACTTGAGTTATTTCAAGCATGAGCTTGAACTGTAAATCGAATACTACAATCCCAAACATTATAAAGGGAAATTAAAAAGGATTGAGTCCGGTACAATACCGAATTCAATCCTAAATAGCTACTTAATAGAATGTCTACTTTTTAGGGTCACTTCATAATACGCGCCGCTTTTCTCTTTATGATTTCATAAACGAAAGAGCAATTTCTTCGTTATCATCATCGTTGTTATAAGCAGGTTCATTATGTGTACTAATATCTAAACCTGTAATTTCCTCTTCTTCTGATACGCGAAGTGGCGTAAAGATTGAAATAATTTTCAATACAACATATGTGCCAACGACCGTTAAAGCAATTGATACGCCAACACCCGTTAATTGATGTAACATTTGTTCCGGATTGCCGTAAAACAAACCATTTGCACCTGCTTCATTTACAGAAGTCGTTGCAAATAACCCTGTCGCAACAGCACCCCAAATACCAGCCATACCATGTACACCAAATGCATCTAATGTATCATCGTATTTTAATTTTGCTTTAATAAATTTAATGCTAAAATATGCAACCGGAGCGCCTAAGAAACCGATGATTAAAGCAGAAGGAATAGTTACAAAACCCGCTCCCGGTGTAATTGCTACCAACCCTGCGATCGCACCCGTTGCTGTCCCAACAAGTGTCGGTCTTTTCGTTAGTGCCCATTCAATAACAAGCCATCCTAAACCACCCGCTGCACCTGCAACATGTGTATTTAAAATGACGAGTGATGTCAATGAACCTGAAGCAAGCGCACTACCACCATTAAAGCCGAACCACCCAAACCATAATGTTGCTGCGCCAAATAAGAAGAATACAATATTGTGTGGCTTTTCACTGTTACGGCGTCTACGTGGACCGATAATTAATGCGGCTACAAGGGCAGCTACACCAGATGTAATATGAACAACTGTACCACCTGCAAAGTCAAGCTCACCCATTTGTGCTAACCATCCACCACCCCATACAGCATGTGCCATAGGTGCATAAACAATTGTAGGCCATAATACACAGAACGGAATCCATGCTTTAAATGAAATACGTCCTGAAATACCACCTGAAATAATTGCTACTGTGATCGCGACATAAACGATTTGTAACGCTGCAAATAAATAATGCGGAATCGTTAAGCCATCATATGCTGCGCCGTCGACACCTTTCATTCCTAAATAATCTAAACCACCAATAAATCCACCTAAACTTGTACCATAGCTTAACGTATAACCCCATAGTACCCAAACGATACTTACGATAATTAAACTAACAAAGCTATGCATTAACGTTGAGACAACGTTCCGTTCACTTACTAAGCCGCCGTAAAATAGCGCTAAACCTGGTACATGCATAAAGAGTACTAACCCCATCGCTACAATAATCCACGTCGTATCTCCTGTATCAATTACACCTTCTTCTGCAGCAAAAGTTGCTGGTGCAAAAAGAACACTTATAAACGTAATAGTGAATAAAGTAATTAATAATCTTTTCATGATTCCACCTCCAAATTTATTCATGGTGATGCATATGATCCGATTGTTCTACTTGTTGTGGATTCTCCATTTGATCGAGTAATACGGATGACACTAACGTTATACATGTTGCTACTGCAATAATACTTGCACCAAGCGTCACTTTTTTCATATTTAATTTTTCTTTTTTCACACTGTGTTGTTTCATGAAGTAAAGTAATAAGCCAACTACTGCAACGTAAAATAAATCCATTGCAATAAGCATAAAAGAAATACGGGTATCTGGTGTCATTGCTGCTAACATTGCCCCCATCATCGCACCCATTAACGTTGCACCTAAAGCTTCTATAATTCCCGCTAAGTCGAAAAGCTTTCCGACAAATACAGCGAAAAAACTACTCACAATCATCGAAACGACTGTCGTAACTGCTAGATCACCTGGATATAAAAATGTTGCAACGAGACCGATTAGCGTACCGAACATCATGCCATAAGCCATTGGAACACATTTCATTTTTTCTGCTTTACGCACTTGTAATTTTTTTGCTGAGAAATATAAAACATACGTATATAAAATTGCGATAAAACCACTCATTAAAATTAACATATGCATTCCACCTTTAAAGAAACTACTTGAGCAAAGTGCTCAAGTAGTTCACTTTTTAATGACAAGAAGATTTCGAGTTACATGAAGTTATTTTCTTTTCCGGGCGTGGTAAATCAATTGCCGGATTACGATCGAAGAAGCCTACTGGTTTTAGTTGGAAACTTTGATATGCGGTTGGCATTACTGGCCAATCTTCTGGACGCGTAATATGATGATGCCCCATTGTGTACCAAACAACAATATCTTCATTTTCAATGTCGCGATCTGCTTTTACGTAATGTTCTAAACTATCGCCACCTTTTGACTGGTTCGGATATTTACCTGAGGCGTACATTTCTTTTTTATCAAATTTTGTAACGTATAAATGATTTTTAATGAAACCCGCACGCTTAATAACCGTTGCATCATCAGTTGCGAATGGATAGCAGTTTTCACCTGTTACGATTTTGTAGCTGACAGGCTGGCCTAAATAGTTCGTTGAATTCGGATTAACGATTTTCCACGTTTTTTGTGTACGTAAATCGATATTGCTTATCGCTTCCGATTCTTTTTTGAACGTATTCGATACTGTGTAGAAAGCATTGTTGTTCGGATTTTCTGGACCAGCTACTTCCGTTACTGTATGCGATTCAACTAATGAGTTTTTCACCCCGTCAATCATCGGGTCAATACGGAAGTTGAAGAAATGTTGGTGATACGGCGCATTAACTTGTGGCGCAACTTCTGTGCCGTATTTTGATTTTTCACCTGGCTCTAATGCACCGACATTTAAAATACCTGTAAGTTTCACTTCACATTCAATCGTACCATCTTGATAGAATGACCAGAAGAAACCGTAATCGTAGTTAGCAACTGTTGCGAAAAACGAAATTACTAGACGTCTTGAACGTCGAACTTCTACGTTATTTGTACGCCAATCTGTATGCTTCCACGCGATACCATAATCTTCTTCATGTAAGCATACCGCATTTTTAATAGTGAACGGTTCGCCTTTACTATTACTCATTACCGCATCGAAATATTGGATGTGGCCTAAGCAATCACAACCAAGTTCTAATGAGTTTGCTAGTTGCCCGATGCCATATTCTCCTGCATCAAATGCATTTTGCCAGTTATGTGCGGGATTTGTATCTGAGTATGGGACGACCATTTCTGATAATGCTGCACGATATAAAATCGGACGCTCTTTGTCGCCGTCTTTATAAGACACTGTATGCAACACTAAACCTTCACGTGGCGTAAAACCGAAACGAATTTTCCACTTTTGCCAGTCGATACAATGTCCTTCAAATTCAAAGCTCGGTCCATCAGGTTGCGTAATGTCTAATTTTTTAACGTCTGTACGAACATTTATAGGCATGCTTTCCGCATCTTCTGGTACGTATGCACTATCTGTTGGTGGTAATGGTTTTACACCATAATCTTCAATACGTAAAATTTCCATTTTGTTTACGTCAACAACCGCAATTAATCCAGTGATTGGGAAACCGTAACCGTTCTTTTCTGCTGCTGGTCGTACCCATGCAAGTGCACGTACGACACGTTTCCCTTCATCTTCAGGAATATTGTAATAACCTGCTGACCATGGATCAATCATTACAAGCGTTGGATCTGTGACACCACGTTTTTTCAATGCTTCTTGATAAGCAGGGTCTTCAATAACTAACTTTTCAACTTCCTCAAATTCATCTAACATAAAGGCTGGCTTTACATCTAATACTTCTTCATACGACACAAGAGTTTGATTCGTTAATGAAACAACTGCTTCAAACGTTTGATTCGTTTGTGGTTCTAAAATAATTAACGCTGCTTGGCGATTAAATGCGTCACCTTTTTTAAAGTTCAATACGACATCTTTATCAGGTTCTTCTAATACGACCGTCGCAAAACGTACTTTATCTGTTAGTGCTTTTTCTTTTTTCACAATTTCAACCGCTAATTTAATTTCATCTGCTGAAAGCGGCTCTAATGGGTGTAATACATTCACTACTTGTTCAGTTTGTAATATCATTTAAAATTCCCCCTTTACGTTAGCCAAGCGAATCTGTTCGCGTTAGGTTTAATAACATATTATTCGAATTCCCAAAATGTTTATTGTAAAAAACGAAACTAATGGTATATTTATTTACATAAACTAAAATTCAGGAGTGATTTTATGTATAAACTGAATTTCTTTCCGATGCAACCTGATTTATTCCGCTATACAAACACTTACGAAGAATGGAAGCCACTTAAAGGACATTTCGCAAAACAAGTCGCTATTTTTTATGAATTCACCACAAAAGATGTGGCTACTTTTCCTATTACAATCGTGCCAGACGGTTGTTTCGACCTTTTATTTTTACTATCCGATAAAGAAGAAAAAGCGTATTTATGGACGACACCATTCGCACGAAAAAAGCAAAACTTTCTCAAAAAAAATGCACATTATTTCGGCGTTCGCTTTTGGCCAGAACAAACAATGTTAACATTTAAAGATCCAATGAAGCTGTTTATCGAACAAGTCATCCCTCTTCAAGAAACACTCCACTTCGACAAACAAATTTTCCGAGACCTTTATGAAGCGTCATCGCTTCGTACACGCATACAAGTACTACAACAATTTTTATTAACCTTTCAACAAGAACCTCTCCTAGAAATGAAAATTATCCAATCAACGATTCAACAAATTTATATATTTAATGGTCAGTGCTCTCTCAAAATGGTAGCGAATTCGACTGGTTATACAGAACAATACATTCGAAGATTATTCGAACGATTTATTGGTTTATCGCCAAAACAATTTGCGCAAGTTGTGCAATTCCAGCAAACAATCAATTTATTAAATACAGACGACCAAATTGACTTCCAAGATTTAATACATAAAGGCGGTTACTATGACCAAGCTCATTTCATTAAACATTTCAAAAAACATATGTGTACGACACCGAAAACGTATTTAAAACAATTGATTTAAATACAAAAAAGCGTACACGTTGTTTCGCAACATGTACGCTTTTACGAATTGTTTAAACAGTTCAGAGTCAATTTTACTTGTTCTTTATACACAAAGCTCTACATAACAACATGGTCTTTTTGTAGAGGGTTTGAGCTTGGTATAGAAATGTACATATAATGTATTGTTCCAATAAAAAAAGGCTGTTTTCTCAAGGTTTATTGCTATGAAGAAAAGTGGGGCATATTCCACAATCAGCCCTATTATAGAATACGATAAAAATAATCCTAATCTTAAAGTCAATTAATCCTCAGCATTTTACTGTGTTGGAACCAGTCCCAATAGGATTCATAAACCGCGTCATGTAAAAATCCTACATTTAATAAGTCTAGAAACATTAATATAATCAATGTTTCTAGACTTATTTCTATTGTTCGAATTTATAGTAATTTCTTCAAATTCTCCGTTTGACCGCAATAAAATTTCCAATTTTTTATCACTTTTTTGAATATCATGATAGAAAATATCAATATCAGCAATTAAAACTTTTAGCGGATTTCGCCATTCCAATACTAGTAATAACATCATTCGGTTGCTTCAATTGTATGGTTATTTAGTTGGGGCAGATTTCTTTTTCACCTGTACTAGTCGATCTAAATATACCTCCCATCTATTTCTGAATGGGAACTCTTGTAATCTATCGCTTGTCTATTTCGAGATAATGAATGTCTGTTAAATCATGGGCATCAAATTCACCTACTGTAATTAGCCTTAATCTTTACCTGAGTACCTAACAATACTGCCTGCATCGGCATACTATAATATTGAACACTCTTTGAAATGGAGGTGTTTCTATGAGTTTTCAATTTGGTATCTCTGGAATTTTCCTTGGATTTCTCACAGGTGTGATATGGCTACTACTAGCATTATCGGGGTTTATTACTGAGTTTTTTGGTTTACTCGGTCTAGGAGGAGTTCTTGGTAATATTTTAAACATCCTAGTTGCGTTAATTGGCTTCCTAGCTTTTCTTTTGTTTGGATTATACCTATTCAAGAAAGCCTGGCACTATTGCAAGTAGGTATAAAGTGGGAGGCTAACGATTCATTATAGTAAGGCAACACCCACCTTGTTGAGGTCTTGCTCACAGCCCTTGAATAACACCCGAAACCTGTTCAAAAAAAGTTGAACAGGTTTTTCTTTATTTTCGAAATAAAATTTTAAAGTTGCGTTTGATAATCTTTCATTAAAGTATATTCTTCAACAATATTTATAGTGAGTATGATCTACTTCATTTATCTCAGCAAAATTAATTCATCAAGATTCGTTTGCCCCCCCCCTTTCCTTTTGTTAATCGACATTCCGTCTTTACCTTTTCTATCTTTTACTAGGCTGCTATAAACAAAAAAATACCTCAACCCTAAATGGATTTGAGGTATTTATTCTTTAAATATATACGTCCCAGGAGGGATTCGAACCCCCGACCGTACGCTTAGAAGGCGTATGCTCTATCCAGCTGAGCTACTGAGACAACAACGTTTCTTTGAATTTAAATATTTGGTCGATAACATACTTAGACCAAAATTATCTTCGAGCTATATAATAACACTTATTGCCCCTTTTTTAAATAGTAGATTTACAACTTATTCACATTTCCCAGTCGTAGTACGTTTTTTATTCGATTATCTCTCGATTTAGTTGAAGCGAATACTTAAATTTTTATATAGTTTTCATAACAAATCAGAAATTACATCATGTTCCTTCAATAGTTCTAAAAATACGCTTAACGCTTTTGTTTGGAATGGAGATCTTAAGACAATTGAAAATTTCCTTTTCATAGGGAGTTGTTCAACTTTTATTACATTTAGAGTCCCCATTGAACACTCTTTACGAACAGCCCAGTAAGATAGTAGACTGACACCAAGACCTGCTTCTACCGATTCTTTAATTAGTTGTGTACTTCCAAACTCCAATTTTCTTTTCGGAGTGATTCCACACAACTTGAACATTTTATCCGTTACTTCTCTCGTTCCAGAACCATTTTCCCTGACAATCCACATCTCACTCTCTAATTCAGATAGATTAATTTCGCCATTTTTTTGAACTAATCTATGCTTTGGGGAAGCGACCAGATACAAAGAATCTTCTGCAAATGGTTCAATTGATAAATTTTTATCATGGAATTGCCCTTCTATAATTCCTACATCTAGTTGGTGCCCCAAAACTAAATTTGCTATCTCTTTTGTGTTTCCAATCATAATTGTTGGTGTAATCATTGGATATTCTCCCTGCATTTTTGCAATAACATGCGGCAATACATATTCTCCAAATGTATAACTGGCACCAATTGAAAGAGGTCCACTCGTCTTGTTGGTAAGATCATCTATCAAGTAATGCATTTTTGAATGCAGACTTAATATCTCCTTTGCGTGATGATAGACAATCTCTCCAGCTTGAGTTAAGCGTACAAATTTATTGTTACGCTCCAACAACTTGATCCCCATAGACCCCTCAAAAGATTGAATATATTGGCTAACAGCAGGTTGCGTCATATGTAGTTTTTCTGCTGCACGTGAAAAGTTTCCCAACTCTGCTACCGTTACAAAGACATTTAACTGTTGGTCCATTTTTATCAATCTCCTTAAAGTTTATTTTTACTATAAGTAATTACTTATTATAAGTATTATAAATTATTATTTTTCTTATGGATAAAAAAGGTTTAGTCTGAGATTGTAATAAATAAAGGTGGTGTTGGGATGGAAGCGCAATACGTAAATAAAGAACCTAACCATTTCCCCAAAAAATCCTCATCTTTGGGAATATGGATTGGTGGAATTGGCTTTACCTTTTTGATTGCCTTACTGGGATACTTATTAGCAAAAGTACCTGGATTTGGTAATATCGGTCAATTAGCATCCGCAATTTTGATTGCTGTTTTGTATCGGCAGTTTTTAGGTTACCCTGAGCTCTTACGTTCCGGCATAGCATTCTCTTCGAAAAGATTATTACGATTCGCCATTATTTTGTATGGACTAAAGCTCAATATAGATACCGTTTTGCAGGATGGTTTAGGCTTACTTGTTCGGGATATGGGGGTAATTATCTTTGCAATCTCGGTAACGATTTGGCTAGCCCGAAAATTTAAAGCAGATAAAAATATATCGCTTCTTTTGGGAATAGGTACAGGGGTGTGTGGTGCAGCAGCCATAGCAGCAGTTGCCCCAATTATCAAATCAAAAGATGAAGACACCGCCATTAGTGTTGGGATTATTGCTCTTGTTGGTACAATCTTTTCGATAACTTATACAATATTACGTCCTCTATTACCGTTATCAGATATAGAGTATGGCATATGGTCAGGAATTAGTTTACATGAAATTGCTCATGTAGCACTCGCTACAGCACCAGGAGGACAAGATGCATTAGCTTTTGGTTTATTTGCAAAACTGGGTCGTGTATTTTTACTTGTTCCTCTGTGCTTTCTTTTAATGTACATTATGAAAAGAAAAGGATCTAGGGACGAGGGTTCAGAAGCGAAGGTTGAATTTCCTTATTTTTTAATAGGATTCATGATCATGAGTATTGTTGGAAGCTATGTGATTGGTGAAACTATTCCAGTATCAATCGAATTTATGAATGGAATTTCCCAACTCACTACATGGTGTTTAACAGCAGCAATGGTTGGACTCGGATTAAATATAAGCCTTCGGGACCTCCAATCAAAAGCATTAAAACCATTATTTGCAATGGGGATTACATCAATCTTACTTTCTATCTTAGCCTATTTTATTGTATAAAAATGCAGCTAATCCTTACTTAATGGATATGCTGAATTTATGATGAAATAATTAAGAAACTATATAATCAAGGTCGAAGGTTCGAGCTTTGTCGAGACCATGTATATAAAAGGTTCACGAATGTTGATATTTCAATGTTTGCGTACCTTTTTCTTTGTTTATTATGCATAATTCCAAGAATGTAGTAGCTGTAAATTTCCAATTACTTATCTCTATTTTGAATAGCATTTTGCTATAATATTTGCATTAATTTTTAAAATAACTCAATGGTTTTAACGCCCTAATAGTTACCTCCTAACTGAAAGTTTTTATTAACCACTACAATAAAAAGGAGCGGAGAATCCTCCACTCCTTGCAGACTATCATCCTAATTTATCCTGAGCTACTGGTGCTAAATGTAAATCCGAACATTTTCCGGCTTTTAAAATAAAACTATCAGAATAAGATGGAAATTTATTTTGTATTTTTTTCCCAACGGAGATTAGCTTATCAATATCGATTCCTGTATTTATTCCCATTTCGGCAAAACCGTGAATTAAATCTTCAGATGCAATGTTTCCGCTTGCATTCGGTGCGTATGGACAGCCTCCTAAACCTGCAACTGAACTATCAAAGTCCTTAATTCCAACCTCTAGCCCAGCTACTGCATTTGCAAATGCCATTCCTCTTGTATTATGAAGATGCAGTGAAAACTTTAATTCTGGGAATCTTTCATGAAGTTCTCCTATGATTCTTTTAATCTTTATAGGATTCGCCATTCCTGTTGTATCTGCTAAAGATAAATCATAGATTCCTAAATCTATATATCTTTTACAAATTTCTGAAATTCTTTCAATTGGGACATCTCCTTCATAAGGACAGCCAAATACTACAGAAATAGAACCCGATACAATCAAAGAAGAGTCTTGGGCACAGTTTACTAGAGGTCCAAATGCCTTTAAGGCATCAAAGGTTTTACTATTTGCATTACTGATGCTGTGCGAATCTGTTGCGGACAACATTAACTTAACCTTATCTACTCCAGCTTCTATTGCTCTCTCTAATCCACGAAGATTGGGTACCAGAGCTCGCAATTTGACATCTTTTTTTCTTTTTATTCCTTGTAAGACGACACTAGCATCCTTGAGTTGTGGAATCGCTCTGGAATGAACAAAAGAAGTCACTTCAAGTTGTTTAAAACCACAATCTATAAGATTATTAATGATTTCTATCTTTTCCTCAGAAGGAATAAATTCTGATATGCTTTGAAATCCGTCCCGCGGACACACTTCAGTAATCGTTACTTCATTTGGTAAGTTCAAAACTTTATTCCTCCTTTAGATGACCTTACTTTTCTTTAAATTTTCAATTTCTTCCTTGCTTAATTTTAATAGTTTTCCTAGTATCTCTTGATTATTTTCTCCTAAGTCTGGACCTACATTACGAACTGCTCCTGGAGTCTCCGAAAATTTTGGAACAACTCCTGGCATTTTTATTGTTCCAAGACGCGGATGATCGATTTCAATAATATTCTCTCTTTGTTTATAATGTTCATCTTCAAAAATATCTTTGATACTATATATCGGACTAACGGGCACACCATATTCATCCAAAAGATGGAGTAGGTCATCTCGATTTAGTGTTCTTACCCAATCAGCTACAATTCCATTTGTTTCATCAAAACGTTTTAAACGCTCAGCATTTATATGATATCTATCGTCCACTAGCATATCTTCTCTTTTCATGGCATGTGCAAGTCTTTCAAAAGTGCGATCTGAACTCGTTACCAACGACACCCAATGTCCATCTTTCGTTTGAAATGTACCAGCAGGGCTAGAATGTCCACTTAACCCTGGAGAACGCTCTTTTACAATTCCATTTTGATCATATTCAGCAACAAGAAACTCAAACATTCTAAACATAGATTCATATAAACCAATATCAATAAATTGTCCTTTTCCATCCTCATTTGTATCTCTGTAATATAGGGCAGCAACAGTCGCAAATGCAACATAAATGCCAGTTACATAGTCTGTTAATGAAAATGAGGGACTAATTGGTGGTCTATCCTCGTAACCATGCAAATAGGTAAATCCGCTATAAGCCGTTGCAGGTGTTCCAAATCCTGCTTTACTGGAATTGGGACCTGTTTGACCGTAACCCGTTACTCGTGACATAATCAGTTTCGGATTTTCCTTTTTAAGTTCTTCATAGCCTATTCCCCATTTTTCTAATGTTCCTACTCTAAAATTTTCAATTACCACATCCGAAACCCTTACCAATTTTCTTAATATTTCCTTGCCTTCTTCATGATGCAAATCCAATGTCAAAGATTTCTTATTCCTTCCAAGCCCTGGCCACCTTAACGGTTCATCTTCATGAAAGGGGCCCATCCCCCTTAAGGAGTCCCCTTTACCAGGAAGTTCGACCTTAATAACTTCCGCACCAAAATCCCCAAGAAGTGTTGCTCCAAAAGGTGCAGCAATCATAGTTGATAAATCTAAAACTCTTATTCCGGTTAAAGGACCAAAGTTAGCATTATTCATTTTTTGCATTCCCTTCGACAAACAAATTTCTACTATATTTATAAAAAAAACACTTATGATTCCCCTACATAATTAGGGTAACCTAACATACAAGAGAATCTGTAAGCGTTTTAATTTTTACTTATATTTAATGATTTTCCGCAAATTTATTATTTACCACGGAATCAAACGGTATTTCGATACCTTCAAAAATCACGTTCATTTCGTAACCTTCCTTGGTAACAATTGGGCTTGTTGCAAAGGCTGGGTAATTATTTTCAAAAGCTATGTTATAAACTTCTTCGTCAATATCAGGAAAGGATGCTTTTAAGGCTTCTTTTGCTCCTTCTTTATCCGTTTTAATAAACTCCTCAGCTTTAGCAACCGCACGAGTTACTTTCTCAAATAATTCTTGATTAGATTCCATTTGTTCCTTTTTTGCTACCAAACCCGTATAAAGGAAACCATTTAACTCCTCTACTTCGCCTTTAGATAAGTTGATTAGCATAAATCCACCATCCATAACTCCCATATCTGAAGTTGGAGATGAGAAAGCAAACGCATCAATTTGTTTGTTTTTAAATGCAGGAATAACAGCTTCACTTTTACCAAGAGGGACTAGTTCAACTTCCTTATCTGGTTGAATATTCTCCATTTCAAGTAGATAACGAACCAACTTGTCACTTGAGCTTCCAGGAGATGTAATTGCAATTTTCAATCCTTTTAAAGCTTGAATCTTTTCAGAAATAGAAGAGTTTTCCGTAATTCCTCTTTCTTCAGCAATTTCTTTCCGTATTACTACATTTGATGCGTATTGATTCATCATTGTTGCAAAGACCTGAATATCTTGCCCTTTGTCTGCTGCTTCCATAACATTTCCTAGTGTAGTTCCACCAATTTCAACACTACCACCAATAACTGCTGCCATTACTTTGGATCCTCCACCAGTCGTAATAAGCTCTACATCAAGCCCTTCCTCATTAAAGAACCCTTTTTCTTGTGCAATATACAATGGTGCGAATAGAAAACCATGGGTTGTTTGTGCAATCGTAATTTTCTGATTGCCACTTGCTTCACCTGATGTTTCTTTGGTATTTTCTGTTGCAGTTGGTTTCCCTCCTCCACAGGCACTTAATAGTATCAACATCAATCCTAACAATAGACATAATCCAAATTTACTTGCTTTCATTGCGAATCCCCCCTAATTTATAAATTAATTATTAGTCTGCTTCCAACGAAGAAAATGCCTTTCTAGAACACCTAGTCCAAAATTTAGCAAAACGGACATAAACATTAAGATTAATACAGCAGCAAAGGTTCCTGCAGTATCAAACTGTCCAGCCGAATAGCTAATTAAAAATCCTACACCGCGATTGGATGCGGTAATTTCTCCGACAACGGCTCCTATCAAAGCATAAGGTACTGACATTTTAAATCCTACAAACACCCAATTTAAAGCGGATGGAATTATTACCTTTTGTAAAATTTGACTTTCCGTCGCTCCCATTAAACGGATATTATCTAGTAAATCACTATCCACATTTTTAACTCCTGCATAAGTATTAAAGAATACAAGGTAGAAAACAATGACAGCTGCAAAAACGATTTTCATTTCAATTCCAATACCAAACCACAAAATAAAAAGAGGTGCTAATGCTACTTTTGGCAAACTATATAAGGCCATAATGAACGGATCCAAAAGCTTTGCTAAAAATTCTGACCGTCCTAATATAAAACCTAAAATGGCTCCTCCTGTTGCACCAATTAAGAATCCAATAAACATTTCTTGTGCTGTAATGCCTATATGGAAAAATAGTTCACCTGATAGCATCCATGTATAGAGTGATTGGAAGATATCACTTGGTTCACTTATCCAAAACTTATCCACTAATGTACCTGAGACCAGCTCCCAAAGTAGCAATATAATCACTAGTAATGCCAGTCTCATACCAGCAAGCTTTAACTTTTCCTTTAAAGGACTAATTTTCACTTCTTCATCTAAGACAGCAGTCTGATTCTTTTCATTTGATTCCTTTGAGTTAGCAACTGATAAACTCATCCAACATTCCCCTCTTCAATAAATTCTTCTTTTAATGCATCCCAAAGTTTGGTTTGTATATTTTTAAATTCCTCTGTATAACGGACATTGAAAGTATCTCGGGGCCTCGGAAGGTTTACTTCGTGTATCGATTTTATTGTTCCAGGTCTTTTACTAAAAACTGCAACTCTATCTCCTAGTGTAATAGCTTCTTCCAAATCATGAGTAACAAATATGATCGTTTTATTCGTGTTCTTCCAAATTTCAAGCAATTTATCTTGAAGAATTAATCTTAACTGGGCATCAAGTGCCCCGAAAGGCTCATCCATTAATAGGGTCTCAGGGTTATATGCAAGAATCTTTGCAAGACTTACTCTTTTTCTCATCCCCCCTGAAAGTTCTTGAGGGTAATGTTTTTCAAAGCCTTTTAACCCAACCATTTCAATAAATTTGGCGCTTTCTTTTTCTCTTTCCTGCGCTCTCATCCCTTGTATTTCTAAACCAATTTCAACATTCGCCTTCACTGTTCTCCACGGCAATAGATTATCTTTTTGAGTCATGTAACCTACTCGAGTATTTATTTTATCTACCTGTTTTCCTCGATAATAAATCTTCCCACCATTTGGCTTCATTAAACCAGCACACATATTCAAAACAGTGGATTTACCACATCCACTAGGACCTATAACCGTAATAAATTCACCCTCTTTCACATCCAAATTTATATTTTGTGCAGCCAAGAACGATTCTCCATCTCTCGTAAAGCGTTTAGATACATTTGTGAATTGAATCAAGACTCTTCCCCCTAATTGAGTATTCGATTTCTATAACACTTTTTTATTACTTATAAATAGAGACGTATGTTGCACTGGTATTATAGAAAAATTATAAAAACATACTAGCCTCTAATAATTCCAATCAAGAAATATTAATTTACTGAATTTGTTGTTTCTCGTGTATATCCTAGATTTTTAGAAATCCTTTCACTAGACTCTAGGATTTCTTTTATAAAGTAATCAACTCTTTCCTCCGTGAATCTTACTAATGGACCAGAGACTGTTAAACCTGCGATTACCTTCCCTGTGTAGTCTTTAATCGGTGCTGAAACAGAAGCAGTTCCTTCTAAACGCTCGTTAGAACTAATTGCATACCCATTTTCTCTAATGTCAAACAGTTCAAGCTTTAATTTATTTAGAGCAATATCTGACATATCTTCTCTTTGTTCCTGTAATACTTTGGTTATGATTTCATGGTCCAAAAAAGCCAATAATAACTTTCCAGAAGCTCCTTTATGTAAAGGTAATAGCTTTCCAACTTCTGAAACCTTTCTTAAAGCTTGATTACCATCAATTCGATCAATACAAACTCGCTTTAACCCCTGAACTATATTTATATTTACCGTCTCTCGTGTTTTTTCAGAAAGCCCTTTCATAATTGGCTTAGCAACATCTATCAATTCTAATGAACTTTGTACAATATTTCCTAGAGCTAGTAATCGGATGCCTAGTTTATACTCATATGTCGACTGAATTTTCTCGACCAATCCTTTTGATTCCAATGATGCTAATAAGCGAAATACAGTTGATTTTGTTAATCCAGTTTTTTGGCTTATTTCAGGGACAGTTAATATTGGTTCTTCTATTGAAAAACTAGTTAGTATATCAATCGCTCTTTCGACTGAACGTACCGTTTCACTCATGCATTATTTCTCCTCCCTCTTAATCCATTTCATGGGAATTCTAAGTTACTTTCCAAAAGTGAAACCACTTAGTGAATTACAAAATCTAATAATTAAATCTAAATTCCGCCTTACGGATTATAAATCCGACTGGTGATTTGATTTCATGGTAATTGAATATTACGGCCTTGTCAATTCAAAATTCAGAAAATTTTAAATAATTTACCCCGCCTTCCAAACTCGTTGTTTTAATAATTCTTATTATAATCTGATTATTTAAAATTTTATAAAAAACGATTGACATCTCTCTTAAATGTCCCGTATGATGAATTTGAATTTCATCATACGGATTATTACGAAAAGTGAGTACTTATTCCATTTACTGATTTTTCACGATAATCCTTTAGGAGGTTTAATAATGGGCCAAACATTGGTTGAAAAGATAATTTCCACTCACGCAAGTAAAGTAACCTATCAAAACGAGATTACTATTGTTGATGTTGATGCTGTAATGGCATCAGACACAACCGCCCCACTAACTATTAAAAGTTTTGAGGAAATGGGTGGTTCCCAAGTTTGGGATCCATCTAAAGTTATTTTTGTCATCGATCACGCAGCACCTGCTCCAAATGAGAGAATTGCAAATTTGCATTCATTAATGAGAGATTTTGCTAGAAATCAAGGTATTAAATTGTACGATGTTGGTAGTGGAATCTGCCATCAATTAATGGTAGAAAACGGACATGTCAAACCTGGTCAATTAGTACTTGGTGCAGATTCCCATACTTGTACATATGGGGCATTAGGGGCTTTTGCTACTGGAGTTGGGTCAACAGACTTAGCAGCTGTACTATTAACCGGAAAAACTTGGATTAAGGTCCCACCTACGATAAAAATCCAACTGAATGGAACTTTACAACCAGGTGTTTCTGCTAAAGATCTCATTTTGTTTATTGTTGGTCATCTAGGAATAGATGGTGCGACATACAAAGCAGTTGAGTTCACAGGGGAAGCAATTGAAGCATTAAGTTTCGATAGCCGTTTAACTATAGCTAATATGGCTATTGAAATGGGTGCTAAAGCAGGTTTTGTTGATACGGTTGGTCTAGAATTGCCATATGAATTTAATCATATTCATCCGGATGAGGACGCAATTTATGAAACCGTATACACCTTTGATGTTTCTAAACTTGAACCACAAGTTTCTATTCCTCATTCACCAGATAACGTAAAACCTATTTCTGAAGTTGAAGGGAAAGTTATTCAACAAGCATTTTTAGGGAGCTGTACAAATGGTAGATTAGAAGATTTACATGAGGCAGCTAAAATTCTAGAAGGCAAAACGATTCATCCCGAGGTAAGATTTATGGTGGCTGCAGCTTCTAATGAGGTCTATTTAAGAGCATTACAGGATGGGACTGCTGAAACCCTTGTACGTGCTGGAGCAACTTTCCTTCCTTCAGGTTGCGGACCATGTGTAGGAACACATCTCGGTGTCCCTGGCAATGATGAAGGAATCATTTCCTCTACGAATCGAAACTTTAGAGGTCGGATGGGAAATCGAAATTCAAATGTGTATCTAGGTTCACCAGCTACAGTTGCAGCGTCTGCTTTATTCGGTAAAATTACAAATCCTACAAAGCTACTTAAGGAGGAAGTCAAATGATACTAGAGGGAACTGCTCATGTTTATGGTGATAATATTGATACAGATCGGATAATTGCCGGAAAATATACAAAAACACTAAATATGCAAGAACTTGCTGACCATGTTTTTGAAGATTTAGATCCTGATTTCCGAGTCAAATTAAAGAATGGAGATATTTTAGTAGCAGGAAATAATTTTGGCTGCGGTTCTTCTAGAGAACAAGCACCGTTAGCATTAAAAAAGGCCGGTGTTTCTATAGTTATTGCAAGATCATTTGCACGAATATTTTATAGAAATGCCATTAACATTGGCTTACCAATTCTTGAAATCAACGATCATACGATCAGTGATAAAGATCAATTAAAAGTGAATTTAAGTACAGGCGTAGTAGAAAATTTAACAACTTCAGAAGGGTATCACGGTTCCGAAATGCCATTAGTCATGATTGACATTATTAATGATGGGGGCCTTGTCAAATATTTAAAGAAGAGAGGGACTTATCAATTAACTTAAATAAAAAGTGGTGTTAATATGAAGATCTTCTCAATTGTGAGTATCGCAGGTTTATTTATGTTAATGATTATGGGGACTCGTCCAACAGTTTCATTATTTGCACATGAACTTGGTGGAAGCATCAATCACATTGGACTCATAACTAGTCTATTTTCCATAGTACCTCTAATCTTTGCGATTACACTTGGTAAAATTATTGACAAGCATAATTCTAAAATAACCTTGCTTATTGGGGGATATCTGGGCGTTTTAGGAATCATACTGCCCAGTTTTCTTCCAAATTTTTCCGGATTGTATTTATCCCAACTCATTGCAGGTTCAGCACAAACCATCTTGATCCTTTCTGCTCAAGATTATGTTGGTAGAATCTCTAACACTGAAAACCGAAATCAGTATGTTTCTTGGTTTAGCCTTGGAATAGCTGTGGGAACTCTACTAGGGCCTCTACTAGGTGGGATATTAGCAGATACATTTAACTTTCCCATTACCTTCCTTGTCTTAAGTTTAATCGGATTCTTAAGTTGTATTCTAATTCATTTCATCCCGAGTGAAAGCCCAATTAACAAAGAACTTGACCCTACTACATTAACGAGCCAATCTACTTTTATAGACTTATTAAAAATACCTGGATTACGATTAGCATTAATCTTTAGTTCATTAATTTTATTTTCAAAAGACTTGTACATTACATTTTTCCCACTTTTAGGATTACACTTTAGTTATAGTAACTCTACTATAGGACTACTTCTTGCTATAAACGGAATCGCTAGTGTTATTATTCGGTTCTGCCTAACTCCTCTAATTAATCATTTTGGTACTATCCGTGTTTTTATTGGCTCCATGATCGTTACCTGTCTTGCTTACACAGCTTTACCTTTCTTTTCACAAATGATAATAGCAAGTTTTATCGCATTTTTACTTGGAATAGGCTTAGGAATTGGGCAGCCGTTATCTATTTCTCTTACTATAGATCACGCTTTAAAGGGTCGTGTTGCTGAAGCGCTAGGAATTCGCCTTACGGTGAATCGTCTGACTCAGGTTACTACACCTATTATCTTAGGAATGCTAGCGAATATTATAGGAATCATTCATATTTTTGTAGTCAGTTCAACAGTTATTGGAATTGGAACATTGATAGCAAGTAAAATCAAGGAGACTGAGAAAGTATAGGTCGCCAGGCATAATAGAAACCAAACATATAAAATACAACCTGTCTCTAACTTTGGACAAGAACTTCGACAAAAAAACAGCTTATATAATGGATATTTAATCGTTTGGATAATCGATAAATATCAGGTTAGGTTTAACGGGATTTAATTCAAATATCCATCCCACTGCTTTCATAATCGGTCTAAATGTAACGCTCATATAACTTTCAGCTAAGTTTGAATTTTTAACTTTAATAGTATGTGAATATTCTACTTTTACACCATCTCTAAAAATAACATTCTTCTTTTCTGGTTCAACTAAAGAAACGATATCTTCCTGTTCTACATATTCTAAGGCTTTTCGAAATTTAGTAATTGCAGTCTTTCTTATTTGGTCAGCATCCCTGGTATCAATTGACTCAACAATTGAACAAAATTTCTCTTCCGAGTCATAATCAACTACCCAGAATATTTCTGCTAAATATACAATCTTTGGAATGTTTTCCATTCTACCATTTCACTCTCACTTTTCCTTTTCTGCTTCACTGATCCGATACTCATCCTTGTTCCCATCGTCGCTTTCATACGGATTCTTCCTATAAGGTAATCCGAAACGCTTCAACAATTCATTTTCCACATGATTTTTCAGCACCACACTCATATATCTGTACGTGTGTATTGTTCCACGTAGCAGCAAACTGTAGACTTGAATTTCACCTTCATTAGTTGCTGTTAGATTCCCTTTTCCTCCAAGTTTCCCAAGAGCTCTCTTTACTTCAATCATTTCTTCATGCATCTTCTTCACTTGATGTTCGTATAGTTTCACTAATGGTTCACTAACCTTCAATACATTTAATTTAGCTTTATCCACTTCCAAAGTACGCATAGTCAGATCCAACACAATAATTTGATGAAATAACAGCTCTGCTTCTTTCAACAGGGCGAGGTTTGATTTTTCTTGCATGAATCTTACTCCTTATATTTATAGTAACCTTATTATAATTGATTCTCACTGTAAAGGAGCACCATAATGAATCGAAATTATCAACCTAACTCCAACCGTGGAAATCATTTTTATTTACTACACTATTCCCTACCTTTATAAATTTCTATATTTTTTAATTGTTGTATGTTCAGATAAAAAATGGATGATTCATTAATTTATATTTTCAGGAAGAGTCCGCGCAGTAGCCCTTCAATAAATCTTCTGTTCTAGAAGTGGGTCTTCGCTTCTTCATCACAGCAATCTATTTCCGCGTGGAATATTACTACCATGCAAAAAAATAAGAAACCAACTTCCATTACTATGTAAAATGGAGGCTGGTTTCTTATTAAATTACATTTCTGTAGCAACTGTATTATTTAAAACAGTTTCATCTAGCTGTATATGTTTCTTTTTAAAATGATAATAACGAACAGTTTCGCGAATTAGGTAATACCATGAAACAATTAAATTTTTCACTAACATTATAAATAATGTTAGCAGCACACCAAACAAAGCTCCTATGCTTAATGCATTATCTTTACGATTTGATAAACTGTCCAGGATTGCACCAATTGCTATAACTGAAATACCTCCTGCAGCAGCCCCTAAAAGTGGTTTTACTGATGTATAGCGGATAATAAATAAAGCAAACGTTATTAAGCTAGTCCAAAGGAATATAACACCTAAATCCTCTTGAATTACATCCGCGAACGAGCCAACAATAATCGAGCTGAAGATACCCAATATTGCAAGTGTCCATCCATATATTACAGACGATTTTAATCGTTCTTCTTCTGTTTCTGCTTTAAATATGTATTTTAGTACTAATTCAAAGATCATTTCATCACTCCTATTTATTTCAAATATATATATTAATTGTATATTACTGTTAATTTGTCATCTATATAAAAATTAAAAAGTTTTACAAGCATAATAAAAACGTTAATTTCTAAGGGAAGAGATTAACGTTTTATAAATCTTTTCTTATCAGTAAATGCTGATGGATAAGTTGTTTCCCAAGATTCAAACACATTCCCAATACATAAGTAATTAATCAGGTATTTGATTCTTCCCTGCAGTTTGTTTGGCTAGTTTAGCTTCGTATGCCTCAGCCTTACCTTCCATTAAATTCAATTCGTCGATTCTGAATTGCAAAGAATCTCTGACAGACACTAGATCAGATACTTCTTCTTCGATCCGTACTAATCCTAATATCTGAGTGTTTTCGTCTGTTCCAGAATCAGATTCAGTCCAGGAGAAAAAAGCTAGGTTAGGATCTTCTTCGGACACTGAAAACTCAATTGAATTGTTTAATAGGAATGTTTTCTTTTCGCTATCCCAAACTCCTTTTAATTCTATTTCTTCATAAAATGGAGGTTCTGATGGATCTTCAGGCATTTTAGAATATCGGCCAGCTAATGCACCGTCATCATCTACGCTTTCAATATAAACTGCCCAACCAAGATATTTAGAGTCTACTTCATCCCCCACCTTTTCAATTATTTTCCAATAACTATTATTATAGTCACTTGAAAAGGCATCTTTTTCACCTGCCTCTTTTAAAGGCTTTACATCATGATTCACTTCAATTGTTGTACCACTAGCACTTGCCAATGTTGTATTATCAACTTCAAAATTACACCCTGTTAAGAAAACAGCTATAACAAGCAACATAGGAATATATTTTTTCATATTAAACTCCTTTCGGGATTAATAAATTGGAGAACCAATTAAACTATTGTGTAGTTCGTCGGTATTTCCCTATTAAAATAAGCTGTATAGGAATCATCTATCTCTATATCTTCCGGTGCATATTCCGATGCATTACTTGCACCAAAAAGAGAACAACCTACTAAAACTATTGCCAACAAAATCAGTAACGGTAAGGTTTTCTTCAACTTAATCCTCTCCCTAATTAATAAAAGATTAATCAAATGCACAACATATTGGTTCATGGTTTCATATTAGAAATTGAAATCATTAATACAGGTACCTGAGATCTGATACTTTTAAATTTTTAAATACTGGTTCAACAAGCAGTTACATTTTTACAATGTCCTCAACAGATCCTAGATCATATCGTTCAATAAAGTCTTGTACATTTCTCTCACTCACGATTAATTCTTTAATGATATCTCGCAACTCAAAATAATGTCTTCGTAGTTCTTGATCATTATTTAAGTCAATCTTCTCAGCGTAACAAGTGAATAAAGATTTTGGCATTGTGATATGTGATTTGCGTTCCAACTCACATGCTTGTAATTTCTTCTTAGATTTATCTAACTCTTGCGAATGGCTTTGAACAACACCAAGTAAGAATCTTACTTTTGTTTGATCGTCCATTTCATTCCTTTCCATGATTTCACGCATTTCTTTAGCGATAGTATGTTTTGGAAACTCATAAGGAATAAATTTTCTGCGTGTTGGTGTTGAAAAACCAACTTGTTGTTTCATTGTTACCATCTTTCTTACCTCCTGGATATTTTAGGAAAATAAAAAAGAACCGAACAACGTCAAAAGACGATGTCCGGTTCTTCCGATTCATCAAAAATAATGAATATTAATTTTAACTTAATTTGAACTTTCTATTTTCCAAATCAAAAATTTTTTAATGGGTTTAATTTAACTTTTATTATACATCTCAATATTTATTAAGTAAATAAAAATTGGCAATTTCAATAACAATCTATTACCATTCCCCTATGTAGTAGCATTAATCACGACAATTTTATTAAGTTCTAAATAATATCTTAACGTACCGTACCTGTTAGCATTCTAAATATATCCTCTTCAAAGTTATGAGCCTCAGACAGCTTCTTTTCTACTTTATCACATAAATGTTTGAAATCCCTGCTTTTATTATACCTGTAGTTCTTTTTGCCGAATAGCGGCGCCTTTGTAGCAAACCATTCCCCTACAAAAACATAACGAATGAAGTCCCCCGTTCTGCGTTGTTCCATAGTTATACCTTCTTGATCAAGGTAAATGACCTTTCTGTACCTTTCCCCTTTAAATTGCTTTATAATTGTTAAATTTGCGCCATTTCTAAGGATATAACCCACTTCATATCGTTCAATAATATCCTTTTCCATTAATATAACATTGGTATCAACTAATTGAATCGTAGTCATCTTATAATCCTTCTTTCTTATATGTAATCACTTATGAAAACAAATAAAAAAACACTCCTTCAAAGAAATGTTCGCACCAATCCCGTTAAGAAGATTGTTTGTTGAACACTCCATAAAAGAAGTGTTAGAAAAGCCTTATCCCGTGTGGTTGAAGGCGAAATTAAATCATTAGCATAAGTATAATCTTACAGTAACATATGATAAAATACCCGTCAATACAATAAAATTAAAATAATTATGTCCTATTAATATTCATATTTAATACAATTCACTAAGTATATTTTACTACATTTCTTCCTATTATTAGGTCTATTCCACTTCAGAATGTTCGGTTTTTATTTTCGAACAATACTCAGATCACCTTCCACGAATCTTTTTTGTCCTTACATTCACCACAGATTAATTTATCATTTTCTGTTTTAGTGAATACTGTTTTTTCCTTTTTACAATAATCACAATTTCCCGTTGCACCATTTTTGTATTCAATTATTTCAATCGTAACTAATTTCTCCACTAACTCTACATCCTTCTCTTTATTATTTTTCAATCGACTCAACGCTCTGTTCTTAAATGGTTTCAGCAAATCGATATTGATGAAGATAACTATTATTTGCAATATATTTTAATTAAGATGATAGTACTTTATCTGCTATTTCTGCTAACGAACCTGTAAAATAAAGGATTACTATACCAGCAATCATGGCCAAATAAAATACAGTTTTTCTTTTCGTAGTTTTAGAAAAAACAACCAGAAAAGCCACTATAATAAAACAGAGTCCTATACCTTCAAAAAAGACTGAAAAGTCATTTAAAAACCTCCTATAAATTACTCCATTCCAACATTACTCTATTATTTTCTTCTTACGAATTGTTCAGTTAACGTTACGGATCTTTTGTGCAATGATAAAACTAATAAACATAAGAACTGCACCAATAAATGTTCCAATTACTAAACCTTGTAAAAACATAATTTCCTCCATTATCTTTTTTCATAATTTGAACCTATCAAATAAATTCATCTAAATCGGTAGAATCTAACTTAATATAGTGCTCGGTTATAGTTTGAATCGATTTGTGGCCACTTTGTCTCGCGATGGTCGCAAGGTCTGCTTTCTTTCGATACATACTTGTAATTTGAGTTTTTCTAAGTGTATAGGGTGCAATCTTTAACCATTTATGAATGTTTTGACGATAGGTTTCTTCATTAATCTGGACAGAATCATATTGCCCCCATCGATTCGTTCTACCCACAAAATAATCATCCGGTGATAATTCGAACTTCTCAATATACTCTTTTACAGCATTCACACATTCAAGGGTAATTCGTTTTTTATGTACAGTCTTTTGTTTTACCAGCTTAACGCTGACTTCTTGGCTTTTAAAATCAAAATCTTTTATTTGCAAACGCACCATTTCCGAGGGTCGATTAGCTGTTATCAAATTCACTAAACTTATTGCATATATACGAATGTCCTTCTTTTCTTCCGTTTTATACTGCTCGATCAATTGAATCGCTTCTTCTTTTTGTAAAGCATATGTAAAAGGTTCGATTCCCTTTTTTTCAAGATAAGGTTCAAAATTATAGAGTTGCCGTAGAGATTGAATGGTTTCATTTAAAGATTCTGTAAAGGTAATACCTTTATCTTCTTCAAAATCAAATCGTAATGCTGCTACTTTACGATTAAGTGTTCCTAACCGTATCTTTTTTTCCTCTACTTCATGTAATAAATACTTATCGATAGAATGGACATCTGGCTTATATAGATTCTTCGTACACCATTTTTCAAAGAGCTTAAATTCACCGCTATAGTACGCTTTCTTTTTAGTTTTCGTCAGGTCTTTAATTTCTTCTATACGTTTTTTATCTTTATAATGCTTAAATTGAAAAACTTGTTCTTCTGCCACTCTTGAACCCCCCTATCCTCTACCATTTAAAACTTATTATACATTTACCTATTTAATAGGAAGAAACTCAATTCAAATGAATTAATCCCACTCACTTACTTATGCAAAACTTAACTAAAATATAAAACTATATAATAGAAGAAACTCAAATTATAGGGGTGATTAAAACTATTGGTTTAATCGAATAGCATTTTGATAAGCCTGGGGGTAATTCTCCTTAATTTGTTCATGTGGAGCAATTTCTACTTTACGATTAAAGTAGTTCTCAAGTTCCTTAACTAAATCCGAATGTGCTTGAAGATCCGGCCAATCGCCATTCATTTTAAGATCTGCAACAAAATCCACATCACTTTCCTCATGTTCTTCTCGTCTTGAAACAGAACCCATTAAAAGTATGTTGGTTGCACCGTGTTTTTCAAAAAAATCTAGTATTTCATTTTTTCGTTCATTTATTTCATCTAACAACATATTTTCAAACCCTCACTTTATTTTAAGAAATTCAACTAACTATATCGGTACTTAAAAATAACGAGTATACAACTTTTTTGTCCAGTATACATCTTTTTTGTAAATTAACAGTATTTTCCTACCCTCAATTTTAGCACACGTTTCATCTTGGGAAAAGCATGTTTTTCCATGTCTGATAATTTAAGTTCTATCAATTCTAATTATTTTAAATATTAACAATACACAAATTAATATAAAGCCATAATAGTTAATCGTTAGATTAAATAACTTAAAATAATATAATTAAAATATATGTTATTATTATGTCTGATTGTTACACTTTTCAGAAAATATAATACGTTGAAAAATTTCACTCATTTTAAGAGACTCGTATTCTAATTTTTCTGTTTTTAAATCGTCTATTGATTCATGATTAAACATGGTATGATTTTGAAATAGCATGTTCGTAAAGGTGGTTTTACATTTGGAAATTGGACATACGAAATTAGAGAAAGATACTCTTAACAAATATAGAGATGTATTAGATAAAAAAGACAAATGGGAAAAAGGTTATTGGGAAAGTTCTATTTGCAAAGAAAGAGCCAAAATTTGTACTAAATATTTGTGCGATACCATTTTGACATTAATGATACCGATTTCGAATACCACATCACGAAACATATGTTTATTAAACATCGGTTAGGTACCATGGTAAATAAAGTGTACGGAGGAAATCCAGAAAAAGCGATGTTAGATGCCTTTCCTGAAAAAGAAAGGTTGATCCTTAGACAACAAAAGAAAGCTGGATTGAAAGAAGAAATATTAGCGTTAGTGCCAGCTGCATACAAAAGCGAAAAGATAAGAAAAGAAATAGCGGAGAAAGTTATTGCTTATTTGGATTGTGAAGAACATGAGATTCCTAAAAATATCTTTGATCTTAGATATTCAGTTTGTAATCTGAATGATTACTTGGAATCCTATTATGATTCCAGTGCATTTCGAATGATTGAAGAGGTCAGACCAGGTGCATTTAAGCCTTGGGAGTTTGACCGAAGATACTACCCATTTAACGGTCTTTCACCTTCACTTAGATACCATTCAAACGAAGTGCCAGAAGAGTATTTTGAAAAGAAAGAGAACAGATTCGATGCAATTATATGGTTATTTGAAAAACTAAGAGAAAATGGTAAGAAGGTCAGAGATTTAGACGTCAAAAGCATTTTTGATTATGGTTTATTTTCGCTCATGAACTATTATGATAGAAGTGTTTTCTTAATGATCGATGAATTTTTTGAAGGACAAACAAAACCTTGGGAATTTAGAGAACGATGTTCAAACGAATATTGGATTACCCATAATGACGTGGCAAAAGAAGGAATATTATTTCTTATCGATAAATTAGGATTAACAAAGGATACAATCACGCAACTAACTTTAAAAGATTTTGAAGATAACTATTTAGACATAATGCTATATGCCAACTATAACGGACTTATATTTTCTGCCATTGACAGTGTATATCCTAATGAGTTTGCTCATTTAAAATGGTTGTTTCAAGATATTCCAGAAAAGGTATTTTTGATAAAAGAAAACCGTCTGTTTATTGCAAAATAGAAGTGCAGACTAGTGCAAAGAATTTGTACAGAGTCTAGCACTTTTTTCGTGCAAAAAAAATAGACTTGCCAGTCACCCCAAGTCACTCTACTGTTAAAGTGTCGAATTTTACCAGTGGAGGAATGAAAGGATGCTAGCAATGTCTGAAGTTAATTGTATCAAAACATTACGAAATGAAAAAGGATTATCTATATCTGCGGTGGCTACTACCATGAAAGTCAATTGGCGTACTGCTAAGAAATATGGGGATGGAGATCAACTTCCTCAAGAAAAAACTCATCAGAAAAAAGGCATGATGTATACAGAAAAATGGGGAGAAATCATTGTTGATTGGCTAGAGGAAGATATAAAAGTAAAGAAAAAATTACGTCGTACAAATAAGAAAATGTTCGAAGATTTACAATCAATGGGCTTTAAAGGGTCGTATCGTACAGTGTGTGATTTTATTCAAGAATGGCGAGCTGCAGAAGATGATGATATGAGTAAAGGTTATGAAAGATTAGATCATCCAGAAGGTGAAGCGCAATTGGACTTTGGGACAATGGAGGCCGTTCAAGATGGTGAGATTGTAGATGTACATGCATTAGTTATGTCCTTTCCTGCAAGCAATACTGGCTTTGCGGTGCCGATGCCTGGAGAAAATTTAGAATGTTTTTTAAGTGGATTACAACAGCTCTTTAAACAAGCAGGCGGTGTACCAATTAGTATTCGAATTGATAATTTAACACCTGCAGTAAAAAAAGTAAGAAAAGGTGAAACAGAAGCAGAGTTAACAGATGCCTTTCGGCACTTTCAACAATATTATGGTTTTAAAGTACAGGTATGTAACCCTGCAAGTGGTAATGAAAAAGGCCACGTCGAACGAAAAGTTGGTTATGTACGTTACAATTTCTTTAGCACACCCCCAGTCATTAATGATTTTGAGGATCTGAGAGAACAATTGGAATGTCAATTAAAGAAAGATAGACAGCGACTACATTATAAAAAAGAAGAATTGATTGAAGACCTATGGTTACAGGAGCAAAAGCAATTATTGAAATTACCAGAAGAACCTTATCCTGTATTTAAGCAGTTTGCGATTGGATTTAATAAATATAATGAATTCAATTTGGATCAACACTTGATCCATGTACCGAGAGCGCGAAATTATGTACAACTATATTGTATTACGTATTGGGATTCTTTCAAGGTGATTACAAATGAAGGTGAAATTTTATTATCTGATACAAGACCGTATATGAAGAAACGACGTTTCATTCCGTGGAAAGATATATTAAAAGATTGGTTGAAAAAGCCACGTGTAATCGGGCATTCACGTTATACCCCCTATTTACCAACTCGTATTAAAGAGTACTTAACAGTCCCTTCCTTTGCGTTAAGGAAACAGCGACTAAATGAATTGATAACGCTTTTAGTGAATCATGATATGAAAGAAATTGACCAAAACTTTTACGAATATATTCCGAAAAATAACGAGGAACAGGAACACCCTTACGGTGTAAATTGGACAGATTATGATGCCCTTTCTCAAAAGGGAAAGGAGGTAACAGCACATGAATGAAGCGATTCATCAATTGTGTAAACAGCTAAGACTAGCCCATATAGCTGAATCTATTGACGATGTTCCATTTACAACGCCAGAAGAATATATTTACCAACTTTTATTAAAAGAACAAATGGGGCGAGAACAAGCCAAAATAGCACGAAACTTAAAACAAGCGCGATTTATTGATACAAAAACATTAGAAACCTATCAATGGCATAAAGATATCAGTTTACCAAATCATATAACCAAAGAAGAATTAGTGAAATTAGAGTTCATTCGAAGAAATGAAAATTTAATTTTAGTTGGAGCGCCAGGTACTGGGAAAACACATTTAGCATCAGCACTAGGTAGAAAGGCTTGTGAGCAAGGATATGAGGTCCGTTTTTATAGAGTTTCACATTTAGTAGAAGAATTAGAGCAGGCACTAAAAACGGGAAAATTAAAGCAATTTCGAAGTAAGTTAGAGAAAGTAGATTTGATGATTTTAGATGAAATGGGTTACCTTCCATTTGGAAAAGAAGGAGCTGAACTACTCTTTCAAATTATTACGGAGTGTTACGAGCAAAAGAGTTTAATTATTACGTCAAACTTAGAATTTAGTCAGTGGAATCGTATTTTTTCAGATTCGCGTTTAACAGCAGCTCTGGTGGATCGCTTAATTCACCATGCCCATATTATTTCTTATACGGGACAGAGCTTCCGTTTAGCCAACGCGTTGTCGAGAAAACAGTAAAAATATTGGGTGGCAACACTCTGTATTTTTCATTGCAATTCTCTGCACTTTTATCTTGCAAAATACACCGTCAGGAAGCTATACGAGATTTAGTCAAAATAATGGGAATAAACGAAGAAGATATTCCCATTAGTATAACCAAAGAGGTTCTGGTGAAACATGGATTTGATTATATTTTAAATCATGTACATAAAGGAAATGTATTTTTGGTGATTAATGAGGCCTTCTCACAAAAATTCGATAAAAATGAATTTCCAATTCCACCCCAATATATTGAGGAATATATAGATCTCTTTAAAGAAGGAAACCCTTCTAAGCTGTCTTTTTCGGATACAACTGAAGACGGTATTCAAAAAGGAATGGCTAAGTTAGGAGAGATTTTCACCATCAACACAAACTCATGGGTTGGTCAAACAAAGGTAAAACCGTTTGTTGAAAAAATAGGAGAGTTAGAATATTCCCTATACAAAGAACTGGTTAAAGGAAATATCACTATTTATGAGTTTGAATATGATGAACCTAATGAACCGAAAGAAAAAGAAGAACAATCCATATTCGACGAATTGGCTTACCATAGTAAAGCAAAATATCTCAATGTCATATGGTTATATTGGAGAGCATATCACTTCTTTAAACAATATAATCTCCATCTTCAACTTGACTCGGTATACATGGGTTTAAGTAAAGAAAACAATATTAATAGAAGAAGATATAGATATATTGATGATTCATGTCCTAAAACAACGATAGACCATTATTATTCCCTGGTTCGTTGTGGTGAACTAGAAGTATTTCGAATATATTCTGAGATTTTTTCAAATGTAGATTGTATATGGGTATTTCCGTTTGATGAAGAACTATATATTAATGATGAAGCGGAAAGCAATGAACATACAAAGAAAGTAAGGGCTTACCTACTGCAATTTCACCATGATACAAAAGTAGCTTTAAAGGATAAAATGTATGGAGTGTAAAGTTAATAGTATACAACTCGAACAAATTTATAGACACATATAAAATAGAGAATCCAATTAGGGATTCTCATTCTCAATCACTTTTTTAAGTTACTAATAAAAATGGTATAATTAACAGAGTAGTAAGTACGAGGTATCAAGGGTGATTGGCACATCTTTTCATTCCATTACTTCACTTTTGTGAAGGGAAAGGAGATGATGCCAGGACAATTTATGAGGCTCTAATGCTCATGGTAAGCTTTAGCTCGCTAATTGTAGCGATCTTAGCATTGTCATATACTTTTTTAAGAAAAAAGTAAACCACCCCTCTAATACCTTGCACGGTGTAGGGTGATTTACTTTGACCTGTCGCCAATCGCCTTTGATGCGATGACTTATTACAGACCGTATCAGTGTTAGCAGCACTATGCGGTCTTTTTAATATATGCTTCTCTTAATAATAGTATAACACGTTTTAACTAGATTTCAATTTATACCATTTTCTATTACGGATACTTATTCTTCTCCATTAGAAATCACTTGTATGTCATGTTCCGATACATCAATTTCTTTGATTCCAAAATCATCATACCAACTTCCAGATGAAATAATACGTTTAAAAGTGTCGACATAAAAATCTTCGGAAAATGCAGGTGTAAATTCTTCAGATTCTGAGTTCCAAGCTTTGTTTAGTTCTCTTAAATATTCTTCCGCGCATTCTGGAGCATCAGACCAATAATCAGAGACATTTTTTCTAATTTGTGAATCAACATATTTACTCAACGCTTTTTCATCAGGATATTTTTTTAATAAATCTTTTCTATATTCACCATAATCATTTAATAAATGGCCTTTTTCATCTTCAAAAAAATCCTCTAATAAGCCCCAATTAACGGTAAAGTCATTAACTTTTTCGAAAAGTTCGTCATTGGTATCTATTAAACTTCTAACGTATTTGTCAAACACTTCTTGTTCATCTTTTGCTTTGATAACTAGTATTCTTCTATTCGCGTATATAACATAGAGTTTGTCCATGATTGGCCGCCTCCCATTATCTATTAATTTAAAGTTATCACACTAAGTCATTAATTTTTGAATATAGCAATTATCGCTTCCCCAAAATCATTTACTTTACGCAACCCAAAACCTTTAACCCCCATTAATTCTTTAAGTGTTGTAGGCTTTACAGTTATTAATTCATCCATCATTTTATTAGTAAAGATGAGAAAAGCTTTAACATCCAACTTTTCAGCAGTTTTTCGGCGATATTCAATGAGTTTTTCCTTCAATTCATCTTCGGATAAAGAGGTTTTAATATGGTCATCCTTTAGAGTTACGTCCTCATTATTATCCGAGATACTTTGCAATAGTAGGGTTTCATCAGCACCTTCTATCTGAACAGCTTGCGTTTCTTGATGTATTGATTTAATTCCATTACTTATATCTAATAGATGCTGATCTTTTAAATGTACAGGCGATTCTTTTGCTAATTCATTTTTAATAAAATTAACTAATCCATCTGTACGGATAATCTTTTCAGCAACACCTTTACTTGCAGCTGATTTATCAAGAATAGTTTTATTATTAACGAACACCACTACATGTCTTACTGGTGTATCTTCTATTAATCCAATTGACTTTAATTTGGTCTCTAAAATATCTACTTGTCTTTGAACTTGCCTTATCGGACTATAAAAACCTTCCTTATGTACGATTCGATTACCCTTCATGATTCGCCGAATAAATTCATCGTTTTTATTAACTAAAATATTGCCGTAATAATTTTTAACCTCTATGACCAATCTATATTTTCGAGTGATAATCACGAAATCATATTGAGCTTTTAATTCTTCATGTTCAATGCGAAGGTCATGCAAAATATACATTGGCACAAAGCTGTTCAATAACTCAAATAAAACCCGCTTTTCCCCTATCGCACCATATTCTAATAATTTTATTTGCAGTTGGAGTTTTTTCGAATCTTCCCCTGGGACTGTATTCAATTGATTTTTTAATTCATCAATGGTAGCAGGTACTTCAGTTGATTCTTTTAATAAAATTGATTTGTTTAATTTTTCAGTATCTGTAAGTATCGTTACTACTTTTTGAAAAAAATTACGTTTCGTTACTTGGTTGCCCATTTACAATTAGAATCCTCCTTCAAATGCCACTATATAAAATGTCATTTGGAATACTTTCAATAGACTCTTTTCCGCAATTTTCATCGGTTATTGTTTCTAAACCGTTCTATCCTTCTTCGGATATTGGATTTTATACCGAAATACGAACTCTTTTTACAAACTAAATTCGTTTTATTTTTTCATATTCATCATAGTGGCTACTTAAAAATTCATTTAATATGGATTGGATTTTTTCAGCAAACAGGTTGCTTTCTATTTCTTTTTCAAAATAATCTTTTCTCTTCTTAAATGATTCTACTTTTATAATTCCATCTTTGGTTAAATGAGTATCAACTGTTCCTAATGTCAGAGCATCTAATATAATAGCTCCAGATGTGCTTAATATCTGCTTAGTAATGCATATCTGAATGTTTGTTTTTAAAATAGGTTTAAAAAATGAACCTTCGTTTTCCTGTTTAAATCCATACTCGAACAAATATTTTTCTTCTTTCAAAATAGCAACCATTCGCTTTTTGAAAATCTGGTCCCCATAGAAGATATTTTTTCGACATAAAAAGGTTTGCTTTTTGAAGGATCTGTCCCTATTTTTACATATACTTCAAATGGGGCCTTAGAACGAAACTGCAATTTTGAATTATCTGTTATAGCTTTGATTGCAGTGTTTTTCAGTTTAGCTAAATCCATAAAGTATCCCCTTTTTTAGTGTTAGGTATATATTTGGTATATTAATAACCATGAACAAAAATCGGTATTTACTCTATTGAGATACCATATATTCCAAAGAGCTTTTCTTCTATCATCTAAAAAGACTGTAGAAGACTCCGATTCAATACATGCTGACATAGCTACCTTTTAAAAATGGAAGGTGTTTCTTCCTGTTCCCATGGAAGTTCGGTACTATCTACACTTGGTGCAAACATTACTTTTGTTGTTGTTTGTTCGCTTGCTAAGAATTGATTCATTTCATAAATGCGATTGCATAAAAGCACTAATGCATCGTACTCATATCCGCGCGCATCAATGCAAAGTAAAGACTCCATTCGTTCATTTAAAAATTCAATACTTTTATAATAAGGCTTTCCCATATCCTCTACGTCTTGATCTATAAATGCAATCTCATTTAGGTATAACGTAACCTCTTTCACTTTAGACTTAAAAATGAAATGGTCAAAGTAAAACTCAATTGTCTCTTGATAAGGTGCTGGTAGCATTTTAAGTACTAAATATATTCCAAATAAAATCACGACAATAATGGTTAGCGATAGCTTAAAATAAAACATAGCTAAGAGTGTACCGACAAAACACAAAAATTTAAGTAGCTGTACGCTTCGAATTTTCCAAATATCTGTTTTGCATCGTAAGACATAGTACATTTTCGGTTGTCGTCGCTTCATCAATTAGAACCTCTAATTAACAGTTCGAACTAAGGCATTTAATTCGTCAAAAATATTTAAACTGTAAAATAAGCTGCTATTAATCTGCATATTAGCTGGCATCCCACTTTGCTTCGAAAAATTCACTAGTCCTACCACTGAAAAGACCTTTTTAGATTTACTTTTACTATCCTCATATCGTAAATTATCCTCAAACTCTTGGTTAACTGGTCGGATCATTTTCTCAAATAATTTCTCTGAATGTTCTACTTCGACATCAGCAATTTGATGTATAATTTTGCGCTCTCCTAATTTGTTTTTTGGTATGAGTTGAACTCCTACTACTTTAAATTCTTTGTTTTCCATGAATAAATTCCCCCTCTAAAAACGAAAAAAGAACCCTTAACGTTAATAAAACGTCAAAGGTTCTTCCTTCGGAACGATGTTTGATAATATTATTTATTACTAACCTTTTCAAAAGAAAATCTGTGTAGTAATTAATGGTTAAATCAATTATATAGTTAATATTTTCGCTTGTCCACACTAAGTTACATTATACGTTATGGTTCAAACCACTTAACTACGAAATGTGGAATTCGATTTTGCAAGGTGATTTTAGAAGATAAGAATATATCCCCTTTTTCAACAGATAAAATTAATTCTCCAAAATGTTGAAGTTTAAATATTCCATGTCCTACGAAAAGGAACCAACCCTCACATTCTTTCTGAAAAGACTCTGGATTCTCCGCGCAATGATACGATCTTACAATCAGTTGAGTTCGATATTCATTATTATCCATCATCCTTCTAAATCCCCCATATCCGATAAGGAACCTTGAATTCATTAAATCCCTGCTCTTTTTCTTCACCTTCCAGAACCACTAACTCTACATCAACGGCAGCACAAACTTTACGGGCCAACTCCACACCAAGTTCATAGATTAGTTCTCGTTGTCCTTGAAATGTAAATTCTCGTCGAACACCTGACAAATGGTTACTAAGAAGTGTTAATCCTTCATAAGCGGGAATAGCACGTTCAATTCCTTTTTTCGTCAATACAAAGAGAGGTACACCCTTAGCATCTTTAGGTAACTTAGATAAATCCTCGATATAATCAGAAGCGATGTTACTGTCTTCTGAAATGAAGTTGAAATAACTATATTGAACATTCATATCCCGTACAAAATGTCCTTCTTTTTTACAAGTTGGTGCACTCTCTATATTTTGTGGGAACGTATCGATCTCAAGTAATCGGCAAAAGTTCCGATTAGCATCAAAATGATGACATAGTGAACATGTTAATTTAAATGTATCTTTTTTTACAGCACACTTTTTTAAGTCATACATGAAGAATCCCTTCCTTTAAGTACTCAAATTTATTTCGGAAATTATGATTTTTTTATTAATTGTTTTGGTACATGTTCACGGCAATAAGCGAATTTGATTCTATTCATACTTAAGAACAATTCTTCTTCTGAGGAAAGCTGGTTCTTACATCGTATACAAGTACGGTTACTCGGTGGCATCACACTATGAACCGTTTCATTAAAGTCTTGGATCCCATGCACGGGTTGTTGAGTTATTGAATTACTTGTCAATGATATTCCAGGATTACTTGCCCAATCACGGTATGGGGCTAAATCCTTCCAACCCATCATAAATTTATCGCAGGCGTCTCGAAAAGCCTCGGATTCAGCCGTCATAACTGCAGTTTTTATCGATGACGCTTCAACCTTATCGAGTTTCGCAACGCCAATTCCATGACGTACTGCATTGACCAATGCAATTTCACCTTTAACAATTACAATCTTTTGTTCCGGTTTAATGATTGGTTCGTCAATTAGTCGCCAATGCCATTGATCTGCAGCAACCCCTTCTAAACGATACATGTATGCCTGAACAGGTATGTGTGCTCTTTTCCCCGTAACAATGACTGTCCCTTGAGGGAATGGTTTTTGTAAGTCTGCAATAATTTCAGAATATGTTCGCATATGCTTATCCTCTACTTTTAAGTGTTTTAAGGAATTCTGCTATCTCCTCTTCAGATATAGGTTGAGTTGATAGCATAAACGGCCTTGACCAAAATGAATTCAACTCCCCTTTCTCCTGAAGTAAACGTTGAAAACTAGCGCGTTTTAGCGCGGTTACGATTTGATTTGGACTTTTCTCTGGTGTGCAATTGCATTGTAAATAGAGATAACTCTCATTTTCAATGTAATTGATAAGGTTCAAAATCCCTTCATTTTGAACCTCTCTAAAACCATCCAAAATGAGATTAAGAGTCCGTCTGTCTTTAAACCTCGGTCGTTTATAACGCGTTACTAATACAATGTAATATGTAATTTGAATTCGATTTTCTTGTTTCATACATCATATAATAGTAGTAAGTTTTACTTACTGCAACAAAATGAATATAATAACAAAATAAAAGCCATCATATTCGACTTAGAGGGCTTTTATCTATTGGTACTCAATTAAGATTTTTTTATTAAACTAGTATTATATATTATAATTATTGGATTATATGTGCTATCAGCAATACCTATTTTTCAATAAATTATATAACGAAAAATTAAGTTAGATTAAGCAGAAAGGTTGATTGTAATGCAAGGTACCAGAGTTAAAATAATCGAGGATGATAATAAACTTATTAAGTGTGTAAAAGTTCAACGATATGTTAATGAAGAAAAAGTATCTGATTATACTGCAGAAGTTGGCACCGAATTAATTGTAAAGCCTCTAAATAAACAGAAGAAAAAACATCGTGATAGAAGAGTACAAATTATGCGATTCTTGTTAGATCAAGAAATCAGATATGGTGACCTTCGAGTAAGTGTGAAGTTTTTAGATAATAACCGTAGAGGAATAGTTCCGATAAGCGATTTAGATATTTTTGATTAACAACTATAAGAAAACTATAGATAAATGTAGAAGAACGTCACTTTAATAGTAAACTAGGAACAAGATTTAAAAATACTAACCTTAGAATGAGTTTTTTCTTCCCAAGATTAAATACAAAATAAAGTTATGTTCGAAACTTTTTAGAATATTAAAACGTCTTATTATGAAATAATTGGAAACCAAAGGGTAGGTATATAGAGTGGAATTAATAACAACCAAACTAATAATGATTGCCTTATTTATTTTAATCATTCATTCAATTGAAACACTTGCTTATGCAGTACGGTTATCTGGAGCACGCGTAAGGTTATTAGCTTCCGCTTTATCACTTTTTAATGTAATGGTAATGGTTTCGAGGCTTGCAAATATGATGCAACAACCATTTACAGGTAGTTTAGTTGATACAGCACCTAATGATAATGCTTTATCATTCTTAGAAAGCCAATACCGAATAATTATTGGTGCAGCATCAATAGGTACACTATTAGGGATTTTATTACTTCCAACATTCGTAGCAATCTTTTCAAGAGCTATTATTCATTTGGCTGAGGAAAGAGGTTCAATACCAGTTTTAATGAAAAAGGGTTTTACAATTGAATATTTAAGAAGAGGAATTAAGCATATTCGTAAACCGAGTATAACCTACTTAAAAGGCATTAGACTACGCGATATTCCAATTAAATTATTCGTTATAAATATTCTAATCACATCGATTTATACTATTGGTGTCCTATCAGCGTTATACGCATCTCTTTTAGTACCAGAACTAAAAACAACAGCTATAATGGCTTCTGGATTAATCAATGGAGTTGCAACTATTCTTTTAGTTATTTTTATTGATCCTAAAATTTCAATTCTTGCCGATGATGTGATAAACAAGAGAGGAAACTATCTTGACTTAAAAAGAACTTCGGTAATGATGATGACTTCAAGATTTTTAGGTACGATTTTAGCTCAAATTTTATTCATACCTGGTGCACATTATGTGGCTTGGTTTGCAAAGCTTATCGCCTAAATTATTGCTTTATAAGAACCGAATGAATAATAAAATAAAAGAGATCATTGATTTAATCAATGATCTCTTTTATTTTAACACTTTCAATTTAAATTAAACCTTTTTACTATTTTTATGCTTGTAATGTTAATTATTATACTAGCTATGCTAAATAAGATAATTCCTTTGTAAAATGAAAAATTATAATTGTTTAGTTTATCAGCTATATCCATGCTAATTACACTTGCACTATTAAGATAAAGGAATGGATTTAAATGTGCGAATCTTAATAGTGGCTCTATATTTTGAAATAATATAGTTCCTGATAGAATACAGATTGAGGCCAAAATAAATGAAATTAATGCATTTTTTATTAATACAGAGATTAAATACACTAATGAGCTAATAAACATTATTCCGAATAAATATAAAACTATAGATTTAATAATAAACTCTATATTACTAATAAATTGATAAGTATCTAGCCCTGTTGTTATCAGAACAGGATAATTAAAATCTCCAGTGCCATTACTAATAAATCCTATTAAAAATGCTAGAACCAATACTAATAAGGTTAACAGAAAACTTACAGATATGCATATAAGATATTTTGAATAGATTAATTTTTTAATATGGATAGGTTGGTTAGTTAAGAATTTGAATGTACCTATTTCGATTTCTTGTGCAAATAATTTACATACAATTAAAATGAACATAAATGTACCAATAAAATTAAAAAACATTTTTAGAATAAGGATTGTAAAATGAATCCCTTCAACTTCGGCTCCAGGCTCAACAAGCAATACTTCTCTCTCTAAAACTTCTTCATTTAAAGCTACTTGTTTTTTTACTTCTGAAACTGGTAATGGTATATGTGCGTTTCCAGATTCAATCAATGAAATTAAATTTTTATCTATCTTTATTTGTAGTTCAGTGTATTTTTCCCAATTTGAATTGTCAAAAGCTTTTAACTTTTGTTGAGTAAGCTCTTTTTGAACACTTAGCTTTTCTTTCAATTGTTGTGCTTCGGGAATATTTTCTAATTCTTTTATAGAAGTTTCAAAAGATTCAATTTGCATGCTAAGGCTAGCTGCAGTTTGGTCTTTATATAAATTAAAATTAGAATAAGTAAAATAATATAGTATAATTAACGCTATTAATATTATTGATGGAATGATATATGTAAATTTATTTTTATATAATTTAGTCAACTCAAATGATAGCAATGGTGTTTTGTTCATAACATTTCTCCGAAAATTTCATTATAATATTTTTCAGTTTGGGTTAAACTCTGTTCTTGTTTATCAGTTGTATTTTGAACCTCTTTTTCAATAGTACCTTCCTTTAAAAAGATAATACGATCTGAGATTCTATCTATATCTGCTAAAATGTGTGAAGAGAAAATTATTGTGCAGCCTCTTTTTTTATAAATACTGAATAATTGTTTTAGTTTTCTACTATTTTCATAATCAATTCCATTAAATGGTTCATCCAATATTAAGATTTTCGGGTCTTGTATCACTGCCAATGATAGTAGTAACCGTTGCTTCATCCCTAGTGAATAATTTTTTACTTTGTTATTTACAAATTGCTCCATACCAAAAAAAGAAATAACGTTATTTATCTCTTCTTCTTTCTTGCTATAGATGTTAGCTAGAAATTTAAGATGATCATAGCCAGATAAATATGTAGTTAGAACAGATTCATCTTGTAGAAAACCTATTACGCTTAATTTGTCTATTTTATTTTTTAAACTACGTCCATCTACCATAACTTCGATTTCGCCTTTTTCAGCTTTTATATTCTCCAAAATTAAATTAAAAAGTGTAGTTTTGCCTGAACCATTTGGTCCTACAAGTGCAATAATTTCCCCTTCATTTATTTTTAAGTTCAAGTTATTAATTACAATTTTATTTTTAAACCTTTTTGTTACATTAGTTAATTTAATCAATGAGGAACACACCTTTTTATTTAGGTAATATTTTAGAGTGAGGAATTAAGATTAAGAGATCAATAATTTGAAATTATTGATCTCTTGAAAATAATTACTAATTTTTTAGTACGTATAGTACGAGTAAGTATATCTCAATGCACTATAACCTAACAATTGTTTGGCTGTTGAATATACTTGTACACCACTAGATTTTGTACGAGTAAAACCATTTACCCATGTTAATTCTTTGTATGTAAGATTCGTAAACTCTTTATAAACTGGAGATATTAAATCATCATACGTATTGATTACTGTTCCACCTGCAGCACTTGCTTCACTCGAATCAAGTGAAACGGAACTAAATAATAATAAAAAGCTAAATAGTAATGCAGTTCCAACTTTTCTCAATTCTGTCACCTCCCTTTTGGATATATTTGTATTATATACATAAATGATTATAGGAATATATGGGGAAAACTGGCTAAATTTGTAAGTAGATAGAAATAACTAGTTTAAAAATGTAAATGAAACTTTTCCTTAAATAGAGTATATTTTATTGAAAATAATCAAAAAAATGTTCACTTTGTCTATTAAAAACAAGTAAACATTTTTGTATATATATACATTTATCTATTTATATTTAACAATAATAATGTTCTTGGTTCCATATTATATTCCTTGCTCATAAAGTATTGTTGACTCCTTTATGTACACCTGCCGTGCTTTATTTTAAACTTGCAAGAAAGACCAAAAGCTGATTCTTTTAGAATCAGCTTCAGACTGTAGACAAAGTCGAAAATCGACTTTGCCTACAGTCTTTTTTCTTTTAAAATATAATTAATTTCTTTTTAAATAGAGTTAGTTGATTTCCGTTTCGGCAGACGCTTTCCGCGGGCACGGCTTCAGCCTTCTCCCTCGCTTCGCTCAGTCCGGGTGCTTCCGCTCGTGCTGTTCCCGCAGGAGTCGCCGCCTACACTACAATCAACTACTTTCTAATAAATGTTGGGGTGAATGGATATGATGTCGAAAAATCAAAAGAGTGAACGCGATCAAATTGAGATGATTACAATAGATCAACTTGTACCACAAGACCATCTTGTCAGAAAGATTGAATCAGCTATTGATTTTTCTTTCATCTATCCACTAGTAGAATCACTATATTCTACATTAGGCCGACCAAGTGTCGACCCAGTAGTTTTAATTAAAATGACATTTGTTCAATATGTATTCGGTATTCGTTCGATGCGTCAAACTATAAAAGAGATTGAAACAAATATGGCGTATCGTTGGTTTTTAGGGTTTGGATTCCATTCGGATGTACCACACTTCTCTACCTTCGGTAAAAATTATGAACGTCGTTTTCAAGACACGGATATCTTTGAACAGATCTTCTATCGAATTCTTAAAGAAATTGCAGATAAAGGATTACTAAGTGCCGACCATGTTTTCATTGATTCTACTCATGTTAAAGCGAGTGCGAATAAACGTAAATTTGAAAAGAAAATAGTTCGTAAAGAGACTCGAGCATATGAAGCGAAACTCCAAGAAGAATTGAATCAAGATCGAATTGATCACGGGAAGAAACCATTCCCGCCAGATAAATTTGAAAAAGAAGAGATGAAGGAGATTAAAGAAAGTACAACAGACCCTGAAAGTGGTTACTATGTAAAAGATGAACGGACAAAGCAGTTTGCTTACTCATTTCATGCGGCAGCGGATCGCTATGGATTTATACTTGGCTCAATTGTGACACCTGGGAATGTTCATGATAGTCATATGCTTCAACCACTTGTTGAAAAGGTAATGGAAAACGTGAAAAAGCCACTTGCTGTTGCTGCCGATGCTGCTTATAAAACACCTGCAATCACTAAATTCTTATTTGACCAAGATATTCAACCAGCACTTCCTTATACACGCCCCAAGACAAAGGACGGATATTTACGCAAACATGAGTATGTTTATGACGAGTACTATGATTGCTACCTTTGTCCGGAAGGGCAAATCCTAAAATATTCAACAACGACTAAAGATGGAAAACGCCAATATAAATCGAACCCTACTCAGTGTGCGACCTGTCCTTTGCTTGCTCAATGTACAAACAGTAAAGACCACCGAAAAATCATTGAGCGTCATATTTGGGCACATCATGTAGAGGAAGCGGATCATCTTCGTCATCAAAACGAAATTAAACAAATATATGCTAGACGTAAAGAAACGATTGAACGTGTCTTTGCCGATGCAAAAGAAAAGCATGGTATGCGATGGACAACCCTACGAGGGATAAAAAAATTGTCTATGCAGGCGATGCTTACTTTTGCTGCCATGAATTTAAAGAAGCTTGCCAATTGGACATGGCAAGTTAAAGAAACGGTCTAAAATAGAATACTCGCAGAGTGATTTAGCCAAAAATAAATCAATAAAATACCCCAATAATCTATAAAATTACAAAAGGCCTTCAGAATGTGACCATTCTGAAGGCCTTTTGTCGACAATCTGAAGCGTTTGTATAGTATTAATATACAAACGCTTTTTGTTACTTTTTATTCCTTAGCAATTCGAGTAAAGCAATAACATTTCTTTTCATTATATCCGTGTCTGAGTTTAAGCCATCTTCATTTAACATTTGAAGGGGTAAACTTTTGAAGCTCCTCAGAAGTCAACTTATAAGAAGCAACTTTTTTCTTCCGCTGCTTAACTATATCAACGTGGTCATCGTAATTATAAACAGAGAATATTACTTCTTTATTTCTTTTTTGAACGGTAATAACAAATGGAATAACATTCGTTTCTGGATGTAGAAACAATTCTTCATTTCCTGGAAAAATATGATATCTTTCTAAAAAAAGAGCCGTATTAAAATATTCAGCAAATCGAACTTTCTCTTCCTCTGGTAGCTTCTTTCCATTATATGTTATTGTTATATCATTTGAATCAATTTTTGGATGAAGTGCAAATTTATTTACAACCCATCCAACAACTGCACTTGGGGGACTCGTTAACAGCTTTAGCAATATTCCACCCAATAATACAAGAGCAGCAGTCCATGTCATATATATCAACTCCTTAGCATTTATCTAATTTTCTGTTGGTGAAAATTTTACAAAAGCATTAACAAAATTAACACTATACAGAAGTCTTTTGGATTCAATTTCAAATTCTAGATCGATTAATTTCACCTAATTAATAGCTCTTTGAAATCTTTTAAATAATCTAGGGAGCAAGTTTTTTATTCCGAATATTTAGAGTAGATTGAAAATACAAACCCACCTGTCACTTTAGTATCTTTACTGCAGAACTAGTCCCTATTCTCGTTGCACCTGCATCAATCATCGATTTTATATCCTCTTTGTTACGTACTCCCCCTGAGGCTTTAACCCCAACATTTGGTCCAACTGTTTTTCTCATTATCACAACATCTTCAACAGTTGCACCATACAAGGAAAATCCTGTTGAAGTTTTTACATAGTCTGCACCAGCACTTACAGACAATTCGCATGCCCGTTCTTTTTCTTCATTTGTTAATAAACAGGCCTCGATTATAACTTTTACTAGAGCCTTTCCATTTGCTGCTTCAACTACTGAACGAATATCTTTTTCAACTAAAGCATAGTTTTTACTTTTCAATGCCCCGATATTTATAACTGTATCTATTTCAGTAGCTCCATTTCTAATGGCATTAATAGTCTCAAATGCCTTTGTTTCGGGCGTGTTGGCACCAAAAGGAAAACCTATGACCGTGCACACATTCACATCCGAATCATGCAAAAGTTCTGCACTTAAACTTACCCATATTGGATTAACACAAACAGATGCAAAGCCGTATTGTTCTGCCTCTTGACATAAACTGATTATTTCTTTTTCAGTGACAATTGGTGAGAGTAATGTATGGTCTATTAATTTTGCAAAGTTCATCTTTTCCTCCGCCTTACGCTTATTCGTTTAATTTTTAGGTTCTTTAATTACACGGATTTTTTTAAATTCAACGTCTTCTGCACCTTGAACAGGAAGTCCTGCTTCAATATTTTTTCGCGTATATACTAAATTATCTTTAGTAATTACTTCTCCAGGTATAAATATTGGGATTCCTGGTGGATATACCATAATAAATTCCGCTATTATTCTACCTTCGGATTGTTCAAAATCTACTAATTCCTTTTCTGCGTAGAAAGCATCACGAGGAGATAGAGCTAATGAAGGAATCTCTGGTAGTAAGACTGTACTGTTTGTATTTTTATCCACTTTATTTTTATACTCCTGAGAAAGTACTGCTAATGCTTGTATGAGTATTAGTAAATCTTTCTCTGAATCCCCAGGAGTTATGATACAAAGTATGTTATATAAGTCAGACAACTCTACTTCAATATTAAAACGATTGCGTAGCCATTTTTCTACTTCGTAACCCGTTATGCCAAGCTCCTTCACTGATATTAATAGCTTAGTTGGGTCCATAGAGACCGCCGCACTAGATTCTAAAACTTCCCGTCCCATACAATATAGATGGTCTATCTCATTAATTTTTGCACGTGTCCTATCTGCTTTTTGAATCGTTTCCTCCAGTAAGGCTTGTCCTTCAGTAGCCAACATCCTTCTAGCAACATCTAAAGAAGCCAGTAGTAAGTACGAGGTTGAGGAAGTAGTAAGCATACTTAAAACAGTTTGAACCCGATTAGGAGAAACAAGGTTTCCACGTAAATTTAATATTGAGCTTTGAGTAAGAGAACCACCTAATTTATGAACACTTGTTGCTGCAAGATCAGCTCCAGCCTCCATGGCCGATAGAGGTAAGTCCTGATGAAAATTAATATGAGCTCCATGTGCCTCATCAACAAGTACAGGAATACCCCTTAAATGAGCGATTTCCACTATTTTTTTCAAATCACCTGAAACACCATAATACGTTGGGTTAATAACAAGAATAGCTTTTGTATCTGGATGTAACACTAATGCTTCTTCAATAGAATCTGGTGTAATCCCATGAGAGATTCCAAAGTAGGAATCTACTTCCGGATGAATAAAAATAGGTATAGCACCTGAAAAAACAATGGCACTCATAATAGACTTATGAACATTTCGAGGTACTAAAATTTTATCACCAGGTTCACAAACAGACATAATCATTGCTATAATTGCACCGCTTGTTCCCTGTACTGAGAAGAACGTATAATCTGCGCCAAATGCCTTAGCAGCTAATTCTTGAGCATCTTTTATTACTCCAGTCGGAAGATGCAAATTATCAAGGGGGCTTATATTAATTAAATCGATTGAAAGAGCATTTTTACCAATAAACTCTTTGAATTTAGGGTCCATACCATTCCCTTTTTTATGACCGGGAATGTGAAATTGGATTGGCTCTTTTTCTGCATGTTCTTTTAAAGCTGTAAAAATTGGAGTTTTAAATTGTTTTTCTCTTTCTGTAGAATATATAAAGTTTGTAAATGATGGAACTTCAGGTATGTAGATCAATTATTCACACCAGCCTTTCTCTCCTTAAAAATGTAATCATCTTAGTTGTTGTAAAGGATTAAGTGTTCTATATTAGAAACAAAATTCACCAAGCGGAGATTTCCTTACTAGAGCTTTGGGAAGCAGAAAATTAAACATGTAATATGTTTTATCCATTAAACTTTTAGAAGGTGCTAATAACAACTCTCTAGTTTTACTTGGTTATCTGCCTCTTAGTTCTACCGATTCGTAAACTCTTCAAGAAAATCTTATTGTTGATGGTCTTCTATAGACCTTCAATTGATTCAGTTACATTGGACATTATTTATTTCATACGATTTTCGCTAATAAATCGTTAATACTATAGTAAATTAAATCAACAAGCTCTTCTAAATCCTCTTCCTCTACACAAGAAAAGGCAATCCTTAAGTCTGTTGAATTCATTGCTAGTGTCCCCACTCCGTATTCATCCAGCAAATGTAATCTCAGTTTTTCAGCATCTACATTTAATATTTTTAAGCATATAAAATAACCTGAATTAAAAGGATAGAGGGTCCAAACTTCCTTATATTTTTCTTTAGACAGAATCCCTTTGATCTTTAAAGCTCGCTTTTTCATTAATTCATACTTTTCTTCTTTTTCCTTTTCATATTCACATGAAAGTAATGAATGTAAAATAATTGTCTGAGATAAATGAGAACTGCTTGATAAAACTGCTCTTATCAGTCCCTTTGTTTTTTCTTCTAAAACATCTAGGACTTCAAAAAAATCAGATGCAAAAGTGATAAATCCCACTCTTAGTCCCCATACATAACTTTCCTTCGTTGCCCCGTCTATCTTAATAGGTAATATTTTTGGATGAAGTCCTGCTAACCTTCCAAATAATGATTCTTTCACGGTATCTTCATAAAACAACCCGAAATAGGCATCATCAAGAATGACAGCTAGATTAATTCCGGCATCTGCTGCTTCTAAAATAGCTGCAATGATTCCCTGAACTTCCTCTTCATGAGGTGTATACCCTGTAGGATTATTAGGAAAATTTAGTATAACTATTGCCTTACCGACATCCTTTTGTTCAAGTAGTCGTTCCTTAAATCCTTTAACATTAAATTTTTTGTGTTCATCAAACAGCTCAAACGTTTGGATACGTCCTCCTCTGCGAATATGAAAAATCGAATCATAATTCTCCCAATATTGGTCAGGCAGAATAATACAATCTTCTTCATCTACAAATAAATCAGCTACGATACTTAATCCATGTGTAAGTGCGCTCGTTACAATTGGAATTCCGAATCTTTTATTTTGTAAAGAGGGATTCTCCTTTAATAGCTTCATTCTCCACTTTTCACGCAATTCAAATTTTCCAAGAGTTGGTGCATATGTATAAACATCCTCTGGAAAATATTCTTTTAATCTTTCTTGTATATGTTCAAAGTGCATTGGAACACTTTGTTCCGTGGCAATTCCAATCGTAGCGTTAAAACGAAAGGATTTTTTGCTCGCCTCATTCCCCTGACTAAGAATCCCTTTAGGGGAATATATCTTTTTCCCAAGACCAGAAAGTAATTGGTATATATTAGGATTATATTTAATTAGATCTTCATTTAATTTCTCTGCATGCTTACTCATTTTCTTTCTCCCCTAAAGCTATCGATCTCAGTATTGCTACTATTAATTTACTATTCTCATCTTGTGTTCCAATAGATATTCGGATATGTTCTGGCATTCCCCATGTATCTCCGTAACGGACAATGATACCATGGGATAAAAGATCATCATATATTTCTTTTGCTACTGTACCGAATTTAACAAGAATGAAATTACTCATGCTCTCTGTATAATGTAAGCCAAGTGCGTGCAAGAACTTATATAACAGTTCCCTACCTTCGGTATTTACTTGTTTAGACCTAGCTATATGTTCCTCGTCTGCTATAGCAGCGGCGGCGGCAATCTGGGCTAAACTATTCACGTTAAACGGTTCTTTTACCCGTAAAATGCTTTGTATAATGGATTCAGGTGCAACACCAAAACCTACTCTGATACCTGCAAGTCCATAAATTTTAGAAAAGGTTTGTAAAACTATAATTGGATAACCGATCCGAACATATTCTAATCCATCTGTGTAATCTTCATTAGTCGCGAAATGACTATATGCACTATCAAAAACAACTAAAATATGTTTAGGTAGTAAATCTAGTAGCGTTTCTAATCTAGATTTCGGTAAATAAGTACCTGTCGGATTGTTTGGCGAGCAAATATAAATTAACTTAGTTTTATCTGTAACTGCAGCTAAAATAGAATCAATATTAAATTGGTAGTGTTCATCAAGGGATACAGGAACAACCTTTGCTCCCATTAGATGTGCTCCAAAATCATATTCACTGAAGGATGGAAACGGTACAATAATCTCATCATCAGATTCAAGAAATGTCTCTGAAATTAAGGTTATCAACTCATCGGCCCCATTTGTAATAATCAACTGATGGGAAGATAAAGATAAACGAGACGCAATAACACTTTTCAGCTTAACCGCATGAGCATCAGGGTATCTATTAATTTCGGAAAGACCACTTTTTAAAGCATCAAGTGCTTTTGGTGATGGGCCAAGTGGATTTTCATTTGATGCTAATTTAATAACTTCTTTCAACCCTAATTCCTCTTGTACTTCCCACAATGGTTTACCTGGTATATAGGGTTTAATGTCGTTTAATGCTTTACGATAATTTACCATATCTATAGTGTTCATAGCCCTCACTCTCCAATACTTCTATATTCAATCCTAAGACAGTTTCATGAAAAGATAATTGTGAATCAATCCACAAATTGATTTTAAAACTTTGAACATTAGCCTATACGGATATTTTATTATCCACTTCTCCATCATAAAGATTTTCAATTTATTATGACCATCCAATCCAATACTATTTCAACCATCCATTTACCATTAAAAAGTAAAAGAATCATAAATAAGTCAGGATTCTTACAAAAATATAAAGATTAAAAATAGTAGTAAGCATTATTAGAATGAGCATTCCAAACGAAATGTTTTGTATAGCATCTTCCAGTGTTTTAACATACGTATTAACCGTTCATTTTTAAAGTTGGTTTGTTCTATTTGTTGTAATTTTAGGGATATGATTTCTAATAAAAAAACTACAAAAAATCAGGCTCACATGTGAACCTGATTTTTAAAAGGTAATATGAAGCGAAGATTTCATCCATCATTTGGAGACCTAATTCACCCAAGAATTAAAATGTATTTATGCAAGTCTCATCTTAAAATCTTGATAGTTAAATTGATGTACAATATGGAAATCTCCATCTTTATCTTTAATAGTGATAGCTGGCAATGCCATACCGTTAAAGGTTGTTGTTTTCACCATTGTGTAGATTGCCATATCTTCAAAAACTAATCGATCTCCACTCTTTAATGGTTGATTGAAAGAATAATCGCCAATAACATCACCAGTAAGACAAGTTTGTCCACTAAGTCTATACATAAATGGCTTCTCCCCAACTTCCCCCGATCCAATAAGTGGAGGACGATAAGGCATTTCTAACACATCAGGCATATGGCATGTTGCAGAAGTGTCAAGAATTGCAATATCAATATCATTTTGATGCGTATCAAGTACTGTTGTAACCAAATATCCTGCATTTAGAGCAATTGCTTCTCCCGGTTCAAGATATACTTCTAAATCGTATTTATCACGCATTCTTTTAATACATTCTTCTAATAATGAGATGTTATAATTTTCCCTAGTAATATGATGACCGCCCCCAAAATTGATCCATTCCATTTGCGACAGCCATGGTCCAAACTTTTCTTCCACTGCATTTAGAGTTGTATTTAAATCATCCGAGTCTTGCTGACATAGTGTATGAAAATGAAGACCAGAGACGCCATCAAGCAAATCAGGACGAAATTGTTCTATTGTTACACCAAATCTAGAAGCCGGTGAACATGGATCATAGATAGCATGTCCAATTTGTGTAGAGCATTCTGGATTAATACGTAAGCCAACTTTTTTACCTGCAAGAAGGGCTTTATCTTTAAATTTTTCCAACTGGGAGTAGGAATTAAAGATGATATGATCACAAAGGGATACAATTTCATCTATTTCATCTTCACGGTAAGCAGGTGCAAAGATATGATTTTCCTTCCCCATTTCTTCGTAACCAAGACGGGCTTCGTATAAGCCACTTGCTGTCGTACCACTTAAATACTCTCCAATGAGAGGATACAACTTATACATTGAAAACGCTTTTTGTGCCAAAACAATCTTACATCCTGTACGTTCCATAACTCCTTTTAGGATATTTAGATTTTTTTCCACAAGACCTTCATCAATTACATAACATGGTGATGGTAATTCTTCAAATTTCATTTTTAGTCCACAAGCTTCTATCAAAGCCTTCCTTTCATACTAATTTAAAAATATAAATGCTAAATAAAATCATAGTTGTAGTAGATGATTAAATTGTTCTTTGAATATATATCTTCCTATATAAAAAGAACCAAATTCACCAAAACGAGCACTTACTTCATCAAAGCGCATTTCATAAATAAGCTTCTTAAAATGGATGGGATCTTCGCCAAATAAAGCCACTCCCCATTCATAATCATCAAGTCCAACAGACCCTAAAATAATTTGTTTTACTTTTCCAGCATATTGGCGGCCAATTAAGCTATGGCTCCTCATCATTTGATTACGTTCCTCCGCCGGTAACATATACCAGTTGTTTGTCTCGCCACGAAGCTTGTTCATCGGATAAAAACATATATATTCCTTTTTGGGTATCTCTGTAAATAATCTAGCCTTTATTTCAGGTTTACTATAAGGATCCTCCCCTTTAGGAAGATAATTACTAAGTTCAACCACTGAAACATACGATGTAGTCTGCACTGTTAACTCAGCAAATTTTGTTTTATTGAATGCTAGTTCTATTTGAGTCAATTCCTTAAGGGTTGGACGAAGAAACATGAACATGATATCTGCTTTATGCCCAAGGATTTGAAAAATGGCAAAATCGCCCTTCACTTTTTGTTCGTTATCGGTCCATTGGTTCCACAACTCCATTAACTCCTCAAAAACACCTTGACGTTGATTTTCATTTAATGATCTCCAACTCTTCCAATCTATTTTACGAAAGTCATTATAGCAGTACCAACCTTCAAGTGTTTCTGTAGCATTTGACATAAATTCACGCTCCCTGTGTTAATAAAAAATTAATAAATGGTTACTGTTACATGAATAGGTAATTCACGAAAATAAAATAAAAACTATTTAGCCTATATGGATGATGGATGTTCCACTTTTCCATCATAAAGAATTCCATTATTTTAAGACCATCCAATACATACCTTTTTAGCCCATCCATTTACCATTAAAAAGCAAAAGAATCATGAACAAGTCATGACTCTTGGGGAATTTTATAAATTATGGCATTTTTTAAATAAAATGAAGCGCTTCTGCAAACCGTCTAATTCCTTCGTCGATTGATTCTTTTTCTTCCCTGGCGAAAGTAAACCGGACAAACCCTTTTTCTGATCCCATTGTTGAACCAGGAACATAGATTACGCCCCGTTTAATAGACTCCTCAAGTAATTGCATTTCATTATAGTCCTTTTTGATTTTAACCCATATATGAATACCGCCCTGTGGAACAAAAAATTCTACCTGATCCTTTAAATAAAAATAAAGGCTTTTTACAATTTGATCTCTCCGTTTTTCTAATTCATTTACTAATCTTCTAATATGATACTGGAAATTTTCTGATTCCAGAAAATCATTGGCAATCCACTGTGTAAAGCTTGAGTGACCGAAGTCTATTTGTTGTTTTGCATCAGATAATCTTTCGATTACGGGTTTTGGTCCAATAATCCAACCAATCCTTAACCCAGAAGCAACAATTTTTGATAAGGAGCTAATATATAAAACATTTCCATGCACGTCCATAGATTTTAGTGAATAGACTTTATCTCCTGCAAAAGATGTTAAACTATAGGGATCGTCTTCTACTACAGGTATTCCATATTCAGAAGATATTTCTAAAATAGCTTTCCGTTGTTTTTCATTCAATAAAGAACCTGTTGGATTTTGAAAGGCAGGATTTAAAAAAATCATTCTAATTCGATGTTTTTTATATAATGACAGCAAATCTTTAGGATCTATTCCATCTTTATCGACAGGTAAATAATATACCTTTAATCCCGCTGATTGAAATATTGGAAGATTATAACTATAAGAAGGGTCTTCTATAGCAACTGCATCTCCGGGCTTTAACAAACATTGAACGACTAAGTGTAAGGCTTGTTGTGCCCCAGAAGTAATGAGTATTGATGAAGGATTTGTTTCAATTCCTCTATACTTTTTTACATGTTTGGTCAGGGTATTTCTTAGTATAGCGTTACCCTGCGGATGATCATATCCTAAACTTCCTATAAAGGAACGCGAAGAAGTTATATCCCGTAAGAAATTTATTGGAAATAAATCTTCCGACAACTCTCCGCTAGCTAAATTAATTAGTTTATGTTCAACCGCCTCTTTTCTTATTCTTTGCGTAACAGGTAAATTTGGTAAAAAAGACCCCGCCTCAATATACCTATTCCAACTTGGAATACGTTTCTTGGTAATCCCCCATATATCTCTACTAATGGTAGTCCCGCTTCCTCTATTTCTTTGAATGAGTCCATTTGATTCCAGTTCATCATATGCAGCAACCACAGTGCTCCTGTTTAAGTTCAGTTCCTTCGCTAAAAACCTTTCAGACGGTAACGGTTTGTCGGGTGGAAATGTACCATCTGCTATTCCATTTTCAATATATTCAGCAAGTTGTTTATAGATAGCCTTTTTTGCTTTTCGATCTGGTTTCCAATCCATCTATAACAGTCCTTATCATTCTAAATTAGTAATTCATTTTAAATAATTTGATTCTAAGTCTTTTGCATTCATAAATAACCATCCAATCACTCACCATTTTAGCCATCCACCTTCTAATTTAAAACCCCTTCAATAAGTTTTTTCATAGTCAAAACCTCTTTGTGGTGCGAATTCTTGATCACTAAAACCTATAATATTTAGAACTAAAATAAATTTTCTCGTTTTAGAACATTTTGTGATAGATTTCATATTTTCTTGCCTTTCAAATAATGTGCAACTAATATGGACATCAGTTGTGAATCAAGTTCCGCACAACCTATAGCCTATGAACTTCAAAAAATATTTGAAAGGGGTTTTCCAATGAAAAAAAGTTAGTTCATTTTATTTGATTTTTCACTATCAATCTTTTTATAAACGTCGAGAATTTATAAATTTTATATTAAATCGTTTTATAAGTACTCTTCTAAGACAATAACTTAATACTCTTTCATCCTCTAAATATTAAGTTATAGATTTTTACCATCTTAGTGAATACATGTGAAACGTTTTTTCAATAACATTCTCAAAATGGATTGAAAACTTGAAAGATGTCGTTAATTGATGTTTTTCAACTTAACATAAGGAAGGAGTTTCCAAATGAAAATAAAATTATTATTTTTATTATCTATAATGACATCTGTTATTTTCCTTTCAGGCTGTGAACCTCTTTTAGTATTTGACCCTAAAGGGCCGCAGGCAGAAAGACAAGCAAGTGACATTATATTATCGATTGGAATTATGTCAGTAATTGTTATTGTCGTAATGGTTATTTTGGCGTATATATTAATTAAATATCGTGCTTCAAACCAACCAGACAATTATGAACCACCTCACATTGAGGGTAATCATTTGGTAGAAGCCATTTGTGTAGGGATACCTGTATTAATTGTCGCTTACCTTTCACTTGTATCTGTACAAAGTAACTATATTGTTGAGTCAGCACCAGTAGGTTATGAAGAACAAGAACCTTTAGTCGTTTATGCATCTTCGTCTGACTGGAAATGGCATTTTAGTTACCCAGAACAAGGAATTGAAACAGTAAACTATTTGTATGTTCCAACGGATCGCCCATTAGAATTCAAACTTTATTCATACGGGCCAATCACTAGTTTCTGGATTCCACAACTTGGAGGACAAAAATATGCAATGTCTGACATGGTCACTACTTTACACTTAGCAGCGGACGAACCAGGTGAAATGCTTGGACGCAATGCTAACTTTAGTGGTAAAGGCTTTGCAGAAAACACATTTAACGTAACCGCTATGTCACAAGCTGACTTTGATGATTGGGTAAAAGAAGTACACGAAACTGCGGAACCACTTACAGAAACAGAGTTCCAAGAATTACTTGAACCAGGTCATTTAGGACAAATGACATACACTGGAACACATTTAGAGTTTAGTCCTGCTCCTGAACATAACCATTCAACAACAAATGAATCAGAAGTAGAATATACTGATCATTCATCACATGATCAAAACCAAACAAACGAAGAAAATGAACACAGCGCTCATTAATATTAATTACACGAACTAGATTCATAGACATATGGTCTAGAAAGGAGAAAAAAGGATGGAATTCTTCCAACGATTTGCTATTCCTCATCCAAGCCCAGCTATTTATGCATCAATGGTTGCTATTGCGTTAGTATCCATTGGGATTGTTGTTGGCTTAACATATTTTAAAAAATGGGGTTATTTATGGCGTGAATGGTTAACTACCGTCGATCATAAAAAAATTGGAATTATGTATTTACTCTCTGCCCTACTGATGCTTTTCCGTGGTGGTGCAGACGCAATTATGATGCGTGCACAACTTGCAACTCCGGATGCTAAGTTATTAGACGCACAACACTATAATGAGATTTTTACAACACACGGGGTTGTCATGATCCTGTTCATGGCGATGCCATTTATCTTTGCCTTTTTCAACTTAATTGTACCATTACAAATTGGGGCACGTGACGTAGCGTTCCCTCGATTAAATGCACTGAGCTTCTGGTTATTCTTTGTCGGTGCGATGTTATTTAATATTTCGTTCGTAATTGGTGGTTCTCCAGATGCTGGTTGGACATCTTATTTCCCACTTGCAGGAAATGATTTCAGTACATCTGTTGGTACAAACTATTACATGTTAGCTATTCAAATTTCTGGTATTGGGTCATTAATGACAGGAATTAACTTCTGTACGACTATTATAAAAATGCGTGCACCTGGTATGACATTAATGAAAATGCCAATGTTTACATGGTCTGCATTTATTGCCAATATTATTGTCGTATTCGCATTCCCTGTTTTAACAGTTGCCCTTATCATGGGAACAGCTGACCGATTATTTGGTGCAAACTTCTTTACTACTTCAAACGGTGGTATGGATATGCTTTGGGCGAACTTCTTCTGGGTTTGGGGACATCCAGAGGTATATATTTTAATCTTGCCTGCATTCGGTCTTTACAGTGAAATTATTTCAACGTTCTCTGGCCGTAACTTATTCGGTTATAGAGCAATGGTATGGTCGATGATTCTGATCTCCTTACTATCATTCTTAGTATGGACACACCATTTCTTTACAATGGGTCAAGGAGCTCTTACAAACAGTATCTTCTCTATTACAACTATGGCGATTGCTGTTCCTACAGGGGTTAAAATCTTTAACTGGTTATTTACGATGTGGAAAGGGAAAATCCGCTTTACCACTCCAATGCTTTATTCAATTGGATTTATACCACTGTTCACAATCGGAGGGGCTACAGGGGTTATGCTTGGGATGTCAGCAGCTGACTATCAATACCATAATACAATGTTCTTGGTAGCTCACTTCCATAACACAATTATTCCTGGTGTTGTGTTTGCGATGCTAGCTGGTTTAACTTATTACTGGCCAAAATTCTTTGGCTTTATGCTAAATGAAAAAATCGGAAAGCTTACTTTCTGGTTACTAACTATTGGTTTCGTACTTGCCTTTTTCCCGATGTATCTCTCTGGTCTAGACGGTCAAGCACGTCGTATGTACACTTATTCTGAAGCAACAGGTTTCGGTCCATTAAACATGCTATCATTTGTTGGTGCTGCATTAATGGCTCTTGCCTTCTTGGCAATCGTATATAACATTTATTATAGTTACAAAAACTCACCAAGAAACATTGGTAGTGATCCATGGGATGCACGTTCTTTAGAATGGGCTACTCATACACCAATTCCAGAATACAACTTTGCTCGTCTTCCACAAGTAAGTTCAAGCCAAGCTTTCTGGGATGCAAAGAAAAAAGGTCATGAATTATTTAAAGGTGAAATTAAAGACATCCACATGCCAAATAACAGTGGCGTACCATTCGTAATGTCTTGTATTTTCTTCGTTGCAGGATTCTCATTTGTCTTTGCACTATGGGTTCCAGCAGTGATTGCTCTAATCGGAGTATTCGTATGTATGGCTCTTCGTTCATTCGAACAAGATCATGGATACCATATCCATGCAAAAGAAGTTAAAGAAACAGAAGCAAAATATGGGAAGGTGCTAAATAATGAAGATCGATCACGCGCAACCTCTAGAGTATAGTACTGACCAAAATCAGTTAAATATTTTAGGATTTTGGATTTTCCTTGGAGCTGAAATTATGCTGTTCGCTACATTATTTACAGCGTATTTCACACTATCTCATCGTACAGGTAGCGGCCCAACACCAGCAGAAATTTTTGAAATCACGCCAGTTCTTATTGAAACATTCGCGCTTTTAACAAGTAGTTTCACAATTGGTCTTGGAATTCATGCTATGAGACTTGGACGCAAAAATGCAATGGTTACTTTCTTTGGTATTACCCTTCTTCTTGGACTATGCTTCCTTGGAGTAGAGATCTTTGAATTCATGACTTACTATCATGAAGGTGCAACATACCAAACAAGTGCCTTTACAGCTGCACTAATGACTACATTAGGAACACATGGTGCCCACGTTACACTTGGATTATTCTGGGGAACATTCATTATCATTCAAGTAATCAAACGTGGACTTACACCACAAACAGCAAATAAAGCATTTATCTTTTCTCTTTACTGGCATTTCTTAGATGTAGTTTGGATCTTTATCTTCAGCTTCATCTATCTGAAAGGAATGATGTAATATGAAAGAATTATTTCCTGCCAAACAGGTGATGGGCTTTGTCTTTTCATTAATTCTAACAGTGATTGCCCTATTCGTTTACTACACTGATATGTCATTCAAAGTTGGTATGGCAGTCTTGCTAGTTACTGCTTTTATTCAAGCTTTCCTACAGCTTGTAGTATTCATGCACGCTGGTGAATCAAAAGACGGTAAAGCAATTTATACAAATGTCCTTTACGGTGTCACTCTTGCAGTTTTAACTGTATTCGGTTCATTATTGATTCTGATCTGGGATATGTAATACAAACACAAAAGCTTGAGACTTGTCTCAAGCTTTTTTTAATAGATAAAATCAGAATTTATAGCATTTTTATCGACAGGCAAATAATATGTCTTTAAGCCTGCTCATTGAAAAATTGGAAGATTATAATTATCTATCGCAACCGCATCTCATTTTAATTAGTAATTCATTATAAATCATATAACTTTAATCATCCCCTTTTATTTTTTCAGCTCTTTTTCAAACTAGCACGGTTTGTTCGTATTTCTTATTAACTAAATCTAATAAATTATAACCTTAATTTAATTTTTTTGAATTAGAACAATTTCTGATAGATTTCTTATTTTTAATAAATTAAGCAACAAAGGGGAAAATCAATTTTAATTGCAATTCGCTAATACGTTAATAACTTCGAATTGCTTTCTATAATGTAGGGAAAATTAATTCAATCAAAAAATCATGAAAGGAAAAAGTTTATGGACTCAAAAGTGAATGTTCTAATTTGCGATGACAATATTGCTGTTCACGAAAGCATCAACGCATATTTAGAAGCAGAAAACATGAGTAGTGTTTCAGTTTTTGACGGTGAACAGGCTCTGGACCTTCTAAGAAAACAGGAATTTGATATGGTAGTACTTGATATAATGCTCCCAGGTCTTTTCGGGACTGAAGTTTGTAAAGAGATTCGTAAAACAAGCGATATTCCTATCATCATGTTAAGTGCACGTGGAGAAGAAATGGATCGTATCATCGGCCTAGAAATAGGTGCAGATGATTATTTGACAAAACCTTTTTCCCCACGTGAAATAGTGACTAGAATCAAAACCATTCTTAAAAGGGTACAACCTAAACAAGACACCTCAAATAATCTTAAAGTTGCTAATTTATTTATTGATGTCGAAGGCTATGAGGTTTTTATTAATGATAAAGTGATAGAACTTACAGCCAAAGAGGTGGAATTATTAGCATACTTAGTAAAAAACAAAGGAAGAGTCATAAACCGTGAGGAGTTACTATATAAAGTCTGGGGATATGATTATATCGGCGATACACGGGCAGTCGATACTTTAATTAAGCGAATACGTCAAAAAGTTACAAAAGGAAATCCTCAATTCTCTATAAAATCCGTTTACGGCGTTGGATACAAATTTGAGGAATTTGTATGAAAAAATTTGTCTCTAGCAAACTGTCCATTGCATTAATTATTTTAGCAATATTTATCTTAGGTCAGCTACTAGGTGCTTTGGCCATAAAACACTACTTTATTAAATCAAAGATCGATGAATTTCGGCCACAACTTACTCTAATTGCAGAAAATATTTCTGAAGGAAAAACAATTAGACCAAATGGTGCCTATCATATAGTGGCATTTAATGTGCATGGAGATCAAATCAATATTTTTAATAAAAATGATATCCCCAGAAACCCTTTTAATGAAACGAAAATAAATGATTTTTTAATCAATTATTTACCAACAATTATTAGTAACAAAACAACTGTAGCAGAAATAAAGGAAATACCTGGATTCCCATCGAAAGCACTCGTCATTGGACGGCCAATAATGGAAAACAACAAAATCATTGGTGGTATTTTTCTTCTAAAACCTGCTCGATCTTATGTTGCTGCACTAAACGGTTTTTATCTTGTTTTCTTTACTACATTGGCGATTGGGACAATTATCATTCTAATATTTTTAAGCTTGTTTATTAAAGAAAAAAATCAACTCGAACAAATGCGTAAAGATTATATTGCCAATATAAGTCATGAGTTAAAATCCCCTCTCGCATCTATAAAGGCCTTGACGGAAACACTTGCAGATCATGTAGTGACCGATCAATCAAAAATAAATCACTATTACAGTATTATATTAAGAGAAAATGCTCGCCTCGAAAAGCTTATCTCTGATTTATTAGAATTGTCTCGATTACAAAGCAAAAAAGTTGCTTTTAAAAAGACAGCTGTTAATACAAATCAATTAATTGAACGAGTAACGGAGCCTTTCTCCCTTCTAGCAGATGATCTTGGACTTCAATTTAAAATTACTAATCAGGCCAAATATCTTCCACCAACTTATACAAATGAGGATCGGATTATACAAGTGCTCACCATTTTATTGGATAATGCGTTTAAATTCACTCCAGACAATGGCCATATTGAAATTGATGCAAAATGCATGAATAAAAAAGTCGAAATTATGGTTTCGGATAATGGACCAGGTATTTCAAAGGAGTTTCTCCCTTATATTTTTGAAAGATTTAAACAAGCTGACGTATCACATAACACGGTAGGTAGCGGGCTTGGACTTTCTATAGCTCATGAAATTATGGAACAACTAGGCGAAAAGATTAGCGTTAATAAAAGTCGATTTCATTCTGGAACGACATTTACTATTTCCATAAAAAGAATATTGAAATAATTCTTTGTCATAAAAATATCATTTCCCCCTTTTTTATGTCACTATTATGCCACATTGTTTGGATATACTTTGATTAAATCAAAAAACATAGGAGTGACCATAAATGAATAAAACACTTACTTTATTACTATCCATGTCTTTATCTACCGCTCTAATTGTTGGCTGTTCATCTAATAATACAGAGAATATTGCTTCTACACCAAGTAATCTAGCAAATGAATCAGTTCAAACAGAGGAATCTCAAGAAAAGACAATGTTGTCTGAGGGAGAGGATATCGCAAAAATTCTAGGTAGTACCTTGTGGCAAGGAACAAAGGTTTATGATAAAAATCACAATGATTTAACTGAAGAGAATTCAAACTTTATTGCAATTGCAAAGTACGACTACGAAACATCTAGATATGAATTCTTTGATAAAGAATCAAAGGAAAGTCGCGGTGATTATGGTACGTACTTTATTACAAATGATGGGAAATCCCGCGTATTAATTTCAGAATCAAAAGGTACACAAGGAGTTGTGGAGTTAACAGAAGTAACTGAGGAAAAATATACGTATAAAAGAATTGGGAAAGATGCAAATGGAAATGAAGTAGAAGTTTTCGTTGAACATGTGCCTTATAAAGATTCAGAATTTACTTTTACTTCACCAGAAAAAACTTTGGAAACCTTTACAGGAGAAGTGGATGAGCAAGTAGAAGGAGATCAAATTTTAGCAAATACATTATGGGTTGGAACAGTTGCTTTAAATGAAAACGGCACAGATGTATCTGAATACAACCAAAACTTCTTTGCTCTCGCAAAGTATGATGCAGAAACAAGTCGTTATGAATTTTTTGATAAACAAACAGGCCAAAGTCGTGGGGATTACGGCTTTTATAATGTGTTGAACAATAATAAATTAAGAGCTCATGTGTCTTTAGGGGATAATAAGTATGGAGCTGTTCTTGAAGTTACAGAATTAAATGAAAATAAATTTACCTATCAACGAATTGGGAAGGATCAAGATGGAAAAGATATTCTCATTACAGTAGAGCACGTTCCTTATGATGGGGAATTAAATCCAGAATTCACTAAGTAATGTGGTATTTTCTACATTCAAGCTCCCCCTAGTTTATGTTTCTTTAAATTTACAACTACTATTAAAATGTGATAGAAGAAAATAAGCAAGCTACCTACTTACTTTTTTAGGTAGCTTGCTTTATTTTTTATAAGTTGTATGTTGTCTCCATAATTAAATTAAGTAAACAATTCACTCGAATAATTTCTAAATCATACCTACAATTAGTGTACCTATAATCAATACCACACTAACACAAGTTCTCAGGTTCAAGCCTTGTCGAGACAATAACGCTGAAACTTATTGGTTTTAGGGGCTTGTAAATTTTTAATCTACCACTCGTCTTGTACTTTTTACGGTTAAGGCATTTTATATCAATTTTTGTACGTTTCCTAAAAAATACTACCCTTTTGCATTACTGATTATTTCCCCGAGTATATGTCATGTTCTGAAAGGCTTGAACTGCTGCATTTGCTACTTCGATATCTTGAGCACTTGTAGCTCCGCTGACACCGATACCTCCAATGACTTTATTCTTGTAAATAAGTGGTATGCCACCTCCTAAAATGACAACTCTCCCTTGATTGGTAGTATTGATACCAAATGATGGACTACCAGGTTGAGCTGCACTAACTAGGTTTTCAGTAGGTATTTGTAAAGCAACACTAGTCCAAGCCTTATTGATTGCTATATCGATACCCGCAATTTTCGCATTATCCATACGGTGAAATGCAATTAAATTTCCACCCTCATCTACTATTGCAATATCTTCATTTATCCCCATTGATATCGCTTGTTTTTCTGCTACATCTATTAACGCTTTAGCTAGCGCTAAAGAAATAATCAATTACTCTCTCCCCTTTTTCAGTAATAATATATTAAATGAATTCAAAGTCATTATTGTTCCATGTTAAAGAGATACAATTAATTTCAGAAAGACATTTTTCTTTTCAATTCTTTTTATAATGGAAACCTTTTAATAAGACCTAAAGTCTGCAGGAAGAACTTTCGGATTAGAAACTTTTATTTTATTTAAAGAGCGTTTAATATAGATACAATTTATGTTTTTATAAATGTGGTAATTCGTAAATGGCCCTTAAATGAAAGATGAGCGCATATTCTTTTTTCACGATTTGCCCGATTGTTGAATAACAACTTAGTTCCTTTTTAAGCGCTATGGTAAAAAAACTTTAACAATTAAGAACATGCTTCGATTAAATATTAGAGCAATAGTTAAAGTTAAACTAAACTTTAATATCTTTATTTCACTATCTATTTGTATACATCCGACACTGTTTCCAAAAAAGCCTTCAATGCACGTGTTTTATAGCGATTTTTCTTCACAATGATGCCAATTTTCCAAGGAATGTATTGACTACTGATTTCTTTGACACAAAGATTCAGTGGGCACATTTCAGTTAAAGGACTTGGAATAATAGCTACCCCTAGTTCCTCACGAACTAATGCCATTAATAAATCCCACTGTGTTGTGCTATATGCAATATTCGGTATAAAATGCTCTCTGCTGCAACTTTCTAGAACCACTTGGCTTAAGGCAAATGTAGGATCAAATAGTATCCAATCATCTTGTCGCAGCTGTGCAAGTGTAATATGCTGTTCATCTTTTAAAACGTGACTTTTTGGCAAACAGGCAACAAACGGCGCTTCAAAAATAAGCTGTGCTTCTAATTCCTTACTCTGGGTAGGTATCACCACAAAAGCCACATCGACTTCCCCCTTTTCAACAAGCTTCTCTACATTTAAGCCACCCTCTTCGACAATTTCAAGTGTAACCTTTGTATATTTCTTTGAGAAAGCTCTTGCCACTTGTGGAAAGAAAAAGGTACCAATAATTTGCGGAATTCCGACTTTTAAATGCCCTTTTGTATGTTCATTTATATCTTCAAGTTCTGTTTTTAACTCTTTCATTTGTTGTAGTATTGTCATTGCCTTTTCATAAACAAGCCGACCCTCATCAGTTAAACCAATAATTCGATTAGAACGATCAAAGAGTGTTACGCCAAGCTTTATCTCCAACTTTTGAATTGTCTTGGATAGTGACGGTTGAGCGATAAATAGCTCCTCACTAGCCTTTGAAAAGCTTCCACATTCCACAATTGTTTTAAACACTTCGAGTTCCCGTAAATTCATTTAATCCTCCATTATTCCCAATTAGCATATTCAGTATGATTTTCATATATTGTACATTATACATAATTCCTCCTATACTTTTAGAAACAGGAGGGATTCAGATGTCTAATTGTAAAGTCGCTGTTGTTCAAGCAGGTTCAATCGTAATGAATAAGGAGAAATGTATCAACAAGGCAATAAAGTTAATCCAAGAGGCCGGAGAACAAGGTGCCAATATTATTGTCTTTCCTGAAGCGTATATTCCAGCGTATCCACGTGGAATGAGCTTTGGTGCAGTAGTTGGAAGTCGTTCAGAAAGTGGACGCAATGACTTTCTACGTTATGCCAAAAATGCAATAACAGTACCCGGTCCAGAAACAGACCAATTAAGTGTTGCTGTGAAGAAAGCGGGAGCCTATACTGTTATTGGTATTATTGAACGTGATCAACAAGCAAGTGGAGGTACACTCTATTGTACAGCGATTTTCTTTGGTCCAGATGGAAGATTACTCGGTAAGCATCGAAAGCTGAAACCAACGGGGAGTGAACGTCTCATTTGGGGTGAAGGGGATGGTAGTACATTACCGGTATTTTATACACCTTATGGCAAAATTGGTTCCCTTATTTGTTGGGAAAACTATATGCCTCTAGCACGTGCTGCTATGTATGAAAAGGGTATCCAAATTTATATTGCACCAACTGCTGATTCACGTGATACCTGGTTTGCTTCTATGCGGCATATTGCGATTGAGGGACGTTGCTTTGTTTTATCTTGTAATCAATATTGTACAAAGGATATGTATGAAGAAGATTTACTAGAAACAGAGGAAATGCAAAAAATGCCTGATGAAATTACTCGGGGCGGTAGTTGCATCATAAATCCACTTGGAGAATTTTTAGTAGAACCTGTATTTGGTAAAGAAGAGATACTATATGCTACTTTGGATTTAGACGACATCACACGAAGTCATTTTGATTTTGATGTAGTTGGACATTACAGTCGTAAAGATGTATTCCAATTAATCGTAAATCAAGAAAAGCAATAGATTCTCTTACAACTATTATTATATTGATTGATTCAAGAGCCTGCCTAAGTAATCAAAGATTACTTAGGCAGGCTCTTTTTGTTTTAATACTAAACGACAGTGGAAGTTTACTTTTTCAATGAAACAACCCTTTTCTTAACTGTGGCAAATCATTTCACCTTCAAGTAAAATACCTCAATAGTTTAAGTATATTTTTTCACACCACACCTAAATTTCAACGCAAATATCCAATCTAATTTTAGATTTTTATTCCATAAAATGTCCGATTCATGAAAGAAAAACGCTCTCCTTATCCTAGGAAAGCGTGCGATTATTGAATATCGTTTCAACTTAGATTTTTGTTTTTAAAAATTTAACTACTTAATTTCCTATAAAGAGTATAATCTTTTCTCCTTATATAAGAGTTATTTTATCTGTTTTTCCTTCGTGATTTTTATAGCGGTTTCAATACCACACTTCACACCATGATTAAATGGATCTAAACCAACATCTCGATAATCCTTCAAGATATTTTCAAACTCCATAATAAGTACTTTTAAAGTGCTGTCTATGTGTGTATTTGATTCATTATTTAATTTATTTTTATCATCTATTGAATGAATGGAGTCGGTTCCTGAAATGTAAAAATCCATTGCTTTTGGGTCTACTTTTTTAAACCAGTTCATGTATGTATCAAGATTGAAATCCTCAATATATGGGTAAAAGTTTGGTTCTGCATATATAAGATCAATGTATTCACTAAATCCAGTATGTCTTATCAGATCAAAATAATATTTGACTTCATTAAAGTCTAAGCCTATGATTCTACTAACATCCTGTATTTTTTTAGTAAGTTTAACAGTTAAACCATTTTCTATATTATAGATAGTGGCAGTAGTACAATTAGCTCGTCTTGATAATTCTGTAATACTCATAGCTAGATTTTTGCGCCTATTTGCAAAGACTTCCCCTATTTTTTCGTTTGTGAAACCCCCATTAATTTGTGAGAATAAAGCATATCTGATGTTAGTAGTTCTTAAAAGCTGAGAAATATTATTTCTCGATATGTAAGCTTGACCATTTTCAATATCGGACAATTCATTTAGATGAATACCACTTATTTCAGATAATTGTTCAAGTGTTAATTCGTTTATTGCACGGTAACGCATAACTTGATGTTTTAATATTGTTCCGTATTTTGAATTCTTAAGAAAGTCTATGTTATACTCGAACAAATCTGGGATGCTAAGTTGTAACAATTCTGATGCATTAAAAAATATTTCAAAGGGTATAAAATTTTGACCATTTTCAATTGAATGATACTCTTGATGTGATAAATCTAAGAGATAGGCGAATTCTCTACTATCTATTGATAGTTCAGCTCTTTTTGCTTTTAACATGGTATTAAGTTTTTTCTTTTTTGTTTTAAGCATCGTGATCCTCCTTATCGAGATAAACAGAACTTGCAAATAAATTTATCCATACAAATATATTTTTACTATTCATATATATAGAACACAGTGATGTTAATCCTTTTTTGTAAATTAATAAAAATTCCCACATTGTTTACCCATTTACTTGTTTAAACATGTTTCGGGAGGACAAGAATCCCGTTTAACAAGCGAACCTAGATTATAGATTCGTTAGTATTGAAATGGGCATAACAGCAAAACCTCCTAAATAGCAGCAAATCCACTTGCTACTTCTTTAGTTTGTTGGCAACGCATAAGCCTTATTGCTACATCATTCTTTTGATGTTTGGAAGTATAGCTATTTGCAAGTTCATATACTGAATCTGTACTGGTAACCCAGTCAGAGCTTTATTAATGGAGTAGATACTACTCAGATAGTAAAATTTTGTAGTTCCTCAGTACGTCCATTAATACACCTAATTTACTTATTTAGACTTTAATATATGTTCGTCGTCTTCTGCTGTAGGGTTTAATGTTATCTAATGCTTTACGCTGATTTACTTTAACTTTAGTATTCATTCCTTTACCCTAAATCTATTGTAAAACTGTACATGAAAAGATAAGTTTGAATCATTCCACGAATTTATTTGAACCCCGAATTATTAGCCCCTATGGAATGTTGATTATCCACTTCTCCATCATAAAGACTTCTATTTTTTTATGACCATCCAATACAACCATTTTTCAACCATCCATTACCATTAAAAAGTAAAAGAATCATGAACAAGTCATGATTCTTAAGCAAATTTAGTGATATTCATAGTTGTTTCAAGAAATTGAAGTGCTTCTGCAAAACGTTTAATTCCCTAATCAATTGATTCTTTGTCTTCCCTAGCGAAAGTAAAGCGGACAAACCCCTTTTTAGCCCCCATAGTTGAGCCAGTAACATAATTTACACCCCTCTTAGTGGATTCGTCTAGTAGTTGCATTTCATTATAGAATAAATTTGAGAACTTAGGAATCGAATTGAAGTTATTAGCCAAAAGGTACTAATTCTGTATCTAATTTCAATGGAAGAGGACGGAATAATAAACTTCAGGTTTTGCCATAAAAAAGGCACCTCCAAATGTTAGATTTGTGTCTAACATTTGGGGTGCAGATTAATTCCAGGAAAGCGCCCGATTACGTAATAATGAAAAACACGAAATTTATATTATTTTACTTGATTATTTAGAAAAATAATAAACTTCCTCCGAACATGTTCCTTCTTAATAATTCTTTTCACACGATACGTATTTTGTAAATAGATTCTTACTTTTCTATTGCCAAAGAAAAGACTATGATATTTTTCATCATCATAAATATTCATAAACCACGAATAATTCTTCAGCATTTCAATATTTCGATCGATTTTTCGTGTATTTAAAGAATTATTACCATTAGGTATTAGCGAGGCAAGAAGTTCTTCTAACATTCGTTTTATCACCCTTAATAATTCAATTATAATATTTTCTACCACTAACTCTATCTCTTTAGTTTAAGTGTACTTCTTCATAATATCCATTAGACTTACTAAAGAAAATGGCCCTAAAATGCAAAATAAGCGCCGATTCCTCAAGAATGGCGCCCTATTGTGGAATATTGCTTTAGATTGCACTAGATTTAACTAACTAAAAATATTGTTAGTAGCTTAAGCTAATTATAAAAAATACAGTACTAGCAATTATTGATATAATCAGTATTATTGTTTTGTATTTTAAATCTTTAAATGCTGGATTCACATAATAATAAAAAATCCACCATAATCCTAGCAACATCACCCAAAAAAATATTCTACTTGATATTGTAGGTTGTATTGTTATAGCTTCTGGAATTGAAGCTAAAGTGAATATTAAAATTATCGGAGTAGTAAGAAAAAAATATATTATCAACATTTTGATATAAGACCCATTTTTATTCACTGAATTAAGTCTCCTTTTATACTTACCATAGATATTAATAACTAAGTGTCAAAAACACTACAGCCTTACCTCAATTTTTTTGATTATTATATTCCTTAAGTATTGAATTATCCTACACCGTTACTTTAAAGTACAATTTATTCTAAATTAGGTACTAAAAAATCTAATTCTTTTATGTAAAAAGCGCAGATCCATTACTTTGGAAATGCGATTGTTGAATAATATTTAATCGTTAAAATCATTTTCATAAGGATTAGCGTATAGATCTACATCAATTTCAGCTTCAATACTTGAAGCAAATTTTATTATTTCTCTATCCATATATAAAGCAGGCGTATTTCCATTTTCTATTTTAATAACAATAAAGAGTTTACACTCTAAAGAATAAGTTTCTTTTATTTCGTTAATTATTAATGTCTTATTTTGTAATTTGCCTAAAATTTCTTGGAGTTGCTTATTAACATTAAGTGAGTTTTGGTAGCCTGTTCCTAAATCCCAACTCGTTTCTTTTCTATAACGAACCGTTGAACGTTTTGGAATTAAATCGCCTCTTTTATAAGTCTCAGTAGGAATTACTTTTAACTTTTCCGTAACCTCATCTAGTGGAAATTCATCTCCATATAAGCTGAAATACACATTTACTTGAGTCTTATTCAAGTTTAATTACACCTCCCAGTAAGTGTTAACCTATATATTAAATTTATTTATTGAAATTAAAAAAGAGCACGATTCTACTCTTAAATCGCGCCCTATTCTTGAGGAAAGAAGTGTTATTTAATCGCCCAAATTAACAGTTATCATATATACATTCGGGATATAAATTCTACAATCATCCATAGTTTTGGATGCTAAATATTCATCAGGAAGTTCCAGCCATTTAGATGCAATGCTATTAAGCATCATTTTTAAATTAGATTTAGATAATTCATCAACTTCAAGTAATGCCCTATACATATTTTCAATCTTCCAATACTCTTCTACTTTTGAGACAGATACACTTACACCATGATTATCAGTAAAGTTTTTAAAGTCACCTAAAATTCGTTTAGTTTCTTCCAAGGTACTCGCTTCAAGAAATAATGTAAGCTGCATACGATTCTCCTATGTTTTTCTCATGTGAAATAGGTTATAACTTTTTTATTATTTTTGCTTTTATTATAAATGATTTTCTTCTTTTCTAGGCGTTATTCAGCTATATCGCTTTTAAATGAAAACAGACTCATTTCCTAGAGAAACGCGCCCAATTGTTGAAAACTGTTTATCATAAAATCGAGTTCAAAAACCTATATAAGAGAGTCATTTTATCTATCTTTCTTATATAGGTTTTTTACTTAATACAATACCACAATATCGCTCAATTAAGGCATAACTGAAGTAATTATCAATCTTAATATCATTCAATTCTACTTCACTATTGCCCCCTTTAGTTCAAAAAACTTGAACCGATTAAGGAGAAAATTATAAAGCTAAACATAATAGCTCCAAAAATAGTATTAATTGCAGTGTTTTCATCACCATTTTTAATCTTCTTTGTCAAAGAAACACAATTCACGAAGAAAAATATTGCAATGATTGGAGTTCCATAAAAAAATAAAAAATCCATTAACTCTCCCCCTTTTGTCAAAACCTTTCTATTGCCAAACTGGTTCTTCACTAAACTGACCCCGATTGACACTAAGATAAATTTATTATCAATCTTTATTTTAAATAATCGAATTTTGTTTCAATGTTCAATCTTTTTTATAAAACTACAATAACAAACATAATTATAACTTTATATTATTGTGTTTCATATATTACGAAAAGTCTCGCAAACTAAGATTGTTTTGCGAGACTTTATTTTTAAATTACCAATTAAGTGTTTTAGCTACATTTCCTGTATCTACATTAGAAGATACGGATATGCTGAATACTCCATTTTTATCAAAACCAACAGAACCAATACTCAATCTTTTGTGTCCGTATTCAAACTTCACAGTATAGCTTCCTGACTTTTTTTCAGTATAAACGTATTGGCTCATGTGTCCGTAATGTCCTGCTCCTTGCCCTTGTCTTAAATCAATAAAATATCCTACTCCACCATTCGGTGAAAAATCATCAGGGTTAACACCGTAATCTCTTCTATAAGATCCACCAGCCGTTGTCCAATAATCATGAGTATGTTGTACAACCTTGCCACCAGATTCAGGAAGGGAGAACCCTGCTGCATCTGCAACACCGATAGCGAAACCATCAGTAAGAGTATTTTGTGGAACAGAGATCCATTTCCATCTTCCTATTAGTCTGAACTTTTTATATCCAGTTCTATCAGAAGAAACCTCATATGCTTCCCCTTCTATTTGAATATGACCTTTTAGCGTGCCTTGTGGATCAGTATAAGCCAAAGGTCTAATCATAGTATTAGTATTAGATAATTCATCATTTACCTCAACAATGTCACTTGTAATGAATTTTTTCTTCGCTCCTTCTTCAATTAAAGAACGCAAGAATTCTGGTGTTCTTGTTTCGATTTCTTCTAATGAAAGTCCTACATCCTCCTGTAATATCTGAATTTCTTGCTCAGTAAGAATTTCTAGTGAGTTACTTCCAAAAGGTTCGAGTTCAGTAGCTTTAGCAAATGTTGGAACGATAAAAAATAATGCAAAGGCTACAGACAATACTACAACATAGCTTTGTATCGTGTTTAGTGGTCTGCTCATTTTAACCCTCCTAATATAATTTTATAATTAATACTTTTTAAGTATAATAGAGCAAAAATAGATTCAAATCCTACAAAATACATATTTTTACAAAATAGGTAATAATACCATTTAATTCAATTTTATATGACATTATTCAACATAATATAGACTTACCAGTACAGAACATGTTACAGAAATTAGAGATTGGTACGAAAGTGACCAGGATGTTCCGGAGCCGCAATATGACGAATTTAGCTTAAATTCCTTAGCTGATGATTTAAATATCGCTTACCAAAATAGAACGAATATACGAATCATCTATTGGAACATTAAAAGAACCGAAGAATATGAGGGGAGAATCATTGAATTATTACCAAATGATTTAGCCTTAAAAATTAGAGCAAATGAATATGATTCTAGATTATTATTAAAATATATTATTAAACTTAATGTTTACGATTAAGAAAAACCGAGCAAAAACCATTATCACTAAACCACAAGCACCTAGTTGCACAAGAAAAGACGTGTCAAAAACACGTCTTTTGTGTTGTTTATTTTTAGCCTGCCTTATGCTTTTCTGACCCCGACTATTTTTGCTCCCATTTTCTTACTTGTATTCATAGCGGTTTTCATAAATTGTAAAGCGATCTTTTCTTCCCTTGTTTGATTACTCTCTTTTTTCTTCATACTCATATCAAACCATTCCTTCCTTTTAATCAAGTTTCAGAATCTATAATTACCTCTGCTGTAAGTTTAAAAGTTCGTTCAGAAGAACCAAATATTCAAACATTTAATGAATTTTTACAAAGTACATGGTCTGCTAATAATCATCTTAATGAACCTTCTTGGGTTAAAGTTGATTAAATTGTGCCTTATGAACAATAACAATAACTGTTTATAAGGTTTTTAAACTCATCTTGATAAAATTATTGAAGATGAGTTTTATTAAAAATTTTAATACTATCTCCCTAATTTCAAGCGAGTAAGAAGTGGTGAAGAAAGATACATACCTCTTCCCTTTTTCCAATTTGAACTATCTGACTAATCTCTCCGAAGCATTAAACAATCCTAAAAGAAGCTCTCTTTATTTCAGAAAAGAACCCAATTATCCCTTTTTTCTTCAACAATCTGGCCCGATTATGGAATAAGAAAAATCCTGCATATCAACACAGGATTTTTAATCAAACTTTATTATAAATTATCAATCTTTATTTTAAATAATCGAATTTTGTTGTAAATGATCAATCTTTTTTATAAAACTACAGAAAAAAGTCACCTTTAATATCTAAAAAATCAACAATCTTATCTTCTATCTCTATTTTTTCAAATATCCCCGCCTCAATACGAGTAATTTCCTCAACTGTACAATTTAATTTCTCTGACAGAAAGTTTATTTGGCATTCAATAGATGTCATTTATGGCAGTATGTTTTTTTAATATCATTTCAGATTTTGCAATTTCCATCATTTTTAGAAGAAGTTCACTTAAATATTCTTTGTATTTCTCAAGAGCATTTTTTCTTTTTGACATAGAGGATAAAATATTGCTCCTACTTCCAAATCATTAAGTTGTCTTTGTATATCTGGAACATCAATATCTTTTATGTGCTTTTCCTAGTCTTCCTTGTCAAACCAGTCTCTGCATTCTATATAACATATATTCTTCAAATACAATTTGATGATTTAATTGTTCGTTTATATAAAATGGTGTAATTCTAATGTAATCTGTTGTTGAATTGGAATTAATAATTTCTTCTAATATGCTCTTAACCCTTTTACAATGCAACATTTACTCGTGATACGATTCACCTTACTCGTTTTAATGGCTAAATTATATTTGCGGGCTCGAGATAAATAAAGCCGTTAACGGGATGTAGTAACCTCCTTCATTAACGGCATTTGTTATCCTAGAACCCTAGAGCGTATTCTATTCCCTTGAATTAATATGTCACCTTTACTCCGGTCAACTTTTCAATTTCAGAGTATGCTGAACTATCTTTAGTACTCATAAGCGACAATACCTTTCCAAGTAACCAAATGTCCCCTTGAGAATGTAACTGTGATAGGAACTCAGTAATATTATGGTTGCAATCAATAAACATTCTGTACCTTCCAAATACCATCCAAGGGTTTGCACCCGTTTTTTGTTCAAACTGAACCTTGGTTACAGAACCACTCCAACTGGTTTGAATGGAGAAAAGATGCTTATCCCCATCATTCGTATATCCAACAGATGGATTAATTTCAACATAACTGCTCGTTGCATTACCCCATGTGTCAGCATATGGAGAATCAATGGTTTTTATTAAGGTTCCAATTGCCACATCAAAAATTGCAGAGGCTTCCTGAGAGGCAAACAAAATATAACCTGATTGTTTTTGACTATTAATAGCAAAATGAATTATATACTGGTGGATGCTTTGTGAATCAGGCCATATCGGTATGTAAGCTACAGGTAAGGTTATAGACCAGAAGTCCTCAATAAAGACTCGCTCTTCTTTGATAACGAGCTGCTCACCATTCTTCTCCCATTTATATAATAGTACAGGAACTAAATTGCTATAAATAGTTTGATATGATTCATAAAGATTTGGAATTCTTGAATCACCTGCATCACCACCATTCATTCTTGAATCTGAAATTAGCTGTCCTATTTTATTCGGGTCATTTATAACCCCTGTTTGTTCATAAAAGCTCTTTAATAATGTTGCGATACAATTCATAATTTCTACTTTTAGTTCAGACATCCTTTTAGTTTCTTCGATGGAAAGCCTATTTAGTGAATACTCAATACCGTTAGGACTCTTTATGTTAATTGATAGCAATCCAACCCGCTCTAATTTATCTATAAGGCACGCAAAAAAGCACTCCCGATAAATGAACAGATCAATCCCGTTGAGAGATTAATATGAACACTTACGAAAGTGCTTTAAAAGCTATTCACCGTATGGTTATAGCGGAAAGTTAAATGTGTAATATAGATGGTTTCACTATAAGTAAAAAGTTAGTTTTCGTCAAGAAATGCGGGTAGTTCATAAATCAAGGCCTAAAATGTAAACAACTAGATAGCCTATCGGAATGTGAAAAATATGAAAAATAGGGTAAATGTAATGTTAGGTACTGTTAATAATTAGGTCATCTGCTATATAGTTCTCTATATAAAATCATACTTTGAACTCATAGAATACGTGAAATAAATATATGTATAATATCAAATATATATTGGTAAATATTACAATATTATATAAAAATTTACCAAATGGGCAAAAAAATTACACCATATTAAGGAGGGGTTACTATTAATAATAGAAAATCTATAAAAAAAGTTTTTGCCTTATTAGCTCTAATTGGTGGATTTATGATGAATCTCGACATATTCGGGTTCAATAGTGAAATTGTAAATATAATAGGAAGAATTATTCTTTTAATCTCTGTATTTACAATAGTTTATATCGTCTTTACTGACGATAAATAGGATTTTCGAAATATCAAAATAATACTACTACTACTAATTGTTGTAAAAATGGGGGTACTTTGATGAAAAAAGCTATTTCTTTATCTTTAGCATGTTTAATAGGCTTTGGTAGTGTTGCGCCAAATTTTGCAAGTGCGGCAGAAAATATTGATTCAAAACAGGTACTAGAAAAAAATGATTTAATAGTAGAACCAGAGATTAAGGCATTAAAAAGTAAAGAAGAGAATGTTACTAAATTTGAATTTACTTATAATGATGAAACTGTTATTGCGGAACATAACACTAAAACAGGGGAATTTTCTGTAGATGGTGAAATTGTAGCGATTATTACAAGCGGAAAAGGAAAACCAGTTGACTCACAGATACAAGTACAAAATAATATCAGTGCGTTAGCATCTTATCCAACGTATAAAATCGGCAGCCCAGGACAGAGTGTTTGGGTACATAAATACTATGATGTTTCTCAAGTGAAATTTTTAAGTACACAATTAACGGTTGTTGCAGTAGCTGCAGCTCTCTCAGCAGCTTTCCTTTTTGACGATAAACCTTCTATAAAGGCTTCTGCACTGATTTCTGCTGCTACTACTGTTTTATCAACAATTACTACCAATGCAACATATAATATGACATTTAACCATTACAGCGGGAAGGCTAATACAACAAGTAAATCAGATTTTTGGGATTCTGTTGGAGTTTTTAAGGGGACAGTCACAGGTACTAATAGAATTTGTACAATAGACTTTTATTATAGCTGGGACATTTAAAATTTATAGATAAGACTTTTATCTTAAATAAAAGGGATGGCCGCTAAACATTGGCAGTCATCCCTTTTTCTATATCATTAAAATATCTATCCTACGAAGATTTGTAGTTACTACTCAACCTTCATCTTTCAAGGAGTACCGTCCTCATCAAACTGGTAAGGATAATCATCATACTCGTCATACATATCATGCTTGTTAATTCTCAATTGCATTTCCTTTTCATAGGCCTCTTTAATTTCCCGTGATTTACGTTCACTTAGTTGTTCTGCAAGAAATTCATCGAATTTAAGTAAAAACCCATATACTAAATGTGCTAATTTTAAATTATTTGTCTTATATAATTTGACTAACAACTCTATTTTTTCAATTATAGTTATACTATCTGAATTCAAGATCATTGTTAGAATTGGTTCAAGTAACGTTGCTGTTTTTCGATCTTTTGAATCGAAATTTGATTCATACCCATATTTATCATCATCAAATTTATTTGTCTATAAGTACACAAAAAAGCACTTCCGATAAATGTTCAGTCCAATCCCGTTAAGAGATTAGCATGAACACTTCGAGAGTGCTTTAAAAGCTATTCACTTTCACAAAATATAAATTTTACGAAAAAGTATGCTAGGTTTATTTTCTTCGATTCTTTCTAGATAAATCGAAATTACTCCTTTCTATGATAACTTTTTTTACCACTATTCAACATGCTTTATTTCCATAAATACCACCAAAAACTTTTCACTAACTTCAAAATAAAAGTACAGGTTTACTAAAATAGATTCCATCCTTCTTATAACCAACTCATAAATTTCTTTAAATTCTATTTTTTTGAAATGGTGTTTTTATAAATTATATCCATACCGAGATTTTCGAAATGGAGTCTATTCCTGAGTCAACTAATAGGAACATGGTAATACTTTGAAACCTTTATGTGAAAAATTTTTTTAATATTAAACACGATATTAACCATTTTAATTTTCAAAAAGGATTTTACATAATTCACCTTTTAATATAATTTAAATGAATTATTATAATCAGATAAAAAAGTAAAGCAGGTACCCTATCTAAGAGTACCTGCTTTCAATAAGTATAGATTTAATGCCCCTGCCAAGGATGTTAATTATAACATATTAATTAAATAGTATAAAGATGATGGGGTGCTTCACTTTAATAATAAACACTCAATTGACTACAAATAGAATTTACGAGAGAATATATATAGATTGCGGAAAGAAAGGAGGATTTCTGTGGAACATCGTTCACTAATTCTGCTTGGTTTATTAATGGGACAAAGTCAACACGGATATCAGATCAATGAATTCATCGAAAGAAACTTAAGTACAGTTACAGATATGAAAAAACCAACTGCTTATGCTACATTGGATAAACTAAATCAAAAAGGTTTTATTGATATTCAGCTAGAGCAAGAAGGAAATAGACCCACTCGTAAAGTGTACTCTATAAATGAAAACGGCCGAAACTATTTTTATAAATTACTATTGAATAACCTATCTTCTGCTGAAAGTGTTAATTACCAAGGAGATATTGGGTTAATGTTTAGTGATCTTCTTCCTATGGAAAAGGTAATACCGGCGTTGAAAGAACGATTAAAGAAAAATCAGCATCAATTAGATCTATTTAAACAAACACCGGCACATGGAATACGAACAGGCGTCAATCTTGCAGTTGAACATAAAATAATAATGTTAGAAGCAGAAGTTGCCTTTCTTGAAAAAACTATAAACAATCTCCAGTTCAATTAAATATTTATCCCTACGATCATTTTTTTATTATGATGAAAATAAAAAAATGATCTAATTTTACCCTTATAGTCACAGTTGACTAATCAACAAAAAACTATTACACTTTAAAAGTAACAGATGACAAATTATTTTTACTTCAAATGAAGGGTGTGTGGAAAGACCATGACATACTCCAAGCGAATGAAGTCAAGAAATAATGAGTCATTATGGTTACCGACGACAAACGAATGCAAGTATATTGCGATCGATAAAATGTATCGTATGGTTGACGGCAAATAGAATCATAATGATTGTATAAGTCACGAAAGTTGAAAACTGTTTCTTTTAGTGGAAATGAAAACTTAGGAGGTTCAATAACATGATTATTGTAACAAATAGAATTAAAACAAAATTAGGTTTTGCTTCAAAAATGGCTCCAATGTTCACAAGACCAGGAGCGTTACAAAAAATGGAAGGTTTTGTAAAAGTAGAGGTTTCAATTACTAAAAATCTCACAGAATATGATGAAATGAATGTAAATATGTATTGGAATACTTTGGAAGATTTTACTAATTGGAAAAATAGTGATGCTTTTAAAGAAGCCCATACAGGTCCAAATAATACTGGTCAGGAATCCCCAATCTTAGGAAGTGAAATTATCATTTCAGAGGTTGCTTCTACTTTAGAGCTTAATGCATAATTACTTACTAACCCCTACTTTTTTAATAGTAGGGGTTTTGTTTGTTAGGAACAATTTTAATAGTAATGTATGAGCTATTTACTTTTAGAGTGCATCTAGATAAATTTAGTCATTCCCAAAGAGGGTTTGGAACTTATTAATCAAATAAATATTCTGATAGGTCATTAGTTGTGTGTTTATTGTATTTCGATGAGTATGGATCAGCGAAACCATGTTCGCCTTCAACAATTTTAACTAATACATGGGGATATGTAGAAATCCTTGTCTTTAAATCAATAGGATTAAAAGATTTTTCTTGCTCACCGTATATTAAAATCGTTTCTGCATTCGGTACTACGTCTGTATATTGACGAATTCGAGAACCGTAAAAGCCAACTACTTTATGTAATGAAGGGTTATTACTGCAAAGCCAAGCAATCGTGGCACCAATACTAAAGCCGATCATACGTATATGTGAATATTTATTTGATAAATTGTTGATTAAAGCATTTACGTCATATTGGGCTTTTTCAAATCCTACGTTTGTCATAAAATTTTGATACGCAAGTTCTTCCTCTTCGTATGGAAATGGTGTAATTCTCTGTAATAAATTCGGCACATATACATCAAACCCTTTTTGATAAAATGCATTTGCATAATGTTTTATATGTGAATTTATTCCATAAATTTCATGAAGTAAAATAACACATTGATTGGAATTTTGTTTCAATTCCATGAATTATATCTCCTTTTTTAATGTTTATTATAAATGTTTTTAAATGGCTGTTGAACTTTCTTTTTACACCTAAAAAAGTAAACAAAAAAAGTAAACAGACCATATGTTTACTCTCTTGCCCATAGATTTATTTTATTATATCAACTCATTTGAACAGATGAACTCATTTCATCTCTACTTTTTTTCTCCCACAAAAATTCACAACGTGTAAGTCACAGGTTCGAATCCTGGCAAGACCATTTCAATGATCTACAAACATTGGTTGGATATCAATGCTTGTAGACCTTTTTATATGTGTTCAAAATTCATTTATCTTTATTCAGTCTAAAGTTGTCTACATATCTGTTAAAGTACTTTTCCTAGAAATGCCTTTGTGCGATCATTTTGTGGGCTACCGAATACATCTTCTGGATTTCCCTCTTCCACAATATATCCTCCATCCATGAATATCACGCGATCTGCTACTTCACGAGCAAACCCCATCTCATGGGTTACAACGACCATTGTCATCCCCTCAAAGGCAAGCTGCTTCATAACATCTAGCACTTCTTTCACCATTTCTGGATCAAGGGCAGAAGTCGGTTCATCAAATAACATCACTTTCGGTTTCATAGCAAGAGCACGTGCGATGGCCACTCGTTGTTGTTGACCACCTGATAATTGTTCTGGATAATTATGTGCCTTTTCCCGTAGCCCGACTTTATCCAAAAGTTCAAAAGCAAGTGATTCTGCTTTACCTTTTTGCATTTTTCGAACTTGGATTGGAGCCATCGTAATATTATCCAAGACGGACATGTGTGGAAATAAATTAAACTGTTGAAATACCATGCCCACCTCTGTGCGAATCTCATTAATATCTGTTTTCGGATCGTTTACTTTAATATTTTCAATATAAATTGCCCCATCTGTAATCTCTTCAAGTAAATTGATACATCTTAAAATCGTACTTTTTCCAGAACCAGATGGGCCGATTACACAAACTACTTCTTGTTCTTTAATTTCATAGTCTATTCCTTTTAAAACTTCTAATTTCCCATAAGTTTTGTGTAAGTTTTCTACTTTAATCATGTCAAACTCCGCCCTTCTCGCTTCCTTCGCGGATTGTAACCATTACTAAAACGCCTTTCAACGTATGCAACCAATTTTGTGACAAGATAAGTCAATATTAAGTAAAGTACTGCTGCTACTAAATAGGGTTCCCAGAAGCGATTATAGGCACCAGCCACGATCTTAGCAGCGTATAAAATATCACTTGCCGCAATAACCGTTACCAGCGAAGAGTCTTTTAATAATGCAATAAATTCGTTTCCGAGTGGCGGGATCATTCGACGGAATGCTTGTGGTAAAATAATTTTCCGCATTGCTTTGCTATGGGTTAAACCAAGTGAACGAGCAGCCTCCATTTGGCCTTTATCGATTGATTGAATTCCTGCACGAATAATTTCTGCATTATAAGCGGCACTATTCAATAACAAAGCCAAGATACCCGACACCATGAAACCATATGATTGTCCAAAAATCGTAGGTATAACTGCTAAGTGTATAATTAATATTTGAACTAACATTGGCGTACCGCGGAAAAGATCTACATATAATTTGGAGGGCCAATATAGCCATCTCTTTTTGGATGTTTCACCTAATCCTATTAGGACACCTAGTATAATACCTCCAGCATATCCTGAGACCGTTAAAACAATCGTGATCCAAATGCCACGTAAAAACATTTCACGGTAGTTCCAGATAATGTCCCAACGCAAATCCAATAAGTCCATCTGAAACACTCTCCAATCAGCTATTCGAGTTCTTGTCCTGTAATTTCAGCCAATTTACCATTTTCTTTAATTTTTAGTAGACCTTCATTTAATAGATTTAGAAGTTCTTCATTCCCTTTTTTCACCATAAAGCCATAATATTCTTTTTCAAAGGAATCATCATCTATCGTTTTAAGTTTTGCTTCAGGGTTATTTTTGATATATTCGAATACAACTGCATTATCCCCAATCGCTGCATCTGTAGTGCCATTTAATACTTCTTGAATTGCAATAGGTACACTTTCGTATCCTAAAATATTAGGATTCGTTTCACCTACTAAATCTTTCGCGGCCATATGCCCCGTTGAATTAATTTGAACTGATATTTTCTTATCTTTTACATCTTCAGCAGAAGTAATTGGTGAATCTTCTTTTACAACTAGAACTTGTGTTGCTTCATAATAAGGTTCAGTAAAATCAAAAGTCTCTTTACGTTCGTCTGTAATGGTAATTCCAGATGCCCCCAAATCTATTTCACCATTTTTCACTTGTGGAAATATCGGCTCCCAACCAACTGCGCGCACTTCCGTTTCAAAACCGACCTCTTCTCCCATTGCATTTAAAACATCTACATCAATACCAACCACATTACCTTGATCATCCATATAGTTAAATGGAGCAAAAGAAGATTCCGAACCTGCCACTAATTTCTTAACTTCCCCTGAATTAGATGTTGAAACCGTCGAACTAGTAGTAGAAGTTGTAGATGAATCACTACCACATGCTGCTAAAATAATTGATGCAGTCAATAAAGGCAGCATCATTGAAAATAAACGCTTTTTCTTTAACATATTTAATCCCCCTGTCTAATCTTTTAAAGTTAGTAGTTATCTTACCTACTATTTTCATATATTCAATTTCTATAGTTTATTAATAGTTCTTATTGTTTATAACAAAAGAGGTATAGTAAACTTTTGCTATATTTAATATTAATTAGTAAATAAAAACAGCCAATGAGTAATTTATTCAACGCAAAATAGCGTATGCATAAATTGCGCAAAGGCTGGTGATATTTATCTCGATACAGTATTTATCGACCTAAAAATGCTGATAAGAATTTCTAAGATTTAAGACTATTTTTTCTCCATACTTATTCCATCAATTGAATACTACTTTAATATTCATACATTTATATTTTAGTTTTCCATAAGTAGGTATACTTCCACTCATAAAAGCCATAATAAAAATTTAGGAATTCTAATTATCAGTGACTGTATTTTCATTCTACTTCTTTCATATATTTTCCATTGGAGTTGAATGAACAGATTTAAGGAGGAATAGGATATGGGGTTTTTTGATGGATTAATGGGGAACGCGTCTGAAGTGAATTTAAGTGAATTAAAGGAAGAGTTAAAAAATGTACTCACAACGTCAGAGAATATTGAACATGCATTTAGAGTGATCCGTGACATGTTTGTTTTTACTAATAAACGATTAATACTAATTGATAAACAAGGAATGACTGGAAAGAAGACTGAATATCTTTCAATCCCTTATAAAAGCATTACATACTTCTCTATAGAAACTGCTGGAACATTTGATTTGGATGCGGAATTAAAGATATGGATATCCGGTAGTCAAATGCCTATAGAAAAGACCTTTAATAAAACAACAAACATTTATAATGTTCAAAGTGTTTTAGCGGAAAATGTTTTGAAATAATTTGATGATTTTCATTACTAAAATTAGAGACCAGGCTAATCACCTGGTCATTTCTTTTTACCTATTAAACTAAAGTAACAATGGTAAATGCTTAATACCACTTTCCTATCATTTTTGTATGATGAGGTTTTAGCCTTCATTATTTATACAAAATCGCCCCAATATTACAATGTGGATGATTTTGTGATTGAAGACTTTTAAATTCGTATTCCAGTTCTGATAAAGTTAAATTCCAAAGACGTTTATCGTCCTTTTGGTAAACGTTAAAGGTGATCAGTTTATTAATTAGATTTTTTCTTCTTTCTTCCACCGCTTTCCGAAGAATTTCTCCCATTTGAAACACTCCTTTTATTTAGATACGCCTGGAAATCGCATTACACACACTTGAACCAAAAGAAGTATTTGGTTAAAAAAACGGTATGAATGATTTATCGACATTCATACCATTAACATTTATTGCAATTATTGAAGGACCTGTTCTTTTTTATCAAACAACACTGATTGAGCTAATTGTGAGATCACTACATCATCAAAAGGAGGATTGTATGCTCCACATTGAACATCTCTGAATAGTCGCTCTAATTTATTCGATTTAGATAAGCTTCTTCCTCCAACAATTTTCATTGCTTTCGTCACAATTTCGATTGCGTAATTACAGATTTGGTATTTCGCAATATTTACTTCGTTACCAAGTGCTTCTTTTTTATCTGGTTCTTGTTCTACTTGTGCGGCAATACTATATAAAATTCGTCGGGCTGTTTGATAAAGTACTTCAATTTCCCCAACTTTTTGTTGAATATGTGGTGCATGACTAATTCGATTACCAAGACTATGTGAAAACGTATTGTTTGCAAACTCAATCGCATAGTCTCTTGCAGCGCCTGCAATGCCTAAGTAAACAGCAGGAACTTCTAATGAATACACACGACCATGTGCTGAGAAACGATTAATCTCATTGGAACGATGACGAGAAAGTAGTGCTTTTTCAGGTACAAACGCATCTCGAAAAATAAGATCATGGCTACCAGTTGCTCTCATTCCTAATGAATCCCAAGTATTAATGACTTCAACTTGTTCATTTTTCGTCATTAAAAACTCCGCGATCACATCTTCATCTACTAAGTAAGCTATAATGGTAAATTGTTTTAAAATAGGTGCTAGTGAAGCAAAGGCTTTTTCACCATTAATTTTATATCCACCAGGTACTTTTCGAGCAATGGTTCCAGGAATCGCACCTCTTGCAATATTGCCCTTACCACGCTCACTACTAAGAATATTTAACACTGATCCTTCTTCGATCGTTTTTTTAGAAAGTTCAGCTAAAATAGGTTCTGGCCAACATTTTGATTCACGAACATTGATAAAAGTTAACAAATGCCAACCTACTGAAAGTGCTGTTGAAGCATCCCCTTTTGCTAATTGCTCTTGAACAAGCAACATTTCATAAAGAGAGATTTCATCACCACCGTACCTTTTAGGAACCGTTAATTTTAAGTAACCGGCCTCTTGCAAAATTTTAAAATGTTCAAAAGGAAATTCTCCTATTTGATCATAATAGGGTGCTGTTTTTTCGAGTTCTTTTGCAATGTTTTTCGCAAAGTCTACTAGCTGTTGCTCTCTTTCGTTTCGAATAAATATGTCCTTTGTCATTTTGTCACCTTAGTTCTCGCAAATTGATTCACTGGTTTTTCTAGACCTAAATGATCCCGTAATGTGTTACCTGTATAATCTTTGCGATAAATTCCACGCTCCTGTAAGATTGGCACCACTTTTTCTACAAATGCCTCTAAATCCCGTGGGAGAAGTGGGAATTGAAGCATAAAGCCGTCGCAAGCTTTTTCTTTAAACCAGCGTTCCATTTCATCAGCCACTTGTTCGGCAGAACCTACAAATGCATCCCTTTTTCCTACATTAAATAAACGACTGTAAAGATCACCAACTTTTAAGTTTTCACGCTTAATGATTTCCATCAATTCATTAAAATTACTTTGTATGCTATTTACTTTTGGATAGTCAACTTCAATGGCTGGTGTATCTAAAGAATACTTTGAAAAGTCAACATTCCCCATATAACCTGATACAAACTTTAAGGCTTTATATGGATCTAGTAGATTTTGCAATTCATTAAAGCGCTGGATGGCTTCTTCTTCTGTATCTGCCACGACAGGTGAAATACCATGGAAAACAACGAGTTCATTTTCATCACGACCATGTTGTGCTAATTGAGCTTTTAATGAACGATAATGTTCTTTTGCTGTTTTAATATTATCCCAATGTACAAATACTGCATTCGCTACACGTGTCGATAATTTTTGTCCCGGTTTTGACGCACCAGCTACAACAATTACTGGATGACCTTGAGGTGAACGTGCAATATTTAGTGGTCCTTTTACAGAGAAGTGTTCACCTTTAAAATTAGTTTCGTGTACTTTCTCGTGATCATAGAAAATCCCCTTCTCTTTATCATATAAGAACGCATCATCTTCCCATGAATCCCATAATGCTTGAATCACATCTGCAAATTCCTCCGCACGTTCGTAGCGCTTGTCATGTTCCACATGTTTATCTCGACTAAAGTTTAAAGCGGTTTGACCTGTTGCATCGGCTGTTGTAACTAAGTTCCAGGCAACACGCCCATTACTAATATGATCAACTGACATTAGTTGACGTGCTAACACATAAGGTTCGCTGTACGTTGTAGATGCCGTCGCTCCAAGACCAATTTTTTCGGTAGCAGCTGCTAGAGCAGTAATCTGAATAAGTGGATCAAAACGATTTAAAATATGAGGGTGGGATTCATGATTAATGGCTAAACTATCTGCCACAAAGGCAATATCAAATTTACCCTTTTCTGCAATTTGCGCAGCTTTCTGAAGTGCTTTAATATCGATACTAGCATCCGCTTGCCCCTCAGGATGGCGCCATGCCGCAACATGCATACCCGCACCAATTAAATATAATGACAGTTTTATTTCCCTTTCATTTGACATCTCTAATCATTCCTTCTCATAAAATTCGACCTATGAACTAATCGTTATATGAATAAACTTCTTTCCAAGTAGACAATTCTTCCAAAGTTAACTTCACAGGAATGTAGTTTCCACTATATGTTTCTTCTATAAATTTAGATGTTTCTTCATTCTGATAGATTTCCACTATTTTTTGATAAATTTCATTGTCAGCGTCTTCAGCATTTGTTGCGATAATATTAATGAAAGGTTTTGCTGTATCACTCTCGTGGATAATTGCATCTTTTAAATAAAGTCCTGCTTGAACTGCGACCCCATTATTAATAATGGCAAAGTCTGTATCTTCCATTACACGTGGTGTTGTCGCGCCATCAACTGGAACGATTTTTAAATTTTTAGGGTTTTCTTTAATTCGGTCTTCTCCGCCATTTCCATCAAAATCGTCAGAAACATTAAGAATTCCGTTTTCTTGTAGTAACAATAACGCTCGACCCCAGTTGGAAGGGTCACTTGGAACTGCAATCGTTGCTCCATCTTTCACATCATCTAATGAATCATGTTTACTTGAATATAAACCTAGAGGTGCAATAATCGTTGTGCCAATTGGTACAATATCCGTACCATTTTTTGTATTAAATAAATCTAAATAAGCAACATGTTGGAAAGCATTAATATCTATATCTCCATCTGCTAAAGTTTGATTTGGATCCACTTGTGCAGATAATGTCACTAGTTCAAGATTGATGCCTTCTTTTTCAGCTTGTTCCGCAATAAATTCCCATGTTTTAACTTCCGAACTACGAATCCCTACTTTTACATTTGTACTTTCTTCACCCTGAGCCTTATTCGTTCCATTACATGCTGTTAACAAAACAGTCGTAAGTGCTAAAATTAAAAGTAAATGCCATTTTTTCAATTTAATAACCTCTCTTCTATGAACTATGTCTAAAATGTCTTTCTAATCTGTTTCCAATTGTTTGAATGAGTTGTACGAATGCTACAAGTAAAATAACTGTGACTAAAATAGTCATCTCATCAAAACGTTGATAACCATAAGTAATCGCCACATCTCCGAGTCCCCCTCCGCCAACAGCTCCTGCCATAGCAGTAGCACCAATGAGTCCAATTGTTGCGGTAGTAACACTTAAAATTAATGAAGGAAATGCTTCTGGAATTAAAAATTTTCGTATAATTTGCCAAGGAGTAGCCCCCATTGCTTTTGCTGCCTCAATAATGCCTTCATCAACTTCTAATAAGGAGTTTTCTATTAATCTCGAAATATACGGCCCAATATGTAAGACTAAAGGCACGATGGCTGCCGTTGTTCCGATGGCAGTTCCCACAATTAAACGAGTAAATGGAATAATTGCAACGAGTAAAATAATAAAAGGTATAGATCGGAATATATTGACAATAGGATTCACAACGCCAAATACCCAGCGATTTTCTAAAATATGTCCTTTTCTAGTAACAACAAGTGTGATCCCTAGGATTAATCCTAGAGTTGCTCCAAAGAACAACCCTATACTAACCATATATAGCGTTTCCCAAATCGCTCCCAGAATAATTTCGCGGCTTACTTCCATTTGCTAGAACCTCCTCTATTTGAACATTTCTATTTTTAATAAACTGAACTACTTTTTCTGTTTCAGTATCTTCACCGACAATTTCAATAATTAAATTTCCAAAAGGTATTTTCTGAAGTTCTGTAATATTTCCGAATAAAACATTGATATCCACATTAAATTTTTTGGCTACTTCTGAGACAATTGGTTGGCCAACATCTACTCCAATAAACTTTAATTTAAAAATTCGTTCATTTGGATTTGCAACTTGTAATTGCTCATAAATGGACTGAGGAATTTCATCACGAACGACTGATTGTACGAAGTCTCTTGTCGTCTTTGTTTTAGGTGCCGAAAAAATCTCTAAAACATTTCCAGTTTCAATTATTTGACCATTTTCCATAACGGCAACGCGATTACAAATTTCTCGAATCACTTCCATCTCATGGGTAATAATTAAAATCGTAATGTTGTACTCAATATTTACGCGCTTTAGTAATTCCAATATCGATTTTGTCGTTTGTGGATCAAGTGCTGAAGTTGCTTCATCACAAAGTAAGATTTTCGGATTTGTTACTAACGCCCGCGCAATCCCTACCCTTTGTTTCTGCCCACCTGATAATTGATCGATATAAGCATTTGTTTTACTTTCTAACCCTACAAACTTTAATACTTCGTTGACACGATTTTCAATTTCCCGTTTGTTTACTCCACTAAGGGTTAATGGCATTGCCACGTTATCAAAAACAGTTTTGGAAGAAAGTAGATTAAAATGTTGAAAGATCATTCCGATATTTTTCTTTTCTTCTCGTAATTGTCGTTTACTGAGTTTCGTTAAATCTTTCCCATCGACTATTACTTTACCTTCAGTTGGAGTTTCTAATAGATTTACAGTTCTTATTAGCGTACTTTTCCCTGCACCACTAAACCCAATGACACCAAAAATGTCACCTTTATTAACTTTCAAATCTATATGATCCAACGCTTTTATTATTTTTTTATCTAATCGATATTGTTTTGATGTTCCTATAAACTCAATCATTGTTAAACCTCCTTTTGACAAGTATTAAAATACAGGAACGACAGCTCCTTCATATTCAGATTCAAAAAATTCTTTCGCCTTTTCACTTGTTAACCATTTCACGACCGTTTGAATAGCTTCATCATCTTTTCTTTCTGGCAAAGCGGAAATAATGTTTACATATGGCGAATTCGCATCTTCAATAATCAATGCATCTTCAAGTGGATTGAACCCACCTTCTAGTGAATAGTTAGTGTTTATGGCAGCTACATCCACATCGTCAAGCGAGCGATTTAACAAAGCAGCATCTACAGCAATAAATTCAAGTTCTTTGTCGTTTTCTACAATATCCTCAACCGTGAAATCCCCTTCTTTATTAGGGTCAAGTTTGATGATTCCATTTTCGTCAAAAAGTAATAATGCACGAGAGAAATTCACAACATCCTTTGGTACTGCTACTTTAGCACCTTGTGGTAAATCGTTAATATCAGTAATTGTTTTAGAATAAACACCAAAAGGTTCAATATGAATGCCTGCAACATTGACAAGATTTAATCCTGCTTCTTTATTAATTTGCTCCATGTAAGGAACGTGTTGGAAATAGTTAAAATCAAGTTCACCTTCAGCTGTTAATTGGTTTGTTTGAATTCCATCATTTCCAGTGATTATTTCTAATTTCACGCCATCTTTTTCTAAATCAGGCGCTAAATACTCAAGAACTTCTGCATGAGGGACAGATGAAGCACCAACTTTTAGTACGGTTACCTCTTGTTCTTCTTTTGAATCAGTAGATGTTGAAGCAGTGGTAGTTGTTTCTGTATTACTGCAAGCTGCTAATAAGATGAAGGTAAAAATTGATATGGCAATTAGTAAATGTTTTTTCATATAAATCTCATCCTTTTCATTGTTTATTTAACTTAAATTAAATTTAATAATTTATCTTACAGAGGGGGATGATTCGGATATTCACTCCCCCACAACATATACCTTATATTATTTATTGATTTACTAGGTTTTAGATTATAATGGATGTAAATAATGTGATGTAAAATCTTTACTCAAATAAATCAGTGGATAAATACCTTAACCCTGTATCTGGAAGTATTGCGACAATTTTCTTCCCTTTATTTTCAGATCGTTTTGCTAATTGTGTGGCTGCCCAAATCGCAGCACCAGAGGACGTACCTACTAAGATTCCATCTGATTTGGCAACTGCTCTTGCTGCTTCATTTGCTTGGCTCGTTTCAACTTCAATTACTTCATCAATCACTTCTTTGTTCACGTTTACTGGAACTCTTTTTTCTTCTACATCTGAGAATCGATGAACACCTGTAATCTCTGGAATATCTGGATTTTCAACCGTTGGAATTGAGTTAGTAGCAGGCTCAACTCCTACAATTTTAATAGTAGAGTTTTTTGATTTTAGAAATGCTCCAGCACCACTTAATGTACCACCAGTCCCTACTGTTGCCACTAAAATATCCACTTCACCATCTGTATCTTCCCAAATTTCAGGACCAGTTGTTTCAAAGTGAATTCTTGGATTTGCTTCGTTCTCCAGTTGATGTAAAAAGATTGAATTTTGTTGCTTTGATATTACTTTTTCCTTTAAAACATTAATAACTTCTACAAAGTCGCCATCTGATTCTTCAATTGTCTGTAAAATTTCAGGTACGTCAGAAAATGGAACAACTTCTGCACCAAGTGCACGAATGGCTTTTGTTCGTTCAACACTTACATTGTCTTGAATATATATTTTTAATTTATACCCTTTCGCTGCTGCTATAGCTGCAAGGCCAATTCCTGTATTTCCACTTGTTGTTTCGATGATGGAATCACCTTCTTTTAGTAACCCTTTTTGTTCTGCATCTTCAATCATTGCTAGAGCAATTCGATCTTTTACACTATTAGCTGGATTTAAGTACTCCAATTTCACAATAATCTCTGCTTCTAATTGATGTTGTTTTTCATAATTCACGATTTCTAACAATGGTGTTTTTCCAACAAGTTCGGTAATCGACTTCTTAATTTTGTTTGAAGTGAATTTACTCATTTCGTTTCCCCCTTAAAATTAACCCCTCCGCTATTACCTACTTAACTAATAAGAATAGTAGGTGTTATAAACACATTTAACACTAATTAGAATATTTTGGCAATAGGTTGATTGATAGAAATTTCCAATCAATAGATATGGATGTCGGCGGTTATGTTTCAAACATCCTTTTTCATTCTTGAATATCAATCAACATTAGATTTTCCCATTTAAAAATCCTTTCTCATTTAGGTGGATGATCAATCTAAACCTAACAGAAAGGATTCTTATTTCATCTTATATCTCAAGTACTAAGACATTACTTGGAATGCGGTAGCAACGAGTGTTTGGCTTTAAGTTCAATTCAATTTGAGCATCTCGTTCAAAACCAAATTTCTCGTATAAACGAATTGCAGAGGTCATATTTTCCCCTGTAAACAAATACATATATTCTTCATCTTTTTCATAAGTGTAATGAATGCCTACCTCTAATAAACTACGTGCAATTCCCAATCCTCGATGGTTTGGTGAGACAGCTAAGTAGCGAAGTAAAGTATAATTAACACCATATTGGGATCCTTTATAAGCTGTGTCACTACTCGCATAGAGACTTGCAGATCCAACAATTTCGCCATTGTATTTTGCTACAAAGATTTCTTCTACTTCTTGATCTTCTACGGCAGCTCTAATGTCAGCTAAATATTTTTCCCAAAAGTTTGGATCAGAATAACTATATTGATATTGCAAATAACTCTGAACAAGCAATTCGCGGACCCCTTCTTTATCCTGCGGTTGTAATTTCTCTACTGTTAATGACATATAATTGCCTCCTTAATTTGATTCTTCTCAAAAACCTACTTAGCAAATAAGTTTAGTTCGTGTTGTTAAAAATTTAGCATTAAGTAGAATAATTTGGCAATAACAATTAAACTTTGTACTAATAGAAATTTTTAATCATTAGAAAAAGGATAATAGGAGCTTATGACATCCTTTTTCATTTATCTCTTACTTGAAAAAATCCCCATACAAAAAAGCCTAAGATTTTGCTTAGACTTTTACTTTGTGTATCGACGTCCTACTCTTACAAGGGATAGCCCCTACTAGCAGATTTGAAATTATTAAATTGTTATACTACTAAATTTTAGAGGTTTATCATATTAAAGATTTTCTGGATTTTGTCTTCCGATTCGTTCATATATATCTGGTTTCTTTTTCTGAATTATTTTTGAATATACGTAACTTGCACTTATAATGACTAATATACCGATGAAAAATGCTGCCGTTACTGCTCCCGTACTACCAAGTAGTTCACCGAAGTTTGTAATTGCCATATAAAAGATAAACAATAAGCCAATCATACCTAGTATTGGAGCAACCAATGTTGACCATTTAGACATATCCGCTTGCTTGTTCTTTTTAAAGTAGAAAATAATTGCAATACTAGTTACAAAGAGGATAATCGTAATCATAAACGTGCCACTACCAGCGAATAAAGGATATAAGTATTCTACTTCTTGTCCACTAATCGCGAATACAACTAATAGTGCCACCCAAACAATCCCAACAGTAAATGCAGCGACATATGGAGAATAATGTTTTTGGTGAACTTTACCTAAAGCTTTAGGTAATGCTCCGTCTACACCTAATGAATATAAATAACGAGATGCAACATTTTGAATTGCTAGCATCGATGCAAACGCTGAAGTCATTGCGACAATTAGTATACAATCTACAATAACTTTCGTTGTAAGTTCTCCAACGGCTACTAATAATAAATCAGCTGTGCCACCTGCTGCCACTTCGGCAATATTATCTCCACCAAAATAAGCAACAAATGCCCAAGCTGTTAAGGCATAGAATAAACCAATTCCGATCACTGCGATAAACGTTGCAAGAGGAATCGTTCGCTTAGGATTTTTACATTCTTCACGAAAAATAACCGTTGCTTCGAAACCTAAGAAGTTAGCTAAAGCAAATAACATAGCAACACCAAATGTACCACTAGACACTGCTGGTAAGCTGATGGATGTAATTTCTCCTGTAGTGCCTCCAATTACAAATGAAGCAATATTGAATCCAGCGACAATAATACACTCAAGTACCATAACAAAGAAAAGTACTTTAGCTGAAAGATCCACTTTTTGATAGGCAAAATAAGTAGTTAATAAACAAAATGGAATAGCAATAACGTACCAAGGAAGTTCAGGCAGATTGAAAGTACTTGTTAGGAAGCTACTAACTAGAATAGCTAGAAACGGGGCTAGACACAAACCAATTAAAATATAGCCAATAGTTGCTAGAATTGCTGATGTTAATCCAACATTACGGCCAAGACCAGCTGTGATGAATGAATAAAATCCACCGGGTCTTTCCATAACTAATCCCATCTTCGTAAATCCTATTGTAAATAATACTAGAATAATGGTACAAAATAGATAGATGAAAGGAGCAGATGATCCACTATAAATAAGTAGAACCGGAATGAATCCACTAGCTGTTACAAGTGGCGCAGAAAATGCTAGAACTGACATTACTAATTCGCCCACTCCCATATTACCTTTTAAGGCAGAAGTGTTACTTTTTTCAACTGGGGTAGCTTCACGTTCTAGAACTGAAGTATGACCGAAAATATTTTTTTCAACTTTAGTATTCATATATTCCCCTCGCAATCTTTCATTTTTTTAATTACGTAATATAAAGTAACTCGTCTATCGTTTAACGGGTTTTACTCTAAAAAACTAATAAAAGAGAGGTTCCAAGTAAAATGTGAGTTACTTCACAAACCTTTACAAGATGGAATTCTCATGGTTAACAACACCACGAATTTTACTTTACATACGAAGAATTTCCGAAGCTTTTTAGCTGAACATAAGCTTAAAAAGCCTTTAAATGTTAGTGTATTTATACATTTTATATCGTTTAATAAAAGCTTCGCTGTTGCGATGAGGAAAGGCTGAAATTCTGAAGATTATTTTGTGTTTTACAATGTTTAAATGAAGAGATGAATGCACCTAACTAATCAAATCGAATACCAATCTTAAAAAAATATGCCCTCTTGTATGAGATCGAACAAAAATTGGATTTTTTTATTACTCACCGAATTTGATAAATATGGTTGAATTTAGACTAGAGCTTAAAGTCCATTTGATCATATTTCCACTTAACTTTAAGCCCAGTCATAAACTCAAATCCTTAGAACATGTTGTGAGGTAAAGTGAAATAGATTTCCTTTTATTAATTAAGCGAGAGTTAACATCATCCATAGGAATACGCAAGGTTAGAATGTCCACCAGGATAATATTCATTGAATTTTTTCGTTAAATCTTCACTCTTATCTTTTTTCAACATTTGAATTCCCCCTAAAAAATATAATGTTGTTTAATTTCTCTTAACCTTTTAATCGTTGTTGTGAGAAGTTAAGATGTTAAACATAACCAAATAATAAGTATTTTCAGAAAATTAAGATAGGAAAAAACGGTCCTCAAATTAAAAAATGTTATTTAACATAACATATAATAGTTATTTTCAGGAATAGTGTTAGTAAATATAACATTGCAAAGTTATTTATTTTGACGTTTTTTCACAGGAGATGCATAATTAGTTCAAATAAATAATTAAACTATAGAAGAGTGATAGAATACTGAAAGGATTGAAAGCTATGAAATTATCAGGATATGATTTTAGACCACATCAGCCATTCTTAGAGAAAAATACCGAATATCGCAGCTATAAGCCCGATAGTCACGATGATTTTTATGGGTTAGTTTGGGAAGTTTATCAAGTAGATAAATTTAATCCTCAAAAGGCTCTTGCCTTTCCAGATATTTCAGCAGATTTCATGGTATTTTATTCATCTAATAGAGTAAGTTGTTATTTAATAAGTGGAACAAAAGATTTACGAATTATGACTGATCTAGATTTTTTCAAAGATGTACATACTATTTTTGGCGTTAGGTTTTGTTCTGGTACTCTAGGGAATTTGTTTGAAGATGTAAGAAGTGTAGGAGAGAATATTATTAGTGGAACACATGCGCTAATAAATGGGGATGACACGATTGGAAAGCTATCAGAGGCAAAGACTTTTAGAGATAGATGGAAAATTATTAAAGAATATCTTAATAAAAGATTAGATACAGATTATACAGTGGATCCGTTAATTCATTTTGTTACCAATTATATTATAGGTAACAAAGGAAATATTAAAATTAAAGATTTAGAGTCCTTAACCGGTTATTCAAGTCGTTATCTTAGAAAGAGAATTAATGAAGGACTCGGTGTCTCGATTAAAACTTTTTGTGGAATTACTCAATTTCAATGGTCCTACCATTTATCTCATCAATTTGAAGGAAATCTAAGTTTGGCAGAATTAGCCCATAAAAGCGGTTATTATGACCAGTCACATATGAACATAAACTATAAGAAATTAACAGGTTTATTACCTAAAACTGCAATAAATCTTTACTCATAGGGTTTATATTTTTATATCTCGAAAAGAACAAAAGTACTTTAATAAACTCTATGTATAAAAAAGGCTGTCATAAAATAGACAGCCTCATTAGAAAAGTTTAGTGTAGAATGGAATGTGCATGATACCAGTGAAAAGAAAGACGCATAAAAATTGACACACGACATCCTTTTCTATTCTTTCAGGAACACTTTCATATCATTCCCTAATATGATTAGAACTCCAAAGTAAATAATCAGAGGGACAACTACTGTGTTATGGAGTCTCTGGAGGCCGTTCCCCTCGTTGTAAATCATAAATACTCAGGCCGAAATCCATTTGTAAATGAGGGTAATCCTTAAATTTAGGCCAATCTCCTCCCCATTTGAAACCAAGGGATTTTGCTATTATGACAACTTCCGTCCAATCCGCTACACCATTGGCATTCCCATCATAATTCATATCCCAAATGACATCTCCTGTTGGGGTTTTGATAGCAAAATCAACGGCAAGGCCGAAATTATGATAAGACTCTCCACCTTTTGCATGTGTCACAATATTCCCCTCCACCGAGCGCCCAATCTCATACAGCCGATCTTGATCTTCCGCGCTTCGGAAACTATCTGTAATCACGATTGTAATTCCTGAATTTGCAGACCGTTGAATTAATTCATCTGCCTTTTCCTGCACAATAGGATAAGTGTTTGTTGGTGCAGGAGCATCTTCATTTATCTCTGGTTCAAAAGGTAGTTCTAACTGTGTTAGGTATCGATTATAGAAAATGATAATGAGTAAAACTAAGAAAATAAATAATATAAATAAATTACTAATCCAATTAATCTTCAAAACTTTTTTCCTTTCATCTCCATTTACGTATATTTTTTCACTTGTAAACGCATTCTTAGGAAATCTTTAAATCATGAGGATCTCCCGAATTTCTTCTTCGGTTAACGTGATTGATGTTTTTTCATCAAATTCAATGATGTCTGCTATGAGATTTTTCTTTTTTTCTTGTAGTTCGTTCATTTTTTCTTCAATTGTGCCACGGGCTAAAAGTTTAATAACTTGAACCGTATTTTTCTGACCCATTCTATGTGCACGGCTCATCGCTTGGTCTTCTACTGCTGGATTCCACCACAAATCATATAAAATCACGGTGTCTGCTCCGGTTAGATTCAGACCCGTTCCTCCTGCTTTTAATGAAATTAAAAATAAATCACGCTCTCCATCGTTAAATTGATTGCACAGCTCAACACGTTTTTCTGAAGGCGTATGGCCATCAAGATAGAAATAAGTTTGGTTTCTTATTGTAAGTTCTCGTCCTATAAGCTCCAACATCTTTGTGAATTGTGAAAAAATCAACACTCTTTTACCAGAATGTTTGGATTCCTCAAGTATTTGTAGTAGCTGCTCAAATTTTGCTGAACCCCCTTGATACCCTTCTACAAACAAGCCAGGGTGACAACATATTTGGCGCAATCTCGTTAAGCCCGCTAAAATACGAATACGATTTTCACGAAAACTCTCTTTATCCAAGTGTTTCAATGCATCATATCTTAGTTTAGCTAAAAAAGCAGCATATAGTTTCTTTTGTTCAGGAAGCAATTCAGAAAATCCGATTTCCTCATTTTTGCCCGGTAACTCCGCAAGTACTTCTTCTTTTAGGCGTCGTAGTAAAAATGGACGCACTCTTTTGGAGATAGATTTTCTTGTTAAAAAACTATATTCCTCTAGCCCCTGAAATAGTTGAGGAAACACAACATGATAAATTGACCATAATTCTTCTGCTCTATTTTCAACAGGTGTTCCTGTCAATGCAAAACGGTAATCTGCTTTTATTTTTTTCACTGCCCGCGCAGTTTGAGTTACTGGATTTTTAAATGCTTGTGCTTCATCAAAAAATACAGTATGAAATGTTTGCTTCTCATACCAGGCTAAATCTCGACGTAGTAATGGATACGAAGTAATGAGCACAGATATGTCACTATCATCCAGAGACTTCATAAGCTCTTTTCGTGTGGATAGATTCCCATCAATGACGATGGCTTGAAGTTCTGGGGCAAATGCCATTATTTCATGCAACCAGTTGTATGTTAAAGAAGAAGGACACACAATCAAAACCTGTTGCTTCCTAGCCTGAATGTTTTCTATTTCAGAAACAATAAACGCAATGCTTTGCACAGTTTTCCCGAGTCCCATATCATCTGCTAATACACCGCCAAATCCGTAGCTAGCTAGGGACTTCATCCATTTAAAGCCTTGTATTTGATAGTCCCTTAATACTCCTTCTAAACTTGTTGGAATGTCAAAATCCAACGTTTCTGGATGAAGTAATCGGTCGATTAATTGTCGGAATGATTCCTCTGGTGTAAATACCTCGCTCTCATCAATTAATTCAAGGAATTTTAAGCTTTCTAATATGGGCATATTGAACGTAGTTTCGATATCATCATCTTGAATTGGAGCAGTCAGTAAAAACCTGCGTATTTCTTCCATTTCCTTTGAATTAAGGGATAATAATGAGTCATTGGGTAAACGATAATATTTTCGCTTTACTTGAATTGCTTGTAAGATCTCCTTCACTTGTTCATCTGAAATACCGTCCATCTTAAATTTAAATTCCAACCAATCTGTACGTTCTTTTTTCAGTTTTACAACAATTTTAGGAAATACATCTTTTTTGACGAGTCGATTGCGAACAGCTGTTGTTGCATATATTTGTGCAAGTGGTTGAAGTGTTGGAACTACATCATTTAGAAAGTCAAATTCCAACTCTTCATTTTGCATAAAGTATCCGCCATCAGTTTTCATAAACCCACTAGTATCCAAGATTTCTAGAATTTCTTGTTCTTTCTTATAATCTCTTATAATCATTGAACCTATTGGATGTTCATTTTTTTCTAAGGGTTGAATCACCACATGGTCATATTGAAATTCGAGACCAACCAACAGTCTATTTTTCAGGCGATCCAAGTAAATCTTGGCAACAAGTGGTGTTCTCCTCATTTCCTCTATTAACTGTTCTGACAGATTAACATGGCTAATTTTCCTTAAACTTGGTACCACTTTGTTAAGAAATATATCTATTTGTTCACGGGGAATCGGTACTGTGTTCGTACTAGGTGTTACAAGCATTTCCTGCAGTTCATGTAACCGTTCATAATTATCGCCATCTAATTGATAGACTTTCCCCTCACTTAATACGGCATTATATGCACTAAAAAGTAGCATTTTTTCGAAACCTTTAACCGTCATTTGAAATTCTTTGTTAAGTGATTGTACAAAAATTTGTAGAGGAGGGGCTCCTTCTACTAGAAGTAAATGTTGAGTTTGTTCATTTTGATCAACCAATATAGAGTTCGCTTTGGTAAGTAATGGTACGAGTTCTCCCCATGTAGATGGTGGAATAAGTAATACGTCTTCACCGACTGTTTTAGCTGTGTCCTTTGATAAAGCATTGTTATACACCATCTCATCACGGACCACTTTTATTAGATTTTGAAGCACTACGTCGTCTTGGTTATCAAAACAATGCTCATTGGGATCAAAATATAATTTTGATGACAATGTACAATGTTTACCCAATTTTACATGTTGTAGAAATGAACGAATTGGTAAGATTTTCGTTCGATCGATGTAAAGTTGTACACCAAATAAATATTGACCATTTCCAATTAAACAAGGTTTTAGGACAAACTGAACTTCTAATACTTTTCTATTTTCAAAATGAAGTTGATGACGACTTTTCCTAATTGGTTCGTCCTGAAAAAGTGTCATAAAGCTATTTGATAGGTGGTGCTCATTTGATTGTTCCACTTGCGCATCGGTTGGACTTTTTTCATATTTCTTCTTATCTACAATCGCCAGTAACACTGCCGCAACATGTTGGCAATTCTTATTAAAGCCTGCCAGAGTTGGACAACTACAGGACGTTTCGATCCTACCTGAGATACTTTTGATTGTGACATGGAAGTCTTCTGCTGCCTTAACAGTAGCTATACATTGCTCTACGTTATAGTCATGAATTTTCACTTTATTTGCACGATAATAAGATTCGCCTCTTTTGAAGGAGACGGAGCCACACATTTCTTTTATTATTTTATGACTGACTTTGATCTCCATGTATTCAGCTCCTTCCTTCTGATTAGCACAAAAATTATCGTTCTATTTTAACTCTTGTGCTTATTTTATCATGTATTTTAGAGTCAATCGACAGATAGGTAGTTTTTCAAATTTAACAAAAATAACCTCACCTCTAAGCAGACTATAGAGGTGAGGTTATTTCGATATATATCATTTACATTCTTAATTTTTAATTCCCTATTAATTCAGATATCCCTTTTAAACCGTCTTTTTTCGACTCAATTATAGATATAGATTGGTAACTATTTTCTACACCTTGAGTAGTAACGACAAATCCCGATAAATCTTGTTTTTTAAAGATGCTATTTAAATGATTTAGTTCATCTACTGTTAAGTGATTTTTCTCCCCTACAATTACGCCGTCTAAACCACCAAAATTGTCGATTGCTGCTTGAATAGCTTTATTTACATCTCCCTTTACAGTTACGATTTGAGAATTGTATTTTTCTTTTAATAATAAAACTTCGTTATTAACTTCCCCTTGTATAACGACATGAGCTCCTTTTCTCAGTACTTTTTGTAAAACTTCAAGTTCCAGCGCATTTGAAATATCCGAAAAGAGCACAATGTAACCAGCTAAGCTTGGAACAGGGGGTTGTAATTTTAACTTATATAATTCTAATGGCCAATAATCTAGATCGAAAATTTCCTCTGTTGATAACGTTTTAATATCCGCAAATAAATCCAGCACATTTGCCGCTACCTGATGGGTGTGATATGCAATTTCTGTACAACGTTTAGCACCACTCAACGTAATATCAGCTCCAAAACATCCCCATCCTTTTATTAAACCAACACGAGGGTTAATGTTGCTGTGTATCGAATAACCCGCAGGTATTCTCTCAACATGTTGATCGAAATAGTTTTCATAGTCATCCCGGAATGCCCTTACTTTTTCTTGCACATTGTCAATTGGTGATAAGACAAGTGAATCTTTGCCAATACGTAAAATATGCTCTAAAGTCGAGCGCCCTCCATTTGCAATGATTTCTACGTCGTCACGATTTGATAAATGTTTTTGACTTGTATCAACATAAAGAATCTGTCGCTGTTCTTTAGAAAGTACACCGCGTAACGATAAAATAAGTGAATTTCTTTCCTCTATAGATAACTCTTCTTGAGATTGTTCAGTATGCTTTACATTATTATTTTGTTCAATGTATTTCCGTGCCTTTTCTTCAAGTTCAATTGTTTTAAAATAAGACTCCTCATGTGTTTCACCCCAAGTGACCAACCCGTGATGTTCAAGTACAACTGCATAACTTTCCTCAAATTGCTTTACAGTTTTTGATAGTTGGAAACCTGGTCGTAGATATGGCACAAACGCTACATTTTCGCCTAGTACCTTTTTGACCGTTTCTTCACCATTTGAATGATTCGTCAACGCACATATGGCATCGGAATGTACATGATCCACATGTTTTGCCTTGAGAAATGCATGTAATAATGTTTCGATTGAAGGTCGACGCTCAGTTGCACTAACCATACATTTTGCTAAATAATCAACCATTTCTTCATCACTCATTACTTCTTCATTTATAAGAGGTAGTAATTCTTCTAAGTACAACCCCGAAAACCCATCTTCACCTATTGTTTTTAAATCTGCTCCACTTCCTTTAATACGGAGCACTGTTTTTTTATTGCCAAGATGATCTAGTTCTTCGATTTTACTTGATGTATTCCCACCACCATATAAAACAAGATTCGGGTCTTGTCCTAATAATCTGGAGCGGTTAATTAATTTGGTTAGTTCATTGTTACCTTCTATTACAAATTTCCCCATAATTAAAAGCACATCCTTTTTCATAATAAAACTATAAAAAGTAGAAATTTAAGACATCTAAATCTCTACTTTTTATATGCTTTAGTTAGAAATCATATTCATCTATATTGTCCTTCGTGAAGACAACACGCTCCGGTAATAGAATGATCCCACTGTCTTCAGCCTCATATGTGTAACCTTGAATTGAATTAGGCTGGATTTCAACTTCTCCAATACCTGGAACTTCAAATTTATCCCCTACTTTTAAGTCTCTACCTTCAACTGTCATTAAATATGCTGTATAAACCGCGATTGCACCTTGTTGTTTCACATCCCATAAGCCGAATTGCTTGATGACACCATTTTTAACGTAGTCACGCATTACATTTGGTGTAGAGAACCCCGTAACGACAACCTCTTCACTCTTACCTGCTTTTTCAACCGCCTGCGCCATTGCAGGAAGTGCTGTTGCATCTGGAGCTAACACGATATCAATATCTGGGTATGTTTTTAGAATACTTTCCCCTACTGTTAATGACTTTTGAGCATCATTTTCACCATATTGCGTTGTCACAATTTCCCATCCTGGGTATTTATCCGCAATGTATTCTTTTGCTTTTTCAACCCATTGATTTTGGTCTGTAACAGTTGGACTTGAATAGAAAAACGCTACTTTTTGTTTGTCTCCCTGCACTTGTTCAGCAGCCATATCAACTAACATTGTACCCAACTGCTCAGGTGTACCTTGGTTAATATAAAATGAACGATCTTCAGGTGATACATCTGAATCCCAAGTAAGAATTTTAACGCCTCGCTCTTTTGCGCGTTTTAATGCTTGTTTTAAACCATCTGGAGAAACAGATGAGATCATTAGGGCACTATACCCCTGATTGACAAAGTTATTAATATATTTCACTTGTTCAGTTACAGAAGCTTCACTAGCTCCATCATATTTAAATTCGACACCTAAAGAACTTGCCATTTCTTCAGCACCTTTTCCCCCAGATGTGAAGAACCCTACTCCTGTTAGTTTAGGAATGAATGCCAATTTTGCATCAGAAGTTGCTGCTACTTCTTCACCTTCTGTATCTGTTGCTGGCGCATCTCCAGCTGCAGGTTTGGTATCAGCTTTATTACTACATGCCCCTAGAATCAAAATAAAAAGTGTTAACAAAAAGCCAAGCAGTAACTTGTTTTTCATCAATGAAAAATCCCCCTCTGTTATTCACTTATTTTTGGTACTTGATTCTTCTCCCTACTTACTCGTTTTTTAATGTAGGTCCATTTCGATTGCCTTAACAATACAGCTAGAATTAAAATAATTCCAACTACAATTGTTGTTTGCTCACTAGGCATCCCTGAAAGTTGAAGGCTGTAATTCATAATGCCAACAAAAACACTTGCTAATAAGGTCCCAAGCACTGTTCCCTTCCCACCTAAAATACTCGTTCCTCCAAGAACAACTGCCGTAATAACTGGTAATATGGCTGTTGAACCTAAATCTGCTCTAGCAGAACTAAAGTAGGAAGTCAAAATTACACCACTGATCCCACCTCCTAAACCGGCCAACATATAAGTGCTCATTACAATCCACTTCGTCGAAAGTCCACTATATTTAGCAGCTTTACTATTAATGCCAACTAAATACACACTTCGTCCATATTTCGTGAAATGAAGTAATGTACCAAAAACGATTAATACTCCAAACAAAATCCAAATGACATTTGGAATATCTAAAATCATTCCATTAGCAACTTCTACGAATGGGTCTGGAAAGCCACTAATTCCCTCGTACCCTGTCGCACTTCCTCCACCTGAAATCACAAGAGCTATCCCGGCAAATAAAAACATCGTACCCAATGTGACAACAAGGGGCTGAACATCAGTAAATGCAACAATCAGCCCATTAATCAATCCAGCTATTATACAAACGACCAGTGCAATGAGTAATGCTAACCAAATATTTACGCCATTCATCCATAAAACACCAACCGAAATAGAAGCCAGCCCCATAATAGATCCAACAGACACATCAATTCCACCTGTTATGATCACAAACGTCATAGGGATTGCCGCTAATCCGATATAAGCAAAATCATTCATACTAAACAACAAATTTTGTATATTAAAAAATCCTGGCGTAATCATGCTAAAAATGAGCAACTCAAGTACAATAGCAACTATTAAAAATAGCTCCCATCGAAGAAGTGATCTCATTAAATTTGTCATGGGCTAGAATCCTCCAAACCTTGACTCTCAATATGCTGATTACTTAATTTGGCTTGATTTCTTTTAGTAAAATAACTTTGAAACTTCGTATCCGATATAACTATGACTAATAATAATAGTCCTGCTATTGCACTATTCCAATAAGCTGGTATTTTCATATAGACAAGCGAATTATTTATTACAGTAAAGAAAATTGCACCTAATGCGGCTCCTAGAACAGTTCCTACACCACCAGTTAAACTAACGCCTCCTAATACTGCTGCTGCAATCACTTGCAATTCGATTCCACTACCTGTTTGGTTTGGTACAAATCCGATATTCATGATAAAGATGAGTGCAGCAACCGAGGCAGACATACCAGAAAAAACAAAGGCTAAAATTCCGACAGTTTTAACGGGTAAACCGACTAATTTTGCTCCATCCAAATTATCCCCAACTGCATAAAAGTAACGCCCAAACTTTGTTTTATTTAAAAATAAGAAGGCACCCAAACAGATCACTATACCGACCCAAATAGGATACGGTAATCCTAGAAAATCTGTAACCGCATACATTTTATAATAGGACGGAATATCCTCAATCCACATCCCCTCCGTATAAATGAGCATTAAGCCGCGCAATATGCCTAGCATCCCTAAAGTCATGATGATGGCGGGGATTTTTAATTGTGCTACCCCAATTCCGTTGATGAGGCCACATAACGCTCCAACACCGATGACACTTATAATCACGAACATAAGACTCGACCCATCCACAAGTAAAGTACCGCCAACTGCTGCGCTAATTCCCATAATCGACCCGACCGAAACATCGATATTTGATGTTAAAAGTACGAATGACTGACCAACCGCTAAAACAAGAAGGATGATACTTCCGCTTAACAATAGAATAATTGAATCAGCAGATGTAAACTCGCTATTAATGGATCCAACAAATAAAAAGAACAGGATCATTAATAAAATAATTGAAAGTTCTCTCATCTGTAAAAGTTTCAATAAAATCTTCATAATTTCTCACCCTCCTTCACACCAAAAGCAGCTGAAATAATCGCATCTACTGAAATTTCCTCTTTATTAATTTCTTTCACGAGTTTCCCCTCATGCATGACAATGACACGATCACTTAACTCAGCCACTTCTTCGGTATCAGAAGAAATGAGGATGATCCCAACACCTTTTTGTTTTAGTTCGCTTATAATTCGGTAAATGTCAGCACGTGCATTTGCATCGATGCCTCGTGTTGGTTCATCTAAAATCATGACTTTTGGATTGATAGCTAAATATTTTGCTAGGACTACTTTTTGCTGATTCCCACCAGATAAATCCCCTAGTTCCTGTAAGGGGCCTGTTGTTTTTACTTTTAATTCCTCGATATATTTTTTGCTTAAGGTATACTCTTCTTTCGATGGTAGTACTAGGCCCTTTAATCGCTGCAAAATTGTTGATGTGATGTTATTACGTATTGAGGTTATGCTAAAAATCCCTTGTGCATGACGATCTTCTGGGACATATGCCACCCCTTTACGAATTGATTTTTTAATAGACGGAGTTACTATTGTTTCACCATCTAACTCTAGGACGCCACTAGTGAAAGGCTTAATTCCAATGATTGCCTCCGCCAACTCAGTCCTACCAGCCCCTACTACACCTGCAATTCCAAGTATTTCTCCCGTTTCTAAATGAAACGTAATATCACGAAACTTATGTCCAAATAAATTCTCCACTCTCAATATCATTTCTGAATCTATATTCGGGGTTGATTTTTCAAAACGTTCTTCAACCTTCTTAGGTTGATCTACCGTATGCACTATTTGGGATTCATTCATCTTGCTTGGCACTAAGCCAGCTAGTAATCTATCATAAGTAAAATCCTTAATATGTCCTTGATCAGATATGCGTCCATCTCTTAAAACTGCAACAGTATGGGATATTTCAAAAATTTCACTAAATCGATGTGTGATGTAAATAATTCCTATACCATTTTTTGATAATTGTTGAATGATCTCAAATAGGGAGCTAATCTCATTATTTGTAAGGGTTGAAGTTGGTTCATCTAAAATTAATATTTTCACATCACGCACTAGTCCTCTTAAAATTTCTACTAGTTGCTGTTCCGCTATCGCTAAACTGTTCCCTAATCGTTGTGTATTTAAATTCCACCCAACTGTTTGAATAATTGCTTTTACTTTCTCTTTTAGTTCTTTAGGGGATCCTTCCATTCCAATCGTAATATTTTCTTCGATTGTCATATTTGGAAAAATCATCGGCTCCTGTGGAACAAGGTAAATTCCTTTTTTATGTGCATCACTTGTATGATGAAATCTAACCGATTGGCCTTCGATTTTTATTTCACCTTGGTCTGCCTGATATAATCCCGTAATAATTTTCATTAAGGTCGACTTACCGGCACCATTTCCTCCGACCATTGCAAAAATTTCACCTTTTTTCAACTTAAAATCAATACCTAATAAAACTCGATTCTGATTAAATTGCTTTTGTAGATTCGTAATTTCTAAAAGGTATTCATCATTCAAAAAAATCACCTCTCTCATTGTCTTAATGACCTATGCTTAAAGTTAATTGTTCATACGACAAATTTAGAAAAGTAATTGTTGTAAATATAAAAAGATATGGTGCATATACTCAATTGGACACCATCAATAGATAACAATTTTTTAATAAAGCTATGTATGCAAATCTCTAGATTACTATAATGAAACAATTCAAATAGATTAAACTTCATTGCCGCTCGAACAATCCATATCAATTTTAGTAGCCCTCACACTTTTCATCAGTTTATGCTCAACAATCATCATTTATTGCTTCTAAATGAGGAAGAAAGCACAGTTATTTTTTAGTCCCTATCAGGAAAGACAATTCAATTTCATTATCATAATTAGGTCGTTTTTCAATAATATATTGGAGGAGGATTAGATCGATTGTCTTATTTCCTAGTATTTGATGCAGGAACAGGCAGTATTCGCGCTGTACTTTTCAATGAACAAGGAGAGCAAATAGGAGTAGCCCAAAAAGAATGGGAACATAAAAGCGACCCGAAATATCCTGGGTCTATGAACTTTGCTTGGAAAGAAAATTGGCAAATTATTACAGAATTGATTCAACAAGTAGTAGCAAAAACAAAAGTTGATACAGCACATATTAAATCAATTAGTGCAACTAGTATGCGTGAAGGCTTTGTTCTATACGATCAAGAAGGAAATGAAATTTGGGCATGTGCCAATGTAGATGCAAGGGCCGAACAGGAAGCAATTGAATTAAAGTCGAATCATGCCAATTTGGAAAAGGAAATATATGAGAAATCTGGACAAACTTTTGCACTCGGTGCCATTCCTCGTATTCTATGGATTAAAAATAATGAACCTGAACTTTTTGAACAAATTCATACCATTACCATGATCAATGATTGGATATTATATAAACTTTCGGGCGTACTGCAGGCAGATCCATCGAATGGCTGTACGACAGGAATGTTTGATTTACAAACACGTGATTGGTCAGTTTCAATTTTAGAGTCTTGCGGAATCAATGCGTCCATTCCTTCCGATGTCCATGAAGCAGGCACACAAATCGGCTATGTCACGAAAGAAACTTCTATAATTACCGGACTTAGTACTTCTACTGCCGTTATTAGTGGCGGTGGTGATGCGCAAATGGCTTCAGTTGGTGCAGGCCTTATTGGAAACCATCAAGCACTCGTTTCTGGAGGATCTTTTTGGCAACAAGAGTTAAATATTGACAAACCGGTCTTAGATCCAGAAGCTAGAATACGTTTAAACTGTCATGCTGTAAATAACTTATGGCAAATTGAAACCATTGCTTTTTTCCCAGGTATTATTACACGATGGTTTAGAGATTCTTTTTGTGAAAGTGAGAAATTAGAAGCGGCTGAAAAAGGAATTGATTTTTATGAGTTAATGGAACAACGCGCTGCAACTGTTCCAGCCGGTTCATATGGAGTTATGCCTATTTTTTCTGATGTGATGAATTTCATTTCATGGCGTCATGCAGCACCTTCATTTATTAATCTAAATTTAGATAAAGAGAAATCAGGAAAGCATGTATTATTTAAATCCATTCAGGAAAACGCTGCCTTCGTCACATATGGCAACTTTAAAATAATTGAAGAATTAACAGGTTATTATCCTAAGGAAGTCGTCTTTGTAGGTGGGGCCTCCAACGGTAAAGGTTGGTGCCAAATTTTAGCAGATGTACTGGGTATAAAAGTAATTGTACCTGTTGTAAAAGAATCTGCGGCTTTAGGAACAGCCCTTTATGCCGGTGTTGGCGCAGGTGTATATTCCTCAATAGAAGATGCCGTTGCAAAAACAGTTAAATTCGAAAGTAGCTATTCACCTGATTTAAATAACCATCTATTATATCAAAGCCTCTATGAAAAATGGCGTGAAATTTATAAAGAACAACTAAAACTAGCAGACCGCAAACTAACAACATATATGTGGAAAGCACCAGGATTATAGGAAAAGAACTTTTTTGGTGGTAGGTTGCATTTCTATGCTAGATAACATTTATAAATTGAGAGGATGTTTATTCTTTGAAAATAGTAAATGAATTAGATTTCGATTTTCGTTTTGGTGATCATGGTCCTAAATATTTATTAAAGGGCCCTAATGTTGATATCGGCATCGTCGTGTTAAAACCAGGTCAAGATTTTCAAAATCATTACCATACAACTTGCGAGGAAGTCTTTTATATTTTAGAAGGTAGTATCGATTATTATATAAACAATGAACGTGTCCCTGCTAAACCTGGTGACTTGATTCAATGTGCGCCAGGCGATACACATTATTTAATTAACCAATCGAATTCAAACTTCAAAGCCTTATTTATTAAATCTCCTCATATTAGTGAGCGAGACGTTGTAAATGTAGAGAATCCTAAAATTGACTGAGTACACGAAACTAATTTCAATGATTAAATGAAATAGTCCATATTGGTGATTATAGACAGATCAAAGTCAGTTTCGCGGTGGACATATATACGTCAAAAAGCGCCCACCATAATGTTGGGCGCTTTCTTATATTAATAAGTTTTCACAAAGTATTTTTCAATTTATTGTAGAAATATTTAGAACTTTCTAAAGATTAAATAACTCCAATCGCTTTATAAGTTTCAATCTCATCTTCACTTAATTCTAGAAGATTTGTGTAAATTTCTTCATTGTGCTCGCCAATGGATGGACCACTCCAGTTGATTTTTCCTGGTGTTTTACTTAGTTTCGGCACAATACCTGGCATATGAACTGTTCCCATGTCTGGGTCTTCTATTGCTTGAATCATTTCTCTATCGTGGTAGTGAGGGTCATTTGCAATATCTTCCACATTGTACACAGGACCAGCTGGAACTCCGTATTCATCCATTAAATTAAGCACATCTTGTGCATCGTTTTGCAAAACCCATTCCCCGATTAACTCTTCAATTTCTGTTTGATTTTTCCCACGAGCTGAATGATTGTTGAATTTAGGGTCTTCTAACCATTCTGGATGTCCCACCGCTTGAGCAAGGCGAATAAATAATTGATCGGAATTGGCAGCAACAATAACTAATTTGCCGTCTTTCGTATTATATAAATTGGATGGCGCTACGCCTGGAAGTATGGAACCTGTTCGTTCTTTAATAACTCCATATTTGTAGTATTCTCCAATACCGTTTTCCATTACAGCAAATACCGCTTCATATAAAGCGACATCGATTTCTTGCCCTTCACTTTCATTATTCTTCACTTGGCTGAATAAAGCCATAATTGTCCCTAACGCACCATATAATGCAGCTAATGAATCCCCAATACTTACGCCAATTCTTGGTGGTACTTGCCCTGGAAAACCAGTAACATAACGTAGTCCTCCCATTGCTTCCCCAACACTTCCAAAGCCAGCCTTACCACTATATGCGCCTGTTTGTCCAAAGCCTGAAATTCTAACCATAATAATTTTTTTATTAATTTCTTTAAGATCCTCGTAACCTAAATTTAATTTATCTAGTGAACCTGGACGAAGATTTTCTACTACAACATCTGCTTTGCTCACTAACTTTTTAGCAAGTTCCTGTCCTTCTTTTGATTTTAAATTTAAGGTAATACATTTTTTATTTCGAGCTTGTGTTGCCCACCAAACAGATTTATCACCTTCTGTTTTACTGCCCCATTTACGAATGTTATCACCTTGACCAGGAACCTCCACTTTGATGACTTCTGCTCCGAAGTCAGCTAGTATTCTAGTTAAAAAGGGAGCAGCAATGAAATTTCCAAATTCAATAACTTTTACTCCACTTAATGGTCCTTGTGCATTTGAATGTTCCAAATTTATTCTCTCCTCTAAATCTATGATGTAAAGTATGTGCTCAAATTAGGCAGGGTGAGTGTCGCTACTTTTGTCTGATTTCATGATTTGACCACTTAATGTTTTTTCTAGTTCTCTCTCTAGTCCTCTTGAAACTAAAATTAGTTTATCAACGTCAATTCCAGTATCGTATCCCATTTGTTCTAACATATGGACAGTATCCTCTGTACAAATATTGCCTGTAGCACCTGGAGCAAAAGGACATCCACCAATTCCGCCTAATGCAGCATCAAAATGCGTTACGCCGCCTCTAATACCTGCAATGACATTTGCTAGACCCATTCCTCTTGTATTATGTAAGTGGAGGCCTACTTTTAAGTTAGGCCACTTTGATTTCACAGCATAACAAGTCTCTTCAACTTGTCTTGGATCAGCCATCCCCGTTGTATCGGCTAGATTAATAGAATTCGGATTATATTCAACGATTCGTTCAATGATAGGGAGAAGCTTTTCTTTTGTATACAAGCCTTCAAAGGGACAACCAAAAGCAGTACTAATCGCAATATTGATTGGTATTTGTAATACACTTTCTCCCATTAATAGTTTTCGAACAAATTGAATGCTTTCATCTACTGTTTGATTTGCATTTTTACGATTATGGGTCTCACTTAAAGAAAAGACGAAATTAATTTCATCGACTTTTGCTTTTTGTGCTCTTTCAACACCTCTTTCATTTAATGCAATTGCACTATATGTCACACCTGATTTTCTAGGAATCTTTGAAAATAGTTCTTCCGCATCTGCCATTTGAGGTACATACTTCGGATGAACAAACGATGTTAATTCAATGTTTTTAATGCCAGCATCAATTAAGCTATTTATTAAATATAATTTGTACGAAATAGACGGTATTTTGCTTTCCATTTGAAAACCGTCACGTGTAACCACTTCATTAATATGAATCTTCATAATATCCTCCAACTCTAATTCCACTACTTTGTTAAATTCCACAATTTAACTATAACATTTTCAAAAAATTCTATCAATTTTATATCGTGATATGTCCTAAACTAATCCCAATTAGTATAAATAGTATTAAAATTCCGATTGCCCATTTTAATGCATATTTTTGAACTGCAACCAAGTTCACTTTAGTTAGCTCCGTAAATAAATACATTGCTCCAACTAGTGGTCCGATAAAACCAAAAGGTGAACTATATAGGGAAGCAATTGCTATTTCTTGAGCACTGATTCCGTATGATGCAGCCGTTTCAGCTTAAATTGGGATAATACCGAAGTAATATGCATCAGGACCGATAAAGAAGATAACAGCAGGACCAATTCTAGCTACGACTAGACTCATAAACGGGCCATAACCATCTGGAATAATAGAAATTAAACTTTGTGCCATCGATTCAGACATTCCAGTACCTTTCAAAATTCCTGAAAATACGCTAGCAGCAAGAATAATACTCGTCACATTTAAAGCATTGGATGCATGTCTTGAAAGCACTTCTTTTTGTAGTTTTATTGAAGTGAAATTAATGAGTAATGCTAGTGTTGTACCTAAAACAAATAACACGATGGATGGGATCCATTCTAAAGCTAATGCAACCATAATAATTATTGTTAACACTAAATTCACCCAAATTAACCAAGTGCGCTGTTGTTCCGAATCTACAATAGTTGTAGCTGTAACCATATGTTTCCCAAAGAAACAATGACTGCCTGCAAAAATCCAATTGTGATAAAAGTAAACATACGCCCAAAATAAATCTGCCATCCGGAATAGTTTTCAGATGGATGTACTTCAGTAGATAATTGAATGAGGAAATGATTCCTGGAACTATTTAACGGTTATTTTTTATAGCTAATTCGGGGCTGACCAAAATATTAGCTGCCTGAAAGGAATGTTTTCTTGAAAAATAAAAAAACATCTTCTAGTTCAATCATTACTAGAAGATGCATTTTTGTATTCATTTAATTAAACGGTACATAACGTAATGGGTTTACGGATGTAGATCCACGCCAATCCCATGAACCGATGTGCAGTTCAAAGTGAAGGTGTGGTCCTGTAGAGTTACCCGTGCTACCCATGTTCGCAATTTGTTCACCCTTTGAAACTCTTTGTCCCACACTTACATTGTAAGAACTTAAATGGCCGTATAATGTGATAAATGTTTGACCATTGATTGAATGCGTAATCATAACAAGGTTACCAAAACCAGCTAATGGGCCTGCATGTGAAACAATCCCATCTGCTGCTGCAACGATTGGTGTACCTACTGAGTTTGCTACATCGACGCCTAAATGCTTACTGTTATCAAAAGTACGATATCCATAATTGGATGTAAACCTACCATAAGTAGGGGCAGTCCATGTTCCACTTGAAGTTGCAGGAAGTGCTGCAGAACCTGAATTATAGCTTGCATTTCTATTTTGCTCATCTTGTCGTGCAAGGGCAGCGATACGTTTTTGTTCAGCTGTAATTTTTGAAGTTAACTCTTCGCTAATTTGATACATTTCTGCATAACTTGTTTCTAAATTTTTCTTCGATTTTTCTAATTTTGCTTGCTCTGCTTCTAATTCAGTTATTAAGTCTTTTTTATCTACCTTTTGGCTATTCAATTTCGTTTTTAGCGAAACTAATTTTCCCTTGTTTGTCTCGAGACTCGCAAGCTTTTCATTTAACTTATTTTCAGTCTCTTCCAACTTAAACTTATCTTCAGCTTGTTCATTGATAATCTCACGGTCTGCATCCATTAAAGTACTTACCGCTGAGAAGCGATCGATGAAATCTACAAAACTATTTGCTCCAAGTAAAACGTCAATATAACTAATAGAACCACTAACTTGAACTGCACGTAAGCGTTCGTCAATTAGTTTTTCACGATTTGCTATTTTATCTTCTAGCTCTTTTATATCACTTTTCAACTCTTCTATTTCTTTGTTTGTTTTGTTGATTTTCGTGTTTACTTCATCAATATTGTTCTCAGTTGAAACAATTTTCTTATTCAGTGTAAGAATTTGTTTTAATAATTTATCTTGTTTTGTTTGATTCGATTGGATTGCATTCTTTTTTTCGTTAATTTGTTTATTGATTTCTGACTTTTTTTGTTCAACCTGTTTTTGTTCTTCTTTTAAATTATTCAAGGTACTAGCAGAAGCTTGTGTACCGAATAAAAGTGTTGATAATAATACAACTGAAGACCCAGTCCGAACAAGTTTACTTAATCTATTACTCAATTTATATATCCCCCAAAAGCACTTCCATCTTTTAAGTTCGACAAAAAGCACGGTATATTTCTAATTTTCTACATATCTATTATAACAGTAAAATTTCGATGTAATTTTACAATTACATTTCAATTTGGGGAATTTATACAAAAAGAAAAGGATTGGCCTATTAATACCAATCCATAGCGATTATGTCATTCAATTTTACTCTTATTTAAAGTTAGCAATCTCAGTACAGAAAATAAAAGATACCCTATTAAACCACCAGAGGTATTTGTGATCAAGTCAGTTACATCAAAGATTCTAGTTTCTAATCCGTTCCACCAAACATTTAATAATTGGGAGATTTCTATAAATAAACTAAAAGTTAATGTCATTAAAACAGTTTTTATTAACCTCTTTTTCTTGATCAAAGGATAAATAATTCCAAAAGGTATCATCATAATTACGTTTAAAACAATTTCTCTTAATGCCCCATCGTAATTTAAAATTAAATCTCTGAAAGGTGTAAAATTTGCAGTTTCCATGAACTGATCGTTTGTACCACTAAAAGGTATCGTAAACGGCATAAGTGTTACAAAGAAAACCATTACTACATAAACATACATTAATGTTTTACTAATGAATGCCTTTTTTGAGTCTTTAGACCATTTTTTGTAAAAGAAAATGTTATATATAAGTGCTAAAAATAAAAAATCAATAAAATAAGCCAAACTTAAATCTCCTCAAAACTCTATCATACTTCCTGCATATTTATTAAATATAACAAATAAAGTGAGGAAAAGTTCCAATTATTTATGATTTACTAGATTTTTCTTCATAAGAGATGCAATTTGTAGATTGTCCTGGTCGGAGCTTTTTTCCAACTCTCGTATGACTAGCTCTTGTCGTTCAACAGAATGGTTTTGACTTAATTTCGCTTTTGCTTCGATTTTTGTGATCTTTATTTTGAATGCGACAATCCCTTTTCTCATTCCTTCGATATACTTCGGATCTACATCTCTATAATCGTAGGAGCTAACAGGAGATTCATATTTGTTTACCATCTCAGATAAAGAATCTAAAATAACTGTTTGATCTTCAACTATTTCTAATTCTCCATATACATGTACCGATACATAATTCCAAGTGGGAACAGCTTGACCTGTCTCATACCAAGAAGGTGAAATATAACAGTGAGGCCCTTGGAATACGACAAGGACCTTCTGATTATTAATAACCTTCCATTGTTCGTTTTGACGTGCAAAATGACCGGATAAAGCATTTTCTGTTTTGTTTAATATGAGTGGTAGATGTGTTGCATATGGTTCACCGTTATGCACCGAAAATAGAGTGGCAAAGCTGTACTGTTCAATCATTTCATAAATAAATTCGTCATCATTAATTTGAAAATGCTTTGGGATATACATTTACTACTCTCCTCCTTGAGTTCCACTTAATATGGAAAATTTTATAATGTTTTCTGACATTTAAAAAGGTACAATTATAAACAAATAGACATGTCAGAGGTGGTCGAGGTGAAGAATATCATTTTTGCTTTAAACGATGACTCTCCGAAATATAAGCAAATTTATCAGCATTTTAGAACTTTCATTGAAAAAGGAGATCTTTCAGTGAATGATCCTCTACCTTCCATCCGACAACTTGCTGATTCTCTTCAGGTTAGTCGCAATACAACGCTTAGTGCGTATGAGCAACTTGTTGCAGAGGGCTATATTCGTGGAGAAGGACGAAGAGGTTATTTTGTTAATGAACTAGACCCCGTACTTTTTCAACATCACTTAAATCCCACTGAAATTAAAAAGACAGAGATGGGAAAACAACTCCTAATTGATTTTAAGGCAGGAGCCGTCGATCAAGTGCATTTTCCACTGAAAATTTGGAGGAAAATTTCAAATCAGGTTTTGACAATTGAGGATACTTTCCGTTATGGACATCCATTTGGTGAAGAATGCTTGCGTGAACAAATTGCCACTTATTTACTTCAATCTCGTGGGGTGAAAACAGATCCAAGTGCTATTATCATCGGGAGTAGTACTCAACAAATGTTGATTTACCTTGGACGAATCTTAAAAGGTGAATTCTCAAGCGTGATTGTAGAAGATCCAGGTTATGATGGTGCTAGGGAAGCTTTTCAATTCCACCGCTTTACCCTTGAATCTTTACCAGTACACGAAACAGGAGCTGACTTTTCAACATTAGAAGAAATGGAGGCAAGGTTAATCTATGTCACCCCTTCCCATCAAAGTCCAATCGGTGTAAGCTTATCAATTCAAGAAAGACAAATGCTTATTCAATGGGCGAATATGAGGCAAGGATATATACTTGAGGACGATTATGATAGTGAATTCCGATACACTCAAAAGCCTTTTCCATCGCTCGCATCAATCGATTCTACAAGGGTGATCTATTTAGGAAATTTCTCAAAGTCCTTTCTACCAGGAATCCGTTTATGTTATATGGTGCTACCTCAGCCACTTTTAAATGATTATCAAAATCACTTTCTTCATTTTGAGAGTACGACTTCACTGCTCAGTCAACTGACCATGGCAAAATTTATGGAAGAGGGAGAATGGAATCGTCATATAAAAAGAATGCGGCTTGTTTATAAGCGAAAAATGCAATGCATCGTTACTGAGTTAAAAAATCAATTTGCACAACGACTTACTATTATCGGTGAGCAATCAGGCATGTATATATTAGTAAAAGTACATTTAAATCATTCAGAAAAATGGTTAATAGAGCGCGCTTCTCTTTATGGCGTCAAAGTCTATCCTACATCCATTTATTTCATCAAAAATCATTCTGATGAACCAATATTAAAACTTGGATTTAGCAATTTAACCTGCGAGGAAATTCAAGAGGGTGTGAAACTTTTGAAAGAAGCTTGGTTATAAGGTACGTGATTGTTGTTAAGGTCACTTCGCACGTTATGGTGTGAATACTGCACGTATCGAATTTAAAGTCACACGTGATTGATCGAAAATCGCACGTATTCACAGTAAAGTCGCACGTAATGACTGCATGTTTCTCCTCTATACTCGAACTTAAAAGGAAACCCCCCTAACTTAGGAAGTTCAAATCCTAAATAGGGGGTTTATTTTTTAATAACCTGAGTCATCTGAAGTTAAGTTATCCAACATTTTGTAATCATATTTTTGCAATGGCTTTTCTGCTGGACCTTCCAGTACTTCTCCTGTATAGGAGAATCTAGAGCCGTGACATGGACAATCCCAAGAACGTTCGCCACTGTTCCACTCTACTTCACATCCGATGTGAGTACAAGTTGTATCAACGACGTGCACATTTCCTTCTGTGTCTTTGTAGGCTCCTTTTCGGTGCCCATCAATCAAGATCACAGCACCCTCATCATTAGACAATTTATCTATATTATTATACGGTAATTCAACTTTTCCTTTAATTAAATGTTTAACCACGTCCGCATTTGCTTTAAAGAAATTTTTCAAGCTTGGATGTGCGTAGAAACGCGATGGAGTATATACGACTCGGTAAGGGTTCTTTTTATCAAGAATGATATCCCTAAATAATAAAGCGGCGGCTGTGCCATTTGTCATTCCCCATTTTCTATACCCAGTAGCAACTAGCACCTTTGGCTGTCCAGCAGTAATTTCTCCGACGTAAGGGATTTTATCTAATGTAACTAAATCCTGTGCAGACCAACGATAAGCAATTTCATTTATCCCAAAAACTTGTTCTCCAAACGTCTCTAGAGCTTTGTAATGTTCCATCGTGTCTTTTCCCTGACCAGTCTTATGACTCTCGCCACCAATGATGATTAATTCTTCGCCATTAATTGTAGTCGAACGTAGGGAACGAGATGGCTCATCGACACTTAGATACATTCCACCTGGGAATTTTTCCTTCGACTTCACTGCAATTATGTATGAACGATCAGCGTACATTCTTGCAGAGTAAAAGCCTAAACCTTCGTAAAATGGGAAGTGCGAGCAAGATAAAACATAGTTCCCTGTAACACGGTGATTGTCACGGGTAAGAACAGTTGGCTTCTCCCCAGTTTCAATATTGACGGCGGTTGTATGTTCAAAGATGAGACCGCCCTTTTCTTTGATGATTCCAACTAAATGAAGAAGATATTTTACCGGATGAAACTGTGCTTGATTTTTCATGATGAGTGCCTTTTTGTAGTCGGCAATATTAAAAGGAATATCGTCAACTAGCCCTCCTTCAATGCCAATCGCCTCATAAGCCTTCGCTTCCTTTTCAAGCTTCGTTACATACTCATTAGTAGTTGCATAAAGATATGCGTCTTGCTCACTAAAATCACAATCAATATTATGCTCTTTCACTGTTTTTTTGACAAAATTCAATGCATCTGTATTTGCTTCATAATATAAGCGCGCTGTACTTTTGCCAAAGTTTTGAATGAATTCATCATAAATTAAATCATGTTGAGCAGTGACTTTTGCAGTGGTATGCCCTGTCGTCCCATTTAACAATCGATCTGCTTCCAATACAGCAACTTTTAAGCCTTCATTGACTAATAAATAAGCTGAAGTAAGGCCTGTAATCCCCCCACCTACAATGACAACATCCACTTCAAGATCTTCTTTTAATTGAGGAAACTCCGGTAAATCAATATAGTCTCTCCAATAAGGTTCAGGATTTTGTGGCAATTTCCCACTCGAGTCGTTTTGTTGAACCATAATATACCCTCCATATCAAAATATTGACAATAATGATATAAGGCTCTCCATTTTTCTGTGAAATATTCAATTTGTATGTAGACGAATAATAGCCAAACCCTTTTTCCAATTTGATAGAAATTGGGTTATTAAAATGAATTAAAAAAGTAGATTCTAATAATCTACTAAAGTGCATTGTGAGAGCGGGTTCCCCATTAGAGTTTTTCTTCCCTCGCTCTCACATATTACTTAACAAAATAGTCATATGTATTCTTAGCCAACATTAACACTGTAACGGTGATGAATAGTACACGCACATAGTTACTTCCTCGTTTAATAGCAAATTTTGAACCAACGATTGAACCGACTAATTGGGCAATCCCCATTGGAATACCATAAGCATAATTAACTTGATCCAAAATGATAAACATAATTAATGCTGCGATATTACTACTAAAGTTTAAAAATTTAGCATTTCCCGCAGCCTTTAAAAAGTCGAAGCCAATCATTAAAAAAGCAAAAATTAAAAAGGATCCCGTACCTGGTCCCATAAATCCATCATAAAAACCAATGGCAAAAATGACGATCATAAAAAAAATGAACCGACGAATGGACAATTTTTTATAAGTTGAGATGCTACCCCAATCTTTCTTAAAAATTGTATAAACTGCAACAGCAGCAAGCATTACTAGCATAAGGGGCTTTAACAATTCAGGATCAATAAGGTGAACGGTCCAAGCTCCGATCATCGACCCGAAAAAAACTAGCGGAAAAAATTTAGAAACTGATTTTAAATCGATTTTACCCGAACGATAAAACATGATTGTACTTGTTAAAGAGCCTATCGTACCTGCTAATTTATTTGTTGCAACTGCTGATGCCGGTGGTAATCCCGTGAACATTAATGCTGGTAAGGCAATTAATCCGCCTCCCCCAACAACTGAATCAATAAAAGCTGCTAAAAATCCAAAGACTATTAAAATCATTAATAATTGTGGGTCTAAATCAAATATCTCCATTAACATATAATCAACCTCCCGTTTAGTTACTACTGTGATAGTAACTAAAGAATTTAAAGTTGTAAATAGTTATGATAAATTTAATAATAATAGATATGAATAGTGATCGGAGGTTGGGAATTGGAAAATATCGTACATCAACTTAAAAAACTTGGCTTTAATGAATATGAAGCTAAGTGTTATGTTTCACTTGTTATCATCGGAACAGCTACCGCTTACCAAGTTAGTAAGGATTCGGGAATACCGCGCTCTAGAATATATGAAGTTTTAAATAATCTTGTTGAAAAAGGAATCGTCATAAAAGAAGAAATAAAAGATGACAGTAAGGATAGTGCTCAGTATTCGCCATTACCTGTAGAGATTCTTTTGAAAAAGGCCCAATCCGAATGGAACTCTAATTTTGAAGTAATTAGTAACTCATTACGGGAGATTGAAAATACGGAGAATAAGCCAAATAATCGAGTCATGACGTTAAAAAACCGTGAAACCATATTGAGCTATTGTAAAGTATTACTCAAAAAAGCAAAGAGACGTGTCATTATTTCAATGTGGGACGATATTTATGACGAATTGGAAGATGATCTTCATGAAGCAGCCTCTCGTGTGTCAGTTCAAGGGATCACACTACATGTAGCAAACCCACCTGAACATGTTGATCGTCATCGAATTACTCCATTTACTGAAACACCTACTAGTGAACATTGGTTTATCGTATCGATCGATGGAAAAGAAATGATCTATGGTCCTTCCTTTAAAGAACGCAGTGTGGCTTTTTATACTGATGACTCGTTACATATTTATTTATTAGAGGATTATGTTTGGCATGATGTTTTAGTGAATCGCCTAGTCAGACATAGCCAAGACGACGATTTACAGCAATGGATTACAAGTGAACGGAAAGCATTTTTTATGGAATAGAAAAAACGCAGATGTAGTCATAAAATATGTAAATATTCGTTGTATCATTGACAAAAAGTGAAAGTTTGCATATATTATAAGTAAATAGTTGAATAGTTCTCCTAAAGGGGAGTAGCTTTTACATTAAAGTCGTCACTTCGGAAGATTCTCTTCCCGGCTTTATTGGCAACGAACTTGTTGTTAGCAAGACCTTTACCATTTGAGTCTGGTAAAGGTCTTTTATTGTCTTCAAAAACCTTTACCAAGTGTTTGGTAAAGGTTTTTTTATTTACTTAAGAACCTAATTCAGACCGACCCATTTGAACGTTCAATCATTTGAATTTCATGAATGGAGTTGAATGAAGAAAAATAGATCACATAAGTTCGGAAGAAAGTCGCATTAGTTTTTGATTTTGATTTTGATTGATCATAAAAAGTGAATCCAAGGAGGATTATTATTGGAACTATCATTATTATTTGAATATGGCTGGGTATTGATTTTATTAGTTGCGCTTGAAGGATTGCTTGCGGCTGATAACGCACTCGTTTTAGCGATTATGGTAAAGCATCTCCCTGAAGAGGAAAGAAAAAAGGCACTATTTTACGGATTAGCCGGAGCATTTGTATTCCGTTTCGCCTCTTTATTTATGATTTCCTTCCTTGTAGACATATGGCAAATTCAAGCAATTGGAGCTTTATATCTTTTATTCATTGCCATTAATCATATTGTGAGAAAACTAGTATTTAAGAAAAAAGACGATGAAACTGAATTAAAGGTTAAGAAAAAGTCAGGCTTCTGGGGCACTGTTTTTAAAGTAGAATTAGCTGATATCGCCTTTGCGATCGACTCAATTCTTGCAGCAGTAGCGTTAGCAATGACGCTTCCAAATACGAATCTTCCCCAGATTGGTGGAATGGATGGAGGAAAGTTTCTAGTCATCTTTATCGGCGGATTAATCGGTGTCATTATTATGCGTTTTGCTGCAAACCTGTTTGTAAAACTACTACAATCAAAACCAGGACTTGAAATTGCAGCTTTTGCGATTGTGGGATGGGTTGGTGTTAAGCTTGTTGTCTTAACGTTAGGACACCAGGATATTGGAGTTATACCGCATGACTTTGCCCATTCTACTTCATGGAAACTATTCTTCTACACAGTATTAATTGGCATTGCAGTTGCTGGTTGGTTCTTGTCAAAAGACAAAAATAATGATCACGATAAAACAACACCACAATTAATTGAATCAGATAAAAATTAAAGAAATGGGGCTGTCCAAAAGATGACAGCCCCATTTTTTATGACAAATAATGTAACATTGCCCTTTAACTTCTCAAAACAAAAAAGACGATTACCTTTTCTGCAATCGCCTACATAATCTGTTAAAGCTATTTCAGAGATTGTAACAGCTTTAAGAAAATTGTTATTTAAACTTTTCAGGATATAGTTTGATCATGGCGTCTGAAATCATATCTGCCATTTGTCTAGCTTGTTTTTCAATTTCATCATATATTTCAATATCTTTTTGATAATCCTTCATGATCATCGTGACTGCTTCTTGTTTTGTTAAAGCCAAATGTTGATAGAACATATTTTTCACTTCTTGCTCCGTTAAATAAGGATTCACACTACTTAGAAACGCAGCAATTTCATCGGCATTGGCATACCATTTTTGTTCTGCAGTCTTTGCGGCCTGTTCATCCCCAGCAATTGCCGCTTTTACAAGGTCTGCCGCAGCTAAAAGATGTTCTTTAATTAACGTAGAATATCTCTCTGCTGCGGCATCACCATAAATAGGTCGTATCATATCTCCCATATCCGTCGCATTTTTCAATAATCGAGCTAGAACAAAATCAATATCCGGTAAATTAAAGATTAAACTTATTATGGCCATTCTAGTCCAAGCCACATGCTCCTCCCAAAGACTTCGATTGTCTCTCATTAAGTCGACAGCAGCCTGACTTACACAATTCTCTTGTTGTTGTGTAGGTGGAATTTGAGGTTGTGAAACTGGGTTAGTAACATGGGGTGTTGCTTGAAGGTAATAAGGATTTACACCTGGATGAACTGTAAAACCTCCGTTTGCACTTAAAGGATAACTCTGTGCCATTAGCAAGTAATTAATTTCTGGTGGAAAATAATAAGCAAATACTGCATTTGGATAATGATAAGGATTCATTTTTTATTCCCTTTCCCCTCTATTTATTCCTTTCAAATAAAAGGTTATTTCTATTCACTCCTACAGTGTATTCAGATTGGATAGTCAGGGTGATTGTCATCAATGGATGTGTCATGTTTAATAACGTAAATGAATGATTTAATTTTATTTGTCCTTTACCTCTTCCGGGTACCTTTCATAAAATACAAAGAGATTAGATCGGGGTGATTAAGACATGAATCCATACAATAATTTTAATGCTATCAATAAGAATAATATTCCTTCAAATAAAAACGTTCCCCCTTTTGATTATGAAAGTACTGCTGCTAAGCTTGCCATACTTGGTGGTTTTTTAGCTACGTTGGGAGATGCCATTTCAACCTACGCTGCAGTTCTTGCTCTGGAAGGACTACAACAATCAAAAATCACTCAAAATGATAATGGTAAAAACGACGATAGAATCAATGAACTTGAAAAACAAATAAAATACTTGACGAAGGAAATCAACAAACAAAAAAGAGTAAATAAATAACTAATGGGTGACCCAAGTATTAAGGAGTCACCCATTAGTTAATGAATCTTATCAATCTAGCATAACTAACTTATAAATTAGTAGATTTTATTTTACATAGTTACAAAGTTTACCGATTTGCTCCACTTCTACTACTACAGTATCTCCGGATTTCATTGGGCAACTTCCTGAAGGGGAACCAGTGGCTAAAACATCTCCTGGCTCAAGAGTCATTACATTAGAAATCCAACTGATAAGAAATGGTATAGAGAAGGACATCTGATTTGTATTGCCCTCTTGTACAACTTCACCATTTAACTTTGTTACAATTCGTAAATTAGAGGGATCAACTCCTGTTACGATCCAAGGACCTAAAGGACCAAAAGTGTCAAAACCTTTCCCACGCGTAAACTGAGGATCCATTCGTGTACGATCTCTAGCGGTTACGTCGTTAAATATTGTACAGCCAAAAACATAATCTAACGCATCTTCTTCTTTTATATTTTTCCCGCGTTTTCCAATAATGAGTGCCACTTCGCCTTCCATTTCTACCTGATTAGATAATTCACTAGAAGGTAATATGATTTCTCCTTGATCTGGAATAAGAGCAGAGGCTGGTTTTAAAAACAAGAATGGTTCTTTTAGATTAGCCTCTCCCCCAGTCTCTTCTGCATGTTCTGCATAAGTCCAGCCGAAATTAATAATTTTAGAAGGGACAACTGGCTCCAATATTTTTACATCACTTAAATTTACTTTTGTGCCATCAAAATTTAATTTATTATTTACAATTTCAGTGAAATCACTAGTTAATTGTAGTATTTCCTTCCCTTCAACAATTCCATAGAAGATCTGATTGTTAGAATTCTGATAACGTACGATTTTTTGATTTTTAGTTATTTCTTGCATACTTACTTCAACTCCGTTTATTATTTACTCACTTATCGATTCCTGTATCACTCGATTTGAATCGTTTAGAATACAAAATAAAAATGAATACAATACAAAAACAAACTCAATACATAGAAAATTTTATCATATTTGATTGAAATTTCATTATGAAATTTTATTCATTTCATTATAACATATAATACAGATATAACAGAAAATAGAAAAAAGAGCAATACAGAATATCAGTTTACATTTTTTACATATTGTTCCATATCATCTTCAGCACAATTATTTAAGATCTCTTATGTACACCTATAAAGAAAACAACCCTTCTTAGTTGAAGAGTTGTTTCCCATTCTTTATATATTAGATTCAGTCGGTGTATGATCCGACTTTTTACTGTTTTTCTTTTTCTGCATTAGCTTACTAATGATAGGGAAAATTATCATTAGTAAAATAATAATCGTAAGTACAAGAGAAATTGGTCTTTGTACAAACGTTAGTAAATCTCCGTTTGTAATTTCCATACTTCTACGGAAATTTTGTTCCAATAGCGGCCCCATTACTAATGCCATTACAGCTGGTGCAAGCGGAAAACCAAATCGAGTCATTCCATAACCAATTAAACCAAATCCAAATAACAAGATTAAATCAAACTGATTGAAGTTAATGCCGTATACACCCAATACTGAAAATGCAATTACTCCTACGAAAAGCGGAATGGCTGGTAATTTTAAAAGGGACGCAAACAAACCGACTAACGGTAGATTTAAGATTAATAGTAATACGTTCCCAATATACATACTAGCAATAATCGCCCATAAAAGAGTTGGATTTGAATCAAACATACCCGGACCAGGTTGTAAACCGTACATCATAAAAATAAACATTAACAGCGCAGTAGTAGCTGAACCTGGAATACCAAGAGTAAATAAGGGCACTAATGCTCCACCGACTCCTGCATTGTTGGCAGCTTCTGGACCGGCTACTCCTTCAATTGCTCCTTTACCAAACTCTTCTGGATGCTTTGATAGTTTTTTCTCCATTCCATAGGATAGAAAAGATGCTAATGATGGACCAATGCCTGGAAGAACCCCAATAATAAACCCTAATACAGAACCCCTACCGAATGGACCGATTGATCTTCTCCAATCTTCGCGTGTCATCCATTGAGATCCTTTAAAGTTTTGTAAATCCATTTTTGGTGAATTACCCTTTCTTGCCATCGTTTCAATTGCTTCAGGAATTGCAAATAGAGCAATTGCAATTAAAACGAAGTCGATCCCATCTAATAGGTTTGGAATGCCAAAGGTAAAACGAGGGACACTTGTTTGCAAGTCAATTCCCACCATAGCAATCGAAAGACCAAATAAGGTTGAGATATAAGCTTTTAAAGCAGAACCAGTTGTTAAACTAGATACCATTGTCATGGCTAATACAATGAGAAGAAAGTATTCAGCAGAACCAAAAAAATAGGCAGCTTTTGCTAAGACAGGTGCAAGAAGCATTAATCCTAAAGTTGCGAATGTTCCAGCTATAAAGGAACCGATGGCTGCAGCAGATAAAGCCCTACCTGCTTTCCCTTGTTTTGCCATTTCATATCCATCTAGCGTCGTAACAATAGAGGCTACTTCTCCTGGTGTTTTTATAAGAATGGCTGTAGTCGACCCACCATACATCGAACCATAATAGATTCCAATTAGCATAATTAGACCGTTTACGGGTTCCAAACCATAAGATAATGGAATTAAGAGAGCGATGGCCGTTATAGGACCAATACCCGGTAAAATTCCTGTTAATGTTCCAATCAAAACCCCAATAAACGCAAAAGCTAGCGTTTCGAGAGATAATACAGCACCAAACCCTGTTATGATATTAGAAAACATATCCAAAACGTACCACCCCCTAACCTAATGGACCTAACGGTAAATATACTGAAAGGACACGATCAAATAAAAAGTAAACAACAATTGGAAATACAAACGAATAAACTGTATTTCGAATCCAATGCTTTCTTTCAAGATACATCGTTAAACTAAAGATAAATAAGACGGTCGATATTAAGTATCCTAATGGGACGAATAAAACCATATATCCAAAGAAGATTAGGAAAAGAAGGATTACCTTCTTTTTATCTTGCGGTTCTCCTTCCTCCTCCTTTACCACTTCTTCTTCCTTACCAACATTGGCTTTATTCTGACGCGCCTCTATTAAACCTGAACTAATAAGAATAATTGCTAGGACAATTAATAGTATCCCAATAGTCCCTGGAAAAACGGAGGGTCCTATAACCACAGATCCAGAAGCAGGTGGTGGTAAACGAAATGCTATAATTGTGTACGTTAAAGCAAAGGCTAAAACTACTATTCCTGAAATAATATTCTTATTCAATAGAACACCTCTTTTTCCTATTTTTATGAATATTTAGAATCAGCGTCTATTTTTTCAGTTGGTTTGTTGTTTCTAGTCCTTTTTTGTAAGCTTCATTTGTTTCATCTAGGTAAGTCTGGAATTCTTCACCCTTCATGAATGTTGTTTCCCATTGGTTCTTCTCTGCCAGGTCTTTCCACGTTTCTGTTTGAAGTGCCTTTTCAATTACATCAGCCCAATATGCAACAGCTTCTTCTGGCATATCTGGTGGACCCATTACGCCACGCCAGTTACCGAATGTAACATCAATACCTTGTTCAATTGCTGTTGGAACGTCTGCCATTACACCGCCAAGTCTCTCTTCACTAGTTACACCTAGTGCACGGAACTCGCCAGCTTCGATTTGAGCTGAAAATTCACTTATCCCAGACATAGCAGCTTTAATGTCCCCATTTAAGATAGCATTTGTAATTTCACCGCCACCTTCGTAAGAGATGAATTTAATTGCTGACCCATCTCCACCAATAGCGTCTAACAACAGTGCAAATGGTAGTTGATCATCACCAGAAGCACCAATTGCCACTGATTGAGGATCTGCTTTAATCGCTTCTAATAGATCAGTAAGTGTTTGATATTCTGAATCTTTTGGTACAACAACTGTGTAATACTCCGTCATAAGTCGCGCAATCATCGTTACATCTTCATAAGAGTAATCCGCAAGTCCACGAAGATAATTGGACATAATTGGCGTTGAAGTGACACTAATTTTATCAACTTTTCCTTTTTGAGCTGTCACAAGTTGTGATAAAGATACTGCTCCTGTTGCTCCAGCCTCATTCACGACAGGTACAGGAAAATCAACTAGATTTTCTTTCGTAAACACTTCTACTAAAGCACGTGCAGTTAAATCCCAACCGCTACCTGGAGAAGCTGGTGCCACAATGGATACTGGTTTTCCATCTGAATATACGCCCTCTTTTGTTTCTCCACTCGTTACTGTCTTTTCTTCATTTGAACTAGTGTTTGAGCTTGAATTTGAACTACAGCCAACTAATAATAAGAGTAATGATAAAACCACAACAAATAGAGATGACCACTTCATTTTTAGCCTTTTCAAACAACATTCCCCCTTAAATGACTTATTTACTCCCTACTAACTTGCACTAATTCTCAATTTTTTCTTGCTTCGTAGGTGCTGCATGAACTTGGTAGGATGGACCAGCACGGTGGATCGTACTTTCTAGTTGATGTCCTACTAACCTCTCTACATCTTTTGATATAGTAAGGAGTTGATTCAAATCAACACCACTTTGCAAGTTCATTAAGTCGAGCATATGAACAAGATCCTCAGTTGCTACATTTCCTGTCGCACCCGGTGCATACGGACAACCGCCAAGACCACCAATGGATGCATCAAAATAGCGTACTCCTGCATTGATACCAGCTAATATATTAGCTAAAGCCATTCCTCTTGTATTGTGTAGATGAAGGCTAAATTCTACATCTGGGAACTGATCAATTAACCGTTTCATCGTTGTATAGACAAGCTTAGGGTCCGCGCAGCCAATTGTATCAGCAACTCCAATGTGACGGATCCCCATAGAATAATAGGCTTCTGCCGTATAAAGTACGCGTTCAAAAGGAACTCTTCCTTCAAATGGACAGCCTAAAGCAGTTGCCATTCCACCTTGTACAGACACATTATTTTCATGGGCAATTTTGACGACTTTTTCGTGTTCTTTGAGGCTTTCATCGACACTTTTATTCCCATTTGAACGGCAATGAGATTCGGTAACTGAATGCATTAACTCCCATTCATCCGCCAGCATGGGAACAGCACGTTCTGCCCCTCTTACGTTAGGTACTAACACGCTGTATTTAACATTTTCATGACGTTCTATATTTTTCATCACAATTTCTGCATCGGCTAATTGAGGTACTGCTTTTGGATGGACGACAGAAGTAACTTGAATTCCATGGACGCCGGTTTTGGATAAATCATTAATTAGTTTAATTTTATCCTCTGTAGGGATAAAAGCTTTTTCCATTTGTAGACCATCACGCGGCCCCACATCTTTCACTTTGATTAAATCGTTGAGCTCCAAAATCATATTATTCCCTCCATTTTTAAGTTTTCAATCTCTTCGCGAGATAACCCTAGTTGTGTATATACTTCTAGATTATGTTCTCCGAGTGTTGCACCAGTTTTTTTCACAGTGCCTGGTGTTTTTGAAAATTTCGGTGTAACTCCAGAAAGCTTAACTTTTCCAAGGGTCGCATGTTCCACATCAATAATTGATTGACGTGATTGATACTGAGGGTCGTTCATGATGTCTTCAATCGAATAGACGGGTGAAATCGGAACCCCATTTTCATCACAAAGCTTTTGTAAATCTTTTGCCGTATATTTAGCAATCCATTCTTCAACTAATCTCATTACTTCTGTTCGGTTTTCCACTCTGGATTTGTTTGTTGAGTATTTCGGATTGGTAATCATGTCTTCTCGGTCCATTATTTTTGCTAGTCGATAGAAGGTACGGTCTGTACTTGTCGTTAGAACCATCCACTTCTTATCGAGTGTTTGAAAGATTCCAACAGGTACAGCAATACTATTATCACTACCTTGTCTTTCCATAATGATGCCTAGCTGGTCATAGGAAGCAACGAGAATATCCATCAACCGAAACATCGACTCATAGAGGGAAACATCTACCTCTTGTCCTTCCCCGTTATAGACATCCCGGTGATAAAGAGCTACAATGGCGCCTATCATTGCAAACAAGCCTGTTACATAGTCCACAAGAGAAATCGGCGGTGATAATGGCGGTCGATCGGGTTCACCTGTTATATAGGTATAGCCGCTGAACGCTGTGGCTGAAGTCCCAAATCCAGCCAATTCACGCTTCGGACCTGTTTGGCCATAACCGCTGACACGGACTATCACGAGATTGGGGTTTGCCTCTCGAATTCGTTCCATTGTAATACCCCATTTTTCAAGGGTACCCGGGCGGAAATTTTCGAATAATACATCTTGTTCTGCTAATAACTTTAAAAATATTGCTTGTCCTTTTTCTTTCCTTAGGTCAAGCGTAATGGTTTTCTTATTTCTCGACACAGTTGCCCAAGGAATCGATTCATCCAGTTTCATTGGCTGAAATCCACGAACCGGATCTCCCCTTCCAGGAATCTCTACCTTTATTACTTCTGCTCCGTAATCTCCTAATAAAGCAGCTGCAAATGGCGCTGCATAGACCGTTGCAATATCCAGGACTTTTAAGCCTGAAAGTGGTCCTGACATTCAATCACCTCAAGTTACTTGCTAAAATTTTATGAACACTAGAAATATCTCTAGATAATCCCTTTATCAACTAACTGTTGGATTTGCTCATCTGTTAGTCCAATCTCTTTAAGGACTTCATCGTTAAACGCACCAATTTCTTTTGCACCGAGCCACTTGATTTCACCTGGTGTTTTACTTAATTTTGGAATGATTCCAGGTACTTTTAAGGTGCCCAGCTCTGGGTGTGGTGCTTCTACGATCATATTACGAGCTTGATATTGTGGATCTACTACAATATCTTCAATACTATAAATTGCCCCAGCAGGAATTCCGTTGTCATTTAAAATATCTACACAATCTGTTAATGAATGCTGTGTTGTCCAGTCTTGTATAATCTCATCGATAAATTCAACATTTGCTGCTCTTTTTTCATTTGTTGCATATCGCTCATCACCAACTAAGTCATCTCGGCCGATCACTTTTAGTAGACGCTTAAAAATATTGTCCCCATTTCCGGCGATCACCACATATTTACCATCTTTTGATTTGTAAATATTAGAAGGTGCGATTCCCGGCATAGAGGAACCGGTTCTTTCTCGTTTTACTCCAGCAGCGTCATATTCAGGTAACATGCTTTCCATTAAACTAAAAATAGATTCATATAATGAAACATCAATACTCTGTCCTTCACCGTCTTGTACATCTCGGTGATACAGTGCCATTAATATGCCTATAACCGAATAAAGGGAAGCTACTGAATCCCCAATACTAATACCAACTCTTGTAGGTGGAAGATCTGGATAGCCTGTTAAGTAACGTAACCCCCCCATTGCTTCCCCAATCGCTCCAAACCCGGCGCGATCTTTATAAGGTCCATCTTGGCCATATCCTGAAATATGACTGATAATAAGCTTAGGATTAACTTCCTTTAATACTTCATCCGAAAGACCCCATTTCGCTAGAGTCCCTGGGCGGAAATTTTCAACTAATACATCACATTCTTGAAGTAGCTTTTTCGTGATCTCTAAACCTTCTTTAGTACGGCAATCTAAAGAGATGGTTTTTTTATTTCGGGATTGAACATACCACCATAATGAAGTGCCTTCATGAAGGACTCGCCAATTTCGAATTTGATCTCCGCTTTTTGGTAGTTCGATCTTTATAACTTCTGCCCCAAAATCAGCTAGTATTCTAGTAGAAAAGGGGCCTGCAATTAAAGAGCCCATTTCGAGAACTTTAACGCCCTCTAGAGGTAATTTTTTCTGTAATATTTTCCTCATCCTCCTTTTGAATTTGTTTTTTTGTAGCAATACAAAAGGATTTTAATGCACCTCATTCATTAGTAAACGTAACTTTTGTCTCTATTGAGAACATTTTCAAAACTTTTGAACTACAGTTTTGTCCGTTTTTTTGTGTTCAATAATGCCCATCCTTTGTAAGCGGTTGCAGATTAATTCACTTAGCATCACCTTTTCAATAAAAACATCTTTTTAACCCTTCAAGAATATATATTATTTAAGTACATACTTTTAATAATTTATGCCATTAAAATGTCAGTCTTTTTAATAGTATGAATTATCTAAATATTTTATGTCATAAATAATCCTTACTAAGTGTCATGTTACTAACTTCACAAACCACTTCGACCAATAGTTTAGTAAATTTATATTAATTCCTTGATAAAAAAATAATTATAGATAAAAAAGTTATAATTATTTTTGGTAAAAAAGTATTTTTTTCAAAGTAAAAAAAGAAGAAGTGATCACTGTATATAGCAATCACTTCTTACTATTAAAACCCAAATGTTTTCTGATTATTCTAGTTCTCTTTCCTCAAATGCATAATCTACTTCTTTTGGTGCAACTTTTGCATTTGTTAATGCCGGTGTGTCCGGGCGAGCCACTTGATAAACTGCAGCACCTACAATAGTAGATACTTCCTCCAACTTTTCTTTGCTAATTTTGTCTAGAGTATCCTCTGGTGAATGATACCATGGTTCAACTGGCGCGTGGATAAACAATGCCGCAGGAAGTCCTATTTCTGCAAATGGAACATGATCACTTCGTCCTTCCATACCATATGGAGTCGCTTCTCCAGTCTTAGATAATCGTGCACCCGCTGCTGCTGCTAGATCTGTTACGATATTTTTCTCACCATCATTCGTATACACAATTAATGGCCCAGCATCTTTACTTCCCACCATATCCATTTGGAACATGCCGACTGTACGATCATAATCCTCCTCAGTCATTCTATCCACAAATTCATATGATCCTAATAAGCCATTTTCTTCAGCTCCAAAAGTGACGAAACGAAGATCTGTATCCGTTGGTGCATTTGCAAATACACGGGCTAACTCAAGTACCGTTGCTGTACCAGAAGCGTCGTCATTTGCTCCCGGTGCTCCGTCAACCGAATCATGATGGGCACCCACAAGTACTAATTGGTCCGTAGATTTTTGAGTCGCTTTTTTCGTAGCAACTACGTTATGAGAAGTTGCCTTATTTGTTTTAGCTCCTTCTACTTTTAACGAAACATTTACTGTCTCACCTTGTTCCAGACGTTCCTTTAAAGCTACACCCTGTTCCTTTGTAATGGCAACAGCTGGAACGTAATCATTTGGTTCACCAAGTGTCCCATTAATTACTCCATCCGCATTGTTATAAATAATGACGGCTGAAGCTCCCGCAGCCTTAGCATTCAAAATTTTCGTTACGAAGTTATAGGAACCACGTTCAATTAAAGCAATCTTTCCACTTACATCTTTCCCTTCAAAATCATCAGATGAACCTAAACCAGCGTAAACGAGTTCACTAGTGACCTCCCCATTAACACCATAAGTAAAGTCACTTGATGTAAGAATATTACCATCAACATTTAATTCTATTAAACTCGGTGCAGTATAACTAAAAATATCAAATGGCTGTATTTCCGTTTCATAGCCATAAGATTCAAACTGACGTTTAATATATTCCACCGCTTCATACTCACCCTGTGTTCCAGCAACACGCGGATTCTTTGATAGTTCGGCAATATGGTTATAAATGTTATCTACTTTAATGCGTTTTACAATTTTATTATCAAATGCTTGATCAGATTGTAGATTTCCTGCTTTTGCTACTGGTGTTAACGGTGCTGCCGATGTAGCTGTTGCGCCTAATGTAAGGCTAGCTGCAAGTAAAATCGATAATGTTCTTTTTCTCATTATTGTATTTCCTCCTCAGTTCAGTAATTTATTCCCTACATAAAAATCTTAAATTAAATCTAGTAATTTTACTAAACCTTTTAGTCCAAAAATTATGACAATATAATTTATTTATCTACTAAACTCTAGTAAAACGAACGCAAAATATTATGATTTGACCGCTCGTTCTTCGTTAAAAATATTATTTCAACAAAGAATTTTGTCACAAAAATCAACATGTCAATGTTTTTATCAAATTTCTATAATTGAATCCCTATAAAATAAGGTTTTTTGTATCTTTTGGTAACTATAGATATAGACAAAGGCTATTACTAAAAACCTATACACGAACTAAAAGCTTATTCATTACATAATATAGTAATAAGCTCAAATATTTTGAAAAGGATGATGTTTAAATTGTCATTGTCACAACTTTCTATTTCATTCGTGAGAAGTCTAATTCCAACAGGTGGAGCTGGAATACCAGATGAACTAAACGATGAACGTTGGGATATTGATCGATGGGAAAATGATGGAGGTAGGAGTACTTAGACAAGTCTTTTCAAAGGCAACTTGAAAGTTATAGAATACTATTCGGTATAATAAAAAAGCTATAACAATGCCTTCCTTGGGCATTCTTATAGCTTTTGTTTTTTAATGATGATGGTGGTGTACAGGACCATGTTCTTTTGCATATTCACGGTAGTTTTCTAAATCTTGCATACCAGTTGATGTACCGTTCATAGCTTGCTCAACACGTTCTAGTAAAATATGTTGAAGTTTTTCGTGGTAACCAAAATAGCTAGCTATTTCTATATCCACTTCTGGGTTCAATTGAACATATTTTTCACGCATTTTATTCATTCGCTCCATTAAAATACCTGTAAATAAGAAATACGGTAACATAATTATTTTTTTGGCCCCTAATCTAATACAACGTTCGATGCCATCATCAACAGATGGAGTTGTTACCCCCATAAAGGCACTTTCTACAAATGGAACATTAAGTTTTTCCCATAATAGACGAGAAATTTTATAAAAATCCCCATTGGCACTAGGATCACTTCCACCTCGTGCAATTAATAATATCGCTGTATCTTCATATGACTTTTCTGGATCAAAGCCAATTTCCATTAATCTCGTTTTTAATATATCAAATACTAGATCATGTATCCCTATCGTTTGGCCATATGTAAACTCAATGTGTGGAAAATGTTCTCTTGCATGTTCGACTTCAGCAGGAATATGTAATTTTGAATGCCCTGCATGGAGTAAAATTATCGGAATTACGTGAATTTCTTGAGCACCTTTTTCTACACAAATCTCAATTCCCTCTTCAATATTTGGGGACGCGAATTCTAAAAAACATGTTTCAACTAGAATAGAAGAATCTATTAACGCTTTTGTTCTTGAAATAAATTCACAAACTTCTTCATTTCCTCTTTCAAGCTTACTGCCATGCCCGACAAATAAAACCGCTTTTTTCACAGTGTGTTTCCCATCTTTCCGTTGTCTCTGTTTGTTTTTGGAAATTCCCTTGCCATAATGATCATTTACTTGTTGTAAGCCATTCTGACCCATCGTATAAATTCTATGTTCATCGGCAATCGAATCCGTTACAATTCCCCTTCCCACATTTCCATCGGGTACACTATACCAGTTACCTTCAGGGTAAGAAATCACGATACATTTATCACGACATCTTCCATTACATCTTGTTCTAGAAGTATGAATTTGTTCATCTAATTTCTGTTTTGCAATTTCATCGCGGATTGCTAATGTCACTTCTTCTGCACCGGCACCCATACAGGTACTACCGTTACAAATAAGTAAATGCTTCTGCATACCCTGTAAATTCCAAGTTGTCATTGGCTCGTACCTCCTTCACAGGTTTCCAAGATATAATTGCTGCATAAAAAGTATGCGTATAATGATAGCCTTTCGTATCAACCTTTATAAACGGCTTTAAAGATTCTTCTACATGTTGCGGGTCGAATTGTTCATTTAATATTTTTTTGCTTTGTGCTGAGATTAATTGTTCTTTTGTTGCATAATTATACGTACGCTCTAATTCAAGCATCTGACAATCAGCGAAAATTCCAAGCTGATAAAGCATATTTACAATTTGAATGTAGTCTCTGCGAGGGTATTTAATGTCATAACCAAACTGCCTATGTAACACTTCATAATGCGGTTGTATTGGTCCTGTCGTCATGCCAATAATCGCTCGCTTTTTGGCAAGTGCATTCATCTTTTTTAACGTATCCACCATATAATACATGCGATAAAAACAATTAACACCTAGGACAATGTCATGGGATTGTACATCTGCTTGTTCCCACTTTGCCTGGACATAGTCGACATTTTGTACATCTTGGAAACACATTTTTAAATAATTTAGTACCGCCTCCGAGCTATCCACGCATGTTACTTTTTTAGCAAATGCTTGTAAAGGAAACGTATAATTTCCCCAACCAGGGCCAATTTCTAGCACTTCATCTTCTGGAGAAATGTAATGCTGGATGGCTTCAAAAATAGGCTTTGCATGTTCATCTGTTTGACGGATGATTTTCTTGGCTATGGATTGTCGCCAAAAGGCTTCTTCTAAAGCATCATCCTTCATTCGATCTGGCATTTTTCCATGCCAATCATGCATTCCTTCTTGCCATAAAGCTTCAAAATCAACTACTAACGGACCTTTCATGTACACACCTCCAGCGATAGGTTCCTTAATTTCTTAGATAAAAGGTAACACCCTAAAGCCAAGTTGTTTTTTCTTGAAATGAAGTACGTTTCTTCTCCTTTAAATCCTCTTCTTCCGGATAACCAATAAAGAGAGTTCCTACTACTTGCTCATTTGAGCTTGCTCCAATAAACGAATGCAATCTGTCATCGTGAACGAGACCAACACCTCTTGTTCGCCACACAAAACCAAGGCCCAATTCTTCTGCCATCAACCACATAGACATAATCGCACTACATACAGCAAATACATTATCTTTTGTCGCTGCTTCATCATTCTCTACTTTTTCAGATGTAACTACGATCACAAGTGGTGTTGTTTGAATCACCTTTAATGAACTTTCAATTAAATTTGGTTTTGTGGGAAAGCGCTCTGTTAAATAATCAGTTGCGACTTCTTCGTATTTATTTAACGCCTCGCCTTGTAGCACATAAAAATGCCACGGTTCACGATTGCGGTCATTTGGAGCAAATGTTGCTACTTCCAATAGTTTTTCAATGATGTTTTTTTCTACAGGTGTTTTTTTATACTGTCGTATTGCACGACGTTGTTTTAACGCTTCATAGATTGTCATCGTACTGATTCCTCCATTTGGTCAAACCATGCGATTTTCTCTCTTACATTCACTACTTCCCCAACTACTATTAGTGCGGGATTAACGATTACTTCTTGTCGAATTTTTTCGGCTATGTTTGCTAGAGTAGATGTAATTGTCCGCTGATTCTCTGTAGTTCCTCGCTCAATGACAGCTACAGGCGTATTTGGATCTCTTCCGTGTACAATAAGTTGCTTTGTAATATGTCCAATATTTCCAACACTCATATAAAATGCTAACGTATCAATCCCGTTAGCGAGTGCTTCCCAATGCAAAAAGTCATTTCCTTTTTCAGCTCGACCGTGGCCTGTTACGATGGCAAAGCTTGTTGCATAATCACGGTGTGTTACCGGAATGCCTGCATAGGCTGGTGCTGCAATGCCGGCTGTAATACCAGGTACAACTTCATAAGAAATATTCGCTTCTCGCAAAATCGCCGCTTCTTCTGCACCACGACCAAAAACAAAAGGGTCTCCCCCTTTTAGTCGAACTACAATTTTCCCCATAGAAGCTTCATTTACTAACAATTCATGGATTTCATCTTGAATGAGTCCATGCTTCCCAGGCTCTTTGCCACAATACACAAGCTGGGCTGTTTCCTTCGCATAGTTTAATAGCTCCTTATTTACTAATCGGTCATACGCAATCACATCAGCCTTTCGAATACATTCGACCCCATAAACTGTAATTAACTTTGGATCTCCTGGACCAGCTCCTACTAAATAAACCTTACCTGTCATATCGGTTGTGCTCCTGTTACTAATTTCTGAACATACGCATTACACTTGTCCCATTTCTGTTCTTTTGCCCATTCTTCTAATTGGGGGTCTAAAAGTGAAGCAAGCGCGTCTCGTTTACTATGTTTGTCTTGAATTGTTTGAATAATTTCTCTTCTTGCTTTCTTTAAAAATTCTATATAGTCAATGTACGTGTCATCATAGTGCTCCGCTAATTCATCTTTTAATTTACGAGTTAAACCGGGACTAGCACCAGAGGTAGAAACTGTTAAGACAAGATCACCTCTTCTAACAACAGCCGGATTAATAAAGTCCACTCGCCCTTTTGCATCTGCCCGACTAAGTAATTGCCAATGTTGGGCTGCTTGCTCGACTGCATCATTTACCTCTTCTTGATCAGTTACCGCAAAAATTAAAGATGCATTATCTAGATCACTTGCCTCGAACTGTTTATTCTTCCACGTTACTTTTCCTTGTTCAACATAGCTTGCTATTTCGTCCGTAATCGATGGACTGACAATGATGATTTGTGCTTTTGTTGGAAGTAAGGATTGTAATTTTTGTCTTGCCACATGACCACCACCAACAATCACCACTTTTTTATAATCAACATCTAACATGATTGGAAAAAAGTTCATTTTATTCCCTCCAAACAAGCTTGTAACCAGTTTTTAATTATTTTAGGATTTGATGCAAAATGAAAATGTGTATAGCCTGCAACTAAATTTTTGTGTAAATAACCTTCTTGCTGCGCTCGGAAACGACCTTTTGAAAAGTAAGCAGGATAATCATGCTCTCCTTGATAAGTTGAATAGTGGAATTCATGTCCTTTTGCTTGTTGGTCGGCATTAATGAAGAAATTCCCATCAACACCTGTGATTTCACGGTATCCTAAGGCAGCTAATTTATCTTGCATCACAACTTTCCCAGGGATAATCCCTAGCATATTGAATTGTTGGCCATCTCTTCTTTCAATGGCTTCTGTACAATACATAAAGCCTCCGCACTCAGCTAAAGTTGGTATACCATCTGCAATTACTTGGCGTATTGATTCCTTTGTTTGTTCATTTTTAGCGAGTTGTTCCGCAAACTCCTCTGGGAAGCCTCCACCGATATATAAACCTTGTGCAATCTCTGGAACGGGTTCATTTCGCAAAGGAGAGAAATAGTGCAATACTGCACCATGCGCCTGCAATAACTCTAAATTTTCTGGATAATAGAAGTTGAATGCTTCATCCTTAGCAATAGCCAGATGTACTTCTACATTTTTGTGTTGTTCGAAAATAGTAGAAGTTTGCTCTAAAACTGGGGCCTCTGTTAAAGAAAGTAACAAATCTAAATCAACTGTCTCTTCAATTGCTTGTGCAAGTTCTTCAAAATATTGATCTAAATCGCCTCTTTCAATTGCTGGAACTAATCCTAAATGACGGCTTGGTAAAGGTGGAACTGCTCCTTTTAGTAAGTAGCCAATCACTGGCACATGACATTCTTGTTCAATCGCAGCTTTTACAATGTCATAGTGACTTTTACTTCCTAATTGGTTAGCAATTACCCCTACGATGTTGACATCTGGTGATAAAGTTTGAAATCCTTTCACAATTGCAGCTACACTTCTCGCCATACTCGCTGCATTAACAACTAAAATGACTGGACTTGATGTAATGCGGCTAATTTCAGCTGTGGAACCTTCATCGCTCAGTGGACTTTTCCCGTCATAAAAGCCCATTACCCCTTCAATAATCGCAACATCTGCTTGTTCGCTTGCACGACTAACGATTGTTCGCACCACATCATGGGATAACATCCAACTATCAATATTTCGAGAAGTTCTATTCGTTACTGCTGTATGGTAGGTCGGATCGATATAATCTGGTCCACATTTAAATCCTTGCACACGTAATCCATTATTCATTAATGCTTTCATTAACCCAACAGTTAACGTCGTTTTTCCAACACCGCTACCTGTCCCTGCAATTACAAAACGGTTTCCCATCATATCTCCCCTAACTAAAGTGCAATTTCGCTACAGAAATCGTGACATTGCCACTTTTCTTTTTCTGTAATACTAATTCTTGATGATTGGCATATCTCATCGCAGCTGGTTCACTGACGCCATATGCACCTGTATATTTAAACACTGTTTCTGATGGATTTGGTAAAGGCATTTCATTTAGTTGGGTGGGTGTATATGTTACAAACTCCCAACCATAACGATTCGTTACATCAAGAAAACCTTGTTCATCCTTTTTTAAATCGATGGTTACTAAGGCTTTTACACTTTTTTTCGATAATTTTAATTCGGCTAACGTTTCATCTATTACTGCTTCGATTTCTTCAAGAGATGTTCCTCTATTACAACCCATTCCAAGGACGATGGATTTCGGTCGATAGATAACCCCATTTTGCAAAATGTCTTCCTCTTCTATATCTAATATTCGGTCAGTGATGATTAATGCTGCATTTGGTTTTGCCTCTAATGCTTGTTGAATTGTTTCATATTGTTTTAAAGTGGAAGGAATTGGTGTATCGTGCATCCACCAATTGGATTCTCCAGTTTCTTGTACAATGGCAACATGTTCCTCATTGACGACAGAAGCACTTACTGGAGTTAACTTTTCATCACTTTCCCAAATCCACCCAAAGCGGGCACCGAACAAATCGACAGGAATTGTTTTTTGAACATCTGACGCGGTTGTAATAATTGCCTTTGCACCAATGGCATTGGCTACTTCATGAGTTAAGGCATTCGCACCACCTATATGTCCCGACAAAACGCTAATCACATGTTCCGCTTTATCGTCAATGACCAAAACTGCAGGGTCTGTCTTTTTATCTACTAAAATAGGAGCAATCATTCTTACAACAGCACCTAATGAAATGATTAAAATGAGGCCTTTATATTGTTTAAATAAAGCAGGTAATAATAAACGAACTGTCCCTCTAAATAATTGAATACCTCTCGCCTGTTCATCGCCGTGTTGAAATTTTTCCATATAATATACATCCACATGAGGGAAATCTCGTTGCATTTGACGTGCTTTTTGAACGCCATGCTTTGTAATGGCTACTAATGCATAAGGCTTTTTCACTTCAACTTCAGGGATGACACCTTCTTGTAACTCAATCATTCACTTTCACACCTTTTCGGAAGCCATGAGTGAATGTCGCGTCATATAGTTTTGAACGGTAATCTTTTTCATGTATGTTTGGATCTAATGCCCAACCTGCTAAAATCATGGCATGTTTACGAATCCCATTCACACGCATTGCCTCGTCTAATTCAATTAACGTTGTCCGGACGATTTTTTGATCTGGCCAAGAAGCTCTTTGAATAACCGCTACTGGTGTATCATCTGCCCAACCTGCCTCTTGTAATTCTTTCACGATTTTTTTCGTTAATGTCGCACTCAGGAATAGCGCGATTGTGCAATGATGACTAGCTAGTGAACGCAATTTTTCACGATCTGGTACCGGCGTACGGCCTTCTGCACGAGTTAAAATAAGTGTTTGTGTTAAATCAGGAATCGTTAATTCGGCTCCAACAGCTGCAGCTGAAGCAAACACCGAACTTACGCCTGGTATTACCTCGTATCCAATGCCGTGTTCTTTTAATAGTGCGACTTGTTCCATTGTTGCCCCATACATTGCAGGGTCACCTGTATGCATACGCACAACCATTTTCCCATCATTTATGTATCCGACCATACAATCTACCATTTCCTGTAGATGCATGCCTGCTGTACGAACAATTTCTGCTCCTGGTTTCGCCATGGCGATTAACTCTTCGTTCACAAGTGAATCTGTATACATTACTACGTCTGCTTGTTGCATTAGCTTTAAGCCTTTTACTGTGATTAAATCTGGGTCACCAGGACCTGCACCAATAATCCATATTTTTTTCATTATTTACGCACCACCATTAACGATAAATAATTTAATTCGAGGCCTTCTAACTCATCTAGCGTCCAAATGATTTCTTCATCAGAAGTCACTTTTGTTACGACAACTGCTTTTTCATATAAATCCATTTCCTTCAATAGCTCAAGCATCATATCTAATACTTTCGCCACTTTAATGAATACGACCGCATCATGATCTTCTATCGCCTTTTTCATTAATTCGTAATTATCTTGAGCTGGAATCATGGCGACATGGTCATCTCCATCGGCTAACGGAATCCCTAATCGGTTTGCCGAACCATTGAACGATGAAATACCAGGAACAGTCTCAATCTCAACTTCCGGATGTTTTTCCTGCATTAGCTTCATTAAATGAATGAAGGTACTGTATAGCATTGGGTCCCCTTCTGTAACAAATGCGACATCCTTTCCCTCTACTAACGAAGCATAAATTAGGCCTACTGACTTCGACCATTCTCTTTCAAGTGTTTCTTCGTCCTTGGTCATCGGAAAAACTAACCCAAGCATTTCTTTTTCTTCTGGCTGAATGTATACGTCAATAATACGATGAGCATAGCTTTTGCTTCCACGTAGTTTCTTTGGATACGCGATTACTGGACATTCTTTTAACATCCGGAACGCTTTTACTGTAATTAATTCTGGATCTCCAGGGCCAACGCCTAATCCATACAATTTCCCTAAATTATGCATGTTCGATTCCTTTCTTACTTGCCGTAATAATAAAGATTGGGTTTAAAGGTTCAAATCTTGTCATATGTAAAATGGGTTTACTTCGTGAGATTTGAGCTTGTAAGATTGACACTTCGCATTGTAATTCTTTTAAACATTGAACTGCTTCATATAAATTCTCTATTGTCGCAATGTTCATAACTAAACGGCCGTTTGGTTGCAATCTTTCAATACAAGTCGTTAGCAGTTGCTGCATTTCACCCCCTGAACCCCCAATAAAAATGGCATTAGGGTCTGGGAATTCATCTAAACGGTCTGGCGCTTTTCCATGAACCGCTGTTAGATCCACCCGGAATTTAAGCTGATTCTGTAAACAGTTCGCTAAATCACCTTCATTTTTTTCAATAGCAAAAACCGCTCCCTCTTTTGCCAACTTCCCTGCTTCAATGGCCATGGAACCAGTACATGTTCCGATATCCCAAACAATACTTGTTGGTTCGATCTTCATTGCCTGCAAACTTAAAACGCGAATTTCTTTCTTTGTGATCAGCCCTTTATCCGGTTTTCGTTGTGAAAACTCCTCATCTTCAATCCCTAAAGGATAAATTGGTCCACTTGCTGTTTGACGTAAAATAACAACATTTAATGAAGAAAATGTATTTCCGATTACTTCATCTAATGTCATTAAGCGGCATCGTTCATTTTCGCCTTCCAAATTTTCAGCAATAAACATTTCGTATTCAGTCATACCGAATCGCTTTAAATAGTTTGCAATGGTGATTGGTGAGTTTTCATCGTCCGTTAAGATTGCAACCTTTTTACGACCATCAATTTTTTGAGCTAATCCCTTTATCGGACGCCCATGTAAGCTGATGATGTAAGCATCATTCCAAGATTCTTTTAATCTTGAAAAAGCTAATTGAATTGAACTTGCATATGGATAGATTTCTAATGGTATTTTTTTAGATAAGTAGCTTCCTATACCATAAAAAAGTGGATCCCCAGATGCTAAAATAACCGTCTTGCGTTGCTCACATCTTAGTTGCTCTACTAGTTTTGATAGGCCACCTTTAACTACAATCTTTTCACCTTTATAATTAGGGAAAAATGATAGTTGTCGCTCTCCTCCGACTAACACTTCACTCTGTTCAATCCATTCAATGTATTGGGGTAATAACCCTAAAGAACCGTTATCCCCGATCCCAATCATCTTCATCAATTGTGTCAATATGATCCACCTTCCCTAAGCAATCCCCACCCATCGTATAAAATGCTGTAGAGACAGAAATTCCTCCATTTACGTGAGCGATTGCATGGTAACTACAATAGCGGCATAAATAATCAAAAAATGCCGTAAATCCTAGTTCTTTCATTAACTCCCCAACTTGAGAAGCCGTATTTGCTTGTTCAACTTGTTGTTGTACTTCTTCAGATGCACCGGCACGTTTAGCCACATTTGCCAAAAAACCAAAATCAATAGGTGCACTTTTTGAGTGAAGCATCATGTTTCCTTGGGCAAGCTTTGAAAATTTCCCCATCATACCGACAAGTGATACATAGGGAATTTCTTTTTTCTTAATATGCTTTAAGGTGAATCCAACAAAATCACCCATTTCAATAAATGCTTCCTCTTGTAGGTCCGGATATTGTTTCATGGCAAATTTTTCACTTCTACCGCCAGTCGTTAAAACTAAGTGATCACAACCTGCTTCTTTCGCTACACTAATCGCTTGAACGATACTCGCCATATAGGCTGAACTTGAAAATGGCACTACAATGCCGCGCGTTCCAAGTATGCTAATGCCACCAATAATACCAAGTCGTCCATTTAGCGTTTTTTTAGCAAGCTCTACACCATCCGGAACAGAAATGATGACTTCAATACCTTTATCAACTTGATACGACTCAATAATTTCTTGAACGACTGCTAAAAGCATTTTCCTTGGAACTGGGTTAATTGCTGCTTCACCTACTGGAACGGGTAAGCCGGGCTTTGTTACACGACCAACCCCTACTCCCCCATCAAGATGTATTCCTGGCTTGTCTACAAATCTTACAGAACTCACAATTCGAGCTAAATGGGTAACATCAGGGTCATCGCCAGCATCTTTAATTGTTGTACAGCTAACCATTCCTTCTGAAGTAACAGTTTCAGCTACGTCAAATGTGGCAAACTGGCCTGCGGGTAAAAAAATAGTCACTTGTTCTTGTACTTCATTTGTAATAAGAGTCAGTAAAGAAGCTTTTGTCATGGCCGTCGCACAGGCACCCGTCGTATAGCCATGACGCATTTCTTTAGGATCTTTCTTATTTGATTTCTTTTGCACGTTCATCAGCTAAAATCGAAATGGCATTTAATGCTGCAACGGTTACAGTACTACCGCCTTTTCGTCCGATATTTGTAATATATGGTATTCCTTCAAGCTTTGCTAACTCTTCTTTTGACTCTGCAGCTGAAACAAATCCAACGGGCATTCCGATGATTAAATCTGGTTTTGCAATTCCTTCTTTAATTAGACGAATTAATTCTAATAACGCTGTCGGTGCATTTCCAATTGCGTAAATCCCACCTTCATGCAGACGTACTGCTTTTTGCATGGAGATAATCGCACGAGTTGTCCCTAATGATTTTGCTTCAACTGATACATCTGGATCTGCGATATAACAATGTAAATCTCCACCATGTTTTTGGAATCGTTTTTGACCTGAACCACTTTGAATCATTTGCACATCTGCAATGACATGACGACCTTTTAAAATGGCTTGAATGCCGGCTTCAATTGCATCTGGTGTCATGACTACACTACGACCTAATTCAAAATCCGCAGAAGCGTGAATGATACGGCGAACAACTTTCCATTGATCCTCAGTAAACGAATGTTCACCCATTTCTTCATCGATAATTGAAAAACTATAATCATAAATTTTGTCTGGATCTACTGTTAGCGGTGCGAAATCTGTATTGAAATTTGTATTAGCCATGGATTAACTCTCCTTGTAATTGGGTTAGTATTTCTTCTTTCGTAGAATATTTTTTTCCATAATCAATGCCAGGTCTTTTAATCATAATTACTTCTATTTGCTGGTCGATTGCTGACTCAATTTTTTCATCCATTGAACCAACTTGACCGCTCTCTTTTGTAATCATTAATGTCACCCCGTATTGCTTATATAGAGCACTGTTTAATTCTTTCGAGAATGGTCCTTGAATTGCGATAATATTTTTTTGTGGAATACCTAATTCCGAACATTTTTCCATGTTTTCAACATTTGGTAACATCCGTGCAATTAGCTTAATCTCCTTATTGAGTAAATGCTTCGTAAACGTTGCTAACGTTTTGCTGCCTGTTGTTAACATAATCGTGCCACCACGTTTTTGGGCTTCAAGTGCAGCTTGTTCATATGTTTCGACTTCCGTGATTAGGGGATGATTAAATACACTATCTTTTCTTTCAAATCTTAGATACGGAATGCCCAATGTTCTCGCTGATTCAATGGCCGTTTTAGAAGCTTCTTCAGCAAAAGGATGTGATGCATCTACAATCATATTTGCACCAACTTCCGTTGCTAACTGTTTCATTTGTTCGTGGTTCAATCTCCCGATTCGATGCCGGATTCCTTCCTGTTGTAAGCTGTCTGCAGCAGATTGAGTAACAACTGTCGCTAGTAAGTCGTAGCCCTTTTGCTGTAAAAAAACGGCGAGTTCTCTTGCATCACTTGTACCAGCTAAAAAAAGTATCATAATCTTCCTCCTAATCTCCGCATGGTGCTGGCTCCACTTCAATTTTGCAGCTCATATCATGATAGTCATAATTTAAAATGCGTTTCACGCGCTTGAAGTACTTAAACAGTCGTTCATTTGGATGGGCATTTGCTTTATATTCATTGATAATTTTTGTCACGAGTGGAACCAATTCATCTGGTTCGATTCCTTCTGCTACCGGTTGAGCTGCATGAGCAGTACGTCCAACTGGTTTTGCACCGATGAATAAATCAAACTTCTTTTTGCGATAAACGATGCCAATATCGTCAAACACTGCACGGTAGCAGGCCATGCCACATCCATTAATCCCGATATTTAATTCTTTCGGTAACTTCATGCCACCCAACTCACGCTGAATCTGTTCGGCATAGGGAATGGCATCTGTCTTTTCGCCATAGCAAAAATCACATGCTTTTAAATTTAAATAATCACCAATAGGGGCTAACAAAAATCCGACTCTTTCTAATTTTTCGACAATAAAACTCGGATCTTCTGTAGTAATTTTCAGGTGAATTTTATGATCAGGCGTATATTCCATCGTGCCATTTTCCCCAACGACATCTGCTAATGATCGCATTTGTTCTGGTGTGAAAAATTTATTGGCAACACCAGGGCTCACTGCTATTTCAAAAATCGATTCTATTTTTTGATTTACAATGGGCTTAGTTTGAACCTGTACGGAAGATGATTCTTTCCTTAGTCCGGTCACTAATGCCAATGCTTCATTGGCGAGTTCCAGTGCTGATTTATTTACTTTTTTTTTAGCTACAATCTGTTCATAACCACTTGCAGCTAATCCCGTTTCTTGGTCAAGTGCCCATGGTTCAGCTTCTTTTTTCAATCTTTGATGAGGTTTTAACGGTTGTTTCTCTTCCCCTAACGTATATTTGCGCTGATAACCCCGTGGTGTAATCATTTTATTGTCATAGTAGAATGTTGACGAATTCCCTACCACAACGGTTGTTAACATCCCAATTTCATGATTTAACATTTCCGCTAACGTCGTCATGACAATTTGTTGTTTTTCTCTATATGCACTTTTCACTAAACCAACAGGCGTTGCAGGTGAACGATATTTTAGTAAAATACGTTGTGCTTCCACAATTTGTCGAGTTCGACGGCCGCTTTTCGGATTGTAAAATGCGACAACAAAGTCTGCCATTGCAGCTGCTTCAATCCGTTTTTCAATCACTGTCCACGGTGTTAAATGATCACTTAAACTAATGGTGCAGGAATCATGCATGACAGGTGCACCTAGTAAACTCGCACAAGAATTGATTGCCGATATTCCTGGTACTACTTCAACTTCTATCCCTGATTCGGCTGTCCACCCTAGTTCAATAAGTACTTCATAAACAAGGCCAGCCATTCCATATACACCTGCATCACCACTTGAAATAACAGACACAATATTTCCGAGTTCGGCTTGGCGAACCGCTTCTTGAGCACGAGATACTTCTTCTGTCATGCCGGTGCTGACGATCGATTTTGCCGTCACTAAGTGTGCTATTAATTCAACATAAGTTTTATAGCCGATAATAAAATCGCTTTCTTTCAATGCATCAACGGCTCTTTTTGTAATATGTTCGTAATCCCCAGGTCCAAAGCCAACGACAAAGATTTTCCCTTTTTGCATTTATGTACCTCCCTAAATATGTATTGGCCATCATAAAAGGTCTGTTTCATTTCTTTTTTCAAGCGCTACAAGCTCATTTCTATTGAATGCAATATAGATTCGAAACAATATGAACACAAAAAAGCCTGTATTCTCGAAAAAAGAATACAGGCTTCATATTGGCATAACAAAAAAGTTAGATTACCTCTATGTAAAAAATAAAAAATTAGCCTTATCTTTTCCCTCCGAAAAGTATAACTATCATTACTAAGCAGGTTTCCTGACTTGGCTTCATTTTACTTCCACACCTTCCCAAAACTTGGTGGTATTGTGGGTTCATCTGCCTTACAGTAGCGGGGGCTGTACTAGACTTTCACTAGTTTCCCTTTTACCTCATTGATATGAGCACTTAATAACATAATCTATTAATTTATCTAAAATATACCACAGTTCCACTATAAGTCAAACTATTTTTCGTTTCAAAAGAAATGATAGATTTTGGTGGAAGGAACTGCTATTATGTCATATTGACGACAATTGAATGATTTTTGGTGCTAATTTTTTTAGCTTAATAGGGAAGCACGGTGTAATTCCGTCACTGTCCCGCAACTGTAAATTCGGAGCAATCCAAAGAGACCACTGTAATATTACGGGAAGGTTTGGTGCGCGTTGATGAAAAGTCAGGAGACCTGCCAAAAATCCAAAAATTCAGCCTACGAGGATAGGTGCGATTCAAAGACATATAAGCAATTATGTCTTTATTTCATGCACTTTTCTCCTTTTCGTCAAAATATTTTAAGGAGGATTAACATGAAAAGTATTTTTTCAAAGTTATTTTATTTTGGAATTGTTTTATTATTCATTCCAAAACCGGCTTATGCGATGCACATTATGGAGGGATTCTTACCTGTCAAATGGGCAATTTTTTGGTTTGCCTTATGCTTACCATTTTTAGTTATCGGTTTGCGCAAAATCAAAAACACGTTGAAGGACCATCCTGAAAGTAAAATGCTATTAGGTTTATCTGGTGCGTTTGCATTTGTATTATCGGCATTAAAAATTCCTTCAGTTACAGGAAGTTGTTCCCATCCTACGGGTGTTGGTTTAGGTACCATTTTATTCGGACCTTTTGTCATGAGTGTAATGGGATCCATCGTTCTTTTGTTCCAAGCTTTATTACTTGCTCACGGTGGGTTAACAACTTTAGGTGCCAATATATTCTCTATGGCTATTGTTGGACCTTTTATTGCTTATGGAATTTATAAAGGCGCAACGAAATTAGGCGTATCAATTTCGATAGCAGTCTTTCTAGCAGCGATGTTAGGTGATTTAGGTACCTATGTCATGACTTCCATTCAATTAGCATTGGCATTCCCTTCTGAAGTTGGCGGGACTTTTGCCTCTTTCCAAAAATTTAGTGGTATCTTTGCTTTAACACAAGTTCCACTAGCAGTTAGTGAAGGTATATTAACGGTCATTGTCATGAACTTTTTGCAAAAATATAATGTTCGTGAATTAATGAATTTAAATATATTAAAAGTAAAGGAGAATTAATATGCTGAAAAAGAACTTAATCCTTCTTTCTCTTGTTATAATATTGGTTATTTTCCCGATTATCTTCATAAAAGACGCTGAATTTGGTGGCGCTGATGGCGAAGCAGAAGAAGCAATCACAGAAATCAATTCAAGTTATGAGCCATGGTTCAACTCGATTTGGGAACCACCTAGTGGTGAAATTGAAAGTTTACTATTTGTCCTACAGGCTGCCATTGGTGCGGGATTTATCGGGTATTTTGTAGGATATATGCGTGGTAGAGCAAAAAAATCAAAGGTTAATTCATAATGCTTTCCATCGATCAATATGCACATATAAATAAATTAGCAACGATTAATGCTAATCAAAAAATCTCCTTGTCTATAGGCGCTCTTTTGTTCGTTTGGTTGACAAAAAATTTAGCTGTTACCATTTGGACATTTGTGCTATTGTCCTTTGTTATTGTGTATATTGCGCGTATTCCGTTGCGCTTTTACTTAATGTTGTTATTAGCCCCTGCAAGCTTTTGTCTACTAGGGGTTCTATCAATCGCCCTCTCCTACACGATATCACCTCTACCAAGTGAGGTCATTTGGGAAGTAACAATTTTTAAACTAACTATTTTTATTATTGAAAGAGATTTAAACCGGGCAGTTCAATTATTCTACACAGCTTTTGGAACTGTTACTTGTTTATATTCTTGCATTCTTACTACACCAATGTACGAGATTAATAATTTACTAAAGAAATTAAAAGTCCCTGACATTTTAATTGAGCTAATGACATTAACTTATCATTTTATCTTTTTATTTTTAGATTGTATGGTTAAAGTTTATACAGCCCAGCAGACAAGATTAGGTCATCAATCATTAAGAAATCGTTACCATTCATTATCATTATTAATTACGGCACTTTTCAGAGAAATATTTTATCGTCATGATCAGTTGGTTTTAGCGATGAAAGCTCGGAATATTGATTCTTTCCTAATTCCTACGAATTTTTATAAGAAAAAATCAAGAAGCAAAAAATTGACTTGGATTACTGTAACTTACTTTTCAATCAATATGGTTCTTTGGCTATTATAGGAGGTATTTACTTGACGACGCCTTTTTTCAAATTAAATAATGTTACATACTGCTACCCTGATGGAACAAAGGCATTATCAAATTTAAATTTCGAACTCCCTAAGAATAAAAAAATTGCAATCTTAGGAAAAAACGGATCAGGAAAATCTACTCTTTTTCAACTATTAATGGGGTTAATTCAACCTACTGAGGGTGAAATACATTTTGAAGGTGTTTCAATCAGTTATAAGAAATCTACACTTGCAAACCTTCGACAACGAGTAGGTCTTTTGTTTCAAGATGCCAATAACCAATTATTTGCTTCAACGGTAAAACAAGATGTGATGTATGGGCCAATCAATCTCGGTTGGTCAGATTCGAAAGTAAATCAGCAGGTTGATGAGGCTCTCCAATTAACTGAACTAACCTCTTTAGCAGATCGTCCCATTCACTTTTTAAGTGGTGGACAGAAGAAGCGTGCGACCATTGCCGGGGTATATGCCATGAACCCTTCTGTTTTTATATTAGATGAACCAACAAGTAGCTTAGACTACTATTTTTCAAAACAACTCATGCATTATTTAGATTACCTTTCGGATGGAACTCGGACATTTTTATATGCAACCCACCAAATCAACTTAGTGTATGGATGGGCTGATTATTATATAGTTCTACACGATGGTAAAGTTTTATATGAGGGAGATGCTGAAGGTCTATTTTCAAATAATGAGCTGCTAGAACTCGCCCATATTGAGAAACCATGGATTTTTGAAGTATATCAACAGATGAATACAGGTTTATCTAGCCAAATTTCTCCACCATCAAATAAAGAGGATTTATTTAAGTTAATGATGGATATGAATTTTATAAAAACATGAACACTAAATTTCCTCCCCCTCAATTATTAATTGAGGGGGTTTTTAACTAAAGCTGCTGTATAAACAATAGTCATCGCAAAAAGGCACGAACGTTGTTTAACAACATTCGTGCCTAACTTTTATTTTTATAAAGTTTACTAGTATATAAAAAAATTAATCTCGAGATAGGTGTAACCAATCGGGATAACTAAAAGGACATTTTATCTTTGTCTTAGTAGAAGACGTTTCATTTTAATGAAATGATTTAACTACTTTTTAACATTTATTACTTTATATCCAACATACAAGATGATAAACCAAACCGGTGCAACATATAGAGCAACACGCATATCTGGTATAAACGTCATTAACACAATAACCATTAATAAGAATGCGATGGCGATATACGTAGAAATTGGATAAAGTGGTATTTTAAATTTAAGTTTTGCGACTTCCTCTTTTGTTTTTGATTTTCTGAATTTTAATTGTGCTAAAAGAATAATCATCCAACTTGTAATAACTGCCACAGTTGCAACAGCAGAAATATAGATAAACACTTTTTCAGGTACAATATAGTTTAAAATAACCGCAATGAGTAAAATCATGGATGAGAATAAAATACCTCTTCGCGGACTACCATTTTTGCTAAGAGTTTTGAAAAATTTAGGACCATTTTTCTGTAGTGATAAGTTATACAACATGCGTCCTGATCCGTATAAACCACTATTAAATGCAGACATTGCAGCTGTGATGACAACAAAGTTGATAATATGGGCAGCACCGGGAATACCAACATAATCGAAAATTTGAACAAAGGGACTACCTTCTGAACCGACTTCGTTCCATGGGTATATCACCATCATGACGCCTAAAGCACCAATATAGAAAATTAAAATACGCCAAACAATATTATTGATGGCAGAAGGAATAGACTTGCTAGGATCTTTTGCTTCTCCTGCTGAAATACCGACTAATTCAACGCCACCGAATGAGAACATTACTAATACAAGGGACATTAAAATTCCGTTAAAGCCATTTGGCATGAAGCCACCATGTGACCATAAATTATCAAAACCAATTGCTTCACCGTGATTGCCAACACCGAAGAAAATAATGGCTAATCCAAGAACAATCATTCCAATAATGGCGATTACTTTGATCATGGCGAACCAGAATTCGAATTCTCCGTAAGCTTTCACATTTGCTAGATTAATAATAGTCATGACAACAAGTACGACAAGGGCAGTTACCCATTGAGGAATATCTGGGAACCAATAATTTATGTAGACACCAACGACTGTTAATTCTGCCATCCCAACGACGATCCACATGAACCAATATGTCCAGCCGGATAAGAATCCAGCAAAGTTACCTAAATATTTGTTGGCATAGGTACTGAAAGAACCTGATACCGGTTCAAAAACAGCCATTTCTCCTAAAGCTCTCATAATTGTAAAAATGACCAATCCGCCAATTAAATAGGCTAATAAAATAGATGGGCCAGCCATTTGAATGGTCGAACTAGATCCATAGAATAAACCTACGCCAATGGATCCACCGAGGGCAATTAATTGCATGTGACGGTTACTTAAACCTCGTTTTAGCTGCGAATCTTGATGATTTTCTTTCATAACGTCTTACTCCTCATATCTTTAAATTTCAAAATACTTTGCTCAAAAAAGGAATAAAAAAAACGCCCTTTTGGATTAACCAAAAGGACGATTCATCTCGTGTTACCACCTTTAATTTATAAGTAACTCACATTACTTACCTTAAGAAGTACAGTCATTTGACGATACTATCGCACATGATTACGGGTGCTTACCGGCGTAGCCTACTTAGATGATCTTTTCGGTACACAGCTCCAAGATGAATTCACAATTGTTTTACATGCACCTCTCATCAACCGGTTACTTTCTGTTCGTAAAAATAATTGATACTATTTCTTTTCATAGCCTTTGTTCTTTACAAATATTTTTGAATTGTCTTTCATTTTATCGAAAATAATTATTTTGTCAATATAATTTTTAAAAATTTTTGTTAAGATTACTTATCATTTTACTTCTATCTATTTAATCTTTACACAGTATATGAATCTAATTATCTTTTTAATAAACGATTATTTACCTACTACATTTACAATTTGGTCCACATTTACATCGAGGCCCACATTTACACTGTGTTCTACTTACGTTTTTTGGCCCGCAATTACACTTAATTTTAGAACTAAGAAAAGGCTTACATTTACAATATGGCTTACAATTACAGCTTGGTTTACATTGGCAATAACCAGAATTACAACTCATTAAGAATCCCCCATAACGTTTATATTAATAATATGAGGAATATCAATAAATGATTGTACATTCCTTCCCTTCCCCATCAATGTAATTTCTTATCGTAGGACTAAAAAGCGCCTAATTAATTGATAGGGACGAACTCATCTTATTTCGTTTTAAAAATCTTCTATATAACACTTCTTTTACATCTTAATCCCATAACAGCCCATTATGTATAAGATTATTTACTTGAGCAAAAACTTTTACAAAGGGGTGATCACGATGGAAAAGAAGGAACCATATCCTACAACAGCACCAGAAGAGCCGAAAATAACAATTGAAAACCAATCTAGTTTTTTTAATGCGCTTGATAATTCTGTTAACAAGCATAAAGAGTATGAAGAAGCTAATATCGCTATTACCGGTGACGAAATTGAACAACAAAACGAGAATTTATAATCTGCTTTTTCTCAAATACTAGATTGAATTGATTATATCCATTCTCTCTACTTTAATTACAAAATTTATATAAGTTCTCAATACTTCACTAAAGTCTGTAACCACACAATAATGGTTACGGACTTTTTCTTTTAAAGTATTAATTTATCTTTTAGGGAAAACTTGTATTATTTGTTAAATATAGAATAAAACCCCTTTCTTCTTTTTATAAATTTCGTTATGATTAATAAGGATTATGGAAATGATTTACAAATACGTTCGAGAGTAGGTTAATTAAATATGCTTGATCTATTCAAAAAAGCAATACATACCATTGGTAAACAACTTCGCGAGTCTTTTCCCTTCTCTACGGTGTCCACCTACAAAGAAGAAACAGGAAAAGGCATTTTTAGTGCGGTATCAAACAAAGGTTCTTATGGGGAATTTTTGTCATATAAGAAGCTTTCTGCTCTACCTGGATATCATAAAGTACTGTTTAATATTTATCTCCCAAACGGGAAGGGACAGACAACAGAAATCGATGTTGTTTTTCTGCACGAAACAGGCGTTTACGTTATCGAATCGAAGAATTATAGTGGCTGGATTTTTGGAAATGAAAAAGATATGAATTGGATGCAAACGTTCCCAAATGGGAAAAAGTATCCATTTTATAATCCTATTAAACAAAATGCCGGACATATACGAGCATTGCAGTCGATCATCCCTTCCATTGATTCCGGTTTGTATAAGTCTCTTATCGTTTTTAGTGAGCGGTGTTCATTAAAAAAGGTACACCACGACTCCCCTAACACCTATGTAATGAATCGAAATCATTTGAAGAAGATTATGACAGAAGAAATTAGATCTTCTTCCCATCAACTAGAACCTGAATATATCGACAAAGTTTACAGATTCCTTTCTCACTATTCCAAAGCCGAACAAATCGTTAAAGAACAGCACGTTGAAACGATTCAGAGTAGGAAGTAGAATTATCATATTAATTATTAAAATAAAAGCATATTGCTCTTAAACTTTTCTTATTCTTACCATAAAAAAACCCCCATAAAAGTTAGATAAGTGTCAAACTTTTACAGGGGAAGTTCAATTTTGTAAGTGTTTTATCGTGAAAACTATACCAATATTTACAAGATAATTAACCATCAATTCAAGAAGATTATGATAGTAAAGTATTCCATTTGATTGCGATAAAAAGCCCACTTTCTATTAGAAAGTAGGCTTTTTACGAGTGTGAGTGTTAACTTTGAAAATCATTAACAATAACATCTTTTACGCCGATCTCTTGAAGATAGGCTACAACCTCTTGATGTTTTGGGTGTGGGCCGTATTGCTCAAAAGATTCTACGTTTGAAAAGTCAACGAAAAGTCCAATATCATAACCTTTAGAACGATTCGTAAAATCCTTCCCTACTTTCAAATTGTCAATGCCAGGAATTTCCTCTTGTAGTGATTTTAATTTACCAATAAGTTCGGACTTTTGTTCTTCTGTAGTAGACTCTCCGAATTGTAATAACACGATATGGCTTACCATTTCATATTCCCCCTAAAAACTCTATGAGTGTTATAGTTTACGGCAACTATTTATAGCTAAGTAACTTTTGAAGTGGTCTTTGATTAAAAGGAGACTTAAAGCTATTAACTATAGATTAGTTCTAATAAATAATCTATTACTGATTTTACGCAAATATGTATCCTCATAGCATTGCAGGTTAATCAAAAGAAGTCGTATTCTTTTTTAGAACACGACTTCTTTATAAATCAAATACGCTTTGGCGTATTTTCGTCCAGATTTTATCGAGCTTGGGCCAACAAAATCCTTTTTGTGACGAGTAACCGCAGGAGCAGGATGTTGGTCATACCACTGTTGCCACAGGACGTGGCGTTTTCAGCGAGAAGTGGCGTTCTTAGTCTGAGTTCATCTATTTCAGTCGGGGTTTGAACCCCCACTGAATTGTTTAACCTTTTGCATTCATCACACCACTATTAAAAGTGGGAGACTTTTACTGAATGAAGTTAAATACTCTGAGCTAAACGCCAGATGGCAAATTCTTGATTTCGGTGCTGTTCGGCCTTTGTTTTTTCACCGTCTGCTACTTCCATTACTAGGTTATAAATTTCTTCACCAACGTCTTGTAATGTTTTCTTACCTTCAACAATTGTCCCTGCATTCACGTCGATATGCTCTGACATAATCTCGTAAAGTTTTGGATTTGTTCCTACTTTGATCACTGGTACGATTGGAGAACCAGTTGGTGACCCTTTTCCAGTAGAGAAGAGGACGATTTGGGACCCTCCAGCTGCTAGTCCTGCCACTGATTCTACATCGTAGCCCGGTGTATCCATAAAGACAAACCCTTTTGTCTCAGGTTTTTCAGCATATTTTAATACTTGTTGTAAAGGAGCGTATCCGCCTTTTTTAATACAACCTAAAGATTTTTCTTCTAATGTTGTTAGACCACCTGCCATATTTCCAGGTGTAGGATTCGCGGAACGAATATCTTCGCCCGTATCTAAAATACGATTCTCGTAATTTTTTACGATCGTTAAAAAATCTTTCGCTATTTGTTCGTTCACTGCACGACGAGCTAAAATATGTTCGGCACCAATTGCTTCAGTTGTTTCAGCTAGAATACTTGTCGCTCCATCATCCACAATCAAGTCTGAACAAACACCGATTGCTGGATTGGCTGTAATTCCTGACCACGCATCCGACCCACCACATTCTAATCCGATCGTTAACTCTGTGATTGGAACGTCTACACGCTCTACTTTTAGACTATCTTCATAACTTTGATTTAACCAAGTTTTACCATCTGTAAATATTTTATCAATAGATGTATTTTTATTGATGACGATTGCTTCCACCTTGCATTGTTCCTCGCGTAGTTCCACGGCAATTTGTTCTGCAAAATCATCTTCGCCCATTCCTAAAATTACTGCTGCATAGACATTGGGATGTCCTACTGTCCCTTTAATTGTACGAATTGTTTGCATCGCGTCTTCCGGAAATTGAGACGTACCACCTTGCTGAATAACAGGGACAACACCAGGAACTAAATCAGCTAATTTATTTGCAACGCCTGCAAGCTCGCCGACAGTATTGATTACAATAACATGATTACGAACTCCAAAAGTACCATTTGCACGTTTATACCCTTTAAATGTCTTCATGATCCTAGTTCCCCCTAAGCGTAGTCTGCAACAGACACGACGCGTTCTGATTCTTTCAACCCTCGAACATTATGAACATGGACATGCTGGCCTACTTGAATATCATTTGTCGCAATCCCCATGCATTCGCCATATTTTAATATTTTTTCATCCTGACGAATTACTTCAACACATACTTTATGACCATATGGAATTTTTTCTGTTACTTCTTGAAGCAAACCAATTTCTTCAATGACAATTTGTTCACCTGGTTCTAACGTCGTTAACGCAACCACCACGTTATCAGATGGATGTAATTTTATGGCATTATTCACTTTCAACTACTGTTCTCCCCTTTCCGACCTTCAATTAGAATGTTGTACCTATATGTGAAATCGCAAATTCTTCTAGCTTATATGTTTCTAGTTTTGTTAATTTGCCTGAAGCAATGTCCGTAAATTCGTTCACAACCTCATCAGGAGTTGTAGCAGAAGAAATCACATAGTCAATCATATCTGAATTAAGACCTTCATTTTGCTCAATTCCAACTGTCATACACGGCACCGCAATCGTACCAGTGAATACAGGACGGTTCGTTAAGAAGATGATTAAATTACATCCACTTGCCACAAGATTTGATGCACCTTCAATCACATTGTTTGGCATGACTGCTAAATGAAGACCGCTTTCTCCAGGGATTTCTGCGTATTTAAGGATAGACTGAACTGGAGTGCCTTTAATAAATGCAAGTTCCGCTTCCCCTAATGCCAAATCAGACGCATTATATTGTAAAAACTCACTTTCTTTTGGATTCATTTTATCCCATGTGTGTCTTGTATCGTTTGTACTTAGTGAAATCATTTGTTCTTTTACATTTGAATTTGCAGCTTGGTTTTGGATTTGGTCTAATACTTTTTCCATCTTATCCGTCATCCCTAGTATAACCGTTGCATCTTGCTCGATAAGATTTTGGATCACAGAAGATATTGTGTTCGTAACAGATTGATAGTCTTCAATCGTTAAATCAATTGGGAGAATTCCTACTTTCAAATGTTTAATAGGAATTTCAGTACGTTCAAGATGTTGAATCGAACTTGACCACTCTTTCACTATTTTTGAACCTTCATTTAATGTGTTTGTCCCACCGGCCATTTGTTGGATACTAAATCCTTCTTTTGGCTTTGATTCAACTGTTTCATCTAAAAGAATGGAGACTTGGTTTGTCTCACAGCCTAAACCGACTAATAGAGATGCATAAAGATTTGGATTAGCCACAACACCTTTTAGCGTATTTTTTGTTAACTTAAAGTCATCGCCTAATTGAGCACAGCCATTTGCATGGACTACCGGAATTCCTTCAGGGATTGTTTTTGCAATATCTCTCGTTACTACACTTGAACACACAACCGTTGAAACTACGCCAATATAATTACGTGTACCTACAGTTGAATCATTTCTTACATAACCTTTAAATGTTTTACTCACCCTGTATGCCCCCTAATCCATTTTCTGGTACTGCTACAGCCTTATTATTTTCCAACGATTTGCGTAATTCATCATCTTCTAACGTACCAACGATGCCTCTTTTACGTTGATATTTATCACATAAAATTACGGCAATCGGTACTAGTAGAGCCGTTGAAATCGTAGCAACTGAAATTTGCGCTGTCGCTACTGCGGCAATGTCTTGATACACTTGTGCCTCTGCAGCTGTCATTAATCCTGTACCCGCTGCTACAGTTGCTGCTGCTGCTATTGCTGCAGGAGTTGCTACTGCATTTCCAGCTGTTGATGCCTCTGCCCAAGGTGCAATAAAACTTTTTTGTCTGAAAATCTTAAATGCTAGTACCATGAATCCACCAGAGATTAATACTGTCATAAGAGCTAGTACAATACCTGCGACTACCACTTCCGAGTTAAAGAAGTTCTTTAAATTCATATTGGCACCTAATGCAAATGCAAAAAATGGAATGACGATGTTTTCAGCGGGAGCTAAAAAGTCTCGAATTTTTGGATCAAGATTACCTAACAGCATACCAATTGCAATTGGTAAAAGTACTGCTACGAACGCAATAATTGGGAACTGTGCACCCATCATCCCTAATGCCATTAATGTGAAGAATGGTCCATCATTAAGTGAAAGAACTGCTGTTGCTCCTACATCTGATCGGTTACCGTACTGTCCAGTTAAAGCGGCGAACATTCCACCATTACCATTTGTCATCGCTGCAATGATTGCCATCGTGGATAAACCAAGGAATCCAGTAACCGGATCTGATAAAACACCCCATAAGAATCCAACCGCTACACCTGCAAAATATTTTGAAGATGTTAAAATTACACCTTTTTTAAGAGCCACTCCCCCAACGCGAAGGTTCATTTGACTACCTGCACAGAATAAGAACAAGGCACATAGTGTATTGGCACCATTTTTAAATAATGCCTCTGTAAAACCACCGATTCTTAAAAACTCATAATGCCCATCTGCTGTTGGTGAAACCCCTATTGATTTTAAGAAATCCATCAAAAACGGTAAGTGTAATTGGTCAATCGTGTTGATTAAAGCCCCTAAAAACAGTGGTACAATCATTAATCCCCCAGGAATCCGATCGATTGTATCTTTGATTTTCATCATATCTCCCCTTATATGAAATTGAAAAATCTACCCCTTTTTGCGAACGCTTTCAACAAACTGATAATTTTACGGGCACTAATCTCTTACCTATACTTCTTTGTTATTTAAGACTCGAGGTAGGAGTTTAGTGCCCGTTATTATGAGAAAAACTATGAATTTACTTTTGCTGGTACAACTGGCACACCTAATCCTTCTGCACCTAATTCTGAAGTGACTGCTTCTGGACAGTATCGTTTAATCATATCTACACCAATAGCAGCACGTCTTACTCGCTCACGAACTAATGAGATATTTGTCGCTTCCCATTGTTTACCTGATGGATAGACGTCTGGATGATTTCGTAGGCCAAATTTAATATAAACAGGGGATAAAACACGAATAATTTCTGGAATTTCGTAATAACGTAAGAATCCACCAAAATTGTCAGGTACTTCAATATAAATATCGATTGGTACATCTGTAGCCTGACGAATAGCAGCTAATTTTGACAATGTTAAACTTGAAGGCACGTTGTACGTATCTGCTCCAATGTCTTCCATCAGTTTTACAGATACAGGATTACAAGCACCCATTTGCACAGAAACCTTCACAACAAAATCTTGCGGTAATAAGCCTTCTTCTTTCATATGTTTCGTCATTAGTAATAAGCCTTCATCAGCAACTAAAGCGCCACGTAATCCAAGATTTGCACCGCGAATTAAATCTTCCATCGCATAAACAAGCTGATCAACACCTTCATGACGAAGTGCTTGTGATTTACCAGCAGATGTTAATGGAGCAGCACTAATATCCCATGTTCCACGAGGACCTACGAAAAGACTTAACTCCATACCACGTTCAGCTGTTAAACGGCACATTTCTTGAATTTCTTCATCTGTTTGTAGCATAATTCCACTGCCCTGAGAAACACGATGAATCGTAAGGCCAAATTCATCTACTGCTTTTAGTAATTCTTTTAACGCTACAGGTCCCTCCACACTTGGTAATTCAATTCGATATTGTGCACCATCTGGAAAACGCTTTGTTGACGTTGGTAAATCTCTTACTTCTACTGCCGGATACCCCAATTTTTCTAACAAATTACGTGACTTTTCCATTTCCATCCCCCATTTAAAATATTCAGACCAACTATGATAAATTACTAATAATCTAGAACAGCAAATAATTCCCCCCATTACTGAATAAAGAAAAATTAGCAATTATTTCTATTATTTACTTTTAATAAATACCGTTTTAACCGCTGTATAGAATTCTTTTGCAGCTTCTCCTTGCTCACGTGTTCCAGTACTTGATGACTTCATGCCACCAAACGGCGCTTGTAGCTCAACACCTGCACTTTCTGCATTGACACGAACTAAACCAGCTTCCACATCGTCTATAAACTCTAACGCTGCGCCTATATTTGTTGTATATAGAGATGCGCTTAAGCCATAGTCAGAGTCATTTGCAACTGAAATCGCCTCTTCTAAAGAATCGACTTTTATTAACGCGATCACAGGTCCAAAGATTTCTTCGCGTGCAATACGCATTGATGGTGCCACATCTTCAAAAATAGTTGGCTCAACATAGAACCCATTTGCAAGCTCCCCTTGCTCAAGTCGGTTACCACCGAAAATTAGGCTTGCCCCTTCTTGTTTCCCAATTTCAATGTACTCTAATACTGTGTTTAACTGACTCTCACTCGCACAAGGCCCCATCCAAGTTGTTGTTTCTAGCCCGTTATCAATCGTGATTTTGGCAGATTCACTTAACAGGTGCTCTTTAAACTTGTCGTAAATACCTGCTTCTACAATCACTCGACTGGAAGCTGTGCATTTTTGACCTGTTGATTTGAATGCGCCACTTAACACACCAGCGACAGCGCTTTCAATATCCGCATCATTTAAGACAATTACTGGATTTTTACCGCCCATTTCTAGTTGGTATTTCACATTATTTCTACTTGCTGCTTCTGCGACTAATTTCCCTGTTTGTTCAGAACCAGTAAACGTAATTCCGTTTAAATGTTTATTATTTATTAGGGCGTCACCTACAGTAGACCCTTTCCCTGTGATGAAGTTTAAAACCCCTTTAGGTAGTCCCGCTCTGTTGAAGCATTCTACGATTTTAGCAGCTGTTACCGCACTTTCTGATGCTGGCTTGAATACGACTGTATTTCCATAAACTAAAGCAGGAGCAATTTTCCAAATCGGAATCGCTACAGGGAAATTCCATGGTGTGATAATCCCTACCACTCCAAGAGGTGTTCTTTTTGTAAACATAAGCGCATCTTTGTCAGATGATGGAATCACATCGCCATCTTTACGTATACCTTCCGCCGCGTAATATCTTAAAATCGCAATACCACGACTAGTTTCACCAATTGCTTCAGGTATCGTTTTTCCCATTTCTCTAGTTAATGTCTCTGCAATATCTTGAAGGTTTTCTTCTAAAATCTCTACCACTCTATAAAGATATTGACCTCTTTGATATTGTCCAAGCTTTCGCCAAGCCTTTTTTGCTTCAGTTGCTGCTTGTACTGCAATTTCTACCTCATCAATAGTAGATGCTTGAATTTGTCCCACTACTTCAAAGCGATTAGCTGGACTAATACTATCAATCAGCTCTCCACTTTTGCTAGATACCCATTCCCCATTAATATAATTCTGAAAAACTACCATTTAAGCTAAACCCCTTTCTGAATTTGTGCTTTCGATATATCCCAATTCTTTAGAAATGTGATTGACGCAAATGCGTAAATAATGTTTATTTCTTTCTGCAATTTCTTCTGTAAAAATGGCTTTAGGTGTGGATATACTAACTGCTGCAATGACCTTTTTGGAATAATCCCGAATTGGTAAAGCGAAGCAGATAATCCCTTCTTCATTTTCTTCATTATCAATAGCAAATTGTTCTGTACGTACTCTTTTTATTTCTTCCAAAAATTCTTCCATAGATTCGATGGAATTCGGCGTTCTTTTGACAAATTCATAGCCATTAAAGATTTTTGCAAAATCTTTTGAATCTAAATGTGCAGCAAGTACTTTTCCTACTGCCGATGAATGCAGTTGAACGCGTTTCCCAATTCGTGAATGAACGACTAAGCTACCTGTTCCGTTAATTTTGTCAATATACACTGCATCTTCACCGATTAATTGCACTAAGTGAACGGTTTTATTTGTTTGCTCGTTTAACTCTTCAAGATGTACCCGTGCAATAGAACGTAAATCTAGTTGACTAACTACTAAGTTTCCACGTTCATACAACTTCCAACCAAGTAGATAATCACTTGTCGCAGCATTTTGTTTCACATACCCGTAATGCATTAACGTTTTTAATAAGGAATGAACTGTACTTTTATGAAGATCTAGCTTGTTACTAATCTCTTTAATGGATAACTCACGAGTATGTTCATCAAATAATTCTAGTATTTCTAAAGATCTTGCTACTGATTGAATAATTGGCATATCAAATGACCCCATTTCGTTTTACATTATAAAACGCCATTTTCGATATAAATATCAATGCGCCCATAATGATCAAATTAAAGGATTGTTTGTTTTATAATATAAAATGGCGTTTTTAAATAAATTTTCAATAAATAATATGATAAACAAAATAGCACTTAGCCGTTTTATTATAAAACACCGTTTTCACTATTAATCTTGTATCACTTCTGCACATAAATATATACCGAGGTTGTTTTACATTATAAAACGCCGTTTCTATTTTTTTGAAAAATAGGAAACGCTTACTTCCTTTTGTCAGAATAATCTTATAACGCAAAATATTCTATGTCAACGTTTTTTCATTCTCTTTTATCACTTTAATTAATTCGACAAGAATCGTGATGATTCTATTTCTTTCAATAAAAAAAGAGTCGCCAATTTAAAATTGACGCTCTCCACATTTCATTGTTCTTTTATTTTCTGCATAACTTCTTTTGGTTGATGTTTAAATGATGAAATGCTTGCGATCAACTGTTTCTTTCTTTTTTTAATTTCATTTACTGCCCAATAGAAATTGAATAATTGGTTGTCTCTATAGGATTTCAGAACTCTACCGAATTGTACTGTGTCCTGTACAATTTGTCGGCCATTCTCCACAATGTCATGGGTCACTACTTCAAACAATGCGATAAGAAAAACAATTGTAAAAATGATTGCTGCGATCAAATCATATAACCCATTTGTTTGGTTCGGGTCGATCAAATGTTTGATATAAAAAAGGAACATATTAGTGCCAAAAACAAGGATAGGTATAAATGTTAACAATCGATTAGAACGCTTCTTCCCCCAAAAATAGGCAACACCAACAAATAAGCTTAAGAATATTAAGTAGATCGCGATGATGAAAGGATAACTCATTCACTAGCACCTCACTTATATAAAATGGGTAAAAAACCTTATTTTCCCATTAATTTTACCATTTCCAAATGAAGGAAAAAATATACCAAGGGTCCTACATATAAAGCACTAGTAAATTCTCATGATAAAGAGCACACCTAATGAGCTGGGGATTATTGGAACTTTGCTAACAAAATTCGTCACTTTTTAGCAAATGGTGTATAGTTTTTAGCTGACTCGCCATAATAAAAGAGTATTTGAAAATGATAAGGGTGAGCGCATATGATGGAAAATTGGAATGTAGCAAATCTTACAGAGGAACAATTAACGATTGTTAAAGATGTGGAAAAGTCGCTTGGTGTGTCACTTGTAGCTTATGCGACAGAAGCAAATCATGAAGAGCATAGCAAGGGTAATAAAATGGAGGAAAACTGATTCTTTTCGGTTTTCTTCTTTTTTATTTCCTTTTAAACCGAAAAAAGAGAGGCCAACTAAAATAAGTTGGCCTCAAAAACGAGGGTAACTATTAAAGAAATTATATTCTATTCTATTAAATAGGACCTCGAATTATTCCTTTTTTTGATAGAAATAATTAACTTCACGAGAAAAAATGATTTATAATAGAATTTTGTTCACTATCTACTATTTCAAAAAGGAGTTCGACATTAATTGATACTATTAATAGACAACTATGACTCATTTACATACAACTTAGTTCAGTATATTCGAAACATCGGTGAAGAGTTGGTTGTCTTCCGAAACGACCAAATCACATTAGAACAAATTTCGGAGATCCATCCAGATTACATACTCCTTTCACCAGGGCCTGGAAACCCTTCTACTGCTGGCATATGCTTAAGGTTGGTGGAGCGGTTTTATCAAGAAATTCCAATCTTTGGTGTTTGTCTTGGGCAGCAAATTATTGCTGAAGCCTTTGGGGGCATTGTCAAAAAAGCAAAACAGCCCATGCACGGGAAGACTTCCATGATTACACACGACAAGCATTCAGTGTTTGATGGCCTCCCTTCCCCACTAAAAGTAACGCGCTATCATTCATTAGTAGTAGATGAAGCTACGCTACCAAGTTGTTTAGTCGTAACTGCTAGAACTGAAGATGGAGAAATTATGGCGCTTCGTCATAGTGATTATCCGGTGGAAGGCGTGCAATTCCACCCTGAATCCATCATGACGGAAAATGGTCTTCAAATGATGCGAAATTTCTTTCAAAACACGATAGTAAAGGAAAGATAAATAATGAAAAATAGTAATGAACCTCTATTATCCTTTGAATTTGCACAATCGAACGGACAAATTCATCCCCTAACATTTCGGAATCCGTTGAAAGTAATTACGGCTGATACACTAGATGAAGTACTGCCATGCTTTCAACTTGTCCAAGAAGCGATTTCTGAAGGATACTATGCAGCTGGGTTTGTATCGTATGAAAGTGCACCTGCTTTTGATTCGGCATTTGAAGTAAGAGATGGACATGCAATGCCGTTATTATGGTTTGGCATTTTTGCTGAACCTCAAAGACAGGCGCTTGAAAGTAGTGGAAGTTATCAACTTTCGGAATGGAAACCATCCGTCTCAATGGATGAATACCGAAATGCGATTTCGTCTATTAAACAAGGTATTGAAGACGGTGTTACTTATCAAACCAACTATACGATTCGACTTAATTCAGTTTTTCAAGGAGACGACCTGGCATTTTTTGATCAATTAAGACGGGCCCAATCATCCAACTACTGTGCCTATATCAATACGGGCGAACACAGTATTTTATCGGCCTCTCCTGAGCTATTTTTCCATTTGGAAGAGCATCAAATCAGCACGCGCCCAATGAAAGGTACTATTTCGCGAGGCAAGACCCTCTTGGAGGACCGTCAAAATGCAGAATGGCTCTTTCAATCGGAGAAAAATCGTGCAGAAAATTTGATGATTGTCGATTTACTTCGCAATGACTTGAGTATGATTGCAACACCACATTCTGTTGAAGTACCAAAGCTTTTTGACATTGAGCCTTATCCAACAGTTCATCAAATGACGTCAACGATCACTGCAACGATTAAACCAAATACGCAACTTGTTGATATTTTTAAGGCACTCTTCCCTTGTGGTTCCATTACGGGTGCACCGAAAATTAGCACGATGGAAAAAATTGCTGAGTTGGAATCCACTCCACGTGATGTGTATTGCGGGGCGATTGGTTACATCACGCCAAACCACGAAGCAATTTTTAATGTACCTATTCGAACAGTTGTCATTGACCAAAAAACTAGCATTGCGACTTATGGTGTTGGTGGAGGCATCACATGGGACTCCACAACAGAAGATGAATACGATGAAATCCTAGCAAAAGCAAAATTATTAGAAGTAGAACGACCTGTATTTCAACTGCTAGAAAGCTTATTACTGAAAGATGGCGAAATTTTCTTGCTTGAGGAACATTTAAATCGGCTTCAAAATTCTGCCGAATATTTTGGGTTTGAACTGAATGAAGATGCTGTCCGTAGTCAATTGCTTCATTTTGCATCTGAAAATAGTGTAGGTGAATTCAAAATCCGTCTTGTAGTTGAGAATCATGGAGATCTAAAAATCGAAGGTCAAGTAATCACACAGCCGAAAATTCCTTTGAAGGTAATGCTTGCGGACAAACCAGTCGATCAAAACAACCCGTTTTTATATCATAAAACAACGAACCGAGCAGTTTATTCGAATTATCAACTGAAGTTCCCTGATGTCTACGATGTACTTTTATGGAATAAAGATGGTGAATTAACCGAATTTACAAATGGGAATGTCGTTTTGGAAATTGATGGAGTAAACTACACTCCCCCCATTAGGAGTGGTTTACTTGCTGGGACATTTCGTGAATCGCTTTTGCGCGAAGACATTATTCAAGAAAAGCTTTTAACTGTTCAAGACTTAAAGAAAGCTTCGAAGATTTGGTTTATTAATAGTGTGCGGAAATGGTTAGAGGTTGAGTTGGTAGATTGAAATGATACTTAAGAAGGGAGCTTATTCCCTTCTTTTTATTTTGAAAACCACTTTCCCCTGCTTCCAAAGTTTTATTTCTTTTCAAAATATAATTCCTCTAGAACATAAGATTATTAGGTTTCTTCTATTAGTAGGTTCAAGCCATTGTATAGTACTTCAGCGAATGGGAACCTTATTACTATCATTTCAATCATGGGGGACTTATGATGTTAAAACTTATTGGGCAATTACAGCAAAGATGGAGACTAGGGAGAAAGTATTTTATGCTCTCCTTATCGCTTGCGATTGTATTGATGTTAGTATGCGGTAGCTTTCCTATTTCATACAATGCCGCGTTTCACGATTCCGATAGTAATACAAAGCTAATTTCCAAAAAGGAAGAAATCGATAGTCTTCGTGAACAAATTGAAGAATTTAGTCAACAAAATAACGTTGAACCGATTGATGCAAAAGTTGATAAGGTGTGGAAGGCAATCCCCGGATACAATGGATTGCGTGTAGATATGGAAGCAAGTTTGAACAAGATGAAATCAAAAGGCAAGTTTGATGAAAATAAGATTATATATAAGGAAATTTCGCCAAAAGTCCATTTAGAAGATTTAGACCCTCAACCAATTTACAGGGGTAATCCGCAAAAACCTATGGTGACTTTGCTTATTAATGTTGCCTGGGGGAACGAATTTATCCCACCAATTTTGAAAGCCTTAAAAGATCACAAAGTCAAAGCGACTTTCTCCTTTGATGGCAGCTGGGTAAAAAAGAATCCCGAACTTGCAAAGATCATCTATAAGGAAGGTCATGAAATAGGAAATCATGCTTATAGTCATCCTGATCTTCAAAAGCGTTCTGAGGCAGAAACTATGGACGAATTGAAAAAAACGAATGATGTTATTCAAGAAACTCTTGGACTAACACCTAAGTGGTTTGGACCGCCAAGTGGGAGCTTTAATCAGACAACAGTGAATGTAGCCCACCAATTAAACATGAAAACCATACTATGGACAGTGGATACGGTGGATTGGAAAAAACCAGAAACTTCAGAAATGGTGAATCGCATCGTTTCTAATGTTGAAAACGGATCAATAGTTCTTATGCACCCAACAAAACCCGTAGCAGAAGGGCTAGATGCTATGATATCTGGTATTAAAGAAAAAGGCCTGAAACTCGGAACCATAAGTGATCTGATGAGTGAAAAACGGATAGATGAATGAATTAAGCATTCGAAGCCATGAAAGCAGAAATCCAAGATAAAAAGTAGGAAGATGAAAACTAAAAAAGTATTTTTAGCGTATTCGACACAAAAATCGAATACGCTTTTTTAGTAAGACCCCAGCTACTAAAGATTCGATTTATTACATGTATCTTGCGGAATATACATTTTTTGTAAGTAACTAACTGCTTTATTTCAAATTTAAAAGAGCTGCTGATCTATTACAGATCTGCAACTCTTTTTCTTTATTGTCTATATTAATGGAGATAGATAATAAAGTAAGCGGACTATTAAATAAAGACTTTTGCATTTAACCTCTTCGCAATATTATATAGATCCTCCCCATTCAACTTAAAATCTGATCCCAATGAGATGGAAAGTTCGTATTCATTTTCTTGCCCTTGTCGCACTTCTCCTACTCCGCTAAAGACAACTGTATTGTTATTAAGTAGCTTTTTCACTGCCCAAAATTTGTTTAGGTAGCTTTTATTGAGTGGATCTTTTTTAAAACTTTCTTCGAATATGACTTTTATTTCTTTCTCATGGTAGCCTATGAGTATTTCAGCAACTGTGTCAATTACATCAATTTTCTTTACTACTCCTTTGATCACACGATGCTGTCCAATGTCAGATGGACCAATTTCATTGACAAAGCGAGATAAAAGTTTTTTTCCCTTTATCACTGTCCTATCTTCATCCATTTCTCCACCAAACAATTTCATTTGTACCGATTGTTCTTTATCCTCTCCATCTTTTTGCGGACTCTTATTGTGCTTTGGTTTTTGAACTGAAGTCTGGTCGGATATTTCAATTGAGTCAGGATCGACCATCGATTTATATGCGCGCATTAATGCATCTTGCTTTCGTTTAGAACCAATATTCATTGTAATGTATTCATTTAGACCTTTGACGCTTCTTCTTCCACTACGGTCGAGATGATAAATACAATCAGGTGAATGATTACTGAAACGCCATGTTTTATAATACTTTTTTCTACCATTACAAAATGAAACTTTCGCCGGGCAATTTTCGGTTGGACAGAATAGTTTCCCTTTGTAAACTGCTTCATACTTCTTCTTCGTAATTTGTTTGAGTGTCACGATCTCGATGTCATCTTGCACTATATATCTAGCTTTAGAAATTCGCATCAATATACCTCCCATGACTTGAGTATTCTTTTATTAACTGACCTTTTCTAAATTAAAATAAAAACACAACATCATCAAATCTTAGATGTTGTGTTTCCATAGTTGTTTTATTCTACTTTGCATTCTTATCTGGTTGATGAATACCAAAGATATTGCCTTCTGGGTCAAGATAGTAGCCTTGCCACGCCATTCCTGGCAAAGCGTATTTCGGTAACGCGACAGTTCCACCATTACTTAAAATTTTATCTTCTGTTTGATCATAGTTTTCAACGCCCAATGTACAAGCATATCCATTTAAACTCTGACCTGCTTCTGGAGCCGGACCTCTACGCTGCATTAAGGCTCCATTGATACCCATTTCACTGTCATCACCTGTTACTGCACCAAAGTATGGCATCCCCGCATACTCAGTCCAATCTTGAAATTGCCAACCAAACACTTCTCCGTAAAAGGTTTTAGCTCTTTCCATATCACTTACATGAATCTCAAAATGAAGTACTCGTCCCATCATGACCTCCCAAAAATTTAGTCGATTATTCTATTCCAAATTTCATTATATCCATTATAATCTATTTCAAGCTTTTTTATTGAAAGTCCTTCAAGTTAAACAATAATCTTCCAAATTATTACCTTCCGAAAATATATAACGTTATCCCTAATATTCCTTAGGAAATAATAGGAAAAAGGACTCATTGCATACTTAGTAGTAATTGACTCCATTTAACATATATTTCGCTTTCATCCAACAAAAAACCCCACAAATCGTTGTGAGATTTGCAAGGTAATATATTTAGAAATGAACCTTTAATACATGAATATAATAAATTTCCTATCAATTCTTTCAATTAAATTTTAGTCTCTTTCCTTTGTGTCATCACATATTGTATCAACTTATATAGCAGTTCTGGCATTTCTTCTAGGCCACTTTTTATATGCAATCGTTCTGAAATTTGATGGGGATCTTTGCCGAATGGACCGACATTTAGGACAGGGGCACCAATTTTTGCAATGTCTTTAAACGGAATATCATAGGTTTTACCCCATACTGGTGTGTTTCGCTCATAGGATTGCCAATCTTTCGTTTCATTAGATTGACAATAGCTTAAATCACAAATACCGTTAAAATAGTGAATTTGTTCAAGAGGAATGTCATATTTCTTTGCTTCGTCTAATAAAATAGAGATGGCACCTTTTACTAAAGGATCATCTGAAGAGTTTGCAGGTGGATAATATGGTGGCGCAAATAGTAAAACTGTAGCCGGAGCTAGTTCTTGACAATTAATCATTAATTGGTCGGCAATTTTCAACGACTTTTCACGATCATCTAGGGAATTATTAATGATGACGCTATTAATAATGTCATTAACGCTTTGTTTTCCTAATTTTTCTAAAGCATATTTTTGTAAATCTTCAAAGCGGATGACCCGAATTTTCCCGACAGCTTTCGCTCCGTGTCGAGCACATACTTCTTCATAGCGTTCCTGACATTTTGCCATGGCAGTAGTTGCCACTTCTTCAAAAATCGTCATAATTTCCTCAGCGCTTCGTTTTAATAAAAATACATTGTATAAAGAAACCGCTCGATAAGGTGTTTGAGTAGAATAGCGATCCTTCAAGTCCTTCAATTGTAAAGAAACAGGTAATGGTGTCGTTTCCCCAAACTGTTCTTCTTTGAATTTTTCGCTCCATTCCATTTCCGTTGTTAAAAAGGCACTCATAAACGCAGCAGTCATGCCCTTAAATGGTTCGCCTACATGGGTTTCCTTCCCATAAAATAGTGCGGCCGGCATGATTTTACCAATCGTTCCCGAATATATATATTCACTTGTATCATCTGGGTCTTGTGTAAAGGACGGTTCACTATTTAAAAATAGTACAATGTTTAAATCTTTCGCTTCCTTCAATGTAGCAAGATGTTTTACGGCCTGACGCATACCAGCCGAGTTTACTTCTTCATCAGGTACAGTTAGTAAGAGAAGATTTATAGGCCACTCTTCTTCGATCGCCCGTTCGAGTAATTGCATATGAAGGGATAGACCCATCTTCATGTCCATAACGCCTCGACCAAATAAATAATCTCCTGATTGAAGATCTTTTCTTGCAGATTCATTTAATAAATTCGGATTTGCTAAAAATGCGTTCGTCAGTTCCTCTGGTTTTGTCGCTAAAGGTTTAAAAGATCCGTATTCATCGAATTGGACAGTGTCAAAATGACTAATTAATACAACGGTATCACGTATTCCCTCTTGTTTATACAGAGCCGAAACAACTTGTCTATCATAATCGACTTCGCTTACTTGCAAATTCTCTGGATGATGTTGAAAATAGGATAGTTCATGTAACTTTGAAACGAGCTTTCTTGAAAATTCTTGTTCGCCTTCGGTTAATGTTTCACTTTCCCAACTCACAAGCTCAAAAAGCAAATTTTTTAATTTCTCAGTCGTATTCCATTTCATATTCATCACCCTTCCATTTTCTTTTAATTCATATCTCAGATTTCCCCATTCTTGATGAAATTTTAACGTTCACATAATTTTCAATAATCTAGTTACGATAATCTATGATGGAAATGTGTGATTTATTTAAGATAAAATAAAACTGCCCAAAATTTTACAATTGGACAGTTTTATGAGAAACATTTTATTGTTTTTTCCTATTGATTTAAAGCCTCTTTATGAGCTTCTTTTAGCCCTTCTTTACGCTCTCTCGCATAATCTGCTGCTGCTGTAAAGACAATGTCAGAAGAAGAGTTTAACGCTGTTTCAACTGAATCTTGGATTACACCGATAATAAAGCCGATTGCTACTACTTGCATTGCGATATCATCAGAAATTCCTAGAATACTACATGCAACTGGAACTAATAATAGTGATCCACCAGCTACCCCTGATGCCCCTGCCGCAGAAATTGCAGACACTACCATTAAGATGATGGCAGTCATTAAATCAATTTCAATACCTAGTGTAAATGCCGCAGCTAGCGATAATACAGAAATGGTAATTGCCGCACCTTCCATGTTAATTGTTGCACCTAGAGGAATAGAAACGGAATAAGTATCCTTATCTAATCCTAATTTTTCACATAAACGCATATTTACCGGAATATTTGCAGCTGAGCTACGTGTGAAGAATGCATAAATACCACTTTCTTTAATACTTGTAAAAACAAGTGGATAAGGATTTCTTCTAGCCCAAATAAACACTAATAATGGATTTATCACAAATGTGACAATTAACATTGCACCTATTAATACTAATAATAATCTACCATATTCCCCTAGTGTGGATAATCCGTTTGATGCAATTGTATCAAACACTAATCCCATAATACCGAATGGAGCTAAACTAATAACCCATTGTACAACTGTAGAAACGGCATCTGAAATATTTTGAAGAACTGTTTTAGTTGTGTCACTAGCTTTTTTCAATGTAATACCTAGGACAACTGCCCACGCTAAAATTCCAATATAATTTGCATCTGCAATTGCTGTAATTGGATTTGTTGCGACATTAAACAGAAGCGTTTCAAGGACTTGTCCTACTCCACTTGGAGGTGCTACATCTGTAGCTGAATCATTCAGAGTTAATGTTGTTGGGAAAATATAACTCACCACAGCAGCTACCACTCCAGCTGAAAATGTCCCAAGTAGGTATAATATAAGAATTGATTTCATATTCGTTTTCTTACCACTTTTTTGACCAGCAATCGCATTAATAACTAATACTAAAACTAATACTGGAGCAACGGCTTTTAAAGCACTTACAAATAGCTTCCCAAAGATTGATACAATACTAGCTTGCTCTGGAATCGTTAATCCCAAAATAATCCCTATTACAAGCCCCACTATGATTCTTTTTACAAGGCTAATATCATTCCATTTTTTAAATAACGCTTTCATATACTTCCCCCATCTGTGCGTTCTAGATGTATATTTGTATTTCTATAGTGAACATATTAGCACAGATCTAGTCTTTTCGTATAGACTTTTTTACGAAATGATAGATTTTTTGATGAATTATGTCGAATGCTAAATATTGAAATTGATAAATATATCTACCTTTGGAATAAATAAGAAGTGGTTAGATAGAAGTGATTTTCTTACAAACCAATCTGAGGCTTTCTTGGTGAAAATCATTTAATTTAAATATCATGACCATTGTTTTGTGTTATTAAGGTGAAACGGTTTCATTGGGGGATGAAGTCGCAATATTGGTGAGATTACAGGTAAAACGGATTTCATCCTGATTATGAAAACGCAATCTCGGGGAGATCATGAGTGAAACGGTCTTCATCAAGGGGATGAAGGCACAATCTCGGGCTGGTCATGAGTAAAAGGTTCTTCATCCGGTCTATGAAGACACAATCTCGGGGAGATCATGAGTGAAACGGTCTTCATCACGAGGATGAAGGCACAATCTCGACCAGATTATGATTAAATCGCTCTTCATCAAAGGTTTGAAGTTCATTATTCGTTCAAGCTGGGATGAAAATGAACTTCATTAATAGTATGAAGTCCATTCGTGAAGGAAGCATTTAGACAAAATAGTGTTTCCTAATGTAAGTACTCCGCAATTTGATGGCGCACTTCATTTAAATTAACTAACTTCCCAGGGCAGCTTTTTTGAACCCCTTCTAATTCACGGTGTCCAAGAACTTGGTGGGGGCCAAGTTGGTATTGCTTCATAATATAATCACTTAATTTCAAAAACGATGTCCACTGCTTATAGGTTGGGGTCTCAATATCAAAATCCCCCGTCATGCAGATGCCTATTGATGTTCGGTTAAATCCGTAAGCATGTGCACCTACATGATGACCTCTTCCTTCAACAATCGTCCCGTCTTTTTCAATAAAAAAGTTATAACCAATCCCACTCCAACCGCGCTCTTTTTGATGAAATTCATGGCATTGCTCAGCGGTCATATTCACACGGGAGGTATGATGTACAATAATATTCTTTACCTCTTCCAACAGCTCGAATGGTTCAAGGAATTGAAAGTTCTTTTGTACGATTTCTATTTCCATATGATTTCACACCTAAATATTACGAAAGATTTTCTATCATGAATATTGTTGGTCAGGAAAAGGGTTTTTATAACCGAAATGTATTTTTGGTTAAACTAAGCTACATTACTTACTTTTTTGATAACAACCTGAATTCAATCCAATCTCCAGAAGGAATATCTTTAACTTTCAACTCTTCTTTATTTGCAACATACACATAGGCGGTAGTTGACTCACCATTAGATGTGAAAATTTCTTGTTCTACACGGTCGTATAAATTGTCAGTTCCGTCTTCCTCATAATCTTCTAATTCATCTAACAGTTTTAATTCATAGTCAGTTACCAAATAAAGCTCACCGTATGTTTTATAAGTTGTCGAAGGAGCAATTGCTGGATAGCCGCAGCCTGTGTCATACAATAAGCCATACGTCCAACAGTTCTTATCTAAACATATGGCATTGTTTAATAAATGCGCATTTTCTTCCCCGTTACGTAAGGTTCCGTAAACGAAAATTTTGTTCAACTATTCCACCTCCTTATTTTTTAAAAAAACGTTTAATCATTAAACACCCAATCGGGATTCCAAACGACTTCCCACAAATGTCCATCTGGATCTTGGAAATATCCTGAGTATCCTCCCCAAAAGGTATCATGAGGTCTAACTGTAATTACAGCTCCCGCTTTTTCTGCCTGTGCTATAACTAAATCAACCTCTTCTTTCGTTTCAACATTATGGCCAATCGTAAATTCAGTAGGACTTGGTGTGATTTCAGTAATCTTTGTATCATGGGCGATGTCTTTACGATTCCAAATTGCCAGTTTCAATCCTGCTTGTAAATCAAAAAATGCGACTGCACCATGCTCAAATTCTTTACCAACGATTCCTTCTGTAGATAGTCCCAGTCCATCCCGATAAAATTTTAATGATCTTTCTAAATTATCGACACCGATTGTAAGGACCGAAATTCTAGGTTTCATCTAATCATCACTCACCTTATTCGCTTAATATCTTTTATTACTAACCTACATATTTAATTAAAAGAATCTCTCTATTTCAGTAACAGATAGATCCACATTAACATAATGCCCCTCTAAAAACTTTTCTATTGAGGCATGCAGATTTGTTTTGCAATTAATAAAAAGACGTTCTCACTTTTCTGCAAGAACGCTTCCCAATTGTTTATAGATCAATAATAATTCCAAAGCATTTATTTATAAAAATCATAATATAAATACTCGTTTAAGATATACGACATTTCATCTGCATCTTGGCCAAAAAAATAAATTGACCCGTAATGATTTCCCGTTCCCACTCGTACTGGCACTTGCATTTGTGAGTCAGGATTAAACATTTCATGCCGTACATAATATGGATGATTTTTGATTTTCTCCGGGATCGTGAGTTGATTAATTACATTAAAATGCGGATAGACCATGATAATACCTGCGTAGCCTTTTGCCGAAACGACTTCTTCGGGGAAAAAGGCTTCTATTTCTGCATCAGTTGTATCGGGGTCACTGCAAAGGATTTGACCTTGGAATGGGTTAAAGCCATAAACCCTTTCAATATGCTCAAATATATGTCCCCCCGGAACACGAGCCCCCACTTCTCCAAAATTCAACGTCCCATCAGATGTCACAAAAAATTCGGCATGCAGGATGCCATAATTGAATTCAAAGGCATCTACGAGTTTCTCTATTTCGCGGGTAACATTTGCTCTCCATTTTTCAAGGGATGGAGATGCTGGAACGAAATTAGAGTGGCCTAGTTTTACATATTCGGTAATATTTAAAAATCTAATCTTGCAGTTATGAACAAAAACTTCACAACAAAATTCTTTCCCATTTAAATGTGATTCCATCAACAGAGGAAATTCTTGATCATCAATTGCTTCAATGTCTTGTGCACTTTGAATGATTCGATGACCAACAGTACCTGCTTTGTTAAAAGGCTTAACATGAATCAGTTCGTTAACCTCTCCATTAACCTTTAGCATCGTTTCATTCATTCTCTTTAAAAAATAATAAATATCTTGCTTATTTTGTGCTTCTTCAAAAATGCCAACACGCATGCCAGCTAATTGTGCTTTACGTTTCATTAACCCTTTGTCTCTGAAAAGCATCGATTGTTGGAATAGTCGTGGGTTGTTTTCTAGTTTTGCATTTATTGCCCCTGCCCACTCAACCGTTTCTTCATAAATTGGAATCGCCAATTTAGTATTCCAAAGTTTCAATGTTTCATAGAGTTGATGCGCTTCTTCAATAGCCCACTCAAATTGCCATGGGATAAATGGGATGCCAAACACATTGGCATAGGCTTGAAATTCAAACGGTGCTACGACGATATAAGGACGATTCATTTTACCAATTGCTTCAATTGCTTGTTGGCTCCATCCTAGTATTGCGATTCTATCTTTCACATTCTCTACTATTCCCATGATTAATCCCTACCTTTGAAGTATGTAGTATGAGTTGATCAGTATTGAACCCTATTAAATTTTTCATATAGAATACGAAAGTAAAATTAAAATTCTATTTTTCTTTTGGTTTTGATCGGATACATTACAAATTTTAAAAATGCTAGTCTATATATGTTAATTTGGATTTTTTTAGAAGTCAAGGAACCTAGGCAATTTTGACGAAATATTCGCATAAAAGAAATCGATTTAATTACTTCGGTATCTATTTTCTAACTTCCTAAATAAAAGGGGCTGCCCAGAAAATTTCTGAACAACCCTATTTCATTACTAGCATTTAGGATTTTATAATAACATTCGTAAATATTTTTCGAAGTTAATACCTTCTACGGTAGGAATTTGATCCAATGCAGTATCATTGATGGAAGCAGTTAAAAACTCTTGAGCGAGTTGAACCGATTTTTCCAGGTCGTCTCCGCGCATCATACTCCCCATAATTACTGATGCAAATAAATCTCCAGTACCAGAATAACTTTGCCCATTATATTGCATCGCATCATAATATGTTTTTCTTTCATCTAAGTACATATTCCCAATCACTTGCTGATCAGGATTTGATGATGGTGGGTTTATGCCAGTAATTATCACTTGCGCCCCCGTCTCATGCTGAAGTGTCTTTCCTGCTTCCTCTACTGCTTTAAGAAAGTCCTGCTCATTTGAAAAGCTATGTAACTTTTCATAAGACAATCCCGTTAACAAACAACACTCCGTAACATTTGGTGTAATCACGTCCGCACTCTTTACAAGTTCCTTCATTCTTGCCAATAATTGATCTGTAAAGAGTTTGTAGACTTCTCCAATATCCCCCATCACCGGGTCAACAAGTAAAGTTGATTTTTTTGTATGGAATTTATCTAAAAATTTAAAAATGTTATCAATTTGCTCTTGACCTGTAACGAAGCCTGTATGAATTCCGTCAAAGGAAACGTTAAGTTTGTCCCATTCTTCTATGAACTGATCCATTTTAGATGTAAAATCTTCGCAAAAGTAGCTTGAGAATCCAGTTTGCGCAGTCAATATAGCAGTTGGTAATGGAACTGCCTGTACGCCCATTACCGAAAGAACTGGGATTGCAGCCGTTAATGAACATTTTCCAAATGATGATAAATCCTGAATTACAGCGACTTTTTTCATAATACCCTCCAATAAATCTATCCAACATAAACTTTCTACATATTACCACAACTTAGGAGTGGATAAAATCCCTGAAGACAGTTCGGCCTTTTTTTGTCATCTCTTTTCTAGATGTTACGCTACTTTATAAAACTGACCTTTATTTTTTTATATAAAGTGGCACTTTTATAGATACCAGTCTTTTGCTAAAGTTATCGTTAAATTCAAATAAGTAAGGAAGGTAGTCAAATGCAAAATACACAAACATATTCAAATGTAAAAACACGTAGTCAAACTTTTGATTTAATTATTACCGCAATGTTAGTCGCACTTGTTTTCGTTTCAACAGTTTTTTTGAATATTAAACTACCAATTTTATCAAAAGGCGGTTTAGTCCATCTAGGAACAGGGATGCTTTTCATTGCATCCATTATGTTTGGTCCTAAAAAAGGGGCTCTTGCTGGTGCAATCGGAATGGGGTTATTTGATATGGTTGGCGGTTGGCTAGTATGGGCGCCAATTACTATTGTGGCTCGTGGTTTACAAGGGTACATCGTTGGGAAGATTGCTTGGTCAAATAACAGAAAAGGAAACAGCATTGCCTTTAATTTAATTGCTATGATTGTTTCTATTCCTGTAATGATTGCTGTGTATTACGTTGGTGAAGGGTTTCTATATGGAAATTGGATAGCTCCGTTAGCTTCCATACCGGGAGACCTTACTCAAAATATTCTAGGAATGATCGTTGCGATTCCTGTATGTCTTGTTCTAAAAAAAGTACCTTTCTTTAAGCAATACCAACAATAAAATAAATTAAGAAGAGGGTAACCAAAAGTCGTTTTAAAACTTCTGGTTACCCTCTTTTTCATCACTGTTATCTTTTTTTAGAATAAATATGTTTACTCTTCAACAGGTTGTTTAGGTCCGTTCAATTCTAATTGGTAAAAAGCTAAGTCAAGCCAACGATTGAATTTAAAACCTGCTTTTTTAATAGTGCCAGAATATACAAAGCCAAAGTTTTTATGCATATCAATGCTTTTTTCATTTTGGGCATCAATCCCAGCAATTAAAGTCATGTATTCTCTTTCCTTAGCAATAGCAATTAATTCTTTTAGTAAAGCAGTCCCTATCCCTTTTTTTCTATAATTCTTATCTACGTAAATAGAATGTTCAATTGAATATTTATAGGCTGGCCACGCTCTAAAAGGGCCAAACGTTGCAAATCCGACCGCTTTCTCATCTAGCTCAAATACTAAGATCGGATATCCTGCCTCTTTCTTTTGCTCATACCAAGTTTGTCTGCTTCCAAGGGTTTGAGGTTTGTACGTGTAAACAGCAGTTGTATGGAGAATGGCATCATTGTAGATTTCTAAAATGTCGGATAAGTCTTTTGAAGTTGCTTCTCTAATCATGGTATTTTTCTCCCTTTCTTTGGTATAGTTTTTATTTATCTATTTAATATTAAAACGCTTCATAGAAAAGGTAAAATTGAATTTTTTAACCTCTTGCTATAGACTAAAGTTATAGCAACACGAAAAAACCCGACTAAATAAAGGATGGTGAGGACATGACTCTTCAGCAATTTCGCTATCTAGTAGAGATCGCTAAACATAATTCAATTAGTAAAGCAGCAGCAGCACTTTACGTAACACAACCTAGTATTAGTAAAGCAATTCGTGATTTGGAGGCAGAGTTAGGGATTACGATTTTAGATCGCACGAATAAAGGAGTCGTTTTTACAAAAGAAGGCACTGAATTATTGTTTTATGCGAAGATGCTTCTTGAGCAAATGGAGTCTGTCATTCATCATTTCGATAAAGAGAAGAAAACAGGCCTAACTAAGTTTTCTATATCTTCACAACATTATGGTTTTGCAATTGAGGCAGTTGCAAAATTAATGGATTATTTTAATGAACGAAAATATGAACTGGCAATTTGTGAAGGCAAGTCAACTGAAGTAATTGATGACGTGTACACAAGCAAAAGTATTCTTGGAATTTTGTCTTTAACCGATTTAAATAAACAATATTTTGAACGTCATTTCACCTCGAAATCTTTAATTTTTACGCCACTTGCCTCTTTGAAGCAGCACGTCTTTTTACGTAAAGAGCATCCTTTGGCCCATGAACAGTCTATATCCATCGAAAAGTTACGAGATTATCCTTATTTGAGCTATCAGCAGGATGATACGCTTTTGCATTTTGCAGAAGAATCACTCAATGTTAATAATATAGAGAAGCTAGTCTATGTGACAGATCGGGGGACTATGAATAACCTTCTATCAAATACAAATGGCTATAATCTGGGTACAGGTTGCATCGTGAATAATTATATGAACCCCAATATCATCTCAATACCATTGGAAGAGAACCAATTAATTCAAGTTGGTTTTGTCAAACGTAAGGATGTATTTTTGCCAGAAGAGCTTTTGGTCTATCTTGAATTTTTACAAACAGCATTGGAAAATTCGAAACCAAAATAAAGCGATCTTTTGGTAAGCGTATGATTGTTCTTAATAACAAGATTATTACCAATTTCCACCTTTATATCGTGTAGCCGAGGAAATTAGCATAAGATTCTACTTTGGGTTCTAAAGCATAAAAAAAGCACCCTTACAATTTCTTGTAAGAGTGCTTTCTAAGCCTTGCTATACATTATGTATGGCAAAGCCGCCTTGCCGTAGTAATTATAGAAAGTTTTAAACCACCACTCCTCAAAGTGGGTGTTCGCAAAAGATATCCTGTATATCATCATTCACCGCAGTGTGACGCTCGCCATTCCATCTTCAATATAAAACTCCCTGTTTACAGTTAAAGGTTAAAACTTAATATGATACGAACAACGCAGCTTTAATGTTATATTATATGATTGTAATTGGATGTGCAAGTAAGCACCTTCAAAGAAAAAAGTCAAAAATTTTTACTGGTAGTATTGGATTATTTATTAGTATTGAAGACTTTAGTTATACAACTTGAGACACTCTTCAATTATCCACCATAACTTTGAGCTTGCTTATAGTAAGTCTCTTCATATGGTTGAACAATGACAAAGCCATCACCTTCAAATCTCATTTGAATAGATTCTCCACTACCTCTTCCTAAGAATGTCTTAAGCGTAATATCTGTTTGGAATTCAGGTTGAAGATTTCCAGACCATGCAACAGTTGCATTAGGATCGGTAATGATAGGTTTACCAGGTATTACACGTAATGTAAGTGGTTCATAATGAGAGGTAATGGCAATTAAACCCGTTCCCTCACATCGAATATTAAACAAACCACCCGCCATCATTCCTGCAACTTTTTTCATCATTTTGATTTTGTGGTTGATTGATGGTTCAAAGGCCAGTAGATCATTTCCATTAACAAAAATGGCTTCGTTCTCTAAATGTAAAATAATGATTTTTTTGCCACTGTCCGCTAGATATAATTTGCCATCTCCATTTGCTTTCATAAGAGAAGCACCTTCACCAGTCAATGCCTTTTTGAACATAGTACCAAGTCCATGTTCTAAAATACCTTCACGCTCAAACTTGATTTTTCCGTGGTAAGCCACCATTGAACCCGCCTTCGCCCAAACGAGACCATTCAAATTCACTTCGAGTAAACGCGGAGTTTCTAATTCAAAAAAACCTTCTCCTTTATCGACTTGCTCTGTATTTTTAATAAATTCATTAATCGAATATCGATTCATGCCTCGCACCCCCAGTTTCTTACATATACGTATATATGTCCAATCAGGTTTCATAAAGACTAGACACTCCTTAAAAATTAGGTACTACTATGAAGTTGTTCCATTTTTGGAAATGATAAAATAACATGACATCTACCTATTTATAGTTCAAGCCACTTACATACATCTAGGAATAGTATGACTTTTTCGAGGAGGACACCTATTGTATTACTTATTTCATCCTATTTTCCCGCAGTTACCTTATGTATATACAAGTCATTACCCTGTCGCTCAGACGCACTTTGTGAATCCTGGCCATTTGTATCAAGAAAATTACGAGAGAAATCATCAACTAGGCCGACCTATTATTCAACGGAAGAATCAGCCAACTACCCAACCGGCAAATGAATATCAATACCCGCCTGTTGACCCTGATCTTTTGTATGAATCCGCAAATCATTCGAAAAAACTAATGGAAGATGCTAGTAAAGTACTAAATAAATTAGCTTCGTCAAAAGAATTTGGTGAGCAAATTATGAGTGAAGCACAACGTTCTGATAAGCGTGAAGTCGACCGTTTAATTAGTACAATTGACGTAAAATCTAATGTAAAAATCACTTACAATCCAGATGGCTTACGATTAGAATTCACACCAAAAGAAGCGAATTCAAATTGTTGCGGCTTAATTATTTCATTGCGTTGGCGGTAGAGTATGATCGGAGTATTGTAATGTTTAATTGAAGAATGATTAAAAGAAGATGCGGCATAGGTAAAATTTTTAAGATATGCAACTAATAAATAAGTGTTAGCCATTCTCCAGAAACCGCGGCCTACCACTGTAAGCCGCGCAAAGTTTCCGAAACGATTAGAAGGTCACTTTATATGTGAGCGGTCCTTACACAAAGCACATAGACAAGTCGAAAAGACATGTTTCAACATGGCTTTGCGGCTTGTGTGCTTAGACCGCTCTCAGAAAATACTTTATTAGAATTAACATTAGAATGTTCTTACTTTTTTAAATCTACGCTTAATAACAAAACCTCGTTCATCTTTTTAATTTCTAATTATCGTTCTACAATTCTTTTGCTATGGATTTTACAATTTCATCGATTGCGGTAACGGCCCCTGATTTATTTTGGACCAACACACTGAAAATGTACCATTGTCCACTACTTGCTTGGACATAGCCACTTAACGTACTAACCCCTGTTAAAGAACCGGTTTTTGCATGTACTATACCAGCAGTTAGTGGGTCATTTAAACGATTTCTTAACGTTCCCCCTACCATTCGCTCACCATTCGCAGCTACTGGAAGGCTCGTGAAGAATGCATCAAACCAAGGTTCTTCTTGTACTTTAAGTAACAATTCACTTACTACAAGACTTGGTACACGGTTATCATGGGACATTCCAGAACCGTCTTCAAATTGCCAATCCGCCATATTTAAGCCAATTGACTCTCCATATTCTTTCAATACTTTTAACCCAGCATTCGTACTACCATGGTGTTTGAACTCTTTTCCAAGTGTTTTCACTAAAATGTCCGCATGCCCATTATTACTCAACTTCATATATGGAATAAGCAGTTCTTCTAGTGTCATCGATTCCTTTGATGTAACCAGTTGGGCGCTATTTGGTGTAGCTGCTTGGAACACTTTATCCTTTGTTACCTTGATTCCAGCCTCAGTAAGTACAGACTGGAACATTGTTAATGTATGAGTAGTTGGATGTTTTACAGTGACCCACTCTCTTTTTGTTCCTCCAACAGGAACATTTCCACTAATGACTACCTGGTTCGTTTGATATGTTCGTTCAATCGTTACGGTATTGCTTTGCCCCTTTTCGACCGTCACTGCTTCATTGATCACTTCTAAATCACCAATATGTGGAGTTACGTTAAAGGAAGGTTTTTCTCCCTTCTCAGTTGCTTTTACATCAACAATCACCGTACCCGAATCATAGTCTGCGTTTGGAGAGGTTGTTAAAGCTGAAATCGGCGCAGCATAATAATAAGACTCATCATCGGCCCAAATTCCAGGAGTTAATAGGTCCTCATCAAACCACTGGTCGTCGCCAACAATTCGACCGTCGATTTTGTTGATTCCTTTCGCCTTTAACTTGGCTGCAAATTGTTTTAAATCTTCAATGGATAGAGTCGGGTCTCCTTGCCCTTGTAAATATACATCCCCTTTTAACACTCCATTCGAAAGTTTCCCCGTCGTATAAAGGCTTGTTCTAAAACGGTAATTCTGTCCAAGCATCTCTAATGCTGCTGCAGTCGTTAACAGTTTCATATTGGATGCAGGTTTGATTGGCGCTCCTCCATTGTAGTCATAGACCACTTCCCCCGTAATCGGGTCTCTCACTGTAATACTTACGTCCGCTCCAGTTAGCTTATCTTGAACGATTGTGGAAATGGAATCGCTTAACGCTACGGTATCCGTTATGGTATCCGTGTCTTGCGCTTGTGCGATGTGGTTAAATCCGAATAGACTTACAACCAACACCCACGCAAAAAAGACGTTCATCAGATATTTCTTCATACCCTTCGCCCCCAACAATTACAGAATTTTCAAACTTCTGGTTTTATTCTGCAAGGAAAAGGTAAATCCTTTCTTCAATAGAAAAGATGAACAAATTGGTGGAGTTGTGATGAATTGTTATCAACCAAAACGCCTAAAAAACTTTAAAAATACGACAATTTTATCAAAGGTGAAGTATTAATGGAAAATAGTAGGCTAGAGTAAACATTTAAGCTCATTTAGGCATTTACGTAACATCCCTCTGAAAATATACACATTAGATTCAAGATTATGAACAGAATAATAGTAAGGAGTTGATGATACTTGGAAAAAAGTGAGAAACAAGAAGTCGAAAATGAAAATAAGCCATTGACCAATCTAGAGGATGTCTCTGAAGAACAAACTTTTGAGTTGGAAGATCCAAATATGAGAATGAATGATTGGAAAGAAAACACGTTTCATATCATTCCTTTTTTATCTCACTTTCTCTAGAAGATCTCTTTTCGAATAGATCTTTTTCGATTTTGGAAGGTTTTATAGGATGAATTGAAAGGCTTTCAATGATCAAGTAAGAATCCTAGGATGAGGACTTTTTTCGATTGGTTCACTATTTAAACGGTCTTCATCCAGGTTATGAAGACCCTATTTCAATTGGCTCATTACTAAATCGGTCTTCATCAAGGATATGAAGACCTTTTTTCAGTTGGCTCATTATTAAATCTGTCTTCATCAGGGATATGAAGACCTTTTTTCGTTGGGCTCACTACTTAAACGGTCTTCATCCAGGTTATGAAGACCCTATTTCAATTGGCTCATTACTAAATCGGTCTTCATCAGGGATATGAAGACCTTTTTTCATTTGGCTTATTATTAAATCGGTCTTCATCCAGGTTATGAAGACCTGTTTTCATTTCGTTCACTATAAAATAAGTCTTCATCCGGATTATGAAGACCCTCTTCTGGCTCACTACTTAAACGGTCTTCATCTGGGATATGAAGACCTTTTTTCAGTTGGCTCATTATTAAATCTGTCTTCATCAAGGGCATGAAGACCCTATTTCAATTGGCTCATTACTAAATCGGTCTTCATCAGGGATATGAAGACCTTTTTTCATTTGGCTTATTATTAAATCGGTCTTCATCCAGGTTATGAAGACCTTTTTTCATTTCGTTCACTATAAAATTAGTCTTCATCCGGATTATGAAGACCCTCTTCTGGCTCACTACTTAAACGGTTTTCATCTGGGATATGAAGACCTTTTTTCAGTTGGCTCATTATTAAATCTGTCTTCATCAAGGGCATGAAGACCTTTTTGCAGTTTGCTCCCTATTTAATAGGTCTTCATCTGGGGTATGAAGACCTTTTTACAGTTGGCTCATTATTAAATCTGTCTTCATCAAGGGCATGAAGACTTTTTTGCAGTTTGCTCCCTATTTAATAGGTCTTCATCTGGGATATGAAGACCTTTTTTCAGTTGGCTCATTATTAAATCTGTCTTCATCAAGGGCATGAAGACCTTTTTTCATTTGGTTCACTACTTAATCGGTCTTCATCAGTGGTATGAAGACCTTTTTCCAAGTGGCTCAATACTAATCTGTCTCAGTAACTTAAGGATAGACAACCTCTATATTATTCAAAAATAAGGTTCTATTCATTTTGGACAATCGGTTCAGTTGTATCAAGCTTTTCCGTAGTAACAGTAGAAAATTTTCAGAAATCTCCTCAAAATGTTTGGGTATCCGGTCCAGTGCTTGAATAAACTGTAATAAATCATCCACTTATAAAAGAAAGGTGGAATTTATGAATAACGGTTTTGATTTTACGGATACCTTTCAGAATTTAAGTCATAAAAATATGTCGTTTGATGAAGTATTTCAGAATATTAAGCAGTTTATTATGAAGGACCCCACCGGAAGTTTTAAATTAATGTTTGGTACAGATTCCCAAGTATATAGTAGAGAAACGATATTTATCACAGGCATTGTTATTCAGCAAGAACGTAAAGGGGTTTGGGCTTGCTTTCGAAGAGTTGTCATTCCGAGAAGGATGACGAATTTACATGAGCGGATCTCGTATGAAACTACGTTAACTGAAGAAATTGTTTCATTGTTCACAGATGAGAAACGAGAGCAATTGATTAATATCATTTTGCCGAACATTTATAAGGGGGCGAACTTTGCAGTTGAAGGCCATATTGACATTGGCTCTGGTAAAAAGAATAAAACCCGCATTTTTGTCCAGGAAATGATTTCACGTATGAACTCTCTCGGATTAAAGGCGAAAATCAAACCTGATTCGTTTGTTGCAAGTAGTTACGCCAATCGGTTTACTAAACACGGTTAAGAGCTGTATACTGGAGATTTTTTTAAAAGATTGAAAGAAAGAAGTTTTATTATTAATTCAGAAAAAACTTCAAGATGTTCGTAGCGAAACGAGGAAGAAGTCTTGTGCCCGCGGAAAGCGTCGGCAGTTGCCGAAAAAACTTCCCTTGAATTGGATCAATAATAAAAGCCATGAAATTATACTGACCGTACAATTTTCATGGCTTTTCACTTTTGAGTTTGCTCATGTCCCAATCTTTTTACTTTAATCTATGAATTCTTGCACTGCCTTGATGAAGCTTTGTGGATCTTCTAACATACCGAAGTGGCCAGTGCTTGTGACGATTTTATTGACTGTCGGGTTTTGAACTATAATTGGTTTTACTATTTTATCTTCTGCCCCTTCAAGAACTAGAATGGCTGTGTTCGTTTGTTCAATAAATTGATGCTGGTTTGGTCTAGTTTTCATGGCATCAAGTGCGGCTATAAGCCCCTTTACAGTTGCACGATATCCGATTCTTCGCGCAATATCTACCATCTCTTTTGTGGCATTTTGACCAAAAAAGGCTTCAATGATTTCATCAACAAACCCATTAACCCCGATTTCCGGTATTTGCTGTTGTTGTTTTGTTCGCTTCTCTTTTTGTTCATCACTATCCGCCAAATCAGAAGAATAAGCTAGTATCGCTTTTTTGATTGGGAACATCTTCTTTTCAAGAGCTGCTAATGTTATATAGCCACCCATTGAATGACCGAGCCATATAGCTTCTTTCACTCCTTCATGCTCGAGTACTTCCGTTACATCTTTGGCGTAATCATATACCGAATAACTGTCTTTTTCGAGCTGACTTTGGCCGTGACCAGGTAAGTCGACCGCAATGACATCGAATTGAGCGGTCAATTCTTCAATTACCTCTTTAAAAATTTCCTTGGCACCTAAAAACCCGTGCACTAACACTAACGTTTCACCATTCCCTTTTCTTGTATAATGTAGCATAATCCTTCCCCTTTCGTTTTATACTCTCCCATATACCCTTTCCTAAAAAGGCGGGGGTAAAACCATTTTGCGTCGTATTTTTTCGTTAAACTAATTAACACCAAAAAAGAGCTAAAATGAATTCAGCTCTTTTGATCTTTCTATATTAATGTTCGCCACAATTTACTAAATCTTAAAATCTGATTCTACCACGATTTTATCTGCCAGTGTTTTGTATAAAATGTGTTGCTCTATAGGTCCACGTTTTTTTAAGAATGATTGAACGATCTTGTACCCGATACAGTAGCCAATCCAATCAGGTAATTCTTCGGTCCCGTCCCCAAATAAAAAACTGCGGTGATTTTTCACACCCTTCAGATTTAATACCGGCACAAAATGCTTTCTCCAAATTGTCATCGATTCTTCAATAGCATATCGCTTCGTCCAAGGCGACAGCCATTGTTCACCATATAATTCCTCTACCGCGCATTCTGCCATCCCCTCGATGATGAGCGAATCGAGTAACAACATTTCCTTAGGTGTTTTGTTTAAAAACGCCAACCGACAAATATGATGATATTCATGTGCTAATAAAGCTTTTAACTCCGTTTCGACTAACTCTGGTGTAACAAAAAGAAATAAAACACCATTGTACGTAACGCCATTCTTATTTACTTCGATGCCTTCTAAACTGGGTCTATATTTAGTTAATGGATAAATATAGATTGGCACTTCAGGACCATTCCATAATAATTTTAGTAGTTCATATTCTACCTCTACAATTTGCCATATATTTTTCTCTTCTAGTTCTTTTACCAACTGATTTACTTCTATTATTTCAGTAGGATCAAACAAACCGTTCCCTAACAGTTCGTAATATATTTGTTCTTGTGAAACGTTCGGAAAGAAAGCCTTCAACGGGGTACAGATTATGTCACGCTGAATGTCTTCTACTTTTCTATCTGACTGCTGATTCGACAATATACTAATTGTTTTTAGTAGCTGCTGTGTATTTATGACAGCCATGTAATTTCTCCTTTTTCATAGCATATGCCTTAGACTATTAACTCGTGTCTATCATTTTACGATACATATATTATTTAGAATATAAAAAAAGGAGGTTTGAAAATGAATCACGGAGAAGTGTATGATTTATGTTGTAGCTTTAAAGGAAAAAGAGTTTGCATTACTGACCGAAATGGTAGAAAACATGTGGGACATATCACAAGAATTGAAAGAGATATGGTTTGGATTATGCCCGATAGAGATTGCGGCGGCTACGGTGTAGGCTACTTTAGAAGAGACAGATTTGGAGTCGGAATCGCTATTGGTTTCATAGCAGGCGTCGTTCTCGCTCCCCTATTTTTCTTCTAAGAACATTTAGTTGTTAGTATATTGTTATAAGAATTCATTTTGGATTTTATTGTTCAGAATGAATTCTTTTTTTATGATTAAAAATTTGAAAAAAGATGCTTCAAAACCTTTAGAAGAGGCTTTGAAGCATTTTTTCGTTATTGTTGACCAATATTATACGTTGTTTCCATTGTGATCGTTTGAGTTTGTCGAGGAGCATTCCATAATTCAACCCATTTTTTAATTGCAAAGATGACTACAATGAAACCTAAAACAAGCATAATGACTGATAATACCCCGTTCAACACACTATACCCTGCTGATTCTGAATTCCAATATTGGTTTTTAATCATCCAGAAAGCAGCTGTGTTCACCGTTACATATAAATACGTAAGTGGTATTAAACATGTTAATGCATACCAGCGTTTATCCGCAATTTTTAATACAAATGTTGTACCGATGACTAAACCAATGGAAGCCATTAGTTGGTTGGATACGCCAAACAGTACCCAAATTGAACTGATATCTCCGGATAGCAATAGGAAGCCCCACATAAAGCAGGCAAGTGCACTAGCAAAAATAGCACCTGGCATCCAGTCGACACGTTTTAATGGTTTATAGAAATTACCCATGAAATCTTGAATTAAATAACGTGCTGTTCTCGTCCCTGCATCTATTGCAGTTAAGATGAATACCGCCTCAAACATAATAACAAATTGATAGAAATAAGATGCTAGATTGTAGAACCAAGGAATTTTCGCGAAAATATAGCTCATCCCAACAGCTAGCGTAACGGCTCCTCCAGTACGCCCTTCCAGATCCATTCCGATTTCTTTCTCTAATTCTGGTAAGTGGACAACTTCCATACCTAATGTTGCAAATTTTTCTGGAGTGGAGTTGATTGCAAAATAGTCACCTGGCATTAAAGATGTAGCTGCAATTAACGCCATAATTCCTACTAAACTTTCAACAAGCATAGCACCGAATCCAACTGGACGAATATCTGACCATTTGTCCAACATTTTTGGCGTCGTACCTGACCCAACAAATGCATGGAATCCAGAAATGGCACCACATGCAATCGTGATTGAAATGAATGGCCACACAGGCCCTGCAATAACGGGCCCCCCACCGTTTACAAAGTCTGACACAACTGCAGGGAATTGAATTGTAGGGTTAACGAAGAATACCCCAACAATTAGTGCGATAAATACACCGATTTTCATGAACGTACTTAAGTAGTCACGCGGTGCTAATAATAACCAAACTGGTAAAGCGGCTGCAAAGAATGCATAAATAGGTAAAATAATTGCTAATGTTTTTGAATCGAGAGTTAATACATCTCCTAGCCAAGTACCTTGAAGAGATGGCCCCATAAAGACGCCGACCATTAATAAAATAAAACCTACTGTTGAAGTTAATTTTAAATTTCCTGTTTTTCTATATGCAATTCCGACTAACATCGCAATTGGAATCGTAATCCCAACAGCAAAAGTTCCCCACGGATTACGCTCTAATGCGTGTAATACAACCATTGATAAGCCAGCCATTGTAATCGTAATAATGAAAAGCATGGCTAAACCTGTACAAAATCCAGCAACAGGTCCTAATTCTTCTCTTGCAACTTCCGATAAAGATTTCCCCTTTTTCTTCATCGAAGCAAATAAGATTACCGCATCATGGACTGCCCCACCAATTACAGCCCCAATTAATAACCAAAGTAAACTTGGTAAATATCCAAATTGAGCAGCTAAAATTGGACCAACTAATGGACCTGCAGCAGCGATTGCCGCAAAGTGATGTCCAAAGGTTACCCATTTATTTGTAGGTACATAATCTTTCCCATCACTTAATTCATGTGCAGGTGTTGGTTGCGAATCATTTATTTTTAACACTTTATTTGTAAAGAAATATCCATATAATCGATAGGCAATAACAAGTACACAAATCGATCCTATGACAATGGAAACTGCGTTCATATGTAAACCCCCTTGTTAATGTGTAAAATAATAATACTAGATTTAATGTTCTATTTTTTAGAAAATACTAAAAACAATGAATTTTTGTTATATTTTGTTATAGTACAGACATAAAGCAGAAAATTCTGCGCATTCTGACGTAAAAACTTACATACAAGTATTTTTACCTTCGTAAAATTTAAAATAAGCATTTTATCACGCTTTATATAAACTATAACTCTAGATTATTGACATTCTGTTATACAACATACTTGGCTTAGAAAATCTGAATCACTTCAACCATAACAAAAGAAACCGGCTCCAAATTGAACCGGTTTCATGTAAAATTTAGTATCTATGCTTTTTCTTGTTTTGTTCTTTAATGAATTTTCGAGCTTGTTTCATGCCACCCATGCCCTGAAACATTTCATTAACTTTTTCCTTTTCGATCATTTTGGAATTCAAGCCATCATACTTTGTTTCCTTACTTAGTTTTCGATAACTCTCCAACCGCTCTAGTGACAATCCGCCATCCTGAATGGCTTTTTGCACTGCACAGTTTGGCTCACTTTTATGGGTGCAGTCATTAAATCTGCACCGCGTTGCAAGCTCCGCAATATCAGCGAAAGACTTTGATAAATCTGCACTAATAATTCCTAACTCACGCATTCCGGGTGTGTCGATCACAACACCTAAATTCGGCAACAGAATTAGCTCACGTCTCGTCGTCGTATGTCGGCCTTTATCGTCATTTCGAATACCATTCGTTTCGAATATGTCTTGACCTGCAAGTTGATTAATCAATGAAGATTTTCCTACACCTGAAGATCCGATAAATGCAACTGTTTTTCCGACATTCAAATAGTTCTTTAAAGATTGAAATCCATCATCGGAAATGCTCGAAGTAACGAGTACATCGACACCAAATGCTATAGAAGAAATGTCGCTTAGTCTTTGGTGGATTTCATCACATAAATCTGATTTTGTTAACACAATAACTGGGATCGCCCCACTGTCCCAGGCTATGGAAAGATAGCGTTCAAGTCGGCGTAGATTAAAATCATTGTTGAGCGACATGCAAATGAAGATCGTGTCAATGTTCGTGGCGACGACTTGCGTATCAGTTGTAGCGCCTGCAGCTTTTCGTGAAAAGACACTTTTTCTTGTGAGGAGCTGATGAATTATCACTCTTTCATGAACATTTTCGGTGTGTGTAACCATTACAAAATCTCCAACTGCAGGATACTCAAATGCTCCACTTACTGAATGATGGAACTTTCCTGAAATCGTGGCCGACCGTTCGCCATTTTCTGTTATTACTTTATAAGAATTTTTATGTTGGGATGAAATTCTTCCAATTGTTAGGTTTTTATATAGTGTAGACTCCTGAAGTAAATCTTCAGTAAGTCCTAAATTTTTCATATCGATTAAATTCAATTTAATTGCCTCCTAAAGTTCAGTTCGATCTTATGGGAGGTTTTATGCAGAGATTAGTTTGCACATACCTCCCTATCTTTTACAATCTCCATATTTCGTTTCGAATTCATATTGAATACCCCTTTCTAACATTTATTGATTTAACTTTATCATAGTATTAAAACCCTTTGAATAATTGCTATGTACTTTTTATTTAATTGCCCAATTTTCGGCCAAAAAATAAAGCTATCCTACTTAGTTGTTTACTAAGCAGAATAGCTCTTATTTTTTGTATTAGATTGTTTTAGGTTTTTGATTAAGTGTTTTCTCAGCCTTCTTAGTTGTTTCAGGTTGCTGATTCATTGCTTTCTCAACCTTAACACGTTTTAAGAATAGTGATAATACAAACGCAAGTAATGTGATTCCTGTTGCAACTAGGAATGAGAATTGAATACCGTCTAAAAGTGCTTGTTGCCCAATTTGTGCTTGTAGTGCTGCAATTTGTTCTTCGCCCATCGGAGTTGTTTGGTTTGCGGCGGCTTGTGCAGCTAAATCTTCGCCAGTTGATGTAGCACGTGTGTTCATAATAGATACTAGGATTGCAGTACCGATCGAACCCGCCACTTGTTGAACCGTATTGTTAGTAGCTGTACCATGTGGGTTTAAACGAGCAGGTAACTGATTTAAACCATTTGTCATAATCGGCATCATGACCATAGAGATACCAAACATACGAACAGTATAAATGACAACAATCACCGTCATACTAGTTTCTAAATTAAACTTAGATAAGTAATATGTTGCAATCGTTGTAATGATTAATCCAATTACCGCTAATATACGTGGGCCAAATTTATCGAATAACTTCCCTGTAATTGGTGACATAAATGCCATTACTAATGCACCAGGTAACATCATTAACCCAGCGTCAAATGGTTCAATTCCTCGAACACTTTGTACATAAGCAGGTGTTAAAATCATCCCTGCAGTCAATGCCATGGAAAGCACTGCGGAAATAACTGATCCCAGTGCGAACATTGGATGTTTATACACTTCAAGATCCAAAAGCGGGTCTTCAATTTTTAACTGACGGATAATAAATGAAGCTATCCCAATGGCACCAATTATCACTGTGCCATATACCCACGGATTACTCCAACCTTTATCACCTGAAATACTAAATCCATATAATAAACCGCCAAAACCGATTGTTGAAAGAATAATAGAGAAAACGTCTAACGTCACAGGACGGTTTGGTAATACGTTTTCCAATTTCCAAATACTTAGAACTAAACTAATAATTGTAAATGGAACGATCATTTCAAATAAGATATGCCAATCATAATGTTCCACTAAAAATCCAGATAATGTTGGGCCTATTGCTGGCGCTGCAATCATAACTAAACCAAATACACCCATTGCTGCCCCACGTTTTTCAACTGGGAAACTAATTAACATTGTGTTCATTAATAATGGGGCCATTACAGAAGATCCCACTGCTTGAATCATACGACCTGCAAGTAACACACCAAAATTCGGTGAAATTGCCGCAAGTATTGTACCAATTGCGAAAATAGACATCGCGATGATAAATAAAGGTTTTGTTTTAAATCTTGTAATAAAGAATGCTGAAGCAGGTATTAAAACACCACTTACAAGCATGTAGCCTGTTGATAACCATTGTACCAACGAATAAGACACATCAAAATCGACCATGATCGTTGGTAATGCGACATTTAATAATGTGTTATTTAAAAAGGCAATAAATGTCCCAACGAATAAAATGACAATCATTAAATACGGAGGCTTATTAGATTGACTTTCCATATATATAATTCCACTCTTTTCTATTTTTCATTTTTGTTCATTTCACAACTGCTTAACCATTCTATACCATGAGTCTAATTTAATCAACAAAATTAATAACAAATTTATAAACGTTGATAAATAAAGGTTTTTATAATAGACTATGAGTATAAAGGTGAGAAAATTTAAAACAAAAGGTGAAGAAATGAACAATCGTAAGAGACAAATCATTCGCGCAGCCCGGACTCTCTTTATTGAAAAGGGTTTCATGGATACGTCAATCGTGGACATTATTGATGCTGCAAACATTTCAAAAGGAACATTTTACAATCATTTCAACTCTAAAAGTGAATGCTTAATCGCCATTCTCGAAGAAACTCGAGAAGAAACAATGAATCGACGATATGAAATAGGCCTAAATGAAGATCTTTCAAATGTCGAGATTCTAATAGAACAGATCTGTGTAATTATTCATGTTAACCGAAAAACAAATTTATTAAGAATTTTCGAATCTTTATCCGGCGTTACAGATCTCGGAATAAAAGAAGTACTAAATCAACATCTTTTAAAAGAAACAATGTGGCTTGCAAGACGACTAACAGATGTTTTCGGTAATGAAATTGAACCTTACTCTTATGAATGCGCAACATTAGTATTGGGCATGATGCATCAGACCATGCGCACAATCGTCATTGTACTCGGGGAATTTCCTTCACCTGAAAAAATTGTAAAAATGTCGATTCGCAATATCGAAGCTATTCTGTCACTTATGAAAGAGAGCAATGAATTAGTTATTTCAAGTGAAATCTTTGACAAGATGAAAACGAAGTTAGCCTATAGAACGGTGACAAAAGAAACATTAATCAATCAATTATCCGGTTTTGTAGACAAGCTAAATGAGATAGATCCTGAAAGCGCCATCGAAATCGCTCATCATTTATTGCAGGTATTAAAAGAACCTCAATTAAAATTATTTGTACTAGAATCGATTTTAATGTCATTAACAAAGGTGTTTCTTGGTACACCACACGAAGCTGAAGCACGTGAAATCGCCAATTCATTTTGGCTGTTTTTGAGAAACGAACAGAAGAAGAAGTAAGCGATGTTTTTCATTTAGCGATTATGCAATGTAGATCATCAGGGGTCTTTTAGAAGAGGAAATGCATATCGTTAAATTTTCTTGGGCTTAAGTTATTCGTTAAAAAAACGGGGTTTTTTATTTAAAATCAATAAAACCCCGTTCATTTTGGCCATGAGTGGGGTTATTATTTAATCACCTATTCAATTCTTCTACATCGTCCTAATGTATTGAATATAATCAGTTGAAATGCCCCGATGCCCTTGCTGACGAATCATAGCGGCAATATTTCCTCGGTGGTATGTCCCATGATTTACAATATGTTGGACTATTTCACATATCCTATTACTAAACTGTTCACCTTTTGTGTTTTGGTAGTCGATTTGAAAATCAAAATCAGCATCCAAAAGAAATTTGCGAAGTTCTGCATATAAACTAGTTGATTCAAAAACAATATCATCAACCGTATAGATTTTCTTTGGTTGAATGGACTTGATATGGTCGCCCTTCCCTTGCATTCTTAAATACCACGTTTCATCTGCCGTAATGATATGACCAATTGTTTCAGCAATAGTGGGAAAAACACTATTTACTTTTTGAAGCAAAATATCTTCTGATAAATTCTCGAGATGTTGTTTAATTCTTTCATTCGCCCATACGTGATAATCAAATAAACGGATTAGTTCCTCTTTCATAAATATACACTCCATTCAGATATCGAATGATTTGACTTTTTCAATCTTGTTCTAAACAATTTACCTATTACTTTATGTACTTCAAATTTAATTCATGATTATAGTTATTGAACTTGAGTTCAAAATAAAAAAGCACCTATTGATAAGTGCCTTCTTACATAGGACTAGTTGGATAAAAAGCGCTAATAAAGAACTGCACACGGCTTGCCGATAACGCTAACGCTCTTATACAAACTGCATTTTGAACGGTTAACGCGAGTTCAGATTTGGTTGGGATTACCTCTTCCACTAAATCGCCTTCAGCATCTTCTATACTAATTAGTACATCGTTTTCGGATTGGTTTCGTGCAATGACGGTCATGAGGAGTGAAGCACGAATGGGTTCTGAGGGTGCTCGATAAATCAACGTATAACTTTGACGAATGGTTACATCATCGTTTGCTGTTTCTATTTCCTCTTCAAACATCGATGATTCACCACTTGTTAATAATTCATCTTCTTGCGGTACTTCTTCTATAATTAACGTTCGTTCTCCCCCAACAATCGCATTCACACAAAAGTTTTGCTCAATAATAAGCGAATTGCGATCAATGATCACATCATTGTCAAACCGATCGTTTCGATTACCATCCTGCCAATCTTTACTTGAACGACGCTGTGAACTCATTTGATCTGCCTCCTTTATCTAGTAAATGACGATAGCGGACAACTAGCGAGGGCGAAATAATTAGTTGAGCGAAATAAAATTGATCTTTGCAGAATACAAAAAATTATTCGGAGCATTTCTTTTTTCTTTCCGCACAAAATAAACGTGCGGAGGTGAAACATCGTGGCAAAGAAAGGTAAAACTACGTTCAGAAAAATGAAAAAACCAAAGAATAGTAAAAGTCGTGAAGAAATCTCACAAGAACAAAACTTCGAACGTGCTTTAAAGAAAATCGAAGTCCAAAACAATCAAATTAACGATTGATTACTCCACCTTTCATTCACTTCTATCCTTCAATCCCCGAAGTAATACCCTTCTTAAAAGGTCTCTTAAGAGACCTTTTTAAATTGTTCATTTATAATTAAAACTTGAAGCAAGAAAAGCAAACCCAATCTCACTTGTGTTTACCGTTTTAATGTAGTTGATTACACAATAGATTCGGAGTTGTTTTTATGAATTTTACGCTTTCAAAGGAGGAAAAAGAATGAATGACACATATAAAGAATTATTTTCGCCATATACTTTACCTAACGGGATTCAATTGAAGAATCGCATCGTGATGGCTCCAATGACAAACTTTTCATCGAATCCTGATGGGACTGTCACAGAGGCTGAAGTTAACTATTACGCACGCCGCTCTAGAGGCGTCAGCATGGTCATTACAGCATGCACTTTCGTTACACCGAACGGAAAAGGGTTTCATGGTGAATTTGCTGGAGATCGCGATGAAATGATTCCAAGTTTAAAGCAACTAGCCACTGCTATTAAAGAGCAAGGTGCAAAGGCCATTCTTCAGATTTTCCACGGGGGAAGAATGTGTCCTCCTGAATTAGTGCCAAACGGGGAGCTTGTAAGTGCTAGCGATGTACCTGCAACAAATTCTCCCAATATACCAAGAGCTCTATCTGAGTCAGAAATTGAAGAGATTATTCATGCTTTTGGTGAAACAACTCGTCGTGCTATTGAAGCAGGCTACGATGGTGTTGAAATCCACGGTGCCAATGGATATTTACTCCAACAATTCTTTTCTCCTCACTCTAATCGTCGAGAAGATCGCTATGGAGGTAGCTTAGAAAAACGAATGACCTTCCCTTTAGCGATTGTGGATGAAGTGAAAAAAGTAGTTGAAACGCATGCAGACTCATCCTTTATTGTCGGGTATCGTTTTTCACCAGAGGAAGCAGAGACACCTGGCATAACAATGGAAGAAACTTTAGCTTTAGTTGATCGGTTAGCAGACAAAGACTTAACATATTTACATGTGTCTTTAAATGAATTCTTCTCTCTGCCAAGAAGAGGTGTAGAGGATTTATCAAAAACGCGCATAGATTATTTACTTGAAACTATTAATAATCGCGTTCCTCTGATTGGTGTAGGGTCAATTTATACTGCTGAAGATGCCAAAAAAGCAATGTCTTCAGGAGTTGCACTCATTGCATTAGGAAGAGAACTTATTATTGATCCTGATTGGGTACAAAAAGTAGCAGAAGGTAAAGAAGATGAAATTATGACGAAACTCCATAAGGACAAGCAAGACGAACTAGTCGTACCAGACCCATTATGGAACGCAATCGTTAATACACCAGGTTGGTTCCCGATTGCTTAAAGAAAGCGACTGGAACATTAGTATATTTTTTAAGAAAAGCGACTTATACCTAAAATAAAAATTCTGATATAAATAATGAGATATCACTCCAACTGATTAATAAGTGTTAGCCACTCTCCGAAAAACCGCGGCCTACCACTGTAAGCCGCGCAATATCTCCGGAACGTATGTGAGCGGTCCTTACACAAAGCACTAAGACAAGTCGAAAAGACATGTTTCAACATGGCTTTGCGGCTTGTGTGCTCAGACCGCTCTCAGCAAATACATTATTAGAATTAAGATTAGAATATTTTCCATATTTATGAAATATAAGATCTTTTTAAAAAACACCATTTTCTCATTAAGAAAATGGTGTTTTGGGAATTTACCCCAACGCTTTCCTTTTAAAATACATACTTATTCAAAACAGCAAGAAACGATTTACCAATATTAATTAGCGCTTCTTCATCAAAATCAAAGGAAGGATGATGATGAGGGAATTGAGTTTTTGGATCTTGATTATGTGCCCCTACTTTAAAGAAGCTCCCTGGTTTATGTTTTAAATAAAAGGCAAAATCTTCAGCACCCATTGTCGATTTCATAGGTCGTACGTTTTCACCAAATACTTCACTCACAGCTTCTCTAACAATTTCTGTTTCGTTCACATGATTATATAAAGGAGGATATCCCCTCTCATAAGTTACTGTTGCCTCTGCACCAAATGATCGAGCAATTCCCGTTGAAATTGCATGAATCTCTTGTTCTACTAAATTTTGCACATCTTCTTCAAACGTTCGCACTGTTCCTTCAATCACAACAGAGTCGGGTATGACATTAAACGCTTGACCTGCATGAAATGTTCCAACTGTAACGACCGCTGCTTGTTGAGGATTTACTTTTCGGCTGACAATTTGTTGCAAACTATTTACAACTGTCGTTCCAATCACAATACTATCAACGGTTTGATGTGGGTAAGCACCATGTCCACCCTGACCTTTGATTTCAATTTTAAAATAATCGACAGCGGCCATTTGATAACCACTACCAACTGAAACAATACCAATCGGATTACTCGTATCTAAATGTGCCCCAAAAATTATATCGACATCATCTAGTACACCGTCTTCAATCATAAATTTCGCTCCGCCGGGAGGTTTTTCTTCAGCTGGTTGGAATAGCACAACAACATTCCCTTTTAGTTGATCTTCCACTTGTTTTAGTACCTTAGTAACACCTAACAATGCTGCCGTATGTCCATCATGTCCACAAGCATGCATTTTACCATCGACTTTCGATTTATAAGTTGTATCTTTTTGGTCTTGGATTGGAAGTGCATCAAAATCTGCCCGCAGCGCAACTGTCGGACCAGGGAGGTTTCCTTTCAATCGTCCAACTAATCCATATTTTCCATAATGTTCGATTCGTTCAAATCCATATTCTTTTAATTTAGTTTCTATAAAACTTGATGTTTCTTTTTCTTCAAAAGACAGTTCAGGATGTTGGTGTAAGTAACGACGGTTTGAGATGATTTCACCTTTTAAATCATTTAGTAATTGTTGAGTGTTAAGAAGTGTGTTTTTCAAAGTATTTCCTCCTCATTTTAAAAATCAATAACTTGAGTGAAATTAAAGAAATCTATAATTTGCATTATGTAGTACAAATTCTTCTTGTTCATTTGCACCGCTAAATTTTAATTGATAAATTCCAGGACCATGATTTGATAAAAACGATTGAATTGGGCCTTCTCCAAGCGGTTTTACAAATTGTAGGTTTGTATCTCCAAGTGCCAACGTACGGCATTCTACTTCTTCATTAAAGTTACTTTCTGCATCAATTTCCTCCAATGCTAAGTAAGTTTTCCATTTTTCAAAGGATTGATCGAAGGAATGAACAGCAAAAATAACAGCAGAGATTTCAAGATTGCCTTTTGGATGATTCGTTATAAGACCCGCTTCTGTTAGGTCTGTTCTACGTTCCTCATCCGACACTCCCCAATCGATAAAGAATGGTAGTGGAATTTCAAGATCATCTTCACCTGCATACAATAGTTCCCAACTTAAGATTGTTCCTTCAGGAGTTTTACGACTTAATGGGAATGGACCGTTCGCCGCTACTCCTTTTTCTCTTAAACTATTCGCCAAATCAAGTAGATTATGCGAACGTAGAGCCATCGTAATAAAACCTTCCTGATCACGTCTGTCCACTACATTAGATAACAAGCTATATTTTTGGATATGAGGGATATTTTCTTCAAACGACTGGTCATCTTTTATTCCCAAATATTCAATATACTTTAAGCCAAAATAGCTTAATGTATTATAAGTACCACCTTTATCGTGTTCTCCGCCATACTGATTTTGAATCCCTACATCACTTAATTCTTTTGTCATTTCTTTCGGTTCAAAAACGTAATGAACAATATGATCAAATTGTAACGACATGACAATGCCTCCTCAATTACATAATTTAGGATATAATTTTAGTATAAATGAAATTTCCTGAAAATTATATCTTTTTACTAGGAATTTATAGCAGTTAGTCTATGAATATGTTGAATGATTGAAAGTATGTTTGAAGAGCTAAGATATTTCGAGTGTTTAAATTAGAAAAGATAAATAAAAAAGCACTCCCCCTAAAAGGAAAGTACCTTTAATTCTTTATGAAACAGCTAAACTCGGAAACCGACACTATACGATTCTAGTTCAGAATCCCAATTTCGTTTTTTATTATTTTTGTTATCGGATTGTAGTTGAGTACATATTTGATCGATATCAACTTCTCGATCATAGTGCCATTGTAAAGCAATTGATGTATATAATTCATTGAGTTGCGCAAAGGAAAAGCCATGTGTTTCCTTCACCAATTTTTCTACATCTACTAGTGAAATAAACTGATTGATTTCCTTTTTCAACAAATACTGTTCGCGTAATTCTTCTGTTGGAAGTTTTATTTCATAGGCTCTGTCAAATCGACCAGCACGGTTAATGAGTGCAGGGTCAATTTTTTCTGGATAGTTCGTAGTTCCGATTAGAAAAACTCCTTCTTTCGAAGTTGCACCATCAAGCGTATTTAAGAAGACAGAACGTACGTCTTCTGGCATTGAGTCAATATCTTCAATGACTAATACCATTGGCGCCATTTTGGCTACGGTTGAAAATACTTCGTGTATCGAATAACTAGACGTATATTCAGTGATTTGCCAATAAGCAACCGGAGCCGAAATACTACCTGCAATAGATTTTACAAGTGTTGTTTTTCCATTACCCGGTTTCCCATATAGCAGAATTCCTCTTTTATAAGGAATATTATAAGTAGTAAAAAAGCTTCCGCCTTCTGAGAAAAATTCATCAATCGAACGATAAATTTCCTTTTTCAGATTTTCCTCTAAGAACACATCGTCTCTCGTTACTAATGTCGTAATCTTTTCTTTTTTTCGGTCAATCCCATCATCTGTATCAGTAAATACAGTCACATGATTTTGAATATACTCTCTTTTTCGTTCTAACACATATTTTAAGAAAGCCACCATACAGGCATCATCTTTTGCTAAAAGAAAATCATGAGTTAATTCACTATGACTTTGGAAGACGGATACTTGCGCTAATGCAACATTAAAGTTTGGATAGTAATAAAGTGCATTATTAATTCTAGGCTTAATAATTAACTCTAACTTTTCTTGCGTATGATTAGAGGAAATCGTCGCCGTTTCAATTCCATCGTAAATATAGGAAATTAAATTGACTTCATGTTTGTTATTCTGAATGTCTTCCTCTAATACTTCCCATATTTCATTTGTTGTTTCATCATCTGCATACATCTTGAATTGAAACCCAAATTCCTGAAATAAAGTCTCTTTAATGCGATTAACGACATAACCATACTCAAAGTAATTCGGAATGGCCTGTGGATCAATTTCACGATGTTTAATAATATAATTTTGGTTATTCATTCAATATCCTTTCTTCTATAAACGATTATAGGTACAATGCTAATTTTACTAATAAAAAGTTTCATAGAATAGCAGTAAATAAATCCATAGAGAACAGATGCGCGAATCACTACTTCACCATCATATGTGAAAGACTGCTTTATGATTCATTTTAACTTAGAATGAAGATTTTGTTTCCACTTATTAACTAAGGACAATAGGTTTGAACGGATTGCCACTTATCTTCATTATATCCTTTTAACTTTGTTAAAATTGTTATTAATTTGTATATTTTAAGTTTTGAATAGATCATTCAATTAAACTTATTTATTTCTTATTAGCTTTAACTTCCCTTACTTATTCACTAAAGATTGCACTGCCTATATTCCCTTTCATGTAATTCCAAAACAAAAAGACATCGACCTCCAAGTGATGTCTTTTATTAAACTTATGAAAATATCTCTACTAACACTAAGTACGCAATACAAAAAATATCCGCAGGGATCCATAAGAGTGTTCCTAGCTTCCAATTTACTTGTAAATATGCAGACATTAGTGAGTTATTTAATGCTGACTTTGCATCACTTCTATGTTCTGCATCTTTCGGTTTTTCTTCTTGATTATTTTCAACATCCGATTTTACTTGAGGCATACCGGGACTAGATTCTTCAGCAACCACTTTCGATAAGTTAGGATTTTCATAGTCAGCTTCTAAAAAAGCATATTGTGGATTAACTATCGACAAAATTACACTCCTTTGTATAATTTTTAAACCCTTCCTCATCTGTTAAAACAACGCCCACGAATGCAACATTCAACTTGTATTTATTATATTCTCGCAATCGTAACGACATAACTCAACAAGATACGCTATTTACTTATTACTTATTGAACGTAATATAAACTTTATCTTCATGGTTTCAAAACAACAAAAAGAGAGACCCCCCAAAAAGGTTGATCTCTTCATAAGTCCTACTTATTTAAATAAGCCCACGCATATTGCGCGTATAGTTCAGCACCAGTTACAAGTGCATCTTCGTCAACATTGAATTTACCGTGGTGGTGGGCCCATTCTGTGTCTTTGTCTGGGTTACCTGAGCCGACTAATGCAAAACTTCCTGGGACTTCATCCAAGTAGAAACTGAAGTCTTCCCCCCCCATCGTTGGCTTTTCATAGTAATTTGCTTCCTCACCAAAGGCTTGTGTCGTCACTTGGTGCACTAATTTTGCACTTTCTTCCTCATTAATGACAGCTTGTGTACCACGAATGTATTCTACTTTGGCAGTTGCACCATATATACTTGCCACATTCTCTGCATAAACTTGCAGTTGCTTTTCTATATGATCACGTGTTTCAGCATCAAAACATCGAACAGTCCCTTCGATTTCTGCATTTTCTGCGATGACGTTAAAGCGTGTACCTACAACCATTTTCCCAACCGTTAGTACTGCTGGTTGCAGTGGATCAATTGTTCTTGATACTACTGATTGTACGTTCATGACGAATGAAGACGCGATGACCGCTGCATCAATCGTATCGTGAGGCATCGCTCCATGACCGCCTTTTCCTTTAAACGTTACCTTAAAAATATCTGCGGAAGCGAAAGATGCACCAGGGTAACAGGATACTTTATTTGTTGGCATCTGTGACCAAATATGAATACCGAATACATTGTCCACACCTTCAACCGCGCCTTGTTCTACCATTGCTTTTGCTCCCGTTGCCGCTTCTTCTGCAGGCTGGAAAATCAATCGAACATTCCCTGGTAGTTCATCTTTGATTTCATTCAGTACTTTTGATGCAATCAATAACATGGCTGTATGTGCATCGTGACCACATGCATGCATTTTTCCTTTTTCCTTGGATGCATAAGGAAGGTCTGTGTTTAGCTCTTCAACTGGAAGTGCGTCCATATCGGCACGTAACGCAACCGTTTCTCCTGTTTTGCCGCCTTTTATTTCAGCGATGACCCCAGTTGGCTCTGTTTTACGATGTTCTATCCCTAGTTCATTCAAATAGGATGAAACAAAAGCAGTTGTTTCGTATTCTTCCCATGATAATTCTGGTTCACTATGCAATTTTCGACGAATGGCTGTTAATTCATCGCTATATTGTTGAATGCCTTGTTTTATTTTTTCATTGATCATTTGAATCAACCTCCACTGCTTTCTATAAAAATCGGACTATCTGCCATAGAATCTCACAATCTACGAAGTTATTTATCCTTTTAGATAGCCCGATAAAAATTAGTTATAAGAATGTTACGAAAATTCCAGCTAGAATAACAGAAACAATTGTAACGGAGATGAATCCTCCAACTAGCATTGGCGGTAACATATGCTCTGTTAATGCTGCTCGTTCTTTTTCATCAGTCGTTAAAGCTTTAATAACCTCGTTTGTAATTACGTAGTCTGCTGGGAAACCGTATAAAGCAGTTAATGACACTGCAAACGCTAAGTTCTTGCTCACTTTCAGTAATTTCCCTGCGACGAAAGAGAAAATGTACATACCAATTACGGCTAAGATAATACAAACAACTAACGGAGTAAGAATTTCCAACATCATACTAGGCGTTGCATTTTTTAAACCATCAAATATGAAAAGCATTAATCCCATTATGGCAAAACCAAATCCATTTGCTTTTTGTAAAGCATGCGTCTCTAAGAAACCGATACTTTTCGCAATAACCCCAAATACTAAACAAAGAACAAGTCCATTAATTTCAACCACTGGCGCCAAGGTTACAGATGTTAAGTACGCTAAGCAACCTACAATTGCGATTTTTAAGAATTTAAAGTATTCCGTATTATACTTTTCAGGCACCTGGAAGATCCTAAGCCCTTTTTTAGAATCAGTCGTTTCTTCTTGAACTTGAGCTTTAGAACTAACAGCTAATTCACCGTTACGGTACTGTTGTAAAAGACGCTTTCCTTCACGCTTTAACACAATTGATGTAATTGGATATCCAGCGAATCCTTGCATAACATAAATAACAATTGCGAAAACAGATAATGAAGTTAGACCTGCCTGTGCAGCACCTTCAGACATAATTAACGCTGACACAAGTCCTCCAACTAATGGCGGTATTGCAACAATGACTGTATTCATATCAAAAATAAGTGATCCAATACCAAATAGAATAACGATAATCCCTAAAATCCCTGATAAAGCAATGACAATTGTCTTCCATTGGGCCATTAATTCTTTCAATGAAAGAAGAGTACCCATATTAACAATTAATAGATACATTAGTAACGTAGCTACAACACTCGGAACTCCTGCTATTGCGACAATATCTGTCGGGAAAAAAGTCCAGAATCCAAAAAGGAATAATACTGCACACACGAAGACTGAAGGAACCCACGCTTTCGTTCGGATTGAAACAAAATCACCAATGTATAAGATTAATAGTAATATAACTATTGCGACCATCTGTGACATAACTTAAAACCTCTCTTTCTAAATTATCAAAATATTATTTTAATTAAGTTTCTACATAATATCACGAAACTATTAGAATTGTATATAATTATTTTAATAGTCATAATTCTTTCACATTATTAACATTTTCTTCTTTTTAAATCAAAATATTAATATTTTCAATTATTCGATTATTATTGCTATAATAATATTATTTATGTTTTCCTATAGCTTTAATAGTCTTTAAAACATTCGATTGAGCACAAAAAAAAAGAGTAAATCAAAAACATTGATTCATTCTCCTACTTATTAGGCTATCTAAAATGGTAGTAAAGCAATTAGAAAACGCCTCTATATCGTTTAGTGGAATTTTTATTATGATATTTTTGAGCTTAAACCATAAATCCACCTGTGCGAACTGAAGGACTGATTTCTGAACAGTCGGTTTGTATTTTCATTTTGCAGTTTTTTTCTCTTTCTCTATTAAACATAAAAAACCCCGCAAAAATTATAGTAATTTGCGGAGTTTAAATGCTAGATCTACTTATCAATTAAAACGTAATGATGTTCGAGTTAAATCAATCAGCTTTCTCTTAAAGTACACTCAAACTAGTTTCCTTTATATCTGTAATTAACATATGCCCAGGCGCATGGGTGATCATAATGGATGGCTTGCTTTCCATTGCAACGGCTTGAGGTGTTACACCACATGCCCAAAATACAGGTATTTCTCCTGGCTTAATCGTTACAGCATCACCGAAGTCTGGTTTTGAAATATCTGTAATCCCGATCAGTTCAGGATTGCCAATATGAATCGGTGCACCATGTACATTTGGAAAACGCGATGTTATTTGAATTGCACGAATGGCATCCTCTGCTGTCATCGGTCGCATACTTACAACAGTTGGCCCTTCGAATACACCTGCTTTTTCACATGGGATATTCGTTTTATACATTGGAACATTGCAATCTTCTTCAATATGTCGAATCGGTATACCCGCTTCAAGAAGTGGCGTTTCAAATGTAAAACTGCATCCGATTAAAAACGCAACCATATCATCTTCCCAATAATCCATAATATCTAACACTTCTTCTGTAAAAATACCGTCGCGATATATACGATATTTTGGAATGTCTTTTCGAATATCTCCACTTTTTGCAATTCTTGCAGGAATAAACGAACCTGGTTCAGTCACGTCTAATATTGGACATGGCTTTGGATTCCGCTGACAAAATAGTAGAAAATCAAAGGCATGCTCTTTCTTTAAAATAGCTAAATTCGCTTGCGTATAGCCAATTGACATACCCGCTGTAGGCCCAGTTATTTCTTGATTTCGAATCATTTGACGAATTTCATTTGGTTCAATTGTTCCATATACTGTCATCGTATTCACTCCCAGTTTAAGTACTAATCATATTCATCCTTAGGCAAATAATTGTGGCAGTTGTTGAATTAACGTAATTACACTCATAATACTCATGATGATTACAACAATAACCCCAGTAATCGTTAACCAAAGTGGATGCTTATATGACCCAACAATTTCTTTTTTATATGCTGCAACAAGTAAAGTACCTAAAGCTACCGGTAAAATTAACGCATTTAATGCTCCCACTAAAAGCAATACGTTTACTGGTTTACCAACAAAGACAAATGTAATTGTTGACACTACGATAAACGCAATAATAATCCAATTATGATACTTTTCGATAGAAGGATGGAATGAACGAATAAACGAAACAGATGTATAGGCAGCCCCAACTACAGACGTAATAGCTGCAGCCCACATGATCACACCAAACATACGGAATCCAATATCTCCAGCAGCTAATTGGAAAACTGAAGCTGGTGGGTTACCTGGATCAATTGCTAAACCTTGAGTAACTACACCAAGTACTGCTAAAAACAATGCAATACGCATGATACCTGTAACAACAATTCCCATGACAGAGCTTTTTGTTACTTCTGGCAAATATTCTACCCCTTTAATACCTGCATCTAAAAGACGGTGGCCACCTGCGAAAGTTATGTATCCTCCAACAGTCCCTCCAACTAATGTTACGATTGCAAACCAACTAATTTGTTCAGGTGCAAATGTGTTAACGATTGCATCCCCAACAGGTGGTGACGTTTTAATTGCAACAAACATCATTAGTAAAATCATGACTCCGCCAGCAGCTTGTGCCACTTTATCCATTGCTTTTCCTGCTTCTTTAATAACGAAAATAAAAATAGCAAATAATGCACTTAATACTGCGCCAACAATTGGATCTAACCCCAACATTGCATTTAGTCCGAGACCTGCACCTGCAACGTTCCCTATGTTAAAGGCTAATCCTCCAATTACGATCATAACGGCAAGTACGACACCTAAGCCTGGTAATACTTTATTAGCAATTTCTTGACCTCGTAATCCAGAAACTGCAATGATTCGCCAAACATTCAACTGTGCAACGATGTCTAAAAGCAGTGAAATTAAAATAACAAATGCAAAACTCGCTGCCAGTTGTTGCGTAAATACCGTTGTTTGTGTTAAAAATCCTGGTCCAATGGCAGATGTTGCCATTAAGAAAGCAGCCCCTAGCAACACACTCTTACTTGTTGTTTTCTTAACGAATTTACTTTTTTGGCTTTTAGCTGCTTGTACTACGTCTTCATTGATTTTACTAGCTCCCATTTGTATTACCCCTCTCTAATTGAACGAACTGCTATTTGCTGTTCTGTTAAGACTGCATGAATATACTTTGCAAATTCAACAGCATGTGCCCCATCCCCATGAATACAAACCGAATCTGCCTGTAATGGTACTTCTATTTGTTGCTGCGACAGCACGCGGCCTTCCTTCACCATTTTCACAACTTGCTGTACTGCTTGTTCTGAATCGGTAATTAAAGCGTCTGGCTGTTTACGAGATGTTAAGGATCCATCTTGTTGATATGTGCGGTCAGCAAATACTTCATGTGCAGTAGGAAGCCCTATCTTCTCTCCTGCTTTCGTTAATTCACTACCAGCAAGTCCAAACAGCACTAGTTGCGGAGAAATATCATAAACCGCTTGCGCAATGGCCTCTGCAAGTGCTTGATTTTTAGCAGCCATATTATATAGCGCACCATGCGGCTTTACGTGTTGCATCGTTTCATTAAAAGTAGTTAAAAACCCTTGCAACGCCCCTACTTGATAAACGACCATATCATATGCCTCTTGTGGAGTAATGTTCATTTCTCTACGTCCAAAACCATTTAAATCAGGTAATCCTGGATGCGCTCCAATTTTTACTCCATTATGAATAGCAAGCTGAATGGTTTCTCTCATAACAGTTGGATCACCGGCATGGAACCCACAAGCAATATTGGCAGAGGTAACATATTTTAATATTTCCTCTCGCTCCCCTAAACGGTAACGGCCAAAACTTTCCCCTAAATCACAGTTTAAATCTACTCGAAACATTTTCTTACCCCCTATACTACCATCTCTCTAGTACCGAATTTCGGAACTTAAGTTTCTAAATTTAAAAACATTGTAGCACAGATTATTTTTGTCGAAAAGATAGATTTTAAAATTTTGAGAAAATTGTATTATATTTTTTATTTTCAATTAAAATCATCTTGTTTTTGAGAATTGTTAATTTATAATATTATTAATCCATTTTTTAAAACTTATGTACCGAATTTCGAAACAACAGGAGGTGGCTTTCATGTTTACTTTAAAAGAAGATGTACAGATAAGACCTTTAGGTGACGCTGCACTCGTACTTCAAGTTGGGCAAGGAATCGATGAAGCAGTACATAAAAGAGTAAAACTAATTATGAATCTCTTAGAATCACATCCATTCGAAGGGTTAATAGAAACTGTTCCAGCCTATAATAGCGTGACTATTTATTACAATCCTGTAGATGTTTACTTTTCTAATAGAAATAAGGAAAATGAGATCCCCTTTGACATTGTCAAAAATAGCATCTTAGAATTATTAAACAAATCTGTTTCGGTTGAATCGACAAAAGAACGTATTGTAAAGATCCCAGTTGTCTATGGAGGTGACATGGGACCTGACTTAGAATATGTTGCATCTTATCATGGTTTAACACCTAGTGAAGTGATTGAGCTACATTCAAGTGGTGACTATCTCGTATATATGCTTGGCTTTGCTCCTGGCTTTCCTTTTATGGGTGGTTTGAATCAACAGATTGCCACGCCACGAAAAGATACTCCGCGATTAGCTATTCCACCAGGATCTGTCGGCATTGCGGGAAGTCAAACCGGAATATATCCATTAGAGACGCCAGGTGGTTGGCAAATTATCGGCCGTACACCACAAAGCCTTTTTTTACCTAATCAATCTCCCCCAACCTTATTACAACCAGGTGATCGCATTCGATTTTATCCGATTACGATGGAAGAATATAATCATCACTTGGAGGTGACAACATGGGCATAAAGGTTCTTCAACCAGGAATGCTGACAACTATTCAAGATTTAGGAAGATATGGTGTGCAAAAGTTTGGTGTCATCGTAGGCGGTGCCATGGACCCTATCTCTTTACGTATAGCGAATATTCTTGTAGGAAATTCACATGATGAAGGCGGACTAGAAGTTACCCTTTTTGGGACTACTCTTTTATTCGAAAGTGATGAATTGATTGCTATTACAGGGGGCAATTTGAGACCTACTCTAGATGGAGAAGAAGTGCCAATGTGGCGTCCACTGCTAGTTCGGAAAGGGTCTGTTTTAAAATTCCATGCTGCTGTTAGTGGCTGCCGCGCTTATGTATCCTTTAGTGGTGGCATTCAAGTACCAGAAGTGATGAACAGCAAAAGCACCTACTTACGAGCAGGCATTGGCGGTTTTCATGGGAGAAAGTTACAAAAAAAAGATGTATTCGAATGTGGAGTGCGTTCTGCTATAGGTGAAGAACTTTTTCAACAGTTACAAACGGAATCTATTTACTTTCCTTGGTTCGTCAATTACACATCCTTTGTTAATCTTCAAAAAACGAAAACGATTCGTATGATTAGAGGCTCTGAATATGAGAGGTTCGATGAGGAGAGTATCAAAAACTTCTTGTCCATGCCATACAAAATTACGACCCAAGCTGATCGTATGGGCTACCGGTTAGAAGGTGAAGAAATTCAATTAAAAGCGCCGTTTGAGTTATTGTCAGAAGGAGTTACGTATGGAACTATTCAAGTACCTTCTAATGGACTACCGATTATCTTAATGGCGGATCGCCAAACGACAGGCGGTTATCCGAAAATCGGACAGATTATTTCAACAGATTTACCATCTCTGGCTCAAATGCAAGCAACCGATACGATTCATTTCCAAGAAGTTACGTTGGAAGAAGCACAAAAGGCTTTATTACATCAAGAAAAACAATTAAATGAATTAAGAATGGCTCTTCGTTTTAGAAGATTGCAATATAAATAAGATAAAGAGGCGCTACTACTCATAGGGCGCCTCTTTTTTAATAAGTAAGAATATATAGATTTTCGAAGTTTGAAGGGTGTCTAGCTTCGCGCGTTAGCCGCTCGAGGTGCTTCACTAACCTGTCCAGGGCAAAAAGCGCCCTCACCAGGTGTAGCTCCAGCGCTTGAGGCTCACACGATGTGAGTCATGTCAGCATTGCTACACGATGTAGCGTTTTCCGACGCGGCTAAACGAACGCGCTCCGCTTTTCTATAGTTGTTCGTATCCTAATTGTCTTGAAATCTCTGCAGTGGCTTTCTTTAATTTTCGGGCGAAAAGATCAACATTTTCTCCTTGATAATTCGCTTCAATTCCAGCAATACTCAATCCTGCCACGACTTCACCTAAATGATTGTAGATTGGTGCAGCCACAGCAGATGTATGATTTTCTAATTCTGAATGGCTAATTGTATAACCTTGTTCCTTTTCCTGCTTAATCTTCTCTATTAACTTTTCTCTATCCGTGATCGTTCCATTTGCATAAGATTTTAGTTCTACGGAATCAAGATAATCTTTAACTTCGTGCTCAGGCAAAAACGAAAAGATTGCTCGAGGACATGCTCCAGCATATAACGGACTTTTTCGACCAACGGCTGTGTAAAGCCTCACCTTTTGCTTCTCATCAATTTTCTCAATATAAATCGCTTCTTCGCCATCACGAACAACTAAGTTAACCGCTTCTTTAACATCGTTATGTAAGTCTTGCATAATCGGATAAGCAATTTTCCGCAAATCTAGTCTGCTTGAAACGAGATGACCAAATTTAAGGAAAAGCATGCCAAGTCGGTATTTGGCATCGGGTCCCTTTTCTAAGAACTCCATCTCCTCTAATGATTTCAACATACGATAAACAGAGGTTTTCGGGATTTCAGATAACTCTATAATTTCTTGAAATGTTAATTCAGTGTGTTCTATGAATAGATTTAAAATGTCCATGGAACGGACAACTGTTTTATTTTTATTTGTCAATTCGGATGTGACTTCCTTTCGATGCGAGGTTCTAGCTAATTATATTTTGTATTCTTTAATCATTTATTAACCTTTAGCTTACAATATTATGTTAATGGTATCAAATTCTACTTTCGAATAACCACGTCTAAAGAAAAAGAGCCTGGGACAAAGAGAAACTGAGGTTTTTTGCTGTTGATTCTAATAATGAATCTTATTAAGTATCCGGTGAGAGCGGACTAAGCACACAAGCCGCAAAGCCACGTTGTACGTGTCTTTACGACTTGTCTTTGTGCTTTGTATAAGGTCCGCTCACATAAAATTTGTCCTTCTATACTTTCCGGAAACTGGCGCGGCTTACAGTGGTAGGCCGCGGTTTTTCGGAGAATGGCTAACATTTATTGCTCTTAAACTATAAAGTATCAATATCTTATTATAGATAATAGTGGCTTTTCTTGAAAATTCTACCTATGTCCCGGCCTCAGGAAACTAATTTTAAATTGAATCAAATGATTGCATAAATGTCAGTGGTGGAATGGATGATGCATCTACGCGCAAATCTAATAACACGCTTCCTTTATGTTGAAAAGCTTCTCTAAGTGAACTTTCAACATCACTTATATGATCGATTACAATTCCCTTCATTTCACAAGCTTCGGCAATCTTAACATAATCAATTTTTTTAATGTCTATGGCTGAAGTATGTTTTCCCCATTTCGAAAGCTCCGCATGTTTTTGGTATCCGAGTATTCCATTATTAATCACACCGATTATCACATCAATGCCTTCTCGCATACACGTTTCTAACTCACTCCAAACATGTGCAAAACCACCGTCTCCACAAAGACAGAATACTTTTTTCTCCGGCTCGGCGACTTTTGCCCCCATCGCCATTGGTAATCCCCAGCCTAGACCTGCGATTCCTCTAGGAAATACGAATTTCCGCTTACCTGAGGCATCAATAAAATTCGAAATCCAAATGGAAGAATAGCTAGCATCTGCCACTACAATATGATCTTCCTCCAATTGTTTATTGAGCTCGACAAGTATGTGTTCGATGTGTAAGACTTCGTTTTTCTTTTCTAAATAAGATGCCACTTCTTGTGAGTACTGTTGACGTGATTGCACTATGACTTTTTTTACCTCTTCTCTTGAACACCGCCTAACCTCTTGTTCCTCTAGAAGTTCATATAATTTTTCCAACGACATTTTAGCATCGCCTGCTAAACGAAGCGAAGGGTAATTTCGCCCAATCTCAGATGGAGAAATGTCGAGATGAATGTAAGTCGCCTCCTCTGGTAACAGCGTCCAACTATCGGTACCATTTTGATTTGTACGATTACCAATTAATAAAATGACATCCGCTTGTTTTACGTATTCTCTTAAATACTTCGTACGACTACGATTCCCCATATAGTAACCGATTGGACCAAAAGTTAACGGATGATTCTCATCTACTGCACCTTTTCCCATTGTTGTTGTGGCAACAGGAAGGTTAAATTCCTCTTGTATTTTTCGTAAAATATTTTGAGCGCCTGAGGTATTCACCCCTCCACCTGCGTAAATCAATGGTCTTTTAGCTTTACTGATTAAATCTGCAGCTTTTTGCAATTCATCTAAATTGGCACAAGGTCGATCTAATGGATAATGAGAAAAACTTATTTCAGAAGTCGTGTTTGCTTTGCTTTTTTTTGTTGAATACATAATGTCCTTCGGGAAGAGTAAAACAACAGGCCCTGGTCTTCCACTTGATGCTTCAATAAATGCACGATCAATTAAGGCTTCTATGCGATCAGGATGGCTTACTCTTTTCACCCACTTCGCTACCCCTTTAAACAATTCAAAATGATCCAACTCTTGGAACGCATTCCGGTCTTCATCACATAATGGGACATCATCGACTATCGCAACGATTGCATGGGAGGATTTATATGCCTCCGCCAATCCAGGAACAAGCAAAGCGGCAGCTGGACCATTTTGTGCTCCAACAACTGGAATCTTGCCACTAACCATTCCATACCCTTGCGCCATATAGGAACCTGCATTTTCTTGTCTAAATCCAATTTGTCTAATCCCTAATTCTTCACAAGCTAGCATAATGGTTTGTGGGTTACTTTGACCAAATATTTCTCGCACCCCATTTTTATATAAAGCACGAGCGGCTCTTTCGGCATTCGTGTATTGATTCTCTAAGTCTAACGTCATTCACTACACTCCTTTACAAATTACTCCTAAAAAAAGTTCGAACTCTCGAATTGAAAGTCGAACTTTAATTTTTTGATTAAATGCCTTTATACTTAGGTTTTCTTTTTTCAAAGAAGGCTTGAATTCCTTCTCGATTGTCTTCTGTTTGAAGTAATAAGGATTGAATGACATTTTCTTGCATCAAACTTGTTTCATTCGAATATTCATTGGCATGTTCCACTAAATATTTTACAAATTTGTTTGCAAGCGGTGGCGCAGCGACAATAAATTGTGCATATTCAGCCGCATCCGCAACGACATCACCTGTAGCTACTTTGTTCACCAATCCATGTGTCGAAGCTTCCTCCACTGACACTGGACGTCCTGAGACGATCCATTCTTTCGCTATTGCAGAAGGAACACGACCATTCAGACTTCGGATCAATCCGAGGTCTGGAATTAACCCGACATTTGTAAAGCTTGAAATGAATCGGGTTTCAGGATGTGCCACTACGAAGTCACATGCTAGTGCTAAACTAAATCCGGCACCAGCTGCAAATCCATGAACCGCTGCAACGACTAATTTATCTAAGTTTTTAATGGTATTTGTAATTTCGGCTGCACCTTGCATGTAGTTTAATAAGTCAGCTGTATTTTCTAACGCTTGTAATGTATCAATATCGCCACCTGCAGAAAACGCTTTGCCTTCCCCATATAAAATGATGGCGCGAACTTCTGGATTTTTTTCTGCCTCACGTAATGCCCCTAACAATTCCTCCACAAGTTCTGTTGCTAAAGAGTTTCGTTTATTTGGACGGTTCATCCCGATATAAGCAATTTGATTTTCAACTTTTACATTTACATTGTTTCCCATGATCATAATCCCCTTTCTATATTAAACCTATCAATCTACTAACTTAATTCATATAAATTCCACCATTTACATCAATCGTTGCGCCTGTAATGTAATTAGCCCCTTCTGAACAAAGGAACAAAACGGCAGCTGAAACATCTTGCGGCGTACCACTTTTCCCTAATGGTACTTGGCGTAAAAAATTCTCTGCTACTTGCTCTGTTGCCATTTCTGCCATTTTAGATTCAATGCGGCCAGGCGCTACATTGTTTACCGTAATTCCATATTTTCCGTATTCCGAAGCGACAGTCCTTGAAAAACCTATTAGTGCACTTTTCGTTGCCGCATAATGAGAGCCTGCAATTTTACTGGCTTGTCGACCTGCAACTGAGCTTATATTGATAATTCGACCCCAACCTTTTTCCATCATGATTGGCAATACACCTTTAGTGAAAAGAAACGGTGCTGTGAGATTCACTTTTAATACCTGTTCCCACTCATTGATTGGAATTGTATGTGTTTCCCGTCGAACCCCATCTACCTTAGGCGAAATTCCTGCGTTATTGATTAAAATATCAACCTTTATATTTAATTCTCGGAGTTGATCTAGAAATGACATCACAGCAAAGTCATCTGTCACATCTAATACATAGGATTGAACGTTTCGTTTTAAATTTGTTAATAGTTGAACGGCTTTTGACAGTTCACTTTCTTCTTTATCTATTAAAAGTACGGTTGCACCTTCCTCAGATAGTTTTGATGCGATGTCAAAACCAATTCCCCGCGCAGCACCTGTCACGATGGCCACTTTGTCGGTTAACTGCATGTTTCACCACTCCAATTGTGCTATAAAATTGTCCGTCCACCATCTACATAAATAATTTGACCTGTAATAAAATCTGATAACTTCGAGCCTAAGAACAATGCAGTCCCTTGAATGTCGTCCGCCTGTCCTATTTTCCCAAGAGGTGTAGATTCAATTACCGTTTCATAAACTGCAGGATTCACAAAGCGCTCTTTCACCGGACCAGTCTCAAAGTAGCCAGGTCCTATTGCATTGACATTGACGTTATATTGCGAAAATTCTTCTGCTAACGCTTTTGTCATCATATTAATGGCACCTTTATTCATGTTATAAATCGGATTTGCAAGACCTTTTCTAATAAGTTTCCCAGCTGCAGATGTTATATTGATAATTTTCCCTGACTGTTGTTGGACCATTTGGGCACCAAAGGTTTGGGCTACAAAAAATGCTCCCTTTACATTGACTGCATTCATTTGGTCAAAAAAGCTCTCATCCACTTCAAGAGCTTTTCGTTTCCACACTAGACCAGCATTATTGACAAGTACATCCACGCGTGAAAATTCATCGATGACAAATTGTAACGTGTCTTTAATTTCTGATAAACTCGTCACGTCCATTTGACGCGCAATCACTTTGCCTCGACACTCTTGTAATCCACCTGCAACGTCCATACATTCATCAAGATTAATACCAGTTATTACCGTGTGGGCACCAGCTTTGGCAAACCCTTCTGCGATCCATCTACCCAGCCCTGTACCCGCACCTGTAACAACGACCACTTTGCCTACAAACTCATCATTCAAATATACACACCTACTTCAAGGATTTTTATCGAGGCATTTCTAAAATACGTTCGGCAATAATATTTTTTTGAATTTCGGAAGTTCCAGCGTAAATCGTTTCTGCACGTGAATGTAGGAAGATATTTTGGAATTTCCCGTCAAGTAGTCCATCTTCTTCCCAGAAAATACTTAAGTCACGTTGGATTTCCATTGCTAAGTCACCAAATCTTTTATGGTACTCACTCCAATAAAGCTTTTGGACTGAGGATTCAAACGTAATTTTTTGATTATTCATCAATTTATTAACGACCTCATAGCCCATATATTTCATCACTTCAAGTTCACTAAATGCCTTCGCTATTTTTTGTTGGAAATACGGATTATCTGTTATTGAATTACCATTTTCATCCTTAATCGTTGTTGCTAATTTCACGAGATCCACTAATTCTTTATGGAACTTTGCTTGTTTTCCTAATGGATTTGTTCCGCGTTCAAAGGATAGTGCTCTCATGGCTACGTTCCAACCATCGTTCACTTCCCCAAGTACTAGGTGTTGATCTAGTTCTACGTCGTCGAAGAAAATTTCGGAGAATTCCTTCTCATTATTCATTTGAACTAGTGGTTTTACCGTAACCCCTTTTAAATTCATTGGTACAAGGAAAAACGTAATGCCTTTATGTTTTTTTGCTTGATTGTCAGTTCTAGCTAGTAAAATACAATACTGAGAAAATTGCGCCCAACTCGCCCATATTTTCTGACCATTAATAATCCACTTATCGCCTTTTAATTCAGCTTTTGTTGACAGAGATGCTAAGTCAGAACCTGCGTTAGGTTCGGAAAATCCTTGGCACCAAATCTCATTTCCTGAGACTATTTGCGGTAAAAAACGTCGCTTTTGCTCTTCTGTTCCATATTCTAAAAGCGTGGGACCTAAAATATTGTTTCCAATGACGTTAAGAGAAGCAGGGGCGTTTACTCTACCACATTCCTCGTTAAAAATGATTTGATATACATTCTCTTTACCTTGCCCCCCGTATTCCTTTGGCCAAGTAAGACCTGCATACCCCGCCTCATAAACTTTCTTCTCCCAAATCTTTTTATTAATAATCATATTTTCGAAACGATCAGGCGAGTGATCATTTTTTGTCACTTCCGGTATTACTTCATTCAACCAATTTTTTAATCGTTCACGAAATTGTTCTTGTTCAGGAGTAAATAATAGATCCATCTTCCTCACCCCTCCTTGGATACAAATTTGTCATCACGATTTGTAATGAATTCTTTAATACTTTTACTTTCGCGGCGACTTTGTTCAAAGTATGTTTGGGCTTCATCCGACCAATGGGACATAACATGTGTGTCAAAATGGGCATTCAATGAATTTTCAAACCCTTGCATATCCATCGTACGATTAATGGAGTTTTTAATAATTGAAACTGTAAATGGAGGCATTTTTGAAATATGCTCCGCTAACTGTGTCACCGTATTCTCAAGCTCCTCTAATGGAACGACTTGGTTCACCATTCCTAATTCATAAGCTCTTTGGGCCGTAATATAATTTCCTGTAAATAGCATTTCCTTTGCAATTCTTGGTGGCAATACCCATGGATGACACAATATTTCTGCTGCTGCTGCTCCCATACGAACAACCGGATCTCCAAACTGTGCATCGTCTGAAGCAACAACTAAATCGCACATATTTGCGATCATAAAACCTGCTGCTAATGCATGGCCTTGCACTTGTGCAATAACCGGTTTCTTTAAACGCCACGAACGAAGTAATTTATCGTAAAAGTAATCTCGTTCGTAATACCATTTTCCTTCAATATTTGGCGGACGATTGATTGCCCCTTCTTCTACGGGATATAGTTTTAAATCATGCCCCGCGCAAAATGTTTTCCCTGCGCCTGATAAAACTACTACGCGAATCGAACTATCTCTTTCTGCATCAACAAAGGCAGCATCCATTTCTTCAATCATTCGACCATTTTGCGCATTACGCTTTTCTGGTCGGTTCATAATAATTCGTGCAATCGGTCCTTCTTTTTTATAAATAATCGTTTCAAATTCCATTTTCATCCCCCTAATTGGACTCATTTGTAACAACTACTTTCCCTAACTGCCGTTCATGCTCAAGGTAATGTAACGCTTCTTTCGCTTGATGAAAGGAAAAAGTCTTGTCGATAATCGGCTTTTTGTTAATCCGCTCAAGATGATGGATGATATTTTGTAAATCCTTTTTCGTACCAGACTTCGCTCCGTATATAGCTATTTGTTTTGCAAATAATTTCCCTAAATCAATGGTTGCCTCTGCACCTGAACTTCTCGCACAATTTACATGTCGTCCATTATTTTTTAACATGTCTAAGTTTTTGGACCAGGCCGCTTTACCAACTGGATCAAAGATTACATCGACCCCTTCATCCTTCGTTAATGCCATCACTCGTTCATACACATCTTCATTTTTATAATTAATGACGTGCTTGACGCCAAGCGATTTCAACTTCTGAACTTTTTCTTCGCTTCCAGCAATCGCAATTGTATTTTGATATTGGTTGAATAGTAGAATACCAGCAGTACCAACTCCACTAGTTCCGCCCCAAAACAGCACTGTGTCCTTATCTGTCACTTTTGCTTTGTTGTAAAGCATATTCCAAGCAGTTAAGTATGCAATCGGCAATGCAGCTGCATCGGCATAGTCAAAGTGTTCAGGAATTTTAATTAATTGACTTTGACTTATTACGACTTCCTCCGCAAGGCCTCCTAATGTGGAAACATATCGAATACACTTATTTTCTTCTTCGTTTAAGCAATGCTGGCAATCTCCACAGCCAATAATTGGGGAGATGACAACTCGATCACCGGAGGAGAAATTTGAAACTTCTTCCCCCACTTCGAGTACAACTCCGGCGATATCACTTCCTAAAATAAGAGGCGGTGACATCGTGCGGAAATAGACACCTTTTGAAATAAAAAGATCTTTGTTATTCAAGCCACATGCTTTGATTTGGATGCGAACTTCGCTTTTTTTTAGCTTAGTGGAAGAAACATCTTGTAATTCCATGCTTTTTGGACCTTCAAATTCATGTAATACCCAAGCCTTAATAAAGAACGCCTCCATGTTGTTTATTCAGGGACAGATTTCTTTGAAACCTTTTTCATAAATATTGCAATTCCAACTAGAAGTAATGCCGTTATAATAAAACTCGGTCTTAACAATACCGATGAATCGTTTTTAACCATGACATATGAACGTTGAAGCCACCCTTCAAGCGGAGACCCAAGAACAAAGCCAATAATAAAGGCTGGAACTGAAAAACCATTCAGCTTCATAATTAAGCCAATTACACCAAACACAACTAAAATAAGTAAGCCGAACATGCTTCTCGTTACACCGAATGTACCAGCAAGCATTAAAATAATGATGGTTGGATATAAGTAACGCGTTGAGATTTTAGTTAATGGTTTGGCAAAGTATCTGACCATGTACAATCCTAAGAAGATTAAAACAATATCTGCCACAATTAAACTAATGAAAATTCCATAGACTAGTGGACCATCAGAAACAAACAATTGTGGGCCAACTGTAAGACCATGTAACATTAATGCACTTAGTACTAGGGCTGCTTCAGCATCACCAGGAATACCGAAACTAAATAATGGCACTAAGTTTGCACCTGCCACCGCGTTATTTCCCGCTTCAGCCGCCGCTACACCAGATAACGATCCCTTCCCAAGCTTTTCAGGATCCTTTGCAGTTCTTTTTGCCGCACTATGTGATAAGAACGCACCAATTGTAGGCCCTAATCCAGGCATCATTCCGATAAATGCACCGATCACACTGGATTGGAATGTTGTTGGGCCGGTATCTTTAAAGTCTTGCCAAGTCATACGAGCATCCGATTTATTTTTCGGTATTGGGAGATGCCCCTCATTACTGTGCATCTTTTTGAAATACACTTCGTAAAAGATTTCCGAAAGTGCAAGAACCCCTAGTAAAACAGGAACTAAATCAAGTTTTGCTTCGAGTTCAAGAATGCCAAAGCTATATCTTGGCAATCCCGTAGTGGGATCTGGACCCAACATAGAAAAGAAAATCCCAAGTAATGCACTTGCATACCCTTTGATAGGATTTCCTGCTGTAAAGGAACCAACTGTTAACATCGCAAATACAACAATCAACAATAATTCAGGTGACGTCATATTTAAGGCAATTTGTGCCATAAACCCGATAATCGAAATAAGTAAGACATCTGAGAAAAGTGACCCGAGTGCAGATGCAATCTGTGCCGTTTCAAGAGCTTTTCCTGCTTTCCCCTCTTTTGCGAGTGGATAGCCATCTAATGTTGTTGCAGCAGCTGCAGCCGTGCCTGGAGTACCAATCAAGATCGAAGCGATAGACCCTCCAGATAATCCCCCTTTATAAAAAGACATCAACAACGTAACCGCTGTTACGGGAGACAATCCATAAGTAAATGGAATGACAATCGCAATCGCCATAATGGAACTCATACCGGGTATTGCACCTAAAATTTGTCCTGCTATTAGCGCTAAGGGGATTAAAATTAAGTTTTCTAGAATAAAAAATTCCCTAAAAGCCTCTAACAATAAATCCATATTCTCCCCCCTTTGTTTCAAAGCTACTCAAATTAGTAAAATATGTTTTCCCAAAATCCTAATGGTAGATATATTTCCAAAGCTCTATATAATAATTCGATTAAGATTGGCACAATTACACCAATAATGATCACTTTATAAAGAGGTTTAACTTTAAATGCAATGAGTGTTGCAATTAAGGCGATAATTGCAGCGAATGTGTATCCAAGAAATTCTGCCGTTAGTAGAATAAATATACATACCCCGATAAAGATCATTAAATCTCGGAAACTAGTTTCACCTTTACCTTCTTCGGATTGATCACTTACAGCTTTATCTTGTGTTTCTGTTTTGGATTTTCTAAATGATTGTAGAATTAATACGATCCCTAAAATTCCTAGCATTGTTAATACGAAGTATGGAATCAGCCTTGGTGACAGCGCATCAGACCCTTCGTATAAATCAATTTGTGAAGGGGTAACAGCGATAAAGAATAGAGCAAATACAACGAGAAATAATCCTTGGTAAAATGAGGCATTTAATTTTTGCAAGTTCAATCTCCCCACCTCTTTTCTAACGCAAATTCATTACGTTAACTTTTGATTCGATCCTTTTCACTTTGAGTACCTTCTTTAGTCAATTGTAAAATTTCTTGGAAAAGTTTTTCACGATGTTCGTATATATCTCCATACATCACTGAGATTCGACGAGCACGCTTGTAATATAAATGCACGTCACTTTCCCAAGTGAATCCAATTCCACCATGTAATTGAATGGATAACCCCATTAGCTCATTACAACAATCAGAAGTATACGATTTTAATAGATGCGTCACTTTTTCATATTCATCCGTCATATTTGTTGAAAATACACAGCTAGCATATTTTAATGCCGCCTTTGAGCTTTCTAGTAAGACATACATTTCTGCGGCTTTATGTTTGATCGCTTGGAATTTTGCAATCTCCTGTCCGAACTGTTTTCGTTCCTTTGTATATTCCACTGTCATATCTAAAATTTGACAACTTGCACCAATGATTTCTGCACTTGATAACAATGTAGCAATTTGATTCATGACCGTAGAAAGTTCATTGGCGTCTCCTTTTGTCACTACATTTGAATCTTGTAATTTATAATCCTTTATTTCTACTTCATAAAGTGGATACGTTTGGTCCATCGATTTTACTTTTTTCGTTTTCACCGATTCATCCTTTAAATCTACGAAGAGAAGATGATCTTCTAGTTGAATTAACATAAAGTCAGCACTTTTTGCAAAAGGAACAAAAGCAACTTTGCCTGAGATTGTATTGTTAGCAGACAGTTTCACATCTTTATTTTTCCATCCGATGGTATAAAGATTTTTCCCACTACTTAAGGAATCATTATGCTCACTATCTGCAGCAAACTTATTTAGTACATAAGATGTTACATGGGCTTCTACAAGTGGTAGGGGTAATGAAACTCTTCCAGCCTCTAAAGCTGTTAATACGGAATAGACTAAGCCTTCATTTATGTTGCTAGGATCCTCAAAAAGGAATCCTAGCAAACCTTGATCTACTAACGTTTTAACTAGTTCTTTTGAAATCACATCGTCCCCTTTTTCAAGGAATTCCCGACTAAACGTAATCGGGAATTTTTTTTGAAGTAGGTTTCCAATGGAATTTTGTAATAACTTATGATCATCCGAGTAATCAAAGTTCATGCACGTACCTCCAACCCTTATTTGCCAACCATTGTTTTGAACGCTTTATCTAAGTTAAGTAAATAATCTTCAAAATCCTTACCTGTTTTGAATGACGGTTCAGTTGATAGACTTTGTAAAAGTTCAACAATTTCAGGATCTTCAAGTGTCGCTTTTAATGCATCTTCCCACTTTTTCACAATTGGTTCAGGTGTACCTTTTGGTAATCCAATTCCTAAGATCGTTGCAACCATTACATCGTCGTACCCTTGCTCTTGTAATGTTGGAACATCTGGCGCTACTGGCCAACGAAGATCCCCAAGCGGCGCAATAAACTTAATGTCACCATTTTCAATACGAGAATTGTCAACAGAAGTCAAACCAACACTGAAATCTGCAGAACCATTTTGTACGGCCATTGAAGTATCTGTTGCGGAATCAAATGGAATCGTACTAAATTCAACACCATGTTCATTACGTAACCATGTATAGAAAATCTCATATACATTAGAAGGAATTGTAGAAGCAACGAGATGCCCACTATTCTCTTTTGCATAAGCTAAAAATCCTTCAAAGTCATCGTAAGGTGCATCTTTTGGTGCAATGATGCCGTATAAATAAGCCCCAACAGAACCGACAATTTCATAATCTTCTAACCCAACAGGAACTTCACGGAATAAAGGTGCCATGACTGTTTGACCTGCAGATAAAACCCCAGCTGTATAACCATCTGGCTTAGCATCTGCCAATTTTTTAGCCCCTTGAATTCCTCCACCTTCTGTAATATTTTGAACAACGATTGTGCCGCCTAACTCTTTTTCCATACGTTGTAATACTGGACGATACACTAAGTCAGTTGCTCCTCCAGCACCATATTGAACAATAAATTCAATTGGCTTTTCTGGATAATTTGCATATTCATCTGACGCTTCTGTTGATTCACTAGAAGGTTTAGTAGATGTCTCCGTTTTGGCATTTCCTGTTGATTGAGAAGACGATGAACTGCCGCCACTGCTACAAGCGCTTACAATTGCCGCTACCAAAACTAAACAAATCATTAACAACCATTTTTTCAAAAAAATTCCTCCCCTATTTTCTATCTAGATCTCATTTCTTTTTCTTTAATTAATCAATTTTCCCAATGCTACTTCGCTATTCAGCATATCCCGTAAGATGAACTTCTGAAGTTTTCCGGAATGTGTATATGGAAGCGCATCAACAACTTCTAATCGCTCTGGCCATTTTTGTTTTGCCACTTTTTTCTCCGCTAAAAGTTTCGTTAAATCACTTAAAGTAATTGTGTCCGTTCGTTGATTTAACACAACAAAAGCACACCCTCGTTCCCCCATCACTTCATCTTTATATCCAACGATGCCTATATCCTTAACTTTTGGATGTGAAATCAAGATGTCTTCAATTTCCTTCGCTGAGTAATTTTCACCTCCTCGAATAATAATGTCTTTTTCTCTACCAGTAATTTGGATAAAACCGTCTTCATCGAAAAGTGCCAAGTCTCCAGTTGAGAACCATTCTTCTGTCATTGCTTTTTCTGTTTCAGTCCAGCTTATATAGCGAATTAAGAGTTGAGGACCATAGACCAGTAACTCTCCACTACCATTTGGCAAATAAGATCTTTCTTTAATTTTTGCTTTACCAGGTGAAGTTGGTCTTCCATCGTGTGTGTAACGTTTATTTTCATCATAGTTTTTCTTGAATTTTGAGATTCCTGGTGCTTCAGTCGAGCCATAAATTCTTGAAAATGTACAATGAGGTAAAATGGATTTGGCACGTCTTAATAAATATTCAGAAACATCTGCTCCTCCACATGCGAAATAACGCATTGTTTCCATCCCTTTACCTTGCGCTTCAACCTCATCAATTAACTGACTTAAGAATGGTGTTGCCGCCATTACATATGAACATTTTTCATCCTCAATAATTTGCAAACACTTTTTAGCATCCCATATTGGCATGAAGACTGTTGTTGCCCCTAGCTTCATTGGACCTAAAATCCCTACAACTAAACCTGTTATATGCGTGACCGGACTTGGAACTAGGAAGACACTATTAAATCCAGTTGTCTCAATACCATCAAACGTAGAAATCGCAACACCTAGCGTCCCATGAGTATGCAAAACACCTTTCGGACTAGACGTTGTACCTGATGTAAACATTAATAAGCTGAATTCATCTGGGTCATATGCTCTTTCTTCTAATCTCTCAGTATTCGGATTCTTTATATATTCAGACCATTCTATAAAACTAGTTCCCTCTGTATCTCTTTCATTCGGAATTTTCAACCCTACTTTTGGAACATTATTTAATTGCTGAATATTTTCTAGCATTTTGACGTAATCATTATTTTTAAAATATTGTGGAATAAAAATCACATCTGGTTGGACCTGCTCTAAAATTGTTTTGATTTCGGCTTCGCGATAAATCGGAGTAACCGGAAGTACAATTGCACCAGCCCGTAGAGCCGCATGGAAAACAATCATCGACTCAGCTACATTAGGTAATTGAATCATCACGACAAAATTTTTCTGTATGCCATTTTGATGAAAGGTTACAGCTAGATCGTTAATGGCATTGTCAAGTTCTTGATAAGTTAAGCGCTTCCAAGGATCAACGAGAGCAATCTTATTTGGAAACTCTTTTGCGAACTTAGCTAATCTTTGTTCTAGTCTTTCTTGAGGCCAATGAAGAAAATCTTCTTCTATTAACTTTCTTCTACCTTTTGGATTTTCTAACAATAACAATTCTTGTTCCCCCTTATATAACGATGTCCTTATTGGGTAATTTTCGTTTCAAATGGAAACTCATAAGCTTCAATTTTGAGTTGTATTAAATGTTCATTGCATCTGTTTGTAACCTCTTTCAAAACTGTACAAAGCCGCTTTTCCTCCTCATCGTCAATAAGCGACGAAACGCCAACTAACGCAATCATGCCAAGTATTTGGCCTTTCCAATCATAAAGAGCACTTGAAATTGCGGTAACGTTATTCGTATATTCTTGACGGCTGACTAAAATATTACTTCTCTTTATTTCACTCAATTCGTCGATATATTCTTGTAGATTCGTTCGAGTATATGAAGTAATTTTTTTCAAACCTTCTCGAAGGTGGTAATTTCTTTCCTCTTCTGAAACATTGGCCAAGATCCATTTTCCATAAGAAACTTCCGTTAGTGGAAAACGATTTCCCACTGATATGCTAAGCCTTGGCTGGATCTGTGTTTGATATTGACTTATAAACATAACCCGATCAAAGGACACCCGTTGTACAAGTGCAGCCGTAAGACCAGTAAGTTCACATACTTCTTCTAGAAATTGGTTAATGATGCGAAGATAATCCAAGTTCTCTCCGACTCGCTTTCCGAGGACTGAAATATACGTACCTAGCGAATACTTTTTAGTTTCCGAGTTATAATAGACAAAATTATTTGCCTCAAGTGTTTTTAACACTCTTAAACAAGCACTCTTATTAATGTCTAGATTTTTACTAATTTCAGTTAAAGTGGATTGTTTGCTTTTATATCTGCTTAGATAAATGAGGATTTTTGCTGCATATTCAACAGAGGGGGCAAAATATTTAGTAGTACTCATGTGGTTCCTCCTCGTAAAGGTGGGTCAAAAGTAAGATTAGGAACTGTGACCACACGCTTATTTTTTTAGTTAAAATAATTCACATATGAAACGTTGTTTTATATGTGAAATTATATTCACTAAATCGATGCATTATTTCACAAATTTGTAACTTTTCTAAAAAAAACTGTAAATCCCTTTTTAAAATCAAAATTTTTTTAGGAATTAAGTATTGGAAGATTACACTCCTTTTGATGTCTTATAGAAAGAAGAAAAGAGACCAACCAAAGTGGCTGATCTCTTTATACTTGTACTTATTTGAAACAAAATGATTTCTCATTATGATAACGTTAATCACTTTCTAGTTGGATTTTAATAATAAAAAACTATTAATACAACTAAATACAACTTGATTTTATCACAAAACTATTATATTATAGTTATAGTTCTTGTCGTACTAGGTGGGGAGGTAGCGGTGCCCTATAACTCGCAATCCGCTCTAGCGAGACTGAAGTCCTTATCTGAGGCTGTACGCATGTAAGGCCTGCCTTTTGCACGTAGTGTTGACGGTTGGGTCCTGCACAATGAATACCCATGAACCATGTCAGGTCCGGAAGGAAGCAGCATTAAGTGGAACCATTCATGTGCCGCGGGGTAGCCTAGCCTGAGCTGGCGACAAAAGTAACGCTTATGTTCGGCAGTCAAAGTGAGGTGTACGGCATTAACACGTACATAATAGATTTCTCAAAAGACAAAACCAACTTTTATAGTTGATTTTGTCTTTTTTTTAATTTCCTAGTTAGAATTAAAACGTTAATGCTTCATTTAACATCCATTTTATCTTTCATTTGAAGCTTTACTTTTTATACGTTGAATTATTACACCTATGATCGTTACCCCGATTAAATAAGGAATAATGAACATACCATAACCTGTACCGTACTCGGTAATATCTGAGGTAAAGTGAAGAAACACTCCCCACATTATATAAAGACTATAACCGACAACCATCGTTATGAACCATATCCATTTCTTTGTGAGTATCGGAACAAGTAGTGGACCACCGATAAAAATAATTAGAAAGACCATTTCCGAAAAACTAATAGACATACGTTTTCCTCTTTCTCATTTCCCTTTATGAGTACTAAGTTTTTAACTCACTAATACTTTCCACAAAAAATTGCCTCAATCCTTCTTGTTCCACGCACACATATAAAAAGAGGTGTTTTTTAATCCCCTTCCCTGTAACCTTTGAAACTGACCGACAAAATTTTATACACTTAATGCTTACCAATATATGTATCATATTCAACGAAATAATCAATGTCCGCCATCTATTTACTACATTCTTGTAAAAGTGGTGACAGTGATGGAAAATGATAAGATTGCTAAAGAATACATTGCATTGATTCCAAACTTATTTCGTAGCTTTAGCGACTTAAACAAAGATTCAACCGTTTTAACACATACGCAGAATCATGTAATCGAGTTTTTATATATGCAACAAAGTGCATTGAATATAAAAGATATTAGTAGTGGTCTAAATATGACGAAACAACAACTAACCAATATTATTAGTGATTTAGAAGCTCAAGGTTATGTAGTGAAGGAGCCTGATATTAAAGATAAACGTGCAGTTTTAGTTTCATTAACATCAAAAGGTAAGGAAATTCAAACTAAAAAGTGGCATGAATTATATCAAAGATTTACAAATAATTTAGCTAAAATAAATGCCGAAGATAAATTAGATTTAGCCTATGCTCTCCAAAAGTGAATGTATTATTAAAAAAATGGAAGATTAAAAAGGAGATTATAATATGACAACATCAGGAATAACATTTGGAATTTACCCATTAAGCGTTGCGGGTACGCCTTTTGGTTTAAACAGTTATCCGAACAATCTATGATGCGCATGGAATTCAATATCACTCATTATGCACTATTTGGACTCCGTGATGCAGATAGTTCCAAAGATGACCTTTTTCATCAATATGGAATATTACGAGATGATTATTCGCCGAAGCCTGCCTACAATACATTTAAAAAGTTAATTCAAGAATTGGGGCTCTAAAACTACTAAAAGAAAAGGATAGATGAACAGTAATTATCCTACTCGCGTCTATCCTTACTTTAATTAGTTAAATCTTCAACCTAAATCTCTTAAAAGTGAAAGTTATTGATATAATTTACCTCCAGATTCCTTAAACTCTTCAGCTTTTTCTTTCATCCCTTTTTCTATAGCATCTTTCGTATCAAGCTTGTTTTCTTTTGCGTAATTACGAATATCTTGAGAGATTCTCATGCTACAAAATTTCGGTCCACACATTGAACAGAAATGTGCTGTTTTTGCACCTTCTGCAGGTAGTGTTTCGTCATGATATTCCAAAGCACGTTCAGGATCCAATGATAAGTTAAACTGATCTCGCCAACGGAATTCAAAACGAGCTTTTGATAAAGCATCATCTCTTTTGCGTGCTCCTGGGTGACCTTTTGCCAAATCAGCAGCATGTGCAGCTATTTTATAAGTTATCACACCTTCACGAACATCATCTCGATTTGGCAAGCCTAGATGTTCTTTTGGTGTTACATAACAAAGCATTGCCGTTCCATACCAACCAATCATAGCTGCCCCAATAGCAGATGTTATATGATCATAACCAGGAGCTATGTCAGTTGTAAGAGGCCCTAGTGTATAGAATGGAGCTTCCTTACAAATCTCCAGTTGTTTGTCCATGTTTTCTTTTATAAGGTGCATTGGAACGTGTCCCGGTCCTTCAACCATAACTTGTACATCATGTTCCCAAGCAATTTTTGTTAGTTCTCCAAGAGTTTCTAGTTCCGCAAATTGTGCTTCATCATTAGCATCCGCAATGGAACCAGGACGTAATCCATCTCCTAAAGAGAATGCAACATCATACGTTTTCATGATTTCACAGATTTCTTCAAAATGAATATATAAAAAGTTTTCTTTGTGGTGGTGAAGACACCATTGTGCCATAATAGATCCACCTCGGGATACAATACCTGTTAAACGTTTCGCTGTTAACGGAACATATCGTAAAAGAACACCAGCATGAATGGTGAAGTAATCAACACCTTGTTCAGCTTGTTCAATCAAGGTATCTCGAAAAACCTCCCATGAGAGGTCTTCAGCAATTCCATTTACTTTTTCTAATGCTTGATAAATAGGTACAGTACCAACAGGAACAGCTGAATTTCGAATAATCCATTCTCGTGTTGTGTGGATATTTTTACCTGTTGATAGATCCATAATGGTATCTGCACCCCAACGTGTTGCCCACGTCATTTTTTCAACCTCCTCTACAATCGAAGAAGAAACAGCCGAATTTCCTATATTGGCATTAATTTTAACGTGGAAATTACGTCCTATAATCATAGGCTCTGACTCAGGATGATTGATATTAGAAGGAATAATAGCTCGTCCTTTGGCAATTTCATCACGTACGAATTCAGGTTTCATATTTTCCCTTATTGCAATAAATTCCATCTCAGGAGTAATGAGGCCCTTCCTTGCATAATGAAGCTGTGTGACATTTCTCCCCTTTTTTGCACGTAATGGTTTACGCTTTAAACCGGGGAACACGTTATGATTAGCGCGAGGGTCATTTTTATCCTTATATCCATTGTCTTCAGCTTTAATTTCTCTCCCTTCATATTCCTCAACATCTCCTCGTTTATGAATCCATTCGCTTCTAAGATTAGGGAGACCTTTTGTAATATCAACTGAATAATTATTATCCGTATAAGGTCCACTTGTATCGTAGACACGAACTGGTAGATTTTCTTCTTCACCAAAACTGCCCGTTGTTGGACTAAGTTGTATTTCACGCATTGGCACCTTAATATCGGGCGTTGAACCTTCAACATAAACTTTTTTACTACCTGAAAAACTTGACATGATGGAAATATTTTGTTCATTTAATAATTTGGATGACATAAAGTAAATCTCTCCTTTGTTTTTTAAAAGAAAGGACAGGATCTGTAGCGAAATAAGTGGATAAACACGAAGAACATAAAAAAGCCGGACCCCATAAAAGGATGGACCGGCTTTGAAATGTAGAAGTTTACACAATAAAGGTAATTATTCTAACTTCCCCACGCTAGCATTATCTAGATCAGGTCCAAAGGGTCAAGAAACTTCACTGTGTTTCCCTCTCAGCCCAACTCATTGGACTCCCCTAGTTATTTCTATTAAGTTTGATATTAGTATACAGAAGTATTTAATAAAATAAAAGGAAAGTTTTTTTATTTGAAGAATAAATTACATAATTCACTACAAACATTAATAAATTTATTAACTGTCATTCGATTTCTGCTACAGTCTTATAAAGTGAAAATGCTAATGTGGCCACTTTGTGAACCTCCAAACTTCTCCACAAGTTTAGTAAAATAACACCATTTTTGTGATAAAAATAGGATCAATGAATACGGAAGAAAAAGAAAAGAAACACCCTCATTTAATCTCGAGAAGTCATAATTCCTTTTGTGACTTGATCCAATAATGTGTTAATAAATTCCGAATCTACTTCCTTCTTATAGATAAGAATCCTATAGTATACAGGTCCATATAACATATCTGCGACAACATCTTTGTCAATAATTGACTGGACTTCCCCATCTGCCATTGCACGCTCTAAGATTCGTTTTGCATCTTCACGCCGTGGTTTCAAATAGTTTGTATAGAAAGACTGTGCGATATCAGAATCTTCATCACTTTCTGCCACAAGTGCTACCACTGTTCTTCCAAGAGTACTGTTCAAAACATTTGCAAGTGTAACCAGATGTTGACGGAAATTTTCTCGGAATGGCGTATTTTCTTGAAAATACAAGTTCGTTTCAGTGGACATTAGGAAGGCATCCAACACAAGCAAAGATTTGTTTGACCACCAACGATAGATTGTTGCCTTCCCAACACCTGCATGTGTAGCAATGGCTTCAATCGTTAATGTTGAGTATCCCGTTTCCTCTATTAAATGGACAGTTGCGTTAAGAATGGCCGTTTTCGAAGCTTCACTGCGTGGCCTTCCAACTGCTTGTGGTTTTAATTTTTTTTTCTCTAGCATCTCTTTCCCTCACTGAAATGTAGTAACCTAATAAATTCATAGATTAATTATTTTTTATCTCATCTACATTATACCAGGGAATCAATATTGCTATGCGTTTTTTACGTTCATTTCCGTTTTTGGAGGTCCCCATGCTTGTTCTAATATAATAGCAATTATTAACCCTACCATTACACCATTGCTAAATAAATATTGTAATAAGGTTGGTAGTGCCATAAAAACAGTTATGGGCAATAACAAAACTCCTGTTCCAATAGATAGTGCTGCACTTAAAATAGTCAACCGTCTTTGGTCAAGCGGTTCTTTTAATACAGAACTAATCCCGATTCCTACCATTGTCGTAAATGACGCAAGCATTGCTGCATATGCAATCGGGCCCGGTAACATCGAAAGGGCTGAATACACTGTCGGAAAAAAGGAAATAACAGTAAGTGCCATACTCGCTAAGACAAACGGCAACATTCGACTTTGCCCTGTCATGCGAACAAACCCAGCAGATACGGCAAATGGCACTACTCCAACCGTTGAAAAAACAGAAGACAACATGGTGTTAATTCCACTTACAATTCCTGAATTTTTTAAGAAACCTCTATTTTGATTCGTTTTCTCCGCCGGAATTTCTAAAGTGGGATCATCAAACACTTGTTTCATTGCAGCAAGACACGCAATGATGCTAGAAATTAAGACAAATGTAATCATAATTGCAGAAACAATCATACCAGTATCTAATTTCGGTAATCCCCAAGCGAAAAAGTCAGGAAAAGAAATAATAGATGAAGTGTTAGGCATAGGTTCGGTTCCATTAATTATAAAGAATGCAATTGAACCAACAATGATCCCAATTAATACTGCATAACTTTTTAACCACCCTTTCCCCCAGATAGATAGAATCAATACTAAAATGAAAATGACAAATGCGACCATTACATTTCCAGGGTTTTCGATGGTTGACGTATTACTTACACCAATCATTCCTTTTAAAAACGTTCCAGATAGTTGAAAGCCGAGAAGTGTCAAATAAACCCCATTTACTAAAGGTGTAAAAATCCTCAATAATTTATTCATCCATCCCGTTAAACCTATAACAACAAGAAATACTCCAGTTAAAAGCATAGCACCCTCTAATAGTTGTAGGGCACCCATCTTATCTAAACCCTGGGTAACAACCATTTGTCCCATTAATACAAAGACTCCTAACCATATACCAGCAGGACCATCACAAATTGGATAACGATGCCCAAAAATAGAAGATATAAAAGAAGATACCCCAACAACTAGAAAAGTTCTTTGCATTAAGGCTGAGATTTCCACTGTAGAAAGGTCAAAAACCTGCCCAACAATAATTGGAATCGTTAGCGAATTCGCTAGTAAATAAATAAACCATTGTAAGGAACCGATACTGGTATCCAATTTGTTTTTGTACATAATCCATCCCTTCCTTTTTGAACATTAATAAGGTATTCTATAAATATAAAACGATACGTTCAGTTTTATATTATGTATTATATTGGTACATTTCAACTACATTTTTCATATTTTGTTGTAAAATGGAAAAAAGTTATTTATTAGACCCAATATTATTTTTAAAATAACTCATATAAATACTCCTTTAAAAAGGATCAGTACTTGACGAAGAAGTACTTTGTAAATATAACGAGTTACTTCTGACTTTAAACAAGCTAATTTCAACCCTAAACCTAACTAGATGAACCCTACTACTACTTTCCCCGACCAATTTGAACTATCTTACCTTAGGAAATATTTTTTCTCCTAAAATACTTATTAGAAACACTTAGAAGGTAGTATACATGACGCTCATGAGTACAAATGTTAGCCCAAGTATTAAGAGTTGAATTGTACCTGGATTGTTATTAATTGTAAAAAAGCCAAGAAAAAAAGTACCGTCTTGGATTTAGCACTTTTCAATTAGAAACTCCTGACGAAAGATATATTATCATCTACCTTTTCTACTTTAGGTTTCTCAACATCTTAGATTTATTATTGCAAGCGCTTATTCCTAAATAAACTAAACTAAGCGGTTCCTAAATTTGGATCCTGCATTAAAAATAATGTCAGAAATGTCAGAAATCCCAGACACTCCTCTCCTAAGCTGTTTATAGCTTTAAAACAGATTTACGGATTGTTGTAACAATTTACCATAATAAATGAAATAGTTATTTGAAATTCAGTATCTTTATTGATCGTATTTTTTCATTTATTTTACATTTTATTCCAATAAACTTTCTCTATTTTCTCTGTAGAATACTTTGTAATTTTACTATTTAAAATAATTTTTTATATAATATTAAAGCTATTTAATTTAGATTTAGATTCATAGTAATGGGGTGATTTTAAATGAGTGATTTTGGATTTGTTAAACAATTAAACGCTTCTCAAACTGGAATGGTATATAAGTTTATCAAAAAAAATGATGTTTTTATCCATACAATGATTGAAGGAGATTTACTCTATCATCTTGGGTTTACACCTAGGGATATTATTGGCAAAACCTTACATGACTTCTATCCAGAAGAATATGCAAATAGTAAACAAAAATACTACTTCGAAGCTTGGGAAGGTAATTTTGTACATTATGAAACTGAGGTAAACGGAAATTATTACGTTGCATCGTTAAGACCAATATGTAAAAATGAAGAAGTTGTTGAGGTGGTAGGTTCGTGTATTAACATTACCAGACAATTAAAAAAAGCAGTATCTACAGAAGACTACTTAAATCAAACATTATCCGAAAAGGTATCTGAGAAAATATTGAATGATGCGTTGCAAAGAACTACCCATTTGATTAATCAAAACTTGAAACAACCTAATATTCCTGTTAAAAAGAATTTAATAATTAAAAATAGTTCCAATATTATTTTCGTACCTTTGTCTGAGATTATCTTTATTGAGAGGTTAGACAGAAAATCCGTCATACATACCATTAATAAGCAATATGAAACGTATGAATCCCTTTTTAATCTAACCCAACAACTAGATCAAAACTTTAGTAGATGTCATAAATCCTACATTGTAAATGTTGATTATTTAGAAATTATTGAACAGATAGGTCAAAAATATATAGGACATTTTAAAAATTACAAAAAGACAGTAAAAATATCTGGCAATATGTTACTAGAATTAAAAAAGTATAAATCCTACTAAAACTCAGCATAAATGACTGAGTTTTTTATATTTTGTTCATAATTTCTTCATAAAACTATTTATTTTTGTTTCAAACTATTTATTTATGGATTCAAAACTTTGAATGATGTATTAAAATGCTAAATTTTATGTCTGAAAGCGATTAGACAACCAACCAAATTACACATATGATACATCTTATTATTAGGTAGTGCTATGAAGATCCTCTATATCACTTTAGTACATATGAGTCATAGGACTAGATATTAAATTAATTAATTAATTATTTAAATCAAGGAGCATAATGATGATGATGAAATTTTTGCCTTCAAAGCTTTGATGCGGACTTGGCAAAAAATAAAACCGGAGGCAATTTTTGAGTATGGAAGAAATGAAGGTAAGTTATTTGAATTTGACACTGCATCTATCTCAAATGCAATTAAAGAATTCCCCCGCTTCTATTTACAGAGGTATTTATTATTTATAAACGTGTTCCCCTCTACTATTGTTCATCCTAATTTCATAGAACACATCGAAAACTTATTATATAACGATCCAGAAATAAAATTTAGAACAGTATTTTAAGTTTAAAATAAAAGTTTAAGTTGATTTTCTATTATTAATTAATCAAATATCCAAGGAGTGCCTTAATTTGTGCCTCTTTTTCTTTTATACAAGTCTAAAAATATGAGAAGGATAGGACTGGTGAAAAAATGAAGGTAAATAGAGATTTACTCTTATTAGAGGAAAGTATTAAAAATGGAGACCTTGCACAAGCTAGAAGAATTATTGAACTAAATATGATGCACTTTAAAACACCTAGAATTCGTAATCAATTAAGCATAGAAGCCCTAACGCTTTTAAATATGGTTGTTCAGTTTAATGATAGTAGCACAAATGAGATTTATTCAAGAAAAACACAGCTCATCATTGGATATATTAATAACCTTGCACGTAAAGGCCACTTAACGTCCCTTAAACACTATGCTTCATTTCATGATGAATTACTATCCAACCCAAAAATATATAACTTACTAAATGCAGATGCAAAAATATTTATTGCTCCACCGAATCAAAAAGATTAAACACTCAAATCAATCTTCCCTTTCTGATAATGAAGAATTGATATCAACATATTTCTAATATATAAAGATTGCTAATCAATACCTCTACTCATTCACAAAAGAGATACGACATGTCATTTTAGTCCAGAACAGAGCAAACTATTGCAAATTTTTATTTGTACCGCCACTCTCTATATTAAATTTACTCATTTCTTTTTGAATGATATCTTCGTTTGTCAATCCTTTCTTGTATTAAAAGTATAATTGTCGAAACTATTATGTTTTAGAAATTTTCGTTTATAGTGGGCATATTTCCTTCATTTTTGGATTTTTATGACATATTAGCAGGAGTTAATAATGAAAACAAACGGTTTCCCCCTTGAAGAGTTACAATTTAAAATTGAAGACTTAAGAAGCCACATGATTGCGACAGGACAATTAAAGGGGCTAACTCATCCTGATACAATTAAATTAAGTCAGGAGTTAGATGTTTTATTGAATGAATATCAAAAACAAATTGAAATGACCCTTATTATTCCTGTGAATCCTCTTTATAATAGACCTTTACTTTAAATGTTAAATTTAACAACATTTTTTAATAGTTAACCTAGAAATCTAATTCCCTTAAAAGGTGTTGCTTCATAATTCGGCCCTTTCAAGAATAAACGCTGTTCGATCCCCTGGAAATGCGCCTGATTTTTGAAGACTGTTATCCAACTAAAGCCTCTTCCAAGCTCAATAAGAACTATTTTAAAAAGGGACAACGAGTTGCAAGTTGTCCTTTCTTTACTAAGCTTTTTGAATCTTTAACATCGAATTAGCATTTATTTGAAATTCATATGATACTTTCACTTCTTCAACTGTACATCCATTGCTAACCAGATAACTTATTATTTTATCTAAATGCTCATAACGTTTTCCTTCTAAATTAACTAAAGGGAAAATACGAACTTCCTCTTTTGTAACCCTCAATAACTCATTTAATGTTTCAATGTGAAATTGATAATCTAATCTATCAGCATACATAAATAAAAAATGGGCCGAAAGAAGAATATCAAACTCTTCAGCCTTAAATGGTAAAGAAGGTAAAGTAACGGGAATGTACCTTTCTTTAGATTCTCTCATATTATTAGCACAATCTTGTAAAGCACTTAAACGATGCTTTATAAGATCTACTATATCATTGAAATAATCCCATTTATAATTGTTCTGAACTTTTTGCATATGTTCCATTGCGTGTTCAATATCCTGAAGACCTTTATTCTTTAGATCTTCACCCGAATGATAATAAGCAATATCGCAAGCTGTTACGTCTAAACCTGATTTGTTTCCAACAGCAGTAAATGAACAAGCTCCCGCTGGACAATCGAGTATTTTCTTTCCGTTTAGTTCTTTCTCACAAAGTGAAAACATATCCAAATACTCTTCAAAAGTTCTCCCAATAAAAACAATTCTTTCTAAATCTAGCTTTGTACTCTGCTCAACTTTACTCAACTTAACTCACCTCTTCTAAAGGATTACATTCATATTATCACAAAATAATTGGTAATAATAACCTTTTTATTGTTTTCCACCTCAACAATATGGTCCGATTTGTTAATAAAGATTGTTGTATAACTGTTTAGTTACAACACTATATTGACTGCAAACTTATTAAACACATAAATATTCATTTACAGGAGTTAATAATTCTTTTATACGGTTGGAAGTGGAGTACTTGAAAATAATGTCTACATGTTTTATTTTTCCTCTAACATATCATTTAAATGTGGCTTGCGCTTTGCCAACAAGTAACAAACCCATCGGACTTGGAATGATGGTTTCATATAGTATTATTAATCAAATGAATGCTCAGATACTGTCGCAAGTGAACAAGGAAAAGGAACTTGCTTTTCTAACAAACTTTTTATTTATCAATAAACTTTTTATTTTTTTGTTGTACAACTTCCAATTTTATGATAATTTAAGTATAAATTTCAAAACTATTCAATCAATTCACTAGGGGATCCCTTGATAAGGGCTGAGAATAAAGTAGTTACTTTTAAACCCTCATAACCTGAACAGGTTCGTACCTGCGTAGGAAAGTGTTTGTTGTTTTTTTGTGCGTATCTTTTTTTGTGCGTATCTGAGTACAATTAACAAAACCACTTTCCTATCTAAGGTTAGTGGTTTTTTTGCGTGTACTACTACTAAAGAGGAGTAATCAAATATGAAACTGATTGCCATAACAGATGATTCACATACAGTTAACGAACTGACAAGTATCATTTCTTCTGTCCAAGATTTTGTTGATTATGTCCACATTCGTGAAAAATCAAAAACTGCTCAAGAAATTATGTTGCTCATTCAGCTTTTAGAACAAGCAGGTGTGAACAAGAAAAAGCTCGTTATTCACGATCGCTTAGATATTGCGTTACTTACACAAATTTCGAATATCCATCTCCCATCACATAGCCTTCCTATCCAAAAGGTTCGAAAAAACTTCCCGTACTTACGGATTGGTCGTTCAATTCATTCTTTAGAGGAAGCGAAACAAGCAGAAAGAGATGGAGCTGATTATGTGTTATATGGGCATTGTTTTGAAACTGATTGTAAAAAAGGATTAGTTCCAAACAGCATACATACTATCAACAACATGAAACAAGTTCTACAAATCCCTGTATATGCTATAGGTGGCATTACACCAAATCGAGTACACACTCTTCAACAATTCCAAACTGATGGCATTGCGGTTATGTCTGGCATTTTTTCTTCACCAAAACCTTATGTATCCGCACTAGAATTTTCAAAATTATGTAAGGAGCATTCATGTGAAAACAAATTATGAAGTAGCCATTATAGGCGGTGGAATTATCGGTTGCTCTATCGCCTATTACTTAGCAAAAGAACAGATGGACGTCGCTATTTTTGAAGAAAAACAACTAGCTAGTAAATCGACAAGTGCAGCTGCTGGCATGTTAGGTGCACATTCGGAATGTAAGGATCTTGAGATTTTCTATTCTTTTGCAAGAAAGAGCCAACTAGACTACTTTCAGCTTCAAGATGAGTTAAAAGAGTTAAGTGGTATTGATATCGAGTTAAGGCAAGGCGGAATTTACCAACTTGCTTATTCAGAAACAGAAAAGCGTGAACTAAGTTCTACCCTCTCCCTTCCCACCGTCAAATGGTACGACAAAGAAGATGTACAACATGAAGAACCTTTTGTTTCAATGAATATTATGGGAGCCGCCTTTATTAAAGATGATGTTAATGTCTTACCCAAATCTGTTTGTCATGCATTTGGAAAGAGTGCCCAAGTATTCGGGGTATCAGTTTTTGAATATACACCCGTTTTCTCCATTCAAAAACAAGACAACTCCTATACGATTGGAACGAACAAAGGAAATTTCCAAGCTAAATATGTCGTTGTGGCGAATGGTGTATGGAGCTCAACTTTTTTCCATCAGCTAGGTTTAACAAATACACTTACTCCTGTCAAAGGGGAATGTGTGTCAGTTTCCTATGAAAAGCCGCTGTTGAAGCACACATTATTTCATGAACACTGCTATATTGTACCGCGAAACAATGGCAGACTTGTAATTGGAGCAAGCATGGTCGAGGGGGATTGGAACGAACATGTAAGTCTCGGTGGTATCGAAAGTCTCATTAATAAGGCAAAAACGATGCTTCCTTCTATTACCGAAATGAAAATCGAATCCTTTTGGGCAGGACTTCGTCCACAAACATTTGATCAAAGGCCATTTATTGGTCACCATCCTGATGATGAAGGCATTTTATTCGCTACAGGCCATTATCGAAACGGCATTTTGCTTGCCCCTGCTACAGGACAAATGATCCGAGATTTAATTATGAAGAAAGAAATAAGAAAAGATTGGATGGAAGCCTTTAAAATCAATCGCCAAGAGAGGTGAAATCATGAAATTAATTCACTTAAACGGGAAAACTATTAAACTACCAGAAACCGTACGTTGTGTTCAGGATTTGCTTCAATTATATGAATTAGAAAACCGCATTGTTGTCGTAGAAGTAAATAAAGAAATTATTTATAAAGAGCAATATAGAGAACAAACATTGTCAGATCAAGATACAGTAGAAATTGTTCATTTTGTAGGAGGAGGATGATAATTATGTTAAAAATAGCTCATCACACATTTCAATCGAAACTATTACTAGGAACAGGGAAATTCCCTTCTTTTGAGGTTCAGAAACAAGCCGTTGAAGTTTCTGGGACTGAGATTTTAACGTTTGCGGTTCGCAGGATGAATATTTTTGAAGAATCACAACCAAACTTCCTTGAACAACTAGATTTAACTAAATATAAACTGCTTCCAAATACAGCTGGTGCCAAAACAGCAGAAGAAGCTGTTAGAATTGCTAAGCTAGCAAAAGCTTCAGGGTTATGTGACATGATTAAAGTTGAAGTAATTGGCTGTGATAAATCTTTATTACCGGATCCTGTTGAAACACTAAAGGCTTCTGAAATGCTATTAGCAGAAGGATTTATTGTCCTGCCTTATACGTCTGATGATGTGGTATTGGCTAAAAGACTTGAACAACTTGGGGTGCATGCAATTATGCCTGGTGCATCGCCAATTGGTTCTGGAAAAGGGCTAGTTAATCCGTTAAATCTTCAATTTATTATTGAGCAGTCTTCTGTTCCTGTTATTGTGGATGCCGGTATCGGTTCTCCAAAAGATGCTGCATATGCTATGGAACTAGGAGCAGATGGCGTTTTACTTAATACAGCTGTTTCGGGTGCAAAAGATCCTGTCAAAATGGCACTCGCTATGAAACTAGCCATTGAAGCTGGGCACCTTGGCTATGAAGCTGGAAGAATTATAGAGAAGAATTACGGTGAAGCAAGCAGCCCTACAACGGGGATGGTGACTTCTTGATTAACCGCTATCAAAAACAAGCCTTATTCTTAGGCTCTGATGGACAGGAACAATTACAAAAAGCGCGTGTACTTATTATAGGAGCAGGCGCGCTAGGATCAGCCAGTGCGGAGATGCTGGCACGAGCTGGTATCAACACAATTACGGTCGTGGATCGTGATTATGTTGAATACAGCAATTTACACCGACAACATCTTTATACAGAAGCAGATGCAATGAATAAATTACCCAAAGCCATTGCGGCTAAAAACCGCCTGCAGCAAATAAATAGTGAGATTACCATCGACAGTCATATTATCGATATTAACGCTTCTAATATTGAAGCATTAGTTAAAAATCAATCGGTTATTATTGATGCGACAGACAATTTCGAAACAAGAATGGTGGTAAATGATGCAGCTGTTAAACATAATGTTCCGTTTATATTTGGTGCCTGTGTAGCTAGTTACGGTTTAACCTTTACCATTATCCCAGGTTTAACCCCCTGTTTACATTGCTTGATGAATCACTTACCTCTTGATGGTATGACATGTGATACAGTGGGCGTTATTGGTCCGATCGTACAAATCATTGCATCATTTCAAGTGACACAGGCTTTAAAGCTGCTTACTGGTCATACACCGGTACCAACACTTCAGTCTATCGATATTTGGAAACATGAAAAAGCAGACATCACCATTTCATCTATGAAAAATAAACAGTGTCCAACATGTGGTGAGAAAGCCACTTATCCCTATCTATCTTATGAAAGCCAAACACAGACAGATGTTTTATGTGGTCGAGATGCCGTGCAAATTCGCCCAGGCATTTCCCTTTCACTCTCACTAGATCTCTTGAAAGAAAAATTACAATCGTTTGTTACTCAAATTACAGTTAATGCTTATTTACTATCATGCATATTCGAAGGCTATCGAGTCGTTATATTTAAAGATGGTCGTGCAATTATTCATGGTATACATGATTCGAAAAGAGCACGAGTTGTGTATAATCGCATTATTCAGTGTTATTCATCATATCAGTAGGACCCCAAATAATAACATTCGTTCTTATCAGCTAATTATCACAATCGTTTGGGTATTCTCAAATTATACCGATAACTTATTAGATTTATATATGTGCGAAAGTTGCGAAAATTAAGATATAATGAAGTTGTGTTATGAAAGACTAATAAATGGAGGGAATCTTATGTATCCAAATATTCTAAGACATCCCGGACCAACTCCAATTCCTAAAAAAGTGCAGCTAGCTATGGCCCAGGATATGATTAGCCATCGCACAGAAGAGTTTGTTCGGTTATATCAAGAAACAATACAACGTGTAAAACCTATTTTCGGTACAAAACAAGATATTTTGCTTCTGCCCTCAGGAGGTACGGCTGCACTAGAAGCAGCAGCGGTCAATACGGTTTCATCCGGTGAAGAAGTAGTGGTTATCACAGTAGGGGCTTTTGGCGATTATTTCGTTTCCATTTGTGAGAAGTATGGCTTCATTGTACATAAGCTTGAAAAGAAATGGGGCGAGGCTTGTACAGAGGAAGACTTAATTGAATTTCTAAAACCTTTATCTAATATTAAGGTCGTTTTTGCCACTTATAATGAAACATCAACTGGAATCCTAAACCCTATCGACAAATTGGCAAATGTGGTGCGTACATATACAAATGCACTCTTCGTCGTCGATGGGGTGAGCTGTATTGGTGGAGCTCCTGCTGAAATGGACGAATGGGGCATTGATATTTTAGTTACTGGGTCACAAAAAGCTATGATGTTACCACCGGGTCTTTCACTGTTAAGCGTCAGCGAAAGAGCTTGGAAAGTGATAGAAACAAATCGTACACCTGCCTATTATTTAAATTTATTAAGCTATCGGGAGTGGGCTACAAAAGGGATGACACCAAACACACCGACGATTTCTCTGATTATGGGACTCTCAGCTGTATGTGATTTAATTGATGAGGAAGGCGGATTCTCCAAAACGGTCGAACGGCATCAATTAATGAAAAATATGGTTCGTGAAGCCATGAAGGCGCTTTCTATTGGGTTGTTGACAAGTGATGAATATGCCTCGCCAACCATTACCGCCATTCGCACACCTGAAGGATTGGAGCTTTCCGCCTTTTTGCCACATTTAAAGAAGAAATATCATCTTGATTTTGCCGGTGGCCTCGGCCATCTGCAGGGAAATGTTTTCCGATTTGGGCATATGGGCTATTGCTTCCCTAGTGATATCCTTCAGGCGGTTTCTTTAATCGAAGCAGGTTTACAGGATTTTGCCTATCCATTTGAACCAGGGGCAGGAGTAAAAGCAGCACAAAACGTATTCCTGACTGACCTAAGAAAATAAGAGTAGTACGTGGAATTAGATTGCTTCCCAGTCAATTGAACGTGACCATTATTCATTAAGAAATGAACAATTTCTTGTGATAATGAATCCATCTAAGCCCAGCAGGCAAAGGTGGATTCATTTCTGGTTCTGGTGTAAGAAAAGCGGTTGCGCCTTGCTTAGCCAAAGGAATAGCAAATGTTCTATGGCAAAAAAAGTCCACCCCATCGTTAAACCCCAAATAATTTGTTTATGAATTAATTGTCTAGCTCCTCGCAATAACTACAGAACAAACGTTCTTACTCATTTTTAAGAAAAGACCAGAACACAATTACTTCCTGGTCACTTCTCACGACAATATACAGATAACCTAAATTTGTACTTGCTTAATAAGTTGTCCAGTTCCAAAAGATGAGGCAATTCTTGGATTTCTCTCATCAGGATTCAATAAAGTGATCCCTTAAGCAGAAGCCATTTCAATGACACAAGTGGATTGATTGCCGAGTACTTCGTAATAAGCTTATTTTTCACGGCTAAGAGGATCAGTACAGTTGTTTTGACGAAATTACCGTTTGTTGCTAAAACGAGGGCATTCATCGTTCCCTCTGCGCCATCCGCAACTGGAAGTAAAAATGATTCTATTTCTGAATTTGCTCGCTTAATTCCCTGTTCAATGGCTTGGGCTGCTTTTAGTGCTGTATGCACCTTAAAAGAATTCTTCTTATTATAAAATCCCAAATTAGTATAGTTAAATCTAATTTACCTTCCTTTTTATATTAACCATTCGTTAAATAGACATTGAATTGTAGATGAATAAATGACGATAAAAAAACACTACTACCAAAACATTGAATTTTGATAGTAGTTTAATCCTTTTATAAAATTTTAAGCTACTATTAATAGAGTTATTAAGTCGGCAAAAAATTGTTGCGCAATTTATTACTTAAACCTCTATTTTTTTGTTAGCAGTAAACTTTAAACTTTGTTCTAGAGCATAAGCAAATTGGTAAAGTCGGGCTTCATTTCCATGTTTCTCAATCAGTTGCGCGCCTATAGGTAAACCACTTTTTGATAGGCCGCAAGGAATTGATATAGAAGGATTACCAGTATAGTTTGTTATAGATGTTAATCTCAGCAATGCACTTCGAACAAGCTCTTTTTGATTGCCTATTTCTACCTCCCTTTGACCAATATCAGTTGGCAAGATTGGAAGAGTTGGAGTCAATAAGACATCTACATGATCAAAAGCTTGATTATATTCATCAATTAATTTCTTTCTCTCTATCTGTGAATGTATATATTCATATGCCTTCACTTTCCTACTTTCTTCTAATCTTTCATAAACTTCTGAATCAATAATCCCCTTATAACTGTCAAATGTGTTCATATGTACTGCAGCGGCTTCAGATTTAATTGTTACAGCCTGTGCTACAGCAATTCTGTTTATACAATCAATTTTAATTTCTTCAATTTTTGCCCCCAGAGATTCAAAAGCATTTATGCAATTTTTCATTGTTTCCTGTACTTCTTCTTCAATCAAGTCAAAATAAAAAGAAGGAATACCGATAACTTTACCCTTAATATCTTTTCCTATTAAGTCATGATAGTCTTTGTTCAAAGTTTTAATAGAATAAGGATCATTTGGGTCATGCCCTGCGATTATATTTAATAATAAGGCATTATCATATACATTATTTGTTATAGGTCCTACATGATCCAATGTATAAGCCAAATCATAAACACCTTTTTTACTTACTAAGCCAAAGGTCGGCTTCATTCCTACAACCCCACAAGCAGATGAAGGTATTCTAATAGACCCTCCTGTATCAGTACCTAAAGCTAAACTCACCATACCCGCTCCTACAGCAGCTGCCGAACCACTACTTGAGCCACCTGATATTTTTTTTAGGTTATATGGGTTTAAGCAAGGACCAAAGTAAGAACGATCTCCTATTGGACCATAAGCGTATTCATGTGTGTTCGTTTTCCCGATGATAATAGCTCCAGCTTCTTTTAATTTTTTTATGACAGTTGCATCAACGTCTGGAACAAAGTTTTCATATACTTTAGAACCCATTGTTGTTCTTATGTTTTTTGTATAAATTAAATCTTTAATTGCAATTGGAATTCCATGTAATTTACTTCTGATTTTACCTTCAACTAATTCTTTTTCTAACTTTCTTGCCACTTGAAGTGCCTCTTCGTCTGAAATCGTAATAAAAGAATTATTCTTTTTATTCTCTTCATATATTTTTTCTAAATTCCCTTTTACAAGATCAACAGGAGAGAGCTCTCTTTTATTTATTAAAGTAGATATTTCTGTAATATTCATTATCTTTCAACTCCTAATACAGGAACTGCAACTTCCTTAATTCTTTTACCAGGTTTAACAAATACCATTGCTACCATCCCTATTACAGAAGCAACGGCTGCTGCTATAAACATAGAAGAATAGCCATTACTCAATACTAGGAATCCTGTTAATGTAGGCGCAATGATTGTAGCTGTGTTGGTAATAAAATGCGTAATACCACCATAAGTACCTGCCTTACTTGGTTCAGTATCAATAATTACAGACCAATAAACAGAATTCGGTAATGAATTAAAAGCATTTCCAATACACATTAAAGCCATTACTCCTACAATCGTATCTGCAGTTGGTATTAGTACAAAACAAATTGCTGTAAAAAATAATGAAACTACTGCTAATCCAGATCGTGCGATTCTTAAACTGCCTGTCTTCAATCGTAAATAGTCAGAAATTTTACCACCTAACAACACAGTAAAGCATGCACCTATCCAAGGAATCATACCTAAATACCAGAGTGAAGATAATTGGAATCCAAATTCATCTTGTAAGTACTTAGGTGTCCATGTCAGTATTAGAAAGTTGATATATTGAAAAGCAAAATATCCCAATGCATTGAATACTAAAGTTGGGTTTTTAAAGAAATGGTACCATTTTATTTTCTCATCAATTTCACTAACCAACTGTTCTCCTGGTAATAAATCTTTAGTAGATCGAATCTTCTCTAGTTCTTCTTTAGAAACTTTAGGATGCTCTTCAGGTAAATTTGTGAACATTTTTCTCCACAAAATCACCCATATAACGCCCAATGCTCCAAGTAAAATGAACATGACTTTCCAACTAGTTATGGTTAAAAGAGCTACTGCTATTGGTGCTGTTAACAATGCTCCTAATGGAGTTCCTAAAAGACCTAATGATACAGCAAAACCACGTTCTTTCGGTGTAGCCCAATTTGCATTCGTTTTGTTAATAGTGGAAAATGTTGGCCCTTCTGAAAAACCAAATAGAATACGGATTAATGCAAATCCTGCTAAAGCCGATCCTCCAAATAGAACCATTCCGAGTTCGCCAGCAAATGCTGTTCCAATTACAAATATAGACCAACCTGTTCCTATAAATAGCCAAACAAATTTTGGTCCCTTTTTATCTGCAAGTATTCCTCCAAAAAGTGCTCCGAAAAGATAACCATATCCAAAATAACCAAGAACTGCCCCCCATTCAACAGTGTCAAAGTTAAATTCTTCAATGATATACTCTTGAGCATATGAAATTGCTCCCCTGTCAACATAGTTGATGATAACCATAAGAACCATCATTAGCATGATGTTATATCGATAGTTATTTTTCATCATCTTTACCCCTTTCTCCTTCTGTAATAAATTCATTCTTCTTCAAATTTTTTATCATGCATTTCTGCATAGTTACGATAATTACTTAATAAATGGATTGGATAGAATCCTTTATATTTATATTAATCCGTATGCACACAGACTATTTTTATTTTTAAAAGGAATTCAACTTCCATCTATAGCAGATTTGAAGAGTCACTATATATAGAGCAATTTTTATGCCAACTATAAAAATATACTTTAAAACTATACTTTTCTGAATTATCTTGTAATAGTGTAAGATTTAGGGTAAAATTCAATGCAAAATTGCATATACTCATGCATTTATGCATAGATAAAAGGTTGTGAATTTAATTGAATAATAAGTATAAATATCCCATTACTCTAGAAGGTACTCTCGACTCACTTTCATCTGGATTCATCATTATTAACTATTATGGAATTATTCAGTTTATCAATCCAAAGGGAGCACATCTTTTAAATACAGAAGTCGTTAATGCAGTAAATAGATCTTTCTTTGATTTAGTGATAGGGCTGGATCATTCATTATTGATGAGTGAAGAACATTCAGTTAATGAAGTTATCGTTGGTGGGAAAAAGTTGATATTAAACCAATCTCCTATCTATACGGAAGAAGGTTTTTATGGCATTTCTGCCTTTTTTGAAGAGGAACACTTTTATGAGGGATTATTAAAAGAGCATGAGTCCTATAAAAACTTAAGCATTGATTTAAAAGCGATTTTCGATACATCATATGACGTGATCTATGTATCAGATAATAAAGGTATTACGCTAAGAGTTAGTTCAGCTTGTAAAGAACTATGGGGAAAAGAAGAAAAAGACTTAGTAGGGAAAAGCGTCTACGAGCTAGAGAAAGAAGGAATCTATAGGCCTTCTACTACACGTATGGTTTTAGAAAAGAAAGAAACAGTGTCACTCATACAAACAACCCGCACTGGAAAAAGGCTAAAGGTTATTGGAACTCCTATTAAAGATAAAAATGGAGAAATCATAAGAGTCATTAATGCTTCAAGGGATATCACTGAATTAAGTCAGCTTCAATCCGAACTAGAAGAGACGAAGCAATTACTAGAAGGTTATAAAAATGAGTTAAATGACCTTCGAATACGTAATGAGGCTAAAACAAGTCTCGTTTCTCGAAGCATTAAAATGAATAACGTTATCTCTCTTTCACAAAGAATAGCAAATGTAGATTCTACAGTACTTATTTTAGGGGAAACCGGTGTTGGAAAAGAAGTAATTGCAAATTATATTCATAAATCAAGCCCCAGATCTGATAAGCCATTTATTAAATTAAATTGTGGCGCAATCCCAGAGAATCTTTTGGAGTCAGAACTGTTTGGTTATGAAAAAGGAGCTTTCACCGGTGCTGTAAAACAAAAGAGAGGTATGTTTGAACTGGCAAACGATGGCACTTTATTTCTAGATGAAATTGGAGAAATGTCTCTTTCCTTGCAAATAAAACTGTTGCGAGTAATTCAAGAACAAGAACTACTACGTGTTGGTGGTACAACAGCAATTAAAATTAACATCCGTCTTATTACAGCAACTAATCGAGATTTATTGCAGATGGTGAAGGAAGGGACTTTTCGCGAAGATCTCTATTACCGCTTGAATGTAATCCCAATAAACATACCTGCCTTACGCGACCGAACTGAGGATATTTTAGCTTTAGTTCTACATTTTTTTGATTATTACAATCATAAGTATATGCGGTCAATGAGATTATCTCCGAGTGCCCTTGAAACTCTCCAACAATATCATTGGCCTGGTAATGTTCGAGAATTGCAAAATATAATTGAACGACTTGTCGTTTTAAGTGAAAATGAGGTAATTGACAAGGATATGGTTGAAGAGTGCTTATTTACTGACCCTTGTAGCCGAAAATCAGATTGTGTTACAGTAAACAAAATTATCCCACTTAAAGAATGTGTAGAAGAGGTAGAAAGACAACTTATAGAATTGGCTCAACAAAAATACAAATCAACTTCCCAGATTGCTTCTGTTTTAAAAGTTAATCAGTCAACAATCAGTCGTAAAATACAGCGATTAATGAACAATTGATGCTTCTTAAAGGAATACAAGATAGAGATATTAAGAAGCATGTGAGTTGGATATGAAGAAACTTTAGTTCAATATAAAAGACTGTAAGGAAATGAAATACTTCATCTTTGAACACCGAGAAGGACTTACTCAAATTATTCCTGAACACGAGACAGATGATGGGTATTATTCGCATACCATACACCGTTTCATTTTTCTTATATAATTGTTATTCTAGATAGATTCTCATAGTTGTACTTTGAATAATCTTGAACTCTTCTTTACAAATGTCAAAATAAATGGTCTAATTTGATACTCGGTAGCGATCCAGAAACTTTTCATTTCCTATTCTTTTTTGACAAAAAAAAAAAAAAAATAGCGCTACGATTCCTTGATACTAAAGAATCTGTAGCGCTTTTCAGTAGGTAAATACTTATCTTGCCCTTAATACGTCCAGGAGGGCTTCCCCCCGGACTTTCATAGACTGAAAGGACTCACTTTTTCAAAGGTATTTTCTACTTATAATTTCATATAGTTCGTTATCCGATTTTAATTTTTGCTGTTATTATTTAGCTGCCAACCATCTTTGTTTTATTAGGCAAATCGTTCTAGGATTTTGGAACTTTCAGAAATGCGTTCGACTACAGCATTACCAATTTGAATAGATGCCGTTGCAGCCGGTGATGGCGCATTACATATGTGAAGCGAATTTTTCCCCGGAAAAATCGCAAAATCATCTACCATGCTTCCGTCTTGCATTAGAGCCTGCGCGCGCACCCCGGCATGTGTTGGTATGATGTCTTTCTCGGTTAACTCCGGAATAAGCCGTTGAAGGCTATGTAAAAATGCCCGTTTACTGAAAGAACGGACATATTCTTTCATACCCTCTTTCATATTTGGCATTGCCATCTTCCAGAATCCAGGGTATGTCAACACTTCAAACATATCCTTCACGTTAATATCTGTCTTGGTATATCCTTCACGTTTAAAAGCCAATACGGCATTTGGACCTGCATGGACATCACCATTTATCATTCGAGTAAAGTGAACTCCTAGGAATGGGAATTCCGGATTTGGCACAGGATAAATTAAATGCTTCACAAGGTGACGTTTTTCCGGTGTTAGCTCATAATATTCACCTCGGAACGGTACAATTTTCATACCCGTTTCGGTACCAGACATTTTCGCCACGCGATCGCTATGTAATCCAGCACAATTTATTAGGAAACGAGAATTGATAGTTCCGCGGTTCGTCTCAATCGTTACCCCATCCGTTCGCTCAACGATATTTTCTACTTTCGTTTCTAGACGAACAACTCCGCCACCTTCTTGAATAATTTCAGCAAATTTCCGTGCAACGCCTTTGTAATCGACAATTCCGCAGCTCGGAACACGGATGGCACCAAGTCCACTAACATGGGGTTCTATTTCTTTCAATTCTTCTTTACCGATTTTAACTACATCTAAACCGTTTTGAATGCCTCGTTCGTACAAATTCTCCATATGCGGTAATTCATTTTGTTCGGTAGCGACAATTACCTTCCCGCAAATATCATAACTAATACCGTGCTCCTGGCAAAATCGTACCATCGCTGCGTTCCCTTCACGTGCAAATTTCGCCTTAAAACTACCTGGTTTATAATATATACCTGAATGAATTACCCCACTATTATTTCCTGTTTGGTGATGGGCCCAATCTTTTTCCTTTTCAATAATTACAATCTTTGCACCCGGATACCTTTTTGTGAGCGCCATTCCTGTGGATAATCCAACGATTCCTCCACCTACAATTGAAAAATCAAACATAATACCCCTCACTTTTAATTAATTTTTTTATCATAATTTTTGGACAATCTATAATAAATACCACAGTTTTGTTTTCTTTTTCAGCGTTCTCTTTAATAAATGGTACAAAGCAACGGCAAAAACCGTTGCTCTCGTCCATTTTTAATTAGTCTCAAAACCCAACGAGATAAATTTTTCTTCTAAATATTCGTCTATTCCTTGATGTCCGCCTTCACGCCCCATTCCACTTTCTTTAATACCTCCGAATGGAGCTTGTGCAACTGTAGGAACAGCATCATTCATACCGATAATTCCAAATTGAAGAGCTTCGGAAACCCTAACAGATCGACTAATATCCTTTGTATAGAAGTAGGCAGCTAATCCAAACTCCGTACTATTAGCAAGTCCGATTACTTCTTCTTCTGTATCGAATGGGATGATTGGTGCAACTGGTCCAAACGTTTCCTCTCTTGTAATAATCATATCTGTGTTTACTCCAGCCAATACAGTAGGTTCATAGAATAAACCATCAGCCAATTCTCCTTCAATCCTTTGTCCCCCACAAAGTAGATGCGCACCCTTAGATAGGGCATCTTGTACATGTTCCTCTACCTTTGACAAGCTATTCTTGCTTGCAAGTGGTCCTACTTGAACACTCGGATTTATGCTATTCCCAACTTTAAGAGATTTTACTTTTTCAACGAAAATCTCAGAGAATTTATCAACGACTGAAGAATGGACGTAAATGCGATTTGCACAAACGCAAGTCTGTCCTGTATTTCTAAATTTACTTGTTAAGGCACCTACTGCTGCAGCTTCTAAATCAGCATCCTCAAATACGATAAACGGTGCATGCCCACCAAGCTCCAGTGACAGCTTTTTTAATTGCAGAGCTGATTTCGTAACCAGCAGTTTTCCCACTTCCGTAGATCCAGTAAAAGAAATTTTCTTGACGACAGGATTCTCAAAGATCTCATTAGTAATAGGTCCAGATTGTCCAGTTACGACACTTACAACCCCTGCAGGGACACCTGCCATTTCTACCAATTTACCAAACGCTAGTGCACTAATAGGAGATTGGCTCGCAGGCTTAACAATGGCCGTACATCCAGCAGCTATAGCAGGACCTACTTTCCTTGTCATCATTGCTAACGGGAAATTCCAAGGGGTAATGGATGCTACCACTCCGATAGGCTGACGGATCACCATTAGCCTTTTATTTGTTGCGGAGGATGGAATTGTTTCCCCATAAACACGGCGTCCTTCTTCCGCAAACCACTCTAGGTAGCTAGCAGCAAAGTCAACTTCCCCTTTGGCTTCTGTAAAGGGTTTCCCCATTTCCATACTCATGATTCTAGCTAATTCATCTTTGTACTCGTGCATTAGATGATATATTTTTTTTAGATATTTCGCACGTTCACCTGCAGTTAATTTCGACCAGGATTTGAATGCTAGTTCAGCCGCTGTGATTGCCTGTTGCGTTTCATGACGTCCGCCATTTGGAACTTGTGCCACCACTTCTCCTGTAGATGGATTTATAACAGAAAAAGTTTCACTATTCTGCGCTTCTTTCCATTCGCCATTTATATACATTTTCAATTCATTTAGATCAATTAAATCACTTGTTATTATCATGATAAGTCTCCTTTTTCCACTGTTTTCTCAACATATTTTCCAACTGCTAGTTTCGTATGAAAGAAAGATTCCATAATTAAACTCTAGAAATTTCAATTTCTCTATTAATATCTGTGATAATAGAAATCCTCTCGTTCTTAAGCACGAACAAATATCCAAAAGAGGCAACAAGGCAAATGACTACCGGTATGATTAATGCAATATCGAAATTATTAAGCTTGGATATTAATATCCCAGTTGCGACAGGTGCTATCCACCCAGCTAGGTTCCCAACAAAATTTTGTAATCCAGCTAATTTTCCTTCTGCACCCTTTGGAGCTACATCTGAAACAGTTGCCCAAAGAATACCAGCTGCTAATCCCTCACCGCCAATTGCTATAGAAATATACACAATAGCCATCGTCGCGCTTTCAGCATAAATCGTAGGAATAAGCATTAACGGAAAGAGCATACCAATCCCTAGAACAGTTTTTCTTGCTTTTATCGAATTCCAACCTCTTTTGATTAAGCCATCTGATAAAAAGCCCCCGAGTATGTTTCCGAGAAAGGACATGATCCAAGGAAGCATTGTAAAAAATCCAGCATTTAAAAGTGTCATTTCTCTTTCTGTTACGAGATAAATAGGCAACCAAGTCATCATTAAGTAAGTAAGATAGTTATGTGCGAATAATCCATATAACATCGGGTAAACATTTTTGTATTTCAATAATTTAAATGGCGATATATTAAGAACAGGTGCTTTTTCTGTTTGAGATTCGTCTCCCTTGATATAAGCTACCTCTGCATCATTTGCAATTGAGCTTTCCTTTGGCTGGTTTTTGAAAAAGAATAACCAGAATGCAAGCCATACAAAACCTGCTGCTCCAACCACCACAAATGTTACTTGCCATCCCCAACTTTGGATGATCCAAGCTAATAACGGTGTTGCTATACCAATCCCTATAGCCGTACCGGAATTAAAAATTCCATTTGCGATTCCACGTTCGTGTGATGGTAGCCAATCTGAAATAACACGTGTATTGGTTGGAAACGCTGGAGCTTCCCCTATTCCCATTAGGACACGGATACCTATCAATGGTCCAAGCGAGCGACCGAGTCCTGTGAAAATTGTACATATTGACCACCAAACTATCGCAATTGAATACGTCAATCGAGCTCCTAATTTATCTACAATTACCCCCACAGGAATTTGCATCAATGCATACGACCAAAAAAACGCTGACCCGAGCAACCCAAATTCAACAGGTGATAGCGAAAGGTCCTCCATCATTGAAGGGCCTGCAACGCCAAGAATTGCCCTATCCATATAATTGATTGTTGTAGCTAAAAAAAGAAGTGCAACTACAAGCCATCTTCCATTTGTCTTTTTCATAAGTTCACCCCATTGTAAAGATTATTTTAGTACATTTACCCCAAACTTCCTTCGTGTATTAAACCTCCAAATCTATTAAGTAATTAAAAGCTTGATAAATCTCCCTCATAAGCCCTTTCAATAATCATTTGGATGTCAGAAGATTTTGTTAATCGAGGATTTACGTAAACATTTCCACTTCTCATCGAATCCTCCACTAATTTCGGCAGAACATCCAACGAAACTCCTAACTCCTTAATATTAAGAGGAATATTCATAGCTCGATTCATCTCAATAACAGTTTCAATTGCTGCATTTGCTGCCTCTAATGAAGATAAACCGCTTACATTCCTCCCCAAAGCTATAGCTATCTCCCTATATTGCTCGGCACAGGCTGGCAGATTGAATTTCATCACAAATGGCAATAGTGCTGCATTTGCAATTCCATGAGGTATGTTAAAGACACCTCCAAATGTATGGGAAATTGCGTGAACGTTCCCCAAACGAGATTGTGAAAACGCTGCACCTGCTAACAGTGAGGCTACAAGCATATTTTCCCTGCTTTCCAAATCAGTTCCCACGAAATATGAGCTTGTTAAATTGTTACCAATCATTTTAATCGCTTGTATTGCTAATGCCTGACTAACAGGGTTTGCTGACTTAGATGTATAGGATTCAATCGCATGGGTTAAAGCATCCATCCCTGTTGCCGCAGTAATTTCTTGTGGTAGTCCCATAGTAAGACTAGGATCAAGTATAGCTAAATCAGGAAATAATAATGGGCTAAGTACACCTAATTTAAAAGATGTTTCTTTATTTGTTACGACTGTCGAATTAGTCACTTCACTCCCTGTACCGGCAGTAGTCGGAATTGCTATGATTGGAAGCGGAGGATTCTTAAGCTTCCCCACACCTTCATAGTCAAATATATATCCAGGATTTGTTGCCATTGCTGCTATTCCCTTGGCCGTGTCAATGCTACTCCCGCCACCAACAGCAAGTACAGTCTCAAAATTATTTCGTTTAAGGATTTCTGTCCCTCGATGAATCGTTTCTGCCGATGGATTAGGCTCAACCTCGTCGTAAATCTCGTAATTTAGATTAGCATTATCGATGGATTTTATAATACCATCTATGATGCCAGCACCCTTTACTCCTTTATCTGTTACTACTAGCACGCTTGACACACCTAAATTTCTAATCAGTTCCCCAGTTCTTTCCGATACTCTATTACCAGATTCCACTCTTGTGGGCAAATAATACGAAAAAGACATATTTTAACTCCCCTCTTGTTTATTATTACATTTTAATAAATCACTGTTTCTGATAAACACTAGATTCACCAAAATAATATATGATTTATGAAATAGAATATAGCATATTATATATTTTTTTGTAAATATAGAAAATTATAAAAATTAATATAATTAATATAAAACCTTTATTTTAAACGATTTTCATTGATTTATTATAAACTGTTACACTAAAAACCTTTGCTCAGGAGGAGATATATTATATATTATATGTATGCAAGATGATAAATTTAATATATAATTATTGTTAATTAATTGGATTCAAATTTACCTAAGAGACATGTATGTTATTTTTTAAGAAGATCAGCATCTTAAATCTGACTAGAGGTATAATATCTTAGTGGTAAGATTTGTTCCTAAATAAAATGTTCATTTGTTACAATAGAGTGTAGTTGCTTTTTCCTACTAACAACACACACAATTTCATAGAATTTTTTAAGATAGGAGCATTTTCAATGATTTCTGGAAAAGAAAGAGGAGACAGGACGGAGTTTGTATATAATCTATTAAAAAAAATGATTTTTGACTGGAGTTTATCACCGGGTCAAAAAATCAATATTAGCCATTTAACAAGGGAAATCAACATAAGCGCCATCCCTTTAAGAGAAGCGTTATCTCGTCTTAACTCTGAAAAATTAGTGATTTTAGAACCAAACAAGGGATATCGTGTAAGTGGCATGCTAGATGCTGAAAGTATTACAAAAATGCTAGAAGCTCGTATTTTATTGGAAACCCATGCCATTCGGAATATTATCCGTTTAAATAATTTAAGTGTGACCAAGGAAATGACCGAACTGACAGAGCAAATGTATTCTATTTCCGGTTCGATAAATAAAAAAATACTCGATTTCACCCATTTAGATCAACAATTTCATCATTCCATTATGAAGGCTGGCGGAAACTCATTTCTTTTTGAGGCATACGAAGCCATGCACTGCCATCTACATATAGGTCGTTTTTATCACGTCAAAGGGGAACTAGACCAAAAAGAAGCGCCAGCAGAACATTTGGAAATTATTGAAGCAATTAAAACAAGAGATGTATACAGAGCCGAGCATACTCTTTCCACCCATATCCAAGATTCCATAAACCGATTGTTAGATAAAAAGACAATACCTTCTGAAATTGAAAACAAGCTTTTATAAAGCAAAAAGACAGTTGGAAGTTTGATTTCATCGAACTTCCAACTACCTTATTTAAAATAGAACTTTTTTACTGTTCCCTTTTTTAATCTGTCTACTTAATGGTGAGCATATCAGAAATTCATTGCAGGTTCACTACTTTTTTAAAGTTGATGAATCATTTTTTCCAAATGTCGAACAGTTGGCGTTAAGTTTGCAAAGAAGTAGGCTTCTCGTAATTTTCGTGAGGGGGCACTACCCAGTATGTAACCAGCGGAACCATTATGTAACATGTTTGCTTGTACGGCTGTTAGTGTAGCATAAACCGTTTGCAACCGGATCTTACAAATTTCTTTCATTGAATACTCACCAGTTTGTAACACTTCTTTTAGTGACTGTTGTATTTGATGTAAATTCTGCCGAATATCATCTACTTGTACTTTTAAATAGTCGTTACAGCCATTTTGCTTAGCTTTAACTTTCAAAATTCCTTCAATCGCAGACTCCATTACACCTATCCCCAAAGGAATTTGATATAACACAAAAATTGAACGCATTTTTTCAACAAATACAGATGCCTCATGAGATATAACTTCTTCATCGCTTACAAAAGTATTTTCAAAGCGGCAACTAAATGTAGCACTTCCATTCACACCAATGTAATTTACTTTTTCTTTTAACGTAATCGTTTCATCATCTGTATTGACGAATACCATGACCTCTTTTTGTTCATTTAAAGTTGCAATGGCACCAAACCAATGATGATCCCCTAAATTTGAGACAGAAGGAAGCACACCATTAATGATATAACCTCCTTCCACTCGTTCTGCTTTTAAATGCAGTTTTTCTAATTCAGCATAAAATTTCATTGGATTTGATAAACCTGTTGCTCCTAGTACTTCGCCATTTTCTAACTGAGGAAGTAGACGGTCTCGCAAAGATTGATTTTCACTTTTACGAATATATGTTAATGCAGCGAGGTGGCACCAAAGGCAAAATGCAGTCGTCATACAAACTTTTGCTGTTTCTCTCACTAATTCCATTTCATCGAATAACGTTTCCTCGTTCGATTTATTAGATGAGGCGAAAAATCCTGCTTTCCCCAGTGTATATAGATAATCCGATGCATACAAGGCTTCTTCATCAATCTTTTTCACTAAAGGTTTTAATTTTTCATCAATAATCGTTTGTAATTCTACTGCATTTATTACCATTTGAATCACCCCTATATTTTGTTTTTAATCAGCTAATTCTGTTAATGATGTAATTGGTGTTTGTACCGCTTCACGTGCACGTTTTACTGCCGCTTCATCCGGCGCATCATAGAAACATAAGCATTTTGTCATATCTTCACAAACGTATGTGCGTGAGAATTTCACTTCTGGTACTTCTTCATAGTGAACTGAATTTTTCTTTTTACGTGCTAAATATTGATCCATCGTAATTTCAGCTGGAATCTCCCACTCTACTAAATAGTTCACTACTTCCTTGTTGTTTTTTACGTCTTCTAGCTCTTTCCCTACTATACGTACTTCTTTTACTAAATCTGATTGGATGCCTACGTTTTGAAGTGCATTAGTTGCTACTTCTTTCCCATTCGCTTCTAAAATGAAATATGCACGACTAAAATCTTTTGCCACTTGTACTTCAACAACAGATGAATCATTGTTACCACCCAGATTTTCAATTAGTGCATTGAATTGTTCCTTACTTGTTACGTCATTTACATTTGCTTCTACTAAAAATAAACCCATAGTAAACCCCTCCGAATAGTCGATTTTATTACAAGGTTATTTTATTATACTGAGTATAAAAAAACAACTGAATTGATAAAAATATTTCAATTATGCTAAAATATAGTACAAAAGGAGGCAATAATAATTGAAAACTCGCTATGACCTACAATGCAATATTGCTCAAACATTAAATATTATTGGTGATCGCTGGACATTATTAATCTTGCATGAATTATTAATCGGCGAAACAAATTTTAATGATATTAAATTAAAGTTACCAGGCCTTTCTGGTAATCTATTATCCACACGGTTAAAGTCCCTGGAAGAAGCTGACCTGGTGCATTCAGAACTTTATTCTAATCATCCACCACGCTATGCCTATACACTTACTGACAAAGGACAGGCACTTGAACCTGTATTTAACGCTATGATCATTTGGGGTAGTGAAAACTTAGAAAATTGTTTTAAAGAAATTGTGGACCCTCAAACAAATGATCGAGTTGAAATTGGTTATTATTCGAAAAGTAGCGGCAATCGCATCGAAAATATTCGAGTTCAACCAATTAAGTAGTAATCCTTAAGCTGACTGAAAAACGATTGGTCAGCTTAACCATTACAACGATGTGTTTCCTCCCCATATTCTCGTTACCCAACTTTCAAAATAGCGAATGCCTCTATCCAATAATAGTCCGAGAAGTCCAATAATAATGATTGCAGCCAATACAACATCTAAACTTAATGAATTTCGTGAATCGACAATTAAATAGCCTAGTCCAGATTGTGCCCCCACCATTTCACCGGCTACTAAAAAGATCCACGCTGTTCCAATCGCCATATGAAGTCCATTAGCAATCATTGGAAATGCGGCTGGAAAAACAACTTTCGTTAATAATTGATAGCGAGTTAATTCAAAATTCGCAGCAAGTCTTAAATGAATGTTGTCGACTTTTCTAACAGCGGAAACAGTCGATAGTAACACAGGGAAAAATGCGGCAATAAAGATAATTACAATTGCGGGCATATTTCCAATTCCAAACCAAAGAACAATAAATGGTGACCATGCAATTGGCGAAACAGGTCTCAACACTTGCACAACTGGGTCAATAATCGACCAAACTTTTTGCATTCTTCCTAAAATTAGGCCGAAAACTATCGCTACAATTACAGCCGTTAGATATCCAACCAAAAAGCGATATAGACTTATTTGAATATGTTCCCAAATTGTTCCTTGCATAAATAGTTCTACTATTGATTCCCCAACTTGAAGTGGAGGTGGTAAAAGTGCCTCTTCAAAGTCACCTACCACAATAATCAATTGCCAAATTATCAGTAATAATGTAAATCCAATGATAGCTAGCCCGATACTTCTTCCTTTCATATTGCTACTCCCCTTCAATCTAATCTTCAATCAACGTAGTATTCACAAAATCTTCATATGATGGGGGTTGCTCAGAAAGACCCATCTCAATTAAAGAGTCCGTTAAAATTTTATAAGAATCTTCTTGAATTTTTAAATCATTGTAAGAAATCCATTGTAATGATAAATCCAATACTTTATCTTCTACGTCTATATATTTCCCAATCACTCTGTGTGCACTTTCATCCCCTGTATGAGCTTTGTCGCCAGCTGCAGCATAATCTTGAACAAATTGTTTTGCAAGCTCCTCATTTTCTTTAATAAAGTCACCGCGCAACACTAAACCACAATCGATAGAATTTGGCCAAATTTCTTCTGATTGGTACAAAACTTTTCCTTTTTCTAGTGAAACGGCAATCGCTCCAAATGGTTCTGCTACAACATATCCTGCAATTCTTCCTTCAGCAAGTGCTGCTGGCATTTCAGCAGGTGCTAACTCTACGACATCCAATTCATCATAAGCAATGCCTGCTTTTTGCAGCATTTGATAAAGAAGAACATTGTGAGTTGAAAATCTATTTGGAATGGCAAAACTTTTTCCTTTTAGATCTTCCACATTGTCAATCTCTGGTGAAACAACAACGACATTACCATCACGGTGACCAAGAGCAACAGCTTTTAAATCAATACCTTGTTCTTTTGCTTTCATAGCAAGTTGAATCAGTACAGAAGCACCGTCTATTTTTCCAGTATTCAACGCATCCATTAATTCTGGCCAAGAGCCAAATTTCACTAGTTCGATTTCATAGTCTTCATATTTTTCTTCATTCTGCAAAAATAATGGTGCAGCATGAGTAATTGGTAAATGACCAATTTTGATAACTTTCTTATCTTCTTCCCCGTTGGTACTGTCAGTTTCTTGCTCGACACCGCAAGCAGCTAATACTAGTAATAGTGTGATAAGCGTGAAAAGAAAAATATACTTTTTCAAATGATAATCCTCCATTTCTAAATGTTATATTCTAATTGGATTTGCTGTTGTGTAAACTCAAATTCTTTAAAGATGATTTCACGATAATATTGGAAATCAGTACTGGATCGATCTCGAGATTTCGGGATTTTGATTTCAACCTCTTTATGTATTCGACCTGGATTTGCATTAAGTATCAGCACTCGATCAGCTAAGAAAATGGCTTCATCAATGTCATGTGTAACAAGAAGAATGGTTGTATTTTCCGATTGCTGAATATTTAATAATTCTTGTTGTAAATAATAGCGAGTAAAAGTGTCTAGTGCAGCAAATGGTTCATCCATCAAAATGACTTCTGGTTGAATGGCTAATGCTCTTGCAATCGCAACGCGTTGTTGCATGCCTCCTGATAATTGACTTGGTAACACATGCAAGCGATTCTCTAAACCTACCATTTTTAAGTATTGAAGGGCTTTTTCTCTTCTTTGTTCTTTAGAAAATTCAGAGTTTTCTAGAGCAAATTCTACATTTTTTAGTACAGATCTCCATGGTAATAATGCATAATTTTGCATGAGCATAATGCACCGTTTACTCGGCTTTTTTACTAGTTCACCATCTAGAAAAATGTCGCCTTTAGTAATCGGTTCAAACCCACCGATACAATTTAACAATGTACTTTTCCCACAGCCACTCTTCCCAAGGATTGCAACAATTTCTCCCTTTTTCACTTCTAAAGAAATATCATCTAAGATCAGTTCATGGTTTTGTGATTCACCATACCGCTTTGAAACATTTTTTATAGAAATAAGTTTCTCTCCCATGTAATCCCCACTTTCCGAACAAAACTTATAATAATACTAGGTTTAGTATGATTTAAGTTATTTTATTATACTTTGTTAATTAATTCAACCTAATGTATCAGAAAATTTTATAATTTGTTTTTTTCATTTAGTTTCTAGAGAAATAACGTCGCATAATAAAAATGAAGAGCGTATAAAGCATTTGCTAAACTGCCCCCTGACAAGTACACAGTGGAAATAATAAAAATTTAAGGGTAGCTCTATATTGGATAGTGCTAAGGCAGTTGTAGGAAATATTCAATTTATTAAAAGCCTCTATAAGAAAGGGGTAAAAACTAAGTGGTATCTAGTATATGAAGGATAAAAAAACTTTTGAATGAACACACATCGACCAATCAAGCCCAAACATGGTCTAAATCCCTGCGTGTGGTGCTAATTAGAATGGCTGAAGCAACTGACTTTAACGCCCTTACCATAAATGAAGAATTTCTTTGGGAATACAAAGCTATTAACATGATGGATGATATTGATGAAATATGGATTTTACCAATCATCGAGCGTGAATGGAAACTACATAATGGAGTTAAAAAGTTAGTTTGGTTTTACATTTCTTCATTATCATTCGATTTCACATCCGACACTATAGATAAAAATTGGGAAAGAACTAAAACAACTCCCTTCCTACTTTTCCCAAAGAGAAGGGAGTTATTGGTATCATATAAATAGGTTTTATTAAGAAGTTTGATTATTTTCTACCTATGTGCTTCACAATCGCTCCCTATAATTGAAGCTTTTGAGATCTGTTCTTCCATTATCCTTTTTTCAGTAATGTCTCTTCCAACTACAATAAAGTGTTCAGGCTCTCCATTTTCCCCAAGTACCGGTGTACCGACACCTTCAAATAACACAGAATTTCCGTTAACTGTCAAAAAATGAGCTTCCATCATAGCTGGTGTTTTAGATTTTATTATTTGTTGAAACCCCATTATCACGCGTTGTTTTTCTTCGGGCTGTATTAAATCAAATGAACTTTCTCCTATTAATGATCTTAATGGGGAACCGATTACATTTGCTAAGGATGGTGATGAATATAATATCTTTCCATTGATGTCCAATAACATTACAATGTCGGTCATATTTTCAGAAATAAGGCGATATATAAATTCACTCTCCTTTAAAGCTTTCTCGGCTTTTTTTCGTGCAGTTATATCAATACAGGACCCAATAACTTCAACTACTTCTCCACCCTTTTTTATTGGGCGTAAAGTGGCTAAATAATTTATCCCATTTAATTCGTCTTCATAAGTAACAACTTCTTCTGCTTCCCAAGCCTTATGGTAGATGGCTGTTTTTTCCATAGCACTTTCATAAGGCAGAAATTCCTCTAATCTTTTACCAATAACTTGAGAAGGAATTAATCCCAAACTGTACATTAATTCTCCATCACATAGTGTATGAATAAATCGTTCATTAATTTTTTTAAACTTGAAAATCATACCTTGTTGTAATCGAATCGTATCTTGTAACTCTCTTTTAGCTTCTTCCAATAATTCTTTCATCCACATCTGTTCGTTTAGTTCTCTTGGAATCCCATGGTCTAAAACGATTTGTTCAATATTAGAATGTTTTTGTTCTAAATCATTGGCTAATAACGGTTTAGATAAGAAAAACCCTTGCCCTTCATCGCATAAATGTTGCTGCAGAAAAACAAGTTGCTCCTTTGTTTCAATTCCTTCTGCAACTACTTTCAAATTTAAATTATGAGCCATTGTAATGATAGTTTTAACCATGGTTTCATCGGTAGGATTGTTATGAAGATTTCTAACAAATGATTGGTCAATCTTTAATGTGTCCACAGGGAAATATTTTAAATAGCTTAGAGAACTGAATCCAGTTCCAAAATCATCAATACTAATAAGAATACCAATCTTTTTTAATTGCTGTAGCATTAACATTGTATGGTCAATATCAGCTATCATACTTTCAGTAATTTCAAGTTCTAATAAATGTGGTTCAAGTCCCGTTTTTTGAAGAACAGTTTCAATCGTTTTAATTAAATTTGGTTGATTAAATTGAATTGCTGACAAATTGACAGAAATAACTGTATTAAATCCTTGTTCTTGCCATATTTTGCTTTGTTTACAAGCAACATTCAAAACCCATTCTCCGATAGGTATAATTAATCCTGTTTCTTCAGCTATTGGAATAAATGTCCCAGGTGAAACCAAACCCCACTCTGGATGTTCCCATCGAATTAAAGCTTCTACCCCCACTATTTTCCCTGTATTTAAATTTATTTTAGGTTGATAGTGGAGGAATAATTGATTTTTTTCTATAGCTTTATAAAGCTCCACTTCTATCTTTAATCGATCAAAACTTCCTTCACCTTCATTACATGAGTAAAACTTGAAATTACTTCCACTTTCTTTTTTTGCTCTATTCATTGCGAATGCTGCATTTTTCATTAGTAATTCTACACTTTGTCCATCCTTTGGAGACTGACTTATGCCAATACTTAGTGAAGTTTTTAGTTCATAACCATTAATTAAAAATGGACTTGAAACCGACTCCATTATTCGATCAATAGTGGAGAATATTTCCTTTTCATCACGGTACTCCAAAGCGACAAGAAACTGATTTCCAGAATAACGAGCAATAAAACCAAATTTGTCTACAGTCCATTTTAGACATTCAGCAGTTTGTTTTATTAATTTGTCACCTATTTCATGACCAAATGTATCATTTATTTTTTCAATTTTGTTTATAGATATAAAAATAACTGCAATAGATACTTCAAGAGATTGTAACTTATCATTTAAGTAATTACTAAAAAAATATCGGTTGGGTAAATCTGTTAAAACATCATAATTAGCTAGATAATTTCTTTTTTCATACTCTTGCTTTTGTTGCGTAATATCTTTAAAAAATACCGACAAACCTTCAGCAGAAGGAAAAGCCCTTATTTCAAACCATTTATTGTTAAAATACTCTTCAAATTCTATAGGTTCTTGTTGCGATAGTGCCCTTTTATATCGGGTTACAAATTTCTGTATATCTTTATGTGGTAAAGCATCAAAAATATAGCGTCCAACGACATTTTTACGATTAATTTGTAAAAGCCTTTCAGTAACGTTATTTATATATTCGATTTTTAAATCTCTATTTAAGGAGTAAAAAGCATCGGATACTCTTTCCAAAATGACCTCAGTATAGCTTGTCTTATTCAAAATTTCATCTCCTGCATTTTAATGATTTCAGTAGCAACAATGATTTTATAGGTAGTTTAGATAATTATTTTTTATATTAACACTATCACTTTTTAACCTTATTATAAAATAAATTCAAGGGTAATTGGACTCATAAATATATAATATCGAAATTAACATTCTTAATTTATTATTAAAATTTGGAAAATAACCTTTTTCCAGACTAATTTACATTTTATTCAAATTCCATTTTCCATATATTAGATGTTATGTAAATTTCACACGACTTCATGTAGGATCTAATTCTTATATCAAATAAGTTATTTAAAATTTAGGTTCATTTTAGGTTATGCAAATACAAATACACTAGCGATACTGATGTTTGGTAATAAGCGGGAACTTTTGAATGATTTATTTTAATAAATGCAGAGTTAATGGAGATACAATTATCCAGAAATAAGTCTTTTCTAAAAAACTTTATATTCCAGAATCAGATAATTATCGAGACAAAAAAACAAGCGCCTTGTCTTGAGGTATAACTGCACATTGTATTCAGATTGCTATAGTTCAAGATGGGGATGTTTAAGACACAAAGGTAAATTATTTAATGAAATCAGAGAAGTTGAAGTTTTAACTAAATTTGAAACATGGATGATAAAGGGCGAATACAGTGCCCTCATAGTTCCGTTTCAAAGTTATGAATTATATGTAAGTTCCAAGTTTCTTTTCGCTCCCTACATACTTAATACTTTTTCAATTGTCTTCGTTAATTAGGGGTCTCAAATTGAATTCGAGAATATTCCCTATACTTCACTTTAGTCCTAGTTAAACGATTACCAAATTTTCCAACAAATTCATCATAGATTGAACGATGAAACAAAATAAGATTTTCCAATATACAAATTTGACCGGAGAGTAAAAACTTCCCGAATAAGGTAGCATCGATAGCTTTGCTACATTTGCATCCTCAAGCAATAACTATGGGCTAATTTCCCCTAAGTGATAGAAGAAGAGTTATACAAAAATGGGTTCAAACAATTCCTCTTTTTAGTTTCCCTTGACCTTTGTCGGTAATTTTACCAGAATTCACTTATTAGTTTCTTTACTTTATTAAGCAAGATTAAGATTACGTATTTATTGGTTGGCATTTTTCCTATTGTTGTTTCTTACTTCTTTTTATAAGATATAAACGAATTGAACAAGATGCCCAAATAATGATAAGGAAATAAAAAATAACTATTTCAGTTACCTCCATTACCAAAAAAGGATTTGTTGCATTATTAAATGATGTTTTTAAGTCAAATCCTAATAATCTGTCCATACCAATAGAAAAGCCAATTAATAATCCTGACATCAAAATTGAAATACCGAGGATTTTCAACCTTTATCACGCCCCATAAACAAAAATTTCCTTTTCACCAATTCAATTACGAATACGTTTATCATTGCTTTTTTCTTTTCTTAAAAAAAGCAATGATAAGTAGGATACTAGGAATAATTACTTGAAAAGGAAGATGCAAATACAAAGGGACAATCTGCAGTCCTTCATAAACATGTTCTGAAAAATTGCTGGCAATGGTTATAGATAAAACTAAAAGAAGCAACCCCAATGGATATGCCAATTGTGCCGAATCTTTTATATTGAATAAATTTGCAGTACCTGCCAGGGAAGCATAGAAATACAGACTGATTTTAAAATAACCTCCGATAACTGTGGAAAGCATAAAAGTAATATCTAGCCGTTCTAAAAAACCTGCAAACTCAATCGTTTGTATGGTTGAAAGAAGGGGGAAAAGTGAACGTGAAATGAGGTCGACACCGAGTACACTGATATTCATAGCCATGATTAGCGCTATGATCAGTCCACTCAGTCCTAGTCCTAGTAACCCGGTTTTCATCGCCTTTGATGATTGTTTCAAATAGGGAAAAATCATGGCAAATACTATAACTTCGCCAAAGGGAAAAAACAAGGCTTGCGTAAATGCAGTTTTTACGACCGGCTTTAATCCTTTTTCGAGGAATGGTTCTAGGTTTGAGATTTGGATAATGCCTGAAATGTTAATTAAAACTATGCCACTGATGCCAATCAACATCATAATTATAAATAGCAGTTCTCCTGTTCGCGCAATGACCTCAATTCCTTTACGAATTGTATACACAACCACTAACACCATCAATACATTCATAACAAACAATGGAGTTTCTGGATAAAAGACAGCGATTAGCATTTCTCCAAAATCCCTCAGAACTCTTGCTCCAATATACATAAAGTAAAGCACATAAAAGAAGGCCAAAACTTTCCCTAAAACGCTCCCAAGTATTATCTGCATATATTCAGTAAGCGGAATATCCGGATAATAAGAATAAAGGCTATGATAAATCCAAAATAAACAACAGCCGCCTGCCAACCCAATCAAAACTGCCAGCCAAGCGTCCTGTTTCGCTTCAATGGCAAGAGGAACTAAAATTGCACTACCAATTTCAAATAAGAAAATTAGCACTAAAAGCTGGTACGCGCTAATTTTTGCCTTTTCCAATAAATCACCCCTTATTTTTAGTTCTTATTTTTCCATATCCGAAAAATATGAATTGGTTCTTAGGCCGCTGCGCCGTACAAAAGCTTCAACTTTAACCTGTACGTTCAAGTTTGGAAAGTAATTATTGTTCCAATCATCTTTCATTTTTCCCCATTTTTTAGGATTAGAACGATGAACTTCTTCGCCAAATCCAAAAATATCCGTCTTATTTTGTTGGGCACGCTTAACCGTATCTTCTAACATTGTCTTGATTTTCTTTTCCAGTTCTTTCTCTAATTCCAGAATAACTTTCGGATCCTTCAAGTTAATGGGTGTCCTTACTTCGCGAATATCACCTTCAGCACGGACATTAATTGTAATAGTTGGGATGTCATTTATTACGTCTGCAGAAACTTTTGTTTTTTGACGAATAACATTGTAAACGATGGCGTTCTTCTTTCCTTCCCTGTTCAGTTCCACATCAGTTTCTTTAATTTTATCAAGTATCCAAATTACCCCTTTGGCCATATCATCATGATACCAGTCAATCAACTTTCCTTCTTTGAAGATGGCCAACCCATCTGCTTCCAAAGTGGTATCGAGTTCAGATTTCTGGATATTTTCCAATTTTTTACCAAGTTCAATATCTCCTTTCATACTAATACCACTGATCACCGGTTCTTTCCCTTTGGAGGTAAGTGCCTTAATAACATCCTGAAGAGTAACTTCCATATTTGCACCTCTGGATTGTTCAGTAACTTCTAAAGTTCCGTTCACTTTTTCAGCTGGAATTTTATCAACACCTGTTAAAGTTTTAAGCAAATCTCCCGCTTTTGTATTATGAGCAATCACAAGCCTTGTAGTCGACCGGATTTCCGGATCCCGTTCGAAGGCGTCTAAAACATTTTCTATTCCATCTTCTTGTGCCACCTCTTCACTCAATACAATTAAATTTGCATGAGCATGATACAGCTTACGGGAGATTTTGGATGAAGCGTTGAAATGGGCCTCAAGTACACTGTCTCCTTTTGCAGTGTAAACAGTAACTGCAGGACTCTGCCCACCTCCGCCACCCTGAAGTCCTCCCGCTACGTTTGATGGATTGATTAGTTGAATGGTCTTGACGTATTGACCCTCTTCATTTTTATCAATAGCCATGGCAGATATGATTGCCAACTCATTTACTTCTTTCTGACTCCAACATCCCGATAGAAATAAGATACTTGCTATTATGGAGCCATCCTTTTTTAGGTAGCTCCATCTCACTAAGGGGATGACAAAATATAGTTTTTCAATTTTTCCAATTTGATACAAAACTAAAAAACGAATCTGTATAAATAGACTTGCTACAGGGTAGCCTTTTTAAAGAAAAATGTGGAGGTGCAACTACGTGTTTGAGAAAAAATTAGCACTTCATGAAACAATGGAATTTCATGAAGTCATAAACTTTATGACAACTAGTTTACTGAAATCAAAATTGAGTCAAGGTGTAGTCTTTGATGATGATTTAAGAGCATTATTGGACAAAAATGTAAAATTATCGACCCCAGCACTCACTGCTATGGTTAAGCTCTACACTAATTCGGAATTAGAATATTAGGAGGAAAATTGTATGGAAGACTATTTAGATCCTATAAATTCAATTGGAATGCCTGAACTTACTGATTCGGGAGTTGCTCTTGAGTTTTTACTTACAACAAAAACGGGTATTCGAAATCTTTCAATTGCCCTAACAGAAACTGCTTCCCCTGCTCTTCAGAAAATCATGAGAACTCAGCTGGATGTCATGGTTGATTTATATTTTGAAATTTCTGAACTGATGTTAAAAAAAGAATGGCTAAAACCTTATGATCTAAATGGTCAAAAAGAACTGGATATTAAATCTGCAGAAAATGCGATTAGTATTGCACAGTTGGATTTATTCCCTAAAAGCATGAATCGAAAAGGAATGTTCCCTAGCCCACCAAAAAATTAAACGAAAAAGAGGGATTTTTTTAATGAAAGCTGTCACTTTTCAAGGTATAAAAAATGTTGAGGTTAAAGAAGTACAAGACCCTAAAATAAAAAAAGCCGATGATATTATTGTCCGCTTAACAACTACTGCCATTTGCGGGTCGGACTTGCATTTGATTCATGGGATGATTCCAAATCTTGGAAAAGATTATGTCATTGGCCATGAACCAATGGGAATTGTAGAAGAAGTTGGCAAGGGGGTGACGAAGGTTAAAAAGGGTGACCGGGTTGTTATTCCTTTTAACATTGCATGCGGTGAATGCTGGTATTGCAATCACGATTTGGAAAGTCAATGTGATAATGCCAATGACAATGGTGAAATGGGTGCCTACTTCGGATATTCAGACACAACAGGTGGATTTCCTGGAGGACAAGCAGAGTATATGCGAGTTCCTTATGGCAATTTTATTCCCTTCAAAATCCCTGAGAAATCTGAAGTGCCAGATGAAAGTCTAGTTCTCCTTGCCGATGCCGCTTCTACTGCTTTTTGGAGTGTAGAAAATGCCGGTGTGAAAAAAGGAGATACTGTTGTTATTCTTGGTTGCGGACCTGTTGGGCTATTAGCACAAAAATTTACTTGGTTGAAAGGTGCACAAAGAGTAATCGCGGTTGACTACATCGGGTATCGTCTTAAACATGCAAAGAAGACAAATAACGTCGAAATCGTCAATTTTGAAGACCATGAAAATTGTGGTGAATATTTGAAAGAGATTACCAAGGGCGGTGCAGACGTTGTCATTGATTGTGTCGGTATGAGCGGAAAAATGACTCCTCTAGAATTTCTTGCAAGTGGCGTAAAACTGCAAAGTGGTGCTATGGGGGCTATTGTCACAGCCAGTCAAGCTGTACGTAAAGGAGGAACGATCCAAATTACCGGTGTTTATGGTGGTCGATACAACGCCTTCCCACTCGGAGATATTTTCCAACGCAATGTAGCGATTCGAACTGGACAAGCCCCAGTTGTTCATATCATGCCTCATGTCTACAACTTAATTGCTGATGGAAAGGTGAATGCCGGTGACATCATTACACATGTCCTCCCTCTTGATAAAGCAAAACATGGTTATGAAATGTTCGATACAAAACAAGAAGACTGTATTAAAGTGGTTTTAAAACCTTGAATTGAATGAACAATGAAAAGGGTACTTTTGAGTTTCTATTGCAAAAGTACCCTTTTTGTACTTTTATCTTAAAACGGGTGGAATAGATAAAAAGAAGGATGTTGTAAGTAAGATTGTTCGCACTCGATTTGAACTAGAAATGGAAGGGCTAAAATATCTAAGAACATGGTAAACGAACTAAAAGATTATAAAACCTATTAACTAGACTCGGCATTTGTGCTGAGTTTTTTTGTTTTGAAATAATTTAAAAGGATGACGAATTTTTGTTGCAAATCTTTAATTTCTTGATTGAAATCATCACTTTATTATCCAAAATGTAAATATTCGTGTCTGAAACGAATTAGACAATAACTTAATTTAGCTATATGATACATCAGTTACTTGAGATAGTTTATTTACCAGGAGTTATTCTTAGCACATTTTAAGTGATTCAAAGTTAATGTAGGAATGAGCATTTTATGTTTTTTTATTAACAATTAATGAGTTCAGAAAGTGAAGAAATTAATGCTTATGAGGCTTTGCTTCGAACTACCCCCTTCATAAATCCAAATATAATCTTCAATTATGGAAGGGATGAAGTACTATTAGTTAAGTTTTATTCTGCAGTTATCTCAAATGCAATTTAAGAATTCCTTTAAGAAGTATTTCCTTTTTATTAATATGTTCCCTTCTTCTATAGTGCACCCGTATTTAAAAATTTCAACGGCTAAATTACATGGGGTTTAAAATTGCTTTTGATGACCTTACTTTTAATCATTTTTTTGTAGATTTTATAGAGAATGATAAACCCGATTTTGTAAAGTTAGATCGTTCATACCTTAAAATTTATCGGCATTATTAGGAAAACAAATTTATATTATCTGAAATGAGAGAAATCTGTATATTGTTCTTAGAGGAATAGCGACGAAGGAAGTCTTTCAAATTGCTAAAGAAATTGGGGTGCCTTACTTACAGGGATATTATTTATCGAAGCCACATCGTATGAGCATCTTGAAAAAAAGTATTAAGTGATATGCAAAAGAAAGAAGGTCGTAGTTAAAATGTTGAAGTGGTTTAAAAATTTGAAGACTTCTACCAAATTGATTAATTCATTCCTTGTAATATGTATCCTTCTAGGAGCAGTAGGAATTTACAGCTTAATCAATTTAAGTAAAATGGACAAGATGATAGGCTTTATGTATGAGGAACGTGTTGTGCCGATAAGTGATCTAGGTAGAGCAGAGACAGATTATCAACGCCTCCGTGTTCAAATCCGAGACATGGTATTCACATCACAAACTAAAGAACAAAAAGATGTTATCAATGAAGTGAGGGTTCAAACTGTTAATGATATAGAGAATAGTATAGAAAAATACGAAAAAACTATCATTCTTCCAGAGGAACAAGTTATTCTTGACAAACTACATCCTAAATTGGAAGAATATTTAATTCTTTATGAGAAAGCAGTAAAGTATGCTTATGCAAATGATGTTGATGGTTATCAAAAAATGGCTCCTGAGTTTAAAGAAGCAGGAGATAAAGTACAAGGGCATCTTAAAGAACTTATTGATTTGAATGTCAGTTTATCTAAAACAACGAATAAAGAATCCGAGGAATTGTATAATTCTGCTCGAATTTTTACAATAACGATAATTATTCTTTCTGTTCTATTCAACATCGGTATAGGGTTGGTCATTTCTCGACTTATCTCTAATCCATTAAAGAAAATATCTGAATTAGTTGAAAAGGTATCAAAAGGTGATTTAACAGAAACAACTACTATTGACACGAAGGATGAAATCGGTGATTTATCTCGTTCGATTAATACCATGGTAGACAGTCTACATACTACAGTAAAAGAAATTCTTCTGTCTGCTGAGAGTGTATCTGCATCAGCTCAAGAAATCTCTGCTACTACTGAGGAACTCTCAAGCAGTGCATCTACACAGGCAGATGATGCTCAAACAATCAATGAATTGTTTAAAGAAATTGTAAAAGGAGCTGAAAGTCAGGCAAATGATGCTCAAACTATGAAAGAACTATTCCGACAATTAGATATTGCTATGGACTCAGTTGCAAGAAATGCAGATGAAACAGCTAAATTTTGTACTGAATTAGGTAAAGTAGCAGATGAAGGCGGTAAAGTAGTAAGCGCGTCTATTGAAGGTATGAAAGGCGTAAACTCTCAAATGTCTTTACTTGAAAAGGATGCAAACCGCATTGGAGATATTATCAAGGTTATCGATGATATTGCTAGTCAGACAAACTTATTAGCCTTAAATGCAGCTATTGAAGCAGCAAGAGCAGGTGAACAAGGAAAAGGTTTCGCAGTAGTAGCAGATGAAGTTCGTAAATTGGCAGAACAGTCAAGTAATGCTACAAAAGAAATCACTGGAATTATCAAAGGTATTCAGGATAACACAGCTCTTAGTGTAGTCACGGTAGCCGAAGGGGTTGAAGCAACTTATCGTACTGGCGAAGCATTTACTCAAATCACAGATATGGTTTCTCAAGCACATGGTAAGACTTTGGAAATTGCTACAGCAAGTGCACAGCAATCTGCTCAATCTTCTGATGTTATGAAAGCAATTGAAAGCATTGCATCTGCGAGTGAGCAACAATCTGCTCAGTCATCTGATGTTATGAAAGCAGTCGAAAGTATTGCAGGTACAAGTGAAGAATCTGCAGCAGCAAGTGAACAAACTGCAGCGACATCACAGGCGTTGGCACACTTAGCTGAAGAGTTAAACAATTCAGTTTCTAAATTCAAAACTCACTAATAGAAGCAATTGTTATAACAGAAGAACTGCTTAATAAAATACTATAATTAATTATTGTTTTCTTTACTTTCATGACTTCCCCCCTTCTTTTGGGGGTCTTTTTCAACATTATACCGTCGAAAATAACTTATAATTAATTGCTTCTTTTTTACCTAAAATGTACATTTAGTTTTAGTAAATTTATAAGTAATATTCGGTGTGATATTAATATAAATATCCGATAAAAAAATTCGTATTAGGAAACTCTTCTCTGCTGGGTTTTTTAGTTGATATTTAAACGCTTGGATTTTTTTCAAGCGTTTCACTTTAGATTTAACTATTTATTCAAAACAAACCTGCTCCGTTAATTTAAGTAAAATCCTTCACTATTCCACATGCATTATAAATGTTTTTTTACACTTCTTAACAATTGCCCTATTATAAGTTATCATTCTACAGGAAAAGCTCCTTCTTAATCGAAGAACTTTTAATAGTTAATTTCTTTAATCATAAAATCATATCTTTTTCTTTCTCTACTTTTAAATACGCCCTGTTTTTGCATTAATTTCGACTTCATATCCTCTTTTTTTTGCCGCTCATAATGTAAACTGCGTATACCGTTCTCAATATCCAAATCAACATGTACAATTTGACCAGGGGTACTCTTGCAATAGTAATAATTTGTTATGCTTGTACAGAAATCCTTTGGTTATTTTAGTAATGACGTATTCCTTATTAATGAAATACGTCATTTTTATGCAATAAAAAGATATGCTCCTGATCCTAACCATTTAATACTTTTTACTAACTTCGTTAACTAAATACAGAAAAACCGCTCATGATTCGATGATTTAATTTTAAATCCTTTGCTCCCTATAACGTCTCATTTTGTTTTGATTTATTGCTAGGAGCAAACCAACCGATTAAGGCAATACCTACTAATACTCCATAAAAAATCAGGGTCCATACAGTACTGTGTGGGAAATGAGGATCCAAGACACCAATATCCTCATGGGCAAGAGTAATTATTGCTAGTTTGACACCGACCCAGGCAACAATGGCATATGCTGTCGTTTCCAATGCTGGACGTTTATCAAGAAGTTGCACAAACCAAGTCGCTGCAAATTTGATCAAGACAAGACCAGCAATACCTCCAAGAACAACAACAATAAATTGTCCTCCATCCATACCACCAAAATCATCTAGTGGAGAATCCGGAAGACCGAGGGCAAGAGCAACTGCAGCTAGAATGGAATCAACTGCAAAAGCAAGATCCGCTAATGCAATCTTTCCTACTGTTGCACCAAAACCTTTACCAGCGGATTCTTTTTCGTCGTCCTTATGAATATTTTTGTTATCTTTCCCGAACTTCGCCTTAATGACATGCTTTAATCCCAGATAAAGTAGATAGGCTGCTCCTATTGCTTGTATCTGCCAGACATTCGCGATAAAGGAAATTGCAAAAAGTGCAGCAAATCTGAATACAAAAGCCAAAATAATTCCGTAATTTATAGCCCTTTTTTTCTGCTCTTCTGGTAAATGCTTGGCAATAACCGCAAGTACTAAGGCATTGTCAGCGGATAATAACCCTTCTAATCCTATTAGAATTAGCAATGTCCAGGCATACTCTAACCATATTGACTCCATCTAATAATCCCCAATCTATAAATATAATGACTTGTCAAAGTCTCAACAATTATAGAATTTCCTAAATAGCTACGAGTATTCTTAGGGAATAACGATAAAGAATATTTAACCAGATTATTTGAATTTTATAAATTACCTCTTCAATGAAAAATAAGAATTGTTACATTATAGCCCTTTTCTTTTTAGGAAATAATCTTTACGTCCTTTTTTGTGGTGTTTCTACCCTGTTATAAGAAACTGTTAGGAATTTGCCTTGTGTTCCCCCTTTGTTGTTAACTCTGTGACTCTTCAATTTTGAAGTGAACACGCATAGAATAATCTGTTTGATAAACTATTCATCCTTCCATAGACATTACTTTGAGGTTGTTTTATTTGGACAATTTAAATTATAAATGAAAAGGTAACTACGGTAGTGTTTCCCTACCATAGTTACCTAAAATTTTTATTGCTTAACAGTGCTTATTACATCTGACTCTATATCTGAATTTACTAGATTCTCGTCTGTTGTAAGTGATTTTCCAGTAGTTTTCGGAGCAAGGATTGAAATATCCAAAATAAGAATTAACATTGCTCCAGCAATTATATAAAATACTGTAGTAGCACCACTTTGATTTAGAATTGGCAACAAGATAAACGGTAGTAATCCACTTGTGAGACGACTCAAACTATATGCACTACCAGAAGCTGTTGCACGAATTTTCGTAGGGAATATTTCGGCCTGGAAGACGTTAAATGCACTGGTAAAAATATTACCAAAAATGGTAAAGAAGAATCCCCCTAAAATAATGAAGATTGGGGTTTCAGCCATTCCAAACATCATGCCGAAAGTTGCCATTCCGACGGCAGTTATTACAATAAGCCATTTTCGATGAATTCGTTCAACTAATGGCACGGCAAGTAATGAACCTAGTGGATAACCTATAAAAGATAATGCAATGTATTGAAGGGATGTTGTGATCGTATAACCTTTTTCCGCTAATATCAATGGGGACAATGTTCCAAATCCATAGTATCCAACTGATTGTAAAATTTGGAATACGTACATCATTAAAGTTAGTTTAACATATTGTTTTTTAAAGATAGTCGAAAAAGGAACAGTTTGCCTTTTGGCTGCTACATGGGTTGTTTTTATCGTTTGCTTCGGTGAGGCAACACCTGAACTCATTTCTAATTGCCTAACAACTTGCTCTGCCTCATTGTAACGACCAACCATAGCAAGCCAACGTGGCGATTCAGGTAATTTGTGTAGCCACATAAAAATAATAAATGCACCTAACGCACCGATAATGAACATCCATCTCCAACCGTCAATTCCAAGAGGGGATTGAGGTACAAGTACACGTGCTAATATCCCTTCAATAGGAATAGCTAAGAACGCCATGGTATAAGCCCATGCTATATATTTTCCACGCTTAGAAGCTGGAAGAATTTCGCTTAAATAGGCTGAACATAATGGGGGTTGTGCACCTAAGCCCATTCCTGCTAAAAATCTAAAAAGTATAATAGTTTCTAAATTCTGGCTTAGAGCTATTAACATTGTGAAAACAGAGTAAATAGTTAGGTTAATAATGAAAGCTTTTTTTCGACCAAACTTATCGGCTAGTCGGCTCAAGAAAATGGCTCCGAAGAACATACCGAAGAAACTTGAGCCTAACAAAAGTGGCATGGTACTTGATTCAATTTGAAACTCGTTTTTTAGCACTGACGCTAATACTCCTGTTAAAAACACCTCGAAAAATTCAAAGAACAAAGCAATTCCAATTATTAAAGTTGCAAATCTATGAATTTTGTTCACTGGAAGATAATCAAGTCGACTTGAAATTTCATTTTCCATATATTTTCCCCCTTACAATAAAAGATTCTATAATTTGCTAAAAGATTAAATAATTCTAACTAATCCCCCTCTATATCTAAATGAAATAAAGGGGTTTTCATTTTTCTATTTATAAGTATTGTTTTGAGGGTTGAGGACGTTTTGTTTTATAACAAAATTATTAAACGGAAGCAAATTTTGATGAAATAGCGTTAATAATATCATCTGTACTTAATACATCTGAATATTTTTGTCGCAAATCAAACAAGCTTTGTGAATGAGATGCTAATGACCGGTCTCCTACAGCATCTTCAACGACTATCGGAATATATCCGTATTGTAATGCATCAACAGCTGTTGCACGAATGCATCCACATGTTGTACATCCAACAATTATTACAGAATCAATATCATTTGCATTAAGACGAGATACTAAATCTGTTCCAAAGAAAGCTGAGGCGTATTTTTTACTAATTAAGGAATCTCCTTTGCGAAAATCTAATCTTGAGTCTATTTCTACAGCTTCTGTTCCAGCTAATAGTGTATTTAATCCTTGCATTTTTTTTACCCACAAACCGGAATCAGCAGCATTTTTGTCATCATAAGAAATGGTTGTAAACATGACTGGGAGCTCCAATTCATGCATGATATTTAAAAGTTTATTGATTTGTTCTATTTGTTGAGTTAAATCAGACCCCATAGGCATCTCAGGATTTGTAAATCCGTTAATAACATCCACTACTATTAATCCTGGCTTCCTACCCAAACCAAATAATTTTCCAAATCCCCTTTCTTCAAAAAAGACTTCATCCTTTTTATTGATATCCATGATACTTCCTCCCTTTTGGAAATTGACAACTTGTCCATCTTTCTATCGTGCGTCGGAAAGTTCTACAGCACATCGATCACTATCAACATCCATCTTCTTTAATTCTTCCGGATTAACATGCATCATTCTCATTCTTGCAGAATGAAAGGTAAAGGATTCATTAGGATAATGTAGTTGCCGAGCTTGAAGCATCGACGGTATTTCTGTCTCCATAGTAGTGTTTGAACTAGGTACTATTAAACCTACACGATAATTTTGATTCATTTTACTTCCCCCTTGTTATTAGAATCAATAAACAACTAATCTTTTAACTTAAATTCTTTCATAATAAAATAACTGTAAGTTAGTTAAAATAATAATTACCAAAACTACCAAACTTACCAAACTTACTTTTTTTATAATAATACACCCTCCATATGAACGCAATATTTTTTTATTTAAAATTTTCAGATAATTTTCAACAAAAAAATATCGTGAACATCATATGATATCCACGACATTTTTATCTTTTCATATCTTTTAAAGCTTTTTCTAAACTAACAACGTCTGCGTATCTTGAATTTAAATCCAACAAAGACGTTCGTTGAAGAGACTGATTTCGATCACCTACAGCCTCTTTTGGTATAATTACTCTAAATCCTTTTTGAAGAGCATCTACCGCTGTTGCTCGTATACTTCCACTTGTTGTAGCTCCAGCCAAGATAATTGTATCGACTTTTTTTACTTGTAAATACTCTTGAACCTTTTTATCTTCTAAATCAGTAATAAAAACAGTTGGATTAATCATATCAAAAGAATATTCACGAAGCTCTGAATGAATTGATGTCCAAGAACTCCGTGAATCTAAAATTTGTAAGGATGGAAATTTTTCGGACCAGAGCCTTGATACCTTATTAGTTGGCTCATATATTGTTTTACTAAAAATAATAGGGATTTTGTGGGAAAGGGCCTCTTCAATTAACATCTTTGTTGAAGTAATTTGATTTTCAACATTAATGGATAATTGGGAGTGAGGATCTGTAAAGGCATTGGTTAAATCCCGAATTAATAGGGCTGGCTTTAGACCAATTCCAACTTGACCGGAAAAACCTTCATTCGAATATAATTGTTTTATTTCATCTAAAATATATCTTCTTTGACCCCCAGGAGTATAAATAACTTTTAATCCATATTCTTCAAGTTGACCATTTTTTTCTAAGCGACGTAAAGTACTAGGTGATACACCAATTAGCTTTGAAGCCACTGATATATTTAACAGGTTGTCATACATTTCTTTTACTCCTTATTTTTTACAAAGTTACCAACTATATTAAAGTTACCCATTAGTATATCACAGAAAACATAGGATATTAAATTAAAAAAAGTATAAATACCTATTAACATTATGAGAGGAATTGAAAGATATGATCTTGTATGATACCCACTTTCAACTTGAGGGATTTTCGGGAAATTGTGCTACGATTTCTTTTACTGATGCTGTTCTTCTGAAAGATTTTAAGACTAATACAATACGACCCTTCAATTTTAAATTAGTCTGAAAAGAACAAAATACTTGCTCAATTAATACCTATGGAAACACTTACTTAATAATGCTTACACTTGAGAAATGGGACGATCTCTAGAAGCAATCTACTAAACTGATTCAAATAACAGAGCGTATTTGGTCTGTTAAAAGATTTTAAATGCTCCCAGATTCTGATTGACCTTCCTTCACTTCTACTATAGAAAAATAGTAGTACAAACCATGGCCTTGGTTTGTACTACTAATGTTTGTATATTTAGTTTCTTGATATTGTAAGGTTTAGCCATCCAAATATAATGGTAAGGAGTGGACTTAGTAAGCAAAAGAACGCAAAAGGCAAATAGTCGATTACGGAAACGTCCAGCATGGAGGCAATAAATAATCCACAAACACTCCATGGGACAAGCGGATTAACGACTGTTCCCGCATCTTCCATTACTCGGCTTAAATTTTTCGGTTGTAAGCCTAGTTCTCTATACTTTTGCTTATAGGCTTCCCCTGTTAATAAAATCGATAAATACTGTTCCCCAACTACTATATTAATACCAATTGCAGTTAAAGCTGTCCCTGTAATCAATGCACCAACGGATTTTAATAATTTTTCAATTTTGATAAGTAATGTTTGAATAATACCTAAAGCAAACAATAACCCACCCATACTGAGGCTAAGCACCACCAGCATAATTGTAAAGAACATACTACTGATTCCACCACGGGTTAAGAGCGAATCAATTACTTTAACCCCTGTTTCAGAAACATAACCACTATATAAAATTGCACAGTAATCACTAACTGATAAGGACGTATGGAATAGTGATAAGAAAAGCGCTACAACGGAACTAATAATAAGCGTTATAAATGCCGGCACTTTTTTCAATGTGCAGACAATTAAAACTAGCAGTGGCACTATCGCATACCAATGCACAAAATTTGCATCTAGTAAACTATCCTTATAGAACTCAATAGTCGTGTTATTGACTCCCTCAACTGAAGGGGATAAAGCACCATATAGAATAGCGCTAATTAAAAACGCAGGAATCGTTGTCCAACACATATTTTTAATATGTTCAAATAAATCAATATTGACGATACTCGCAGCTAAATTTGTTGTATCTGACAATGGAGACATTTTATCGCCAAAAAATGCTCCGGATACAATCGCGCCAGCCGTCAATGCCAGTGATGCATCAATAGCTCCTGCAATACTTACAAATGCTACCCCAATCGTTGCTACAGTGGTCAATGAACTACCAATTGCTGTACCGATAATTGCTGTAATGATGAATACAATTGCATAAAAGAAACTAGCCGTTACGAGAGAAAACCCCATATATAAAAGCGTTGGTATTGTACCGCTTACAATCCAGCTACTAATCAGAATACCTATTAAAAAGAAGATATAAATAGCTACTATTCCTGAAATGACTCCAGATTTCATACTTTCTTCCAACACGTTAAATGGCACACGTTTTAGCAAGCCGTAAAAAAGGAGAAGAATAATAGAAAAAAGGATTGGGATATGTGGTACAGCCCCAAGCTTTCCTATCGCAATTGAAATTATTAATATTACTACTACTATAATGGATAATGCTTCGAATAATGACGGTTTTGTTTTTGCCTCAATAGAAAACATATGCTTACTCCTAGATGATTTAATTTACGTTTCAAGCTTCAGCACTTCGACGCTTCAACGCGACAAAGACTTTATCATTCTAGCATGTATATACTAATTGTCAATAGTCGGAGATATTTTAAGAAATAAAAAAAGGAAAAGAAATATTTTCTCTTCCCTTTTTCTCTCCCTTATGCGTAACGAAAAATCCTATCTCATTTTTAGAATGAGAATAATGTCTTTGTCACCCTTGCAAGTCACCCTCCTCTGCAGTCTCGCACTAAAAACAAAAGGAACGCCAATTCCTCGAAGAATGGCGCCCAATCGTTTAAATTTTATTTGCTTTCATTCATATTGGAGAAATTCATAGAAAACTCCTCAAAACTCAATTGTCCTAAAGCAAACATCGTACTTAGAACAAAAATACGTTCATTTTTCGTTAGTTCACGTTTTGGAATGTTTTCAATCCATTCATCTTCTATGTCTAAAATATCTAAAACATGCTTTTGTTTTGAGAAAGCTTCATAGTATCTTAATCCAAATTTCCTTTGCGACATCGCATCAATATGTATGCCATCTGGATTGGCAGTTAAGCCTTTTGCTGTTACAAAATAGCAATTTTCCTCGGTATGAGCAACATTAGATAAGATCTCGTTTATTTCTTTATATTCTACAGCGCTTTTTCCAAATCCGACCTCTCCCAGATAATGTCCCAACTCACCGATTATAATCGGGATCTCTGGTGCATTCAATTCTTCTCTCAAGTGCTTTAATAATGAACGTAATTTATCTTCATATGTTTTATATCGTTCTCCGTAACTGTCGCTTTCTCCTTGATGCCACAGAATTCCAACTAATTCACATGTTTCCATAGCGAATTTTGCTTCAGAAATCGCATGTCTTGTTAATAGTCCATCAATTGCCCATTCATCAATAGAGCTTCCTCCCTCGGCACATGGTATGATCCCAATGGACTCACCCGGATGATCCTCTGTCCAAGCCAGGGCAAAAGAGGCTACCGGCCCAACACCAGATATGTGACGATCAAAGTTTATGGGCTCAGCCATCATTTGCCATCTGCCGTTTCGCAGCATATTGATATGCTCATTATAAATGGGAGATACATCCTCAATAAAACCTCTGCCTGCCATATTTGATTGTCCGATTAATAAAATAGATTTCATAAAAAAACCTTCTTTCTTTATTTACAAAGGTCTAATTAGACTAAAAAAGTGGTACGAACTTTTGTTGAGAGACCTCCAAATTATGTGTCTAGCCCAAGTTGTCTCAGAATAACAATAAGTAAAAGTGCCCCAACTGTAAGAACAGTATTATTAACAGTGTGGATTAATAAAACATGCCAAATGTTTCGTGTCAATATATAAATGATATTCAGAAATAGTCCGCCAAAAATGAAAGGAATTGTTCCAATGACACTGCCAAAATTATGATAATGAACTAGACCAAATAGAATAGAATTCAAAATTAGAATAAATGCTTTTCTTACAAATCCGCCCTGGAATATTTTTCCAAGAAGTGTATAACGAAACACAGTATCTTCAATTAATGCTGTTACAATAGGTCCTAAAGAGATATAAAATAAGAGTATAAATATCTCTCTGGACTTGCCGTCAAAGGATCGATTAAAGATGGAACTTCAGTTTTTGTACTACTCCTATTCAACGGAAGGAATGAGCGGACAAGTTTGAAATAACAAACAGATGTGCTTCTTTTTGTTTACGTTCAATCTACAAAATTGTTTCAACGAATAACAAAAGAACTTCTTTAAAAAAATCCATCACGACAATTCATAATGTAACCAAAATGAATACTAAGAACACCATGTGGCAAACTAAAATCATGGAGGTGTTTAAAGTGACTAACAACCGGAAAAGCAATGTAAGTGATACTATTAGTGATAAACAAGCGGTAAGGAAGAATTTACCGAGGGAGTTTGATCATGAATTAGCAAACGATCCTTTGTCAGCTGCAGAGAGAGCTAATAATAAGAAAACTAAGAAGCGACAATAATACCACTGACAAATTGATGCAGTGGTCAACAACATGACCTATTACGTATGTCGTCTTTAATAACTAATCAAAATGATACAACAAGCCCCCATCTAGTATGGTGGGGGTTATATTTCATCTAAAAATGCCCTATACTAGCGCAATAAAAAATCCATTATCCATTACATACTTTTTACCATCAGCTTGTCTTACCAAATACTACTTGGAAAACAAATAGAAAATAGTATTTTCAAAATAACCACGATAAAACGAGCAGACGAATACTAATATCTGCTCGTTTTTATTATATAGAAATCCAACTACGAGATTTTGAAATCAATAAAATAATGAGTGAAATAAGTGCGAAGCTTAAAATCGTGATGGCAATTCCATTTACATAGCTCGCCCATTCTAACGATCCAATTAGCATAGCTAAACTACCAACAATGGTAAAGCCGAAATTCATCATTGCCGCAGCCGCACCAATATTTGTCGATTGCGACTGTAAAATTATCCCTGATATCATCGGGCGGAAGAACATAGATGCCATTGGAAATGGAACGAAGCTTATTAGGAATAGGATTGGACTAATTTTACCAATTGTTAATAATAAGATGCCTACGATCATAATGACGGTAAAAATGATACTGTAGGTTTTCTTAAAGGATTGCGAACCAATTTTCATATACAATAATGGACCCACTACTGCCAGTGCAGAAGTAATTGCAAAGTAAATACTAAATGCTGATTCTGATATACCAAAGCCGTTCACGTAGACATAAGATGCAACTGCGATATAAGCCATAAATGGTGCCGTTAATATGCTGCCGATCAATAAATAGCTCGTAAACGTTTTGTTTTTCAACACTTTAGTAATACTCCAAATGGATTGAAAAATACCACCATTCGTACGTTTTTCTTGAGGAAGTGTTTCTTTTAATAAAAGTGCAGCCGCAAAAGAAAAAAAGTTCAAAATAGCGAGTGCGATAAATGTTTTTCTCCAATCAAAATACGTTAATATCAAAGCACCTAAAAGTGGCGCAAGCATCGGTGCTAACATCCCTAGTGATTGTGTGATCGATAACACTTGCGACATCTCCTTGCCGTCAAAGCTATCCTTTATGAGTGCAGATGCAATCGAAACCATCCCTCCGGCTCCAAGTGCTTGAATGGCTCGAGCAATAATTAAAAACGTAATTGTTGGCGCAAACGAACATGCCACACTAAATAAAAATGTTAATAAAATTGCAGTTATCAACATAGGTTTACGCCCGAATTTATCGCTTAATGTACCAAATAGTAAAATACCAATGGCCATACAAACGAAGAAAATTGTCATCGTCAACGAGGTCTTTGTCGTTGTCGTGTTAAAAACCGTCACCATTTCTGGCAATGCCGGCATGTATAAATCGGTAGCAAGTGGCGGAATCATCGATAAACTCGTAATAAACGCCACAAAACCCCATTTTTTCAAATATGGTTGCGTCATAGTTTTCTCCTTATTAATTTTTTCACTATAATAATAGATTACAGAATTTCGCCCAATAATCGAATAATGTTTACCTTTTATTAGCTTTTAGTTAAAACGAGAACCCCCATCTTACAAAGCTTATTTTAGAATACTTTCCTCTTCCATTTAATTCTTATGTAATTCAAAAGATTTAATATCATCGTGGAAACAAAAATAAAGGAGATAGCAAAAGTTCTTAGGCATCTCCTTAAAAATTTATGTACTAATATAGAATACTTTTTTAGACACCTCATTCTAGAATTTTTATTGTTTGAATAGTCAATTAATTATACAAAAATTCATTTCAATTATGCTAGCTATTTTTTTAAATAGTCTATCAACTATATAAAATTTCATTTCGAATATGCTAGCTTGCTTGTACAAAAAAGTAATATAGGAATTTTTATTAGGATCTATGCTTCCTTCATTAGGCTTATAAAGGAATGTATATAAGCATGGCCGTTGTTGTTTTCTTAGTATTATTTACTATTTTTTCGCACTCGGAAAAAAAGCCACGATTATGCAAAAACCTGTTCAAATCGAACAGTAAGCTATCAAACATTATTTAAATATTGTTAAATGAGTCCTCAAAGAGGCTGGGACAGATATGGATTTCTTAGGAAAAGTCACTAATATCCATAATAAGATTTCGGATACTTTATGATCACTTTATGGTAGATATCATTCCGACTGGTCAATAAGTGTTAGCCACACTCCAGAAACCGCGGCCTACCACTGTAAGCCGCGCAAAATTTCCGGAACGTTTAGAAGGACACATTATATGTGAGCGGTCCTTACACAAAGCACGTAGACAAGTCGAAAAGACATGTTTTAACATGGCTTTGCGGCTTGTGTGCTTAGTCCGCTCTCAGCTAAAACTTTATAAGAATTCCGATTATGTTTTCTACTTATTAAAATGGAACATCAAAAAAGCACCATTTTTACTCTTTGTCCCAACCTCTTCTTTTTGCTTTATGTCATAGTACAAAGATGATCTCAATCTATTAATTGACATGCAGCAGCGTCTGCAATAACCGAAACTTTCTTATGTCTATGTAAAATGGATGCTGGAAACTCTTCACTTATTTCTCCATTTAACAATCGATTTAATGCAGCTGCTTTTTGTTCACCTGAAGCAAGTAGTAGTATTTCATCGCTTTCCATAATTGTTTCAATCCCCATTGTAATGGCATGAGTTGGAACATCATCTATTGATGGGAAAAATTTTGCGTTCGCTTTTCGTGTTGACTCTTCCAATGCTATGACATGAGTTCGACTTGTAAATGCAGTACCATGCTCGTTAAAACCAATATGTCCATTTAAGCCGATACCTAATATTTGAATATCGATTTTCCCCGCTTGTTTCATTTTATTTTCATAATCTAGACACTCGGCCTCCAAATCTTGCGCTTTACCATTAGGAAGATGAATCTGTTCTTTTGGAATATCGATCCAATCAAATAAATGCTTTTTCATATAATAATAGTAGCTATTTGGATTCGTTTGATCGAGATTAATATACTCATCTAAATTAAAAGTTTTCACATTTTTAAATGATAGATTTCCATTTTTATATGCCTCAATCAATTGGCGATATAAGCCTTCTGGTGTAGATCCTGTAGCTAATCCAAGGACAGGTTGGTTAATTTTTTCCACTTTTTTCATTAAGTACTTACATGCTGTTTTACTCATCTCTTCATAATCTATTACTCGTATAATCTCCATCTGCTTACTTCCTTTTTAGTAATTTTCTTATTTCTAACCCTTTTCATAATGGACTAGAAGTCATAAAAATATTAAATATCAACCCATTATACAATAATTTTTATTTTTCTAAATACTTTCTTCAATTGTTACAATATTTAGGTAAACATGTTTCTTCCTATCAGACCTAGGAACATACCATGAAAAATATTTTATTGGAGATTGTGCAAATTAAGCTTCATTCACGACTATCCGGCGTCCCTTTCCATCTCACAAATATAACAAGGAAATTGATGGGTTTCTTTTAGAAGTTCTCGAAAGGTTTTCGTTTGCTTTGTTTCTGGGAAATATAGAGATTTGTCCATCATTTGGTTATGACAGTTGGTTAGTTTCCTTACCCTTTGTCGGTAAAGCCTTTCATGGTAGGTTGCAACTTCAATCGCATTGTGACCGAAATAGAATATGTAGTTGTTTTGTTGCTTCACAGCGTAGAGTTGAATTTGTCTTAACTTTAAGAAATCCTGTGTTCGCATTTGGTCAAACTCTATTTGTTCGCTTAGGGAAAGTTCAATGGTATCTAGTCGTTCATCGGAGTCATTCATGTTTAATTTCCCTTTTTGGACTACGAAATAGATCAAATAGGCGAGATACGGTACATCAAATTCAATTGCATCAATGAATAAGTCTTGTATGGTTTTCGTTTGCTTTTTGGATTTGATTAATTGCGTTGCCAAGGCTTTTCCCTCCGATTCTTCCAGTCAACTTGTTATATCTTGTATGAGCGACTCCTGTTGGACCGTTTCTATTTTTCGCGACGATGAATTCCAGTTCATCTTCATATGTTTTTTCATTTATCAGACCATTCATTCCCTCTTTATTTCCTTGCCGGTAATATCCATCACGATAAAGAAGGATAATAACATCTGCATCCTGCTCAATATTTCCTGAATCTCTTAAGTCACTCATCACCGGACGCTTATCTTGCCTTGTTTCGACACCTCGATTTAATTGCGCTAAACAAACTACAGGACAATTCAATTCCTTTGCCATTTGTTTCAATTCCCAACTGATTTGACCGATAATGGTTGTTGGATTTCCTTGCAATTCTGAACGGATAATTTGTAGATAGTCAATAAAAATAATCGGTTTTAATGTTGGATGGGTTTTGATTACTCTTCTAGCTTTGGCCCTTATTTGACTTACCGTTAATCCCCCATGATCATCAATTTTCAGCTGGGCTTTCCGAACAAGTTCTAACACTTGCATCCACTGATCTTTTTGCCGTTCTGAAAGGTATTTATAGGGATCTCGCATTTTTAAACGATTAATATTCCCTGTATTCGCAATTAAGCGATATGCAAGCATTTTCCGACTCATTTCAAGAGAAAAAATAATGGGTAAATAACCCGCCCAACCAGCTTGTAGCGCGAAGTGATTCATGACATCCGTTTTCCCCATGGATGGTCGTCCAGCAATAATTGTGACCTCTCCTTCTCGAAAACCGTCAATCAGTTTATCGAGTTCGTCAATCTTTGTCGGAATTAGACCTGTCTCCTCTATGTGTTGAAACGGTAACTCCGAATATGTTACTAACTCATTGGTAATATCCATGTGATCAACATTTGTATTAATTTCAATTTGATCAAGGGAAGTTTGCACTCGTTGAAATGACCAACTTTCTTGCTGAGCATGTGATAATAGTCGTTGTAATTGATTTAACTGCCATCTTTCCATAAACAGTTGAAGGTAGTTGTCAAACTTTTCTAGATTGGCCATCCCATTAATACTTGCTAAATAATTCGCACCCCCGACTTCTTCTGGGTTTCGTTTCATTAAAATCGTAATATAGTCAACATGTTGTTGATTTCCCACTAACTCCTGCATCGTTCGAAAAATCCTACGATGAATCGTCATTTGAAACATATCCTGTGTAATTTCAGTCTCAAAGATTAAATAATTTTCTTGTAGCATCGTCCCAAGAATCGTTTTTTCTAAAAGTTCAATGCTAATATCATTCCTCAAACCGTCTTTCTCCTTTCATTGGAATTTGATTTATTTCAAAGGACCTTAGAAATTTCTAAAGGGAACCAATCCTCATCTTCCCCTTCCGAGTAGTCAAGTTCAATTGGGTATATACTTCGTGACTGCTGGTTCTGTTGTTGCATCGATTCGTTTAAATAGTTCTCAAAATTAGTTGGACTAAATAATGTATTTGGTCGCAAGTACATGTTCATCTTCGGGTCAAATAACCATTGCTTTACTTTTTGATCAATCACGTGTTTAAAATCATCCATTGTGTAGCCCATGTTGAGGCAACCAATAATTAGTTTTTTGGTGGATTTTGATTCGGCACTAAATGTTTTCCCTGTCTTTGCATTTAAATACTCAATAATTTCATGGAGGGTGTCGAGATGTTTCTCGACAATCGGGTTTTCTTTTTCTTTTTCTTTTTTTATATCTTTTCTTAATTCTTTTGTTATTGTGGCTGACGGATTGTCAAAACCTTGATTGTCAGATTTACAAAATGGATTTTGAAGTTCTTGCAATAATTGTTTGTCATCATGGCAAGAACCCTTCTGACCATGTTTCAATTCCATGTAGTCAAGTTGACAATCAAAATCATGATAAAACCTTTCGTAGTCAATTCGATACCATTTCGTTTTATCGAGTTTAAATTTGTTATAGTCTTTTGAAGAGATAATATATCCTTCTTGTTCCAGTTTAGTAATAATTCGAAAAATCGTTCGCTCCGACCAGAATGGAAATTGTTTTTGCCACTGTTGAAACGTATGAAAAAACCAATTGTGACCGTCACATTGGATTGATGATTTTTGTAATAGATAGTGTAACTGCTGCAATACAAGTGCTTCGTTCAATCCTAATTTTTCTGCAATTTGATCTTGATATAATTTTGGAGATTGATTTGGTAATAATAATAAATTCATTTTGACTAGATCCTTTCGTTTATGTTTTGTTTTAACTGTTCTATTTTTCCATTCAGTTCGTTGATGTAAGTTTTAATTAATTCTTCTGTTCCATAAAAATAATCAATACACGAACAAAAACCTTTCCATGCTTGATCACCTTTTAGGTTCTGTGCTTGCAAATAGGCGCCATACTTTGTCCAAAGATAAAGTACCGATGTATGTTTCAAATCAATTTTGTCGGAAAACAGGCATTTAAGTTCGTCTAATTTCTCACCAGAACAGACAAAGTAATGGTGCCCAAGTTCATACTGATGTTTCCTTTTTACAAAATTTTGATTGATTCTTACGGATGTGGTACCAAACATGGCTGCTAATTTCTTTGTTGTCACTACTTGCACACCGTTATATTCCATTTCATCCCTCCTTTTATCCAGAGGACATTCTTTTCTATCCTCTTCACTTACTTATATAGGTTTTAAAACACAAAAAAGAGACATCGATTTTAAAAAAATTTTTAAAAAAAGAAAAAAGCTCTACTTCGCAACGAAGTAAAGCCTGTATTATGTAGATTTAAAATTGAAGATCACTTAAGAGTTGAAGAAATTTACCATTTAATTTTTGTGTATGAAAAATCTAATAAAGTGCATTCTATATTTCACAAGGAGGTGAGAGACATGGCATCTAACAACAACGGTAACAGAAACAAACTTTTAGTACCTGGTGCAAACCAAGCATTAGATCAATTGAAATACGAAATCGCACAAGAGTTTGGTGTTCAACTCGGACCTGAAGCGTCTTCTCGTGCAAACGGATCAGTCGGAGGCGAAATCACTAAACGTCTTGTGCAAATGGCTGAATCGCAATTACGTGGTACTTCTGGCCAATAACAGAAGCTAAAATCACAAACTTTTGCAATTTTCACGAAAAGGTAAACTGCCGTGGTGTTCTACTACATTTATAGGCAGTTTACTTTTTTTTAAACAAAAATTCAGACAATAACTTAAATAGTTTTTTATACATAAAAAATATATAATAAAGTGGAAAAATCCTACAACTTATTTTAATACTGTCATAAAAATATGTATATAAATATTTAAAGGCGCTGCTCGTGTTTTCTATGCTTGAGCAGCGCCTTAATCAAATGAGTCTAAATCATCGTACAATTCAATTTGCTTTTTCAATTTTTTATGTTGCCTCCCTTAAGTATGTTTTGTTATTTTCAAGAATTTTGATAATTTGTTGCAGGATCTTTTCTTCTGAAATTGGTGAGGCATTCACCTCTTTTGCAATTATTTTGTTTAATTCTAAAATTGTGCTTACGTCGAGCTTATGTTTCTCAGCTAATTGAAACGCTCGCTCTAAATGACCGGTTATCATCGGCATTCCTCCCTAAAAGTGTATTACTCTAATTTTATGCTATTTTGAATAATATTTCACCTATAAACGCTGAAATTTTTAAAATTTTTCAACACTAATTCAAAGTATCTTATTCCCATTAAGTACTTTTTTATTGGAATGTCTATTCCACTCCCCTTCTCTTCCTTGTTGATTTAGTATAGTTCGATTCCGATTTCTTATACTTTTCTCAACTTAAAGGAAAGCAAAGCAGGTTCCTACCTTATAATTTATTCGCAAATGCATTTAATTTTGTTGCCAGTTCTTGAATTTCCCCCATAAACGTGGATGTTTGTGAAATGGAATCAGCTTGCTCTTGACCGATTACGGCTATTTTCCGAATCGATTCACTCATAATATTTGTGACTTCCATCATTTGATTCATTGTTTCGTTGATACTTTGCGTGGATGTTACCGTTTCCTTTGAAAACTTTCGAATTTCATTGGCCACTACTTCAAACCCTCTACCCTTTTCTCCAGCACGTGCCGCTTCAATCGCTGCATTTAGTCCAAGTAGATTCGTTTGGTCCGCTACACGTTTCATCATCGATAATACTTCTGTCGTTTTCCCTACGTTTTCACCTGCTTGATGAGACTGATTCAATAATTCCTGTGAGAAATCTGCTAATGAATTTGAGCCTTTCATTACACTTAAAATTTGTTGATTTGCTTGAGATAAAGACTCCGAAATTTGATCAGCAATCTCTCTTAATTCAGTTTGTCTTCTTAATTGAACAGCAATTCCACCGATGATTTGGCCTTTTTGATTATGTAATGGTGTTGCAGTTCCCGTAAACTCAAAACCGTAGAAATCAGCTGGAACGTTCGCTTTTAAAGATTTATTCTCACGAAGTGCAATAGATAGTGGTTCTTCCGGATTTAATGGTTGATTTACTCGAATATGCAAATTTATGGACTCGCCTGGATAATAGGCAATAAATTTTTCCAGGTCACAAACAGCAATAGATAAATCGGCAGGAATGGAAGTTTTTAGTAGTGAGATCAAACGAATAATATCTTCTAAAGAATCAATTTTGTAAAACATTAAGAGATACGCCCTCATTTCATTTAAAATATATTGGTGAATTTAAAACCAAATTAATTATATTTTAACATATTTATCAATTTTCTATTAACCAACATACATATCATAGATTTTTTCTATGTGAGTTCTGTTAATATTTTTTGATTTAATCATATAGCATTTCTCCTTTTCATACGCTAGAAAAGGTAATTTATCACTGAATCTGAGAAGCTTTACATCCATTCACAAGAATTCTATCTTAACTTAACCTTATCTATATAAAACCAACTGGAGGAAATATTATGGCTCATCACCATCATCATCATCACCACACCCAAAATAAAAAGATTTTGTTCATAAGTTTTGTTTTAATTACGGCTTTTATGATTTTAGAATTTTTCGGGGGCGTATTAACGAATAGTTTGGCGCTTCTGTCGGATGCTAGTCATATGTTCAGTGATTCGGTATCACTCGGCGTTGGGTTGCTTGCCTTTATTCTTGGGGAAAGAGCAGTGAATAGCCGGATGACGTTTGGCTATCGACGAATTGAAATTCTAGCGGCCTTGTTTAATGGATTATTGCTTGTAGGAATTTCTGTTTTTATTATATGGGAAGCTCTTGAACGTTTTGCAGAACCACAAGCGATTGTCAGTACTGGTATGTTGGCGATTGCCATCATTGGTGCTTTGGTGAATATTTTTGTAGCATACATTATGACAAGAGGCGATACGAGCGATAATATCAATATGCGCGCAGCATTTATGCATGTCATTGGTGATTTACTCGGTTCCATTGGTGCCATTGTTGCTTCCTTACTTATTCTACTTTTTGGATGGACGATTGCTGACCCAATAGCAAGTCTGATCATTTCCATTTTAATCTTGAAAAGTGGAGTTGAAATCATCATCATTACCTTCCATGTTTTGATGGAAGGCATTCCAATGAATATGAATGTGAAGAAGATTCGTACGGCATTACTTGAACTACCGGGCGTTGTCAGTATGCATGATTTTCATGTTTGGAGTATTACCTCAGAATTTTCCGCGCTGAGTTGTCATTTAGTTATTTCGAACAAAGAGCACGATCAAATCCTAAAAGAAGCATTGAGAATTTTGCATGATCAATTTCATATCGAACACGCTACCATTCAAGTGGAAAGTCAAGATGCAAATTTGGAGCAGTATGAGCATCACCGCTGTAATGAATTTGGTGGGAATTAAAAAGAAAGATCCCCTTTTGTAGGGGATTTTTTGTCGTATTAATCATGTCTTTCCTCTAAAATATCCTGAATGATTTCAATATGTGAGGCAGCCCACGCTTGCTCACGAAAATGTACAAATAAACTAAATGTAATCGCAATGAGGTAAATAAACATAAAAATAAAAAACATCCAATAGCCTCTTCCTTGCGAGAAAAAAAGATCATGCAAATGATTAGATAGGATCATAAGTAAAAATGAAAAAGCAGACACGTAAATCGGGATCATGCCTGAGCCATTCTTTTCTTTAATAAGTCGATAAAAAATTAACCTCAATACATCACTTTCAACGGAATCATAAAACTCTTGAACTTCTCGAACATCCTTTAAATATTTTGACTTTCTAATGTTGTCAGGGTTCTTTCTTAAACGACAATAAATTTTATGCGCATCGCCGCGAAACAAGTTCATAGAACACTTCCTTTGTATTCAACAGCTTTGTGATAAAGATTTTGAGTAATGCTGTGTTGATTTTTAATTTTATAGTGTGTTTAGTCAAAAATTTTATACTATCTAAATATGAGCACGAAAAAAGCATTTTATGATGAACTCAAATTGCATTGCTATGAAGAATACTTTATGATAGTTAACTAAGTTGATGTTACTTTGCATAAATTCATCCTTCATTTCCAACAAAAAAATTTGACTTTTTTCTGTTTAAATACTTACTTGCACAAGATAATACTTTTGTATAATATATAGTTAAAGCTGCGTTGTACGTAGAATATTAAGTTTTAACCTTTAAGCTGTAAAAGGGAGTTTTAGATCGAAGGTAGAATGGCGAGCGTCACACTGCGGTGAATGACGATATACAGGAAATCTTTTGCGAACACCCACTTTGAGGAGTGGTGGTTTAAAACTTTCTATAATAAATACGGCAAGGCGGCTTACCATACATAAACTTATTAACACTCCTAGCGAGTGTTTTTTAATTGCCTTTAAGGTAACTAAAAACTAAAGTTCATATCGACAAAGGGTTCAAATTTTAGGTTCTATAATATTTGTTGGGGTTTTACTACAATTTTGAAAACAAAAAAGCACGTAACCACCGATTTCGATATACTTGAATTGACGAGAAACAAGCATTGAAAGGTGATACGTGCAATATGAATTTTAACATGAATATTCCAGGATTAAAAGGTGTAACAGTTCATAAGATGGAGGAGTTTGGAGAACGTATTGCTTTATATGTTTCTCTTCCGAAGAAAGAACATCAGTGTCCTGTCTGTAATAAAATGACTTCTAAAATTCATGATTATCGAGTTCAAAAAATTAAGCATTTAAAATGGTTTGAAAGATTAACCATCCTTTTCTATAAACGCCGTCGTTATGTTTGTGAATGTGGAAAACGCTTCTCCGAAAAATCCCCTTTCGTGGATAAATATCAACGTTACTCAAAAGAATGGAATCAAGTGGTTGGAATCCGTTCAGTAAAAGCGAAGACGTTTAAGGAAACTGCAGAAGTCCTTGATACATCTAGTTCGACTGTCATTCGTCGTTTCAAAAGAGTTATAAAAGAACAGTTAAAAGAGGGTGTACATTTACCAAAATGTATCGCAATCGATGAATACAAAGGAGATACGGATGCAGGAACCTATCAACTAATCATTGCCAATGCCGAAACTCACGAACCAATTGATATTTTACCGAATCGCCGAAAAGAAACAATTAAAGATTATTTAATGAAATATGGAGCAGATGTAGAAGTTGTCGTAATGGACATGAATCCGAGTTTTAAAGCAGCTGTTAGAAAAGCATTAAATCGCCCCATCATTATTGCAGATCGATTCCATTATTGTCGCTACATTTATTGGGCCCTAGATGAGGTACGCCGTAAAGTGCAGAAGGATTGGCATCCATATGATCGAAAAAAGTGCAAAAAAATGCGCCATGTTTTATATAAACGTTTTGACAAGTTAACGGAAAAGAATAAATGGTATTTAAATCGCTATACAAGGATGTCTAAGGAATTAAAAGAAGCATATGAACTGAAAGAAGCCTATTGTGAATGGTTTGATTGGGCAAAAACGGCTAATAATATAGCAGAAGTAAAAAATAGATTAGAAGCTTATTACCGTAAGGTAGAAGAAGCAAATATCCCAGCATTTTTAAAAGCGATTCAAACTTTTAAGAATTGGCAAGTAGAGATCTTGAATAGTTTTAGTTTTGGTTATTCAAATGGATTTTTAGAGGGAATTAATAATAAATCGAAGGTAATGAAGCGTAATGCTTATGGTTTCAGGAGTTTTAAGCATTTTAAAGCGAAGATTTTATTGAATGATTTATATAAAGAAATCGGTGTTCATTTAGGTTAATTAGGGTGACGTGCAAAACACATCACCCCAACATTTGACTAAGAACCAAATTTTATTGTATAAAAATCTCACCACTACTCACAATATATGAGCTGGAGGTGAGTAGAAACATGGATCAATATAACAAACAACCCCAAAAACAAAACAATCGTGAAGAGTATGCAGAAGATTTAAACTTCAATCGCAATGTGAATCAAAACAATAATAACCGTGAAGAATTCGCTGAAGATCTGAACTTCAATAAAAATCAAATCGAACACAACCGTGAGGGTCGCTAAGTGAACTTCGTGATTCTCTAAATTAATTACGATCACTAATTATGTAAATTATCGGTAAATTTACATGTCTTAACTAAATCCCGAACAAGCACTTACTAAAAAGTGATTGTTCGGGTTTTTTCCATATGAATTACTTCTACATGAACTTAGCGAAACGCATAAACTTCTTCCTCACGCTCATAATAAGCTTGGATTTAAAGGGAGGGAGTTTTTGATGGAAATACCAGCTCGTGCAGGTGGTAAAAATGACAAGAATGGAAAAAACGGTGAAGCAAAATTAAAGTGGTGGCAACTCTCTCTTATTGGTGTTGGCTGTACGATTGGAACAGGTTATTTTCTTGGTTCTGGAATTGGTATTGCAAAAACCGGACCGTCCATCATCATTTCTTTTATACTTGCCGGACTTACAGCGATGATTGTTTCACAATGTTTAGGAAAAATGTTTATACAAGACCCACAAAAGGGATCATTTCGCGCGTATGCTAAAAAAGCTTTTGGTAGCTGGGCTGGGTTTAGTAGTGGTTGGGTTTACTGGGCATCCGAAATCCTAATCTCTAGTAGTCAATTAACCGCCCTGTCCATCCTTACCCGCTTTTGGTTTCCAAATATCCCCCTTTGGATTCTTGCATCCATTTACGCAGTATTAGGAATTATCGTGGTCCTAATTGGTACAAAAGGATTTGAGCGAACCGAGAACCTTTTTGCCGTAATTAAAGTAGCTGCTATTTTAATGTTTATCATCCTTGCAATTTTAGTTCTTTTTGGTTTTTTCGGTGGAAATAAAGATGATTTTACAATCCCTAAAACATCGGATGAAATCTTTGCAGAAGGGTTTCTTGGCTTATGGTCATCCCTTATTTTTGGTTTCTATGCGTTTGGTGGGATTGAAATTATGGGCATTTTATCTGTGAGACTTCAGCAAAAAAAAGAAGTAGTCAAATCGACTACCGTCATGTTAATCATCTTAACAGCGATTTATATCATTTCTATTTTTTTAGCATCCGGTTTTGTTGCTTATAATAAATTTAATGCTGAAGAAAGTCCGTTTGCGATGGCCCTTGCAGATTATAATTTATCCTTTTTCCCACATGTTTTTAATGGAGGAATTATTATAGCAGGCTTTTCCACAATGGCAGCCTCACTGTTTGCCGTTACGAGCATGCTCGTCATGATGGCAGAAGAAGGTGATGCACCGAAACTTTTTGCTAAAAAAGGAAAACTGAAGGTCCCTCCATTTGCTTTAGCCTTAACGATTTCGGTATTAGTCATTTCCATTATTATCTCAAGGCTCGTACCCGATCGAGTATATGAGTACATTACGACTGCTGCTGGGTTAATGCTTATTTATAATTGGTTTTTCATTCTTATATCATTTCCTAAACTCATAAAAGCAACTAAATTTGATCATGTCAAAAGATATTTAGCTATGCTCCTCATACTACTTGCCGTAAGCGGTACCATTCTAGATAAAAATAACCGCATGGGGCTATTAGTGAGTGTACTCTTCATTGTCATCGTAGTAATTGTCATTCTAATAATGAACAAGACGAAGAAAAAGAATAAAAACGAGTATCCTAAAGGCATTTGATTATGAGAAAAATAATAACTTTATAGCTTGTACACCAAAATACAAGCCAAAACCAATTAGCGATAACCCAGATAAAACAGAAATCACAACAAGCAATTTGGACGTTAGGATTCTTCTGAAGGTACTTGCGATCGTCGCCATTGTAATATCCCAAACAAATAACCCAACAAAGATGGCGGCACTATAAAAAATGATATGATTCAAATCATATGTTGAAACTGTTTTGGCCAAAACGGATCCAAAAATCCCTAACCAGAACAACAATGATAATGGATTCGTAATGGATAAAATAAAACCATAAAGAAAAGATTTTCTTAAAGAATTTCCTTTAATAAATTTCATCTCTACCTTTTTTCTCGCACTCAAGATGCTATCAACGCCGGTATAAATAAGAACAAAACAGCCAAATGACCATAATAATGTTTGCATAAATGGGGTTTCTAAAAACTGAAAAACACCCAAATATACGATGAGCATTAAGATAGCATCTGCTAACATGGCACCTAAACCAACTAACCAAGCATGCCAAAAGCCACCATAGATTCCTTTTGTTAATTGTGCAGCATTAACAGGACCAATAGGCGCTGCAAGGGAAATACCGAGAAAAACGTAACCCAAAAATACACTCATTAATAAGCTCCTTAAGTCTTGAAGAATCGTTTATACATCATATTCAAACCTTGTCCATAATAGGACAAGGTTTGAACTTAAACACATTTTGTAGGTTGTTTACCTAAATCCCCTTCACTATTTGGTGATTCCGTAAAATCGGATATACTTTCCGAAGGCTCATTTGAATGTAATTAACAATACATGTAAGGAGTAAAAGTAATGGCCGTTTATGTTTATCAAACCTTTGAAATTAAACAAGAGAAATTTAAAGAGGCAATTGAAAATTTACAAGAGATGAAGCAGTACCGCAACGAAAACTACGACCATACAGTTGAAGTGCTCATTCCCATATCTGGACATGATTATACGTACGCGATTCATGCCACATATGATGGTTTAGCTGAAATGGAAGTTCAAAACAAAAAGATGTATGACGATGATGAATATTTGAAGTTAGTCGGAAATTTCTTCTTAGATCATGTCGTTCAAGGGACGATGTATACACAAATTTATCGAGGAATAAATAAAAAGATTTCAAAAAAGGATGAAAAATCGTCGTAGAAAACAATTCATTTCTTTTTACGATGTGTGAGAAGCAATGAAATGAATGAAACTAACGTAAAGCTTGGTACAATGAAGAACGTTGTTGTAAACATCTTTCTGGACATAAAAAGATGCAATGCAAAATCGCACTGCATCTGAATTTCTTCGGGCTTTCACGACAAGATTGCCAGGTACAAAGATTAAGTAAACTCCCCTACTTTACTTTTGCCCGTCTATATTCATCGTAACTTGCTCCAATTACTTCACATTGTTTATCCGTAAGCGTTTGGTCCACCCACGCTCGGTCCCATTCACCTTTTGCGATTTGTTCCATGAACGTTGCTTCTGTTTTGTGAACAGCTTCTACCTTTTCGTATAAGGCCTCTGCTTCCGCCTCACGGAATGCCACGATTCCATCTAAATCGCAACAAAGGATATCGCCAGGATTAATAATTTGACCACCAACACTCACCGGCACATTAATTTCACCAGGTCCATTTTTATAAGGACCGTTTGGACTCACACCTCTTGCGTATACACCAAAATCCAGTTCCTGTGCAGCTTCAACATCCCGAATTAAACCATCAAGGACAAAACCTTTAATGCCTTTAGTGATGGCGTATTTCATCATGATTTCGCCAGCTAGTGCGCGATCGATTACGCCATCGCTTTGTACGACAATGATATCTCCTTTTTGTGCCATATCAAGTGCTTTATGCAACATTAAGTTATCTCCAGCAGGTGCTTTTACTGTGAAGGCAACACCGACCATTTTCACTCCATTTATCGATTTAATTCCACTATCAACTGCAGCAATTCTCCCCATACAATCATCTAAATTGGCAACTGGTACGTTTTCAAACTTCTTTACCAATTCAGCAGAAGGACGATTGATTTTGCTAAAAATACGAAAACCTAGATTCGACATGAACATACCCCCATCTCATATAGAAGTAACCTACAAAACTACAACATTACCAATCGCGATATAAATTAAGAATCATCCTGAACCTATTTTATTGTTATGAAATGAATCGTTAAAATATAAAAAAGCCTACAAAGATATTTGTAGACTTTACTATTTACTATTTACTATTTACTTTCCAGTGTTTACCCTCGTTTTATCAATTCTACTTTACGAAGTTCGTCAATTGAATTAACACCAGCTAATTGCATTGTAGTAACTAATTCATCATAAAAGTTCGACATCACTATCTCAACTCCTGTTTGACCTGCATAAGCTAGTCCATATACATATGGTCTGCCAACGCAAACTGCATCCGCGCCTAAAGCTAATGCTTTGAATGCGTCTAACCCACTATAGATTCCGCTATCAAAAAGTACTGGAACTTGACCGCCTACCACTTTTACAATGTTCGGTAATGCATCTAGACTACCAATAACTCCATCTAATTGTCGTCCTCCGTGAGTAGAAACAATGAGACCATCAACTCCAATTTCCAATGCTTTCACCGCATCATTTGGATGTAATACACCTTTTAGTAAAATTGGAAGTTTCGTATGCTTTCTTAATTTTTCTACGTGGGACCAATTTAAATGTGGATGATTTACATTACGTAAAACCCCGTCGACGAAATCTTTATATTTTCCATTCTCTAAATCCTTTTGGAAGATTGGATCTTGTAAATAATTCCCTTTTGCATAACCGTGTAAAATTGGGGAGAATTGATTTTTTTGATCGCCTTCACGCCATCCGCTCACTGTCGTATCAATCGTTAAAATAATCGCTTCATACCCCGCTACTTCGGCACGCGAAACCATATTTAACGCTAATGCATCCTCCTCCGACCAATATAATTGGAAGAACTTCGTATGTTTTGGGGCAGCGTTAGCTACTTCTTCAAGTGAATAACTTGAAACTGTGCTTAGTGAATAGGGCATTTTTAATTTCGCTGCCGCCTTGACTACAGCTGGCTCACCATCTGGATGTTCTAATAAATTCATGCCGACTGGTGCGAATATAAATGGTGTGGGGTGTGTTTTTCCAAAAAGAGTAATACTTGTGTTGACAGTTGATGTGTCATTCAATAACTGAGGGATAAATGAATAGCTTTCAAAGGCTTGTCGGTTATTTCTCATCGTTTGACCTGAACCGGCTCCACCTTTTATGTAATCATAATTGGGTTTTGGAATCTTTTGTTCCACAGCATCTTGTAGATCGGTAAAATTGACTGGAAATACCTCTTCTTTTTCAGTAGTAGCACTATTTGATGCTTGCATTCCTAATCCACCTTCATTTCTATGATTTGTAATATTTTAATATTCTAATAATTATATAAGCTAAAGTTACATGAATACTTAATGAAAATCAATAAAACTAAAAGCATTTCACCGAATGTTCACCTTACAAACGAACGATTTTATCGGATACGTAAAAATTAGCATTTTTAAATCATTTGGCTATGTTTCTTTACATACTCTATTCTCATGGTAAAGAATTTGAAAACATCACTTATTCATTTAGGAGAGGTGAAAATGAATTCTATCTTTCTAGTTGCTAATTCATTCGGTGTAGATCACGTAAAGGAAAATGGTCATCAAGCCTACTTACCTGCCATTCGTAGTAGTGGAGCGAAAGGATTGGAAGTTCGACGAGAGTTACTTAAGTTTGAACAGGCTGAATTAAGCAATTTACGAGAGGCTTTGAAATCTCATAGTTTAGCATGTATTTATTCCACACCGATTGAGTTGTGGAATGAGCAGTTTGAATTTAATGAATTTGAGTTTTTTACAGCGCTGATGGAAGCAAAACTATTAGGGGCACAACTTGTGAAGTTTTCTCTTGGTCATTACGATGAGAACCAATGTGATTTGGAATCTATTAAACTTGCATTTGAAGATGAACAGTTTCCTACACAGTTGAAAATTACGATAGAAAATACACAAAAGCAACCTGCTGGCGATTTAGAAAAGATTCTTACATTTTTAATGAAATGTGATGAAGCAAACATCCCAATCAAGTTCACATTCGATATAGGCAATTGGGTTTGGAATAAGATTGACCCAGATGAAGCGGCTTCAAAATTAAAAGACTATGTAGAATATGTTCATATTAAAGATGTCGACTGTACGACAACCCCACCGACTGTTCAACCTCTGCGTCCGCCTAGTGAAAATGAACTTGATCTAAAAAGAATTCTAAAACATTTTCGAAGTGACCTCCCAGTTGGATTTGAATTTCCTATTGGGGAGCCAACTACTCCCCCTTCTGGATTAGACATGATTTCAAAAATAAATGGGTATGTTAACTTATTTAAGAGATATGTATGACATTTAAAAAAAGAAATAAGTGGAAAATTTCAGGAAATACAAACGTTACTGTTACACATCCTATTTATTAGCCCCACTTTATTTCATAAAATGATAAGTTGATTGGAATGCAGGGACCGCGACTCCACCGGGAACAGCACGAGCGGAAGATCCACTAAATGGTGCCTCCCGTTGTAGGCGCCATTTAGTTAGCTGAAGCCGTGCTCGGGGAAAGCGTCGGTCCCGGAATGGAAATCAACATTTAAAGGATAATTCAATTAACAATAAAAAAACTGTAAACAAACTCTACTTTTAAGAGTTTATTTACAGTCTGTCACCATTTTTTCTAAAGTAAATGGTGTTGTCCAATGCTCAATTCAAACCTAACTATTCAATTTTAAAAATCAAAATTGTCTGGATCCGGACCCACTCGATGGTTTTCATTCAATGCGTGGATTCGTTCCATTTCCTCATTTGTTAATTCAAAGTCAAATATATTAGCATTTTCAATAATTCGATGTTCTTTTGTTGACTTAGGAATCGTTACAACACCATTTTGTAAGTCCCAACGCAAGATAATTTGTGCTACTGATTTATTGTGTTTAGAAGCAATTTCTTGTAAAACTTCGTTATCAAGCAGTTGACCTTGCATTAATGGCGACCATGCTTCAAGTTGGATTCCATGTTCCTGGCAAAATGCTTGAAGTTCTTTTTGAGTTAATCGTGGATGATATTCCACTTGATCGATCATTGGTTTAATTTCAGCATCTTTCATTAATTCTTCTAGGTGATGAATATGGAAATTACTTACACCAATTGCTTTCACTCGACCTTCTTTATAAAGCGTTTCTAGTGCTCTCCATGCATCTTTGAATTTTCCTTCAACAGGCCAATGAATTAGATATAAATCTAAATACTCTAAGCCCAGTTTCTCTAAGCTTTGTTCATACGCTGCAATCGTTGCTTCGTATCCTAAATCTGCATTCCAAACCTTTGAAGTGACAAACAAGTCTTCTCTAGCGATTCCTGCTTCCTTTAAGCCTTCTTGAATCCCTTTGCCGACCCCTACTTCATTTCCATAAATCGCTGCTGTATCCACACTACGATATCCATTTTTAATAGCTGATTTCACAGCATTTTCTAATTCCGGACCTTCTTCTACTTTAAAAACACCAAGGCCAAACCAAGGCATTTTTACCCCATTATGCAAAGTTGTTGTATCTTGTAAATTTTTCATCATGTTTTATTCCTCCAAATTTTTTGTTTATATTTTAAAAGTTCCACCATCATTGGATGTAACTCTCGATTTCAACTTAAGATGTTGCTTGCTGATCCTTTTTTTCAAAATTTCTACTTACCCAAGTTAGAATAGCGGCCACTAAAACCATGAGTGCCCCGATCCAAGAAGTATGGATAAGACCAATAGAATCTGTAATAAGCCCACCAAAAAAAGAGCCCATCGCAATCCCTGCATTAAATGCCGCAATATTGATTGCTGACGCTACATCAACAGCACTTGGAACAAATCGTTCTGCTAGCATCACCACATATACTTGAAGTCCAGGCACATTCATAAACGCAAACAGACCCATGAGAAGTATGGTAGCTAAACCAACAATTTTAAACGGTGCAGTAAACATCAAAATAAATAAGACAACTGCTTGTACAATAAACATATAAAACAAGGCGTTAATTGGATTTTTGTTGGATAATTTCCCTCCAATCATATTGCCTAATGCAATAGCGATTCCGTAAACTAATAAAATGACTGCCACACTTTCTTCTTTAAAACCTGTAATTTCTTGAAGTAAGGGTGCAAGATAAGTAAATACAACAAATGTTCCACCGTAACCTAATGCTGTAATGATGAACACTAGTAATAAGCGACCATTTGTCACAAGCTTAACTTGATCGCGGAAGGATGTTTTTGTTCCTTTTCGTAAAGTCGATGGAATCAGAATGCCGTTCGCAATCAAAGCAATGATGCCAATGATAATAATGACAATAAACGCAGCTCTCCACCCCATTTGTTGCCCTATATATGTTCCAAATGGTACACCTGTAACGGTCGCTACGGTAAGACCTGTAAACATAATAGAAATTGCACTTGCTCTACGATCTTCAGGAACTAAATCCGCAGCAATCGTTGAACCAATTGACATAAAAATACCATGCGAAAATGATGAGATGACACGCGCAACTAGTAACATACTGATTGAAGTAGAAATAGCAGCAAGACTATTTCCGATAATAAATACAATCATAATTCCAAGTAGTAACGTCTTCCGTGGTATTTTCGATGTTAAAGATGTTAAAATAGGTGCTCCAAAAGTAATTCCTAAAGCATATAAAGAAACCGTTAACCCTGCAGTTGTTACCGGTATAGTTAAATCCTCAGCAATCAGTGGTAGTAATCCCACACTGATAAATTCAGTCGTACCGATTGCAAATGCACTTACTGCTAACGCAAGTAATGCCAAGGTACTCTGTTTTTTACCTAAAGCCATAATGTTACCTCCTTTTGTTAATGATTCATCCTAAACTTTTTAAGATGAAGTCTAGTAAGAATCAGCCGGCAAATGTTATTATGGATTATACAAACTATAAATAAAAGTACGCACTTTAAAGTGATATAGACACTTAAAAGTAATATAGGTACTTTTTAGTGCCTATACAGGAGGGGTCAACTTGCTAAAAAAGAAATATAACATATCGGTAGAAGCTACGTTAGAAGTGATTGGTGGTAAATGGAAATGCGTCATTCTTTGTCATCTTACACATGGTAAGAAACGAACAAGTGAACTAAAACGCCTTATGCCAAACATCACGCAAAAAATGCTCACTCAACAACTACGTGAACTTGAAGATGATGGCGTCATTAATCGCATTGTGTATAATCAAGTTCCACCAAAAGTTGAATATGAACTAAGTGAATATGGAAAGAGTTTAGAAGGAATTTTAAATTCATTATGTAATTGGGGAGAAAATCACATCATGAAAGTTTATGGTGATAAATCAGAGGTTTTAGAGGATAGTATTTTAAATCAATAATCACGTCACATAGATGATCAAGGTTTAAGCTTTGATTCAATTAATAGTGGACGAACAAAACTATCATAATTTGAATTTAAAAAAAGTGTTAGCCATTCTCCAGAAACCGCGGCCTACCACTGTAAGCCGCGCAAATATTCCGGAACGTTTAGAAGGATAAATTCTATGTGAGCGGACCTTACACAAAGCACAAAGACAAGTCGAAAAGCCATGTTTCAACATGGCTTTTCGGCTTGTGTGCTAGTCCGCTCTCACCGGACACTTTATTAGATTCCTTATTAGAAATAACTAATAGTAAGTTCCAATGGTTAGCATAAACATAGTAAAACACCATTTTCTCAAAAAAGAAAATGGTGTTTTTCACATTTTTATTATAGGTAATCGTTTCTTTTCTTAATAATTTTACTTAGTTTATGCAATGCTTACATTCCCACATTAAGAAACTTTTTAAAACGCAATGGAGATATATTTTGTTTCTAAGTATTCTTCTATTCCCCAATGACCACCTTCACGACCTAATCCACTTTCCTTAAAGCCGCCAAATGGTGCTTGAGCTGTTGAAGGAACTCCGTCATTTAAGCCAACAATTCCATATTCAACACCTTCAGAAATTTCAATCGCTTCTGCTAAATCTTGTGTAAAAATATAAGCAGCTAAGCCATATGGAGAATTATTCGCTCTTTCAATTACTTCTTGATTCGTTTTATATGTTGTGATTGGTGCAATTGGTCCGAATGTTTCTTCCGTCATACATTTCATATCATCAGAAACATTAGTAAGAACAGCGGGGGTAATAAAATATCCTTTCTCTGAAGGGACACTTTCTCCACCTATTTCTAATGACGCTCCTTTGTTAACTGCATCCTCAAGATGGTCTTTTACCTTTTTGACTGCAGATTCATTAATAAGAGGTCCAATATCAACTTGATCCGTTAGGCCATTGCCTACTTTTAATTTCTCTACTTCAGCTTTAAAGAATTCGATAAATTCTCTTTCAACCGATTCATGAACATACACACGGTTTGCGCAAACACAAGTTTGCCCCGCATTTCGATATTTAGAAGCAATTAAGCCTTTCGCCGCTTTTTCAAGGTCCGCATTTGCCGTAACAATAAATGGAGCGTGACCTCCAAGCTCTAATGATACTTTCTTAACTGTATCAGCAGCTTGGCGCATTAATAACTTTCCGACTTTTGTCGACCCTGTGAAAGAAACTTTACGTACTCGTGAATCTTCCATCCATGCTGAACCAATTTCCTGCGCATCACCTGTCACTACATTTAACACACCATCCGGAATACCTGCTTCTTTTGCAAGTTGAATTAATCGAATCGCTGTTAGTGGCGTATATTCTGAAGGTTTGATGACAGCTGTACACCCTGCAGCTAAAGCAGGGGCTACTTTACGCGTAATCATGGCAGCTGGGAAATTCCAAGGTGTAATCGCAGCAATAACTCCAACAGGTTGCTTTTGAACAAGCAATCTTTTATTTAAAGCAGAAGCTGGCACTGTTTCTCCGTAAACACGCTTCCCTTCCTCTGCATACCAGGAAATGAAACTATTTGCGTAATTCACTTCGCCAATCGCCTCAGCTAAAGGCTTGCCTTGTTCTGTTGTCATTAGTTTACCGATTTCTTCTTTCTCTTGCTCAACTAAATGAAACCAATTCATTAACAACTGACCACGCTCATTGGCAGTCTTTTGTGACCATGCTTTCAATGCGTTTGCTGCAGCGTCTACTGCTTGCACTGCTTCAGCTTTTCCACCATTAGGTATTGTAGCAATTACTTCTAAAGTAGCAGGATTGGATACTTCAATTTTCTCTTTCGTATCTACTTCTTTACCATTAATGATCATTTGCCAATGGTTCATATTAAACACCTCTTTAGTTTATGTTGAAGAACTAACTGTTAAGATTTGATTTACAAAGACCCGTCTTTAATGGGTTAATTTGGAAGCCCAATACCAATAGTATAACAATTCAACTATAATTTGAGAATTGCAAAAGGAAAATAAAGACTTTTTAAATCCTTAGCATGCCTTCATTTTATATTCTATCGCACATCGCTTTTTCTACCAAATAAAACATATTTCAAAGAAAAAAGGCACTTCCTGTTCATTGTGAACAGGAAGCACCTCTTCTATTATTCTAATTTGCACGTACATTATTTAATAGATTAAAGACAAATAACAATACACCTAATACTACAATAAGAGAACCGATAATAATTCCAATAGTTAATCCACCATTACCTGTGAGTATTTGTAAAAATAAAGACCCTTGCATAATAGGTAAGCCGATATTATGAAGCCAGAAGTGCGTGTTTGCCAATTTTGTTTTTCCTGCGTTTGGGAAAAGACTGTAAATAATTCCGAAAAGAGCCATAGAAACCCATCCTAAGAGATTTAAGTGGGCATGAACAGAGGAAAATGCAAAATTATGAATTATTCCCATTACAAGTCCTAATATCACCGCAATAGCAAAATAAACACCTGCTATTTTAATGAATCGAACTCCCATTCCCTATCCTCCTTTTTCACTAGTGATGATTAAATGTATAACTTTAGTTGTACGAATATACCTATATTTTCTTTGTTTTTACAAAAAATTTATTCTTATTTTTTCAAAACCTTGATAGAGCGTTCACCCTACTTTTACCTTAATTCTCACAAATAGTATTCAATTAACAAGTTTTCTAATATAATGAATACCCGAGGCTGATTGATCCTAAGAATATGAATTAGAAGCTCACTCCTCTTTTTCACCTATTCACAGCAAATTATTAATAGAAGGAGAATAATATAAATGAATAAACCCGCGCATTTATCAGTGGGCTTGACAGTAGGAATTGCTACCTCTAAATATATATTGGAAACAATTCAGTATAATGGGATCGTGGATGAGATTGTTGGCGTTACAGCTGTCATTTGTGGAGCACTTTTTGGCTCACTTCTCCCAGATATTGACCATCCTAAAAGCTATATTGGAAGAAGGCTTAGAATGACTTCTTTTATGATCAGTAAAACCTTTGGACATCGTGGAATTGTACATACTCCGATTGTAGTGATTGCTTTTACAGCATTCATATATTTCCTAACGTTGCAATTAAACGGCATCATGCAAGACGTTTCACTTTCCTTTGTCATAGGTTTAGGTACTGGAATGCTCAGCCATTTGTTGTTAGACATGATGAATAAAAGAGGTATTCCGTTTTTCTATCCTTTTACATCGAAAACCTTCCATATCGCAACATTTAAAACAGGTGGAATTGGCGATACGATTACCAATACTGGATGTATTCTATTAATTTTTTGGATGTTACAAGATTCAGTGATTGGGTTGATCAAAAGTTTGCTTTAGCTTTTTCATGCTATTTTCAAATTATGAACATTTAAATGTATTAATCTATTTTATGTATAATCCAAAATGTACAAAAACAAGTGCATTTACCGCTGCCAATTAAGCACGAAAATGCACTTGTAAGTTTAAAATGGCATGGTGACGTTGAAAAAAGGGATGTGCTTAAAAATATTAAACGATGGCACTTTATATAAAAATTTGGTCTAAACCATTGTAGAACCACCATCTACATTTAAACATACGCCTGTTATAAATGAACTTTCTTCGCTGACTAAAAAATTCACTGCTGTAGCGATATCTTGAGGCTCTCCCCATTTTTGGATAGGTTGATTTGAAAAATCATAATACGCATCTTTTGTCATTTCTGTTCGAATAACACCAGGTGCTATTGCATTACATGTAATTCCATATTTGCCGACTTCTCTAGCTATCCATTTTGTCATATTAATCACACCTGCTTTTGAAGCTGCGTACGCGATACCAGATCTTCCACCTGAACCATCTTCATAAACCGGCCCCACACCACCTGTCAAGCCTGATACAGAAGCAATGTTAACAATTCTTCCGTAGCCAGCCTCTTTCATATAGGGATAAATTGCTGATTGACACATCAAAAATGTCCCGGTCATATTTGTTGCAACATCCAAATTCCAATCTTCTAATGTCATCTCAGAAAAAGCTTTTCTATTACATGTCCCCGCAACATTTACTAAAATATTTAAACTACCGAAATGTGAGTTAACCTCTTCCATAAAACTTTTCACTTGATCTTTGTTACGGATATCAAGTTGATAGCCTTTGGCAGTAAGTTCATCACCAAATGACTCTCCCTCAGCAACGACCTCTTCTAAAATATCAGCAAGTGCAACCTTGTACCCTTTTTTAATTAGATTTTCAGCTATCCCTTTACCAATTCCTCTTCCTGCTCCAGTTACAATGGCTACTTGTTTATTCATTTATTATTCTCCTTTTCTTCTATTAGATTTGGGAGTTAACTATTAACACTTTATGTTTGATCGTGTCCTTTATATTATACAATTAATATTTTCAGAAATTACAGAATTTTGAATATAGATGAGATATTTTCATCGAAAACGTTTAGATCTAGAAATCCTCTTTTCACATTTTGTTATCTTGTGTATTTGGTTGGGTTGATCACTAATCTGCGATGATTTGCGTTACAAAAAATAAAGCCACCTCTTTTAAAGAGATAGCTTTTACCAGAATAATTGATGGCTTACTCATGAACCCCCTTCGTCTCTAACACAGGATGAATGGTTTTCTTCATGCTCCAAAAATATGTTAGTACAAAACAGCTTAATAGAATTAATGCACCAAATATATAAGGTGATTCCATCTTCCAATCGTACAAGAACCCTGCACAAATTGGTCCAACCATGTTTCCAAGACTCATGTATGCATTATTCATCCCCGCCGCAAACCCTTGCTCAGCACCAGCACTTTTACTTATGACCGTATTTACTGCAGGTCGAATAAACGTTGCAGCAACTGTATTTAAGCTGGCCACCAATAAAATGATGAAAAAGCCATTCACATAGATGAGTAAGAATAATGTAACAGCAGCCATGACTAAATTAAATAGAATAATCTTCACTTCACCAAACCGGTTGAATAATCTATTCATGATGAATAATTGGAGAATGACCCCTGCAAATCCACCGACAGTAAAAATAATTGAAATTAAAAACGGTGTATACTCAAATTTATCATTTAAATATAATGACATCGTTGCTTGGTAATTTGCAATCCCGAAACTAAAGGTGAAAACTACGATTAAAAAGACAAAATAGGGTACTTTGACGGAAGTGATTAATTGTTTCACTAAATTTTCACGTGGTCGTATCACTTGGATGTTTGTATTGCGCCCAACATTTGGTATGTAAATCCATGAAAAAATTGCTGCCGCTATGGCCATCGCACCGGCAAAATAGAAAGGAAATTCTAAATTAATTCCCGATAAACCTCCACCAATTCCTGGACCAACAGTAAAACCAAAACTGATGGCCGCACCAACGAAACTCATGCCCTTCCCACGTTCTTCCACCGTTGTGATATCACCGACGTAAGCTAAAATCGTTGGCATGACAAATGCTGCTCCTACTCCACTAAGTAAACGAGAAACAAATAATAACCAAAGCGCATTTGCAACACCGAACAGGATCAGTGATATCCCATAGATGACTAGACCCATCACAATAAAATTTTTTCGGCCAAAACGATCAGACAAATCACCTACGACTGGAGACATAATTAATTGGGCAAAGGAAAAGGTCGCAATTAACAAACCATAAACCTGACCACCCGCGTTGAAAATATGCAAATAGGATGGCATGACAGGGATAATGATTCCTAACCCTCCCATGGTGATAAACGCATTAAACATTAATAAATAAAGAATGATTTTCGTATTGCGTGACATTGCCCTCACCCTTATCTTTTTTAAATAAGAAGAAGTTGTAAACACCCCCGAAACAAAGCCCCGAGTCTGTCTACAACTTAATCTCAAAATTACCTAAAATTATTACCCCATGACTGGTGATGGGTAATCGAATAAATGTTTACCATAAGCTTCTACAGCATCTTCATATAAAGAAGTTACATGTGTTCCAATGGCAATTAAATCACGTGTAATCATTTCAACTGGATTTCCTTTGACTAAAGCAAAGGCTCCTAGTGTTAGGATTGTTTTTACGCTAATATCTACACAGTTTTGAATGATTTCCGCGCGAATCGCTTTAAATTCACTTGGATGAACTCCTTCGTTATTCTCAAGCATTTCAATATATGTTTTCATTAGGCTTTTCGCTGATTGCAATTTCAGCGTTAAAGTTGCTAAAACACGTTGGCTTCGTGGACTTGCCACTTCTTGTTCACCATTCATACGTACGCGCCCTTTTGTTGCCTTTTTAAATTCATCTAGTACTCGTTCTGCAGCACCTATTGCCATTGCAGGGAACCCAACAAAGAAGGCCGGATGAAATGGAGCATTATAGTATAAATAGTCTTCATCATAATCCTTTAGGTTTGGTTTACGATTTGCCGCCATTGCCCCTAAATCAATGACCATATCATCTGGAACAAAAACATTGTCTACAATAATTGTATGACTACCAGATCCTCTTAATCCCAAGGAATTCCAATTCTCGACAATTTCAAGTTCCTTCGTATTAATAACAAACCCGTGCATCGTCTTTTTATCTGAACCTTCGCTTTGATGTAAGGCACCCACACCGACCCAACCTGCATATTTAATACCACTCACAAAATTGTATCTAGCACTAATGATAAATCCGCCATCAACTTTTTCTAATTTCCCGATTGGAGCAAAGATATCTGCCAGTAAGCCGCCCGACTGAACGATTTCTTTTTGACGATGCTCTGGTAAATAGGCTACCCATGCGTTATGAAGAGAGAAGAAGTAAGTGATCCAAGCCGCTGATAAATTATAATAGCCAACTTCTTTCACCATATCTGCAAAAGTCGTGAAATCAATCTGTGGTCCACCGAAACGCTTCGGTAAGATTAATTTATTAATCCCCTCTTCACGTATTAAGTTGATGATATTTTCAGATATTGATGAATTGAGATCTGCTTGCACTGACTCCGCTTCCGCTGCTTGCCCAATTCGTTTCGCGCTTTCCATTAACGTTTTATATACATCAACACTTTTCACTTCTAGAACCATTCTTATAACCCCTTTCACCTTTGTATTTATTCTTAAATCGATTGTATTTGTAAGAAAAACGCAATTCCTTCATGCGACTGAATTGCGTTTTGTCCTTATTCGTTCTTCTACTTAAACTCTCTAAACTTATTTCACACTCGATCTAATAAAGCCAGCAGTTAAAGTTGTTTCATCATCTTTCGGGTTGTTTAAGCCTGATTGCTCTCCCCAATAAGTGAAGCCTGTTGACATTTCATCGAATGTCCATTTAATTGGCTTCCAATCTGGTTCGAAAATTAAGTAACCATTTGAGAAAATCTCTAAACGTACGCCACTGCCTGGGTCTTTTACATAAATGTACATCGCTTGAGAGATACCATGCTTCCCTGGGCCAACAAAGACAATTTCATGTTCGCATAAAATGTCTGCAGCGCGTAATACATCTTGCGCATTATCTAACCAATACGATAAGTGGTGCAATTCATGTGGTGTTTTTGCCGTTTGCGTTTTCATAATTGCTACATCATGCACTAATGGTGTAACACTCATCCAGCCAGAAATTTGGCTATCATCTGGTGCTACTAAATATTCGCGCATTTTAAATCCTAGTTTTTCAGCTAAGAAATCTGTAATAATTTTAGAATCCATACTTGTTGCTAAATTCACATGGTCAATTCTTCGAGGTGAAATCCCTTTTGCCCACGCTTTATACGTTTGATTTTTTAAGACGGCCTTGCGATGAAGCTCAGGCTCTGGTTTTTCCATCTCAAAGTAAATCTCAAAACGATGGCCACTTGGCAACTCGAAACGAATGGCATCCCCTTGACCCGCTTCCTCACCCGCAGCAATTTTGTCTACTTCTACTCCTGCATCTTGAAGTAGCGTCGCAAAATTTTCTACATCTTCACTGCGCTTTGCTTTCCAACCGATATGGTCAATACGAGATTCTGGACCAGCTGTAATGGATAACGTATGGTGCTCGAAGTCGCCCCAGGCTCTTAAGTAATGAACGCCATCTACTTCTCTCGTTTCTTCTAGCCCGATCACATCTTTAAAGAACCACAATGATTTTTCTAAATCTGTGGACACTAATGCCACATGTCCTAACTTCGCGATTTCTGGTGCATAATGAAACTTTGTCATATAAACCCTCCAATTAATTGTCTATTATTCTTTTCTACCATTTACACGGTTTCATTAGAGTTCCAACTTTGAAGAAGTAGCTTTACAGTCGCAGTACGATTAATGTGTGAACCCCCTGTCCTGTAAAGCTCCTATTTGACAACGCTTACAAATTATTGTTTAGAAAAAAATCCATCATTATGCTTTATCTAAAGCAGGTTCCGCCTCTACCGTTACTTCCGGAATCTCTTCTGATAGCGGTTTCATTTTCATCAAGCTTAAACTTAAGATAGTAATTCCAATAAAGACTACTAGATTAATAATCCCAAGCGTATTAATACCCGCTGCCACACTCTCCGCATGTGCAGATGTTAATAAATCCGTAATTTGGACATTCACCTGCGATAAAATACCTTCTAATTCAGTTGGTACTTCTCCTGAATTTTTCGCTTGTATTAACATTGATGTTTGATCGGCATTTAATCCTAAATTGCTTGCTCTTTCAGTTATTGCACTATCAAATCCACGAGAAGTTGATAGTCCATAAATCGTCAACCCAAGAGTCGAACCAATTGGTAAGCCCAAATCTTTGAATAATGTAAATGTCCCAGTACTTACACCTTTCTTATCTTCAGGTGTATAGTTAATGACAATTTTCATTAGGGAAGCATTTAATAGACTTGAACAAATCCCAACAAAGCCCATCACAATCAGAATCGATAACATCGTGGAGCTCATATCCACTTGAAGGTATAAAATGATGCCTACCATACCGGATATTAGTGATAGATAAACTAGATAAATAGGATTGTATCGATCCAATAAGAACCCGATCAATGGTGAAACGACCATGGCAGTCGTGAATAATACAGTTGTAATCATTCCCACTTGAAGAGCATTCAAGTTCGGGTTACCAGATGCTAAAAACGTTAATGACATTAAAATACTTAACATCATAAAATTTTGAACTGCGATTAATATAGATGGAATATAAACACCTTTAAGTTTTAATAACTTTAAATCAATCGTAGGGTACTTCTCTTTTTTCTGTAGTTGTAAGAAGAACGTCAGTAATACAATGACGACTGCAGCTCCTGCTAATAACCAACCAACTCCAAAATTACTAAATATGAGTGGTAATCCTACAAGGACCGAAATCGTAAGTAGGAAAATCGTGCTACCTTTATAATCCAGTTCTGATTTTCTACCTTTCTCACTTTTTGGTACAATAAGACTTATGAGAATTAATCCAATAGCTGAAAATGAAGCACTCACAGCATAGACTGAACGCCAGCCCCACGTTTCAATAAGTGCACCTGAAATGGCGCCACCTGTTCCTGTTGCGATATAACAAAATAACATAAATAAACCAATAGCTTTTCCGCGTTTTTCTTCTGGGAATAACTCAGGAATATAGGCAAAAATATTCGGGAAAATCAATGCATATCCAACACCTTGGAATAATGCTCCAACTAAATAAAGTGATACATGCGGTGTGAACACTTTCAATGATTGTGCAGCAACAAAAATTATTAGGCCCGCTACGATTACCTGTTTTCTCCCTATTTGATCGCCTAAACGACCAAATAATGGAGACAACGCAATCGCTGCTGCGCTTGCTAAAAGCGTTAAAACTCCGCTATTTGCAATGCTTATTCCGAAATCAGCACTAATATAAGGTGTAGCTGGAGTGGTGAATGCATTTGCTTCAAGTGCAACGAAGATCCCTAGCAACAAGATTGAAAATATAAACCATGGATTTCTTCTCATATTCCACCTCTTTATTTAGTTAGTTGTACAGCTTCTGTTTGACCAATAAATTGGTCGACTAACTGAATGAAACGGTCAAATTTCTCAATTTGAACCCAATGTCCGCATTGCTTTAATAACACCAATTCCGCATTCGGAATATGTTCTAATACCGCTAAACTGGACTCGTGAGGCACAAATTGGTCTTCATACCCGTGAATTAATAATGTAGGTTGTTTAATACGACGTAATGCACTTGGTGGAATTGTTAACTCATGTGGCATTGTCGGGAATAATTTTGGATATAATTCACGAACTTCTGGTTTCATAATGATTTCATAGCGTGTTTTCACGATATTCTCAAACTGTTCTTCCACAACCGACTCATCGTACATAAACCAACTAATTAAATTACGGAATGCTTGAATAGTTGGATCTTTAAAGAAGTTCGACATACGAACAATTTCAGGTGTCGGGCCAGCGTTATTTCTTGCTCCTCCACCACTTCCCATTAAGACGACTTTATCAAAACGGCCTGAATCATATAAAAGGGCATTTAATGTAACAACCCCACCCATAGAATTTCCTACTAAATTGGCAGTTTTAATATTGTTATAGTCCATAATTTCAAGAATTTGTTGAACGCGAGCTGTTGTCCATTGCCAGAAAGTCAGGTTTGTATCATCAGGTAGATCTGTATTTCCGAACCCAACCATGTCCGGTGCAATAACGTGGTATTTCTCACTTAATTGATCTAGTACACGGCTCCAGTTTGACTCTGAGTTAGCTCCTGGACCTGAACCATGTAAAAAGATAATCGTTTGGTCATTACCAACCCCGCCCTCACAGTAAAAACTATTAAAACTACCTGTATTCACTTTTTTCGTTACATAACTTCCCATGTAATAAAACCCCCTTAAATTAGTTAACGTAAGTCCGTTATTACTATTAATCTTACTTGGTTAAATAATAGTTTTTAATACTTCTTTTCATTGTTTATTTAGAATATTTCGATAATTTTACTTGTTTTCTTTACGAAACTAAGTAAAATAAAGGATATATCTTGCTTGAGGAGGAAATTGAATTTGAACAACTCAATTTCAAATGTTGATTCTTCGGATTTAATCATTACGTCGCAAGGATTTGGACTTCTTAGAAAAGCTTTAATAGAAAATATGGGAAAAGAAAGAGCCAAAGTTTTTTTATATCGGTTCGGTAAAGTTTTGGGGAATTCAAAAGTAGAAGAATTAAAAAAGCAATATACTTCAACCAAGGATTTAGTAGGACTTGCTTCTGAAGTGCATACAAAACTCGGACATGTTTCGGCTATTGAATCTAACGGAGAAATCATTCAGTTAGAAGATGGTACGTTAAAATTTGAAAACGTCCTCGGAAAGTGGTTTGATTCATTTGAGGCAAAACTACACGTTGAACATTATGGGAAGTCATCGGAATGTTCATGTTATACGCTTGGAGGGTTTGCAAGTGGCTATTTATCTACCATTTTTAATAAAGAAATCTACGTAAAAGAAACTTATTGCCAATCAATGGGCTATGCAGAATGTACCTTCGAAATTAAAGAGTTGAAAGATTGGCTTAATGAAGATCCACAAATCGTAAATTATCTACAAAATCAAACCATCTATGAAGAACTAGAACTTACTTACGATACATTACTTGCTCAAAAAAGTATGTTAGATAAGATTGCCAATTATCATAGTGATTTAACACAATGTATTGCACATGAAAACAGTCTTCACCACGTGTTATCAACTGCCTTTAACGCCTTAGAAATCCCCATCGTGATCAATAACTCTAATAATAAGCTCATCGCCACAACAGGAATCACCGACACTGAATATTTGGAATTAACGAATTCATCAAATAAAAAAAATATAGTATGGCAACAAAATGAGACAATTTATCAAAAAATTGGCGACATCCATGAATTAAGTACCCATATCTATTTAGATCATAAATTATTTGCCACCTGCTCTTTCATCTATTTACAACATGACAAGCTAGATGATCATGATTATCTATTTTTAGAACGACTGGCTTCTGTTGCAGCTCTTTGTTTTTTAAAAGAAAAAATTAGTATCGAGACAACGGAGCGCTTAAAACTTTCCATCTTAGATCGCCTAATAAACGAACAATATTCTTCCATTCAAGAAATCACATCACAACTCAAACTTTTATCAAGCAATTTCGAAAACCCGTATTATGCACTTTCCATCAATTGTTCAGCAACCAAAAACAAGGAGTTACCAATCGATATTTACGATCAATTACTCCAAATCTCACAAACTTTCAAATTATTTTCGATTGATAGTTTATTAAGCATTTTACAGAATGAGATTGTTGTCCTCATTTATAATGGAAAATCAAAAGGTCAATTAGTTAAAGATATCGAAAAAGCATTGGTCTATATCAAAAAAAATAATCCGACGATTCAATATAAAATTGGTGTCAGTACAGAATTTTCTTCTTTAACGGAAATATCAAACCATCTACAACAAGCAAAACACGCAGCTCGATTACCTCGCGACCAACTCATTATTCAATATGAAGATCTCGGTATATTAGGACATTTTTTAAGCCATACAGACATTGACAATATTAAACGCACTGCTACACATGAACTTGGGGACTTACTCAAGAAAGATCCGAAAAGTAAAGAACTACTCTATACTCTCTATACCTTCTTAATAAACGGAAAACGCTTAGAAAAGACCATGCAAGACTTAGCCCTTTCCATGGGCGGCATCCAATATCGCATCCGTAAAATTGAGGAAATTACCAACAAAAACTTAAAAGACTTTTATACCGCTTCGTATTTATTATTGTTAATTGAATCCTTAATTACTTTAGGGGAAATTGAGTGGGAGAACTGAGTGACTTTTGAAGTTTGTTTTAACTAAAAGTAATATTTTTATAGTGGAAATATTTACAAACATAAAAATATATAATATAGAAAGCTGGCACCAAGTTAATTGGCCAGCTTTTCTAATGATTATTTAAATATGAAATCCAATTTTACCCAGTTGTTTTCCTTCATCCATTTTATTAAATGCATCTTCGAATTCTTTTATTGCATAGATTTCATCAATTATAGGTTTTATTTGATGAGTTTCCATAAACTTTAACATTTCACGATATTCTGCCGCACTTCCCATTGTTGTGCCTAATAGATTAAATTGACCATAGAAGAAATTACGTAAATCTATTCCTATTTGATCACCCGTTGTAGCACCAAACGTGACCATCGTGCCTCCCTTACGTAATTGTTCTAGTGAACGATTAAAAGTTGCTTGGCCTATACTCTCAAAAACAACATCCACTTTTTCTCCACCTAGTGCCTCAGACCAATCACTATTACTATTGATGGCGCGATCAGCTCCAAGTTCAAGTGCTTTTTGGCATTTAATTTCGGAACGGGAAGACACATAAACTTTTGCATTTACTGCTTTTGCAAATTGTAATAAAAATAGTGCTACTCCACTACCTATTCCAGGAATAAATACCGTATCCCCCTCTTTTACACCTGCTCTCGTAAAGATTGCTCGATAAGCAGTTAGGGCTGCAAGGGAAAATACCCCTGCTTCTTCCCAAGTTAGATACGACGGTTTCAATTCCACATTATCAGATGAGATTACAATTTTTTCTGCAAAAGTTCCATGGTCAGGATTCCCTAGTATTTCAAACTCTTTCGGGGGTGCTTCTGTTTTCTCAAACCATCTAAGACCCGGGTTTATGACGACCTCATCACCAATTTTAAAATTCTCCACTTGTTCCCCTACGGCATCAATAATACCAGCACCATCAGAACCAATAATTAAAGGAGAATCTTGTTCATTTCGTCTACCTATAACAAATAAATCCCGGTGGTTTAATCCTGCTGTTTTTAACTTCACTCGTACTTCATTTGATTTAGGTTCTACCTCTTGGAAGGTAGTATATGATAAGCCAGCTAAGCCGGACTTTCCTGAATGTACTAGAGCCTTCAATTTTTTCATCCCCTAACTTAATTTTTACGAAGATAGAATCTAAAAAATATCTCCGTATATCTACCCTTTTCTAAACATAAAAAGATTCCTTTATTATGGTAAAAGTCAGGTTTACACCCGTTCAAATCCATTTTAAAGGAACTAATCTATGGACAAGAGACCTCTTTAATCCACCTAATCTTTTATTTTTGATTTCTTAAATTTAATAAAATTTGAATTATGTTATTTTTCATCAATCAACCACATAATCAATTCTGGGAAGACCATGATCAAAACTAGCACAAACAACATAATAAAGACAAATGGTGTAACTCCCTTAAAAATGGTTCCCATTTTAATTTCCTTCGGCACGATACCTTTCAGGTAGAATAAACTTCCCCCAACAGGCGGTGTTAAGAATGAAGTTTGTAGTGCAACGGCAACACATGTAATAACCCAAACCAAATTAAAATCGTATAACTTTAATAGCGGTATAAAGATTGGGAATAAAATAGATACGATTCCTGGCCATTCCATAAATATTCCAAGAATGAACGCTGCTACAATTAACGCAATAAAGATAGCAGTACCAGACAATCCTAAAGATTCGATGATATGATGAATGGTTTGATCTCCATTTAATCCTAAGAACATCGAAGTAAAGGCATCTGCACCGATGACGATAAATAGGACCATTGCTGTTGTTTTGGCCGTATCATAAACTGCCTCTTTTAACATTTTCAAATTAAACTGTTTATAGAAAATTGTTAACAATAAGGCAACTGCTGCCCCAACTCCAGATGCTTCAGTAGGTGTCGCAATCCCTGTGTAAATCGTCACCAATACAGCAACAATTAACAATGTCATTGGTACAGAACTTACTATAAAGTTTTTAATAATTTCCGATGTTGAAACTGTAGCAAGTTCTTCTTTACTAATTGCAGGTCCTAAACTAGGATTTTTCCAACAAATAAATAAGACGTAAATTGCATAACAGAGTGATAATAAGAGACCTGGTACTATAGCTGTTTTAAATAGATCCCCTACAGAAACTTGTGCATAAGATCCCATCACTACCAACATAATACTTGGAGGGATTAGTATCCCTAGCGTACCACCTGCTGCAACAACCCCAGTAGTTAACTTTTGATCATAGCCGTATTTCAATAACACCGGAATGGAAAGCATCCCAATTGTCACAACCGAAGCTCCTACAACACCAGTAGTTGCAGCAAAGATCGTTGAAACGATAACTACGGCAATAGCTAGTCCACCTGGTAGCCTACCTAGACTAAATCGCAATGATTCAAATAGCCCATTCGCTATCCCTGAGTAAGACAAGAAATTCCCCATGAGAACAAATAAAGGTATGGCAATTAAAGTGTAGTTATTCATAGAGGTGTAGACCATATTTACAAATATAGAAATAGATTCTGGTCCCCATCCGATGACTGATAGGAGTACTGCAATACCTCCCATAGCAAATGCCATTGGATGACCAGTTAAAAGTGCAGCAAAGAGACCAACAAACATAATAATTAGGAAAATATCTTCAATCATCTAACTGCACCCCCATCTTCAATCTGGGGCTGTTCTGGATTTTCATTATCCGTTTCTGGGTTTCCACCAGATTTTAAAATAAGCACTTGCTTTATGACTTCAGAAATTCCTTGTAAGATAAGTAATCCGAAAACAATAGGAATAATTGTTTTATATAAATAAACCGGCGCAGCCAGTAAAGAATTGGTCGTTTCTTTAATTGCCCAAGATTTTGAAACAAATTCCAGGCTATAGTAAAATACCCCGCCAACAAATGGGAAGTATAAAAAGATATATGAAAGAATATCTAATATTGCTCTATTTCTAGTTGAAAACTTTTCATAGATTGAGTCAACAGAGACCATTGCTTTATGAAGTAAAGCATACGAAGCAACAATCATAAAGTGGAATCCATATAACATTGTTAGTGTTTCAAATGTCCAAATTGTTGGTGCATTGAATACCCTTCTACTCACGACTTCGAAAACGACTAAAACCATAATAACTAAAATTGACCAAGATCCGATTTTCCCTACCCAATCACTGATACTATCAATGACTTTTATGAATTTCTTAATTGCCCCCATGTTCTCCCTCCTTTATTGCTTTATTTACTCGAAGTTTTGGCCATGTTGATAGTTTAAGAGAATTGAGACTAAAAACCGGTATTTATTTATTCATCATAGAACAATAAAACTTTACCGCAGTTCTTATTCTCACAAAGTTCAAATGCCTCTTTCCAATCATTTAGGGGGTATTTATGTGTAATAAGTTCTGAAAGTTCCAATGAATTTTGGTTAAGAATTTTCATAACTCTTTCCCAAGTTTTCATTGAATGTCCACCAGAACCATAGACTTGTAAATGTTTATAGAGAATTGTATCAAAATTCAATTCAATATTTTTACCAATAATCCCCACTTGCACATATTTGCCCATCTTCTTTAAAGCTGCAAAGCAAGCGTTAACTGATGCTTGGGCACCTGCACATTCAAGGGCAGCATCTACCCCTTTACCTTGCGTCTCATGTTGAATTACTTCAGTTAAATTTTCATTGTGCACATCAACAACAATGTCTGCACCTAATTTTTTAGCAAGGGCTAAACGGAAAGCATCTGTTTGGGTACCTGTAACAATTACCTTACATCCTTTCTTTTTGAGTAGGAGTAAGCATAAAAGTCCGATTGGTCCAGGTCCGGATACTAAAACAGTATCACCTAACGAAATGTCTGCAAGTTCTTCCACCGCTTGCGTCACTACAGCAATGGGTTCTGCAAGAGCGGCAAATTCAAAAGATAAGTGGTCTGGAATCTTAAATACCATATCCTCTTGAACCACTACATATTCCGTAAAGCAGCCATCCATACCAATTCCTAAGCCTTTTCGGTGTTCACAAACCCAGTAATGACCTATTTTACAATACTCGCATTTTCTACAAGTCCCCGCGTTTGAAGGCAAAACCGAAACACGATCTCCTGGCTTCACTTTCGTAATGCTCTCACCCACTTCAGAGACTATTCCAGAGAATTCATGTCCTACGATGACAGGCGGTGAACTTGTAAATGTATCATGGTTAATATGAAGGTCTGTCCCACAGATCCCCGCATATACCACTTTCACTTTAATTTGATCTGATTGGCACACTGGCTCGGGAACATGTAATAATTCCATATTCCCGTAGCCACGTTTTGTTTTCATGAGAGCTTTCATATCTAAATTTCACCTTTACCTCTCATTTCAGATTTCTTTATTTTCAGACATTTCTATATAGAAATCTCTCTTAACTTAAAATAGTTTAATAGTTTGAAGGTATTACACTGTCACTTTATTTAAAATGGATTGTGCTGCCTTTACAATATCATCAATTTGCGGAACAGCTTTTTGTTCTAGAATCGTGTTATATGGAATCGGAACTGCTGCCCCCCCTAAGCGAATAATAGGTGCATCTAAGTAATCAAATGCTTCACTCTCCGCAATTAGGCTAGCTATTTCAGCACCAAAGCCACCACGTTTGACTGCTTCGTAAACAACGATGACTCTTCCTGTTTTCTTCACTGAATTAACGATTGTTTCTTCATCTAATGGGAATAACGTTCTTGGGTCTACCACTTCTACGCTAATGCCTTGAGCTTCCAGTAGTTTAGCTGCTTCAAGTGCTCTTTGAACCATAATAGAAGTTGCCACAATAGTAATATCTGACCCTTCTCTTTTGACGTCCGCTTTTCCTAATGGAATTGAATATGATTCTTCTGGAACTTCACCTTTAAGACCATATAGAAGTTTATGTTCATAGAATAGAACTGGATTATCGTCTTCAATAGCCGCTCGAAATAACCCTTTTGCATCATAAGGAGTTGAAGGTTGTACGACTTTTAAGCCAGGGACATGTGTAAACCACGCTTCTAAGCTTTGAGAGTGTTGGGCAGCAAAGCCTACACCTGATCCACTCGGTGTCCGTACAACGATTGGTACTTTCCCTTTACCACCAAACATATAGCGTATTTTAGCTGCTTGGTTAACAATATTATCCATCGCCACAGTGATGAAGTCTGAGAATTGAAGTTCGACGATTGGTCGCATGCCCATTAATGCTGCTCCAACCGCACTACCTGTCAGAGCAGATTCGGAAATGGGTGTATTACGTACTCGTTCAGGACCGAATTCTTCAATCATTCCTTTCGTTAAACCAAATGGGCCACCATAGATCCCAATATCTTCTCCCATAAGAAATACATCATTATTTACTCTCATTTCCTGCACCATTGCTTCGCGAACTGCTTCTAAATAAGTAATTTCTCTCAATGTAAGATCCTCCTAATTTATAGTTTAGGCATATACGTCATTTTCTAGTGAGTCAATTGACGGCATTGGACTATTTCGAGCAAATTCAACTGCATCATTAACTTCTTTTTGCACTTGCTCTACTAATTGTGCAAAGTCCTCTTCTGTGATGATTTCTTCCACAATCAACTTATTTTTAAATAATGCGATTGGATCTCGATTTTTTCTCCAGAACGCTTCTTCTTCGCGAGTTCGGTACTTCCTCGCATCACTTCTTGAGTGCCCTCTCCAGCGATATGTTTCAGCTTCAATAAGGGTAGGTCCTTCCCCACGACGAGCTCGTTCAACTGCTTCTTGAACAGTCTCCATAACTTGAATAATGTCATTGCCGTCAATTAATTTTCCAGGTATACCATAGGAAGTTGCACGCGTAGCAATGTGTTCGATATTGATCATTTCTTTTACCGAACCAGACATACCGTATTGGTTATTTTCACAAATGAAAACAACAGGTAAATCCCAAATAGATGCTAAGTTCAACGCCTCATGGAATGCCCCTTCATTTGTCGCGCCATCACCGAAGAAACAAACAACAACGTAACCTAGATCTTTCATTTTTGATGCAAGTGCAGCACCTGTTGCAATTGGTAGCCCTGCCCCAACAATGCCGTTTGCTCCAAGGTGTCCAACATCTAAATCAGCTATATGCATAGAACCGCCTTTTCCATGGCAATACCCTGTCGCTCTACCTAGAAGTTCTGCCATCATGCGACCAATATCCATTCCCTTTGCAATGCTATGTCCGTGTCCTCTATGTGTTGTAATAATTTTGTCTTTTCTCTCAAGCACTGAACATGCACCAACTGCAGAGGCTTCTTGGCCGATACATAAATGCATCGTCCCACCAATTTCACCCGCTTGGAATAACTTTTCTACTTGCTCTTCAAATGTTCGAATTACTTGCATTTGATGAAGTAATTCAAGCATTTCTTCTTTATTCGATAAAGTAGATTTCACTGTTTTTTCCACTACCTTTACCTCCTAGAATTAATTCAATCATTAGGCACCTATTTAAGTACAAATAATCTATCAATGCAGTTATAGAATTTATATCTTTATAATCAAAAACTCTTGGCAAAGAATAAGCAATCTTTAGGAATATTCATCAGTTGAAATCCGTTTCATGAAAGCTCCTTGCCAAGAGATACCAGTTAAAATGAAAAGTCTATTTAACTATCTAAATAAATTCACACGTAAAACTCTATATTATTCTGGAATAACCGCGTTCGAACCGAAGCTCCATTCGCCTTGCATGTCGCGGTAACGTTCATAACTCTTTAAATAATCCACTTGGCTCTTTAACACTTTTTCATAATCTGGATTTTCTGAAGCTAATTTCTTAACGATGCCGTTTTTAATTTCTCTAATTTTTTCTAAATCAGCTTGTGGAAGCTGAGTTAATGTTATACCTGAGTCTGCAATTCTAATAGCAGCTTGAGAGTCACCATACGTATAATCTGCAGTTAAAGAAAGTAGGGCAGATTTACTTGCTTCTTCGATAACAGCTTTTAAGTCATCAGGTAGGGCTTCCCATTCCTCTTTATTCACCATAACGCCATATACAGAGCTTGTTTGATGGAAGCCTGGTGTTAACCAATAATCTGTTACTTCGTGTACTTTTAACATTTCGTCTGCTTGTGGAGCGCTATACTCAGCACCATCTACCACGCCTCTTTGCAATGCTTCATAAACTTCTGTTGTTGCAAGTGTTACAGGTGTTGCACCTAATTGTTGAACTAGTTCACTTTGAATTAATCCTGCCATACGAATCTTTAACCCTTTAAAGTCTGCAATTGATTTAATTGGTGTATTTGAACGAATTCCTGACTCCATGCCAGAAATAGAAGTTGGGAAGTAGACTGTATTATATTTTCCATAGATCTCGTTATAAATCTCACGTCCACCAGCTTGTTCAATCCATAATAAGTAGTCCCAGTTTGTTAAACCCATTGCTTGTGAACCTAATAAGTCGAATGCAGTGTTTGTACCTGTCCAATAACTTGGCCAGTCAGAGCCCATTTCAACTGTTCCAGTGTTTACCATATTTAACACTTCTGTTGCAGGTGCTAATTCCCCAGCAGCATGTAATTTAATTTTTAAACGGCCATCACTTAATTTATCTACAAGGTTTACAAAGTATTGATCGTATTCATATTGAAGCGATCCACCGCCCCATGTACTAACCATTTTCCAGTTATACACTTTACCATCCGATTCATCTTTAGCCTCTCCACTACTTGAACTATTACTTGGTGCATCTTGAGCGTTTAAGCAACCAGCAAGTAATAGAACGAAGATCATTCCCATAATTAACGACAATTTTTTCAAAAATACTTCCCCCCAATTTAGATTAATTTATATGGCGTTATTAAACCCCTCGACCACCGTCAACATCAATAAAGCTTCCTGTTATCATCGATGCATCATCTGAAGCTAAGAATAAAGCGGTTTTTGCAATATCTTCAGCTACAGCTAAACGTCCAAGTGGAATAGTTTCTAAAAACTTTTGCTTTCCAACCTCATATTCAGTGTCAGTAGGCATGAAGTCTCTTAGAAGACCGGTATCTGCAGCTACTGGGTTTATGCCAACAACGCGAATGCCGTGTTCAGCCAACTCTAAGGCTAGTGATTTTGTTAAAATAATCGTTCCTGCCTTTGCAGCAGAATACATATTTTGTCCAATTCTTGGTCTCACTCCCGTAATAGATGCCGTATTAATGATGACACCAGATCCTTGCTTTTTCATTTGCGGAATAACTGCTTGTGCACCCCAGAATACACCTTTTAAATTTACATCCACTAATAGGTTGACTAAATCTTCGGAAACTTCTTCTGTTTTTGTAAAAGGCATTGCAACTCCAGCATTATTAAATAGCACATCTACACGACCAAATTCATCAATGACGCCATTCACCAAGTTGAATACTTGTTCGCGTTTGCTAACATCGCATACTTTATCGAAGGCTTGGCCATTTTCGGCATGAATTAGCTCAACAGTTTCTTTTGCTGCGTGTTCCTTTAAATCTACTACAATCACATTTGCTCCTTCTCTAGCAAATAGAATTGCGGAAGCTCTTCCCATACCAGAACCTGCACCAGTGATGATAACTGTTTTACCTTCAAATCTTGTCATTGATCCACCCCATTAATATTATTTTGCAAACAAATTGTTTTCAGTCTAAATAACTGAACTTTCTGACATCTAAATGTATAACTCTTGTACTTAAATTACATACAGTTTGTATACCAACAGTACGAAAAAAAGGTATTAAATTGAAATGACTATAAAGTTACAAATCTACTTATTGATGACATGAATTCCCTGATCTAACCAAGCTTCGGCTGTTTCAAATAATGCCTCAGAAAGGCTTGGATGTGGGTGAATTAGTTTACCTAATTCATCCATCGTACCTTCTAATTGGATAAATGCAGATGATTCTGAAATCATTTCGGTTACGTGAGGTCCCGTCATAACTACTCCTAAAATTTCCCCGTATTTCCGTTCAGCAATCACTTTTACAAAGCCAACCTTTTCATCCATCGCCAGAGCTTTTCCATTCCCAGCAAATTGATAGGTTTGTATTTTTATATCTAATCCTATTTCTTTGGCTTCTCGTTCCGCCATTCCTACACTTGCTACTTCTGGATTTGTGTATATACAACGCGGTATCACTTTATAATCTACTGATTCAGAATGACCTGCAGCATTGCTAGCCGCAATGAGGCCTTCCGCACTTGCAACATGAGCTAGTTGCCATCCTCCAATTAAATCCCCAATTGCATAAACATTCGGTATGCTCGTTTCTAAGTAATCATTTACTGCGACAAATGGTCCGTTCAAAGCCAAATCTAACTGGTGAATCCCTGTAAAGTTTGGCTTTCTTCCCACTGCAACCAATACTTCATCGCAATTTAGTACTGTGACATTTTTATCACCGTTCTCTATTTTCACATACTTACGAAGTCCTTCTTGCTGTAATTCTGTAACGCTTGTGCTTGTTAAAATTTGAATACCTCTCTTTTGTAATTCCTTATGAAGTAACTGTATTGCATCAACATCTTCATTAGGAACAAGTCGGTCAGCCATCTCAATGATTGTGACCTTTACATCTAAACTTGCAAAAATGCTAGCAATTTCAACCCCAATGATTCCCCCACCAATAATCACAAGGGAATTCGGGATTTCTTTTATATTAAAGATCGTATCACTCGTATGAACAGTAACATGGTCAATTCCAGGGATTGACGGAATAAACGGAGTTGAACCGGTAGCTAAAATGATTTTTTCAGCATGTAAAACTACATTTCCCTTTTCATTTTCAATTAGAATTCTTTGATCTTCCGTTACAGTGCCTTGTCCATGATAATGGGTTATTTTTCCTGCCTTTAAAAGTGCGGCGATACCTGTTCGAAGGCGTTTAATTACTTGGTCTTTTCTTTTCATTATTTTTTCGATGGAAACGCTAACTACTCCCGTTTCGATCCCCCAACTACTTGCATTTTTAATTTGCTCTATTACTTCAGCGTGATGAAGTAGAGTTTTCGAAGGAATACATCCACGATTTAAACACGTGCCACCTAACTCGTCTTTTTCCACTAAAGCAACAGATAAGCCTAAATTTGCAGCACGTATTGCGGCCACATATCCACCTGGCCCACCGCCAATAACAACTAGATTATATGAATTCATAGATACGACTCCTTAAACGAGTAGTCTGAAAGGGTTTTCTAATATTGTTTTCAGGTCCGTTAAAAACTGTGCTGCAGGAGCTCCATCAATTACTCGATGATCGAAAGACAGACTAAGAACCATCATGGATCGGACTTCAATTTCTCCGCCAATCACAACTGGTTTTTCGATAATTCTTCCTATACCTAAGATTGCTGATTCAGGTTGATTAATAATTGGAGTAAATCCGTCGACAGCATACATTCCTAAGTTACTAATTGTAAAAGTCCCACCAGTTATTTCATCGTGAACCAGCTTCCCTTCACGAGCTTTAACACCTAATATTTTACAAGTTTTTGTAAGCTCTGCTAATCCCTTTTGCTCTACATGTTTTATAACTGGTACTACTAGTCCATTATCTAATGCAACTGCAAGACCGATATGTGCATGTTGGTGTAAAACAATTTGATCATTCTGTATAGATGCATTGACCATTGGATTTTTTAGTAATGCGTGAGCAACAGCTTTGATGATAATTTCTGTGTACGATAAACGATAGTCAATCTCTTGTTCGATAATTGGTAGAAGCTGCTTACGCAATTCAATCACTTGAGTCATGTCAATTTCACTTGTAATCGTTACATGAGGTGCAGTAAAGGCGCTATTCGCCATACGCTGAGCAACGATTTTCCGAACTCCCTGTAGGGGAATCGTATTTGTAGATTCTATTTTGTGTATTGCTTTCTCTTGTGTTACCTGTGTACTTTGAATGACATCAGTACTACGGATTTTCCCATTGGGACCAGAGCCTTTTACTACAGATAAATCCACATTATGTTCAGCAGCTATTTTTTGTGCTAATGGTGTTGCTTTGACGACATGCTCATTTTGTTCTAAAAACTTTTCAACATCTATGCGGTGAATACGTCCAAATGGTCCTGAACCTGATACACTTTGTAGATCGACTCCCTTTTCTTCAGCTAGTACTCTAGCTGCTGGAGTTCTACGTGGTTTTTGTCCAGTCCCGCTTATTTGATCCGAAGTAGTTGGAACTATTGAAGAAACTTCTGCAGGTTGACTCTTCACTTCTACATCTTGAACAGCATTGGCATTTGCCGGCTCGTATGTAGAGTTTTCTACTATTTGCTCTCCTTCTGCACCAATATAAGCGATAACTTCATTAACAGGAATCTCAGTATCCTTTTCATATAAAGCTTTTAATAGAATACCTGAAGCTGAAGCCTCTACCTCAATTTCAATTTTGTCTGTCAAAATTTCGACAAGCGGTTCACCTTCTTCAACGTGATCGCCTTCTTTTTTAAACCATTCCACAATCGTGCCAGACTCCATAGTGGCACCTAGTTTTGGCATAAGTACTTCTGTTGCCAAGTGTATCTCTCCCTTCTACATATTAAGAGGATGAAATGTAAGAATAAAAGATAAGTAAAATGCGCAAGTGATTTTCGGTCAGTAAAGGTAAAGTGGTATTCAATATTTTTGATAATCTTTTACAAAAGTTTTGATTTTTTAAAACTACTTTGACCACTATTAAAGCGGTTTCCAAAAATAATAGATTGTATTTCAGTTGTTTAATCTATAGACCGTAATCTCAACAATACTATTTTTTAAAAAGTATTTAAAAAAACCTTTCCCAATACATTGCAGTAAGATTATCTACCTTACAATATTTTCGAAAGAGATAATTTATGACAATAGTGCTATCCATTTTCTCTATTAATCAATATTATTCTCGAATTTACACACATTCGGTAGTCATCAAAATCCGACGTTTATACTTCTTCGAACTAAATTCCTTTAACAAGCTATGTTTTCAATACTATTCTAATTACTGTTAATAACTGGAAGACAAAATTAGGATTTAGATTTTTGATACGCATTTTAATAAAATTGAAAAGTAAACTTTGAATATTTATCAAGTAATTGTGAGGGAGTAGGAGTATTACTATTGAGGGGTTGTTAAATAAAAATGCTAAACAAATAAGAAAAAATTCTTTCCTAAAAAAAACATTTGGGTAATATCCCCAATGTTCCTAATGTTGTTATGATAGGCTTACTTTAACCCAAACTCTATTATTACAACGCCTGTTGCTCAATCCATTAGCATTCAAAGATCAGAAAAAAAATCTATTCGTAAGACCTTATTTTCTATGCAATCTACCGCGAATTTTTATATTTATCTAGACCATTTATACAAAAAAAAGGATATGAAAATCTCAACGATTTCATACCCTATCCGCATTGCATTTGAAGTATTACACTTTTAAAGAAATCCCTTTACCAAAGGAACTTTTTTATTTATAAGGTTAATTTATCTCATCTTTATATTTTGTAATCTATTCAGCACACGATCTAATTCTTGACTACATTTTACGGTCTCTGGATGAGAAAGCCCTTTGACTAGTCCTAAATCAATCATTTGAGCTTGAAGGTTGAATACTTTATTTTCTAATTCAATTAATGGTAAATGTTCTTTTGCCATAATAATCCCTCCCGATCTTGGCCTCATCCCTTGTTAGAAAACTTAATTCTTCTATTGAGTACCGTATTTCTTATGGTTTCTTTATTATCCATATTTTGTTTCGCCTTGAATATCACCCTTGTTTCTCATTTTTAATAGGAACTGGTTCTTAATTTAAAAATTATTTAAGTCCTATTACGTTGTCAATATAATCGTGCTATAATATCCATCCAATTTTTTCATTGTATTGTTGAACTAAAGCTTTGAATATGGTACCTTCAATTAGAAATTACTTCAAATTTTTCTTATGAATGTCACTATATTAAAAGCGCACTCTTACAAATTAAATTCAATATTAATATTAGCCAATAGATTTATTTATTAGATGGAGGAAACTTAAGTGGACCAAGAGAAAAGTGGAAAAAGATTAGCAGTCATTTTTGTCGGAATTGTTGCTGCTGCGGCAATTGCAGTATTTACCATCGTAATGGTTTTCTATAATTACTATGACCCGTCAAAATATGGTAGAAGTAATGGCGGTGTCGATGCAAATAACATTGGGATTCCACATGAAGCCGAAGAACAACGCGATAAAGTCGGTACACCAGGTCAATAATTTCCGCCCCCTCCCCTTCCAAAGAGAGTTGGAAGGGTTTATTCATTTCTATTTCAAGAAACGAGGAACTTAAGTGAACGAAAAGTATTATGAAGAATTAATGAACATCGATACACGTGGAAATAAAAGTGAAGTGAACCATTCTATCCATTTTCATCCCTACGAACCTACTCCCTATTACGCGTTGGAAGAATTATTTAAACACTACGATGTTCAAGCTAGCGATCATATTGTGGACTATGGCTGCGGTAAAGGTCGATTGAATTTTTACATTCACCATACATTTCAAGCAGTTGTTACAGGAATTGAAATGAACCATCATTTCTATCAAGATGCAATCAAAAATAAAACGAGTTATTTAAAGAAAACAAAGAAAAACCCAGATACCATTCAATTTAATTGTTGTATGGCAGAGGAATACGACATTCAACCAGATGACAACCGATTCTATTTTTTCAATCCTTTTTCCGTTCAAGTTTTTATGAAAGTGCTACGCAATATTTTGCTTTCCCATGAGAAACGTAATCGTCAAATCGATTTAATTTTTTATTATGCTTCGGATGATTATCGATATTATTTAGAAGATCATACTTCCTTTGAATTACTAAAAGAAGTCAAACTTCCAACTTATGATAAAAATCCGTACGAACGATTTTTAATTTATCGCTTAGGATAAAGTATTAATAATTTCACTAGGAGTATGGACGACGTATTTCGGATTTTCTTTTTCGATGATTTCAAAACCGTCAATCCCCCAACTAACCCACATGAAAGGAATTTTTACTTTATTACAAGCAAGAATGTCTCGTAATTCATCGCCTACATAAACAATTTGGTCAGGTGTTAGTTTTTGTTGTTTCATGAACTTTTTCAACACTACGTCCTTTGCAAAAATTCTACTTGAAGTTAATACCTCACCAACTGCGTTAATTTGTTCAGATTGTAAAAGTAATTCGATATTCTCTTTAGCATTTGATGAAAGAATAGCAATTTTGTATCCTTCTCGTTCAAGAGATTCTAACATTTCTTTAATACCATCAAAAAGCTTCACTTCCTGTATATGGTCATTAAAATACTTGTAAACCTTAGGGATGATGATGGGTAGTTTGTGCATAGGGAAGTTAAATTGCTTCGCTCGTTGATGAAGAGTTAAATGTTTCGTTGCCAGCACATCCTCATATGTGATTGGATCATATTGATAGGTGTTGGAAAAAACATTCCAGGCTTTAATAAAAACATCACTTGAATTGGCAAGCGTTCCATCAAAATCAAAAATAATATATTTCAATTTATTTTCCTCCAAATTCGATCACTCTAGTTTATGTTCTAGTTTAAACAATGACTATATTAAACTCAATCGCTTCCACTTCTCTTTATAAAACACCCTGGAAAAACACTTACAAAAAAAGATGAAGCACTCACAAATTTTATGTGAATGCTCCAATACCAGGCCATTATTTTTTCGAAGGTAATAATCTAAATAATTGGATGATGACTAATGGTAAAAAGGCTAGTCCATAAATCATCCCTAATTGCGCTCGAGTTAAGAAAGCCACTTCAAATAATCCAAAGATTAATACGATATTTAGGAGGAAAACCCCTATCAAAAATGCTAACCAACTCGCTATATTTGAAAAGATACCAACTTTAAAAATAGACTGATTCGAACGACAATTAAAGCCATGGAATAAACGAGCTAAACACAGTGTCGCAAAAGCCATCGTGCTAGCTACCATCGGATCCCCTGTCGATAAGCCGACTCTAAATGCTATGATCGTGACGGCTGCGATTAGTAAGCCTTCAATCCCAATCTTCGTGACAAACCTTTTATTTAATAATGGCTCATGAATATTTCTTGGTTTCTCTTTCATCACCTTTTTGTTATGAGGCTCTAATCCAATAGCAATGGCAGGTAAACTATCCGTTAATAAGTTGATGAATAATAAATGAACTGGTGCAAACGGAGCTGGTAGTGCAAGAAGTGTTGCATATAAAACGACTAAAATGGCGCCCGCGTTTCCTGATAATAAAAACCGAATAGCATTTTTAATATTCATGTAAAGACTTCGACCATTTGAGACAGCCTTCACTATCGTAGAGAAGTTGTCATCAGTTAAAATCATTGAGGAAGCATCCTTTGCAACTTCTGTACCTGTAACCCCCATTGCCACACCGATGTCTGCTTGCTTTAATGCCGGTGCATCATTAACACCATCTCCAGTCATCGCTACAACTTTCCCTTTTTTCTGCCAAGCATCTACAATACGAATTTTATGTTCAGGAGAAACACGTGCATAGACAGAAATGCTATCGACTTTTTCTTGTAATTCTTGATCTGTTAGATATTCAATATCTTTCCCTTCAATTGCTTCAGACAGGTCATTTAAAATCCCAATTTCTTTCGCGATGGCCACTGCAGTAATTTTGTGATCCCCTGTAATCATGACAGGTTTAATTCCTGCTTGGATACAGTCCTCTACAGCCTGTTTTGATTCATTTCGAGGTGGGTCCATCATTGCGATTAGTCCGATGAAGGTAAAACTATTTTCATCCTTTATACTAACATTTGGTGAATAGACATCTTTATACGCAAGTGCAAGAACGCGAAGTCCTTCATTTGAGAATTGACTATTTGCTTCTTTTATTGCTTCAAGATGGCGCCTTGACATCGTTGTGATTCCTTGTGAAGTTTCAACCCTTACAATTCGAGGAAGTAACACATCGACTGCACCTTTAGTAATCATGACGATTCGATTTCCGTTCCCGATCCTATTAATTGTACTCATTAATTTCCTATTGGAGTCAAAAGGCAATTCTCCGATACGTTGGTTTTGATCACGTAGTTCGAGTTCATTAAAATTATATAATTTCCCGATATTTACAAGGGCTAATTCTGTCGGGTCTCCAATTCCTTTTCCATCAGCTGAAACAGAGTCATTACATAATAAAGCAAATTGCAATAATTTATTCTCTACTTCATTGCTAGTTTGTAATTGATCGTGCTGGATGATTTCGTCATTGACAAACAATTTTTGAACAGTCATTTTATTTTGAGTGAGTGTACCTGTTTTATCGGAACAAATGACTGAAATACTACCAAGACTCTCTACAGCATGTAATTTACGAACAATCGCATTTTCTTTCGCCATTTTTTGTGTACCAAAAGCTAGAACTATAGTAACAATGGAACCTAATGCTTCAGGAATCGCTGCTACCGCCAAAGATACAGCGAACATAAAGGAATCTACTAAGTCTCGACCTCTAATAATATCTAATGCAAAAATAATAAGACAGATGATGATAATGCCTAATGCAAGTCGTTTTCCGAATAGGTCTAAGCTTACTTGAAGTGGGGTTTTCTTCTCTTTTGCTGTATCTAATAAGTTGGCAATTTTACCGATTTCTGTGTTCATTCCAATAGATGTGACTAGAACTTGTCCACGTCCATTTGTTACAAAACTACCTGCAAAGACCATATTTTTCTGATCCCCAAGCGCGACCTCTTTTGCATTTAATGATTGTACAATTTTACCGATTGCAAGTGACTCACCTGTTAATGAACTCTCATTCACTTGTAAACTATGGCTTTCAATAATTCGACCATCCGCGCTAATATAGTCTCCTGCGTCTAAACATAGAATATCCCCTACCACGATTTCTCTTGATGGGATTTCAATGATTTGTCCTTCTCGTAACACCTTTGAAATGGGGGCAGCCATCTCTTTTAAACTATTTAAAGATTTTTCTGCTTTTACATGTTGAACGGTACCTAATATAGCATTTAACATGACAACTACGATAATGACGATTGAGCTTTGTACTTCTCCAAGTAAAGCAGAAATAACAGCAGCAACCATTAAGATCATAACTAAAAAATCCTTAAATTGCTCAAGAAACACCTGCGCTGCACTTTTCCTTTTACCTTCTTCTAATTCATTATACCCATGCTCTTTCCTTCTATATCGAGCTTCAAAGTCTGTTAATCCTTGATGTGTTACGTCAAATTCTTTCATCACTTTTTCTACGGGCTCTCGGTAGAATTCCGTCATGTTCATTAGAATAACCTCCATCTTTTGAATAGATTACTATTATGAATCTATCGTTTTGAACACACACCCAAAGGGACTAATTTTTGAAAATCTCGCTGTATACTCTTTCATATTAATCGCGACTAAATATCAAAATACAAACAAACTATACAAATTACTTCAATAATCTATGATGATTTATTTGATAATATGACCAACATTACTTTATAAGAACTTTTTAAATAGAAAAAACCTCGCAAAAAATTGCGAGGTTCTTTAAGAAAATTATATAGGTATTAACTAAATCACATTCTAATGATTTTACATTGCTATTAATCAATTGTACCAATTAATCATTTTTAATTTTTGGAGAAGGCTGTGATTGATAGACGCGTGAGTTTGGTGGTACGGATTGAGTCAACCAAATATTCCCGCCAATCGTAGAATTACGTCCAATTTTTGTGTCTCCACCAAGGATTGTTGCACCAGCATAGATCACAACATGATCTTCAATATCAGGGTGGCGCTTGATTCCTTTAATTGGGTTACCTTGCTCATCAAGTGGGAAACTTTTCGCTCCTAATGTAACCCCTTGATAAATTTTCACATGTTTCCCGATTGTACATGTCTCCCCAATTACCACACCAGTACCGTGGTCAATAAAGAAATATTCCCCTATTGTCGCACCAGGATGAATATCGATTCCCGTTTTTTGATGTGCAAATTCGTTCATAATTCTTGGGATGATTGGCACTCCTGATTTATATAGTTCGTGTGCAATTCTATGTATGCTGATTGCTTGGATGGATGGATAACTAAAAAGTATTTCTTCGGTTGAAGTTGTAGCAGGGTCTCCATCATAGGCAGCCTGAATATCAGTTTGAATCATTCTACGGATTTCTGGAAATTTATTAATTAAATTGATGACAATTTCATCTGCATTTAATTGGCTATCACTAGAATTAGTAAATAGTACTTTTTCAATAATATCTCTTAAATCTAAAGCAGAAGTTCTTAATTTATTGCCAATCATGATATTTATGCGTGTTTCATCATTTGAGAAACGATCACATAAACATGGGAAAAGTGCCGAACGGAAATTTTGAAGAATCTTATAAATTCTTTCTACCCCTTCAAACCCGATCGTTCTTTCAATCGAATAATATTCTTTATGCACTTCTTCTAAAGATTTTGCAATGGTAGGAATTTCATTATTTAACCATTCGTTTAATTTCATAACTGTTCACCTCATTAAAATTGTAACAATCTTTTCTGTGACGAGTAACCGCAATAGCTTTCATTACTTGAAACGCCTATATTGACTATGACTATTATAGTATTATTTGAATGAAGAAAATCAAATATTATATCTTATCATATTATACCTATAATCTTTAAAATTGATAGTGTTATGTATTACATAAACTTGTAAGATCTTAACATCATTGAACGAACTCGTAAACGCTACTCTCCTTCAACAGAAGCAAAAACGGAGCTTTTAACAATCATTCCATCATGATGGCAATTCCTCTTTAAATAGGAAACTACTTAAATTGTTTCTTCTTTTGATTCTTTAATTAGGATGACACCAATTAATCCCATAAAAGAAAATAGCAAAGGGATGATCAGCCCAAAATGATAACCAAGTGAGAGGTCATCTGGAAATAAATCAAGGACATTTCCGAAAAGAATTGGCAATAACACCGCGCTCAAAAATCCACCCGTATTCGCAAACCCTGTTACTACTCCAACTTCTGCTAATGGAAATGATTTACGTACCACGGCAAACGTCAGAGCACTTGTGCCATTTCCAAAACCTATAATAAACAGCAGAATAACTACTATTATAAAAGAAGGTTTGATCCCTAACATAAACATCCCAATCCAACTGGTAAAAACAATGAGATGGACAACAGAATAGATTTTTTTAATTGACTCAACTCGTTTTGTAATCCAACTAATTGAAAGACCGCCAAGGATCGCACCAAAAAGACCATACATCATTAGCTGACTTGCTTCTAAACGAGATATTTCAAACACTTGTATTCCGTAAGGCACACCCCACGAACCAATAAATCCAATATACGCCCCTACTAATCCAAAATGACAAAGAAATGTTGCCCATGCCTGGCGCGTAGAAACGGTTCTTCGCAAAATGAGCCAAAAACTTTCTCGAATAGGATTAGAAGTTTTCTTTGTTTCGGTTTCATCGACAAAGACTTTTTTAGGCTTCATCACCAAAACAGTATATAAAAGATAGCTTCCTAATATTAAAATAATGCCTATTGTCAGAAAGGGTGTTCTCCAACCTGAAAATGAGATCCAAGTAGATAATGGGACCGTCGCAGTTAATGAACCAACACTAGCAACAAGCGAAACTACCCCCATCAATCTGATAAATTCCTGGGCTTTAAACCACTGACTCAAAATTAACACAAGGTTCACAAAAATCATGGAGTCCCCTATGCCCACAATTAGGCGAGAGGAAATTAATACGAATTCATTTGGTGCAAGACTAAAGAGTAAACTTCCAATCCCATTAAGCAGTGTCCCCATAATGAGAAAGCGGTTGGGCCCATATCGGTCAGATAAAAGACCAACAGGAATTTGCAGCCCTGCATACGCAAAAAATTGAAAACTACTCATCAACCCAATAATTGTTGCTTTCACATGAAAATCGCTCATTAATTGGTCCGTAATGATCCCCGGAGCAGTTCTCTGGCTAATAATGATAAAATAAGCAAACAATACAGTAGCCAGTACGACCCATCGATAACGACTTTCCTGTTTATTCATCTCTATGTATCCTCTTTCGTATAAATATATTCCAACATTCCGTTTAAAAACAAACAGAGCAGCGTTCATTCACTGCTCCTAAAGAATACCATTTCTCCCCTAATCATTGGTATAGGTAAATAGAAATTACAATTAATAATAAAGTTGTTTTTAACGACCATTTTCTTCATCATATGCATGCATTTGATAAGATACAACAAAATCCCTAATTTTTCGCTTTTTTATTCCTATAGAAAATACAAAAGACCGTTTCCTTGTGTTAAGTGTTACCAGCACCTAACGGAAACGGTCTTTCATTTCGAATCGCTTGTATTCTTATATTATTTTACAATATTATAATTGTTTTGTACACCCCATTCTCAAATTTTTTCATCTCCCTACACGCCCATCACGATAAACCAACAACTACAATTCTATATAATTATTTAAATCACTAGATTAATTGTAAATAATCACATTTTCATATATAATGAAACTATCACGTGATAGTTTGGAGGGAAGAACGTTGGGAACGAGAAACTAAAAATTGGTGAATTAGCAGAAGTAACAGGTATTACAAAGCGAACGATTGATTATTACACGAATCTTGGTCTATTAAAAGCCGAACGTTCTACTTCGAACTATCGGTATTACACATCAGAGACAATTGAACAACTTCATAAAATTGAAGAGATGAAAGCATGCGGCATGAGTTTACAAGACATTAAAAAGTTGATTAAACAAGAAAATGAATATGAAGAAATTGACCTTCATGAAATTCGTTTACACATGCAAACTCTAAAAAAAGAAATTTCCAGTTTATTAGATCAAATGCAACAACAAGAACAAACAACACAAACATCGATTAAAAATAAAGTTTCATCCGAAAGTGTTGCTTTAATGCAAACACTATTATTATTAATAACCTAGGAGGTGAAGTCTTACTTTTTTTAAGTAAGACATTTAGTTGACCGCAATAAATTTAACGATTTTTATTGTTTTAATCGCATTAACGGCATTTTTCGTTGCAACGGAATTTGCTATTGTAAAAGTAAGACAATCAAAAATAGATCAGTTAGTCGCTGAAGGAAAAAAAGGTGCTCTAGCCGCCAAACATGTTACAACTCATTTAGATGAATACCTATCAGCCTGTCAATTAGGTATTACTGTAACAGCTCTTGGTATTGGTATGGTTGGTGAATCTACCTTTGAATTTATTTTACATCCTGCTTTTGAGACAATCGGGATTCCTTCTGACTATGTTCACTTCTTTACGATTGGGGCTGCTTTTGTCATCGCAACATTTTTACACGTTGTTGTAGGTGAACTAGCTCCAAAAACAGCGGCGATCCAAAAATCTGAAACGATCACCCTTTTATTTGCAAAACCCATTATGATTTTCTATAAACTTTTATATCCATTTATTTGGTTCTTAAATGGTTCTGCGCGTATCTTAGTAGGATTATTTGGCATGAAACCTGCTTCTGAACATGAGCTTTCTCACACAGAAGAAGAATTACGATTATTATTAACGGAAAGCTATAAAAGCGGCGAAATTAACCAAAATGAATTAAAATATGTAAACAACGTATTTGAATTTGATGATCGAATCGCCCGTGAGATCATGGTGCCTCGTACGGAGATTGTAGGATTTGAAAAACATATAACATTTAATGAAGTGTTAACAACAATCGAAGAAGAACGCTATACACGTTACCCTGTTTACGAAGAAGACCGAGATAATATTATCGGGTTTATCAATATAAAAGATTTCCTAACACAAGGCATCAACAATCGAATTTCTGCTGATACCTTTAAATTAGATCATTTTATGAATCCTGTCATAAAAGTACTTGAAACAACACCGATCCAAGTTTTATTAACAAAAATGCAAAAAGAACGTACACATATTGCTATTTTATTAGATGAATATGGAGGAACTTCTGGTTTAGTAACTGTTGAAGACATTTTAGAAGAATTAGTCGGCGAAATTCGAGACGAGTTTGATGATGATGAAATTGCTCAGATCCGAAAAGTAAAAGCTGGCCATTATATCATTCATGCAAAAGTATTATTAGAGGATGTTGCCACACTTCTAAATGTTCCATTAGAAAATCCAGATGTTGATACAATCGGTGGATGGTACTTCACTCAAGATATGGAATTAAACCAAGAGAATGTTATTGAATTTGAAGGCTATACATTCTCTATTTTCGAAAAGGAAGACCACCATTTACAATTTATTGAAATCAAACAAAATGCAAATGTAACAGTTTAGTTTAATACAAGAGAGCATCTCCATTAAGGTGGGATGCTCTTTTTTACACCACTTCATAGAAGGTGTTTAACGAAGCGAATCATCATTCTCGGTACGAAAAGTAAGAGATTGAATATCAATTCAAGAAAAATTGAATTTCGAATTTCGATCATAAGTTCTTTAAAGAATCCGCGCTTTCTCTCCCGTTTTTCCTTTTCCATCTACTCTTTTTCCACTCACTAACATATTTGTTCCCAACAATACTACACTTAAAGTCTGTTTATTGTGTACATAAACAAGAAGAAAATACTCATATTAGACATGAGAGGAGATGAAAGTATGACAAATAATGAAAAAAAGGGAAAGAAAAGTCCAATTGATGTATCTAATGATAATATCAGTTATTCCAAAAATGAAGAATTCGGTTTAATTACAGTTTCTCACCCGGACAAAAATGATTCTCCAAAATTATCTGTTGAGGAAGCTATGAAAAAAATGAACAACAATCAGGGTGGCCGTTAAAATTTCACTTTAATTCGTCAGTGAGTGGTTAGAACAAAAGGTTAAAATGAATGTATTTAAACGGTGAGTGCTTCATGTACTCATCTTTTTTCATGCCCTCAACTATTACGCTTTCATCTCTTTTCAAACCACTTCCATCTCCCTTATCCCCATGCATTTCCTTACCTAAAAGAAAACATTTTATTAATTGGGCTTTTATCTGTTATACATCAGTTAAAAAATGAATATATTGTTATATATCAATTAAGGGGATGAGAAAATGTTTTCAGAAAAAGAGCGAAAAAACATGATTCAGTTTTTAGTAATGTATTTTGGTGTGGATCTTATTCAGTTAGCAAATTTAAGCGACCGTATGTTAGAGGCTACATACGAATTTGCCTATAAAAGAAAAGAAATGGAAAGTGATTTTTAATAAACGAAAATTAGATTTTTTTGCTGTTAATTCTAATAATGAATCCTATTAAAGATCCGGTGAGAGCGGACTAAGAGGCCAACACGACGTTGGTCATGGGGGCAAGACATGCTGCTGTAGCGTTTTTGCCACCGGCTTTGGATAAGGTCCGCTCACATAAAATTTTTCTTTCTAAACTTTCCGGAAACTGGCGCGGCTTACAGTGGTAGGCCGCGGTTTCTGGAGAATGGCTAACACTTATTGCATCAAACTATAAAGTTTCAATTTCTTATTATAGATAATACTGGCTTTCCTTAAAAATTCTACTTATGTCCAAAGGCCTCTTTAATTTATATTACTATCCTGTTCACGTTTTACTACATACACAGCGTCTGGATATTATGATTTTAGAGGCATTTTGCTTCCTTATTTGAATTGCATGTTTTCCTTAAATACTTGAACTCTATTTCTTCCATTTCTCTTTGCCGCGTAAAGAGCTTCATCAGCCTTCCTGATCGCAAGTTTAATAACTTCCTGTTGGTCGTCTAATGTTCTCTGTACTTGTGCGATTCCAAAACTAGACGTTACATTAACGTTGTAGAAGTCATGATTACGGATGAAACTTTCTGAGATTTTAATTCTAATGGTATTCGTTAATTCAAACGCTTCATCAACATTCATATCAGATAATAAAACTATAAACTCTTCCCCACCATAACGACCAATTAAATCTTGTGGTCCTAAACAATCCTTTACCAACTCTGCGATATGACTAAGGACTAGATCCCCTGTTTCGTGTCCGTATGTATCATTAATTTTTTTAAAATGATCGATATCGAACAAAACTAAGTAAGCATTACGTTTTTCTCTTGCCAGTGAGTCTAATTTTCTTATTGATTGTTCTAAAAAGTAAGTCCTATTATAAATTTTGGTTAATCCATCATAACTAGCAAGTAGCTTGAGCTTTTCTTGCAATTCTACTCTCTCGGTGATATTCACAAAAGTGATAATCGTCCCTATATTCGTGCCATTAGCATTTACTACCTGCGAAAAACGAACTTGATAGTGTGCAATTTGGGTACCTTTTACGCACTCATAGTCGCAGTCCCTTCCAAGCATAATGAGGTCTCTAATTTTTTTATCCTCATTCAGCACTATCCCTATTGGTTTTCCTAAAGAAAACGTATTTAACATTGGCATTACTTGTTGAATGGACTTATTGTAATCGACAATTGCTCCATTTTGATCTAACACAATGACTCCTTCAAGCATGCTTTCAAATACCTTTTCCCTAGCTATTGGCAGTACATTAAACATTTGAAAAGTAAATAATGCTACTCCATGAAAGATAAAAGAAAGACTCATCGAAACTGGACCTAAGTCAATTCCAAAGGGGCTTAAATCGTTTAAATAAAAGTGGTTTGCAGCGATTGGTACAAATAATCCTGCAACCATTGTTAAGATTTGCAATTTAAAACGAAACAATGACTTTTTTAATTGTAATAATAAGATGATCATGCTAATTGAAAGACATATGAAAAGATAAAGTGAATGAACATAAAAAAATGGGCCATATTCCATATCTGCAATTGGAAATGTTGTGTCAGTTCGCAATCGAACAGATGAATAATATAGATGATGGAGTTCATTGGTATGATGTGTAAACACCGTAATCAAAGGTATGCCAAACAGCACATAATAAAATTTTTGCCTAAGTTTAACACCAACATATTCAAAACACATTAACAAAGTAAAAGCAGGAATAAATGGCATAACAAAATACTCTATGCCTAACCAAAAGGTAATCTCCTGCAATGTCGAACTAGCCAATTCAAATGCATAAGAAAAAGTAAATATTGCCGATAAAAATGTGACAATAATATAGTGTCTTGCACCAGGCGCATCTTTAAGTTTTACATAGGAGAATAGACATATTATAAGACTTAGAACACCTGCAAATACAATAATCAAAATATAACTCCGTAATTCTTCAATCATATATTCTCCAAGTAATAAAAACAGTTTTAACCTATTATATAATTGTTTCTCATAAAATGTAATTTAAATTAATCACAAATACCATTTTATCTCTAATTCAAATTTATCTTATATTTAGATAGTTTTAATCTCTTCTCTGACTAGATTATATAAATTCAATAAAGTATAATAAATTTAGATGAAGTGCTACACTTCATCTAAAAGGCTCCGCCAAGCCTTTCCGCCTTTTTAATTAGTGATGATTTTAAATAGAAAAAACTCTCCTGCCATTGGAGAGTTTTTTCCTTTTTCAAGAATCAATCTCATTTTTAGAATGATTCACATAAAAATCAAAAAAGCTAACTTAGTTAATTAAACAAATATTTGAACCCTTTTTATCTAGATTTCGAAAATAAGTTTGGAAAATAAATTTGTTCCTCATCCAAAGAATTCTAGTTAAACTTCCAAATACTTATATCGATCATTACACTTTTCAAGTTCGCTTAATGCGAGTTCTATTTCCTTTTTTGAGTGATTTTTAAGTAAGGTCATCATTTGTTTTTTCTCTTCTGATGAAAGCAACTTAGTTGTTCGGTGTTTTCCCACATTCCTCTTTCCCTTCCATTGATTGCCACGTAAGTTTTAACTTCCGCTCAACTTGTGTTTTTAATGTATCACCATAGTAATGAAAAGGAACTACTTCTCCCCTACATACAAAACTGTATAAACAATCGTTAATACCAGTACGAAGATACTTTTCAAATTTCACACCGTGTTTGTAGAGCGATTTTGTGACAATTTTAAATTCTTTTTTTAATATTTCTAACTGTTGATCGCAGAAGGATAAATAAGGTCGTTTTACTTTAAATGATTCAAATAGCTTTTTATCATGCTCTGTTGATTTAATGGCTAATTCCAAAATGACGTACAGATGAATATTTAATTTTATTTCATCTGTTATATTCATAATCCTCACTCACTTTTCGTTTGATCTTATAGTTATTATAAGAACAAACGTTCCCTTTTACAAGTAGAATATCTTCATTTATTAATTCTTTTTGCGTAAACGTAAAAAACATGTTTTGAAATAATCAAAACATGCTACCCCTACTTTTTACATAGAAATTTTAAAATGTTTTTTGTAAACTCTTCGAATTTATATTCGTTAGTTTGCAGGTTATACCTCTTTCGAATTGTTTCTACTAACCAAAACGGAACTGGTTTTCCATCTATAAAATGATAGTATTGCTCGTAGCCTTTTTTTAAATGCTCCCACCGAAAATCATTTCCCGCTATTACGTATTCCGAGACATCAAGTAATTTCGCTCTTCCGTTTTGTAATAAGATATTTTTTAAATGGATATCCCTTGGGTTAAGTCCCTTTGAACGAACATAATTCCGTGCAAATTCCACATCATTTACAACCTGTTCAGGAATATGAATACCTTGTAGTATGCAGTCAAATAATGTTACCCCTTCCTCGTAGTTTAAGACGAGGTATTTATCTGTAGCAGCAAAGCATGTTGAAAAATAAGGTGAGTCTTCTATTTTACTGTAAACATTTGCTTCAATTTTCACTTTGTCTCTTTTATCCTCAGCATATAATTTAAATGCATAAGTCGGGGCATATTGAGATTGAAAAACCGCCGCATCAGTTCCCAACCCAATACAATTCAAACCTTCAACGTCACCATATATGGAAACAGGCTCATTATTTGGATTTGATATAACGGTTATTTTAGAAAGCGAAGTAATAGCAATGTCCCAGTCATCATTCATTTAATCTTTCCTTTCAAAGTAGCGTCCTGTTGAGTTGTACAAAGAGTGGAATTATGAATTTATGAACCATTTGTCATTTTTTAGAAAATGAAATATAAGTGTTTGCACAGGTACCATACGGAATTGTATGAAATTAACTTATTCAATGTGCATAACCCATCTTTATTTTTTTCAACATCATACTTTCAACATCAAGCTTTCAACTTCATACTAGATTCAAAGCACTATTTGTTCGCTTTAATAATCTTTCGTAATTCTTGTGAAACTACTCTTAAGGGGTGTACAGCTTTTTGAGTTAAGCTAAGCATCATTGCTCCTTCAATAGAAGCAGTCATCATCATTGCAATTGAAATTGCCCGTTCTTCTGATATGCCATCATTAATCAGTTTATCAGCATAAATACGTTGCATTTTTTCATATAAATCCGCATATGCTCTCCTCACTGGAACACTTAATGCAGACATTTCACTTACAATGCTACTAAATGTATAGCCAGAAATTGTGCCTTCCGTTTCATATTGAACGATTAACTTTTCAATCATCGTACTAGTCGCTTCTTCTGTAGTCGGATTTTCATTAAAGATCCCTTCAATATCCATTGTAATCGCATCATTTAAAGAATCGAGACAAGCAATGAGTAATTCTTCTTTTCCATTCGGAAAGTGATGATAGAGGGACCCTTTTGATATATTACATACCTTTAATATTTCGTTTAATCCTACACCTAAATACCCCTTTTGTTGAAAAAGCTTTGTTGCAATCTGAATGATTAATGATTTAGTGTCCAAACCAATCGTCTCCTTTCTCCTACCGACTGGTCTACTATTTCAAAAAAGCAAATTCTTCATGTGAACCAGCATAGATCTAAATATTTTCTACAAAAAATGTTTAATTTTATCTAAGAATCGACCATTTCCATTCTTAGGTCTTTTATAAACTAATATACCTTAATTGTAACACTTCAAATGAACGTAAGTTAACGTTTAACTCTCTGTTTTAACAAAGACTTATTTTTATTATTAAAAAAGTGCATAAAAAAGAACCTTCAATCCAAAATGAATTGAAGGTTCTTGATATATTCAATACTATCTAATTAGCTATGAACTTCCTCTTTTGTAGCCAAGCCAAGAGTCTCCGAAGTTGAAGCAAAGATTTTTTCATATAAATCTGGGTTTTCCATTAAAGATTTACCATAAGACGGAATCATTTCTTTAATTTTTGGTTCCCAAGCTTTCATTTCTTGTGGGAAACATTTATTCATAACTTGAAGCATTACGTGAACAGCAGTTGAAGCACCAGGTGAAGCACCTAATAATGCTGCAATTGATCCGTCAGCTGCGCTAACAACCTCTGTACCAAATTGAAGTGTACCTTTACCACCAGCTTCAGTATCTTTAATTACTTGTACACGCTGACCAGCAACTACGATATCCCAGTCATCACTTTCAGCATTTGGGATAAACTCACGTAATTCTTCCATACGTTGTTCTTTAGAAAGTAGAACTTGTTGAATTAAATATTTAGTTAATGCCATTTCTTTAACGCCAGCCGCTAATAAAGTCGTAATATTATGCGGTTTTACAGTAGAGATTAAATCCATATTTGAACCTGTTTTTAGGAACTTAGGTGAGAAGCCAGCAAACGGTCCAAATAATAATGATTTTTTGTTGTCGATAAAGCGAGTGTCAAGATGCGGAACTGACATTGGTGGTGCACCAACTTTTGCTTTTCCGTATACTTTCGCATGGTGTTTCTCAACAACTTCTTGATTTTTACAAACCATGAATAAACCGCTTACAGGGAATCCTCCGATATGTTTACCTTCAGGAATACCTGATTTTTGAAGTAACTCTAAGCTTCCTCCACCTGCTCCAAGGAAGACGAATTTTGACTCATAGTATTTTGCTTTACAGCCAACAAGATCATTTACTTTAACTTGCCATAAGCCTTCTTTCGTACGTTTAACATCATAAACACTATGTTTATAGTTAATTTCAACGCCTTTAGACTCTAAATGATCAATTAACATACGAGTTAAAGCACCAAAGTTAACATCTGTACCGTATTCAACTTTTGTTGCTGCGATTGGTTCATTATCTGTACGACCTTCCATGATTAATGGGAACCATTCCATTAATTTTTTAGGGTCTTCAGTAAATTCCATACCTTTAAATAAAAGGTTTTTAGATAACGCTTCATAACGTTTCTTTAGGAAGTCCACATTTTTAGAACCTTGTACCATACTCATGTGTGGTATAGGCATGATAAAATCTTCTGGATTTTGTATCAGCTTACGGTCAACTAAATAAGACCAAAATTGTCTTGAAAGGTGGAACTGTTCGTTAATATTAATTGCTTTTTTAATATCAATTGAACCATCTGATTTTTCAGATGTATAGTTAAGTTCACATAGTGCTGAATGCCCTGTTCCAGCATTATTCCACTCATTAGAACTTTCTTCTCCAGCTTTCTCAAGGCCTTCGAATACTTTAATTTCCCATTCAGGTTTTAACTCTTTAAGTAGTGTACCTAATGTAGCACTCATAATTCCAGCGCCAATTAAAATAACGTCTGTTTTAATTACTCTGTCGCTCATCTATACCAACCTTTTCCCCTAATATTTGCAAAAAAGATGCCGTCTACTTCTTAGGCATTTAATAACTTCACAAGACCTAGCCACACAACTTTTTTGTAATAGTAATAATCATAGCGTATCTATTATATTACAATTATTTATAGATTCAACTATCTACTATTATATCATACTTAAATATTTTAATGTGTCGTAATACATCTATTATTATATCATAAAGCGATTACGTTCATATAACACAATGTTAAGAGTTTTTGGAGAACATTGCTATCTTTTGATGGATTTTACTATCAATTAATAAGATTATAGAGTTGAATATGTCATACTCATTAAAGTATCCTCCCATAGTAACAACTTCTAATCTAGCAAACCTTTCATTGAAAAAGGCCCCTATTAGTTTATAAAGTATTCCTATTAATAAATCAACATTTTTTTCAATAAATCGACACATATAGTGAAAATGAAGATAATATAGTTACTTAAATAGAATCAGAATCATTAAAGAAAGAATATGTAAGTTTAATATCTCCTAATGTCCCCTTTTCCAAAATTCAGTCAATATGTAAAGTTGATCATATTAAGTTGATTTAATGACAATTGTATGTTCGCTCAGTTTTCCATCCAACTAATACTCTTTAATTTGAAAAATAATAGCACCTAAAATTGATAACGCTTTCATTTATATAAGAAATAAACCCAATTTATGATGAAAACCTTCTATTATATAGTTTAATTTTTAAGTAATGAACTAATTATTCTGGAAATGATGATCTTCTATTTCTTTAATTAAAGTTAGTGATCAACTTTTTAATTACGTTTGAATTTTTACCGATAGTAAATACTAACAAAGTTTAACGAAATTAAATACGATAGTCTTTGAAAATACTTTAAAGATGTGACATAATTTATTTAATTTAAGAAATGTCATAAAATTCTTACCCTTTTCCCATTAAATCTCTATTTAATTTATTTAGAAAGCTAAACTATAGGAAAAGACGTAAAAATAAAAGGAGGATTTACTTATCATGGAAAATAATAAAAAAATTATTGACTGTACCATCCGTGACGGTGGTTTAGTAAACAATTGGGACTTCAGTGTTGAATTTGTTCAAGACCTATATAATTCCCTAAGCGATGCTGGTGTAGAATACATGGAAATCGGTTATAAAAATTCTCCAAAACTTTTAAATGCAACTGAACCAAATCATTGGAGATTTCTTGATGATCAATTCTTAAAAAAAATCATCCCTGAGAAAAAGTACACAAAATTATCCGCTCTAGTAGATATTGGACGTGTCGATCCAAACGACATTTTACCACGCGAAGAAAGTTTACTAGATATGATTCGTGTGGCATGTTATATCCGCGAAGTCGATAAAGGTTTAGAACTGATTCAAATGTTCCATGAATTAGGATATGAGACATCACTAAATATCATGGCTTTATCTAGTGTGCCTGAACATCAACTAATTGAAGCATTTGAAATGGTAAACAACAGCCCAGTCGATGTTGTATATATTGTAGATTCTTTTGGAAGTCTAGATCCTGATAATATTGAACACCAAGTGAAAAAGTTCCAATCATTACTTCCAAATAAGCAGCTTGGTATTCATACGCATAACAATATGCAATTAGCTTTCGCTAATACATTAACTGCAATTCGAAATGGCGTTACATTCATGGACTCCTCTGTATATGGTATGGGTCGTGCTGCAGGTAATTGTCACACTGAACTTCTTGTAAGTTACGTACAAAAAACAAGTTATGAGCTAAAACCTATTCTTGGCTTCATTGAAAAACACATGTTAGAAATGCGTGAAAATTGGGAATGGGGTTATATTATTCCCTACATGATTTCAGGTGTACTAAATGAACACCCACGTGTTGCAATGGCATATCGTAATAGTCCAGAACGCGATCAATTCGTCAACTTTTATGACAAGGTGACAACACCGGAAGCATCTATATCGCCTAATTTAAAATAACATTTTACATTTAATAAATTTAAGGGGCGTCCTAATAATTAGGATGCCTTTTATTCTTGTCTGCTTTAGTATTTAGTAATATGTGTACTTTCCTCTTCGATTTACTTCAACACCTGTTATAAATGGAAATCAAGTGTTCACTTACTCTAAATGTTTTACATCTCCTTCCCTACATCAAACTAGTCCTTAAAAAGCGAAAAAACATAGATTTTATGCAATAGCGACGAACTTTTCTTAAAGTTGCCTAAAATTTTCTCACTATCGTATATTCGAGTTTTTTTCTTTACTTTTTCAAAAAAATTTTGATGGATACCGTCAAAATTATTATTTTTCACTTAAAATGTAAGCATTTTCATTTAAAATTTCTATAAGATTCCAATTGTGGATTGAAACTAGCTAAATAGTGAACACTTCGTGAAAAACCTATGACTAGTTGGTGAACCTTTTGTGAATTCGACAAATTTTACTCTCATTTTCATAGTGAAAACATTACAATAGCAATATAGCGTTGAGGGAATGTCATTTGATGATGTTCTTTCAATTTATAAGGAAGGTGTATAATCTTGTTAAGAAAAAAGTGGACATTTTTAGCGTCCATGATGGCACTTGTTCTGATTCTATCAGGCTGTGAACCTCTATTAGTTTTAGATCCTAAAGGACCACAGGCTGAACGCCAAGCAAGTGACATTATGTTGTCGATTGGTATCATGTCATTCATTGTTATTGTTGTTATGGTAATTTTGGCAGTCATATTATTCAAATATCGCGCTTCAAAATTACCTGACGATTATGAACCACCTCATATTGAGGGTAATCACATAGTAGAAGCAATTTGTGTAGGTATTCCAGTATTAATTGTTGCTTACTTATCATTTGTTTCTGTGCAAAGTAACTATATTGTTGAGTCAGCACCTGTAGGTTATGAAGAACAAGAACCTTTAGTTGTTTATGCGTCTTCATCTGACTGGAAATGGCATTTTAGTTATCCAGAACAAGGAATTGAGACAGTAAACTATTTATATGTTCCAACTGATCGCCCATTAGAATTCAAACTTTATTCATACGGGCCAATCACAAGTTTCTGGATTCCACAACTTGGTGGACAAAAATATGCGATGGCAGACATGGTGACTACTTTACACTTAGCAGCTGACGAACCAGGTGAAATGATGGGACGAAATGCTAACTTCAGTGGTAAAGGCTTCGCAGAAAATGCATTTAATGTAACAGCAATGTCACAAGCTGATTTTGATGAATGGGTTCAAGAAGTACATGAAACTGCAGAACCACTTACAGAATCAGAATTCCAAGAATTACTTGAACCAGGTCATTTAGGACAAATGACATTTACTGGTACTCATTTAGAGTTTAGCCCTGCTCCTGAACATAATCATGATTCAGAAACTACTGAAACAGAAGCAGATCACTCAGAGCATTCATCTCATGATGAAAGCGAAACAAACGAAGAAACTGATCACAGCGGTCATTAATTTTAACTAACTAACTAGATTCATATATTTATGGTCTAGAAAGGAGAAATAAAGGATGGAATTCTTCCAACGATTTGCCATACCTCATCCAAGTCCAGCGATTTATGCATCAATGGTTGCTATTGCGCTAGTTTCCATCGGGATTGTTGTTGGCCTAACATATTTTAAAAAATGGGGTTATTTATGGCGTGAATGGTTAACAACTGTTGACCATAAAAAAATTGGGATTATGTACTTACTTTCTGCCCTACTAATGCTTTTCCGTGGTGGCGCAGACGCAATTATGATGCGTGCACAACTTGCTACTCCAGAAGCAAAGTTATTAGACGCTCAACACTATAATGAAATTTTCACAACACACGGGGTTGTTATGATCCTGTTCATGGCGATGCCATTTATCTTTGCTTTTATGAACTTAATTGTTCCTTTACAAATTGGGGCACGTGACGTAGCGTTCCCTCGATTAAATGCACTAAGCTTCTGGTTATTCTTTGTCGGAGCGATGTTATTTAATATTTCATTCGTAATTGGTGGTTCACCAGATGCTGGTTGGACATCTTACTTCCCTCTTGCTGGGAATGATTTCAGTACTTCAGTTGGTACAAACTATTACATGTTAGCTATTCAGATTTCAGGTATTGGGTCATTAATGACAGGTATCAACTTCTGTACGACAATTTTAAAAATGCGTGCACCAGGTATGACTTTAATGAAAATGCCAATGTTCACTTGGTCTGCATTCATTGCTAACGTTATTGTAGTATTTGCATTCCCTGTTTTAACAGTTGCCCTAATCATGGGTACAGCTGACCGTTTATTTGGTGCAAACTTCTTTACTACTTCAAACGGTGGTATGGATATGCTTTGGGCGAACTTCTTCTGGGTTTGGGGACATCCAGAGGTATATATTTTAATCTTGCCTGCATTCGGTCTTTACAGTGAAATTATTTCAACGTTCTCTGGCCGTAACCTATATGGTTATAAATCAATGGTATGGTCTATGGTGTTAATTTCCCTACTATCATTCTTAGTATGGACTCACCACTTCTTTACAATGGGTCAAGGTGCCCTTACAAACAGTATCTTCTCTATTACAACAATGGCGATTGCTGTTCCAACAGGGGTTAAAATCTTTAACTGGTTATTTACAATGTGGAAAGGGAAAATCCGCTTTACCACTCCTATGCTTTACTCAGTAGGATTTATTCCACTATTCACAATTGGTGGAGTTACTGGGGTAATGCTTGCGATGTCAGCTGCGGACTACCAATACCATAATACAATGTTCTTGGTAGCTCACTTCCATAACACAATTATTCCTGGTGTCGTATTTGCGATGCTAGCTGGTTTAACTTATTATTGGCCAAAATTCTTTGGCTTTATGCTAAATGAAAAAATCGGTAAAACTACTTTCTGGTTTATTGCTGTAGGTTTCGTACTTGCCTTCTTCCCAATGTATATCACTGGTTTAGATGGTCAAGCACGTCGTATGTACACTTACTCAGAATCAACAGGCTTTGGTCCATTAAACATGTTATCATTCTTCGGTGGTGCTTTAATGGCAATTGCCTTCTTATTAATCGTATATAACATTTGGTATAGTTTCAAAAATTCACCAAGAGATATCGGTAGTGACCCATGGGATGCACGTTCTTTAGAATGGGCTACTCATACACCAGTACCAGAATATAACTTTGCTCGTCTACCACAAATTAGTTCAAGTCAAGCTTTCTGGGATTCTAAGAAAAATGGTCATGTATTATTCAAAGGTGAAATCGAAGACATTCACATGCCTAATAACAGTGGCGTACCATTCGTAATGTCTTGTATTTTCTTCGTTGCAGGATTCTCATTCGTCTTCGCACTATGGGTTCCAGCAGTGATTGCTTTAATCGGAGTTTTCGTATGTATGACTCTTCGTTCATTCGAACAAGATCATGGATACCATATCCATGCAAAAGAAGTTAAAGAAACAGAAGCAAAATATGGGGAGGTGCTAAATAATGAAGATCGATCACGCGCAACCTCTAGAGTATAGTACTGATCAAAATCAGTTAAATATTTTAGGATTTTGGATTTTCCTTGGTGCTGAAATTATGCTGTTCGCTACATTATTTACAGCATATTTCACATTATCACATCGTACAGGTAGTGGACCAACTGCAGCAGAGATTTTTGAAATCACGCCTGTTCTTATTGAAACATTCGCGCTTTTAACAAGTAGTTTCACAATTGGTCTAGGTATTCACGCGATGAGACTTGGTCGCAAAAATGCGATGCTTACTTTCTTCGGGATTACCCTACTTTTAGGTCTTGTCTTCCTAGGAGTTGAGATATTTGAATTTAGACACTTCTATCACGTTGGCGCAACGTATCAAACAAGTGCATTTACATCAGCACTGATGACAACATTAGGAACACACGGTGCCCACGTAACACTAGGGTTATTCTGGGGTACATTCATTATGATTCAAGTGAAAAAACGTGGATTAACACCACAAACAGCGAATAAATCATTTATCTTCTCTCTTTACTGGCATTTCTTAGATGTAGTTTGGATCTTTATCTTCAGCTTCATCTATTTGAAAGGAATGATGTAATATGAAAGAATTGTTTCCTGCCAAACAGGTGATGGGCTTTGTCTTTTCATTAGTTCTAACAGTGATTGCCCTATTCGTTTACTACACTGATATGTCATTCAAAGTTGGTATGACAGTCTTGCTAGTAACTGCTTTTATACAAGCTTCCCTACAGCTTGTAGTATTCATGCATGCTGGTGAATCAAAAGACGGTACAGCAATTTACACAAACGTACTTTATGGTGTTATCATCGCTGTTGTTACAGTATTCGGTTCATTATTAATTTTACTTTGGGATATGTAAGACCAAAAAAAGCTTGAGATTAAATCTCAAGCTTTTTTTATTTAACACCCCTTCTTCTCAGGCATTGCCAATAGAAGACCCTCTTGTTCTAATTTAAACTACCTCTTCAAATGTCTCTCTGTTTTTTCTCTTTTTCATTTCCCCATCCAGTATGTCTATAAATAAACCAATCATAAAGACGAATACACTACCTCTAATTAGTTCAATTCCATACCAAATGGAAACGTTTCCAGTGACACTTAAAATTAAAAGACCTACACCAAGTACGAAAATTGTTGCAGTTAGATAAATAAAATAATTTAACATTATCGTCACCCCGTCGCATGTTATTTATACTTATTATTATAATTTATGCAGGCCGTTCACAAAATAGACATAAATTATTGAACTTTTTTTTGAAATTTTATGAATTTACTAACATTTTTTATTTAATTTCGAATTTTGTATGAATAAATTCACACTTTTTGAATAAAAATATGACTTTTTTAGAATTAATCCCCTTCTAATCTGAGGTGTTACAACTATTTATATGTTCAATATTTGTCCCTTTTGATATCGAACATCCATTGATCCCCCTCCACTTTTATTTGGACATTCCAACTTCTCTCTATAGAGTTAATTTCATATATTTACAAAGGAATTTATTGTACCAAAAAAATTAGTAAAGGATGGATTTTTGTGTCAAATTGCAAAGTGGCGGTAGTACAAGTAGGATCAATTGTCATGAATAAAGTAAAATGTATCGATAAAGCAATTACTTACATTCAAGAAGCTGGGGCAAATGGTGCTAACATTATTGTTTTTCCTGAAGCTTTTATTCCAGCGTATCCTCGGGGATTGAGTTTTGGTGCAGTTGTTGGGAGTCGTTCCAGTGAGGGGCGAAATCAATTCTTACGTTACGCAAAAAATGCAATTACAGTGCCAGGTCCAGAAACTGAACAACTTGGTGAAGCAGTGAAAAAAGTTGGTGCTTATACGGTTATTGGCGTCATTGAACGAGATGATCATTCAAGTGGAGGTACTCTTTACTGCACAGCAATATTCTTTGGACCGGACGGAACACTACTGGGTAAACATCGAAAACTTAAACCTACAGGCAGTGAACGGCTCATTTGGGGTGAAGGTGATGGTAGTACACTTCCAGTCTTTGAAACGCCCTATGGAAAAATTGGCTCCCTCATTTGTTGGGAAAATTATATGCCTCTTGCACGTGCAGCTATGTATCAAAAAGGGATTCAAATTTATGTGATACCAACTGCGGATTCTCGTGATTCTTGGTTTGCTTCAATGCGACACATCGCACTTGAAGGGCGTTGTTTTGTTTTATCGTGTAATCAATATTCAACTAAAGATATGTATGAGGAAGAGGTATTAGAAACAGAGGAAATGAAGAATATGCCCTTCGAAATTACTCGCGGTGGCAGTTGCATTGTCAATCCACTTGGTGAATTTTTAGTGGAGCCTGTATTCGGAAAAGAAGATATTTTATACGCTAATTTAGATTTAGATGACATCACACGAGGTCATTTTGATTTTGATGTTGTTGGCCATTATGACCGAAAAGATGTATTTCAACTAATAGTCAATGAACAACCACGATAAAGTAGATAAAAAAACTCGTGGGACAAGTCTGATAGTGTTTTAAGTATGTCCACTTTCATTGATATCATTGGAATGACCATTACTGCAGAGATTTATTTTATTGAGTAAAAGTTCACCGTAGTTAAATTTTATTTGTATTAAATTCTTCAAATATAACCTATAAGCGAAATAAATAACAAAAAAACAAATAAAGTGAATAATTCACATTCCAAAATGACACATTAACATTTGGGAGGTGTATGAAAAATGTCAAAAATCATCGGTGTTGAACAATCACTATCAAACGTTGAACAAGCTTTACAAGCTAAAGGTTATGAAGTAAAACAACTACGCAGTGAACAAGATGCAAAGAATTGTGATTGCTGCGTAATCACTGGACAAGATGAAAACGTTATGGGAATTAGCAACATTGTAACAGAAGGATCAGTCATTAACGCTCATGGTCTATCTGCTGACGAAGTTTGCGAACGAGTTGAAAAGCTTTTAAATTAAAAGCCAAAAGATGCTGTCACAAAGTGTTTTTTACCCTTCTGACAGCATCTTTTTCATGTATAAATAAAGTCAAGTCTGATAACCATCATACATAATGATTTTGATGATTTAAATAAGTCCTCTGCTAATAACCAAATTTTCTTTTCATTTTTACACTCAATTTGGCGTTTATCAGCTTTTATGCACAAATGATTAGGCATCTCCGCAATTGTACTTCATTCTTCAAATGATCCCCAAAACCCAAATTCATAAAGAAACGCTCTTCATTTATCAATTATAGAAAGCTTCTATATTTACTTTTCTTCATACTTCAGATGTACAACATTATCAATTAAATAATATAAGTAAAAGTTGGAAAGTATTAACCAAGAATACTAGTATTTGCCCTATTAATTTTTGCGTATTAAAAAAGAAATACAGCACATTCTATATGCACAAGGAGGTGAGAGACATGGCATCTAACAACAACGGTAACTCAAACAAACTTCTAGTACCTGGTGCAAACCAAGCATTAGACCAAATGAAATACGAAATCGCGCAAGAGTTTGGTGTTCAACTCGGACCTGAAGCGTCTTCTCGTGCAAACGGATCAGTCGGAGGCGAAATTACTAAACGCTTAGTGCAAATGGCTGAATCACAATTACGTGGTCGCTAATACGATAAGTTACGTTTTAAAAGTAAACCGCCGAAGTTTCTTCGGCTGGTTTACTTTTTTTTGCAAATCATGTAAAAAGCGTAGCAAATTCAGACTTAAGGATACATGATGCTTACTCTAAAATAAACTCAGCTACTGTTTCTTTTTGATCCCCAATGGAGAACGTTTTAAACGTTACCTGCTGATTAATGTCCACTTCTTGATTATTGATTTGGTTTTTCGCCACATCAGATAAGCGATATTGTATATCCTGTCCTGATACTGTAATGATTGCCTCATCAGCATCTATTTGCTTTAATGTTCCGATGATTTCAGGCGCCTCTTGGCCAGCTAGCGTAATGCCACTAGCATTCCCAGTTGGTGTATCCTCTATTACGGATTGTGGTTGTTCTTCAACAACTCCACATGCGCTAATAATTGTTAAGAGAAAGCCGGCAGCAACCACGATTTTCATGATCTTTATCATCATTTTCTACCTCCCATTTGATTTGATCCTATTTTCAAATTAGTCGGTAAAAATAATTTTTCGTTTCACATTAATATCTAATTGTGCGACTTACTTTCATTTATTTTTTCATTTAAATTTAAAGGATGACACTTACAGTCTATTGTATGATCGTTTACCATTCCAACTGCTTGCATGAATGAATAGCAAATAGTGCTCCCCACAAATTTAAATCCATCTTTTTTCAACCTTTTACTCATCGCATCACTAAGTTCGGTTGTTGTCGGAACATCCTGAAACGTTTCCCATTGGTTTAGAATAGGTTTTTGATCAACAAAACTCCAAATGTATGCTGAAAATGTACCATATTCTTGTTGGATTTTTAAAAAGGCTTTTGCATTCGTCACAACACTTTGGATTTTCAACTTATTCCGAACAATACCAGGGTCTTCTATTAATGATCGTAATTTCTCATCAGAATAGTTGACAATTTTTTCTGCATCGAACTGGTCAAACACCCTTCTGTAGTTTTCTCTCTTTTGCAGAATCGTCCACCAACTAAGTCCCGCTTGTGCTCCCTCTAGACAAAGCATCTCAAATAATTTTCTGTCATCATGCACAGGTACGCCCCACTCCTCGTCATGGTACTTAATATATAACGGCTCTTTCGTTACCCATTTACATCTATTTTTCATGACGTCTCCCCTTTTTGAATTCCCAAATCGATTATCTACTAACATTCATTGTCTAAAATAAACACCTCAGAAGCAAGAATTTAACACCATAACGAGTTAGGACACATTTTACTTATATCGTCTAAACCTTTTTCCTGCATAAAAAAACCGAAAACATGGCTCGTTTTCGGTTCATTAAATATTATTGTTGATTCACTTCTTGTTCTTTTTCTTGATCGGCAATACTTAAGCACCAAGTGAAATTCTCCCAAGCAGAGAACCAGCCGATGAAAACTTCTATTGAATCATCCCATCGTACTTCAAATTTCTTTTGGCCGTCCACTTCCACTAAATATAAAGCAAGTGTTGGGTCCGCCTTTGAGACAACAATTTTCATACCGTTTTCTAATTGTTCTTCATTAAATTGAACGTCCGCTACCGAACGCACTTGAGCTTGTTCAAATACTAATTTGTTCACTATTTTGTATTTCATATGATTAATAAACCTCCAATTAACTTTCTGACTACCTGAAATTGAAATTCTAAATTCATTTTAGGACTTTAAAGGTTAATTTTATATCCATTCAGCTATAAAAACAATGAAAAGTTTGAGCCCAACTCACTATTTCCAATGTTTTTTCTTCTAGTTATTTATGTTAAAAAACAAAACTTTCTCGAAAATACAGCTAATTAATTAAATGACGATATTTATCTACAACTTTTTCCGTCAAAATACCTTCTTGATAAAAATGACTTGTAAATACACTAATCATCAATTCATTGTCTTCTCGAATTTCTAATTTCCATAAGATACGATTGATTATTAAGGCCAGTTCATTCGGATTCGCATACATCGTATTCCATGCCCTAACTTGTAATTCTAAATCCTCACCCAAAATAGCTTCTTCAAGATCTTCAGTTGGAACTGGGGTACTAAACTGGGCGTAAGGATCTTCATAAACATCAGTGTATATGAAATAAATTGGATTAAATTCATTGAAGTCATACGTAAAACTTTTATTGCCAACAGACACCACTAAATCACTTTTTCCAATTACAAGCTGACCATTTTCTAATATGATTGTTCCTTCAGATATATTTTTAATTGTACAAATGAGATCAGGCGTAATCAACCAATAACGATGATTGGGATTTAACTTCGCAATATAATCTGTAAAGGATGTAGATTCAATTTGTCTTTCATCATGTAATTTCGCATAGTCCACTGGACGATAATAATATGCAGCATCTATTTTTTCCATCTCAATTGTCCATTCCGCTTCAGGACATTCAAATAACACTCGGAAGGCAAATCCTTTTTCAGTTTTCTGTAATTCATCATAAACTAAGCATTGCCCAACTTGTACGGGTTCATCTGCATTTTCTGAAGTAATTTTTTGAAAAATAAGATGTATATAGGATTTTGTTGAAAAACCACCATCTGTATTGATATAAAGGTGAAGGTTGTTCCCAACTCGATCAATCCTAGCAATGGTTGCATCATGTAAACTCTCAGCAAATACTTCTTGTACTGGATTTGATAAATATGTAACGGCTTCCTTGGTATGTTCATATGCTGCCTCTAGAATGAGTTCAAATTCCCGATTTGATTCGCTATTCCATTTTAAATAATCAACACGTACGGTTTCGGGCAGAGTTGGTTGATTGAGCGAGCCATTTTCTATATATGGAATAAAACGATTCGGAAGTACCTGTAGTAATTCTGCTTTTACTTCCTCCAGTTCCTCCTTTAAGCGACCAATAAGATCTTCTCCCTCTACTTTTGCTTCCCGTAATGCGTATTCCCAGTCTTCTTCTGATTCAGGAATTGGTAGGAGATTGCATTTCCTGAATTTTTCCTTCACTTCTTTTGAAAGATTCCACATAATAACACCTCAGATTTATGGAAAGTACTAGAATACTATAAAATTTAAGGTAAATTCTCAAAAAGCTCAATACTATTAACTAACAACATTTTTGTGTTTCTACAATTTCAATGACATTTTTCTACTAATCGTTCGCATTTCATTTTTCTCATAAAAAGCAATTGCTTTTTCATTAAACTCCCAAACTGTTAACTCTAATTCTTTGGCACCTTTTTCTCTTGACCATTTCATACAAGCTTGAAACAATAAATCTCCAATGCCATTTCGTTGGTAGGTCTCTTTAACACCAAAATCGTTCATATATGCATATTTGCGTGGAATCAAAGACTCAAATAGCGGAGAATACTGTAATTCCATAACAGCGAATCCAACCACTTCATGATTATTCAATCTTGCTACAAAAATCTCACAATCAGGATCTGATAATAACTCATTAAAATAATTGGCAGACATCACCTCGTCCACCTTCTTAAATATATGTGGATGTGCATTAGCATGCTCCTCATGTCCTTCTTTTACAATGAAGTTAATAGCATGAAAATCTTCAATTCTCGCTTTCTCTACTGAAATATTCATAGATAACCTCCCCTTCATAAAAAATAGATTACCTTTTCTTTCAACAAAGAAATTCTATATCCTTTTGTCCAAAGCAAATCCTTTATTACCTTCACCTATTCAACTACTGAAAAAATAGTAAAACTTAATATAAAACTATGACCAAGGACAATTATACAACGATTTTTTAATACTCCACATAATTTATGAGTAATGAATGGGAGGTGAAAAAGTGAGAAAAAATTGCACATGTTGTGATTTTGGCCACCACGACAAAAGGGACCATGACTCTTATTGTAAAGAAAAACATTTTAACTGTTTTTGTGATGAGCATGATAGAATGAAGGAACATCACCAAGATTGTGAGAAGAAAAATTTCCATTGTTTTAGTGATGAACTCGGCAGTTTAGATTTACTCAAAGGTTGTTGTAGAAAACATTCTAATGATTGTTGCAACAAACGAATGAATCAGCACCATTGTGGAAAAAAACGTTCACATTGCTTAGAAGATGAACAGAGTAATTGGAATAATCACTGTTGCCCTTGTAGAAAACAATGCCATTGTTCCGAAAATCATCATAAATGTGAAAAAGTACATTTTCTATTTTAAGTTACGGTAGTTAGTAACAAACCAACATTTGTATATTCATTACAAATTCTAAATTTTGTTAAGTTACACAATACAGTCGAAACTACAAAAACCAACGACAAATATTCTGACATAGTGACCAAACTGCATGCTAAAATTAGCATGCTTTCTTGTTATGTAAAAGAGTATAAACTTATTTTTTCACGTTAATGAGGATATTAATTTTAGAATTTGCTGCCTTACTCACCTTTTTCAAATCAATAATACTTTTGAGTCGGCAATTCCACATTAAACACAGTAATAATCATCACAATGTATAGTATCTGTATAATTAGTTTTTTATTGTAAGGTTCCGAATGGACTTTATTTAATAATTCCTTACATATGAATAAAGCGAATACCTTCAAAGGTAATCGCCTACAAAAGTAATATTCTATTCCCCATTTTAATGAAGTGCTTTCCATAACTCCCCTTCTTCATTAATAAGCTCCATTATTTCTGAGAAAGGTATCGTAAACTTTGGAAATCCAACAGCGTAGGCTGCAATTTCTCCACTGTCAAAATAAATGGTTAATGTGTCTTCTGTTACTGTGAAATTCTGGTTCGGCTTGATTCCTTTATATAAATCAATTGAAAAATACTTCTCAGGTTCTTTTAGCATCTGTTCTTTAATGATGTCACTGATTTTTGTTATAAAATCAATTTGTGGTTTGAACAGCTCTTGCAATTCATAAAACTCCCCATTTTTCACATTTAGTGTAACAAAATTCTGGATTCCTGTTCCATGTGCAGCACCAAAATGATATTCATATCCAGTAAACTGCATCGTTAGTAAATCTTTTATTAGCGATTCTATTACAAAATCCCCTTCGTACACATAAGATAATGCTTCATTAGGTGATATCTTTTGTAAATTTGAAAGTCTTTTTAACTCTTGATTTGTTTTCTTCTGAACTTGTTTGTTCTGAATACCAACGATACGAGGATAATATACAAAAAAGTTCACATTAGGTTTATACTTTTCCTCGATAATTTGAATTTGCTCATTAATTGAAATGATTTTATTTTGTTGATAAATTACCGATCCATTTTCATGATAGTAATATACTCTATGATCCATATTGGCTGTAATAATGTTGTCCTCTAAAGAAAGAGTTCCACTCCCCTCAACAGTCGGCAAATTCTTTAAGCGCTTCCCATCTAAATCAATAAAAAATGTATTTCCTTTAACTGTAGCAGAAGCCTTTCCATCTTTAAAAACTTCTAGATTATCAAACACAAAATCAGTTAAAAAATTTCCTTTTGTAGTAGCAAGTGCATAAACTGAACCGTAGGACGGATTTTCCTCATTCGTTGCCTTCCCAACTGCGAACCGATCTTCCCCTAATAATTTCACATCATTATATTTTGGTTGAATAATGATTTTGCCTTTTGGATCAATAACTCCTTCATCACCATTTTGTCTAAAATTATCTGACATGCCTATAACTGCTCTTTCATCCATAAACTCATTAGCATATTTATATTGGGGTTTTATGACCACTTCTCCCGCTTCATTCAAATAGCCAATTTTACGTTCGTCATCAAACCATTCTTGTTCCGAAAAGGCGATTAACCCTTCAGATAATTTTCCAATATAGGGATAAGGATACTTTTGGAGTGTCTTTCCATTTTCATCAAGTAGGTAGTAATAATTGTCTGATAATTTCACAATTGCTTTGCCATTTGAAAAGTGTTCCGCGCTTGTGTAAATTGGCGGAATTACTTCACGACCATTTCGAGTTAAATAACCATATAAATGATTTTGTTGAAACACTGCTCTTCCATCATAAAATGATCCGATATAGTTATAGTATTTTTTTGTTATTCCCTTTCCGGTCTCATCAATCAATTTATAACTTGGCAGCTTCTCATTGACTGTTTGGACTGCAGCCCTTCCTTCAGAGAATGGCTCAATCCAACGATATCTTGGCTGCACAATATAATTTCCTTGTAAATCGATTAAACCATATAAACCGTTTTTCTCAACTCTAGCAAGACCATTATCTTGAAAATCAAAAACATAATCATATTGAGGCTCGATTACAAAGTCACCGGATTCATTGACAAAACCCCAGAATGTACCACCGATCTTTTTGATTGAGGCTGGGAGTAGCTTTGACGTGTCCAATATTCCACTCCTTTTCGGTTTTTGTAAATCGAAATAAATGATTTTATTCAATATACTTCCTAAACGCTAAGACAATTCCTAAAAATTGAGGGTGGTACTTTGTTTTGTTTTTTAAAGAAAAAGGACAGCCTTAGTTCAGCTGCCTACGTGAAGAATACGTATGATTCACGGTTTTTCATTTCGTTCTATATATGCCGGATTAATGACTGCAATGGTTTAATTAAAATGTTAACCAACCCTTAAACATACGCCAATAAACCAAGGAAAGCACCAACTCCAGCACCAAAAAAGACATATATAACAAGTGGTACTTCATACTTTTCTTTTTTACTTGGAAATTCGTTCATCCTTAACACCTCACTAACTGTTCACAATTTACTATGAGCCTTTATACGGATTAACCTAAAAAGGGTTCCCAATTTTTTTGGGAAACTCTTCATATTTATGTTTGAAATTTCCAATGCCTAATTAAAAGGCTTACATTAATTATAAGTAAAATTTTAAGAAATATTTATCCCGTGATTGACAATACTAAGTGTGTAGGTGAAGAAAAAGGAGGATTTTTTCAGATGAATGTTCAAAGAGCACAAGAAATTGCGACTTCAGGAGTTATAGCGAACATTACTTTTAACGGCGTTCGCGTTTTCATCCAAAACGTAGATGAAAAAAATGAAACAGCTAGAATTTATCCTCTCGATGATCCACAAAAAGAACAGGACGTTCCATTAGCAAACTTGATGGAGCATTAAAAAACCCCATTACCTTGAAACTTGTGGGAACTATTGATTTTCAATAGTTCTCATTTTTAATTTATGTACCAAGTTTACCTACCTTATGCGACAACTTGAAATCATTTAAATTTACATATTACATTAACGATTAACCTTTCCTATACACAAAAAAGACTCTGCATAGGATTTCTCCAATGCAGAGCCTTTAAATTCATTCATTTTTATAAAATGTCAGAATTGATTGTGTACCTGGTACAATTATTTTTTAACAGTTACTTTAGTTTCTTGAGCAACACCGTTTACGTCAGTGATGTTTGCTGTTTGAGTTTCTAAAGTTACTAAACTTGCTACTTGGTTAGCATCTGCAACTGTTAATACTAATTCACCGTCTTCAGTTACTTCAACTGCAGTAATAGCTATTGCAGCACCTTTACTATCAACTAGTGAGATTTCATCTTTCACTTCATCTAATAACTCAACATCAGCAGTATCTTTAACTTTAATTGCTTCAGAGTAAGTTACTGTGATTTTAGTTAAATCTGTTGCAACAAATGATTGAGCTACAGGAGCTGTGTTATCTGTTACTGCAATAAGTTTAGAGAATTGGTTACTTACTTTGTCATCAAGTGATTGAACAGCATTTACACGGAACATAGCTTTATCATCATTAGCTTTTACAAATCCAGCAGGAAGTGTAATCACAACTTTAGATTGAACAGTAGCACCGTTATCTTTAGCAAATGCGATTTCAGTGTTTGATGGTAATGTATCACCGTTCAATTGGTAAGCTGAAGGGTTTAAAGCAGATCCTGTGCCAGTTGCTTTAACTTTTGTACCAAAATCAACAGTGATTACATTTTCAGCCACTTCAACACCAGCAATATTAAATGAAGTTTCAACTGGTTGACCATCTTCAGTTACATTAACATCGAATGAATATTTAGCACTTTCATTTGGAGTTAACGCTTTATCAACTACAAATCCTTTTGCTAATTCGAAGCTATAATTATCATTTGTTAAGTTAGCTGGAAGTGTGAATACTACTGTTTTAGCATCATCAGCTTTCACTTCTACTTTGCTTACAACATTAGAAGCTGATAAGATTTCGCCTTTAGAGTTTACAACTTTTACATCTGCAAGAGTTGGGTTTACAACTTCTTCATCATAAGATACAGCAAAAGAAGATACTTTTCCATCAGTTTTAGATGTTTCAACTTTAACTACTTCTGGAGCAGTTACATCTTTAGATACTACAACTGTTTTAGTAATTTCTTCTGCATTTTTGTTACCTAATGCATCAACTAATACATCTTTAGCAACAGTTAAAGTAACTTTATCTGAATTTCCGTTTTTATATAAGTAATCTTTGTTTAATGTTACTGTATATTCTTTTTCATCAGTTTTTTCAACTTTAGTAACGATATTTGCATTGAATGTACCAACTTTAGCAGATACTGCGAAATCATTAGCTAATACATCGTCAACTGTTACTTTAACTTGGTTTTCACCAACAGCTTTAACGTCTACGATTGATGGAGCAACATCATCGATTGTAACATTTAATGAAGCAACTTGAACTTCTTTCACGTTTCCAGCAAAGTCTGTAGCATTCACAACAGTTACATCATATGATTTAGTTGCATCAAGGTCTACTGTTACAGTAGCTTCGTTACCATGTACTGATGCACTGTAGTTAGTTCCGTTAATTTTTACTGTATCGATAGATTTTACTTCTTCATCAAAAGTTAAAGTAATTGATTTAACACCGTCTTTTGTATCTTTAATAGTAGATGTTGCAGCAGTTAAAACTGGAGCAGTTTGATCGTCTACAGTTACTTTTGAGTTAGTTGGGCTTACGAATTCACCGTTAACATCTTTAACAGTCTCGAAAGGAACTCCTACAGTGTATTCACCTTTAAAGATTTTTTCAGCTTTAAGTGTAAGTGTTTTACCGTCTTCACTTAACTCTTTTGTTACTGTACCAGCATCTAAAGCATCTTTGCCAGCAACTAGAGTAATAGCATTAATAGTTTCTTTGTCAATTGCATTATTGAACTCAACTTCAATTGTTTTAGCGTTAATTGCATTTACAGCAGTAACTGCAGTTGCAACTTCAACATCAGCATCAACTTTAATAGTTGCGTTTAAGAATGAAGCGAATTGTCCACGAGTAACTTTCCCTGTTGGGTTGAAGTTAGCAGGTTTAGTAATACCTAAAGCTTTAAGAGCTAATACTTCATCACGGTAGTCAGCAGAAACTTTCTCGATATCTCCAACTGATACGTCTGAAGTATCTCCAGCAACCTCAACTAAAGATTTACCATAAACTGCTTTGAAAGCACTGTTAAGTACTACAGCCATATGTTGACGAGAGATTTCTTGACCTGGGTTTAAAGATCCGTTAGAACCTTCAAAGATACCAGCAGCTTTAACTAATGCGTACATTTTTTTGTTATCTTCTGTAGCAGATGCAGGAACATCATTGAAGTATGCTTTTGTTGCATAATCAGCAGGAACTTCAACGCCTTCTGCTTGAGCCCATTTACCAAGCATTAGAGCAACTTGTCCACGTGTTACTGAGTTACCTGGTTTGAATGTACCATCAGTGTATCCGCCGATAAAACCTAATTCAGCTAATTCTTTGATATTATTTTCGTGGTCGTTCCCAGCGATATCAGAGAATGAAGGAGTTGCTGCAGAAGCAACAGGTACGATTGCAGATGCAACTAAAGTAGCTGTTGCAGCTGTTGCAACGAATTTTTTGTATTTAGTTTGTAGGTTAGCCATTATAAGAATTTCCTCCTAGAATATGTAAAATAATTTAGATGATAAATTATTACACTATAAAGTTACTATAAGATAAATAGAGAAAATTTCTATTTTCACATCGAAAATTGTAATATCTGTGATTACTGTATTAAATCACCAAGGAAATTTTCGGTGTTTTTCTCTTACAAAACAATCATATACCAATTTTTATAATATATATATACCAAAAAAACTGGTATATCAGTAGAATTTATGGTGCGACTGGGGATTTCTTGAAATCTATTAAATTCGTAAAAATTCGAGAAAACTATATGTAGAGCGTATATTAGCATTATAGACCCAATAACATTGAATTTTAGTTCTATATACTTCTTACTACTTTTTCATAGTCATTTGTAATATTTGAACTATTTAAAAACGCAAAAAAAAAGAGGCTTCTACTAAATTAGTAGAAATGTCCTCAATTGGTTTATTTTTAAAAGATTCAGAAATAAATTGCAATAATTTCGATTACTAATAGAAAGACAAAACTATATACTATTATGGCAATTCCAGCAACCCCGTCTCCTACACTCACTCACCCCAAAAGAATCCCTGCTACCCATGATAAAAGGGGGGATATGAAGAAATCATCGAAATCCCCCAAATGAAAATCTTCTTTTTTATAGGTTTATTTCGACTAAAATATACTGCTAACAAAATGGCTAACGCTTAACACAATTATTGCAATAAACAATTAAAACTCTTCTTCTAAACTGAAACGTTAACGTCATAAATAATCTTCAGTGTATATGTATCATCATTTTCTTCTCAAATCTCTGATGATCTCCAAATATTGCGTATCACCTAACCCATAATGTTTAAATTCATTTAATAGTCCTAACAAAAGCTCATTTTCAGTAGTATTAATATTTAATAGAATATATTCCATTAATTCACTATCTTTTTTTAGGTAAGATAAATACCATTCTATTCCCTTCCACAAAGATGATAATTCAATTGTTGAGGGCATTTTCCTATCCACCAACACTTGCTTATACATTAAATAGTAACCTTCAGAAGTCAGTGAATATTCTTCAATCGGTTTAAACTGATCATCAACGAGATGAAGTTTAATCGAGCAATTATGCTGTTCTTGATCAAGCCAGCCAAGAACTGTTAACAAATTAATTTGACAAAACATATCAAAATCAAACCACAGTTCTAGACGATTAAAATTCTTTAGAAAAAGTGGCTCCAAATGTTTCAATGTCCGTTCTTTATACTCATCAACTGTTACCTGATGGACGCTAGCCCGTATTTTATTAAATAAAGGCGAAAAAAGATCACTTGATGTCTTCCCATAACACATTGCTTCGTTAAAAGGAATTAATGTTTCCCCTTTAAGGAAGTGAGACGTATTAAAAACATGCAGCATACTTTCTCCATTTAGAAGATGTAGCACTTTCTCCGAATCATCTTGCCTTCTTATAATTTTTGTCACCACGATATCCACCTCTTTGTAAGGAAGTACACCTCATACTACATCTCGTTCATAAGCTCCTGAATTTTTTGATTTAGGTTTGATCAATTAAACAATTTTAACTGATATCGCTTTAAAAAAACCAAATCCTGAAAGTTTTAAAATTAATTTTTCTTTCATTGTAATATGCCTTTGAACGTATATTAAAAGGCCATCCACCTTGAATTCATGATAGTTCCCTATATCTTTTGGCTTTCCAACGAGTGTTAGTAACTCTTGGACCCCCGGTGCACAACAAGCATTTACTTCAACTATTTTCACCATTAATTGTCCACCTTTAGATTGAATCCATTTTTTCGCATCTTCATCAATTTCGAACTTCATGGTTTCTCTCCTTTTTAAGTGATTCTTACTTATATTATGCTAGATTTGACCCTAACAAGAAATAGAAATAACCCCATTTAAATTAAAAAGAGTAGACGGTTCATTCCGTCTACTCTCTTATAACTTTAATTAGTGAATATTACGTTTTTTGAAGTTTCCGCCTCTTACTTCTGCTGTATCATACACTGTAACAAAAGCATTTGGATCCAATTCATGAATAATTTCTTTCATTTTGCTATCCTCTAAACGGTTAATAACACATGTGATTTCCTTAAACTCTTCATTTGAATAAGCTCCGCGCACAATATTGTATGTGGCGCTACGTCCTAAACGGTCACGAATCGTTTCGACCATTTCTTCTGGCTCACTTGTAATAATTTTAAATGTTTTTGAACCACTTAGACCTTCTTCTACGATATGAATCACCTTTGATGCAATAAAGTAGGCAATCCCTGAAAGAATTGCTCCTTGAAGACCAAATACTGTCGAAACAATGATAAATACAAATAAGTTTAGGAACAATATTAAATCACTTGTCCCAAATGGTAATTTCCTTGAAAGTAATACTGCCAACATATCAATGCCATCTAAGGCACCACCATTACGTAGGGCAAGACCCATCCCAAAACCGATGATAATCCCACCAACAACTGTAACTAATAATGTATCTCCGTGAATAATTGTATGGACATGGTGCATCATACTTGTCCCTATAGCAAGGGAAACAATACCAAGCACCGAATAAATCGCAAAACTTTTCCCAATTTGTTTGTAACCCAAAATAATAAAGGGGATATTTAATATCGCAATTAACACTCCTAGTGGTAAACCGAATAACTGTGATCCAACGATACTTATACCGGTTACCCCACCATCGGATACGTTATTTGGAATTAACACTGCTTCCAAACCGTACGCCGTAATAGCTCCACCAAGAATGATTAGTAATACTTTGGATAAAATCCTTCGTATCTTTGGCTTCTGCTGTCTAACTGGACTCATAAAAATTCCTCAATTCTATGTATTAAGTTCGATAATATTGATTAATGTAGACTCTTCAATAGATTGCATCAATCAATTCCTAATACTATTATACAAAAACATAGGAAATCTGACAAAGATATGGGCACTAGGACTTAAAAAATGCTGTTGTCTTTAATGCCAAAAATTATTAAACGTTAATATAAGGATAATTGGACAACTTACACTTCATGCCTATTTAACATACACTGTAACATTAACTGTGGTAGATAAGGAGTTTTGCCCATGTATGTTGTTACATTTTTTGAAAAAAATACGTTTTTCTTAAGTCAATTGCTAAAAACAGTACCTCAAAAAGATGAAGCCATTAAAATTAAAGGTCGAAAAGGAACCGTTGTAAACGTTGAGCAGATTGATGATAAAAATATTCATGTCCATGTCGAGTTAGAAAAAGTCGTTAAATTCCAACCTATTTTAAAAGATGATAAAAAAAGAAGACGATAACCTACAAGGCTGTGACAAAATTAAAACACCATTTCTCAAGGAGAATGGTGTTTTCTATTTGGACTTGATTTGCATTCCAGGGATGTCTTTAGTCATTAATTGATTAAGACACACTACTAAGCATCATTTCATTTATCCGTTCATTTAATGCACTTACGATTACATCTGAGCTTCCTAAATAATCACATAAAATATATTCACAAGTATTTTTCTCTCCAGATTTCTCAATGTTTTTTTGAATTCCTTTCATTAATAACCCTGTAAATAAAAAGTACGGTAAAATAAAGACTTGGTCTACTTCATCATCTATCTTATTCATAACATCTGTGAAATACGGTTTGCAACCAGTTAAAAAACAAGTCTCAACAAGATGATGTATTTTGGTTTCAAGTGCCATTGCAATCGTCCCTAAATCACGTTTCACATCTACATCTGTTGATCCTCGTCCAACTATCCAAATCTTCGAACGCGCCGTTACTTGCTTGCCTGTCCCTATTATATGCTCAGCTAATAAGTCTACTAAACTTGTCTGCACACCGATAGGGTTGCCAAACTTAAATTCTACTAAGGGATACTCCTTCAACGCTTCTTCTAATTCTAATGGAATATCATGTTTCGCATGGGCAGCTGACAACAAAAGAACAGGAATTGCATGTATTTTCGTCGCTCCACGTTCTACACACATTTTTATAGCTTGAGTTATAGTCGGTTCAGCTAGCTCTAAAAAACAATGTATTTGAATCGGCTCGGTGCGTAATTTTTTACATTTTTCCACAAACTCAACCGCCTCAACGCATGCTTCTATTAAACGACTTCCGTGACAAATATATAAGACAGCATCCATTTACATACCACCAACTGCAAGTAAATCTTGGCTATTTTCAAACCAACTTAAACTCTCACTTAATCGAACAACTTCCCCTACAACAATCATGCTTGGATTTTTTATTTGTTCACGTTGTGCAGCTGCAAAAATGTTCTCCAAGGTAGCAATTACAGTGCGCTGTTTAGATGTAGTACCGTAATGAATCAAGGCTACTGGTGTGTCTTTACTTTTTCCATACTTCATTAATTGTTCTGTAATGTAAGATAAATTCTTCATACCCATATAAATTGCGAGAGTATCAACACCTTTAGCTAACGCATCCCAATTCGTATGGTCTTTCTCCCCTTCTTTATGATGCCCCGTGACAATTGCAAAAGAGGAACTAAATTCACGGTGAGTGACTGGGATGCCTGCATATGCTGGAGAAGCGATTCCAGATGTAATTCCTGGTACAATTTCAAAAGGCACACCGGCATCCTGGCAAGCCATCGCTTCTTCACCACCTCGTCCAAAGATGAACGGGTCACCACCTTTTAAACGCGTGACTACTTTTCCTTGTTTTGCATACTTGACTAATTCTAAATTAATCGTATTTTGCTGCATAGAATGACAGTTTGGTAGTTTTCCACAAGAAATGAGCAGTGTGCCTTCCTTTGCATACTTTAATAATTCCTTATTTACCAAGCGATCGTATAGGATAACATCTGCTTGTTCAATGCACTTTAAACCTTTCACAGTTATTAAATCAATGTCTCCTGGTCCTGCTCCAACTATATATACAATCCCCATTTAGATTCCCCTCGCTTCACTCGCCTTATCTGAACTTTTGACAGATAAAATGTTAAGTTTTTTCTTTGGTTCTGTATGATAAGTGACATATAACGCAATACCCGTAAAGATCAACGCACCAAGTATATTCCCTAAAATTACAGGTAGTTGATTCCATAACCACCAATCAGCTACAGTTACATTCGCACCAAGCAGCATACCAGCTGGAATTACAAACATATTAACAACAGCGTGTTCAAAGCCTTGTGCAAAGAAAATTAAAATCGGTATCCACATCGCCACAATTTTTCCGATTGTTGATGTTGCTGTCATCGCCATAACAGCACCAAGCGAAACCATCCAGTTACATAGAATTGCTTTGACAATAACCACAACTAAACCTTTTCCACCTAATGCTTGATAAGCAAGGGTTTTTGCCTCTGCTACTTTTACGATTTTCTCAGCAACTGCATTGTCTGTGATGGTGCCGAAATGTGTGACCGCAACTACAAATAATACGGCATATATAATGCCACCAATTAGGTGACCCACAATGACCCAAAACCAGTTATTCAACATGTTTTTCACTGTTGCTTTTTTCTCCAACACAGCTAATGGAATTAATGCAAAATTTCCTGTTACTAATTCAAGCCCTAATAAAATAATAATGACAAATGAAGTTGGAAAAAGGATTGCTCCTACAATCCCAAGTTTCGTTTGAATCTCCGCCGTAAATGCTAGCGTAGTCGCAAATCCTAATAACGCACCTGATAAAAGTCCACGAATGACTAAATCTTTTGTTGAGAGCTTTGCTTTTTCTGCTCCCACTTGAATCATATTTTTTACAACTTCTTTCGGTTTTACATACGACATCCCTTGTCCCCCTAATTAAAAATAAGAAAAGGGCGCATGAATAAAAATAGAGCGCCCATTAAATTCGTTATTTCAACAAAATAAATACGTCATTCCCTTTAACTTCAACATCATAAGTTTTCACACAACCATGATCAGGTTCTTGAACTTTGCCATCTGTTACATTGATTTTCCAATCATGCATCGGACAAAATACATATTGACCACTTACCATCCCTTCTACCAGAACTCCACCTTTATGTGGACAGCGATTTTCAATTGCATAAAACTCACCATTTTTCAATCGAAATAAGGCAATTTCTAACTCTCCTATACGGAGTGTTTTTCCGAAATCCTTTGCTATATCTTCCACTTGTAATACTTTAATACGCTCTGCAATTCGTTCCATCCTTATCCCTCCAATTTGGAAATTAATGTACTTCTACTTTCTCAAACAACTCGTTGCGTAGTTTTGGACTATTAATAATTTTTTTCCAAGGCTCATCATGAACGGTTAACGCAACATTTAATCGTTCATTTAACTCTCTTCGTTGTTTCGGATCTTCAATAACCACTTTAATGTTTTCAAATCCTATACGTTCTAGCCACTTCGACGTGCGTTCCATGTAAATACCTGTTTCACGATAATATTGGAAATAAGCAGAAGCATATTCGATTACTTCTTCAGCAGTACTCACTTTCCCCAGTAAATCTGCAGAACGTAGATGCGTCCCACCATTACCACCAACATACATTTCCCAAGCTCCATCAACGCCGACAATTCCAAAATCTTTAATGCCTGATTCAGCGCAGTTACGAGGACAAGCAGATACTCCCATCTTAAATTTATGTGGTGTACCAACGCGTTCAAGTCGTTTCTCTAACGCAATTCCTAGACTAATAGAATCTTGTGTACCAAAACGACAAAAGCTTTCACCAACACAAGTTTTAACTGTACGAAGTGTTTTACCGTATGCGTAACCTGAAGGCATGTCAAGCTCCTCCCAGACTTTCGGTAAATCTTCCTTTTCAATTCCAAAGATATCGATTCGTTGCCCACCTGTAACTTTCAAAAGTTTGGCATTATACTTTTCAGCTACATCAGCAATTTTCCGAAGCTGATCTGGACTTGTCACACCACCATACATTCGAGGTACGACACCGAACGATCCATCTTTTTGAATATTGGCATGCAAACGTTCGTTTACATAACGGGATTCATTTTCATCTTCATATTCAGTTGGATAAACCATTCCTAAGTAATAGTTCAAAGCTGGACGGCATTTAGAACAACCATCAGATGTTTTCCAATTTAGGACGTTCATCACTTCACGGGTATGCATTAACCCTTTTTCTCGGATGGCTTCAACAACCTCATCACGAGATAAAGTGGTACAACTACACATCGTTTCTTTTTGTGCACTAGCGTCAAAACTGTCTCCAAGTGTTAATTCAAGTAAATCGGACACCATCGATTTACATCCACCACACGAACGACCCGCGCTTGTGCATCCCTTAATTTGATCGACAGTAGTACAACCTTGCTCATGGATGGCTTGTACGATTGCCCCTTTTGAAACTCCATTACAGCCACAAACCAATTCATCTGCTTCCATAGATGCTACGAGATTCTCATCCGAATCCCCACCAATTGGTTGTAGGATACTTACCTTTGCAGTATCTGAAATATCTGCTTGTTTTTTGATTAACGAGAACAAACGATTCCCCTCTTGACTATCTCCAAACAATACTGCCCCAACCAATTGATTGTTACGGAACACTAACTTTTTATAGATTCCATCTTGTTCATCTAATACTTTAAGGGCCTTTTTATCGTCACCCTCGATAAATTCACCAGCAGAAAAAACTTCCACACCAGAAACTTTAAGTTGTGTAAAAGTAACTGAGCCTTCATAAGGTGTTGTTTCAACATTACAAATCTTTTTCGCTAGTATTTTAGCTTGTTCAAAGAGTGGAGCGACTAATCCATAGGTAATATGGTTATGTTCCACACATTCCCCAACAGCATATATATGTGGAATGCTCGTTTCTAAATAGTCGCTAACGATGATTCCACGATTCACCCATAGCTCTGTACTTTGGGCCAGTTCTACATTTGGTCGTATTCCAACTGCCATCACGACTAAATCACATTCTAGCTCCTCACCATCAGAGAAACGTAAACGCTCTACTCTTTCACCACCTAAAATTTCAGTTGTATTCGTTTCTAAAAGGAAACGCATACCCTGTTTTTCCAACTCTTCTTTTAATAATTGTGCTGCAGTGTTATCTAATTGACGGTCCATTAGACTCTTTCCAAGGTGAATTACTGTCACTTGCATTCCTAAATTTAGTAGCCCTCGTGCCGCCTCTAATCCTAGTAAGCCACCACCAATGACAGCAGCCTTTTTATATGTTTTCGATACCTTTAGCATTTCATCCGTATCTTTTATATCTCGAAATGTCGTAACACCTTCTTTATCTACTCCTGGAATTGGGAGAATAAATGGCTTTGATCCTGTTGCGAGTATGAGCTCATCATATGGGATTACTGTCCCCGCATTTGTTGTAACTGTTTGATCAGCATTACAAATATGTTCAACCTTTTCATTGGTGATTAAGCGAATACCATTTTCTTCATACCAAGACCAATCGTTTATTGTAATATCTTCTACCGTCGTATCTCCTTGTAGAACTTTTGATAATAAAATTCGGTTATAATTTGGGTGAGGCTCTTCTCCGATAATTGTAATCTCAAACTTCTCTTTAGAGATTTTAAGTATTTCTTCAATTGTTTTAACTCCCGCCATACCATTTCCAACAAGTACTAGCCTAATTTTTTTCATTGGAACTCCCCCTTTGTTCAATTCAAAAACACAATTAATTTTAGAATTTACTGAAAATTCAAACCTCATGTAAGATAATATCACATAAGATGTATTTGTAAAGCATCTTTTTTTCTAAAAATAGAATGAAAACGGTTACGATTTAAGTTTTTATGACAAAAACGTTTCATTTTAAGTAACCGAAACAAAATCTAAACAAATCGCATGTCACATTTTTTAACATTACTTATTTATTTTTCACACTTTTCTGGTAATATAAGTAATAACATAAAATTAGAGGAGGATTTGTATGGGAGGATTAACTAATCGGCGAGTTGCATTACTTGGTACTAGAAAAATAGAAGAGCAAACGACAATTATTCAACATTTAGGTGGGACTACTGTGCATCGTCCTGCACAAGGAACGATTTACTTTGATGCACAATTTATTGGTGACGAAATTAAAAAGATTATAGATGGACAATTCCAATGGATTATTTTCACAACGAGTATAGGAGTCGAGAAACTTTTTCAAATTGCTGAGGAAATGTGGATTGAACGAGAGTTACTTCTTGCATTAAAAAAGATGAACATCGTAGCACGGGGTTATAAGACGATCAACGCTTTAAAAAAACGTGAACTTAAAGCAATTGTTCGGGATGATGATGGAAGTATTGAAGGATTAATTCGCTCCTTAAAACCATATCACTTAAAGAATCAACATATTGCAGTACAATTGTACGGAGAACCATCCCCATTACTAATTGATTGGTTATCTGAACAACAAACAACAATTCAAGAGATTTTACCTTATCAACACATTCCTCCTAAACCAGAAACTTTAACGCAATTACTAGAAGAAGTGTTAACAAAAAAAGTGGATGCAATAAGCTTTACAAGTACATCACAAGTTCGTTATTTATTTAACTTCGCTGAAGAAGTTAATCAAAAAGATGTTCTTCTTAATGCACTTGAAACCAAGACACTAGCACTAGCTGTGGGAAAAGTTACTGGTAAAGCTCTTCAAGATGTAGGAGTAAATCGGATGCTCATCCCACATGACGAACGAATAGGCAGTGCTTTAATGACGTTAAGTCAATATTATAAACAGCAAAGACCATACATTGTGTCTTAATATTTTTAAACACTTAAAAATATTTAAAGCCTAAGATTCACGGTTTCCTGAATTTTAGGCTTTTCACATAAAAAAACGAACCCCAATAAGGGCTCGTCATTTCATTTCATCTTCATCTTTCTTTGCATCTCTTTTGATCTGTTCTAACTCTGCAAAATCTACTTCTTCCGCTACTTCAGTTTGGTAATTGTAATTATTCCTCATTAATAGACGATCTCGCTCAATATCATTTGTATCAGCCTCATCTACTACAACATCTTCCTCTGTACGCATGAATAAAAGTGGTAAACAAATTAATCCACTAAAACCTACTAGTGAATAAATAATTCTCGAAATAAGCCTATCTTGACCGCCAAATATAGTTGCCACTAAATCGAAATTAAATAATCCGATTAACCCCCAGTTAATCGCACCGATAATCGCAAGTGTAAGTGCAATTCTAGTTAATGTACTCAAAATTGTGTTCCTCCTAAGTAAAAAATTATAAACACTAATTCTTCAAATTCAGTTGAGAATTAACTTTAGAATTTGCAATTAACCAGAAATTATTCAAAAAAATACTTACGAATGAAAATGTAATAAAGTTCTCATTTTTAGCGATGAATTTATCAGAATACCTGACATATTCTAGTAATGTTTCACTATTCGTTGCAGAACATGTTCGCGCATTTGATTTGAGAAGGGATGAATACATGCTTGTTAAGCAAAGATATGTAGACAAAAAAGATGTTGTCTGGTGTAAAGAAACTGATTCTTTATCTGAGGTACTCGACAAACTTAATGAATCAGGGTATCGATGCATCCCAATTCTCGATAAAGCTGGAGAGAGATTTATTGGAAATGCTTATCGCGTGACCATTTTGGAACATCTAATTATCGATTTTAATCAAGATGTGGCAATTAGCGCACTGGTGTTAGATGAAGAGGGTACGATTTCAGAGGAAAGTTCCTTCTTTGAAGTATTCTTCTCGATTAAACGTCTCCCCTATTTAGCAGTACTCAATAAAGAAGGACAATTTTCAGGGATATTAACTCACTCGAAAGTAATTGAACTTTTAGAAGAAGCTTGGGGTTATAAAACTGGCAGCTGTGCTTTAACAATTTCCCTACCAGATGCAGAAGGAATTTTAGCAAAGACTTTGACACTTATTAAGAAAAAATGGCCTGTGCATTGTGTTTTCTCCCTTGATGACAACGGTTGGTACTTGAGAAGAATCATTGTAACCCTAACGAAAGGCGCAACCCAATCAACTGTTAAAGAAATTGAAAGTGTTCTATATAAGGTTGGAGCGCGACTAATTGATGTTGAAGTGTTCAACAAAGAAAATTTTAATAAATAAGTGTAAAAAAATGCGACCAGAGTTTTCAACTCCGGTCGCATCAGGTATCTAACATAAATTCAAAAGTTAATTCAAATTCATCTCATAAATTTTGCGGTCATTTAAAGATTGTACTGGTCGATGATTGTTTGGAAAGATATTCTTAAACAGTTGTATTTGTTCTTTGGACATTTGGATCGGGTTTTCTAAAACAAACCACTCAACACCCTCTGTACAAGGTGGAGTTGTTAATGAACCAACATATTGGAAACCACTTTTATCTTCAGGTATTAAGTTTTGTAACTGGATCGAATCCTCTACTAATATTTCTTCATTATGATGTTTAGGTAAAATTGACCAGATAGGAGCAAGTTCAGCATTTGTTTGCCCTTCTTCAATAAACAATCCTATAACTGCCAGTTCTCCATTTTCATCTTCATGTATTAGATGCGCTTCCATATCATAATTTTTCCCATTTAGTTGATGTTCACTCGGCTGATGGAAATGCATTTCTACTAAATTAAAGCTTTTACCACCAACCATTAAAGATTGACCTTCTGGTTTTATATTTGCTTGAATCGTATGTCCGTTATTTAGAATAGCTATGGTTGCGTTATGATACTGTAATTGTATTTCCGAAATGCTTGATTGCTGTTCAATATTAGTTACGTCAATATTAATTGGAGATTGCGCCTCTCCTCTTTCACATGCTTCATAGGCTGCATCAACCTGCTCCCACTGATTTGGATTTTTTTCGCCCTCATAAGTCCAATATACTTCGTGATCAGACAATTCATCTTGTTTACTTTCTTCATTCAACGAATTCAAGTAAACATATACAATGAGTGAAATAACTAATGATGATGCCATCGTTGCCAAAAGAAAATTCCTTGTCATCCCTTTTCTCCTTTACTACATTTTTCTTACTAATAAAATAACCAGACATAATTCAACATTATTCAACTCGTTCATAAAATACTTTAGGATATTTCAAAAACATTAACTAATTTGTTCATTTACTGTGCATACTACTTAAATAAGTAAGTGTTACCATATTAATTTTGAGAAAAGGAGGTATGGCTATGATTCATTTTTTTAAGGCTGCATTAGGAATAATCATCTTCATTTTAGGTTTTTATATGTTAAATACAAAAAATTTCGAGTTGAATTTCATTACATTTGCTCTATTAGGTATCTTAATGATTTTAACTGCTTCCACTGAATTTCAAAAAGATCAAAAATCTGTTTTCGGGTATTTCTTTACTGGCGGTGCTGTGTTAATTTTATATTTTTCACTTATTAATGTTTACCCTCTGTAAACCACTACAATAAAACGCAAAGAAGGCTTGCCACAAAAGCAAGCCCACCATTCCTATATATTTTCATTATACTGTTCATTGATTTCATCGAGCGTATTATTATAAGTATCATCGATTTGTTGTAATCTGGCATTGTAAATATCATTTGTTTCTTTCAGTAAGGCATTGTAATAATCTTTAACATCATTAAATCTCGGTTGGCTTTATTTCATTCATATAGTTACGAATCATTGAATCCGTCATTTCTCCTGTAATAATTTTTATTATTTCACCTTCCGGATTGATTAAAAATGTAGTAGGTAAAGGATTAATATTATAGGCGGTCATGACACTTTTTTGTTTGTCGATTGCGACTGGAAACGTTAAACTTTTGCGTTCGTTATATTGTTGAACAGCAAAATCTGATTCAGCAATATTAACTGCTAATACTTGAATTCCATCATCTTGGTATTCCTGATAATATCGATCGATAATCGGAAACTCTCGCTCACACGGTTTACACCACGTTCCCCAGAAGTTTAAGAAGACACCCTGACCTTTATATTCAGAAAGTCTATGGGTTTGTCCATTCATATCTACTAATTCAAAATCAGGTGCGGTGTCCCCTTCCTGCAACACTTCGACCTTTTCTTTTGTTAGCGAAGAATAAACCGTAAAAGCGATGGCTGCAAACAAAATCACTAATATTACAGATCGAATAAGACGACGCTGTTTCTTCTTTTCCATTCCACTCACTTCCTTCAAACACATTTCCATTGATTATTTATTTTTGCAAAGTACGATCATCATCACCGTAATGAATGTAAATGCAACGAACGCTAAAAACGGAATCGTAATAAAACCAAGCCAATTAATATATTGACCTGAACATGGAACCCCATTAGTACACGTACTGAACTCATGCAAAGATGGAATTTTTTGTAGGGCATAATGATAGCCTGAAATCACTATCCCTATGAGAGACATTGGTAGAATATATTTGTAAATATCTCGGTCATTGCGATAAAATGCAATCCCCAAGAATAGAACAAGAGGGTACATAAGAATACGCTGATACCAGCAAAGTGTACATGGAATAAAGCCCATTTTCTCACTAAAGAATAGACTCCCAGTTATGGCAATAATAGATACAATCCAAGCAGCTAATAAAGGTTTATTGACCATTTGCTTTTTCATCTACCATTTCAATTAAGTCCGCAATCGTTTGTCCAGTAAACTCTTCTCCCCCAATATAAACCATTGGCGTTGAGTTAACCCCAAGATTATTCCCGATATTTAAATCTTGCTCCAAAGCTTCTTTTCCTTTTCCTTCAGAAAATGCTATACCCACTTGTTCTGTTTCCTCTGGTGTAGCAACTTTTGCTAGTACTGATTTTAAGAATTCCTCAGACATTAAATTTTCTTGACCCGCTTCATTGGTTTGGTTTTCAAATAAGAGATGGTGAAATTTCCAAAACGTTTCATTTCCAAGTTCTTGATAAACTGTTTCCGCAAATTGTGCAGAAATCGTCGAATCAGGTGCAATAAACGCATAATTTATAAAGTAGAATTTAGCATAGCCTTTATCTACTAATTCTTCTTTTATTATTGGATAGATGCTATTATTGAAATCTCCACAATGTGGGCATTTGTAGTCTCCAAATTCCACAATTTCAACTGGTGCAGACTCTTCTCCTATAAATGGTTGACCATCATAATTAATCTCTGCTGATTTTGAAGAAGTATTTGTTAGCAGAATAATCCCAATGACACAGACAGCTATGACCCCTACAATCCAAAATATTTTCTTTGACAAATTAAACACTCCTTTTAACACTACATTTTGTAGTGTGATTGGGTAAAAAATTTACGCAAAAGCGTAAATAAAAAATGCACAAATAATTGTAAAAATGGCTGTTGATACAAAAGCTTCTTTTAATGGTATTTTCCACTGTATATCTGTTAACGGATTTAAAAGATATTCAATCCGATAGTTCACAGATGTATCGGCAAACGATACATAAGCAAATGGCATTTTTATTGGCCTTCCTACTTTCAACATTTTCAATAGCGCACTACCTAAATTCACAGTCGTCTCTTGTTTTTTTATTGCGAATTCATCAGCTAATACTTCCTGAATGATACGATATTGCTGGGTAAACCATTTTAAAATGGGTATGTACCACATGGTAGAAGAACAAAGTGAAAGTATAAATATTTTTAATGGGTCACGATTTTCCAAATGATAGTATTCATGTGAAATAACTGCCTTTAATTCTTCTTCAGTTAATAAATTGATTAACGCTGTTGAAAGAACGATTTTAGGGCGAATGAATCCCATAGTAATCGCAATCGGAGCAGGATATGAAACTACCAACAAATGCTCTTGTTCATTTCGATATTTTTCATTTAGTACAGTCGTGAATCTATGATCTTTATAAGAATGAAATTTTTTATTCAAACGAATAGAATGAAATAATTGCGAGCTAATCTTCCAGAATATAAAAACCATCGTGTAAATAACTAATAAATCTAGTATGAACTGTAGTGAAGATAAACCAATGGATTTCAATAGACTATGACAGGCAATCACTAAATTAAATTTAACATTCCAATCAAATAATATAGAGACGAAGTATAAAGCCATTTGAATAAAAAGCGTCCCAGAAATAATGAGCGGCAATATAAAAATAATTGTTGAATGACGTTTAGACATACTTTAATGGTCCTTTTTCTTCAATTCTTTAATTTTTTGTTCAAGCTTTGCGACTAAATCTTCATCGACATCTTCTAATGCATCTAACATATGACTGACCACGACATTTCCAAACTCGTCCATCAGTTCTTGAGTCATCTCTTTCGATTGTTCGTTCAAAAATGCATCTCTAGTTTGCACTGGATGGTAAAGCGATCCTCTACCTTCTGCTCGTTTTTGAAGTATACCCTTTTCAACTAGGCGGTTCATTACGGTCATCACTGTATTAAAATTCGTTGTTTTTTCCTGATCAAGCACATGTTGTACATCTTTAATGCTCATCTCTTTAGAAGCATTCCATAAGATATCCATAATCTTTGCTTCAAGTGGACCAAAAAAGCGATTCAATCCACTTTCTTTCATCTTAAACTTTCGAATTAACACAATATTCACCTCACATTACACATTGTAGTGTTAGACAACGAACGAGTCAAGAAGATTATCTCAAATTCAGAGTAATAAATCTTAGTTGAATTTATGATATGTAGATTAGAAAAGCACCCATTAAAAATTAATGAGTGCTAGAATTCTTTTTCTTATAATTTAATTGTCCAACCGAATGTATCTTCAATTGTACCGTTTTGGATACCTGTTAATGTATCATATAACATTTGCGAAACTTCACCAATTTCTCCATTGTTAATGATCATTTTTTCATCACGCCATTTTAATTCGCCAACTGGTGAAATAACTGCTGCAGTACCAGTTCCGAATGCTTCTTCTAAAGTACCATTGTGATAAGCTTCCACTACTTCATCGATTGAAATAAGGCGCTCTTCAACTGGAATATTTTTAGATTTTAACACTTGAATCATAGAATCACGTGTAATCCCTGGTAAAATACTTCCATTTAAAGCAGGAGTAATGACTGTACCATCAATTTTGAAGAAGATATTCATGCTTCCTACTTCTTCAATATAGCGGTTTTCTTTTCCATCTAACCATAAAGTTTGAGCATATCCTTCACGGTCCGCAATTTCTTGACCTTTTAACGCACTTGCATAGTTACCACCAGTTTTCGCTTCACCAGTACCACCTACAACTGCACGAACAAATTGTTGTTCAACCATAATTTTTACCGGATTAATTCCACCTTTATAGTAAGAACCAGACGGTGACATAATGATCATAAATAAGTAGTTTTTCGCAGGGTGAACACCTAAATGTGGCTCAGTTGCGATAATAAATGGACGAACGTAAAGCGATGTACCAGGTGCATTAGGAATCCATTCACGATCGATAGTTACTAATTTCTTTAACCCTTCTAAAGCAAGTTCTTCATCAATTGCAGGAATAACTAAACGATCATTTGAATTATTTAAACGATTAAAGTTACGATCCGGGCGGAATAGTAACGTTTCATTATTAACTGTAAGATAAGCTTTTAACCCTTCAAATACTGATTGACCATAGTGGAATACCATTGATGAAGGCTCTAGAGAAAGTGGTTGATAAGGAATGATGCGTGGGTCATGCCAACCTTGCCCCTCTGTGTAATCCATAATAAACATATGATCGGTAAAAACTTGACCAAATCCAAGTTGATCTACTGCTGGTTTTTCTTTAGGATTAGTTGTTAATTCAATTTTGATTTCTGACATCTTCACGGCCTCCATATAGCAATAGTTGAAAATTCTGAAAAAGACAACTATTAACTTTAACAATTATTTTTCTTACATCATATCATACATTTTTGAACTACAAAACATCATATTTATATAACATTCTGAATATTTTGTTGTTTCCTTCATAACTATCTCGAAAGTGATAGAATCTTATATTTATTGATTAAAATTTTCTACTTAATAATCTTATGTAATTTTATTACAATAATTTTACACAACAATTTAACTTAAGCATATGTAAATAAAAAGGCCATTTTCTCAATGAAAATGGCGCTCAAATATTATCTTGAATAAAGAAATTATTAATTGAACATAAAACCATTATGATTTAATTCTTTAACTATATTGCCAAGATGATGAGCAATCATTAGAATACACCACCATGATACTTCTTGAAGATTTCATTTTATTTTTGATTTTATCTCAAAAAATTTTGTCTCCCTGATCCAGTTAACAGTTATCTTCTTATCTCTAAAGTCATCCTGGACCTTACGTACACTTTAAGTTATTTTTTATTTATCCAATTTTATAGACTTACTTTTTTATCAGTAAGTACTTCTAGAGCGTCTTTAACGTCTTTAGAAAATTTCACCGGATGGTCAATTTTAACAAAATGAATGTACATTAATCTTGGATCTTCAAATAACCAATGATTATGGAATGCCGTAACGAGAATATTATGTTTACGAAGTTTAGTTAAAAATGGATTTAGCTCTTCTTGTAGTATGACGGTTTCTCCACTACACAGTGCTGTTCCATCTTTCGATAAAGATTCAAAAACAAACATTTGCGGTATTGTCAGGAAGGATCTACTTTTTCTTTCTAAAATGCGTGTTTTTATATTCAATCTTGAATCCATCACGGTACAAACGCCGTCTTCAAATGTATGCATGCCCCCAAGAATATTATGGAATTCTTCGCAAATTTCTTCGGCATCTTTAGGTGTCCATACTTTCCGAACGCCACCAATGTTTCTAGTTGTTAAGACTCTTAGTGCTCTTCTAACTTTTCGAGCAAACGCAAGAGGTTCATCAATAGATTCGAAATGGATATATAAAAGACGTGGGTTTTCAAACAACCAGTGATTGTGTAATGCCGTGACAATAATATCGTGATCTCTCAAAACAGAAATAAAAGGATTAACCTCATCTTCTAGGATCACTGTTTCTCCAAGACAAAGTGCCTTCCCGTGCTTATCAATATTCTCGAATGAAAACGCTTGAGGAACAAACATGAACGATTCAGCGGGACGCCCTAATACCATTGGTTTAATATTCGTCCTTGAACGTGTTGCTGTGCAAACGCCATTAATAACAGAAGGAGTCGCATCTAAAATTCTTGCAAACTCCTGACATAGTTCACTTGGTTGATTATGATCCATTTCCATATCTTGCATTAACACCTTTCCCTTTCCAAAGAAATTTTCAAATCATTTTAAAATATTCATTGGAATAAAAGAGATAAGGGTAATATGCGGATAAATAATAAAAAAAGGAAGCACCTAAGCTTCCTAAGTCTATTATTTCAAATAAAACAGCCCACCACTCACAATCTCCATTTTAATTCGTGGTGTATAGCGTTCTTCAATGGCCTTAACTTCAATTTCATAGCGCTCTGGTTTTTCTTTTTCATCTTCATAGAAATAGTCCAGAACATGTATTTCTTTTTTCCATCGTGTTCTTGCTTCTTGCGCCCATGAATGATCATCTTGTTGAATAATTCGCTCAATCGATTCTTCCAATCGTTCCATTGCACGTTTCGGCTTAACAATAATGGGCAAGCAAAAAACAGTTCTAGGCATGTCTTCCACAAGGTCTACCCCCATGAGTCGATCATGGAAATTATCCTCAATTGTCCCTGTTACTAAATTAATTCCATATGAAAAAATCATTTCTTTTGTTCTGTCACATTGATACGAAATTTTATAATTCATACCTAACCAGGGGACTAAATTATAATCCTCAACATTTTCATACATTTTAACCATCGAACCAAGCTCATGATTTGCTTTAAAAATTTGATTTAATCTTGGTGAGCCAAAGTGAATAACCTCACCCCAAATCCCTTCGTCTAATGCATTTCGATTCGTAATCAGCGTAATCTGGGATGGATTTGGTTCACCGCCTGTCGCTTCTATATATTGCCAATAGAATGGGCGATTCATAATTTTCTTATCAATCTCATTAGTTAATTGAACAGATAGAAAGTTCGGTTGATTTTTTAGTATTTCACAATCTGTTTCTCTGAAAAAAGACTCTAAATATTGATGGATCTGTTGAGCATACAATTGGATTCCTCCCTCTGATCATACAATAAGGCTAATTTACATTTGACCAATTGAACGATTTTTTAGACTAAAATGTATATTTTACAAAGCCACTAAATCATTCATTACGCTCTCTTTGTTAAGATATCATCCAATTCTCCAACAACTTTTTCAAAAACATTAATTTTATCATTCAATAAATTTAATATATTGTCTTCAATTGTATTTTTAATCGCTAAATTGTAAATTTGGACATCATGTTCTTGTCCTAAACGATGTACACGTCCAATTCTTTGTTCAAGCTTCATTGGATTCCATGGTAAATCATAGTTAATGACATGATGACAGAATTGAAGGTTGATCCCTTCACCACCGGATTCAGTCGCAATCAGTACTTGTGCCCGGTCTCTAAACAATTGTTGCATCCAATCTTTTTTATTTTTACTAAACTTCCCGTTAAAGAGAACACTTGTAATGCCTTTTGTATGCAAATACCATTGAAGGTAAGCCTGTGTTGAACGATATTCTGTAAAGATAATAACTTTATCGTCACCTGCATTTTGCACAATTTCATATGTTTTTTCAGCCTTTGCATTAATTTCTAAAGCTGCTAACTTATTAATAATTTCATCGATATACGCAATTTCTTCAGGATTTATAACTTTTTGTTTCATCTTTTCTAAAGTTAAATACGTAGCTTCTTTACTACTACACATTTCCTTTTGCAAAGTAATCATTGAGAAGGAACCTGAAAATACTGATGATATATTTTTTAGTTCACAAATCATGTCATAGACTTCTCGTTCTTCTTCTGTGAAATCAATTTGCATCGTTTCCACCTGACGACTCGTCCAATCAAAGCCAGTATCATTTCTACGATTTCTTATCATAACCTTGTTGACGAGTTCTTTTAGAAATTCCTCTTGTTCAAAACTTCTCTTCTTTGCAGAAAAAGCAGTTTGGAAAGCATCATAATTCCCTAAGTGACCAGGTTTTAATAACGATACAAGATAAAAGATTTCAAAAATATCGTTTTGGATCGGTGTTGCAGTTAATAATAAACAAAATTTCTTTTTAATACTTTGGACAAATTCATAAATTTGTGTTTTGTGATTTTTTAATTTATGTGCCTCATCGATAATAATCATGTCGTAATCCTGTTCAATAATTTGCTCCCGATGTGGACTTTTCTTAGCCGTATCCATACTCATAACAACAACGTCATATTGGTCAATTGCTACTTTCTTTTTGTATCCAATAGCCGGTATATAAAATTTCTTATTCAATTCGTCTACCCATTGTTTAAGAAGTGATGCAGGCACAAGGATTAACGCCTTTTTTACTAAACCACGAATGAGATATTCTTTTAACACTAGTCCAGCTTCAATTGTTTTACCTAGACCTACTTCATCAGCTAAAATTGCTTTCCCGTGCATGTCTTCAATGACTGTTTGAGCGACCTCTAATTGATGGTCAAGTATATTTAAATCCTTTAAAAATTTTGGTGCTTGTAACCCTGAAAATTCAGTGATTAGTTTTGACTTTTGCACTTCAGCGTTCATTTGATAAAGTGTAAAGCGGTCCCACGGTCCATCATTTTCCAATCGTTCTAAGAAATTATCTTTCCATGTTGACGACTTTTCAATAATCATGATGACACCTCACAGGTTTTTAAATCTTATATTGTCCAAAATTCAAATTTCTATTATAAATTACTAGTATCAAAATTTACCATTTTAGTACTGCAATCATTTATGTTTACTAAGATAATTTGTTAACTTGATGAAAATGTTTATTCTTCGTCATTTTTCACATCTTACAGAGAAACCATGTTTAATTTTCGAAAAAAACTTTTTTAATACATTTAGTTTGCCCAATAAAAATAAGATTACGATTCCCTTTTAACTACAAAAAAAGAGCTCATGCTAACCATGAACTCTTTTCACTCTATATAGAATTTACTAACCGTTTCACTTCAAGATAGTGTAAACGTAAATCTTCTTTTTCTAAAATTTTAAACAAATATCCTTCATGTTCAATTGCGTTCTGTTCATTTAGCTCCATATCTTTTGTAAAGTACCAACCACCAATTGTATCTACATCTAGTTGTTCAAATGGAATCTTTAAAAACTTTGCTAAATCATCTAATAACACTTTTGCATGAATAATATAATGTCCTTCTTGCACTTTACGTACTTCTGCAACTTCATCATCATCAAATTCATCACGAATTTCTCCTACTAATTCCTCTAAAATGTCCTCAACAGTTACTAGACCCGAGGTTCCGCCATATTCATCTAATAATATAGCAAGATGCGTTCGTTCTTTTTGCATTTTAGTAAATAAGACTTGGATTGGAGTAGAGTCAATCGTTTTTATTACTGGATTAGTAAAGTCACGAATTTTAAATGTTTCTGATGTCACTCGGTTATTTAGTCCTTGTGTTAAAAAATCTTTAATATTCAGGAATCCTATAATATTATCTCGATCCTCAATAAAGACTGGATAACGAGTATAGCGTTCTTCAGAAATGGTTGTTAATACTTCGTTAAATGACGCATTTATTTCGAATCCCACGATTTGTGTTCGTGGCACCATAATTTCACGAGCAATCCGGTCATCGAATTCAAATACGTTATTCACGTATTTTAGTTCGTTTTGGTTGATCTCACCGTTTTCGAAACTTTCTGTCAATAATAAACGTAACTCTTCCTCAGTGTGTGAAAGTTCATGCTCAGAAGCTGGCTTCATTCCAAATATTCCGACTAATAATCGTGCAGATCCATTTAAGAACCAAATGAACGGATATAATAATTTATAAAACATCATGATTGGTTTTGCGAAAAGTAAACTAATCTTTTCAGCCTTTTGAATCGCTGCAGTTTTTGGAGCTAATTCACCAACTACTACATGTAAAAATGTAGCAATAATAAAGGCTGCCGCAATTGTGAAGAAATGAATATAATTTGCAGGTATTCCGATAACATCAAACATCGGATGCAGGATAAACTCAAATGTCGACTCACCTACCATACCGATTCCAAGCGCCGTTACCGTAATCCCCAACTGACAAGCTGATAAATATTCATCTAAATGCGTCGTTACGTGTTTGGCAGCAAGCGCCCCTTTCTTTTTTTCAGCAACCAATTGATCAATTCGAGATGATCGCACCTTTACAATCGCAAATTCAGTTGCTACAAAAAAGCCAGTTAAAGCAAGTAGAAGAATAAAAATCGATAAATTTAATATGGTCAATCAAGCGCCTTACTTGTAAAAGTAAGACGTTCACCTCCTAGGTTATAAGTAATATTAACGATTTCAATAAAGCAGCACTTTCATTTGATATCTTATTTTTTATGAATTCTTTTGATGTTTTTTCATGTTTTTCAATTTGTTTTAGTAATTGAGATACTTCATTTTCTAACGTTTGCATATGCAAGCGAATTTCTTGAATGTCAATTTCTTCGCACTCAATTTTCTTATGAAATTCCTTTTTGATATCCTCTAAAGTCATTCCTTGAGCTTTCATATCTTCTATGGTTTGTAGTCTTGTAATTACATCAGAGGAATAATAACGATAATTTGAGGCAGAGCGTTCGGCATCTAAAAGTCCAATATTTGTGTAGTAATCAATTGTACGTTTTGTAATTCCTGTTCTTTCTGCCACTTCACCAATTCTTAGTTTCTCGATCCCATCGTTATTCCCTCCCAACTGTAACGTATTACTTCTATATTATTATAGTACATCAAAAAAAATCAAATATTCGAGATAAATATATTCTTATGTTCATATTTTCATTTATTTTCTATGCTTTAAAGGCAATTTATTATCCTGCTGTTGAAACATGCATCGTAGATTAATACGTGATGGTTTCATATCGGTGTACGTTCCCTCAAATAAAAAACACGAACGATTATAATTGTACGTTCGTGCTTTCTTGTTCTTCAATTTGATTATTTAGCGTTGATTTTTCTGTTTGCCCAGCATGATCTATAAACACCCAGTGTTGTAAGCATGCTTGAAAATGGCGCATCAACAAACCTAAAATTTTTCCAATGAAATATGCAGCAATAAGCGTACCAATACCAACAGCTCCAAATGAATGATTAAATATTAAACAAATAGCACCTGCAACAAAGACATTAAGCAAATCGCTCGTAATTTTTGCTTTACTGAATTTTAATTTAAATCGTTCACTAATTACATAAGTTAACGCATCGTAAGGCATTAATGGGAACTTTGCCGTAAAATAGCCGAGTAATCCAATTGCAACGACAAACAAACTTACGATTAAAAATACAATTCGCATAAAAATTGTCTCAGGAGTTGGGAATAATTGAATAAGAAATAATGAGGCGTCCATAAAGAAGCCAAATAATAATAAAATAATCAATTGTACAGAAAATTCTTTTACATCAAGTCTTTTCGATAATATGATTTGCACAATAACAAATAGAATATTAGCAACAATTGTCATTAACCCAACTGAAAGATCAGATGCTAATGAAAGAGCATAGGCGAGTGAGGATACAGGTGAAACACCAAATGCAGCTTGGATAGAGAAACTAACTCCTAACGATAGAAAAAATAAACCGAACAAGTATAATATAATTCGCTTTATCGTAACTTTCATATGATTATTTTTCATATAACTCTTCTTTCCAATTAAGTATTTTTATCTATTATAGGACAGAATCCAACATATTAAAAATATATAAATGTTAAACTAATTATATGAAAAAACATATAATGGAGAATCAAAATGGATGTTCGACAATTACAATATTTTAAAGAAATTGTGAAGCAAGGTAGTATTTCAAAAGCAGCAGAAGCCCTGCATATTGCGCAACCTCCCCTTAGTCAGTTATTAAAGAAATTAGAAACTGAGCTAGGCACTACCCTCATACATAGGTATCGTCAAAAATGGGAGTTAACAGAAACTGGACAAGTTTTATACCAATATGCCGAACAAATGCTAAGTAAAATGTCAGATGTTATAAGACAAATTGAAGAAATTGAACAAGGTGTAGCTGGAACTGTTCGCATTGGAGTCTCTTCCTCTTGTTCAAATATGCTCGTTGATTTAATTGCTATGTATAGTAAGCTTTATCCTAAAGTTAAAATCAACATTTATAAAGGCGATTCTGAAGAGTTGTCGATACAACTACAACAAAGGGAAATTGACATTGCATTGATGTTACGTCCATCGAATTCAGACATTTATGAAATGAAAATTTTAAAAAAGCAACCTGCAGTCTTAATTATGCCTTCTAGCTGGAGTGAAGCATTCTCAGCACAACCAACTGTTGAACAAATTGCAACATTTCCATTCATTATGTTAGGTGCTATGGGAGGCTACTCGTTTAACGAAAATATTCTCCAGACATTTGATTTGTATCACGTACAACCAAATATCATGATTGAGTGTAAAGATATTGCAATGGTTGTTGCCTTAGTTAGTCGTGGATTAGGCATTTCAATTATCCCGAAAATGGATTATGCAACTCCTTCTATTGAAAACGTGACTTTAATTGAAATGGACGATTTTGACTTTGCTGTAGAGCCTGTAATAGTAAAATTAAGAGGCGAGCCTATAACAAAAGCGGCAGGCCAGTTTTTAGAAATAATAAAAACAGATTAAGTCACTTTTTACGATAAACATTCTAAAAAAAGCAGTGAGTTAAACTTCTCTCACTGCTAATTCTTCCTCTGCCACTCTCTTTACACGTTCCACAAATTCAATCACTACTTGATCATTACCAAATAGCAACAGCATTTTCGAAAAGAACCGCAAAGGACGATTTGTCGCAGTATAGAGTAATGTAGTAGTCGTTTCATTAACTTTCTTCAGTTCATAGTAGGCTGTAATTTCAAACATTCTTGCTAATGTAAATCCTATTTTAAGCTTTTTTAGGTCAGGTGTATTTTCGTATTCCAATGTCTTTACATCGTATTCTTGAACGCGTTTTCCTTCCCGATAAGCTTGACGAAAGACACTACCTACTTTATTCTCTGTTACGTTTACAGGTTCATTCTTATCCACTTGTGGCATAATCTTTTGCATATCCTCTAAAGTTCCATCGAAATATTTCCAAACATGATTAATAGGTGCATTAATTTCTATTTCTTTCGTCCAAATATTCATTACAAAACTCCCTTGTTCATGTTTTTCTTAGCTACATTTTTTACTTTTCTTCTTTATATAAATAAATTCCTCAAATTAAGAAGGAATCCTTGTTAAATACAAAAATTAATAAACATTAAATATTCTAACGTAAACTCAATTATTATTTACAAAAATAAACAGCGAATAAAGCCATTTCATTTAACACACAATACTTTTTGTGGAGGTGAATGAGACAATGGCTAAACGAAACAACAATAACAACAATAACAATAACAATAACAACAATCGTGAAGAGTTTGCAGTTGACCAAGACTTCAATCAAGTACGTCAACAAAACCAAAAAGAGAATAACAACGAACAACGCAATAATAATCGTAAGAATAATCGATAAGCTTAAATAATTATTGAACAAAAAAATTTTACTACAGAGGAGAACTAAAAATGGCTAAAAACAAAAATAATCAAAATCGTAACAACAATAACAACAACAACAACCGTGAAGAATTTGCAGTTGACCAAGACTTTAACCAAGCTCGTCAACAAAACCAAAAAGAAAACAATAACCAACGCAACAACAACCGTAATAACAATCGTTAATAGATTTCCCCCTTTGGTATAGGCATAAAGCCTATACCTTTATTTTTTATAAAAAACAAGTAAGTCTTCAAATTAACTTAATCACTCCCTGCTCTGGCACCCACATGATCCTATCTCCTACCCCTAAAGGAAATGTGTTGAAACCGTGTTGGATCCTCTATATAGTTCATAGTAGTAGCATGTTCAACTATTTTATTTCTCAATTATTTTAAAAATCCCCTCAATTTTTTTATATATTTTCACAATAACTAATTAAATATTGAAATTACTGATAATAATATTAAAAGATATTGATTTTTCTAAACCACTTTTATAATATAAACTAGGTGAAAAAATATGGAATTAACTAATAAAGAGCTTGCTAATTTATATACGAAGATAAAAAAACAAAAAAAGTATTATAAAGAAAAACATAGACAATCTTTGTACGATCTTAATAAATATCTAGAATACAAAGAATGCCTTGCATTAGTTAAGTTAGAAATGAAACGACGCGGTTTAAAGAAAAAAGAAGCAAAAAAGCTAAGTAATTTTTAGTTTCCACACTTAATTATTAGATTTTGTTTAAGAATAAAACCTCCAATACTGAGCACATTAGACTTTAGGAGGTGATTTTTGGTGAGCAAAAATAATAAAAAGACTTTAAATGAAAGAACTCATAACCCTTTTGAGACTTATAAACACTTACATCAAAATACGACAAGCCATGCAGATAACCCAGAAGATAACACAGCGGAGATCGCAGAGGAATTCGACTCAAAAGTTAAAAACAAAAATAATGCAACAAATCATGATAAGAATCAACAATCAAATAAAAATAGATAAATTATTAATGGCGAGAAATTAAAGCTCGCCATTTTTGTTTTTTGTTTCAAAAAAAATAGACTATACTCCCCTACTAAGAGCATAGTCTTGTATTTAATCGTTACAACAAGTATCATCTTCGTTAATATGGCCGGAACGCTTAATTTTAGTTAATAAATAATTACGATTGTATTCTGAAATGTCTCCCCAAATCTCTTGCCTTCCCGAAACTGGCAACCCTGAATTTTTTAGTGCTTCTAATTTTTTAGGATTATTTGTAATTAGTGTTACAGGTTTTGTTCGAATGGCTTTCAATACACGAATTGCGTCATCGTAATTTCTTGAATCATCAACAAATCCTAAACCTTGGTTTGCCTCCACTGTATCAAACCCATTTTCTTGTAGAATGTATGCCATCGCTTTGCTAAATAAACCTATTCCCCTGCCCTCATGATTAGCTAAATAAAATAATGCACCCGTTCCATGATCCACAATCATTTTCATCGATTGTTTTAATTGATAGCCACAATCACATCGTTTACTTCCAAAAATGTCTCCGGTATGACAGATTGAATGCATTCGCATTATTGCATTCTCTCCGTTTTCAAAATCTCCATAAACAAGGACACTTGATTGTTGATGTTCTGCCAGATTCGCTGAAGATAATTTATCAATAATTTTTTGATAGTCTTCGGTTACTTCATCACAATTTAACCAACAATACCATTGAAACGTTACAGTCTCATTATATAAATTGACAGGTAATTTTATTGGCCCGACTAAATAAATGGCCCCTTCATCTGAATGGATTAATTTTATTTTATCTTCCAAGATGGAGAGTACTTTATTATCTAATTTTATTGAACTCACGTGTAATCCATCCTCCTTTATCGATAGTTTGGATAATGCAAGGAAATTTATGATTCTTTGAAGCAATATTCTATAGTGTACGTATTATTCTTTAATCCAAATAGACTCTTCTAAAAAATATGCATGTCTTTTAAGAAAATAATTTTGTAAGCGACATCAATTTGAACAATATGTGAAAACTTTCACTTTCTCTTTTATTTTTAGCATCATGGGTGTACAATAGAATCACCAAGTTGATATATAACACAATTCGAAAAAATTAAATTTTAGCCCTTGTGTTATATAACAAAATTACGTACAATATGAGGAGGTAATACCATGTGGGTTATTACAGTATTTGATCAAAATACAGTTCGTATGTTTGAATTTGAAAACAAAAACGAGGCAAAATTAGCACTTGTAGGTTTCAACGGCTCAGCAATTCTTTCGTATACAAAGTAATACCCTACATGGCTTAGCTTCAGGATTTTCGAGCCAATCTTTAATGAATCGTTTTTTTAAAATTCAAGGAGGTGACCCCAGATGTGGGTACTAACAGTATTCGAACAAGATACATTCCGTATTTTTGAATTTGACAATCAAAACGAAGCAACAATGGCTAAAAAGAACTTTAAACAACCAACTATTTTAACTTTTACAATGTAAGAATAGAATTTTCATAAAATAAAAAAGCTCAGAGTAGTCGATACTCTGAGTTTTTTTATAACAAAACTTCTCCTTGTACTATATTCCTTCTTTCCCCTGTCTGTAGGACTTAGAAAGCCTTCTTTGCAAAACATTCTTATAATAACTATTTTGTGTAATTCAACAACCAACCAATACCATTTCGATCAATTAAGTTTGCATGAAGCGCTCCCCAAAACGTTTGTTGAAGTGGCACTGTAATCGTTCCGTCTTCACTCAGTGACTCATATACTCGTTTTAGTTCATCTTCACTTTCACAAGCTAATGAAATTCGAACTTGATTTCCCACATCCGTTTTCCCAAATGTATCTGAAAAGTGAATTATACTTTCCCCAATATGCAGTTCACCATAAAAACATTTACCACTATCGTCAAGCTGCAGATTCTTCACTTTACCATTAAATAAATCTTTATAGTACGTCATTACTTCCACACATTGATCAACAAAGATATATGGATTTGCACTTTTCAACTAAATACCTCCAATTTCATAATCTTATCACTTCATCTATTCCACTTTTTACAAGTTCCTAAAGCACCAAAACTTATAAAATCCCCCTTTAATAGTTTAAATCACGCTTTATTATAGAAAAAAATTAAATTAATTAATCTATTAGGTCATATGAACAAGAAACATTTCAGTAATTACATATTTATATTAATAGAAAAACGAAGGGGGGGAAAGAAATGACAGGAAAATCTTATGGTTGTAGCAGACCTGGTTGCCACAAAGAACACAAACACCACGACAATAAGAATAATGATTGTAAATGTGAATGTGTTGACGCATTAGCAGAAGCACTTAAAGATAATGAGAATGAATTTGTCGTTGTCTTTGAGAAGAATGCGATTGTTATTGGTAGAATCGATGAAGTAAGAGATGACAGAGTCCTAGTATTGGATATTGTTATTGCTAAATTCGCATTCTTCGGTGATAGAGTTGTACCGTTTTTCCCAATTGTTGGTGTAGTTACATTTGATGCTTATATTAGTATCTGTGAAATTACAGAATTCTTAACAATTGATGGGCCTGGCGGAGCTCAATCAATGGCTACTACTTTACAATCTCAGCTTCAAGCTTAATTCTTATGTTAAGAGCGTGCTAGTTTTAGCACGCTCTTTTCTCTTTCTTTTATTATAGAGGTAGTAATTTCACTGTTTCTTTTTCTTCTAAATCTTCAATCATTTGAATCCACTCTTTTGGTTTATTTGATAATACCGAATAATAATCCATTAAGAAATCTACAACAAGGCTCGTTGGAATTTCTTGAATATTTTCATCCGTTGGCATAAAGCAAAAATCTAGACCTTTAACTGCCTCCCCATCATTTTTCCAAGATGGATGTACATATGGGAAATCAAGTTTTTGATATCCAAGATGTGATAATACCTCACGACGAACATAAGGATTCATAGGTGCAACCCCACCAAAATCAAAGTCTTCTTTTTCGTATGGGTCATAAATTTCAGCAAACATCCCAAATAATGTTTTACCATTTTCACTCGCAAGACGATGTAAATCTTTTTCACGATTTTTTGCTAAAAATCTTCCAAGACCAAGTCCAGGTTGACCTATGATGGTAAAGTCAGTCATGGCAATATTCCACCCAGGATAGTAACGATATTCTGTTGCCCCTACTACTTCCTCGTTTTCGTTGACCGCAACAAAAACACGAATTCCTGGGTCTTCCAGCGGCTCTTTCCACAAGTTAAATTCTAGTACTTCCTCTGACGGAAAAATTTCGGCCAATAGTGTATGCATTTTAGCAAACAACGGGTCCTCTATATTTGTAATTCGAATATATTCCATTATTTAATCTCCTTTTCTATGTAATTGTTTCCAATCATTATATTCAGCATTTATTTCAAAACCCCTTTAAAAACTAGAAAATTCCTTCTTATTATGTCATGATAATAGTCTGAATTCTTAAACTTACACTTATTAATACAATTCAATCACGATTTAGTTTTAAAACGTTTATAATAAACAATTGAGTATATGATCACAACAAACTAAAGCCTAGTTCAAAAACAAAAAGTTTAGACCCTCGCATTATTCAAGTTCGTGTTTATAAAGGAGAGCATCAATGAATATTATCTTAACAACATTAAATGCCAAATACATTCATACAAACTTGGCACTTCGTTATTTAAAGGCAGCTGCCCTGCCTGAATTTAACCCAATAATTACAGAATATACAATAAAAGATCCTGCATTCAATATCGTTTCCGATCTATATCAACATAAACCAGATGTTGTCGGTTTTAGTTGTTACATTTGGAATATCGAAGAAACCATTAGAGTAATTAAAATCCTAAAAACAGTTTCACCTAACACGAAAATTATTTTAGGTGGACCTGAAGTTTCTTACGATGTGCATGATTGGTTACGAGAAATTGAAGAAGTGGACTTTATCGTAATGGGAGAAGGCGAAACTTCATTCAAGGAACTACTTAAATATTTTAATGGTGAAATAGATCTAGATGAAGTGCCCGGGATTTGTTATTTACAGGATGGAAAAGTAAAAATTCATGCACAGCCAAAGAAGATTGACTTAAAAGAGATTCCAAGTCCTTACCGTTTTGAAGAGGATCGCTCATCTCTTGGAAAACGTATTCAATATATTGAAACAAGTCGAGGTTGTCCATTCTCATGTCAATTCTGCTTATCTTCTATTGAAGTGGGCGTTCGTTACTTTAACCGAGAAAAAATTAAAGAGGATATCCGCTATTTAATGGCAAATGGCGCTAAAACAATTAAATTTGTCGATCGTACATTTAATATAAGCCGAAGCTATGCGATGGAGATGTTCCAATTTTTAATTGATGAACATGTACCAGGCGTTGTCTTCCAATTCGAGATTACTGCTGACATCATGCGTCCTGAAGTCATCCAATTCTTAAATGACAATGCACCAAAAGGATTATTCCGATTTGAAATCGGTGTTCAATCAACGAATGATTTAACGAACGAACTCGTTAAACGCAGACAAAACTTCGAAAAACTGAAACGTACTGTGACAATGGTTAAAGAAGGTGGCAAAATTGATCAGCACCTTGATTTAATTGCTGGTTTACCAGAGGAAGACTATAACAGTTTCAGACAAACGTTTAATGATGTGTTTGCGATGCGTCCTGAAGAATTACAATTAGGATTCTTAAAACTATTACGTGGGACAGGTCTTCGTATTGATGCAAAAAAATATGGATACACATATGTTGATTTGGCGCCGTACGAAATCTTCGCCAACAATGTGTTAACATTTGATGAAATTATTCGCATTAAACACGCAGAAGACGTGCTCGAAAAATATTGGAATGACCACCGAATGGATCACACTGTAGAATATCTGGTAACCCAAAGTTTTGAAACGCCTTTTGATTTCTTCCAAAACTTTGGAACGTACTGGGAGGAAAAAGGCTGGTCACGAATTGGTCACCAACTTGAGGATTTATTTAAACGTCTTGAAGAGTTTTTAGCAACACAACCAAATGTTAATTTAGCCATTGTTCGCAGCTTAATGCAGCTAGATTATTTATCAAAACAACAATTCCAACCACGAAAATTATGGTGGGATGAACGCGTTTCACGAGAAGAACAGAAAAATATTTATACTCAATTAAAACAAACACCTACTCTTGCAGGCGAAGAGTTTGTACAGTTTGATTTGAATGAGAAGGAATTCTTTAAACATTCATTAATTATCCCATTTGCTTTTGACTATAAGGTATATCAACAGACTGGTAAAATTATTGCTCAGGACGGTTATTTACTCACTTACTTCCGTTCAGGACAATCACCTTATTTCGCCACAATTGAAAAGACATTGCAAAATAAATAAATGTTAAAAAGACCAAGGACCCGGATCCTTGGTTTTTTCTTTTTTACACTTATATCATTCAGGTTACGGATTACTAAAACTCCTTTCAATTAATGTGCTGTTTTTGTTTTTATTCGCTGATGCAGGTGTTTCTGAAGTTTGCGCATCTGCTTTTCTTACAAAGAAAGAACTTATTAACCCAACAACCGAAATACCAGTAATAAAGTAGAATACATATTTAACACCAGCTGCTAAAGTGTCTGGCGTGCCTGGTTCTAGACCAACTTGGCCGGCAGTAAATAACGTAATGGCGATTGCTGTACCTGCTGCCCCTGCAACTTGGTTTAATGTATTCATTGCAGCATTACCATCTGCATATAACTCACGTGGTAATTGGTTCAATGCGTTTGTTTGAGCTGGCATAGTTGTCATTGTTAAACCGAAGAATAAAATCATGAATGCAACAATAATTTGCCAAACTGGTGTAGTTGCCGAGATGGTTGTTAAGAACATAACATTTGCAATCACAACACAGATATAACCAGTAATAATGAATTTTCGGGGACCAATTTTATCAAACATTGCACCAACAAATGGTGACATTGCAAAGTTTACAGCGTTACCTGGAAGTAGTAATAATCCGGCAACTAAAGCGCTATAGTAAAGAGCTCCTTTTAAATACATTGGTAATAATATGGATGTTGATAAAATTACTAGGATACTTAGGAACATACTTAACGTACCTAATGAGAACATTGGATACTTAAATACACGTATATTAACCATTGGTTGTGCCATCGTCATTTGACGGACACCGAATAAAAGAATTGCTAATATACCAATAACTAATGGTACCCAAACACCTGTTGATGAAATTGATAGTTCAGCCATCGTTGCTAATGCGTAGATAATGCCACCAAATCCAATAGTTGAGAATAGGATTGATATTATATCAATTTCAGGTTTAGTTATATCCGATACGTTCGACATCACTGGTTCACCAATAATGATTAGAATCACATAAAGAATAGCGCTGAACCAGAAAATATAGTTCCACCCTAATGTACTTATCACTAAACCTGAAAGCGTTGGTCCAAGTGCAGGAGCTGCTGTAATAACTAGACCAACAATCCCCATTACTGCTCCACGTTTTTGAATTGGGAAAATTAATAAAACAACATTGATCATGACAGGTAAAAGAATACCTGTTCCAATCGCTTGAACGATACGACCTATTAATAAAACGGCAAAACTTGGTGACAGAGCGGCTAAAACAGCACCAGCCATTGATAGAACTAATCCACCTACAACTAACTGTCTCGTTGTGAACCATTTTACTAAAAGCGCCGATACCGGAACTAATATTGCTAGTGTTAATAAATAACCCGTTGTAAGCCATTGGGCAATACCTGGTTTAACAAAAAATTCATCCATAACATTTGTCAAAGCCATATTTAATGCTGTCTCACCAAATAATCCTACGAATGCGCCCAACATTAAAACAAGAGCCATTATCTTTGGACTTTTTACTTTAATATGTGTTTCCATAAAAATCTCCTTTTTGTTGGAATAGTGTTGTTAATCATCATTGATTTTGTATCTATTTCCACGCCTCCCATACCAACTGGTCTGTTTATACTTTATCAAAAAAATTTATTATAATTCAAGCTATTTTTAATCCAGTGGTATTACAAAAATTCATAAGTTAGACACAAATACACCCCTAATAATCCCTCTACTTTTTCCCTTAACAATCCTACTTAAAACCTTATGTATCAAGGAGTTTATCCTATTTCTTTATGATGAGATAAACCATTCCCCACTAAGCATAAGAAAAGACTTTAATGCTCTAAGAAACGCATTATATAGTGACTTATAACAAGAATTCGTTCAGTAAGTATATTAATCAGTTGTGATTAGAATAAAATCATGATCAACTTTCCTTTGGATAACTTTTTAAAAGATAAAAATTGGGACAAAATGTTCAAAATCAAATAAATCGTCGGATTTGTAACCCAACTAATTAAAAAGCATAGCCTCCTTTGCTACATTTTCACTGAATTGAGGGTTATACTATAAGAAGAATTTTAGGAGGTAGAAACTGAAAATGAATTTTAACTTAACAAATGCATTAATAGAACGTTGTGACAAAGAAAGCGAAGAAGTAATTTCAAAAGAAGACATATCTTTTTTAAGTACTTCACTAAACCATTTCAAACAAAATCGTAATGAATTTCTTTACATTGAATCCCCTGAATTTGAACCAGTCAATATAGATGCAGTTTCCCTTGAACTGGATGACGTCTTCGAAACGTATATGATCTTACTTGGATTGAAAGTGCAAAAAAAATATTTAAATACAATCAAAACTTTTCTTGATGAAAATTTATTTGGTGAAGAATTAAAAAACTATAGTGCAGCTTTCTCAAATGAGGATGGGTTATGGGAATTAAATATACCAATAAATTATATGGATGGCTTTAAAGAAGAAATGTCTATTGAAGAAGCTCTAAATCTCTCTGTAAACTTCATACATTCTTTAATGCAAATAATTAAACAACAACAATAATGTGATGAAGGATGTTATAAGATTGCAAGATACACAAAAATATATTTACACTTATGTTCATCATAAAGATGAATATGATTTATGTCGAATGGAGATGCGTGCTTTTTTCAACATGGATTCCCAATCCAACTTTTTAATAAGTAATGTTGAAGTAGACCCTAGTAGGAGTCCATTTATTCAAGACCGTCTTGAAGTGTACTATGAAAGTAATAGCATCTCTGACATAAAAGAATTAGTTCAAAAATTAAAGTTAAATGACAAAACTTATAAAGTGATCTGTTTAAACAAAATGGATATAGATCAAACCAAGAAAATTCATCATCCTGAAAGAAGACAAATTGAACGGGAAATTGGTTTAGTGATTGACGGTGAACCGCACTTAGATCACCCTGATGTTGTTTTTGGTTTAATTCATATAAATGGACGTTGGTATTTTGGAAAACATACAATCAGTGAATCCATATGGCGTCATCACCTACATAAACCTAATAGTTATTCGACAGCACTTAGTACAAGGGTTGCACGTGCTGTTTCCAATATCGCTGTTCCCCATACTGAGGGTGTCCGCGCAATTGACCCATGCTGTGGAATCGGAACGGTTGTAATTGAGGCACTATCAATGGGAATAGACATCGTTGGACGGGATATCAAACCACTTGTTTGTAAAGGAGCCCGTGAAAACATTGCTTATTTTGGTCTAAATGGTACTGTAACTCTTGGACCAATCTCAGAAGTCACTGAATATTATGATGTCGCCATTATTGATTTACCATATAACCTATATACACATATTTCCCGTGAAGAACAATTTGATATTATTAAACACGCTCGTCGTATCGCGAAACAAGTTGTTATCATTACAATTGAGACAATTGATGACCTATTAGAAAAAGCAGACCTTAAAATTTCCGATCAATGTATTGCAAAAAAGCAATTGTTTAAGAGACAAATTTTATTATGTGAATAACATTTTCCTTTTTAAGTAATAGGATTAAAAACGAAAACCACCACTTTCTCGTAGTAGGAAATGGTGGTTTTTGTTAAATTTATCGTGTTCTACTAAATGTTCTACCTGAGACCATCTACATCATTTCGAACAGTCCCGTTCCCCTCCTCTTCGTATCCCAAAAGATTTCACCCTGCACTCCAATGATTTCATTATTATCAAATTCTTATTAGGAATAATCACCTTATCTATCTAATTAACAACTAATGTTACAGTATCATTAATATAAATTTCCACGATTAAATATTCAGAATATTTTAAATACCCGGAATTATTAACGTTAATCCTAATTAAATGTGACAATTTTGTGAAATTGTTAGTTTTTAGCACATTACGACATTTTTTTCATGTTCAATTGTATACAATGAAAAAGCATCAAAAGTTCTGCTAACAAACAAACCATAAAAAAGCTAATATACTTTACGGGGGAACTAGTAATGAAAAGTTTTTTGTACAAAAAAATATTGAAAATGATCATTGAAATAAAGAGAAAATCAATGATTAGAAAGGCAAATGATTTAGGATATACACATCCTGATGTAGTTACTTGTAGTCAGGAATTAGATACATTACTAAATATATATTCTAGACAAGCAGCATAAAATAGAGGGCGTAAAAACACTACAAAAAAGAAAATGACCGACAAATAACCAATCAGGGGGGCGATCCTGATTGGTTTTTATTTTACCTAAAGTAAAGGGAGAGCAAGCCTTCTCAAAATCATGTTTAAAAGCCTACATCACTGAGCAGAAGTTTCACTATATGCTCTCATTTCTTACACTAGATGACTTAAATTTAATCCAAGGTTCCCTACTCAAAATGTAAATCAGGGTAACAAAATACCGAGACGTTATTAACAGAATATAAGATTCGATAAAATTCGAGCATGAACACTATGTGTGTCGAATAAAATTGGTTAGGTTATAAAAATTGAATTCACTATTTTAAAAAAGGGAGAACAAAAATAATGTCCCTTTTCTGGAAAAAACAAAACGCCTCTTTTCAAATTTACTCGTTAATTTTGACATGGTCTGGTTTAGTTATTTTAATTAGTATGTACTTTACAATACCACTAACCACAACATTTATAACTGAGTTTGATATTACTGAGACAGAAGCAGTTTGGGTTGGAAGCTCCTTTTCTATGAGCTATGCTATTTGTTGTTTTCTTTATGGCCCTTTGTCCGATCGCTTTGGACGAAAAATATTTTTAATCATTGGTATTTGTATTCTGACAGTCGTTACTTTCATCGGTGGTTTTGTAAAAAGTTACGAGATTTTACTTTTTATTCGTGTCCTTCAAGCTATGGCAGCAGCGGCTTTTGTCCCCATTTCCCTTGTTTATACTGCTGAAGTATTTCCTTCTGAGAAGCGACTATCCGCTATTGGAATGATTTCATCAGGTTTTCTCATCGCCAGTGTCGTCGCTCAAGTCTTTGCCATAACTATCGAAACCCACTTCGGTTGGAGAGGAAATTTTTTCTTTTTATCCTTCCTATACTTAATTACAACATTTTTAGTGCTTTTTAATTTACCAAAAGAAAAAAACGATACGATTCAAGAAAGTATTTTCAAGAAATATTTGAAGATGAAAAACTTATTGTTAAATCCAATATTAATTGGGTCGTTTATTATTTCGCTAATGCTACTTTTTTCATTAATCGGAATGTATACGATCCTTGGAAAATTATTATCAGCAGAACCTTACAACTTTACGGACAATCAGATTCTTTATGTTCGTGGAATAGGAATATTAGGAACATTCACATCATTTTTTGCAAGTAGGATTGCAAAAAAAGTTGGATTTCATTGTGCTTTTCGAACAAGTTTTATTATAGCTGCGGCGTCTCTTTTCTTAATAGGATTGGGTGGCAATCCAATATTTGTCATATTCTTAAGCCTCGTTTTTGTAGCGTGTATATCATTTATCGTGCCGACGAATATTACGGTTATTAATGCTAATGCAGAGACGCAAAGAGGAAGTGCTGTGCTTTTTAATGCATTCATTTTGTTTGTTGGTGCCAGTTTAGGTCCACTGTTAGCTACAAAATTAATGAATATTGGCTCTACTTTTATGACCTTTACTGTATTTAGTGTCATTTTATTTATTGGATTCTTATGTACCTTAATCACCAAAAAAAATTAATTTTGGGGAGTCGTTATTAGCGACTCCCTTTTTTATTTCATGTATTTCAATCTTGATTGTTTATTAATTTAACGTTAAATTTTGTTAAATTGTATTGAAAACGTCGTCATTATGAACAATATGTGAAACCCTTCACAACCTATTTTCTTTTATTATTGGATGATGTACAATCAACTCAAATATAGAAATATTCCCCAGGGATTTTGAATATTTCAACAAGAAAATCAAATTTTGGAGGAGCTCTCTATGTGGTTAATTACAGTATTTGAAAAAGATACTTTCCGTATTTTTGAATTTGACAATCAAAATGAAGCTGCATTTGCACTTCAAGAGTTTAATGATCCCGCCATTTTGTCGTTTACAATGTAGTCTTGTGAATAAAAATTTAGGAGGCGCCTACCATGTGGGTAATTACAGTTTTCTTAAAAGACACTTACCGTATTTATGAGTTTGAGGATCAAAAAGAGGCACTGCTTGTAATGAAAGGATTTAAAGATCCAGCTATTTTATCTTATTCTTTGTAATAACCACAGTATTAGAAGGTATTCTTCTTTTTATATCATTGTTTATTTCGTCTCCATCAAATTAGGGCGCTCCCTTATACAGGACGCCCTCTTTTTATGTCTTATTTAGTTAAAAAAATCTTAAGAATAATTAGAAATTCAATTTCAATCGTGTCTATTAAAGTAATCATGGACTATACCCATTTGAAGTATATTAAGGAAAATCAACTCTCTTCTATTTTTCTATTAATTGTAATAATTCTCCATTAATACCTCTAAATAAAATCATTTTGTCACCAAATATTGTTAATTTAGGTTCCTCAGTTAAAAACTCTATCCCTTTCGCTTTTAGTTCTTCCATCGATTCTGCCATATTTTCAATGGCAAAAGCTAGATGGTCTACAATACCGTCAGTCAGTTGTCCTACATCAGTTAATTCCTCGATAAGTTCAATTTCAACTTGCGGATTGTCTTCCACATATAAAAAAGCCATCTTTCGAGAATCATTACTCCCTGCTGCACGCAATTTAAAATTTAAAATATCTTCATAAAATTTGATGGATTCCTCTAAATTTTTCACAATAATGGCAGTATGTTCTATCTTTTTAATCATTCTTTGTTCCCCCTTTAAATGATTCCTTTGAGATTAGTAGTTTTAAAACACATTTAAATACTGTATAACTAAAACATGCTAATCCAATAATTCCTACTAAAGTTAGCACCGGAACTTGTTCTGCAAAAAGCATTCCAGTTATGAAAAGTAAAAATGATATGACGGCAATTAGTATGTAAAGAGATGATTTTAACACTATTTGCCACACCTCCATTTTATATTCTATTTCATGACCTAAACTTCCTTCGGCAATTTATTCAATCTAAAGTGTTTAAACTTTCATATTATTGAATTTAAAATTCAATCATTGTTGAGATTTAAAAGGTAAATACTAATTTAATATTTTGAACATTTTCAAAACACCATTGACAGTTCATCAAAATTATAGCATATTAGTTTTAAATTGAATTTGATTAGCCATAACGAAGACCAGTATGTTGGATACTTTGGAAAGAGAGCGATGTTCACCGGCTGAAAGACATTGCACAAAAAAGACCATCAGAACCTACTTCGTTCGCTTCTAGCAAAAACTAGACGCAGACTCAAGCGTTATGAGATGAAGTGGGATTGATTACTTTTCAATCCAATTTAGGTGGTACCGCGGAGAAAAACCCTTTTCGCCCTATTTATTAGGGATGAATTGGGTTTTTTTATTTATCTCTGAAAACATTATCACTTATTACTACCGTAAAGGATGATCAGAAATGGATAAAAAAAGAATTGTCGTAAAAATCGGCAGTAGCTCCCTTACTAATTCAAAAGGCGAAATTGATCAAAAGAAATTACACGACCATATTCTAGCAATTGCCGCACTCAAAAAATTAGGACATGAGGTTCTACTTGTAACATCAGGTGCAGTAGCTGCTGGGTTCCGAATGCTCGGCTATCCTTCACGACCTGTCACCCTAAAAGGAAAACAGGCTGCTGCTGCTGTTGGTCAAAACCTACTTATACAAAAATATTCGGAGCTCTTTTCACAATACGAAATTCGAACAGCACAAATTCTTTTAACCCGTACAGACTTCTCAAAAAAGGAAAGGTATCATAATGCATTTGCAACGTTTACAGAATTACTAGAGCGTTCTATACTTCCAATCATTAATGAAAATGACACAGTCTCTGTTGCGGAACTAACATTTGGCGATAATGATATGCTTTCGGCACTTGTTAGTGGCCTTGTTCATGCAGATCAACTCATCATTTTAACAGACATAAACGGCTTTTATACTGACAATCCGCTCAAAAACCCTGACGCCAAGAGAATCGATTATCTTACAGAAGTATCGGATGAAATGCTCGAACATGCATCGGGAGCTGGCTCGAAAGTCGGAACAGGTGGAATGCAGTCAAAACTTCTTGCTGCCCGTACTGCCCTGAAATCAGGGGTTCATGTATTCATCGGGAAAGGACAAGGTGAGAATAAACTCGTCGAAATTTTAGAAGGTCGTGGTGATGGAACTTATATTGGACAAGTCCAGAACACCACGCTTCCAAATCAAAAGCAGTGGCTTTCCTTCACGGAAGTTTCCGGAAAAATATACATCGATGAAGGAGCTAAAAAGGCAATTTTATCCTCAGGCAAAAGCCTATTACCTGCGGGTGTTTATAAAATTGAAGGACTCTTTCATAAAGGCGATGTAGTAGAAGTTTACAGTGAATCTGGCTTAATAGGTCGTGGCGAAGTACTTTATTCCAGCGATGAGTTACGATTCGCCATGGGAAAACGTACAGACGAACTTCCATGTGGTTCAATGGAAGTAATTCATCGGAATCAATGGGTACAAACAATTTAAAGGAGGAGTCTATATGTCAAAAATCAAAACAGATAGTGAAGTACAACTAAAAGGAAGATTCGCTAAACAGGCTAGTCACATCATGAATCTTAAAACAACAATAGAAAAAAATGAAGCATTAGAACAAATCGCAAAACAATTATTAATTGATCAAGAAGAAATTATTTTTGCCAATGAACAAGATTTACGCAATGGAAAAGAAAAAGGTTTATCTGATTCAATTCTTGACCGTATCTTGTTAAATGAATCCCGTATTCAATCTATGGCGGATGCTATTTACCAATTAGTTGATTTAAATGATCCAGTTGGTGAATTATTAGAAACTACAGTTAAAGATAATGGTTTACAAATTGAGAAGCGACGAGTGCCACTAGGGGTAATTGGAATGATTTACGAAGCAAGACCAAATGTAACAGTAGACGCTGCAACACTTAGTTTAAAAACAGGAAATGCAGTTATTTTGCGTGGTAGCTCTTCTGCAAAGAATTCTAACATTGCCCTCGTATCATCAATACAACGTGCTCTAAAAAAGTCTAAGCTTCCAATTGACGCAGTTCAGCTTATCGAAAATACAAGTCATGAAACAGCACAAGAACTATTCCATTTAAATGATTATTTGGATGTATTGATACCTCGTGGTGGAAAAAAACTAATCGACCTTGTTGTTCGTGAATCAACGGTACCCGTACTTGAAACTGGCGCTGGAAACTGCCACATTTATGTGGATGCAAGCGCGGAATATGAGATGACGAAAGATATTATTATTAATGCGAAAACACAACGTCCTTCTGTATGTAACGCTGCAGAAAGTTTGTTATTACAGCAACATTGGTTCAACGAGCACGGAGTACAATTATTATCCCAATTAACAGATGCTGGCATACAAATAATCGGAGACGAACAAGTTTGTGCTGCTTATCCCTCTACAACGCTGGCAACAGAGGAAGATTATGCAACAGAATTTTTGAGCTTAACAATGAGTGTAAAAGTCGTGGAAAATGTAAATGAAGCAGTACTTCATATTAACACATATGGAACAAAGCACTCAGAAGCTATTATTACGAATGATCACGATGTAGCACAAATGTTTTTAAATAGTGTAGATGCAGCAGCAGTTTATCACAATGCTTCCACTCGATTTACAGATGGGTTTGAATTTGGATACGGAGCAGAAATCGGCATAAGTACACAAAAACTACATGCACGTGGACCAATGGGCTTACCCTCTTTAACCTCATCAAAGTTCTTTATTTATGGTAACGGGCAAACACGAGCTTAAAAAAATGTCAGGTACTCAAACAATTTTATTTGAGTACCTGCCCCCCATTCGTAGTTAACTTCCACCATAACTTGCAGTATTATTATCTTCTAAATAAGAATTCCGCATTTTCATTGCACGAAACTCTACTCACTATTTAAACGGAAATAGCATTTTAAAAATTAAAAAAAGTAACACAAACCAAGATGCAGTTTGTGCTACTATTTTAGTATAATTTTATTCCCAGTGATCTTTCTAAGATTCATGGATTGTTTTTATATGCTCCAAATTTAGATACGTAGTATTCGTTCTTGCTGTTTGGAGTTCAATAATCGCACCATGAACGTTTGATATTTTACCTATATGATACGGTTTTTCGCCTAGGTTTACTACAACTAATTTATCTCTCATTGAGTGAACTAGGTGTTCAAAGTGTTGTGGATGTGTACCTTTCTTCTCACTCACTTTTAACTCATCATCCGTTAACGTATAGGGCTTTTGATTTTCGGTATAAGGAATGAGCCACTTTAAATGTTTCGTTGCAATATACATCGTTTTATAAATGGGAGAATGAAATACAAAATAATTACTTTGAACCTGAATGATGGTGCCATGTATTGGCTGCCTATTTGCGACATAAATTTCTGTGTACATTCCTATTGCTTCATTCAGCATATATGTTAACGAGAAATCATTTTTATCATCTTTCGAAATCACACTAGGGAAGTTCGTAGGCTGCTGAATTATTTCTTCATCTTGATCGACGGAGACATTTTCAATATGTTCCATGGGGATATATATATAATCTTTTCCGTTAAATAACACGACTATTTCTTTGCTCAAGTCAATAATAGAACCATTAAAAAATATATTACCTGCTAAGGTTATTTTTACGGTTTCTTTTATCACTTGACTAAATATATTATACATTTTCCCCCTCCAATCCCATAAGAGGCGTTTGTAACCCTATTTCTTTTAATGATTTCATAACTAAAAGTTAATTAGTTATTTCTACGTCTTCTTCTTGATCTTCCGTTACTGTTACTATTTTCACTGTTACCACTGTTTCCTTCATTTTCATTATCTTCTTCAGGAGCCATTAATCCATAGTTCATATTACGGATATGGAATAGGTTCACGTAGATAATCTCTTTGTTTTTAATGATTGTTACATAGTCGTCACAAACTCCATCCATTACACCTTCAATTTTCTCAGGGTTAATTTTTACCCAGTGGTGAATTAAGTGACCACAAATATCTTTGAACTTTTTACCTTTATGGAACTCAAAATCCTCATCAACGTAAACATCAAACTCCATTGGATCTTTTGAATCAGTAGTTACACTTTTAACATGGTGTGTTTGGAAAAATACTACACCGTCTTTTTTCGTTAAAAGTACGAAGAAATCATCGCCTACATACAATAATTTACCTATAACAGTGTGCGGCCCATGACGGTCAACTTGAATGACTTGCCCTTCAAAACTTTGTAGCATTTCACTATTCATTTTGACAGTAACCTCCTATTTGTATTGTCTTGCTAAATATATGTGTATTTCTCATATCTTGAAATGTCAAAAGCCTATTTTTATAAAATTTGCTATTTCAAGAGATGTACTTTTCAAAAATCAATTACGTCTTTTGCGTAATTGCGTCCGGATGTTGAATTATGCTTAGGCCAACAAAATACCTTTTGCCACGAGTAACCGCAGGAGCAGGATATAGGTTAGTTTGCAGTTATCGCACGGATGCGACGTTTTTATACTAACTTCCTATTTCAACTCCTCTCAAAATCCTTGACATCCGCCGGAGGCTTTACTTTATTCAGTAGGAGTTTGGAACTACTGAATAAAAGCGAAAATTATTCATTCATCTCCCACCTAAAGATGAGAGTCTTCTACTTGAATGAAATAAAAAAATAGTACAAATCAAATGCGATGATTTGTACTACTTAATTATTGATATTTTATACGTTGGTAATAAAATTTGTGACGGCTAAAAAGTGAAGTTCTAAATTGTAAAATATGGGGCATATTTAATGTATGGTTCCTTTTCTATCTTTGTGTTTCTTCGTAATCAATATTAATGATTTCTTCTGTTTGATTATTAAATGTAATATTAACAAAAACGCCAAATTCCTTTGAATCTTCTTTTAACCATAATTTAAATTTCTCGACTGAGGTTTTGTCTCCTACCTCTCTGCCGATATGCAAATAATCAATTACGTTCGCATTTGGATATTTTGCCATGACTTTTTCCATTGCAATTCTTCCCCACTTTGCATAAGCTGGGGCAACTTGTTCTTGTACTGGTAGAGCTACATCTTGTGATGGAGTTGATTCAGTATTACTATTTGGAGAAGCAGCTGTAAATCTCCCATATACTAGGACACCTAAGATTGCTAATGCCGACATCAATATCCTCATTATCAAACCTCCTTTTGTTCGTTTAGTGTTTGTACTTTCTATGTGGTTATTCGGTTTTAGGCTAAGTTCCTGATTAACAATATTTGAACGAATAAATTAACAATTTCCGTATTGAATATAGTTTTAAAAAAATGGTTCTTAGTCAAATGTTGGGGTGATGTGTTTTGCACGTCACCCTAATTAACCTAAATGAACACCGATTTCTTTATATAAATCATTCAATAAAATCTTCGCTTTAAAATGCTTAAAACTCCTGAAACCATAAGCATTACGCTTCATTACCTTCGATTTATTATTAATTCCCTCTAAAAATCCATTTGAATAACCAAAACTAAAACTATTCAAGATCTCTACTTGCCAATTCTTAAAAGTTTGAATCGCTTTTAAAAATGCTGGGATATTTGCTTCTTCTACCTTACGGTAATAAGCTTCTAATCTATTTTTTACTTCTGCTATATTATTAGCCGTTTTTGCCCAATCAAACCATTCACAATAGGCTTCTTTCAGTTCATATGCTTCTTTTAATTCCTTAGACATCCTTGTATAGCGATTTAAATACCATTTATTCTTTTCCGTTAACTTGTCAAAACGTTTATATAAAACATGGCGCATTTTTTTGCACTTTTTTCGATCATATGGATGCCAATCCTTCTGCACTTTACGGCGTACCTCATCTAGGGCCCAATAAATGTAGCGACAATAATGGAATCGATCTGCAATAATGATGGGGCGATTTAATGCTTTTCTAACAGCTGCTTTAAAACTCGGATTCATGTCCATTACGACAACTTCTACATCTGCTCCATATTTCATTAAATAATCTTTAATTGTTTCTTTTCGGCGATTCGGTAAAATATCAATTGGTTCGTGAGTTTCGGCATTGGCAATGATTAGTTGATAGGTTCCTGCATCCGTATCTCCTTTGTATTCATCGATTGCGATACATTTTGGTAAATGTACACCCTCTTTTAACTGTTCTTTTATAACTCTTTTGAAACGACGAATGACAGTCGAACTAGATGTATCAAGGACTTCTGCAGTTTCCTTAAACGTCTTCGCTTTTACTGAACGGATTCCAACCACTTGATTCCATTCTTTTGAGTAACGTTGATATTTATCCACGAAAGGGGATTTTTCGGAGAAGCGTTTTCCACATTCACAAACATAACGACGGCGTTTATAGAAAAGGATGGTTAATCTTTCAAACCATTTTAAATGCTTAATTTTTTGAACTCGATAATCATGAATTTTAGAAGTCATTTTATTACAGACAGGACACTGATGTTCTTTCTTCGGAAGAGAAACATATAAAGCAATACGTTCTCCAAACTCCTCCATCTTATGAACTGTTACACCTTTTAATCCTGGAATATTCATGTTAAAATTCATATTGCACGTATCACCTTTCAATGCTTGTTTCTCGTCAATTCAAGTATATCGAAATCGGTGGTTACGTGCTTTTTTGTTTTCAAAATTGTAGTAAAACCCCAACAAATATTATAGAACCAAAAAAATAAGATATTTTTGATATTTCATTTTTATTAAAGTGTTAGTTGAAGCCATTTACGAAGCTCACGCATAGAATCATAAAAAAACCGCCTCGCGACCCCGAGACGGTTTATAACTTTATTCATTTTTGAATTATGACGGAACTCAGGTACGAATAAAGCTTCCCCATACTCCATCACCCTCTGGCTCCATGAGTAAGAGATCGTAACTATTGTGCATCTCTGTACACATTTAATAGCCACTTATATGCTAAATCCTTAGTAAAAGGTTTGCATTCACTTTTTATTTTGCTAAACAAGCCTTGGCTTTCTCAAGTTGAATCTTTACTTGAGCGAAACCAGTTCCGCCTAATGAATTTCGGCGACGAACTGCAGCTTCAGGTTTAAGTACTTCGTAAACATCCTCTTCAATCAGTTCACTTTCAGCTTTCATGTCTTCAATCGGTAAGTCTAATAAGTAAATACCACGTTTAATACATGTAAATACTAGCTTTCCTGTAACTTCATGCGCTTCACGGAATGGCATACCTTTAGTTGCTAAGTAGTCAGCAAGCTCCGTAGCATTTGAGAAATCACTATGAACAGCATTGTGTAGGCGATCTGTATTAACAGTCATTGTACGAACCATACCTTCAAAGATTTTTAATGCACCCAGAATAGTATGAAGTGTGTCAAACATGCCTTCTTTATCCTCTTGCATATCTTTGTTATAAGTAAGTGGTGTACCTTTTAATACTGTTAATAACCCCATTAAGTTTCCGTACACACGACCTGTTTTGCCACGAATTAATTCTGCCATATCTGGATTTTTCTTTTGAGGCATAATGGATGAACCTGTTGAGAAAGAATCATCTAATTCTATGAATTTAAACTCATCTGTAGACCAAATGATAATTTCTTCCGCGAAGCGAGATAAGTGAGTCATTAGTAATGATGAGTTAGATAAAAACTCAACAACAAAATCACGATCACTTACTGCATCCATTGAATTTGCATATACTTTGCTAAAGCCAAGTAATTCAGCAGACTTTTCACGGTCAATTGGGAATGTTGTACCTGCCATTGCTCCGGCACCTAATGGTAAAATGTCAATTCGTTTAATTGATTCGGAAAAACGCTCTTTATCACGCTCTAGCATCCAAAAATATGCCATTAAGTGATGTGCAAAACTAATTGGTTGCGCACGTTGTAAATGAGTATAGCCTGGAGCAATTGTCTCAACATGTTGCTCTGCTTGCTCTAGTATTGTTGCTTGGAATGCTTCAATTAATCCGATTACTTCAAAAACGCGCTTCTTCAAGAACAAGTGCACATCTGTTGCAACTTGGTCATTACGGCTACGTCCAGTATGAAGTTTGCCACCAACAGGGCCAATCAAATCAATTAACATTTTTTCTAAATTTAAATGGATATCTTCGTTTGCAACACTGTATTCAAGCTCGCCAGCCTCTGCTAAACGTTTAAGCTCTTTTAGACCGCCAAGAATTTTAGCAACATCTTCAGTTGGTAAAATCCCTTGCGCACCTAACATTGTTACGTGTGCAACGCTTCCTTCAATATCTTCCATAACTAATTGTTGGTCAAATCCGATTGATGCACCGAACTCATCAACCCAAGCTTCTGCTGATGTTTGGAAACGACCGCCCCATAACTTTGTCATATTACGCACCTAACCTTATGCAGACTGTCACTGTTCTAATCTCAATTTACGATAAGTTCCATGACAGTCTGTATTTTTATTGCAAATTATTTTTGTACAACTGGTTGTTTTTTGTTTACTTCAGATGCTACTACAGTTGGAAGACCCCATAATTCAATGAAGCCAACAGCAGATGCATGGTTAAACTGGTCAGCTTTTGAGTATGTTGCTAGCTCTTCGCTATATAGAGAGTTAGGAGATTTACGTCCTTCAACAATTGCATGACCTTTATATAATTTAACACGAACTGTACCATTTACATATTTTTGAGTCTCTTTTAAGAAACCTTCTAATGCTACACGAATTGGGTTGAACCATAATCCGTTATAAATTACTTCTGATAATTTTTGTTCAATAATTGGTTTGAAGTGTGCTAATTCTTTTACAAGTGTAATGTCTTCTAATTCTTTATGAGCAGTTAAAAGAACTTTTGCACCTGGGATTTCATATACTTCACGAGACTTAATACCTACTAAACGGTTTTCAACGTGGTCGATACGTCCAACACCGTGAGCTCCAGCAATTTTATTTAATTCTTGAATTAAGTCAGCAAGTTTAAGTACTTTACCATTTAATGAAATAGGTTTACCTTCTACGAACTCAATTTCAACGAACTCTGGAGTATCAGGTGCGTTTTCAATTGAAACTGTTAATCCGTAAGCTTCTTCTGGTGGAGCAACCCATGGATCTTCCATTACGCCAGCTTCGTTTGCACGACCCCAAAGATTTTGGTCGATAGAGAATGGAGAATCGATTGTTGCAGGGATTGGTACACCATGTTTTGCAGCGTATTCAATTTCCTCATCACGGCTCCAACCCCAATCACGAACCGGAGCAAGAACTTCTAAATCAGGATTTAATGCTTTAATTGAAACTTCGAAACGAACTTGGTCGTTCCCTTTACCAGTACAACCATGTGCAACTGCATCAGCTTTTGTTTCGTTTGCGATTTCAACTAATTTTTTAGAAATCAATGGACGAGATAATGCAGAAACTAATGGATATTTTTGTTCATACCATGTATGCCCTTGAAGAGAAACTAGTGCATATTCTTCTGCGAATTCATCTTTTGCATCTACCATGTAAGATTCAATCGCACCAACTTGAAGTGCTTTATTTTTGATAAATTCAAGATCTTTCCCTTCACCAACATCTAAACATACTGCGATTACATCCCAACCTTGTTCTTTCAACCACGGAATTGCCACGGATGTATCAAGACCACCTGAATAAGCTAAAACTACTTTTTTATTTGCCATTTTATTTTCGCCTCCACTGTTTTTATGTATTTTTATTCATCTTGTTAAAAGTTTATACACGAATAGTAACATGGGATAAAAATAAATACAAGTGCATTTTTATAAAAAAATAGACTTTTATGAAATAGTGGAATACTACTTAATAAAAGCCTTTGCCTAATCTCATTTATGTATTATTTTTTATTAAAAAAACCGCTCCCTAGCTTTTCAACTAAAGATGGGGCTATTGCATATAGTTTACTTGTTATAGACATAATCCGTGGTAAATTAACTTCACGTACTGGTTTTTCAATTGTATAAACTACCTCATTTGCTACCTTCTCTGGTTTTAATAAGAAACGTTTCATCGTTTGGCGATATGAATTTGTTGCATCTGCTTTATCTAAAAAAGGTGTATCAATTGGACCAGGATATATAGTAGAAACATTAATATTGTAAGGTGCTAATTCCATTCGTAAACCATTCGTAAAGCCTGTAATTGCATGCTTAGAAGCAGCATAAACACTTGCTTTTTTCGTAGCTACTTTTCCTGCTTGTGAGCCAATGAAAATAAAATGGCCTGATTTTTGTTGGATCATATTTTTTGCTAATCGCTGTGTTAATAAAATAGGTGCTTTTATATTAAGATCAATCATAGCCTCTATTTCCTCATCCATTAAATCAACAGCATTTTGGAAAACTCCCACACCAGCATTAATAATCGCAACATCAATTGGAGGTAGCTGTTTGCATACTTTTACAATATCTTCAGTTTTTTGTAAATCTGCCTGAATTACCTTTGCACCTTGTTGTTGCAACGTCATTAAAACTGACTGGTTCCTTCCTGTCGCATAGACATGATATCCATCTCGAATAAGAACTTCAGTGATGAGACACCTATTCCACTTGTTGCACCAGTAATAAATACACTTTTCATAGTATGCATATTCCTCTCTATTTTACTCAAAATACTCATTATAATGTGTGGTAATAAAATTTACTTTAATATGCAAATAAAAAGAGTACAGATTTACATCTATACTCTAATTACTATTATTAATTTTGGATTACTCAATCTCAAGTAATTTGAACAGCTCGTCTTTGGATAAAAGGAAATCACCAACTGTATATTGATCAAGCACATTTAAATATGCATTTAATGCCTCAAATAATACATTTTTCAACTGACATGCAGGAGAAATTTTACACATATTATTCTCGTTGCTGAAACATTCAACTATTTGAAAGTCCTCTTCCGTATGACGGACTACTTTTCCAATATTTATTTCATTTGGATCAACTGCTAATCGAATTCCACCGCCTCGTCCGCGGACTGTTTCGATATAACCTAATTGCCCTAGTTCATAAGTAACTTTCATTAAATGATTTTTTGAAATATTATACGCATCGGCAATCTCTTGAATTGTCGATAAACGGTCTTTACCTTTAACACCGAGATAGAGCAAAACACGCAATGAATAATCTGTATATAAAGTTAAACGCACATTATACACCACTCTTTCTTACTTTATTATACCATTCAAATTACAATAGTAGTAAAAAAGTCTTCTAATAAATCTCAAAATTAGTGATGTTTTTTAAAACTGTAAAGTGACAAAATTTTAAAGATGTATATTGAATACTAGTTTGTGTCCAATTTGTTAAAGATGTATTTGTAATATTGCTTTTGAGAATACCCAGGAGTATAGTGACATTGTAAACGTTACCAAAAACATTTAAAGGATGTGTTTAAATTGTTAGCACAACAAACAATTGACATTATTAAATCAACAGTTCCAGTATTAGAACAACATGGCGTTACAATTACTAAAACTTTCTACAAAAACTTGTTTGAAAAACATCCTGAATTACTAAACGTATTTAACCGTGCAAACCAACAAAGAGGTCGACAACAAACAGCACTTGCAAACGCTGTTTACGCAGCAGCAGCTCATATTGACAACTTACAAGCTATTATTCCAGCAGTAATGCAAATTGCACATAAACACCGTGCACTTGGAATTTTACCAGAGCAATACCCTATCGTTGGAGAAAACTTACTTGGTGCAATTAAAGAAGTACTTGGCGATGCAGCAACTGACGAGATTATCAATGCTTGGGCAGAGGCTTATGGAGTTATTGCAGATGTATTTATTTCAATCGAAGAAGACCTATACAAAGAAGCAGAAGCAAATGGAGGATGGCGTTTATTCAAACCATTCAAAGTTGCTAAAAAAGTTGCAGAAAGCGAAGAAGTAACTTCATTCTACTTCGAACCAGAAGATGGTACACAATTACCTGACTTTAAACCAGGTCAATATACTACTGTTCGTGTAAAAGTACCTGGAGATGAATTCACTTCTGTTCGTCACTATACACTTTCAGAGGCATTAGAAAATAATCAATACCGTATCTCTGTAAAACGCGAAGATGCTTGTGAACCAAACGGTGTCGTTTCAAATTATCTTCACGATCAAGTTAACGAAGGCGATACTATTGAATTAAGTGCACCAGCTGGTTTATTCACATTAGAACAAAACAGCAACCCGGTATTATTTGTAAGCGGAGGTATTGGAGTGACTCCTCTAAATACAATGCTTCAAACAATGGAACTTGGCCGCAATGTTACATTTGTACAAACTGCACGTAACGCGAAATCAGTTGCATTTAAAGAACAAATTGAGAAAAAAGTAAATGAATTAAACGGTACTTACCGTGTTCATTATTCTGATGAGGCTGGCTATATTAAAAAAGAAGATTTAGCACCTTTCATCAAAGAAAATACAGAGGTTTACGTTTGTGGACCTGCTCCATTTATGGAAGCTATTATTTCAATTGCTAGAGATTTAAACGTTCCTGGTGAAAATATTCACTTTGAGTTCTTTGGCCCTGCAATGTCTTTAGAAGCATTAGCTAATGCTAACTAATATTTACTCTTAAATCATCCTTATTCCTATCCTTTTCCTATGCAAATAAAAAATCCCCACAACTAAAGTAGATAATCTTTAGCTGTGGGGATTCTATTTTTACGGTTCTATAATATTTGTTGGGGTTTTACTACAATTTAAAATAAAAAAGCACGTAATCACCCATTTCGATATACTTGAATTGTCGAGAAACAAGCAATGAAAATGAAAGGTGATACGTGCAATATGAATTTTAACAGAAATATTCCAGGATTAAAAGATGTAACTATTCATAAGGTGGAGGAGATCGGGGAGCGTATCGCTCTATACGTTTCAATTCCAAAGAAAGAACATCAGTGTCCTGCTTGTAAGAAAATGACCTCTAAAATTCATGATTATCGAATTCAAAAAATTAAGCATTTAAAGTGGTTTGAACGATTAACCATCCTTTTCTATAAACGCCGACGTTATGTATGTGCGTGTGGAAAACGGTTCTCGGAAAAATCCCCTTTCGTGGATAAATATCAACGCTTCACGAAGGAATGGAACCAAGTGGCTGGAATCCGTTCTGTGAAGGCAAAGACATTTAAGGAAGCAGCGGAAGTCCTTGGCGCCTCCAGTTCTACACTCATTCGTCGTTTTAAAAAGCTTGTAAAAGAGCAGTTAAATGAAGGAGTACATTTACCAAAATGTATTGCGATTGATGAATATAAAGGCGATACAGATGCAGGAACTTATCAACTAATCATTGCCAACGCTGAAACACATGAACCCATTGATATTCTACCGAATCGAAGAAAAGAGACAATTAAGGATTATCTAATGAAGTATGGAGCAGATGTAGAAGTTGTCGTAATGGACATGAATCCGAGTTTTAAAGCAGCTGTTAGAAAAGCATTAAATCGCCCCATCATTATTGCAGATCGATTCCATTATTGTCGCTACATTTATTGGGCCCTAGATGAGGTACGCCGTAAAGTGCAGAAGGATTGGCATCCATATGATCGAAAAAAGTGCAAAAAAATGCGCCATGTTTTATATAAACGTTTTGACAAGTTAACGGAAAAGAATAAATGGTATTTAAATCGCTATACAAGGATGTCTAAGGAATTAAAAGAAGCATATGAACTGAAAGAAGCCTATTGTGAATGGTTTGATTGGGCAAAAACGGCTAATAATATAGCAGAAGTAAAAAATAGATTAGAAGCTTATTACCGTAAGGTAGAAGAAGCAAATATCCCAGCATTTTTAAAAGCGATTCAAACTTTTAAGAATTGGCAAGTAGAGATCTTGAATAGTTTTAGTTTTGGTTATTCAAATGGATTTTTAGAGGGAATTAATAATAAATCGAAGGTAATGAAGCGTAATGCTTATGGTTTCAGAAGTTTTAAGCATTTTAAAGCGAAGATTTTATTGAATGATTTATATAAAGAAATCGGTGTTCATTTAGGTTAATTAGGGTGACGTGCAAAACACATCACCCCAACATTTGACTAAGAACCATTTTTACAATCGATAATACACGTATATATCTCCTTCTAACTGCTTCTTGACCTTTTCTTCTTTCTCTAAATAATCCAGATGACCAATTGTTTTGGAAAGTGTAAGACCGAGCTGCTTCTTATATATAGAAGGATATAATTCTTTTGTAACCTCTAAAACCGTTTTAGGTGTTGATAGAATACTAAGCACTTGTTTGGCACGAAGATCATCTTTTTCTAAACGTAGAGAAATTAAATCATTTATATTTTCGATGTCGTTTCCATGACCTGCAAAGATTTTTCTTAACTGTAAATTCTGTAGTAGTATTAACGAATTATGATATTGCAAAAGAGATTGTGGTCGGACGTTTGATAAATCTACAGGTGGTTCTACTAAAGGATTAGAAGCGACTTTATCTAATAATAAGTCACCACCAATTGCAACCCTTGAATTTTCCTCAACAAAGATTAAGTGACTTTGGGCGTGTCCTGGAGTGTAGTAAGCAATTAAACCCGGGTGTCCAGGAATTTCATCACCATCATTGATAAATTGAGTTAAAGGGGTTGTACCAAATAACTCCATTTCCCCACGAACTTTAACAATTTGTTCAATATACTCCTCAGGTACAGCCTGTAATCGTAAATTTGATCGATAAAATTCATTCCGATATACAATAAATTCATTAGTTTTCCGCATCCAATGGTCAACATATTCATGTCCCAAAACCCCTGCATCCGGGAAGGCATCCACCCATCCAGCATGATCGGGATGATGATGAGTTAGAACAACTTGCTCAATATCACTCATTTCATAACCTGCAGAATGGATCCCCCATTTCAATGCCTCATAAGCTTCAGTAGTTTTTGGACCTACGTCAAATAATGTGAGTGCGTCCCCTTTTACTAAAAAAGCATTTACATCCCCGATTGCATATGGTGTTGGTATTACAATTTTATGTACATTCATAGAATATCCCCCTTGATTAACACCGCAATTCTAATATTATAATTGAATAGTAGTTCATTTCATTTTACTTCTTTTTTTCCAGTTCGTCACTAAACATGGTTGACAGAAATTATAGAAATGCATATAATCTTGATAATTCAAAAAATTTTTGTTAAAGCGATGATGAAGCCAAGTAAATGTTTTGATGGTTTAAGAGAGTGCTACATTTGGTGAAAGTAGCATAACCCACTCATTTCATTGAACCTACTTCTGAGCAGTCATGACAACATGACCGTATCCTTTGCGTTAATAAGGAACAAGTTGTGCTATATTTAGCAAACTAAGGTGGTACCGCGGAAACTATATGCGTTTTCGTCCTTAATTTTAAGGACGAAAACGCATTTTTTTTATTTTAGAAAAGAACGCTCGAGCAATAATTTCTTAAAAAATACATATTAATTAGTGGAGGGATATGGATGCAAAAGGTTATTTTTATTGGTGCTGGATCAATTGCAGAAGCTTTAATTCAAGGCTGGGTAGAACAGGAAGTTGTACCTTGTAAACAGATTTATGTTACGAATCGTTTTCATTTCGAGAGATTGGAATATTTAAGTTCGTGTTATGGAACTCAAATTTTACAGGATAAGAATGAAATTTACGATGCAGATTTAATTATTTTGGCAGTCAAACCTAAAGATGCAAAAACAGCTATGCAATCAATTAAACCATATATTTCTCCAAATGCATCGATACTATCTGTTATGGCAGGGATTTCCATTAATACAATTGAAAACGAATTAGGAAATCGACCAATCGCAAGGGTTATGCCAAATACATCAGCAACAATCGGCATGTCAGCAAGTGGCGTTGCCTTTAACCAAGATGCGACAGATATACAAAAGCATACTTTCCTTCAAATGCTAGAAGCAATTGGAATTGTCATAGAGGTTGAGGAAGATAAACTTCATGCGGTTACTGCCCTATCAGGTAGTGGACCTGCATATTTGTACTACTTACTAGAAGCATGGGAAAGTGTTGGGACAGAATTTGGATTATCAAAAGAAGAGGTTCGAACATTAATGATTCAAACCATTGCAGGGTCTGCAGCGATGCTTCAATCTGTAAAAGAAGAACCAACAATTTTACGACAAAAGGTTACAAGCCCTGGCGGAACAACAGAAGCTGGTATTCGCGCCTTAGAGAGCAACCACTTTAAAGAAGCCATTTTTGCTTGTATTAAGAGCGCTGAAGCGAGATCTCGAGAATTGGCTAAAGGTGTATAAATTCATAATTAATCAACATAAATCGGGTGCAATTATGCACCCTTTTTATTTCATCTTAATATTGGCAATACACATTAATTGTAAAAGTCAGCATTTAAGATATGATACCAATAGATGGAAAAAATATATTGAAGGGGGATGTTTAAATGGCTTTGTTATTTAAACCTTTTACTATTAGAAATCTAGAATTAAAAAACAGAATTGTCATGTCTCCTATGTGTATGTATCAAGCAAAAAATGATGGTTATGTAACGGACTTTCATCTAACCCATTATACTTCACGTGCAGTTGGCCAAGTCGGGTTAATTATTGTTGAAGCAACAGGAGTTGTTCCAGAAGGAAGAATAACTGAAAATGATTTAGGTATATGGAGCGATGATCATATTGTAGGATTATCCCGTATCGTAACAAACGTAAACGCGTATGGTGCTAAAGCTGGTATCCAATTAGCACATGCGGGAAGGAAAGCTACAGTAAGAGATGATATTTATTCCCCATCCGCGATTGCATTTAATGATCAATATAAAACACCAATCGAAATGACAAAAGACGATATTGCACATGTGGTAGATGCATTCACAAAAGCAACTGTGCGTGCAAAAAAGGCTGGTTTTGAATTTATAGAAATTCATGGCGCACATGGGTATTTAATTAACCAATTTTTATCTCCATTAACAAATAAAAGAGAAGATGAGTATGGTGGAGCTGCTGAAAATCGATACCGAGTTCTTCGCGAAGTACTTGATGCAGTGCGTTCAGTGTGGGATGGTCCTATATCAGTACGTGTCTCAGCAAATGAATATGTGGAAAATGGGCTAACAGCCGAAGACTATATTCAATTTGCAAGATGGATGAAGTCGCAAGATGTGGACCTAATCGACGTAAGTTCTGGTGGTGTTGTTCCAGCACATGTTGAATCATTCCCGCTTTATCAAGTTCCATTTTCTGAAACCATTCGAAATGGTGCTGAAATTAAAACAGGTGCGGTCGGGATTATTACGACAGGGAAAGAAGCAGAAGATATTTTACAACAAGAGAAGGCTGATTTAATTTTATTAGGGCGTGAATTATTACGTGATCCTTATTTCCCTTACCGAGCAGCTCAACAATTAGGAGTACACCTTGAAGCTCCAAATGATTCATATAGACGCGGGTGGCATCAATAAGCCAAAATAACATTAATTTTCTAAATAAATGATATTATTTCCTAGGAAATGTAGGTTTTTGATATTTATTGTTGTCGAAAAGTGCAATTCTACTTATTTATTATTACTTTTTTCTACATTTTCCACCAAAACAAAGCGCGAACAAAGGAATTTGTTCGCGCTTTTTTAAGGTTTATGATTTGATTAATCAAATAAATCCCCATTTTTCCAATCAAAATTTGAAAAGTCCTTTGCAATGAATACGCTAGGGAAAACCTCTCTTGCATCACTAAGTAACCTATTTATATCGTGCGGAAGGAAACGTGCGCTAATATGATTTAAGATTAGATGCTTTGCCCCGCTCTCTAAAGCTATTTTTGCAGCATCAATATTTGTTGAATGACCATAGCTACCTGCAAGGTTTTCAGTTAATTCATCAAACGTTGATTCATGCACAACAATATCCGCATCCTTACTTAACTCTTTTGCACTATGACAATATTTTGTATCACCCAAGATCGTAACCGTAAAGCCCTTTTTCGGTGGCGCTGTGACATCGTGACTATTAACGATAGTTCCATCGTCAAGTGTAACGCTTTCCCCATTTTTCAATTTCCCCAAAAGAGGACCTTTAGGAACTCCAAGCTCAATTGCTTTTTCAACTAATAATTCTCCTGGTAATGGTTTTTGTTCAATACGGAAGCCAAAACAAGGAATCACATGCTCTAGTTCAAGTGCATGGACTACAAATTGTTCATCTTCAAACAGTACTCCCTCCTGAACTTCAATAAACTTGATTGGATACGTTAAATGAGTTTTTGTTACATCTAGCGAAGCAAGAATCCACTCTTGCAATCCTTTTGGGCCGTAAATAGTGAGAAGATCTTGTCCTCCTAAAAACGAACGCGAGCTAAGAAGGCCCGGTAGTCCAAAAATATGGTCACCATGAAGGTGGGTAATAAATATTTTTTCAATTTTTCTAGGGCGAATGGTTGTATGTAAAATCTGATGTTGTGTTGCTTCCCCACAGTCAAAAAGCCAAATTGTACCCCGTTCTTCTAATAACTTTAATGCCAATGAACTTGTATTCCGTTCTTTTGAAGGCATTCCAGCGCCTGTACCTAAAAATTGAAGCTGCATATTGTGCCCCCGTTCACTTAATATTTGTCGAATTCTACTATTATTTGCATCTCTTGTAAAGTATTCACTCATCTACATTGTAGTTATTCTTTTAAATCATCAAAGAAGTCTTTACTAAAACTTGTTTTCGATGCATATGTAGGTTTAGTTCCGAGATCAATTCCCTTTTGAATTGCTCCCTTACCAAATTTCTTTTCAATTTCATCAATTAATTCATAAATAGGCTCCTGTTTCGCATGTTCTTCAAAATTAAATATCGAGAGCTGCTCTACTGTTTGTTTACGATCAATCACATTTGATACAGTAATTCCTAATAGCCTTATCGGATTACTATTCCAAGATTTATGGAATAACTTAAGTGCTTCATCATAAATCACCTCTTTATGATAAATCGGATTTTGAAAGGTTTTGCTGCGACTATGATTTTGCCAATCTGCATCTCGAATCTGAATACTTATAGTTGAGCCACTTAATTTTTTCGCTTCTAGTCGTTCAGCCACTTTAAAAGCTAATTTTTCAAATGTCTTTTCAATCTCTTCAAGATCCGTTGCATCGTATGGTAATGTGGTTGAGTTTCCAACACTTTTTGTATCGTAAATTGCATCTGGGTTTACTTCTCTTGAGTCGTCACCATTCGCTCTAGCTCTCAAACGAACACCATTTTTCCCTAGAGAGTTGCGTAATACATGCTCATCAGCTTTTGCTAAATCACCGATTAAATTAATATTTAGTGTTGCAAGCTTTTTAGCAGTACTTTCCCCTACCCCATGCATTTCAATTACAGGAAGGGGCCAAATTTTGATCGGAATATCACGCTTTCTCAAAATCGTAATCCCCATTGGCTTTTTCATATCAGAAGCTGTTTTAGCTAAAAATTTATTCGGTGCAATACCTATTGAACAAGGTAAATCAAGTTCATTTTTAATTCGTTGTTGAATTTCTTGTGCAATTTCAACCGGATGCCGTTCACTTGACAGTTGAGTAATATCCACATATCCTTCATCAATCGAGACTGGTTCTACAAGTTCAGTATAACTACGCAATATGGCAAACATCGCTTTAGATGAAGTTCGATACTTTGGAAAATCGGGAGGTAAAATAATCAAATCAGGGCATTTTCGTCTCGCTTCGCCAACATTCATCGTCGTATAAATACCTTTAGCTCGCGCTTCGTATGAACTTGTCACTATAATTCCACGGCGTTCTTTCGGATTGCCTGCAATAGCAATCGCTTTTCCTTTTAGTTCAGGATTATAGGCCTGTTCAACTGATGCGTAAAAACTATTCATATCGACATGAAAAATAATCCGCGCTTTTTTTGTCACCTCTTCACCCCCTACAACTTACCCCAAGCTATTTCTTCAAATTTTATCATAAGAGTAGTAAAGTTTAAAAATTTAAGGGGTGGACTTCTACTATTCCGGTCTACCAATTAGGTAAACCGTTTTTATGTTTATTTTTTTGAGTAGCAAGTAGAAATCACATGAATACAAAGCATCCACACATATTAATTTAAATAGCTAATTTAAACTCCATTGACATAGCTACTAAACTATAATACATTATTTTATGTAAACATAAACTGAAATCAAGTTAACACAAAGAGGGATTTACATGAAATCAAAAACATACGCTTATGTAATTACTGCATTTGGTGCAGCCATCATTGCTGTACTTGCACAAATTACCATTCCACTACCACTTGTGCCAATTACAGGTCAAACACTGGCAGTTGGGCTAATTGTAACAATCTTAGGAACAAGATATGGAACACTTGCAGTACTATTGTATATTTTGCTTGGGGCAATTGGGCTACCTGTTTATTCAGGATTCTCAGGAGGTCTTGGCATCTTAGTTGGTCCAACTGGTGGTTATATCATTGGATTTTTAGTCCAGGCATACATTATGGGGATTTATATGGATTACTTCGGCAAAACTTATCCTCAAGCAATTGTGTCAAATTTAATCGGGATGGTTATTACCCTTACATTTGGTACCGTTTGGTTAAAATTTTTAGGGGATTTAACTTGGACTGCCGCTTTTATGGGCGGAGTCGCACCATTTATTATTGTAGGAATCATTAAAGCTATTCTAGCAGCTTGGTTAGGTATTCTTGTTCGTAATCGATTATCTAATGCAAGACTACTAGATTCACTGGCTTAAAAAATTCGGTGAAATATAGTTTTTCGCAACTATATGAAAGAGGTCCTTCATGAGTAAATTGGTTCTCTTAATAGGCAAATCAGTAAATAATAATACAAATGGGGTAGGAAATCGCAGTGATTTTCTCACCCCATTTTTCTATATCACCTTATTTGGTAAATCAACAATAAAATCACAAGATTATCACTATATAAAATGACAACTTACATATAGATCTTCACTATTTTGATAATTGGATTCCGAAATAAATAAAGCATGGCATTCTTTTACGATTGCCATGCTTTCTTCATCTTTAATCTGTTACTTTTGTTTCTCAAAGATGAACCCGTCATTTTATGGAAAATCTCTTTTTCAACTATTAATTATAAAATCATTCCAATTGTTCACTCGAGGTATATCAACATTTTGATTGTAGGATTGATCTTTTACATAAACTTTCGTTGAAACATCAAATAACGTTTCTAGAACCGCCGGCTTATCATCAAAGTAATAATCCAGCTTTAAATTTTTGATAATATCCATTTTTTCATGATCTTGCATTCCACAATAAAAGTTTGCATGAATGACAGGAAATCCTTTTTCTTTTACCCAGTGTAGTGTTTTTAAACAATATTCTTTAGGTCGTGATGTAATATAGAAAATTTCATGTCCTTCTCTTTGAAGTTTCGTTAAAAACTCAATAGCTCCATCAAAAGCCGGACAATCGGTAAAGTAGATTTCCTCTAATAGGCTAGTCCACATTTTACCTCCTGCTTCTTTTTCCAACCCAAAAGCCTCGTGAATTTCAACTGTCTTTAAAGCCCGAAAAATATCGAGACTGACATTTTGGTTTAACTTTCGATTATATAAATGGAATGCGTGTTCTCTTAAGTTAATTAATGTATCATCAATATCAAAACCAAATCTCACTTTAAACCTACTCTCTTATCAATAAATCACAAATTGAGTTGCAAAAGTTTTTTCTTTTTCAACTTGTATTGCTTGCAACTTTTCCACTTCTTTTTTTCTTTGTGTAGCACAATTAGTGAAGTCAAGTTGTGTAATTGTATCTTTTGAAATGAGTTCAGCTAATGTGTCAGCATCTTTTAATGAACTGTTTAGGCCAAACGCCCCTGTTGGCGTCATTGTATGTACAGCATCACCAATTAACGCGACACCATTACGTCCCCAAGTTTCAGCAAAGTTACTATGCACATCTAATAAAACGAAGTCATTCCAGGATTGGATATTTTCACGCACACTTTCCTCTAACTCCGGGAATGCCTCAATTAAATTTTCAATGAATGGAGTAAACGGTTGTTTTCTTAATTCAGGAAATGAACCTTCTGCAATATTCCAGCCAATTTGAATAAACCCTTTTGCTTGGGTAAATAAAGATAATTGAGCTCCGTCAATTAACGCCATTTTTATTGATGGATTCCATCCTTTTGGCGCTGGAATCCTAGCCCACAATAAATCATAACCATGCTTCCGTTTTTCTATTTCAATGCCTACTTTTTTACGAATGGTAGAGTATCTTCCATCTGCCCCAATAATTAAGTTGCTCTCAATCTCCACTTCTTCTTTACCCTTTAACGCTTTTACACCAATAAATCGCCCATTTTCATCTTCAATTAAATCCGTAACCTTTGTACTTGTCATTAACGTAAAGTTTGGATATTTTTCAGCTTCTTGAAGGATCACAGATAGTAAATGGGCCTGTGGTACATGAATTCCTAAATGACCTATTTCAGGTGCTGGTTGGACGGTTTTAATCAACCGACCCTTTTCCCAATATTCAAGTGTTTCCATGCGAAGTAATCCACGTTTCTCAATATCGTCAAACAATCCGTGTTTTTTTAATATTTCTTCGCCTTCTTCATTTAAATGTTCACCACGGAATTCTTTTGCAATCTCTTTATGTCGTTCAAGTAAAATAACAGATAGACCTTTTTTAGCTAATAAGTAAGCTAGTAAGGCGCCACCTGGTCCTGCTCCAACAACACATATATCTGCCTTGTCTGTCATTTGATTTCACCTTGCTTTGGATATGCAACAATACATAAATCTTTCCCAACTTTTTCAACGTCATCAAATTCTAATTCAAGTGCATCATCCATAGTATCAACATCTACTCCAGTGAAAGGGGGTTTTGAATTTTTCCCACCAATTATTTTTGGAGCAATATAAATAAAGAATTTATTAATTAATCCTGTACGAAGGAAAGAAGCATTAATTTCTCCCCCACCTTCAACAAGTACATCTGTAATACCCATTTCATATAATCTGCTCAGCATTTCATCTAAATTTAACCCATGTTCATTTTTAGATACAGCAAGAACTGTAGCACCCTTTTCTTCAACAGCTTCCACTTTTGAAGTATCCACTTCCAAAGACGTTACAATGATTGTTTTTGCTTCTTCCGTTTGTAAAACAGTTGAATTTAAAGGAATACGAAGGTTACTATCTAGAATGATACGAATTGGATTTTTCCCTTCACGTTCTGGTAAACGTGTTGTTAGCGAAGGATTGTCCGCCAACACTGTACCAACCCCAACTAATATAGCATCTACTTCATCACGAAGTTCATGAACTTGATGTCTCGCTTCTTCGCCTGTAATCCATTTTGAATGACCAGTATGTGTAGCTATTTTTCCATCTGCTGTCATAGCAAACTTTGAAATAACAAAAGGACGACTCGTTAGCATATTATGAATAAAACGTTCATTCAATTTACGCGCTTCTTTTTCAAGAATACCTACTTCTACTTCAATCCCTGCGTCTTCAATCATTCGAATACCTCGACCAGCAACAGAAGGGTTTGGATCAGTTGTCGCAACAACAACACGACTCACTTTAGATTCTATTACCAATTTTGCACAAGGTGGTGTTTTTCCATAATGGGAGCACGGTTCTAAAGTGACATATAAAGTGGCGCCATTTGCATGTTCACCTGCCATGTTAAATGCATGTACCTCGGCATGAGGTTCACCAGCTTTTCGGTGTAGTCCAGTGCCTACAATAACACCATTCTTCACTAGTACTGCACCTACAACAGGATTAGGATTTGTATTACCTTTTGCAGTAGCAGCTAATTGTAATGCGAGTTGCATATAGTCTTGATCTGTTTTCAAATTTCTTACATCTCCCTTAAACAAGTAAAGTAGGATTTTTCTCCAAAATATGGCCAGATTTTTCTACCTTGGTTTGTAAATAAAAACGGTTTGTCTCTGTTAGCCCTCCCCATAATGGAATATGGTTATGTGCTAATAAACCGTGTTGTTTTAATGCTTCTAATTTTTTAGGGTTATTTGTAATTAACGTAACAGGTTTTGAACGAAGAGTTTCTAAAACTCGAATTGCTTCTTCATATGATCGTGTATCATCTTCGAATCCTATTGCATGATTCGCTTCAACTGTATCTAAACCGTCTTCTTGCAATAAATATGCTAATGATTTAGAGAACAAGCCTATTCCACGACCCTCGTGATTTGCTAAATAGAAAATCGCGCCACAGCCATGTTCTACAACCATTTTCATGGATTCATGCAATTGATATCCACAATCGCAACGTTGACTACCAAATATATCACCAGTATGGCATATACTATGCATACGAATTAAAGCATCTTCTTCCTGTTTAAAATCACCATAAACTAAGACTGAAGACTGTTGGGTTGAAGCTAAATCTGCATGTACAATATTTTCTAGTACTTCATCTTTAGTTTTAATAGTTGCATCTATTTTTAACCAAGAATACCATTGAAATGTAGCATGAAAATCGCCTTGTTTAATAGGTAATTTTACTGGACCTACAATACATATATTATGTTCTTTATCTAAATTAACAATTTGCATTTTTTCGAATAGGACATCTTTTTTATCTATAGTTAAATTTATCATTTCTAATCACCAGTTCTTTATAGTTTTTAGGTCGGCATTTACTTAAATAGTAAATTAGTTTCAGTTACTTTTCGTAACTAAGTATAGTGCAGTAACTAAATGTAGTCAATAAAATATATGAATCCCTATTTCTTCAATAGGAATTTATTTGGAGCATTTTTACTATATATGGAGTTTAGAAAAAAAGCAAAATTGCATCCTTAAACATAATCATACTAAAAATTCCCCTTTTTCTCTCCTATTTTAGTCTCACTTTTAGAAAATCCCATTTTCAATTTTGTTTAGCCCTTCTTTTAGGTGTAATAAGCATAGAATGATATTAAATGAGACTTACAAACATTAAGAAGTGAAAGAAGGTGTCATTTGGGTATGGTAGAAAAGATTGCATGGGTAACCGATACAGCTGCATTACTAGACGATGAGTTTATTAAAAAGAATCATATATATGAAATTCCAATTGTTGTAATTTTTGAAGAAGGCCCTTATCGGGAATAAGTGGAGTTAAAAATATCAGAGTTTTACGATAAATTACGGGCTGCAAAAAAATTGCCAACCACTTCTCAACCGGTTTTTGGAGAGTTGGTAGAATTATACGAACAATTAAAAGCGGATGGTTATACATGTGCAATAGCCGTTCATCCATCAAGTAAATTATCCAATACACTTGAGAGCTCAGCAGCTGCTGCAAAACAAGTAGGTTTTCCTATTTATGCGATTGATTCCAAAATGATTTCTTATCCGATGATGAAATTACTTGAAGAAGGTATTAAACTTGAAAAAGATGGAGTTTTTGCTGCCGATATCGTCCGACACTTAGAAAAAATGGCCGATCAAGCAGTTTTATGCGGGATTCCATCAAATCTTAAACAACTCCATAAAAGTGGCAGGGTTCCTGGAATTGCAGCCGTCATAGGCAATCTCATACAACTAAAATTAATTCTTTACTTTGAAAACGGTCAAGTCACCCTTAAAGAGAAGGTACGTACAATGAAGCGAGCAAAGGAATATGTTGTCTCATTACTTAATGAAGATTTGAAAAACTCAAAAATTCCAGAAGTGGCCATCATCCATTGCAATAATCAAACCGACGCTCTAAAATGGCAACTAGAATTGCAATCCCAATTCCCTTCCATTTCATTTGTTATTTATCCTTTAAGTCCTGCGATTGCAGTTCACGCAGGCGAAGGAACAACTGGTTTAAGTTGGATGAAGATATAGAATAAAAATGGCTCTCCAGAACACCCTTCTGTTGAGCCTTTTAAATGTCCTCATTATAAATGGAGTAGTGCTTAGATATCATATTTCTATAATCTAGCAAAACGATTATAAACATCATTAAGAGTTTCACACCCTATCTGTTGCACTTTTTCCACATAAATACTCCAAAGCTTTGCAGTCATTATTGCATCTCCTAATGCGTGATGGCGATTTTCAATAGGAATTCCATTATGCTGGCACAGACTTTCTAACGAAATAAGGTTCAAATTAGGTTCAACGATTTTATATAGGAATGAAGTATCTACAATTCGATGTTTAAATGGAGTGCGGAATTGTTTAGAACTCACATACTGCAAAAAACTTTTTTCATGACTAGCATGATGAGCGACGAATGTATGATCTTTAGCGTATTGGAAAAACTTAATCATCACTTCTGCTAGTGGAGGAGCATCTTTTACTTGTTCATTTGTAATACCCGTTAATTGTTGAATTTCATCCGGTATTACTTCACCATACTGAACTAGTGAGTAAAATGTTTCACCTTCTAATATTTCTGAACCACGCATCTTTGTCGCACCAATTGAAAGTATTGAATCCCCTTTTTCAGGAAAAAAACCTGTTGTTTCAATATCAAATACAACGACATGTAAGTTTTGTAATGCAACATTCAATTCTTCTTGATTAATTTCTTTCTGTAAATGTCTTAAATAGGCTATTTGTTGCGAATTTTGAATTCCACCTAGCCCATTATGCGTTCGTTTCCCTTGAATTCCTCTTAACAATTGCAAAAATGGTTCAAATGCCACACCAAATCACCTTTTTTCTTTTTCATCTACATAATTTTTATGTCCTAGTGTAAGACAAAGTAAGCTGAATCACTTCATCATGTAATCTTTTTCCATCTTTAATAATGCGTTTAATTATTTTCCGATCTTCTTTGGATATTTTTTTTATTTTTATATAATGTGTATCCATATAATCTTCACCTTGTAAAAGTGATAGTCGATATTGTAATAGTAGTTTAAAATTAACTTCACAATCTCTTAATAACTCTTCATAGCCAAAATGAATCAGTCGTCTCATTCTCTCGAGTGTTGATGTTTCGTAAATCCCTTCTTTTATCGAAAGCAGTCTAATGGCATTTACATACGGCAAAAACGCAGAGTATTTCAAGTTAACACACCCTTGATATGGGCCATATTGTTCAACAATAATCTTCCCCATCGGACCAATCCCATTTTTTAAATGCATGATGTTTGCTATAAATCTTCTTAATAGCATTGGGTGTTCTAATTGGTATTGATATATTAATTGTTTTAACTGCAGTATATAATTTATCTTTCCAAATAACGTTCGAGCATCATAAAAAATTTGTAAATAACGAATTGCTTCCCAACTCTCTTTATCCATCCATTCCCGAATCTGTTGTTGCCAATCGTGTAGGGATTTACACCATATCGGATTAGAACTCATAATATTTCCTTTACAAAATGGGTAACCTATCCAATCTAGACCATAAGAAATTTCCTCACCTAACTTCCTAAAATAAGCATCATTCTCTTCATTTGAAAATTCATAAATAATACCGTGATCTTGATCGCTAATGACGCCTTGTTCAAAACGTCCTCCACTTCCTGTAATGAACCACGTAAATTCACAAGGAGGCTTAATATTTCCCATTTTACTTTGGGCTACTTCTAATACTTTAAGCATTACTTGATCATGAAAATTATTTATTAAAACAGAATCAGACAGGAAGCTTGGAATGTTCTCATCTTTCCATATCTTTATAGATTCATATGTTTTCACAATGGCACTTCCTTTTTATTAAGTAAAAAGCCTCTAATAAATAGAGGCTTTTTGTTTATCATTATAATTGAATTTTGATATTAGTAGACTAACGTGTAGAATATTTACCTTCTGTTGTAGCAGCCATCGACACTTTTGCTTCTTCTATAGCCATTTGTTCTGGATAACCATAGCTACCGTGTTCACTTATGTCTAAGCCCATGATTTCTTCTTCTTCTGTTACACGTAAACCACCCATAACTTTATCCATAATTTTAAGGATGATGAATGCAACGACAAATGCGTAAGCTCCTGATGCTACAACACCTAATGCTTGCACTCCTAATTGTTCAAAGCCACCACCATAGAATAATCCCGCTTGACCCCATTCAATATCTGTTGAAAGAGCTGGTAGAGCAAATAAACCATTTGAAAGTGTACCCCAAACACCTACTGTACCATGAACTGATAATGCTGCAATTGGATCATCCAGTTTCGCTTTATCGAATAATTTCATACTAAACACAACCATTATACCACCAACAAGACCGATAACTACTGCAGCCCAAGGAGCTACGAATCCACAAGATGCTGTTATGGCAACTAGACCAGCAAGTGCACCATTTAATGTTGTCGGAACATCCGCTTTACCTGTTACAGCCCAAGCTGTAAACATTGCAGCAATTGCACCAGCCGCTGCTGCTAATTGTGTATTTAAGATCACGAAACCTAAGAAACCATCAGCAACTCCGAATGTACTAGCACCATTGAATCCAAACCAACCAACCCAAAGAATTAGAACCCCTAATGAAGTATAAACTTGGTTATGACCAGCTAAGTTATTTGATGAACCATCTTTATTATATTTACCAATACGAGGTTTTAAGATTATTGTTGCAGCTAAGGCAGCCATTGCTCCAGTTAAGTGAACTACTGTTGAACCTGCAAAGTCTTGTTTTCCGTGTTCTGCTAACCAGCCACCACCCCAAATCCAATGAGCCACTACAGGATAAATAAATGCGGAGAATAATACTGCGAAGATTACGTAAACTGATAATTTTGCACGTTCAGCGAATCCACCGAACGCAATAGTTAATGATACAATTGCAAACATAACTTGGAACGAAAAATCAACTGCAGGAGTTAACCCTCCATCAGCTGGAGATGCATCTCCATAAAAGAAATTAGATAAACCAATAAATGCGTTCCCATCACCATAAATAAAACCATATCCCACAGCCCAGAACACTAATGTACCAATTCCAGCTGTAAAAATTGTTTTACCAGCAATATGGCCGGCATTTTTCATTCTTGTGGAACCTGCTTCAAGTAAAATAAATCCACCTATCATAAAGAATACTAAAATTGCTCCAATCGCTACCCACAGGTTATCCATCAGCACAACAACAGCTTCCATATTAACACTCTCCCCTTTTTCAATTTCTCTTCATGTGACATTATATATTTATATTATGTTAGCAAATGTAACATGAATTACTTTAAATTTATTGTAACTGATATTCAACAGATGTCAATATAGTTTTCAGACCTTTTTGAAAATCATGTTAAAAAATATTACATATGATTAAATAACTGCTTATTACAAGTACATCCGTGATTATTTAAAAATTGATCCCCAATTAAAATGTTGGAAATCAACGTACTTAAATGCTAGGTCACAGCACGGAAAACACTTTATGTTACATAACATGACATATGCAACTGGAAATAAAATTAAATAAAAACACAGAAAAAAATTAAAAAGGGTGCACCACATATTAAAACGCGGCGCAACCCATAAATAACTTTCATTAATTTAGTATTTTTAACTTCACTTGTTTTCTACCCCATTGAATAGCTTGGTCATAAGAAGGAATAAATACATCGATTCTATGGCCTTTGATTGCCCCACCAGTATCTCCTGCAATGGCTTCACCATACCCTTCCACCCAAACTTTTGTACCTAACGGAATAACATTCGGATCTACCGCAATTACCTTTTCATTAGGGTTTGCTCGCAAATCAATTCCATACGCTGTAGTACCAGAACATCCTGGACAGTAGGCTGTATAGGCTGTAGCAGTTACCATTATTTCTCTACCATCTGGTTCATCACCAGAACTTAAAGTCACTGTCGGTTGATTGTTCCCTTCATCAACTTTTTTAGAAGATGTGGGCGCAATAGGTGTTGTCGATGCAACAATTGCTTTTGGTTCTGGTATATTACGTTTTGTTTCTCCTTTAACCCCTTCACCATTACGAACAATCAATTCTTCCCCTGGTCGAATTGTATAATCCGATAAACCATTCCAATCCATAAGAGTATTTAAAGAAACATTATATTTTAAAGCAATACGATAAAGATTATCACCTGTTTCTACTTTATAAGTTTGTGGAGTTGACAGATTGGAGAATACCACCTCACGAGATAACACATCATCAAATAATTCATCTAACACACTTTCAATAAAATATGTTTGATTTTCTTCACCTGTATCTGTAGCAACCGGCCCTACTTCCATGGCACTTGCAACTGAGCTCATAGAAAATGCTATTAACAAAATCATAATTATCATTTTTATTTTCATAACTTAGTCCTCCCAATAAATTAATCTCTTAATTCCTTAACTTGAGTACGACTAAGTTCTAGCCACCATCTTACAGATTTATACAGTTTGATATAAAACTGGAATAAAAATGTAATATTTGTAACATTTACAAATTAATTAGATTAGAAAATAGAATATCTTAATCAAAAGCAACAAGAATCTTAGTGAAAATCAATTTATTACCTTAAAAATATAATAAGAAAACTCTTTACTCTTATAAGTAATCTTATAAGCATGCTAGGTTAATCGAAAATATTCCGTTACACGAAATTGATTTGCTTAGTTTGTCTAATTTTCAATACCCGACAAAACAGAGGAGTAAAATAAAAGAGGAACAACAACATTGGAGGCGCATTAAAATGGCAAAAACTGCTTCGGACATTAAACATGATATTATTTTCGATTTACTCGTAAATATTCTGAAAGAACGAGGCATTATAAGTGAAAGAGAGTTAACTGAACGCTTCAATAATACTGTAAATCTTTCAAAAAATTTGGATGAAGTTACAAAACAACAAGTCCTAGAAGATTTTATACAACATCATTAATATTATTTCATTACCAGCACACCGTCACAAACGGTGTGTTTTTTTAGATCCAGTTTTGATAACACAATTTCTAAATTACATAATAAAAACAATCTCGAAAGGGGCTAACCAACCCAAAACCTAACGAGATTGTTTCTATTTTCATATTGTTCTCAATAACGCAAAATTATACATTAAGCCTTAGAGCGAGGGTCCATAATATCGCGAATCGCATTGCTAAGCATATATAATCCTAGTACCAAGATGGTGATTGCTCCACCTGGTGCGTACGTGTACCACGGTGAACCAATTAGATATGCTTGAGCATCTTTTAGCATTCTTCCCCAACTAGGATCAGGTGGTTGTACCCCTAATCCTAAATAACTTAAAGCAGCTTCTGCTAACATCGCAATTGCAAATGCAATGGACGCTGCCACAATAATTTGAGAAGATACATTCGGTAAGATATGTTTAAACATAATTTTTAATGGCTTTACGCCTATCAGCCTTGCCGCCATCACATATTCTGCTTCTTTATGTTGAACGAAACCACTACGCGCAACACGTGCAATATTCGGAATTGCAATAATACCAAGTGCAATTGACGTGTTAACGATTCCAGGACCAAATACCGCAACTAGCATTAATGCTAAAATAATCCCAGGGAATGCCATGAGCGCATCCATTAAACGCATAAACAATTCGTCAACCCAACCACCTATAAACCCAGCGATTCCACCAATAGTTACTCCAAATACAACACCTATAATAACCGTCAGAAGCCCCACAATAAAGGCCGTTTGACTACCAACTAAAATTCTACTGAAAATATCGCGACCAAATTCATCTGTCCCAAAAATATGTTCAGTGTTCGGTGCTTTTAGCTTGTTCGGGATATCCATGGCGGTTACGTCGTATGGCGTATAGAAGAAACTGACAATCATCATCAGAAAGAATCCAAATATAATGATAGAACCAACTACAAGATTGATATTTTTTGCATATCGTTTCATTCTCAACGCCTCCTAACGTAACCGAATTCGTGGATCAATAACTGAATATAAAATATCCACCACAAAGTTAATAAATACGACTGTCACTGTGATATACATAACAATTCCTTGAACTAACGGGAAATCACGATAACTAATCGATGTAATTAGTAATTGCCCTACCCCAGGTAAAGCAAAAACTTGCTCTACAATAATTGTACCAGCAACCACTTCTGCCGTAATGAGCCCGAAAATTGTTAGAATAGGAATCATCGAATTTTTTAAAATGTGTTTGTACATGACAATTTTTTCAGGTAACCCTTTACTTCGAATTGTTCGAACATAATCTAATTGCATTTGTTCTAAAATAGACGTTCTCACGTAACGAAACTTTACTGCAATCTGCGGAATTGCAATCGTTAAAGCTGGTAAAACAAGCGTACTAAGCGCCCCTGCAATACTTTCTGACCAAGGAACATAACCATTAATTTTGAAGAAATCAAAATTCATCCCAATATAAATAATTAGTATCATCCCGAGCCAGAAAGAAGGAATTGCCATTCCTAACTGAGTTGCAGAAGATAACAACACATCACTTAATTTGTTTTGTCTTTTTGCTACAAATATTCCAAGTGGTAATGCAACAAACAACACAATCACCAGTGCAAGACTTGCAACAGAAAGGGTTACAGGTAAACGATCCATTAATAGATCACTTACAGGCATGGAGAATCGAATCGAATTCCCCAAATCACCTGTAAATAGTCCTTGAACCCACTCCATATATTGTTCGTGTAATGGACGGTCTAAACCAAGCTCTTTTCGCAAACTTTCAATTTGCACCTCATCCGCCTCTGTCCCAAGCATTGTTTTGACTGGGTCACCTGGTAATATTTGAAATACTCCAAACGTTATAATCGATACAAGCGCCACTGTGACGATAAATAATACGAGTCGACGAAAGATATATAGCATTTAACCATCCCTTTAACTAGTTAAATTTTACTTCTTTCATATCATGGAACCAGAATGGATAGCTCTTCAGCCCCGTAATATTTTTCTTAGAACCCCATAAAATTTCATAATCTGCAATGTAAACAGCTGTAGCTTGTTCAGTTAAAATTTCTTGTGCGCGTTGATAGTATTCAATTTGTTTCTCACGGTCAGTTTCTTTTAAAACATCAGCCATCACTTGGTCATATTCATCATTTTTAAATCTAAAGAAGTTTTCATTATCATTAGTTGAAATATAGTCATTTAATATTTCATAAGCAGATGGTCTACCCGTTAAGTCAATTGTTGTCATTTCATAATCACGGCCGAAGTATACGCGCTCTAACCAAATGCCCCACTCTACCGTTTCAATTTCCACATCAATGCCAATTTGTTTTAGGTTTTCAACCGCGATTTGTGCAATGTTTGGATACATATCGTTGTGTGATGAAACTGTAATTTTCGTTTTGAAACCATCTGGATAACCAGCCTCAGCTAATAATTTTTTTGCTTTTTCAACATCAAACGAATAAACATCTTGTAACCCATCTAAATAGTAATCACCCATCGCCGGACTCATATTTGACCCTTGTGGTGTTGCATAACCTGAGAATATCGAATCAATTATATCTTGCTTACTAATTGCCATGTTGATTGCTTGACGTACTTTTAGATTATTAAAAGGCTCTTTCTCTTCGTTAAATGTAATAATTAATGAAGAGTTATTGTTTTGATGTGAAATGTTAAAGCTACCTTCAACCTCTGCAACTCGGTGACCAGGGACCCCTGTTAAATCAACTTCACCTGCTAATAGATTCATAACTGCAGCTTGGTCATCCGATTGGTAGACGAATGTTACTTTATCTAAATAAGGTAAACCTTCTTGCCAGTATTCTTCATTTTTCTTCAACTCAAGATTTGTACCTGGAGAGTATTTTGCAAAGGCAAAAGGCCCTGTTCCAATTGGATTTTCATTATGTTTACCATCATTACTTTTTGGCAAGATCGCTGATTGTAATGCTGTTAATGAATAAAGGAAATTAGAGTTTGGTTCTTTTAATGTCATCACAAATGTCGTATCATCTGGTGCATCAATGGAAGCGACGTTATCAAAGTTCTTTGATAATTTTTCACCACTGTTTAATCCCATTAGTCGCTCAAATGTATATACTACGTCATCAGTTGTTAAAGGATCACCGTTATGGAATTTAACACCTTGGCGAATTTTGAATGTATAAGTTAAACCGTCTTCAGACACTTCATAGCTCTCAGCAAGACCTTCTGTTAAAGAACCATCCGGTTGTGGTAAAAATAACCCTTCGAACATATTTAATATTTGTTGGAAAGAAAGCGAAGCTGTTGCACGATGCGGATCTAAGAAGTCTGGATCATCATTCACACGAACACGGATTTCCTGTGGTCCTGCTGGTGTAGCTGTTGCTGTTTCTTTTTCCCCTTCATTTTCTGTGTTAGTTTCTGTTCCTTCTTCTGAACAAGCACTGATGATAAACATAACGAATAGTAAAGCTAAAACGAGCCAATATTTACGTTTAAACATATAACCCACCCCTATTAGATTATTTATTTTGGATACTAGAGTAACTTTCGATATTACCAACTTTTTCTGCATGTTTTACCGCACGAATTACTGCTGCTTCCATGACTTCTGCTGCAAGTGTTCCTAAGTAATCAACTGGATATGTTTTCGTGCCAGTACCTAATACAAAAATCGTATCCCCATCAAACATTGTGTGTACTGGATAAATCGTCCTTGCCAATGCATTTTGAGCCAGTCCTGCAATTTTCTTTGCTTCAGCTTTTGTTATTTTTGCATTCATGGCTACTGCTCCTATTGTTGTATTCGTGCCAATTGTGGCTACGGAAGATTGATTATTTTTTATAAACTCTACACAATCAATCATTTCTCCTGTTTGTGGATTCCTTGCTCCCGCCAAAATTGTATTTGTTTTTGGGTCACGAACATCCCCACTAGCATTTACAGCAACAATTGCCCCTACAACTAAGTCATCCACTCCTTTAATAGATGAACTACCTAATCCACCCTTCATCCCAAATTCTAAGCCTGGAATCTTCCCAACTAAAGCTCCACAACCAACTCCGACATTTCCTTGTGGAAATTCCCCTTTTTTTGCACGTCTTGCAGCTTCATATCCCATTTTCATATCTGGCCTTACAGATGGATTTCCTACTACTAAATCAAAAATGACTGCACTTGGAACAATTGGAACTTTTGCAACTCCAACATCAAGCCCAATATTCTTTTCCTCCAAATATTTCATAACGCCTGAAGCAGCTTCTAAACCATAAGCACTGCCACCTGTTAAGCAAATTGCATGCACTTGTTGAACTGCGTTAATTGGGTCAAGTGCGTCTGTTTCTCTTGTTCCAGGTGCGGAACCGCGTACATCAACACCACAAACAGCACCATCTTCTGTTATCAGAACCGAGCACCCTGTAAGTGCAACCGGATCCTCACAATGTCCAACCTTAATTCCTGGTACATCTGTAATATTGTCAAACTTCATCTCTTCTTCACTTCCTAGCTTTCTACTAACTCTTTTTTCGTTTCACTAGTTTCAGAAGTTACTTTACGTTCTGAATCATGGAGGAAGCAAGCAACTTGTTGATTGTCATTTACTACTTTAAGGAGTGGTCGTTCGTTTTTACATTTTTCCATTGCAAACGGGCACCTTGTATGGAATGCACAACCTACAGGTGGATTCGTATTACTTGGTAATTCACCCGATATCGGTATCTCCTCACGTTTTTCTTCAAAATTAACAACAGGTATTGCTGATAGAAGTGCCTTCGTATACGGATGCAAAGGATTTTCGTATAGCGACTCCTTCGTTGCAATTTCAACGATACGACCTAAATACATAACTGCTACACGATCACTTATGTGTTTAACAACACTTAAATCATGAGAAATAAATAAATAAGTTAGGTTAAACTCTTCCTGGAGATCCATCATTAAGTTTAAAACTTGAGATTGAATTGATACGTCAAGCGCACTTACTGGTTCATCTGCAATGATGAATTTAGGATTAATGGACAGTGCTCTTGCAATTCCAATGCGCTGTCGTTGCCCACCAGAAAACTCATGTGGATACTTATTTAATGCCTCTTCAGATAATCCAACTTTCTGAATTAACTCTTTTACTCTATTTTTTCTCTCAGCTCTAGATAATTTCATTTGGAGTTTAATTGGCTCTTCAATTATATTGCCAATTTTCATTCGCGGATTTAAGGAACCGAATGGATCCTGGAACACCATTTGCATTTGATTTCGGAAAGATTGAAGTGTTTGCCCAGATAAATTTTCTAAATGATTGTCTTCAAAAATAATTGAGCCTTCTGTTGGTTTCACTAATTGAAGAATAGTACGACCTAGCGTAGATTTCCCTGAACCAGACTCACCTACAATCCCTAATGTTTCACCTTTATAAATAGTTAGCGATACATCATCCACTGCTTTAAGATAGTTCTTTTTTCCAATCTTTGAACCTCTCGTTGGAAAATAAGTCTTAAGATTTTTAATTTCCAACAAAACCTCCTTATTAGACAATGGAACCACCTCCTCCTGCTGAATAAAGATGGCAACGAGCTTTATGAGCATCTGTCACATTTACCAACTCAGGCAATTGTTGTTTGCACTGATCAAAGGCAAATTCGCAACGCTCCGCAAAGCGACACCCTTGTGGAAAACTATGTGCAGGGGGAACGCTTCCTGGAATAGAAGGCAGACGATCTACGTTTTGGTCTAAGCTTGGCATTGTTTTTAGTAGAGCTTTTGTGTACGGATGCTTCGGGTTAAGGAATAATTCTTTTACTTCTGCCTCTTCTACAATTTGGCCACCATACATCACAAGTACACGGTCGGCTGTTTCTGCCACAACTCCCATATCATGTGTGATTAACAGAATTGAAGAGTTAAATTCTTCCTTCATCTTCACCATTAATTTAAGGATTTGTGCTTGCACCGTTACATCTAATGCCGTTGTTGGTTCATCGGCAATCAACAATTTCGGGTTATTGGACATTGCAATGGCAATCATAACTCTTTGTCTCATTCCACCCGATAATTGATGGGGATATTCATCCACTACTTTTTCTGCATTCGCAATTCCAACTAATTTTAATAAATCAATAGCCTTGTTTTTTGCTTCTTTACGTTTTAATCCCTGATGATGAACAAGCGATTCCATAATTTGATTGCCAATTGTAAATACAGGATCAAGGGAAGTCATCGGCTCTTGGAAGATCATCCCGATTTCATTCCCTCTCACTTCCCTCATCTTTTTTTCTGGAAGTGTTAGGATTTCTCGATCATTTAACTTAACTGACCCACTAACAAGTTTTCCTGGAGGCATTGGAACTAGTCGCATAATGGATAACGATGTAATACTTTTTCCACTTCCTGATTCACCTACTAATGCGACTGTTTCTCCTTTATGGATTGTAAAACTCACACCATCAACAGCTTTTGCGATTTTTTTACTACCAAGCTCGAAGTATATTCGAAGATCTTCTACTTCGAGCAAAACTTCTTTTTGCAAGGTCGTTTCTTCATTTTTTTCTACTTGTGAAGCATGCATCCAATCACCTCCATTAGAAAAGCGCAAGGCGCCCGCTTATCAGCGACAAGCATAAGGCGAGCGCTGAAAGAAGGCGCTCTTTGCCTTCCGAAGCGATTGACTTATGACCCGTGAGCTGATGGCGCCTGGAGCTAGACACCGTTCATAATTCGAAAGTTTATACTTTTTATTCATTAAAACTGTTAATACTGCTTAAACTTGATGGCAATATTTTTCACTTGTGTATAATTTCTTAAAGCAATAAAGCCTTTTTCTCTTCCGATTCCACTCTTTTTATATCCACCAAATGGCATTTGAATTCCACCAGCAGCACCATAGCTATTAATAAACACTTGTCCTGATCGCATACGGCTTGCAACGAAATGTGCAACATCTATATCTTTTGTCCATATCCCTGATACAAGGCCGTATTCTGTACTATTTGCTAACTGAATTGCTTCTTCTACTGAATCAAAACTTAAAACGGTTAAAACAGGACCGAATACTTCCTGCTGAGCTAAATCATCGTCAACTGTTAAGCCATCTACGATTGTCGGTTCTAGATAAAATCCATTCTCGTAACCTTCAATATTTGCTCGTTTACCACCACATAAAATTCGACCTTTTTTGGAAGCTACTTCTAACTTACTCATAATCTGTGTGAATTGTTTTTCATTTAATATAGGGCCCATGTCGCAATCTAGGTGACCAGGTCCTACCTTTATTTGTTTAAAGCGCTCCACTAACTTCGATACAAATTCATCTTTGATAGAATTTTCAACAAGGAGTCTTGCACCTGCAGAACAAGTTTGTCCCGCATTTTGAATGATTGAATTCAGTACTCCTTGAACTGCATCCTCTTGATTTGCATCTGCAAAGACAATGTTTGGTGACTTACCACCTAGCTCCAGTGTCACTGGTACCACATTCTTCGCTGCTGATTGCATAACACTAATACCTGTTCCGACTGATCCAGTGAAAGTAATGTGGTTAATGTCAGGATGACTTGATAATGCAGCCCCTACCACACTCCCTAAACCTGTAATGTGTTGGAAGATACCTTTTGGTAAACGACTATTATTAAACCATTCTGCAATTTTTTGAGTCGTCATCGGCGTATCCTCAGCACTTTTAACGATAACTGCATTACCAGTTGCGATAGCAGCTGCTACACTTCTCGATGTAATTTGAATCGGATAATTCCAAGGGACTATGTGAGCCGTTATACCGACGGGTTCAAGAACAGTTGCATTTAACAACCCTTCTTCAATTGGAATTGTGTCTCCCATCACTTTATCTGCCGCTCCACCATAAAACTCAAAATAGCGAGCCGCCGCTTCAATATCTGCTCTAGCTTGAGATAGAGGTTTACCAACATCTTGACATTCTAGTAAACTCCATTCTTCCGCATGTTCTCGAATATAGGCAGCCAGTTCAATTAACAATTGTCCTCTTTCGAAAGGCTTAATAGCCCTCCACTCATCACTTTCAAAAGCTTTTCGTGCAGCCTTTACAGCTAAATCAACATGTTCTTTTGTCCCACTCACAATCTCTGTCAATTTTTCACCAGTTGAGGGATTGTTCACCGGTAACCACTCATCATGGTCATCCCCAACCCATCTTCCGTCAATTAACATTGGAATTCTTCTTATAACTGTTACATCAATCACAAGCCTCTACCTCCATCAACATGAAGTGTTGAACCAGTAATAATTTCTGCTTTATCTGATAACAGGAAACTTACGGCATTAGCAATATCTTGAGGGACAATCAATCTTCCTAACGGCACACTTTTACGGAAAATCTCCTCTTTTGTTTGCTCGATGTCTCCACCGTTTGAAGTGAATTTACCTAACATCGTTGTATCAGCTGGTCCCGGATGAATTGTGTTTACTCGAATTCCATGTTCTGCTAATTCAATCGCTAGTCCTCTAGTAAAGCTTTCTGCTGCACCTTTAGACGCAATATAAGTTTGAAGGCCTGGACGTGGTCTTACTGCTGAAATGGACGCGATCGTAATAATAGAACCTTTCTTTTGTTGCTTCATAAACGGTACAACTGCTCTACTTGTAATGAATAAACTTTTTACATTCACATTTAATAATCGATCCCATTCTTCTAATGTAACTTCTTCAACTGGCGTAGCAGCTTGAGCAATGCCTAACGCATTTACCAAACCGTCAATCTTCCCATAATTCTCATAAACTTCTGAAACGATTTTTTGAATATTTTCCTCTGCTAATACATTTGTTTCATATGTTAGTAATCGTTCGTGTTGGATGTCATCCAGGTTTTTCGTCGATAAATCTAGAGCAATGACAGTTGCGTCCTCATTTAGTAGCTCTTGGACAATTGCTTTACCCATTCCACCTGCTGCTCCAGTGACGATAATGATTTTATTGTCAAACAATTTCATGCGATCTCTCCATTCCATTCGATACAAGTTTTTTCATTTGTTCACATATTGCATCTCCCATTTGTTTCGTTGAAGACGTCCCACCAATATCAGCTGTTTTAACATCGCCTTTCTGTAATACGAGAACAATGGAATCTACAATAATTTTCGCTAAGTCTTTTCGCCCTAAATGATCAAGCATTAAGGCTAATGACCAGATTTGCGCAATTGGATTTGCAATCCCTTTTCCAGCAATATCAGGCGCAGAACCATGTACAGGTTCGAACATAGATGGATATTGGCCTTCAGGGTTGATATTGGCTGATGGTGATAAACCTAAACCACCAACAAGTGCTGAACCTAAATCCGATAAAATATCACCAAATAAATTTGATGCAACAACAACTTCAAAGGATTCTGGTCGTTCTACGAAATATGCAACTAATGCATCAATATAGTAGGATTCAAGAGTTAATTGTGGATACTCATTGTTCACGATTGCACTTGTATGCTCATCCCATAATTTCATCGAATGAAAAATAACATTCGACTTTGTCGCACTCGTAATCTTTGTTTTCGAATGCTCTACTGCATATTCACAAGCTGCTCGAACTAAGCTTTCAATTCCAGTACGTGTCATGACTGTATTTTGAACGGCTAATTCACGTTGTTCACCATTAAACATTCTGCCACCACTATTGGAATATTCGCCTTCTGCATTCTCTCTATAAATAACAAAATCAATATTCTTTCTTCTCGAAAGAGGTGAAGCTATTCCTGGTAAAGATTTAACTGGACGGAAGTTAACGTATTGTTGAAACTGCTTACGAATTGGCATGATTAATTCCCAAATGGTTACTTCATCCGGAACACGCTTGTCCCCTATAGCGCCAAATAAAATGGCGTCATATTGTTGTAAAGTTGTAAGACCATCTTTTGGCATCATCTCACCATGTGTTAAGTAGTATTCTGAATTCCAAGGAAAGACCGTGTTTTCAATTTGTAAATTCGGGTCAAGTGTTTTTAACACTTCGATTACTTTTAATGCTTCATCCATTACTTCAATTCCAATTCCATCTCCTGGAATAACAGCTATTTTTAATGGTTTCATTTTTTACCCCCCTGCTAAAGCAATTAATTTTGTAATAAACGCGTGAAATATTATTCTATTTTCGAAAGTAAATTCATAAAATAGTTTGATAGAGATTTTCTATCAATAAAGTTTATTCTCAAAATTTTCAAATAATGACTAATATTTTAAAAATATTTTGCATATGATAAAAGTTGATAAATTATTAATAAAAAAAGCCCTTACATGATTGAAATTTAGTGTTTTACTTGATGACATAAAAAAATGCCTCAAAAACCCTATTTGAGTTTCTGAGACACTTCATGATAATATAAAATAAAAAGTATGAGTCTACTCTTCAAAAATGTATAATCTTTATCTTTAATATATTCGTTGTTAATGAAGGCGAGGCTGTTTTTGGCATGAAGGAAAACCATGGATATCTTGAATAATTTCTTTATCATATTGTTTTATTGCAAATTGTGTATTATATAAGTACTCAATTATTTGAATTTTCCCATCGAATTCTTTACATAGAACGCCTGAAGTGCCTTGCCCATTTATGAATGATATACCAATAGGTTGACCCATTAAGTAGCTTAATTTGTATTGCCACGGCATACGAATCCCCCTTTCCATCACATTTTATGCATGGTTGGATGGAGTGGTATGTGCAAATGCCGTGACTAGTTAAAAATTGTAAGGGATTTCTTAAATAATTTTCAAAAGGAATCTTAAGTTTAAACTTCCGCGCTCTTTTCTTTACTCTTTCGTTTCGCCACCCATTATTTTTTTCAATTTTTTAAAATCCTCATTTTCTTTTAAATCAGCGTTATAAGGGTTAGGATCTAGCGCGAATTCCATTCTTTTTGTAAAAGTAATGCCAATTCCTTCCCCCGCAGAAGCGGTTGCGTCATTAATGATTGATTCTCTTTTTCCATCAAAATGTGGGGTTGCTTCAACATGTTGATTTTCATTATTTCTAGGCATTTTATCATCTCCTTTTTGTTAATATGACATGAATGAATTATTATATGCCAAGAAGTTTTGTTACGCCTTAATCTTCCTCTTTAAAAAGTTCATCTAGCATTCTATCTGGAGCATTTAGAAAACTTTTTGTGACGATATAATTTAAAGTATCTTCATAACGAACAGTTTCAATTTTCCCATCATCGAAACTATATATTGTTGCATCTGGATAAGCTAAAAGTATTGGAGAATGTGTTGCGATAATAAATTGTGCTTCTTTTTCTAAATCTTTCATAATTTTCATGAGACTAAGTTGACGAACAGGAGAAAGTGCAGCTTCTGGCTCATCTAATAAATAGAGTGACTTTTTACCAAAGGTATTTTGAAATAACGATAAAAATGATTCCCCATGAGACTGCTGATGAAGTGACTTCCCACCATATGATGCATACTTAATCACCTCAGGTTCGTCCATCAAATCAATATGACTAGCAAATTGATAAAATGTTTCTGCACGCAAAAAGAATCCTCTTGAAATTTTACGCTTCCAAGATAACCTTATGTAATCGGATAATGCTGAATCTGATTTATGTACGTCATATAAGTGTTGTCGACCACCACCAGCTGTATTAAATTCACAAAGGTCAGCGATTGCTTCTAAAAGTGTAGATTTTCCAGAACCATTTTCTCCAACGAAGAAAGTAATGTTCGTTGGTAATTGTATTTCATCAAGAGTAGACAAAGATGGAATATTAAATGGATATGTAAATTTATCTGGAATATTTTCTTTTAAATATCGAACAGTTTTTAAATACATTATTTCACCTCAATTTAACTGGGTTGACAATTACCTCGCCTCAACTTACAACAAAATAACGGAACGGCCACAATAGGAACCATTTTCCTTACGCTAATAATGTTACCTTATTTGAATGAAATCCTAAAACTTTTATGAATGTAGCGTAAATTTGCCATACTATTGTTAAGGAATTTTAAAAAGTTTAAATAAAAGCTTTACAACACGTTTCAAATAGGTTAAATTACCAAAGGGCGAACAATTCGCATAAAAAATAAAAAAATATTCGTATTTAAGAGGTGCTTTTATGGATAATGTATTTGATTACGAAGATATTCAATTAATTCCAAATAAATGTATAGTAAACAGTCGTTCTGAATGTGACACAACTATAACGTTTGGTGGGCATAAATTTAAATTACCTGTAGTACCTGCAAATATGCAGACTATTATCGATGAATCAATTGCTATTAAGCTTGCTGAAAACGGTTACTTTTATATTATGCACCGTTTTAATCCTGAATCTCGTGCAGAATTTATTAAAGATATGCATTCACGTAAATTAATTGCATCGATCAGTGTTGGGGTTAAGCCTGAAGAATACACATTTATTGAACAATTAGCTATCGAAGATCTAATTCCTGAATTCATTACGATTGATATTGCTCACGGACATTCAAATGCTGTAATTAATATGATTAAACATATTAAAACACATTTACCACAAACTTTTGTCATTGCTGGAAATGTTGGTACTCCAGAAGCAGTGCGTGAATTAGAGAACGCTGGCGCAGATGCAACGAAAGTTGGTATTGGTCCAGGTAAAGTATGTATAACTAAAATTAAAACAGGATTTGGTACTGGTGGATGGCAATTAGCTGCTCTACGTTGGTGTGCAAAAGCTGCAACAAAACCAATCATCGCAGACGGCGGTATTCGTACACATGGTGATATCGCAAAATCAGTTCGCTTTGGGGCATCAATGGTTATGATTGGCTCATTATTTGCAGGTCATGAAGAGTCTCCAGGACAAACGATTACAAAAGACGGTAAAGTATTTAAAGAATACTTTGGTTCTGCATCAGAATACCAAAAAGGCGAGAAGAAAAACGTTGAAGGTAAAAAAATGTATGTAGAGCATAAAGGTTCATTAATGGCCACTTTAACTGAGATGGAACAAGATTTACAATCATCTATTTCTTACGCTGGTGGTACTAAACTTGATGCAATTCGTACTGTAGACTATGTGATCGTTAAAAACTCAATCTTTAACGGTGACCGCGTATATTAATCAATAAACGTTAAATAATCATAAAGAAACGAATAGATGTCATAATCTACTCGTTTCTTTTCTTTTGTATTTAATTTCATAATATTACACAACTAAACTTTTCTAAATCTTCGCAAGAAATTTTGTAAACGTTCATTTGTTGAATGTTCTAATACTTCAGTTGCCGTTCCTTGTTCAGCAATAACACCTTGATCAAGGAAAAGAACCTTATCCGCAATATCCAAAGCGAAATCCATTTCATGTGTGACAAGTACCATTGCCATATCATCATTTTGAGCAATATCTCGAATTACTTCAAGTACTTCACCTACCAATTCAGGGTCAAGGGCAGAAGTTACTTCATCAAATAACATAATCTTCGGACGCATTACCAATGCACGAGCCATGGCAACACGTTGTTTTTGTCCTCCTGATAATTGTGAAGGGTAAAAGTCAAGTTTATCGCCTAGCCCTACTCTTCCAAGCATTTGTACTGACCGTTCACGAACTTCATCTTTATTCTCTTTTTTAACATGAATCGGAGCAGACATACAATTTTCCAAGATGGTCATGTGTGGGAAAAGGTTAAAATGTTGGAACACCATTCCGATGTCTCCACGCACTTCCCTTAAATGTTTTTCATTTGCTCTAATCATTGACCCACTTTTTTCCATCTTCCATAAATTCGTTCCATTTACAATGATGTCCCCAGAGGTAGGTTCTTCAAGTGTCATTAACATACGGATAATCGTTGTTTTTCCAGAACCACTTGGACCAATTACAGCAATTTTTTCTCCTGGATGAATATCTAAATTAATGCCTTTTAAAACATGGAAATCACCATATGATTTCGTTACATTTTGATATTTTACAATCGGTTCAGTACTTTTATTGATTTTCTCTATCTCTGTAACAATTGTTTTAGACAATACGATCACTTCCCTCTAAATTTTTAGATAAGAAAAAACGTTTCTTTGGACTTTTCCCGATTAAAGCATTTTTATCAAACCTAGTATTTAGCTTCACTTCTAACCTATTGATGAGAATCGATGACGGATAACTTAACAATAAGAAGATAATGCCGACAATCGTTAACGGTTCTAGATATGCAAAGTTAAGCGCACCGTAAGAATTGGCCATAAACATTATTCCGCCAACACCAATTGTTGAAGCTAAAGGAACTTCCTTGAACATGATTATGAAATAGTTCCCTAGCATTGGTATTGTCGGTGGAAGGGCTTGTGGTAAAATAATTTTCTTCCATTTATCAAGGGTAGAAAAGTTTAATGCAGTAGAAGCTTCCCATTGACCTTTATCTACACTGTCAATACCAGAGCGATAAATTTCCCCGATATAAGTACTATAATGAATTCCGATCCCTAAGACTGCACAAGTAAACGGATCGAGTGTTACACCGATTACGGGTACCATGGGCAATGCATAGTAGACAAAAAATAATTGTACTAAAGGAGGAGTTGAACGAATAAACTCCATCACCCAAGTTACAAACCAACGAATAGGAGAAAATGGTATTCTTCTAATGAACGTCCAGACAAAACCAAAAATTAAAGCAAATCCGAAACATGCAAAGGTTAAACCAATCGTAATTCCTAATCCTTTTAAAACTATTGGCATGGCCTCAAAGAACGTTTCCCATTTCCAGTTATGACTCATTAACTAGCCACCCCCTTCTTAGAGTTTGCTTCCCCTTTTCTTGTCAACCAAATTAATGGTAATGCGAGTACAAAGTATACTAATAGTACAAACACATAAATTAATGGGGCTTGAGATAGGTTCGTACTCCGCATAATATCCCCGTAGTATAAAATATCTCTCATACCAATCAATGAAACTAGTGAAGTTGCTTTTAACATTTGAATAGAATAGTTTCCGAACTCAGGTAACATCATTCGAACAGCCTGAGGTAAAATGATTAGCCTCATTCTTTGAAAACTAGACATATTTAACGCGATACTAGCTTCAGTTTGACCTTTATCGACTGCTAGGATAGATCCACGTACTACTTCTGATAGATATGCTCCGTAGTTTAAACCAATCGCTATTACGCCAGTCCACCAGTTTGAGCCCAGTTGTATTCCGAAAAGCATAGGGATGGCATAATATAACCAGAAAAGTTGAACGATTAAAGACGTACCACGGAATATTTCAACATATACTGCAGTTATTTTTTGTAAAATTACATTTTGAGAAACTCTTGATAATCCTGCAATAAATGCCATTACGTATGCAATAATTGCGGACGCTAATAAAACAGAAATTGTAATCCCAAGACCGCGTAAAAGTTGAGGTAAAATTTCCGTAACTGCGCTAATATGACATCATTCCTTTCGTCAAAGTTATATGAACAAATATTTTGCTTCCTAAACACTCTTCTTAACTGATTAAACTATTCTCAAATATCATCACTTATAAAAAAATAGGAGCTGATGCATCTGTTGATAGCTAGCCCCTATTCTCATGCAGTGGTAGATTAGTTTTGTCCCCCACAA